>CBDBMB010000003.1:0-1428551 GCA_965207305.1 Dehalococcoidia bacterium | reverse complement strand
CCAACCGGCGACCGACCTGGGGTTCCTGCTCCACAAGAACCCTGGTCGATTCCAGTCGTTCAAGCTGTCTTTCGGGAGGGCCGACGTCTTCTACCCCGAGGCAGACATCCACCGCTGCACGGCGGCGCTTCTGTTGCACATCGATCCGGTGGGACTGGCACGCCCGAAGTCCGGGAACTCCAACGCCGGGGACTGGCTTGGGCAATACGTGAACGACCGTCCCTACGTAGCCTCATCGCACATGAGCGTGGCAATTGCCTCGGTGTTCGGCAGCGCGCTGGCGGGGAAGAGCGCCGAACGAGCGGAACTTGCCGACATGCCCATGCCGCTGGAAGCCGATGTTCCCGCGATGCCCTCTGCGGATGGGCCGGATGTCATCAGGCGCTTGTTCGAGCCGCTGGGCTACGACGTTCACGTTTCAGGGCGGCCCTTGGATGAACGTTTCCCAGAGTGGGGACACAGCCCGTACTACGGCGTGCGCCTGTCGTCGAAGGTCCGACTCCGGGAATTGCTCGCTCACCTCTACGTGCTCTTGCCCGTCCTGGACGACGAAAAGCACTACTGGGTCGGCGACGACGAGGTGGCCAAGCTGCTGCGCTTCGGCGAGGGGTGGCTGGACAACCATCCTCTGCGTGAACTCATCTCGCGCCGCTACCTGAAGCATCAGCGCAGCCTGGTAAGCCAGGCGCTCGCCCAGCTGCTTGACGCGGGATCGGCTTACCCGGGCGTTGTCGCCACAAGGCACGAACGGGAAGAGGAACGGCTTGAATCGCCCATTCGACTGGGTGAGCAGCGCACTCAGGCGGTGCTCGCGGCGCTCCGCGACATGGGGGCGGCCAGGGTGCTCGACCTCGGCTGCGGCGAGGGGAGGTTGATCGAGGCTATTCTTGGGGAATCTTCGGTTCGTTCGATCACGGGCATGGATGTCTCACACCGGGCGTTGGAAACGGCGGCCCGCCGGTTGCGCCTCGACACCCTGCCCCCGCGCCAGCGGGAGCGCATCACTCTCCTGCAAGGCTCCCTCACCTACAGGGACAAGCGCCTCGCGGGGCACGATGCCGCCGTCGCCATGGAGGTGATAGAGCACATCGACCCCACGCGGCTTGACGCCTTCGAGGACGCCGTTTTCGGGAATGCCAGGCCCGGCGCCGTCCTCATAACGACGCCGAATGCGGAGTACAACTCGCTGTTCGAAGGACTGGCCGGCGGCGCGTTCAGGCACGGAGACCATCGTTTCGAGTGGACACGAGGAGAATTCCAAGACTGGTCGCGGCAGGTTGCGGACCGCCGCAAGTACGACGTGATCTTCCAGGACATCGGCCCCGTCCACCCAGCGCACGGAGCGCCGACCCAGATGGGGGTCTTCACGCGATGAACATCGCCATTCCTGAGCTGTGTCTCGTCGCGCTCATCGGCCCCACCGGTTCGGGGAAGTCCCACTTTGCCTCCCGGCACTTCAAGCCCACCGAAGTCGTGTCGTCGGACGATTGCCGGGCGATGGTGGCCGACGACGCCAACGACCAGTCGGCCACCCCCGACGCCTTTGCGCTGCTCAACTTCATCGCGGCGACACGTTTGAGATCCGGCCGTCTCACTGTCATTGACGCCACCAGCGTCCAGCCGGAGGCGCGGAAGTCCCTCGTGGAACTGGCCAGGGAGCATGACTGCCTGCCGGCGGCCATCGTCCTTAACATGCCCGAGGCCCTATGCCTGGCCCGCAACAGAGAGCGCCCCGACCGCCAATTTGGGGGTCGCGTGGTGCGCCAGCAGGCCCAGCAGCTCAGGCGGTCGCTTCGCCGTCTGAAGCGCGAGGGCTTCCGGCATGTGTTCGTGCTCAACTCTCCCGAAGAGGTTGACTCCGCAACCGTTCAGCGGACGCCCATGTGGGTCAACCTGCGCCACGAGCGCGGCCCGTTCGACATCATCGGCGATGTCCACGGATGTTTCGATGAGCTCCTCGCCCTCCTGGAATGCTTAGGCTATGAGGTTGAGACCCGCACCGAGTCCGACGGCGGTATCGGATATTCAGCAACCCATCCTCAGGGACGAAGGGCCGTGTTCGTCGGCGACCTCGTGGACCGGGGCCCCGGCGTCGTCAGGGTGCTCAAGCTCGTGATGTCGATGGTGGCCCAGGGTACGGCCCTCTGCGTGGCCGGCAACCACGAGTCCAAGCTCGCCCGCAAGCTACAGGGCAGGAACGTTCAGGTGACCCACGGACTGGCGGAGTCGCTGGCGCAACTGGACATGGAGTCCGAAGTGTTCCGACAACAGGCTCTTGCCTTCCTGGATGGGCTCATCAGCCACTACGTGCTCGACGACGGGGACCTGGCGGTGGCCCACGCGGGCATCAAGTCGGAGTACCAGGGACGCGCCTCGGCACGTGTCCGGGACTTCTGCCTGTACGGAGAGACCACCGGGGAGAAGGACGAATTCGGACTCCCGATACGCGCCAACTGGGCGGCCGAGTATCGGGGGAAGGCCACGGTTGTCTACGGCCATACCGCCGTTGTGGAACCAGAGTGGCTCAACCGCACCATCAACATCGATACCGGCTGCGTGTTCGGCGGAAAGCTGACCGCGCTCCGGTATCCCGAGAAGGAGCTCGTGTCGGTTCCGGCGGCGCAAGTCTACTACGAGCCGGTCAGACCACTGGCCCAATCCGTACCGCCGGAGGAGGCCACTAGGTCAACTGTGAACCGCTCGGCGAACCTTCTCGACATCGATGACGTGATCGGCAAGCGTGTCGTCTCGACCCGGCTGCGAGGGAATGTCACGGTGCGGGAGGAGAACGCTGCTGCGGCGCTTGAGGTGATGAGCCGGTTCGCCCTGGACCCGCGCTGGCTCGTCTACCTTCCGCCCACGATTTCCCCTTCCGAGACCTCCATACTCCCCGGCCTGCTGGAGCATCCAGCCGAGGCATTCACCTACTACCGGAATGCTGGCGTGTCCGAGGTGGTCTGCGAGGAGAAGCACATGGGTTCACGGGCCGTCGTCGTGGTTGGGCGGGACGTCTCTGCCATAGAGCGGCGCTTCGGCATCAACGGCGAGGGCGTCGGCGCCTGCTACACGCGGACGGGGCGGAGGTTCTTCGGAGACCGCGCCCTGGAGTCGGCGTTCATGGAACGCGTTCGCAGGGGTATTTCGGAGGCTGGCCTGTGGGACGAGCTGGAGACGGACTGGGTGGTGCTGGACAGCGAAATCATGCCGTGGTCCCTCAAGGCGCATGAGCTGCTCAGCGACCAGTATGCCGCGGTCGGCGCGGCTGCTCGGACCAGCCTGACGGCCGCCGAATCCCTCCTCCGGCAGACGGCTTCTCGCGGTATTGCGGTGGCCGACGCCGTGGCCGGAGTTGAAGACAGGCTCGACCTGGTCCAGCTCTACGGCGACGCCTACGCCCGGTACTGCTGGCCGGTCGAATCGCTCGCCGATATCCAGTTCGCGCCATTCCACCTTCTCGCCAGCGAAGGACGAATGCACACCGACAAGGACCACCTTTGGCACATGAAGATGGCCACGCGCCTGCATGAGGCTGATCCGGCGTTTTTCCGGGACACCCGGCACAAGGTTGTACGACTGGACCAGTCGGATGAGTCTGAGGCCACCGGCTGGTGGGAGGAGATGACGAGTACAGGCGGCGAGGGTATGGTCGTCAAGCCGTTGGACTTTGTGTCGAGAGGCAAGCGCGGCCTGGTGCAGCCCGCCGTCAAGTGCAGGGGCACCGAATACCTGCGCATCATCTACGGACCCGAGTACACGCTGCCGAAGAACCTGGAGCGTCTGCGGAACCGGAACATCTCCGCAAAAAGGTCTCTGGCCCTTCGCGAGTTCGCGCTTGGCGTTGAGGGTCTCCAGCGGTTCGTCGAACGAGAGCCCCTCTACCGGGTGCATGAGTGCGCCTTCGGCGTGCTCGCCCTTGAGAGCGAGCCGGTCGATCCGAGGCTATGAACGCGCACCTACCAGCGCCAAGTCGAAATGATGTGGAGATTGCATAACCTTCGGCGTTGTATTGGACATCATCGATGGCGAGCCAATACTGCGGGACTGGAGGGTCATCAGGGAGTCCTTCTGGCGCAGCCGAGTCGGGCGGTTCCCGGAGAGAACAGGCACAGGGAACTTCGTCGGTCAGCAGGAGCATCGTGAACACACATGGACAGAGGTATTGACTAGTGGACCTACAGGTTGAGAGGCAAGCGATGACGACGCTCTTCATTCTATTATTCGCAACGTTGACGCCCGCCGCCGTACTACTGGGTGCAGGATCGTGGATGGTCAAGAGGCTACGGGGAGACGTGGGCCGTGCGCTGGGCGTCATATGCATTGTCCTTGGCCTACTGCTGGTGATAGTGGCCGTCCTACTTGTTTTTCTGGTTCAGACTTCTATCGAAGAAGGGTCGGGAGTCACTGAGCCTAACCTTCAAGCTTCCCAGACCGAGAGACATCCAACACCGCCGCTTCCTCAAGCGTTCCTTGAATACGATGGTCGCCAGCATCGCGGATGGAGGGGGTCCTACTGCTGGCCGGTAGGCGGAAGCAGCATTGTTTGCTCAGACAGCGTGGGGTGGGAGGGCTTTGACAAGGCATCTTCTGTAGTGGTGGAGCGGGGAAGCGGGTTCAAGATCGTCACTTCAGAGAGCACTCTCCCTGAGCAGGTACGCGTTGAGGTATTCACTGCCCTGGGAACAGAACCGAACATGATGCCGAGAGGAGAGCCAGTCTACTTGACTGACGTGCGGGAGGTGCCCGCGCTTGATCTACCGGCAGGTGTTTACTTTGTCAGCGCATTCTTTGGATTCCATTTTGGAGACGTTGCCCACGGTTTCAGAGTGGAGATCGTTGAGTAGGTACAGTTCCAATTCGCCGGGAGGGGGCACTCCTTTGGAATCCTGCCAAGGATCCACAACATACGATGCTGGAGGTTCTCCGGGAGGGACTCGGGCCTCAATACCGTCCTCTCGTACGGAAGAACCGGACTGGAACGCGGGACGCGGAACCAGAGCGGCATTGGTGGGTGCCGTCATGGGCCTCGTCCCTGCGATGGTACTCGGCTCTCTTCGGTTCCTGCTGGCTGAGGGACCGGAGCGCACAGAAGAGCTTGTGGGCAACATCGCCATTGCCTAACTGGCAACTGCCTAGGTGCATTGTCAGGTGTGTGATGCTCGGCGTAAGACGTACCAGCAAGAGTCTAACAAGGGTCGTCCTGGGACTGGGACGGTGGCAGTACCTCGTAGGCACCCTTGCGGTAGGCTTGCTAGCTTTTGCCATTATGGAAATTAACACTGCCTACCTACGGGACTTTCTGTCCGTGAGTATATACGGGACGAGGCCTCACAGGATACCGTGCGACGATTGGCCCACGCGTGACGAGGTAGAGCAGACCCTCAAACAACATACCGGAGTGATTCGCAGGATAGAGTTTATCGGGTCTGGAAGTGTCGATCTTTCAATCAATACTTGGAGTTGCCCTGGCAAAGCAGAACTCTATATCTACTACCCGGCAAAGCGTCACATCAAGACGATAAGGACGATAATCGGAAATGAGAAGTATTTCTTCGGCGTCCCATACACCTTGAGGAATTACTGAGCATAGACGAGCCGTGACGCTAGCTGGTTGTTTGATTATCGCAACTGTATGATATGATTGCAACAACTGGCATGGACGGTGACGACGCTTCGCCTCGTCCGTCAGCAAGAGTTACGCACGCAGAGACAAGAGCGAGACGCTAAAGACACGACAACACTGAAATAAGGAGGTTGATTATGGCCAAGTACCTGTATCAGGCAAACTACACACCGACGGGAATGCAGGGCCTGCTGCGGGAAGGCGGCAGTTCGCGACGTAAGGTCTTCGAAGAGATGGGCAGAGAGCAAGGCGGACAACTGGAGGCGTTCTACTATGCCTTTGGTGGTGCGGACCTCTACATCATCTTTGACCTGCCCGATGCGGCGACGGCAGCCGCGATCTCCCTTGCCATCACGGCGGGAGGCGCACTCAGCATCAGTACGGTGCAGCTGCTCACTCCAGAGGAGATCGACGAAGCCACGCAGAAAACGGTGAACTATCGTCCTCCGGGAGCCTGACTTCCAACTGAGACGTAAAATGGGTGGCGGCTAAGTTCTCTCGGAAGGGTGAACGCTGGTTTGAGGAGGAGCGAGAACGATCCTATTGCCACCCGTGGAGGCAGAGCATGTCGAAGCTGATCGTCGTGTTCGTCCTTGTGTCGCTGTTCGCAATCCTGGCTTGCTCTAGGGATGACTCGACCCCGGCAACGCAGCCTACGGCGCTGGTAACGGCCACCCGCGCGCCGCAGGCCACCGCCACTCCGGCACCGACGGCCACTCCGCAACCTACGGCGACGGCGACACCGCAAGCAGACAGCCCGAGGGCTGTCCGGAGCCTTGCCCCGCTGGATTTGGACGACCCACAGGCGTTCCTGTCGGCTCTATCTGCACAGGAGCAGTCCTGCCTTGCTGACGGCAATCTCGGCATCGCCCAGATCATGACGGCAATGACTTCGACCAATGGAGCCGCGGAGGGGGACGCCATCCTAGACTGTCTCGAAGATGAGACGGTGTTGCGCATGTTCCTGAGTGAGCCGCTGACGGCAACCGGCGAACTGAGCGATGAGACCTCCGCGTGCATCCGCGAAGGTCTAGGCGGGATGGACCTGCGTCCGATGATGAAATCGCCCGGGGCGGCTGCCGGAGCGATGGATGCCCGGATAGTTGGGATGGCGAGTTTCCTGACGTTCACCGCCTGCCTGAACGATGAGGAGTGGGAGGCGGCGTCCTCCGCACTGGAGTTAGGGCCTCGCGACAAATCCGGTACGGATTGCCTGTTGGCCGAACTGGGCGGACCGACGGGAGTGGCGGAAGCCCTGCTCCAAACGGATGAATCGGGATTGCCTACGGCGTTCGTAGCCACGGCAGCCAAGTGCGGCGTGGGTTTTGCGGGAATGTCGGAGAACATGCCTGACGACTCCGGCTCCGGTGGCACAGGCGGCGACACTTCCACGGAGGGTATGGGGCTGCCGCCTGACACGCTGCACCCCGTGGCTATTGACGACCCCCAAACGTTCCTGTCTGGACTGTCACCCAGGGAACAGTCCTGCCTCGGCGATAAGGGCATCGGCCCACAGGAACTGTTGCAGATGACGGGGCGCTCTCCCGGCGGCTCGCTGGAGACCGTCGTGGACATCGTCAACTGCCTGCAAGACGACACGGTGCTGAGGCTGTTCCTGACCACGCTCGTAGGGCAAGTTGAACCGTTCAGTGAAGAGACTTCATTGTGCATACGGGAGGGATTCGTACCGATTGATCTGCGCGGTCTGTTGGCTCCAGCTGTCGCCGGGTTTACTCCTGCCAATTCCCTGGCGCTGAGCATGGCCGCGCTCAACGTCTCAGTGGTCTGCATGAACGACGATGAATGGGAGACCTACGCTCCCAGATTTGGGTTGCCGCCCGACTTCAGGGAGGGCGCGGCCTGCCTGTTCGAGGAGCTGGGCGGGCCTGCGAAGCTGGCGGAGGCCATGCAAGAAGCCAGCTTGGGCGAACCATCGGAAGCGTTCCTAAGGGCGGCGGAGACCTGCGGGCTGGAGGGTATGCCTCCGTCCCGATAGATGATTCCGCGCTTCATACCACAAGATGATCGCACGCGTTGAATAGATGAAGGGTCACAAGGACACCTACGGACGGGGTTGTTATCAGAACGCTGCTCGTACATTGGCGATATTTCGGCGTTGCAGTCGGTCGTCGCGCTGGGCCTGCTCTTGGTGGCGTTTCTCACATTCCCGGACCGCAACGCGCTGGTTGCCAAGGGGCCCATGAACACTGGCCACGAGGGATTGGGCTGCCAGGAATGCCACTCAGCCGTAGCGGGCACCGCCGCGCAGCAACTGAACTCCAACGTCTACGACTGGCTGGGCCTGCGGGAGTCCACCATCGGTTTTGGCTCCGAGGATGTCGGTAACGCAGCCTGTCTGGACTGCCACGAGAGGCCTGACGACCGGCACCCGATCTCCCGCTTCCTCGAGCCGCGCTTCGCCGATGCACGGGAGCACATCGAGGCCCACATGTGCGTCGCCTGCCACACCGAGCACCAAGGGGTGCGGGTGACTCAGCCCACCATCGGTTTCTGCACCCACTGCCACCAGGACACCTCGTTGGAGGACGACCCTATCACCCCCACGCACGCCGGGCCGCTTCCGGCGCTCTTCCTGCGGGAGACTGCCAAGGGTCTCTGTCGTAGTCCGGTTCCCCTGTATCTATTCCTCGGCTCGGACTTCCCGATCAATGACGCCAACAAGTTCACCGGCTTGCAGACAGAGCACTTTCAAGTCATCAGGCGCACCGGCGAGCCGCAGTTCTTCCTGGACCCGGATATCGGCTTTCAGACCGCCATGTTCTCGGACATCGCCTCGGCGGAGGCGTGCGTGGTCTGCCACAACAGCGACCCGAACTCGCCCAAGACCGACTGGCAGGTGGGTGACGTCATGGGTGCGACCACCTGGTCATACCCGGAGGACGAAATCAGCATCAGCGAGGCGCTGAGCCTGGTGCAAGCCCTGCGCCGGAGCGTCCGTGAAGCCTATGTGCACTACCCGGAGAAGGTTGCCACCTTTGCCGACCCTCCACCTGTGGGAGACCTGTGGCCCGCAGACGGCTATTTCCTGCCATCGGCCGATGTCTTCATGGCGGAGGTGGAGGAGAGGACATCGGCCCAGACCCTTCGCTTGCTGCTGGAGGCGCAAGACATGGGGGAGGCGCGATGACAACGGGCCAATCCGTAGGTGAATCTCCAGTGGAAGCTGCCGACAGCAACGGGAGCCGGGGAAGGCCCGTTCGTGCTGGCCGCCCCTTCGCGTTGCCGGTAGCGGCGTGGCGGTGGCGGATGGTGGGTGTCCTCGGCGTGCTCCTCTACGTGGGCCAGGATGTCGCTGGGCTGCGGTGGGAGTGGCTCGCCCAGGCCCAAGACCTGGACGGGTACAAGTATGTCACCGGCGCCGGACTGCTTTCGTATGTGGGATGGCAGTGGTGGCTCTTCTACTCCCGTCTCAAGCGGCGGAATCTGCGGAGGCTGCTGCCGTGGCATCAGCGGACCGGCGCACTGGTGCCACTGCTGTTCTACGTGCACAGCGTGGAGGTGGGCTACGGCTACCTGGCGGCGCTCAGCTGGGTGTTTCTGGGCAACATGTTTGTTGGTGCGGCGAGTCCCCTGGGCATCAGGATCAACAACCGCTACTACACCGTCTCGTGGGGAGTTGCCCACGTCTCACTGGCCGCCGTCACGGTTGTCCTGGGTCTCTTCCATGCTTACATCGCCGTGTACTACAAGTAGCGATGGCAATTGGGTGTCACACTACAGGAATCGCGAGACCTTGGTGCGCCGACAGGCTGCCAAGCGACATCTCGAATATGGCGGTATCTACCGTAAGCGGTGGTGGAGCTGGACGCGCTGGAGACCTGCCGCGCCAGCGAGCAGGGTGAAGACGCCACCCCGTCACCGCCGCCCACGATAGACATCACGGCGGCCAGCGGAGCCACCGAGGGCGGGGACGCCGTCTTCACGCTGTACGGCCAACCCGGCGCCAGATGCGGCGCTGGACGTGAGCGTTGCGGTCTCGGCCTCGGGCGACTCCGCTACGGACTCTGGAATTGCGTGTAGCACCACGCCCTGCTGCCGAGGTCAGTTGGCTTCAAGTTCGGCCGCCCATGTGTACCTGATTTTTTTGTCGTTATTGGATAACCGATATCCTTGCCGAGGAAGTTCGGCGGGGGATGCGGGAAGCGGCCTCCAGAGGCTTTTGGGTCGCCAGCCGCGTGCCCTACGGCTACCAGAAGCGCATGGTGCAGGACGGGGCCAAGAAGCGCCCCACCCTGGAGCCCGATCCCGCAACCGCTCCCGTGGTGCAGCGCATCTTCGACATGGCCGAGTCGGGCAGGGGCATCCTGGACATCACCCAGACCCTCAACTCCGAGGGCATCGCCAACCCCACGGGCAGGCTCTGGTCCAAGAACGGCGTCCACATCATCCTCCGCAACGAAGCCTACACGGGAACCCTCCTCTGGGGCGTCGGTGGGAAGGGCAAAGACGAGCCGGTCAGGGTGGACAAGGCGTTCCCCGGCATCATCTCGAAAGCTCAGTTCAAGAGGGTGAACCGGCGCATGCGCTCCCGCGCCCCCAGGAAGGCGCACCCTCGCAGGGTGGGAAGCACCTACCTGCTCAGCGGGATGGTCAAGTGTAGGGCGTGCGACGGAGCGCTCAGCGGCCAGGACGCCAAGAGCGGGAAGTACGCCTACTACGTCTGCCAGTCGATCATGAAGCGGGGCAGGCATGCCTGCGAGACCCCCAGGCTCAACGCACGGCGCTTCGAGGAGATGGTGGTGGGCAAGATACGGGAGAACGTGCTCACCGACTCCAACATCCGGGAACTGGTGAAGCTGGTGGACGAGGAGATGGACGGCATCGCCAGGGAGCAGCGGCAGAGGCTGGATACCATCGAGTCGGAGCTTGAGGACGTGAAGCGGCGGCTGGGACGACTCTACGACCTGGCGGAGACCACGGACCTGGACATCGAGGACTTCAAGCCCCGCATCAGAGACCACCGGGAGCGGCAGGAGAAGCTGGAGGCGTCAGCTGTTGAGGCCAGGGCGATGCTCTCCCAGCGCAGGGAGGTGCTGGACGACGTGGAGACCATCACGGCCTATGCCCAGGACCTGAGCGTGTTCCTCAACGAGAGCGAGCTGACCGAGCGGAGGGCCTTCATCGAGAGCTTCGTGAAGGAGATCGTGGTGATGCCGGGGAACGCGCTGCTACGCTACTCCATACCCATGCCGGAGGATGCTCCCATAGGGGGAAGGGACGCCGAGGGGGTGGCTTTGCACGCTCCGGTTCTGTCTACCGTCAAGTCTGGTGGGCCTATTTTGACGGTAGGCAGAACCGTTTTCGAGATGCGACTGGGAAGTCTGTAGGCTCGCAGTATAGGCCATAGCTGGTTGGTCTGTCTTCCCCTGTGGCACCGCCCCTTCTGGCTGTCCGGATCTCCCGCAGAGTGGTAGAATTAGGAACGAGGGAACGCTCATTGAAGGGAGGAGGCATGAGAGACGCAGAGACTTCGGTACCCAGCCAGCGCGCCAAGCCCACGACACCGCCGAGCCGTCCTAAAGAAGAGACGGCGCGGTTGGGCGACCAGATATACGAGCGAGACATCCGGCGGCAGGTCGAGGAGGACCATGTTGGAGAGGTCGTCGCCATAGATGTGGAGAGCGGAAGCTGGGCTATTGGAGCGGACGAGATTGCCGCTACGGACCGGCTGCAATCCCAGCGGCCCGACGCCTATGACGTTTGGTGCCTGCGGGTCGGCTATAGGGCGCTCTACAGCTTTGGGGGCGGATCGCTGCGGAGGACTGAGTGATCCATGGAACGGTGAACACCGCCTACGAAGCCGTCGTCGGCCTTACAGTGCAAGGGCCGACGGGCCGGTCACGGGAAGTCAAAGCCGTAATAGACACGGGATACAATGGCTTCCTGACCCTGCCCTCAGACCTGGTGAGGGAGTTGGGCTTGGCCTATCGGGACCGAAGCCGTGCAATTCTGGCCGACGGTAGCGAAGCTTTCTTCGATGTCTATGACGTCGCCGTGCTGTGGGACGACAGCCTGCGGAACACCAGGGCCAGCGCCGCCGATTCCACTCCACTGGTCGGCATGAGGCTGCTGGATGGCCACGACCTGAATATCCGGGTCCAGCGAGGCGGACGCGTCCTCATCCAGGCTACGCCACAGTAACGACTGCCTCCGAGGGGTCTCGCCAAGTCGCCCTTGTCCGCCAGTCCCCACACGGTATGTTGCTGCGCTCCGCCCTCCCTTTCCGTCCCCAATCCAACCCGGACCCCACAGGGCAATTGCATCTAAATTAGTTTAGGCAGAGTATAAAATTGGGGTCAGTCTCATAAGGAGATTGGCCGATGGACAATAGTAGCCCTGCTTCGCTTACGGAGCATTTTAGCAGCCTCGATGACCCGCGTATAGACCGAACCAAACGCCACGAGTTGATCGACATTCTTACTATTGCGCTCTGCGGCGCCATAGCGGGAGCGGACAGTTGGGTAGACGTGGAAGCGTTCGGCAGGCGCAAGGAAGGATGGTTGCGCAGTATGCTGGAACTGCCCAACGGCATTCCCTCGCACGACACCTTCGGCAGGGTGTTCGCCAAGCTGGACGCTGAGCAGTTCGAACGCTGTTTCACCGAGTGGGTGCTGGCAGTCAGTGAGGTTCTGCAAGGTGATGTGGTGGCCATAGACGGCAAGGCGGTGCGACGCTCGCACGATCGATACGTAGGGAAGGGCGCTATCCACATGGTCAGTGCTTGGGCATGTGCGAGCGGCGTGACGCTCGGGCAGACCAGTGTGGACCGACGCTCCAACGAGATCACGGCGATACCCCGGTTGCTTGAGATGCTCGCGGTCGAGGGATGCATCGTGACGATAGATGCCATGGGCTGCCAGAGGGAGATTGCATCGAAGATACTGGAGGAGGAAGCCGACTACGTGCTGGCGGTCAAGAGAAACCAGGTACTCCTGCACGAGGGAGTGGTCGATGTCTTCGACCTCATCCGCAACTCCTGCTTCGACGACATAGACCACGACTACCACGAGACGGTGGATGCTGGTCATGGACGAGTCGAGACGCGCCGCTGCTGGACGGTGTCTGACCTCGGCAACGTCAGATACGTCGATGAGTACAGGCGATGGCCGGGGCTGACTACGCTGGCAATGGTGGAAGGTGAGCGACGCATAGGAGACAAGACGACGATGGAGTCGCGCTACTACATATCGAGCCTGCCCAACGATGCGAGTGCCTTACTCAGCGCGGTGCGCAGTCACTGGAGTATAGAAAACCAGTTGCACTGGTCGCTGGACGTGACGTTCAATGAGGACGGGAGCCGGGTGCGTAGCGGGAACGGGGCCGAGAACTTCTCCGTGCTGCGCCGCATGGCTCTGAATCTGCTCAAGGCCGAAAAGTCCACCAAGCGCAGCCTCGCCGGTAAGCGAAAAGACGCCGCCTGGGACAATGACTACCTACTCAAGGTCCTTGCTCAATAAGATGCGATTGCCCTGCCGGACCCCATTGACAACGAACCCCAGATTGGCGGATGATATCTGCTGGTCGTTTGCGACACATATTGACATGAGCTAGAAATACTACTGATCCAGCGCCCGCACGGCGTCGCGGCATAAGTCGGGCGACACAGGAGGTTCGACGACATGACTGATGCGCTGCGGAGCTTCACCCCCCCCCCCCCCCCGCATTTCGTGGGGGTTCTCTCTCATGAGGCGCCCCGCCAGAACCTTCCTCACGTTGACCCTGCTGGCGGCGGCGCTGTTCGTGCTGCTGTCTGGAGGGTCTGAAACAGCCTCTGCGCAGCAGGCGACGCAGACCTTCGTCAGCAACCTCGGTCAGGCAGACGGATTCAATCAAGCTCTTGGCAACGATTACGCCGTGGCGTTCACCACCGGCAGCAACGCCGCGGGCTACAGCCTGACCAGCGTCGGAGTGGAATTTGGCATTATCCACAGCAGCTTCAGCTCTTCGGACCTCACCGCCACCATCCACACCGAATCCAGCGGGTCTCCGGGCAGCTCGCTGGGGACCCTGACCAAGCCCGCCAGCTTTCCCGTCTCCAGCTCGGACCAGACGCTGACCTTCACGAGCACCGGCATAGACCTGTCGGCGAACACCACATACTTCCTTGTGTTGGATCTCAGCCGTAACCTCGCCACGTCGGGTATTCGCGCCACGAATTCGAACAACGAAGATAGCGGAGCCCTCGCCGGCTGGAGCATCGGTAACGGCTTGGTGTATAGAGCGCATGCTATGACAGGCTCATGGTTCACCAACACGCCAACCCCGAAAATCAGCCTCGGTGGCGTGGTGAAGACCGCAACAATGTCTGTAGAACTATCTACCCCGCAGATGACACAAGAATTAAGTGCAGGTGCAGCTGCTGGAAGTTTTCGGGTGGAAGTCTCATCGGCCCTGGCAACTGCTACCTACTTCAGAGTATGTATCACAAGCAACCGCCCAACCCTTGGCCTCGAGTTTGAGCATTTGCAAAACACAGTTTTGACACTGGATGAAAACGGTTGCGCAGATCTAACAGTCTCAGCAGGTAGCACGGAGAGGGGCATTAGTGGCTTTGCTGTCGGCAGTGTCGGGGACGTGCCCAACGAAGTCATCTCGGTGACTCTCTCTGAGGATCCGGACAATCCGCTCCCCGCCGGGGTTTCCATCGACACCAGCGCCAATAGCTTCACCTACACCCTCCACGACGACGACCCCACGGTCGTCACCCTCGCCCGCGTCGGCAGCGGCGCGGTGTCGGAGGGCGGGACGGTGGAGTTCACGGTGACCTTGGGCCGCGCGCTGATTGCGGGCGAGACCATCGACGTGCCGCTGTCGATCGGCGGCACGGGCGTGACCACCTCCGACTGGAGCCTTGCGAAGAAGACCGGCACGAGCCTCAACGCCGGCGTGACGCTTTCGGGCACGAGCACGGCGACGCCGACGGTGCGCTTCTCGGGCGCGGGCGCGCGGACGGCGACGCTGGAGCTGACGCCGGTGGTCGACGGCGCGACGGAGAGCACGGAGACCTACACCATCGCGCTCGGCTCGAACGCCGCCTTCGACGCCTCCAGCCTCGGCACCAATGTCGGCGGCGGCGCGGACCCGCACGCGACGTCCAACGGCTTCTCCGTGCAGGTGAGCAACAAGCCGCGGCCGTCGCGGGTGAGCATCCTTGGCGGCGGCGCCGTCACCGAGGGCGTCAGCGCCAGCTTCACGCTGACGGCGGTCCCGGCGCCCACGGCGGACCTGCCGGTGAGCGTGACGGTGACCACGACCGGGGACTTCGGGTACGGCGCGCTGCCCACCAGCGTCACCATCCCGGCCTCGGGCACCGCGACGCTGGAGATCCCCACCACCGGCGACGACGTGGACGAAGCCCACGGCTCGGTCACGGTGACGCTGGTGGACGGGTCGGACTACGACCTGGCCACGTCGCTGGGGACGGCGACGGTCCGGGTGCGGGACGACGACCCGCCGCTGGTGAAGAACACCGGTCAGTCGAGCGGCCTGGTGCAGGGCCTGCACGTGGACCTGGCGCAGGGTTTCGACACCGGCGGCAACCCCTCGGGGTACACCCTGACCAGCGTGGACGTGGCCTTCAGGCGGTCCACCGAGGACTTCGGCTCCAAGCTGACGGTCACCGTCCACAAAGGTGCCAACGGGGCTCCCGGCACGGTCGTGGGGACCCTGGCCAATCCCGACTGGGTGAACCGGCAGGCCGGCACGTACCGCTTCACGCACCCGGGCGTCGCGCTCGAGGCGGACACCCGCTACTGGGTCGTGCTGGACGCAGCCGGACTCACGGAAGGCAACAGCCAGGTGAAGTTCACGCAGAGCAACTCCGAGGACGCGGGCGCGGCGCCCGGCTGGAGCATCAACAACGACGCTCGCATCCGCGCGCAGGGGGGCGGCAACTGGATCACCCTGGTCGGCGGCTCCACTCTGTCGATGGGAGTCAACGGCCGGCTGCTGCCCCACGCGGACGGTTCCTACACCGTGCCCCTGGACTGGCCGCTGAAGCCGCTCGGTCTGGGCGCGGGCGAGACGTTCCGGCTGCTGTTCATGACCGAAGACCACCGCGACGCCACCGCCGCCGACATCGGCGTCTACGACGCCCACGTGCGGGAGGCGGCCCGCGACGGTCACGCCGCCATCCGGCGCTACGCCGATCACTTCCGGGTGGTGGGCTCCACCGCCGCGGTGGACGCCCGCGACCACACCCGGACCAACCCCAACAACGCTGGGCACACGGACGCGGAGGTCTGGTGGCTGAACGGCGAGCGCGTCGCGGCGAACAACGCCGGCTTCTGGTCCGACACCTGGGAGAACTGGGCGATGGCGGACCGGCGCTTCGAGAGCGGCGAGAGGAGCACCTCGAACGACTGGCCGTGGACGGGCACCCGCACCGACGGTGCGAAGGAGGCGAACCCTCTGGGCGCCAGCAACGCCCGGCGCGGACGGTTCTCGACCACCGACGCGGACACCGGCCCCATCAGCTACAACACCGTCGCCAGCACCCAGGACCACGCGTTCTACGGCATCTCGCCCCTGTTCCGGGTGGAGCCCACGCCGGTGAACGCGCCGCCCGGTGAGCCGGCGGTGATGAGCAACCTGGGCCAGGCGGACGGCGCGGCGTTGACCGTGACGACTGCCAGTACCGTACGTGACCGCGCGCAGTCGTTCACGACGGGCAGGAACGGCGGCCACTACCGCCTCAACAGCGTCGACGTCGAGTTTGCCGAGATCGGCGACTCCGACGCCGCCCGTGATCTGAGGGTACAGATCTGGGCCGGCTCCGGCGGCTCGCCGGGCAGTACCGCCGCCGACGTCCTCGCCGACCTGGCGCGCCCCTCCATGCCGGTGGGCAGCGCCGACCGGACCTTCACCTTCACCTACCAGGGCGACGACGGTTCGGGGCTGCGGCTGGAGCCGAACACCACCTACTGGGTGTACGTATACGACGCGTCCGTGCAGCCCAACAGCACGTACGCCCTTCGCGCCACCGCGTCGAACTCCGAGCGCCTGCGGGGCCTGCGCCTGCCCGAGGGCTGGAGCATCGGCGACGGCCACAGTTCCTGGTCGCTCTACCCCAACCCCGCCGTCTCCTGGAGCACCCACTCCGAGGCGCTCAAGATCGGCCTGAACCTGGGGGCCGCCGACGCCTTCGTGCAGTTCCGCACCTGCGCGGGCACGGTGTCGGGCAACGACTGCGACACGGGCTGGGTGATCGCCAACTACACCAGGCACGACCCGCCGCCCACCATCACGCTGACCGAGGGCGGCCCGGCGGTGACCTACCAGTGGCAGGCGGTGGACCCCCACGAGCGCCGGCACTTCTACGTCGCCAGCCAGGTGGGTGAGCCGCTCAGCCACCACGGCGGCTACATCGGGCCGGGCCAACCGGACCGGGACCGGCTGATGTGCCACACCGGGAGCCGCAGCCCCTACAACCTGGGCGACCCCATCGTCGAAGGGCTTGGCCGGGATGGGATTCATTTCGGCTACGGCAGCACCGCCGGCCCGCTGCTGGACCGCCACGACGGCTGCCCCTTCTCGTCGCAGTCCGTCTACGAGAGCGACGCCAACAAGTGGCGTCCGGTGAGCCTCGCCGCGGGGCAGGACAGCGACGCCTTCGACCACGGGACGTTCCTGATCCACCGGCCCTACGCCGTCGGCCACAACTTCTATGAAAATGGCGTGCTGTACCAGGTGGAAGGCTTCGACTACCCCGAGGTGCAGGTGCCGCTCATCATCAGGGACGACGACGAGTGGGAGCAGACCCTGGAGTTCTCCATCGACGACGGGACCACCTGGACGTCCATCGAGGACGGCGGGCTCAATCTGGCCTTCCCGGCCTCGCTGAACACGGGGCGCAAGGCGCACTACTTCTGGGTGCGGACGAAGAACGACCCGCCGGCGGACCAGGACAAGCGCTTCTCCATCAGCGCCGACTTCGCCAAGCCGCTGTTGCGGAGCGGCACGTCGGAGTACTTCCGGTCCCACCGGGTCTGGTTCACCAGCCCCGCCGCATCGCACCTGCACACCTTCAGAACTGACACTGCCGTCAGCGCCGGCTCGGTCACGGTCGGCCGCACGCCGGTCCAGGTCGACATCCACGTCGGCGCCAACGTGGTCGGCAACGTGACCTTCCAGGTCGAGGGCTACAAGCTGTACGAGCGCAGCGACAACCAGATCTCGACGGAGACGCCGCCGAAGACGGTGCGCACCGACAGCTTCAGCTTCCACCGCACGCTGGGCTCCTGCGTGGGCTGCCAGCGGCTGCTGGGCGACCTGCCCGACCCGGTGGTGGAGCGCGTGGGCGATTTGACCTACGCCAACCTGTCGGACACGGGCATCGACCTGAGCTGGCCGCAGGTGGTCGGCGCCGAGGGCTACGAGGTGCGCTACTGGTCCACCACCTCGCCCTTCCCCGGCGTCCCGGCCGACGAGGCCTGGTTCGGGGCCGAGCCCAACGACCCGGCCTGGAACATCCGCCACCTGGAGCCGGACACCGAGTACCGGGCGGTGGTCTACTACGCCGACCACGGCGCGACGCAGCTGAGCACCGCCAGCCCGGTGATCCGCTTCACCACGCTTGCGGCGGGCTCGCCCGTGGAGGCGGAGCCCACGTCGGTGATCGTGGAGCGGGTGCCCGAGGTGTCGATCAGCGCCGCCGGCGGGA
Organism: Dehalococcoidia bacterium; assembly: GCA_965207305.1. Taxonomy (GTDB): domain Bacteria; phylum Chloroflexota; class Dehalococcoidia; order Lucifugimonadales; family JAGWBF01; genus JAGWBJ01. The sequence goes on along the minus strand of CBDBMB010000003.1, from coordinate 1,410,249 downwards.
CGATCACCGAGGGCGAGGACGCGGTCTACACGGTCACCGTGAACCCCGCGCCCGACGCGCCGCTGGACGTCAGGGTGGGCGTGGCCGGCCCCGGCTCCGTGGTCGCCGCCCAGCACCTGGGGGAGCGCACGGTCAACGTGCCCACCGGCGGCAGCGTCTCGTTCACCATCCCCACCGTCGACGACACCGGTTGGGGTTCCAACGGGATGCTCGGCGCGACGGTGCAGTTCGGCGAGGGCTACCGGCTGAACAGGTTCAGGAGCTACGCCTCGGTCTATATCGCCAACAACGACCTCCCGCCGCCGCCGCCGGTCCAGCTCAAGCGCGTCTCCGACACCACGGCGACCGTCGCCTGGAAGCCGCAGGGGGACGGCGCGTCCTACCTGGTCGTCTGGCACGAGAGCTTCACGGGCGTCCCGGTCCTGACGGAAGTCACGACCACCGCCACCGAGCACCAGCTCACCGGCCTCGACCCGCAGTCGCACTACGTGGTCTCCGTCCTTCACGGGACGACCCAGCTGGACAAGATCACCGTGCAGACCCTGGCCGCCGGCGCGACGCCGAAGACCTTCACGGTGGACTTCGAGACGCCCGCGCCCAACACGTCCGTGCCGCTGATCAGCGTGACCGCCGACGGCAACGTGACCGAGGGCGGGGACGCGACCTTCACGGTCAGCGCCAACCCGGCCCCGGCTGCGGACCTGGACGTGAGCGTCACGGTGTCGCAGAGCGACGACTCCGGGATATTCATGGAACATCAGACGGTGACCATCCCGACTGCGGGCTACGCCACGCTGACGGTGGCCACCACCAACGACGAGGTGGACGAGCCCGACGGATCGGTCACGGTCACCGTCGACGCCAGCGCCAACCTCGACTACCGGGTGTCCTCGTCCCAGGGGACGGCTGTCGTGGTCGTGTCCGACGACGACGGCGGCTACACGGTCAACCAGGGAACGATCGCCAGGGTCAAGGAGCTGGCGTCGCAGACCCAGCACGGCGCGGCCCACGTGAACCGCTGGAACCGGGTGCTGCTGGCCTTCGGCGAGCACGACGGGACCGGCGTCACCGGCGGCCCGATGACGGCGGCCGAGGCCCAGGACATGGCCGACAATCACAGCAGCCCGGTGTGGGACCTGGTGGTCGTCGAGCTGACCGCCCTGGAAGCGGCCGCGGCACAGACGCCGCCGCCGCCCACGCCCGAGGTGAGTATCACCGCTGGCAGCGGGGTGACCGAGGGCGGCGACGCCACCTTCACGGTGACGGCCAGCCCGGCCCCGGCCGCGAATCTCGACGTGAGCGTCACGGTCTCGCAGAGCGGCGACTACGGCGCCACCACGGGCCGGCGGACGGTGACGATACCCACCACGGGCAGCGTCACCATCACCGTGGGCACCACCGACGATACTACCGACGAGACCGACGGGTCGGTCACGGCCACGGTGAACGCGGGCAGCGGCTACACCGTGTCCTCGACCCAGGGCGCGGCCACGGTGGCCGTGTCCGACAACGACGACGCCTCCACGCCGGTGGTGAGCGTCAGCGCGGGCGGCGGCATCACCGAGGGCGGCAGCGCAAGCTTCACCGTCAGCGCAAACCCCGCCCCCGCCGCCAACCTCGACGTGAGCGTTACGGTGTCCCAGAGCGGCGACTACGGCGCGACCACGGGCCAGCGCACGGTGACCATCCCGACTTCGGGCAGCGCCACGGTGACCATAACCACCACGGACGACGACGTGGACGAGACCGACGGGTCGGTGACGGCCACGGTGAACGCGGGCAGCGGCTACACGGTGTCCTCGTCCCAGGGCGCGGCCACGGTCGGCGTCGCAGACAACGACGACCCGGTCGTTGACGAGCAGACGGGCTACACGGTGGACCCGGACGTGATCGCGAAGGTCAGGGAGCTGGCGTCGCAGACGCAGCACGGCACGGCCCACGTGAACCGCTGGAACCGGGTGCTGCTGGCCTTCGGCGAGCACGACGGCGCCGGCGTCACGGGCGGCCCGATGACGGCGTCCGAGGCCCAGGACATGGCGGACAAACACAGCAGCCCCGTGTGGGACGAGGTGGTGACCGAGCTGACGGCGCTGGAGGCGGCGTCAACGCAAACGCCGCCGCCGCCGCCCACGCCTGAGGTAAGCGTCACTGCGGGCAGCGGCATCACCGAGGGCGGCGACGCCACCTTCACGGTGACGGCCAGCCCGGCCCCGGCGTCCAACCTGGACGTGAGCGTCACGGTGTCCCAGAGCGGCGACTACGGCGCCACCACGGGCCAGCGCACGGTGACCATACCCACCACGGGCAGCGTCACCATCACAGTCGGCACCACCGACGACAGCGCCGACGAGACCGACGGGTCGGTGACGGCCACGGTGAACGCGGGCAGCGGCTACACCGTGTCCTCGACCCAGGGCGCGGCCACGGTCGGCGTGGCCGACAACGACGACGCCCCCACGCCGGTGGTGAGCGTCACCGCTGGAAGCGGGGTGACCGAGGGCGGCGACGCCGTCTTCACGGTGACGGCCAGCCCGGCCCCGACCGCGAATCTCGACGTGAGCGTCACGGTCTCGCAGAGCGGCGACTACGGCGCCACCACGGGCCAGCGCACGGTGACCGTCCCCACCACGGGCAGCGTCACCCTCACCGTTGGCACCACCGACGATACTACTGACGAGACCGACGGGTCGGTGACGGCGACGGTGAACGCCGGTAGCGGCTACACGGTGTCCTCGTCCCAGGGCGCGGCCACGGTCGGCGTGGCCGACAACGACGCCGCCCCCACGCCGGTGGTGAGCGTCACTGCTGGCAGCGGGGTGACCGAGGGCGGGGACGCCGTCTTCACGGTGACGGCCAGCCCGGCCCCGGCGGCCAACCTGGCGGTGAGCGTCACGGTCTCCCAGAGCGGCGACTACGGCGCGACCACGGGCCACCGCACGGTGACGATACCCACCACGGGCAGCGTCACCCTCACCGTGGGCACCACCGACGATACTACTGACGAGACCGACGGGTCGGTGACGGCCACGGTGAACGCGGGCAGCGGCTACACCGTGTCCTCGACCCAGGGCGCGGCCACGGTCGGCGTGGCCGACAACGACGACGCCCCCACGCCGGTGGTGAGCGTCACCGCTGGAAGCGGGGTGACCGAGGGTGGGGACGTCGTCTTCACGGTGACGGCCAGCCCGGCCCCGACCGCGAATCTCGACGTGAGCGTCACGGTGTCCCAGAGCGGCGACTACGGCGCGACCACGGGCCACCGCACGGTGACCGTCCCCACCACGGGCAGCGTCACCCTCACCGTTGGCACCACCGACGATACTACTGACGAGACCGACGGCTCGGTCATCGCGACGGTGAACGCCGGCAGCGGCTACACGGTGTCCTCGTCCCAGGGCGCGGCCACGGTCGGCGTGGCCGACAACGACGATGCCGCGCCGGAGGTGGAGATAACCGTCACCGTCGAGGCCGCGTCGGCGGTGGAGGGCGACGTGCTGGAGTTCCGGGTGCGGCTGTCCGAGGCGTCCACCGAGGAGATCAGGATCAGATGGAACACCGCGCCTGCGTACCACCTGCTGGACGACCGGGCGCACATGACCGACTATCAGTACACGGAGGGTGAGCTGGTGTTCGCGCCGGGGGTGACGGAGCTGACGGCGGAGGTGTGGCTGGAGTACGACGACGATGAGGAGCCGGACGAGTACTTCGTGGTGGAGGCGTACCTGCCCGGGACCCTCTACCCGCCCGACGCCGTGGGAACCATGACGATCATAGACGACGACTAGTCCGGCCCAGCCGGACCGGCAAGAGGATGCAAGGGGGGCCTGCGGCAATGTCGCAGGCCCCCCTTGCGCTGGCCGTGGGGCGGCTAGGTAATATACTAACGTGGGTGTCAGGATCGCCGGAGTGAAGTTGGATCACCCATCCACAATTCGAAAATGGTTCTGCCTATCGTCAACTCAGGCCCACCACGCTTGACAAAATCAAGAACTTTCCAGTTGACCTTCAGATTGGTCCTATAGACGATCGGCCCTTGTGGTCTTGAAAGAACGCGTGTGTCGCTGGGCCAGTTCTCAACTGGTCCAGCGCATTGGTCCTTAGCTTGTTGACCGTCAGTGGCCTCCGGCTCCTGCGATCCTGCTGCCCGCTTTCCAAGTCCCCATGATTGCCGGGCGCACCTTAGCTGGTGCTAGAGCCATCCGAGGCATGTTAATGTCTTGGAGGTAAGTGCTCAATCCACCTGTGGTCGCCGTTCAAACCACTCAACTATTTCTCGATAGACAGTCATTATATCCCTAAGTGCTGGCCTAGCTCCTTCGACCCAAGGGCTTTCTGCATTCGCTGTTAGGAGACCAACGGTACGTAGCACCTGCCCAAGTTGCTAGGAGATGGAGGAACGTTATCTTCACTTGTACTTCATCGTAGTGACCACCAAGGCGCACAGTCCTACGTACAGTTGTAAGTGCCAACAAGCTTCGCCGCCGTGGGTGTGCGGCTCTTTCGCTGAGGTCTCCGTATCTATCATCCCACGCTCTTTTGGTTTCGGGTGAGATGCGTTCAGCCATCTTGCCATAGGTCAGGTTCCCCACTGTTGATCGGTCCTTTATCATCAAGTAGTGCGTCCAAAGTCGGAGGATAGGTTTCTGAGTCTTCCGCAACAAGCTGGTCCTCCATGGCCATCCGTACTAGTCCCGAGGCCTGCTGGTAGCAGCCACGCTCCAATAACTGTTTGACCATGTTCAGTGAATTGAAACTTCTCACAGCAAGGAACATTTGGGCATCTTCCAGTCGGCTATCTGGTCGTTGCTTCCTATAGGCGAATTCAAACTCGAGCCCAATCTGTAATAGGCTCCGTGCGCGTTTACGTGGGTATTGTCACTCGCCATGCCGTAGTAGGGTCTATGCCTTGCACCAGGACGGCACTCGCTTCCCCGAGTCGGGATGGCTAGAAGGTTGAGGTGGGCCCGGTTTCCGGGTCCACCTCATTGACTAGGGGTGATCTATGAGCGTAGATCTGACTCGCCACGCGCCCCGGACTCTTGTGAATGGCAATTGTGCCGCACACCCTCGGAAGTGTCGCCTCAGCAATTATGCAAGGGTCTGTCTAGCGGGAACAGCGTCGGTCATCATGGCTGGTCGTCCTTCGGTGACCAGCTCGGGCCATAGTCGTCCGCTTGGCCGTCGGTCAGTCTCGTCAGGTCAGAGCCGTCGGCGTTCATGACGTATATGTTGTAGTTCCCGTCCCGGTCTGACGCAAATGCTATGCGCTCGCCGTACGGCGACCAAGTCGGGGAGCTATTCCCGATATCCCCGGACCGCTTGTCGGTCAGCCCCGTCAGGTCAGAGCCGTCCGGGTTCATCACGTAGATGTTCCAGTCTCCGTCTCGCAAAGAGGCGAAAGCTATGAGTTCGCCGTAGGGCGACCAGACCGGGGAGCTATCCGCTTCCGAGCCGTCGGTCAGCCGCCTCTGATCAGACCCGTCCGCGTTCATCACGAATATGCCCTCCCAGATTGTCCCGTGCCGTCGCGACTCGAACACTATGAGCTCGCCGTTCGGCGACCAGCTCGGGGAGCCATCATACCCCGGGTCGTCGGTCAGTTGCCTCTGGTCGGAGCCGTCAGAGTTCATCACATATATGTTGTAGTTCACGTCTTGCCTATCTCCGTCTCGCGAAGATTCGAAAGCTATACGCGTTCCGTCCGGCGACCAGCTGGGGCTCCGATCATACCCCTCGTCATCGGTCAGTCTCGTCAGGTCAGAGCCGTCAGCGCTCATTACGTATATGTCCCGGTTCCGGCCTCGGTCTGAAGAGAACGCTATGCGCTGGCCGTCCGGCGACCAGGTCGGGGAGCCATCATACGCCCGGTCGTCGGTCAGTCTTATCTGGTCAGAGCCGTCAGCGTTCATCACGTATATGTTGTAGTTCCCGTCACGCTCTGATGAGAACGTGATCCGCTCTCCTAGTGCACCAGTTGGCCTGGATGTCTCAGCTTCTGTGGCTTTGTTGACTCCGGTGGAGCTCGGTGTGCTGGCGGTATCAGGGGATTCTGAACCCGAACATGCACTCAGTGTTGCGATGCAGGTGGCCAGCAGAACTGCAACGCAAAGGCTAATAACTGGTCTGGCTATAGCTGTCATTTGTTATTCTCCCTTCAAGCAAGCTTCTGTGCTTCCCTTCTTGCCCCCACAACGCATCTACCCACTCAGTACTCTGGTGATCCTGCCGGAGACTGAAGCCACCCCCGGGGACGCCCCCTTTGGGGCTCAGTCCTCATCGCAGAAATAAAAGGGCGCATCCAACTGGTCTCTCAGGCTGGCCGGCACGCACCCTAAATCAGTCCCAAATAGTGATAGGTATACCAAGCGCTCAAGGCCGCCCACCTCCGTCGGTATATCCCCACTCAACTGGTTCTCGTGGAGCACCAGCCTTTGCAGCCTGGCGAGGTTGCCCAACTCCGACGGCAACTCGCCATTCAACCCGTTCTCCCCGAGATCCAGCTCCAAAACACGTCCCTCTCTATCAACGTTCACGCCGTGCCATTCTCCGAGGGGCTCAGTGCTGAGCCAGTTGTCGCTCATATTCCAGGATTCCCCGTCCGTGGCATCGAACAGAGCGGCCAGGGCCTCTCTATCGTCCGGATGTCCGGGAGGAGTACATACGGGCAATTCGCCATCCACCCGGCGCGACGCCAGATAATCGGAAATGCACCCACTCAACTGGTTACCACTGAGTTCCAGGTCCTGCAGCTCGGTTAGATGCCCCAACTCCAGCGGTATCTCTCCGCTCAACTGGTTCCCGCTGAGGTCCAGCACACCCAGGCGAGCCAGATGCCCCAGTTCCGGGGGTATCTCCCCACTCAACTGGTTGTCGTTAAGGAGCAGGAAACGCAGGATGGCTAGATTCCCCAACCCAGAGGGTATCTCCCCGCTCAACTGGCTGAGATTAAGGTGCAGGGCGTCCAGGCTGGCTAGGTTCCCCAGCTCCGGGGGTATCTCCCCGCTCAATTCGTTATCGGCGAGGGACAGCTCTTCCAGGTTGGCCAGATTCCCCAGTTCCGGGGGTATCTCCCCACTCAGTTCGTTAGAGGAGAGTTTGAGCACTACCAGGTTGGCCAGATCCCCCAACTCCGGGGGTATCTCCCCGCTCAGTGGGTTAGAGGAGAGGTCCAGCACTGCCAGGTTGGCCAGATTCCCTAGCTCCGGGGGTATCTCCCCGCTCAGTTCGTTACTGGAGAGTTCCAGCACTACCAGGTTGGCCAGATTCCCCAGCTCCGGGGGTATCTCCCCGCTCAGTTCATTGGCGTGGAGTTCCAACGATACGACACGCCCCTGCTCGTCAACCTCAACGCGATCCCATTCTCCGAGTGGCGCGCTGCTCAGCCAGTTGTCGTTGCTCCCCCAGGATTCCCCATTCGTGGCGTTGTACAGCGCGACCAGTGTCTCCCTATCTGTCTCCGACGAGGTCTCCCGGAGAAGAGCCGGACGCGTGGCCTTGGGGCTAGGGGTATCCGCTGCATCCGATTCAACTTTGGACTCACTCTCCGTGCTCGGCCCACTCCTCGTCGAGAGGACTTGGCCTGTAGCCTCAGGAGTGGCATCCCCAGCCCCCCGTTCCGCGACACCCGTCTCACTGCCCCCACTAGATCCGCAGGCTAGGATCAACGTCACCCAAATCAGCCCGAACAGGATGATCAGAAAGACCGGTTGCGTGCGAATGGGCATGACAGACCACCTCCACCGTTGTATTGGCTCACACAGTACGGCCGGGACTAAAGTGCGTATAGCCCACCTGCATCCCCGCAGTCTATGGAAATCGGACCGGAGGCGAGCCAACCCCGACCTGTCCTGACCCTCCGTTTACACGTAAACGTATAGAAGACCAGCAAATCAACTCGCTAATTGTACACTATTATCGACATATCATCTTATATTGTAGCTATTCTGTTTTGAAGATGCTGTTGGGCATTCAAGTAACCCGCATATGAGATAGAAACACCTTCTCGAAACTGGCGCTCCAATAGTTGACGGCAGCGTACTCCCCCCGGCTCAATCTCTGCCCAGCATTCGTTCGCTTAGAGTTCGAGTTGAGAGTCGAGATGCTGATTCTGAACGGGCCAAATATCACACTTCCTTACTCTCTCGAGGCGGGTCGCCCTCAAAGCCCGCCAAAGGGGAGAATAGAGAAGGTAAGGAGGAATAGCATGAAGGAAGAGATCAATGCAGCTAAGCTAGACACCCGGCCTATAAGGATATCCAGCATCCCTCACGCTGAACTCCTCTGAGCAATGGGCGGCCATCACGAATCCGTCGATGCCGTTCCGTACCGCATTGAACCCAAGGGTACAGGGGCTTGTGTCGCTCTTTATCTGTACGCCTGCTACAACCGGGCGGAACTTGTCTGTGAGGCTTTTGGTCGGCACGTCACGTTCGCCAATGATGATATTAGGCTCGGACAAAGGCACGCCGGCGGCCCCGGCAGCATCCTGAACGGCCTGCTGATATTGCTCGTCGGTAACCTTTACGGTAAGCCGGTTTAGCCTATCATCCATGTCCGTGCCCGCCAGCCCGCCTTCCCATTCTGCGGCCCCGTAAAGGGCGGGCCGTAGGTTGTCGTACCAGTCAAGTAGTTGGGTAACGCCGTAGTCGCCTTGAAGCAGGACAGTCGATGTACCCGACACGATGGCATCCGGCAACTTGCCATTGATTGCCTCGCGTACTACGGGTTGCTGGGCGGGGGTGGTGTCCAGCATGTAAACGTTGAACGATCTAGCTTCCACAGTTCAAGTAATCAAGGCCTCCCTTGTCAGGGAGGCCTTTTTGTTTGTGGTGCGTTTCAACCGATTTAATGCCATCACTTCGATCTTCTTGGAGAACCCTGTACTTGGCGGACCCGCAGGGCTGTCAACTCAGGACTGAACTGATCGAAAGCAATATCAAAATGATACAAAAATAACACGTGAACCATATGGGAATGATACGAGGTAGTCGGTATTATTGGATCCGGTTGGTGGTTATTGGATAGACTGGGCCCTTGATTTCCACTGTGCAACTTGAGCCATGGAATCGTTCGATGGCCTTGCAGGGGCGATCAATACGACGAGGAGGACCAACAATGCAGGCAGCGGGTATAACACTGGGAGTACTCGGATCGGTAGTCGCGTTTATAGCGGCACTGGTAGCCATCGCTTGGGGGTACGTATTCGAAGAACTCCCCTTCCTGTCCGGAAGCACCATCCTGGGCGTGGGGGTACTGGCCGTCGTTGGTTCCATAGTGGCTCTGATCGGGGGCATCCTCACGGGAAGCAAGTCTGCCTTCACGAGCTTCTCGCCCGGCACGCCCACTAGATCACTCAAGCTCACGCTGCCATGGGTGGCAGCCCTTTTTCTGATCGCGTTGTTGACCGCCTGCGGTGGGGGTGGTGAGAACATCCCGGAAGCGGGTGACGACTCCTTAGCCGACACTCTAGACAGCAAGCTCGAAGCGATGGCTGAGTCCGAGAAGGACGGGGCCGATTCTGATGATGAGGAGTCGGAAAGGGACGTAGACGGACTATCCCGGTCGATGCGGAACGAACTGTCGGAGGACGATATCCTGAAGCTATTCCCGCCGGGAGAAAATGTGCTCTACCTGAATGTTCAGGAAGCTATCGAGGCCTTGGAGGACCTGAGGGAGGTCCGTGACGAACTGAAGGGAGAGTGGGACCAATGGGAACTGTCAGAGGGCTTTGATATCGGCATTTCCGACCTGGACTATCTCGCTTATGGTGACGTCTGGGGAGACTACGGTTTGTTCGTCCTCGGGGGCCTAGACCAGGATGGCCTGCGAGACACACTAGACGGTCTGGGGTTTGACGAAGTCGAGATTTGGGGTGTGGAAACGTGGCTGGAGGGGGACTCCGATAACGACACGCCATGGGGAGCTTTTGCATTCCTGAGAGAAGCGGTGCTCATCGCGCCGGATGCTGAAGATATGGAGGAAGCGTTGGGGGTGAGCGATGAGAGGACTTCAGCGGCGATAGGTGCCCGGGAGGTCTGGGCGACGCTGAACACTTTACGTGGACATTACACCGGCCCTCCGGTATCTCTCCCTGCTTATCTTGATGATGTGGCCATGGGGAACGTGGAGAGTATCGGCTCCAGGCACCTGATCGAGGGAGTGGATTTGAATGAGTTGAGGCTCACGCTGGAGGAGGAGGATTTCCTCAAAGATGAGATAAAAGGGGTGGAGGTGTGGATCGGGTGGACGGGGCGAGCCCGGGATGGCGATGCTGTTGCCTTCCTAGGAGAGACCGTTCTCATCGCCGAAAGCAAGGGGTATATGGGAGGCGTGATCCTGCCTCTGTACGTGCGAGACCTTCCCTCTATGCACGACGATGCCGGCACCGTGTGGGGAGACCTTCCTGATGGGATCGTGAAGCAGCTAAGCACAGATGATGGTTACGATCCATACAGTTTCTCTACTCATGATTCCATGTTCTACGCTCACTCGGTGGCAAAGCAAGGCGACCAATTCCGGCTGACCGGTGCAGTACTATTCGAGGACGTCCAAAGCGCAGAGGATGCAGAGTACGAGGTGGATACAGACAGTATCCACGACGCCTGTGATGCTCAGTTCAAGCAGGATGGCAGTCTCCTCAGCTTTGACGCGGTCTGCGACTCGGAGGCGCTGCTTGATCTTGTCCAATGGCATTGATGGCGTTGGCCAGGGCTACCAAATGGTCCCCACAACGGTCTTGGGGGTCGAAAGGTCCCGATTGCTCTGGCGCGAGACCGAAGACAGATAGAAGGCTGAACACAGGCCGAGGTGGCATGGTCACGTTGAATGTCCACCAGGAGAACATCACGTGGGTCAAGAAGGCGGCCGGGATCTATCTCATCGCGGTAGGAGTGATGGTGGCCCTGAACTTCATCCTCGGTCCCTTCCATCCAAGTGGTTTCGATGTGATGATGGCCTGGGAGTATGCTGCGAGATTGGCCTCGTGAGGACCGAGTCAATTGCAGGAATGGAGCTGATCAGAATCGCCATTTGCCGACGCGAGCGCCGAGACCACGAGCGCCTCGATTGCCACAACGAGAGCGAGGCCTGGAAGCACTTTGTCATCGTCCCCGCACAAGTCCACCACGCCTGACAAAGACAAGAACCTTTTCCTTACGGTTCAGACTGGCCCTCTAACATGTTCCCAACTGGGTCCGCTGCAATTCAGAGCCACACCCAGTGTGTCAAAGGTTGTCGTGGCTGCCGATATTCAGTCTCTGCGTTTTCCCTCGTTTGGCCGCCGCAGGGTCAGATCTGTGCGCCACGCCAACCTCCCGCCGCCAATTGCTCATCTCGCGGGCATGACGGTGCTATAGTCGCCCGTGCAAACGATGCCTCCGTCAACCCTCACCGCGCAAGGCTGGCTGTATGAAATGAACTCGCCCTCCAGTTCAGGCGACGGCGGCGGGGTCCCGAAAATAGTGGAGGCAATCTCCCAGCAGGCGAGGGATCCGTCCACCTTAAGGCCGCAGTTGTAGGGATTTCCCACGCTGACCGAGACGAACTTCCCCTCCGGTACCGGCGACGGCGCCTGGTAATCTGGGGTAATTCCCCAGCAGGCGACGGAACCATCTACCTTAACGCCGCAACTAACCTGTCCGACGCTGATTGAGGAGAACTCCCCTTCGGTCGCCGCGGTCCATCCACTTCCAGACCTGCACACGACGGAGCCGTCAACCCTCACACCGCAGATGTGGTCGCGAGGCCCGACGCTGACTGAGGAGAACTCCCCTTCCGAGAGCACTGACGCATCACTATCTCGGCCGCTCCAGCAGGCAACGGAGCCGTCTAGCCTCACCCCGCATATGGCGCTAGATGTGGTGCGTGAAGGCCCGACGCTGACAGAGGTGAACGCCCCTTCCGGCTTCCCGCTTATGCAGTCGACAGAGTCGTCCGTCCTTATACCGCACGTAGTAAGCCCCACACTGATCGAGACGAACTTCCCCCGCCCTTCCAGAGAGTCTACTGTAGGCCCCCAGCAGGCGACGGAGCCGTCCGCCCGCAAACCACAAACGCCAGAGTCCCCCGCGCTGACTGAGACAAACTCCCCTCCAGGGGGTGTGGACTGGCCATAATCATCATCGCCCCAGCAAGCCACTGACCCGTCCACCCTCTCCCCACACGTGTGCTCAGTCCCTGCGCTGACCGAGGCGAACTCCCCCTCGATCGACGGGTCCGAGTCAGGAAAGCCTCTATCCCGGCAGGCGACGGAGCCGTTCGTCCTCACCCCGCACATGTGGTCATACCCCACACTGACCGAGGCGAACTCCCCATCCGGAGGCAGAAACGCAGTGTCCCCCCAGCGCCCCCAGCAGACAAGGGTGCTGTCCATCCTCACCACGCAAGTGGAGCTCCCGGCACTGACTGCAGTGAACTCCTCCTCAAGCGGCAAGGTCTCCCATTCATCATCGTACCCCCAGCACGCGACGGATCCGTCCGCCCTTGTCCCGCAGGCATACTCACTCCTTGCACCGACGTAGGCGTTACGGACAGAGGCGAACTCCCCGGAACTCTCCAGTGCAAGGAACCCCTTCAGTTTTGGGTGCAGCGAGTCAACCACCTGGGCACGAGCATTGCGCACGTCGAGGTAGCCGGCCCTTTCTTCGACCCAGTCGGTAATGCTCTGTCCCATCCACCCCCAGCAGGTAACGGAGCCATCGGGCCTCAGACCGCAGGTGTGTCCGGCCCCCGCGCTGACCGAGATGAAGTCCCCCTTAGGGGGCGGCGTCGCTTCACCATAACCATCGCTGCCCCAGCAGGTAAGGGAGCCATCGGCCCTCAGACCGCAGGTGTGTCCGGCCCCCGCGCTGACCGAGATGAAGTCCCCCTCAGGGGGCGACGTCGCTTCGCCATAACGGTCGCTCCCCCAGCAGGTAACGGAGCCATCAGGCCTCAGACCGCAGGTATGGTCGGCGCCTGCGCTCAGGGAGGTGAACTCCCCCTCCGGTGGAGTGGCTTGGCCAAGAGAATTGTTCCCCCAACAGGTCACGGTGCCGTCAACCCTCAAGCTACAGGTGTGGAGTTTGCCCGCGCTGACCGTGACTACCTCCGGCTCTACCACCAGTGTTGGCGTGGTCGGGGAGGTGATCGTCGCGCTGGCGTCGCCGGGCTGCTCGGAGGCCTCTGTGGTCGCTGTTACTCCCGGACCCTCGCCACTTCTGTCCTCGCCGCTCTCAGCAGCCTGCCTAGGCTGCGACGCTATGTCCGGTGTGGGATCAGTTGGTGCGTCTTCTCCGCAGGCTGAGATTAGGGCCCAAAGGCAGAGAGTCAAAATCGCTATCAGCACAATTCGTAGGAAGTGGATTCGCATGTTTCTCCCCAATATCCGGCCGCCGCCAAACAGACCGCTCCTGCCGGCACCCCTTGGAGCTCGGACCCAAAGCGAGTGCACCATGGCTTGGCCCATGCCTATGGATTTATACGTCAACAATACGATCTACTAGGTGATAGACTCGCAAATAATACCATATATATAAGATAGGTCCCAAGTATTGTAGCTAATATGTCTTGATAAATGACCTCTTCGAGTTGGATGACCCTCTGATGAGACAGAAATAGCGTACAGGAAATGTAATGGCTGTCTGCTTCATAGAAGGAACCCGTCTTCGTTACTCCAGCCAGGCGAGGTCCTTGCCCACGCCGGTGTGGGTCCCACAGGGTGCGCCACTCCTTGATGGGCGGCCAGGCCATGTGTTGACCTCCTCGTGGTGGGGAGCGGGTTCCCTGGTTGCCAGTTCGGGGTATGGCCTCTTCGGGAACTTGGCCTTCACCGGCCGCCTGTCCGCTGGGGAGGTTTCCTCCTGCCCCAGTCCGGTAGCTCCCTCGACCTAGGCTGGCCTCAGGGCGTAGTCGGCCTGGCCTTACCCCTATCGGTAGCTGCGGGCCTATCCTGGCAAACCACTCGGCGTTGGGCGTGAAAGTGTCTCCATTAGACAAGATCGCCACTCTGGGCGTGGTTCACCACGATATCATGTGTCCTCGACCTCGTGGTCCCTTCGATAAGATATCGCCAACCTCTATGGCCACGTACCCGTCCCTATGGAACCACAATGCAAAGAACGAAACCCGGATGGTCTGCGAGCCGGACTCTCAGCTTCGGGTCAGGTCGGGAATGGAGCAAAGGGCCGCCACTGCCTGGGCTACGGCCAGCCGCTGACTGGGGAGTTCACCGACCCAGAGAGCATGAGTGGCCGAGCTTGGCCCAACGTAAGTTTCACAGATGGCCGGTTCGATTACGCCTTCACGGGCAAGGCACGTCCGAAGGGTGCTAAGGCAATAATCTGACAGCAGCGGCACCCGCAACGGAATCGACCCCCACATCAATTGGAGTCATCCTAGGCCGGACCGTCGTCAACTCTAACCGGGCGTACTGGCTGCCGACAGTGCCGAATAACGCTCGCCGCCTAGCACGAAACCACCTTCTATACAAGGGCTTACAAGGCCTTACATGCGAGCAATTTCCCGTTCACAATGAGAAATTGGGCCATTGCCGCATGGAGCAGCCGATTGACCAGTTTAGAGCTAGATACAAGGACGCCAAGCAAGAGGGCACCGCTCGCCCTAGACCTCGAGGACGCCATCCGTGAATACTTGCGGACCTACGTCTTGTGGCGGGGCATCGGGCAAGCCACGGAGACCTTCGGAGTCTCCCGCCACACCCTCTGGAGGTTCCTGAGACAGGGCCACGCGGGCCGCGCCCTGCCCCGCGCCGTCCTGGACACCGTGGGCGACAGCGTAGAGGTCCTGGATGCGGCGACATGGGCCATCCCGATCGTCGAGCGTGTGCTCGACAACAAGCCACCTCCCAAGACCGTCCGTCCATCCCGCGCCCTGCCCGAGGCGTTGGAGGACACGCTACGTTTGCTGTGCGCCACTCCCCTGGCCACCGTGGACGAGCTGTCCCGATTCGGCAGAGTCCCCTCATCCACCCTCCGCGACCGGCTGAGGAGGCTAGCGAAGATGGGCATGGCCGACTCGGTGTCCCACAGCCTGACCGCCCTGGGGCCTCACCCCCATCTGCGGCACTTCCCCACGGCAAAGGGCATCACCGCCGGGGGCAGGATCGAGCACGGCACCGATGCCTTCCTCAGAGAGTACCCGGTGTCCAGACAGTGGTTCCGGCTCCTGGCCGACCGGCTGGACGCCGTGGCCATGCTCTACCGAGCAGCCGCCCTGGTCGCCGACGCCGACTCTCAGGGAAAGCCGGTGAGGGTGGACCACTACCGCCAGGGTCCCTACGACATGCTGATCACCCTGTCCGAGGGCCGCTCGGTGGGTCTGCTGCGCCAGGGTCCGACGCTGCCCTCGGCCAACCTGCGATACCGGCTGAGGACCCTGGAGAACCTGCCCTTCGAGCAACGTTCCATGGCGACGCTGGTGCTGGCCCACTCCGATCAGGCCAACCGCCGTGCTGTCCGCACCCTGGGGGACCCAAAACCCCACCGCTGGACTTTCGTGGCCACCGAGGGTGAGCTCCTGGCCGGAGACCACAAAGACGTGGTGTGGCAGCAGTGCGGAAAGGGCCCGGAGCTCATCCTCCCGGTTGAGATAGCTTCCAGCCTGTCCCTGAACTCCATCATGGCCCGGACCGACGATCTGGCGGAGAGGTTCGACGAGCTGCGCCGGCAGCACAACCCGGGCGCGGAGAGAGAGCCGAAACCCGACCCGGACACCCTCTACCGAGCCCGACTGCGGACCGCCATGCCGGAGCCGTCGGAGCTGATGAGGTCCTCCCTCGGAGTCCGGCTCACCGGGGGCGAGAAGGAAGCCCTGGACCTGCTGGCGGCATGGCCCCTGTGCACCACCGACCAGCTGGCTGGGCTGATGGGTGGAGTCACCCGCCGCCGTGTCAACCAGGTCCTACATTCCCTGGCCGAACACTCCCTGGTGCGCGCGGAGGGTCAACGCCACTTGCTCACAGACGAGGGGCTGAGATGTCTGGCCCGGCGTGACCGGGCCGCCATCGGGCCTGTCCTGGGCCGCTGGAGCGCCAGGAAGCGTCGTCGACGCAACGCCATATCCCCGGTCTACGTCGGCACCGCCCTGCGGGCCATCGCATCCCAGATGGAGCACCACGACGCCATCACCCGCTTCGCCTCCATGCTGAGCGCCGAAGCCGCCCGTTCCCGCGACTACCACGTGCTGGACCTGATGCCCACGTCCCGCTCTTCCGTCGGCTATCGCCGGGACTGGACCAACTACGTCGTGCATCCCGACGCCTCCTTCCAGATGGCGTACCGGGAGCAGTGGCGCTACTACCTGCTGGAGTTCGAGCGACGGGCCACTACCCCCAGACGGGTTCGCACCCGCCTGGGGAACTACCGCCGGTACTTCGACAGCGGCTGGCCCAACCGGGACCACGGGGGACTGCCTCCCCTGGTGCTGTTCGTGTTCCCGACACCCGACGCCGAAGAGGGATTCCTGCACGGAGTCTCCGGGTCCACGCGCCCCATCCTGTTCACGTCCAACCTCCGGACCCTTGCTTCACGTGGGGTACTGGGAGACGCATGGCGACTGCCTCCACCGCACCCTGACGGACGGAGGCCCCTGGGTCCCATTGCAGTTGTTGCAAAATGACCATCCGCCGTTCCTGAGACTTCCTGTAGGGGCTATCCAATCACCCATGCTTTTCCCATTACTAACCCTGTCAGCCCCAAAAAGCCGAAAACGATGGCATTTTGTTGCAGAAACCATGACCCGGCCGATAGAGAACGGGGCAGCTGGGCGGGTGTGGAGGTCGTTGAAGCCGGGGCCGTGACGTGTTTGACGTGTCAGGATTGACGCATGGTGACGTGATGAAGAACCGCAACCAACCGAACATGAGGAGAGAACACATGAGACAACTGACGAAGGCAGAGGCGTGCCGGGAGCTGGCGGTGTCCCTGTCCACCCTGGACCGCCGGATCGCCGCGGGAGAGATTGAGGTCAGGCGAGAGGAGCAGGGCAGGAGACGCCGGGTGTACGTGATGCTGGACGACGACCCTCTGGAGAACCAGGAGGACGGCCAATCGCAGGACGCGTCCCGGGAGCGGATTCAGGGCCTGGAGGAGCAGGTGGAGTTGCTACAGACTCAGCTTGACCTGGAGCGGGAGCGGAATGTGGGGTTGGAGGAGGTCTGCTGCCAGGAACGCGTCGGGCGGGAAAGGATGAGGCGAGCGGCTTTCACGCTCGGCCTGGCCGTCGCCGGTCTATTCGGCATGCTGGCCGCCAGCGTCCTGGCTGCATGGAGTCCACTGGCGTAGGGGGATACATGGGCCGGGACTGCGCTGAACCGAGGGCGTACTGCCGTGGGCACGTTCGTGAACAAGGGGGAGACGGTTGACAGGAGCTTCGTCAATGATGCACTCTCTTGGTAAGACTCGATAACAAGAGGTGGACATGCCAAGAACGACCAAGACCATCACCTTCTCCTTGCCGCCTGAGATGGCAGCGCATGGCGCAGGGCCAGCGCCCTGATGGACTCGGTGTGCAGGCCAACCGCCTGGCTGGGGAAGGACCTACCGGCCCACTTCGCCGAGATGATGGCCGGAGCCGAACACGTAGCCGCCGGACGCAACCACCCATATTCGTGCCGACTCCGTGTCCACCCAATTGCCCTCCTCGGTGGCCCTAAGCGTTGCCGTTTCAAATAGTTCCTGAATCTCCCGCCCGATCATCGCAGGGTCAGAATGCGCCACGATCCTGCCACTTTGCTCAGCTATGAACGCAGACCATCGGCCGTCAACGGTCTCGGCCTGGTTATAGTAAGCAATGGCAGCTTCCAAGCCCGCCAGCGCGCTGTCCGGGTTGGCGAAGTATGCGAGCGTAGCCGCTAGCCCGCCGGTGCGGAATTTGTCCACGGCAATGGACACCAGCTTCCTGGTGAACTCATCCGCGTCGATATACCAGCCCGATGCGAACAGCAGCCCGTCGTGGCGCACCACCCAGACGTTCTTAAGCTCAAGCTCCGCGAGGTCGGAGCCTATGGCCCCGCTACCCGGGTTGCGGTAGACGTATGACACCCACTTGCCGTCCTCAGTGGCCGACAGCATCTCCGGGCCGAAGTTGTACCCGTTGGCGTCGGTGCCTACCCAGCCCTTGACATCGAGGGCAAGACGCTCTGCGTCGGGATGTGCAATCACCACGTCGTTTTCGTCGATAATGAACACGTACCACTGGCCGTCCACGCTCTCCGGGCGGTTGTAGTGGGCCAGCGTCGCCTCCAGCCCTTGGGTCTCATATCGGCTGATGGCGTTCTCCACGAAGAACCTGGTGTACTCTGCGGGGGCGGATCTGGGAGGAATGGACGCGACGGCTGCCCGCGCGATCCGTTCCGCCTCGGCGGAGGTCAGGCCGGGTTGCGGTGTTGGTATGCCTGCTATCGCGGCCCGAACCATCTCCTCAACTTGTGCTGCTGTGAGCCGCGGGTCAGGCTGGGGCGGCGTGGTGGCCTCTGCCATCTCCGCGTTCACTATCTCCTCGACTTCAGCGCGGGAAAGCCCCGTGTCCCTGTCTCCGCAGCTGCCAAGGAGCGCCGGAAACAACACAGCCAGCGCCAGCATCGCCGCACCTGTCTGTTTCTTGGCGATCTTCGGTCTAGACGGGAGCGTCATTGCATTCCTCGCCCTGAGTCCGAAATCCCCAATGAGATAGCTCCAGCAGCCTCGGCGATAAGGCCGACGCCAGACCTACACTGTTTCGGATGGGGCAAATGCGGCCCGT
Source organism: Dehalococcoidia bacterium (assembly GCA_965207305.1). Classification (GTDB taxonomy): domain Bacteria; phylum Chloroflexota; class Dehalococcoidia; order Lucifugimonadales; family JAGWBF01; genus JAGWBJ01. Next base: position 1,391,511 of record CBDBMB010000003.1, on the reverse strand, counting down.
TTTTCCTACCGAATATCTGCACCGTGAAAAAGCCAAGCGAGTCCCTCCTCGCCACTTTCCCCTATAGTCCCCTATAGACCACCCACCTGTTGACTCTCTTGGGGGTCGTCCTCCAGCAGCACGAGCGCCGTCCGGGACCTGAGGTCCTCCGACAGAGAACTGTGTGAGACCGTCGCTCTCAGGTAGAAATGCTTCCTGCCCTCGTAGTCGTTGTTGTTGTCAGGCGTCAGTGTAAGCCGAACGGAGCCGCTCCCGTCGGACATCTCAACTGGCCCCGAGTTCGCAGTGACGCTGATGTCCTGCCCATCTGTCGTCCCGTGAACAATGTCAACGCTTAGACTTGCGCCGTCCGGGATGCCCAAGCCCCCTTTGACGGTGGCGATCAGCGGGGTGGCGCCCCCGTTTTCGTGCAAGAAGACGGGGTTGGCTGACACGGTGATGCTGGGGGGCATAGGGTAGCTGTACAGATGAGGCTTGTTGCCCTGCAGCACGTACATGTCATGGCCGTCCGACCAGATCCCGCGTGTATAGTCGTTCTCCGGGGCTAGAACTATGTCCAGGTGGCTGCGCCTAGTTCCATTTCGGGAGTAGGCCTGCAGTGTGCCCACGTCGTTGCCTCCGGTCCAGAAGACCGTTCCGTTGCTCCAGATGCCGAAGACTCCGCTGCTCTGCGAAAACGCCACGTCCTCGTTGGGCCGTCGCTCTCCCCCGCTGAGGGCGTAGGCGTAGGCCTTCTTATCATCGGTATCGGCCACCCAGAGGGTGTCCCAGTCGGACCACAGGCCGGTTGGAGCACTGTTCTCGGGGTCGAGGTCTATGTCGAAGGATGGCACGCGAGGATTGCTGGACTGCCCGGCGAGGTACACGCGAATAACCGCGTCATGCCAGTCGGCCACCAGGATGTAGAGGCCGTCGCTCCAGATGCCGTGGGAGGAATCGTTTCCGGCGGTCGCCAAGCCGTCCACGTCCCGGTCGGGCAGGCGCGACCAGTTGGAGTCGTAGGCATAGATACGATCCCTCGCCCAGTCCGATACCCAGACGACCCCGTCATCGCCTGTCAGACCGGAGGATCGTTCATTCTGACGGTCAAGTTGCACCGGGTCGACGTTCGGCAGGCCGTACTCAAACACCTTGTAGGGTTCGCCGTTGTTGAGCACCCACATCTCGGTGCCGTCGAACCAGAGGCCCTTCGGTTGCGCGTTTTCCGAAATGAGCTTGATGTCCCATCCCGGCTGACGATGCCCCGTCGACACGGCGTAGGCGTATAACCTCTCCTCCTCGGAGCCGGACGCCCACATGATGCCTCCGTGCATGTAGATGCCCCTCGTCCTGCCCGCGTGCGGCAGGGCGATGTCCTTGCCGCTGTCCCTTGCGCCCGTGGACAGCACGTAGGCATATGCCTTTTTGTCATGGCGATCCGCCACCCAGATCGTGCTGCTGTTGACGAATATGTCGGTCGGCGTGGGGTTGCCCGTGGAGGAGGCGAGGTTGTTGATGTCCTTGTCCGGCTGTCGCTCGAGGGTGTTTGCGTTGTAGGCGTAGACTTTGCCGTCCCTGAGGTCGGCGACGTACCACGTGACCCAGTTGTTCATTATTCCGCTTGGGGCCGCGTTCCCCGACGCGGCGGTGTCGATGTCCCTCGACGGCAGCCTCTGGTTGGTATCAATCGAGTAGGCGTGGAGCTTGCCCGCGTTCAGGCTCGATACCCACTTGACCCGGTCGTAGATGGTGTCCGCCCACACGTCCTGGGGCTCCCCGGTGTCGGGGTGGAGGGTGCCATAGGGGAAGGTCAGGTCGGCGATGTCGTAGGCGTACACCTCGTTGTCCCCGGTGTCCACCACGTAGAGCACCAGGCCGTCCGACCAGATTCCCCTTGGATCGCTGTTGTCGCTGTGCAGGGTGAAGTCTTTGCTGCTGTCGCGCGCCTTGGTCGAGAAGTTGTAGGCATATACCTTCCTGTTCGGTACATCCACCACCCACATGGTCTTACCGTCGCACCAGATCCCGCCGATCCGCGAAACCGGATCGTCTATCCCGGAGAGGGACCTGGGTGCGTCCAACTCTCCTGTGCTGGCGTGGTAGGCGTAGACGGCCGCGCCATTATGGTCGTGACTCTCGGGCTCTGCGTAATCGGAGATGTAGATGTGCGTGCTGTCCGACCAGACCCCTGCGGGGTGAGGGTGCTTGTTGACCCCGATATGACCCAGGTTCAAATCGAAACTCGAAGAGTTGTCGACAGATTGGTTGTTGGGCATCTTGGAAAAGTCGGCATATCCGTATCCCTTGGCATCCCTGGCCGGGTAGTGATTTGGGTCCACCGCGAGGTGCATGTAATCGTTGTGGACGTGGAATCCGGACGAGGTGTAATGCTTGATGTACTTGTCCTTGTCGGAGTTTCTGGCCTTGTTTCCGACGTTGTAGGCGTAGAACTGCCGGTCGCTCCGGTCGTTTATCCAGAACGTCGTGCCGTCCGACCAGATGCCCCAGGGGTCGTCGTTGTGGACTTTTTCAAGATCGAAGCTCTCTCCGGGCAGGTGTCTCGACTCCTGCGCCTGCGCGACCTGTTGTCCGCCGAACACGAACAGGGATGCCAGGCCGAATGCCGCCGCCATGACCAGCAGCGCGGTTCTACGAATCAGGAATTGCCTCTTGAGAGATTTGATCATGGTCTTTGTCATTCCTCCTAAAGCTGCACCGCCGACCGTCCTCCCAACACGCATGGGGTGACGTGGCCGGGCGAGCGGACCCGTGGCCTCGCCGCGGCTGAGGTGAATGAACAGAGACCTAGCCCAGAACGCGAGCAGCGTTTTGAGCAGGAGTCTGATCTTCCCGATTGACATCCACATGCGAATCTCCTTTGGCCCTTCTCGTCTGGCACGTAAGCCACGGCCAGGACTGAGGCCATCTCATCTGTGGGTCATGCGAATTGCAGACGCCTACCTCCAAATGGTCTGGCTACAATATATGGCATTATCTCACAAATATCGTAGCTATAGAGAGTCTATAGGGCTTTCTGTTGTATTATTACTGTATAACATCCGGTAGACTGAACTCAAGCTGTCCCCTTGATTCTCGCGCCGTCCAAGGGGGGATCAGCGCGCGTGCCCGAGGGCAACACGGACGTTGACAACAACACAAATGTTGTGCATGATATGAAAGGATGAACGCACGGGAACTCCGACGCTGGTTGAGGAAACAAGGATGCACCTTCCACACCCACAAGGGCGGAAGCGGACATCTCACCGTCCGGCTCGGAGGCCGCACCAGCCAGCTTCCGATGCACGGAGGCGGCAAGGAGTTGGGACCAGGACTCGTAGCGAAGATCAAGAAGGACTTGGGGTTGGAATGATGCTTGCCTATCCGATCACACTGCAAGATGACCACGGGACCGTACTGGTAACGTCCCCCGACTTCCCGGAGTTGACCACCTTCGGCGATGACCGGGAGGAGGCCCTCGGTCGCGCCGTTGACGCCCTAGAAGAGGCGATAGCGGCCCGCATACATGACCGGAGGGACATTCCTACGCCATCGCAGGGTGAGACCTCCGCGGTGCTGCCGACCCTGATTTCGGTGAAGGTGATGCTGTACCAGGGGATGAGAGACCAGGGCATCGGCAAGGCGGAGTTGGCACGCCGCCTTGGGTGGTACCTGCCGCAGGTGGACCGGGTGCTGGACGTTCAGCATCGGTCGGGGATGGACACGATGGACGCCGCCCTGGGAGCCATCGGACGTCGGTTGCACGTGACCGCGGCAGCCACCGAAAATTCGACAGTGGCGGTCGTTGGAGAAGAGACAAGCACACCTACCACTTCTTAGGAATGATTATGGAACTCTACAGACTCAAACAATGGAGGATTGATGGCGAACTCAATCGCGTCCATTTCTTTACCTGCGCTCGACCAGGCAGGTCAAGCCACAACTACAAGAAGAATGACAACAGTGTGTCGGACGCAATCGTTTCCAATTGGGTTTACGGTCTGCCAGGACCCAATACAGCGATAGTCTCTCTGCTGGGTCGAAAACCATCGAAAGGAAATCAGAGCGAGTTCTCTTCCTACTCATTCTGCGGAGGATGGGACACTCCCTCGGAACGCGGGACCAAGCCAACACTGCAGGAATGGCTTGGGGAGAGGCACGAAGCCTTACAAATCCCCGTAAGGGAGTTTCCGACCAACGATCTCTGTGATATCCCAGCCGAGGAACTCGGCGCCATAGCCGATGAGATTCGCGAACTGATTTCCATGGGCCGTACTGTAGTCATCGTGGACTCAGGAGGAGTGGGACGAATAGGTCAAGTATGTAGATTCCTGAATGCAACTGAGGTATTGCTGAGGACTCACAACCTGAGATGACTCAAGACGGTAGGCTACCTGACGAACTTGAGATTACAGGACGGACGGCGTCCTACACGTACCGCACTCCAGGGAAGTACTTGCTAAAGATACCCTCGGGAGTAGAGGTACGCGCTTTGTTGCAGGGTGCTCAAGGCGGTGGTGGTGGCGCAGGACTTACTAGTGGAGGTCATCAGGGAGAGGGCGGGGGGCGTATTGTACCTGGCAGTTCGGGAGGATTGGGTGAGTACAAGGAGACCAAATGGATGAAGGGCGGAGACGTAATTCCAATCGAAGTTGGAGAAGGCGGAAAGGGAGGCTGTGGGGTTGCAGGGTTACATGGAGGAAAAGGTGCAGATGGATGGGTGCGTGTGGAGATTCGCCGTATTGGTCTTCGAGCACGGTTACAGTATCTCTGTTCAGGAACCTGGAGTAAGGCAGCCCCGTGGCTTACCTGGCAAAAGGCTGGTGTCATGGCGGGCATCGTTGCAGCAATAGCGGCAGTCATCACAGTCATCATCGTAGCCACAAGCGGTTCTTGAGCTTCAGACGTCCTGCACGACGAAGAGATTTCGCTACCCCACATCAGTCGCTGTTACGCAAAGGAGGAAAACATGAAGAAGCACATGCAGCCGCTAACACCGGTAGCCCTGTACGCCCGGGTGTCCAGCGACCGGCAGGACGTGGACCTGTCCGTGTCCGCCCAGCTACGGGCACTCAAGGAGTACGCAAAGGCCAACGGGTACTCCGTGGCCCGTGAGTACGTCGACGAGGCCGAGAGCGGCCGCGTCGCAGACCGCCCCCAGTTCAGGGAGATGATCGAGGAGGGCAGCAAGCCGAAGGCCCCCTTCGAGGTCATCCTCGTTTGGAAGTTTTCGAGGTTCACCCGGAAACGGGAGCACGCCGTGGCGTTCAAGGCCCAGCTGCGGCGCAAGGGCATCCGCGTGGTGTCCATCACCGAGCAGGCCGAGGACAGCGCCACCGGGAGGCTGCTTGAGGGAATCATAGAGTCCGTGGACGAATACTACAGCGAGAATCTTGCGCAGGAGGTCGTCCGGGGGATGAGGGAGGCCGCGTCCCGGGGCTTCTTCCTCGCATCCAACGCCCCTTTCGGCTACCGGAAGATCAAGGTGCAGGACGGCCCCAAGGAGCGCCCCTCGCTTGAGGTTGACCCGGCCACGGCCCCGGTGGTGAAGGAGCTATTCGAGAAGTCCCTGCGGGGCAGCGGCCTCAAAGAGCTGTGCAAGGAGCTGAACGACCGGGGCATCACCAACAGGGGCAAGCGCTGGTACAAGGGCGGTCTCCACTACGTGCTGCGCAACGAGGCGTACACCGGCACCGCTGTCTGGGGCAAGACCAGTAGGGACGGACAGGCCCCGGACCCTGTGAGGGTTGAGGGGGCATGGCCCGCCCTGGTGTCGAGGGAGCTGTTCGACGACGTGCAGCAGGCGATGAGCGAGCGCGCCCCGAAGGTTCAGAGGCCCGGTAGAGTGGGGAGCAAGTATCTCCTGAGCGGGCTGCTCAGGTGCGGGGTGTGCGGCAAGCCCTACTCGGCCCAGGGAGCCAAGAGCGGCCAGTTCGCCTACTACATCTGCGGCACGCTGTTCAGAGAGGGAGCGGGGACGTGCAGCGCCGGCTACCTGAACGCCCCGAAGCTGGAGACCTTCGTGGTGGAGAAGATCAGGGAGCGGATTCTGAACGAGGAGACCATCGTGGCCCTGGTGCAGCTGGTGGCGGAAGAGATCGACGCGATGGCCGGAGAGCTTTCCGGCAGGCTGGAGGTCGTCGAGGCAGAGCTATACGACGTGAGGAATCGTCTTGAGAAGCTCTACGAGGCCATTGAGACCAGCGAGTTGACCCTCGAGGTCCTGTCGCCCCGCATCATGTCCCTGAGGCACCGTGAGGAGCAGCTGGAGGCTGCACGGGAGGACGCCGAGACCCAGCTCGAGCAGAGGAGAGTGGAGCTGCCCGGGACGGAGGAGATAGCTCGGTATGTGGCGGACTTCCGGGAGTTCCTGAAAGACGGGACGATACCGGAGAAGAAGGTGCTCATTCGCAACTTCGTGGAGGACATCGAGGTGGAGGGAGACGAGGCGATGCTGACGTACACGGTCCCCATGCCGAGCGACGGTGCGATGTCGGAATCGGCCTCGGTTCTTGATTTTGTCAAGTCCAGCCCACCAACCGGTACGGTAGATAGCACCGAGCCGTTCAGCGCCATATCCTCGGCACTCATGCCGGGTGCAGGGCTGTCCTCCGGCATGGGCACGGTGTAGCGCATGAGGGCGTTGTCGGGGGTGACGAGGATTTCCTTCACGAAGGACTCGATGAATACCCTCCGCTCTGTCAGTTCGCTCTTCTTCAGGAACCTACGCATGTCCTGAGCGTAGGCGGTGATGGTCTCCACCTGTTCCAGTACCTTCCTGCGCTGGCCGAGTCTCGCTCTGGTCTCCAGCTCCGCGGTCTCAAGGCGCTCCTGCCGCTCCTTGTGATCTCGAATGCGGTGGGAGAAGTCGGCCATATTGAACTCCGTCGTCGTCTCCACGAGATCGTAGAGCCGGTCGAGCCTGCGGCGCACGTCGGCAAGCTCTGACTGGATGTTTTCCAGCCTCTTGCGCTGCTCCCCTGCCACACCGTCCATCTGCTCGTCCACGATCTTGACCAAGGCACGGATGTTGGAGTCCGTGAGGATGTTGGTGCGAATCTTGCGGACCACCTTCTCCTCGAAGCTCCGGGCGGCGAGCCTGGGAGTGGTACAGGCTTCCTTGCCCCGCTTGATGATCGACTGGCACACGTAGTAGGGGAACTGGCCGCTCTTGGAATACCCGCCGGTGAGCGCACCCCCGCACGTCTTGCACCTGACCATCCCGCTGAGCAGGAATGAGCTTCCCACCCTTCGGGGGTGTCTGACCTTGGGGGCGCGGCGGCGGAGCTGCCTGCCCACGCGCTGGAACTGGGTCTTGGTGACGATGGCGGAGAACGCCTCGTCCACCCGCACCGGGTCGGCCCCGTCCTTGGAGCTCACGCCCCATATCAGGGTTCCGGTGTACGCCTCGTTGATGAGCACTTTGTGAACGCCGGTCTTGCTCCAGAGCTTTCCACCGGGGCTTGCGATGCCGTCGTCGTTCAGGGCGCGGGTGATGTCCACCATCCCGCTTCCGGCTTCGGACATGTCGAAGATGCGCTTGACGATGGGGGCCGTATCGGGGTCCATCTCCAGGGTGGGGCGCTTCTTTGTTCCGTCCTGCACCATGACCCGGTTGTATCCGTAGGGGGCCTTGCTGCCGACCCAGAAGCCGCGTGAGGCGGCCTCTCTCATGCCCCGCAGCACCTCCTGGGCAAGATTCTCGCTGTAGAACTCGTCCACGCTCTCGATGATGCCCTCAAGCAGCCTGCCGGTGGCGGTGTCCTCGGCCTGCTCGGTGATGGACACCACGCGGATGCCCTTGCGCCGGAGCATGGACTTGAAGGCGACGGCGTGCTCCCGCTTGCGGGTGAACCTCGAAAACTTCCAGACGAGGATCTCCTTGAAGGGGGCCTTGGGCTTGGCGGCCTGATCGAGCATCTTGCGGAACTCGGGGCGGTCGGCGACGCGGCCGCTTTCGGCCTCGTCGATGTACTCCCCGACGACGATGTAGCCGTTCTTCTCGGCGTAGTCCCTGAGCGCCCGAAGCTGTGCGGCGACGGGGTTGTCCACGTCCTGCCGTTCGCTGGACACCCTGGCGTAGAGGGCCACCGGTGTGTAGTCGTGTCGGTCGTTCATCTGTTGCTCCTCCTTGTTCATTCTTGTTCTGCTCGGCGTGAGCGCCGCATCTGCTCCTTGTCCTGCCTGCGCCACTCCCTATCCTCCATGTAGAGGCGGAAGCCCTCGCGCAGCAGCTCGCTCACGGTTCGGCCATCCTCCTCGGCCACCCGCCTCAGTTGCGCTTCCATAGCGGGCGGTATGGAGAGGGTGACGGTCTTTCGTCTGTCGGGCATGTTTTTTGCCTCTTGGTGTAACACAATGTCTTACACTTATCATGAACGGTCCAGCTCCCGGTGTCAAGGGGCGCAGCCGCTATATCGGGCGCTATGAATGGGGCGAATTAGGGTGGTGGAGACTGCAAGGTGGGGCTTGGCCTACAGGGACATTCGCTCACACCCCACAGTGTCCCTCGCACTCGTTGCCAAACTCGTCGGCCTGCCCACCCGCTCCCAACTCCGCCTCGTCCAGCGCGACGGCCTCGGCCAGGGGCATCCGCTGCCTGTGCAGATAGGGGGTCTTGTCCAGAGCCAGCCCGTTCCGCAAGTTGGCGTCGATCTCCACCGCCTCGGCGAAGAGCTCAGGCCACCGGCGCCTGGTCTCCACCCACCTGTGCCGTGACTGGAAGGGGCAGGCGACGCAGGCGGAGCGTTCCAGGGGCCGGTCGTAGCGGGCCTTCCACCAGTCGGCGCAGTCCTTCCGGGACATGCCCGCCTCTATGAGCGGGTAGCGGTTCTTCACCCACCTGTCCCGGGAGGACTTCATGCGGATGGCCTCGTCGGTGGAGATGCCGAGCCACATCTCGACAGTGGTTCCTGCCGGAACGCGCTGACGTGGTTTGAGTCCGAGCATCTCGCGTATCCTGCGGCGTATTGGCATGACCTTGTAGTTCTCGGTGCACTGGCGCCTGCCGATGCCGTCTCCCTCCCCGTCCCGTCCCTTGAGGTAGAGGGGGATGTCGACATAGCTGCGGTGCCCCGAGTGGCTGGTGAGGGCCTTCACGTCCTCGCGGAGGCTTCTCCCGTTGTCCACTACGTGTAGGGGAAAGCTCAGCCGCTCCCTTAGCCACTCGACGTGCTCGTAGATGCTGGGCGGCTCCCAGCGGGTGTCTGCGAAGATGGCGCAGTCCGGCACTCGGTCGAAGGCTCCCTGGCTTGCCATGAGCGCCATGACGGAGGACTGGACGCCTCCGCCGAGGCTGAGGACCGTCAGTGTCGGGGAGGTGCTCATCGGTCGTCCTCCTCGCCGTCGTCCTTGTCCTGGGCCCGTTCCGCCTCCTCTTCCATGTAGGAGCGGATGGCGACGCGGGCCAGGACGCGCAGCCCCCTCACGACCTTCTCCCGCTGCTTGGGCGTGTAGGACGGCAGGAGCGCGTCCAGCGAGTCTTCGGTGGCGTTCCGGTCGAGCTTATTTCGTCTTCTCTTTCCTTTGCTGTCTCTCATGGGTCACAGTCGCAGCGGCCTCTTTCAGGGGCCGCCGGCCTTTCATCTCAGGTTTGGGAATGGGCCGCCGGGCGGGGGACGGATTCGGGGCGGGCGCCGGCGGCCCTGTGCGCTTGGGTCTAGCACTCCCTCTGGTCCTCCTCGAAGAGGGTCATCTGGAAGCCCTCTCCCATGAGGATGTCCAGGCCTCCGGGGATCCGGGCGGCGAAGCGGACCAGGGAGAGCATGGGTCCTCCTGACGGCTCGACGCCCTTCCTGCGCCACCTGCGGAGCTGCTTCTTGTCGACGCCGATGGCGTCGGCGAGGCCGGCCCAGGTGAGTCCGCTGGCCTCCTTGAGCCTGCGGAGGCGGTCCAGGAAGTCCTCGGACAGCACGCCGCTCCCGTAGGGCAGCACGCGTCCCCTGGCGTTGATCCGGTTGGTGTATCCGTCGAAACGGGGTTCAGCGTTACGATTCGTCATCTCTAACCTCCAATCTGAAAAGCTGGTGTAAGTCGTTCAGGCCGAGGGCCTTGAGCATCCGCTTGTGGACGCGTCCCGAGGGCGTGCGCCCCCCGTTGACCAGCATGGAGACGTAGCCGGGGCTGACCCCGATCTCCCTGGCGAGCCAGTTCTGGGAGCGGTTGATCTCTGCCAACCGCTTCCAGAGCGCCGCCGTGTCGAGCCGGACGACGGTCCGTCCTCGACGCCTCCGGGGGCCTCTCGATTTGTCTGTTTTCGGGCACATGGCTTTTCGTTCTTTCCGTTGGAAGGGAGGGCGAGCCTGTGCGTCGCTCCCGTCCTCTATCGGTTCTTCATCGTTTCCCTATCCGTTGCGTGGCAGGCTTCGCAACAGGTGGGCGGGCTCCCAGTCGCCGGGCGCGCGCCAGGCGCGTCCCAGCGGTCCCAGGGCGTTGATGGCGGCCCCGTGGGAGACCCACAGGGGGACCGTCGATTTCGTTCGCGCCGTTTCCTCGCGGGCGAGGCGCAGGAAGTGGGTGGCGGCCGTGTCGTCGTCGAAGACGACCAGGACGGCGGGCCGCACGCCGTTGTCGTCGGTGGGACGGTGGGACGAGTAGTAGCGAAGATATGGGGCGAGGCGCTGCGACATGGTCGCGGGCCTGATGGCCCGCCGCTCCCATTCGAGGAAGAAGGGCCAGGTCACGGGGCCTCGCCGGAGGATGCCGAAGGCGTCGGGGTTGACGGAGCGCGTGGTGTCGGCGTGGGGGAAGTGGCGGGACGCCCGGTGAGGCGGGTCGATCTGCGCCAGCTCCCATCCCAGGGCCTCGCACTGGACCGCCAGGGCTGCGACAAAAGCGTGAACGGCGGCGGTGTGCTCGATGTTCCTGAGCAGCTGGCGGCTCCTGCCACCGGAGAGGTTGCGCCACTCGTCAGTGCCTTCGGCGTGGTCCACGAGTGCGACGCTCCACCGCCTCCTCGCCACGCCGACCGACGCCCGGTCTCTACGTGCCAGTACCGCCAGCCCTTTGTCCGTGAGGGCCAGCCGACCCTCTGCGGCGGCAACGCGGGTCACGAGACCCAGGCCCTCCAGTGGCGAAACGATGCGGGAAGCACGGCCCTCCGAGAGGTTCATCAGGCTCGCCATGTCCTTCTGCAACATCCAGGGCCAGTCGGAGAGCAGGTCGAGGGCGCGCTTCTCGGCGGGCTTGAGGAGAACGGGCAGGGCGCGGGCGGCGTCCGCCTTCAGGTCTCCGGGCAGGGCCGTCAGCGCGGGCGGGGCCTCCGTTGGCGACGGGTCTCCGGGACGGAGGTGTTCCAGCACGTAGCCCAGGTCAAGATCGGCGGAGACCTTGGCGGGACGCCATATGGGGGCGTCGGCCCCGGCCAGGACCGCGTCGCGCTCCAGGGCGAGGAAGGCGGGAACGGAGGTGCGGGCCAGGGTGCGCCGGGCGTGCCTCAGCCTGATCTCGTCGGAGACGAGGACGAGTGCGGCGCCGGGGACCGGTCCCTGGCCGAGCCGCCACAACCGCTCGGAGAAGGTGGTGCGGTCGGCGGTGTGTCCCTGCCGGACGATGCCGATGGTCCTCTCTCCGGGCAGGGTCATGGCGGCATCCAACGGCCCCGCCCGGTACAGCCGCATCCCCAACGGAAGTTCGTGGCTGGCGACGGCTGAGGCCAGGCGGTAGAGAGAGGGGAGGGCGTCGAGCCTGTCAAGCAGCATCCGCCGCCACCAGCCGGAGACGGGACGGGAGCGAAGCAGGGCGTCAACCGTCGTTTTCCCTTCCCGGGCCAGCTTGTGCAGCCCGTCTGCGGTGAGGCAGTAGCGCCGGGTCGGGGGCGCGAGGTCGGAGGCGTGGGGTATCGAGTCGGCGAAGCCGCCGCGCTCCAGACTCTCGACGGCCTCGTAGACCGCACCCCTGGACATGCCGGTGACGGCCGCAATCTCCTGCCGGTCGAGGAAGGGCATGGACGCCAGGGCGCTCAGCAGCTCGGTTTCGCGTCCTTCGGGCCTCATTTCCCCACCTCCTTTTTCTGCTGTTTCTTCTCCTCCTGCCCGTCCTTCTCGATGTCGTCGACGCCCTTCTGGTACTCGTCCACCTTCCTCTCGGCTCCGGCCTCGCCGTGGGCGATCTCCCGGTCCGAGAGGGTGTAGCCCTCGGCCGCGGTGCGGATGCGGGCGGCGACGGCGGGATCACCCGCCTCGGGCTTGCGGACCATCATCGAGAAGGCGGGCATCCGCTCCTTGTCCACGGTGGCGCGGACGTAGCAGTGGTGGACGGGGAGCGACACGATGTCGTCCTCGGTCACCCGGTCCTTGCCCATCTCCCACACCAGGTGGCGGGCGTCGGAACCGGCGACCTGGAACACGCAGAGGCAGCCGACGTTGGCGAGGAGGGTGTCCCGCATGGTGCGGGAGAGGTCGTCCAGCTTGGCGAGGCTCTGGGTGGCGAGGACGAAGCTCGCCCCGAACTTCCCGAGTTCGGACAACATGCTCTCGTAGTCGACGCCGGGCATGGACTGCATCTCGTCCACGACGACCAGCGCGCCCCTGCGCTTGTCCAGAGGCAGTTGGCCCTGCTCCCGTATCACGGCGTCAACCAGGTTGAGGAGGGACGCGCCCACCAGTGCGGCCACGTCCCTGCCCACCGTGCCCTGGGAGGTGGAGACGAGCAGGACGCCGCCGTCGTGGATGGTGCGGCGCATGTCGATGGTGGAGCGGCGCTGTCCCAGGATGGCCCTCGCCCTCTTGGACGATGCGTAATAGGAGAGCCGGGTCTGGACGGGGGCCAAGGCCTCGGCCCGGTACTGGCGGTGCCAGCTGCCGAAGTCCCTGGCCCACCATTCGAGGAGATAGGGGTCGGAGACCTTCTTCAGCACCGCGTTGCGGTACTGGTCGGTGGAGAGGAGCTTGAGGCCGTCGAGGATGGTGTGCTGGTCGTGCTCGTCGGTGGTGGGGTGCTCGTTGGCCTCATGGAGGGTCTTCACAGTCTGTTCGAGGATGGACTGCATCCTCGGCCCCCACTGCTCCCAGAGGCCCTTGGCCACGCGCACCACCGAGTCGGCGGTGCGGTCGCGGTCTGCAAATATCCTCGTATCGAGGAGGTTGATGCCGGGGGAGCGGCCCTCGTCGGACAGGTCGATGAGGCGCACCCGGTCGGCGATCTCGTCGGGGACGTGCTCCATCAGCCCCTCCACCAGGTCGGTGTGGGGGTCGATGACGACGATGGCGTCTTCGTCCCTGCCCGCCGCCTTCTCCCGCATCTTGTGGGTGACCACGTGGTGCATGAGGGTGGACTTGCCCATGCGGGTACGGGCGACGTAGAGGTGGTGACGCCGGAGCAGGTCTTCAGGGAAGCGGATGGGCATGGGCTTGCCCGCCGTGGTGTCTCCCACCAGCGCGCCGCCCCGGACGCCCCTTGCCCAGGGCGTCAGTCCCCTGGCGCCGGAACGCTCCACGAGCGGCGTCTCGTCGCCCGCGCCGGGCGGGTGCCACAGGGCCGCAACCTCGCGGACTCCCAGGACGCTCCGCCTCCCGAACAGGCCGGGTCCCGTGGGGTGCAGGTTGTCCGGATCGGGCTCGACGGGCCTGATCTTTCCCACCTTGAACCGCGCCCCAGCGGGGTTGTCGAAGTGGCGGTAGGCGGCGGCCACGGGGCCGAGCAGCTCTTCGGCCCGCCGGGGCCGGGTGGCTGCGGGCATGACTGCGACGACCTGGATCTCGGCGTCGAAGGCGATGCGGGATACCTTCTCGCGAATGAGCAGCGGGTCCTCGACGCGGCTGCGGGCCATCTTCCAGCGGTGCCACGCCCAGCCGGCGGCAGTTATCCCCAGGACCGTTCCGATGCCCAGGAGGGCCGCCTTCCAGATCTCTCCGTCCTGCACCCACAGGTAGCCCTTGAGGGCGGCGAAGGCCGCCATGCCCAGGACGGCCATAGTCACGCCGTCCATCTGCAGGGGCTTGGTCTGGAAGGTGTAGGCCGGCTCCCTCGGCTCGTAGCCGGGCCTCTTGTGGGCCTTGTCCAGGTGGTGCTGCGACCAGTCGGGGCCGAGGGAGCGCAGCAGCAGGCGGGCTACCGTCCGCTCCCCGGGCCGCAGGGCCGTCAGAGCGCCCAGCAGGGCGATGAGGGGGTCGGAGCCGGGGTCGAGCAGGTCGTCGTCTCTGAACGTCCTCAATGGGACGTACTCGGGGGCGTCGGCCCTGAGCGTGACCGACCACGCCTGCTCGCCGTCGCGGACCCACAGGGCGTCCTCGCCGGGGTGCACCTCCTGGATGCGGGCCTGGGGGTAGTGGGCGGCGATCTGTCCGCGCACCACGTGGTCGTCGTAGCAGCGGGCCATCAGGTTCACGCCGTCGGCGGTCCCGACCAGCTCCAGGGAGAATGGTTCGGGCACGGCGATGGACTGGAGCAGGTTCTCCACGCCCAGCAGGGTGCGCTCCCCGGTGCGCGGCGGCGTCACCGCCAGCAGCACGGGTTCCTTCTTGTCGGTGTTTCCACCAAACAGGATTTCCTTCGGGTTCAGTCTCATGGGTGAAAAGTCCTTTCTCTATTGGAATTACCCGGCGTTCCCGCCCGCCCGAAGGTGCTGGCCGGGCCTCCACTCGATCACCTCGGTTTCCTCCGGGGTGGCCTCGATGCGTACGGGGAAGCGGTTGCCCCTGGCGAGTAGCAGCCCGTCTCCCCTGGGGCATGACAGGAGCCATCGCTGGAGGTCTTCGGGCAGATCGAAGGCGTCGCCCACAGTTGAGATGGCGGCGGCGTCCTGCTGGAGCAGGAGCTTGAAGGCGGCGTTCTGGAGCAGGGCGCGACCAGAGTGGCCGGTGATGGTGCGGGAGGAGTCCTCGGAGAGGAGGTCCTGCACGTCCTGGGTGATGAACTGCAAGCCCAGGCGGTGCTTCCTCGCACGCTTCGCCATCGAGACCATGAAGGCGGCCCCTTCGGGGTGCTGCATGATGCTCCACACCTCATCGACGACGAGAAGGCGGGGCTTCGGGTCCTGGGCCGCCGCTGACCAGACCGTCTCGGTGCAGACCATCGCGGCGGCGGGCCGCAGCTCCGGTTCGAGCAATCGCAGGTCGAAGACGGTGACCAGCGCCTCGTTGGAGAGGAGGTCGTCGCCCTCGTCCGATAGAAGGTGGCGGAGGCTGCCGGTGGCGAAGGGCCTGAGCAGTCGGGCGAGATCGGGGTCTCCCGCCTCGCTCTCCTGCAGATACGTGTAGAAGTCCCGGAAGCCTGTGCGTTCGCGGGGCTTCGAGTAGTAGCCGGCCAGGGCGTGGTCGAGGGAGGCCCTGCGTTCGGCGCCGAGGCTCTCTCCGACCATGACTTCAATAAGACGGCGAAGGCTGCCGATGCGCTGGAGCATCTCCTCGGAGTCGCCCTTGTCGATGACGAAGGGGTTCATGCCCTCGCCGGGGACTCCGGGGCTGAGGACGCGCCCTCCCGCTGCCCTCGCCATGTCCGCGTACTCGCCCTCCGGGTCGATGACGTAGGCGGTCACGCCCCGGCAGAGGCCACGGAGAACTCCCAGCTTGGTTGCGAAGCTCTTGCCTGAGCCGGAGCGTGCCAACACCGCCGTGTTGGCGTTGAGGTGCGTTCCATCCCAGGGGTCGTAGACCACCGCGGAGCAGGCCCGCATGTCGATGCCGTAGAGGGTGCCGCTCCTCGTGTCCAGGTCGGGAGGCGAGAAGGGGAAGAGCCGGGCGATGCTGGAGGTGTCGAGGCTGCGCCACTCGGCCACGGAGTTGAGGGCCAGGGGCAGGGTCGAGAGCAGCCCCTCGCGCTGGCGGAAGGCCAGGTTGTCCAGCTTGCCCAGGGTGGCGGCGAAGTGGGCCTTCGCCCGCTGGGTCAGCTCCTTCAGGGACGCCTCGTCCTTCGCGTGAAGGGTCACGGATAAAGAGGCGTGAAAGAGGCGCTCGCGCCCGCGCTGCACCTCGTCCCTGAGCCGGGTCACGTCCTCCAGGGCGATCTCCGCCTCGGGGGACAGGGTGCGGCCCCTCTTGAACGAGAGGGACTGGGCTGACTCGAAGCGGACCTTCTGCCACTCCAGCGTCCTCGCTGCCTGCTCGGCCGGTATCGGGCCGACGTGGACGGACAGGTCCATGGGCGCGCCCGCCGCCATCAGCCCCTGCAGGAAGCCGGGTGCGAGGGACCGGGGCCATTTGCCCAGGTGGAGGGAGCGGACGAGACTCCCGTTGATGCGCATGTCGCGCCGGTTGATCTCCACCTCGACGGTTGCGTCTTCATCCATCTCGGAGGGCGATCCGCCGAGGAGGGCCGACACGAGGAACATGCGGAGCTGGCGGCCCCTCAGCGGGTGGACGGAGAGCCCCGCCCTGGCGAGCAGCCCGCGCAGGTCGTCTATGCGTGGGTGCTCGCACACTGCGTAGAAGCGGCGGTCGAGGATGCCGTCGCGGGTCTCAAGGTCGGTCAACAGACGACGGAGCGACTCGGCCGCCGCCTTCGTCTGCGGGGGCAGGTCCTCCGGCTGGGCCTCTTGGAGCCTGTCTCTGAGGCTTCCCAGGCGCGGCGGGTGCTGCCTGATGAGAAGCTGGACCGGGAAGTCGAGGGCGTTGAGCGCCCCGGCGAAGGCCCCCACCTTCGGTTCGTCGATCTCGAGGCCCATCACCTCGCAGACGCCCAGCTTCACCCCGTCCAGGCGCACCGGGCCGTCTTCGCCCAGGTGCGACAGCATGAAGAACAGGGGCAGCTCGGGCGGGAGCTTGGGGGTCGCAGGTGCGTCCTGCGGCGTTTCGGGGGGAGACTCCGCTCCCCTTCTGGTAAATCGTTCAAGCAATTTCTTCAACTCGGTGATTCCTCTTCTCTAGGGGGTTGGGACCGATGGGATGACGCCGTGCTTCAGCAGCGCGGCGACGCCCTTGGCCGAGAGCACCAGGACCAGGCCGACCACCGCCAGGACGACGGCGGCCTTCGCCCTGCCCCCGCCGCGCTCCTCTCCTCCCTCAGCCATCAGGACGAACCCGGCCCAGACGATGGCGAAGAAGCAGAGTCCTGCCCCCGCGTAGGCCATAGCCGTGAGGACGCGATCGAAGGCGGCGAGCATCGCGTCGCGCTCCGCCTGGGCCGGGGCCGCTCCGGTCGAAACCAGCGCAACCCCGGTCAGAAGCGCGGATGTGAGCGCCCGCCTCACCAGGGCCACTCCCATCCCAGCCGCTCGAACCACTCGCGGAGCCCGCCCGCGGGCGTCTGCTCGGCGGGCGGGTCCTCCGGCTCAGGTTCCGGCAGGACCAGGGCGGCGAACGGGTCGTCGGACCCCACGCGTGAGGCAAGGGCGAGGCCCTCGCTCCTGCTCCGGGTGAGCGGCGCCCGCTCCACCACCTCGGCCTTGACGTGTTCCTCGTGAACGACGGTGATGGTCACGTCCTTGTCGATCGTCCTGCCCGGCACGTATGCGTAGGCGTAGGCGGACACGGTGTGTACCGTCGTGGTGCCG
The DNA here is from genome assembly GCA_965207305.1 of Dehalococcoidia bacterium. GTDB lineage: Bacteria > Chloroflexota > Dehalococcoidia > Lucifugimonadales > JAGWBF01 > JAGWBJ01. Next base: position 1,374,107 of record CBDBMB010000003.1, on the reverse strand, counting down.
TCATCGTGAGTGACGGTGATGGTGTCGCTGTCGGAGTCGGAGTCGCTGGCGCCGGGCCGGTACAGGCTCACCGTCTCGGTGCGCTCCTCCGCCCGCTCCGGGTGGTGGGTGAGCACGGTCAGCGGCGGAATGGGGATGCGGAGGCTGGCCTCAAGGCTCACGTCCAAGCTCACGTCGTGAATCGCCTCGCCAACGGGCACGGCGACTCGGAATCGGGTCAGTCCGTCGGGGACGAATGGGACGCTGCCGATGGATGCTCCGGTGGCGACGTCGACCGTTCCCGAAATCGCCACCACCCCGGCGTCCATGAGGGCTGTCTGGGTGACGCTCTCGTGCCCGGCCACCGTCTGAAGCTCCACCGGGTGCTCGATGGACGCGACGCACTCCGACTCGATGACGCCGGTGACCGCTCCGGGCGTCCAGCCCAGGGAGGTCATGCGCAGGTCGCAGAGCTCTCCCTCCACATCGGGGAGCGGGTAAGGAATGGCGTCGTGCTCGACGGTGAGCGCCCCCGCCTGTCCCAGGGTGTCCTCCCATGACACGGTGACGGACGGGACGGGTCCGTGCAGGGGGAGGTCGTAGCCGATCCTCTCCCCCCGGGCCAGGGTCGCCGAAGCCCAGAAGCGGAGGGAGCTTCCCTCGCTCCCCCCGAAGGCGCGGACCCGGATGTCCAGATCCGTCGCCGCCTTCAGGGTCACGGCGGCGCGGTCGCCGGAGACGGTGAGCCCCTCGACGAATATTCGCCGCCCCTCCACTGGGTCGGTCAGCTCGAACTCGATCTCGTCCCGCCAGGGCTCATGGTCGTCGGCGAGGACGATGGTCTGGGGGACGGTCGCGGCCAACGCCACCAGGACGGCGGCCACGACCGCGATCCCGCCCCTGCCGGGTCCGCGACGTCTGCTCTCAAGCGTTTCGGCCATGTGGCCGGGACGCTGCCCGCGTTCGCCGCGCTTGCGGCGCTTCCCGAACCAGGTGTGGGGCCGGAAGGGCATCCGCCCGTCTCGGCGGTCTCCGCCCTTGCGGTTCTTCTTGCGCATCCTGCGCAGGGCGCGCTTCGACCTCCGCGTCATCAGGCGCAGGGGGCCGGGGCCGGACTTGACCGGCTGCTGCGGCGCGGGCGGCTCGCTCCGCGCCAGCTGGGAGACCGGACCGGCGTAGAGCCGCGCCCCCAGCCTGTACTTCAACAGGTCGGCTGCCACCAGCGGCAGCCTCCTACCGCCTATCTTCCCGACGGCCATCGCCACGCCGACCAGCCCGATGAGGACGGCAATCGCCATGCGCACCTCGGACGGGCCGACGGGGGCGTAGCGGTATGCGCCGTATGCGATGGCGCACACCGCCATGACCGCCACGATCTGCGGGAATGTGAAGCCGAGGAGCACTCTGTCCTCGGCCTGGACGTGGGTTGGGACCTCGTGTTGTCTCATGTCGCTCTCCTTCCTTCCTCGCTCTCGCCTATCCGCCGTCATCGGGGGTGGGCGTTGCGGGCTCGGGGAGTTCGACCTCGACGGCCGGGTCCACCACGGCGTTCATCACCAGCTCCACGACGCCGTAGGCGACAAGGGCCAGCACGATGCCCGCCAGGGCGGTCATCATGGCGCTCTTGCCTCTCTCCATCTGGTGGGGTGCGCCCGATGCCGTCAGGTAGAGGTACGCGCCATAGATGAAGAAGCCGACGCCGATGGCTCCGACGACGCCCAGCAGGATTCCCACCAGGTTCGAAATCGTCTGTGTCAGGTCTTCCATTTCCTCTCTTCTCCTCTCCTATGCCGGGCCGTCCTTCGACGCCCGGCGTTCTTCTCCTTGTCTTCTCCCTCGGTGACTCCCCTCTAGCTGCACATCGCTCTCCCTCCGTCGTCGTATTGGCCGGGCGCGAACAACGGCGCGCCCGTATGTCGTTGTCGTGGTGTTGCGGCTACTCGCCGCTGCTCCGGGGTGCTCCGCCGCCGCCGCCGCCTGCGGATGGAGTGGCCATCGAGGCCGCCGAGCTGAGGCCGGAGGCCGCCGCCGAAAGGCCGGCGCTTGCCGCCATCGCTCCCACGGCCGCGCCACCCGGCCCTCCCGCGGCCCCGCCTGCAACCATTCCGAGGACCCTCGCCGAGCGCACGAAGGACGCGGGCAGGTTCATGCCGAAATAGAGCATCGAGAGCCAGCTATCGAATGTGCCCGAGTTGCCGAGCAACGAGGGCACGCGGGTCGCCATGTAGACGAAGGCCAGGGACAGGAGCAGCTTCCAGATCAGGTCCTGCACCGGCTCGAAGGCGGCGATTGCGGCCACCTCGTTGAGGAAGCCGAACCCCAAGGCCAGCGCGATGAGCTGGATGGCCTGCTGGAAGGTGGTAGTCATGAAGAGGCGGAGCCAGTGGCGGCCCCAGCCCGCCGTGTGCGGGAGAATCCACAGCCCCAACGCGATGGGGGCCAGGGCGAGCAGGATGTCGATGAGGGCCAGCCTCAACACCATCTGCACGATGACGTAGAGGACGAAGAAGCCGTAGACCATGTAGAGGACGGCCAGCAGCAGGGCCATCCCCACGCTCCCCGCCTCCACCGCGGTCAGCAGCGTGCGGAGGGTGGAGCGCAGCATGTCCCCTGCGGTCACGCCGAGGGACACCGCGACGAAGCCTGAAACGGCGTCGGCGACATCCAGCACCAGGGCGCACCACCACAGGGACGAGGCGGCGGCGACCAGTCCGAGGACCAGCCTCGGCACCATCTCCCGCCAACCGGCCTGCTGCCGGCCAAGGTGCTCGGACATGATGAGGGTCAGCCCCATCCAGCCGAGGATGACCACCAGTGCGCCCGACGTGATGGCCCACACGACCATCCACGCCTGGCGCACCAGGTCGTGGGCGTAGGTGAGGTCGGGAGGGGTGCCGGTGAGGATGTCGCTCATCGGCTAGCCGTCCCCGCAGTTGTCGGCGTCCTCGCCGGACGCCCGCTCGACCACGCCGCAGAGGGTTCCGTGAGCGCCCTCGATCAGCCAGCGGGCAAGGGCCTTGGCCCAGCGCGCCGGGTTGAGGGCGGAGAGAATCTTGTCCCAGATGCGGCCCGGCTGGTGCTCGGGGATGACGGCGTAGAACTCGCCCCGCCTGCCGTCCTCGGCGACGGCCAGCATCACCAGGAGATAGGCGCGGTCCTTGTCCAGGCGGGGCTGCTCGTCCAGGGCCGGGTACTCCCAGGAGTACTCCCAGCCGTCGCTCCGCTCCTTCTCGCCACCCCGGATGCCGTACATTGCGGTGATCCAGTCCCCGGTGTCGGCGTCGCGGACGCCGTAGTAGAGACTGGCGATCCTCCGGTCGAAGAGGGGGCGGGCCACGAACTGGCCGTCGCCCTTTCGCTCCACGAACTCCCTGTCCGCGTTGACCAGGGTGAGCTCGTCGCCGGGCGGGGTCTGGGCCCGGGCGACGCCGCTTGAGGGAATCGCCACCAGCGTCGCCAGAAGCAGCGCGGAGGCCAGTGGAATGAGCCGTCTGAAGGACCGGAGTCTCGATCTCTGAGCCAAGATGTCCACCTCTCTGCGAGTTGGTGCGCCTCATGGAGTCGAAGCGCTCGCCAGCGAGTGTGAACAGCCCAGACGCCGTGCATAACTACCCAGGGGTAGGTTCATCTGAACGTCCCTATAGGCCCTTCTGTAGCCCTCCCCGTCCGTGATGTAGTAGGCGTGTACAGAGAATTGGCCCCGGTTGGAAACGTCCAAGTCGGGTCGTGGGCAAGCTGAGACAGGGGGAAATCACCCCCCTACAGGACGTATCCGGTGAACACTTCGTCTTGCGGGCGTCTTCCAGCCTCGATTGGGACGAGCCGTAGATGGGAGTCGGGTGTCTCCAACCGGCGGGGCGCGACGGGGTTCGGAGAAACCCCGCAGGAAATCGGAGCTTTACGAGAGGAGGCGAGACATGAAAACGGGTAAGCCGGTCTTCGAAAAGAGCCGGAGCGTCGAGGACATGCACCACATGAGGCTCATGGCGCTGCTCAACGAGCTGGTCAAGGACAAGGGAGTGATGAAGGCGGCGGAGGCCCTGGACGTGGACTACAAGACGCTGACCGGCAGCATGAGGAGGGGCAGGCTGTCCCGGCGGATGCGCTCTGTGTTGGACAAGGCGCTGCTGGAGGGCGCAGGCTCACCGGCGGCCGAGCAGCGGCAACGCATCGATGCGCTGGAAGGACGCGCCAAGGCGGTGGAGGACCGCGTCGACGCTGTGGAGAAGGACCTGGGCAAGGGTCTGGCAGCCGTCCGGGGCGAGGTCAAGTCGGTCAGCGGCGGTCTCGACAGGGTGTCGCGGCGTCTGTCGCAGCTTGAGTCTGGACGGGGCGCTCAGGACGACGCGGAGCCGGAGGCCGGCGACGGTAAGCCGGCTGCACGGACGTCCTCAGTCAGGCGGGAGTTTCCCGACCTGGTGACCCTGGAGCCTGCCGAAGACGACGAGGAGGTGTTCGGGGAGGCGTGGCATCTGATCGACGAGTGGCGGGGGCTGAAGGAGTCGCACCCGAACCAGGGCAAGGGTCTGGACTGGCTCACCACCGAGAAGCGGTTCCTGTCGCTGGAGCTGGCTCTGCTCGAAGAGCACGGGCTGACCCTGCCCCCGGAGACGTATCCGCTGCGGGGCCTCGAACGGAGCGGACAGGTGAGCTGGCGCAGGAAAGCGCTCTCCGACACGCGGAGGGCGCTGGCGAGGGCTGAGTTTCTGCGCAAGGTGACCTTCGGCCTCTGGCGATAGCAGTCATCCCCCGGAACCCTAGGACTCCTGCGAAAAAGGTTCATAAGGGGGGTCCTACAAGCCCTTTGCAGGGGTTCCGGGGGCGGTAATAATTGATGCAGTTTCAGGCTTTTCCAGCGTTTCCTGCCCTAGAAACCTGGGGGTCCTTCCCTCAGCCCGGGATGCACCGAGAGGTCTCCCACGAGGGATTGCTGCCGATGCGGAGTGATAAAGCCCTTCGCAAGCAGCACGGGCCGACGGACGGAGTGAACTAGCCCTTCGTTCCAGGCCCACGCCAGGCGGTTGGAGTGACAAGTCCTTCTCCCGCCGGGCACACGTCTGACGGATGGGGTTGATCGCCTCATCAGTCGGACACCATGGACGGAGCGTCTTCGACGCCTCGTCCTCAACCAGTCGGTCGGAGTGCGTCTGTCGCCCCGGCCGACTCGACATGCCTGCGGCACAACCGTCACGCGGTTGGGTCGCAGCTTCGACACGCGCCGGTCTGCGGTTCCAAGCAGGCTGGCCGCTTCACGTCCCGCAGTTTTTCCCCCTGGACGATTTGCGCCATGGGCGAGCTGCGTCTTCGGCACGGCACGAGATTCAAGCAAGCAAAGGAGGTAGCGCACATGGAAGTTCAGGCTGGTCGGATTCCTAAGAACAAGAGGCAGGTCATCGGCGACCGGGTGGTCGTCAACCCCCGCACCCGCGTAAGCATTCTGCGCGACGTCGAGGGCAACGTCATCGACACGGTGAGGCTGTCCATGGAGGTCTGCGGCTGCGGGTACTCCTACGCACGTCCCGGGGTGGGCTACGCCGGGCCGCACGGCTGGTACTGCAAGCGGTGCGGGCAGCTCCACACGGTCGACAAGGCGAAGGCCAGGGGCGCCGGCAAGGACCTGCCCCACCTGACGCCCGATCCCGCGCTTGCGAGGGAGTTCGACAAGAGGGCCGTTGGGGTGTCGTACGACTGGTCGACCCCCGAGGACCTGGAAGACAGGCAATCAGCGAACAGAAGGAGGTAACGCACATGGACGAAACGCGGAAACAGGCGGAACGGTACACGGGACCCAGCGCAGGGCGGATCGCCGACCTGCTGCCACACCGGGTGACATTCGAGAAGGGCTGGTTCTGGACTACTGCGGTCTGTCACGGCGCACAGTCGGACGGGCTGGCGTTCCGGCAGCGGCCCGACGGCAACGGCATCGAGGTGCGGTGCCACACCGGGGGCTGCGGTCCCGGCGTAGTGATAACCGAGCTGGAGGAGCTGGTCGGGCTGCCCATCTGGACGGCCTACGAGCCCGTCTCCGACGCACGGGCCGGGGCCCCTGAGAAGAGGCCCTGGTGGAAGCGGAAGAAGGTCATCGTGGCCGGGGTGGTCGCCCTGATCGTGGCGGTGCCGCTGCTGACGCTGGACGTCGAGCTCTTCTTCCTCAACCTGTTCGGGCTGGGCGTCGGCTGGCTGCTGCTCAGGCGGTTCATGCCCCGGCGTTCGGGGCGGAGGTTCCGCCGCTGACGGTGCGGGCCTCGGCCCCTCACAACCCACATCCCACATCCCAATCACAAGGGTCGTCTCCATCCGGGGACGGCCCTTCTTCTTTGCCCGCAAGCGGGCGCGGATCGACGGCAACACAACACAGATGCACTTAGGAGGTGCGAAATGACGACGGCAACACTGGTGACTCACGGACGGACGATTGACACGGCGGTGGAGCGGCCCCGGCGCAGCCTCGAAGAGCTGGTCGACAACCTGATCGACGCGCTGTTCGCGGCGAACACGGAGACCGAGGAGCCCACGGCGACGCGCTCCATCCACGAAGCCCGGCGGCTCAGGCAGGCGGGGGACGTGGACACCGCGCTGGCGGTGCTCGGCGGCGTGGACCCGGCGCAGGCCACGACCAGGGAGGTCCGCTGGGCCTTCTCGGAGTGGAAGGGCCTCGTGAAGCGGCGGTTCGGCAACGGTGACGCGGCGCTCTACACCCAGGGAGCGGGACGGGCCGCCGCTCTCGTGCCCCAGGGCAACGGGACGCTGGAGGTGGTCGCGGCCTTGGGGATGCGCTGGCGGCCCGGCAAGGTCGTCTCGGAGCGCAGCCTCCGGGGGCTCAGGCCCCTGCACGGAGGCGCGTGATGGTCACGGCAAACGTGGACTTCCCGGCGCTGAGGGCTCGCCACGACCTGGGCGACACGGTGGAGGCGGCCGGCGTGCGTCTCAGGGGAAGGGGCAGGGTCCGCCAGGGCGTCTGCCCCTTCCACGACGAGGCGGAGGGTTCCTGTGCGCCGCGTGACGCGGCATAGGATACCCGGCACAGTCGGGAAGGATTCGGAGGGAATCCTTGGGCCAGCCAACCCACCTGGAGGCGAAAGCCAAAGGGGACAACAGCATGTTGGTAAAGCGGCTACAGTCCCAAAGCGTTGTAGGACTGGTTCCGCAAGGCCCGCGCGATACGGTGAAGGCTTGATTGCTTGAACCCCAGTTGCCAGTTGGTGTTTCTCGGAACCCGCCGGTAGAACGCTTGTAACCCGGCGCAACTCATTACATCGGCTAGAAGGACCGGCCGATGCACCTCCGATGAGTGGACGATGACCAATGCGGTCATACAAGGGAACGAACGGGGCACCTAAGTCGCGCTAGATACGTCCTATGTCAACGGAACGCGGGATGGCCTACGGGGGGAGACCCCTATGGTCACGGAGTCCTCGTAGTAGTCCGAGGACGGGAAAGCCGTCCACATGGCGAAGGAGGACAGGTGTCAACGACGAACAAACACAGAGAGGTATGCAGAATGCAACAAGCCGAAACTGTACTGAACGTCATACGCGAACGCGGAGAACGAGGATTGCCGCTGGAGAACATCTATCGGCTGCTTTACAACCGGAACCTTTACCTGCGGGCCTACAGTCGCATCTACTCAAACCAGGGAGCTACGACCAAGGGCATCACCGCAGAGACCGTGGACGGTATGTCACTGGCTAAAATCGACCGCATCATCGAAGCCTTGCGCTACGAGCGGTTCAGGTGGACGCCGGTGCGACGGGTCAACATTCCCAAGCCTAACGGCAAGACCCGTCCCTTGGGCATACCGATTTGGCCGGACAAAATGCTGCAAGAGGTCATCCGGATGATTCTGGAAGCCTACTACGAGCCGCAGTTTTCCGACCGCTCCCACGGCTTTCGGCCCGGCCGGGGTTGCCACACCGCCTTGAGCAACGTGACGCATACCTGGGCCGGTGTCCGCTGGTTCGTCGAGGGAGACATCAAGGGGTGCTTCGACAACATCGACCACGAGGTGCTGTTGTCGGTGCTCGGCGAGAAGCTCCACGACAACCGATTCCTACGCCTGCTGAAGTACCTACTGAAAGTAGGCTACATGGAGAATTGGAAGTATGGCCGCACGCTGAGCGGTACACCGCAAGGCGGCATCGTCAGCCCCATCCTCTCCAACATCTACCTAGACCGGTTGGACAAGTTTGTCGAGAACGTGCTGACCCCAGCCCACACCCGAGGTACAGACCGGAGACCCAACCGCGAGTACACACGCCTAGCCGACCGCATGAAATACCACCGGAAAGTAGGTCACCACAGCTTGGCGGTAGAACTGCGCAAGCAGATGCAACAACTGCCGTCACGCGACCCCTACGACCCGGACTACCGGCGGCTTCGCTACGTGCGCTACGCGGACGACTTCGTGCTGGGCTTCATCGGGCCAAAGGCCGAAGCCAAACAGGTCAAGGAGTCCTTGGAGACGTTCCTGAGAGACACGCTCAAGCTGGAGCTATCCAGGGAGAAAACTCTCATAACCCACGCCACCAGCCAGGCGGCGCGGTTCCTCGGCTACGAACTCGTGAACCAACAGGCCAACGACCAGCTCGACCTCACAGGTCGGCGCAGGGTCAATGGCCAAATCGGATTGCGGGTTCCCGCCGACGTCATCGAGCAACATTGCCGAGCCTACATGCAAAAAGGCAAACCGGCGCACCGCAGTTTCCTGATCCACGACGAGGATTACTCTATCGTGGAACAGTACCAGTCGGAGTTCCGGGGCGTCGTCCAGTACTACAAGCTGGCCTACAACGTCTCCTACTTCGGGAGGCTACAATGGGTCATGGAGTGGTCACTGGCAAAAACCCTTGCGGCCAAACACAAGACCTCGTGCGCTAAGGTGTTCCAGCGCTACAAAAGTACCGTACACACCGAGCACGGGCCGCGTAAGTGTCTCAAGGTCGAACAGCAACGGGACAACGGCAAGCCACCTCGCGTGGCGTACTTCGGTGGCATACCCCTGAAACGGCAACGGCAGGCAGTTCTAGCAGACCAACAGCCTCAACGGTACAGGAGCGACCGCAACGAGCTTGTAAAACGGCTCTTGGCGGACGAATGCGAAATGTGCGGGTCAACGGAGGACATCAACGTCCACCACGTCCGCGCCCTTCGCGACCTGAACGTGAAAGGCCAAGGCACAAAGCCCAGGTGGGTTCAAATCATGGCGGCGCGAAAACGCAAGACCCTCGTGGTCTGCCGGACGTGTCACATGGACATCCACCACGGGCGCAAGTAATCCGCGCAAGCAACAGTAGGTAGTGTCACGACTCGGACGCTTGAGACCCCAGCACCGAACTCCCCTAGCAGGTCCCATACACGGTACGGGAACTAACAGTTACGCCGTGATACACGGCAAAAGTACTGAAAACCCCGCCGTATTCTGGTAAAATACCAGCTAACCCCTGCACAGGGAGGGCAACGCATGGCCTCTGACTCCGAGCACACGAATCGGCCACGTCCCCCGCAGCAGGCCCAGGGCCGCAAATGGCCCATCAGCGTCCTGCTGGTAGGCGTGGTTACGCTAGCCTTGGCCCTGACCGCCTGTGGCGGCGAATCCAGCACCAGCGCCCCCGATGGCACTAACGCAACAGGGGCAACGGAATGGGACACCACAAACAACTTCTCGCTGGAAACTGGGGAATCTCACTATGAACTCTTCCCCGAAGTCCTCTACGAAAAGTGCGCCCAGGTGACTTTCCATGTGACCGCCTCCACCTTCGTGACCGTTCATTTTCACGACCTTGACGGTAGCGGGACAGGAGACACGTCCGTATGGGAAGCGACCACGGTGGAGCTAGAGAGATTTGCAAGTGAGGGATGGAAAGAGGCAGACCCCCTCAACATCAGGGGAACCACTACAGCACGGGAAGCCCTCTACGCCGTACTGGAAGTCGCTTTCTACTTAGAAGGCTACGAAGACATCCCCCCCGAGGCAAAAGGAACCATCTCATACCGCGTGGACCCGCCCACAAGCGGAACCACATGTTAACTGCCTAACAACCCCCAACTACAAGTACCGCGCCACCCGGCGCGGTACTTGCTTTTACTGACACTACCCACATCGACACTGGAGAGCCGGATGCGGTGAAAGCCGCACGTCCGGTTCGGAAGGGGGCCGACGGAAAAGTGCTCCGCTAACGCGGGGTAACTCGCCGGCGGCCTACCTTACTCACGGTGTACGAAGACTCCCAGAAGTTCTGGTGCTTCGGCTGCGGGGAGCGCGGCGACGTGCTGGACTTCGTGCGGAAGTCCGAGGGTCTGTCGCTGCGGGAGGCCATCGCGCGGCTGGACGGCAGCCCAGGGCTTGCGCCCCGGTCTGCTCCTCGTCCAGCCCGAACGCGGCGGGCCGCCTCCGCCGCGTTGCCGCCGAGGGACCCGTCCCTGCTGACGGCGGCAGCGCGCTTCTACGCCGGTTGTCTCCGGCGTTCGACAGAAGCGCGGGGGTACCTGGCCTCGCGGGGCGTCGGCCCCGTCGCCGCAGACCGCCTCTCTCTCGGCTACTCGCCGGGCGGCGGTCTGCGGCAGGCCCTTGAGTCCCTCGGCTTCTCCGCGAAGCGCATCAGGGACTCCGGGCTGTTCATGGAGCGGGGAGCGGAGCGGTTCGCCGGTATGGTCGTCGTCCCCGACGCCTCCGGCGGCCTCGTCCGCTGGCTGAAGGGCCGGGCCCTGGACTCCGGCGCCAAGCCACGGTTCCAGGCTCTTCCCGGCCCCAAGCCGGTGCTCGGACTCGGCAGGCTCGGCCCCGCGCCCTCATGGGTCGTCGTGGCCGAAGGGGTCTTCGACTGGCTCCTCCTTACCGGATGGGGCCTCCCCGCCTGCGCCGCCCTGGGCACCCAGGGCGTTGACCGCATCGCCTCGGCCCTCCGGGGCTGCCCCCGCGTCTTCCTCGCCTTCGACAACGACGACGCGGGCCGAGAGGCGACGGACGGGCTTCTGACCCTGCTCGGACGCAGGGCCGCCGCCGTCACCCTTCCCGAAGGCATCGGCGACGTGGCCGAGCTTGCGGCCCTTCCCCAGGGCCGCGCCCTCTTCCTCCGCCTGCTCTCGCAGGCCGCCCGCTCAGCCCGTTAGCTGCTCCCCGCCGCTCTCCCGCGGGCTTCGCTCACGCCTCAGCCCCCACCCCCAATCCCACCGTCACAGGAGGTCCTATGCCCACTTCACGACGGGCTCCGCCCGCCCACGGATTCCCGTAGGGGAACCCGCCCACCGGTCATTCGCTACAGGAACGAACACACACAGAAGGAGATACGAGATGTTCGGCAAGAACGGAAACAACGGAAACGGCGCCGTCCACGTCAACGGGGCGGCCAAGAACGGCAACGGGCACAAGCCCGATGCCGCCATCCCCGCCGCGCACGACCTGCTCTGGGACGGGTTGTCGCCCTCGGTTATCGAGAAGCTCGACGAGCCCATCGCCCCCGAGCTGGTCTCCCAGCGCAAGGGACGCAGCGGCAGGACCTTCGACTACCTCGAAGGCCACGTCGTCATCGCCCAGGCGAACCGCATCTTCGGCTACGGAGGGTGGGGCTACGAGCTGGTCGGCGACGTGACCCTGCGGCAGTTCGACACCGTCGACCCCCAGACCGGCGAGGTCAAGACCGCCAGCGTCTACATGGCCCCGGTGCGGGTCACCGTGGCGGGCGCTTTGCCCCGCACCGATCTCGGCTTCCACGCCGTGACGGATGAGACCCCGGACGGCCACGACACCGCTTCGAAGGGAGCGGTCACGGACGGCATGAAGCGTGCCTTCCGCGGATTCGGCGTTCAGTTCGGCAACGCCTTCTACGGCGACCAGCCTTCGGTCAGCGCTCCCCAGCCAGAGCGGGTCCCCGCGCCGTCCCAGGCCAGGGCCAACGTCAACGGCAGGCAGTCCCAGGCTCCCCGCCCGACGCGGCAGTCCCAGCCTGCGGGCGGCGACGACGCCCAGGCGGAGAAGCTGCGCAAGCGGCTCTTCGAGATAACCGCCGAGCAGGGCTGGGACGACGACCAGGTGCGTACCGTCGTCCTGAACCGCACCGGCAAGAGCATCGACGACCTGGAGGTCTCGAAACTCGGGGAGCTGGTGGACGCCGCCCACAAGAAGCTGCGGCAGATGCAGCAGGCCCAGGCCGCCTAGACCTTCCGGTCAATCGGCAACTCGAAACGAGCGGGGTGGTCTCCGAATGGGGGCTGCCCCGCTCCTTCATTACAGGAAGGGAGGACACGACCGATGACAACGGAGACTCTGATAAGCACACCTTGGGGCTGGACCCACGACATCGAGCATCTGGCGGAGGGCATCCTCCGGGTCACGACGCCCTCGCACGGCGGTCTGAAGCTCAGCCGTGAGCGGTGGAACGAGCTCCCCGCCGCCGTCCGCGGCACGATGCTCAACCCCACCTTCGCCGAGGAGGACTGCGAGGAGCCGATCGTGCGGCTGCTCCTGGGCGTCGGCGACGACCGCGACCGGGAGATGGCCCTCATCGTGGCGGACTACTTCGACCGCTACGCCCCCGCGCTCCCCTTCATCCGCCACTACCCGCCGGGCCTCCACTACCACGTCTTCTTCTACTGGGGAGGCTACGGCTCGGACCCCTTCGAGCGGTTCGACACCCGCATCGAGGCCGAGTCCTTCGCGGGTGACCCGGAGATGGTGCGGCAGTTCGGACGGATGGAGGCCGTCCACTGTACCGGGACGCGCCCGCTGTGCCTGGCGGAAGGGGGCAGGACATGACCGCGAATGTGGACAGCACAACCAACGCTTGCCGCTATTGCGGCGGCCCCGTGGTCAGGCTGCCTAGCTGCCGGTGGTGCGGGATGGTCATCTCCACTATCGGCGAGACGATGGACTGGCTAAAGGGAGAAGGGAGGACGAACCATGACGACGACACGGGACAGGCCCCGCAGCCTGCCCAGCACGACCACCAAGCTGAAGACTGAGTTCGGCAGCCTCTTTGTCACCGTCTCGACGGACGAGAACGGCGAGCCCTTCGAGGTCTTCGGATTCCTCGGTAAGGGAGGGAGCTTCCAGCACGGGGTAACGGAGCTTGCCTGCCGCCTCATCTCCCTGCACCTGCGCCGGGGTACGCCTCTCGAAGAGGTGATCGACCAGATTGCCGGGATACAGGAGATGCAGCCCTTCTGGAATCAGTTGGGCGACGGCAGGAGCGTCCCGGTTCACGGACTCGGCGACGGCATCGCCCACATCCTCAAGGAGCACGTGAAGGCCAGAGAGGAGCGGGAGGCGGCGGAGGCCGAGACGGAACGGGAAGCCGACGTGAAGGCGGCCGCATGAGCGGTTTCCGGACAGCGGCATCGTGGCGGGGGCGTCTCCTTCGGGGGCGGTCCCGTCTCTCATCTACAGGACTCAGGAGGCAGAGACGATGACAACCACGACAGACATTTACAGGGCGGAGGTCTTCTCCCGTCCTGCGGCACGGTTCGACGGCGACGGCAACATCGAGGTGCGGGCATCGGCGGCCCTGGGCTGCCGCCGCGCCCTCTGGTACGCCGCGACCGGATACGAGCCGACCAATTCCCCCAGCGAGGACTCGCTGACGGCGATGGAAGCGGGCAACGCCCTTGAGCCGGTGGTGGTGCGGGCGATGGAGCGGGCGGGCTGGAAGGTCGATCCCGCCGACCCCCGGAACCCGAAGCAGGTGGCGGTGAGGGTCGGTCCGAACGTCCTGGTGACCGGCCACCCGGACGGCACGGTGCGGTTGCCCCTGACGGGAGACGAAGTCCCGCCGCAGATATTCCTCTTCGAGGGAGAACCGGAGACCCCCGCCTACGGCGACCCGATGGTCGTCGAGATCAAGACGCGGGGGCCGGAGGCTTTCAAACGGTGGCAAACGCTGGGGGCCGAGCGAAGCCATCCGGCGGCGGTGGCCCAAGCCGCCTTCTACACGCTGGGCGAGTTCGGCGACCTTCGCGCCGTCGTGATCGCCACGATGGACACGGGCAACCGCACCTGGGACTACGAGCGGATTCCCGCCGACCGCCTGGAGCGTTCCCTGCAGGACGCCTGCGCATGGCTCGGCGAGCTGGGCGCTCACCACGTCCAGAACGGGCCTGACCCCGACGTGCTGCCGGAGCGGGACTTCACCGCCTCTAGCTGGCAGTGCCGAAGCTGCCCGTTCCTCGCCGTCTGCCTGCCGGGTACGGCGGCGGAGGATGGGACCGACGAGGAGGCGGAGACCGAAGGAAAGGAGGTGACGGACGAGGAGGCGCGGGACGCTGTGGCGGCCTACTCAGAGGCCCAGGAGTCCATCCGGGAGCCGGAGAAGGCCAAGCGCGCCGCGCTGGACACCCTGAAGGCGTGGATGCGCCGCCAGGGGGACTCCAAGGCGAAGGTGGGAGACCGGACGGTCACGCTGGTCAGTTCGACCAGGTACTCGGTCAACCACCGAAGGCTCAACGAGGCCCTCGACCCTGAGACCAGGGCCGAGATCGTGACGGAATCCGAGTCGGAGTACGTCAGGGTCAGCTAGACGCTCCCTCGCGGGAGCGCAGGACGGGGCTGTCTTCCCTTCTACAGGGGGCGGCCCCGCTTTCGTTCAAGACGGGCGCGGGATGACCGCGCCACACCCAATCCGAAAGGAGAATCGAATCATGGCACGCACGATCAACAAGGTAACGCTCCTGGGCAGGGTCGGCACCGACCCCGAGATGACCTACACGCCGAACGGCATCGCCGTCACCAAGCTGCGGCTGGCGACGGACCGCTACCGCAGGGACGGCGAGGACTCGACCGACTGGCACAACATCGTCGTCTGGGACAAGACCGCCGAGGCGGTGAACGAGTACGTCCAGAAGGGCCAGCGCATCTGCGTCGAGGGTCGCCTGGTGCAGAACACCTGGCAAACCGAGGACGGCCAGCCCCGCTCCCGCACCGAGGTGCACACCCAGGAGGTCGTCTTCCTCGACTCCAATGGCAACGGCAACGGCGCACAGGTGCCCGACGCCTCCCCCTTCGAGTAGGCCGCCAACTCACAACTGAACACCGCCGCCCGCATGAGCCGGGCGCACAACCACGGGGCCGCTTCCAATCCTTGCGAGCCGGCCCCGCCTCTGTTTCCAACCCCACTACTACGAAGGAGGCCGACATGATAACGAGCATCACCATGTGGCTGGCTGTTGGAGAGCGCGGCCTTTCATCGGAGGCCATAGCCCTGACCACCCTCGGCCTGCGGCCCACCGGCCGGCGGGCGTCGTGGCCTCTCGACCCCGCCGACCTGCGGCGGTGCCTCCTGCTACTGGAGGCGGTGCCGGAGACCCGTGAAAACGGACTCCTGGTCCTGGCGAAGCGGTGTCCCAGGTGGGCCGCCCTGGTCAAGGTCTGGGACCGGCTGTCGGAGACGTTGCGCTCCGAGACCGGCGAGAACCTTCCTCCAAGAGGCTCGGCGCCGAAGACCTACGCCCTGATGCAGGAGGCGCTGGACTCGGCCGGCGGGGGATGAGCGACCCTTCGAGACGCCTGCCTGGACGAGCGCATTACCCACGGGGTCTTTCCCATCTACAGGGACGGCCCCGCTTCTGTTGTAACCGCTAAGCAAGGAGGCCGACATGCCAAGAAAGAAGAAGCAGACGAAGAACCTGGCGTTCTCCTTCGACCCTGCCTCTCCGCCCAGCGCGGAGGGACAGGCGTTGCTGGACGCCCTGCGCAGCAACCTGAGCCTGCTGGGGGAGATCGCCATACGCTACGAGGTCAACGCCATGCCGGAGCGCCCGGAGGACCCGCCCTCCGTTGGGTCGCCCAGGGACATCCACAGCCTGCTGGGGCCGGAGATGTCCTCCCTGGCCCAGGAGCAGCTGCGGGTGCTGCTGCTCGACACCCATAACAAGGTCATCGGCCAGCGCGTCGTCTACCAGGGGAACGTGAGCTCGTCGATGGTCCGCGCCGCGGAGGTGCTCCGGCCCGCCGTGGTCGAGGCCGTTCCCGCCATCGCCATCGCTCACAACCACCCTTCAGGCGTGGCGGACCCCAGCCCCAATGACGTGCACATCACGCGGAAGCTGAAGCAGGCGGCTGACCTGCTGGACATCGAGCTGGTCGACCACGTGGTCATCGGCAGAGGGCGGTTCGTCAGCCTCAAGGAGAGGGGCCTCATGGCCGCATAGGGACTCCAGATTCAAAGGAGGAAGCCATGACAGACATAGACATTCAGAACGCGCCCATCAGGTGGAAGGTGCCGGGGGCCGGGTACATGGGAGCGGGCGGGTTCGTGGCGCTCATAGATAAGGAAGAGGACCCGCCCTCCTGCCCTCTCGATGGCCCAGAGGGGGATTGGGATGTGCATTCCAGGACGTGCCGGGAGACCTGGGTCACCGCCTGGGTGCTGGAGGGCGACACGTTGGAGGAAGCGAAGCAGGCCCTGGCCGAGCGCCGGTTTCTCGGCGCCGCCTACCACCTGAGCGACTGCGAGCTCCTGGAGGACCGTCCCCCGGAGCACGCGGACTAGCACGACGGAATCGACCCCTGCCGGGGCTTCACGCGAGGGACACATCCCCCGCGCACCGTTCCCAACTCACACCAGGAAGGAGGTCGCAAATGCTCGCGACACACACCATAGACCCCGAGGACCTGTTCACCATCTCGGCTGGAGGGTTCTCGGCAACAGTGGACGCCTTCGCCCGGGACGACCGGACGGAGGGCCTCTGGTTCGTCTCGATGGTCGGCTCCCAGACCGCTCTCAAGGCGATCTGGGCCTCGCTGCTGAAACAGCCCCCGGACACCGCCCACATCATCAGGGGCGCGGACGGCATGGCGCTCCACGGCGGATACCAGCGCTGCATCATTCCCTACGAGACCATAGGGAGCTGGACGACCAAGATTGCCCGGCTGCACGCGACGGGCGGCTGGCACGCTTTGGTTTACACGAAGCAGGCGGAGTTCGGGTTCGAGAAGGACTCGTTCCTCCTGCTGGCGCAGTCAACGGAGGACGCCCCGGCCCTCCACCACCGCTTCCTCGACAAGCGCAGCCCGCTGCCGCTCCACGGCTCCTGGGCGGACTGGCTCTGGGAACGGGGCATCGCTGAGGAGGAGATCGTCCCGCTTCAGTGCGTAGGCGTCTCCGCCTACCGGTGCTCCCCCAAGGCCAAGAAGCTCAGGGAAGACCTCTCCGACGCGGTGGCGTCGGGCAGGCTGACGCTGCCCACCGAGGCGTCCGATGGATAGGACGCTGAAGAAAGCCAAGCGCCACAGCAAGCGACGGGGCCAGCGCAACTACGGGGCGTGGGAGCGGTTCTCCCCGGATGGGAAGACCTGCCGCTACTGCCCCCACGACAACACCCAACACCTCATGAGCAGCGGGCAGCCCCACTTCTTTCGCCCCGCGACGGAGGCGGAGAGGCGCGACCCCTACCTCATGCTCTACCGGCACAAGCTGCCGGAGGGAGGCTCGGTGCTGGTGCGGCGAATGACCGTCGCCAACCGCGCCGAGCTGATAACGGCCTACTGCGTGGCCTGCGCCGAGAGTATCGGCACGCGCCAGGTGCTGTGCTACCAGCGCAATCTCGCCGTCGGAGAGGTGGTCGGGTTGCAGGGGAACGGTCACAGGGACATCGCAATCGCCGCCTGAAGGCGGCGGGAAGGAGACGGAACCATGACGGAACAGACGCTGTTCTTCACCTGCCCGCACTGCGACGAGCGGTTCGCGCAGGTGGAGGAGCCGGACAAGGACATCCACACCGGGGAGGTCTACCACTGTGGCAGCTGCGGCATCCAGGTGATCTTCCAGGCGGTGACGGTCGAGGACTACGTGCCGCCGCCCAGGGCGAGAAGGGACTGCTACTTCTGCCAGCCCGAACCCTGCCGCTTCGGGCCGGGGGCGGTCGCACAGGACACAGAGAAAGGAGATACGACATGAGACTGGCTGCACAGTCCAAAGGCGGCTTCTACCCCACGCCCGACAGGGTGGTGGACCTGATCGCCGACCTGATACACACCCCCTCCGGCAACTACTACCGGGAGCGGGAGACGGTGCGCATCCTCGACCCGTGCTGCGGGGCCGGGGAAGCGCTCCAGAGGCTGGCCGAACGCCTCGACCGGCCCAACTCGATCACCATCGAGACCTACGGCGTGGAGCTGCACAGGGACAGGGCGCAGGAGGCCGAGGAGCGGCTCCACCGCACCCTCGCCTCCGACCTGTTCCAGACCTCGATAGCGAATGGGGCCTTCGGCCTACTGCTTTTGAATCCGCCATACGATTGGGATTCGGAGGACAAGCGCGTCGAACATGCCTTCCTGACCCAGACGACGCGATACCTGGCCGAGAACGGCCTGCTGGTCTTCATAGTCCCCCGTCAGCGCCTCTCGTACTCGGCCCGCTACCTGTCCACCCACTACGGGCGGATGCAGTGCTGGGCATTCCCCGACCCGGAGCGGGAAGCCTTCGACCAGATCGTGCTCATGGGCTACAGGAAGACGGACCCCGTCCCCGACGCCCATGCCGAGGGGATGGTGATGGAGTGGTCCATCGGCCAGCCGGAGCCGCTGCGCTCCCGGCGCGACCCCTACGCCTACGGGGAGTACACCCCCGCAACGTCCCCCAGCGGCGACATCCTGTTCACCACCCGCAGCGTCGATCCCGTTGCCGCGGCGACCGAGGCCAGGAGGTCGGGGCTGTGGACGAACACGGACATCACCGACACCCTCTGGCCCGCCGGGGACGCCCGCACCCGCCCGCTGATGCCCCTCAGAAGAGGGCACATAGCGATGCTGGTGGCGGCGGGCTTCCTCAACAACCTGGCGCTGGAGGCCGGGGGCAGGCGGATGCTTGTCAAGGGGCGCACGTCGAAGGAGATGCAGCTGGTGGAGGACTCCCCGGAGAAGGAGGTCCACCGCGAGCGGCTCAACACCACGGTCGTGGCCCTCGACCTCGACAGCGGCGAGATCGCCGACATCGCCGCCTAGACGGCCCGCCGCAGACCGCTCCGACGAGGCCGACCGGCCTCGCAACCTACGTGAACTTGGGAACCACGTTCGGCTCCCCGGTAATAGAGCTACTCCAAGCCAGCCTGCAAAGTATGCTCAGGTACTCACCGTGCCCCCGCTAGGACTTCCTAGCATAGTGCTTGTACAGGAAACCGCCTACAGCACCTAGGAACAGTCCGCCCGCGGCTCCGAATGCAAGGACGCTGAGGTAACTCGGCCCCGTAGTAAGGAGCATCGGGTGATTGTTCCGCGTAACCCACCACAGGGTGACGTCGTTGTACCCGACCGCGATAAGTGGTCCGGCGATGACCCCGACAAACGCCGCGCCGACCACAGGATGATCCCTGAACAAACGGCGAAGGGCACTCATGCAAGCATCGTGGCATACCGGAACTTGCAGGTCAACAAGGAGCCAAAGCCGGAGTAGGCCAGCCTGCGGCCAATGCCGGACGTGGGCAGAGCCCTCGTAGCCACTCACCGTTCGAGCTAACTACGACCGTCTAATGGAGATCCGGGTGCCGTGAGAGTGGCACGCCCGGTTCGGTAGACGGCCCGGCTCAGACCGCCCCAACGAGGCCGCCCGGCCTCGCAGCCTTCGGGCGCCACTCAATACCCCCCTTAATAAGGAAAGGAGGAGAAGATGCAGACGCAGACCTTCATGGTCATGGAGCCCTGCTCGCGGTGCGGGCAGCCCATCGCTCCCGGCGAGCCAGCCATGCAGACCGCATCGGTGGACCTGGACGAATACGGCAGGGCCGTGTCCTCGCCGGTGAAGTCCTACCACCTCAGCGGGCGCTGCTACGAGGACCACAGGGCCGCCGAAGCCGCCCGCAGGAAGGCCCTGCTCGCGGCATAGACGGCTCTCACGGAGCCGCATCAACGAGGCCCGCTCCGCAACGGGGCTTCGCACGTCAATCAACCTCCTGGGGACGCTTCCAGATAGCTGGCGCAGAAGCGTCCCCCACCGGGGGCGCAGTGCGCCTCGCGTCCGGCGTCGTCCGCCAGAGACACATGGAAAGGAGACGCCGATATGAACCTCGGAGAGTTCATCGACAATTTCAAGGAAGCGATCGCGCGGCGCGTGGTCGAGTCCTACCCGCCACTCTACCGCCCCTCGGAGAACGGCGGGGTGCTCCCCCGCCTGCTCCGAAAGCCCCTTGGGGCGCAGGCCGACGCCATCAAGGGCGCGGCCCTCTCCCTCGAAGCCCACCGGGGCACGACGGTCGTCGGGGAGATGGGAACGGGAAAAACCTTTATCGGGGCGGCCGCCGCATACATGGCGGGCTTCCAGAGGGTGCTCATCCTCTGCCCGCCTCACCTGGTTCCCAAGTGGAAGAGGGAGGTGGAGATGACGGTGCCCGGCGCCCACGCCGCCATCGTCGAGTCCATCACCGACCTGGAGATGCTGCGCTTCTCCATCGGCTCAGGCCCCCTGTTCGTGGTGATGAGCAGGGAAAGGGCCAAGCTGTCCTACCGCTGGAAGGCCGCCGTCATCGAGCGGTGGGCTACGTCTAAGGGGAGGCTCATCAGGATTGAGGAGACGGGCGAGCCGTTCAAGGTTCCCTGCTGCCCGGACTGCACCGCCCAGGTGGTGGACAAGGACGGCGTGCCCCTGACCGACAAGGCCCTCAACCGCAGGAAGCACACCTGCGCCGACTGCGGCGCCCCCCTCTGGGAGGCCGACAACTCCGGCCCGAAGCGCTACCCGCTTGCCGACTACATCAAGCACAGGATGAAGGGTTTCTTCGACCTGCTGGTCACTGACGAGGTGCACGAATACAAGGGCCGGGGCTCGGCCCAAGGCATAGCCGCCGGCATCCTCGCCGACGTGTGCCGCAAGTCCCTCAGCCTCTCCGGCACCCTCATGGGAGGGTACTCCTCGACCCTGTTCCACCTCCTCTACAGGTTCTCGCCGGAGATTCGCACGGAGTTCGGGCGGTCGGACGAGCACCGCTGGATTGAGCGGTACGGGTTCGAGGAGGTCACCGTCGGCAAGCCCGACGACGACGCCCTGGAGGACGGGCGCAACAGCCGCCGCCGCAGCTACCGCAAGGTGGTGCGCGAGAGGCCGGGCCTCGTTCCCTCAGCATTGTTCCACATCATAGGGAACACGGTGTTCCTGCGCCTCTCCGATGTGGCGTCGGGGCTGCCTGACTACGACGAGCAGATCCTGGTGTCCGGCATGGACACGGAGGAGGACGCCACCGGCTACTCCCAGCGGTCGGCCTACAACACCGTGTTCGAGGAGCTCCGCAAGGAGCTGGCGAACGCGCTGAAGGCGGGCTCCAAGCGGCTGCTCGCGACATACTTGCAGACGCTCCTGGCCTACCCGGAGGGCTGCACCAAGGGGGAGACGGTCTTCGACCCCAGGACCGGCGACATCATCGTCTCGGTCCCGCCCCTCTCCGAGGAGAGGCTCTACCCCAAGGAAAAGGCGCTCGTCGACCTAGTGGCGGCGGAGCGGCTGGCCGGGCGCAGGGTGCTGGTCTACGTCACCCACACGGGGACGCGGGACATCACGGGGCGGATGGAGGACATTCTCACCCGGCACGGGTTCAGGGTGGCGGTGATGAAGGCCGACGCCGTGGCCCCTGACAAGAGGGAGAAGTGGGTGGCCGACAGGGTGAAGAAGGGGCTGGACGTGATGATCTGCCACCCCAGGCTGGTGCAGACGGGCCTCGACCTCATCGACTTCCCAACCCTTTGCTGGTACGAGACCGATTACTCGGTATACGTCATGCGGCAGGCTTCCCGCCGGTCGTGGCGCATCGGGCAGACCCGTCCGGTCAAGGTGGTGTTCATGAGCTACCGGAACACCCTGCAGGCCGACGCCCTCAAGCTGGTGGCGAAGAAGCTGCAAAGCTCCCTCGCCGTCGAGGGCGAGCTGCCGGAGGACGGGCTGGCGACCTACGGCGACGACGGCGACGACGTGATGATGGCGCTGGCCCGCAAGATCGTCAGCGGCGACGAAGAGCCCGACGACGAGACGATGGAGGAGGTCCTCGCCCGGGCGCGAAACGCGGAGAATGAGGCCGAGGAGTACCTGGTGGACGACGGCTGGAAGGCCGTCGAGGTAGAGCCGGAGGCCGTGGCGGTCAACGGCAACGGGCACCACGCCAACGGCCATGACGACCTGTCCGGCGTCGGGCCGACGGTCGAGCTGGCGCCGGTCAACGGGCACGGGCCCGCAGACGGCAACGGGGCCAACGGCCACCACGACGACGAGGCCGACGAGCCTCAGCAGTCGTTCTTCTCCTGGGCCGAGTTCATGGCCGAGCCGGTCAAGCCGAAGCGCCGCAACGGGAAGCCCCAGCCCGCCACCATGTCCATGTTCGAGTGGGCGATGGAACTGGAGGAGGAACGGGAGAGGGAGACTGTCGGCGCAGGACGCTAGACCGCCTAAGTCACAGGGAGGCCGTCGCGCAATGATCGGCGGCCTCCCTGCAAACGGCAACGGACCGAGAAGCATCACACGAAAAGGAGAAAGACCAATGGCACGCATCTTTGTGTACGACGACAGAGAGTTCCCGGACCCGGACCCCGAGATGAGCGTCGACCAGGTGAAGGGAACCTTGGCCGACTTCTACGGCGAGATCGCCAACGCCTCGGTCAAGGAGACCACTCGCGGCGAGGACACCATCTACGAGTTCCAGCGCAGGGTGGGCACCAAGGGCGCCCCGGCCCCCGCACGGAGCTAGAGGAGGGCATCCGATGGACACCCGCACCTTCGCAGGGCTGCTGGCGGCCTCGCCGCCGACGGCCCTGAGCATCATCGAGCTCACGGCGGAGCTCACACGGCCCGACGGTACCCTCGACCTGGACGCCGCGGCCGCACGTCAGAAGGATGTCGAAATGGCCTGCGCCCAGGCCCAGGACTACGCCGCCTCTACCGGGCGGCTGAAGGAGGCGCTGCGGTGGCGGCTGCGGCCCCGGCGCTCCTGAGCGGCCTGCCCCAACTGCTCCTGCGGCGTCCGCCGTCGCTGCGGGAGCTGGTCATCATCGTCGGGTACGCCGACGACTACGCATGGTTCACCGGGCTGGTGCGCCGCCTCTTTCCCGACGAGGCGGAGGCGGTCCTCTCGGCCCCCGACGTGCGCACAAGGATGGAGCGGTTCGCCAACCTCTTTGGGGGCAAGCACTTCCCCCTCCACGGCTCCGTCATCGAGTTCTATTTCGACTTCGGGGATGAACCTCCCTGGAGCTGGCTTCGCAGGGGTATCCCCTTCGAGCTGATGGGCATCGGCTACGACGGCCTCCACGAGCTGTGGGACGGCTACAGGGAGGGCATCTCGGCCCTGGCCCTGCTGGTCAGGGTCTCCGATTCCTACTACGACGGCCCTGACGGGCTGCGGACGGCCTGGCTCGAATCCGCCTCCGGGCGCATACCGAAGGAGACGCTTCAAAAGATTCCCCAGGGAGGCATACCTGCCGAAACCCTCGCCGAAGCGGTGAAAGACACCCGCTTCGAGGGAGCGGCCCAGGCCGCCTCATGGCTTCTGGCCGAGACCGGCAACTGGTTCCTCGACCACAACTACGAGGACGGCTGCTACGACGGCTTCGCCGACCCCTGGGACGACGACATCATCGCCGAGGGCACGGCGGAGTGGCAGAGGGCAAGCGCCCTCATGGACTCGGTGAGCAACCTAACCGGCTGGCTGGAGGAGGACCTTCCGGCCCGCTTCGGCGAGATGCTGGACTTCATCCTGCCCCGGCTGCCGGAACAGGAACAAGGAAAGGAGGACGACGACCATGACGACCGACACAGAGAAGACCGAGTGGTCCCTGCCGGGACCGTCGGACCTGCCCAGGGACAGGCTGAACCTCCAACTGGAGGTGTATGACGAGACGCTCCTGCTGCGGGGCTTCGAGGGCGACTCGACCTGGGTGAAGACAGTCTCGGCGGATGAGATCGCCAACGTCTTCATCCAGCACTTGGGGGCGTCCTCGGGCCTGCTGCCCCAGGACGCCCTCTGGTGGAACCAGGGCGAGACCGGGCAGGTGGTGGCCCTCTGGCGGCCGCCGCAGGTCTGGCCGGTGGCGCTTCAGCGGGAGGCGTTCAAGCCCCCCGCACGGCTCCGGCTTCCCATGCCGGGGCTGGTATTCGTCTGCTCACCGGCCCGCGCCCCCTGGGTCTACGCGGCCCGGGAGCGTCCGACCGACCCGGAGCAGATGCTCTACAAGATGCCAGCCTTCAACGTCTTCAGGGACGGGCGGGTCTGCCCCGGCAGCCACAAGTTCCCCGAGGAGGTGGGGCTCATACCGGAGTCCTTCTTCCAGTCCTACTTCTCCGGCACAGGGGACTCCAGGGAGCGGTCGAAGAAACACCCCGACAACCTGCACGCACTATGGGAGGAGTTGGATGGAAAGACTGAGTACCCGGTTGAGGACCTTGTTCCCCAGTGCACGGTGGCCCAGGTCATCGCGGCCTCCCAGGGGAGGCGGGGCTATGGCTACCGCTAGCGGCGGACCCGCCGCGACCGAACGCCCGAAGCCGGTCGGCTACCTCGTCAATCACAAGGATGGGCTGAGCGGATCGAACGGCATCGGCTTCGACTACGTTCTCGGAGCGGGCGGCCTCTATGTCCAATCCGAGAGCGCCCACCTGACGGCAAGGGTGCTCGTCGCACCCTGCGAGGTGCGGGGTCTCGCGCCCGTGACCGAGAAGGTGGAGCTTGCCCACGGCCCCATCCCGGCAAGGCTCATAGAGCTGGGGCTGGACTGGTTCGAGGACGACCCCGACACTGAGCGGTTCTTCGCCGTCAGGTGGGACGGGCACAGATACGGGTTGGTCGTTCCCCCGCAGAAGGGGACGGCGACGCGCCTCAAGTACGCACCGCCCGCGGGGGTGGTGGCCGAGTTCCACTCCCACGGACGCTCCCGCTCCTTCTTCTCGGCCATCGACGACCGGGATGAGCAGGGGTTCCGAATCTACGGCGTCGTGGGACGCCTCGACACCGACCGGACCGAGCTGAGCCTGCGGGTCGGCGTCTACGGCCACTTCGCCCCGGTGGAGTGGTCGCAGGTCTTCGACGGGCCAGCCCCCGGCCTCCGGTTGGTGGGCGAGGAGCCGGACTCGACCGATCAAATCACAGAGGAGGTACTCGAATGCCTTACCACCTTGACAACGAGTTCCTGCTGGACAACCCCTGGATAACGGTGGTCGGCTGCGGCGGGACGGGCGGCTTCGTCGCCGAGGGACTCTGCCGCCTCTTCCAGGGGCGGGAGGCCAACATCGTCCTGGTAGACCACGACCGGGTGGAGCCCCACAACCTGCTCCGCCAGAATTTCTACCCCGGGGACGTGGGGCGCTTCAAGAGCGAAGCCCTGGCAGACCGGCTGGCCAAAGCCTACAAACGGCCAGTCGGCTACTCCGTCTACCCATTCCGTGAGTACGACGATGATTCCCGCACCAGCAGGCACGGCTACCCCGGCCTCATCGACTTCGGAGAGAGCTTGATAATCGGCTGCGCCGACAACGCCCTCGCAAGGAAGGCCATGGCGGAGTGCCTGCCCGGGCACCCGGCACGGTGGCTCATCGACGCCGGCAACGACACCAACTGGGGACAGGTGCTGGTGGGGAACGTCTCAGGCCGGGTGGACTGGGAGGAGCCCGCATTCGAGGGCGAGACCTGCTACCTGGCCCCGGCGCCCACGCTCCAGCGGCCAGACCTGCTGACGGCGGTCTCGACAAGGCCGCCGGACGTGGACTGCGCGGCGGCCCTCGACCTCACCGACCAGGACCCCACCATCAACCAGATGATGGCGTCGCTGGTGCTACAGGTGGTCCGCCGCATGGTGGCGGGCACCTGCCCCTTCATGGCCCTCTACCTGGACATGGACCTGGGAACGGTCACACCCACCTACATCACGCCGGAGGCGGTGGAGCGGACGGTGGGGACCCGCGTCGAATGATCGGCGCAAGCAATCGAAGTCTTGGAACGAACAAGAGAGGAGAAACCATGTCTGACGAAAAGGCAACCACGACGACCACGACGATGTGGCAGGACAACCACAGCGGACTGCGCAGGCACAAGCTGATGACGAAGGAGCTCGGGGAGAAGATCCCCGCCCTCTACGCCAACGAGAATGCCCCCGACTACGACGCCGTCGTCGCCCACGTGAAGCTGTTTTCCCCCTATGCCGACTGGACCTGGTACGTGACGGAGTGGAACCCGCAGACCGGCGAGTGCTTCGGCCTCGTCGATGGGTTTGAGATGGAACTCGGCTACTTCGACCTCACCGAGATGGCGGAGGCGAAGGTGCGCGGCGTCGTTCCCGCCGTGGAGCGCGACCTCTACTGGAAGCCGAAGACCATCGGCGAGATCAGGAGGGAGTCGCAGGGAAGAAGGGCGGCCTAGCGACCGGCACGCGGAAAACGCGGCCACACCATATATAAGGAAAGGAGAAGGCCATGCCAGACGAGAACGGAACGGCAACGACCCACCCGGACGCGCCGAGTGCCGACGACACTCCAGTCACCGACACGGCTGAGAAGGCGGACGACGCGCCCGCCGCGGTCGTGGAGGATGAGGAGGTCGGCGAGAAGGCTGAGAAGGAAACCCAGGGCTCCGACGACGCCGATGCGCGAGCGGACGCATCGGAGGAGCTGAAGGTCGTGGTCTCCATCAAGGGAGGCAGGGCCGTCATCGGGGTGCAGCAGCCTTCGTCGGACCCGCACATCGAGACCTTCGAGGACCATGACCTGCCCGCGCTGGCGCAGGAGATTCCGGCGCTGACCGAGAGGGCCAGGGCCAGGTGGGAGGACAACCCGAAGCATCCCGCATACGAGCGGCCCGCTCCCCCGGCCAAGCGTCGCAACCGGCGTCAGCAGGGGACGGCGCAGGACGCCAATGCAGAGGGAGCGGCGGAGCAGGAGCAGCAGCAGACGCTGCGGCTGTTCTAGGCCGGGCCGCCGGAGCGCAAAACACGGGGGAGGATGCCGCATGGCGGTGTCCTCCCCCGCCGACCATGTATGCGGCCTTTTTTGCGTTCAGGCCGATTGTGCGCCCATGTATGGGGTCTCTCTTCATTTCGGGGACAGTTAGGAAACACAGAAGGGAGGTGTCAGGCATTGTTTCCTAGTCGCCGCTGCGGTCCTGGCCGGTCTCCTTCTGGAGCGTCTCGGCGAGCTGCCGATACTCCTCCGCTTCATCCAACATACCCTCGGCCTCCAAGTCGCTGCTGAGGGGCAGGGCGAATGGCGGCGTGAACGCCTTG
This sequence comes from Dehalococcoidia bacterium, assembly GCA_965207305.1. GTDB lineage: Bacteria > Chloroflexota > Dehalococcoidia > Lucifugimonadales > JAGWBF01 > JAGWBJ01. The sequence goes on along the minus strand of CBDBMB010000003.1, from coordinate 1,346,959 downwards.
CACGACTCGCAGACGCTCCCGACCTCAAGGCCGTTCTTCCGCTGCTCCATGTAGTAGCCCACGCTCACCCGCTCTTCGGTTGAGGTGTCGGCCCCGCAGAAGACCCTTTCACTGTCTGCGTTTTCGTCAAACAGGTGCTGCTCGTTGACCTCGAACCTCTTGCTGGTTTCCACTGCCCGCGTCAATGACCCATTGCTATCGGTTCTCATGTCCTAGTCCATCCATATGTGGGCGCTTTTTGCGTTTGCGGGAGTGTAGGGCTGGGGGCGCCGGCCATGTATGCAGCCCCTCTTGCGGTTCAATGGAAGGGCGACTCGCCCGGGTCCCAGCGCCAGATGGCATCCAACTCGTCGGGGATGTGAGCGTTGGTCAGCTCGCCTTTCCAGTAGGCGGCGCGCTCAACCTTGGCGAGGCTGGCCCCCTGAACCTTCCATCCGGGGTTGGACTCCCGGATGGCGCGGGCGATGTCGGAAAGCGTCGCGCCCCGGGTGCAGAAGTCGTCGACGACGATCACCAGGCCGGGCTCGCCCCCGATGGCGGCAGCCAGGTACACCCCGTCCACGGTGGCGTCCCTCTCGGCCGCGGAGGTGAGGCCGCTGATCCTGGGATGCCGGTCCTTTGTGACGTGATGCGGAAGCCACTCCCAGCCGCGGGTTATTGCAAGCGCGGACGCGAGTGTCGACGCGGGCGTGTCTTTTTGCGCAATGTTTTGCCCCGAAGAGACCGAGGAGACGACGACGATGCGCGGGTTCCCGGCGGGGAGGAAGTCCTCGAACGCCGCGCAGAAGGTGCGTCTGGCCGCCATCGCGGCGGAAGGGTCGCCGTACTTGAACTTATTGAATCGCCGGGTCCATTTCTCGTTGGGCCGGTCCGTGATGCGGAAACCGATAGTGAGCAGCCCCAGATCGCCGACCGGGAGCCGGTTGATTACCATCAACCGGCCCATTACGCCGTAGTTGCCCGCAGCCTCCTCGCCGAACATGCGCGCCGCGTAGCTGGACGGCGTTTCCGTTGCCGGTCTCGTTACCCCGGTCTCGTCGGTGAACAGGCGCGCAGCCAGGCGCGCAGCCTCGTCGTCCCCCGCGTGCGCGGACGGCGGTTCCGTTGGCGGTCCAGTTTTCTTGTCCATGCGTTGTCCTCCTGTACAGTCCCACATGCGACCTCAGCTGCAATTCGGTCAGCGGTCCCCCGTCTTCCAGCCGCCCCTAGCCCGGCGCAGGGGATGGAAGGCCCCGCCGTCCATATATGCGGCCTTTCTTGCGTTTCTGGAAGAGGCCGGGGCGGCCACAGGATCGGCAGTCCGGTGGCCTGCGTGCTTCTCAGAGATGGGATGGTCTCATGGCCCCATTGATTCCGTGCTCGTTTGAACCAGACCCACCATCAAGATTGCCAGTATCACCAACAGCAAGCCACCGATGATTGCGGCAATGCCGATCGCCCGGGTCACATCCCCAGATTCCTTTCTAAGCGCCCAGATTCCTGCTCCTAGTAGCACGGCGGCAGGCGCCAGGGTTGCGAACAGCAATATTGCGAGATTGCCCATGCCTGTCAGTTCCATGGTGGCACCATCACTACGAGCCTCGTCAGCGCTGTCATGGCTACTGGCTCTCCGTGGCAGTATGGAATTTCAGGACGACCGCTTCCCGGGGAACCTCACGGTCTGACAGGACGGCCTCTATCTCTTTTTCTGCGGCGTCATTGACCAAGGTGCGCACCTCAATGGTCAGGCGGTTCTTGCGAGAGTCCACGGTCAAGAGATCTACGGCAGGCATCGTCAACATATCTTGCTCTATTGACCCATACCATTCCGTCAGTTGCGTCCAGGTATATTGCCCCATGAGCGCCCGCACCTCCTGAAGCTGCTCGAAACGCCTGCGGCCCAGCTGGTCGAGCAAGAGCTTCTCAGCCTCCTCTTGCGACGGTTCCAGCAAGTAGATGGTTGCGATGCCGGAGTCTACGTAGAGCCCTCCAAACCCAGGCGTCGAAAGTCCTGTAGCCGGATCGATTGTCTCAGCCGGGATGCATTCGAATTGCAGCGGCACCGTCAGCGGATATGGGCGAGCTCTCACTTCAATAGTGATGGCGTCCATCGGGACCCCCAGCGGAACCAATAGTTTCTGCAATTCCATGCGCACTCGTTCCCGGCTGCTCTCGCAGTTGACACCGACCTCGATAAGATTCCTCCCCTCGTCCAAGTCCGTCATCGTAATTTGCGGGAATCCCAATACTCCGGCATTTCCCAAGGCCCGGTAGTACCCTCCAAGTTGTTCCATAGTGTATTGCGCCTTGAGCGGCCTGATTTTGGGCGAGCCTGGTGGTGTCGCCTCGTCTGATATTGGAGACGATTCACGACCGGACGCCACGACCTGCTCGATTGCAGCAACAAGCTCGTCCCGTCTCAACGGCTCATTAGAAACCGAGTCCTTCCATTGACCATCATCCAGCGAGAGCTTCGAGTACCTGGCGCCGATCACGACCTGGAAGTAGGAGCTTTCGGTGATTCCCTTGGGCACCGGGCGTCCCACGCCCTCTGCGGCATAGACCGGGTCATCAAGGCTGTCGAGGAACACCAGCACCCGTTCACCGGCCTGGAAGTCCGGTATGTCGTTGCCCCCGAATACCGTGATGTCAGAGCTTGTCGTGGTGATTCCGGCCGCCGTCATGATCGCGATCCTGTCGGGCAGTTCGCCCCTCCCCGCGTACAGGACCTCTTCGACCGTGAAGGCGAAGTCTCTGAACTCGTAGTGGTAGCGGGGCGGGTCGTTGTTGCCGCCCGGCACCAGCTTGGCGCCCAGGCCTTCAGCGACTACTCCGATCACCACGGCGTCCGACTGCTTCACCATTTCCTCTACATCCCAGCTTGGTCTGAGGCCGCCGACATGCAGGGCCACCCTGCTCTCCGCGGCCTCAGGCTGGTCGGACGAACACCCAACGCCCAGGGCAGCGGTCGATAGGATGGCCAGTCCGAGGTATGGAAGGGCGGCCAGGATTCCGTTCAACGAGGTTGTCACCTGGAACTTCCTTCTATGAATCCCTGTCTGCGAATTCTCTGAAGGAGCCAACGCGCCATCCAGCCAGCGGCGAATATCGCGGATGCCAGACTTCCGTAGATTATGGAGAGGACCAGCGCGAACATCACGGGGTCTACGTCTCGGGAACCCGCACCGAACACACCAAAGCCGACAGAAAGACAGACCACCACGGCAAGCGGCAATAGCAGTGCACTCGTGAGTCGTTGCGATATCCAGCCCGCAATGAATGGAGCTGTCAACGCTGCCGTCGCGACGACTACCTGAAGCCAGGTTTCGCTACCTTCAAGAAGCGTGAAGTTCAAGGCTATCCCCGCCCCAGCAATCAGGGCTAGAAGAATCTGCCAAACACCGTAAGAACTAAAGGCGTCCATCTCGAATGTCGCTCAGCTTCAATGTATGCGGCCTTTCTTGCATTTCAGGGATATCGAGCGCCCGCCGCCAGCACGTCTATTGGACGGACCTGGCTCTTGACCGGATGATCCACAGGATGTTCAGAAGGACAAGGGCGATGGCAACGGCCCACAGGACCGTGCCCCAGGTCGGACTGACCTGCAGGCCCACACCCAGCCCCAGGTAGAACACGACGACGGCGACCAGAAACAGTGCCGCGTGCGCGGCCATTCTGACTCTGCTGGCTGACATTTCTCTCTTCTCCTATGAAACCCCGTTCGGTCATCCTCTTGTTGCGCTTCAGCGCCCGGCCATGGCCGTTTTGTCGTCTCGCGCCCTGGCCTTTCGGTTCCTGTGTCGAGACGGCACGTTCGGCCCAACAGCCCTTCGCGGCCTACCGGCGCTCTCCGACATGCCGTGTATCCCATGCCGAGGTTCACGCCGGACTCCCCAGTCGGTGAAGATATGCCCCAGCCCCATTGAGTCCGCCAGGGCGAGCAGCGCCATCTGATGTCGTAGGGCGGGCTTCACCCCGTCGTTCCTCCAACGCCTGATGGTGAGGGGATAGGTCTCGATGCGGCGGGCCATCTCTGTCAATAACCAGGGTCTTTAGGACAGCGTATTCACGAACATTAGGACACTCTGAACGCCGCTGATTTGGATTTTGACAGGAAGCTGTTGGCGGGTCAAACACCTCCCTTCTTGCTGAGGATTTTGGCCACCTTGCCCAGAAGGGCGCGGTGAGGAGAGAGCCTCTCCCGGTAGCTGGTGCCCTCGATGACGATCTGGTAGCTGGTGTTGGCCAGGCGGTCCAGGGCGCTGTTGCCCAGGATGGGATCGTTGAAGAGGCTGAGCCACTCTTCGATGGCCCGGTTGGATGTGATGATGAAGCTGGAGGCTCGGTGCTTGCCGACGATGAGCTGGTAGAGGTCCACCGACTGTGGTCCGGTCAGGCTGTGCAGGCCCAAGTCGTCGAGGATGAGCAGGTCTGGGGAGAGGAAGGAGCGGAAGGTCTTGTCCACCGAGTTATCCACCCTGGCCTGGTTCATGGCCTTGAAGAAGTCGTCGGCGTGGATGAAGCGGACGGTGTACCCGGCTCTGACGGCAGCGTAGCCCAGGGCCTGGGCCAGGAAGCTCTTGCCGACGCCCGCCGGTCCCATGAGCAAGACGTGCTCGTGCCTGGAGATGAACTCCAGGGAGAAGGCGGCGTCGAGGAGGCGGCGGTCCAGGGTGATTTCGGACGTCCAGTCGAAGTCTTCCAGTCGGCAGGTCTCCTCGAAGCCGGCCCGGTTCAGACGGATCTCGATGCGCCGGTTCTCCCTTCGGCTGACCTCGTCGGCCAGGATGATCTCTAGGAAGGCGGCGTAGTCCAACTGGTCCCTTCGGGCCAGGGCGATGCGCTCTGGCAGGGTGTCCAGCATGGCGCTCAGCTTGAGGGTCTTGAGCAGCGGGGCCAGATCGACGTTGCGGGTCATGGCTGACCTCCTTCGGTTGGGTGATGGCCGTTGACGAGGGCGAAGACGGAGCCGGGCCTGGCAAAGCGTCCCGCAGGCAACGGATCGGGATAGGGCGACGCATCCTGCTGCTCCAAGGCTTCGATCAGGATGCGCTCGACGCGGTGCACGTCGATGAGGTCCACGTCCAGGGCCTTGTGGCAGGCGACGTCCAGCCTGTCGGGGGTGTAGCGCTGGGCGAGGCGGAGCAGCTTGTGGCCCTGCCTCACTTTGGCCCAGGGCGTGGGGCCTTCGAAGAGCCGGTCGGCGAAGGCGGCCACCGCCTCTCCCAGTTCCGCCGCGCTCTGCGTGATCTTGTCGGGCGCCCGCAGGGTGTAGGCGGTGAGCTCCTTCGGGTAGTCGTCGGGATCGGTGGAGCGACCGCCCTTGGACTGACGGGGATGGAGCTTGATCAGCTTACCCTGGTGGTAGATGCGCACCAGCTTGCTGTCCAGCGCGATCTCCACCTGCTGCCCCGGAGGGCACAGGGCCGACGGCACCGAGTAGAGGGCGTACTGGCAGTTCACGTGGTGGTCGTGGTGCACCTTAGCGCTGCGCCAGTGGGTGATCTCGTAGGGCTCGCCGTCCCAGGGGAGCAGCGCCTGGCGCTCCTCCTCGTCGAAGACCTCCAACGGCTTGCGCCTGGTGGTGCCGTGCACCCTCTGTCCGGCCACCTCACGGCACCAGTGGGCCGCTTCCTTCCGCATATGAGGCAGGTCTCTGAAGTCGGCTCCCTTGAAGAAGCGCTGCCTCACGTACTGGACGCCCCGCTCCACCTTGGGCTTGTCCCTGGGGTGGCGCACTCGGGCCGGGTCGGTGATGAAGCCCCGGCGCTGGGAGTACTCCAGGAAGCCCCGGGTCAGCCTGGGGTGCAGGGCGTCGGCCCCGGCCACCGCCGCCGGGAAGTTGTCGATGACCAGGTACTTGGGAACGCCGCCGAAGAAGGCCCAGGCCGCTTCCAGCCCGGCGACCACGTCCTCCAGTTTCTGCCGGTGGGTGGGCCAGACGAAGCTGTGACGGGAGTAGGCCAGCACCACGATCAACGCCCACACCGACCGGCGGCGTCCCGTCTCCGGGTCCTCAAGCGACCCCAGCCGACCGAAGTCCAGCTCCGCCACCTCGCCCGGCGGACTCTCCTCCATCCGCACTGTCCGGAGACTGCGGCCCCGCCAGTTGCGGCGAGCCACGAAGCGCTGTAACGACGAATAGGACACCTGGCAGCCCCGCTCCGACAGCAACTCCCGGATGCGGGTCAGTTGCAGCCGGTCTCCGATGAGCCACTGCTGAATCTGGTCGGCCCAGGGAGCCAGCAGTTCCTCGATAGGCGTCTTCACCTGCCGCGGACCCGGGCGGCCGATGACAGCCAGCTTGCTCAGCTGCTCCTCGCTGGGAACGGGTCCGTCACGGCACATCCCCAACCCTTCAGCCGAGGATATGTACTTGCCCACGGTGTCCTTGGACAGTCCCGTGCCCGTGGCTATGTGACGCTGGCTCTCGCCTGCCTGCCAGCGCCGTATGACTTCTGCTATCTCCACTCTGAACACCTCCTTGTAGGCCATCGCTTCACCTCCTACCTGAAGTGTGTCGCGATGCTCCTGTGGTCAGGCGTTCAGAGTGTCCTAAAGACTCTGGGTATCTGTCCTAAAGACTCTGATTATTTCGGCCCTTTGCTGTCCTAAAGTTCCTGGTTATTGACAATCTCCGCCCACGACAACCCCGATTCTTTCCTGAACCTCTTCAGACGCTGCGGGAAATCATCGGGAAGGACGTAGACCCTTCTGCTGTGGTCTGTGCGCTGTCTCGGCATTGGCGGCTGCTACTCGCGTGTGGTACATGCTTTAGGATTGGGAGAGGGCATTCCGTACCATCTCCTTCTGGTCCGACGTAAGCCTTGGATTGTCACCAACCAGGTCTGCGGGAACCCGGCCTTGCCCGTCGACAAGCTGAGGGTCTGCGCCCCCTTCGAGCAGGGCGGCCACCACCTCGGGGTTGCCGTTGAGGGCGGCTGCCGTGTGCAGCGGCGTCAGACCGGTTACCGCCGGGGAGTTGGGGTCGGCCCCGTGAGCCAGCAGCGCCCGGATCATCTCCGGGTCGTCGTTGTAGCCGGTGGCGGCGTAGTGCAAGGGAGTGTTGCCGAAGTCCCCGTAATCGTTTGGGTCGCTGCCGCCGGCCAGGCAAGCAAGGACGTCCTCCAGCGTGGCGTCGCGGAAGAACCCGTCCGTGTTCCACTCCGGGCATTCCCTAGGCGTGACGGCGGAATCGGGCGATTGCCCGGATGTTGCGCCCGTCCCCTGCGGGTCTGGGAACTCGAAACCGGTCTCTATGCCGCAGGCCTCAACGGCTTGACCCAGCGCCGCACTTTCCTCCATGGTCAGGCCTTTGCCGGAGGTGTCGGCCCCCGATAGGACGGCGATGATGCGTTCACCGGAGGATGTACCCTCAAGCTCCTTCATCAGACACGCAATGTCGGTCGGACTTGGCGCCGGATCTCCGCCGGGTGGCACCAGAGCCTCGGCCTCCTCCGGCGTCAAGCACACGACGAACTCCAGGATCGCTGGGCCGTCGATAAATGCCTGTCCCTGCCTCAGCGCCTCACCGACGCCCGGATTGTCAGTGAGCAACTGCAACATGCATTCCTGAGTCCCCGCGCTGAAACCGCCGGCGGCAGCCGAGAACAGCGAGAGGCTCATAGACGCCCCGCGCTCCACGGTGAAGCATCGGGACATCGGGAAAGCATCGCTCCCGCCCTCCTCCAGCAGCGCACCCGCTTCCCCGGCCAGCGGGGCTTTCAGCATGGCTTGGTAGTCTCCCCCGAGTTCGTTCTCCACGCAGGTGGCCTCTTCGTCGGTGAGGAAGGCAACCAGGTCTTGCCCCGTGGATGACAGGTCTAGTTCCCAGAACTCAACCCCCATGGACCCGGAGGAATCAGGGGTGGGTGATGGCGTGGGCGTCGGCGTTACGGTCGGTGTGGGTGTGGAAGTGGCCGTTGGCGGCGGCTGAGTCGCGGTCGGTCTTGGATCGGGCTCAGGATCGTCCGAACAGGCGGCGGCGAACGCGAGCGCCACCAGTGCCAGCCCCGTCACGAGGACGGGGACGAGCCGGGAAGGCACGCCTCCGACGGACATATGGCTGCTACCTCCCGGTCGAGCTACCCTGTGGACCCGCAGCGGGCCAGACCGTCCCGCCCGGGCACGTCGGGGATGCCGGCCAGCCAATCGTCGAACGCCTGGCCCGATGGGACGCACATCCCGGTGTTGGCGATGGCCAGCCGCTGCATGCCGTCCATGTTGACGAACCCGCCCGGCAGCGCACCGCTCAGGGCCGTGTTGTCGTGGAGCGACAGCTTGGTCAGGCCGCTCAGGTTGCCCAGGCTGGTCGGCAGGTCACCGCTCAAGCTGTTGCGGGCCAGACCGATGATGCTCAGGTTGGTCAGGTTGCCCAGCTCCGACGGGATGGCCCCGGTGAGCTGGTTGCGGTTCAGCGCCAGCCTAGTCAGGTTCGTGAGGTTGCCCAGCTCGGCGGGCAGGCTGCCGCCGATGCCGTTCCGGTCCAGGGATATGACCTCCAGACTGGTCAGCTTGCCCAACTCGGCGGGCAGTTGGCCGGTGAGGTTGTTGTCCCGAAGGTTGAGCTGGGTCACCTGGCCCTGCCCGTTGACGGTGACCCCGTGCCACTCGGACAACGGACGGTCGCTCAGCCAGTTGGCGTTGTTCGTCCAGCTTGCGCCGCGGGTTGCGTCGTAGAAGTCCCGCAGGACCTCGCGGTCGCTGTCGTCGTCGATCACGCTGACGTTGACGGTGGCCGCCGTCTCGTCCTCCCCGCTGACCCGGTGGGTGATGACGGCCTGCTCGTCGGCCCTGTCCTCGTCCTGGGCCGCGCTGAGGGTCACGGTCTGCGCCGTATGCCAGTTGTCGGCGGTGAAGGTCAGGCTGGTCGACGTCGCCGTCACGTCGTAGTTGTCGCTGCTCAGCTCCACCACCACGTTGTCGGCGGGTTGGGCGTCCAATGCCACGGTGTAGGCGGCACTGCCGCCCTCCCGAACGGTCACCGGGTCGGCGGCGGACACCACGACGCCGGGCGGGTCGGCCTGGGCCGGTTCGGCAGCCTGGTCGTCGTCGGTTACGCTGACGTTGACGGCTGGCGCGACGATGCTGGCGTAGGCGGACTCCGCGGCGGCGCTGATCCCGTGGTTGATGACGACCTGCTCGTTCTCCGTGTTGTCGTCCTGGGCCGCGCTGACGGTTACTTCCTGCGGCGTCTGCCAGTTGTCTGACGTGAAGGTCAGGGCAGACGGCTGGGCCGTTACCCCGCCGTAGGTGGACGGATATATGAGCACGTCTTCGATGGGCTGGGTGTCCAGGACCACCGTGTAGGTGGCCGAGCCGCCCTCCTTGATGTTCAGGCTGCTCTCGCTCACCGTCACCCCGGCCTTGTCGTCGTCGGTGACGCTGACGTTGACGGAATCGACGTCTATCCCGGCGTACTCGTCGGCCCCGCTGACCGAGTGGCTGATGGTGGCGGCGTCAGTCGCCGCGTCGCCGTCGTGGGACGCGCGGAGGGTCACGGTCTGGGCCGTCTGCCAGTTGCCCGTGGTGAAGGTCAGGCTGGCCGGCTGCGACGTTACGTCGGAGTTGTCGCTGCTCATCGCAACCACCACGTTGCCCGTGGGCTGGCCGTCCAGGACCACCGTGTAGGTTGCAGAGCCGCCCTCGTTCACCGCCACCGGGTCGTCGGCGGTCACCGTGACGCTGGCCCTGCTGGCTTGAGACGTCTGCTCCTCGCAGCCGGGAGTCACGTCCAACAGGCAGGGGTACTCGCTGGACGTGCCGAACTCCCAGATGGTTGCCGAGTCCCAATTCCCGTAGATGCCCGTCGCGCCGGTAGGCCCTTGCAGCCCGGCGGTGGTCAGGCCGGTGATGCCCTCGTCGCTGCCCTGGCTGACGCCCTCGTCCTGGCCGGACGTCTCGGTGTCCCAGTAGCTGCGGCTCACCGATGCATTCTGCCACCCGACCAGACCGCCCACGTGGGGCCAGTCCTTGTCTGAGGACACCGCGCCGGTGGCGTAGCTGTTGCTGATGGTCCCCCTGCCACCGTTGACGCCGTTGGACCCGGCCAGACCGGCCACGTGGCCGACGCCTCTCACCGCGCCGGTGGCGTAGGCGTTCTCCACCGTGCCGTCGTTGGCTCCCACCAGGCCGCCCAGCTGCGTGGACCAGATCGGGCCCCCGCTGTCGCTCAGGTTGAAACCGGTCACAGTGGCCTCGGAGTAGCTCCTCTCGACAGTGCCCCGGTTCCAGCCCACCAGGCCGCCGACCAGCGCGTTGCCCGTCACCGAGCCGGCGGACCAGGAGCCGCTGACCGTGCCGCTGGCCTCGCCGCGGCGATAGACGTATCCCACCAGCGCCCCCACCAGTTGCTCACCCCGCACGTTGACGCCGGTCAGGCCCACGTTGCGGACCTCCGAGTTGCCGCCTATGGCCCCGAACAGGCCCACCATGTAGCGGCTGCTGAGGCTGATGCTCAGGCCGGAGATGGTGTAGCCGTTCCCCTCGAAGATTGCGGTGAACATTCTGTCGCCTGGAGAGTAGGGGTTCTCGACGTCTCTAGACACGTTCCCGCCGATGGGCGTCCAGGAGCCACTGAGGGCGATGTCGTTGGACAGCTCGTAGCCCGTGCAGGTCGTCCCCGACGGGCAGGCCGAGCCGCCGACGGGCGCCAGGGGCCTGAAGTCGTTGGCGTTGGACGCGTCGTCCACCGTGCCGTCGCCGTTCAGGTCGTAGCGCATGGCGTTCAGCTGCTGCCGCGTGGTGATCTCGATGAGGCCGTCGCCGTCGGTGTCCCGGGACACGTTGACGTTCCGCTCCGCGCCCCGCCGCAGCTCGACGCCGTTGATCTCCACGGCTACGACGTACCTGTGGTCGTTGCCGGCGGTCACCGTGCGGTCGGTGTGGGAGGCCTGCGTCAGCGTCCGTCCCTCGGACGGGGCGACCCGCGCGTCGTCGCGGTACACGACGTAGCTGAACGACGGCCGGGGCCGCTGGGACGTCCACGCATTGGTCACGGTCGTCCACTCCACGGCCACAGAGGTCAGATCGACGCTGGGGACCGCCCGGGTGATGTCCGGGACCTCCCGCACCTGGTAGCCGAACTCCTGCCAGGTGGCCGTGCCGTTGCCGTCGCGGTCGGCCTTGAGCGCCGGGAACTGGACGTCCGAGCCGAAGTCCCAGATCGCCGCGTCCCAGGCGGCGTAGATGCCGGTGGCGGCCGTGGGGGCCTTCAGCTCCGCGCCGGTCTGGCCGGACACGTTGGTCACAGTCGGGGTGCTGGCAGTGCGGTACGCGCCACCCGCCTGGACGTGGCTTCCGCCGTCCGTCGTCGTGACATCCGTGTCGAAGAAGGTGTTTTCGACGGTCACACTGCTGCTGTGGATCCAGCCGACGAGGCCCAGCCCGTCTCGACTGGAGTCTGCGTTCGCGACCTTCACGCTCGCGTAGCTGTCGCGCAGGCTGGCGCTGAGATCCATGAAACCGATCAGGCCGGCGACGTCGTCGCCGTTCCCGCTCACCGAACCCACGGCGTAGATGTTGGACGCCGCACCCTCGCTGCGGCCGATCACCCCGCCCACGTGGCTCAGACCCGAGATCGCGCCGGTCACGTAGCTGTTGCGGACCGTGCCAAAGTTTCTGCCGACGAGGGCGGCCGCCCGTTGGTACTGTTTGTTGTTGCCGCTGACAGTGATGGACACGTTGAGCAGCGCGACGTTGCGAATCTCCCCGCCGCTCTCCAGCGCGCCGAACAGGGCGACGTCGTGTTGCGCGCGGTTGACGTACAGGTTCGAGATGGCGTGGCCGTTGCCCTCGAAGGTGGCGTTGTAGCGGCTGCTGATCGAGCCGATGGGCTCCCAGCCCGCGCCGGTTGATTCGCCGTAGACCAGGTCGGCCATCAGCTCGTAGCCGTTGCAGGTCGTCCCGGAGGGGCAGACGACGCCGTCCCGCGGGTTCTCGAAGGCGGCGGCGTACTCCGTTGCGTTGCTGGCGGGTGCGCCGTTGCCGTCCAGGTCCCAGCGGATGGCGTTCAGCTGCGCCAGGTTGTGGACCTCGATCAGGCCGTCGCCGTCCGAGTCGTAGTTGATGGTCTCGTCGTCGCCCACGTTGACGGTGACGGTCTGGTCGGCCAGGCCGTCGAACTCGTCGGCGCTGGAGGCGGCCACCACGGCGTGGGTGATGGTCACCGTCTCGCTGGACGAGTCGGCGTCCTGCTGGCCCGTGACCCTGACCGTCTGCGGGTCGTCCCAGTTGCTGCGGGTGAAGGTGAGGGACGAACGCGACGTCCGGGCCGCGCCCGTGTCGCTGCTGCTCACCGAGATGCGCACGCTGCCCGAGCCGGGGGCCGCGTCCAGCGCCACGGTGTACTCGGCGGTCTCTCCCTCCTCCACGGCCACGGGCCCGCTCTGGATGCCGGCCGTGTCCGGGTCGGTGTCGATGGTGAACCCCGCCGCGTCGTCGTCGGTCACGGCGACGTTCACGGCGTCGATGCCGATGTTGTCGTACTCGGAGGACGTGGAGGCCCGCACGATGGCGTGGCGGATGCTCCCGCTGTCGTCCACCGCGTCGTCGTCCTGGGCGCCGGTGACGGTCACGGTCTGCGCCGTGTTCCACGTCGTCGGCGTGAAGGTGAGGGTGTCCTGGTCGCCCGGAGTCACGGAGTCGGTGTCCACGGTGACGCCGGAGCTTCCGCCCGGGGTCGCCCGGACGGTCACGTCGCCGCTGGGCTGCACGTTGAGCACCAGGGTGTAGGTGGCCGTGCCGCCCTCGGCGACGGTCACCGGGTCGGCGGCGGTGACGCGCGCGCCCGGCACGTCGTCGTCGCGGATGGTCAGGATGACGGCGGCCGGAGCGGTTACGCCGTGGCTGTTGGCTGCCGTGGCCGAAACGGTCACCCGCTCGTCCGCGCTGTCGTCGTCCGCGTTGGCCGTAATCGTGACCGTGCCCGTGCTCGCGGTCTGGCCGGCGGCGATGGTCAGCTCCACGCCGGAGGACAGGGTGAAGTCCTCCGTCTCGGCGGGGTTGGACCCCGTGGCCGGCGCCGCCGACACGGTCAGCGTCGTCGCCTCGCCCGAGGGCCGGTCCAGGGTGGCCGTGACGGTGACGGTCGCGCCGCCGTCCGCCTCGTCCACCGGGTTGGGCAGGACGGAGAGCGCGGCCCGCGGTGTCGGGTCGTCGTCGGTGATGGTGAAATCGAGGGACGCCGGGTCCGGCTGCTGCACGTTGTCCCCCGTCCCGCCGGTCAGGGTCACCGACACCGAGGCCGCGGCGTCCGCCGCGTCCACGTCGTTGGGGACGGCGGTGAGGGTGAAGCTGGCCGACGTTGCGCCGGCCGCGATGGTCTTGCTGGCCTGGTCCACGGTGAAGACGCCGGCCTGGGCGGCCACCTCGACGGTGGTCTCCGCGATGGTCGTGCGCCCGCCCAGGGTCACGGTCAGGGTGGTCCGGCCGCGGTTCTCGGCGACGGTGTCCCGGGAAAGGGCGAGGGCGCTGGTCGTGGGCGGGATGTCGTCCTCGGTGAGCGTCAGCGTGGCTGAGCTGACGGTGAAGCCCGAGGCCGTGCCGCTCACGGTGATCTCCTCGGTGCCCTCCTGGTCGCTGTCGTCGATGGGGGTGATGGGCGGCGTTAGTAAGCCGCTGGTCTCCCCGGCCAGGATTGTGAGGACGAAATCGTTGACGGTCTGGTAGTCGGCGCCCTCGGTGGCGCTGTCGCCGGGTGCGCCCACGGACACGGTCACATCCGTGTCCGTCAACAGCGTGTCGGAACCGTCCGGGAAGGCGGCGGTGATGTGGACATTCTGGCGGCCGGCCTCCTCGGCCACGCTGGTCGGGTCGAGGCTCAGGGTGATGGTGGTGGGCGCGGTGTCGTCGTTGGTGATCGTGCCGCTGTTGCCGAGGGCAGTCAAGCCGCCGGGGAATGTCGCATTGGTTGGACTCTGGAGTCCGAGAGTAACGCTCTCATCCGGCTCGACCACGTTGTCGCCGTTGATCGTCACGTTGACGGTCTTGCTGGTCTCGCCGGGCGCGAAGGTCAGCGTGCCGGAAGCGGCGATGTAGTCTTCGTCCACAGTTGCCGCTCCGGGAAGCGAAGAGGCGATAGTGGCGTACCCCACGGTCACCTGCTTGCCGCTGGCCGGCGTCAACGTCACCGTGAAGGGCAGATCGCTGGTCCCGCTGTCGCCCTCGTTGACGATCCCTGCCGCAACCGACAGCACCGGCGGGTCGTCGTTGTCGGTGATGGTGACGGTGGTTTGGCTCGCAGTTGACGACAGCCTTATCTTGTTCGTGAGTTCCGCTGAAATGGAGGACAGGTCCAGGGTCACGAACACCCCGAACTGCTCGTTGTCCTCATCGAAGACATCATCAATGGTGGCGTCGGTGGTAATCGTCACCGAAGTGGCCCCGGCGGGGACCGTCAGCCTGACAGGACTACTCTGGTCCGCGAAGTCAACTCCAGGTGTGGCGGCCCCCGACTCAAGTGCTCGCCACGTGAAATCGAAACTGCCGGGCACCGGCTCGTCAAGCGTCAGTTCCACGCTCACGGCATCGCCCTCGTTGACGCTGGCCGTGGCCGGCAATGACGCCGTCGCATTCACGAAGTGCCCCACCGGGACCGTGTTCGTGGTCAGGGAGGCGGAGTGGCTGGTGGCCCCGTAGGCCACCACCACGGCGATGTCGGTGTCGCCGGTCATCGCCGCGTCGGTGTAGTCGTAGGCCAGGGTCAGCACGGCGGTGTCGTCGTCCACCCGCTCCACCGACCTGGCCCTCAGGCCGGACACCGGCGGCGAAAAGGTGAGTATGGTCTCCGGGTGGAACGACTCGAGGTTCTGCACGTAGGTGGCCCCGACCAGGTCCACGGTCAGCTTCGCGCCGTCCAGGTTGCCCTCCTTGAGGGTCTCCGGGGTGGTGGCGGATATGGAGGCGGCTTGGCTGATCGTCGCCGCCGCCACCGAGCCGTCGTTGGGGGTGAAGAAGCTGCGCCGGTGCGCGTTGTAGGCGCTGATGCGGAAGTTGTAGTTCGTCCCGGCAGCCAGGCCGTCGGCGGCGGTGATGTCCACGCTGGTGGCCGTGGGGACGACATCCCTGCTGCCGGTGGCGGGCTGGTCCGCCCAGTTCCCGGTCGCGTGGTGTGGCCGCCACTGGACGGTGTAGCCGGTCAGGTCTGCTCCGCCTGTGGACGACGGGAAGTCCCAGTGCACGTTTATGGACACCGCGCTCGTCGATGCGGTCGCGCCGAGGTTCTGGGGGATGAACGGCTTTCCGGCCACGGATTCGACGGTTGACCAATCCCCGCCAACGCCCGAAGCCACTGCGCGGACGCGGAAGTCGTAGCTGGGGTCCACGAGCAAGCCGCTGACGTCGGCGGTGAGGGTGGCAACATCGGACACGTCGACACCGCTCGCGCCGGTCCAATCCGCAGCCGAGGTCTGTTTGTACTCGTAACGCCAGCTTGTAACGCCAGTGGTATCGGAGAGGCTCCAGCTGAGCCCTACTGCACCGTCGCCATCAGCTTGCGCGACGAGCGTGGGCGCGCCTGGAACCGACTGCGCCGTCTGATGATTAAGGAGATAGGTGAAGAAGCTGTAACGCACACTCGTTGCGGGGTTGGGGTCCGACAATAGACGGCCAATGGTCCTCACCCGGAAATCGTACGACGTGTTCGGCTGCAGTCCCGTCGGCATGTAGGTCTTGCTTGACTCGGATGTGGTGTGAAGCGATCCCCAACCGGCGGCGTCGTCCTGACCGTCAACATACAGCCGCCACTGGAGTTCGAAACCCGTTAGGACGTATCCTGTTGCGATAGTCTGGTCGTAGCTGCTCGGGTCCTCCCATACGAGGGTGACATTGTCGCTGCCGTTGACCGTGACCCTCAGATTCTCGGGATTGAGGCTCTGTTCCTGTGCCAAAACCGACGGCGAGCCGGTCACCAGCAGGCCGAGGGCGAAGAGGAAGACCGACAGAACGAGCAGGGGCCTTCGCATCGAAGCTACCCCCCCCCCCCCCGACCTTGGGGGAGAATTGGGCTGAGTGAAAGGTTCCTGCCGTTCATCGTCATATCCTCCGTGTTTGGATTGATCGCCCAGCCTCAGGACTGGGAGTCGACGCAGCCCACCTCCGCCATTCTCTGCCGCACCCCGGGGTCCAGGACCATCTCCTCTTCCTGGAGGTTGGCGACGCTCGGCAATACGGGAGCGAGGACGAAGGGGTCTATCGGTGCGTCCGCCGGCTGGCTGCCCACCAGCTCCGTCATGCTGTTCAGGAAGGCAAGGACGGCCAGGTGCCAGTCGAACACCTCCGGCGGGGGCGGGAAGGCATACGCCTCCTCAAGGACCTCCTCCAGGTGGGCGGAGAACTCGCCGTAGCTCCCGAACTCCGTCGCATCGGTGGCGGCGAGGTGGGTGCAAAGCGGACGATATCGCTCCAGGGGCGTTACGCCGATTTCCAGGACCGGCGTGGCCGTGGGTTCAGGGGTAGCCGTGGGTTCGGGAGTAGCGGTTGGCTCAGGCGCGGCCGTGGCGGTCGCCGTCGGCTCCGGTGTGGCGGTGGGCTCGGGTGTAGCCGTGGCTTCCGATGTGGCCGTCGCGGTCGCCGTTGGTCCCGGCGCTGTCGTGGTGGGCGTCGGCGTCGGGTCGCTGTCGTCGCAACCGGCCACCAGGCCGGCCGCCAGCAGCCCCAGGAGCGCGATCAAGACAATTCTGCCCATCACTACTGGTCACGCTCCTCGATTACCACCCGCACGTAGGCCGGGTACGGGACGCCGCCCCCTTCGGGCACGTGGACGATGGCGGCCCAGTTGTCGAAGTCGTCGTTGTCCGCCAGCGACCCGATTTCAACGGTCTGAGGCTGGTCCCAGTTGTCGCCGGTGAAGACCAGAGCTTGCCCGGGACTCACGTCGAGCAGGCCCTCGGGGACGCTGGAAATCGTCACCCTCACCTCCTCCCCTTCCGGGGGCGGGTCCGCCAGGGCGACGGTGTACCTGGCCGTGCCCCCCTCGACCAGCGTGATCTCGGCGGGACTCAGCCTCAGGCCCACGGGGTGAAGGTTCTCTTCGTCCGACGGTTCCGGCGTGAATTGGGAGTTGTTCGTCGCCGTCTGCTCATCGAAGGTCCGGAGCTGGTTGAAGCCCCGGTCCACCAGGATGCCCGGGGCCGCCCTGGCGAAGAGGTTGTTGTAGGACACCCGGACCTCCGAAAGGTCGCCGAAGGGGTGCTCCACCCCCAGGACCAGGTCGTTGCCGGCAATGGAAGCGTGGGAGGGCACCACCTCGAACCCGTCCACGTAGACGTTGAAGAGGGCCCGGTAGAAGACGCCCGGGTTCACCCCCACGGCCTGGGCCGCACGGAGCAGCAGGGGCGCCGGGAACAGCTCCTCGCTGAAGGTGACGACCACCCGGTCGCCCCCTGCGGGGGCCACGACGTCGACAAGCTGCGGGGGCGCGGCGTCCACCAGGAACTGGACCCACTGGGCTCCTTCCCTGTACTCCTCGTGTTTCAGGATGGCGGCATTGCCCCCGGCGTCGGTGATGGCGCCGCCGTTGAGGTTGATGACGTCGCCCGGGATGAAGATGCCGTCGTGGTCCTGGTCTCCCCGGGCCACGGTGTAGGCGAAGAAGAGGGAGGCGCCCTCGACCCGCTGGAGCTCGGCGTGACTGGTCTGGCCGCCGATGTCCAGGACCAGCTGCGGCGCTCCCGTCACGGTCACGGCCTCGGTGAAGGCCACCTCCAGCTCTATCCGTTCGCCCTCGGTGTAGATGCGGCCCTGTTCCGTGATGTTGATCAGGATGACGTACCTGATGGAGGGCGGGGTGTCCACCCGGTGTCCGGCGTCGGCCGGCACGGCGGCGTGGGTCAGGTTGGCGTCGTGGTCTGCCCCGGTGATTGTCCCGCCGTTGAGGTCGATGGCGTTGGCGGGGATGGAGACGCCGTCGTCGTCCCCGTCGCCCGCCTGGACGGTGTAGGCGAAGACCAGGATGGTGACGCCGTCATAGCTGGCGGTCTTGTAGTCGGCAATCCTGGCCTTGCCGCCGATGTCCAGGGTCAGCTGGGGCGAGCCGGCGACCGTGATCCGACCGGGAGGAGCGAAGGCAACCCCGACCCGGATCTCGTCGCCCTCGCCGTAGACGCCGTCCCCTCCCGGGTCGGAGCCGATGGCCACGGAGGCGATGGTCGGCGCGGTGGCCTTCTGCGCGAGGTTGACCTTGTGGTTGGAGTCCGGGCCGACGGCGGCATGGTCCAGGTCGGCGTCGTTGCCCGCAGCGTCCTTGATGGTGGTGCCGGGGTCGGGGCGGAAGGGGTTGGCCGGGATGGCGATGCCGTCCTCGTCCGCGTCCCCCTCGGCCACCGTGTACTCGAAGTGGACGGCGTTGCCGGCGTGGGAATCCAGGTCGGCCAGTCTCTCCGCGCCGCCCACGTCCAGCGCAAATCGCGGCTTGCCGACCAGGAAGACCGCCTCGTCGAAGGTGACGGTCACCTTCACCGGCTCCCCGGTGTCGAGGACTCCGTCATCGGGGTTCGAGGTGAGGCTGATTGCGGTGATGGAGGGCCCCACCAGGTCCACCATGCCCACGCTGGGGATGTCGCCGGAGGTCCAGCTTGGCCCGACGTCGTTGGCCGCCCGCACCTGGAAGGTGTAGGTGTTGTTGGCCAGGTCCAGGCCCCTGACCGTGTGGGAAGTGACGTCGCCGCCGGGGATGTCGCGCCACCCGGTGCCAAGGTTCTCGATGCGGTACTGGTAGCGCACCGAAAGCTCGTCCCGCGAGCCCGGGGCGTTGCCCCCGCTCTCGGAGCGTTCCCAACGCAGCTCCACGCTGTCGCCGCCGGCGGCGGTTGCCGTCAGGTTGGACGGCGGGGTGGGCACGCGCCCCACCGGCACGACGTCGCCCGAGGTCCAGCTGTGTCCGTGGTCGTTGAAGGCCCGTATCTGGAAGGTGTAGTCGTTGCAGCACAGGTTCACGTGGCCGACCGTGTAGGAGGTGACCCCCTCGCCCGGGATGTCCCGCCAGCCGGTGGGGATGTTCTCGATGCGGTACTGGTAGCGCAGGGGCTGCTCAATGCCGTCGATGTAGCCGCCGTGGGCGCTGGGTTCCCAGTCCAGCCTCACCCCATTGGGAGCGGTGACCGTGGCCGTCAGGTTCCCGGGGGGCGCCGGGGCGAAGTCCTGCGGCCCCGGGGTCACCGGTCCGGTCTGCTCGGAGGGGCCGGCGTCGGTCGCCGCCCGCACCCAGAACTCGTAGGTCGCGAGGCCCAGGTTGATGGCCGGGTCCTGGATGGTGAAGGAGGTGATGTCGTCCCCCTCCATGTCAACCCAGCCCCCCGGTGAGGGCTCGAAGCTCTTCAGCTGGACCTGCGCCTTGCCGATCTGGTCGACCCGGAACTGGTAGCGCAGGGGCTGCTCCTCGCCGTTGACGGTGCCGCCGTCCTCGCCGGGCCGCCACTTGAGATGCACCCGGTCCGTTCCCCAGACCTCGCCCTGCAGGTTGGATGGCGCCTTCGGCAGCGTGTCGTTGTCCACGATGGGGACGGTCCACGTCCGCCCCTCGCGGTGCGTGCCATGCGTATAGTAGTGAACATCGTCCAGGTCATAGGTGACGTACGTACCCGTCTCGTGGTCGGCTGTGGAATCCCCCAGCTCGGTGATGCCGACCTCGTCCAGGGTGATCCTGACCCGCTCTCCGGCATCCGCCAGGGTGTCGTCTAGCAAGGGGATGTCAGCGCTGTACGATCTGCGGTACTTGCCGATGATGAGGCGGCCGGGGGCGGTTTGGACCACCTGCTCGGTTAAGGGGACGTCAAAGTCGAAGTCGGCCTCGGAGGCCCCGTCCAGCAACTCCACCCGGTATTTCACGGTGATCTGGTCCAGGTTGGTTACTGGATTGCTGAAGTACAGGGTAAAGCCCAGGTAGGAGATTCCCTCCTCGAGGCGGTCATTGAAGTTGATGGACTCCAACTGCAACCGGTCGTGGCTGGCGGAGGCCCCCGGCGGGTCGGCCATGCTCAACAACCCGGCCGCCACCGCCAGCAGGGCGACCACGGAGATTCTCACTAGCCAGCCCAGGGGGACCATTTCTCGATGCATTCGAACCTTCCCGTATGTGAATTTCGCACCGCTTTGACGGACCCTCCCTGGGGGTGCGTCAAAGGGCGCGCTGGACGACCTGCTCCGCCGTTCGTGATACCCGCTCTCACTCACAGTTGAAAAACATCCTCTACCATCCATCTAGCGAAATAGGCCGACATTAATGTACCACCAAACGTGCAACTTATGCGTTTCATCTTGTTTCATTAGCATTTCTTCTTGTAACCTTTCGGAAATTGGGCCAAAATTGCCCCCGGCGGGGTCGAAATTCCGGGGGTCGAACGAGGACCGGCCACCCATTAGGTGGGTGGCCGGTTGAGATCAGCGGATGGGCGATACGGGGAGATGGCGGCGCGGCGGGGGGCGTGCACCCGCCCGGGCCAGGCCGCCCTGTGCAGGCCCTCGTAGCTCTCGGACAGGGTGCAGGCGGAGCGGCACGCTACGGCCTACTGGCAGGTCTGCACTCCACCCGGTTTGTCCGGCACAGAACCGAGCCAATCACGGAACGCCTCGGTGTCCGGGGCGCAGACGCCGGTGTTGGCGACGGCCAGCCGCTGCAGGCCGTCCAAGTCGACGGACCCGTCCGGCAGAGCCCCGCTCAAGCCGGTGTTGTCGTGGAGCGACAGCCTGGGCAGGCTGCTCAGGTTGCCCAGCTCCCTGGCAGGTCTGAACTCCGCCCGGTTTATCGGGCACAGAATCGAGCCACTCGCGGAACGCCTCGGTGTCCGGGGCGCAGACTCCGGTGTTGGCCACGGCCAGACGCTGCAGGCCAGTGATGTTGACGAACCCGTCCGGCAGCGCACCAGTCAAGCCGGTGTTGTCGTGGAGGGACAGCCTGGTCAGGCCGCCCAGGTTCCCCAACTCCGTGGGCAGATCACCGCTCAGGCTGTTCCGCGCCAGCCCGATGATGCTCAGGTTGGACAGGCCGCCCAGCTCGGGCGGGATGGCCCCGGAGAGGCCGTTGCGGTTCAGCGCCAGCCTGGTGAGGCTGTCCAGCTTGCCCAGCTCGGCGGGCAGGCTGCCGGTGAGGTTGTTCTCGTCCAGGACGATGGCGGTGACCCGGCCCTCGCCATCAAGGGTGACGCCGTGCCACTCGGACAACGGCCGGTCGCTGAGCCAGTTGGCGCTGTTGGTCCAGCTATCGCCGCCAGTGGCGTCGTAGAAGTCCCGCAGGACCTCGCGGTCGCTGTCGTCGTCGGTGACGCTGACGTTGACGGAGGCAGCCGACTCGCCGCCGACCCGGTGGGTGATGACGGCCTGCTCGTCGGCCTTGTCGTCGTCATGGGCCGCGCTCAGAATCACGGTCTGCGCCGTCTGCCAGTTGTCGGCGGTGAATGTCAGGCTGGTCGACGTCGCCGTCACGTCGCCATTGTCGCTGCTCAGCTCCACCACCACGTTCTCGGCAGGGGCGGAGTCCAGGGACACCTGGTAGCTGGCCGTGCCGCCCTCGCGCACCGTCACCGGGTCGGCGGCTGATACCACGACGCCCGGAGGCTCGGCCTGGGCCGGTTCGGCGGCCTGATCGTCGTCGGTTACGCTGACGGACACTGAGGCAATGGTCACGCTGGCGTAGGCCGACTCGGCGGCGGCGCTGGTCCCGTGGTTGATGACCACCTGCTCGTTAACCGTGTTCTCGTCCTGGGCCGCGCTGACGGTCACGGTCTGCGGAGTCTGCCAGTTGTCCGGCGTGAAGGTCAGGATGCCCGGCTGCGCCGTTACGCCGCAGCAGTCGAAGGGATAGATGTCCACGTCGGCGATGGGCTGGGTGTCCAGGACCACCGTGTAGGTGGCCGAGCCGCCCTCGTTGATGTTCAGGCTGCTCTCGCTCACCGTCACCCCGGCCGTGTCGTCGTCGGTGACGGCGACGTTGACGGAGGCGACGTCTATCCCGGCGTACTCGTTGGCCCCGCTGGCCGAGTGGCTGATGGTGGCGGCGTCATTCGCCGCGTCGCCGTCATGGGCCGCGTTCACGGTCACGGTCTGGGCCGTCTGCCAGTTGCCGGTGGTGAAGGTCAGGCTGGCCGGCTGCGCCGCAACGTCGGCGTTGTCGCTGCTCATGGCTACCACCACGTTGCCCGTGGGCTGGCCGTCCAGGACCACCGTGTAGGCGGCGGAGCCTCCCTCGTTCGCCGCCACCGGGTCGTCGGCGGTCACCGTGACGCTGGCCCTATTGGCTTGAGACGTCTGCTCCTCGCAGCCGGGAGTTACGCCCACCAGGCAGGGGTAGTCGCCGGACGTGCCGAACTCCCACACGCTGCCGTCCCAGCCGGCGCCGGACGCGGTCAGCTCCTTCATTTCCTTGGTGGTCAGGCCGGTCATGCCGCCTTCTCCGCCCTGGCCGGCCCCCTCCTTCTGGCCGGTTTCCTCGGTGTCCCAGTAGCTGTTGGTCACCGTGGCCGTCTGCCAGCCCACCAGGCCGCCGGTGGTGGGGAATCCCTGGGCGGAGGTCACGCTGCCGGCGGCGTAGCTGTTGACGATCCGGCCGTTGCCTTCGTTCCAGCCCACCAGGCCGCTGACGTGGCCCGCGCCCCGCACTGCGCCCGTGACGTAGGTGTCGCGCACCATGCCCCGGTTGAGACCCACCAGCCCGCTGATCCGGACTGACCACAGGGGCCCCGAGGAGTCCTGCGAGTCCACGCCCGTCACCGCGGCCTCCGAGTAGCTCCGCTCCACCGTTCCCCGGTTGAAGCCCACCAGCCCGCCGGTGTGGGAGTGGCCGTACACGCTGCCCGTGACCCAGGCCCCGGTTATCGTGCCGCCGTTCTGGCCCGCCAGGGCGCCCACGAGGCCGTTGCCTTGCACGTTGACGCCCAGCAGGCCCAGGTTCTCTATCGTCCCGCCGTTGTAGGCGAACATCCCCACTGGCTGGTCGTCATTGGGCCTGCTTATGCTCAGGCCGGATATGGTATGGCCGTTGCCCTTCAGGGTGGCCCTGAATCCGCCGATGGGCGTCCAGTTGCCGCTGAGGGCGATGTCGTTGGCCAGCTCGTAGCCGGCGCAGGGGGTCCCGGATGTGTTGGGGTCGCCCTCCACCGAAGTGCCGGCCACGAAGTCGTCGCCGCAGGAACCGGCCATCATGCGCGGGAAGGCCCGGGCGTAGTCCTTCGCCTCGTTGCTCGTCGGGCCGGCGTCCGGCTTGCCGTTGCCGTCCAGGTCCCAGCGGATGGCGTCCAACTGCTCCCGGTTGGCGATTTCCAGCAGGCCGTCGTCGTCCATGTCGTAGTCCGCCGGGGCCTGGGCGTCGATGACCCTGACCGATACCCCGGCGACGCCAACGCCGTCGTACTCGTCGGCGCTGGTCCGGCCGGCGTCGATGGCGTGGGTGATGTTCACCGTCTCGTAGGCCGCGTCCGTGTCGGCCCGCGCTCTTACCGTCACCGTCTGCCCCCGCTCCCAGCTGCTCCGGTTCAGGGTGAAGGACGCCGGGCTGACGGACGCCGCGTCGGGGTCGGACCCCGTTGCCGTGATGACCACGTTGCCCGCAGGCTCGGTGTCCAGCTTCACCAGGTACTGGACGCTGGTGAGACCGTCCTCCATCACCGTCAGGTTGCTGTCGGCCTCCACCGTCACGCCCGCCGTGTCGTCGTCGTCCACCGTGACGGCCAGCGACGCACGCACGCTGCCGTATTCGGCCGCGCCGCTTGCCCGGTGGGTGACGCTCGCCGTGTCGTCTGCCGCGTCGGCGTCATGGGACGCGCTGACGGTGACCGTCTGCCCCGTGTTCCAGTTGTCCGGCGTGAAGGTCAGGGTGTTCTGCGGCCCATCCTCCGCCGTATCCGTATCCACCGCAACTTCGGTGTTGTTGCTGGTGAGCCGGACGGCCACGTCCCCGCTGGGCTGGGCGTCCAGCTTCACCGTGTAGGTGGCCGTGCCGCCCTCGGGGACATGGGCCGGGTTCAGCGGCCCCAGCGTCAGGCCGGGGTTGTCGTCGTCGTCGATGGTCAGGGTCAGGGCGCGGATGTTTGGCCGGGCGTGGGACGCCACCGCCGTGATGGAGACCCGCTCGTTCTCGCCGTCGGCGTCCTCGTTGGCGGTGATGGTCACCACGCCCGTGGACTCCCGGGACCCGGCGCGGATGGTGAGGGACCGGTTCTCGCTGATGGCGAAGTCATTCGGCTCGGCGGGGTTGCCGCCCGTCGCCGGTTCCGCCGACACGACGACCGTGATGTCCTGGCTGGAGACCGCGCCGGTCAGCGTGGCCGTCACCGTGGCCGTGGTCACCGCCCCCGGGCTGTCGGCGTCCGGCTCCTTGATGGTGTCGGGGTCCAGGGCCAGCACCACCCCCGGCTGGGCGGGCCCGCCGGACTCCACCCACGCCCCGGCCAGGCCATCCTCGTTCACCGCCCGCACCCGGTAGCGGGGCGACGGCCCCCTGTCCTTGTCCGTGTCCACGTACTCCGGGTCCTCCCCGGGGTCTTCGGGCTGAGGCACGCTGCCCCGCGACGCCCACTCGCCGTCGTCCAGCCGCTCCACCTGGTAGTGGGACACCGGCGAGTCGAACAGCTCCTCCAGCCGCGTCCAGGTGAGGTAGGTGACCGTCCTGGAACGCGCCGGCTGCAGGTCGACCGCCGGGGGCGGCTCCTGGGACAGGTAGATGTCGTTGTTGCTGTCGAGATAGTCGTACACGTTGCCGGCGTGCCAGGTCCCGCCCTCGGACTGGCAGGCGCTTCCGCCGTCCGGCTTGGGACGGACGTCCCGGCCGTTGCCGTCGATGCAGACGGTGTAGTCCACGTGGTTCTCGATATGGCCGATGGGTTCGGTGCCGGCGAGCTGGGCCTCGGTCAGCTCCACGCCGGGGATGACGCAGGTGCGGGTGGCGGGCTGCCCGGCCAGCCGCAGCAAGTCCTCGGGTGGGAACACGCCGCCAAATTCGCAGGTCTGGCCCGTGGTCAACACCGCCCGCGCTCCTAGGGAATCGTCCGGCCCGTTGTTGACGGCGGTTATCTCCACAACCTCCGGCGTCTGCGACGCCGACACCACTTCCAACTCCGCCACCGGGCCCACGTGGAAGGTGTAGACGCCGCTGTCGGTATATTTCGTCCCGGACTTGGTTCCCTCTATCTCGAACAGCGCAACATAGGTGCCCAGCTCTCCGAACTCTATCCTGATTGGAAATTGACGATCTGCGCCCGTCTGCTGGACTTGATACGTTATCGATTCTACTTTTGTGTCATCGGTGGCGGTAAAGAAGGTAAACTGGCCGGTGTGGCTGCGAAGAGCCCAGGAGCCGGGCGCCCGCCCGCCGCCAGGCGCGGTCACTGTCCCTGACACCTTCAGGTCCGTCCAACCGCCGGCGTCTTCAAGGTTCTTGTGGGCCATGTACAAATCGAAGAGATCAACGGTTGACCATACGTTGTTCCCCGACCCCACCTCCCGGGTTACATGCCAGTCGGGAACCCGCAGCACCACCTCCCCCGGTTGCAGAATCATGAAGTTGTGGAGGGAATGCCTAAGGTCGTCGGACCTGAAACGTGCCCGGTGGACCTCGCCAACGGCGTATCTTCCCGCGCCCCCAGCTATCTCGTCGTAGGCCCACCTAACGGCGGTCAACTCCAGGGAGGGCTGGCTGCCGCAGGGATAGTCGCCGCCGGCCAGGCAGTCTTGCCAGTTGAAGACGTGCAAATCGCCCCCGGTAATCAGGGCATTGTGGGCCATGCAGGCGGTTACGGGGAGCAACGCCTGAGTATAGTCCGGGATCACGTGCTCGATCTCCACAGTGAGGCACTGCTCTTCCGGCGGGCCGGCCCGGGCGTCCCTTCCCGTCACCCGGATGTCCATCTGCCTGTTGCCTGTCGGCGAGTTGCCAGCCCCGCTGGTCAGCGTGCCGATGTCCCAGATGCCCGTTGCCGCATCGAAGGTGGTGCCGGCGGGCGCCGTCGCCGTCAGCCCCAGGCCCTGGGACGGGGTGACCTTTAGACGCAGCTGGTGCTGGTTTGTTGAAACAAAGCGCCATGCCCCGAGGCGGATATCCGGATTGGTGACCTTGATGGCAAAGGTGTCCGTGGCAGGGTCGGCATCCACGCCGTAGGAGACGTTGTTTTCAAACAGGATGAACATCCGCGGCGAAAGCCGGTTGGCCTCAGCAAAATGACGCGCCTGGTTGTTGCCAAGGCTGCCTGGGTCTTCCCGGGGCGTGGATTTCACGATCCTGCCCTGCAGGCGCACGACGGAATCTTCTGTTGTGCTAAGCGTCCTTCTATCAGATATGCGAAGGTGTGTAGTCGCGCGTGCTCCAACACTCAGAGCAGGAATAGTCCACTCCAGGGTGTCATAGTTAACAACTCCATCGTTGGCCGGAAAATCAGTAGTAGTGAACTCCCCGAGAAATATGGTCCGCCCCAGGGCAATGTCCTCAGCCTCCAGTTGAACCCTTATGTCGCGAAACGCGACGTCCGAGCGGTTAAGTACGGAAACCACGAATAGGCCGTCGTCTCGACTCTGCTCGTGCCGGTTGGTGATGCTCAACTCCAGGTCCACCGGCCGCCCCTGGGCCCCGGCAGGGGCGTCGCCCAACAGGAACGCGCCCAGCAGGGCCAGCGCCGGGGCGATGAGCAAGAACTTCTTGAGAATGCGCATGACGACCTCCGGGGACGCGACTATGGAGGCCAGCAGGAGATGAAAAGCCTCTCACCCTGGATTCCGGCTTTCGCCGGAATCCAGGGGCATTCTGACGGCTCCCGCTGGTTACTGGCCTGGCTCATGGTGAGGCAGAGAGATGCCGCCATCTGACAGGACCTGGCTAGTGCCAGGTCACGGTCACGGCGTTGGAATAAATGTCCACCTCATGTTGGTTTACGTAGTAGTTCACTCCCACCTGGTATCGCCTCGTGACATTGGGATCTCTTGGGCCATCCACCTCTATGACGTTCGATTCGGAAACAACCTGGTTCCAGGCTATATTGCCGTTGTCGTCGAGAACGTACAACGCGTATTCCAAGCCACGGGCGCCTGCCGGCAGGTTCTCGGTAGTCGCGGTGAAGGTCACGCTGCTATAGGTGGACTGGCTCTCCGGCTCGACTCTGAGGACAACGCCTGCGTGAGGCCCGTCATCCGGATCGTCGGTCAGCTTGACGCTCAGGGCGATGGTGTCGTCCACCGAGTCGTCAGGGCCTCCCTCGCGGTCCTTGCCGTCGCTGACGCTCAGGACCAGGTCGTAGGAGTTCCTGGTCTCGTAGTCCAGGTGCGCCAGTGGGGCCACCTTTATCTGCGCGCCGGTGGCGTCCCCGGTGGCGGCGGTGGCCGTGAAGTTGCGGTGCCCATCACCGGAGAGCGAGTAGGTGAGGGTGTCGCTGCCTGCTTTGAACACCGGAATAACGGCTCCCACGGTGGTTGTTGCGGGGGAGTTCTCCTCGACGGAGAGTGGCACCCCGAACAAGGGCTGCTCGTCCAGGGTCAGCGGGCCTACATGAATGGTGTACTCCTGCTTAACCAGTTCGCTGGTGACGACTTTGTTGATCGACTCAAGGACGATTTTGTTGCTCGGGTCGTAGGGCGTCCCCTCGGGCCAGGTGAGGGGTTTCCAGGTGTCCCTGGTCTCACCTTCAGGGATAGCTGTGCGGACGTGGCCCTTCAAATGGACCTCCAGCACGTAGGTGTGGCTCTGGTCGGCTCCGGGGAAAAACACCCAGTTGTAGTGCTTGTACTGGCCGGGCTTTAGCCGGATCGAGCTGGTGTCGGCGTTCCTGCTGTCCCATATCGGGTTCGTCGCGTTGTTCTCGAAGACCACGAAGGGAATGACGTTGCCTTCCGGGTCCCGCTCGGCCTCGAGCTCGTACTGCAACGGCGGGACCTCGGTTCTCGTGCCATCATCCAAGCCCTCCGCAAGGTACCAATCGTCCTCGTCGAAGAGGCCGGCGGAGAAGCCCAGCACCAACTCCGGCTCCTCTACGCTCCCCGGAGCAGGGGGATTAGCGGCCTCGGCGATGGGATCGTCCTGCTCCAGCCACCAGACTACGGTGTCGGCCGGCGGTAGGAAGGGGTACTTGACCCGGTCGATGGTCCGCTGGCCGGTGTAATTGCTGGCGTCGTAATCGTCGGATGCAGTGTCCACCACGGTGGCCTTGAACTCGTTGCCTGCGTGGAACACCGTCGTGTTGACGTCGATGTTGGACTCGATGCGACCGGTAACTATTCCCGTTACTGTGCCGTTAAGGTCCTTGATGACGGTGTGCTCCGCCAGCGGCGGGCAGAGGTTGTTGTTCAGGGTCTGGGTGTTGTAGTCCCAGTAGGCGTCGAAGAGGGCGACGTGGCCCTCGCTGAACTCCGGGTCGGGGTCGGTCGGCACGTCGTTCACATGTATGCCGCAGGGCCGGGGGTCTACGTACTCGTCGTCGTTGAGGTTGGGGTCGGGGTCATGGGCCGAGGTCGGGCTGGCCATGAAGAACACGGCCAGCAGGGCTGCGGCGATGATGGCCATCGCCGCCATCGATCCGGTGATTATCTGTCTCCGTGGGGAACCGGTCAGTCTGTACATCGTGTTGTATTCCTTGCTTCCTTTCTTGGTATTTGGCTATCAGGGTCGTGTCACTGGTGTTGCGCCGGAGGCACCGGGGCGTCTACATTGGACTGCCTCCTGGACAGGTCTCGGTCATCGTTCCTCCATCTCCATTCCGCACCGGGACTGAAATTGGCTGTACTCGCCAGTAAGCCCGGCGTCGGTTTGATGCTTCTTGCTTTGACACTTAGTATCAATATGTCTGTCGTCAGGCCGTCTTGTCGCTCTCGCTGCCTCGTCGGGTACGTCCTATGAAATGGCGTCTATCGGGGAGTGCACGCCAACTCTATAAGTGATACTTCGTACCAATATCTATTCTCAACGGGACAGATTTTACCACCCTGCAAGTAATTTGTCCGTTTCATTTTGTTAATTTTCCACTTCTTCTTGTAACCTTTCCGAAATTGGGTCATAATTGCCCCCGATAGCTCGAAAACATGGTGGCCGGGACGGCGGGCGTTCCGCCCCTACGGAGGTGACCGGTTGAACTCAGAAGACCAGCTCATGCGGGAAATCGAAGCCCTGCGGGAGCGCCTCTCCCGCCTGGGGCAGGCCAGCCTGCGCATCACCGAGGATTTGGACCTGGACGCCGTCCTGCAACGCGTGGTGGACGGCGCGCGCCTCCTGACCGGGGCCAGCCGGGGCGGCCTCACCGTCCTCGACGATAAGGGCCAGCTGGAAGCCTTCATCTCGTCGGGGCTGACGGAGGAGGCCCACCGGGGGTTCGAAGAGCTCCCCGGAGGGCTGGAGCTGTTCGCCTACCTGAGCAGCCTTCCCGAACCCCTGCGGGTGGAGGACTTCTCCGCCCACACCGGGGCGCTGGGGCTGCCGGAGATCGGCCCTCCCCTGGAACCCCTGGGCAGCTTCCTCAGCGCGCCCATCCAGCTGGAGAGCGCACGGGTCGGCAACCTCTACCTGTCGGACAAGCAGGACGAAGAGGGCTTCACCCGGGAGGACGAGGACACGCTGGTCCTCTTCGCATCCCAGGCGGCCCTGGCCATCGCCAACGCCCGCAGGCACCGGGAGGAGCGCATCGCCCGTGCCGACCTGCAGACGCTGATAGACACCTCCCCCGTGGGCGTGGTGGTCTTCGACGCCCTGACGGGAGCCCCCAAGTCCTTCAACCGGGAGGCTCGGAGGATCGTCGACACCCTGCGGGACCCCGACCAGACGCCGGAGGACCTGCTGGACGATTTGACCTTCATGCGGGCCGACGGGAAGGAGGTCTCACTGCGGGAGTTTCCCATGGCCCAGCTTCTGCGCAACGCGGACACGGTGCGGGCCGAGGAGATCGTCCTGCGGGTCCCCGACGGAAGGCAGGTCACGGCGTTGCTCAACGCGACGCCCATCCTCTCCGATAGTGGCGCGGTCGAGTCGGTGGTCGTCACGATGCAGGACATGACGCCCATAGAGGAGCAGGAGCGGCTGCGGGCCGAGTTCCTGGCCGCGGTGAGCCACGAGCTGCTGGCGCCCCTGACCTCCATCAAGGGCTCCGCCGGCACGCTGCTGGGTTCGGCCACGGACATGGACCCCTCCCTGGCGCACCAGTTCTACCGCATCATCGAGGACCAGGCCGATCACATGAAGGAGCTGGTCGCCGACCTGCTGGACGTGGCCCGCATCGAGACGGGCGCGTTGCCGGTCAGTCCCGAGCCCGCCCAGTTGACCCTGCTGGTGGAGCGGGCAAGGAGCGCCTTCAGCAGCTCATGGGGCGGGAACCGCCTGGAGGTCGACGTCGGGCCGGACCTGCCCCTGGTGATGGCCGACCGGCGGCGCATCGTCCAGGTGCTGGTCAACCTGATGACCAACGCGGCCCGCCACTCCCCGCCGGGCTCGGCAGTCCGGGTGGCCGCGGCGCGGGAGGACGTCCACATCGCGGTGTCGGTGTCCGACGAGGGCCGGGGCATCCCGGAGGAGCAGCTGCCCCGCCTCTTCCGCAGGTTCTCCGGGGGCGAGTCCGAGGAACCGGGCGGGGACACGGGCCTGGGCCTCGTCATCTGCAAGGGGATCGTGGAGGCCCACGGGGGCCGCATCCGGGCCGAGAGCGACGGCGTGGGCCTGGGCGCACGCTTCACCTTCACCCTGCCCGTCGCCGGGGAGACCGTGGGCGCCCCTGAACTGCTGGGGCCGGCCCGCTCGTCGCAGCGTGGGCGGGGGGAGACGGAGGAACGGGTGCGGGTGCTGGCGGTGGACGACGACCCCAACGACCTACGGTACCTGCGCGACGCCCTGGCGGCGGCGGGCTACCACCCGGTGGTGACCGGAGACCCCCAGGAGGCCCTGCGCCTGATGGAGAGGGAGCGGCCCCAGCTGGTCCTGCTCGACCTGATGCTGCCCGTTGGCGACGGCGTGGAGCTGATGGGGGACATCCTAGATGTGGCCGACGTGCCGGTCATCTTCATCTCCGCCTACGGGCGGGAGGAGTTCGTCACCCGGGCCTTCGACCACGGGGCAGTGGACTACGTGGTCAAGCCCTTCTCGCCGTCGGAGCTTGCGGCCCGGATTCGGTCGGCCCTGCGCCGGCGTGAGTTGTCGGAGCCCCTGGAACCCTATATGTATCGAGACCTGGCCGTTGACTTCGCCAGCCGCCAGGCGACCCTGGGGGGACGCCCCGTGCCCCTGGTGTCCCTGGAGTATCGGCTGCTGGCCGAGCTTGCGGCCAATGCCGGGCGGGTGGTGACCTACGAGCTGATCTTGCAGCGGGTGTGGGGCAAGAAGGCCGACGACGACGTGCGGCCGGTTCGCGTCATGATGACCAAGCTGCGGCGCAAGCTGGGAGACGACGCCGACAACCCAACCTACGTCTTCACCGAGCCCCGCGTCGGCTACCGGATGCCAAAGGGGGAGACGGCGTAGCAGAGCTATAATAAAGAGGTAGAGAAATGTCCATACCCGAATCTACGCTTGCCAGGTGGAGCCATCATCAAGCTGCAACGGCCTTCAAGCAGGCCCATGTTCCAATTCGGGACGCGCTGGCTGCCCACAAGGGTCTGTCGCAGTTCAAGTACGAAGTATTCCTCCAGGGCTCATACAAGAACGACACGAACCTCGGCGGAGACAGCGATGTCGACGTGGTTGTGCGGCTGTCATCGAAGCTGAAGCCTGCGGTGGCCGCCCTTACCGGGGAACAGCTGCAGAAGGATGGTTCCCACAAGTACGTGCACCAGCAATGGAAGTCGTTCCGGGACGAGGCGCTGAAGGCGATGCGTGCCAGGTTCGGAAAGGCCGCCAAGAGCGGCCGCAAGACCCTGAAGGTGCCGAAGGGCAAGATCCCGGCGGACGCCGATCTCGTTGTCACGGTGAGCTACAGGGTTGGTATCGGGTTCTATCTCTCCGACGAGAGGCGCTGGGTCGTCAGCTATCCGCAGCAGCACTACTCCCGGGGGCTGAAGAGGGAAAAGGCGGCAAACAACCGGTTCAAGAGGACGGTCCGCATGTTCAAGGCGGCCAGGAACCGGCTGGTCGAGAAGAAGGTGATCGCCAAGGAGGATGCTCCCTCCTATTTCATTGAGTGCCTGCTCTACAACGTCCGCAACGACATGTTCAAACAGGACTTAGCGCCGACCTACACGGGCATACTCGGATGGCTGAAGAGTGCGAAACTCCGGGAATTCCAATGCCAGAATGGGCAGGTGCCCCTGTTCGGACGAGGGCGGGAGCAATGGACCGTGCAGAAGGCGCAGGCGTTCGTCAAGGCGCTGCAGGGACTGTGGGACGCTGGGGGATGAGGTAGAGGTAGTTCCCCATTTCGCTACGTTCGGGCTGGAGAGCCCCCCATTCATCCACGAGGAGGGTGAATCGGAGCTGTCTTGACTCATCAACATGAGGATAGTTATGCTCTGCTAGTACCAGATATGAAGGGATAGGGCCCAGTGAGCGCAAGTATGCAACACCGATGGATGACTCTCCAAGAGGTCGCCGATTATCTTCAGTTGAGCAAGGACCTGATATATCGACTTGCTCAGGGCGGCAAGATCCCCGCTTCCAAGGTGGGAAGCAGATGGCGCTTCAGACGAGAGCGTATCGACAGTTGGATGGAGGAAAAGGCCGTGGATACAGATTCAAGGGGCAGTCAACAGGATATGCGTGGATAGTTGGGCAAGAGACTAAGTGGTACATAGGAAAATGAGCATTGTTCGGCAATGGTTAGTCAAGTGATGACATTTACAGGCTCTAGTGTCCCTGCGACCTCATTTGAGGTCGCCACAGTGAATTGGAAGGGGCACAAGAAGCGTCTCCGCCTAGAGCCGGGTGGGCAGATGTTGGACGTGCCGCTCTCAGCTTGTGTAACTAAAGGCGATCGAGTTCGTGCTGAGGCGGGGGACGTATGGGTAATAGGTAAGAATGGTGACTGCAAGATTCTCCAGCCTTACATCGTGCCAGACGCGGTAAGCCTCGGGGGTGTCGAGCTCGGAGTACTGGTCAAAGAGGTAACGGAAGACGAAGAACACACCGGCTATCAGGCATTGGCCGACTACCATTACCGGGGCAAGGTCATTCACGGCCGGACAGCTCGCCTGATAGTTCGCACTTTCCATCCCAAGTATCCAAAGGTGCTCGGCTACATCGAGCTGGCCACCCCGTTCTTCATGAACAAGCCCAGGTCTCGTGTCATGGACGCGCCGTTCGCGTGTGGGCCTGTTGCCTGGGATAGTTGGGACATGGCTGCTCTTCGGAAGTACATCCATGTGGTGGTTCGTATCGCCCGAACAGTTGTAGCACCGGAATTCCGGGGGGCGAATATCGGTCAGCTGTTGGTGAAACACGCGGCCTCATTTGCACGAAGCCGATGGCAGGTAGCTGGGTATCTCCCATACTTCCTCGAAATCTCAGCAGACATGTTGAAGTACGTGCCCTTTGCGGAACGCGCGGGCATGACCTATGTAGGAGAGACCGAGGGTAACCTTAAGCGAGTCGCTAAGGACATGCGCTATCTGATAGGACGCTTCCGCGAAGATCCCAAGGGCAAGACGGAGTTTGAGAACATCTCGGGGATTTTGGACCAACAAGTGGCTCGCATGGATCGTTCCCTCGCAATCATGGAACAGGAGGGCATTGATGTAGATGCGCTGTATCAGAAGCTGGACAGCTTGTCGCAGAAGTCAGTCTTGAAGCAGTTTGCTTTGTTCCACGGAATAGTGTCTCTTCCTAAGCCCCACTACATGGCCGGCCTCTCGGAAGACTCCGCAAAGTTCTTGGCGGACAGAGTGCAAGCCATGAGCATCTCAAACGGACACATCCCTCCGAAGATTGAGATAGAGGCGATAGCACAGCCCATAGTCCTCGACGACATCACAATCGAGTACAGTTCGAGCGTCCGCCGCACTTATCAGACCCACGCTGTTCAACAAGCGTTCGACATCTCACCGGACCACGTCCTTACTACAGTCATAAGGGATCTGAACGTGACAGTCGAACCGGGGAGCGTCGTATTGGTTCTGGGCCCATCTGGTTCTGGCAAGACCAGTTTGCTGCAACTGCTAAGCAATCGGCCTGGACGACGAAATGGTCTAGCGAGAGGCAAGGTCAGCCTGCCATCCAACTTTAGGCCGGAGACTTTCCGGGACTTTCGGTCCAAGAAACCTCTGATTGACGCATTGGGGGAAAGGGATGTGCGCTCCGCACTCTACCTATTGGGCCTCGCGGGCTTGTCCGAGCCCACCCTGTATCTGAAGCGCTTTCAGGAGCTCAGCAGAGGTCAACAATATCGCGCTATGCTTTCAAGGCTGATAGCTTCCAGATCCAATGTCTGGATTGCTGATGAATTCTGTGCAAATCTGGATCCCGCGACTGCAAATATAGTTGCCTTCAACGTCCAACGTATGGCCCGGCGTCTAGGCGTGACTGTCGTTGCCGCCGCACCACACTGCGACACTTTTCTTCATTCCCTAAGTCCTGATGTAGTCGTCCGATTGGGTTCGAGCTGGGACCACTCGACGATTTCAGGCGAGGACTACTTGCGTGCGGTCGGACAGCCAGCAGATTTTGCCGGGGAGATACCTCGCATCCATGTTGAGTCTGAGCTCTTGAGGGAAATGAAAACTGGAGCCAAGAATGCAACGGTTTGGAAGGGTAGGAGACATGTTCGGCCTGGACTGACCGTCGTATCCGACGGCAATGAGTCCATTGCTGTCAGAGTCAAGTCAAGCGTGTCTAAGCGGTTCTCGCATCTGTCGGATGATGATGCCAAGGGCCAAGGAGTCGAGCATTCTACAGCGATTAAGCGACTCTTGAGGCAGAGGTACCCTGAACTCCGAGAACGTAGTCTGGTTACCGTGGTGCATTTCGAGCCCCCCATGAGGAATCGCATGGCACAGCAACAATTTCGGGAGAACAACGCATTGTGACTGATCTTCCCTCTCTCGGGCACATAGGCAATTCCAGACGGATTGAGGTTTCCGATCCAATTGAGAGGGCAACCTACCTGTCTCGTGGAAGGCACATCCTCGTGGGACAACGCCGGAATCGTGGTAATACAAAAGCCTTGATTCTACTTGGGAAGTGCATCGAGCAGGCTCGGGTGTCCAACAAATTTGACGCGAACGTTTGGCTAGACATTCATACGCCTCACGTAGTCTACATCTGTGGACGCCGAGGCACCGGCAAGAGCTACGATTTGGGCATTCTAGCCGAGGGATTGGCACTTGGAAGAGATTCAAGAATCACCACGAAGACTCCGCCAGTGACCACGATATTCTTCGATACACAGAGCCAATTCTGGGCTTTGCTCAGTGCTCCAGATGAGCATTTGGAGGAAGACAGAGAGCAGCTATCACAACTTGAACAATGGGGTATCCCAGGTAGTCAGATTCCGTCCGCGAAGCTTTTCGCTCCGATTGGCGACGCGCAGGTGCACCCTGGCGTGATCGAATTCGCCATTGATCCAGCCGAGCTTGAACTCGAAGACTGGTGCGGACTCTTTGACATTGAGGTCTACTCCCCTCAAGGCCAGGTGGTGCGAAACCTCCTGCGAAAGGTAAGTGTGGAGGGCTACCTCGTGATGGCGAGGTCCGCGAGTGGGCGTCGCCGAGTCCCCGCAAAGGGGGAATACGACCTTGATGACATGATTACGTGCCTGCTTGAGGATGCCGAACTGAATGAGCAGTCACAGCGTCAGACCCGGGACGCAGTATTGTGGAAGCTGGAAGCGCTAAGGGACAGTAAGGTGTTTCGGAAGGGTGGCGTCGACGTCTTGCAGATCCTGAAGCCGGGTCAATTGAGTATCTTTCTGCTTCGCAGTCTGGACGACGCAACTAAATCGTTGGTCGTGAGCATCATTGCTAAGAAGGTGTTTCGCATAATGGGCAGATTCCACACGGCGCGAAAGACTGCCCAGCGGTCAGGGCGCCCGATGCCGGATGGCCACGATTCTCTTCCGCAGGGCGTCTGGACGCTCATAGACGAAGCGCATTTGATATGCCCCTCAGATAGCCATACCGCAGCTAAGCCCACCCTTATCGAGTATGTTAAGCGTGGCCGCGATGCTGGGTTGTCGCTAGTTCTTGCCACACAGCAGCCGTCTGCAGTCGACTCCCGGGTCGTAAGTCAAGTTGACCTCTTGATCGCTCATCGATTGGTAGTGGACGCGGACATTTCGGCGGCTCTAGCAAGGGTCCCAGCGGACTTCCCGAAGAATGTCTCATTCGGCACTACACAGGTGTCTGACCGCCTAGCACTCATTAGAGCCTTGGAAACTGGAGAAGCATGGGTCGCCGATGCTGAGACGAATAGGGCATTTTTGGTTGCCATGAGACCGAGAGTCTCGGCTCACGGCGGCGACGAACCTACGGTTGTGTGAAGCCATGAACATGCTCAGCTTGGGCCAACAGCGCCCACTCATACGAAGAGAACTGTCTCGGAGAATCGGATACACCAATGGTCTACACGACATTTTTCGATTCAGTAGGACCGTCGGCTACCTTCATCAAATCGCGCCCGCGTCTGGTCCTGTGCTGCGTGCAGTTGTCATAGAAGAAGAGGAGGATGTTCAGGGAGCGAAGTATGCCGATGGCGTGATTGAAGTCGCCGGAGCTCTGGGCCTCATAGCTAAGGTTGGGTCGAAGCTAACGCTTGCCGATAGGGGTTACGCCCTTCATGCGGTGGAGCAGATGGACGATTCCGCGGAGCCAAGAAGAGCATTGCTGCTCAATGCCATACTAGAGTCCGACGGCGATGCAACTCTAAACCTCTTGGATCTAATTGCGAGAGAGTCCCCTCCAGAATTGCTAGGACCCTTGCTCATCGAAAGGCTCTTGAACGTCATAGAGGTGAGGAAGGATTGGACAACCAGACATGTAGAAACCAAACTCGCGAGAGACTTGGTCCACCAAGACTTGTCTGACGCCAGGGAAAGGCTTCAACAAGCAGTTGACCTAGATCGCAAACAGGCGCGTTCATGGTCGTCATATAGGGAAGGTAGAGGGCTGAGCCCGGAGCAGAGAATCGCAAGGTTCTACGACCACACGGTACAACCCAGACGAGGCTGGCTTAAGGACTTAGGCTGTCTAGTACAAACAGGTAGGAGTCAATATGAAGCAACTCCTAGTGGCTTGAGGTTGTTGGCTTCCTTGCAGAAAGTGCTCGGTTATTCGAACTCTGCCCTTGCTCTGCCGCTCTCTACCGAAGTCATGCAGATCCTAGGGGTTGTAGAGGCTCAGAACGCTGGCGAGTTGCTTTGGAGAGCCACAGCCTGTGTCTTCAGGGAGGATCCTTGCCGCTCCTCCCTTTCGTCTACCGAATACTTTCAACTCATCCGGGAAATCTATCCTTACGTGAAGCTTCATGTGTTCAACGAGGCGACCGTCGAATCAATATACCATGTCATAGCGGCCAGACTTGCTATTGACGGCAACTATCTTGACAAGCAAACATACGAGAATCAGCTTGATTTGATGTGTGATGCTCACTCCGAGAGTGTGTACCGGTTGAGGGAGAGACAAGGTGGGAGTGGGTATATTGCTATGAGAGGCAATTTTGGTTCGAGGTCAGGTAATGCCACCGGATAGCAATGTACAAATGGTGACACCTTGCCTTGGCGATGAGGTGGCCAAAGAAGTTCTCCAATGGATTGGTGCATTCAGGCAATTGACGAAGGCCACGATCATTTCCTACAACATGCAGGACTATGATTTCTGGGGGAATGGTCGATTGTCCAATCTCCTCCTTCGCCAACTCGCCTTTGGAGCAGAAATAGTCGTCATGACTACACCCCCACCCGGCGCCACAGGCACGGGAACCGCTTTTCGAGACAAACTGTCGTTGCTGGAAGACCTGCAGAAGAACGGGGCGGACGTCTATCTCCACGAACGACTTCATGCCAAGGCGTATCTCTTCTCGGACAGTAACGACTCAAGGATGCTGATCGTCGGTTCTGCGAATCTAACCAGCAGCGGTTTCGGTCGACGAGGCGCAAACTCCAGTGATCTGCTCGAACTTGCCCTGTTGACGGGAGATTCTCAAATCTATACGTCCACTCTGCAGGTTATTGAAGCAAAGTTGTTTGGTGATTCTGACACATTGGATTTTGCAGCCTGGCTTGTACAAAATCGGTCCAAGGTGGCACAGGCGAAAGGAGCGCATTAAATGAGCACCACACTGGAAATTGCTAAGTTGACGAGCAATCCTTTCACGCTGGTCCCCGACGAAAAGGTAACAGTCTGGGCGGGTTATGACCAACTCAGGTCACAGCTATTTGATATTGTCGAATCATGTCGATCTGACCGCGTGGGCCTTTCCGAATTCGCGATCATCCATGGTGACTATGGTACAGGCAAATCCCACGCCCTCAGGTACCTTCAACATTGGATCACAGAAAGAGAAAGAAGTGAGTTTGACTCTCCTTGTGTCTATCTGGCAACGATGAAGGTAGCGGCCAGTATGAACTTCGTCGTCTTGTATCGCAAGATAATGGAATTGCTGATACCTCACATTCGAGAAACTGCGGATTGGTTGGATCTCGCCATCGAAGACACTGCACGAAAGCGGGTTCCTGATGGCAGGCGTCAAGAGTTGGACAGAGAAATAGACGACATATATCGTGATCCTGGCATAACACCGGGATTCCCGCCACTTAGCCTGCTCCTTAGAGGCATACGGAATGGGGCCGACGAGGCCCTTCAGATTCTGTTGGGCGAGAAGTTGTCGGGGCAAAGGGTGATGGGTCGGTATCGTAGTTACAACATGACTGGGCCAATAGAGTCAGAGTACGATGCGACGAAGTGCTTGGGAGCCTACGTAAACCTATGCACAAGAGGCGCAGGGGCTCTTACAGAGGGAGACGTGCTTGCCCGAAACAAAGCCTTCTATTTTTTCTTCGATGAGCTGGAGATCGTAAACGACTTCCGTCCTCAAGAGGTCCTGAGTTTGAATCAGGGGCTTCGTGATCTAGTGAATGCTTGTCCAGAGAATTGCTGTTTCCTGTTCGGAATGTCCGGTGATGTACGCGACATCTACGGACTTCTGACTACTCCTGTCATTAGACGAATGTCCCGGGATCCTTTGACAATCGCTCCACTAGAGCCGAACGAAGCAGTGGAATTTCTCACCCAAGTTCTGAAAGGTTACAGGTCCAATGAGGGCGATCCAGATGAGTACCCGTTTGAGCCACAGGCGTTGTTTGCAATTGCAGAGGGCACGCAGAACAGGACTCCGTCGGAGTTGTTCAGAGGGTGTAGACGTGTATTGGAGAAGGCTGTGCTTTCAGGTTCACTGACTTCGGGCGGTACAATTGATGCCGGCATGGTGTCCGAATACCTATGAGTCGGTTTCCTCTACCACAAGGCGGAGCTCGGTCTGAGATTGGGGTGCTTCTCGTTGACCAGAGTCACCGATAAGAAATTGAGGATGTTAAGAGAGCTGCTATGTCTACTCCCAAGGACATCCTAGACCTGCCTAGCGGTGCCCAATGGCTGAAGGCCGATCTGCATGTTCATACGCCTGCGTCCGCAGACATGGCCGAGGAGTGGAAGACAGCGACGCCTGCTGATTTGGTGCGAATCGCCATCAAGAAGGGTCTCGATGTCATAGCGGTGACTGACCACAACACAGCTGCGTGGTGTGATGAAGTCCGCCAAGCCGCGATGGGAACTTCACTGACGGTTCTCCCCGGCGTTGAGATTTCCACTCCGCAAGGACATCTCCTAGCTATCTTCGACAGCACGGTTGAGGCGTCCTACATAGAAGACCTCCTCATCGGACTAGACATCCCCCGCGACCAATTCGGGTCTCTTAATGTTGCAACGCAGAAAGGCATCGTAGGTGCATCTGAAGCGGTGGAGAAGGCTGGAGGCGTTGCCATTGCAGCACATGCTGATGGTGAGCGAGGGTTCCTGAAGATGATCACTGTAGGGGCCGAACGTGAGCGCGCTTATCTGGCACAGGATTTGCGGGCAATAGAGATTCTGGAGGCGCAGTCGAGAGATCACCATCAATCTGGAGGCCGTTATCCTAGGCACATGACCTGCCTGCAATCCTCGGACTGCTGGCCGAAGGGCGCAGACAAGCATCAGCTTGATGGCATGGCCTATCGGTATTCCCTTCTCAAGATGGGGGAAAGGTCCATCTCCGGGCTCAAGTTGGCACTGATTGATCCTGACATCCGAGTGCGGCTTCCACACGATGAATCTCCGTCGCCAAGCTCCTCAATAATGGGGATGTGGGTCACCAGTGGGTTCCTGGATGGTCAGAAGATACGCTTCAATCAGAATGTAAGCTGCTTCATCGGCGACACTGGCAGCGGAAAATCGGTAGCCATCGAACTCCTTCGCTTTGGGCTCGACCAGCAGGCCAGCGTTGGGAAGATCCTCAGTGAAGTCGAGAGTCTACTTGAACAGCAACTTGGCGAACTGGGCACAGTTCACATTCTTCTGTCAAAGGGGGGTACTCGCTACCTTGTCGAGAGGACTTGGGGGACACCACCCGGAATGCCGTTTGTGCAGCGAGTTACCGACTCGGGCCTACAGCCTGTAGAGGAGCTAGCAGGGTGTTGAAGAAGGCTGTTTTAGGTAGCGGACGAGTCCCGGATGAGGCCTCTGGCGGACGAGGTGGTCGTTGACCTGAGTCAGTGACGGCTTGCGGTGTCCGGGATTGTCTCCGATGAGGGTCGCTCCGGCGCTCCCACAGCCGTGTTCAGGCCGGGCTCTGTGCCAGTCTGGCCAGGCGGACGAGGTTGTAACCGGCTATCGTTAGCTCCGCCCACATCTGGTTGCGGTCCACGCCCCGGTACCTCAACTTGCGACCGCCCCCAACAGTCTTCACCCAGCCGAACACCTCCTCAACTCGCTTGCGCACACGCTGAGACAACCTGTATCCGTCGTGCCGGGTGGTCCGTCCATCTATCGCCGAGCGCTGTCTCTGGGCCACGTGCGGCGTGATGTGCATGTCCCGGTAGTCCCATACGAAGTCCCTGGTGTCGTATCCCCTGTCCGCACCCACTGTGATCCGACCGCTGCCAGGCACCATCTGGAGCATGTCGAGGGCGGCGTCCCGTTCTGACGTGCCGGTTGCCTCTGTGATCTTCACATCCACCACCAGTCCCTGCAGATTGTCCATCAAAACGTGGCCCTCATAGCACAGACGAGCCTCCTTGCCGGCACCTTTGCGTGCCAACCTCGCACCGGGATCCGTCCTCGACTCGTGAGTCTCGTTCACCCTGCGCTCCCCGCGAAAGTCGACCGCGCGATTACGTCCGCCGTCCCCCGGCGGCGGACCGTCCTCCCCTTTCGGCCGGAAGCTCTTCATCGACGCCCACGCATCGAGTAGAGTGCCGTCCACGCTGAAGTGCTCATCCGACAGCAGGCCGCTCTCCCGCGCCTGGTCGACTATCTCCCTGAAGAACTCCCTCGACACGTCCGCCCCCAGCAGACGCTCCTTGTTCTTGGAGAAGACCGAATGGTTGAAGCCGGCGTCCA
The DNA here is from genome assembly GCA_965207305.1 of Dehalococcoidia bacterium. Classification (GTDB taxonomy): domain Bacteria; phylum Chloroflexota; class Dehalococcoidia; order Lucifugimonadales; family JAGWBF01; genus JAGWBJ01. The sequence continues at coordinate 1,305,523 of CBDBMB010000003.1, read as the reverse complement.
GGATGTTCATATCCAGGAACCACTTGAAGAGCATGTCGTATCCAAGACGCTCGCAGAACTGCCTCTCACTGCGCACCGAGAACAACGCCATCAACAGGCAGCCCTTCAGAAGATGCTCCGGTGGGATAGACGGCCGCCCTATTGAGGCGTACATCCGACTGAACGTCGGGGACAGCGCGGTAAGGGCACGGTCCACCAGCGGCTTGATACGTCGGATCGGATGGCCCTGTGGCACCAGTGCGTCGGGTGTCACCGCAGTCAGCATCGTGGCCTGAGCAGCTGCTTCGCCTCGCATTGACAGCTCCTGGGTGTGGGATGACCCCATCCTATCACCCTCCCCGAAGCCTCAGTTTTTCAACACCCTGCTAGACATGCGCCTCTTCTTTCCCATCAAGTGCTTCAGTCAGAGCGAGATCATCGAATTTGCACGAGAGCCAGAAGTGCGGCTTTCCTTGACTGATGACCTGATCGACTGCTCCGCCGAGTTCTCGTCTATAGAAGAAGTGAAGACTGGGCTCAGGAAAAATGCTGCGGACATCATTGCGGAGTCTGCCACGGAAACTAGTATCCGTAGCCAAATAGCAGAGCGTGCAGGACTGATCGAGGCGATTAGAGACATCGACAAGGTTCTTTCCGACACGCGAATCACCCAACATCAACTGTGGTATACCGAACAGTCCCTCTTCGAAAACGCCAAGCAGCAAGGACAGTCGCTGTCAAATCGTATTGCCAGTTCAATGACACCACTAGACTTGTCTCCCTCTTGGCCGAATGAGATGGGCAGCCTCCCTAACCAGGACCTGTTGGAGAAGATGAGGGGCGCCTTTGGCGAATGGCATGACCACGTTGAAAGCATGAAGAACGGAGCCGAAGCCAAGCTGGGCCAACTCTTGGACAGATTGGGAGAACTCAGAGGCTTGTGGAAGACACGGTTCGACCAAGCGGAAACTGTGTATCGCCAGCTACTCGATAGCCTGGATACGGAAGGCGTGGGTTTACAGGTGCTATCGGAGCGCCGCAAGGGTATTCAGGATAGAATCACTGCCCTAGACGGACTCGACCAGAGGCTTCAAACTGAGGTCTTACCCCGCATAAAAGAGCTCGAGGCTGATCGAGAGAATCTGTTGACGGAGCTTCAGAAGAACAGAAGGGCGATTACCAAAAAGCGAGAAGAGAAGGCGAAGGAATTGAGTGTTGCCCTCGATCAACAAATAAGGCTCCAGGTTCGAGGGCGGGCGAACACGGCGAGCTTTCGTAGGACCCTCCAGGAGATAAGTCAAGGCTCATATCTCAACGGCTCAGATCTGGACTTGTTGGCAACAAAATGCCATCCGGTCTCTCTAGTCAAGCATTTCCTGGCTCAGGAATTTGACGGTATCTCTGAACAGTCCGGCTTAGGATCGCCTAAGCTAGCCAAGGTGTGGGATACAGTCTTAGAGCGCGATCGTGTAAAAGGGCTCTATGAGTTACAGTTGACTGATGTCGATGACATAATCGAAGTCAACCTACAGGTCATGCAGGGTACGTATCGCCGCTTGGAAGACCTCTCTCATGGTCAAAAGTGTATGGTCGTCCTAATGGTTGCATTGGCTGAGGGCGAATTCCCGTTGCTCGTCGATCAGCCTGAAGATGCTCTCCACGCCCCAAGCATTGAGAAGGGAATTGTCTCAACCCTCAGATCAGGGAGGGGGACGAGGCAGTGCGTTTTTGCTACTCGGAACGCGAATATCTTGGTGTCTGCCGACGCTGAACAGATCATCGCTTTGGAGGCTGACGCCCAAAGGGGCCGAGTTGCCGGCACCGGTTCATTGGATCGCTTTGACCACAGGCAGCTCATCATTTATCACGTGGAAGGTGGCGAGGAGGCGTTCCAAAGAAGGAAGACCATGTACACGTTAGAGCCGTCAATGCCATGACTACGATTGCCGGACCGGGCAAGGAAGTATCGGAGAAATCGCTGGAGTTGAACGTTTGCGCGGAGATGCTCCAGTACATCAGGACTTGGCCAGGCTGTCAGAGGGCATTGTGGCTGGGTCTCACTCAGCGCCAAGAACGTCGCACAGGGCTCGACGAACTGATTCGAAACGTCGGACCCGGGTCCTCGTTGATGTTGCAGTTTAAGGCGCCTTGGCCAAGCTCCGATGTAGACAGCCTTTACAAGTTCAGCATCAACGAGAGGCAGCATGAGGCACTTGAGCAACTCTCTGACCAATACCCAGAGGCTGTTCACTATGTGTTTCCGCTATACAGTAGGTGGATGAAGGCAGATCGACACGCGCCGGATCTTTGCCAAGACACCTGGCTAGTACCGGTATCATCCTTGCCTTTGAACCTGCTGACCTCACTCTCAAGTCCCGCGTCTGGTCGGCATCGCGTGGAGTTGGAGCGTATGGGTCCGGGAATCTCCGTGACCGCCCACTCCCCGGAAGTCATAGGTGAAGCGGTCAATGCCAAGGAGTTCTTTGACGAGAGAGGCGGAGGGCGTTCGTTGGACATTAGGCCATCCGGCGTGGCGTCTGATTTTCTAAGGGAGTGGGTTGATCTTTGGGACGAAAAGAGCTTCGCGCTGCGCTTCAGGGGCCTGAACGCCCTGTACATACCTCAAGGGTAAGGGGCGCACCGGTCCCTGTCGGTGGAGGAAGCACTGAGTTGAGATACTCTCAAGACTCATGGTCTACCCAGCCACATCTCAAAGATGGTGCTATCTACCGTCCCCTCAGGCCCACCACGCAAGTTGCGAACCAATTCTTGGCCCCAGCGCGGCCGATCACCAACAGCATGGCCCTAAGGCTCTGCTAGTTATCGGCCACCATCTGTAGCCGACATAAGCGGGCCGGCTAAGTCCAGTTCCTCAGAGTCCCCTTCTGGGTTTTGACTGTACTTGGCCATAGGGACCTTGTATTGGACAACGGCCTTGCCGGGCATAACCACGATCTCCCTGATGAAGGTCTCTACGAAGACCTTACGCTCGGGCAACTCGCTCTTCTCCGGAAACTCTGCCATGTCCTGGGCCTTGGCTGTGATGCTAGCCACATTGTCCCGGGTCGCGCTGCACTGGGAGAGGATGGCATTGGCATCCTGCAGCGAGGCCTCGAGGCGTGTCTTCTGATCCTGGTTGTCCCTGAACCGTGTCGTGGTGTCAGCTAGGTCGTCGTCGGTGGACTCTACGAACTCCCAGAGCCGCTCCAGCCTGCGGCGTACGTCCTCGATCTCAGACTCGATGACCTCCACTCGCCCTCTTTGTTCTTGGACCAACCTGCCCAGTTCATTGACCACAACTGTCGTCTTGTCGCCGCTGTCGCTCTGGGCGAGGATGCTGGAGCGAATCCCATCAATGATCAGTTGCTCAAAGCGGCGCGCATTGAGCCTGGGCGAATCACAGCTCCCGCTGCCACGCTTTATCAGGGACTGACAGACGTAGTAGTTGAACCTGCCACTCTTGGCGCCATGGCCCGTGAACGCTGTCTTGCACCTGTAACACTTGACCAGTCCCCTGAGTAAATAGGATGTTGCAGTTCTTCGAGGGCGGGCGGTCTTGGACGGGCGGGACCGTAGCAGCTCATTCACCAATTGATACTGAGACCGGGAGACGACGGCTGGGAATGCATCCTCCACCCGCACGGGTTCCGCCTTGTCCTTGGCTTTGGTGCCCCAGACGAGAGTCCCCGTGTAGACCTCATTCTTCAGGAGGAGATTGACGCCGTTGCTGGACCAGAGCTTTCCCGTGGCGCTTGGGATGTCCTCGTCGTTGAGGGCTCGAGCGATGTCCAGCATCCCTGTTCCGTTCTCGGCCATGTCGAAGATGCGCCTGACGACGGGTGCCGTAACGTCGTCGGGTTGCAGTTTGGGTCGCTCCTTCGCCCCGTCCTGGACCATAACCCTGTTGTAGCCGTAGGGCGTCCTGCTAGAGACCCAGAAGCCGCGGGATGCCGCCTCCCGCATGCCCCGCCTGACATCAGTCGCCAGGATATCGGTTGTTCAATAGCGACAAAAAAATTAGATACACATGGGCAGTGGACCTGCGTCCCAGTTAAAGCCGATGGCGATTCGCCACTCTGCTTGGCGTGTAGCTGACCTGGCAAACGCGAAACCACTCTGGAACGGGTAGTCCTCTCCCAAGAGCGAGGAATAGGCCGAGTAGACCCACTCGGGGCTAAAGAGCTTTTGCAAGTCACCCAAGCCATGGTCTTCGGGGCATTCGACCGTGGGATATAGTTGCGTGGTTACCCATCCTCTCCGGACTTGACCAGGTCCCCACACAGTGACTACGATTGCCCGTGTCTTGGGCAACATGGCACCATGAATCAGTGCGATAGCCTCTCAGAACAGATCTCCCAACAGGTCGAAGAGACTCTAACGAAAAGCAGCCAAGGCCGACGTCGCCGCGTCACTGGAGTAGCTGTTCGTTCTGCCGCTCGCTTAGCTGTGTCACGAAGCCGGTCAGTGGGTCGCGGAGCGGGCAGTATGGCTCGAGGTGCCGTCGAAGGAACGGTGCGGGCTGTCGCAAACGTGGGCGACGAGACGGGAGCGTTCGTCAGGGACGCTGTCATAGGAGTCCTCGAAGGCACGGAGCAGGTGGTGACGATCACCGCGGCCTCGTTCAAGGAAGTCGCAATCGGAGCTGTAAGGGGTTCCAGCGAGGCCGCCCCGCAAGCGAAAGAGATAGGCAGGGACGTGTTGGAGGGGGCCATAGTCGGAGCAAACTCCGTGGGCGTCGACACTGCGGAGGCAGCTTCGGCCGCCGTCGAAGGGATAGTGGAAGCGGTGACGGAGACGGGAGGCGACCTGCAGGATGCGGCGAAGGCCACGGTTGGCGGAGTGGTCTCGGGTGTAGCCTTGACCGGCGGTGACGTGGCGGCAGTTACGAGGGATGCCAGCCGTACCCTGATCACTCATCCTGCCGTGGCCGAAAGGGACATCGACGAAATCGTAGGTGTGGCTGGAAGTGTCGTGGACGCCGTTCTTGTAGAAGCCAGGGACGGCGCCGTCGAGGAAGTCGACCGGGTGATCGAAGCCACGGCAACCGGAGTCGTGGAAGCCGCATACGAGGTCGGCCAATCACACGGGGACAGTGTACGGGAATCGGTGTCCAGGAGGCTGGTGGACTCTCGATTGGCCTTCGCGCCTCATCTCCAACACCGGCTGACGGAGATCGCCGACCAGCTCTCGAGTGAGCTGCCAAAGGGAAGAGCGGCCTGGCGGGGCAAAGCGTTGATCAGGGCCGTCCGCTTGCTTCTTGGAGTAGGGGGAATCGACCTGGCTGCGTCCCTGGCCTATTTCACCGTATTGTCGTTCCTCCCGATGATGGCCCTTGTGATCATGATCGTAGGGATCTTTGGCGACCCTGAAGGCATCAGCGAGGAGCTCACCGAGATTCTAGCCTACTACTTTCCCGTGTCCGAAGACCTGATACAAGAGGCCGTGAAGAACTTGCTCAGCGGGTCGCTCATAATCGGCCTTGCGGCATCGGTCAGCGTTGTGCTGGGGGCAAACGGCCTGTTCTTGGCCGTAAACAGGTCCGTCAACAGGATCTTCGGGACCGAGACCAGGAGACTGGTGGGGGCGACGGTTACCGAGATGGCGATAGCGACCCTCGTGGTTGTCTTGTTCCTGTTGTCCGTGGGAATCACCGCTTTCTTTGAAACTGTCATAGGCTTTGGAGAAGGGATCATCGAGTCGAACAGGGGCATTGCGATTGTCCCGGTCATCGCGTGGGGCATCGTTTCCACGGCGGTCCCCGTTGCGCTTACGGCATCTGTCTTTGCGGTGGTCTACCATCACTTGCCGAACACTCGGGTGGACTGGCGAGACGCCGCGTTTGGCGCCATAGTCGCCGTGATATTGTTTGAGGCATCCAAACACGTTTTCTTCTGGCTCACGAGTCTGGCCGCCCAGAGGAGCGCCGTCTACGGACCGGTCGCGTCCGTTGTGACCCTGATGATGTGGGGATATATGGCCGGCGTGATGTTCCTGTACGGGGCGGCCGTGGCAAGGACGGCTGGAGAGCTCAGGCCCGCTAGGCCGCGGCCGGACGATTGACCGTCGAGGCCGTCCGTATCGGGATGCCTCGCTAGCTCTGGTCCGAGGACTCGCCTGGATCGACCCCAGCCGTTTCCGATGGCAAGGCTCGCCTGACGGCCGAAAGCACCTTTTCGCCTGAAGCCATCGACGCTTCCAGCAGGCCCCTTGCCAAAGCGTTGGCGGCCTCATCCTGGGTAACTCCCAGCTCGCCCGCAACTTCCCGCGCTGCCGCAGCGGCCTGGATCGCCGCTTCAGCCGGGTCTTGGCCCGCCTCGACAGCCCCTTGCACTACTCCATAACCCGCGCCCCGCAAGGCATCCAACGGCTCGACTTGCCGTTCGTTGAGGGCCCGGACCGCGCCGAGGACGGACCCGTGGACGACCCTGTTGACCCGATCGGCGAACTCGTCACCGACCTGGACAGCCCCCCTCGTCGAATGGCGTGCCAGCTCGAGACCCTGCCCGGCGATGTCCTCCATTTCGTCGATCGCCTCGTCTACGGCTCCCTTTACGGCCTGCGCGACTTCGCGGACCAACAGGCGCCCCCGGCTGGCGGATGTAACGGCTGCCTGAGAGGATGCGGCCAGCTGGTATGCCGCTACTCCGATAGCCACGTCGGCTCCGGGTACACGCTTCAGATATCCGTAGGAGAAGGCGGACACTGCTCCCAGGCCCGGTACCGACGAGACCGCCCTGGCCATCGGTCCCAGGCCGCTGGTCAATTCGCTGAGCGCCATGTCACGAGGCAGCTCTCCCTCCTCATGCAGGGCGACCAACAGGTTCAACGACAGCAGTCCAGCGACGAAGGCGATGACGAACAGGAAGTCGAAGCCGCTCAGCGACACTGCCTGCAGCTCCAACGCACCGCCGGGGGACATCCACCCAAAGTCGATGTTGAGCGCCCTCACCGAAAAATAGTCGGCCATTATGCCCCCGGCGATCGGTCCGATGCCGGCGCCGACATTGGTTGCGATGCTGGCAGCCCCCAGGAACGGGGTGGCCTTTCCCTCCGGGGCGACCTTGAGTGTGATGGTGCTGATGGTCAGTGTGACTCCCGCCGCGCCCACACCGGCAAACAGGTGCAGCGCCACCAGCAACGGCATCGTCAGGACATGGCGCTCCGGGTAGGCGGCAAACACCCAACCGAGGATGACCAGCAGGTACAGGGACGCGGACAGGGCCAGCACGGTCTTGCTCCCAACCCGGTCTGCCATCGGCCCCCAGACCCTCACGAACAGTACATTCGAAATCTGGCTCACGACGGTGAGTCCAATGACAACGGGGAGCGACAGCCCGAGCTCGGAAAGCATGTAGATGGCGAAGAAGGGTATCGCCAGGTTGGAGGTCAGGCTCCAGACGAACAGAAACCGCACCAGGTGGGAAAAGTTCCTGTCTCGCAACGGTTCCGCCAGGGTCGCGACGGCCGATTGCCCCGACTCGGGGGCCGCGGGCATCAGGGGCTCGCTGGCCCTCGACGCGAACCACGGACCGGCAACCCCAAGGCTGAGTGCCCCGGCCATCAGGAGGAAGGAGTATGCAAGTATCGCGTTTCCATCGGACGAGACGCCCTCCCACCAGCGAACGAAGAAGCTGGCGCTCAGGCCAACCACGGCAATCGTGCTGGTGATGGCCGCCAACCTGCGGCCGTAGTAGCTGCCCAGGAGGTTGTGAGGGACGAGATCGCGCATCCAGCTGGTCCAGGCCGTCACCCACATGGGGCCGAACAGTCCGCGGACCGCCAGCAGCCCAATCACCGCGGCAACGGCGAGAGGCCCCGGGGTATCCAGCAGGAACGGCACTGCTCCGATGGGGACCCACGTGAGATTGGTGGCGATCAGGGCAGGAACTCCCAGCGCCTTCCGCATGCGAAGCCGTTCGATGGCCAGGATGGCCGGCACCTGGAGCATCTGGGTGACGAACGGCAACGCGGCCAGGACCCCGACCTGGAGATTGTTGGCGCCCAACGCGAGGGCGTACGCCGCCATGAAACCGCCGCTTCCCAGGCTGAACAGGGCGCCCGACGCAACACCCTCCAACACCATCATGCGAAGACTGTGTGCCACGTCGTCCTGGGTCAGCGTCGGGCTTGGACGCAAAAAGTTCAGCATATTGCCTGCCTATTGGATCACGTCGATGGCGGCGGTTGCGATCCCGAGGAACAGGAGAAAGCCGAGCACGTCCGTGAACGTGGTGACGATGACCGCCGAAGCGACCGCCGGGTCCACGCCAATCCGTCTCAGGATCAGTGGTATGGCCGCTCCAACGGAGCCAGCGATGATCATGTTGCCGAACATTGCGGCTCCCAGGACCGCCGCCAGACCAAGGTTCTGCTTCCACAGGACCGCGATGGCCGCCACCAACACTCCCAACCAGAGTCCGTGAAGGAGGCCTAGAAGGGACTCCCGGACGAGGAGCCTGCGCGCCCCCACACCCACTAGCTCCCCGAGTGCCATCGAGCGCACGATGAGCGTCAGGGTCTGTGTTCCGCCGATACCGCCCTGGCCCGCTACCACCGGGAGGAATGCGGCCAGCACGACCACCTGGGCCAGGGTCGACTCGAAGAGCGTCACCGTCGCAGCCGACACGAATGTCGTGCCCAGGTTCACCGTGAGCCAGGGAAGCCGCGCTCGTATCGAGCCGGACAAGGGACCATCTGCGGACTCACCGGCGACGCTCGCCACCCGCAGCATCTGGCGGGTGCCCTGCTCTACGGTGGCCCTCAGCAGCGATTCGGCCAGAATCACCCCTATCAGCCTGCCCCCGTCCACCACGGGTAGCTGAGTCAGGTTGTAGTGGCGCTGGAGTCGGGCGCACTCCTCGGCCGGGGTGTCCACGGTCACCGCCGCCACCGTGGAAGACATGATCGAGCGTACCGGCGTTGCGTCTTCCGCCAGTGCCATCTCTACCATGCTGATCTCACCGGTTAGACCGTCGTCGTCATCGACCACCAGGACGTGTGTATATTTGTGCACCTCCCTCGATTGCGCTCTGAGGCTGTCTCGTGCTTCCTTGGCGTGCCCATCGGCCCTGACTGCGGGGAACTGCGGGACCATGAGTGAGCCCGCCGTATCCGGTGGATGGGCCAGGATGGCGGTGTCTTCGACCGGGAGCTCCAGGGTGTCCACCACTTCACGGGTCCGGATGGTTGGGAGCCGTCGCAGAGTCTCCATCGCCACCCGGGGATGGAGCTGGTCGAGCACGAAGGAGAGCATTTGGGACCCCAGTCGCGTCCCCACTCGTCCCGCTTCAACCGGGTTCATCTGGCGCAGTATCCACGCTACGGTCTCGGGAGACATTACGTGGACCAGGGCGTACCTGCTGCTTCGCGGCAGCCCGGCTACGATGCTTCCTATGTCTGCCGGATGCAGGTTCCGGATGCGTTCCCAAGCGGAGTGGACGTCGCCGGCCTTGACCAGCTGGAGGACCTCGCCGGCTATCTGCTCCGCTTCGTGCAGCGATATTGCCTGACCTTGCTCGATCCCCTCAGACTGGCGCTCCTGCTTTTCCATGGAGTCTGGTCCATCCATCTAAACTCGCTCCCAAGTCCCCTATAGACGATATCCCGACGACAGAATACCTTGTTTTTCAATTGACACAAGAGACTGGTGCTCGTGAGTGATCTATTGGAACGATGCCATCGCGCCTTGAGTTGTACCCCGTCCGCAAGAGGCGATTGTTACATGCCCTCTCAGCAGCGCCGTCGACCGGATCGAGGTTGCAGAGGCCGAGTCTACGCGGCAGGACATGTCCGTCAGTGGCCTGAATGTGGACCCGGACATATTGGAACGAGTATGCAGCCGTCTTCCCATCAGCCATGGGATTCCTGCTGTTCCTCACCCTCAAGAGGATCGCAGACTGCTGATTGCCACCGCCAGACCTGCTCCCTTAGTCCCAATCCACCACAAGAATGGTCTGCCCACTGGGAGGCGGCTGGAGCGTTCGGCTGGGACATCTGGCCGGGAGTGTTGCCCAAAGGGAAACGGCGTGCCGCCTACACTTCTGAGGTCCTCAGCTCCTCCAATTCGACAGAGGCCGCTTCATGAACTCCTCTGTCATGACTCCTAACGGGCAGCCGCTGACTGGTCCACCTGGAGTGGTGGTCTGTGGGGTGGTCACACCCCATTCTTGGTCAAAAAATCTTCCACCAGGTAGTTGAACACATCGGGCTTTTCCCAATAGACGGAGTGGGCAGCATCGGCCACCTCGGCCAGCGTGGAACCAGGCAGCAACTTGTGAGCTTGCCGCACAGTCTCTGGCGAGACTACCCTGTCCTCCTGCCCCACTATGAACATGACTGGCACATTGGACCCAGTGACTGCCTCCGGGGTGGGTCCAATGTAGTCCGCCCCTTTGAGCAGGCGGCGGTTGGTCCGGTTGAAGGAGTTGAGCTGCAAGAATAAGAGACACATATTCGGGTTCCTTGCCTGAAAGCCCGTGGAGACTGCCCTGTCAAGTGGGGACACCTTGTCCGAGGATTCTCGGTCGTTCGCTGCCAAATCAAGGAGCCGCTCGTCGTTCATGCTGCCCACGGTGTCGGCCATCACCAAGGCCGAGACACGCTCGGGATAACGCGCTGCCATCCCCAGACAGGCGATACCGCCCATGGACTGGCCTACCAAGGCGGCTCTCTCAACGTTCAGGTGGTCGAGTAGACCGTGCAGGTCCTCTACGAACTCCGCACGGTCTGGCCCCTCCGGTATCTCCTTGGAGCGGCCGAAGCCACGATGGTCGAAGGTGATGGCCCTGCGGTTGCGGGCGAAGTAGTGGACCTGCTGGAACCAGACCGCATGGTTACCGCCCACACCGTGGGCAAAGACGATGGCCGGGCCTTCCCCGTGGCTCTCGTAGTATATTTCTGTCCCGTTGACTCTGGCGTCCGGCATTGCGGTCTCCCTTCCCTCGAGCCCCGGACCAGGGGCGATCATCCCGACAGGAGTCTCCATCCAATCCAAGATACCCGGCTCCTTGCGGGCCCCACCGAAGCCATGGCCTGTCTCAATCCTGCGCCAGCTGTCGCTTCGGGCGTTTCCCCTATGTGCCGGGGACCATGACCTCGCCTCCAAGAACAGCCTGCATGCCGGTGGGTGTGTGTTCGGCCCTGACATCGTCGGAGTTTGGCTGCCACACGATGCAGTTGATCTCGCCAAAAGTCTGCTTGATGAGACGCCACGTCTCGCCGGCATCGTCGCTGGCCCAGACCTCACCATTCACCGAGCAGGCTACTACGCGGTCGGGATCGGCGGGGTTGGTGTGAATACCGAACACAGTGGAGTTAGTGCGCTTGGAAAGCGCCACAGGGGCCCAAGTTCGCCCGAAATCCATGCTGCGGAAGACGTTGCCTGAGTCACCGACGTTGAAGCTGCCAGTACCCATGAACATCACCCTCTGGTCATTGGGTTTGTGGGCCAGCCATCTCCGGTAACGCCCGCTGTTCTCGGCGTTAGCGAAACGCTGCGTGCCCATGGGTTCCCAGCTTTCACCCATATCCGTCGTCACATAGAGGTCCCGAGGAGTCAGGGCGAAAATCTGCTTGGGACTACCTGTCGCGATCACCATGCTGTGGATGTCCTCGTCAGGCACGGGCAGGCGCTGCCAAGTGTCTCCCTCGTCCGTGCTCCGGAGTATCCCGTCCACCTCAATGCCGGCCCATATGATCCGGCTGTCGTCGGGGTCTATCGCTATCTGGGTAACCCGTGGGTCTCCCACCTCACACTCGGTAGCCAAGGGAGGCAGCGACAGCCTCTCCCACGTATAACCACCGTTTCGCGAGCGGTGAAACCCCGTCGGACTGACTCCGGCGAACATGGTGTTCGGGCGGTCGGGACATATGGCAATGGACCACACTTTGGCGAGGTCGCCCGCTCTGCTGATCATCTCCCAGTTGCGCCCGTTGTCCGTGCTGCGGTGCACACCACGGTCGCCTCCAGCGTAGACTGTATGTGGCTCCGACGGATGCAATGTGAGGGCTCGAACAATGGGACTCTCCGGCGGAAAGAACCACTTCCTCTGTAGCATCCACGACTCTCCGCCATCAAGGCTGTTCCAAGTGCCCCTTCCCGTGGTTCCGATAGTAATGCTGTAATCCCTTGACATCGAAGGCTCCTTCAGCGAGGTCGGTTCCCGGTTGCGGCCCATCATACCCCAAACCTCCACCAGGTACCATTCGTAAGCATGATTCATCCACTCAGCACGGTCCCGGGCGCATCGCGAGGCTCCGGCTCACGTTACTTCGTCATACGGGCTGCCGAAGGGCTATAGCATCCAGGACAAAGAGCGACTGCCTTATGCCAAGGAATCAGACATCCCGCCGGACTAGTCCGGCGGGATGTCTCCCCTAGCACCAAAGGCAAACGGAACCGAGTAGCGCATTCAATGCTGCTGCCCCCGTACGTTAACCCACAGATTCTGAGGATGAATCCTTATACACTGCTTGGCGAGACGTGACTCATCGGCGTCACTCGACGAACCAGTGGAGGCCGTGGCGAATACGAGATCAGCGAGAATTACGATGGAATATCCCTATATGATCTCGTGGGCCATCGCATGATCCTAGATTTGGGACACAACCTAGTTCAAGGCCTTTGACGCTCTCAGCAAACAGCGTTATACTTCAAGGGACAGAGCCCCCCACGCCTCTCTCCATGAAGCGCACCACGGGGGGACATTTTTTGCCCAGATGCATCCCGATGGCCTCGTCCACTCCCCAAGTCCCTGCCTCCGTCTCCGACCAAGTCCAAAACCTGGTCGACCGCGGCATGACCATAAGAGACCGCGACCTCGCAGAAAGAACCCTAACCCACGTCGGATTCCAACGCCTGAGCTCATACTGGCAACCCTTCGAATCCAATACGCCAAGCAACCACGGAAACTTGTTTGTCTCCGGAACCCGGTTCGGGGTTATCCTGTCCCGATACCTCTTTGACCAACGGCTCAGATCCCACCTGATGGAAGCATTCAGCTTCATCGAAGTCTCCATCCGAACCCAATGGGCACACCAACTCGCCAACGGATTCAGACACGGAGATTACGCCCACCAAGACTCAACACACTTCAACGAACACCACGCCGGCAATCTGGTCGAACTCCAACGGAGCTACGAACAAATCACCAATCAAAGGGGTCCAGACTTCAACAGCCAGACCATCTGGGATGTGATCCACGTCATGTCCTTCGGACAACTCTCAAAGTGGTACTCAAACCTGAGGGACAGGCAAATGAGGCAGGCCATATCACAGACCTACGGCTTAGACCAATCCGTCCTGAGCTCCGGCCTCCGGCACCTCACAACAGTACGGAACATTTGCGCCCACCACGAAAGGCTGTGGAACGTCACCCTGAATACGGGACTTAGAATCCCCACTAGGCTAACAGCCCGCCCCGAGAACGCGGGGGCATTCAACCACCAAGACCGCCAAAGGGTCTACAACGCCATTGTCATCACCACCCACCTGATGGAAGTCATCACCCCCAATGGAGACTGGCCGGAGCGCCTTCTGACAATCAAAGAAGAAAGCCAAAGCAACGTGCCAGAAGCTCAAATGGGATTCCCTTCAAACTGGAAGACACTGGATTTATGGCAGAAACACCTATAGGCCAGCCAATGAGCTAACGTTAGCTCTAGCCCTTCAGCGACGGCTTCGGCATTATAAGGAACGCACAGACCGCCAAGACGCAGAGCTTTCAAGACCAGCGCACGGCTAGTCTGCCTACAACCTGGCCGTCAATCTGGCGCAGATGCGACGGCATTCCAGCCAGACATCGGAGAACAGCCTGACTCACGCTTCTGCTCAAGGCCGAGGAGCCAATAGCAGGATAACTAAGCAGTGACCTCTTCAGCCCGCGTCAGCATGGCGTAGCAACCCCGCTCGACCACGTGCTCCACGGACACCCGGCCCATGCCATCATACCCGGCGCGGTAGGCGTACTCAGCCTTCGCCCCCCAAGGCACATGCCCGCCGGTCCGAATCGTGCCTCCCCCGTCCCCGCGCCTAGGGCCGCCGGCACCCTTCACGACCATCCCCTTCCGCTCTCCCTTGCGCCATCCTAGCACCTTCACTTCGGCGGGCATGACCCGCTCCGACGCCGTTCGCTGGAAGAGCACCCCGTGCAGCCTCTTCAGCACTCCCGGCGAGGGGGTATCCAGCATGTCAGAGGTTGTCATGGCTTCCGACGTTTCAGGCTCTTCGTTTCCTTCGTTTGGCCGTTGTAGGGCCAGACCTGTGCGCCACGACAACCTCCCCCCGTCAATCCTCATCTCGCGGGCACGGAGCCGTCCGTCCTCACCCCGCAGGCGTGAATACCTCCCACACTGACCGAGGCAAACTCCCCCTCCATAGGCCTCATGACCCCCCAGTAGAGGAGGGTGCCGTCCATCCTCACCACGCAAGTGGAGCTCCCGGCACTGTGTTGGCGTCCCCGGACGCTTCGGTAGTCCTGTGTGGGCGCTGTTCCCCCCGGCCATCGCCAGTTCCGTCCTCGCCGCTCTCCGCAGCCGGCCTAGGCTGGGACCCTATGTCGGGTGTGGGACTAGTCGGTGGGTCTTCTCCGCAGGCTGTGATCAGGGCTGAAATGCAGAGGGCCAAAATCACTATAAACACAGTTCGTAGAAAGTGTTAGCATGTTCCTTCCTCCGCAGTATCGGGCCTTCAACGGAGGCCTGTCCGCTGACGAGGTCTCCTCCTGCCCCGATACGTTTGCGCCACTTGACCTCCCGTATAGCAATTTGCTAACGTATTGTTGGCAAATTGTTAGGAGGAAAGGGGAGTTGAAACAGGTGTCATTCCGGGCGGACGAAATACTGCTGGTCAAGCTCGACATCTTGGCCAAGGCTGCGGGCATGTCGCGCGAACAATGGCTGAGGAGCGCGGTGGAGCAGGGGGCAACGAACTTGGCCCACACAAATGACAAGGCCATTGAAGCCTACTACTTAGCGGCACGGCAGGCGGAAGACGATCAGTTGTTCTCCGAGTACCAGACCCGCATCCGCCAACACGAGGTCGAGAATCTCGCCTTGAGGGCCCGGCGGGCCTGATGATAACGCCGGCATGCCACCGGGCCGACACCTGAGACGGTGGCTTATCGACGGGCGGCACCACCGGGCTACCTGCACGTGTGGTGCCTGCACCGAAGCGTGCGAGATGCTGGACTCTGCCGAGTCGGAGGTGGCGGAGTATTGGGCGCCGGTCGAGAGCGCCGAGGCGTGGGCCAGGCTGTACGCTTGGCTGAACTCCGAGGCTGAGGCACCGGCGCAGCGGGAGGTTGCCATGCTGGAGAGCATGCCCAGCGGGGCGGAGACCGAGGGAGAGCCCTTGGCCTCCTATGAGGTGCGGCTGGATGGGCAGGGCGGGCGAGCCCCCCTAAGCCCATGCTGCAACGAGATGATGGGGCCACCCCTGCTATACGACTCATATGCTCAAGCTGCAATCACATCAAGGGCGACAGACCGCAGGAGTACCTGGCGGCGTGGCTGGCGGAGGTTCCAAGTTGAGGGGTACCGAAATATGACGCAATGCGAACACTTGGACAGCAGTTGCCTCAAGCCGCCGGGCCACGACGACGATGTGAAGTGCCGGTTCCTTTGCTCTGATTGCGGCGAGGAGTACGAGACGGATGAAGGCCGATGCATCCGGGAACTACGGCTGGAATGGACCGTTGGTATGCCCATCTCGACCGACATCCGAGAAGCTCAAACACGCATGCCGACAGAGGTGAAACAAGCCATAGGCGAGATATTGATGGACTACGCTCTGGCAGAAAACACCCTACGGGAAGTGCTCCAACAGTTGCCAGAACACCGCGAGAGAAGCTACATCTCCGAAGATTTGAAGCGACTGGAAAAGTGGTTGCCTCACATCCTTGAACAAACACCCGGAAAGGATTGGCAGAAGAAGTGGAGGGGGGACTTCGATGAGTGCGTCAAGGACCTGCGCCGGGCCTTGGACGCCGTATACAGTAAACGGAATGCACTGGCGCACGGCCAGTTGGTAGGCAATTCGTCGTGGACTGAAGCGATCACGGCTTCCGGAAAGCCTAGTCCTTCCCAACCGGGCGGGACTTGGTACAAAATCTCACACCCGCTTTACGGCTCAGTGGCTTTGACTGAGCCGGAACTGTCCGAAGTGTCGAAGGCAGCGAAAGAACTCTGCGGGCAAATCGACGTTCTTCAGAGGCTCGCGCAGGTGCGACGGGGACAGCTGGACACACCGGAGGACTGACTCCAGAGTCGTCGGCCCCGTCGTTGAGGTCAAGGCCTCGGCGAGTTGGGGTGCTGGTGTCTCTAACGATGGCTACCTGTACGCCGTTGACCACGAACATTACGTCGGCGCGGTTGCCCTTGCGGGGGGGGCTTGAGCCACCACTCCCATGTCAGATACATGACGTTGTGCGACGGGCAATCGAGGTCGACAAAGCTGACCTGCCGGCGGCGCTTCTCGGCCTCGTCGTACCACTGCCGCTCGCCCCGCAGCCAGGCAGACCGAAGACTAGAGCCGCTGAAGCCCCGATCGTGATGCCCTCCACAGCAATTGGTGAACGCAAGTGCCAAAAAGGAAGGCGGAGGGGTCGCTCTATGAGATGTCACGCTCGACGCGCTACTGGATCCCCGGCTACGACCGCAGTTGCCGAACCACCATCGATGTGGCACCGACGAATTCCACCCCGGTTCTTGTGGAGAATTCAGCGAATGCGGGACGGTCGATCTCGGGGAGCGCCTGGAGGTCCGCGGTAAACCGGCGTGTCCAATCCAGGCGATAGAACCGCACGTCCAGTTTGTTCAACCCTAGGTCGTCTATCGTCCGCAGCGCCCTCTCACGGGCCTCGGAAGGCAACCCGGGCATGGGGATTATCTCCCCCGTTTCAGCGTCGTAGTCAAAATGCCGTTCCGGCCGCTCCTGTACGTCGGCGGCGCTCGGGTCGACGTAGCCCGAGGCCGGCCATTTGTCCTGCTTGTTCTCGCCGTTGCATCGGCGGCAGCTGAAAATCCAGTTGGACCACTGGTAGGCCAATCCGGGATAGCGGCTCAATGGCCTGAAATGGTCAACCGTGGGCATCCTTCCGGCCTCATCCGCATCTCCTAGGCATAGCCGCTCGCAGTACCAGCAGATGTTGCCGGAGCGATTGCCAAGCAACTCTCTGAATTCTCGCCAATAGGAGTCGCTGGGACGTTCCCCAACCCTGTCTCGAAAGTATTCGACCCATCCCTGCGTGAACTGCCGGGCGTACCCTTGGACGCCGCCCGGCTCCGGTCCGCGGTCAATCCACCGCATCGCCGCCTAGCTGCCGTCCTGCGACAATTCGGATTGCCGGGACCGCAGGAATTCCAGCATCATGTCTCCATAGCGCTCCCGTTGCGCCTCCAGAGGCGTGCTGCTGGAAATGAAATCCTCGTTCACCTGGCGACGCAGTTCGGCCATATCCTTCGCCTCGGCGTCGCTGAGCGTTTCCTTCCCCCTCAACTCGCGCAAACGACTCGCCCGGTTGACTGTCAACTGGTCTGTCGGTTCGTCAACCGCCATGAACGTTCGCAAAATCTCATCGATAGTCCAGCCGACGATGTCGTGCTCGTTGGTGCTGGCTGTAACCACTCCATCTTCACCGCGCTTCAGCATATGCACCTGCCCTGCCCTCAGCCCGGCGACAACAAACGGTGAGTGTGTTGTCGCGAATATCTGCAATCCCGGAAAATGCTTCTGCAAGGCCGGAATTACCCGCCGCTGCCAAGTCGGATGCAAATGATTCTCGATCTCGTCAATCAGCAGGACGGCCGGCCGTTCATTCCATCCGTTGGCGAATTCGTAGTGATTCAGCATCTTCAATGCCAACCACAGTATCCATAAGAGGGTTGACTGTGATCCCGAGCTTAGATCACCAACGTAAATCGGCGGGGACCCGTTCCCTCCCAGGCCAATGGGCCGTTCTTCGGGGCGGATGTGGCCGAACCTGGGTGTATCCGTGGTAGATATACCAAGCATCCGGTTTATGGAAACGCCTTTAAGATCAGCCAAGGGTTGGTCTGCGAGAAATTCAATGTCGAGGCCGGTCGGATAGTTTCGAGCCCTGGCTGAGGTGAGCAGTTCCTCGCAGATCGACTTGGCGCACGAATAAGCCACATTGTCCACGTGTATGAAATTCCAAGCCCTTCGTTCCCCGGTTGGCGTTTCCTCCCGCTCTTCCTGCTCGTACATTCCGAGCGTTTTGACGTACATCATGTCGATGGCAGCTTTCAGTCTGGCCCCACAGAACGGCCCTGACAGCACCTCCTCCACAGCCGAACCGTAAGAATCCCATTCGCCGAACTCGGATATGCCGGGTAATCCGATTCTGGTAGGTCCGATGTAAATCACCGGTGGGCGTGGAGTCTTATTGACACCAACACCCAAGTAGGCGTTGGAAAACTCCGGGTCGGCGAGGAGAATGTTCTTACCCTCCAGCCAATCGTCGGCCCTCTCCCTTTCTTCGGCAAAGACCAGTCGCAGATTTTCCTGACCAGGTTCCAAAAACAGGTGGCGCTTGGCATCTTTATCGTTAAAGTACTCGTCAATCTCCGACAGCAGCCTGCTTTTTCCAGTCGCGTTCGCCCCCACGAACAGGTTGACCCGTTCGTCGAATCTGACTTCAACCGGTTCGGCGAACGGCGGCACTCCGCCGAATCGCATCCTGGTGAGATGCATATCACAGACTCCGCGCCACGGTTTCGTTTGCCTATAGGGTTTGGGCCATATAGGGCCCTCAGGCAGCACGGCGGGCGCGCCCGCCGTGCCGTTATACCAGCCGACGACCAGTCCATTTTTTGGGGTGTCTGAGGTCCAGGGAGCCAGCCGGGCTGGTAAATATCGATACTGCGCCGGGGTTGTCTTGGGCATAATGCCCCTGGTGGGTCTGTTCATCCTCTTTGTAATTTAGCCTGGACTTGAAACCCAAGGCACGGAGCTGCTCTAGGACTCTCTTAACATCGGACACGTCATCGGCATCATAGGTGTAAACACAGATAAGGCCGGCCTTAGAACTGGTGCTGTTTGGGTTTGGCTTAGCAGTCGAGGCTTTGGCCTCGATGCCTAGCAGGCCATTCTCGGTTGCTTCAGCAATCTTGGGCCACACAGCGTCCAGCTCTTCTTTCGGTAGGAATAGCAGCCATTTGCCGGTGCGACCGGTTTGCTTAATGCCCAAAGTCGGGGATGTAGCATAAATCCAGTAGGCATCGGTCATGACTCACCTCTGCGAAAAGCTGTCAGGGCCGCGTTCATCGTGTTCTTGGCAACCGTACCGATGGCATCAACTTGATGCGGTCCTGAACGTCCCGTGTAACCGCTCGGAAAGGTTGTTGTTGACGCTGGCGGTAATGCACTCCGATTGGACGTACTTCGCTTCGGGAAGGATGTCCCTTGATGGGCTTGATGTAGGCCCGGCACTTGTCGGTTGTGATTTTCTTAGGCGGCCTGTCGGTTGCTGCCGCGGCCTTGCGTATCGCGGCCCTAGCCGCATGGCCGTCCCGCCTGTATGACAGGTACGAGGCGAGGATGTAGCGGGTATCCTCGTCCATGATGTTCCAGTTGTAGGCTTTCCTCGCTCCGAGGTCCACCACCATTTCATCGGCCACCCAATGGCCGCCGACGGTCTTGGCCTCCTGGTTCGCCATGCCTTTGACCGCCTCATCCGTGTAGGTCTTGACCCACTCGAACACCGTTGCATTGGATGGTTCGGGGATGTCGTACTCCTTCTCCAGCCCTTCGGCTATTTGCTTGTACGACTTCCGGCTGTAGTAGTCCTGAATGGCGCTCCCCATGAGCTCCGCGTCCATGAGCCGTGCCTTGCCGTTGGTCCGAAACTTGGTCTTGCAAGCCTTGCACATGTAGCGTTGCTGTCCGTTCTGCTTCCCAATCTTTATCACCTTGTCTCCGTCACAGTCGGGGCAGGTCAGAGCGATGGTCTTGACGGTCGTTTCGGTGAACTGGGCCATGCGGTCATTTTAGCACATCGCCTTGGACCGACCCCTCAGACTTGGCCGCGCTCAGCCTGGAGAGGCGCTCTCGCAGGTCCTCGTTCTGCCACCTCCAGTTGGTAGTTGCACCGGTTCATCTGCCTTCCCATCCTCCGAGACCATATCAAAGATGATACCGAAACGATACGCTGAGAATACGTAGAGGATATGGGCCTGCGTCTATCATATGTCTGCTACTTCCATCTGGTCGCCCACGGTCGAAGCGTAGAGAGCCCGCCGGATCCCGTACTGACTATCGAGTAGCAGATAGCGTAGGCGGCTTGTAATGGTTAAGGTTGCCCTGGGGACTCCCATTTCTGGGATATCTACGTCAACATGGTGCCAGTCACGAAAATCCCAGGCCGTCCACTCGGCGTCCGTCTCGACCGCGAGAGAGCACCGGGACTTGGGAGATAACAGACGACCTGCCGCAGTACCCAGAGCAGTTGAAGAAGCACAGCCGCATGACCTGGCAGGATATCGCCAAGTGTCTGGGGTCTATCCCATCACGATAAGGCGGTGGCGAAGCGGGGAGAGCTGGCCCAACCGGCGGTCCAGCCGGGCTCTCAGGAAGCTGGCGGAGGACCTGGGCATCGACGCCCCTGTTCGCCGGCCTAGGAGGTCGCGGAAAGGGTACTCAGGGTGGTCATGGCGTCTATAATACGTAACAGTTACGACTCAGGAGGTATAGTTTGGAAGGGGAACGGAATTACGTAGGAAGGGCGATTGCGACCGGGACCTTGATGTGGCCTTGGGCATCAGGCCCCTCGACGAGACAGGCGATGTTGATAGAGAACACTAGCGTACGCCTCCGGTACCTACGGATCTGATGGGACGGACCCACGACAATCCTCCCCCTCCGCATCCAGGCTTGTAGAGTTGCTAGTTACAACAGCAAGAGACGAGAAAGAGGACAATGGTTGGTTCATGTTGCAAGACATCTAGCCCGGAAAGAAAGAGGCCAGAAACCCCAAGGGCCGTAGAAGGTCTATTGACCGCCGCAGAGAAGATCGAAGCGGGGCTTCCTGACAGAATGAGGCACGTGGTGGCTGAAAAATCCCTGGACAAGCTCCCTGTCGATACACAGGAGGAGTTCGGTCAATATCAGGGCAGGGTTGTCCTTTTAGCCTTGGCGGTGGAACTGGCCCTCAAATTCGCTTATGAACAGGACCATGCTGACGAATCTGCGCCAGCCACCCACGACCTGCACAAGCTCTTCCAAAAACTCAATGGGGGAAGAAAACAGTCAATCGAGGCGAACTACAAGCCCCTATTCCAGGAGCACAAGCGTGCCTTGAAGGAACGGGGCGAAAGTCTGCCTGACCAATGTTGGGGGACAATTGGCAAACTACTCAAAAGGTGCAAGGACGCCTCCATCGACTGGCGGTTCATCGAAGAAGCAGGAAGGCTCCCCACTAAGTTTGTAATGCAAGCGACGTGCCTAAGCCTTGGGGCCAAGAGCATTTTGGAGGAAATATACAAATACCAGCCCATGGAAGGGTGATCGCGGGCATAACCAGTCAGAACCCCGACAATGGCAGTTTGTTTGGCACTATCCATATGTGTTTAGGCCCTTGAACACATCGATAACTATATGGCGACGCTGAGACTCAGTTCGAAGTCCAGGGCGAGGTTCCCCGCCGCGATAGAAGACTACTGGTATCCGGGCCCTTGTTGAAGTGCTCAGTGCACGGGTAGACTTTGGGTTATCCAACCATGGTCGAGGCCCGTCTTGTCCCATTTGGGGAGTGCCCTTAAGTTAGGAGACGTTGCTCTAAGCTCTTCACTGGAGATAACGTTGCGTAGCGCCGAAAGCGATAGGCGAGTTACTGGACCTATGACATTGGGCGTGCAGACATGCCACCCTTGGAAGCCGGGGATCAGAAAAACTATGATCCTGAGAACACATTCCAGAGCGGCGGTCAATGATATATTGGAATTGCTATGTTGAGTGTCGTTCCAAAGCCAGATAAGGTCTACAGATTTCGTTCCGTTGACGCTCTCATTGGGTCTCGCAAGGAACTTTATCGACAGACTATCTATCTCGCCAGACCAGAGCAATTGAACGACCCCGCAGAGGAAACCGTGAACGTGGTTTGGCGAGGAGATGAATTATTGTGGTCCAATCTGATTACGTACTATTGGAGGTCGTTCGTTGCCTCGACGATGATACGAAGCCTCTTCCTGCCCGGCCATCACGTACTATTACCCGATTACCGCCCATTGGAAGGGTCAGAGCTGTCCATGGCCGTCGATAACGAAGTCATTCGATTACGTGATCGCTACAGCGCCCAAAGAGCGGAGACACTGACCGAGTTGAGGCAACGCACGTCTCCCGTCTCCTACTTCGAATTGCGGTCAATACTCTCGAAGCTGACCCCACCTGAGCATCATCGCTTCTTTCAGGGGGTTGGGCTTCCGCCGCTAGATGACTTTCCTAGCAGGTTCGTGCAAGGGATGGGCAAGCTACTTCTGTCCGAGTGGAGGGTAGCATGCTTCACCGATGACTTTACTAATCCTTTCTTATGGTCGGTGTACGCAGACAACCACGCCGGGGTCTGTTTGGTGTTCGACAGAAAAAACCTGGCGAACCTCCGGCCACCCGAACACTGCGACGCTGTAGAGTTTGAAGAGGTTTCGTACCAACTTGAGAAACCCGAAATAGAGTTCTTTGCCAACGTTCCGTTACTAACCTTATCTGAATACGAAAGGCTATTCACTGACGAAAGTGGTGAGCCTAGCCCCATCTGTCCGTATCTCCCGGAGGATAAGGACAAAATTAGGGAGGCCAGAGAAAGGCAGAGGGACTTTAGCCGCTATAACCTGCTCACCAAACAAAAGCACTGGGAAGCCGAGAAAGAAGTCCGTATGTTCTGCCGATTGAACTTGTTTGCGGACCAAGACCTAGGACCTGCCAAGTACACCGTTCAATACCCAATAGAAGCGTTGAAAGGGGTGATATTCGGTCGCCGCACAACGCAAGAACATAGACAAGCCATTTTGGACGTGGTGCTTGCCAAGCACTATGTATCCCCAATGGGTGAGGATTTCTGGTTCTTCGAGGCGGACCTACAACCGGACGGTTCCATCGGAACGAGGCCCTATCTTCCCTATGTGGCTTGGCAAAACACATTTGTCTATCCTAGGAAGAGGTGAACGCACTGAAGGGTAATCTAGCAGCCAGGAAAGTCTAGAGAAGCGGCTCATGTTCCGAGGCGCTAATCCCAGCTAGGCTTTGGCAGCCGGCCAAACTGGATAGAGTCAAGAAGAGGGACACACCACGATTCGGTGCGCCCCCCTTGCCTCTCCAGGCTGCGCTGGACTCCGGCCTGTTGAGCATGACGCCGTAGCCCTTTCGTTCACCAACGTCTACGGTAGAGCCCTTCGGAAGGAGTCTCACCTGTGAGCGAACCCAGGGTCATCACATATCGTAGCTTGAGGGGGGACCCGCATCATTGGCATTGTTGTCCCGATTGCCCAGACTGGCCTCCTGATGCCGGGGCCCATGAGTACATCGAGAGGGCCGTAAAGCAGCACTGGCTGTTGAGAGACGAACCTCCCAACCCCGCCGTTACTCAACCCTCGGACGGTACGGTGTGCGAGGATTGTATCGACAAATGAAAGGCGGCCCGTGGCTAGGGCGACGGCCCGTTGGTGCCCCAGGGGTAGGTGAGTATTCGTTGATGCCGGTCGTAGATGACCCCTCGCTCATTGCCGTACTGTCCGACTTCGCCAAGATGGCTGAAACCGGAAACGTGCTGTTCTTAGGGGAGGTCAATCACTTCCCAGACGTCTCCTCCAGCTTGTTCAGGTGTCTCAGGTTGCCTGCCGCCGGTAACTCATTGCACTTCGAAGTACTGGTCAGGGGGAGGGCATCGCTGATACCCTCCCCCTGATCGTTCCGGCCTGGCGCCCCGCGCCAACCCGCTCTTAGTCACGCTGCTGTTCCAGGCGATGGTCCGATAGCAGACAGCTAAGCCGCGGCCGGCTCAGCCTGCCTCAGCATGGCGGAGCACCCCCGCTCGACCACGTGCTCCACGGACACCTGGCCCATGCCGTCGTACCCGACGCGGAAGGCGGAGTACGCCTTCGCCCCCCAGGGCACTCGACCGCCGACCCGAACCGTGCCTCCTCCGTCTCCGCGCCCAGGACCGCCGGCACCCTTCACGACCATCCCCGTCCGGTCTCCCTTGCGCCAGCCCAGCACCTTCACCTCGGCGGGCATTACCACGCTCCGCCGCCGTCCGCTGGAAGAGCACCCCGTGCAGCCTCCTCAGCACTCCAGGCGACAGGGTGCGACGGCCGTTCATGATCTGGGAGAGATAGCCGGAGTTGACCCCGGCCCGCCGCGCCACCTCGTTCTGGCTGATGTCGTGGGCGTTCAACCGCTCCCACACAGCCTGGCGGTCTACGTCGGCGCATTGGGCAGGCGCGATCTTCACCGGGGTGCTCCCCGTCGGACTGAGTCACCACAACCCTAACGTCAGGACCAGCGCCTTGCTCAGAAGCCAGGCCCTTATCATGACTCCACTACAGTAAGGGGCAGACGACCAAGTAACGGTTGGGGAATCTTGTCTCACAACTCAATCAACCACCGGGCGGACCGTTAGGGCCTCCAGCCGGTCTGACCGATCACCGCTGCCCTTCATGGGCATTAGCCCTACTGGGGCCTTAGAACTGGGGGGCCTCTAGATGATAGGGCTTGCAGGGGCTACTGACACACCATTGATATGGCATGAGAGCCTTACAATACGTCTAAGATACGTCTTACGTGGTAAACTAGATGCTGTTATGGACAAATGGACTATCGAGAGGATCCGCTTGCCGTTGGCATGGTACATACGTGGAGGGAAAGGCTTCACGCATTCGACAGACAAGTCAGGGACCGCACCAGGATCGTGTTCAACAGCCGGTCCCATTCGAAGCAAGGTTTGCTCCCACGGCAACAGACCCTCTAATCTGACTGTGGAGAATCAACAATGATGGAGACCCTGACGTTGGACCGCATCAAGGAAGCCCTGGCAGGGAGCGCTGCGGCGTTCCGGTGCGTATCCGAATACCAACCAGCCGGGGGACCCGGGGACAAGATCTTCCCACCCACCTACGAGGGAGGACGGTACGCCACCGAGTTTCGCTGGATCGATGGAGCTGAGGTGCCGTGTGTCCTGTTGGACTCCGTGCAGTCTCAGGCCAACCGGATGGAGCTGGCGCTGCTGGAAGAATGGGAATCGCAGAGGTCACCCTTACCTGTCATTACCGTGGATTTCACGGCCCATGATCTGCCGAAGCCATTCAAGGTAACCAGCCTGGAGGCGCCTCACCGCATCGCCGATGCCCTCCTACGGGACAGTTTGCTGGAAGGAGTACCGTTCAGGCGTTCCGAGCAGGGCAAACGCATTGATTCGGTAGACCTCAAGAACGCTACGGCCTTGTTTGAGCTGTGCCCGACCGCTCTGGTGTTCGGGATGTGGGATTCCACCGGACCTCGAGGAGGCCTTGGAGTGAAATTCCAGAGGGCGTTGGTATCGGAGATCATTGGCCTGCACGCACAGCAGGGGGTTCGGACGAGCAGCAGGATCGACCCTGCCCAAGTGATGAGAAGCGCGGGGCCCGTCTATAGAACGGCCGATGGCGGTTGGACATTGAATCAGGCCGAAGGTGTCTCCAAGACCGGTGTACGGCCCGCTGAGGTCAATCACGGGAATATCACCCCCAGCATTGTCGATGGCGGGTTTACCATCAGCAAGGCGGTCCAGACGACCGTGCTGTCATTGCCGGCCCTGCGGCGTCTTAGATTTCCGACTAACGGCTCTCATGCCAAGCATGATACCGACCTCGCAGCCCGCACCGCGCTGGCTGCCCAAGCCCTGTTCGCTGCAGCATTGACCCGGGAGAAAGGGGCCGACCTGCGCAGCCGCTGTTTGCTATTCCCAACAGGCCCCACAGCCTGGGAAGTGCTTGCCAGCCCCGGTTCTGAGGAGCCTCTGCTCGAGTTTCCAGTGGACCAGGCCAGGAGCGTGTACATCCAGGCTATCGAGGAGGCGAAGAAGGCTGGTCTGCCTTGGATGGACCAGGAGATGGTGTTGAGCCCGTCTCCCCAGCTGGTGGCCCTGGTCCGTGATAGCCAGGAGTTGTCGGCAGCAGTCAAGGGTAACAGCGAGGGAGAGTCATAGTGGTAGCCATAGGAGTACGCTACCTCACGGGGTGGGCGATGGCCACCGACTCCGCCGACCGAAGCCGACCCGAGTGGCCGCCACATCCCGATCGTGTGTTCATGGCCCTGGCAGCATCCTATTTCGAGACCGATGGGGACGAAAGGGAGCGTACCGCCCTCGGCTGGTTGGAGAGCCAAGACCCGCCTGGGATCTTGGCCAGCGGGTATTCTGAGAGGGATACACAGACTGCGTTCGTGCCCGTAAACGATTCCACGCCGCCCAAGGTAAGGCCGGGAAGACCACCCACCCCAGAACAGACCGAGTCCGGAGTACAGCTGCTTCCCGAGCGGCGTGGCAGGCAACCGAGGCAGTTTCCTGTAGCCGTCCCACACAACCCCACGGTATACCTGGCGTGGGACTCCGAGCCACCTCAGGAGGTCCGAGAAGGTCTCGAGTCTCTGTGTAGCAAGATGATCAGAGTGGGCCACTCGGCATCGATGGTCCAGGCATGGGTCGAAGACCAACCACTTGTCCCGAACCTGGTCCCCACGGAGGGCGTCCCGATGGCTTCCCTGCGCGTCCCCGGTCCGGGCAGACTTGCCCACCTTGAGCAACAGTACGCCAACGAGCGACGCCCCGAACGGTCGCGTTGGGCCGCGTATGCCAGGCCCCGTCCGGATGGTCCGCCCGAAATTGCGGGTCCAGTCTTCGACTCCCAAATGCTGGTCCTAAGGAGAGTCGAGGGACGGTTGCTGGGTCTGGAAAGCACTCTTGTCTTGATGGAGGGACTCCGGAACACCATCGTCAAGTGCTGCCCAGAGCCTGTCCCTGAATGGGTCAGCGGGCACTCTTCAGATGGGAGACCGTCACAGAGACCCCACCTGGCATTCCTTCCACTCCCCTACGTGGGGAGTGAGCACGCCGACGGCCATCTACTGGGAGTGGCATTGGCCATTCCCAGTCACGTAGCCCAGGGGGAAGTCGCCCGGTGTCTCAACCCAGTCCTTGGATTCCGCCCGGACGGATCGTTGAGAACGGTCCATGTGTATGAGGGAAGAATCTTCGACTGGCAGTTGGAGATGGAGCGCCGCGACTCGTCTCCTCGAGCGTTGCGCAATGGTACGTGGACTAGGGAATCCAAGCAGTGGGCAACGGTGACACCCATCGTGTTTGAGCGGCACCCCAAGGGAAGGGACAAAGATGCGCAACTCGAGGAGATGATCAAGCAGGCTTGCGATCGGGCCGGCCTGCCTCGTCCCAGCGGTGTGGTCATGACGCCAGTCAGCCTTCACGAGGGCACTCCGCACAGCCGGGACTTCCCGCCGTTGCACCGCAAATCGGACAACGGCCGGATGAGGCATTCCCACGTTGTCTGCACATTTGATGAACCGGTACGCGGCCCCGTACTCCTGGGCGCTGGTAAGTATAGGGGCTACGGGCTTTGCAAGCCGGTGTCCGGGGCCAGGGAAGGCGATTAGTGGTAGACCTGACAGCCGGCCAATTCGATGAGTTCTTCAAAGAGGTCTACGGCTATTGCCCTTTCCCCTGGCAGTCACGGCTGGCCCGTCGGGTGGCAGATGCCGGACCGGGCGACCCAGCCTGGCCGGAGGGGCTGGCGTTGCCCACGGCGGCAGGCAAGACCGCCTGCATCGACATAGCGGTATTCGGTCTGGCCTGCCAGGCACGACTGGAGCCGGCAGGCCGCACAGCCCCCCGCCGCGTATTTTTCGTGGTGGACAGGCGAGTAATCGTGGATGCTACCTATGAACGAGCCCGGACGTTGGCCGATAGGTTGCAGAGTGCCCGGACCGGCATCGTAAAGGAAGTGGCCGACCGTCTGCGTCTCCTGGCCTCTGGCAACGTATGCTCCGGCGACGCCCCATGTGCCGACGCGGAGCCGCTATCGGTGTTTCAGATGCGCGGTGGGATGTACCGGGATGACAAATGGTTCAAGTCTCCCCTGCAACCATCCGTAGTCGTCTCCACGGTGGACCAATTCGGTTCCCGCCTCCTGTTCCGGGGGTATGGGCCCAGGAACTACATGTGGCCGATTCACGCGGGAATGGCTGCCAACGATAGTCTGGTGATCCTGGACGAGGCCCACTGCGCCAACCCCTTCCGGCAGAGCATAGAGCGGGTACGTAAGTACAGGCTATGGACGACCGGGGCATCCAGCATCCTCACCTCTCCCTTCTATCTGACCTTGCTCTCGGCCACCTTGCCCCCTGGGATCGAAGCTCCGTTCATGGCCAGCGATGAAGACATGGGTCACGCGGTCTTGGGCACACGCATTGGCTGCGCCAAACCAGCCAAGCTTGTTCAGGTCCGAGTGGCTAGGAACGCCGACAGCACGACGCAGTGGGCGGAACGCATCGCCCAGGAAGCGACCAAGCTAGTAAGCGAGGACCGCAGGGCAATCGGGGTGATCGTCAACCGTGTTGCCACCGCAAAGGGGGTCCACCATGTGTTGGACCGGCTCGGAAAAGAGTCAGTCCTGCTGACAGGCCGTATGCGGCCCATTGACCACGATTACGCGACCCGGAGTGTCGACGATCTGAAAACGGGTCACGACCGGGGCCAAGAGCAAGTCAGGTTCGTTGTGGCGACCCAGACCCTTGAGGTCGGCGCGGACCTCGACTTCGACGCCCTGGTTACCGAGTGCGCCAGCTTGGACGCTCTGCGACAGCGTTTCGGACGGCTCAACCGGGGAGGCCGTCCAATTGCCTCCCGGGCTGTGGTCATGATCCGGTCCAACCAACTCAGCTCCCGGAGCAGGATCGATCCCATATACGGAGAGGCGCTTCCAGAGACCTGGGAGTGGCTTAAGGACCAGTCCAAGGATGGCGAAATAGACTTGGGATACGAAGCCCTTGAGAAGCTGCTGCCCTTGTCTGGGACGGAGCGGCAAGACCTCTTGCGCAGGCTCTCCGCACCTGCGCCCGACGCGCCGGTGATGTTGCCGGCCCACATCGACGCCTGGGTCCAGACCTCGCCCACTCCCGACCCGGACCCTGACGTGTCCATCTTCTTGCATGGGCCGGAGCTTGGTGCACCGGACGTGCAGGTCTGCTGGCGTTCCGACTTGCGGCAGGATATGACTCTAGAAATGCAGAGGGACATCGTTAGCCTCTGCCCTCCGGTTTCGGCAGAGTGTATTCCCGTGCCTCTCCCTCTGCTGAGATCATGGCTTGGAGGTGAGAACAGAGCAGAGAACCTCAGCGACCTAGCGGCTGGCAGTGCCGAGGATGCCGACCGGCAGGACGGTCCGGCGCGGACCAATCGTTGGGTTCTATGTTGGCGCGGACCGAGCGAAAGCATGTTGGTTGGATACGGCAACCAGTTGCGGCCTGGTGACACGGTGGTCATCCCCGTCGAACTTGGTGGATGGGACGTATTTGGGCACATTCCATCGCGACAAGCCGGCGGCGGTCTGGCGATTGACGTCGGGGATGAGGCCCATCTCCTATCGCGATCCTTCGCTCTCCTGCGCGTGAACGAGAAGGCCCTTGAATCGTGGCCCGAATGCTCGGAACGCGCGGCGTTGCTGAACATGGCCGGGCGAGACGACATCCCCGAGGATGACGAAGAGGTCCAGCGACTACTGGAGCAAGCGGTCGCCAGCAGTGATACACAGGCGTGGCTCAGGTCAGCAGCGCAAGCTTGGTGCCAAAGCCCCAAGAGCCGCCGCAAGCTCCTGCCGCATCCCGGAGGGGGATTCGTGCTGCGAAGCCATTTCAGGGTCTCCCGGGACGATGCCAGGCTCAGCACTCCCACGGACGAGGACGATGCGTTCTCGTCCACCGTGGAGGTTCCTCTGGAACGGCACCTTGAGGGGGTTGCGCGGTGGACCGCACGTTTCTGCCACGGCGTCGGGCTTCCCGCTAGACTCAAGCACGACCTCGAATTGGCAGCCCGATTCCACGATTTCGGGAAGGCGGACCCGCGGTTTCAAGCGTTGTTACACGGTGGGAGTCCCTGGGCGGCAAGGGCGGCCGGGGTACTGCTTGCCAAGTCCGCAGAGATGCCTGCAAGCCGCAGGGAGTACCTGCGCGCCGGTCGTGATAGCGGGTTTCCCACCGGCGGCCGCCACGAGTTACTTTCTGTTCGTTTGGTCGAGAGTGTAGGCCCTCTCCTTGAATCAGCCCACGACCCAGACTTAGTGCTCCATCTAGTGTCAAGCCATCATGGCCGCTGCCGCCCGTTCGCCCCGGTGGTGAACGACCCGGATCCGATACAGGTGGATGAAGCGGTCCTCGGTTATCCTTTGTCCGCCTGCAGCAGCACCGGACTGGAACGTCTGGATAGCGGTGTCCCGGAACGGTTTTGGCGGCTTGTGCGCCGCCATGGCTGGTGGGGACTGGCCTGGCTTGAAGCCCTGGTGCGAGTAGCCGACCATCGGTGCAGCGAGGAGGAGCAGAATACCCGAAACGCAAGGGGACCCGGACAAGAGGGAATGGGGCCATGAGCAACATTGAACTCCCGTACGACCCTGAGTCAGGCGTACTCTTGACAGGTCTAGATGGGGCGAACCCACTAGCGTTCCTGGCGGCCCTCGGAGCTCTGAGGGGGCTCACCATCGCCTGGCCAGAGCGCCAAGTCAGGCTCTCGTGGGTGGCGCGGGATGCGTGGTGCCCCCGGCTCCACTCGGTACCGGGAGGACTGACCGAAGCGGAGGCCCTCGACGGCCTGGAAACGTTTACCAGAATGCGTCCCGGGCATCGTGCTCTGGGCATCGGCGCCAACCTTGCCTTCTCTACCGCCGATTTACGGCCTTTCATGCAAGCTGCGGCCGACGCAAGTTCGGCGCCATTGGAGGGGAGGGCAGAGGCCGACTTCCTATGCGCCTTTGCCTGCGAGTCCATCCAAGCCCGCGGCGGCCATGTCCAGAACACGGCTCTACGTACACTGAGTGGGGCGGGCCATCAGCACTTCCTCCGGACCATGCGCGATTTAGCAGACCATGCCAACCGTGATACCCTCGAAAAGGCCCTGTTTCTCCCTTGGACCCGCTCGGACCAGCGATTTTCTTTACGCTGGGACCCAGAGGATGACCGCAGGTATGCCCACCGGTGGCGAGACCCCAGCAAAGACACCCCTGGCACGGAATGGGGGGCCAACCGACTGGCGTTTGAGGGGATGCCGCTTTTTCCGGTCATGCCGGTGGGACGTTCATTGGTGACAACAGGGTTCCGGGGAACTCGTGCGAGAGACACTTTCTTCACATGGCCCATTTGGGAACCCTCGCTCAGCTTGGATACGGTCCGGTCACTGTTGGCTCACCATGGGCTATGTGGGGACTCTCCCGATCGCGCTCAGCTTGCCGCCTTGGGAGTCCAAGAGGTCTTCCGGTCACAACGCTTGAATGTCGGCCGGTATCGCAGTTTCTCCCCTTCACGGTCAGTCTGACTTTCTCGACACTCCTAGCTCACCAGTGAGCCAACTAGGGCAGCAAACTCTCCAGAAAAATGGGGCGGCCTTGACAACCTCCACCGAGGGACCAAATCCAACTGACACATCAAGAGCCGGCGCCAACCATGCCATCCCTGAGCTGGTCCCCGCCCGGATGCTCAACGAGTACGCCTACTGCCCCCGCCTGGCCTACCTGGAATGGGTGCAAGGAGAATTCAAGGACAGCGTGGATACCGTCGAGGGGCGCTTCCAGCGCCGGATGGTGGACCGCCCCTCTGGAGAGTTGCCAACTCGTCCCGCGGGATGTATCGGCCGATCTACAGACCGAGACGACGACGCACCCAGAACCATTCATGCCCGCTCTGTGATGCTCTCCGACCATTCCCTGGGCATAATCGCTCGCATCGACTTGGTAGAGGGTAGTGGCAAGGTGGTGACTCCGGTGGACTACAAACGTGGCAGGGTCCCCGATGTTGCCGATGGAGCCTGGGAGCCGGAACGGGTCCATATCTGCATCCAGGGACTGCTTCTCCGCGCCAACGGATATACCTGCGCCAAGGGAATGCTGTATTCGTGGAGTCCCGACAGCGGGTGGAGGTCCTACTCGACGACTCCCTTGTCGAACGCACGTTGGAGCTGCTGACGGGCATTCGTACTATGGCCTCGTCGGGCCGTATTCCCCCGCCTTTGGCCGATAGCCCCAAGTGTCCAAGATGCTCCCTGGTAGGCATTTGCCTCCCCGACGAGGTGAACTTTCTCTCCACGCAAGGCCAATCATCCAAGCCCGAGGACGTTCGCCGGATGGCGCCGGCCCGAGATGACGCTATCCCGGTCTATGTCCAGACCCAGGGAGCAGTGGTCGGTAAGTCGGGGGACCAGCTGGATGTGAAGCTAAAGGGACAATCGCTGGAGAGGTACGGCTTATGGACGTCTCACACCTGGCCGTCTTCGGCAACGTCCAAGTCACTGCCCAAGCAGTCCGCGAACTGTGCGACCGGAGCATCCCCACTTCACCTATGGCGGATGGTTCAGTGGCACGACCAGTGGTATGGGCCACAAGAATGTGGAACTGCGCTGCCGACAATATCTCGGGGCCATGACACCGGAGACCGCTCTGCCCGTTGCCCGCCAGACGGTCTTCGGCAAGATAAAGAACTGCCGCACTCTGCTGCGCCGAAACCACCGGGAGGCCCCTGCTTCGATCCTGAAAGAGCTGGATCGCCTGGCGGGTCGCGTGAGGACGGTGTACTCCCTGGATACCTTGCTGGGCATCGAGGGAGCTGCGGCCCGGACCTACTTCTCCGAGTTTCCGGGGATGATCAAATCACCGTCCTTCTCCTTCGACTTTCATGGGCGCAACCGGCGGCCTCCCCGAGACCCGGTGAACGCCGTACTCTCGTTCCTCTACGCAATGTTGATCAAGCAGGCAATGGTCACCGCCTCCACGGTGGCATTCGATCCCTACCTGGGCTTCTATCATCAGCCGAAGTACGGCAAGCCGGCTCTTGCCCTGGATCTGGTGGAGGAATTCCGGCCTCTGACAGCCGACTCAGTGTGCCTTGGCCTCATCAACAACGGAGAGTTGGGACCAGAACACTTCATTACGCGGGGAGACTCAGCGGCACTTACCCAGCGTGGACGCCGAAAAGTGATAGAAGCCTATGAACGGCGGATGGACGCGCTGGTTACTCACCCACTGTTCGGATACGCGGTCAGCTACCGGCGCATCCTGGAGGTACAGGCCAGGTTGCTGTCCCGGTATCTGCTCGGAGAATTGCCCGACTATCCGGCGTTCAGGACGAGGTAGGCATGCGAAACAGGTTTCTCGTATGCTACGACGTCTCTGATCCCAAGCGCCTGGCCCGAACCTACAAGAAGATGAACGGGTTCGGTGAACCGGCCCAATACTCGGTTTTCATCTGCGATCTATCTCCCAAGGAGAGGGTATTGCTGGAAGCGACCTTGACGGAAGTCTTGAACCTCAAGGAGGACAGGGCCTTGATTGTGGATATGGGTCCTTCGGAGGGACGAGGACGAAAGAGTTATACTACTCTAGGGACCGCCCGGCAGTTCCAACGCCGGTCGGTGGTGGTAGTGTGATCGGCTGACCGCACCAGGTTGCGCTGCGAGAGGTCCAGACATGCTGGCTCCCCTTTGCGCCTCTCGCATTTCTTTGGCCACTAGACTGAAGATCTGTCCTAACCCGCTGTGAGCTTGCCCCTCATACTGGAGAGATTGTTAACCAAATCCGCACTGTCTAGTATATCGGCGTCCGAGTAGAGGCCGAAATAGCTCTTTCCATCGCCGAAAGGCGGTGGCACCATTGAAGGCCAGTCGATGCGGAGGTACCCGCAGGAGCAGAGATACTTTCCATCGCCGAAAGGCGGTGGCACCATTGAAGGATCCTGGCCGTTCTCGTACGAGCTCGCAATAGGGAGCGACTTTCCATCGCCGAAAGGCGGTGGCACCATTGCAGGCTCATGGTGGCGTCGGCGGAGACCCTGAGCACCTACACCTTTCCATCGCCGAAAGGCGGTGGCACCATTGAAGGGTCAGGCTCAGGGAGTTGGCTGATATGGCATCCCTGCTTTCCATCGCCGAAAGGCGGTGGTGTCAATAACCAGGGTCTTTAGGACAGCGTATTCACGAACATTAGGACACTCTGAACGCCGCTGATTTGGATTTTGACAGGAAGCTGTTGGCGGGTCAAACACCTCCCTTCTTGCTGAGGATTTTGGCCACCTTGCCCAGAAGGGCGCGGTGAGGAGAGAGCCTCTCCCGGTAGCTGGTGCCCTCGATGACGATCTGGTAGCTGGTGTTGGCCAGGCGGTCCAGGGCGCTGTTGCCCAGGATGGGATCGTTGAAGAGGCTGAGCCACTCTTCGATGGCCCGGTTGGATGTGATGATGAAGCTGGAGGCTCGGTGCTTGCCGACGATGAGCTGGTAGAGGTCCACCGACTGTGGTCCGGTCAGGCTGTGCAGGCCCAAGTCGTCGAGGATGAGCAGGTCTGGGGAGAGGAAGGAGCGGAAGGTCTTGTCCACCGAGTTATCCACCCTGGCCTGGTTCATGGCCTTGAAGAAGTCGTCGGCGTGGATGAAGCGGACGGTGTACCCGGCTCTGACGGCAGCGTAGCCCAGGGCCTGGGCCAGGAAGCTCTTGCCGACGCCCGCCGGTCCCATGAGCAAGACGTGCTCGTGCCTGGAGATGAACTCCAGGGAGAAGGCGGCGTCGAGGAGGCGGCGGTCCAGGGTGATTTCGGACGTCCAGTCGAAGTCTTCCAGTCGGCAGGTCTCCTCGAAGCCGGCCCGGTTCAGACGGATCTCGATGCGCCGGTTCTCCCTTCGGCTGACCTCGTCGGCCAGGATGATCTCTAGGAAGGCGGCGTAGTCCAACTGGTCCCTTCGGGCCAGGGCGATGCGCTCTGGCAGGGTGTCCAGCATGGCGCTCAGCTTGAGGGTCTTGAGCAGCGGGGCCAGATCGACGTTGCGGGTCATGGCTGACCTCCTTCGGTTGGGTGATGGCCGTTGACGAGGGCGAAGACGGAGCCGGGCCTGGCAAAGCGTCCCGCAGGCAACGGATCGGGATAGGGCGACGCATCCTGCTGCTCCAAGGCTTCGATCAGGATGCGCTCGACGCGGTGCACGTCGATGAGGTCCACGTCCAGGGCCTTGTGGCAGGCGACGTCCAGCCTGTCGGGGGTGTAGCGCTGGGCGAGGCGGAGCAGCTTGTGGCCCTGCCTCACTTTGGCCCAGGGCGTGGGGCCTTCGAAGAGCCGGTCGGCGAAGGCGGCCACCGCCTCTCCCAGTTCCGCCGCGCTCTGCGTGATCTTGTCGGGCGCCCGCAGGGTGTAGGCGGTGAGCTCCTTCGGGTAGTCGTCGGGATCGGTGGAGCGACCGCCCTTGGACTGACGGGGATGGAGCTTGATCAGCTTACCCTGGTGGTAGATGCGCACCAGCTTGCTGTCCAGCGCGATCTCCACCTGCTGCCCCGGAGGGCACAGGGCCGACGGCACCGAGTAGAGGGCGTACTGGCAGTTCACGTGGTGGTCGTGGTGCACCTTAGCGCTGCGCCAGTGGGTGATCTCGTAGGGCTCGCCGTCCCAGGGGAGCAGCGCCTGGCGCTCCTCCTCGTCGAAGACCTCCAACGGCTTGCGCCTGGTGGTGCCGTGCACCCTCTGTCCGGCCACCTCACGGCACCAGTGGGCCGCTTCCTTCCGCATATGAGGCAGGTCTCTGAAGTCGGCTCCCTTGAAGAAGCGCTGCCTCACGTACTGGACGCCCCGCTCCACCTTGGGCTTGTCCCTGGGGTGGCGCACTCGGGCCGGGTCGGTGATGAAGCCCCGGCGCTGGGAGTACTCCAGGAAGCCCCGGGTCAGCCTGGGGTGCAGGGCGTCGGCCCCGGCCACCGCCGCCGGGAAGTTGTCGATGACCAGGTACTTGGGAACGCCGCCGAAGAAGGCCCAGGCCGCTTCCAGCCCGGCGACCACGTCCTCCAGTTTCTGCCGGTGGGTGGGCCAGACGAAGCTGTGACGGGAGTAGGCCAGCACCACGATCAACGCCCACACCGACCGGCGGCGTCCCGTCTCCGGGTCCTCAAGCGACCCCAGCCGACCGAAGTCCAGCTCCGCCACCTCGCCCGGCGGACTCTCCTCCATCCGCACTGTCCGGAGACTGCGGCCCCGCCAGTTGCGGCGAGCCACGAAGCGCTGTAACGACGAATAGGACACCTGGCAGCCCCGCTCCGACAGCAACTCCCGGATGCGGGTCAGTTGCAGCCGGTCTCCGATGAGCCACTGCTGAATCTGGTCGGCCCAGGGAGCCAGCAGTTCCTCGATAGGCGTCTTCACCTGCCGCGGACCCGGGCGGCCGATGACAGCCAGCTTGCTCAGCTGCTCCTCGCTGGGAACGGGTCCGTCACGGCACATCCCCAACCCTTCAGCCGAGGATATGTACTTGCCCACGGTGTCCTTGGACAGTCCCGTGCCCGTGGCTATGTGACGCTGGCTCTCGCCTGCCTGCCAGCGCCGTATGACTTCTGCTATCTCCACTCTGAACACCTCCTTGTAGGCCATCGCTTCACCTCCTACCTGAAGTGTGTCGCGATGCTCCTGTGGTCAGGCGTTCAGAGTGTCCTAAAGACTCTGGGTATCTGTCCTAAAGACTCTGATTATTTCGGCCCTTTGCTGTCCTAAAGTTCCTGGTTATTGACAGCGGTGGCACCATTGACGGGTCATAGACGAGGCCAACCAGTACATCAGCCCCAAGCTTTCCATCGCCGAAAGGCGGTGGCACCATTGAAGGCGGACCACGAACGCCAAGCCGCGCGCGCCACTTGCCTTTCCATCGCCGAAAGGCGGTGGCACCATTGAAGGGGCAGCCGCTTGCACAACCTCTTCAGGACGGCGTTCTTTCCATCGCCGAAAGGCGGTGGCACCATTGAAGGATGCTCGGCTCTTGGGAGTACAACGCCCCCGGCATGCTTTCCATCGCCGAAAGGCGGTGGCACCATTGAAGGAGCACCCGCACCCGCACCGTGTACCCCTGGGCCGTCACCTTTCCATCGCCGAAAGGCGGTGGCACCATTGAAGGCCGGGGGGAAAGTCGGGGATTCGCTCGGAAGCTGCCCCTTTCCATCGCCGAAAGGCGGTGGCACCATTGAAGGTTGAGAGTGACCAGTTTCCGGTATTGGCCAACCTCAACTTTCCATCGCCGAAAGGCGGTGGCACCATTGAAGGCGCATCAGCGGGGGTAGCAGGTGGTCGTAGGCATACTTTCCATCGCCGAAAGGCGGTGGCACCATTGAAGGCCCACGTTGACGGCCTCAGCGATGCGTGCGAGCATCCTTTCCATCGCCGAAAGGCGGTGGCACCATTGAAGGTATTCCCACGAGCCCAACATCAGGGCGCCGTCTACCGCTTTCCATCGCCGAAAGGCGGTGGCACCATTGAAGGTCGTCGTCCAGCGCCCAGCGGAACGTGAAGGGATTGCTTTCCATCGCCGAAAGGCGGTGGCACCATTGAAGCCGGAACATGATGGGGTTGGGCGCCTCCGTTGCCAGCATCTTTCCATCGCTGACAGGCGGTGGCACCATTGAAGCCCGTAGAATCCTTCGCCTTCCGGGTCCAGGACGGTGTACTTTCCATCGCCGAAAGGCGGTGGCACCATTGAAGGGTTTCATAGTCCAGGCTGGTGGTGGAGGCCGTCGTCATCTTTTCCATCGCCGAAAGGTGGTGGCACCATTGAAGATACAACGGTACCGTGGCGACGGAGTGGTCCATGTTGGAACTTTCCATCGCCGAAAGGCGGTGGCACCATTGAAGGTGGCACTCGCTGGTGTGGCATTCCACCGACTGCCTGGGCTTTCCATCGCTGAAAGGCGATGGCAGCATTGAAGTTGCGAAGGGACGCTCGATTCGGATGGCAACTTTGACTCTCCATTGCCGAAAGGCGATGGCACCATTGAAGGATGCCCTCGTAGGCGTACAGGCCGTTACCCACTGGGGTCTTTCCGTCGCCGGGAGGCTATGGCCCCATTGAAGGGATGTCTTGGTGAAGATGGACCCTGTGACGTTGCTCCTTTCCATCTCCGAAAGGCGGTGGCACCATTGAAGGCAGAGTGACCCACCGACGCCCGTGCAGGACGCCCGGCTCCCCATCGCCGCGACGCCGCGGTGGACAAGAAAAGAGGCCGCATACATCGCCCGGCACGGAGGGGCTCGCCGAAACGCAAGAGGGCTGCATACATGACCACCCAGGAGGAGGCATCCGCAGATGCCCTCCTCCTGTTCGTTTCCGGCCTACGGCCCTGCGCCGAGCAGCCCTGCTCCACGCTGCCGTTCCAGGCTGAGGGTCCGATAGCAGGACAACTAAGCAGTGACCTCCTCAGCCTGTGTCAGAATGGCGGAGCAGCCCCGCTCGATGACGTGCTCCACCGACAACTGGCCCATGCCGTCGTACCCGGCGCGGAAGGCGTACTCCGCCTTGGCGCCCCAGGGCACATGTCCGCCGGTGCGAATCGTGCCTCCACCGTCTCCACGCCCGGGGCCGCCGGCGCCCTTCACGACCATCCCCTTCCGGTCTCCCTTGCGCCAGCCCAGCACCTTCACCTCGGCGGGCATCACCCGCTCCGATGCCGTCCGCTGGAAGAGTACCCCGTGCAGCCTCTTCAGCACCCCCGGCGACGGGCTGCGACTGCCGGTCATGATCTGGGAGAGGTAGCCGGAGCTGACCCCGGCCCGCCGCGCCACCTCGTTCTGGCTGATGTCGTGGGCGTTCAACCTATCCCACACGGCCTGGCGGTCCACATCGGCGCACTGGGCGGGCGCGACCTTCACCGGAGCCTGGAGCGCCGACTCCACCCGCGCCTGCACCTTCACCCCCAGGTTCCTCTGTCCCCGGGATGCCTGGGTCAGGTAGCCGGGGGTCACTCCCACACGCTCGGCCAGGTCCTGCATGCTCATGCCCAGCTCCCTGGCCCGCTCCCGGATGTAGCTGCTTTCCCCGTTGACGGCGCCTCCCTGCCGGTAGACGATGCCCTGGCCGGGAACCTCGCCCAGCACGGCCTCGACCTTCTCCCGCATCGCGGGAGTCCAGGGCTTGTTCCCCGTCCCGATCTGGGACAGGTAGCTCGCGCCCACCTCCATCTTCTTCGCCAGTTCCTTCATGGTGAGCCCGCGCCGCCTTGCCGCAGCCCGAAGCTCGGTCTCCGCTCCTCTGGTCCTTGCAATGGTCATGTCGCTTTCCTCCTTAGTGGACGGAAAGCGGGACCGCCCCCGAAGGAGACGACCCCGCGATTCCGTGACCCGGTAGCCGGGGTCGTCTCTTGGTGTGGTGTGTGGTTGCCGTGGCGCATGGCCGGTGCCGCCTCCCCTTAGAGGGAAAGCCGTGTGCGGGGACAGGCCCCGGCTCAAGCCAGGGGGAAGCCCCGTCAGGAACAGGACAAGTCCACCGATGCTGGCTCGGTGGTCAGGCCCTGGATGGTGCGTGTGGGAGGGTTGGCAAAGGAGCCCGCAGGGGAGCGGGCCGTGGCAAGCAAGGACGCAAGTCCGCCGTCAGGCGGTCAAGGCCCCGCAGGCTGCGCTCGGATACCACCCTGCCCGGCCTCCAGCGCATCCCCAGGACCGCGACCGTCTCAAGCAAGCCATCGCCCCTGGGGACTAGGACGGCGGCCCGCCCGACGCCCTGGCGGTAGAGCAGAGCGTCTTGGCCACCAAACCGCCGCTTCACCAGGCCCGTCCACTCCGAGAAGGCCCACCGAAGCTCCCTCGGCGTCGCCTCCGCCTTGGCCATGCCGGCGAGGACGACCAGTGCCCCGTCGACGTCCCCCGCCTGCCTGAGCCGCCGGGCCTCGTGGATGGAGCGCGTCGCGCTCGGCTGCACCGTCCCCGTCTGCGCCGGGAACAACGTCTCGATCACCCGGTCCACCAGCTCTTCGAGGCTGCGCCTGGGCCTCCCCGTCTCCGTGTCCATGGTCCGATTGCCTACTGCTGCCGTTGCCGTCGTCATCACGACCTCCTTCGTGTTGTGTTGCCTCGAATCGGTGCGCCCGCGTGCGGGCAAAGAAGAAGGGCCGACTCCGAAGAGCCGACCCTTGTGTGTCGAGAAGCCCGAAGCCCCCGCAGTCAGTGCCTGAGCAGCCTCAGCCCGGTGCCGAAGCCGCCGTCAACAGCGGTCCAATGTTGCGCATATGCACCTCCGTTCTGGTATGCCGTCCGGCCATGGACGCACTCCGCCCTCGGCTGGGCGCCGGACGCAGAATGCCGAGCGGGATGAAGGAAGACGCAGCTCGCCCAGGGTCGGGTCGACTCAAATAGCCTCAGGGGAGCTGCTACATGGGGGATGAAATGACCCGCCTGAGATCAACCACAGGACGCAGCCGTGAGAAAGACGCAGCTCGGCCCAGGGTCAACTTCACAGAGAATCGACAGAGGGAGAACTGCTACAAGGGGGAATGCGACCGGGCTGCAGGTCATCCACAGAACGGCCCGGTGAGAGAGCGACGCAGCCTACGACTTCATTGCAGAACGGCGTGCGTGGAAGCTGCGACCCAACCGCGTGACGGTTGCGCCGCAGGAACGAGGAACGGCCGGGTGCTAGGCACACTCCGACCAGGATCTCCGTACTCGCTACGAAGCGTCCCAACTTCCGAGTCGGCATCGGGGGAGCCACGGCTCAACCCCTCGACCGGCTGATGCAGTGGGATGGCGCTTGTCCCTCTGGGGCGGGCCTTCGGGAGAGCGCAATGCTCGATCCCTCCGGTCCCGACCCCTGGGAGGCTGTTGGGAGAGCGCAGTGCTCGATCCCATGCAGCCGGTCCCGGATTCGGGGGACGGGAACCCTCCAGGTTTCTCGGCGGGAAACAGCTGGAAAAGCCTGAAACTGACTTCATTATTAGCCGAACGCCCGTGCGAAAGGAAGGGGTTGGCGTCACCTGCGCCCAAAGTGTTCTGTCCAGTTCCACGAAACCCTAAGCGCGCCACCGCCACCAGCGGCTTCGCCACAGGCCGCACGTGAGAATGGTCCTCAGCAGATGCCTCCAGGCCACCGCTCTACGGACCTCGAAGAGGGTCTCTCGGCGCCAGTTGATCTGCGAGCTTCGGTAGAGTCCGTGCAGCGGCTGTTTCTCCGGCGGCAGGGTCATGCCGTGCTCTTCGAGCAGCGCCACCTCCAGCTCACGGACCCGTTCCTCGACCTCCAGCCAGGCCAGGCCCTTGCCGGTGCCCACGTGGCCCGCCTTCCAGATCTCGCGCCACTCCTCGATGAGCGGCCACGCCTCGCCGAAGACCTCCTCGTCGTCCGGCGCGGGCTCCTTGGTCACCAGCTCGGGGTACAGCCGCTTCGGAAACCTGGCCCTCGCCGACGGCTTGTCCGTCGCCGGGGCCTTCTCCCGTTGCCGTTCGGCCTCCCCCGGAGCATCAGCAGGACCGGGAGACTCCTGCATGTTCTCCTGCGGAGCTTCCCTACGGGACAGCTTCCCCTCGATCTTCGCCAGCGCCCGTACGTGCTCCCCGTGCAGGACCTTGAACTCGCCCCTGACGGCATCGAGGCCCCCGCGAAGCTCCTTCTCCAGCTTCTCCACGCGACGCTCCAGCTCATCGTTGCGCTTACGCTGCCGGGCGGGAGCCGAGCCTGCGCCCTCCTGGAGACCCCGCTCC
Source organism: Dehalococcoidia bacterium (assembly GCA_965207305.1). Taxonomy (GTDB): domain Bacteria; phylum Chloroflexota; class Dehalococcoidia; order Lucifugimonadales; family JAGWBF01; genus JAGWBJ01. The sequence goes on along the minus strand of CBDBMB010000003.1, from coordinate 1,263,810 downwards.
AGCGCCTCGCGCACTCGCCATGACATCCCTTCGCCGTCCATGCACGCTCCCACCGTACGGGGGTCGAGACCCAGTTCATCGGCAGCCCTGGTGCGCCCCTTCTTTCGCACCAGGTCGTGCAGCAGCGCCTTGAGCCGGAGAACGTACTCCCCCTCGGCGTCCCCGCCTTCGGTCATGACCGTCTCATTCGATTCCATCAGTCCCTCCTCCCTGCAACTTGCAGACTCTTGCAGCTTTTCGTCGATTTCGACCGTCTGCAACTTGCAGGTTTCAAACGTGAGCGATGCACATCCCGCCGCAACCGGCCCCTGACACAAAGTGTTCGCTGTTCCCGTCCTGTAGGGGGCGATTCCCCCCTGTTCCAGCTTTGAAACCCACCCGACCTGCAACTTGCAACCAACCTCGATTCCCTGTACAGCCCCACGACATCACGGCGGCCCCCAGCCGCGTAATCCCTCGTAGGGCACCACACCGATGTGCATATGCACCTCCATTCTGGTAAGTCGCCCGGTGATGGATGCATTCCGCCCACGGCTGGGCGGCGGAAGCGGAATGCGAGAGTGGCATGAACGAAGACGATCTCGCCCGGGGAATCGACCGAGGGGGAACCGCTGTGGGGGGGTTGCGACCAGCCTGTAGATCAACCAGGGACCGGTGCGGTTGTCAATAATCAGGAACATTAGGCCAGCGAATCGCTAAATATTCACGAACTATAGGCCAGATAATCAGGATATTTAGGCCACTCTGAGCGCCTGACCACAGACCATCGCGACACTTCAAGTAGGAGGTGAAGCGATGGCCTACAAGGAGGTATTCAGAGTGGAAATAGCAGAAGTCATCCGGCGCTGGCAGGCGGGGGAGAGCCAGCGCCACATAGCCGAGGGGACAGGGCTTGCTCGGGACACGGTGAGCAAGTACATCGCCTCAGCTGAGAGGCTGGGGCTGTCCCGGGACGGACCCGTTCCCAGCGAGGAGCAGCTGAGCAAGCTGGCGGCCATAGGCCGTGCGGGACCGCGGCGGGCGAGGACGCCGATAGAGGACAGGCTGGGTCCCTGGACCGACCAGATTCAACGGTGGGTCGTTGAGGACCGGCTGCAACTGACCCGCATTCGGGAGTTGCTCTTGGAGCGCGGCTGCGAGGTCTCCTATCCGTCCGTTCAGCGCTTCGTGGCCCGCCGCAACTGGCGGGGCCGCAGTACCAGGACGGTGCGGATGGAGGAGAGCCCGCCGGGTGAGGTGGCGGAGATGGACTTCGGGAGGCTTGGCTTCGCCCAAGACCCGGAGACGGGCCGCCGCCGGACGGTGTGGGCGCTGATCGTTGTGCTGGCCTACTCGCGGCACAGCTTCGTCTGGCCCACCCACGGGCAGAAGCTGGAGGACGTGGTCGCCGGACTGGAAGCGGCCTGGGCCTTCTTCGACGGCATTCCCAAGTACCTGGTCATCGACAACTTCCCGGCGGCGGTGGCCGGGGCCGACGCCCTGCATCCCAGGCTGACCAGGGGCTTCCTGGAGTACTCCCAGCGCCGGGGTTTCATCACCGACCCGGCCCGGGTACGCCACCCCAGGGACAAGCCCAAGGTGGAGCGGGGAGTCCAGTACGTGAGGGAGCGCTTCTTCAAGGGAGCCGACTTCAGGGACCTGCCTCACATGCGGAAGGAAGCGCTCCACTGGTGCCGCGAGGTGGCCGGACAGCGGGTGCACGGCACCACCAGGCGCAAGCCCGTGGAGGTCTTCGACGCCGAGGAGCGCCAGACGCTGCTGCCCTGGGACGGCGAGCCCTACGAGGTGACTCACTGGCGCAACGCCAAGGTGCAGCGCGACCACCACGTGACCTGCCAGAACGCCCTCTACTCGGTGCCGTCGGCTCTGTGCCATCCGGGGCAGCAGGTGGAGATCGCGCTGGACAGCAAGCTGGTGCGCATCTACCACCAGGGCAAGCTGATCAAGGTCCATCCCCGTCAGTCCAAGGGCAGACGCTCCACCGATCCCGACGACTACCCGAAGGAGTTCATCGCCTACACGCTGCGGGCGCCCGACAAGATCACGCAGAGCGCAGCGGAGCTGGGAGAAGCGGTGGCCGCCTTCGCCGACCGGCTCTTCGAAGGCCCCACGCCCTGGGCGAAGGTGCGGCAGGGACACAAGCTGCTCCGCCTCGCCCAGCGCTACACCCCCGACAGGCTGAACGACGCCTGTCGCAAGGCCCTGGACGTGGACCTCATCGACGTGCACCGCGTCGAGCGCATCCTGATCGAAGCCCTGGAGCAGCAGGATGCGCTGCCGTATCCCGATCCGTTGCCTACGGGACGCTTCGCCCGGCCCGGCTCCGTCTTCGCCCTGGTCAACGGCCACCACCCCAACGCAACACCACAAGGAGATCTGACATGACCCGTAACGTCCGCAACCCCGACCTAGCCCCGCTGCTCAAGACCCTCAAGCTGAGCGCCATGCTGGACACCCTGCCCGAGCGCATCGCCCTGGCCCGACGGGACCAACTGGACTACACTGCCTTCCTGGAGATCATCCTGGCCGACGAGGTCAGCCGCAGGGAGAACCGGCGCATCGAGATCCGCCTGAACCGGGCCAGCTTCGAGGAGACCTGCCGACTGGAAGACTTCGACTGGACGTCCGAAATCACCCTGGACCGCCGCCTCCTCGACGCCGCCTTCTCGCTGGAGTTCCTCGACAGGCACGAGCACGTCCTGCTGATGGGACCGGCGGGCGTCGGCAAGAGCTTCCTGGCTCAAGCCCTCGGCCACGCCGCCGTCAGAGCCGGGTACACCGTCCGCTTCATCCACGCCGACGACTTCTTCAAAGCCATGGCCCAGGCCAGGGTGGACAACTCGGTGGACAAGACCTTCCGCTCCTTCCTCTCCCCCGACCTGCTCATACTCGACGACCTGGGCCTGCACAGCCTCACCGGACCTCAGTCGGTGGACCTCTACCGGCTGATCATCGCCAAGCACCGGGCCTCCAGCTTCGTCGTCACCTCCAATCGGGCCATCGAAGAGTGGCTCAGTCTCTTCGACGACCCCATCCTGGGCAACAGCGCCCTGGACCGCCTGGCCAACACCAGCTACCAGATCGTCATCGAGGGAACCAGCTACCGGGAAAGGCTCTCTCCTCACCGCGCCCTCTTGGGCAAAGTGGCCAAAATCCTCAGCAAGAAGGGAGGTGATTGACCGACCCGCAGCATCCTGTCAGAATCCAAATCACTGGCATTCAGGGTGGCCTAATGTCTCTGAATATGCTGGCCTAATGTTCCTGATTATTGACAGGCACAGTCCCCCCTCACGCACCATTCCTAAGACGTTCTCGACTCCTCAGACTCGACGGCAGGCAGGCCAACGGGCCAGTTCGATGAAGCGAGCGATGAACGACAAGAGCGGACAGGACGGGCGACGGACGCCCGAAGAGGACTTCCCCGAGTTCGGCGAGGTCCGGGTCATCTCCAGGCCCGCCCCCGACGCCGAGGACCGGCTGCGCCGTCTCTTCACCCTGCTGCTCAGGCCCGCGGCCGACCACGGGCAGGCGGAGTGCGAGAAGGACTCACCAACGGACGACGGGCGCTCCGACGACCACCTGGAGGCGAAATCCTGATGCGGTCCGAGCAGTCTCCCACCCGTAACCAGCTATCGCTGAGGCGTTCGGCTCTCAGCGAAAACGCCCCCTACCAAGCCGTCTACGGCGATGTGTCGAAAATCATCGACGCGGCCAGGAAGACGGCCGCCCGCTCGGTGAATGCCGCCATGACCACTGCCTACTGGCTCATCGGTCGGCGCATCGTCGAGTTCGAGCAGTCGGGTGAAGAGCGGGCCGAATACGGGACGGCACTGATTGAGAACCTGGCAGAGGACCTGACCGAGCGGTTCGGACGGGGCTTCTCACTTCGGAACATCTACAACATGCGCCTGTTCTACCTGGGCCATCCGATCGACCGAATTCTCCAGACACCGTCTGCAAAATTGGAAGCCCCCTCCGCGGAGGTGGGATTCGACGACCTTCTGACCACCTTTCCTTTGCCCTGGTCGGCCTACGTGCGTCTCCTGTCGGTCAGGAACGAGAGCGCCCGCCAATTCTACGAGACGGAGGCGCTTAGAGGGGGATGGTCGGTCCGTCAGCTCGACCGGCAGATCGCCTCCCAGTTCTACGAGCGCACCGCCCTATCCAAGAACAAGGCCGCCATGCTCACGTCGGGACAGAAGCCCAAAGCCCAAGACGTCGTGCGACCCGAGGAGGAGATCAAGGACCCCTTCGTCCTGGAGTTCCTCGGTCTCAAGGACGAGTACTCGGAGAGCGACCTGGAAGACGCTCTCATACGCCATCTGGAGACTTTCCTCATGGAGTTGGGCAGCGACTTCTGCTTCATGGGCAGGCAGAGGCGGCTGCGTATCGGCAACAGGTGGTACCGGGTCGACCTTCTCTTCTATCACCGGGGCCTGCGGTGTTTGGTGGTCATCGACCTGAAGATAGGGGCGTTCACCCACGCCGACGCGGGCCAGATGCACCTCTACCTGAACTACGCGCGGGAGCACTGGGTCCGCGAGGGTGAGAACCCGCCCGTGGGACTCATCCTCTGCTCCGAGAAGGACGAGGCCCTGGCCCGATATGCCCTCGAAGGCTTGCCCAACAACGTGATGGCCGGGGAGTACCGCATCACCCTGCCGGACGAGGAGCTACTGGCTGGCGAACTAGATCGCACCAGGCAGGCGATGGAGCTGCGGGGCGATGTGACGTCGAAAGCTCCCGCAACGGGCGTCGCCCCGTCGGCGAACGACGCGGGGTAAGGTGTCATAATGAAATCGGGGATTCTTGCCAGGGAGGTAACCTATGAATTTTGAGAAAGTGAACTACAGAGACCTTACGGCGAAGCAGCGGGAACAGTACAACTTCCAGGTAGTGGCCGGGAAGCTTGCCGAGTACGGATTCAACTGCATGAAGCTCAGCGACGACTGGCAGGGGGCCGACTTCCTGGCCTACCACAAAGACGGAACCAACACACTGAAGGTCCAGCTAAAGAGTCGTGCAATGATCTCGCGCAAGTACCAGGGCAAGGACATATGGATGTGCTTCCCTGCCCGCAACGCCACCAACCAAAGGTGGTATTTGGTTCCACACGACAAGCTAATGGAAATTGCAGGCGAGCACACCCCCTGGCTCGAGTCAGACTCGTGGATGAGGGGTGGGCAGTACAGCAGTGACAGACCTTCTCTCCGATTACTCCAGGCCCTCGTACCCTTTGAGATTGGCTAACGAGAACGCGGGGGTCCTTTGACTCCCTCCAGCCCGGCGCGGTAAAATGGAGGGCAGATAGAAGTTGACCCGGCGGTGCTGGTAACACCCCGGGCCGTGGCGCCACCTGCGCGAACAGGTGATGCGAGATAATTGTACTACTCGCAGACCCGCTCCCGACAGGAGGCGGGTCTTCTTAGTTTTTGAGGATGCAGAAGGAGGAAAGCATGGCGAGAAGCTCCTATAGGGAGACGGAGGGCAAGCGGGCGGCCATCTACGCCCGCGTATCGGACAAGAGCCAGGACGCCGAGGACAAGACCTCCATATCCGAGCAGGTATCCGACATGGAGGCCCACTGCGAGCGCAGGGGGTTGGAGATCGTCGCCCGCTACCAGGAGGTGGGCAGGGGATGGTCCAAGAAGCGGCCCGAGTTCCAGAGGATGCTGGCCGACGCCCGGCAGGGACGCTTCGACACCATCGTCTGCTGGAAGTCCGACCGGCTCAGCCGGGGCATGTACCCCGCCGCCGCGCTCATGGAGGTCATCGAGGCCCACCGCATCAACCTCGAAGCCGTCATGGACGCCATCGACATGAAGACCTTCGGCCTGATGGCAGCCGTGGGCAAGATAGAGCTGGACAACTTCAGAGAGCGCTCCTCCATGGGCAAGCGAGGCTCGGCCAAGCAGGGCCGCATCCCCATCGGCAACGTCCCCTACGGCTACCGCGTCGGAGAGGACGGCAGGCCCGAGGTGGTGGAAGCCGAGGCCGAGGTCGTGCGCCGCGTCTACCGGATGTACGTCCGCGACGGCAAGGGCGCACCCGCCATCACCAAGCAGCTGAACGCCGACGGCGTGCCGGTGGCCAGGGAGGGCAAGCGGTGGTGGGACGGCCAGATATGGCGCATCCTGAGCAACGAGACCTACAAGGGCACCTGGTGGTACGGCAGGGCGCGCTACGTCTCCACCGAGGAGGGGATGCAGGTCTACGACCAGCCGGAGGACGAGTGGATCGGCGTTCCGTTCCCGCCCCTGGTGGACGAGGAGACCTGGGAGAGGGCCAGGGTGCTCCGCAGGAAGCGCTGGACCAAGGCCGGGCGCAACACCAAGGTGTTCTACCTGTTGCAGCACATGATGAGATGCTCGGAGTGCGGTTTCCTGATGGGAGGCTCGGCGAACACCAAGAAGGAGGTCAAGCGCAACGGCAAGCTCTACAAGTACGCGTTGAACCCTCCCCGCCGCTACTACCGGTGCTACGGCTACCAGCAGATGCGCCTCCAGTGCAGGCCGAAGCCCATGATTCGGGCGGAGCGCTTGGAGGGCCTGGTCTGGGGCGAGGTCAGGAACGCCATCGAGAACCCCGGGCTCATCGTCGCCGGCATCGAGGCCTTGAACGCCCAGGAGGACGGGGGCGGACTGGCCGAGGAGATCGCCGGGGCGGAGCGTGACCTACAGAGTGTGCAGATGGAGGAGGACAGGGCCATCAGGCTCTACGTGTCGGGGAAGATAACCGAGGGGCAGCTGGACCGGCAGCGCAGGTTCATCACCGAGAGGCTGGAGACGCTCAGGGTCAGGCTGGGCGAGTACCGCGCTCAGCAGGCCGCCCTGGACGAGAAGCGCATCCTGATGGAAAACATCGTGGAGTGGGCTGGGAAGATGGGGGGCAACCTGGACGACCTGTCTGACGAGGGACGACGCGAGGTGTTGGAGCTACTGCTGGACGGGGTGACCATCGACCGGGAGAACAACCTCCAGATCACGCTGGCTGTGCCGATGGATGAGTTTGTTTCGATTGAACCACCGGTATCAGGTTCTCCGAATAGAACTCGTCAACGGTTTCGATAACGCCTTCCATAAGATTGCCCGCCGGAGTGTCATCGGCGGGCTCCGTGATTGAGACCACCGTCACGCCTCTTCTGCGGAGCAAGGACTTATAGGCGACGGCGTGCTCGCGTCTCCTGGTGAAGCGTGAGAACTTCCAGACCAGGACCTCTCTGAACGGCGCCTCTGGCGATCTGGCCTCGTCGATCATCTTGTTGAATTCGGGCCTGTCGTCGATGCGCCCGCTCTTGGCCTCGTCGATGTACTCGCGCACGACCAGGTAGCCGTTCTTGTCAGCGAAGTCTCTCAGCGCCCGAATCTGGGCGGCCACCGAGAGGTCCACGTCCTGACGGTTGCTGGACACTCTGGCGTAGAGGGCCACAGGTGTGGGCTCGGATCGTTCACTCATCTGCGCATCATCCAAATTGTTTCCGGTATGGTAACATCTTGTGTACCGTTTACGTAAGGCGTTACAATGATTCGAGGTTTCAAAGATCGGAGGACCGAGAGTTTCTTTGGAGGCCACTTAGTGCGGGCCTTCCACGGGTTCGCGGATCAGGCGACGCGTCGACTTACGGTGTTGGACAACGCTGCCTCCTTACAGGATCTGGCTGGATTGCCCAGCAACAGGTTGGAGTCTCTCTCCGGCGACCGAGCGGGCCAGTACAGCATCCGGATCAACCGCCAGTGGCGAATATGCTTCCGCTGGGGCGATGAGGGACCGTTCGACGTGGAGGTCGTGGACTACCATTGATGAGGAGTGGGATATGAGCATGAACAACGGAATGAGGCCTGTGCACCCAGGCGAGATTTTGGCTGAGGAGCTCGAGGAGCTTGGGTTGTCGGCCAACGCGCTCGCTAAGGCTCTTGATGTACCCACGAATCGAATCACGGCGATTCTGAAGGGACAGAGGGGGGTAACGGCTGATACGGCTCTGCGCCTTGCCCGATACTTCGGCACCACACCTCAGCTGTGGCAGAACCTTCAGAAAGCGTTCGAGCTGCGCGTGGCGGAAATCGAGTCTGGCCCGCAGATCGCAGATCGAGTGCAGCGACGAGAAGCGACCTCAGTGGGCGGCGGGTGAGGTGACAAATAACAGCCAAGTACCTACTACTGGGACAGAAGTGGAGTTTCTGTGCACCTTCGGGGAGAGGAACTTAGGTTGGTGCCGTTCCAGTTCCTGCGCATCATCAAGTCCCAGTCAGAGCGCATGCGCGAGCTGGTCAGCGAGCTCCTGGACGTTGCCCGCATAGAGACGGGCACCCTGTCGGTCACGCCGGAGCCGGCGGAGGTCGCCGCGCTGGTGGACGAGGCCCGGGCCACCTTCCAGAGCGGCGGCGGCCGGAACAACATCGCCATCGACCTGGAGCCGGGCCTGCCCTGGGTGATGGCAGACAGGCGGCGCATCGCGCAGGTCCTAGGCAACCTGCTGACCAATGCAGACCGCTACTCGCAGGATACCGCCGCCATACGGGTGAACGCCTCCCTGGACTCCCCAGGCTGTCCGTCAACGCGAGGCGGGTCCTACATATGAGTGCATACCCACGGGCACAACTATGGGATCCTTGGGGGAGTCTGGGACTTTCCGGCCTGTGGGTTCATGCACGATTAGTACAGTAGGTGACCAGGAGTACGTAACTATGGGATTCGTACATGAGGCAATAGATGGAGCATGAGACCGCACGGCAGGTTAAATCCTGCTCGCCGCAGCCACTGACACACCGCAACGCGGATGGTCAGGTTTACCAGCGCCTGGCGGTTGTGGACAGGCAGATCGAAGAGGCCCTCGGACTGAACGACGACGAGCTTCGAAGCCGACTGGCAGTTCGTGACGAAGAGTCGCCCGTCTTTCTGAAGGAGGAGTCGCTGGTCTATCTGATACGGCACCACCACGCAGCGGGAAATCGAAGATGCGTCAACGACCTCACTGAGTGCCTGTTGAAGCGTTGTGCGACCTGGATAAACGGTAGGTTGAGCGGCTTGAGAACGGACCTGAGGGAAGATGGGAATGCAGCAGTTGTCGCAGAGCTATTCGCCCGGATACTGGACCTGGCTAGCGACCGCGGGGACTTTCTTCAAGTCCGCTTCTGGATGAACATCCACAGAATCACGGTGGACGTCTTTCGGAAGCAAATCAAGCAATTTGATAGTGACTACAGCCTCGACGACGATCAAACAGGCATCGACGACCTGGCTCAGCGGGAGGCCGTGGTGATGCCGACTGGTTTTGCTGGTCGCCGCGTCGAATCTGAGGTGATCGACAACGCCTTGATTGAAGCGGCGCTGAATCAGCTGGAGGAGCCCATCCGGTCCGCATACCTGCTCCGCCACCTGCAGGGCTGGCCAATCGAAGACAAGAACCCAGCTGTACAGACGATCAGCCGACACTTCGGCAAGACGCCTCGAACGATCAGAAACTGGCTGTCCAAAGCTGATGAGATTCTGGAGGCATGGCGAGGAGAACAGAGATGAACAGACCAATGGACAGAGGAAAGCTGGAGGACGTACTCGATGCCTACGTGGCGTCCGGCGTCGGCCCAAATAGCCCGCTTGAAGAATGGACTCGGCGGTACCCGGAGTTCGAGCGAGAGATCATCGAGTTCGCAGCCAGTTGGAGCCTGATGACGTGGTTGCCTCCCGCAGCCAACGCGGAGGAAGTCACCGAAGAAACGCTGGTGCTTCGAGGTATGAGTGTTGTCCAGAACATACTTCACGGGCAATCGACGGAGTCTGTCTCAAATCCTGCAGTGCCTTTCGAGAGTCTGATAGCAGAAGGGCAAGAAAGGGGTCTTGAGCCGCGCCGGCTGGCGCACGCTGTTGGATTGGGGGACAGCCTCCTCAGAAAGCTCGACCGCCGCTTGATCGCCTGGGCGACCATCCCGGAGGAGCTGATTGATCGCCTTGCCCAAGCAATTGAACGCGAGGCAACGAACATCGTGGCCTACCTACAGCAGGACCCGATACTGGCGGCTAGGACGGAGCATCGCTCCGAGCAAGCACCGAAGCTCATGGCGCAGGAGGACTTCTTCGACGCCGTTCGCGCTGACCCGACAATCGGCCGCGAACACGCTGAACACTGGTATGCGCTCGAACGGTCCACGGGGGAGCCGTGAGCCACTGGGACGAAATAAGGAGGCTGGCACGGACGCAGCGCGCCGCAGCGCTTCGAGAAGCGGGGGGAGATCCCTCAGCTGAGTCACTGCTCGCTGCGGCAGAGCGGCTGACTGGCTTCGAAAGAACCGGCCTGCCCGCCAGCGACTCGTTGCTGGACGGCGCCGATGCGGCGCTCGACCACGTCATGAAGAGGGTGTGGTTCAGCCGCGAAGTCGAACCCAGGCTGGCTCGCTTCTATCATGCTCACGAGTATGCCCACTTGTGGTTGCACCCTGAACGGGAGAGCCAGCCAGAGTTCAACCTGGATCCCGAAGCCATTGAGGAACCCTTGCCGGTTGGCGTAAATCGGGTTGAGGGTTATGGGCCGGAGGAGCTGAGGGAGCGTGAGGCGAATGTCTTTGCACGGGAGTTCTTGCTTCCGACTGACTTCCTGCGTGGTTGGTACGAGACTGATAGGGCCAGCGCGGGCGACGTCGCAGGGAGGCTGGGACTCCCTGAATCGCTCGTTCTACAACAGATGGCACGGGCGCTGCTCACGCCGGAAATCCGTCCTGCTGACGTATCAGCTGGCGGAACGGACGAACGTCCCATGGACCCGAGCCAGCAGGACGCTGCTCACGCGCCGCGAGGGCCATTGCTGCTGGAAGCCGGTCCGGGAACTGGGAAGACCCGCACCCTGGTGGGCCGGATCGTGTTTCTCCTTGAACAAGGGGTGCCTCCAACATCGATCCTTGCGCTGACGTTCTCGAACCGCGCGGCCGAGGAGCTGCGGTCACGTGTGGCAGAGGCCAGACCGGATGATGCACCCCGCATCTGGATCGGGACCTTTCATGCCTTTGGTCTGGAGTTGCTGCGCAGGTACGGCTCTCACGTAGGACTCCCAGCCCGGGTAAGCGTGCTGGATCCGTCCGACTCTATCGCCCTGATGGAGGGGATGGTCTCAGACTTGGAGCTGGACCACTATCAGAACTTGTATGACCCCGCGCTCTACCTGCGCGACATCATGTCGGCAATATCCCGGGCGAAGGACGAGTTGGTAGGGCCACAAGAGTATGCCGAGCTCGGCGAGAACATGCTTGCTCAGGCCACTACGCCTGACGAGACAGAGGCGGCCGAGAAAGCTGTCGAGGTCGCGCGCGTCTACAAGACGTATCAGGATGCCCTTGACCGGGAGCATCTACTCGACTTCGGAGACCTCATCTACAAATCAGTGTCGCTCCTCAGGACCCACGTCGATATACGGGACACGCTGCGGGGCACCTATCGCCACGTTCTGGTCGATGAGTACCAAGACGTGAACCGTGCCAGCGGACTCTTACTCAGGGAGTTGACTGGTGCGGGCGCAGGTCTGTGGGTGGTAGGGGATACACGTCAGGCAATATACCGGTTCCGCGGCGCCGCCCCGGCCAATATGCGGCGATTCGGCGAGGACTTCCCTGGGGCAAAGCTAAAGTCTCTCAGATACAACTACAGGTCCCAACCAGCTATTGTGGATGTCTTCGCAGGGCTGGCACCCAGTATGCGTGCATGCCAGAGCGGCCCAAGGTTCGTCCGTTGGGAACCGAAGCGTCCGGATTCTGGCGGGCGGGTCTTGATGGAGGTTGCCGACGACCTTGCTGCTGAGGCGGCCGGAGTGGCTACGGAGATTGAGCGTCAGCGGGCCTCAGGCATTCCTTACACTCAGCAAGCGGTTCTATGTCGTTCGCATACAAACCTTGGCAGAGTCGCAGCCGAGCTCGAAGGATTGGGCGTGCCGGTTCTCTATCTGGGTGACCTCTTCGAGCGTCCGGAAATCCGAGACATGCTGTCCCTCTTGTCTTTCGCCTGCGAACCTGATGGGCGCGGTCTAGTTCGATTGGCGCGATTTCCCGAGTACGAGGTCCCGCTCGATGATGTTCTCACGCTGCTCGAACTGGCAAAGGAACGGAACGTCCCCTTCCCGGACGCCTTGGCTCTGGCTGAGACGGCAGCGACCATCTCGCCAGAGGGTAGAGAAGGTCTCGCTCTGCTGGGACTCCATCTGGATGGGATGAGGCATGTCGGACCCTGGACGCTGCTCACCTACTACCTGTTCGAGAGAAGCCGCTATCTGGACATCCTCTTGGGCGATCGGTCCATGGCGGGGCAGCAACGCTCGCTGGCGCTGTATCAATTCCTCCAGTTCGTCCACGAACAGCGACCGGCTGCTCCTGGGGAGGCGGCTGACGCCAAGCTCCGTCTCCTGCGGTACGTGCGCCGGCTTGAGATATACGGAGACGAGAAGCAACTCCGGCAACTGCCGAACTGGGCGGACGACATCGATGCAGTGCGACTTCTGACCGTGCATGCGAGCAAGGGACTGGAGTTTCAGGCCGTCTACTTGCCGTTTCTCGGTAGAGGTCTGTTCCCGGCCCGACGTCAGGCACAGCCTTGTCCTCCTCCCGAGGGCATGATCGTATCCGCCAGTGATGACCACGACGAAGAAGAGGAGTGCCTGTTCTTCGTCGGGCTATCACGTGCGAGAGACTTCCTGTGCCTATCGCGAGCTCGCAGGTACGGAGCGCAGAACAGCAATGCGCCAGATTTGCTTGAAAAGATGGCAGGCCTGTTACCCAGCGCTCCGTCCGGCCCCGTCACTTGGGCATCCGCGACCCCTGCTCCGGTCTTCGTAGCAGACCCCACGCCGGCAAGCGAGCCCTTCGCCGCTGAAGATCTGGATGTCTACATCCGTTGCCCGCGTCAGTACTTCTACGAGAGCGTCCTCGGGTTGAATCGGAGACGCGAGGATTCCGGGTACGTAGAGTTTCACCGCTGCGTCTATCGTGTGTTGCGCTGGATGGCGGAGGAACGCGCCTCTGGAAATCCTGTAGATGAAACGGCTGCGCTCGCTTACCTGGCGGAAGTCTGGCAGGTGCAAGGGCCGGAAGAGCACCCGTACAAGGAGTTGTATCGTGCCTCGGCCGTTGAATTAGTGGAGATGGCTGTGAGGCGCCCATACACGTCCCAAGGGTCCGCAGTAAGGCCGACGTGGGAGGTGTCAGTGCCACATGGCCTGATTCGACTCACGCCCGATCATGTCGAGGTGCTCAGCGATGGCTCCGAGGTCGTTGAACGTCTCCGCACGGGTCGTCCGACGAAGAGCGAGGTCGGAAAGGACATCTATGCTCTGTACGTGACGGCGGCCCAGGAGGCTGAGCCACGCGTTCCACGGAGCGTACAGGTACGTTACCTGTCGGCCGATCAGGTAGACCCGGTCGACCCACGACCCGGACCCATCAAGACTCGCCTGGACCGTTACAACGAAGCCATCAAAGGCATCCTGCGCGAGGATTTCTCACCCAAGCCTAGCGACCGCATCTGTCCCCGCTGTCCTCACTACTTCGTCTGTCCTGTGGGCGAGGACGAGTAAACGTCACCGCCGCTGGCGCGGCCATTTCCGGTCTGTCCCTTCTTCTCCGATTGTCCTAGTAGGGGCATCAAACGACGCCCACTCCAGAGAGTCCCACCGCTGTGGGAGAAAGGACAGTCGAATGACTCAGCTCAATGCGCCGGACCAGATAGAGATCTTCATCCAGGGAGAGGGTATCCCGAAGATCACCCTTGTGAAGCTCGGCCCGAAGGACACGGTGGCGGATATCGTCAAGATAGCCCGCGAACATGGCCTGAGCGCGCCTGAGGACGCAGAGGTGTGCGTCTTCGTCGAGAACACCGACGTCACCCTGGAACTGGACGTGAAGATCGATGAGGCCGACCTCACTCCCCGCAGCCGCGTGCACATACACCGCTGCGAGAGCGTCGAGGTGACGGTCAACTACAACCAGGACCAGAAGAAGGGGTTCTTCGCCCCATCGGCGACGGTTGACCGGGTGAAGGAATGGGCGACCGGGAAGGACCAGTACAACCTGTCGCCCGTTGACGCCGCGGAGCATGTGCTCAAGGTGTGCAACTCAGGCGACCAGCCTGACGAAGAGGTGCATATCGGCACGCTCGTGAAGTTCCCGGACGGGACCCTCTGCTTTGACCTGGTTGCCAAGCAGCGGGTAGAGGGTTAGGGCTTGTCCGCGCAGACAATGGGAGTGGACGAGCAGGTGTTCCGGGCCCACCTCGAAGCCGGACCGTTCCAGAGTGGCTTCGACCGCGGCCGGTGGCGCCTGCTCTCCATAAACTGGCCCCACGCCGTAATCGCCGTCCAGGCGGCTGAGAGGGAGGGCGGTCCAACTGAGTATGCGCTGCGCTTCGAGTGCACGAACTACCCTCAGTCGCCTCCAACAGCTCAGCCATGGGATGCTGAAGAAGATGCTCCGCTGCCACCGGAGCGCTGGCCAAGTGGAGCGAAACGGGTATCCAAGGCCTTCAATCCTGGGTGGAACAACGGTCGGTGCCTCTATCTACCTTGTGACCGCCTCTCGATCGAGGGCCACGACGGGTGGCGGACGCAACACCCCTCGATGATCTGGTCGCCAGAAAGCGACATCACACACTACTTGAGGATTGTCCATGACCTTCTCAATTCGAGCGACTATTCGGGCCCTAGTGGCGCCTAAGCATCGACTGAGGTGCCCCAGGGCGGTTTGGCGGCAGGGGCTTACTGAGATTGCCAGACGCGGAGGGGGACGCCACGAAAGTGGCGCGTTCCTGCTCGGCTACAGAGATGGCCTGGTTGGCCATGTGGTGAGATTCGCCTACTACGACGATTTCGACCCAGCCTGCCTTGACTCCGGCATTGTGGTCTTTGATGGAGCTGGCTTCGGACCGCTGTGGCAGCTGTGCCGGGAGACCGGTCTGAAGGTGCTCGCCGATTTGCACACGCACGGTGGCTCCGGGCCGGCACGGCAGAGCCCGCTTGACAGGGACAACCCGATGATCGCGCAGGCTGGTCACGTGGCGCTGATCGTGCCGAAATTCGCGATTGGCTTCAGGATGAGGAATGTGGGTGTCTACGAGTATCTCGGCAGTCACAGGTGGCGCAATCACAGGGCAGCCGGTTGGGGACGTTTCTTCTATACAGGAGTATGGGCATGACAAAGAACGCAGTCATAGGACCGGATGAGCTGCACAGGCACCTCAAGCTGGCCCTCGATACGGGAGAGGCGGGAAGCCTCGAAGAGGCACGGCGCCTTTTCGACAGCTATCGACTCGGCATCGTGGTGGGGGGTAGCGTCGCCCACTCGCCAACGATGCAGGCAGCGGTGCTGACGGCGGTAAACACAGGCCGTCGCAGCTTTCTGGGTGGAGTGAGTGTCGAGGGTACTCTTGATCTGCCCCTGTTGGTGCCCTGGGGACGTTGCCGCACCCTGCGTGAAGCCGTTGTAGATCTAGGAGGGGTCATTGCTGACTGCGCTCCTGGCGTTCCGCGCATCGTGATGGGAGGTAAGTCCCCGCCGTCTACGGATGCTGAATTCGCCGTGCGCGCGACGTTTGATGGCTGGCGTGCGGGCGTTGCACCTCTGCATCAAGGTCTTCAACTCCCGGAGAGGCATGAGTGCATTCCGGCAGGTGTGCTCGCGGGAGCTCTTGGGGTTTCGGAGGCATTTCAGTTCGTGCGCGGCGATAACGCCGTGGCGGGGCGGCGAGATGTTGGACTGTCGCTGTGGCAGCCGGATAAGGCCATCAACTGGCTAGACGCTGATGAGCTGGGACCCAAACTAGAACGACTGCCGGCAAATGCCTGGATCATCGGGCTCGGCCACCTGGGCCAGGCCTTCCTTTGGACACTCGGCCTCCTGCCCTATGCGTCCCCTGAGGAGGTCAACTTCGTACTCCAGGACTTTGATGAGCTCGTCGAGGCCAATGACAGCACCTCGCTCCTCACAACGCGCGCGCTCCTGGGGGCGAAGAAGACGCGGGCGATGGCGGCCTGGTGTGAACTACGCGGTTTCCGCACTTCCATAGTGGAGCGGAAATTCGCGGGTGACTTTAAGGTTGCAGCAGACGAGCCTCGTGTTGCACTGTGCGGTGTAGACAATGCTCTTGCCCGTGCAGACCTCGAAGATGTCGGGTTTGACCGCGTCATTGAAGCTGGCCTGGGTGCCGGCACCCAGGAATACCTCGCATTTCAGACCCACACGTTCCCGGCCAGCCGAACAGCAAGGCATCGTTGGGGGACGGAAGGACACCGCCCCGATGCGGATGCCGTGGCCGAGAATCCGGCCTACCGCGCACTAGCTCAAGACGGGGTCGACAATTGTGGAATCATCACGTTGGCTGGCCGCACCGTTGGTGCGTCATTTGTGGGGGCGGTCACGGCGGCAGTGGTTGTCGCCGAGCTCATAAGGCTGGGATTGGGCGGACCTCGATACGAGCTTGTGGATGGGAGTCTACGCTCTCTTGATCTGCGCCAAGCCGTGGTGGGCGGCGACAGGGAACCGTTTAACCCCGGAACGACCGCCGCGAAGCTGGAGCCAGTCTGATTATCCGGCCATGATGAAACGGACCGAGACCATTCGGTGGTCCGCAGAGGAGAGCGAGGGCAAGAGCCAATGGGTTATCTACGGCTTGGACTAGGCTCCCTAGTCTTCCTTGTGGCCGCAGTTGTGGTACTCAATCTGGAAGTGGGTACGGAGACTGTGGTCCAGGCTTACTACACCTACGACCCCCTCAAGTACAAGGAAACATTCTTGAGGGAAGGAACGACGAGGAAGTGGCAGTGGGGGTGGCCACCGCGAGTAACGGTTCCACAAGTCCAGATTGGGCTCAAGAACTTAGACTCCGCGGAAGGAGAGTTTCTTGTGAGTGTCTCCTTCGACAACGGCGTTGACCGCAGGAGCGAGAATAAGGGCGTAACCCTGGCACCGGGTCAAGAGGAAACCGTGTTAGTCAACTCTCCCATTCGGGGGCCGCAGTCCTTCAGTGTTGGTGTCACACCGCCATCTAAACGTGTGAAGCGGCTGAGGGAGGTTGAAGTATCGTACAAAGTCTACGAGAAGTTGTGGCAACTGAGGGACCTGAGATTCCTGTCGCGAGTCAGGTAAATGGTTTACCCTTGCCTGGCTAACGGATGCCCTTGATTTACCGGCCACGAAGTTGCTGTGCTCATAGACTGCCCAGCCACAGCTCGAAGACGGTGCCGTCCCCTTAGGCCTATCGGGTGGGCTTTAACACGTCACCCTAGCCCGGGGACTTGGAAGCAGGCCTAGCTGACACGTTCAGAGGAACCTCCTCGGAGTCCGCCCCGGGCGTATGACTGGCGCCGGCCATAGGGACCATATAGCAGACCACAACCTTCCCGGGCATTACCACGATCTCTCTGACGAAGGTCTCGGCAAAGGCCTTGCGCTCGGACAACTCACTCTCATTCAGAAACTCGCCCATGTCCTGTGCCCGCGCCACGATGGCCTCCAGATCGTTCTTGACCGACCTGCGCTGGGAGAGGATAGACTGAGCCTCCTCCAGCGATGCTTCAAGAAGGCCTCGCCTATCGTTGTTGGCCTTGATCCGGATGTCCATGTCGGCCGGGACGTCGTCGGAGGTCTCCACGACGTCCCAGAGGCGGCCCAGCCGGCGACGCACGTCCGCCAGCTCGGACTCGATGGTCTCCAGCCTCCTACGTTGTTCGCGGACCAAACCATCGAGCTCTTTGGCTACTACCTTCGCCAGATCGCCGATGATGCCCTCGGTTAGGATGCTGGAGCGAATCCTCCCGACGATCAACTCTTCGAATCGGCGGGCGTTGAGCCGGGGGGCATCGCAGCCACCGCTCCCACGCTTGATCAGGGATTGACAGACGTAGTAGTGGAATCTGCCGCTCTTGGCGTCCTGGCCCGAGAGCAACGTCTTGCATCTGTAGCACTTGACGAGCCCGCTGAACATGTAGGAGCTTGCCACCCTACGGGGATGGGTCACCCTGGGTGCGCGAGAGCGCATCCTGGCGTTCACCCGGCGGAACTGAGCCTTCGGGACTATGGGGGAGAACGCCCTCTCGACTCGAACAGGCTCGGCCTCGTCTCTGGCAGCGGTGCCCCAGACAAGAGTCCCTGTGTATACCTCGTTAGTGAGAATGAAGCGGACCGCGTTACTGGTCCAGTGCTTTCCGGTGGCGCTGGAGATGCCCTCGCCGTTGAGGGTGCGGGTGATGTCCAGCATCCCTTTTCCGGTGTCGGCCAGCTCGAAGATACGCTTGACGACATAGGCTGTTTCCTCATCGGGTTCCAGCTTGGGACGCTTCTTGGCACCGTCCTGCACCATGACCCTGTTGTAGCCAAAGGGAGTACTGCTGGCGACCCAGAAGCCTCGGGAGGCGGCCTCCCGCATCCCACGGCGGACCTCCTGGGCAAGATTCTCCGAATAGAATTCGTCGACGCTCTCGATGATTCCCTCAAGGAGTTTGCCGGCTGGAGTGTCGTCGGCGTTCTCGGTTATGGAGACGACCCTGACGCCACGCCTACGGAGCATGGACTTGTAGGCGACGGCGTGCTCGCGCTTCCGGGTGAACCGTGAGAACTTCCAGACCAATATCTCCCGGAATGCGGCATCGGGAGATCTGGCCTCTTCGATCATCTTGTTGAACTGGGGCCTGTCGTCGACCCAGCCGCTCTCGGCCTCGTCGACGTACTCACGGACGATCACGTGTCCGTTCTTTTCGGCATGGTCTCTCAGGGCACGCAGCTGCGCGGCCACCGAGAGGTCCACGTCCTGACGGTCACTGGAGACCCTGGCGTAGAGGGCCACGGGCGTAGGTTCGGGTCTTTCACTCATCTGAGCGCCAACCTCTTGGGCCCTACTGTTTGATATAGCAAGCGGAAGAGCGACCGGGGACTGAGCGTAGCGGGCTCTACACGGGAGTGACTCAGGCCGATTCCCCTTGCCTCGGTCTCGGCGCCTGCGCAGCCCGGGGCCCAGACACCTGCCGGCGCAGGTGAGTGCGTATAGCGACCTTCGCCAGGATGCTCAGTCCCTGCCGGATTGTCTTCTGCTGTTCTGGGGAGTACGACGGCGACTCCGACGTCTTTTCATCTTCCATTCATCTATTCATAGCGGCTGTTGATGGACCACCGTCCGCAAGCTCGAAGGCGTTACCCTGCGGTTCCGTGACCGAAGCATTCGCGCCTTCTTGGCGACAGCTACGAACACAATAGCTTGCGCACGTCGATGAGTCTGTGCATATGGCGTTCTTTGACACTGCAAAGCTTGAATGTACATACTGATTTCATGAGGGAGCGCGATGTGCAGAGAGCCAGAGCGGTCCAGGTGGGCCAGCTGATGAGGTCCTACCGCGAATCCTTTGCTCGCGAAGGCGGTCGGCGTGGACTACGCAGGAAGCCCTGCTGGAGCGGATGGGGTCGGTGGACAGCAACTACGCGGAGCGGTACAGCCATGCCACGGTCTCTCGATGGGAGTCCGGTGGTACCCTGCCCACCCTCCAGCGGCTCAAGGTCTTTGGCCGGGCCCTCAACTTATCCCAGACAGATGTGGCCAGCCTCGTACTGTTGGCAGGTCTGGCGCCTGACTTTCCAACGGCCTTGAATCACGTCAGCGGGAGTAATGGCGCCAATGGCAATGTGGTGGCGCCGGGCCCCGGTGGTGCGGGGATTGCGGAGGCTTTGCGGGCGGAAAGCACTCCGTCAATCCTCACGTGCGCACTCCGATTCGTGCTTCTCAGGGTCTTGCCGCTCGGGACGGCCATGGTCGGCGGGTATGCGCTGTCGTTCTACGGTTCTTCACCGAGCCCCGAGTCGGGTACAGATGCCCAAGCCTGAGGGGCAGACGCCGGGGCCGGCCGGGACCATATGAGGTGACGTGTCCCTACTTCCACATTCATAGGGAGAGTTGGTCTCCACCATCGGGGTTAACGGTCTACAACGACGCTCAAGCCCTCAGAGTATGCGCCAGTGCTTGGGCAGCGTCGACCGTCACTGGCGTCAGCTCTATGAGATACAGGTCCAACGGCTCTGCACCGTCGTCGTGTACGGCAATTCGTTCGATGTGCTTGATCTGGCGTGACAGTGTCCCAGCAGTGATGCCCATCGCCGACGCGGTCTGAGTCGGCCGGCTGTTTGTGCGATAGCCAAGTGTTGCGAAGAAGGCAGCCACGCCGTCCCGCGTCACTAGTGTCTGGACCTCGGCTATGGATATGTCCCTGTCGTCAGTCACGTGTCCTCACACCGCGAGATGGGCTATCGCCCAAACCTCGTCGTTCCCAGCGCGCACCGCCTCTACATGGATTTCTCCAGAGCCGATGGGACCCCCAGAGCTTGTCTCCCAAGCGTGGAGGGCCTCCATTCCTTGTTTCGGCAGCCCCCATGAGTCATTGAACCCCAGAGTCACTATGCTGGACTCCGGAACCCGCATGTTCGGGTGAAACCGAATCCCCAGGTCTTCCGCCGCAGGGCTGGATGAGCCACTTCTAACCCTCAGCTTGACTTCCGGGGGGTCTTCAGGAAGGAAGGACATCTGTGGATCGTTCAGCCTTCGCTCTTCCGAGACCTTCAGTCCTTGTCGGCACTGTAGGAACCACGCCGGCGCAGAAATGTGCTGTAGACAGGCGATTGCCGTGGCCTCGCGGCTGGCGTCGGGGGCAATCCGTTCTCTTACACGATCGATTGCATCGAAGGTGAGTCGGTCATCCCTCCCAAACTCATCGCGGACTACCGGCTCGAACATGTCGGAGTAAAAGGCGAGTCTAGCGGCAACACGGTCGACCAAGACCTCTTCCGGCTCAGGCCTGTCCGCTTTCGTGTGGCGAAAGGCGAAGGACATCTGATCACCCTCAAGCAAGCGATGTACGATCTCGTGCCACTTACTAAAGTATCGGCGGTACTCATGCCACCCTTGACAGTTGATGATCGCCCAATAGGCTTGGTCCCAGGGCTTCCGGTCCAAGCGAAGGAAAGTTACAGCATCCGTGTCCTC
The DNA here is from genome assembly GCA_965207305.1 of Dehalococcoidia bacterium. GTDB lineage: Bacteria > Chloroflexota > Dehalococcoidia > Lucifugimonadales > JAGWBF01 > JAGWBJ01. The sequence continues at coordinate 1,242,822 of CBDBMB010000003.1, read as the reverse complement.
ACCGAATTCCTTCTTCAGCCCCACGATGGCAGCTTTTTCAACGGGCGTCACCTCGTCCAGAATGGCATCGATGTCGTCCTGTTCGCGTACTTCCGTGATCCGCATATCCAGGGATGTGGCGAACTCAGTCGCGAGGCCGCTCAAGGTCTCGGGTTTGCCGTGTGCTGACACCCAGCTCCGAAGTCGTTCAAGGCAATGTCCAATGATCTTGTCTTCGATGTTGCCGGTTCTCGATAAGCCCAGCCGACCGGCAACTCGCCTGAGCTCGACTTCGTACAACTCGTCGTCAACCCTGCTCATTCTGCATCCTCCAGGAACGGACTCACCGCGTCATAGAGAGAGCGCCACTCATCTTTGCTTCTGGTGCCCTGGGGTCCGCCCCCGCGACGCGCGACGATCGAGCGTTCAATCTCGAGAAGCATCATCGTCTGCCTATAGCCAAGGCCCAGTTCTTGGGCCAACTGACCAAGGGTATGGGGCACTTCGATTGACTGGGGCTCGTACTCCTTTGGTACGGGCTCACCCCTCAGGAGATAGTCCAATGAGGCGCCCAAGGCATTGGCGACCTGCAATAGCCGCCTTCCGCTGATTCCGGAGCGATCACGCTCAACCTCCCAGAGGAAGCTCTTGGACAGGCCTGATTGATTCGCCAGCTTTTCCAGGGTGAGGCCCTTTTCGCTTCGTATGTGGTTGATCCTCTGACCCACAGTGTCCAGTTGAGGCATGCTTCCCCTCGCTTTCGGGCTTGACGTACCGGAATCCCGAACATATACTTATGTCATGGTAGCTCCAAGTTCGGTGATCTGGCCTTCATCCTACTGTCTCAGATCGCCCTATGCAAGCGCATCTGGAGCTTCACAAACTTGGTTTGTCGGCTGGTTTATGCCGCTTCAGGCGTCAAGCCATTAACAGGATAGGCTGATGGTAGTCCGAGATGCGATGACGAAGGGGCACCGGAATGGACTCCGTTGCCCCACGCGGGTGAGGTAATGGTCAGAGCGGTTTCTGCCAGGCAACAGGGGGATACGTACCAGGGGCGGGCGTTCTGGCTCAAGGTCTGCCGTCTGTTTGAACGTCACACCAAGGTCGTGGGCGTCGGGTGCGAGATCGACGATGTCCCACATTTTGACGATGTCGCGGTCCTCTACTCTGAGCCGATACTGGACGCCCACGGCGAGCTGGTTTCCGCCGATTACTACCAGATCAAGTGGCACGTCGACCAGCGTGGCTCCCTCACCTGCGACGCGCTGACTGACCCGTCATTCGTGAGTTCCAAGAGCACCTCACTCCTCCAGCGGCTGCATCAGGCCGTGACCACGACATCAGCCAGAACCGAGTCCGCACGGTTCAACTTCGTAACCACCTGGAATATCCCTGCCGATGACCCTCTGGCAAAGCTGGTGAGTGGCCGCGATGGCGAGCTGCGACTGGACGTCCTCTTTGGTCAGGGCAACGCCCGTCGGATCACCCGGCTAGTGGACCTATGGTCACAGCATCTAGATGTGGATCACGAGGAGTTAAGGAGGGTCTTGGCTCGCCTGCGACTCTGTGCCAGTTCTCACAGCCTCGATAGTTTGACCAGGACGTTGAGCAGCAACATGTGGCGGGTGGGCCTCCGTGCTGTCGACCATGGTGGCCGGGCCAATCCATACGACAGCGTGATCGAACGCCTGCTTTCCGAGGGGCGGAAGATGTTCACGGCACCAGAGATTCGGACCATCTGCGAGCAGGAAGGCCTGTGGGCGGGCTTGGACTCGGGCCGCGATGCTCCCCTTGTCGGCATTAGGAGTTTCCTCCGGTTTGCTGAGCACATGGAAGATGAGGTCGACTGCCTGCTAGACCTCGCAGGCCTGTTCGATGGTAGGGAGATCAGCGCGCCCGAATACTGGAATGCCAAGGTCGGCCCCAGGGTCAGCGAGTTTATGGCCAGGTCGGTCGCCCCCCTTAGTCAGTGTCGGCTGCTCCTCTCCACACATAGCTCGATCGCGTTTGCGGCCGGATACGAACTGGACCCTAAGTCCGGCACTCAGGTCTCGCTTGTGCAGAACACTGCTGGTGGCAGATCGGTCTGGGAGTTCTCGCTCGGGTCCGCAACTGGCCGGACGAGTCCCTGGAGCGTCTCAGAGATCAGTGCCAACCCCAGGGGCAGGGATGTGGGGGTCGTCCTGTCCGTGACCCATGACGCATGCTCCGAGGTTCTTCAGTATGTACAGGGTCACATCCCACAATTGGGCCGATTGCTTGTCTTCACCATACGGCCCAACATTGGCCCAATGGCAGTGAGGGACGGGAGCCATGCGTGGAGCCTTGCGGAAGATGTGGTGAAGACCGTTCGGGAGCGACATCCCAGGCACAGTCCCGTGACTCCGCTGCATGTATTCGGAGCGGCACCCAATGGGCTGGTGTTCTTCTTGGGGCGGCTCGCCCGCAGCCTCGGTCCCATACAACTTTATGAGCACGCCTTTGAGTCAGACTGGCCGACCAGTTACCGAAGGTCGCTCTCATTACCTATCGGATAGAAACCAAGACCCAACAAAGGAGTAGAAGGATGGACTTGAACAGCTACTTTACGGACTTTCTCAGCAAGATCAGGCCGACGGAAGCGCAGACCAAGGAGTTGCAGGAGGCTCATACGCGCCTGCGAGAGAGGCTGCTGTCGGACGACTACCTCGGCCCCAAGATTGTCAGCGTATTCCTGCAGGGGAGCTATCGGAGGTCGACTTCCATTCGCCCCCAGGGAGACGACAAGCTGGACGTGGACCTGGTCGCTGTGACTCGATTCCGCCGACAGGACTACCCGGTGGCGGATAAAGTGATGGACGAGTTCACCTCCTTCCTGAACAAGCACTACAAGGGCAAGTGGAAGAGGAAGGGAAGGTCGATTGGCATTGAGATGTCGAACGTGAAGCTCGATCTAGTGATCGCTGCTGCACCTTCGGAAGAGGAGTCCTTGTCCTCCGATTTCGTCCAGGGATACTTCACGCCCGACGACTGGCCAAAGGACTCGGCCCCACTACCTGATTACCTCGCTGACTTCTTCAAGGACGACACCAAGGGCGAGCCGAAGTGGAAGCATGAGCCTCTATACATCCCTGACAGGGACACGCATGAGTGGCAGCGCACCCATCCGCTCGAACAGTACAGATGGACCACCAACAAGAACAGGCGCACGAACGGGCACTACGTCAACATCGTAAGGCTGGTCAAGTGGTGGTGGAGAACGGCGCATCCCGAGCTCGAATATCCTAAGAGCTACCCTCTGGAGCATCTCGTCGGCGACTGCTGCCCGGACGACGTCGAAACCCTAGCACAGGGCTTCACACTCGTACTCGAGGAGATGGTTTCCAGGTATTCGACGTACGCGGCGACAGGTCAGGTCCCCTTCGTCCCAGACCGAGGAGTTCCGGAGCACGACGTCTTGAAGCGGCTTTCTTCAAGCGACTTCTCGAAGTTCGTCGACCGGGTCCAGCAGGCCTCCGTTGTTGCACGGAAGGCACTGGACTCCGACGACCCATCGGACAGCGGGAAGCAGTGGCAGTCGCTCTTCGGTCCGAAGTTCCCCTCCCCTCCGGGTGGATCCTCGGCAGCGGCGGCCGGCGCCGCTGGAACTGCAACCGGTGGATTCACACCACGCCGAGATAAGACGCGCCTTGGAGGGGGAAGATTCGCCTAGCCACACACCTGGCCCAATCTCTTTCAGAAGCCCTGCGCGTGGGTCGCAGGGCCCTGGAGTCTGTGCCCGGTGTCGAGATGATCGGGGACTTCGTCTGGCACGAGGACCGAGCGACCTGGGTTCTTCACTGCAGGATTACCGCAGACGTCGAACCTGGAGGTCCCGTGCCTCGAACGACCTATTGGTACCTGCATGTCCGCGCCACTTACCCGTATGGTCTGGTGGTTTTCTATCCGGCAAAGTCTGGTGGCATCACTCTCACATTCAATCATCAGAATCACAATGGCCCAGGGCCCGACGATATTCCATGGCGATGCGGCCGCCTGTGCGTGGACACCAGCCTACGCACTCTGGGCCGTCAGTCCTACGATATCGAGCCGTTCGACCCGGAGTCGCGGCTTTCGTGGCATGTCCAACGAGTGCAGGAGTGGCTGAACCTGGCGTCACGAGGCGAGCTCGTCCAGCCCGGCGATCCGTTCGAGCTACCATATGTCCCGTCCTCTTCTGACCTGAAGGTCGTTTTCGCCGAGGGACCTGAGAACCTTCCCTTCTGGCAGGGGAAGCACCCACGGAAAGGTTCCGTGAGCGTCCGGACCTTGCAGGAAGACCCTCTCATCCTCGTGGTAGATGATTTCAACGTGGGTCGACCAGGTGTCGACATCCAGGATCCTTGGAGCAAACCGCTTGGCGAAGAAACCGATCTTGGTGTGAGGTGGATCTGGCTTGACCAACTACCAGTAGTCGAGCCGTGGGAGATACCGACCACATGGGGACAGCTCCGATTGTGCTGCAAGACACAGGGAATTGATCTGGACTCCCTCCTGAGGTCGATAGGCAACAGCCTTCGAGACGGAAGAAGGCATGTGCTACTTGTCGGGTTTCCTATTCCAGCCCGAGTTCAGGGGCCTGACGTCCAAGCCCACTGGCTCGCCCTGAGCCTCCCGGCCCTGGCTTCCCGGCCAGTTTCTGGGTTTCGATCTAGCGAGTCAGGATACTGGAGCCGGGACCGGTCGCTGGTGTTCGGCGACAACGTGCCTCTTAAGTGGATCGAGACCGAGAACTGGCATCAGGACGAGATAACGGCTAGGGGCAGGATGCAAGGGGCGTTCCAGTCGAAGTCGGTCCTGATTATCGGCGGTGGAGCCGTCGGGTCGGCGCTTGCCGAGATGCTGGTCCGCTCGGGGGTGCAGGACGTGACGATTATGGACAATGATCGCCTGAAAGTCGGCAACCTCGTCAGGCATACCCTGGGAGTGAGCCACCTGGAGAAGCCGAAGGCGTCGAGTCTGGCAAGTCGGCTCGATGATGCGGCTGTCCATTCGCTTGTGTCGGCTATAGACTCTTCCTTTCCCCCGCGGGAGCAGGAAGACATCAATCGCGTTCTTGATGCCGACGTCGTTATAGATTGTACGGCTGAAGACCCTGTCTTGAAGCATATGAACGAGTTCCCGTGGGACGGACCCGTCACCTTCGTCTCAGTGTCGGTCGGATTGAAAGCCAGGCGAGCGTTCACCTATTTGGCCCACGCTAGCACGTTCCCTTCTGACGACTTCGCCACTAAGATGGATCCTTGGCTGCGATCTGAGATTGACGATTACGACGAAGACCTCCCGCGCGATGGAACTGGATGTTGGCACGCGCTGATGCCAGCAAGGATCGACGACATCTGGATGATGACGGGGGCTCTGTCAAAAGTCATAGAATCTGCAATAGTCGAGCCTCCGAGTGAACCAACGTTAGTCGTGTTTGAGCAACAGTATGAGAGTGATCGCTTCATTGGGCTCCGCAGAGTATCCGAACCCGACCCAACCTCCTGACCTCATCATGTCCTCTCCCGACGGTCGCTTTCGGCTCCACGTCGGGCATAGCCAGGTGGAGTTCCTTCTGGCCATGTGCTGCGAGTCCGGCACTCTGGAAACCGGCGGCCTCCTAGTCGGGCGGTACAATGACAAGCACGACACGGCGACGGTCACGCGATTGTGGGGTCCTCCAAAGGACTCCGTGAGACGGCCAACATCCTTCTTCAGAGGAACGCACGGCCTGCAGAGGCGGCTCAACTCCCTATGGAGGACCCAGGAGTATTACCTCGGAGAGTGGCACTATCATCCCAGTGGAGGAGGTCAACCTAGCACAAAGGACTCAAGGCAGATGATCACGATTGCCGAGTCACTTCAGTACAACACTCCAGAGCCCGTATTGATCGTTGTCGGGGGATCGGACTGGAATATCGTAGCGTATGTCTTCCCGCGGCACGGCTCGCCCATAGGGATGACAGCATCGTCGCCTGACCTCTCACAGAGAATTGGAGCGTGTGACATCGGCGTGGAGCCTGTGCAACCCTGAGCCGCAACTGCCCAGCGACCCTTACGATGTATGAATGCAATTTGACCATCAGTCTACTGCCCTTCTGACGTCCCTTGCCATGCCATACAGAGATTGCGTCTCCATCTCGCGGACTCAGGGACCCTCGTCAACCTGCTGAGAACCTTCACCTGCCTACCTAGAGCGGTCACCCGGTACTTCTGCGTCCTGCTTCTTGGACTGCCCGGGAGCGTCATCTCGACCAGGCCCGCTTCAACGCTGGGCTGCAGGTAGGTCCTGGCAAAGTGTCTGCGGTCCGCCAAACCCAGAGCGTCCATGAGCTGCGCCCGGCTCACCTCCCCTTCCAGGGCTGCAACGAGCCGCCCCACATGGGGGGCACATGGGGCGTTACATGAGGGGTCACATTGGGGGGCGACTGCCGCCACTTGGCGAGGGAAGGTCACCGTCAGCCAATCGGGGGACACCTGTATGGCTGGTTCTGCGACGCCATGTTCCAGACAAGGGTCGTGAATACGCCGGATGCCACTACCGATCTGTTCCACCAGCTTCATCCGGTAGAGTATACTGAAGACCGCCGAACGAGACCTCAGCCGCATGTCGAAGATGGTACTGCCTACCATCCAGAACAGCCTTACACACTTCCCAACCACAGTTCAAACACGGTTCTGTCTACGGAGAAAATACGTCCACCACGCTTCAAGAACTGTCACCAGCACCTTCTCATTGGGCCTTTAATCGGCCCTCCACCTCCTGCTCTCCAAGGGAATCGCGAGCCGCCGGCGCCTAGTCGTTGTCCCGCACCGTCACCTTCACGCCGGCCCCGGTCAGGGTATTTCTCTGCACCGAGTGGTTCGCCGGATTGGCATCATCGCAGTTGGCCGTGCACTCCACCAGATTGTAGGCCGTGGAGTCATACCAGTCCTGTCGCCAGTCCGCTTCGGCCAAACCGAGGTGACTGTGCGAGACGGCGTACACGAAGTGGCTGAACGCCGCAACATCATTGTCGGCGTCGGCGTCCTCCGGGGCGGTGAACTGCACCCGCACGCCCTGGCGCCAGTTGTGGGTGAACCCGCTCCAGTCCTGTCCGCCGGGATGGGTCCAGCCGTCCGGCACCAGGTAGTGGCCCTCGTAGGCGCGCACCGCTTCCATCACGTCATCCGCCTCGCTGGGACCCGAAGCGGCAATGTGGAGGTAGACCGGATGCGCCGGCGCATGGCTCAGGCGCACCGTATAGGATGCCGAAGACCCCTCGTCGACGTTGACCGTGACGGGGCTCACTTGCAACAGGCCGCTCAGCGACGGAGTAAGGGTCGCGCGGATGTCCCCGCTCCAATCCCCCTTGCCCACCGGATTCACCGCGCGCACCTGGAAGTAGTAGTCCCCCTGGGCGTTCAGCCCGGTGATGCTGACCGACGTGCTGGTCGTTGCCTTGATGTCGTTCCCGGTGAAGTCGCAAGTGCCCGTAGCGGGGGGCGGGCACGGACGCGCCACCTCGTACTCGTAGCCGGATATGGGGGCGCCGCCGTGGTCGGTGGGCAAGTCCCAGGCGATGGTCACCTGGTTGCGGCTGATGGCGCTGAAGCGCAGGAGGGTGGGAGGCTCGGGGGCGGTCGCCGGATCGCCCGTCGTGGTCGCCGACTCGACGTTGGAGTACGGGCCCGTGCCCGCGCCGTTGAACGCGGCCACCCGGTAGTGGCGCGTCATGCCCCGGTACAGGTCGTCGTCGCTGTAGGAAGTGGTGGCAGTGTTGCTGGAGAGGCGCTCCCACGGCTCGTCGCCGTCCGCCGAGCGCTCCACCCAGTAGCCCCTGATGGCCGAGCCGTTGTTCGCGGGGACGGTCCAGGTGAGGTCGATCTGGTTGTCGCCGGCCACCGTCAGCGTCAAGACCGGCGCGTCCGGCCCTCCGGCGTCGGTGCGGGCGTTGCGGGTCGCGGACCACGCGCCGTCTCCGTTGCCGTTCACGGCGCGGACGCGGTAGTGCTTCGTCGTGCCCCCGCTCAGTCCCGTGTGGACGTACTCGGTGTCGCTGCCGGAGGGGAAGCTCAGGCTGCTCCATGCGCTGCCGTCATCGGACTCCTGGACCTCGTAGCCCGTGATGCTCGAGCCGCGGTCGTCGGGCTCGGTCCAGGTGAGCCTGATCTCCGTTGCGCCGTTGGCGCGGACGGTGAGGCCGGGCGCCGCGGGCACACCGGTCAGCGTGGTGGCGGACGTTGGCTGCGAGAACTCGCCAAGTCCGGCGCGGTTGCGGGCGCGAAGCTGGTAGTAGCGGGTGTCGCCCGGCTGGAGCCCGCCGTGGGTGTACGACCTGGCCGACGCCGACGGGCTGGTCAATCTCGCGTAGCTGTTCTCCGCGCCCGTTGCCGACCAGTGCAGCTCGTAGCCGGTGACGTCCGCCCCTCCGTCGTCGGACGGCGGTTCCCAGGTGATGTCGATGGCGTTCTGGCCGTTGGCGGTCGCGCTCAGCGTGGGCGCGCCGGGGACGGCCGGCGGCGTCACCGCGCTGCGCGACGTCGACCACGAGCCCTCGCCGGGGCTGGCGCCGTTGATGGCGCGGATGCGGTAGTGCCGCTCTGTGCCCGGGTCCAGGCCGCTGTCGCTGTAGGACGTGTCGGCCGCCGCCGGATTGGTCAGGTTAGTCCAGCTGTTGGCGCTGCCGTCGGGGGACCACTCCAGCTCGTACCGGATGATGGCCGAGCCGTTGTCGGCGGGCACGGTCCAGGTCAGCGTGATGGTGTTGGCGTCGGTGGTGCGCGCCGTGAGGTTGGGCTGGCCCGGCACGCCGGCGAGGGTCGTGGCGGACACCGGTGGGTCGGACCAGTCGCCGAGAGTCACGCCATTGCGGGCGGCGACGCGATAGTAGCGCGTCGTCCCGAAGGTCATACCGGTGTTCTTGAAGGTCCGGGTCACGGCGTCGGTGGTGCGGCCGGCGTTGCGCCAGCCGGTGGCGCCGTCGGCGGACCACTGCACCTCGTAGTAGAGGATGGGGGAGCCGCCGTCGTCCACGGGCGCCAGCCACGACACGTCGATGGCGGTGTCGCCGTCGGGTGCGGCGCGGACGGCGAGGGGCGGGCCGGCCTTGCCGGGCGCCCTGGTGGTGGCCTCTATGACGGCGGACCAGTCGCTGTCGCCCTCGCTGTTGGTGGCCTTCATGCGGTAGTACTTGCGGGCGCCGCCGGTGAGGCCGGTATGGCTCCAGGATGTGTCGCTCGCCCCAAGCTGTGGCGCGGGAGTGGGCTCGGCCCAGGGGCCGTTGCGGCTGTCGGAGACCTCCAGGGTATAGGAGGTGATGGGAGCGCCGTTCTCGACGGGCTTGTCCCATGCAAGGTCTATCTGCGTCCGGCCCGTGGCGCCGTCGGGAAGGCTCCACGTGAGGACCGGGGCATCGGGAGCGCCGGCGGAGGCGGTTTCGGGCACTGGCACCGATCCCTCGATGGGTTGCGACCAGGGGCCCTCGACCCCCGCGCCGTTCACGGCCCTGACCCGGTACTGGAAGGTGTCGCCGGGGTTCACGTCGGTGTCCACGTACTCGGTCCCCTCCACCTCGTGGATCTGTGGTTCCCACGGGTTGGTCCCTCGCTGCAATTCGTAGTGGCTTACCGGCACGCCGTTCACGTAGTCCACTGCGTCCCAGGTCACTGTGATGCTGGGGCTGAGGTCGTCTGCGCTCAGCAGGGTGGGCGCGCCTTCCCCTCCACCGCCGGCGCCCGCTTGGGCGGTGATGGTGGCCGTGTTGTTGTCGGTGTCGTAGTCGTACACCGGCGTGGAATTCCAGCTGGCGTTGGTCACGGCCTCGCAGGCGGCCTGGGTGGTGTGGGTCAGGTTTCCGGGATTGTCCTTGGAGCCGACGCAGACCTCGTAGTTTTCCGAGTTGGCGATGCTTACGTCGGCGGTGTCTCCGGCAGAGGCGCTCAGGACCAGGGTTGGCTCGGGTTCCCCTGCGGACCGGTAATAGTCTGGGACCCTCAATTCGCCGATGTCCCACTTGCCGGTGGCGCTGTCGTAGGTACTGCTGTCCGGAAATTTGTAGAGCACCGCCGCGCCAATGGGCAACCCGGTTACCTGGGCGCTGCCCTCGTACATGGGGTCGTTGTTGGCGACGACTATCGTCAGCGCGTTCTGGTCGGCAGCGACGTGAGGGCTAGCGCCGCCGTCGCTCACCTCCAAGTCGGTCATAGGGCCGACATGGAAGATGTAAGACCCCGTGGCAGAATATTCCACATCGTCGGTGGTATCCATGTCAGTGTTGTTGTCATGCGTAGTTGTAACTGTGTATTGCATCTTATAGGTGCCGAGTTTTTCAAACTCGGCGGTCATATCAAATGGTCCATTTGCCCCCGATGCCGCCGGGGCAAACGAAAAGAGGTCTGCGTTACGATTCCCATCATTCAAAAAGATATCGTTCGCGCCCCAGGCAGGCCGAACGTGTAGTTTGTCGAAGGCCCCATCCTTGCCTATCATCTCATACGCCAAATTATGGGTAATGGTCCCCCACCGCTCATGTTCGCTGGCGTATGGCTCATAACCGATTTGGACCGTAGTTTGCCAGGAAACTATGTCTCCAGTATTGACGCTTTTGGTATCGCCGTCGTATTGCCTTGCTGTAGAGTCATCCGCAACATGGATCAGCGGCGTCCCGGCCTCCAACGGCAGATCTGTAGTTGCATCGATAGCTCTCACCCGCACGTCATCCGTGTTGTCGCAGGGATGATCGGAGTTGCCTACGCAGGGATGGCTGATGAATTCAGTGAGATCGCCGCTCGTGTAGTAGGAAGGTACCTGCTGGCCTAGGCACAGCTTCGCCACGTTGTCCGATATGTCGTCGTCATAGAGGCCGGCCCCTGGCGGCGGATTCCCGGTTATCGTCGCCGTCAGGCACTGCTCATCTACCACGGCACCGCTTGCCACCCTGACCGGCACGGTTGCGGTGACGTCATCTAGGCGATTGTCGATCTTACGCGTCCCGATGGTGAACACGCCGTTGCTGTAGCTCGGGTCAGCTGATGCAGAAAACGACTTACTTGTGTAACTTATCTCCCTCGGCGGGCTGGCGTTCGGATCTACATCAATGGCGAGCCCGTCAGTCAGTTCAATGGCAACTTTCCTGTCGATGTTGCCTCTTATATCCCTTATGCGAAGGGTGAATTTAACGATGTCGCCCGGTGAAGGATTCGGTTCGTCCACTGACACATAGTCGATGTAATAATTTCCCTTCGCTCGCCTACTGTCTTTCTGTTGGGCATTGAACACCTCATACCAGATACGATCTGTGTTGTTTTCTTTGTGGAGGTTACTCTCGAAGGATGCCGTGGTCACCTCTCCGAAGAATTCATGATTATCCAGGCTATTATCATAGATTTCGACATTGTTTTCATCGGCCTCGAAAACGACTACGAATACACTAATCTCTTCACGTTGCAATCCTCCCAACGCAGGGATGGTCCAGCGGAGGGAATATCGATTGTTCTCCAGAAACACCGTCCCGACCGGCGCTGTTGGCGGCGTCGGATGCCAGCGGCTCGAGTTCGCGGGGTACACTACATCCACTACGACTTCCACGTCGTAGGCGGTCCTGGCCCCATGGTTCGTTACGATAATATCTACATAGCGCGAACCTGATAAGACTGGAGTGGGATATTCCAGGCTCACGCCCACGTCCACGTAGTCGTTATCGTCGCCGCGGCCCTCCTGGGCGTGGGCGGTGTCAAGAAGGAAGAAGGCCGCCGCGAAGACGGCGAGCAGGCAGAGCAGCAGGGCGGCAACTCGGGTCCTCGAACCTGGCGCCGGTCTGGCTTTAGTGCGTTGCATTGTGGCCCCCTTTTCGATTGGCTTGATATGAAGTATCACTATGGGCCGCGGGTCTTCTTTGCGTCTGCGTCAGTGGACCAGGCCCACCGGGCTGCGCGCTAAGGGACGGACGTTAGCGCGGGTGGTCTCCGGTTGCTTGGCGCGGTTGCCCGACAAAGAAGTCGGTGTTGATAGTTTGTATCATCACGCGATCTCGGAGAATTCGACCACAGTATGTCCGGAAAAGCCCGCCAACGGGCAATGGGGCAGATTGCCCGCTACTTGCGAGGCAGACGCAGCCCCACGATCGAGGCGTTCGCCACTACATTATAGGGGTCCGGTGTAAGTGCGCCGTTAAGTTTACGGCCTTCGGCGGGGCAATTGTCGTGAGTTTGGTGTAAAGAGGAGCGCCGCTTCCGCAGCGAGGAGAGCGCCGCCGGGCGTCTCACCGGGTTCCCGTCAGCGGACTCCCTCCAGCATCTCCTTGAACCGGCGGGTCTGCTCCTCCCTGGGCTGGAGGATGCAGTTGGAGCAGTACCCGCCGTCCTCCCTGGTGCGCCAGACCAGGCAGCATCCAGCCCGCCTGGCAAAGAACCCGCTCCTCCCCGCATGCTCGATGACTTCCATGCCGACCTGGCCGTAGACCAGGGACGACGGGTCTCCGAACAGGGTCTCGGCGGCCCTGAGCACCGGGCCCTTGTCCTCGACGCGGTCGTAGAGCCGGTGCAGGGCCTGCCCGCAGGTGGCGGCCACCGCGTTCCGGGAGACCTTCACGCTGGCGGGGACGGAGCGGCGCAGCGCGGCGATCACAATCTCCACGTTGGACTCGAAGGCCCAGCCCCTGAGCTGCCGGTACAGGTCCGTCTCGCTGGACAGGACCTGGGCGTCGGGGTGGCCGGCCGCCGGGTCATCGGGCAGGACGGCGAACCGCGGGCGGCTCAGTCCGGTGGCGTCGATGCGGCCGCCAGCCCGATGAAAGGCCAGGTCCTCCAGGGTGACCCTGGGGACCCTCTTCTTCAGCACGTACTGTCCGACCACCGGAAAGAGCAACCGTGTGAGGTAGGCGATGATGAAGGCCGAGGCTGCGACGTGGTTGTTGGTGGTCCCCCAGCTTGCGTACCCGAAGCTCATCACCATCTCGCGCAGACCGGCGTCCCCGGCCTGGAACAGGGCGGTGGCCGGGCTCCAGCCGGTCTCGTCGACGTCACGCACCGGCATGTCCAGGTAGGGGTCCAGCTTTCCAGCCTCCCGCAGACCGCGGACCAGGGGATGTCCAGCCGTGGCCATTGCTCTTCACCTCACAACAACAGAGCCCGACCTCTTCGGTCGGGCTCTGTGCAAGTTCTGCTACCTACGCCCTTCCGCGAAGCGTATTCAAGGCATGCCCCAAGGCAGGTCTCCTGGCTCCTGGCTGTTTGTCATCCGCTCCAGCCTTCCCAGTCCGCAACGGACCAGTGGCTCCGCGATGGTGCGGAAGGAGCGGCCTTACCAGTTACAGTGGCGCGACCGCGCCGGCTTCTCACCGGCTTCCCTCTTTGGCCCGCCTGGGGCGGGCCACCTACGGGGCGATGTTCGATTGTCAGTCCCGTGCCGCCCGTAACGTTCGTTACGGGCCATAGGAATATATACAGGCCACCCGGGCGGCGTCAACCGGCGCGGGACGCAGGGACTGGGCCTCCACGGAGGGGCTGTGCGGAGACCGACCGGTGGTGATAAAACGTAACATCAAATCAGCTTAAAAGTTACCCCTTTGTGATACATCTGGGAGTATAATGGCCGGCGTGGTAGTGAAACTAGTTATCAGTTACTATCAGCGGCTGCCCCGCCGCACTGCGTCCTTCAGGGTGGGGCTCGGCATGTCGTCGTCGAGTAGGGCCGCCGCTAGCCGGCTTTCCCTCCATGGCTGGCGTGCCCTAGAGAGGTGAACAAATGCCCGGAGTATGGTCGAAGTCATGACCCGATAAGTGATACTACATGTCAAAAAGCGGTGATCGCTTGGACCAACCAGGTCCGGCGTCAGCCGCTCCGGCCAAGGGGCCGGGGCGGGACCGGCAGCCAACTGTGAAGGGTCGAAGGAGATGAGCCAGTGTAGGAGTACGCAGGAAGGCCACGCAGAGATGGAAAGGCGAAAGCCTGGACCATGGACCAGAGGAGGACCAATAGCGACGGGGAGCAGCAACGGCTGGCACCGGCTGCTCCCCTCGTATCCGAAACCCGGCAAAAGGAGTCAGATACATGGGTATGGATACCACGAACAAGCGATGGATGCAACTCTTTGTCATTATGGCGGCGGCGCTGGTCATCGTCGCCGTGGCGGTGGCGATGCTGATGTCCGGCGGGGCGCCGGCCCAGGCCACCACCGCCCACAGCGGCAGCGGACACCTGCTGCCGACGACCGACGCTACCCCCACCCCAACACCCCGCATCCCGAACCCTGAGCCCTGCGGAGAGACAGGCAATACCAACACTGAGGCCGACCGCGTGGTCGATTCCGGCCGATACGCGCTGTTCGAGGTGTGGTGGAACCCGGACGAGTTGGAGCTGACGAACAATACCTGCCCGCCCAGCGTGGACTACGTCCCCGAAGGTCTCGGGGTCAGGGCTGACCGCTATGCGTCGGGCATCGACATCGCGGCCGAGCCACCGACCATCATCCACATCCCGAGCACCGCAATGGTCGATCTGAACACCACCACGAAATACACTAGGGAAGCGTACCCGGATGTGTGGGTTGCCGACAACGCGGAAAATCGCGATGCCGATGGCAACCTTACGCCAGGTGTGGGCGACCGGAAGGTGTGGGTGCTGCCGAAGTGTCTTTCCATCGGCAGCCTCCCGGCCGGCGAACTATGCCTCAGCTTCTTAGCCAACCTGCTGGAGCGGTCGGAATGGTTTGTTAAAGGCCGAGCGGCCGAAAGAAATGTCATTGAATTCCATCTGGACCACGTACACCAGAAAGATATCAACAGGCAGCTTGCGAGGTACACGCTCGCGTACGACCTCCCCCGCAACGCCCGACCTGCTCCCGGCGGGTTTCATCCCGAATGGAATTCGCAAAATGCGGACATCGCCGTGGTGAAGGTAACGCCAGGAGGGTACGCAAACCCGACGTGGATCTTCTCCAGCCGCGGCACCTACGATCTGCAGGTTCACATCAAGGGCTACCCCAACACCGGGAAGACCAATCCTGTAAGCAGGGAATCCAGCGTGACCAGCGACCAGCGGAAGTACATTCTCCATGTGGGAGCAGAGGCGGACCTTGGCGTCGGGGTGACGGTCGAACCGGCGCTGGAGGAAGGAGACGAGACGCTGGACCCCGGCGATAAGGTTACCATCGAGGTTACCGCCAGCAATGCCGCAGGCCCGGACACGGCTCCGGAGGCCAAGGTGGACGTCACCTTGCCGGAGGGACTGACTTACTCGTCCCATGAAGCGGACACGGGAACCTATGCCGATGGCGTCTGGACTATCGGCGAATTGGCGGTGACCAACGACGAAAACTCCGAAACTGGCGACGATTCCCCAACCCTGACCATCAAGGCCACGGTGGCTGCGGAAACCCATGGTCAGGATTTGACCGTGAAAGCGGCGATCTCCGCCACGGAGCCAGTGAGAGTAACGGAAGAAAACGAGCAAGGCGAAGAGGTGGTGAAGACACACCGTGTGCCGGTGCCGGACAAAGATCGGGAAAACGACATGGATGCGGGCACGGTCACGGTAGTTCCCTTGCCCAACGTGGACCCGATGTTCAGGGTTACGCGCTCCGTCAATGAGAACAGTGCCCCTGGCACCCACGTAGGGGATGCCGTTGTGGCGCATGATCCCGACGACAGCACCCTCGATTACTGGCTAACCGGTCCCGAATCCGCCAAGTTCGATGTAAACGATCAGGGTCAGATTTTCCTGTCCGAGTGCGGCGTCATGGACTATGAGACCCAAACGTCTTACAACATAAAGCTCAACGTGAGCGACGGGAAGAACAAAGACGGCAACGACGACCCTCCGGGCAGTCGTATCGTCGATCACAATATTGGTGTGCTGGTGCAGGTTAACGACGTGGCAGGCTCAGGTGACGACCCGCAGCCCCCGCAAATCCGTCTAACGAGGGCGCAGCCGGACGTGTCGGAGTTTTCCAGTGGACACGTCGTGACCTTCACAGCCCATTCCAGTTACCTCCCTGTCTGTGACCTGGTGTACAGCTGGTGGGGAGCCAACCTGGAGGACTCGAATACTGGCTGGGTTGAACAGAGTTCAAATGGAAGCAACACCTTTAGTGTGGAGCGAGAAGGGCCGGCCACTTGGGACTTCGAAGCCCGGGTCACCTATGTAGATTCCCAGGGCGAGAGCAGAACCATTTCCTCTGGCTCTGAAACGATCACTTGGCTGGGCCCATAGCGGCATGAACCACTGGGCCCGGGTAGCGCATACACGGGTCGCTTAGGCGGCGCATATGGGCAAGTCTCATGTGCGCCGTCTTGAAGCGAAGCTATGGCATTTCAACCTCGTCCTAACTTGCCCCTTGACGGGGAAGGTCAGAGCCTGTCCTGAACTCTATTAAGGGATGGGCGCGATGTTTTCACATTGTCGTTCCCCCAGTGCCGCTGAGAGCTTACTTGAACTGAATTATCTGCGCTGGAGAAAGTCTTGAATGTGTAAGATGCCCCTTCGATGCAATCTCCGGATTTGCTGCGCCATTGCGGCAGTGTTTGCCGCGCTGGCCGGCGCAATCTTCAACGAGCACGTCGCTTACGCCCAGGGAGGGGATAACGACTACGTTGACGTGGTTTTAACCCTGGAAGTTCCCCGGTCATCGAGTGGATTAATCAGACATCAGGTAAAGATTATCCTCGAGAACAAGGGGGCCCGGCCCGCTTATGACGTGGAAGTCATCGTCGCGGTCGAGTCGCCCGAGAACAGCCACTTCCCGCAGCATGTAACAACGCCGCCTGTGGGGAGCTTGGTGCTTGGTAACGATGTCCCATGGGATGAGCAGGGTGTTGGAAGGTCTCTCCGCTGGACTGTGCCTGTGCTAGCGGCACAGCAGCGCGAGGAGTTCACTGCGACAGTAGCGCATAAAGTGACTATGGGCCCGCTATCACCACCTGCACCGGTATACGATAACACATTATTTGTGCATCGATACTACGGAGTGGTGACCACGTCATCCTTCGAAAGCAGCCTCCACAAGGAAAACAACACATCCCGGGTCTGGTCATACAGCTTTCGAGAAGCAGCAACAGTAGCTGAATGGTACCAAGTGCTGGCAAATTATTTAGTCAGTGTATCAGTGGACAACCCGTCACCCTCACCAGGGGAGACTGTGAATTTCACCATCACCGGAATTGTAATAGCAACAATCCTTTTCCTAGGAGATGCATCTGTGCTGACGCCTCCTCCGGTTGACGCGAAGGTCTATATTGAATTGACTGACGGTCTGGCAGTTGACAACACGGGCAAGATTAGCTACGCCCCCGCTGGAACGACAGGTCTGAGTTACAACGATGGCGTGTTCGATATCGGGAAGCGGAAAGTGCAAGAGCAGGAGACCGTAGATGAAATTAGGCATTCCGTGACCCTGCCGGTCCGCGTGAATAGCAACGCCGCCGTGAACAGCCAGTGCCTGAGGGCGACGATAACCGGGAATCCCCTACCCGATCCAAGCCTCCTTCACTACGACGACTTAACGGACAATGTGGCGGAGTTGTGCCTGGGGACAGGGTATTTTTCAAGCCCACTTTTGAGCTCCCAGGTTGACGCGATTAACATCTATCCCTGCGTCGGCAACACGGACTGGCCCTGCGACAGCACAGACGATGTGCGAGTGCGGGCGGCCAAACTGGTCCCTTTCTACGATTCAATCCATAAATCCATTCGGCGACATAAATCCCCTTTGGATTCTGGGAGAACATTGGTTCATGTTCCTGATTTGCCGAACAGAAAGTACGATTCCAGCACGAGTAGTGTCAACGATGGCGACACAGTTTCCTGGCATACTCCAGTGATATTAAATATCACTGTAGTGGATAATGAATCCGCGGATTGGTGTCAATAATCAGGAACATTAGGCCAGCATATTCAGAGACATTAGGCCACCCTGAATGCCAGTGATTTGGATTCTGACAGGATGCTGCGGGTCGGTCAATCACCTCCCTTCTTGCTGAGGATTTTGGCCACTTTGCCCAAGAGGGCGCGGTGAGGAGAGAGCCTTTCCCGGTAGCTGGTTCCCTCGATGACGATCTGGTAGCTGGTGTTGGCCAGGCGGTCCAGGGCGCTGTTGCCCAGGATGGGGTCGTCGAAGAGACTGAGCCACTCTTCGATGGCCCGATTGGAGGTGACGACGAAGCTGGAGGCCCGGTGCTTGGCGATGATCAGCCGGTAGAGGTCCACCGACTGAGGTCCGGTGAGGCTGTGCAGGCCCAGGTCGTCGAGTATGAGCAGGTCGGGGGAGAGGAAGGAGCGGAAGGTCTTGTCCACCGAGTTGTCCACCCTGGCCTGGGCCATGGCTTTGAAGAAGTCGTCGGCGTGGATGAAGCGGACGGTGTACCCGGCTCTGACGGCGGCGTGGCCGAGGGCTTGAGCCAGGAAGCTCTTGCCGACGCCCGCCGGTCCCATCAGCAGGACGTGCTCGTGCCTGTCGAGGAACTCCAGCGAGAAGGCGGCGTCGAGGAGGCGGCGGTCCAGGGTGATTTCGGACGTCCAGTCGAAGTCTTCCAGTCGGCAGGTCTCCTCGAAGCTGGCCCGGTTCAGGCGGATCTCGATGCGCCGGTTCTCCCTGCGGCTGACCTCGTCGGCCAGGATGATCTCCAGGAAGGCAGTGTAGTCCAGTTGGTCCCGTCGGGCCAGGGCGATGCGCTCGGGCAGGGTGTCCAGCATGGCGCTCAGCTTGAGGGTCTTGAGCAGCGGGGCTAGGTCGGGGTTGCGGACGTTACGGGTCATGTCAGATCTCCTTGTGGTGTTGCGTTGGGGTGGTGGCCGTTGACCAGGGCGAAGACGGAGCCGGGCCGGGCGAAGCGTCCCGTAGGCAACGGATCGGGATACGGCAGCGCATCCTGCTGCTCCAGGGCTTCGATCAGGATGCGCTCGACGCGGTGCACGTCGATGAGGTCCACGTCCAGGGCCTTGCGACAGGCGTCGTTCAGCCTGTCGGGGGTGTAGCGCTGGGCGAGGCGGAGCAGCTTGTGTCCCTGCCGCACCTTCGCCCAGGGCGTGGGGCCTTCGAAGAGCCGGTCGGCGAAGGCGGCCACCGCTTCTCCCAGCTCCGCTGCGCTCTGCGTGATCTTGTCGGGCGCCCGCAGCGTGTAGGCGATGAACTCCTTCGGGTAGTCGTCGGGATCGGTGGAGCGTCTGCCCTTGGACTGACGGGGATGGACCTTGATCAGCTTGCCCTGGTGGTAGATGCGCACCAGCTTGCTGTCCAGCGCGATCTCCACCTGCTGCCCCGGATGGCACAGAGCCGACGGCACCGAGTAGAGGGCGTTCTGGCAGGTCACGTGGTGGTCGCGCTGCACCTTGGCGTTGCGCCAGTGAGTCACCTCGTAGGGCTCGCCGTCCCAGGGCAGCAGCGTCTGGCGCTCCTCGGCGTCGAAGACCTCCACGGGCTTGCGCCTGGTGGTGCCGTGCACCCGCTGTCCGGCCACCTCGCGGCACCAGTGGAGCGCTTCCTTCCGCATGTGAGGCAGGTCCCTGAAGTCGGCTCCCTTGAAGAAGCGCTCCCTCACGTACTGGACTCCCCGCTCCACCTTGGGCTTGTCCCTGGGGTGGCGTACCCGGGCCGGGTCGGTGATGAAACCCCGGCGCTGGGAGTACTCCAGGAAGCCCCTGGTCAGCCTGGGATGCAGGGCGTCGGCCCCGGCCACCGCCGCCGGGAAGTTGTCGATGACCAGGTACTTGGGAATGCCGTCGAAGAAGGCCCAGGCCGCTTCCAGTCCGGCGACCACGTCCTCCAGCTTCTGCCCGTGGGTGGGCCAGACGAAGCTGTGCCGCGAGTAGGCCAGCACAACGATCAGCGCCCACACCGTCCGGCGGCGGCCCGTCTCCGGGTCTTGGGCGAAGCCAAGCCTCCCGAAGTCCATCTCCGCCACCTCACCCGGCGGGCTCTCCTCCATCCGCACCGTCCTGGTACTGCGGCCCCGCCAGTTGCGGCGGGCCACGAAGCGCTGAACGGACGGATAGGAGACCTCGCAGCCGCGCTCCAAGAGCAACTCCCGAATGCGGGTCAGTTGCAGCCGGTCCTCAACGACCCACCGTTGAATCTGGTCGGTCCAGGGACCCAGCCTGTCCTCTATCGGCGTCCTCGCCCGCCGCGGTCCCGCACGGCCTATGGCCGCCAGCTTGCTCAGCTGCTCCTCGCTGGGAACGGGTCCGTCCCGGGACAGCCCCAGCCTCTCAGCTGAGGCGATGTACTTGCTCACCGTGTCCCGAGCAAGCCCTGTCCCCTCGGCTATGTGGCGCTGGCTCTCCCCCGCCTGCCAGCGCCGGATGACTTCTGCTATTTCCACTCTGAATACCTCCTTGTAGGCCATCGCTTCACCTCCTACTTGAAGTGTCGCGATGGTCTGTGGTCAGGCGCTCAGAGTGGCCTAAATATCCTGATTATCTGGCCTATAGTTCGTGAATATTTAGCGATTCGCTGGCCTAATGTTCCTGATTATTGACAGATTGGAGCATTTTTCGCGATAGTTACACCGCCAGTGGCAGCGGCGGCGGAGACCCTCCCGGCAAGGTTAATATCTTTGTTATCGATACCGGACTAACTGAAATAATAAATTATTTGAACGCTGATACCACCCCTCCCTGGACCCATGAAGATGCCGTGGTTTTTCCCCTGAGCGGAACTATCACTGATCCAATTACAATGACCGCCAAGTTCGAAAAGCTCGGCACATATAAGCTGGACTACACGGTGAAGCTTACTCGCGACTCCCTCGACGGCGGCGAAGACTGCGAACCGGACAGCAACACCCCTCCCGTAAACCAGAGTTTCTGCGCCACCGACACCTACACTTTCCACCTTGGCCCGATGGCGGAGCTGGCGGTGGAGGACGGCGGCGCAAGTTCCCACGTCGCCGCCGACCGGGACGCGCTTACTATAGTCGCCGTCAACAACGGACCGGACGAGCCGTCGGGCGGCGCGCGGGTGACCGGGCTGCCCACCGGGGCGGAGGTAGTCCACGCCAGCCATGGCAGCTACAACAGCTCCACCGGCGTGTGGAGCATCGACAGATTGAGGGTCAGGGACCGGTACCGGTCCGCTGGGGTGTCCGAACCAACGCTGGTGCTGGGCGCGTCTGCGGGAGCTGCCGCCAGCGTGAGCATCGCCAGCGCGAAGGACTACGAGGTCTGCGTCGGACCTATGAGCAATCCCGGGGACCTGGCCCACACCACGAAGGCGGCCTGCGAAGCCGTGACCGACGCAAGCTGGAACTCCGTGCCGGTGTACGACTACAAGCCCCACAACAACACGGCAAAGATCACTGCGGCAAAGGGCGCGGGCGTTCCGGCCAGCCCCAGGACGCAGACGGGCGCCACCGCCGTTAAGTGGGACCCCGTCCGGCGCCTGCACGGCCTGCCGGTGGAGTGCTACCAGGTGCAGGGGCTGGACACCGAGTGGAGAACGCTGGCCCACTGCGTGACAGGGAACCAGTACGTGGACGGCGAGCCCGCCGGACGGCGCGGCTACCGGGTGCGGGCGGTGAACGCTGCGGGCGTGGCCGGCGTCTGGTCGCTGGGTTCCGTGCAGGCCCCGAATCCCGCGCAGGAGCAGGCCGGATTGGCCGGCCCGCCGCTGAACCTGTGGACGCAGGCCGACGGCAACAACGCCATAGATGTGTTCTGGGACCCGCCCGAGGATGCGGGGGGCACGGCCATCACAGGCTACACGGTGCAGTGGTCGGCCGACGGCTCGGAAGACAGCTGGAACAACGCGGGCAACACGTCGGCGTCGGTGCTCAACTTCAAGCACCGGGGCCTGCAGATCGGGGCCGTGCGGTACTACCGGGTGGCGGCGCGGAACGGCAGCGGCCTGGGGCCGTGGTCGTACCAGGCGAGGGGGCAGTCGGAGGCCGGGGTGCCGGACGCGCCAACCCTGTCGGCCAAGCCGCTCTCCGACTACGAGATAGACCTGACATGGAACGAGCCCAAGGACAACGGGAAGGAGATCAGCGGCTACCAGATCGAGTTTTCGGAGGACGGCTCGGCGGATAGCTGGAGCTGGCTGACCTCGACGGGGGCCAGGGCCTACACCGACAGCGCGCTGCAGTCCAACATGAGGCGCTACTACCGCGTCCGGGCGGTGAACAGCGCGGGCGACGGGGTGTGGTCGCGGACGGTCTCCGCCACCACGCAGACCGCCCCGCCCTACGAGCCGTCGCTGACCGGCGCGGAGGCCGACGGCCCCAACGCCATCGTGGTCACATGGGAGGAGCCGTACGTCTACGACGGGGTGGCCATCACCCAGTACGAGGTGTCATGGGCCAGGAACCCGGATGCCGAGACCTGGCGCAACTCACGCACGTTCTCGGCCTCCACGCGGTCCTGGCGTCATACCGGGCTGAAGCCGGACGAGACCTGGCACTACAGGGTGCGGGCCAGCAACGGCGGCGGCCGCTGGAGCTACTGGTCGTATATCCAGTCGGCGACGACGGCCTCGGAGGCTGTGCCGTCCACCGAGCCGGGCGGCCTGACGGCCCAGTACGACTCGGCGGAGCGCAGTGTCAAACTGACGTGGAGTGCGCTTTCCGGCAAGGCCATCACCGGCTACGACCTGCAATACTCCGGAAGGTACGAGAGCAGTGAATGGGATATCCTGGCGACCACCGGGCCGGAGGAGCTGACCTACACGGACAACGGCCATCACCTGTACCCGGGAGCGGTAATCCTCTACCGGGTCCGCGCGGTGAGCGCCGAGGGCGAGGGGCCCTGGTCACGGTCGGTCAAGGTGTCGGTGCCGCCGGACCCGCCGGACGCGCCGAGGCTCATGTGGGTCGAGGGCGACGGGTCGAACCACATCGTCCTCGACTGGGAGCCGCCCTATAACGACCGGGGCGCGGACATCACCGGGTACCGGCTGCTGTGGTGCCGGGAGCTGGACGACCCCGCAGTCGAAAACCCGTGCGACGTCGCTCCGGAAGACCAGAGCGACCCGCTGGCGGACCCGCCGGGGTACAGCGCGATCTCCGTGGGCGCCTCTGCGATCTCCTACACCCACTCGGTGAGTCCGGGCTACTACTACCACTACCTGCTGCGGGCGACCAACGGGGGCAACCGCTGGAGCGTGTGGCGGCAGTACGACATACAGTATGCCATCACGTATGCGGGTGTGCCGGCCGCTCCGGGCCTGACGGCCCGGGCCGTGGACGCCAACCGGATCAGGCTGACCTGGACCAAGCCCAACGACTACGGCTCCGAGATCAACGGTTACTGGCTGTACGTGTACCGGGAGGGGGAGAGGCTGTACGACTGGGACAACATCGTGGACATCGTGAGCGTCTACGGCGGCGAGACCGAGTACACCGTTGAGGGCCTGGAGCCCGGAACGACGCGGTACTTCCGCGTCCGCGCGCTCAACGACAACGGTCAGGGCAAGTACTCGGCGCTGCGGCAGGCCACGACGCCCGAGAGCCCGCGATCCCAATCCCCAGCCCGCAAGGACGCGGTGCTTCCGAGCTCGCGCCCTCAGCCAGAACCAAGAGGGCGGGCGCTCCGCGCTGCGGCAGGCGGCAACGCGGGATGGCCGAGGCGGAGGGCGGCCTGGGGGGACCGGCTACTCTGAGGGGCCGGGCTCGATTAGCGCCAGGCGGTCGACGGGCAGAGCTACTCGACGCCACCATCACGCTGCCGCTCCTCGATACTTAGCCTTGACGTTAGTAACAATATGCATTACTATCGCCATCAGTGGACCGATTTGGCAATGACGACGCTGAACGCCTCTTCGCCGGACAAACGGTCCGGCGACTACCGGCCGACATCCAGCGACGGGCTCGACTGAGGTTGCAACGAGTAGTGGCGGCTGGGGCGCTCACTGACCTTCGGGTGCCACCGTCCCATAGACTCGAACCCCTAAGAGGAGACCGGCAGGGCCAGTACAGCATACGAATCAACGACCAGTGGCGCGTGTGCTTTATCTGGACTGACCGGGGCGCTATGGAGATCGAAGTCACCGACTACCACTGAGGAGGAATCTCATGACCGCCCCAGAACCCATACACCCGGGAGAGCATCTAGCGGAGGTCATGGATGAGCTGGGCATCACCCAATACCGATTGGCCAAGACGATAGGGGTACCCCAGATACGCATCCACGACATCGTTCACCGTCGCAGGTCCATTACTGCGGACACCGCGCTGCGCATCGGACAAGCCCTGGGTATGACGCCCGACTTCTGGCTGAATCTTCAGCGGATGTACGACCTGGACGTGGCTCGTGCCAAGACTGACATCAGCGCCATCAAGCCGCTGGTAGGAGCGTAGTCCTGAGAGTTCGACACAGGAGGGAGGCTTATGACTAGCGAACAGACTGTGACCTTGACTCGAAGTGAGTACGACGCCCTCATCGAGCGAAACAGCCAGCTTGAGGACATGCTGGCCGCCGGGGACGCGGACGACGGCGTGCGCGTCCCCCACGAGGTCGCTCTCGAGATCATGCGGGGAAAGGGTCCCATCCAGGCGTTTCGGAACCACCGGGGCATGACCCTGAGGGACCTGTCCGAGAGGACCGGCCTTGCCTCCGGGTACATTTCGGAGATCGAGCGCGGGGTGAAACTGGGATCGGCCTCGGCCCTGACCCGCATCGCCGGCGCCCTTGGCACCACGATAGACGTCCTGGTTAGGAATCGCTGAGCTCTGTCAGCTGAGCATGGCCTCCACCTGCTTCGCTTCAGCGTCGCTCACAAGCCGGAAGACGGTGTACTGGGGAGCATCCTTGGCCCGGCCCCTTATTGCCTTACGGCCATTTTTCAGGGTTACCACACGGGGGTCCAGGATCTCGCATCTCCTGCGCAGCGGCAAGCAGTAAGCCGTTAGTCCCTCCATGGGACACCTCCGTCGATGTTGGCCTGTCCCCAGCCCTGCCTTCACCCTCTGACAAGGCCGTGAGGGCCATTTTGCGGGGCGTAGATCTGTTGGCCTGTCCCCCAGCCCCGCCTTCACCCTCTGACAAGGCCGGGGGGGCCATTTTGCCGGGCATGGTCCTCCTGCCCACGTCGGGCTGCGGTTATGGCAACGACATCATGGTCCAGGTACTCTTTGATCAGCTCGTTGGCCTGGCCAATGGCCTGGCCCAGAGCATTGCGGACGGATTCCGGTTGCGCTTGGCTGACCTGAAACCCCAGCCACTGCTCCCCCTGCTCGTCGTCGTCTCGCACCACCAGCTTGACTTCCTTCCAGTCCTGGGCCAGCCCCCGCAACCGGTGCAGCACGCGCTCCCACCGGGTGGGACTGGTCACCAGGCACAGGACGTAAGCCGTTCCACCAGTGCTCTCCCACCAGTCCGGCAGCTCCGGGTGGCCTTCACAGGAGGAGAGGGTTTCCACCAGGTCGGTCTGGTTCAGTGTCCACACCAGCTCCCTGACCCCCGGTTCCAACTGCTCGTAGTCCAGGAACCAGGGATGCATCACCTGGACATCGGGGAAAGTCGGACGGAGTACCGCTTGTTTGAACCACCACATGATGCCTCCTCAGGAGCCGTCGACCTCAGGCACTTGCAGGGCATCGTACTGCTTCTTGCTGACAAATCTGACCAGTTTGGTGCCGTTGTCTTCCCCGGTAACGGCGTAGGTGCGCTTGCCGTTCTTCTGCACCAGGGTGCGCTTTTTGAGGCCGCTCTCCGGTATGTCCACCTTCTGCCTGGTCTTCACGTTATAGAACTCCATGTTTCACCCCCTCACATAGATATTCGAGCTCTGGGTCGCCCATGGACTCCTGGCCTTCACCTCCCAGGTCTTCAGTCGGAGCGCATTGCCGTCCTCCTTGCTCATCTTGTGCCCGGCGCCTCCGGGGCCGGATACGGGCTGCCCGCGAGGATAGGAGCTCTCACGCGTGGGCCCTTCGCCTGAAGGAGAGCGCCAGCACGAATATCGCGCTAGCGACCAGGGCCATTGCGGGGCCCGCGGGCAGGTTGAAGTGGTAGGACATGTACAGGCCCGTCACGGCGGCCACGGTCCCCAGGGCCGCGGCCGCCATCATCATCGAGACGAAGCGTCTGACCAGCAGGTATGCGGCCGCGGCGGGCGTTACCAGCATTGCCATGACAAGAATGACGCCGGCCGCCTGGATCCCTATCACGATGACGAGGGCAAGCATGACCAGAAACGCGTAGTCGACGAAGTTGGTGCGCCTGCCGAGGACCCGGGACCCCACGGGATCGAAGCTCGCAAACAGCAGCCGATGGTGAAGGGCGAATAGCCCCAGGATGACCAGCGCGGTTATTCCAAGGGATACATATATGCCGGTGGAAGATATGCCCAGGACCTGCCCCAGGAGCAGGTCTTCCATGTCGACCCTGATGGTTGTGGCACTTGCCAGCATCACAAGTCCCAGGGCAAACATGGTCGCGAAGAGAATGCCTATGGAGGTATCCGTGCTGAGGCCCGCGCGGCGGCTCAGAGTCCTGACCAGCATGGCAACGGCGACCCCCGTGGGGACGGCGGCTATGGCCGGGTTGAAGCCGACCATGAATCCAAACACCATGCCCGGCAGCACGGAGTGGGCGAGAGCGTCGCCAATGAAGGCGAGGTTCCTGGTGACAACGTACGCGCCAACCAGCGGACACATGACGCCCACAAGCACCGAGCCGATGAGGGCTCTCACCATGAAGCCGTACTCGAGTGGCCCGATGAGGAAGTCCAACACGTCTCTTGCTACCGGTCCCCGCCTATTGTGAGGCGAATGCCGTGGGCGCCGTACAGCTTCTCCATGACCTCGGACGTAAACACCTGCTCGGGGGGGCCGCAGGCGCACACGTGGCGGTTCAGGCACAATACCTGGTCGAAGCGCCCCGCCAGGTTGGTCAGGTCGTGGGTCGCCAACAGGACGATGCGCCCTTCGTCCCGCAGCGTTTGGAGGACCTCCACCAGGTCTTCCTGGGCGCCCGCGTCGACCCCGCTGAAGGCCTCATCCAATAGAATCACGCTCGCCTCCTGGGCCAGGGCCCTGGCGACGAATACCCGCTGCCTCTGCCCCCCCGAAAGCTCCGTCATCAGGGCGGAGCGATGGTCCCACAGGCCCACGCGGCCGAGGCAGACGTTGGCAAGCTCACGGTCCCGCTTCCCGGGCCGGCGGAACCATCCCAGCCTGCAGCACCGGCCCATCATCACGACGTCCATCACGGTCACGGGAAAGCGCCAGTTGACGCTCTCCCGCTGGGGCACGTAGGCCAACGACCCACTCCCCCGGTCCACCCGGTGAAGGGTTACCTTCCCCTGGCGGACCGGGAGGAGTCCCGCAATGGCATTGAACAGAGTGCTCTTGCCGGCGCCGTTCGGTCCCACGACGCCCATGAGAGTACCCGCGTCCACGTCGAAGGTGACGTTGCTCAGCGCCATGTTTCCACCGAGCTCGACAGTCACGCTATCGAGTGACATGCTCGCCCGGTGTGAGCTCGGACCGTTGCTCACTTCAATGCCGCAACAATGCGTTCCACGTTTGCTCGCACCATGCCAAGGTACGTGTCAGCGCCGCTCCCCTCCGGCCCGAGGGACCCCGAGTAGAGCTGGGACACCTCTGCCCCAGTCTCCCCAGCTACGGCTCGCGCAAGCCTGTCACTGACTGTCGTCTCACCAAACACCGCCCGCACCCCGTGCTCCCGTATCACCTCGACCAGCTCCTCGATGTGCTCCGCGGAAGGTTCCACGTGGGTCGCCAAAGAGGGTATGACCAGCCCAACGACCTTGAACCCATAGAGCTCGGCGAAGTAGCCAAGGCTGTCGTGGGACGTGACCAGCAGCCGGCGCTCCGGCGCTACCGCACTGACGTGCTCCTGGGTCCAGGCGTGAAGCTCGTCGAGCTCTCCCTCGTATACGGAGGCGTTCTCGGAGTAGACGCTCGCGCTCCCGGGGTCCACAGCCGAAAGCCGTGAGGCTATCTCGTTGACTGCGACCTTCACCCGGACCGGGTCGAACCAGAAGTGAGGATCGTGAGTGCCGTGGTCGTGGGCGTGGCCTTCATGGCCGTGCTCGTCCTCTTCGTGATCGTCGTGGTCGTCCTCTTCGTGGTCATGCTCGTCTTCTTCGTGGTCGTCGTGGTCGTCCTCTTCGTGGCCGTGGTCCTCATGTTCACCGTCACCATCCACGATGCCGACAAAGGCGATCTTGGTGGGGGTGCCATCCACGTCCCAGTGCGCGACCACATCGAGGTCGTGCTCGTCCAGCTGCAGCACCTCGCCGCCCACCGAGTCGGTGATGAAGATCGCGCCCGGCGCCGTGGCCAGGTGTGGGCGGGCCCAGAACCCGGTCTCAACCGGCTCCGTCAGGAAGCCGCCCTTGGACGCCTTGAGGTCCCCGTCGTGGGCGTCGTACACCCGAAGCTCTCCGTCGCTCATGACCACCAGCAGAGTCTCGCCACCAGAGCCAAGATGGACCTGGATTGGGCGGAGCTCTTCACTAGCGGGGATGAGCAGATCCATCTCCCCTTCCTCGGGTTCCACGATGTACAGGCCCACCGCCGAGCCGAGTGCAAAGAAGTGGTCCAAGCCGTGGTAGCCCCAAACGGATGTGAGTCGGAAGTCATCAGGCGCGCCATCCGGGGCGGGGACGAACACATGGTCATACTCGCCGTGGTCGGCCTCTATGGCCAAGACTCCACCCATGCAGCCGAAGACAACCATGTGGCCGTTGCCTGCATCTCCGTGCAACGAGTCGCAACCCTCAGCGCTGTACAGCACGTTGCCGTCGAGGTCCCGGATCTCGGCGCCTATGGGCAACCGGTACTCTCCGGGGTCTTTGTCATAGTCCGGGTGTTGAATCGTAATAGCGAATAGATCATGCTCCAGAGGAACGGCCGCCCCGTGCTGAGCGCCTGCGTTCATCCGTACTGGAACATAGCTGTCGCCCTGCTCTTCCAGCTCATGTTCGTTGATGAGCACCACTTCTCCGGAGTGGTCGTAGAAGATCGTCGCCCACTCATCACCCACGTACAGGTGCGAGGGGCGGTCCCCTCTCAGGTCCAAGGGGAGCTTACGGATGTCCCCCTCGACCAGGTCGAAGTGGTCTCCATGAGGCTCCAGGTATATTCCGCCATCGAACACGTGGGCCGTGTTGGCGTCGGAGGAAACGGCTATTGCGAAGCGGCCACTGTGGGTGGAGTAGATCCGGCCGGCCCGCGAGCCCAGGTCAAAGTGGTCCTGGTCCACTGCGCCGGTCTCGAGGTCTATGACAGAGGCCTTGCCCTCCTCGCCATCGCCCACGAGCAAGCGCCCCATGATCGTCTCGTCATGGTCGTCGTCGTGGTCATCCTCGTGATCGTCGTGGTCATCCTCATGGTCGTGGTCGTCGTGGTCATCCTCGTGATCGTCATGCTTGTCGCCCATGGCCATACCGAACTCGATGGGATCGACGTGGTCGCCAAGGGCGAGTATCTTGGACTCATCCGCGCTGGCGTTGCGCAAGAGGTCCTCCAGCCAATCGGCCTCCAGGCCGAGACCGACAGTCAACACGACATCCGCATCCGCTACCCTGGCAACGTCGCGAGCTCCCGGCAGGAACGTGTGCGGATCGCCACCCACGGGCAGCAGACTGAAGACCTCCACCCTGTCTCCACCCACCTCGCGGACCCAGTCAGCCACAAAGTTGGTGGTTGTCACCACCTGGACCGGCTCCGCAGGGGGCATGGCAGTCGCCGTGGGAGCAGTTGTTGCGGGGGGTGGGCCGTAGAAGCATCCGAGCCGGGAGGCATGGCCGTGGGGTCCGGCGCCTCCTGGGTCGGCTGGGCATCTGAGCAGGCAACCAAGAGAGTGACAGCCAACAGGACAAAAGCCAAGGCTGACAGGCGCGCCAGACGTCCGGGGTACGCGATGATATTGGGTATCGTTAGCATTCCAGGTCTTCCTCCATTCATTTGGTAGCGGGAAATCAAGCTGAGCCGTACCGATGCCTATTGAGTAGTGATATATAGTATCGGTCTATTGCCTGCGACACTGGGATCTGAGCCGGTTGGAACAACTGCCTATTTGTCCCGGTCCGCGGGGCAGTCGTGGCAGGTCACGTACAGCTCGATGTGGTGGTCGACAATCTGCCCCGGGATCTCGGCGACGATAGCCCTGAGCGCCCGATCGATTGTAGCGGCCTTGAACTCGCCCACCAGACCGCAGTGGACGCAGATGGAGTGGTGATGACGATGACCAACGCGAGTGAGGCTGTACACGCGGGCCCCATCCATCATGAGGAGCTTGCAGATGACTCCTGCCTCGAGAAAGAGTTTGACGGTCCGATATACCGTTGCCCTCCCCACCGAAGGCAGCTCCTCAGTGAGCGCCTCCACCGTAAAGCCTTCATGCTTCTGCTCCAGGAGCCTGGCTATCGCCTTCCTGGGAGCAGTGGCCCTGTAGCCACGGTTCTCCAGTGCCTCCATCAGGTTCGGGCCCGACTCCAAGTTCGGGGGCGACTCCTGAATGCCGGTCTTGAGATGGTCTCGCATCGGTCTTTATTGAGATATACTATCAATCTATTGGCGATGGCCCGCACAACAAAAATAGACGGCAGTAGAGTATAACCCATCGGGTGGCCGCTGACAACCCCGATTGCACTATATGATATGCAATATCAGTAGTGACGCCGGTTATAGGCCCAGGCATGGCTACTGCGATCATACTGTTGTCTTGCAGCATGGTCGCGTCCAAGCGGCGGGGCCGGTGGAGACGGTCCTGGTACCGGAGGTGCTTGAGCCCGTGTTCGGCGTGAGGGTCGAACGCGCAGCGCGGCCAGGGGGGCGGCCCCTGTACTGGTCCCGGAGCCGCGCTCACCCCTCCATCGCGCTCGGGAGCCCAGATTCATGAGCTGAGGGGGCCTACTACACCTCGTAGCAGGCCACAAAGTGCCCGGGCGCCTTCTCCTCCGTAGGTGGATGGGGATCATCACGGCAGGACTCCGTGGCCATCGGGCACCTGTCGTAGAAGCGGCAGCGGGGCGCCGGGTTGACCGGCAAAGCCAGATCACCCCGGATATGGGGAGGTGCGCGCCGATGAGTGGGGTCGGGGTCCGGAACGGCGGACAACAGCGCTCTCGTATAGGGATGGAGAGGGTTTCGCAGTAGTTCTTCCGTCTCTGCCAATTCCACGACCTTGCCCAAGTACATCACTGCGATCCTGTCACACATGTACCTGGCGACCGCCAGGTCGTGGGTCACATACAGATACGAGATCTCCAGCTCACCGGCCAATCGTTGCATCAGCAGCATGATTCCGGTCTTGCTGGAGACGTCCAGCATGGACGTTGGCTCGTCGGCAACCACGAATCGTGGTCGAATCACCAACGCCCTGGCAATGGCGACTCGCTGCCGCTGACCTCCCGATAGCTCGTGGGGATGGCGAAGCAGGAAGTCCGCGGGCGGAGTCAGCCCTACGGACGATAGCGTCTCCATTACGCGGTCAAGCCGGGCCATCATGTTTCCGATGCCCTGGACCAACAGGGGCTCGGAGATGATGTCGTAGATCGTGCGCCTTGGATTCATCGACTCGTAGGGGTCCTGGAAGATCATCTGGACGCGTCGGCGGAACCCCTTCGTCGCGTTGCCCTTTAGCCCGGAGATATCGGTCAGGGCTTCTCTCTCGGTATCAGAGGGGTGACCGGGCAATCGGAACAAGATCCTCCCCTCGTCGGGCTCCGTCAATCTGACCAGGAGTTTACCGAGGGTTGTCTTGCCGCATCCGGACTCCCCAACTACGCCCAGACTCTCCTTGATGGACAGCCTGAAGGAAACATCGTCGACGGCGTGAATGAAGCCGGTGGGCCTTCGAAAGAGGTCCTTGGATACCGGGAACCTCTTGGTAAGCCCTGCGGCGTCGAGCAGTGTGTCCCTCTGCTCGTCCCCCACCTCGAGCTGGTCACCGTCAATGAGCTCCATTACAAGGACTCTCCATTTGGAGCAAGGGTGGGAGCAAAGGCGGTGTCCAGTGGATGCCAGCACGCTGCCCAATGGTCTTGCCGGCTCACCACGGGAGGGAATTCGGACCGGCATATGTCGGTCGCGGCAGGGCACCTGGGATGAAACGGGCAGCCCCGG
Source organism: Dehalococcoidia bacterium (assembly GCA_965207305.1). Taxonomy (GTDB): domain Bacteria; phylum Chloroflexota; class Dehalococcoidia; order Lucifugimonadales; family JAGWBF01; genus JAGWBJ01. The sequence goes on along the minus strand of CBDBMB010000003.1, from coordinate 1,210,833 downwards.
GGCGGATTGACGAGGTTGGGCGGCTCTCCGGCAAGGGCGGACAGCGAGCGTCTCTCCCCTGATACGCTAGGGAAGGCCGACATAAGTGCGGCCGTGTAGGGATGGACCGGGGAGTTGAGCACAGCGACGGTCGGGCCCCTTTCGACCAGCCTGCCGGCGTACATCACGGCTACGAAGTCCGACACCTCGGCGACCACCGCAATGTCATGGCTGATATAGAGCACGGCCATTTCAGTTTCCTGCTGAATGGCCTTGATTTCCCTCAGAATACGGTCCTGCACGATGACATCCAGGGCGGTGGTGGGCTCATCCGCGATGATCAAGTCCGGGTCGCAAGAGAGGGCCATCGCTATGACGGCCCTCTGGCGCATACCGCCGCTGAATTCGTGTGGGTACCTCTCCGTCAGCTGCGGGGCCAGACCCACTTTGCGAAACAGCTCAGCGACCCTGGTCTTTGCCTCCTCGGAGGTGCCTGCCACGCCGTGGGCCTCCATGGCCTCCTCTATCTGGGAACCGACCCTGTAGACGGGATTGAGCACGTTCATGGCAGCCTGGAACACCATTGCGACCCGCTTCCAGCGAAAGCTGCGTATCTCTTCGTCGGACAACCGCAGGAGGTCCTGGCCTCCAAGAAGCACCCGGCCACTCACCACCCGGGCGTTGTCCGGCAGGAGTCGCATGAGGCAGGTGGCGATGGAGGACTTGCCACAGCCAGATTCGCCCACCAGACCCAGCGACTGACCACGGTCCAGCCGGAAGGTCACGTCGTGCACGGCCCGGACCTCCCCCTGCTTGACCTGGTATGTCAAGCTCAGGCCGGAGACTTCGAGGAGGGAAGTGGAGGTCATGTCTCCTCCCGTCGTCTGGCGGAGCAATCAATCATTTCTGCGCCTCAGCCTGGGATTCACCACCTCGTCGAGGGCTCGTCCTGCCAGGTAGAAGGCGCTGCACAAGAGGGTAATGGACCCTCCGGCCGGGATGATCAGCCACCAGTACTTGGTCCCGCCCAAGAGGTAACCTCCAGTGTTGGCCGTATGGATCATGATGCCCCAACTCATCCTCAGGTCCAGGAGACCCAGGAAAGACAGCACCGCCTCGGCGAATATGGCGGCGGTGACGGTGAACATCATGTAGAGGAGCGCCAGCGGCAGCAGGTGCGGGATGATGTGCCGGAAGATGATATGCACATGACCCCCTCCCGCGACGCGCGCCGCCTCGATGAATGGCTTGACCCGGATGGTAAGGGCCTGGGCCTTGAGGATTATGGTGGTCCCACCAAACCCTCCCAGAACGCCGATGATCAGGGCAAGGAAAAAGAGGTTCAGGTTGAAAAGGGCGCTCAGCACTATCAAGAGTGAAATGGCCGGCAGCGCGATGGTCAGGTCCGCCAGCCGCATGAAGAATGCGTCCAGGGCGCCGCCGTAGTAGGCTGCGGCCGCACCGACAACAGTGGCTATGCACACCGTGACCAGCGCGGCGGTGATGCCAAGCACGAACTCGGAGCGGGTGCTGTAGAGGAGCTGGCTCAGCACGTCTCTTCCCAGCGGATCGGTGCCCAGCGGGTGGCTCCAGCTGGGAGGCGCAGGTTGCTCCACCTGATCGAACGCGTATCCGGTCACGGGGTGGTAGGTGGCCGGGTCCCAGATAGTCGCCATCAATATGGGATGTGAGACGGCCATCAGGGCAAACAGAATTATCGTGAATAGCGAGAGCGCACCCACACGGCTCTCCATGAAGATACCCCAGCCCGACCGGAAAGAGCTGGCGCTCTGCCGCAGTCTTGCTGCAAGAAAGCGCAGTCTGGCGTGACCGAAATCCGCCGGTCCTTCAGGGGACGATATTGGGCCGGATGGCTCAGGGGTAATCACTGGTAGCGAATCCTCGGATCGAGGTAGACGTAGAGCGCGTCCACAACGGCGTGAGCCAGCAAGGACAACAGGCCGATGAACAGTATCGCCCCCATTACCAGGGGCAGGTCCTCGGAGCGGACCGCTGAGAGCAGGGTCATGCCGGTGCCAGGCCAGGAGAAGACTCCCTCGATGATGACGCTGCCGTCGATGGCGAATATCAGGCTGTAGACCAGGCTGGTGACGACCGGCAGCATGGCGTTCCTGGCCGCGTGGCGGTCGCGCACCTGCCCCTCGGGTAGGCCCTTGGCCCGGGCTGCCATCACATAGTCCTCTCGGATGGTTTCCAGCATGCTGTTTCGGGTCAGCAGCATGGTCCCCGCGAATGAGATGAGCGTCAAGGTAGCAACGGGAAGGACCATGTGCCTGATGATATCCAGGGCCAGGCCGCCGATCCCGGAGACCGCCCAAACCGCAACGCAGACGCCCGCCCCTCCCAGAACAACAGGCGCCAGCACCCCCGGCGGAGCCCGGCGCCACAGTCTCCTCAATACCAGCATCACCACAAACGCAAATATGATGAATCCCACGGCGCTGATGAGCATGTTGACGAACACGTGGTTGGCGCTGACGTCAGCTCCTCTCCAGACGAGGGGGTCCAGGAATTTGCCCACGGGGAACCAACCCAGCTTGAAGGCGAATATCCAGATCATCATGAGTGCAAAGGCCGGGGTGAACGCAGTGAAGAGGGTTGCTCCCGAAATCGTGGTCGCATACTCGAACAGTCCACCACGCCGCCACGCGATGGCCTTACCCAGGAAGAAGCCGACATAGAAGGACATCGCCGTCGAGGTCAGGAACAGCATCAGAGTTCTGGGCGCCCTTTCGAGCAACACATCCATGACCGGGCGGGGGAAATGACTGAAGGATACGCCGAGGTTGCCCGTGAAGGTGTTCTTCAGGTGGATGAGATACTGATGCCAAAGGGGCTTGTCGAGGCCGAAGGAGGCCCTGATCCGGTCTTTCACGTCGGGAGGCAGGTCGGGGTTGAGTACGTAGAACGAGGCGTAGTCCCCGGGCTGGGCTGCAACAAGAAAAAAGGTGACCGTAAAGATGAGAAGGAGGGTCACCCCCATCTGCCCGATCCGCCGCAGGAGGTAACCTGTCATCACAGTTGCCTTAGGAGACTAGAAGCTCGATTGGCCGGATTGCAGCCCCCGTTCAATGAGAGGTCCCACCAAGTTCAAGTCCCGCGAGCTGTCTCTACTCCTATTTGAACTTTACCAGGGAGGGCATGCCCGCGACGCTTTGCAGCCCACCCCACGTCTCGGTATACGGAAACTCTACCCGTTCGCTGCGGTAGGTCTCCACGATGGGTGTGTCGAACAGGACGACGTATGGCAGGTCCTCGGCCAGGAACGCCTGCATTTCGAACACCTGTTGACGCGCCGCTTCCAGGTCAGTTTCCGCAAGGAGCTGCTCGGCCAGCCGGTCGAACTCAGGGTTGTTGTAGCCTCCGGGATTGTGTCCCTCCTGCTCGGAGTGCTTGCTGTGGAAGAACGCCTCCAGGTAGTCCGGAAATGCACTGAGGCCCCATCCCAGGACCCACATATCGAAGTCCTGTTGATCGAACACCTTCTCCACGATCACGTTGAAGCCGGTGAGGTTGGCCCGCAGAGGGATGCCCACCTCGTTTAGCCACCGCTCGATCCAGATGGCGAAAGTAGAGCGGAGCGGGTCGTATCCAGCGCTGGGGGACAGGACCTCCATGGAGGGGACAGGGTCACCGTCGGGCATCTTGAGTCCCTGGCCCAACTGCTCGACGAAGTTCCCGTCCTCGCTCATGCGGGGCTCGGTATCCCATGAGAACCCTGCGTCCTTCAACAGCCTTACGGCCTCGGCGACCCGCTCGGCTCGACTGAGTCCCTTCCCGATGAGCGGGACGTCCGGGTTGTACCAGGCTCCGTTGCCCTCCGGCACAGTGGTGTATATGGGTATTGCTACTCCTTGCAGGATCGACTCCACCAGGAATTCCTTGTCGATAAGGGTGGCCACCGCCTGCCTGAAGGCCCTGTTGTCCATGGGAGGTTTCCGGAAGTTGAACCCCAGGTACCGCATTCCATCGGAGGAGTTCTCGATGGTGGTCAGGCCGGCTTCGCCTTTCAGCTGGTCGTGCAGGCCCTTCGACAACCCGAGGGGATTGAGCATGAAGTCGATATCGCCTTTTTTCAGCGCCAGTACGGCGGCGTCCTGGCTGCCGTATATGGAATAGATCGTGCTCTCCGAGTAGGGGCCCTCGGTGTATTCGAGGGTCACAGCGCCGGTGGGATCGTCGAAGGCCGTGAATTCGTAGGCGCCGCCCTTGGACGCGACGTACGCCCCGTTGGCGTACTGGACCACCTCGGCGCCGTTGAAGTAATAGCCGTCGTTGGAGGCTTTCTCGGCAAATGCGCCCCGCTCCCACCGATCGAAGAGGAATCCCCCCGCGCTGGGTTCACGGTCGGGGATGTGGGCGAACAGCGCCTTCTGCTGCTCCGTAAGCTCTCCAGCCTGCCTTGCCGTGTCTACGATGGGCTCCCAGTAGGCCTTTGAAAAGATGGGCATGAAAGCCAGGCCGAACTGCCAACGAGCCAGCCCCGGTTTCTGCTTGAAGTAGACCTTCAGGTTGTAAGGGTCTATGGCCTCGGCCCGGCCGAAATATTCCGGGTCTACTATCGACGGCCAGCTGCCGGTTAGCTGCAGATCGACGGCGGTGTGGGCGGTGAACGCGAAGTCCTCGGCTGTGACCTCGCTGCCGTCGCTCCACATCACCCCCTGCTTTAGCTCGACTTCAGTCGCCCAGAACGTCTCGCCATCGACCACCTCCTCCGCCAGGGGAGAGGGGAAGTCCGCCGCAAGTGACGGGACCCAGTCGTAACGCTGGGCAGAATAGCTGTACAGCACGGGCTTGCTGCCCCCAAGGACATAGCCGTTCCACACGGTGCCGTCAGGTCCGACGTAGGCCCAGTAGTTGGTGGTGGTCAGGTCTTCGGCAATGCCGACGCGAAAGACCCTGGGCTCGCCGTCGCCTACGGCTGTGGGGACATCCTCGACTGGTGTGGCAGGGGGAACCTCGGCCGATGTTGGTTCCGGCGCATCGGGTGTGCTGTCCGAGCCCTGACATGCGCCGGCGATGACCATGATTGTACAGGCAATTGCCCCGATTATTGGAATAGACCGGCGTTGAATGTTCATCTAGAGTCCATCTCAGCCCCTCCAAGGGTAGGACCGCCTTCGATATCCGGCCGGGCGATATCCGGCCCGGCCCGTTGTGAGCCGGAGCCCGCCATTGCTCTGCCCCAGCCCAACACGGGACCCATGGTGGTTCGGATTAAAATGATATAACGTATTGAAAAGTTCTGTCTACACCAGGCTCCTCGCCTCACTTGAACGTAGACGCGTCCTCACCCACCCACCTGACGATGATGTCATCCAGGGTGCCGTCAGCCTTCATCGAGGCCAGGGCCTCGTCGAGCCTGTCCTTCAGCCCGCTGCCCTTGCGTATGCCAATGCCGAGGCCCCGGTCCAGCAGCACGGATGGACCCACGATCGAGAGCCGGCCCCCGTGCTCCGCAAGCTTCTGCACGCCATACCCGTGGTCCACGAGGACGGCGTCCACTTCGCCCTCGAGCACCGCGTCGACCGCATCCTCGGCGCCGTCGATCGGCACGAACGGCACGCCCAGCTCCGTGAGGTAATCGGAGTATATGGTGTTCTCAGTGACGCCAATGGCGCCCCTGGCCGCCTCGTCGCCCGCACCAGCCGAGGCCACGTACACCGAGGGGGTTGGCGGGTAGTACGGCTCCGTAAAGTCGATCAGCTCCTCCCGCTCGGCTGTGATGCTCATGCCGGCGAGGATTGCATCGAACTCTTCCGACGCCAGGTCGGGAATCATCGTCTCCCAATCGTTCAAGACCCACTCGCACTCCAAATCGGCGCGCCGGCACAGCTCGTCCCTCAATTCGCGCTCGAGTCCGTCTATCTCACCCTCGTCGTTCATGAAGTTGAAGGGATGGTAGTCACCTGTGGTGGCCATCACCACCGTGTCCGCCCCTCCACATGCGGCCAGCAGGGGGAGGAGCGCCGCCGTTACGACAATTCCACCAAGGGCTCTGATGAACCTATCTTTCAACATCGGTCTCCCGCAGAGGAAGAAACTTGGACCGGAACCGAGCCGCACCTGGCCCGTGCCAGCCTGATTATATCAACGTGGATGCGGAAAGACACGTGAACGACACGTGCATTGGCGGGGGGCGCTTTGCTATAATTGCGACACATGGCGCGACTCGGTCTTCCGCCATGTCCGTATTCCCCGCCTACGGTAGACTCCACTCTAGAGGGGACCCTCCCGACTTCTTCTTGCGTGTGACTTCGGGCGACTCCTGTCGTCCATCCCAGCGTCAGGTTAGAGCTCAATGGGCCGGGCGGCGCGCCGCCGCCCGGCCACGTCCGTGCGTTGGCTGCCCAGGCCTTTCAAACGCGCCGAGGTCGCTTGGGCCAAGAGGACCCCATCAGAGTTGAAGGCCCTCATTCTTGCCCCATTTGCCCCTGTGTACCTGGAGCGCCTACGTCGACGCATGTCGGTGATCTACGAGCCGTGGACCGAGACCCTGAAGGTATGGGACCCGGCCGCGCTGGCAACCCGGCTGGCGAGGGAAGACATCGAAGCGGTGATCGCCGAGGTGGACTTCTTCTTTGACGCGGTCTTCGAGGACCCATGCCCATTGAAGTTCATCGGCCTCTGCAGGCAAGGCACCAATCATGTAGACTCCGGCGTCGCCGCAGAGCGCGGCGTGACTGTGATTAACACACCGGGCCGCAATACCAATGCCGTAGCGGAGCTGGTGATCGGTCTGGCATTGTCACTCGTGCGGCGTATACCGGCGGCCAACGCCTACGTGCGCGGCCACGGCTGGCAGAACCCGCTCGGCGCGTACTTGGAAATGCGCGGCTCGGAGCTCGCGGGAAAGACTATTGGAATCGTGGGGTTAGGGGCCGTGGGCCTGCGGGTTGCCAGACTTGCTCGCGCCCTGGGAATGCGCGCGCTTGCGTACGACCCCTACACCAGTGGTCCACGTTTCGTTAGAATGACTAGCCTGGAGCATGTGTTGGCTGGCAGCGACGTCGTTACGCTGCACGTGCCGGAGACGGAGGAGACTCGAGGGATGCTGAACCGGGAACGCCTGGCCCTGATGTCGCTGGGGAGCTTCCTGATCAACACGGCCTCGGCGGCGCTGGTGGACGAGGCAGCGCTGGTGGACGCACTACGCTCTGGGAGACTCGCCGGGGCAGGCCTGGACGTGTTCGAGACCCACCCCGTCATGCCCAACAACCCGCTTTTGACGCTGGACAACGTGGTGCTCACTCCACACCTGGGCGGGGCCACAACAGAGACCGTAGGACGCTACTCTCAAACCATTGCGCGCCGGCTGCTCCAGTTTGAAAGGGAGGTCTCCGGGAAACGCTGTCCCGCCGCTTGACGCGGAGGCGATTTCGAATAATGGTCAAGTCGGCGGTCATGGCTATAGACGTGGGGACATGCACCTTGAAGGCCGCCGCGTACGCAAGTGGCGGCCGTCCCCTGTCGTTGGCAGTCGCGGCCGTCCCATACGACCCTGCCGACCCTGATATGCCCTTGGCTCGCTCCATCGCCTCCGAGCCTTTGTGGTCTGCCATCATCGACGTGGTCCGGAAGGCACTGGGCGCCGCCGGGGTACACAGGGACAGCGTTGCGGCAATCGGCGTCACCAGCCAGCGCCAGGGCATTGGCGCGCTGGACGCAAGCGGCGATGTCCTCTACTTGGGGCCGAACATGGACATCCGAGCCATGTTCGAGGGGATGGCCATAGACAGTGACCATGCAGACCTGGCCTATTCCACAACCGGCCACCTGCCGTCATTCATGATGGCGCCCGCCAGGTTACGTTGGCATCAGCTGCATCGGCCGGAGAAATATCTGCGCATCGCGACGGTAGTGTCGGTGGGCGACTGGGTTGGATACAGGCTCACCGGTGAGCTGGCCCTGAATGAGACACTGGCAGCCGAGGCCGGCCTGCTGGACGTGCGGACTGGCGCCTTGGCGACTGCGCTCTTGGAGACCCTGGGGCTGCGCACGGACTGCTTTCCGCAAGTCCTCCCGCCCGGCGTTCAGCTTGGCAGACTGTCCATGCACGCGTCGACGGAGCTGGGCCTGGCGGAAGGTATCCCCGTGGTGGTCGCCGGTGCGGATACGCAGTGCGGCCTGTTGGCCATGGGAGTGGTGTCGCCCGGCGAGATGGGTGTGGTGGCAGGCTGGAGTGTGACGTCCCAGGTCGTAACGGACGGGCCCGAGTTGGACACGCAACGGCTTACGTGGGTTGGACGCCACATGCTGCCCGACCGTTGGACCACTGAGATCAACGCCGGAGACGGAGGCAACGCGTACCAGTGGCTGGTGGAGCTGCTAGCGGGAACCGAGGCGGGTGGCTTTCGACGGATGGAGGACCTCGCCGCCGATGCCCCGGCGGGTTCCGAGGGCGCGTTGGCCTTGCTTGGCCCGGCTCCACTAAACCCGTCGAGAACAGGGCTCCGCCCTGGCGGCTTGCTCTTTCCCGTCCCCGTAACCTTTGGGGGCGTTGACCGCGCGCGGCTGGCGCGGGCTGCGCTGGAGAACCTCGCCTACGCCATTCGCCGGTCTTCGGCACTGCTTTCCGAAGTCACGGGAGCGCCTGCTGGTGACATGGCCGTTGGGGGTGGCATGACACGTACCGCCCTCTTCCCTGAGGTGCTGGCCAGCGCGATGGGCCATACGGTGCGGGTGGCAGCAACGCCCGACGTGAGTCTCCAAGGCGCCGCGTTGGCGGCTGAGGCGTCGCTGGAGGGGGGCGGGGCCCTGGAGCAGCTGGCGCGGGCCACGGGAGAAGGACTGCGCGAGGTTGCGCCGGATCCCGTGGACATGCGGGTGTACCAGGAGCACTACGCTCGGTGGCAGGAGGCGCAGTCCCGACTGGAGGGGTTTCTATAGCCTCCCCGCGGCGGTCGCCGGATGCAGTACAATGGGCTGCACTTCACCAAGGAGAAGGCCATGACATCGGAGCCATGGAGCGGCGAGCGGGCCGGAGTGCTTGAGACTGCCCAGGAGCTCGACCGTCTCGGACTTGTCGCCGGCGCCAGCGGAAATGTCAGCGTGCTCATACCCGAGGAGCCCCCGTTGGTGGCCATTACTCCGAGCCGCGTGAACTATCGCTCCATGACCGCCGCCGACATCCCGGTCATCGACTTCGACTACGAACCCGTCTATGGCGATCTGGCGCCCTCGTTCGAGACGGCGCTCCATCTGGCCGTATACCGATCGCGGCGCGATGCACGTGCCGTCGTCCACACCCACTCGGTATATGCCACCGCCTGTGCTGTGGCGGGGATCGAGATACCCGCAGTCATCGATGAAGTGGCTGTGACCGTAGGCGGGGCGGTGCGCGTGGCCCCGTATGCCCCTCCCGGTACCGAGGAGCTGGCAGACAAGGCGGTGGAGACGCTGGATGGCCGCAGTGCAGCCTTGATGAGCAATCATGGATTGGTCACCTTGGGAAGGGACCTCGAGACGGCCATGGACATCGCCGTGCTGGTAGAGCGCGCCGCGCACATCTGCCTACTCACCCAGCTGCTGGGAAAGCAGCGACCGCTGCCTCAGGAGGTGCTCGCGGTTGAAGAAGGGTTGTTTCGGATGCGCCTCTCTGTCGAGGCAAGCCAGTAGCCAATCCCCAGCAGGTAACCCCCGTAGACAGCCAAGGAGGAAAAGTGGTCTCTGTTCCCGGCTTCTTGCTCCGCAGACTCTACGTCAAGGGGAGCCTCCGCGCCACGGACGACGGGCTCGCCTTTGACCTGAAGAACTCCCTGGGGTCCGGCTTTGCGAATGGAATGCAACCCCTGACCGTCGACGGGCAAGAGGTGCCCATGGAAAACACCATTTTCACCGTAGGCGGCAAGTCGTTGTCCTTCGCGGATGTTTCTCCCGAAGCGCCATTCACACTTGCCATGAACCGTACCACCACCGTCGCGGCAACGGGAGTGGTGGTGGCCCCGGGCGCGCACACCATAGGCATGGCGTTCGAGGTGCAGGGACTCGGCGTTATGCGATTCGACTTCACCGACACCCTGAACGACGGCTAGCAGCCTGCTTATCGAATGGCAGCACCTCCCCAAGGGCCTCCAGCAGCCTCGCGCACTCGGCCGGGCGACGCACCGCGATGCGAATGTGCTCGGGCAGCCCAAAGGACGTGCAGTCCCGCACGGCGATGCGTCGTAGGAGTAGCTGGCGTCGTACCTCGGCCGCATCCCCCACCCGCGCCAGCACGAAGTTGGCAAGGGACGGCGTGGCGGAAACGCCCAGCCCGTCCAGCCCGTCATAGAGTTGTTTCTTGGCCTCGGAGATAACTTCAGCGGCCGCGGCCACGTGTGCGTCATCGTTCAGAGCGGCGATTCCTGCGGACTGCGCCACCGCGTTGACGCTCCAGGCCGGCTGGAGGTGACGGACCCGGGCGACAACCGCGGCATCGGCAACCAGGTAGCCCAGCCTGATCCCGGCAAGGGCATGGTCCTTCGTCATCGAGCGCAGGACGGCAATGTTCCCACATCCCAGAAGAGGCAAAGAGTCCCACTGACCGTCCGCCAGGGGCGCGTACGCGTTGTCCAGGGCCATGAGACCGAACTCGGCGACCGCCGACCGGATTCGGTCCACGGAGTCTTGGTCGAGGTATACGCCGGTGGGGTTGTTGGGGTTGCAAAGAAAGACCAGACTGGGTCGCATCCGTCTGATGGTCTGGACTGCTTCCTCGACAGACCAACGAAATCCCTGGGATGCCTTGGCAGTTACATTGTGCAGATCGGCGTGGCAGATGGAGGCGGCAGTCTCGTATTCGCCAAAGGTCGGAGTGAATATGAGACATCCATCCCCAGGCCTCAGATACGCCCGCGCCAGCAGGTGAATGAGCTCCGTAGAGCCGTTGCCCACAATCAAGTTCTCGATCCCTACGTTCAGACGCGCCGCCAGGGCCTCCCGCAAGACCAGGCAGTCGCGGTCCGGATAGGCCGACAGGTCCGCATTGGACGCGGCTTCCCGGACCCGTCGAGACGGTCCCAGGGGGTTGATGTTCGAGCTGAAGTCCAACACCTCCTCAGGGCGGAGACCCAGAGAGCGCAGCTCCCCAACGTCCAACCCCCCGTGCACTGTGGCAGTCCCGTGCCTATCCATGCGGCATGGTCTCATTGCATTCGTTTCACGCCGCCGCCTACTATGCTGCGGCACAGCGCGGACTGCAGGCCGGGGAGCTTGCTCCACGCGAGGGCGGCGGCCTGTTCGACCAGCATGGCGTCGTCTATGAAGAGCATCCCAATCACCGCGCCACTGTGCGCTACGTTCACCCCGAGGGCTCTCGCCTCCCGGGACAACTCCAACACAGCGTCGAGGTGGGGGTTGAGCAACACCTGCTGGTTGGCCACGGCGCTGAGGGTGGCCCCTCGCCCGATGCGGCCGGGGTCGCCGCGGCGAAGCCCGTCCTCTATCAGCGACACGGCCCTTTCCATGTCCGGCTCCAGCCGTTCCAGCAGCTCGCACTTGTCGACCCTGTTGAATTCCAGCGTATCCACGCTGCCTCCGAAGTCGAGTATCACGACACGCATGGGAGGAGGCTGGCCCAGCACTCTGGAGAGCTTGCCCTGCAGGTGGTCAAATAGGGTGATGTGGGGGAACATGACCCCATCGCTGGGCTCCACTCCTAGGGCGATTTCGGCTATTTGCTCAGGGCAAAGCTCCCGGCCGAGGGCCGCGGCCGTCGCTACGGCCGCGGCCGCCACGTCGGCGGTGCTGCTGGCCATGCCCTTTCCACGTGGTAAGGGGGAGTCCAGACGGAGCCGCACGTCCACCTCCGTCTCGTGCAGATAGTCCAACGTCGCCCGCACTGCTCGAACGGCCTTCGGCGAGTCGTCCGGCCCCGATACCCGGGCTTCGCCCTGGACGACCTCGGCCGTCGCCACACTGTACATGTCTATGGGGCAAGTCACCATGCAGTGGACCCCTGCGAACAGCCCTTGGCACAGCTCACCGCAAGTTCCCGGGGCTGCCGCGGCAGCTCTACGGACCGTCTTCGGTGCGGGCATTACTCCCCGAGGGCCTCGCCGCCAGCATATGGGGATCCACCCAGGGACTTTATTTCCAACGCCATCCCGGCGACCATGAGATGGACCTCGTCGGCGCAGGAGGCCACGGCCTGGTTCACTCGACCAAGGACGTCCCGGAACTTGTTGCCCAGCGGGGATGGCGGCACAACGCCCAGTCCAACTTCGTTGCTGACCACTAGCCAGGTGGCTGACGAGTCCCTGTACACGTCGAGGACCCGTTCGACCGCTGCCAGAATCTCTTCCTCGGCTGCAGGCTCGTCTTCCATGCTCAGCAGCAGGTTGCTGACCCACAGTGTGAGGCAGTCCAGCAGGCAAGTCTCATGGCCCTGGAGGGCGGGTGGGATCGCGGATGCCAATTCCAGCGGCTCCTCCAGGGTGCTCCAGTCGGCCGGTCGATGACGCTGATGCGCGGCGATGCGGCGCTTCATATCTTCGTCCAACGCCTGGGCGGTGGCTACGAACAGGACGTTGCCCCGCTGGCGGGCAAGCCGCTCGGCAAAGGCGCTCTTGCCCGAACGCGCTCCGCCAAGTATGAGAATCAACCGTCTAGCCATCACTGGTCTCCTGCTGTTTGCGTCAACCTGCCAAGAGTCCCCGGAGGGCCACGGCGGCCGTCGCAGTAAGCATGCCCATGGCGGCCACCGTGTAGGCCAAACGCACCGAGGCGCCGATGTGACAGGGACGTGGCTCCTTCATACCCTCACCAATGCGGTAATGCCCCATCTTCTCCAGTGTAACTCCCAGCAGGCCGGCCATGGCGCCTATGGTCCAGCCGGCGTTGGGGCTGTCCGTCAGCCGCCGTCCAGACCATGCCCACCGCCACCCCAGGCCCACGGGCAGCCGGTGCAGGGCGCCCGCCGCCAACATGAGGCCGGCGCTCATTCGAGCCGGGACGAGGTTCAAGACGTCGTCCAGCTTTGCCGAAGCCTTCCCCAGGTACTCGTACCGCCCCCGGTACCCTATCATGCTGTCGAGCGTGTTCAGCGACCGGTAGGCAAACGCTCCGGCCAACCCGAATACGGCAAAAGCCAGCCACGGACCAATGTAGCTGTCCGTGGTGTTCTCGGCCACCGACTCGATGGCAGCCGCGGACACCAGGGAGGGGCACAGGGAGCTGGAGTCGCGGCTGACCAGGCTCCTGAGCTGCTGCCTGGCTTGGTCCATGCTCCCTTCGTTCATGGCGGTCTGTACACATCGAGCGGCCCGGCCGAGGCCTGAAACCGCGAAAGTGGTGCTCAGCAGCACGGCCCCTCCCAGCAGGTACGGGATGGGGCCCAGCTCCCGCAACCCCACGGCCGCCAGCCACGCCAGTCCTCCGAACGCGGCGGGCACAAGCAGGGCCATGCCCGCGCCCCAGCCGAAGGCCGACGCTTTCCCTCCGCCGGAGGGCCCCAGGTGTTCGAGCCATGAGGCCAGCCTTCCCATCCACACTACGGGATGGGCCCACCCCGGCAGCTCCCGGAAAGCCAGGTCCAGCGCCAAGGCCAGCACCAGGACACCTACGTCCAGGTGCCACTCTCCGGGAAAGACTTGCCACTCCATATCGCACTGCCCTTTGCCCTATAGGAACATCTCGTGAAGCGGTGAAAGCAGCCCGTCTGAAACGCCGTAGGTCAGCAGCGAGGCGACAACCAAGACCGACGTTTCCGCAACCTCGTTCACCGCTCCGTACACGTCCCCCGTGACTCCTCCAAGCAGCTTCGACGCCCATGCGCCGACGGCCCATCCGACGGCGCCGGCGGCAGCCAATAGAGCCACGCCGGCCGGCCCCGTCAGAGCGACTACGATAACCAGGGTCGCCAGCAGGCCGCCCGCCATTGGCAGGCGGCCTGACCGTTGCAAGAACGGGGTCCCAAGACCCTGACGTCTCACGTAGGGAAACAGCCCCATCGTCAACAGCATTGCCCAGCGGGAAAGACAGGGGAATACGAGTATCACCCAAAGCCTGCTTGGCGGGGGCAGGGCCACGATGGACGCCACCTTGAGCAGCAACAGGCTTGCCGCGCCCGTGACTGCAAAAGCCCCGACGTTGGGGTCGCGAAGGATCGCCAGCCGCCTGTCCTTGTCATAACCCCCGAACAACGCGTCGCAGCAGTCCATGAACCCGTCCAGGTGCAGGGCGCGGGTGAAAGCCGCCAGGACCACCGTCAATATGGCTGCCGACAGCAGCGGTGGAAAGGACGGGAAGTCCTCGGTGAGAAGCGGATATCCCGAATGCATCAGGAGGTCCAGCGCCGCCAGGAGCCCACCCACGAGCAGGCCGACTACCGGGAACCAGCCGCGAGCCTCGGCGAGTCCGGCGGTGTCCCCTGGCGCCACCGGCAGGATTGTAAGGAAGCCAACGGCCGACCGCAGTCCGTTCACGGACTTGCCCCATGGTCAGTGGTCGTCTCCTGTTCCCGGTCCGATACGCCCGCTTCGGTGAAGGTCGCCATTTCAGACAGGCAGGCCGCCGACGCCTCCACGATGGGTACGGCCAGAGCCGCGCCGGTGCCCTCTCCCAGGCGCATTCCCAGGTCCAGAAGGGGGACCAAGTCCAGGCTTGCCAGCGCCGCCCGGTGTCCCCGCTCCGCCGAGACGTGGGACGCGATCATGTAGTCCCTGGCCGATGGGCACAGGGCTCGTGCGACCAGCGCGGCGGCCCCGGATATGAAGCCGTCCACCACTACGGGCCGCCGCATCATCGCCGCGCCCAATACGACGCCCGCCAACACGCCGATTTCGAACCCCCCGACCTTCGAGAGCAGGTCCAGGCCGTCCAGCGGGTCCGGTGCGTTGACCTCCAACGCGGTGCGCACCACCTCCGCCTTGTGCCGGAGCTCCTCCGGGGTTCGGCCCGTGCCTTCCCCGGTTGTCTCTTCAGGCGAAACGCCCGTTACGGCGGACGTGATGGCGCTCGACGGAGTCGTGTTCCCGATGCCCATGTCGCCGGTGGCGATCAGGTCGACTCCCGACTCTATGACCTCGGCGGACAGGGCTATCCCCTCGACAACGCACCTCTCGGCCTGCTGCAGCGACATAGCAGGCCCCTGGCTGATGTCGCCCGTACCCCGCCCGATCTTCAACGCACGGAGCTCCGGGTGGGGAGGAAGCTCGGCGGCCACTCCCGCATCGACGATGACCTGCTTGACCCCCAGGCGCCGGCACATGACGCTGATCGCCGCCCCGCCGGACAGGAAGTTCATCACCATCTGTGCGGTGACTTCCTGCGGGTACCCAGTTACCCCCTGGGCGACAACCCCGTGGTCTCCGGCCGCAACTATAACGGCCTTGGCGCCAATCCTGGGACGTTCGGTCCCGAATATGCCGGCCAGCCGAATGGAGACCTCCTCCAGCCTTCCCAGGCTCCACGGAGGCTTGGTCAGGTCCAGCTGCCGGGCCCGGGCGCGGTCCATGGCCTCGGAGTCTGCCGGGTGAATTCGACCAATGGCCTGAGAGAGGGTTGTACTCGAAGCGCTCATGGCACCTCCTTGTCATGTCCATCGCTGGGCCGGCAAGCCGGTCCGATCAGCCACACCTGGGGACAGCCGGTTGCCGGGTCTATGTCCACCTTTGTCTCCACCCCGAACACTTCTCGGAAGTTGTCGGGCGTGAGCACGTCCCCGGGCCTTCCCTCGGCGACGATGGAGCCGTCGGAAAGCATGGCCAACCTGTCGCAGTACCGGCCGGCCAGGGCTACGTCGTGCATCGCCACCACGACTGACACAGAGCGGCCCGCTGCCTCGGCCTTCAACATCTCCATCACCGACAGCCGGTGCCTCAGGTCGAGGCTGGATGACGGTTCGTCCAACAGTATAACCCCTGCCTGCTGGGCTATCGCCCGGGCGAGGACGACCCTCTGCCTCTCTCCCCCCGACAGGCGGTCAAGCTGGCGGCTCTCGAACCGGGCGGTGTCGGTCCGGGCCATGGCCTCCTGGGCGATCTTCCGGTCACTCTTGCCTTCCAGCTCGAACCTGCCCAGGTGGGCGTACCGGGCCATCAGCACGGTCTCCAGGGCGGTGAAGGGGTGCGCCGCGTAGTGCTGGGGCATGAAGGCGATGCGTTGCGCCCGTTCACCGGCGTTCAGGCTCTTCAGTGGAGTCGCCCCGAGTCTCACCTGACCGGCCTTGGGTTGCAGCAGTCCGGCCAACACCCGCAACATGGTCGTCTTCCCGGCGCCGTTGGGCCCGATGAGTCCGGCTATCTCTCCGGGGCGCGTCTCGAACGAGACCCCTTTCAGCACGGCGGTCGCGCCGAGGTTTACATAAACGTCATCAACGCGAAGCGTGTCGGGGCCGGGGCCTGTACCCACAGAGTCACTCTCCCTGGTACTGCTCGAAGTCCGTGAAGGCAATGTCCTCGAACCGGTCGGGGAACAGCAGCGCGGCCGTTTCCTCGATGCCCCGGACGTTCCAGTGGGAAAGGGTCGTGTAGGTCTTGGACCCGACAACGTGGATCCGCTCGTTGACTACAGCCGGGACCGCCACCAGCGCCGGGTGTTCCAAAAGGTCGGCCCGCAGTGCATCACCCCCGGACTCTCCGGACTGGGTTATCAGGATTATCTCGGGGGCCAGTGCGGCTATCGATTCCAGGCTCACCTTCTGGATCCCATCAATGCCGTCACGGGCCGCCGCGTTTACGCCCCCGGCAGCTTCTATGATCCCTCCCTCGGTCGTCCCGACGCCGGGGACGTACACTTTCTCCGAATAGCGCGTAATCGATACCACCGTCGGCCGCTCGGAGTCGCCGGGGGGCGGGACTCGTTGGGTCACGGCCGCCAGCCGGGCTTCGATTTCAGCGGCCAGCTCCAGGGCCCGTTCTTCGACCCCAAGCAGGTAGCCGACCAGCAGGATGTTGGGAATGTTCCCTTCGGATGAGCTCTCGAGCGATGGCCGCACCACGGGCACACCCGCTTCCTTGATCAGGTCTACGATGTCGGCCTTGGTGAACTTGGACGCGATGAACAGATCGGGCTTCTGGGCCAGGACGTTTTCCGCCCCCTTCTCGTAGATCGGTATCTCCGCCACCCAGTCTGCCACGTTGGAGTAGCTCTGGTTGGCTGTGAACTTCCCCACCGCGGCGATTCTATTGGCGTCGACCAGCGAAAGGACTATCTCGTCGTGGCCAAGGGAGTAGGTGAGTATGCGCTGGGGAGGGCCCTCCAGGCTCACCAGGCCCTCGGAGGTCTCGACTTCCCTGGGCCAGCCCCGGTTGGATGCATCCACGATGCCGGGGACCTCCGGGTACGGGGGAACCGGCGTCGGCTCGGGCGTGGCAGTGGGAAGGGCAGTAGCCGTGGGCCGCGGTGCAGCCGTTGGTGGGGGCGTGGGAGTGTCGGCCGGTATCGGCGGGGACGTCGATGTTGGCCTGGTTGTCGGAGGGGGCACGTCTGTTGGGCTCGTAGTGGCAGCGGGGACTACCGGCGCCAGGGTCGCGGTGGGGTTGGGGGTGCCGGTGGGCTGCTCCGTGGGGCCGCAAGCCGCCGCCAACGTCAGAGCAAATGCGACCAGAAGTACTGAGACCGTGGAGATTAACCTGGCAACCATCCTGTTGTCCATATCCTTTCACATACCTCCTCTGAGACGGGTTACAGCATCGAGGCTCGGGCCTTGTTGCGGGCCAGCAGAATCAAGAAGAAGGGCGCCCCTACGAGAGCGGTGATGATGCCAACGCTCACCTCGGCCGGGGCTATGACAAGACGCGCCAGGGTGTCGGCGGACAGAAGGAACACGCCGCCGCCGATGGCGCTGAGAGGCACCAATACCCGGTGGTCGGCCCCAATGACCAGGCGCAGCGTGTGGGGAACGACCAGCCCCACAAAGGCTATGGCCCCCGAGAACGCGACCGCCGCTCCGGTAATCAGGGAAGCCGCCAGCAGCAGCGAGTTCCTGGTCAGCCCGACCCGGACGCCCAGTGAGCGAGCTTCGTCCTCGCTGACCATCAGAAGGTTGAGGTCTCGGGACAGGAAGATAGCCACCGCTCCTCCCAGCAGAACGAAGGGCAGGCACAGCCGCACGTCGGACCACAGTGAGGCGTCCAGCCCTCCCGCCAGCCAGAAGAGCATCTCACGTTGGGCCTCCAGGTTCTCGGTGAAGAGGACAATCGCCGAGATGATCGCGGCTATGAAGGCGCTCACCGCCAGTCCGGCCAGCAGCAATGCGGCCATGGAAAACCGCCCTCCGACTGAGGCAACGGCGTACACCAGCGCCAGGGCGCCTGCGGCTCCGGCGAAAGACATGGCAGGCAGGGCCAGGGAGAAGGTCGCGTGCGCCCCTATGGCTATGGAGACCACGGCGCCCAGGGCCCCTCCCGTGGACACTCCGATAATGCCCGGGTCCGCCATAGGGTTGCGGAACAGGCCCTGCATCACTGCCCCGGCGACACCCAATGCTGCTCCGACTATCAGGGCGAGGGTGATGCGGGGCAGGCGCACCGCGGTGACAATCGCCTCTTCGGTATCCGAGGCGGTGGACTGAGCAACTCCGACCTGCTCCAGCAGGATGCCGACGGTGTGGGAGGCTGGAATGGTATAGGGCCCGGTGCCGGCGGCGATTATTGCCAGGACGAAACCGACGGCCAACAGGAACGCTGCGCCGGCGACGAGCTTCAATACTACCGGTGAGCTGCGTACAGAGGAGAGACGGGGAAGCCGGCCTAGGTGGGAGCGGAGTCGGGGCCCGCCAACGGACGGCCTGTCTTCGTCGGAGCGCAGGTTGGGCGCCCCGGAATTTGCTGCATCCAACAGAAATCCCTGCCGCTCTTGTACAGCAGGGATGGCTGTTGGTGGTCCTCAGACCCCGTTGGTGGGGACTGAGCGGAACCTGAGCGCTCCCTGGGACGAAGAGCAACCGCTCAGCTCAGCCCGGCAGGTCTCCTGGCTCCCGGATCATCGCCTTCCCCGCGCCTTCCCATCCATAAAGGACAGTGGCTTCAGCGGGAGGCTACCCGGTCACAGTGCCGCCTCCGCAGCGGATTCACACCGCTTTCCCTAATCTGTGCCCGTTTATCGAGCACACCAGGCTGGTCGGCCTAAATTATGGTACTGATGCTAACAGCGGTTTACCGGCATGTCAACATGATGAATGCCCGCGTCCGTTACCGAACCAAGAACCAGCCCACACGACTCGTTGACAAGGGCCGAGAGAAGCCCTATACTCGTGAACTGGAACGGTAGTCCGGTGTCTCTTTAACAATTCAAAGGCCCGCCCGGTGTGCCGGCATTGGCCGTACAGGGGAAGGCGGTGAGATTCCGCCACGGTTGCGCCACTGTGAACGAGCGTTGGGAGCTCCAAGGCTCGCAAGTCAGGAAACCTGCCCGGGTAGAGGTGCTCTGCTTCTGCGCTTAACAGAACGGCCCTTTGGCGTTGACCGCCAATCCGATAACTAAAGAACCCCCCGGCAGGAGCAGAGCCGGGGGGTTTCTCATTTCCCCGGACTCCAGGTCCGGGCGGACAAAGGCGGTCTCGATTACTAGTCCCGGCTTCGACAAAGACAACGCGATAACGGTGGTGGCGGTCGGTCCCGGCTGCTCCGAAATGCTTACGCTGCAGGGACGCGATGCGCTCCTTGGCGCCGACCTCGCGGTCGGGTTTGCAACCGTATTGAACGTGGTGCGTCCCTGGCTGGAGAATGCCGAGGTGCGCCCCATGACATACCGCGACCAGGAGCAGGTCCTGGAGTACGCGGCGGAACAGGCAAAGCGAGGAAGGCGCTGCGTGGTCTGCTGCTGGGGCGACCTGACCGTCTCGGCCAGCGAACTGTTGGAGCGTGTCCGTCGCCGCGTCCCGTGTGTGAAGTTGGTGCACTCGGTCAGCTCGGTCCAGGTGGCCATGTCCCGTGCGGGGATATCCCTGGAAGATGTCGTATTCATCACACTGCACAAGCGCACGGGCTCGCCTGGTGACCTAGACGAGCTGGTCCACTATGTCAACGAAGGGCGCAGGCACGTTGTGCTCCTGCCCCGTCCCTTCGATCTCATGCCCGCCGCCATCGCCAAGGGGCTGCTGGACGCTGGCATCCGGGCGGACCTACCCGTGCAGGTATACCAACGACTCACCCTCGAAGATGAGCGCCGCTGGGCCGGTGAGCTCGGTCAGTGCAGCCAGATCGTGGATGAGTTCAGCGACCTGTCCATCATGGTCTTCCTCAGCAACGAGACCGCCAATTGTGAAGGAGACTGACCCGCAGGCGTTAACGGAACGACCGATGCGAGAGAAATCCATCCTGTTCGTCACAACGGCGGATACAGACATACTCACCGCCGAACGTGCGCTGTCGGGTCTGCCCGAGGGCTTTCCGCGGGTGGCCGCCTTCAATCCTGCGTCGGCGCCTGCCGACCCGGACCAGAGCAGGTCGGAGCCGGACAGCAGATTGATGGACCTTGTCTCGGACTCGGGAGCGGTCGTGCTGCGGCTGCTGGGCGGCAAGCGCGCGATGCCCGACTCCTTCGACGCGTTGGTGCGGTATTGCCGCGGCGGGGGCATACCCCTCATCGCCTGCCCCGGACATCAGGAATGGGACGATGACCTGGTGTCAGCGTGCACCGTGCCGGTGGCGGAAGTGGAGACCGTCTTCGGTTACCTGATGCAAGGGGGCGTTCGGAATTTCCATAACATGTTCCTGTTCCTGAGCGACACCTACCTGGGTACGGAGCATGGGCATGAGGCCCCGGCGCCGTTGCCCTGGGAAGGCATATACCACCCCGACGTCCCGGATGGAACCGACGTGGACTCATTCGTTGCCCGGAGGTTCAGACCCGGGCGTCCCTCCATCGGGGTCCTCTTCTACCGGGCACATTGGATGAGTGGCAACCTGCAGCCCATCGACAGCCTGGTCCGCAGCCTGGAAGGCATGGGCGCCAACGTGCTGCCGGTGTTTGCCTTCAGCCTGAAGCACAGTCCGGGCGATGCTGGGCTGGCCAACCGTGCGTTCGCCGACTACCTGGCCGGTCCGGATGGCGCTCCGAGGGTGCAGTGCATCATCAACACCATGGGAATGTCCATGGGGGACTTGAGCGATGAGGGTCCTGCCATCGCCTCCGGATGGTCTGTGGACTACTTGGACAAACTGAACGTGCCGATGGTGCAGGCCATCGTCAGCACGGGCTCTCATGACGAGTGGCGGGAGAGCTCTCTAGGCCTGGGGCCCATCGACACGGCGATGAACGTGGCGCTGCCCGAGTTCGATGGACGGCTCATCTCCGTGCCCATTTCCTTCAAGGAGGAAGAGCCCGCCAAGGAGGAAGACCCTGCGGGCGGGCCGTCGAGGCTGGACGGAAAGTTGCAACGCTACGTCCCCAGGGAGGACCGGGTAGAGTTGGCGGCCAGACTGGCTATCAAGCATGCCATGCTTGGCATGAAGCCCAATTCGGAGAAGAAGATCGCCGTCATTCTCAGCAACTATCCGACCAAAGATGCCCGCATAGGCAACGCCGTAGGGCTGGACACTCCGGCGTCGGCCATCGTTGTGCTGCACGCCCTGAAAGACGCCGGGTACAAGGTGACGGACATTCCGGACGATGGCGATGCCCTGGTCCATCGCATCATCGAGCGGTGCAGCAATGACCGGGACTCCCTTACCGAGGAGCAGCTAAGGCTGGCGGCGGGCCACGTACCAGCCGGGCAGTACATGGGATGGTTTTCCGGCTTTACGGACCAGGTTGCCGAAGAGCTGACCCGGGACTGGGGCGAACCTCCCGGGGACGTGTACCGAAGCGACGGAAGTCTGGCCATTGCCGGGATTGACTTGGGGAACGTATTTGTCGGCCTGCAGCCGCCCCGCGGGTTCGGAGAGAACCCCATTGCCATCTACCACAGTCCCGACTTGGCCCCCACGCACCACTACATAGCCTATTATCGCTGGCTCAGGGACGTCTTTGGGGCCGATGCGATTCTGCACCTGGGCAAACACGGCACACTGGAGTGGCTCCCGGGTAAGGGGATAGGCCTGTCTCCCTCCTGCTACCCGGAGGTGGCCCTCGACGACGTGCCTCTCTTCTACCCATTCATCATCAACGACCCTGGAGAAGGGACGCAGGCCAAACGGCGCGCTCACGCCACCATCGTGGACCACCTGCTCCCGGCGATGACCACCGCGGATAGCTACGGGGACATCGCCCGGATCGAGCAGCTCATGGACGAACACTATCAGTGCCAGACCCTGGACCCGTCCAAACTGCCGATGCTGGAAGCCCAGATATGGGAAACGATGCAGGAGGCCGAGCTGCACCGTGACCTGGGCCTCGACTCCCAGCCGGACGATTTCGGTGAGCTCATCCTTCAGGTTGACGGGTATCTCTGCGAGCTCAAGGACGCCCAGATCAAGGACGGCCTGCACATCTTGGGCGAGACTCCTGGGGGAGAGCGGCTGGTCGGGCTGCTGTGCGGCCTGACCCGGCTGGACAACGGAGGTGTTTCCAGCTTGCGTCGCGCCGTCTCGGAAGCGCTGGGCCTCGACTACGAAGAGATGAACGACCGCCTTGGCGCACCTCCCGATGGTCCAGTCCCTCCGGTCATAGGCGCGGTGGACGTCGGGGCGCCGGTGCGGACCAACGGTGACGTGCTGCAACGGATAGAACGGCTATGCCGGCAGGCCTACTGGGAAATGCTGGCACGGGGCTTCCATCCCGAGGACGCGGCCCCTGTCGTGAGCCACGTACTGGGAGGGCCCGATACGCAGGTCCAGTCCACGTTGGAGTACGTCGCGGAGACTGTGTACCCGGCCCTGATGCGGACGCCCGACGAGGTCGGCAATCTGCTCAGGGGGCTGGATGGGAAGTTCGTTCCCGCCGGGCCCAGCGGAGCCCCAACGCGCGGCATGGCCGGCATTCTGCCCACGGGCCGCAACTTCTACTCCGTGGACCCCAAGACAATTCCATCGCCCGCCGCCTGGGAGACCGGAAAGCGATTGGCCGAGTCCCTGCTGGAGAAGTACCTGGAAGAAGAAGGGGACTACCCGGAAATGGTGGGCATGGTGGTCTGGGGCACGTCGGCCATGCGCACCCACGGCGACGACGTGGCTCAGATAATGCACCTGCTTGGCGTACGTCCCACCTGGCAACAGGAGAGTCGCCGGGTCACCGGTCTGGACGCCATACCGTTGGCCGAGCTGGGGCGCCCGCGCATCGACGTCACCGTAAGGATTAGCGGGTTCTTCCGGGACGCGTTCCCCAACCTGATCAACCTGCTCGACCAGGCCGTGGAGTTGGTGGCCTCTCTGGACGAGGCTCCGGAAGACAACTACCTGGTCAAGCACTTGCGAGAGGACCTGGACCACCGGAGAGGGGCCGAGCAGGGTCCTGAGGACGGGGCAACGAACGCCCATCGGGATGATCTCCACGACCGCAGCCTCTACCGAATCTTCGGGAGCAAGCCAGGCTCCTACGGGGCCGGCATACTGCCAGTGCTGGACGAACGGAACTGGGAGACTGTCCAGGACCTGGCCGAGGTCTACACCGCCTGGGGCGGGTACGCCTACACCCGACGGGACCACGGAGTCAACGCCAGGACCCAGTTTCGCCGGCGGTTCGGGCAGATAGTGGTGGCAGCCAAGAACCAGGATACCCGGGAACACGACATATTCGACAGTGACGACTACATGCAGTACCACGGTGGCATGATAGCCACCGTACGGGCCTTGACAGGACGAAGTCCCCGGCAGTTCTTCGGCGACAGCGCCGATCCGAATCGTGTCAAGAACAGGGACCTTCAGGACGAGGCTCGCCGTGTGTTTCGGAGCCGGGTTGTCAACCCCAAGTGGATCGAGTCGATGAAGCGCCACGGTTACAAGGGCGCCTTCGAGCTGGCCGCCACGGTGGACTACATGTTCGGATATGACGCCACCGCCCAGGTCATCGAGGACTGGATGTACGAAGACGTCACGGAAAGCTACGTCTTCGACCCGGACACCCAGGACTTCTTCCGCCAGAGCAATCCCTGGGCTTTGAAGGGGGTCGTCGAGAGGTTGTTGGAGGCGATGGAACGTGGACTGTGGGAAGACCCGTCGCCAGAAACAAGGGAGAAGCTGCGACAACTATACCTGGAGATGGAGACGGCCTTGGAAGCCCGTCAGGAGGGGACCCAGGTCCCTCAGGGATTTCCCTAGTGACGATATCCCGGTGAAGCAAACAGATGGGGACCGCGCAATCTCATAGCGCCGGTCTCCAGCGCAAACGACTGGATGCGACAGTCGGGTACACAAGCGAAGGAGGACCACATGTCAGGGGTATTCGCGGGGAGCATCAGCCAGGGCAGACTGTCCGCTTGGGCGCCTTGGTTTCTTCTCGCCGTGGTGTTGCTGTACTTCGTCGGTTACGTAGACGGGTCGGTACACGGCGGCGTCCTGGGTGCGGCTGGCGGGGATTTGGGCTATGTCCACGAGTTCTTCCACCACGCCCGTCACGTCGGCTTGATGTGCCACTAGAGCAGCCATCGGTCGTCTGGTAGTTTCCGGAAGGCACGTATACCTTCCGGGAGCACATCGAACGGGAATCCCAAGGGTGGATTTGCCGGCGGGTGAGCTTCGCTCCGGAATGGGGCCCAATCGACACCTCGCAGAACACGGAGGTCAGGAATGAAACGGATTCTAATCACGTCCATAATCGTCGGCGCCATTGCCGGCCTTCTGGTAGGAGGGTTCCACAACCTGTTTACGGTACCGGTGATGGAGCGGGCCATCGTTCTGGAAGGAGAGAGGTCCGCCATGGAGGCTCCATCCGGTGAGGAAGAGGAGGGCCCAAGCACGGATGTGTCCCTGGGTGTCCAACGCGTCGGCATGGTCTTTGGAACGGGCATCTACGGCGCGATCATCGGGCTATTGTTTGCGGTCGGATTCGTGCTGCTCCATCGCGCCGCTCCCGGGTGGCCCGTTGTGTGGGTCGCGGTGACGGTGGGGTTCCTGGGGTTCTGGAGCGTTTCGCTGTTCCCATTCATCAAGTATCCGCTGAATCCTCCGGGCGTGGGAGAAGAGACCAGTCTTCTGGCGAGGCAGTTTGGCCAGACCCTGTTCATTCTGGTGTCTGCGGTGGCTGTTGGCCTGGCCCTAGAAGGTATCCGCCGGATCAAACAGAAATACGTTGCCTCAGCGCCTCAGCGGTTACCGTATGGAGTGATGCTCGCGGCGTACGCTGGCCTGGCGCTGGTGATGGTCTTCGTGTTCCCGGGCAATACCGACCCGGTCCCGGTGCCGATCGATCTCCTGGAGTTGTTCAGGGCATTGACCATGGTGGGCCAGTTCCTGGTGTGGGCGCTACTGGCCGTGGGAGTCGGCCTGGCACTGACCTGGCATGAGAGGTCTGCCGAGGGGCGTGTTGCGGGGCCGTCCGGGGCCGCCCGGGTTGCAAGTTGATTACTCCAGCCAGGGTAGATGGGAAAGCAAGTGTCCTCTAGCCCTCGCCAGGGGAGATCCGAGCCCCGTTTCCCATTCACCGCCATAGTGGGTCAGGCCCGCATGAAGCGGGCCTTGATCCTCAACGCCATAAACCCGCGCATCGGCGGCGTGCTGATTCGAGGCAAGAAGGGGACGGCCAAGTCCACCGCCGTCCGTTCCCTGGCGGCGTTGCTGCCCGAGGTCAGCGTGATCAGGGGATGCCCCTACAGCTGCCCGCCGGATAACGTTCAAGGGCTCTGCCAAAGATGCCTGCCTACGGAAGAGCGAGAAGCGGAGGCCTCCGCGACAAGCCGACAGGTCCGAATAGTGGAGCTCCCGGTGGGAGCAACCGAGGACCGTCTGGTGGGGTCGCTGGACATCGAGCAGGCCATCAAGACCGGGAGCCGTAGCTTCGAGCCGGGGCTGATCGCCGCCACCCATAGGGGGATCCTCTATGTGGACGAGGTAAACCTCCTCAACGACCACCTGGTCGACGTGCTGTTGGATGCTGCGGCCATGGGACGAAATTACGTGGAGCGCGAGGGGGTGTCCATCAGCCACGCCGCGGAGTTCATTCTGGTCGGCACCATGAACCCAGAAGAGGGGGACCTCCGCCCACAGCTCCTGGACCGGTTCGGCCTTGCCGTAGAGGTCGAGAGCTCGTTCACCGCGGAGGAACGGCGGGAAGTAGTCAAGCGGCGCATCGACTACGAGGCCGACCCCCATGGGTTCGTCCATCGTTGGCGGGAGTCAGAGGAGGTCGAGAGGGACCGTATCACCCGCAGCCAGGACCGCCTGAAGCAAGTCACCGTGTCCGACGACATATTGGGGCTGATCACAGGCATCTGTGCGGAATACCAGGTAGACGGTCTCCGGGCCGATATCGTGATATACAAGACCGCCACCGCCATCGCCGCATACGAGGGTAGGTGTGAGGTAGTGGCCGAGGATGTGCGTGAAGCGGCGAACATGGCCCTGATGCACCGCCAGCGGAAGCAGCCCTTTCAGCAGCCGCACTTAGTCACGGAGCAGCTGGACTCGATGGTCGACGAGTTCCAGGACCAACCCCGGCGCCGTGAGCCGGAGACCCGTAACGATGCCCGTAACGATGAAGGAGACGGCGACCTCGACGACGGCGATTCCGGACCAGCCGAACATGATGAGCAGCCTCCTGATTCCGATGTCCATTCCGGGACTCAGGAGCAGCATTTCGAGATTGGCGCGCCCTTTTCGGTCCGGTCCCTGCAGGTCAACCCTCCGGACCGCAAGGCCAGGGCGAGCAGCGGACGTCGGGCCAAGGCTGTAAGCGGTTCGTCTTCGGGCCGTTACGTGGGGGCCAAGGTTCCGCAGGACAAGGCGTCGGACCTCGCCCTCGACGCAACCCTCCGGGCCGCGGCCCCACATCAGGTGCGGCGGCGACTCCCCGGCCCCGGCCCACTCCCCGAGAAGGACGGCGCTCCCGCGTTCCTCATCGAGCCGTGGGACGTGCGAGAGAAGGTCAGGGAGACCAAGACAGGCAGCCTGATCCTCTTTGTAGTGGACGCCAGCGGGTCGATGGGAGCTCAGCGTCGCATGGTTGCAGTCAAGGGAGCGGTCCTTTCGCTGCTGCTCGATGCGTACCAGAGGCGGGACAAGGTAGGGCTCATTGCCTTTCGGGGCACGGCGGCCCAGCTACTGCTGCCCCCCACCTCCAGCGTCGACCTGGCCCAGCTCCACTTGCGAGAGATGCCCACCGGTGGGAGAACACCCTTGAGCAAGGGACTGCTGATGGCCTTGCAGGTGGTGGAAGCCGAAAGGCTCAAAGACTGGAACGTGCTTCCCCTCCTGGTGCTAATGTCGGATGGCCGGGCCAATGTGGCGACAGGGATATCCCACCCTTCCCAAGCCACGGCGGACTCTCCGAGAAGCAACCTCCCGATGGACGAGGCCATGGCTGTTGCCTCGACAATCAGGGGACAGGGCATACCGGCAGTTGTCATCGACACCGAGACCGACTTTCTGCGCTTAGGTTTGGTCCGACCCTTAGCTGAAGCCATGGACGCCCCCTGCATCAGACTGGAGGAGCTCCAATCCCATTCGTTGGCCGACACAGTGCGCCTGCAACTATCCGCAACCGGTCGCACACCCCTCATTCCCTGACGAAACCGGGGAGTCGCTCCAACCCATCAACCCTACCTGACGGGAGAGGACTTTACTTGGACTGCTGTGGTGGGTAGCACTATCCTCATGTACGAAGGAGGTGTCATGCGTGGGAGTCCGTTCATTGACACCCACCATGCTGTGGGGTACCGTGTATGGACGGTATCTTCACGCAAAATAGCCTATAGGTCATGCAGCGGTCACAACTCCCCAGCCGCCGTCCCCGCCACGGGCAACTGCGACCGTATAGATGTGCCTTCTCCTGGGCGGACCCTGCAGGAACACTCTCGAGGCCGTTGGGTGGATCCGCGGGATGGGTGCCGCGGCCCTGACAGCGCTCCTAGCGGTGGCATTGGCCCTCCTTCTATGGCCCGGGCTCTGGCCCGGGGTCGCCCGTGCCCACGAGGACACCACTCCGCTCCCCGTCGGCACAGCAGCCACTGACGCCGTAGTCGAACCCCAGGCAGTCAGCAGCGCCATCGAGGCCACGGCTGCGTTCACCACTACTCCCCTGAACAACGGCGACGCCAACAGCAACCGGGGTCTCTTCCGGGGCCGGTCGCTATCTACCAACATCGAGGAGGGCTTCTACCGGGTCCAACTCCGGAAACGCCTGGTCGGCGGGGAGTGGTCGGACTCCTTCCCACACACGGTGGGGGATACCACCGCGCCAGTCATCACGGTGCACAACCCCTCCCAGACCACCCCCGCCCGCAGTCGCGCCTTCAGCGCCACCGACGGCGACCCGCCCGATGAGACCAGGTGGTACAGGCTGATCACGGATGACGCGGCAGACTGCACCGACACGCCTCCCGCCAGCCCTGATCTCTATACCTACACCGAGGGGGACGAGATCATCTTCAGCAGCGAGGGCGACAACGGCAAGTACGTCTGCTTCTGGTCCACCGATAGATCCACCGACAACAACGGCGGGCCCAACACGGCCAAGGCCGTCTCCGACCGGGTCACCGGCATCGACACCACCCCGGCATCGCTGACGGTGACCAATCCGGACCAGACGCGACCCGCCCAGTCGCGCAACTTAGAGGTTACGCAGACAGGCGGTGTCCCGCGTTTCTTGGTGTGGAAGAAGCAGACCGCCGCGACCTGCGATGCCGACTACCCCGCCGACGGCGCGGCCTACACGTCCCTCGGCGTAACGCTGACCGCTGAGACTGACAACGGCAAGTACGTCTGCTTCTGGATCAAGGACAACGAGGGAGCCGAGCCCAACATCACGGCGGCCGTCTCACAACAGGTCCAGGGCATCGACCTCACCGTGCCAACCATCACGGTCACCAACCCCACCCAGGCGTCGCCGGGTGCCTCCCGTACCTTCAGCGCCACGGTCACGGACCCGACGCCCTCAGGCCTGACCGACGCGGACAACCCGGTGACTTTCCAGTACCAGAAAATCACGCCGGCGAGCACCGGCGACGCCGCGATGTGCGACGACGCCGTGCCCAGCGGCGCCGTCGCCTACACCTCCGGCGACGACATCATGTTCAGTGATGAGGCTGACAACAACAAGTGGGTCTGCTTCTGGGCCACCGACGCCGCTGGCAACGTGGGCAAGGCCAACACGGACAAGGTGGCCGACCTGGACACCGAGGCGCCCACGATAGCCGTCACTATGGTCGAGCTCCAACCTACGGCCGTCGAGACGCGTGCCCGGCTGGTGAAGGCAACCACCACGGACGCCAGCACGGTCAGCATGTGGTACGAGATTCAGACCGGCACGCTGTGCGCAGCCAGCCCCTTCCAGGCCGACGGGACAACCCTGCGCGAGGGCGTTTCGGTGTACGCCGGCAGCTACGACGCGAACACTGACACCTTCACACCCGATCGCGCGGTCGTGGTGCGGGAAAACAACAAGAGGGTATGCTTCTGGGCCCAGGACGGGACCACACCGCCCAACGTCGTCAGCGGAGTCTCCGGTCTGACCAGTGGTGTGGTGGGCCCAGAAAACCACGCAATAACCGTCGTCAACCCGGCGCAGACCAGCGTTGCCAAGACCCGAACGTTCAGTGCCACGGACAACTTCCTAGGCAGGTCCGAGTGGAACTGGAAGCTGGTGGCATCCACAGGCGACTGCGCGACCACGCTGGGGGACATGACGGACTACACGGAGGACGAAGGCATCAAGTTGGACGCCGAGGCGAGCAATGGCAAGTACGTCTGCTTCGTCGTAGCGGACGACAATGTTGCAGATGACAACACGCCGGACCCGCACATATTGGCCAAGGCGTCCGCCCGGGTCGCGGGAATCGACCGCACTCCCCCGGCCATCACCGTGACCAACCCCAACCAGGAGTCCCCGGGCGTCTCCCGTACCTTCAGCGCGAC
This sequence comes from Dehalococcoidia bacterium, assembly GCA_965207305.1. Classification (GTDB taxonomy): domain Bacteria; phylum Chloroflexota; class Dehalococcoidia; order Lucifugimonadales; family JAGWBF01; genus JAGWBJ01. Next base: position 1,180,963 of record CBDBMB010000003.1, on the reverse strand, counting down.
CTACAGCGACACACCGGAGCCGCCAACGGGCGTGACCAACACCATCACCATGATGAGCCGGACCGTCACGCCGGTGCAACCGGCCGGCTCCCCGTCCTGCCCGGACGACCCGCACACAGGCGGCGCCGTCCCCTACACCTCCGGCGACGACATCATGTTCAGTGATGAGGCTGACAACAACAAATGGGTCTGCTTCTGGGCCACCGACGCCGCTGGCAACGTGGGCAAGGCCAACACGGACAAGGTGGCCGACCTGGACACCGAGCCGCCCACGATAACGGTGACTATGGTCGAGCTGCAACCTACAGCCGTCGAGACGCGAGCCCGGCTGGTTAAGGCAACCACCACGGACGCCAGCACGGTCAGCATGTGGTACGAAATTCAGACCGGCACGCAGTGCGCAGCCAGCCCCTTCCAGGACGACGGGAGCACCTTGCGCCAGGGCGTTTCGGTGTACGCCGGCAGCTACGACGCCAACACTGACACCTTCACACCCGATCGCGCGGTCGTGGTGCGGGAAAATGACAAGAGGGTATGCTTCTGGGCCCAGGACGGGACCACACCGCCCAACGTCGTCAGCGGAGTCTCCGGTTTGACCAGTGGTGTGGTGGGCCCGGAAAACCACGCAATAACCGTCGTCAACCCGGCGCAGACCAGCGTTGCCAAGACCCGAACGTTCAGCGCCACGGACAACTTCCGAGGCAGCTCCGAGTGGGACTGGAAGCTGGTGGCATCCACAGGCGACTGCACGACCACGTTGGGGGACATGACGGACTACACGGAGGACGGAGGCATCAAGTTGGACGCCGAGGCGAGCAACGGCAAGTACGTCTGCTTCGTCGTAGCGGACGACAATGTTGCAGATGACAACACGCCGGACCCGCACATATTGGCCAAGGCGTCCGCCCGGGTCGCGGGAATCGACCGCACTCCCCCGGCCATCACCGTGACCAACCCCAACCAGGAGTCCCCGGGCACCTCCCGTACCTTCAGCGCGACCTACAGCGACACACCGGAGCCGCCAACGGGCGTGACCAACACCATCACCATGGTGAGGCGGACCGTCACGCCGGTGCAACCGGCCGGCTCCCCGTCCTGCCCGGACGACCCGCACACAGGCGGCGCCGTCCCCTACACCTCCGGCGACGACATCGTGTTCAGCGACGAGGGGGACAACAACAAGTGGGTCTGCTTCTGGGCCACCGACGGCGCGGGCAACGTGGGCAAGGCCAACACGGACAAGATAGCCAACCTGGACACCCGGGCACCGGTCATCGGCATCGGTTTCCAGACCTACGACTTCTCTACCTCTACCCTGTTGGACACCACCCGACAGGGCCAGACCCGCAACCGGCTGGTGAAGGCCATGGCCACGGACGCCAGCGAGGTGAGCTTGTGGTACAAGATCCAGAGCTCCAGCAGCTGCTCCGCCCTGGACACGGGGGACTCGGACACCCGCGTGTACGCGGGTAGCTACTCCAACACCCTGTTCACCGGCGATTCCCCGGTGGTGGTGACCGGAGACGGGTACGTCTGCTTCTGGGCCCGTGACTCGGCCACGCCGCCCAACATCGTCAAGAAGGCGTCATCCCGGATAACCAACGTAGTGGGTGCGCCGACCATTACCATCTCGGGACCGGGGAGTCAGGAGAGTGACGCCAGATCCCGCACCGTCGGCGCCCGGGACGACTTCACCGGCGACTCCGTCTGGGGCTGGAAGCTGGTGAAATCGGCCACCGAGTGCGTGGCCTCCATATCGGACCTCACGCCCTACACCGAGGGCCAGTCGATCGTTTTCCGCTCCAACGACGACAACACAAATCTCGTCTGCTTCGCCGTCAAGGACGACAGCTACCCGGACCGCGTGACGACGGTGGCGGTCTCCGCTGCCCTCGCCAGGATCCAGGCGACGCCCATCGAGATAGAGGTGACCAACCCGCCGAGCCAGGCCATCTCCGCCGTCGAGCGAGTCTTTAGCGCCGTAGCCGCGACCGGTGACCGAGCCCGCGCGACCAACTGGCGCTGGAAGATCGTCGACGCTGCCGACGTGGACACATCCGCGGACTTTCCCTGCGGCGCGACTCTGCCATCCGGGACGAGGCCCTACACGCCGGGGACCGACGTCACCGTCACCCGAAGCGCCGACAACGGCAAGTACGTCTGCTTCTGGACCAGCGACCGCATCGGCAACGTGGGCAACGCCTCCTCCGTCCCGATACAAGATATCCGGGCGCCGGCCGTGAGCATCACCGCAGTCGACATGGACATAGCCGACGACGATCCGGACATCGGCACCATCCAGCGCGTCAGCGCCACTGACGACGTGACGGACCGCACCAACATGCGCTACAAGCTGCTGGACGCCGCCGCCGACTGCGCTGCCCCGTGCCCAGCAGCACCAGGAGCTACAGGGAGGGCACAGTCATCGACCTGGACGACGAGGCCCTGAACGGCCAGCATATCTGCTTCTGGAGCACCGACGAGGACGGCGACGTTGGCGTGGCCTCCCAGGAGGTAACCGGCATCGCCCTGAACCGGGTGGTGAGGATCATGGGCAACGGCAGCCGCGTCACCTCGCGCATCAGCGCCATCGACAACCAGGAGCCGGCCAGCGACACCATCTGGAAGGTCCAGCTCTACGACCGAGACGAGGAGGACACGGCCTACGGTTCGCCGACCGAGGACTCCGAGGGTAATCTGACGTGCGCCTCCTCTGTGCCCAGCGGGGCCCACGACTACACCGAGGGGGAGACCCGGTTCAACGACGGTACCAACGACGTGCCCCTGAGCTTCGGGCGGCGTGACAGCGGTAGGAAGTGGATATGCTTCTGGGCCTCGGACGGCGGCGCCGGCGACGTGAACAAGCTGGTGGCGGTCAGGGTGCGCGCCCAGGCTCAGTCATCCGTGCCGCCCTCCCAGCCGACACCCACCCCCACCCCCATGCCCGCGCCCACTCCGACGCCTACTCCCACCCCGACGCCCACACCTGACCCCACCCCCGCCCCGGCCACGGCGCCGGCGACCTCGGCCTTCATCACCAAGACCGGCGTGACGGCGGACCAGGAACGTGCTTTGAAGGATGCCTTGGACCATGCGACGGATGGGGTGACCGTGAACGTCGACAAAGCCGTCATAGAGCCTGGCGACGAGGAGGGCACCCTCATTCTCACGGTCTCGGTCCCCGGCCTGGACTCCGACGACGACCTATCCGACATGGACCAGGCGCTGACCCTGGGCAACGTGACCATCGCACCCCCTGACGAAGCGGGGGACAGGGGGGCCACCGTCCAGATGGACGAGACCCTGGCGGTGAAGGGCAATGCCGACCTGGTGCCCAAGGACGGGAAGCTGGAGGTGGTGTTCAGCGGCATGACCTTGGAGCTGACGCCCAAAGAGCCCGGTGTAGAGCTGCTCACCGGCGGCCCGGCGGATGTCACGGAAATCGATGCCCAGTTCCAGGTCGAACTCTCCGCCCTGCCCGGCGAGGGCGCAGCCCTGGAGGTAAGGTTCGCCAAGGACGTGAAGGAGCTGGTTCCGGACTCCGGGGCGGTATTCACCCTGGCGGCCTCCCAGGCCCGGGAGAACGGCTTCGTCGAGGACCCCGGTACAGACGTGGCCTTTTCGGTGCAGGTCACCCGGGTGAACCTGGACAACGCGGACCTGGGGGACAGCACAGTGCGAATGGAGGTGAGCAGCGCGTGGGTGGAGGCCCGGCTCTTGGAGGGCAAGGAGATAACCATCGTCAAGCTGGACGAGCAGAGGCACGTGTTCCTGCCGGACACGGTCACTGTGCAGGCTATCCCCGGCAGCGACCGGTACGAGATAATAGCCACGTTCACGCGGGAGGCCGGAGGGTTCTCCACCTACACGGCGGTGGCCGTGCAGCAGGCTGTACCCATGCCCACGGCGACGCCCAGCCCCACCGCGGCCCCGACTCCGCCGCCCACACCCGTGCCCACGCCGACGCCGACGCCGACGCCAGTACCAGTGCCCACGGCCTCACCGGTGCCCGTGGCTACGCCGGCCCCGACGCTTCCGGTCCCGACGTCCACACCCACCGCGGCCCCCACGGCAATGCCCGCGCCCCTCCCCGAGCCCACGGCGACGGCGGCCCCCACGGCCATGCCTACGCCGGTCCCTACGACCGGGCCTTCGGCGACGGCCAGACCCGCGCCCACGGCGGCCCCGACCCCAGCCCCCACGCCGGTCCCGGCGTCCACGGAGCCGGTGCGGCCCACTCCGGTCCCTGAGGCCGCGGAGCCCGAGGCATCCACCCCATCCCCGGCGGCCGCCCGAGGAAAAAACGGTAGGGGAGGGCGGGTCCCCGTCTGGGCCATCATAATGGTTGCCTTGGGTGGAGTGACCCTAGTCACTATTGCCGTCGGCATCGTCCACGCCACCGGCCGGCGGGCTTAGGCCCGCCGCCAGCGGCGCCCCACACGTCATGCCCGGGCTGGGCGCACGCCACGGCGAGCAGTCACGTCGCTATTCTTACGAGGCTTCACCCTTCGTGGGTCAGGTCTCAATCCGCATGGGGGTCACACGTGTGCGCAACGTGAGGACGGCGCGGAGGTTAGCCGGGGGCCAACGGTCGAGGTCGAGCACCGCCGCCAGGGCGACTATCGTCACTTGTACAAGGGAAGCCGGATCGTCACGATGACACCCTGTCCAGGCCCGTCGCTTGCCAGTGCGACAGTGCCACCATGCGCCTCGACTATGGCCCTGGCTATGGCCAGTCCGAGGCCCGTTCCACCTGCCCCTTGGCTGCGAGACCGATCGGTGCGGTAGAAACGGTCGAAGACATGGGGAAGGTCTGCCGCGTCGATGCCGGCCCCGTCATCGGTGATCGAGATCGCCAACTCATCTTCGCCATCCAGCTGCCCTCTGACGACGATGTTCCCACCGGCCTCGGTGGAGGTGATAGCGTTGCCGATGACGTTCCCCAACGCCTGGCTCATGCGCATCCGGTCCAAGGGCAGGTCCGGCAGCTCGCTGGACACCCGCAACGAAAGTGTGATCTGCCGTGCCTGGGACTGAGGCTGCCAGCGGTCCACCTCACTGGTGAGCAGCTCTCTAACCGGGGTCGCTTCAACGGAGAGTCTCAACTCACCGCTATCGGTCTCCGCAAGCCAGTCCAGGTCGGTTACGATGCCGCCCAGCCGGTCCACCTCCTGGATGATGTGATCGGAGGCGGCATCGGGGGTTTGCAGGCCGTCGCGCAGGCCTATAGCCTCCAGCTTGATGACGCTCAGCGGGGTGTTCAGCTCGTGGGAGACGTCGTTTATCAGCCGCCGGCGCAGGTCGCGCTGCATCTCCAGGGTGGATGTCATTTGGTTGAAAGCGGCGCTCATGCGGCCCAGCTCGTCCGAGGACGCCACCGGCAGCCTGGTCGTGTCCCCCTGGGCGATTGCCTGGGATGCTTCCGTCAGGGCCGTTACCGGCGCCGTGATCCGCTTGGACAACCAGGCGGCCAGCAGGATGGCGACGCCGGCCGTCAGCAGTCCACCGGTCACGGTGATGTACAGGAGGGTGTTGAGGAACCCATGCGACTCGGTCGATAGGAGCTCCTGGTCCACGTCGACGTAGACGTGGCCCACGGGACGGTCCGAGCTCGAATCGAAAATCGGCTCGCGATGCCCCGCCAGGTCGGACACGGCCGTTCCGGGCGTTAGCTTGGATAGGTTGTCACTGACCACACGTCCATCAGCTCCGATGATGACGACGCGAACCTGGTCATGATGAAGTGACTCGGAGTGTTCCCCCTCTCCCCCCTCGGACCGCTCCTGCTCCGGGGCTGCACCGTAGGCGTATCCGGCCTCGGAGAGCACCACGTCCGCCGTTGCCCAACCGTCGGCAGCCGTATACTCCCGGCTCAGGTCCCGGGCCAGCCGTGCCGCGTCGTCACCGCCAATCCGGTCCACGAACACATTCAGACGGGACTGGGTCGCGTAATATCCCACGCCAACGCTGACGCAGACGGTGAGAACGACGACCAAGACGGTGGCGCCCATGATTCGCCAGCGCAACGACATCATTCGCCCTCCACCACGAACCTGTATCCGGCGCCGTAGACTGTATGGATGGGCTGCGCGCCATCCCGGCCGATCTGCTTTCGCAGGCGGGCGACTTGGCTGTCGATGGCCCGGTCGAACCCATCGAATTCACTGTCGAACGTCAGCGAGATTAGCTGGTCGCGGGTGAGAACATGGTTAGGATGACGCATGAAGGTCGACAGCAGGGCGGTCTGCGCCCGACTCAGCGTCACGGGCTCGTCATCGACCGTCACCAGTCCGGTGGTCTCGTTCAGCGTGATGCTGCCCCGCGTCAGGACCTGTTGGACTCTCCCCTTTGCGCGGCGCAGCACCGCTTCGGCGCGCGCGACGACTTCCTTTGGGTCGAAGGGCTTGACGACGTAGTCGTCCGCCCCGCTGTCCAGGCCAACGATCCGCTCTGCCGGGGCTTCCCTGGCCGTCAGCATGATTATCGGCACGTCCGACTCCCGGCGCAGGATTCGGCACAGCTCCACCCCGTCGAGACGGGGGAGCATGAGGTCCAGGATGATTAAATCTGGGGTCAGGCTGCGTGCCAGGTCCAGGCCGGACTCGCCGTCGTAGGCAATCTCGGCGGCGAATCCTGCACGCTCGAAGTACACCTTGACCCAGGCGGCGATCCTCGCGTCGTCTTCGACTATCAGTACTGTGCCGCTCATCTCCGGTCCTCTGGCGAGCCATCCCGGAGGGCGGCGTCCCTCCAGAGACGCCGCCCCCATCCGCCGGATGGCCCGTGGTTCGATTATCTCACCTGGGGTGAGGAGTTGACATCGCCCCTCGCCCGTCTCCCGTTGGCTCTAGCCGCCTCCTCGGCGCTCGCCGCCGGAGCCATGCTCCCCGCTGCCAGAGCCGTGTTCGCCACCGGACTCCCCGCCGCCGCCGTGCTCACCGCCACCTTCGCCAGACTCGCCGCCGCCGACCTCGGCGTGGGCTATCCATCCGGTGAAGGATGCCTGCGTCGAGGGCAGGTTGACCGGCAACACCTGGCCCGGGGACATGTCCACCGGTGTCGTGGGACCAAGCTCGGTCCCGTTGGAAAGGTGTACCTCGATCCTGACCCGAGTAAGGACCTGGCTGGTCGTGTTCTCCACGGTGCCCTTGAAGGAGTTGCTGGCGGCGTCGTAGCTCATGATGAGCCGGGCGCCTCCGCGTACCATGTCGAAGGTCTCATCCGGCGCAAGCTGATTGGCGCCGCTCCCCTCTTCACTGCCGCCTTCGCCTCCAGCGCCCTCGCCGCCGCTTTCGCTACCGGATCCTTCGCCGCCGGGGCCGTGCCCCTCGCCGCCGGCTCCCTCGCCACCGCCGCCTTCAGCGCCTTCGCCTCCCGTGTGAGGCACGGGGCCGGCGCCGGCGCAGTCGAACACCTCCAGGTGGACCACGTATCCGTCGAAGAAGACTCCCGCCAGGCTCGGTTCACTGGAGACCGGCACACTGGTCACCGCTACCTGTCCGGGGCCCAGATTCCCTAGCACGTCGGGGCCAAGCTCTCCCACGGTCGTCGTCCCCGACTTCAGGTGGGGTTCGGCCTGCACGTAGCAGAGCACCTGCGGGAGGGTGTTCCGCACCGTCGATTGGACGGACTGGGTCGCCGCATCGTACCGGGCGAAGACCGCCAGCCCGCCCAGGTTGCCCTCCCAGGTCTGTCCCAGAGGGGTGATGGGGCTGGACATGGCGGCTTCATCTGCCTCGGCGCCCATGCCGCCGCTCTCCGTGCCCTCAGGTCCATCCGGGCCGCTCTCGCCACCGCCACTCTGACCGGCCGCTTCGCCGCCCTCGCCTCCGCCAACCTCGGCATGGGCTACCCATCCGGCGAAGGATGCCTGTGTCGTGGGCAGGTCCACTGTCGCCCTTTCGCCTGGCGCCAGGTCTATCGGAGTGGTCGGTCCGAGCTCGGTCCCGTCCGACAGGTGCACCTCGATCCTGACCTGGGTCAGGACGCTGCTGGTCGCGTTCTCCACGGTGCCCGTGAAGGAGTTGCTTGCGGCGTCGTAGCTCATTATGAGCCGGGCGCCGCTGCGGACCATGTCGAAGGTCTCATCCGGCGCCAGCTGATTGGCGCCGCTGCCCTCTTCACTGCCGCCTTCGCCTCCGGCTCCTTCACCGCCGCCCTCAGTGCCCTCTCCCGCTCCGCCATGCTCACCGCCCGACTCACCGCCGCCCCGCTCGGAGACCTCCTGGCCTGCCGTTGCGCGGCCGGATTCCGGGCCTTCTCCGCCTTCGTTGTTGCCCGCACAGCCGATCAGTACGCCTAAGCTAAACAGGACCGCCAGGACCGACCCGATCAGGAATGTCTTCGTCATCAGCCTCTTGATCATCTCCCTTCCTCCTTCGTGAAGCATTGGTGACACTGCTCACGATAGAGGTGAAATGTTGCAGAAATATGGCACCGGACATCTCTTCGGGACGGCGCTAGCTGTTGAGGTCATTCACTGGCCTACCCCAACATCGATGGCTTTGGGCACATACGGGCTCGGTGGTCCCAGCCCAGGGGTGGATGCCTCGACGACTAGACGCTGTTCAGCTTTTCGGAAAGCTGGGGAGGCTATCCTAGAGTCGCCGCCTTACGAAAACAGCTCGAGCAGCTTCGCCTTACGATAGTCGAAGATTCTCTTCAGCTCGCCGGCCACAAACAGCCTGTTGACCACCGCGCCACCCGGGACCCTGTACCAGACCTCGTCGGCGGCCAGAGTCCCTTCCGGTGTACCCTCGAAAGAGTGGCGATGCACCCACTTGTGGTAAGGACCGCGGACCTGCGTATCCTCGAACCAAAAGGGCGGTTCCCACCCAGTGATCTCGCTCACCCACGTTACGGGTATTCCGTGAAGCCTTATCCTGTACTCGATCATCGTACCCAGCTTCATCTCGATGGGCCGGGGAGTCAGGATGGAAAAATGCAACCAAGCTGGCGTTAGCAGCTCCAGGTTCTCCGCCTTCGAGAAGAAGTCGAAGACCTCATCGGGAGGGCGTCGCAGCGTTACGTTGGAGCTGACCCGAAAATCAGGCATTGCCATTCCCTCCCAGGAATTGAACAAGGGGCCGTACAACCCCTGAAATCCACTATAGACTAGTGGAGGCGGATGGAGATAGACGCCACGATTGGAGTTGGCAGGGGCATTCTGCGGGGGGCCGGATGCCCCATCTGCGAGTCAGGTAGACTTGGCACTGGCGCTCCTCTAATATGTAGCCGTAACCCTCGGCGTCAAGACCCTGACTGGGAGGCGATCGATGGCAAGGTACATACTGTTGATGACTCTAACACCCGAGGGCGCGAGAGGATGACCGTCGACCCGGAGCGTATCCTCCGGGCCGAGAGCGAGCTCAGGACTGCCGATACCCAGCTGCTGGGTCTGTATGGAGTGCTGGGCAACTACGACTTCGTCGCCATCGTCGAGTCGTCGGACAACGCCGGCATCGCCCGCTTTTCGTTGAGTCTGGGCGTCGCCGCGGGGGTGCACATCACCACGCTGCCGGCAATCCCCATCGCTCGGTTCGAGGCCCCCGGCCGCAGCCACGAGAGCGACTTGGAGGCCCAAGTTGGCCCCCCGTCGGAAGGCACGCGTCAGATATGACGCCGTAGCTTGGAGTTTGCATGAAGGGTAGCAGGCTGCGGTAGCTGCAGTGCCGGTCCGCCGACCGCCTGCGGGTTCAACCACACGCGGGCCAAGGGGTGCTATCGTGTGCGGGACGCGATGGACTGGAGAAACTGTCTGAGGCTGGAGGCGCACTCCTCGGGCTTCTCCACGGGGAGGAAGTGGGTCGTCTCGGGAAGGAAATCGTAGTCGACCTCCACAATCTCGCTTAGGTCGAGGGTAGGCAGATACGAATAGGGAAGGGTTGGGTCCGCCCCTATGACCTTGACCGGGCAATGGAGGCTTGCAAAGTCCACCAGCACGGCGAACGCACTCGCGTAGTCGATTATCTGGGCCTCATATTCCCGGGGGCATCGCAGATTGAAATCCAGGCGTTCGGGGTTGACCCTTAGGGTGGTGCGGGCAACAAGGTCCATGACACCTGGGACGGCCCGCTGAAACATGGGCAGGTATTGCAGAAGCTCGGCGAACTGCGTGGGGGACTCGAAGGATGTCGTTCTGCGTCTCGCCGCCGCCGCTGCCCTCATGGCGGCAGCCTCGAAGTGGGCATAGCTGGCCCCCGGTTTGCATAGAGGCGGATCGTACAGCACCAGGCCGGAGTACCGTGCCCCCTTGGCGGTGGACAACAGGGACACCAGTCCCGACACCGAATGGAATATCCCGAAGGTCGGCTTGTCGCCGTAGATGTGAAAGATGGCGTCGATCAGGATGTCGTGGTCGCGGACCAGCGTGGGGATGTTGTGTTGGTCCAGGGGAGTTACCGTGTTCCAACCGTGGTTCCTGAGGTCGTACAGCACCAGGTCGAACTCGTCGGCCAAGAGGGACCAGAACGGCATGTAGAGGTCGATGGCGAGGCCGTTGCCGTGGCTCAGAATCAGCCGGGGACCGGATGGGTTTCCGTGACGCCGAAGAACGATGCGCGTTTCGTCGTCCACGGGGACGTCGTCGACGGACTGGGGCTCCGGCAATATCCAGACAGGTCCCGCGTCGGTTGACGGTTCGTTCATCGCTTCAGAGTGTCATCTACGTGTCTTGCCCGCTGGCTGGATCTTGCCATCGGGCTGGTCTCCCGCGCCAGGGCCGCAGCGAAGTCATCGTTGCCCAGGTCCGACAACCTCCAGGTGACCGAGGGCGAATCTGGAAACCGGTAGAGTGAGCTAGTCCCACCACGGCGGAGCTCCAGCGGCACCTGCAACCGGGACATGTCGGCGTAGAGGCCTATTCCCGATGCCTTCAATAGCGCCTCCTTGAACGTCCAGATGCGGAAGAACTGGTCAATCTGGGCTGTCCCGCTTAGCGCGAACAGCTCGGCCCTCTCATCCGGACCCATGACCGTCTCGATCAACCCCTCGAGGTGCCGGCGAGGCGCCCGTTCTTCCACGTCCACGCCCACTCGGCCGTTTTGGGAGATGGCGATCAGACCGTGGCTGCCGCTGTGGCTCACACTAAGGTCTACTGGGGCGGGCCTTCCGCATACCGTGGCAAAGGGCTTGCCGTGAGCTCGGACCGGGAAGGAAAGCTGCCGATTGCGACATTCCAATGAGGACGAGAGGATTGCCCTCAGCGCCGACCTGCACAAGGCGAATCTTCGTCCGGCGCCGGGAAATCGGAACCTGCCGAGGCGAGACGTCTCCTCCCGGTCAAGCCATTGGACTGCCGCGGATTCGTTGGCGGCATTGGAGGCTGCGTCAACGTGGATGACCGTCACGCCGTCCGTCGCCGAGAACAACTTCCACCAGGGGCCCTCGACGGTCGACGACATTGAACGTCCTCATTCCAGGCGCCGGCCGGATACCGGCCTTGGGGTCTTGGCCCCGGTTGCCTGCGGGAGCGGCCTGTTGGGCCCTGTTAGGCCTTCGACTCGAGGAAAGACACCAGCTCTCCCACCGAGCTGATGTTGGCGCATTCCTCGGTGGACACCGAGACGTTGAACTCCTGGGCTACCAGCTTCGCGAATTCGACAAACGCAACCGAGGATATCCCTGAGTCCCTCAGACTGGAGTTCAGGTCCAACGGCCTCCCTGCCGGCCGGCCTTCGATTTCAAGGTTGTCGTCCACCAGTTTCCTTATGCGCTCTTCGGTTGTGGCCAATTCAAGACTCCTCGACTATGAATTCTATTGCCTTCGCGACCATAGGGTAGCAAAGCGGGTACGTCAAGTCAAACCTAGGAGCTTTGTTGTTGAGAATGCCTTTACCCATCGGCTGCCCCTTGTCATAATGCTGGTAGGGGTCTTAGACGGAGACAACCCTACTCCAGGGACAGGTGCTTGATGACGCAAAGAGAATCATCCAACCCTTCGGGACAACCGGCCGGCTCCTCCACGGCCGAACAGCGGGGTGCGCACCCGCGGGGAGAGCCCATCGCGATAATTGGTATGGCCTGCAAGTTTCCCGGCGCGCCAGACCTGGATGCCTTTTGGCGGCTGCTGATGGAGGGGAAGAACGCGGTGACCGAGGGCGCCCCCGGTTCGGGCGAGGGACGCCTGGGTGAGATCATCCGTGACCCCGAGGTCCGGAACGAGGCTTGTCGATACGGGGCATTCGTCGACGGCATTGACCAGTTCGATGCTTCGTTCTTCCGCATATCGCCCGTCGAGGCGGAGCTGCTGGACCCGCAGCAGCGGATGATGCTGGAGACAAGCTGGCTGGCCCTGGAAGACGCGGGGGTCGACCCCCTCCGGCTAAAGGGGAGCCGCACGGGAGTCTACACCGGGATCAGCAACGACGAATACCGAATGCTGGTCGTGGACTCAAGCAGGCCGGCCGAGGCTGCGGGAAGCCTCTACGCACTCAGCGGGACCAACCTGAACGGAACCAGCGGACGGGTATCTTTCGTCCTCGGTCTCATGGGACCCGCAAAGGCGGTCGACGCGGCATGCGCGTCGGCGATGGTAGCTGTCAACGACGCGGTGGCGGACCTCCAACATGGTAAAGCGGACCTTGCCATTGCCGGCGGCGTTCAAGCGATCCTGAACGGTCGAATCTACGAGCTGCGCGCCGAGGCCATGATGTTGTCCCCCGACGGGCAGTGCAAGACCTTCGATGCGTCCGCCAACGGATATGTGCGCGGTGAAGGATGTGGCGTCGTCGTGCTGAAGAGGCTGAGCGAGGCCGAGGCTGACGGCGACCGGATCTGGGCGGTCATCAGGGGCTCGGCAGTGAATCACGGTGGGGCCAGTGTCGGCCTGACCGTTCCGCACACCCCCGCCTTGGAGCAGGTGATGGAGACCGCGCTTGCCGAAGCCGGCGTTCTTCCGTCCGAGGTCGACTACCTGGAGGCCCACGGGACTGGCACGGCCGTGGGCGACCCCATCGAGCTCGATGCCGTGGCCAACGTCTACGGCCCAGGACGCGAGGCGGACCGGCCGCTCCTTACCGGTTCCGTGAAGACCAACGTCGGCCATCTGGAGTCGGCTGCGGGAGTCGCCGGACTGATCAAGGCGGCGCTGGTATTGAAGCGGGGCGTGATACCGAAGCACTTGCACTTCGAGAACCCCAACCCAAGCTTCGACTGGGACCGTCACCCGATCCAGGTGACTTCGACCATGGTGGACTGGCCGCGTCGTAGCGGGCGGCCACGACTGGCGGGGGTGAACTCCTTCGGGATATCCGGGACGAACGCCCACATCGTGGTCGAAGAGCACCTGCAAGGGGAAGGCGGGTCCGGCCAGCAGCACGCGGAGGCAGGCCCGGCGAAGGCCGTAAAGGTGTCGTTGCCCGGGCCCGCGTCCGGTCTGCCGTCGTCGGGGGAAGGGGTCGGCGAACGCCATACCCGGCTCCTGCCCATATCGGGGAAGTCTGACGGCGCGCTCCGGGATATCGCCAAGGAGTATCTCTCCTGGCTGGACGGGCGGGCCGCGGACTTTGCATCCGAGAGTGCTGCCGCTCAGCCCACGCTTGCGGACATGGCATGGACCGCGGGCGTCGGTCGGAGCCATTTCGACCACCGGGGCGGCGCGGTCTTCCACGATGCCGAATCGTTGAGGGAGCGACTCCGTGAGCTGGCCGAGTCGGGTAGGGACAAAGAGCCAAGGGCGCCGACCAAGGTAGCCTTTGTCTACACCGGCCAGGGGAGCCAATGGGTCGGTATGGGGCGAGCGCTGTACGAGAGCGAGCCGGTGGCCAGGGCCATATTGGACCGGTGCGAGACGGTGTTCCGGCAGGAGAGGGGCGTCTCTCTGCTGGATGTGATGTTCGGTAGGGCCGGCGCCAGCGGTGACCTGGGCGACACGGCGTGGGAGCAGCCGGCCCTCTACGCGCTGGAGTGCGCCCTGACGGCCCTCTGGGACAGTGTGGGCATCCGACCCGACGTGGTGTTGGGGCATAGCGTCGGGGAGCTGGCGGCCGCCCAGGCGGCCGGCGTGTTCAGCCTGGAAGACGGAATGAGGTTCGCCGCGGCGCGGGGCACCCTGCTGTCCGGGACCGAGCAAGGAGCCATGGCCGCGGTCTTCGCGCCGCCGGAACGGGTGGAGTCGGAAGTTGCCGCGCAGAACCTTTCGGCCAACGGCGTCGGGTTGAGTATTGCCGGAGACAACGGCGCCCACATGGTCGTCAGTGGCCCGGCGGCGGACATATTGGCGATTCTGGACCGCTTCGAGTCGCAGGGAGTCCGGGCGCGGCGGCTGAATACGACCCGCGCATTCCACAGCGCCCTGCTGGACCCGGCCCTGGACGGGCTGGAGGCCTACCTGGACGGTGTGGCGGTTGGGCCTCCCACGCTCACGCTGATAAGCAACTTGACGGGCGGGGTGGTGGAGCCCGGCATGGCGCTGGACGGCGCCTACTGGAGGCGTCACGCCCGGGAGCCGGTGGCGTATGCCGGCGGCGTCAGGACGATGGCGGACCTGGGAGTGGACCTGGTAGTGGAGATAGGCCCGCACTCGGTATTGGGTCCCATGGCGATGGCGGCCTGGCCCGAGTCGAATCAGCGCCCAGGCGAGTCGGGGCTCCCGGTGGTGCTGGCCAGCCTGCGGCGGCCACCGAGGGACGGCTCGACTTCGGAGCCCGAGAGCGGCTTCGTCGATGCCGTGGCCGAGGCCTACGAGGCGGGGATGGATATCTCCTTCGAGGGACTGTTCGCTGGCGAGTCCAGACGAAGGGTCTCCTTGCCGGGCTACCCGTTCCAACGGGAGCGTTACTGGGTGGAGGCGTCCAGGCAGCGCCGGACCAGCGCCGGCCACCCCCTGCTGGGCGTCCGGCACGAATCGGCCAGGGGCGGGACCACCTTCGAGACGGAGGTGTTCCCTTCGGACCCGGCTTGGCTGAAGGACCACAGGGTCTTCGGCCGGCTCATCGCGCCGGGCGCACTCTATGGCGCCATGGCGGCCTCCGCCTCCCTCGCCGAGGGTAGCAACACGGTGGTGCTGGAGGACATGCAGCTTTACAGCCCTCTGGTCTTTTCCGAGAAAGACTCACAGGACGGGGCGGATGAAGACGGCCGGATGGTGCAGGTCGTGCTGGGCGATTCCGAGCAACCCTCGTCGCGCATTGTCCAGATATACAGCAAAGGGACAGAGAACGAATGGACCATGCACGTGGAGGGTCGCGTGCCGCTGGGCGGACGGTTGCCGGAATCCGGAGGACGGACCGACTTGGAGGAGCTTAAGTCCCGCCTGGCTCCGGCGAACCTGCCGGCCTACTACCGCGCCAAGAGCGGCACCGGTATCGACCTGGGTCCATCCTTCCGCACGCTGGGAATGGCCTGGTCCGGTCCGGGCGAGGCGTTGGCCGAGGTGCGCTTGCCCGAGGCCCTGGACCGGAACCGGCTGGAGGTGCATCCCCTCTTGTTGGACGGCTGCTTCCAGGTGGTGGGACTTGCCCGCAACATGGCCGGCGGCCCGGAAGAGGCAACCTATCTGCCGTTCGGCTGGGAGCGGTTGTGGCTGACCAATGGACTGCCCGACCAGGTGCTCTGCCACGTGCAAATGAGTGAGGCGTCCCGTAGTGGGGAATCGGAATCCGGCGAGCCGCCGGAGGTCCTCAGCGGAGATCTGCGTATCTACGATCCCAACGGCGTCCTCCTCGGTGAGCTGAACGGGTACACGGTGAAGAGGGCCACCCGGGCCGCGCTGCTCTCGGCGGTCGAAGGTGTAGAGGACCTCCTGTACGAGATTGCGTGGAGGGACCGGCCCCTTCCACCTGGAGTCGAAGCCGCCGACTTCTTTCCCAGCGCTGCCGAAGTTGCGGCAGGCTCGCAGCCGTTCACCGGTTACCTGACGGACGCCGGCGTCGATCCCCAAGGCAGGAATGCCTTGCTGGCTGACCTGGAGCGATGGTCGTGGTCCCGGGCGCTGGTGACGTTGGAGGAGCTGGGCTGGCGGCGGGTGAGGGGAGAGTCCCTGGACCCAGAGGACCTGCGGCAACGACTGGACGTCCTCCCTGAGCACCAGCGCCTCTTCCGGCGGATGCTCGAGATGCTCGACAGGGCGGGAGTGTTGGAGGAGACCGGGGACGGCTTCGTCGTGGTCGTAAGCCCGGATGACCCGTTGCCGGAGGTCCTGCCCCGCGACCTTGAGGAGTTCGCCACCAAGATGACGGGGCTGTATCCGGACGGCCTGATCGAAATTGGGCTGTTCCGGCGGTCCGGCCTAGCCCTGGCCGACGTGCTTCGAGGCCGGGAGGACCCGCTGACGCTCCTGTTCAGCAGCGGGGAACCGACCGCGGCCGATCTGTACCTGAAGGCGCCGGTGGCGCGGGCCGCCAACCGTATGCTGGCGGAGGCCATCCAGGCGTTGGTGGCCGCGTTGCCCGAAGGGCGGCGCCTCAGAGTAATCGAGGTCGGGGCGGGTACCGGCTCTGCGACTGCCTCCGTGCTTCCGGAGCTTCCCGAGGGCCGGTTCGACTACACATACACGGATATATCCGCCGGCTTCTTCGCCGAGGCGGAGGCGCGGTTCGGCGACAGCGGCGGCAGCATCGAGTACCGTTCCCTGGACATCGAGAGGGACCCCATAGCCCAGGGCTTCGACTCCCACGGCTACGACCTCTTGATCGCCTCCAACGTGCTGCACGCCACGCGCTATCTGGAGGAGACCCTGGCAAACTGCCGGGCCTTGCTCGCGCCGTCGGGCCACTTGGTGGCCCTCGAAAACCTTCGGGGCCTGGGCTGGATGGACCTGACCTTCGGGCAGCTGGACGGCTGGTGGCGGTTCGCCGACGCCTACCGTCCACACCATGCCCTTGCGGGCCCCACGGTGTGGCGTCAAGCCCTGGGTGACGCGGGGTTCCAAGGAGCGGAGGTCCTGGGAGTTGACGACTCCTACACCTTTGAGATGCTGGACAAAGGCGTGATAGTGGCACAGGGCCCGGAGCGGATTACCGAGTCTCCAGGCCTGTGGGTCCTGGCGGCGGACCGATAGCGGGGTCGCGGAGGAGCTCGCGGCTGCGCTGGCGGCGCGGAACCAGACGGTGGTGCTGGCTGGTGGTGAGGGGTCGGAAAGCGGCGTGACGGCGGCGGCCGGGCCTGCGGTGCTCAAGACCGTCGTGGAAGCGGGAAGCCGCGAGTCATGGCAGTCACTCCTGGAAGGCCTGCCGGCAGACGTGCCGATCAGCGGCGTGGTACACCTCCAGGGGCTGGAAGGCCATGGAGCGCAGGCAACCACCGCCGAGATTGCCGAGGACGTGAGGCTCGCCGGGGCCGGCGCATTGGCGATGGTCCAGGGCGTGGGCGACTCCGATGTGATGCCGGAAAAGGGCATGTGGTTTCTCACCCGGGGCGGGCAGGTGCTGGAGCGCGAGCGAGGCGGCGAGCTCGCCGGGGCGGTCCTATGGGGTCTGGGCAAGGTGGTCGCCCTGGAAGCCGCCCATCTGCAGCCGCGGATGATCGATCTGGACCCCAGTGCGAGTGTCCCCATCGGGGACTTGGTGAACGAGCTGCTATACCCCGACGCCGAGAACCACGTCGCCTACCGCTTGGGGCGGCGCCGGTCGGCGCGCTTGGTCCGCCCCGGCGCCGCGGCCAAACGCCTGACCCTGCCCGAGCAGCCCGACTGGGTACTGGCCCCGGACCGGAACGGCGTGTTCGACAGTCCGGAGGTCAAGTCGCTTCCCGCGCCATCCCTCGAGCCAAGGGAGGTCCTCGTCTCCGTGGAGGCTACCGGGCTCAACTTCTGGGACGTGTTCCGCTCCCTTGGGTTCATCGAAGAAGGAAACCTGGGCCGGGAGCTGTGCGGGCACATCATGGATATTGGTCGCGAAGTCTCGACCGTCTCCATCGGCGACCGAGTGGTCGGGCTGGGGTTTGGCGCCTTCGGTCCCCAAATGGTCACTCACGAGGAGCTGGTTGCTCCGGCCCCGGAGGGACTCTCGGTGTCGGCCCTGGCTACCGTCCCCAGCGCCTTCGTGTCTGCCGCCCTTTCGTACCAGTTCTCGGGGCTGGAGGCGGGCGACCGCGTACTGATTCACGCTGGCGCGGGCGGAGTGGGGCTGGCGGCGATCCAGATGGCGCAGGCCGCAGGCGCCGAGGTGTTCGCCACCGCCAGCGCTCCCAAGCAGGCGCTCCTGCGGTCCCTGGGTGTCAAGCACATATTCGACAGCCGCCAGACCAGGTTCGGCGAGGAGATCCTCGAGGCTACAGGCGGCGAAGGCGTCACTGTGGTGCTGAACAGCCTCACCAGCGAGGGCTACATCGAGGCGAGCCTGTCATGTCTCGCCCGTGGTGGCCGGTTCGTGGAGCTGGCCAGGAGGGACATCCTCAGCGAGGAGGAGATGGCCGACGTGCGTCCTGACGTTTCCTACGCCATCCTCGAGCTGGATGTCATGAAGAAGACGGAGCCCGCCCGCGTGGGCGAGGTGCTGCGAGAGGTGATGCAGCGGATGTCGACCGGGGAGCTGAAGCCGCTCATCCACAGCAGGTGGCCGCTGGCCGAGGCGGGGGCGGCGCTGGGGTTCATGCGGTCAGCCCGCCACGTCGGAAAGATCGTCCTGACGCCGCCGCCCCTCATGGGAGGCCGGTTGCGACAGGACCGCACGTACCTGGTGACGGGAGGGCTGGGCGGCATCGGATGCGCCGTTGCAGAGTGGCTCGCCGACCAGGGCGCCGGGACCATCGTGTTGAACGGCCGCAGAGAGCCCGACGCCGAGGCTGAAGGTGCCATAGAGGCGTTGCGCGGACGCGGAGTGAGGACCGAGGTCGAGCTTGCGGACGTGACCGACTCCGCGGCTGTGGACGCGATGCTGGACCGCATCGCTGGGAGGTTGCCGCCTCTCGGCGGCGTCATACACAGCGTTGGCGTTCTGTCCGACGCGGCCCTGACCAACCAGACCTGGTCGAGTTTCGAGCAGGTCCTGTGGCCGAAGATCCTGGGGGCCTGGCACCTGCACCGCGCGACAATGGGCCATGACTTGGACCTCTTCATCCTCTTCTCCAGCCGCGTTGGCGTGATGGGCAATCCGGGACAGGCGAACCATGCCGCCGCCAACGCCTTCCTGGACCAGCTCGCCGGCCATCGCCGGGCGCTGGGCCTGCCGGGACAGTCCATCGCCTGGGGAGCATGGTCGGAGATCGGAGAGGCCGCGGAACAACGCGAGCGGATAGAGCAGCGGCGGGCCGCCCTGGGGGGCCGCTGGTTTACCCCCGAGCAGGGCATCAAGGCCCTTGAGAGGCTGGTGCGTCAGGACGTCACGACTTCGGTGGTGATGTCGATGGACTGGTCGGTGTTCGAAGAGGCGGTGCAGGACCGGCCCCTCTTTCTGGAGGACCTTCTGTCCTCGGCCGGGGGCGATGAGTCCGCGAACGTCGCGTCGTCGGAAGACGTGATGTCACGGCTGCGGAGGGCCTCCGAGGCAAAGCCTGAGGAAGTGCTCGTGTCCTTCCTGCAGCAAGAGGTGCAGGCGGTCTTGAGGCTGTCTACTGCTCCGGCTCCAACGGTTGGGTTCTTCGACCTGGGGATGGACTCGCTGATGGCGGTGGAGCTGCGCAATCGCCTGAACCGCGCTTTTGCCGGTGAGTACGTCGCCTCCAACACCGTCGTCTTCGACTACCCGGACATAGCGAGCCTTGCGGGGCATCTGGCCCAGGAGCTCGGCCAGCTTGGTGAGGCTGGCGACGGCGATGGTCCTACGGCTCCCGAGCCAGCCGTGCCGCAGCCGGCCCCGCCCAGCCAGACCGATGATGACGGGATCGCTGTGGTGGGCATGGCCTGCCGCTTCCCCGGCGCCGGTGACTTGGAGGCGTTCTGGGAGCTCCTGGAAACGGGCGCCGACGCGGTCACCGACGGCCGCCGGGCTGCCGGCCCATGGAGCGGGGTAGTGGGGGACCCGGATGCGGAGGACCTGGCATACCGGCGGGGGGCGTTCGTCGATGGGGTCGACCGGTTCGACTCCAGGTTCTTCCGAATCTCGCCCATCGAGGCTCGGACGATGGACCCCAGGCAGCGGATGTTGCTGGAGACGAGCTGGCAGGCCGTCGAGGACGCGGGCATAGACCCGGGCGGGCTCAGAGGCAGTCGCACCGGGGTCTACGTGGGGTTCGGGAGCAGCGAGTACCGGGACCTGACCGACTCTCCGAGCTACTTCGGCACGACCGCGAGCGTAGCCATAGGCCGGGTCGCATTCACGTTGGGCCTGGAAGGCCCGGCGATGCCCGTCGACATGGCGTGCGCCTCGTCATTGGCATCGGTGCACCAGGCGGTGGCGGGCCTGCGGCAGGGCGAAGTGGACATGGCCCTCGCCGGCGGCGTAAACCTGGTGTTGTCTCCCATGGTCTCCAGATTCATGATGGACGTCGGCATGCTGTCTCCGACCGGCCATTGCAGTCCCTTCGACGCTTCCGCCGACGGCTATGTACGAGGCGAGGGCTGCGGAATGGTGGTCCTGAAACGGCTCAGTGAGGCGGAGGCCGACGGCGACCGCATTTGGGCCGTGATACGAGGGTCTGCGGTCAATCAGAACGGGGCCAGCGCGGGACTGACGGTGCCCAACGGCCAGGCCCAGGCGCGCGTGATGGAGGAGGCCCTTGCACAGGCGGGCGTCTCGCCGTCACAGGTCGACTACCTGGAGGCACACGCCGTCGGGTCCCAGCTGGGCGACCAAATCGAGCTGAACGCGGTGGCGGCGGTCTACGGCAAGGCCGGTGACCGAGAGCGTCCCGTGCTTATGGGATCGGTCAAATCGAACATCGGGCACGTCGAATAGGCGGCCGGGATTGCCTCCTTTATAAAGGCGGTTCTAGCCATGAACAAGGGAGTGATACCCGAGAGCCTGCACTTCGAGACCCCGAACCCCAACGTCGAGTGGGACCAGCTACCGGTCCGGGTAACGTCAGAAAAGACGGACTGGCCGTCCGTTCCCGGCCGCCGGCCCCTGGCCGGCGTCAGCGCCTTTGGGCTCTCGGGAGCAAACGCCCATGTTCTGGTGGAGGGCTACGGCCCGCAGGCCGGCGCTGCCGCGGCCGGCAACGGCGTACACCTGCCGTCGGGCGGTCCCAAGCCTGTGCCTGTAGCGCTCCCGGGACAGGTCGGCGGCCTCTCCATGTCCGCGGATGGACCGGTGGAGCGTGCCACCCGCCTGTTGCCCCTTTCAGGCAAGTCGACAAGCGCCCTCAGGGAGCTGGCGGAACGTTATCTCTCGTGGCTCCGCGACGAAGAAGGCCCGGCAGCTGGTCCGATGCTGTCTGACCTGGCTTGGACCGCCGGCGTGGGCCGGAGCCACTTCCCGCGCCGCGCCGGTCTTGTGTTCAGCGACGCCGTACAGCTACGGAAGGGACTGGGCGCCCTGGTCGACACCATAGAGCCGTCGGATGAGACAGCACCTCACGAGCCGGCCAGGGTTGGATTCACCTACACCGGACAGGACGGCACCGGACAGGACGGCCGGTGGTCTGGCATGGGCGAGGCCCTCTATCGTTGCGAGCCGGTGGCCAGGGCGGTGCTGGACCGGTGCGACGAGCTGTTCCGTCTGGACAGGGCGGCCTCGCTGCTGGACGCAGTGCTCGGCCGGGCCGGGGTCGAGGAGGAGCTGAACGATCCGGGATGGGCGCTGCCGGCGGTCTATGCCCTCGAATGTGCCCTGACCGCCCAGTGGGCCAGCGTGGGCGTACGTCCCAGCGTGGTGGTCGGCCATGGTCCCGGCGCGGTGGCGGCGGCCCGGGCGGCGGGGCTGCTCAGCCTGGAGGAGGGCCTCAGACTTGCCGTGGCTTTGGGCGCCCTGAGGAAGACACGGTCCAAGACTGCCCTGGAAGCCCTCGAAGCCGCGCTCGCCGGCGTTGCTGCCGCTACACCCTCCGTCTCCCTGGTCAGCGATGTCACCGGCAGCGTCGTGGAGTCTGCCGCCGCACTCGATCTCGAGTACTGGCTTTGCCAGGCCGAGGACCAGCTCGACCTCTCCGGCTGCGCGAAGACGTTGGCCGGGCTCGAGGTGGGTGTGGTAGTGGAGAATGGCCCAAGCCCCATTGCGGGCCGGCGGATCGGCGATGTCTGGCCAGGGTCCGCGGGGGCGCCGGTCGTGCTCTCCACACTGGGGAGTCCGCCGGGAAACGGGAGCTCTCCCGGACCCGGTGAAGGGTTCGTACGAGCCGTAGCCGGCGCCTACGAGGCGGGGCTGGATATCTCCTTTGCCGGACTGTTCGCGGGCGAGGTGAGGCGTCGAGTCTCGCTCCCCGGCTACCCTTTCCAACGGAGGCGGCACTGGATATAATCTCCTCGGCAACGGCCCAAGCTACCGACGTCAGCGAGGCTTACCGATCATGTTCCTGCCGAGGAGAGCAACCAGGGCAACCAACCTGAGAGCGGCGCTGCTGCTGGTGGGCCTGACGGTCTTGCTGGTCGCCCTCTCTGCGTGCCAGGACGAGGCCGGTCCCCAGGGCGTTACCCCAGACCCCTCTCCGGAGGTGGGCTCGCCAACGTCCCCACCGGCCACTCCCACTCCGGTCCCCTCGCCGACGCCGACCGTTCCAGCGCCTTCGCCAACGCCGACGCTGGCTCCAACGCCAAGCGGCCAGCCGGACCCACCCCGAGTTGGGTCCATGGCCCCAGGGTTCGCCCTGACCTCCGCGTTGGGAGACCGTGTGACCCTCGACCAGCTGCTGGAAGGCCGCGATGCGGTGGTCGTCGTCTTCTACCGCGGGTTCTTCTGAGGTGTTTGCCAGGAGCAGCTGGGCCAGCTGCAGAGCACGTATCTGGAGTTCACCAGGCGCAACGCCGAGCTGGTAGCCGTCAGCATCGACACCAGGGAGGATGCCCTGCTGATGCTGGAGCTGGCGCGCGCCGAATTCCCCATCCTGGCGGATCCGGACCGCGAGGCGACCCTCAGCTATGGCGTGTTCGACCTCCTGGGCGACGGCGTGGCTACCCCCTCGACCTTCATAGTCAAGCCCGACGGCAGCGTCGGTTGGCGCTACGTCGGGGAGGAGATAACCGACCGCCCCGCCATCCAGGACATCCTGGACGCTCTGGACGGTCTATAGCCGCCTGGATCTGGGGGCCTGACCACCCCTCCAAGATCGACGAGGTCGACCACACCGGGGACCGGCCCCGCTCCTGAGGGGATGGGTACGCTCTTCCTGACACGTTGCGTTGTCCATGCTATAAGGAGTATGATTTACGTGTGCCGATATTCATACGAGGTGGGTAATGCGGATCTCTGAGCGAGGCCAGATCACCATCCCCAAACATCTGAGAGAGCGGTTCGGGATGCACCATAACGTCGAGGTGGACATCAGTCCGACCGATCATGGACTGCTTATCCGCAAGAGAACGACGGTGGAACACCCGGTGGATCGTGTGTACGGCATCCTGGGCAGGGGAGCCTTACCCCAAGGCGTGGGCGTCGACGATTACATCGAAGAGATCCGGGGAAGATGATAACCGCCGTCGACACCAATATCCTGCTGGACGTGTTCATTCCCAGTGACCGGCATGGTCCCCGGTCGAGGAGCTTGCTGGCCGCCGCCTACGACGCCGGCGCCATCGTTGTCAGTGACGTAGTGTACGCCGAGCTGGTTCCTTCGTTCCCGAATCGGCCCACGCTGGACGACGCGTTGCGAGAGATAGGGGCCGCGCTCTCCCCCATTGATTCCTCCATCGCCTACGAGGCCGGGTTGCGGTGGAAGGAGTACCGCGCGGTCGGTGGGACGCGTGAGAGGATCATCACCGACTTTCTGATTGGCGCCCACGCCATGGCGGCCGCGGATGCCTTTCTCACACGGGATCGTGGGTTCTACTCCACCTATTTCCCTGAGCTGGCCCGGTCTTCATGACAGTCACCGCCAAGCTCGCCGAGCCCCGCCGCGCCGATGGCCAATTGGACGCGCCAGCCGACCGGATCGTCGACCTTGCCAAGTGTAGGAGCGGGCGGTGACCAATAGGGACCGCGTACGTTTCGGGGAAACGACCATCGAGTACCAGGTGCGCCGCAGCCGACGGCGCAGGAAGACTGTCCAGATCACGGTAGACAGCGGCGGGGTGCTGGTGGCGGCGCCCATGACGACGCCCGACGGCGAGCTGCGGGCCTTCGTTCTGAAGCGGGCGTCCTGGATCATCGGCCATGCGTCGCGGGCGATGCCCGAGGCCGCAGCCAGGTGCTTCGTCAGCGGCGAGACACTCCCGTACCTGGGCCGAAACGTCCGCATGATCGTCGAGTCCGGCGATACGCGGCGACCCGAGGTCCGGTTCGACCACTGGCGGTTCTGCGTCTCCGTGCCTCAAGACTTCGACCGCGGTGAGCGTTACGACCGCATCCGCCACGCCGTGGTCCAGTGGTACCGGGCCCGGGCCGCTGACCGGCTGGCGGCGGGCGTCCGCCGCTGGTGGCCAAAACTCGGCCGCGGCGAGGGGTCGCGGATACTGGTCCGCGACCAGCGCCAACGCTGGGGGAGCTGCGCCGCCGACGGCACTCTGCGTTTCAACTGGCGGGTCATGATGCTGCAGCCCGCCCTCATCGAGTACATCGTCGTCCACGAGCTGGCCCACCTGACCCACCCCAACCACTCGAAGGACTTCTGGCGCCTGGTGGCCTCCGCACTGCCGGACGTGGACCACCGCCGCCGCCGGCTCCGGGAGGCGGGCAAGACTCTCCCGTTGTGAGGAGCGTTCTACAGTGAACTACGAGGCTTGCCGAAGGCTGCTGGCCGCCATGGGCATCTGGGCTCCCATACGCCCGGGCCGGTTCAACCCAAGACTGCACTGGGGAGATAGGCAGGGGCAACCTATTCCCGGGACCTACCTGAACGAGACCGATTCGGGTATGGCCTGCTTCACCCTTAACGGCAGGTGCGTCCTGAAGGAGGATGGAGACCTCTGGTCCAATCTGCCTCCGCGGTTGGTGGCTGAAAAGGACAAGGCCCACCGGAACATCTACCCAAAGCAAGGGAAGGAGCTGGAAGCATTGCATCAATTGTTCTCCGTTGGATGCGCTGGGTGAGCCGGCAAAACCGTGTACAATGGGGCAAACCAACGGAGGGAGCCAAACCCCATGAGATACGACCAGATAGTGGTGGGCGGCGGCACCGCCGGGTGCATAGTGGCGGCTCGGCTGTCGGAAGACCCGGCCCGCTCGCTGCTGCTGCTGGAGGCCGGCCCCGACTTTCCCGACTTCGCCCAGCTGCCCGACATGCTCAAGCTGGGCTGGGGAACGGTGAACCTGGAGGCCCGTGCCGCCGGCTCTCCCTACAACTGGTCCTTCACCGGCAGGGCCACGCCCGAGCAGGCGGAGCCGATGCCCGTGCCCCGCGGCAGGGTGATGGGCGGGTCCAGCGCCATCAATGGCCAGACCTTCATACGCGGCGCCCCCGAGGACTTCGACGCCTGGGCTTCCTGGGGCAACGATGGCTGGACCTACCTGGACTGCCTGCCCTACTTCCGCAAGCTGGAGAACGACGCCGACTTTCGCGACGACTTCCACGGCACCGACGGCCCGGTGCCCGTGCGTCATCATCTTCGCGAGACCTGGCCGCCGTCCCAGGAGGCGTTCTTCCAGGCTGCCATCGCCGCCGGATACCCCTTCCATCCCGACGTGAACCACCCGGAGTCAACCGGAGTCAGCCTGCGGGCTGAGAACAACGTCGACGGCGTACGCATGAGCATGGCCCTCTCCTACATCGACCTGGCGCGCCACCGGCTGAACCTCACCATCCGCCCCAGCGTCCAGGCCCGCCGTGTGGTGTTGGAAGGCAAGCGCGCCGTGGGAGTCGAGGTGGAGAGCGGTGGGGATACCTTCGTCGTAGAGGGCGACGAGATAGTCCTTTGCGCGGGAGCGGTGGCCTCGCCCCAGCTTCTGATGCTGTCGGGCCTCGGCCCGGCGGGCCAGCTGAGTCCCCTGGGCATTCCCGTGGAGGTGGACCTTCCCGGGGTCGGCCAGAACATGCGAGACCACCCCAACGTTTCGGTCCGTTTCCTGGTCAAGGAAGGGCTCCCCCAGGACCCCAACGGCATGCGCGCCCTGCGCCTGCGCTACACCGCCTCCGGCTCGGACACGCCCAACGACATGATACTGTCGCCGGCGTCGCTGAACACCGTGGTCCGGGACGACAACCCGGCCCATAGCGTCAACTGCGGCCTCTACCTGGCCGCGGGCAAGGGCGAGCTGCGGCTGGTTTCCTCTGACCCGCATACGCCGCCCAGCATGGACTACCGCTACTTGCAAGAGGACTGGGACCGGGAGAGGCTTCGTGAGTGCGTTCGCCTCTGCGTGTCCCTGCTGCGGCACAGCGCCTACGACGATGTCATCGAAGAGATAACGGCCCCCACCCCCGCCGACCTCGAGACAGACGAGGCCCTCGACCGCTGGCTGCTCCGCAACGTCAGCACCTCATACCACGTCTCCGGCACCTGCAAGATGGGGCCCGACTCCGACCCGATGGCCGTGGTGGACCAACGGCTGCGCGTCTACGGAGTCTCCAATCTCCGGGTCGCCGACGCCTCCATCATGCCCGACGTCGTGCGGGCCAACACCAACGTCACCACGATGATGATCGCCGAGCGCGTTGCCGACTTCATCAAGGCGGGGGGCTGACCGGGCCATGCTCGAGGTCAGCGCCCAAGCTCCCGACTTCACGGTCGTCCTCGGCTCCGGCGGGCGATTTACCCTCTCGGATCACCGGGGCCGGAACATCGTCCTCTTCTTCTTTCCGCGGACCTTCACCCACGGCTGCACCGTCGAGGTGGAGGGTTTCCGCGACTCCTACGACGAGCTCGCCGCCCGCAACGCCGTCGTCATCGGCATCAGCACCGACGGCGTCGACAGGGTCAAGCGCTTCGGTGACGCCGTCTGCGCTCCCTTCGGCCTGGGGAGCGACGCGGGGGGAGAGATACGCCGGCTCTACGACGTCCAACGCCGGTTCGGGCTGGGCACCTCCCGGGTGACCTACGTCATCGACGGCGAGGGGGTCATCAGGGGGGTCTTCCACAACGAGCTGCGGATGAGCAGCCACATCCGGAACGCGCTACGGACGCTGGAAAGCCTCGCATGAGGGCATCAGGTCTGGGCCGAGGAGCTGGGTGACATAACACGGCCATTCGGTACGGAAGCAACGGGAGGACAAACATGAACGCCGAACAAGAGCCGAACAGGTCCCTGGAGCTGAAGGACACTTGGGAGGGCCCGTGGCCCGCGACACGGGCGGCGCCCCTGTCCTTCTTCCGCACTCCACTGGTGGGGGACCTGGACGCACTGGACGCGGATGTCGCGTTTCTCGGCGTGCCCTACGACCAGGGCACCTACGGCCGGCCGGGGGCGCGATTCGGGCCCAATGGACTGCGGCAGGTCAACAGGATCTACGACTACATCGACCCGCTGGAGGACAAGGAGGCCCAGGGCTTCTTCGACATCGACATGAAGGCTACGATGCTACGCAACGTCACCATGGCCGACTGCGGCGACGTGACCATCATTCCGTCGGACGTGGAGAGCAACTTCGCCAAGATCACCCACGCGGTGAGGAAGATGGTGGCAAGAGGGTCGTTCCCCGTGATAGTCGGGGGGGACCACTCCATCACCTTTCCGGCGGTGCGCGGGTTCGACAGCTACCCCGACCTGGACGTGGTCCACTTCGACGCCCACATGGACTTCACCCACGAGCTCCAGGGCACCTTCTACAACCACGGGTGTCCCATACGGCGCTGCTTCGACCTGCCCAACGTCAGGAACATCACCTCCCTGGGAGTGCGGAAGGCCCAGGCCGACGTCTACGAGGACGCCATTTCCAAGGGCGTGAAGGTGGTAACCACGGACCAGTTCAGGGCCATGGGCCCCGAGGAGACGGTGGCCCAGGTCCCGTCCGGCGGCAACGCCTACCTGACGGTGGACGTCGACGTGATGGACCCGGTTCAGATGCCGGGCACCGGGACCCCGGCCCCCGGCGGCCTCTACTACTTCGAGGTGCGGGACGCGCTGCTCGCCCTGACCAAGCGGGTGAACATAGTCGGGTGCGACTTCGTGGAGGTGGCCCCGCCCTACGACCACGCGGAGACAACGACCAGGTTCACCGCCAAGCTGATCCTGGACCTGCTGGCCGTGCTGTTCCCCTCCAAGTAAAGGGGCGCGGCGGTAGCAGGACGACCAACCACTGCGGCGCCTTCCAGAAAGCGAGAAGCGCGAAGGTGCCCGCTGCCAGGGCGAAGTCCGACAGCCGTTCTTCAAGGTGCGCCGGCGATGCACAAGAAGCGGTTACTCCTGGGACAGAAGCCAGCCGATTAGGGCGTCCACGAAGGCGTCGCCGTAGCCGGGCGAGTGGCCGCTGCCCGCGCCCATCCACAGCTCGATGTCGATTCCCCCCGCGCAGCCCGGCCCCGCGCGGAATGCCTGGGTCTCGGGGCCCGGCACATGCTGGTCCAGGTCCAGGGTGGCATAGGGCTGCGGGTGCTCCGGCCAGTCGCAGCCGGCCCGCCGGCTCCAGCGGGCCACCATCTCCTCGGCCCCCGCGTAGAATGCCGGGTCTCCGTCGCCCTTGGGGTCGGGCTCGCTCCGGGCGCCCTCGAACAAGATCACACCGTCTGAGGTCCCGTGGACGTGCAACACGGACACGGGGGGTGCGCCGTCGCAGCTTGAGTCCTCGACGTAGCTCGTACCGGCCAGGCTGGCCACGGCGCGGAGGCCGGGCATGCCCTTGCACGCCATGTGGTATGACATGAACCCGCCGTTGGAGTAGCCGAAGAAGTACACCGGCCCGAACTCCCTGACCTTTCGCGCCTCCTCCACGAGCTCCGTCAGATAGGCCACGTCGTCCTGGCCGGTCTTTCCGGACTCGCAGCAGCGGTCGGTGGGGTTCCAGAAGCGGTTGCCCTGGGCGTCGAGGGTCCCGTTGGGCAGCAGCAGGGCGAACCCGTCCTTGTTCACCCGCTGATGAAGAGGCACGTAAGCGGCGTGGTCGGCGGAGTTTCCCCCGTAGCCGTGAAGGGAAACTATGAGCGGGGTCTCGCCGTCGACGAACTCCACGGGGGTGATCAGGACCGAGCGGTCCTTTCGTTGGGGGTGGTCAACGTACTGGACCTGCCCCCCGGAGTCCTCGGCTAGCCTGGCGGTCCTTTCCAGGACGCTGCTCTCCGGCTGCGACAACCCCTTGCCCGTGGTCCACTGCTCCACAATGGGGAGGAGCGGCCCCACTATGGAGGCGACTTCCTCCAGCTCCCGGAGCCGGGCGTCCACGTCGTCCAGACGCTCGTCGGTGTGGACTTGACTCTCTTCCAGGGCGGCTAGTTGCTCTTCCTGCCACTCCTCGAAGTCCGCCACCTGCTCCTCATGCTCCCTGGCCGCCTCGGCGGCTTGCTGGGCCTCAACGAGCCCGACCTGAGCCTGTCGAAGGACCGCGACTTCGCCCTTTAGGTCGGCGTTTTCCTCGGCGAGGGCTTGGACGGACTCCTCCAGGGAGCTGGCCCTGGCCTCCAGCTCCAGCACGCGGTCGTCTCCGGCCGAGTCGTCGCCGGTACACGCCAGCAGGACGGCGGCCAGCAGGACGCAGAGCGCCATCCGGGCCGGGAACGGGCGCGGAGGTCGGAGTGACGGCCACGTATCATGCATGCTCAAGTCAGTCCTCGCCGCTCTCTAGAAATACTTCTGTATGCCGCCGTGGCCTATCTGTTTGCCCTGCTCGGTGGCCTTCATGAAGCTCTTCAACCGGCTTTGGTATACATCCGGGCGCCCTCTGCCGGCGTCGATGTACGCCACGCGAATTCTTCGGTAGGTCTCGGAGAAGCCCTGGAAGTGCTTCCACGCCTGCTCGTTCGCCCGGACCGCTTGCAGAATGTCGGCGGGAAACACAACTCCTCCTTCAGCACGTCCTCGACCGACTCCCGGACCGAGGGGTGCAACAGCCCCTGGGCGGCGAGCCAGCGGAGCCTCTCCTTGTTCTGTTGGGAGTAGCCGCTCCGGGGCTTCCTGGGGGTGAAGCGCTGGACGGCACGAAGGCTGTCCAGCTTCTTGATGATGCTGTCAATCCAGCCGAAGCACAGGGCCTCTTCCACGGCGTCGTTGTAGAGGATGCGCGGTTCGCCCGAGGCCTTGTTTGGGTAGACCAGCCATATCTCCCTGGCGGTGTCGAAGTTGGCCTCCAGCCATTCACGCCAAGGCTCCCTCTCGAAGACGTAGAGGGTCTCGCCAATCTCCACGGAGACCTCCTTCCAAGGTGCTGGGCAAGGTGCTCGACCGGAAGCGCCCGCTAGGCGCCCCTTGCCCTCGCCCCCGGGGCTGTCAGTCGTTCGCTCAGATCCCAGAGGTCCGAGGCCAGCCGGGCGTCGTAGCTCAGGGCGGACGACGGGACGGGGCGGCAGTCCACGAAGTACTTGCCCGTGACCCCCTCGACCTCGGAAGACGTTGCCAGGTAGGTCAACGTCTCAGCTCCCTTCAGGGCGTCGACGCCGCGGACGCCTATGAAGAAGTTCACGACGCGGCCCAGAAAGCCGTTGTCTCGTGCTATGTTGGTGCGGACCAGCCCGGGGTGCAGCGCGTTGACCGTTACGCCCGCGCCCTCCAGCCGTCGCGCCAGCTCGTAAGTGAACAGGACGTTGCAGAGCTTGGAGCGTCCGTACGCCCGGTAGCCGCCGTTCCTGCCGGGCTTGGGCAGGTCCTCCAGCCGGAACCCGCCGGAGGATAGGTGGGACTTGGACGAGACGTTGACGATACGGGCGGGCGCTGAGTCTTTCAACAGGTCCAGCAGCAGTGTGGTCAGCAGGTAGTACCCCAGGTGATTCAGGGCGAAGGTCATCTCGATGCCGTCGATGCTGCGGCGGTTGGAGAGAAATACGGCCCCGGCATTGTTCACCAGCACGTCCAGCCTGGGCATCTGCTCCTTCACCCGGGCCGCAGCCCGCGCACGTCCACCTGGGAAGAGAGGTCGGCCAGCAGGTAACGCACCGAGGGGTTGCCGGTCTCCTCGATGATGCGGGCCGAAGCGGCGGCGGTCTTGGTTGCGTTCCTGCCAACCATCGTCACGCTTGCGCCCATGCGGGCCAACTCCCGCGCGGCCACGTAGCCGATACCGTCGCTGCCGCCGGTTATCAGACAGATCTTGTCTTCCATCTCGTTTGGCCCATGATTCAGGGATCTGTCGTAGGTCGCTGGTCGGCGTCGGAAGCGGGGCGCTATTTGACGCAGCTGGCGATGCGATCCATGAGCGCTGCATCCAGCGGCGCGGCCGCCTCCGCCGCGATGCACTCCCGCAGCTCTTGGCGGTTCTTGACGCCCAGCACCGCCGTGGAGATGCCCTCCATCGAGAGGGTGTAGCAGTGGGCGAGGTACGCCGCGCTGTGGCCCAGCTCCGCGGCCAGGGCCCGGAAGGGCGCCGCCCGGGCGTAGTCCGCCTGCTCCGTGTGACCCTCGGGCAGCGGCCGGTCTATGGAGTCCGTCAGCGCACCGGCCTGCACTGCCCGGATGCCCATGACCGCGACCCCGTTGGCATTGGCCGCTGCGATGATGTCCCGCGGGCGGGCCGGCCCGCTGCCCTCCACCAGCCCTCCCGCCGAGTCCAGCAGGTTGGCGATGCACTGGATGTAGTCGGGACGGGGGCCGTTGGCGAGCAGGTGGATGAGGGCGTCGGCCTGGCTGATGCCAGTGAGGCCCCAGTGCCCGATGCGCCCCTCGGCAATGAGCCGCTGGAAGGCCGGGGCAACTGCCTCGGTCACCGCCGCAACGGTGGTCAGCCGCTCTCCGCCCTTATCCCCAAGGGTGACCGCGTTGTGCAGGAACATGACGTCCACCCGCTCCAGCCTCATGCGCTCCAGGCTGCCCGTCAGGCTGGTGGAGAGGAGGTCGTACACCTGCTCCGGCGGGGTCGCGCCGACGCGGCACTTGGTGATGACCCTGACCCCTGTGGGCAGCGCGCCGTCGAAAGCCTCGCCTATGACCCTCTCCGACTCGCCGTTGCCGTAGGAGGCTGCCAGGTCCAGCACGTCTATGCCGGACTCCACGGCCTCGCGCACCGTCGCGACGCACTCCTCTCGGGTTGTGGCCCCCCAAACGTGCCCGAGGCCTCCGCCGCCGAGGGTAAGGGCGCTGGCTGTGCCCAGCTTGCCGAAGGGTCGTTGCCGCATGTCGTCCTCCCTGGTCCAGAGGTGCTCCGTCGCCGCGTAGAATGAGACCGTCCGCAGCATATCACGGCTGCCCCGCGGCTGTTAAGGCGCGCCTGCGACGCCGTGGTGGGGCTGCGGCACGGGTTGTTGCGATGGACACATCCGGTCTATGATACCCTGGACCGGGTTCACATAACCCTTCGAGCCCCTGACCCAGAAACCATGTCTGCGACGACGACCGGCTGATGACAATGGACGATACGATGCAGGAAGCCAACGAGGCCAATGGCAGACTAGCGGATGTCCTGAAGCAGCGCTTCGGGCATGACGGTTTTCTGCCTATGCAGGAAGGGGTCATCGAGAACGTGCTGGCGGGGCGAGACTCGCTGGTCCTGATGCCTACGGGGAGCGGGAAATCCGTCTGTTACCAGCTCCCCGCGCTGCTCCTCGACGGGGTGACCCTGGTGGTGTCCCCGCTGATCGCCCTGATGAAGGACCAGGTCGACTCTCTCAAGTCCAAGGGAATCAGGGCGGCCTTCATCAACAGCGCCATGACTTACCCCGACGTGCGGGCCGTGCAGGCGGACGCATATCGGGGCCGCCTGGACATCCTGTACGTCTCACCGGAGCGGCTGGCCATCGAGAGGTTCAGCGGCTTCCTGCGGGCCCTCAAGCTGGGTCTGATTGCCATCGACGAAGCCCACTGCATCTCGGAGTGGGGCCACGACTTCAGGCCCGACTACCGGAACCTTCAGACCCTTCGGGACGACTTTCAGGATACGCCGATGATCGCCCTCACGGCTACGGCTACCGAGAGGGTCCGTGAAGACATCGTCCAGCAGCTGAGGATGCCCGGCGCTTCCCGGTTCGTAGCGAGCTTCAACAGGCCCAATCTGACCTACACGGTGAGGCCCAAGCGCAAGAGCTTCCAGGCCCTTGTCGACTTGCTCGGACGGCTGGGCGCCGGCTCGGCCATCGTGTACCGCTTCTCCCGGCAGGAGACCGAGGACCTAGCGTCACGGCTGGCCGGTCGAGGATTCAGGGCGCTGCCCTATCATGCCGGGTTGGAAGACGAGGTGCGTCGGAAGACCCAGGAACGGTTCCTCGGCGACGACGTCCCGATAATCGTGGCCACGATAGCCTTCGGCATGGGTGTGGACAAGCCGAACATCCGCCTCGTCGTCCACTACGACCTGCCGAAGACCATCGAGGGCTACTACCAGGAGACCGGCAGGGCGGGGCGGGATGGCCGGCCCAGCGACTGCGTCCTGTTCTTCTCATACGGTGACAAGATGAAGCAGGAGTTCTTCATCGGTCAGATGGAGGACGACGCAGAGAGGGCCAACGCCGAGGCGAAGCTAGCGAAGATGGTCGAGTACGGGAGTACGAAGTCGTGTAGACGACGGTCCCTCCTGGGCTACTTCGGCGAGGAGTGGACGCCCGACAATTGCGGGGCCTGCGACGTATGCCTGGCTGAGCAACGGCGTGCCGGCCCCGACGGCACCTTCGATGGCACGAAGGTGGTCCAGAAAGTGCTGTCGGCTGTCATACGCACCGGAGAGAGGTTCGGCGCCAATCACGTGGTCGAGGTGCTTCGCGGCAGCCGTTCGAGCCGCGTTCTGGCGCTGGGACACGATCGGCTCTCAGTCTACGGCATCGCGCGGGAGATGCCGACCGACGACCTGAAGGACATCATAGACCAGCTCATCGGCATGGGTCTGGTCGAGCGGGCGCCGGGGGAGTTTCCGACCCTGTCCGTGACCCCTGGGGGCAGGAGGGTCCTGAAGGACCGCGAGACCGTGACCCTGGTCGGGCAGGTCGCCGCTCCGGTTCCACAAGGCGACCCGGCCGCTCCCCATGACCAGGCGTTGTTCCAGAAGCTTCGCGTGCTTAGAAAGAGGCTGGCCGACTCACTGGGCATTCCGGCGTATGTCGTGTTCAGTGACGACACTCTCCGCCAGTTGGCGTCGAGCATGCCTGGAGACCGCGCCTCGATGCTGAAGGTCAAAGGGGTGGGGGAGGCCAAGCTGCGCCAGTTCGGGGACGAGTTCCTCTCCGTCATCGCAGGGCACGTGGCGGGTACCGGGGACAAGAGGGCGAGGACGCCGTCGCCGGTAGCAACTTCCGGAGTTTCTCAGATATCGTCCAGCCCCGCGGATGCCCCATCTGTCCGTGTCCCGACGCCGGTGGAGAAACTTCTGTCCCACCTCGTAGGCCGCCCTGTAACCATTGCCCAAGAAGACTTGGCCCTACATCGGACGCTGCAGAACGAGGTCGCGAAGGTCCTCCAGACTCTACGGGAGCGTGAGGCCCATGTGGTCACCCGGAGGTTCGGTCTCGAGGATGACCGTGAGCAGACGCTTCACGAGATAGGCAATTGTCTAGGCGTCTCCGGAGAGCGGGTCCGTCAGATCGAGAAGCGAGCTTTGAGAAAACTGCGGCATCCGAGTCGGATAAGGTCGCTGCAGGGGCTGCTAGAGGCGACTACTACAACTGGGGACCTCTCCGATTCGTCAGGCACAGACCGTCCGCGGCTCAATGCTGAGTCTGGTTCGTATTTGAACGAGGTGCGCCGCTTTCATCAACGCGCCTACGAACCATGGTCACCCCTTGAACAGCAGCAACTCAAGGATCTCTTGGAGGCAGGACAATCGATTGATGAGATCGCATCGACTCTGAAACGGCAACCCTCCGCTATCAGATCAAGACTAGAGCACTCTGGTCTCAGCCCTCACGAAAGCCCGTCACATATCACGACGCTGGACTTAGTACGTGCAGGACTGAGCATTACTGAGATATCCCATCGGCGTGGCATCAGAGAACAGACCGTTCTAACTCACCTGGAGCGGCTCACCAGCAGAGGACATAGAATCGAACTTGCGCACCTCATGCCTGAGTCGCCGCGCTACGAGCGCATCGTGCAAGCCTTCACCGAGGTGGGCAGCGAACACTTGAAGCCAGTCAAGGAAACTCTTGGGGAAGAGTATTCGTACGACGAATTGCGGATAGTGAGGATGCAGATGCGCCAATCTGACCAAGGGAACGTCAATCGCTCCACCTGACTCGGTAGGGGCTTAGGCCCCCTGCTGCCCACCATTGCTCCCTCCGCTCCCCTTCCAGCTTATCGCCTGCTCCAGCATCTCCAGGGCGTTGCTGCGGGCTGCACCGCTGTCGGAGCCGAGCATCTGACTTAGCTCCGTCACCCTGGCGTCGCCGGCCAGAGTCTCCACCGCAGTCACGGTCCTATCGTGGGAGGTGGACTTCACGACTCTGGCATGGCGGTCCGCGTAGCCCGCTATCTGAGGGAGGTGGGTTACGCATAGGACCTGGTGACTCTTGGACAGACCCCATAGCTTCCGGCCCAGGAGGCTGCCGACCCGGCCTCCTATTCCCGCATCCACCTCGTCGAACACCAGCACCGGAATCCGGTCGGCCGTGGAGAGAATGGTCTTTATGGCGAGCATCAGCCGGGCGGCCTCTCCCCCGGAGGCGATTCTCGCCAGGGGGCGCGGCGGCTCTCCCAGGTTCAGCGAAACCAGAAGCTCCACGGAGTCTATTCCGGTCCCGTTGAAGGCGAAGCGCCTGACACCGTCTCCATCCAGGGGCGTTTGCTCCGGACCGGCGACTCCGGGCCCCGCCGGCACGCCCTCCTCCGACTCCGACTGACTGACATCCACGCGCACCTGGGCGTGTTGCACGGCCAGCCCGGCGACCTCCTCCTCGACTGCGCCGCCCAGGCGCTCAGCCGCATCTCGCCGGGCCTGGGAGAGCCGGCCCGCCAGCCCGCCAACCTGCTCTCGAAGCTCCATCTCCCGGGACTTCAGATCCTCGGTGCGCTGCTCACTGCGAGACAACTCATCCAGCTCCGCGGAGGCGCGCTGGGCGAAGGCCAGGACCTCTTCGACGGTGCTTCCGTACTTCCTCTTTAGGCCCCTGATCAAGTCCAGCCGCCCCTCCAGCTCCTGCAGGCGGTCCGGGTCGTACTCTATGCCGTCACGATAACGCCGGAGGGTGCGTCCAAGCTCCTCCATCTGGTGGGTCAGGGCATCCACTTGATCGAGGTCCCGGCCCAGCGAGGGGTCCAGCTGCTTGAGCTGGGCCAGGTCCTGGGCCACCTGTCCCATGAGGTCCGTGACCGATTCCTGCCGGTCGAAGCCATCGTACAGCGCCCGATAGGCGTGGTCGGACAGCGCGGTGATCCGCTCCGCGTTGGCGATCCGGTCCCGCTCTAGGGACAGGTCTTCGTCTTCAGCCGGGCGAAGATCGGCGGCGCGGATCTCTCCTACCTGGTACCTCAGAAAGTCCACCCGCCGGGCCATGTCCTGCTCTTCCGTCCGAAGCCGCTCGAGCTCGCGGCGCACCTCGGTTAGCTCGCGGACCTTCTCCGCCACCTGGGTCCGGAGCTCCCACAGCCCCCCATACTTGTCCAGTATGTCCATGTGCTCGCGTACCCGGAATAGGGACAAGTGCTCGTTCTGGCCGTGGATGTCCACCAGATGTTCGGCCAGGGCGCTCAACAGCCTGAGGGGCACGATTCGCCCGTTCACGCGGCACGTATTGCGCCCCTCCAGGTTGACCTCGCGGGCGAGGATCAGCTCCTCTTCTCCGCCGTCGATCTCATATTCCGCCAGGGCGGCGTTGATGCTCTGGGCCAGGTCCCCGTCCAGCAGGAAGATTCCCTCCACCCTGGACTGGCGCGCCCCCGCGCGCACCACGCCCGCGTCGGCCCGGCCACCCAGAAGAAGGCTCAGCGCGTCCACGATGATCGACTTCCCGGCCCCCGTCTCCCCGGTGAGCACGTTGAAGCCGGGCCCCAGCTCCATTTCAAGCTGCTCTATGGTGGCGAAGTTGGTGACGTTGAGGAGTCTGAGCATGGAAACGTCGGCACACCCCGCTTCACGTCAAGACCGGCCCCGAGGAATGTCCCGTCCGGACCCGTCTCACCCCGGCCCGGCACCCGAGGCGACTGTGTTCTGCCGAGGGGAGGGCCCGAAATCCACCAGGGAGAATGGCCGGGAATCAGGAGCCCACCAGGGACTCGAAGACCTCTCGCCAGCTACTCGCCGTTTCCGACCCGTAGCGGAGGTCGGACACGACCACTCCGTTGGAGTCGAGGGCCATGAAGGCCGCCTGCCGGGTGACGTTGTAGCTCTTCAGCATCTGCACGTCGGCGGTGGTCATGGGCCAGGTGAATTCCTGCGCCTCCTTGTAGGAGAGGATGTCCTTGGCCTCCTCCGAGGGGTCGACCCCCACGCCGACGATCTCCACGCGGTCAGAGTATTCGGGGTATACGTCCCTTAGCTGCCCCAACGAGGCACGGCATGTTGGTCACCAGGTGGCGAAGAAGTACAGGATTACGGGGCGGCCCTGGAGGCTGTCCAGGGTCAGGTCCTCGCCGGCGGCGGTGGTCAGCGTGAAGTCGGGGGCCTGTTGCCCTGCTTTGTGTCCCACCTCTATGTACGGCTGCGTGGGCTCCGAGGTAGCGCTAACGGCCCTGCTGGCGGGTTCGGTTGCATCGGCCGCTGGGGGTTCCGTGGCCTGCTGGGTCGGGGGAGGGCTGGTGGCGGACTCGCCACCGGCGCATGCGGCCGTCAGGGCGGCCCCCAGGGCCAGGCACAAAGCCAGAATCAGCCATCTCGACATATTCGTGAAGCTCCTCATTGCAACTACTGTACGCTTCCTGGATTATACCTGCATTCCCCTGGTTGACGCCAGACCGTCGGTCCACCAGACGCCCCCTACGTGCGGAGGTCGACGGGACAAGCCGGCCGCCTTGAACGGCTATTTGCGTTGACAATCGCTATCGGCTACCCTACACTCGACGGGCTTTTTACCGGCATCGGACGCGGGCGGCATGCGACCGGTGGCAGGCGAGTCTTACACAGACTTGGCGGGGAGTTGTCATAATGCAGAGCGTGATCAGGTCCGGAGAGCTCGTCCTACGGTCGAAACCCTGGTCGGTGATAGGCCCGTATAACAGCTCTCTGATGGACTCCCTCTTTCCGTCCCTCAACACCCTTCAGAGGGTGGCTATCTCGCTGCTCTTCGTGGGGCTCCTGGTGTCCTTCGGTCGGGCGACGTTCTACCTCCCGGACAACCCTGTTCCCATCACCTTTCAGACCACCGGTGTGCTGCTGATCGGAGGCGCCTTGGGTCTGAGGTGGGGCATATTCGCGATCCTTGTATACTACCTCCTGGGCATGGCAGGGGTGCCGGTGTTCAAGGACGGCGGCAACGGCTGGCACTACGTCACCGGCACGGTAACCGGAGGCTATCTCATCGGGTTCGTCGTCGCCTCGGTGTTGGTGGGCTACCTATCGCAGCACGGTTGGAACCGAGGTCGGTCGCTATGGCCGATGCTCCTGGGAAGCCTGTCCATATACGTGCCAGGCCTGCTGTGGCTGCACTACTTCGACTTCGGATGGCCGGCCGAGGGGGAGCTGTTCAGCGGCGGAATGTACCCCTTCATTCCGGGGGACCTTGTAAAGCTGATGATTGCGTCCCTTGTGGTGGGGTTCGGGTGGAAGCTGGCGGACCGGCGCCGGCAGTCCGAAAGGGAAAGCAAGCAGGACGCCCAACTGCCCGGCTAGTGACCAACGTGGGCGGGCCCGCGATGGAGGGCCCCGGGCATCAGCTATCGTCCGAAGGTCCCGCAGACTCCTGCGTCACCGGGTGCCTCGGCAGGAACATCCTCATCTCCGTGTGGCGCCCTGGCTCCGACTCTCCGACGATGTTCCCGCCGTGCTCCCGGACCACGTCGTAGACGAAGCTGAGCCCCAGACCGGCGTTCCTCCCCGTATCCCTGGTGGTGAAGAAGGGGTCGAACATCTTTGCCATCGTCTCCGGGGTCATCCCCGTCCCGTTGTCCCAGATCGATATCACCGCGCCGTCTTCCGTGTTGGCCGTGCCGACTCTCAGCTCGGGCCTGTATTCGCGTCCCTCCAGGCGCACCCTCTCCGCCATCGCCTGGCAGGCGTTGGTCACCAGGTTCGCGACGGCCCTGGCCACGTCCTCCGGCACCGCGACGACCTCCTCCAACTCCGGGTCAGGCTCCATGGTGAGATCAACCCGGAGGCCGGGTTCGTAGACCCTCACCGCCTGGCGGGCCAGGTTGGTCTGCTCGGCCGCCAGCTGGTTCAGGTCCACCGGGCGGAACCCCCCTCCGGTCCCCGGGTCCAATGCCAGGATGGCCGACACGATGCCGGTGGCCCGGTCGCTGTGGTGCATCACGCGATCCATATTTTCCGTCAGCTCTTGGAGAAGCTCCTCCGCCTCTTGCCGCGCGGCCGGACCGAGCTGTTCCAGCATCTCCCCCAGGTCCTCCGCAATCTCCCTGGATGAGGAGGTGAAGTTGCGGATGAACTGGAGGGGGTCGCGCATCGAGTGGGCCACGCCCCAGGCCAGCTCGCCGACCTCCGCCAGCTTCTGCTGGCTGGCGACCCGCTCCCGGATTTGCCTGAGGTCCGCCAATGCCTGTTCCAGCTCGACGGCCTTCTGGCGGACCTCCTCGGCAAGTCGCTGCTCCGCGTCCATCTAGGCTGCCCCGCCGGAGTCTTGATGTACCATGGCGGCCGGCCGGGTGGGGATGAGGGTGGTCGGGCCTGTCATGGTCCTCTCCTTTGGGCAGCCGGGCCCCCGCCCGGCCACGGCTCAACCCATTGAGCTCGCCTGTATGGTCCCGCGTTCATTGGTTCCCACCGGCGATTATACCAGTCAAATAGACATCGCGGACTGCGCCGCCCCATGCGGAGTCTTGCACGAAATCAAATCCCGCACCGTAAAAGCGCGGCCGCGATGGGCGGCTACGGTCCCTGGGGTCTCAGTGTCGCAGGCCGTCGACTACGGCTGACGCCCGCCATAGGCCGCGACGAAGTGACGCTCGACCCGGCCGGTGGCCAGCATCGTCCCGATTACCATGAGCCACAGGAAGAAGGCCGTGCCGACCACGGGGTGCATGAACGACGCGGCGTCCAGCCAGATTAGCTGCATGGCGACGCCCAGCACCGCCGACACGGGGGACACCTTACGCAGTGCGCCGCCCACTCTCCACTGATAGAAGGCCGCGACGACCAGCGCGGCCCCCGCCGCGGTGAAACCCGCTTTGCCGGCGATCCAGCGGAGGTCGAACCCGACCTCCACCGTGGTGGGCGTCGGGGCGGTGGAAGCCCCTGCGGCGAAGACCGCCTCGGGCAGAGGATGGGCTGCGACCAGGATGGCGCCCGCCCCCGACGCAACGGTGGCCGCGCCGGATAGGACGAACAGGTAGGGGACCACCGGCGTGGCCCAGCGGTCCCTGATGATCCAGGTATGCAGCAGGAGCCAACCCGCCCCCAGCAGGGTCAGGCCGGACAGGAGACGGGCTATCCCCGACAGGCCGTACATGGTCCGGTTTTCGTCGACGGCCCGCAGGGACTCCAGCATCGTCTCCTGGTCGGTGTCCGAGGCCACGCGGGCGAACACCATCACCACCGTGGCGGCCGCCGTGAGGAGGAGCATGACGCCTCCCAGTCGTGCCGCGCGGTCCGGCGCCCCTCCCACGGCCTGCACCTCAGAGGACTGTGGAGCCGGCCTCTTGTCGGCTGGGCTACTCACGAGGGCGCCTCGGCCTCATTGCAGTTGGTCTGTGCATAGTATGGTACATAGTATACACTACACCTCTATGAGTTGTTACACATCTCACCAGATATAGTCTCTACTCATGTGGTTCAATGCCGGCGGGTCCGTGGCGCAACGGTGCTTGTCATGTCAACGAACCTGTGGTACAAAGAGCAGCGCAGGTCACGCACCCCGCTGCGCTGCTTCTGGGCCAATGGGCCGGCCTCTGCCGGCTAGCGGGGTGCCTGCCCCGGTTGAGGCTGCCAAGCTTCGCCACGCTCCCACGACGGGCACCTCCGCAGCTCGTTTCGGGACAGGATATATGATGCCGGTGACCGGCGCCGCTTATCGGCACGCGACGGCGGCCGGAAGGGACGGTGGGGACGACGCAGCAGGCACCATATGCCGTGAGACCGTCGAATGCTCCCTAAGCTGAGCTACGACCTTCAGTCCTTCCGCGGGGACCTCTTCGGCGGGGTCACGTCGGCGGTGGTGGGACTGCCGGTGTCCCTGGGTTTCGGCGTGGCCTCGGGCCTGGGCCCCCTTGCCGGCCTGTACGGGGCCATCGCGGCGGGCTTCTTCGCGGCTGTGTTCGGCGGCACCAGGTCCCAGATCACCGGGCCCACGGGCCCCATGTCCGTGGCGGTGGCCGTCATAGTAACCAGCCATGCCGACGACCTCGCCGAGGCCTTCACGGTGGTCATCATGGCGGGGCTGATACAGATTCTCCTGGGCGTAATGAGGATCGGCCGCTTTGTCGCCTTCACGCCCTACTCCGTCATATCCGGGTTCATGTCCGGCATCGGCGTGATCATCATAATCGTGCAGACCCTGCCCTTCCTGGGAGCCGACGTCGCCACCGGCGGGCCCATGGCGACGGTCCAGGAGTGGCCCCAGGTGCTCCGCGACGTCAACTTCAGCGCCCTTGCCATCGCCGCCGTCACGCTGGTTGTGGGCGTGGCATGGCCGGGCCGGTTCAGGAGGTACCTCCCGCCCGCCCTGGCAGCCCTGATCGTCGGGACCATCCTGGGAGTGCTGTGGCTGACCAACACTCCCGTCATCGGCGACGTGCCCACAGGCCTGCCCGAGATCAAGATGCCCGACCTCTCCCCCGGCGTACTGGTCGGCGCCGTGCAGCCCGCGCTGACCATCGCGCTGCTGGGCGCCATCGACAGCCTGCTCACGTCCCTGATAGCCGATTCCATGACCCGCACCAGTCACAACGCCAACAGGGAGCTGGTGGGCCAGGGGCTCGGCACCGTGGCCACGGGGCTCATACAGGGCCTGCCCGGCGCCGGGGCCACCATGGGGACGGTGGTGAACATCCGTGCCGGGGGGCGGACCCCAGTCTCGGGCGTGGTGCGGGCGGGAATCCTGCTGGCCCTGGTCCTGGGCTTGGGCAGGTACGTGGAGAGCATCCCCCACGCCGTCCTTGCGGGCATCCTCATCAAGGTCGGCTGGGACATAATCGACTGGCGCTTCCTCACCCGGCTCCTCAGCGTCCAGAGGGAGCACCTCCTGGTGATGCTGATCACCCTGGGACTTACGGTGTTCCTGGACCTGGTTACCGCCGTGGCCATAGGGCTCATCGCCGCGGGGATGGCCAGCGCCCGCCAGTTCGAGCGCCTGGAGCTGGACAGCGTGATCTCCGTTCCGCTGCTGGACCAGAGCTTTCTCCCCGAGAGCCAGGATACGGATGAGGTGGACGATTTCTCCGCGCGGGTGGGCCTGATCGCCCTCCGGGGGAGCTTCTCCGTCGCCTCCTCCAACAAGCTGATCAACACCATTGGCATGGACATCCAGGACCACGACGTGGTGATCCTCGACTTCTCCAACACCGTCTACATGGACGACAGCGCCGCCCTGGTGGTGGAGCAGCTCATCGATACGGCCATGGAGGCGAACACGGAGTGCATCGTGATGGGCCTCAAGGGCTCCCCCGCCGTCACCCTCCGGGCGCTCAACGCCCTGCGCCACGTTCCCGAGGACCACTTCGTGGCCAGCGTGGCGGAGGCGAGGGACAGGGCGAACCGGCTACTCCAGGGCTAGCGGCGGCGGACCCCGGGGCGGGTCAGAGGGACATCTCCTGCTGGCCCGGTCGTTGGCTGATGGACCTCAGGTAGTCCTCCAGCTCCTCCAGGCTCCTCAACAGCAGCCCGTCGCCCTTCCGCCCGATGAATGGGGTGGGCCCGCGGGACGCCTCCCAGACGATGACGATGTCCTTTGTTGAGGCCTCGGCGTGCTCCACCTCGGACTGGACCCCGCCCGCGATCAGGGGGTTGCCATCCGCGCGTGAGGGGAAGTAGGCCACCACCATCTCCGCCTGGTCTACGAGCTTCAGGTCCCTGGCTACCACCTGGCCGTCGATGTCGTCCCTTATGGCCTCTATCTCCCCGCGGTCCAGCGTAACAGTCTTTCCCAGCACCGTGCACTCCAGCTCCCGGGCTTCGGGCGGTGCGTGCTGCAGCGCGTCCAGGAGCCTCTTTTCGTCTATCATCAGGGGGTCGAAGGCGGTCAGGTAAGACCGTGCCAGCCTGCGGTACCTGGTCACCCTTTCCCAGATGTCCGGTCTGGCCCGGGCCTCGCTGATGGGGTAGCTGACGTAGGCCGTCTTCCGCCAGGGCTCGAACATCAGGTGGTACACGACGTCCAGGGGGGTCGAGGAGACCTCCTCCTCCAGCGAGACTCCCAGGACGTAGTGGGGGACCCCCAGGACGGAGGACAATATGTCCGACGCAAGCATCTCCTCCTCTCGCCAGACCAGCAGGTCCTTGAGGCTGTACTTGGTGTCCGGCGGCAGGGCCCCCGATTCCTTGAACTCGTCCAGGCGCATCTTCACGGCTTCCACGTCGTCTATCAGGGTAACGATGATGTCGGGCTGGAGGTCCCTGACCTCCGGGAGCTCGAAGGCCCTGAACAGGCGGTTGTTCCACCGAAAGACGGCGTGGGAGTTGACGAACACGTTCTGGGGCGCCGCGCCCTGGGCGCGGACCAGCCCATTGCGGATCAGATTGAAGGCGCCGAGGCGGAGGGCCCCCAGCTGCGCCAGGGGCAGGTCCAGTATCTTCCCCTCCTTCAGGTTGGTGCCGGACTTCTGGCTCTCCTCGTACATCATGTCGCCGATATTGAACACGGCGTCGATGGTCTTGCCCCGTTGGGCGCAGTAGTCCCTGAGCCCCTGGAGCTGGGCCTTCTTGTCTATGCCAGTCTGGCCGGTGAACAGTATCCGCATGTGATGCCCTTCGCTTTTTGTGAGGAGGTTCGCGTCGGTAGCTATATCCCGCCCGACCGGCGGGTCACGTCACACTTGGCTCGCCTCCCCGAGGAGATCGTCCAGGACTACTACAGGCAGGTTCCGGACGCGGCGAAAGTCAACGTCGTTGGTGACAAAAAGGGCGCAGCCAGCGTGCAGAGCCGTCGCGGCGTGGAGAGCGTCGGGTGTAGCCAGACCCGTCTCCGCACGTAGCCGAGCAGTGTCCTCCCACAATGAGCGGGTGGCAGGGACTAGCCGCACTTCTGGGGAAGTGAACACGGCCCGAAAGGCCTCCTCGAGATCTGGATCACCCTTACGAATGGGCCAGACCAAGGTCTCCGCGATGACGGGTTCATTACATGCCAAGACGAACTGTCCTGCCTCGGCTTGTCGCCATACGGGAGCCAATATGGTGAGATACGGCTCGATACGCTCAACGCTGTAGATGACGGCTGAGGTATCCATGTAGATGGTCCCATGAGGCGGGAGCGTCATCGGTCCCACGACCCTCTTTCGTCCGCGATGTAGTCATCAACTTCCTTCGCAGTCTTGAAGAGACGCTGCCCCGGCGCTTCCGAGATGATCTGCCAAGCCGACCGAGCCGATGGTCTGGGTGCCGGCGATATGATCACGTCCACATCTTCGCCGGCTTCAAGCTCATCATCTACAATCTCTATCTTGCCTCCCGGAAGTAC
The DNA here is from genome assembly GCA_965207305.1 of Dehalococcoidia bacterium. Classification (GTDB taxonomy): domain Bacteria; phylum Chloroflexota; class Dehalococcoidia; order Lucifugimonadales; family JAGWBF01; genus JAGWBJ01. The sequence continues at coordinate 1,136,343 of CBDBMB010000003.1, read as the reverse complement.
CGTCGTCCGTATGTGCAACGCTTTCTGCATCTCCTCGTCTCCTCGACCACAGCTTAGTCGCCACGCTCGGGCAATACGGTTCGCTTTCTTGTCAACGAGTGACTTCGTACGTTTGCAGGGCCGTGTGGCCGGCCAGTATGTCAGAATCGGCGTCCTTGCGCAGAACGGGTATGCCGGCCCGTATGGCCGCAGAGGCGATCAGACAGTCGATGAGCTTGCCCACAGTCTCGCCGCGCCGCCGACAGCGACGATAGAGCACTGCGGCATCTTCGTAGTCCGTCGTCTGCGTCCGGATTATGGAGGCGCCTCGCATAGCGGGGACTTTGTGTCTCGCAGGAACTCTATCCAGGCCGACGTATCTACAAGAATCAAGGGGAGCGGGCCGCCCGGAGGTCGTCCAGGTGGCCCTCCCAGCCGATGCCCCTGAGGGCGCGGGCCTCATCCACGGACACGGGCTCGGCTGCCAGGATCCGGAGGGCGAAGTTGATCGCCTCCCGCTTGGTCTCCAGCCGATGGCGCCGCATCACCTCCGCACATGCCAGATCGTCGATATCTACGTTGGTGCGTGTCATACACTCACGATACACCAGGCGCCTGGGGGGGTCAAACGTGTCCTAGAGGTGCCGAACCCCCGGAAGAGAAGCCATCGTGCGATCCAGGGTCAGTACCTCCAGGCCGGCCTGTGAATACTCGATGGCGATCAGTCTATCGAACAGGCCGGGCCCGTCCGAGTCGCTGAGGGCTTCAATGACCGCGCGCCCGTTTAGCGGAGTCACGAGGCCGCTGGTCAAGGCATCGCGCAATCCAGCGCGGGCCTGCGTAGCGGCAACCCCATAGTGGTGCCGCAACGCAGCGTAGGCCTCCCCGATGACCTGGTTGGAGGCGAATATCTCGCATTTCTGCTCCTCGATCCTGGCGCGAAGCCCGCTGACGCAGCGTTGGAACTGGTTCTCGGGGTCCCTGGCAACCAGCCTGACGAGGACCGACGTATCAATCCCGATACGCTGCTGGATCATATCCCTCATCTCGGAGCCTGCGGATATCGAACGGGGGATGTCCCGGCGGTATCAGGCCACGCAGGGTGCCCAGCTTCGAGTAGTCTATGCGCCGTGGGCGCAGGATGAATCCGTCCGGACCCTCTTGCAGCTCGAGCTGGTCGCCGGGCCCCACGCCGAGGGCTTCCAGCACGCGTTTAGGGAAGGTGACCTGACGCTTGGAGGTAATCTTCACTATCACGGACGTCCTCCTTACGAGCATGGTATCAGGGTAAGGTGATCGGTTCAACTCCCGGGGCATGGAGCTGCTCCCTATTGGGATGAGGTCTGCAAGACGGCTTAGTTTGTTATACAATAACCGCCGTGCACCGGGACAGGGTAAAAGGCGAGCTCGAAGCCGCGCGGCCTGAAGCTACCGCCTATTGGGACGGTCTCTACAAACTGCTTAGTTTGTTATACAATGACCGGCGTACATCGGATGTCGATGGTCGGTTAGTGCTGTTCGATCGCCGGCCGGCTTCGACGGAGGTTGGTGGGCTATTCCCATACATGGCAGGGCAGCGACCCGGCCCTGCGTAGGAGTGAGCTTATGACATCCCTCGTTGGTTTCCTCTCTTACCGCCGGCCCGCGGCCATCCTCGCCGCTACGGGCATCGGATTCCTCATCCTCTTTCTGGCCAGGCCCGCCATAGCCCATGCGGCCGGGCCCGACGACGAGACCGCCTTCGTCTTCAACACCTTCGCGTTCCTTATCTGGGGCGCACTGGTCATGTGGATGTGCGCCGGGTTCACCATGCTGGAGTCCGGCTCAGTGCGCACCAAGAACGCGGCCATGATCTGCCTGAAGAACATCGGCCTCTACTCCATCGCCGGACTGGCCTTCTTCTTCATTGGCTACAACCTGATGTACGGCGACAGCCTCGTGGGCATCATAGGCACGCCTGCATTCATGTACGGCTCGACGGCGGCGGAGATAGCCCTGGTCGAGGGGACTGAAGGCGCGGTGGCCGGGGTGGTCGGGGAGGCGGGCGCGGGATACGCCACCATGTCCGACTGGTTCTTCCAGATGGTCTTCGTAGCGACCACCGCCTCCATCGTCTCGGGCGCCCTGGCCGAACGAGTCAAAATGTGGTCCTTCTTCCTGTTCATCCTGGTGCTGACGGCCGTCATATACCCCGTGGTGGGAGCGTGGACGTGGGGCGGCGGCTGGCTGGCTGAGATGGGTTTCAGCGACTTCGCCGGCTCGACCATAGTGCACAGCACCGGGGGTTGGGCGGCGCTGGCGGGCATACTGGTAGTGGGACCGCGGCTGGGCAAGTTCCGTCGCAACGGCACCGTAAGGGCCACGCCGCCCTCCAACATCCTGGTGGTGACCCTGGGTGTCTTCATCCTTTGGCTCGGTTGGTTCGGCTTCAACGGAGGGTCCCAGCTGGCCCTGTCCAGCGCGCTGGACGCCGTTGCGATGAGCATCGTCCTGGTCAACACCAACCTGGGAGCAGCTGCCGGAGTGATGGCTGCCCTCATCGTCTCCCGCCCCATCCTGGGACGCATAGACCTGTTCGCGGGACTGAACGGCGCCATTGCCGGCCTCGTCGCGATCACGGCGGCCCCCAACATCGTCGACCACTACTGGGCCGTGGTCATCGGAGCAGTGGGCGGGGTCCTGTGCGTCGGCGGGCTGAAGTTCATGGAGGTGGTAAAGCTGGACGACGTGGTGGGAGCGGTGCCCGCGCACATGTTCGCCGGAGTATGGGGGACCATAGCCGCCTGCATCGCCGGCGGGGCCACCTTCCACGTGCAGCTCGTTGGCATACTCTCCATAGGAGGCTTCGTGTTCCTGGCCTCCTACGGCCTCTGGCAGCTTCTGGACAAGACCCTGGGCGCCCGTGTCTCCACCTCGGTGGAGCGGTTGGGCCAGGATGCCGGGGAGCTGGGCATGGAGTCATACCCCGAGTTCGTGCTCATGCCCGAGGTGGAAGACGACGACTAGCTTCCGGCCGCCCTTTGGCGGCGCCGATGTAAGTTGACATCTACGAGCGAGGGACCGTCATCTCTGGCCATCGAGGTGCGGGGGCTCAGGAAGTCCTACGGCGCCCTGGAGGCGGTGCGGGGCATAGACCTGGACGTGATGCGGGGGGAGGTCTTCGCCCTCCTGGGGCCCAACGGCGCCGGCAAGACCACCACGGTGGAGATCCTGGAGGGACACCGCGACCGCACCGACGGCCAGGTGTCAGTCCTGGGCTACGACCCGGGACGGAGCCAACGCGACCTGAAGGAGCGCATCGGCATCGTCCTCCAGTCCACGGGGGTGGAGCCCTACCTCAAGGTCGAGGAGACCATCGACCTGTTCCGGGGCTACTATCCCCATCCGCTCCCCCTGGATGAGATCCTGGACGTCATAGGGCTGAAGGAGCAGCGGCGTACCCCGGTGAAGCGGCTGTCCGGCGGCCAGCAGCGGCGCTTGGACGTGGCCATCGGGCTGGCGGGGGACCCGGAGTTGCTGTTCATGGACGAGCCCACCACCGGGTTCGACCCCTCGGCTCGCCGAGGGGCGTGGGAGATGGTGCGCAACCTGCAGTCCCTGGGCAAGACGGTGGTGCTTACCACCCACTACATGGACGAGGCCGAGCACCTGGCCGACCGCGTGGCCATCATGGTCCAGGGGAGGATCGTCGCCCAGGGAGCCCCCGGAGAGCTGGTGCAGCGGGAGCGTTCCACCACCATACAGTTCAAGCTGGCCTCCGGGCCACAGGACCTGCCCCCCGGCCTGCAAGCCCGCGCTACCGAGGCCGGTCAGTACACCATCGTCACCGACACGCCGACCCACAGCCTGCACCTGCTGACGGGCTGGGCCACGGAACGCGGCATGGATCTGGAGGAGCTGTCCGTGTCCCGTCCGTCCCTGGAGGACGTGTTCGTGGAGCTGTCCGGGTCGCCGGAGCCCGGCCAGGGACAAGAATGAGCTCCTTCGCGCTGGCGCTGCGACAGGTCCGCTACGAGAACCGGGCCTTCTGGCGCAACCCGGTTGCCGCGTTCTTCGTGTTCGTCTTCCCTCTGATGTTCCTGGTGATCTTCAACCTGCTGTTCGGCAACAGGGACCTGGAGCTCCCCGGGGGAACGGTCAACACCTCCACGTTCTACGTCCCCGCCATCGTGGCCCTCTCGGTCATCTATGCCTGCTACAACAACGTGGCCGTAGGCCTTTCCTTTGCGAGAGACATGGGCCTGCTGAAGCGGGTCCACGGCACGCCTCTGCCCGGCTGGTCCTACATGTTCGGCAGGATTGGGCATTCGGTGCTGTTGTCGGTCCTGCTGGTCGCCATAGTCATCGCGGCGGGAGTGCTGTTCTACGACGTGGACTTGCCCACCAACACGTTGCCGGCGTTCCTGGTCAGCCTGGTGGTCGGGGCGGCCACCTTCTGCGCCCTGGGGCTGGCGGTCATGACCGTCATCCCCAACGCCGACGCGTCGCCCGCCATCGTCAACGTCTCCATACTCCCCCTTCTCTTCATATCCGACGTCTTCATCCCGCTTCAGGATGCCCCGGCCTGGCTCACCACCTTTGCCGACGTCTTCCCGGTGCGGCACTTCGCCATGGCCATGCACACGGCCTTCGACCCCTTCGAAAAGGGGGCCGGCTTCGAGCCCGTGCATCTGCTGGTGATGGCGGCGTGGATGGTGGGCGGGGTGGTGGTCGCGGTGCGTTTCTTCTCCTGGGAGCCGCGGCGGTAGCCAGATGCCGGGACCCCGGCCTCCGCGGGCACTTCACGCTGCCCCGGTGGTATAGTAGGATGTCCCTGTGCCCGGCGGCGGGCAACTTGGCATGAGAATGGAGGGTCCGGCCTATGCTGCGAGTCGGCGTCGATATCGGGGGTACGTTCACCGACCTGATGACCTTCGACGAGGAGGCGGGGACCGTTTCTCGAAACAAGGTCTTGACGACGCCCAGGGCGCCTGAGGAGGGGCTGCTGGAAGCCTGCCGGTCGGCGGGCGTGGAAGTGGAGGGCGTGTCCCACTTCGTCCACGGCACCACGTTGGTCACCAACCTGGTGATCGAGCGCCAGGGAGCCAAGGTCGGGCTGATAACCACCAGGGGGTTCCGGGACATCCTGCTCTTCCAGACGGGCATGCGCGAGCAGAGCTTCGACCTGCAGTGGGAGCGCCGCAAGGCCTTGGTGCCCCGGCACCTGATCGTCGAGGTGTCCGAGAGGATGCGCAAGGAGGGAAGCCCCATAACTTCCCTCGACGACGCCGATGTCGCCCGCGCCGTCCGGTACCTGGTGGCCAAGGGCGTCGACTCCGTCGCCGTGTGCCTGTTCAACTCCTACGCCAACGGCCGGCATGAGATCGAGGTTGGCCGGATCATAGCACGCGAGGCGCCGCAGCTGTACGTGTCTCTCTCCTGCCAGGTGGACCCCCGGATAAGGGAGTATCCCAGGGCCAGCACCACGGTGCTGAACTCCTATGCCATGCCCCGGGTGTACGGCTACGTGGACCGCCTGGACAGGGCCCTGGAGATACAGCGGGGGATCAAGTACATGCACTCCGGCGGCGGTCTCATCTCCTCCACGGCCGCACAGGAGCGGCCCATCGCCCTGGTGGAATCGGGGCCGGCCGCGGGGGTGCTGGCCTGCCGGTACCTGGGAGAGAAGCTGGGCATCGATCAGATAATCACCGCCGACATGGGGGGCACCAGCTTCGACGTCTGCATGATCCGCGACGGTGTCCCCGAGATAAAGGACACCACCGACGTCGAGTTCGGCATACCGGTACGGAGCGACAGCATCGACGTGGTGTCCATCGGAGCCGGGGGCGGGAGCATCGCGTGGGTCGACGAGGGAGGAAGCCTCAGGGTCGGGCCTCGCAGCGCCGGCGCTGACCCGGGACCGGCCTGCTACGACTTCGGCGGCACGGAGCCCACCACGACCGACGCCAACATGATCCTGGGGACGCTCAACCCGGAGAACTTCCTGGGCGGAGGCTCCATGAAGCTGGACCCGGACAGGTCGTGGAAGGCGATGCAGCCCATAGCCGACCACTTCGGCGTCTCGGTCCTCGAGGCGGCCCAGGGCGTGTACAAGGTCGTCAACGCCAGCATGGCCCAGGCTGTGCGGCAGGTCACGGTGAAGAAGGGCATAGACCCCCGGGAGTTCACCCTCGTGCCCTTCGGCGGGGCCGGCGCCCAGCACGCCATAGACGTTGCCAAGGAGCTTGACATAACCTCCGTGCTGTTCCCCGTCAACGCCAGCACCCTTTCGGCCCTGGGCATGATGACCGCCGACATCAGCTACAACGAGTCCCGGACGGTGTCATCTCCCCTGGCGGATCTGGCCATGGACCGCGTGGAGGCGGACTTCCGGGAGCTGGAGGCCCGGGCCCTGGGATACCTGCAGGCCGACGAGAGCCGTGTCGTCGGCACCGGCGTACAGTGGAAGGCCGACGTGCGGTACGTGGGCCAGTCCTTCGAGCTGCGGGTCCCGCTCTCCAGGAGCGGGGCCCGGGGCAAAATGACCAGGGAGCAGGTCTACCAGGAGTTCGAGAAGGTGTACCGGGAGCGGTACGGCATGGTTCTGGGGGACCCCGCAGAGGTGGTCAACATCCACGCCACGGCAACGGGATACATACAGTCCCTGGAGCTTCCCAAGAGGGAGGGCGCCGGCCACGGCCCTCCCTCCCCCAAGGGACACCGCAAGATGGCCTTCTACGACTCGCCGGTGCCCGTGTACGACCGGGAGACGTTGAGACACGGCATGGTGCTGCAGAGCCCCTGCATCGTCGAGGAGGTGGACAACACCATCTTCCTGCCCCAGGGCTGCGAGTCCCGGGTGGACGAGTACGGCAACATAAGGACCACGGTCAGCTCCAGCCCCCAGCAGGAGGCCTCGGAGCTGGACCCCTTCACCGCCGAGATCATCCGCAGCTACCTGCTCTCCACCGTCGAGGAGATGATGAAGAGCACCACTGCCGTGGCCTACTCCAGCACTTTCGCCGAGCGGCTGGACTTCACCGGCGCGATATTCGACAGCCGCGGCCGGATGGTCGCCCAGGCCCAGGGGGTGCCCATCCACGCCGGGACGATGACCGACTCCCTGGAGGCGATCATAGAGGCCTTCGACGGCAAGTTCGCCGAGGGCGACGTGATGATCCTCAACGACGTCTACGCCGGCGGCTCCCACCAGCCCGACGTGATGGTGGCGCGGCCCATCTTCCACGGGGACACCCTGGTGGGCTACACCGCCAACCGGGGCCACTGGACGGATATCGGCGGCATGGCCGCGGGCGGGTTCTCCGGCACGGCCCGGCACGTCGTGCAGGAGGCCCTCACCATCCCCCCCGCCAAGCTGTACGAGGCGGGCGTACTCAACGCCACCGTGAGGGAGTTCATCCTCCGGAACGTTCGGGTGTCCCGCCAGATATGGGGCGACATCCAGTCCCAGATCACCGCCAACCTGACCGGCGAGCGGCGGGTGAAGGCGCTCATCGACAAGTACGGGGTGGACATGGTGCTGGCCGGCATGGAGGCCACCCTGGAGTACGGTCGCAGACGGTTCAGGCAGAAGCTGCTGGAGATGCCCGACGGCAAGGGCCACGACCACGACTTCGTCGACACCGACGGTTACACCGACCGCATGTACAAGATCAACGTGGCGGTGGAGAAGAAGGGCGACAGGCTCACGGTGGACTGCTCGGGCAGCTCCGACCAGGACTTCTCGATGGTCAACTGCAGCAAGGTGGTCGCCAAGGGGGCCATCTTCGTGGCGGTCATCTCCATGGTGGACCCCGAAGGGGTCATGAACTCCGGGGTGCTGGAGCAGATCGACCTCTTCATCCCCGACGGGTCCATACTGAACCCCCACCATCCGGCCCCCGTAGCCGCGGGGATCTACCATATCCCGGCGCTAACCGACACGGTCATCAGGGCCTTTGGCGATTGGCTTCCCGAGAGGGTCATCGGCTCCAGCAACGGCGACCGGGACAACACCACCTACTGGGGGTTCCACCCGGAGACAGGCAACGAGTGGGTCTGGTACCTGAGCCAGAGCGGCGGCTACGGGGCCCGGGCCACCAAGGACGGCGAGCCAGTGGCCCCCGACCCGCGCAACAACTGCCGGTTCTCCTCGCTGGAGGTATGGGAACGGGAGTTCCCGGCCCTCTTCATGCGGTGGGAGATGGCCACCGACTCGGGAGGGGACGGGAAGTTCCGCGGGGGCCTGGCCTCCCGCCAGGAGTTCGAGCTCCTGGGAGACGCCCTCTACTCGGCCGCGGCCACCCGGCACATCCTGCCTCCAAGGGGTATCTTCGGCGGGGGCGACGCCCACTGCCACTCCTTCCACCTGACCAGGAACGGCAAGCGGACCACCCTTCAAGAGGCCTTCGACCTGCCGTCTCCCTCCAAGTTCGCCAACGTGTCGCTGCAGAAGGGAGACATCTTCGCCGTGGAATCGGGCGGCGGCGGGGGATACGGCGACCCGCTGGACCGGGACGTCTCCATGGTGGAGCTGGACGTGCTGGAGGGGTACGTGTCCCTGGAGAAGGCTAGAGACGTGTACGGCGTCGCCATCGACCCGGACACGCTCGAGGCCGACCCACAGGCGACGGCGGACCTCAGGCGAAAGCTGGCGTCTGGACGACAGGGACAGGGACAGGGAACGGCCCCGCCGGTGGCTGATGGACGGGGCTGAGGGCTGACGTGACGTCCATAGACCGGGTGCTGGGGCAAGTCGACCGCGCCGCGATAGTGGAGCTGGCGTCGGACCTGGTCCGCATACCCAGCTTCAAGCCCGACGAGACCCCCGTGGCACGGTACCTGGCCGACTTCTTCGGCAGCCGCGGGTACCGGGTCGACCTGCAGGAGGTGGAGCCCGGGCGCTTCCAGACCATCGCGACCCTGGAGGGCTCCGGAGGCGGGGCCAGCCTGATGCTCAACGGCCACATAGACATCAACTCCCTGGGGATGCGGTGGCGCCGGGACCCGTGGACCCCCAGCGTCGAGGGAGACCGTCTCTACGGCCACGGCGTGCAGAACATGAAGGGCGGCCTGGCCAGCGTCGTCACGGCCGCCGAGGCAGTCCGGCTCTCCCAGACCCGGCTGAAGGGAGACCTCGTGGTGGCCTGCGTCGTGGGGGAGACCCAGGGCGGCGAGGGCACGAAGCACCTGGTGGACACCGGCTTCCGGACGGACATGGCGGTGGTTGCCGAGCCCTTCGGCCTTGGCAACCTGGTGACCGTGCACGCCGGCATAGTGCACATGGCCATCCACGCCTACGGGGTCACGGGCCACATGGCTCGCAGCGACCACACGGTGCACGCCGTACGGAACATGGCCCGGATCATGGACGCCCTGGAGAACGTCGAGTTCACCTGCACCCCCCGGTCCGACATGCCCGCCCTGCCCAAGCTCAACGTCGGCAGCATCATCGGGGGCCGCGGGCGGGAGTACGTCCTTGTGGAACCGCCCTACGTCCCCGACCTGTGCACCATCATCGTCGACGTCCACTTCCTCCCCGGACAGACGGTGGAGGGCATAGTCGCCGACATCCGCCGGGCGCTGGACCCGCTGGCCGAGGCGGACCCTGACCTGCGATACGAGATCGAGATACCTCCCCCGGACTCCTTCAGGGGCCGCCGCAGGCTGGTGATGGACCCCCTGGACGTCCCCCAAGACGAGTACATCGTACAGGCTGTGGCCCGCAGCCACGAAAGGGTGACCGGGCGGCCGCCCTCCTCCATCGGGGCCATCATCCCCGACTCCTACAGCGCCAACGACACGTGCCACCTGTGGAAGGCCGGCATTCCCTGCCTCATCTACGGGCCGACGGTCGGCCGGGGGACCAAGGACGAGGACGACTCCTACGTGGTCATCAGCGAGATGGTGGAGTGCGCCAGGGTCCTGGCGGTGACAGCCCTGGAGGTGTGCGGCTCGGACCGGGCACACGACGGCGACGGAAGAGGCTGAGGTCCAGCCTCCAGGCCAGCCCATGAGAAGAACGAAGATAGTCTGCACAATAGGCCCGGCCTCGAGGTCCCCGGCCGTCCTGGAACGCCTGATAGGGGCCGGGATGGACGTTGCCCGGCTCAACTTCTCCCACGGGACCCATGCCGACCACCGCGAGGTCGTCGAGGCCATACGGCGCATCTCCACGGCCCATGGGCGGCCCGTGGCCGTGCTCCAGGACCTGTCCGGTCCCAAGATCAGGATCGGGTCCGTGGCCGAGGGAACGGTCGATGTCGAGACCGGCGCCATGCTCACCCTGACCACGCGCCAGGTGCCCGGCGACGCTCGCGAGGTCTCGGTGAGCCACCCTGCCCTGCCCAGGAGCGTGTCCGCGGGCGACACCATCCTCCTTGCCGATGGAGCCCTGGAGCTGCAGGTGCTCGACACCACCATCGATGACATCAGGTGCGACGTCCGGATAGGCGGGGCGCTCAGCTCCCACAAGGGCGTCAACGTCCCCACCAGCTCCCTGGACGTGCCCTCGTTGACTGACAAGGACTTGACCGACCTGGCTTTCGGGATCCAGTGCGGCGTGGACTACGTCGGCCTCTCCTTCGTGCGGACCGCGGCGGACCTCCACGAGGCGAGGAGGATCGTCGAAGCGCACGGTGCCGCGGTCCCGCTGGTCGCCAAGATCGAGAAGCACGAAGCGGTGGCGAACATGGACGAGATCATCGACGCCGCCGACGCGATAATGGTCGCCCGGGGCGACCTGGGGGTCGAGACTCCCCTGGAGAAGGGCCCCCTGGTCCAGAAGAGGCTGATCGAGAGGTCCAACCGGGCGGGAAAGCCGGTCATCACCGCCACCCAGATGCTCCGCTCCATGGTGGAGAACCCCCGTCCCACCCGCGCCGAGGTCACCGACGTCGCCAATGCCGTCCTGGACGGCACCGATGCGGTGATGCTGTCGGAGGAGACCGCCGTCGGGGCCCATCCCGTGGAGTCCGTCGCGATGATGGCCAGGATCGCCCAGGACGCCGAGTCGGCCCTGGCGTTCACGCCCCAGCCCTGGGCCACGGGTCGCCTGGAGGAGTCCGTGGGCCGCGCCGCCTGCGACCTGGCCAGGCACATCGACGCCGCGGCCATCATAACCTTCACCCAGTCCGGCAGCACCCCGAAGCTGGTGGCCAAGCACCGTCCCCGGCGGCTCATCCTGGCGCCGACGCCCCTGGAGAGCAGCTACAGGCGTCTCTCCCTGGTCTGGGGGGTCGTCCCCATCCTGAGCGAGGAGGCCAAGGACACCGACGAGATGGTCAGGAAGGCCCTGGACGAGTCGCTCAACTCCGGACTGGTGCGGAAAGGGCAACGGGTAGTCATAACGTCTGGGGTGCCCATGGGAGTCCCGGGTTCGACCAACCTCATCGAGGTCCACGTCCTGTAGCCCGGAGTGGGGGCTTGGCCCTTCGTAGCCCTTTCGTCGACGGACGATGTCGGATAGAATGGGCCGGGGTGCTCCCGGACCACTTTCCATCCGGGCCCCTTTCCGCCCGGGCCCTTTGCCGGGCCCTTTGCCCGGCCCTATTGGAGGAGACTCAGATGGCGATACGCACCCTTCTATACACGCCCGGCAACGAGCCGAGGAAGGTGTCCAAGGTGGGCTCCTTCGGCGCCGACGCGGCCATCCTGGACCTGGAGGACGCTGTGGCCGTCGACCAGAAGGTGGCGGCCAGGGACGCGGTCAGGCAGGCCATCCCCGCGGTCGGGGAGACGGGCACCCGGGTGTACGTCCGGGTCAACCCCACGGGAGAAAAGACCGACTTCTCCCTCAACGTGGGGCTCGCCGACATCGAGGTGGTGGTCTGCGCCGGGCTCGGCGGCCTGGTGGTGCCCAAGGTGGAGTCGGCGGAGGAGATGGAGGACGTGGAGCGAGTGCTGGCCGCCCGTGAGCGGGCCCTTGGCCTGGAGCCGGGCAGCGTGGAGGTCGTTCCGATAATCGAGACGGCCCTGGGGCTGTGGCGGGCCTATGACATCGCCCGCAGCAACCGGCGCATCAAGTCCCTGCACTTCGGCGCGGGCGACTTTACCAGGGACGTGAGCATCGACTGGACCCGGGACGAGGCGGAGCTGGCCTATGCCAGGTCCCGCCTGGTGGTGATCTCCCGCGCGGCCGGGATCGACCCGCCCACCGACTCGGTGTGGGTCCGCCTGGACGACGAGGAGGGGTTCGTGGAGTCGGCCCAACGGGCCCGGCGCATGGGGTTCCAGGGCAAGAGCTGCATCCACCCCAGCCAGGTGCCCCTGGCCAACCGGGTCTTCTCCTACGTGTCCCCGGAGGAGCTGGCCCAGGCCAGGAAGATCGTCGAGGCCTTTGCCCAGGCCCAGGCCGCCGGCAGCGCGTCCATCCGCGTGGACGGCCAGTTCGTCGACTATCCGCTGGTCGAGAACGCCAGGCGGGTCATCGAGCTCCACGCCGGGGCCCAAGAGGCGGCCCAAGAGGTGGAGGGTTAGAGATATGGTCTCGGCTTCCAGGGCTGACAATGCCGGCGACGGCGACGCGTTGAGCGGGATTCGCGTGCTGGACCTGGCCACCTTCATCGCCGCCCCCTTCGCGGCGACCATGATGGCCGAGTTCGGCGCCGACGTCATCAAGGTGGAGATGCCGGGGCGCGGCGACCCCTGCCGCCAGCTTGGCGAGAAGCACAACGGGGTCGGGCTCATCTGGGCCCAGGAGAACCGGAACAAGCGGGGCATCACCTGCGACCTGAGACAGGAGAAGGGCCAGGAGATCATCAAGGAGCTGGTCAAGCGCTCCGACGTGCTGGTGGAGAACTTCAGGCCGGGCACCATGGAACGCTGGACCATGGGATACGAGGTCCTTAGGGAGCTGAACCCCGGGCTGGTCATGGTAAGGGTGTCCGCATACGGCCAGACGGGGCCGTACCGGGAGAAGGCTGGGTTCGGCCGCATCGCCCAGGCCTTCGGCGGCCTTAGCTACCTGGCCGGCTTTCCCGACCGGCCGCCCGTCAACCCGGGGTCGGCCACCATCGCCGACTACGCGGCGGGGCTCTTCGGGGCCTTCTCGATCATGGTTGCCCTGGAGCACCGGCGCCGGACGGGCGAGGGCCAGTGCATCGACATCTCCCTGTACGAGAGCATATTCCGGCTCCTGGACAACCTGGCCTCGGCCTACGACAAGCTCGGGTTCGTCCGCGAGCGGCAGGGCACCGGCACCGCCCATGCCGTGCCCCACAACCACTACCCCACCAGGGACGGGAAGTGGGTCGCCATCGCCTGCACCAGCGACCGGATATTCCAACGGCTGACCGTGGCGATGGACCGGGAGGACCTGGGCTCGGACCCCCGTTACACCACCAGCGCGGGCCGAGTGGAGCACCGCGACGAGCTGGACGGCATCGTATCGGCCTGGACCCAGACCCACGACATGGGGGACCTGATAACGCTCCTGGACTCGGAGGAGGTCCCCGTGGGCGCCATCAACAGCATAGCCGACATCTTCCAGGACCCCCAGTTCGCCGCCAGGGGGTCCATGGTCGAGGTGGACGACCCCGTCATGGGCAAGCTCAAGATGCCGGCCATCGTGCCAAGGATGAGCAGCGGCCTGGGCCGGGTGAAGCACCTTGCCCCTTCCCTGGGCCAGCACAACGACGACATATACGGCAATCTCCTGGGCTTCAGCCCCGAGAAGCTGGCCGCCCTCCAGGGCGAGGGCGTCGTATAGGGCTGGGCCGCTCTCAGGCCGCGCCCGGAGGTAGTGCCCGCCCGGAGGTTAGGATGGACACCCCCATCGGAATCGACTTCCACACCTTCTCCCTGGTCGGCCGGTGCGCCCGCACGGGGATGTTGGGGGTGGGCATCACCACCAGCGAGATTGCCGTGGGCTCCCGGTGCCCCTTCGTGCGGTCCGGGGTAGGCGCCGTCGCCACCCAGGCCATGACCAACCCCCGGCTTGGGACGGCGGCCCTGGACCTGCTGGCCGCGGGAGCGCCGGCGCGGGACGTGGTGTCCAGCCTGGCGGAGGACGACGCGCACATCGAGCGGCGGCAGATCGGGGTCGTCGACGCCCTGGGCAGGTCCGCCGCCCGCACGGGGGCCCGCATCCACCCCTGGGCGGGCCACCTGACCGGCGACGGCTACGTAGCCATGGGCAACGGGCTGGTTGGGGAGGGCGTGGTCCACGCCATGGCCGAGGCCTTCCAGGGCTCGGCGGAGGAGAATCTCGAGGAGCGGCTGATGCGGGCGGTGGAGGCCGGACAGCACGCGGGAGGAGAGGCCGCGCCGTTCACCTCCTACCACTCGGCCGCGCTGGTCGTATACGGCGACGACTCCTTCTCCCGGGTGGACCTGCGGGTCGACGACCACCCCGAGCCCCTGGTCGAGCTGCGGCGGCTGCTGGAGCTCCTGAAGCCCAGGATCGACTACTACTCGATAAGGGCCAGGGACCCCGACAGCGCCGTCACTCCGGGACCGCCCCAGGGCCCCGGGTAGCGGGGGCCCGGCATTACCAACTACGGACAGGCAACATAAGGAGGGACCATCATGGTCGAAGTCGGCTCGGGTCCATACAGGTACGACGTGATAGAAGGCTGGGGCTCCCTGCCCCAGGGGATGTCCTTCGGAGTCGTGACGGGAGTGGTCGTGGACTCCCAGGAGCGGGTCATAGTATGCCAGCAGCAGATGGAGCCCCCGGTCATCGTCTTCGACCGGGAGGGAAACTACCTTACCTCCTGGGGCGTTGGTCTGCTTCCCGAGCCCCACACCATGTTCATCGACTCGGATGACGTCATCTACGTTCCGGACAGGGCGGCCCACGTGGCGATGAAGTTCACCGTCGAGGGCGAGCCGTTGATGGAGCTGGGCAACCGAGGCCAGCCTTCGGACACGGGATGCGAGGAGCACGAAGGGCCAGTGCTGAGGGCCGGCGGCCCGTTCAACGTGCCCACGCGCATGTCCCCGTCCCCCTCGGGGGACATCTACGTCTCCGACGGCTACAGGAACTGCCGAGTCCACCGGTTCTCCTCCGACGGCCGGCTCATCTCGTCGTGGGGGCAGCCGGGCGAGACCGCCCCGGGAGAGATCCGCTCCCCCCACTGCCTGTGGGTCATGCCCGATGGAAAGGTCTACGTCTGCGACCGGCTGAACAACCGGATACAGATATTCTCGCCCGCCGGGGAGTTCATCGACCAGTGGAAGGGCCTGGCCTGGCCGACGGACCTGTTCGTGGACGCCAACGGGGACTTCTTCGTGGCCGAGCGCCCCAACCACGAGGCCCAGACCAACTCGATGGTAGTGCGCGACGGCTCGGGGCGCGAGAAGGCCCGCTGGGACACCCCCCGGAACCACCAGACGTGGCACGATTCCCACGGCAACCTGTTCCTGGTCACGGGACAGCTCGCCGAGCCGAGAGACAAGGCGATCTACAAATACGTCAAGAAGGCGTAGGAACAGCCTACAGCACGCCCACATCCTCAAGGAACTTCGTGACCTCGGCGGCGCACTCCCGCGGCCGGGCGTAGCCCAGGTCGTAGCTCGGCCCCTCCAGGGTCACCGTCCGGACGTTGGGGGCGTTCACCAAGGCCTCCCGCTCGTCTTCGGGAAGCAGCGCGTCCCGGGTCCCCTCCAGATAGAGGGTGGGCACCCCGATGTCCTTCAGCTCGGGGACCATGTCCACCGGCCCCATCCCGCGGTAGAACTCCGCCGCCAGCAGCGGGTCGTTCTGGGCGATCTGGTCGACGTACCAGTCTACGTATCCGGCGGGCGCCTCGCGCATCCTGGGGCGCGCCCGCACCGACACGCCGGCCCATGCCCGCATTCCCCTGGCCAGCATCAGGTCGATGCTCCCCTGGCCCTGCACCGTCTCCCCCGGCTTGAAGTCCGCCGCGTTCCTGTCAAGCTGGGACCGGCCGGGCCTCAGGGGGATGCTCATTATCACCAGGGCGTGCAGCGCCTGGGGGGCCCGGGTGGCCAGGCTCAGGCCCGTCAGCGCTCCCGTGGCCTCACCGATCCAGACGACCTTCCCCGCCTTCAGGTGCTCGAACAGGGCTAGGGCGTCCAAAAGCCGCGACTCGATGGAGTTCTTGAAGGTCTCGACCGGCACCTTTGAGAGGCCCAGGCCCCGCAGGTCGACGCGGGCGACCTTGAGCCGCCGGGAGATAAGGGGCACCCACTCGTACCACAGGTTCGAGTTCCTGGGGTGGCCATGGCAGAGCACCGCCGTTGGCGCGTCCACCCACGGGTCCGTGAAGTCGTCGTACCGGTAGTAGAGCTGGGCGCCGCCGGGACCTCGATAGCTCTCGACGCTCATGGCGCACCTCCTTCATCCTCGCTCCATACCCCCGTCGCGAGGAATACCGAGATGCGGGAAGTGTAGCACCGGGAGAGCAGCGGGTTCAACTCGTGTATTTGTCATTGCAACCATCTGCTGCGCCGTTCCATTCTCCCCGTTAGCCGGTATACAATTGGCCTGCCGCGGCGACGCGGCGCCAGCTGTGTGGAGCCCCACCTACGCAGAGCCCCACCCACGCAGAGAAGGAGGCAGTCCGATGCCAGGCTCACACCGGATCAAGATACAGCCCCTGACCGACGAGGCCTTTCGGCCCTTCGGCGAGGTCCTCAGCCGGAAGGAATCGGAACCCTTCTTTCAGATGACCGACGGCAGGGTCCAGGGGTGGAAGGTGGACTTCTCCTGCGAAGGGCCGACGGAGGTCGCTTACATGAAGGTGGACTTCCAGTCGTGGGCCGTCGAGGACATGGAGAGACACTTCCAGGTGACCCAGACTTTCATACCCCTGAAGGGCAAGCCGATGATCATGGTGGTTGCCCGGGCAACCGACCCCGACGACAGGGAGGCCGTGCCGCCTCCCCAGGAGTACAACGCCTTCTATATGGACGGCTCCCAGGGCGTGATGCTGGGGGTTGGGACGTGGCACGCCTCGGCCCGCCTGGCCCTCTACCCGCCCGACTGCGAGTTCGTCTACCTCTCCTCCAGCAACACGACCCAGGACCTGAAGCGCGTCGCGGCGGAGGGAGGCGAGCCCAGGCTCAGCCAGGTGGTGAACTACCGGGAGCGGTTCGGCCTGGCCGTCGAGCCCGTCTGGTAGCGGGCCACGGCTCCGGGGCTACTCGAACGCGGGCCTGGAACGGTCCGACAGGTTGACCACGGCGGCGCCCGTGGCCCGCACGACGTCCCCGGGGGCGATCATGATCTCGTTGCCCCAGACCCCCGCGCCGACGCCCAGGACCTCCTCCTCCATCAGGGCGGCGTCGACGAAGGTCCGAAACCCCTGGGGCTGCCAGTGGAACGGTGGTATGGAGCCGATCCCGTAGCCCGTGGTCTCCAGGACGGCCTCCGGGGCCGCCAGCCTGATGTTGCGAGAGCCTATGGCCCGTTTCAGATGGCCCGAAACGGCGTTGCTGCTTGCCCCCAGCATGACCAGCACGCGCTCTCCCGTGTCCGCCTCGAATATCAGCGTCTTCACCATCTGGCTCTCCCGGCACCCCAGGGCCCGGGCGACGGCGGCGGCCCCCTTCTCGGTGGTGGGCGGAAAGGAGAGCCTGCTGTAGGGGATGGACCGCTCGTCCAGAAACCTGTGGGCCGGCAGGTCGGCGCTCATCGCACCACGGCGTCCAGCAGGCGCGCCAGTGCCTCGTTCTCCCACCGGAGCCGGTTTTCCTGCACCCGGTCGTTGGTCCAGAAACCCGGGTTGTGCACGACGACCATGTCCAGACTGGGGCAGGCCCATATGTGCCTGGCGCCGCCCCCCCACGCGGCGAAGGAGTCCCGCGGCGCGTCGGGCCACGCCTTGCCGTGGTCGTTCACCCAGAACCCGTGGCCGTACATCCACTTCTCCTCGGGCTCGTTGGCCAGGATGTCCGGGTTCGTCACCGTCGCCTGCTTCAGGTAGTCCGCCGGGACGACCTGGACCCCGTCCCACTCGCCGCCGCTGAGCCACAGGTGACCCAGGCGGGCCGAGTCGTGCGCCGTGGCCAGTATCTGCAGCGAGTGGCCGAACACGTTCCTCTTCCCGCCCTCGCCAGGGCCGTACCGGAAGTCGGTGTAGTCGTGGCCCCACGAGCTCCCGATGGGGTCGCGGATCTTCTGCTCCATCAGGCGGGCGCAGCCCGGAAGCCGGCCGGGGTCGCGGCTGTCGTAGAGGCCGTAGATGGTCGCCAGCGAGTTGCTGACGATGTTCATGCCGAAGGTCTGATAGTGGAACCGCTTGCCGGGCTCCTCTCCTGGCTTCATGTATCCGGAGGTGTTGCAGATTAGCTGGCGAAAGGTTATCTCCCGGTCCTTGTCGAAGGCCCACCGGCCGGCCTTGGGGCCCTCCCCCTCGGCCACGTCCATCATCTCCGGGTAGTAGTCGACCACCGGCGCGTCCAGGCTGGGGAGCATGCCCTCTGACACGGCGATGCCCAGCAGGCAGGAGTAGGCCGACTTGACCGCTGAGGCTTGGGCTAGCTGCCTGGCGGGCTCGACTCCCGCGCCCCACTCCACGGCCAGGTAGCCGTGCCGCGCCACTGCGACCCGGAAGGGCTCCCCAAAGGAGCGGGCCCACGCCTCCACGGACGCCAGCCTGTCAGGGTCCAGAGCCACCTCCTCGGGGGAGCGGACCTGCCACCGGGCGCTGGGAAACACCCTGCCCATCACGCCCCTTCAGACGGCCCTTCGGTGGAACGGGACCGCAGCTCCTCGCACGTCTCCTGGTCGGCCTCGGCCAGGTCCGGCTGGTCGTTGAACAGGTAGGCCACCGAGCGCCAGGCGTAGAACCGGTCGTCCTCGGGATCCAGCTGGATGGCCCTGCTCAGGTCGGCTATCGCCTCCTCGTACCATCCCACCTCGTAGTAGGAGCCGCCGCGGTTGAAGTAGGCCTCGGCATAGGCCGAGTCCAGCTCGATGGCGCGAGTGTAGTCCGAAATGGCCTTGCCGTATATGCCGGACCGGCTGTAGCGGTTGCCGCGCTCGTTGTATCCCCGCGCGTCTTGGGGCTCGGGCTCGGCCTTCGCCGCCGGTCTAGTTGCCCGCTGGTCGGCCACGTCCTAGGAGCTGCCGGCCGGAGGGAGGCTCTCCACCTCTCTCTTGATGGACTCCGCCCGCCCGGCCAGCTCCCTCCGCTCGGGCACGTTGTCCTCGCAGAGGGGGCACCAGACCCGGGCCCTGGATGAGAGCATCATGTTCTCCTGTTTCACGGAGAAGGCTCCCACCTGTTCGTTGCAGACGCCGCACCTCTGGACCACCTCGATCTCTCCAGCCATGGACCTCCCTTGCTCCGCAGGACTTCGATGTGCCGCTCGAGGAGGATTATAGCAACCGGCATCGGGGTTTGCACATCGTTCCACCGATACGGCAGCAAATCCTACCCGTCGGTGAGAAAGAACGGTCTCGTTGGATAATAAACTGAGACTGATTCCCGATTGCGACGCCCCCCAATCTGTAATACCATTGAGTGCAGGAGGTGCCCCATGGCGGAGAGCCCCCATCGCCACGAGGCGGAGCACCACGACCATGCCATTCACGACGAGCACGAGGGCCATGCCCATGACGAGCACGAGGGCCATGCCCACGACGAGCACGAGGGCCATGCCCACGACGAGCACGAGGGCCATGCCCACGACGAGCACGAGGGCCATGCCCATGACGAGCACGAGGGCCACGGCCACGACGAGCACGAGGGCCACGGCCACGACGAGCACGACCACGGCGGCCACGATCACGCCCACGACCTGCGGGGAGCCAGCCGCCGCAGCCTGATTTTCGCCCTGGTGCTGATCAGCACCTACATGGTGGCGGAGGTGGTGGGCGGCATCCTGTCGGGAAGCCTGGCCTTGCTGGCCGATGCCGGGCACATGCTCACCGACGCCGCGGCCATCTCCATGGCTTTGGTGGCCATGTGGATTGCCCAGAAAGAGGCCTCGGTCGAGCGCACCTTCGGGTATCACCGCACCGAGATTCTCGCCGCGCTGGCCAACACCTTCGCCCTGTGGCTCATCGCCGGGTGGATCGTCTGGGAGGCCTACCACCGGGCCTTCAGGGAGGACGTCGAGGTGGTCGGCCTGCCGGTCCTGCTGGTCGGCATAGGCGGCTTCGTGATAAACGTGATCGCCGCATGGATACTGCACCGCTCCTCGGGGGAGAGCCTCAACGTGGAGGGCGCCTTCCAGCACGTGATAGCCGACCTGCTGGGGTCCGTGGGCGTCATAGTCTCCGCGATACTGATCATGGCCTTCCAGTGGCAGATAGCGGACCCGATTCTCAGCGTCGTCATCGCGGTCCTCATCGTCTACAACACCCGCAGGCTGATCCTCAGCGTTCTCAACGTGCTGCTGGAGGGAAGCCCGGAGCGCATCGACGTCTACAAGCTGTGCCACGACATCGAGGAGATGGAGGGGGTCACCCTGATCCACGACGTCCACGTCTGGACCATAACCTCGGGGAACGAGGCCTTCACAGCCCACGTGCTGCTGGACCCCTCCTACCAGGGCGAGCTGGACAGGCTGATCAAGAGGATGCAGGACCTCCTACACCGGGAGTACGGCATCGGCCACGTCACCATACAGGTGGAGCGGTCAGTGGACGGTTGCACCGAGAACCACCACGTCGGCCACCTGCTGGCCTACTCGCGCTCTACGGGCTAAACAGAGACCGCTGCGGGCCAGGCCGCCGCGGTCTACGGCAAACAACAAAAACCCCGCCGGACCTGCAGTCCGGCGGGGTCTCTTTTCAGGTCGGAAGGCTTCGTCTAGTGTGCGTGGCCCGCGTGCTCGTGCACGTGGTGCTCGTGCTCGTCACATTCGTGCTGAGCGTGCACGTGGCCGGGCTCGCTGCCGTGGTGCTCGTGGGTGTCGCACTCGTGGGCGGCGTGGTCGTGGGCCTCAGTGTGGTGCTCGTGGGTATCGCACTCGTGCTGGTCGTGCACGTGGCCGGCTTCGTCGCCGTGGTGTTCGTGGGTATCGCACTCGTGGATGGCGTGTATCTGCAACTAACTCAAACCTCCTTTATTGATACTCCATTCTCACTCACGCTGTGGCCGTATGTCAAGCACCTTGGCCCAAAAGACCGTCAACCTGGAGACAATGCTTCCGGATCGCCTCCGGGGACCATCGGTCGGGCTATCCGCCAAGGACGCCGTGGCGGTCGAGGACCCGGGCCAGCTCGGCGACTCCGTCGTACACCGTCTCGGCCGACGGGTGGCCGAAGCAGAGGCGGGCGCAGTTGACCCCCTTGCCCTCGGGGGAGAACTGGCTCCCGTTGTAGTACGACACGCCCTCGGCCATGACCTGGGCCTGCACCGCCGCCAGATCCGCGCCCTCGGGCAGCCTCAACCATACATACAGCCCCCCCTCGGGGGCGTTCCAGGTTGCGGAGCTCCCGAAGTTCTCCCCCAAGGACGCCAGCATGGCGTCGCGCTTGACCCTGAGGCCCTCGTTCTCCTCGGCTATGTGGGAGTACATGTTGTGCTTCAGGTACTCCTCGATGGCCAGGGCAGAAAACTGGCTGGGGCCCCCGCCGGACCGGCCGCTCAACGCCCGGTGGAGCACCTCCGGGGGCGCCACCATGTATCCCATGCGCATGCCGGGGGCCAGTATCTTGGAGAAGGAGCCCACGTAGATCACCCGGCCGGTGTCGTCCATGGAGTGAAATGACGCCACGTCCTCGCCCTCGAACCGGAGGTCCACGTAGCAGTCGTCCTCGAACACCGGCACGCCGTGCTCTCCCGTGATCTCCAGCAAGGTCCTGCGGCGCTCCAGGCTCATGGTCCAGCCCAGGGGGTTCTGGAACGTGGGTATCGTGTACAGGAACTTAACGACCCTGTCCTGGGCCCGCAGGTCGGCCAGCTTCTCCTCCAGGGCCTCGGGCACGATCCCGCCGTCGTCGCAGGGCACCCCCACCACGTTGACGCCGTAGCGCCGGAGCTGTCGCAGGGTCCCCAGGTAGACGTACTCCTCGGTCAGGACCGTGTCGCCGGGGTCCGTCAGGGCCTGTATCAGCATCCCGATGGCCTCCGAGGAGCCCGAGGTCATAACCACGTGCTCCGGGTCCACGGTCATGCCCCGGTCCCTGGCCAGCTTCCCCGCCACGAGCTGGCGCAGGGAGAGGAGGCCGGCGGCGTCGGGGTAGTAGGCCAGGTCCCTGCCCTCCCGGTCCAGCGCCGTCTTGAGGGAGTCCACGAGCCCCTCCAGCGGGATGGTGTCAGGGTCGGGGTAGGCCACTGCAAAATCGTACTTGGCCGTGGGGAATGGTGATGGTGGGGTGGCTGGCATGTCCTTGGAGAACAGCCCGTCGTAGCTGAACCGCCCGGTCGTCGCCATGGGGTGCACCTCCCTTTATATCGGCAGGCCCCTGGAGCGCCCGCCGTGGGCCTTCATTATAGCAGGCGCAGGCGTCGGCGCGGGCCCTGGCAGGGCCCGCTGCCGGCGTCGGCGATTGACACTCCACGTCGCCCCCAATTATACTCCCTGCAACAGTCACACGTGTGCCATGGTGTTACGCAGACCGCATCTTTAGATGACGGGCGTGGACAGCGGGAGGTAGGAGATGGCGCAGGAGCAGATCGCGTTGATGGCCCACCTTATGCGCCGGGCCGGGTTCGGGGCCAACAGGGACGAGCTGGAGCGGTACGCGGCCCAGGGATACGAGACCACGGTGGAGGAGCTGCTCCATCCCGAGAAGGCTCCCCCCGCCCTGGAGGACGAGGACCTGATCAAGCGGTACCACGTCGACGAGAACGGCCTGCAGCCCCTGGATAGCTGCCAGACCTACTGGATATACCGCATGATCAACACCAGGCGGCCCCTCGAGGAGAAGATGGCCCTCTTCTGGCACGGCATATTCGCCACGGGCTACACCAAGCTCAACCAGCCCAAGGCCATCCTCAACCAGCTTGGCATGTTCCGCCGCCACGGGTTGGGCAAGTTCAGCAACCTGCTGGTGGAGCTCTCCAAGGACCCGGCCATGATCTTCTGGCTGGACAACAAGGACAGCCACCGCTACGAGCCCAACGAGAACTACGGGCGTGAGCTGCTGGAGCTCTTCTCCATGGGCGTCGGCAACTACACGGAGCAGGACGTGTTCGAGGCCTCCCGGGCCTTCACCGGGTGGACCATCCGGAACGCCGAGCTCCACACCTCCCGGGTGTCCCGGGACTCCGTCTGGCCCTACGGACGGCTGGACTGGCAGTTCGAGTACCGGGAAGACGACCACGACGACACGGACAAGACCTTCCTCGGGCACACGGGGAACCTCAACGGCGGGGACGTGATTGACATAATCTGCCGCCAGGACGCCACCGCCCGGTTCATCTGCCGCCACCTGTACAACTTCTTCGTGGCCGACGAGCCCCAGGTACCCGCCTGGGAGACGGTGCCTCCCCGGGACCCCGAGGCACTAAGGACGCTGACCGAGGCGTACTTCGAGCACGACTACGAGATACGGCCGGTGCTGCGGGTGCTGTTCAACTCCGACTTCTTCAAGGAGGCCCTCTTCAAGAAGGTCAAGAGCCCCGCCGAGCTGGTGGCGGGCACCGCGCGGTTGTCCGGCGGGTACGGCTTTCCGGCGTTGAAGGACATCGACCTGTCCCAGAAGGCGACCTTCATGGGCCAGAGCCTGCTGGACCCGCCCAGCGTGGAGGGATGGCACACGGGCACCGAGTGGATATACACCGGGGCCCTGGTCGACCGGGTGAACTTCGCCGTCGACGAGGTCGGCGACGCCACGCGCCCCGGCGTCCGCGCGATCCTCGACCGGGTACGGGGCCGCGGGGAGGACCTGTCGCCCTCCGAGCTGGTCGACGCCTGCCTGGACCTGCTGGGGCCGATGGACGTGTCGGACCAGACCCGCCGCGAGCTGGTCGACCAGGCCTCCAGGCGGGGCCTTGTCCGGTTCGGCTCGGCCGATGGCGACGAAGAGGCTACCAGGACGGTGCTGGAGGTCCTTCAGACCATCGTGTCCACCCGCGAGTACCAGCTGGCCTAGGGCCGACCCAGGGCCAAGGGACCTGTTGCAACCCGGCGCTCCGGAGCGCCGCGGGGGTACGAGGAGGTGCGCAGGGTGCCATCCTTTCGCTACAGCCACACCGTGGGTTTCTATGCGCTGAACGGCCGCGGCTTCAACAACCCCGTGGACGTGGCCCTGGGACGGGACGGCAAGATGTTCGTCGCCAACCGGGCGGGGGCGGACGTGGCCGCCAGGATGTTCTACAAGCGCATCACCGTATGCAACGTGGACGAGGACTACTTCGGGGAGTTCAGCAGCGGCGGCACGGAGGACGGCCAGATCATGTGGCCGGTCTCCATCGCGGTGGACGCGGATGAGAACATATACGTGGCCGACGAGGCCCTGCAGCGCATCTCCGTCTTCGACAGGCACTGGAACTTCGTGCGGAAGTGGGGCTCCCGGGGGAGCGGGGACGGCGAGTTCGACCGGCCCGCGGGCATGGTGCTGGACCCGGAGGGCAACCTGCTGGTGGCCGACGCCCTGAACCACCGGGTCCAGCGGTACACCACCGGGGGTCGCTTCCTGGGCGCCTTCGGCCGGCCTGGTACGGGAGACGGCCAGCTCCAGTTCCCCTGGGGACTGGACGCGGACCGGGCCGGCAACGTCTACGTGTGCGACTGGCGCAACGACCGGGTCCAGAAGTTCGATGCCTCCGGGGGGCATCTCGCCACCTGGGGAGGCCCCGGAAGCGGCGACGGCCAGTTCAACCGGCCCGCCGGCGTGGCTGTGGACGGCGACGGGCTGGTCTACGTGGCCGACTGGGGCAACGAGCGCATCCAGGTGCTGGATCCCGACGGCGGCTTCCTGGCCAAGTTCCGGGGAGAGTCGGGAGTCTCCCAATGGGGGATGGACTACTTCATCGCCAACGAAGACGAGCTGGAGGAGCGGCACAGGGCCGACATGGAGCCCAGCCTGGACCAGTGGGCCCGGGACATACCCGCTGAGCAGTCGGCCAGCATCGAAAAGCTCTTCTGGGGCCCGTCTTCCGTCAAGGTGGACGACCAGGGCAGGATCTACGTCGTCGAGGTCTGCCGAGCCCGCATCCAGGTGTACGTCAAGGAGCCCTAGCCGCCGGCCTCCGCCAAGCCCTGCGCCCCGCCCGCACCTTGGGAGTCAGCCGGTCCAGGAGTGTGACCATGGAGAAGAGGGACATCCCCTTCCTGTCTGCCGCGGAGGTCTCCACCCGAATCAGGTCCAGAGAGCTATCTCCCGTCGAGGTCACCGAAGCCTACCTCCAGCGCATAGACCGGCTCAACCCCACTCTCCACGCCTACCTGACGGTCTGCGCCGACGAGGCCATGGCCGCCGCCCGGGAGTCCGAGGAGGCCATGGCCAGCGGCGAGCACCGGGGGCCGATGCACGGCGTCCCCGTGACGATAAAGGACCAGGTGAAGTCAAAGGGCATCCGGACCACCTGCGGTTCGCCCATCTTCTGGGACAACGTCCCCGACGAGGACGGCACCGTGCTGGCCAACCTGAAGAAGGCCGGCGCGATCCTGCTGGGCAAGGCCAACATGACCGAGTTCGGGACTACGGGCCTCTCCCACGCCATCGAGTTCCCCCGCAACCCCTGGGACCTGGAGAGACACACCGGCGGGTCCAGTAGCGGCTCCGGGGCTGCCACCGCCGCCTTCATGTGCGCCACGTCCCTGGGCGAGGACACCGGCGGCTCGGTCCGGTTTCCCGCCGCCTGGTGCGGGCTGGTGGGCCTGCGGCCGTCCTACGGGAGGGTCAGCCGCTACGGCGTGATGCCCGGGGTGTGGTCCATGGACGCCATCGGCCCCATATCCCGGACGGTCCGGGACTGCGCCATGACCCTGGGCGCCATCGCCGGCCACGACCCCAAGGACGGCTACACGTGGGACGTGCCGGTGCCCGACTACGTCGCGGCGCTGACCGGGGAGGTACGAGGCCTGCGCCTCGGCGTCGTCACCGAGCAGATGGATAGCGCCCTGGTCGACCCGGAGATCCGTGACACCGTGGCGGCCGCGGTCTCGATGCTGGCCGGCCTGGGGGTCGAGGTGGAGGAGGTCTCCATACCCCTCTCGGTGCACCAGGGGACCATCTCGGGCGGGCTTCGCGTGGAGGCGCCCACCAACTACCGCAAGCTCCTGCTGGACCGGCTCCAAGATATCCGCCACGACAACAGGATCGGGTACCTGGCGGGCAGCATCCTGCCGGCCCAGGCCTACTACAAGACCCAGAAACTCCGCACCCTCCTGCGCCGGCAGGTGTTCGAAGCCCTGGAGAGGGTGGACCTGCTGGCGATGCCCACCAGCGGCGAGGCGGCCCAGCCCATCGTGCCCGACCCCGTCATCACGGGCAAGGACGACACCAACCGCATCGGCCGTCTGCTGACCCCCCTCTTCAGCCTCGCCAACGTGACCGCGATCAGCGTGCCCTGCGGGTTCACCGCAGGCGGTCTGCCCATAGGGCTGCAGCTCGCGGCGAAGCCCTTCCAGGAGGCCGCGGTCCTCAACGCGGCCTACGCCTACGAGCAGGCCACCTCCTGGCACACGAGGCGGCCGCCCAACGTGTGACCCTGTTCCCCGGCCTACGCGGACCAGAGCTGTAGACGCATCTGCCCGCGAGCGGGGTTGCGGGACCCGGCGAACCGCCTGTCCAGCAGCCCGTTGACCCGCTTCAGCTTGTGCATGATGCCCTCCACCCGGTCCTGGACCCGGCGGGGCGCGTATGCTCCGGGATATAGCCGGCCGTAGGAGCGGGCCAGGGCGGGGTACTCCGCGTTCAGGAACTCCAGGAAGTGCTCCTTGGTCCCCTCTTTCAGGTAGAGGGTGCTGCCGCCCAGGAACCGGGCGCCGTGGTCCGAGGCCGCCCTTGCGACGGCGCTCAGGTTGCTCAACCCGTCGGTCATGCCGGGGATGATGGGCGCCACCAGCACCCCGGCGTTCACCCCCGCCTTGACCAGCATCTCCACGGCCCTTAGCCGCTGCATTGGGGGCGCCGTCCCCGGCTCCAGCCTCCGCCACAGGTCCAGGTCCAGCGTCGTTATGCTGACGCAGACGGTGCCGCCGCCCCATGCCGACAGGTCCGCCAAAACGTCCCGGTCCCGGACCACCATCGTGCCCTTGGTGACCACGCCCACGGGGCTGCCCCTGTCGGCGAAAGCCTGGAGGCACCGGCGGGTCAGCCGCCGGGCGCCCTCGATGGGCTGGTAGGGGTCCGTGGACGTGCCCACGGCCACCGTCTCGTACTTCCAGGAAGGCCGGGACAGCTCCTTCTCCAGCAGCTCCGGGATGTTTGCCTTGATGGATATGACGCCCGTGAAGTCTCCGCCGGCCGTCATGTCCCTCAGCAGGTGATAGCGCCGGGCGAAGCAGTAGTGGCAGCCGTGGACGCACCCCTGGTAGGGGTTCAGCGACCAGCGGAAGTCCATCCCGTGGACCCGGTTGAGGGCGCTGGCCGACTGTATCTCTTCGTACCGGACTCCGCTCACCGTGCCGCCTCCTCGCTCCCCTCGGGAGTTCTTTGGCTTTTGTCGTAGAACACGTGTTCCCATTAGAAGAACACGCGGGCCCAACCGGCGTCAAGGGCCGCGTGTCAGCCCGGCCCGCGTAACCCGGCTCAGCTTTACAGACCCCAGGCGATATGATAGTCTGACCACGCCCCAGACCCCAGAGCGCCAGCCCAGCAAGGAGGCCTTCCATGCCTACGATGGTCGGAATGGGCGACTACGTCTACGAGTACCACGGAGACTGGGCCCGCCTTCCCGAGGGACAAAGCTTCCAGACGCCCAGCGCCGTGGCCGTGGACTCCAGGGACAGGGTGTATGTGTTCCAGAGGCAGGGGCCGCCCATCCTGGTCTTCGACCGAGACGGATACCTGCGGGAGTCGTGGCCCCGGCGTCCGGGGGAGCTGGAGGACGCCCACTTCGTCTACGTCAGCCCCGACGACCACCTGTTCCTCACTGACAGGGACTCCCACCAGGTGCTCAAGTACACCACAGACGGGAAGCTGGTGATGGCCCTGGGCAAAAGGTACCAGGCCGCCCTGCAGGCCCCCTTCAACCATCCGGCGGACGTGGGCGTGGCCCCCAACGGCGACCTCTACATCGCCGACGGCTACGGCAACTCCTCCGTCCACCGGTTTGCCAGCGACGGGGTCTACATCTCCTCCTTCGGCAGCCCGGGCACCGGGCCGGGGCAGTTCATGGTCCCCCACGGCGTGCGTGTATCCAATGACGGGCGCGTGTACGTCACCGACCGGGAGAACAACCGCGTGCAGGTCTTCGACTCCCGCGGCGAGTTCCTGACCGAGTGGACGGGCTTCTACCGGCCCGCGGGCATACACATAGACGCCAACCAGGCAGTCTACGTCACCGACCACATCCCAAGGTTCAGCGTCCTGGACCTGGAGGGCAAGCTGCTGGCCCGCGGGCGCACCTTCGAGATCGGGCACAACGTCTACAGCGACTCCAGGGGAGACCTGTACGCGGTGGACGTCCAGCTCTCCCGGGTCCAGAAGTTCGTGAAGGCGTCCTGAAGGAGGGTCGAATGGCCGTAGTCACCGGCACCGGCAGCTATATGTACGAGCACCATCCCAACTGGGCCAGGCTGCCCCGGGGGCAGGACTGGCAGGGCCCCAGCTCCATCGCCTGCGACTCCAAGGACAGGGTGTATGTCTTCCAGCGCGGCGGGCCCCCCATCCTGATATTCGAGCGCGACGGGGACTTCGTCGGAGGCTGGCCCCGCAGGCCCAACCAGCTCGAGGACGCCCACCACATCTACATCAGCCCCGACGATTTCGTCTACCTGGCCGACCGGGACGCCCACCAGGTGCTCAAGTTCACCACAGACGGGGAGCTGGTGATGGCCCTGGGGACCAGGCACCGTGCCTCCCTCCAGGCGCCCTTCAACCACCCGTCGGACACCTGCGTGGCGCCCAACGGGGAGATATACATATCCGACGGGTACGGCAACTCCAGCGTCCACCGCTTCACCCCCGACGGCGAGCACATCGCCTCCTTCGGCAGCCCCGGCAGGGGGCCAGGGCAGTTCTGCGTTCCCCACAGCATCCGCGTCTCGGCCGACGGCCGCGTCTACGTGGCCGACAGGGAGAACAACCGGGTCCAGGTGTTCACGTCGGAGGGCGAATTCCTCAGCGAGTGGACGGACCTGAAGTCCCCCATGGGGGTGCAGATCACCCCGGACAACGCCGTCATCGTCACCGACCAGGTGCCTCGGTTCACAGTCTTCTCCCTGGACGGCGAGCTGCTGGCCCGCGGGCGGACCTTCGAGAATTGTCATAACGTCTTCACCAACTCCAAGGGAGACTTCTACGGGGTGGACGCCCAGCGGCGGCAGATCCAGCGGTTCGTCAAGATAACGTAAGGGCCCGGACATTCCAGACCCCGGAGATTCGAGAAGAGGAGCAAGCTCATGCCCATCGTCACCGGCACCGGCAACTACATGTACGAGCACCATCCCAACTGGGCCAAGCTGCCCCGGGGGCAGGACTGGCAGGGCCCCAGCTCCATCGCCGTCGACTCCAAGGACAGGGTGTACGTCTTCCAGCGTGGCGGGCCTCCCATCCTGATCTTCGAGAAGGACGGCGAGTTCGTGGGCGGCTGGCGGCGCAAGCCCGGCCAGCTCGACGACGCCCACCACATCTACATCAGCCCCGACGACTTCGTCTATCTCGCCGACCGGGACGCCCACCAGGTGCTCAAGTTCACCACCGACGGGGAGCTGGTCATGGCCCTGGGCACCCGGCACCGCGCGTCCCTGCAAGCACCGTTCAACCATCCGTCGGACTCCTGCGTGGGGCCCAACGGCGACATTTTCGTCTCCGACGGCTACGCCAACTCCAGCGTGCACCGCTTCAGCCCCGACGGCAAGCACATCGCCTCCTTCGGCAGCCCCGGCAGCGGCCCCGGGGAGTTCCGTGTGCCCCACAGCGTCAGGGTCTCCAGCGACGGCCGCGTCTACGTGGCCGACCGGGAGAACAACCGGGTCCAGGTGTTCACCTCTGAGGGGCAGTTCCTCAGCGAGTGGACGGACATGAAGTCGCCCATGGGAGTGCAGATCACCCCGGACAACGCCGTAATCGTCACCGACCAGGTGCCCCGGTTCAGCGTCTTCTCTCTGGACGGGGAGCTGCTGGCCAGGGGGCGCACCTTCGAGCAGTGCCACAACGTCTTCACCAACTCCGTTGGCGACTTCTACGGCGTGGACACCTCGCGGCGGCAGATCCAGCGGTACGTGAAGATCACCTGAAGCGGGGCATCACCCGGCCGGCGAACAGCTCCATGGAGCGAAGCCCGGCCTCGAGGCCCATGCCCGGCCAGATCATCCTGACCAGGGCGGTGTCGACCCCCAGGGAGCGGTAGCGCTCCAGGTCCGCCGCGCACTCCTCGGGAGTGCCCACGAGGAACCGATCCCGGGCAAGCTCGTCGAAGGAGCGGTGGAAGGAGTCGGCCCCGGGCAGCGCCCTGTCCTGGCCCCAGCTTGCGTAGGCCTGGTACTTGCCTCCCAGGTACGGCGCGGCCTGCCGCAGCGCCTCATCACGCTCCTCGTGCAGATACACCTCCCGGCCTATGGGCAGGCCCGGCGGCGCGGTTCGCCCCGCCTGGGCCGCGGCCTCGTTGTAGGCGCCGATCTGCTCCTTTATCGTCGCGTAGGTCGCGTGGGGGTTGATGTACCACGTGTAGCCGTGGGCGGCAGCCCGCCTGATGGCCGGCTCCGAGTTGGCGGCCACCCACACGGGAGGGTGGGGCTTCCGCAGCGGCTTCAGCATGGACCGGGCCCCCTCCAGCCGGAAGTGCGCTCCCCGGTGGGTCACCTCATCCTCGGTCCAGAGACGGGTCATCACCTCGAGGCACTCCATGAACCGGGACACCCGCCGCCTGCGGTCGACGCCGAATGCCTGGTACTCCTCGTCCCGGTAGCCCAGGGCCGCGCTGAGCACGAACTTGCCGCCGGTGATGACGTCCATGGTGGCCACGCGCTCCGCCAGGTCCACGGGGTGGTGGACCGGGACCAGCAGGGTCGCCACCATCTCCATGCCCTCGGCCTCGGCAGATAGCCGGGCCAGCAGGGGCATGGCCTGGAGCTGCTGGTAGGGGTGGGTGAGATAGTGCTGGCCCTGGTAGACCAGCTCGAACCCCATGTCTCGCGCGGCCCTCACGTACTCGACGATCTCCTGGAACCGCCGGCGCATGTCGTGCCCCGCGGGCTGCTGTCCCATCCCAGACAGGGATATTCCGAACCTCATGCTGCGAGCCTCGCCGTTAGGACTGGTCCGAATACGCCCTTAGGCTGTTTGCCAGCGGGTGAGGATTCCTTGCCCGGAAGGTCGGGGTCTCACCGCGGACGGTGCTGCGGGCGTTGCAGGGGGCGAGACCCCGATTTCCTGACTTCCAGGCCATCACCGTTTCCTTCTGACCCGTTTGATGTCACTCTCCAAATTGTCGAAAAGGTCGTCGACATGGAACTCACATAGTTGCGTCCCAGAGGCGACATGCCATCCGCCCTCACGGCTTACCCTGTACCTACCGCCTCTCCTATCCACCTTCCGCACCTCTTGCTCGATAAGTTTCAACTCTGGGTAGCTGCGGTAAGTGCGTTCATCCTCATCGGACCAGCCGAATGTGCGCGGCGCAAATCCCTCCCACCGATTGCAGGACAAAGCGTCAGTAGGCGCCCTTGCCTGAAGATTCAAGATTTGCTCTAGTCGCCTGGGAGACATACGGATGATGAGCATGGCCTCCTCCTGACAGTGTGAGCCTCTCCGCATTGTGCTGGAGGCCCACAAGTGTGTCAATCTGATACAACCCGTGGTAGGACACCAAGCTCTACCTAGAGGTCTACGAGACCCGGCCTCGACACCACCATGGGCTGGAACGCCATCGGCCAGCAGACCAAGGCCACCGGCAACCGCCTGCCCAAACCCGGGAGGCCTGGGGTTGTTCGGGGCATCTCTAGGACAGGCCCACCGTGTTGCCGTCGTCGTCGACGTCGATGCGGTGGGCCGCCATGTCCCGGCCCAGGCCGGGCATGGTGGTGATGTCCCCCGCCAACGGGTACAGGAACCCGGCGCCGATGGAGGCCCGCACGTCCCGGATGGGGAAGACGTAGTCCCCGGGCACACCCTTCCGCGAGGCGTCGTGGGACAGGGACAGGGCGGTCTTGGCGATGCACAGGGGCAGGTTGCCCCAGCCGAGGGCCTCGTAGCGGCGGATCTGCCGCTCCGCCGCCGGCTCGTAGGAGGCCCCGTCGGCGTTGTACACCTTGGTCACCAGCGCATCGATCTTCTCCTTGATGGAGGCGCCGTCCTCGTAGAGGAAACGGAACTGGGAGGGCTGGGAGGCGGCCTCACGGACCAGCTCGGCAAGCTCGGCGGCCCCCCTGCCGCCGTCGGCGAAGGCGGTGCTGGGGGCGCATCCGACGGCCCCGGCCTCCAGCGCCTTCTCCCTGAGCAGGTCCACCTCCGCGTCCGTGTCTCCCTCGAACCGGTTCACCGCCACCACCACGGGGACCCCGAACTGCCGCACGATCCCCACGGCCCACATCATATTGGCAGCGCCCTTCTCCAGCGCGGGGAGGTTCTCCTTCCCCAACTCCTCGGGCAGCGGCCGGCCGGCGACCACCCGTCCCAGGCCACCGTGCATCTTCAGGGCCCTCACCGTGCAGGTGACCACGACGCAGCTCGGGCGCAGCCCCGATTGGCGGGCGACTATGTCCATGAACTTCTCCAGGCCGCAGTCGGCCCCGAACCCCGACTCGGTGACCACGTAGTCGGCCAGGCTCAGGGCGATCCGGTCCGCCACCACCGAGTTGTTCCCCTGAGCGATGTTGGCGAAGGGTCCGGCATGGACCAGGCACGGCTGGCCCTCCAGGGTCTGGACCAGGTTGGGCTTGATGGCGTCCTTCAGGACTACCGTCATGGCCCCCGCGGCCCTTAGCTGCTCCACGTTGACCGGCTCACGGTCCCGCGTGTAGCCGACGACGATACGGGCGAGGCGCTCCCGGAGGTCCTTCTGGTCGCTGGTCAGGCCGATGATGGCCATCACCTCGGACGCGGCGGTGATGTCGAAGCCCGTCTCACGGGTCACGCCGTTGGCCCGACCGCCCAGCCCCGTGACCACGTTGCGGAGCACCCGGTCGTTCACGTCTATGACCCGCCGCCAGGTGACCGACGCCGGGTCCATTTCCAGCGGATTGCCGTGCATCAGGCTGGCATCGAGCATGGCGGCCAGCAGGTTATGGGCCGCTCCCACCGCGTGGATGTCCCCCGTGAAGTGGAGGTTGATGTCCTCCATGGGGACCACCTGGGACCATCCGCCGCCGGTGCCTCCCCCCTTTATGCCGAACACGGGGCCCATGGACGGCTCCCGGATGCACTCGATGACCCGCTCTCCCAGCACGCCCAGGCCCTGGGTCAGCCCCGTGGTCGTGACCGTCTTTCCCTCCCCCAGGGGCGTGGGGGTGATCCCGGTGACCACCACCAGCTTGCCCTGAGGCCTGTCCTTCAGGCGCTCCAGGGAGTCCAGGGACACCTTCGCCTTGTGTCGGCCGTAGGGCTCCACTTCGTCGGGCAGCAGCCCCGCCTCCTCGGCCACCTGCTGGATGGGCTTGAGCGGAACGGACCGGGCGATCTCAAGGTCACTCTTCGGCATGGGTACTGACTCCCTTTAGTCTACGGTCCGGGTGTGTTGGTTGCGGACTCATCCAACCCGAGTCAGGTGGCCGACAGCGGCACCCCTCCCAACCTGTCGTTTGACCATACCATTCTACCAGTCATGCTCCGCTCCGGCCAACGAGGAAGCTCGAATCACCCGTGTAGGCGATGGGACGGCCGGAGGTGCCCAGGCGTGCCTCGAATCCCTCTATGAACCCGGGCGGAAGGCTAGGGCGTGGCCGGCGGCGGCGAGCCCGCCGGGACCTCCTCGGAGGGCCGGGCCGCGAGACGCCTGCGGGACGCCCCGAGCTGCCGCCTCAGGGCCGAGTAGGCCAGGGCCGCGACGAAGAGGGCCGCCGACAGGAGCACCACGCTGGCGCCCGAGGAGACATCGATCCACCAGCTCACGTATATGCCCATCAGCCCGCAGAAGGCCCCCAGGCCCGTGGAAAGTATAACCATCCGGCGGAAGCTGTTGGTCAGCAGCCGGGCCACTATGGGCGGGATCACGATGGCCGCCGCTATGAGGGTGGCGCCCAGCACCTGCAGCGACACGACGATGGTCGCCGCCAGCACCAGGGAGAACATGGCGTCTATCCAGCCCGTGGGCACGCCGTAGAAGCGGGCCACGTCCTGGTCGAAGGTGGCGAACAGGAGCAGCTTGAAGCCCAGGAACACGATCACCACGGCGGCGGCGCTGACCGCGGCTATGGCCGCCAGGTCCCCCGGGGAGACCCCCAGGATGTTGCCGAATAGGGCCGCCTCGAAGTCCCGGGTGAAGGTCTTGTACCGGCTGATGACGGCCACGCCAATGGCGAAGCTGGAGGTGGTGATGATGCCGATGGCCGCGTCGGCCCCTATCTGCCTCTTTCGGGTGGTGAGGGTGATAAGCAGAGCCGTCAGGAACCCCCAGATGCTCGCTCCCACGAAGAACCCCATGAAGGGTATCACGTAGCTGACCACGGCCCCGCCAAAGACGGCGTGGGCCATGCCGTGGCCGATGTAGGACATGCGCCGGAGGACTATGTAGACCCCCATCAGCCCGCACAGGCCGCCGGCCAGGGTCGTGGCCGCTATTCCCAGGACGAAGAAGTCGTACGCGAAGGGGTCAAGCAGCATCGGGTCCCTCCCCGACCTCCGCCTCCTGCGCCCCCTCCTCCTGCGCCCCCGCCTCCTGAGATGGAAACCGGCCCTCCCCGTTGGAGCCGAAGTGATGGGGGCTCTCGGCCACCAGGGTCATGCCCTGGTAGCGGATCACGGGCATCTCGGCGCCGTAGGTCAGGCGGAAGGTCTCCTCGGTGAACACCTGGGAGGGCGGCCCCTGGTCCACCAGGCGGCCGTTGAGGCACACCACCCACGGCAGGTGGGCGGCCACGGAGTTGATCTCGTGGGTGGTCATCACGATGGTCACGCCCTGGTGGTTCAGGTCGTGGAGCAGGTGCATCATGTCGTCCCGGGTCTTGATGTCCACCCCCGACGTCGGCTCGTCCAGGAGCAGCAGCGACGGGCTGCTGACCAGGGCCCTGGCCAGGAACGCCCTCTGCTGCTGCCCGCCGGACAGCTCCTGGATGTGACGCCGCGTCAGGTGGGCGATGCCCAGCCGCTCCAGCATCTCCAGGGCCAGCTTGCGCTCCCGGCGGCCGTACCACGGGAACAGGAGGTTCTCCATGGTGCGCCCCATCATTACGACCTCTTCCACGGTGACGGGGAAATTCCAGTCGATGGTCTCGAGCTGGGGCACGTAGCCCGCCCTAGGCCTCCGCCGGTCGGTGGGCGTCCCCTCCACCAGGACCCGGCCCTGGTAGACGTCCACCGCCCCCAGTATGGACCGCAGCAGGGTGGTCTTTCCCGACCCGCTGGGCCCCAGCAGCCCGACGAACTCCCCCGGGGCCACGGACAGGCTCACGTCGGATAGGACTGGCTGGCCGTCGTAGCCGCAGGTGAGGCCCTGTACCTCGATGATCGGCTCCGAGGCGGGGTGCTGGTGTGGGACTGGGTGGAGCATCTGTATTCCCCTGTGATATGGGCTGCTGCTTGGGCTACTGTTTGGGCTACTGCTTGGGCTACTGAGGGTAAGTTGCCGAGCTGGCGCCTTCGAACACCGGCCCTGGGTCGAACCCGGCCAGAGCGTCGGCGTTGCCGCCCAGGGCCGTCATCATTACCTCCAGGTTCTGCAGCATGAGACCCAGGTACGAGTGCCTGGGCCCGCCGGGCGCGCCCGGCAGGTCGTCGTCGGCCAGCTCGTCCACGAAGGTCGCGCCGCCCTCCCTGGCGATTCGCTCCATCACGTCGCTGGGAAACACCTCGGAGCCGAACACCGCGGGCACCCCCAGCTCCCTTACCTGGTCGATGAGCTCCCCCACCTCCCTGGCCGAGGGCTCGGAGAAGTCCGAGGGCTGGACGGCCCCCACCACCTCCATGCCGTAGCGAACGGCGAAGTAGGCCCAGGAGTCGTGGTAGGTGAGGAGACGGCGGTTGGCGGCGGGGACCGTGTCCACGGCGGCGGCGATGCGGCCGTCCAGGTCCTCTATGCGCGCCTGGAAGGCGTCGTAGTTTGCCCTGTAGTAGGCCTCGTTCTCGGGGTCCAGCCTCACCAGCTCGTCACGGACCAGCTCAGCGTATCGCAGGCCGAGCAGCGGGTCCGGCCACAGGTGCGGGTTCGGGTGCCCGCCGGACTCGGGGAAGGAGAAGTCGAACCGCCACTCCTCGCGGGTGATCGTCCGCTCCCCCAGGGACAGAATGACGGCGTCGCTCCGCTTGGCTGCCCTTGCCAGCTCCAGGGTGGGCTCCTCCAGGAACAGGCCGTTCAGAATGATCAGGTCCGCTTCGGCCAGCAGCCGGGACACCGATGGGGCGGGCTCGAAGGTGTGGGAGTTGACCCCCTCGGGCACGACCCCTTCCAGGTCTATCCGGGCCCCGCCGATGTTCTCCACGATGCTGGTGATGGGCGACACGGTGGCTACCACCTTCAGGGGTGCATCGCCCCGCTCCTCGCCGCTACCCGGGGGCGGCGACGTCGACTCGGCCCCGCAACCCAGAAACGCCATGAGCAGGAGGGGCACGGCAACGAGGGCCAGGGCCCGGATGCAGCCCCCCGTCAGTCCGCAAACATAGCCTAATGCAATTGCTGGCATCTGCAACCCCTTTCGGCTGCCTAGTATAGCACATAGCCTGCAATTGTCAAACGGGAGCTCCGGCAGGTAGTAGGGAAGTTCATCGTGGGCGCCCACCAGAGGCACTCCTACAGGTCGGCATGGGGTTGAACCACCCATCCCGTCGTCCCGGCGAAAGCCGGGACCCAGGAGTGGGCCGGGGGTGCCACACCGGTCGCGCCTTCCAGTGCGTAGTGAGAGAGGCCCCCCACGCCTGGATTCCGGCTCAGGGGCCGGAATGACGGAGAGGAGGGCACCCCCGTTTCTTACTTGGCCTTCACACGGCCGTGGGCAATGCCGGCGCAGGCCGAAACTCAGGGAAGGGCTGGGGGAGGAACGGCGCCCTGCAGGGACTGGTCGCCCTCCGGACGGACCAGCCTATTCCGCCAGGAAGCGTCGCAGTATCCGCGCCAGCTCCGCTGGCTTGTGGTAGCCGATGTCGTGGATGGTGTCCGGGACCCACTCCACGCGGCAGTCGGGGATGGCCGTACCGGCCGCCTCGGCCATCTCCTCTCGCATGCGGGCGAACTGCGACCCGGCCGAGCGGCCGCTGGACCCGGCGGGCACCACCAAAGCCGGGCACTCCACCTTGTGGAACATGGTAGAAGAGGGCTCGGTCCACAGGGCGTCCAACACCTGGGCGTGGTTGGCCGGGTCGAGTATGTCCCGCACCTGGCCGTCTTCTCCCGTGTGGACCATGCTCATGACGATGGGCTCCAGCTCCGGCGACCAGCAGTTGGCCAGGTGGGCCCGCTGGGATGCCAGGTACCCCTCCCGGTCCCCAGTAACCCGCCTCGGCTTCAGCAGGTCCTCGAACCACTCCCGGTCCCCCCCCGGCCAGCGGGTCCAGTCCATGAACCCCCCGTCGATGAGCACCACGCGGGACAGACTCCGAGGGAACTTGGCCGCCAGCGCAAGGGCCACGTAGCCTCCCCACGAGTGTCCCAGGACCGCCGGCCTGTCCAGGCCCACCGACTCCATGAACGCCACCACGTCGGCGGCCAGGCTATGCCAGTCGTACCCGGTGGGGGGATGTTCGCTGCGTCCGTGGCCCCTCTGGTCGGGAGCGACTACATGGTGGGTGTCCACCAGCAGCGGGGCCACCAGGTCGTACCACCGGGATGAGGAGGCCAGCCCGTGCAACGCCACGACGGGGACCCCCTCGGGCGAGCCGGGGCCCCAATCGCGGTAATGCATGCCCAGCCGGGAGGTCCGCACCCACCGTTCCTCGGGTGACTCGCTCATCCTTGCCCTCCACTCCAGGCCTCGGCCCCGCCCGTTGGCCCGACTCGCCGTGCCGGGACCCGGCCAAGAGTATATCCTCCGCCGGCCCGGGTGTCTAACGCCCGGCGTCGCGGTTGACGCCCGGTCGTGGGGTGGCTATATTGGGGCCGCTCCACACCGGCGACGGACTCCCGCGAGGTGGCGTTTGTACGCGCTCGTACTGGCCGGCGGCCGCGGAGAGCGGTTGCGCCCCCTGACCGACGACCTGCCCAAGCCCATGGTGCCCCTGCACGAGAGGCCCATCCTGTGGCACCAGGCGCGGTGGCTTACGGCCGCGGGAGTCACCGACATCGTGTTCCTGGCCGGGTATCGCTGGGAGGCCATCAGGCGCTACTTCGGAGATGGGGCCGAGTTCGGCTTCCGCGCCCACTACAGCGTCGAGGAGACGCCCCTGGGCCGCGGCGGGGCCATCCGGATGGGAATGGAGCGGGTGCCGGCGACCGAGACTGAGGTGGTCGTCACCAACGGGGACGTGGTCACGAAAGAGGACCTGGCAAGCATCCACAGGCGCTTCCTGGAGAGACGCAGGTCCGCGCCCGGCCACCAGGCCACCATCATGGTGGTGCCCTTCGTCAGCCCCTACGGCGTGGTGGAGATGGACGGGTCGGACGTCGTCACCGGGTTCCGCGAGAAGGCGGAGATGCCCTACTGGATTAACGGTGGAGTGTACGTCCTGGCCCGGGATATCGAGGGCGCCCTTCCCGAGCTGGGCGACCACGAGGAGACGACCTTCCCATCCCTGGCGGCCGAGGGACGGCTGACGGCGTTCAGGTCCCGGGCCTTCTGGAGGAGCATAGACTCCTTCAAGGACCTGAAGGAAGCCGAGGAGTTCATGGCAAGGACCTGAGAGAAGCCGAGGAGCTCGTGGCAAGGACCTGAGAGAGGCCGAGGAGCTCATGGGCGGCGGATAGACGGCGGCGCTAGACGCGGCCGGGCAGGACGTCTCCGTGGTGGAAGGCCCTCCACGACCCCCCTTCGTACAGGACCACCCTCCCGGGGCCCAGGACCGTCCAGCGGCCCGGGGACCCGAAGCACCCTGACCCTGCGTCGATGCCCAGCACCCCCAGTCCGTCGGGGGCCTCCGAGGCCAGCTCCGACGCCACCCGCTCCGGGTCCCTGGCCTCGTGATGGGGCAGTACGGCGATGCTCCCGGCTAACCCAAGGGCCGGCGTCCAGCGTCCGTCCGAGGGGACGCGCATCATCGAGCCCATGACCATTGCCCCCGCGCTGGACCCTCCCAACACCGTACCGGCGGCCATGCACTCCCGGAGCTGCCCCAGCAGCCGTGAGCCCTCCAGCGTGGCCAGCAGATGGTCGGGGCTCCCCCCGGTGAAGTACACCAGAGAGACCCCGGCGACCTTGGCTGCCAGGTCAGGGTCGTCGGCGTCCTCCCGGTCCAGCACCATCAGCTCCGATGCCACGGCGCCCAGGCCGGAGAAGTAGGCGACGCCGTTGGCCGCCGCCTTGGCGGCGCCCCGGCGGGCGGCGGTGGGGACTATCAGCACGCGGGGAGGGTCTTGCCCCGTCGACCGCAGGACCGCGGCGTCCATGACCTCGCACTCGGCCCGGAACTCGTCGCCGCCGGCGAGGACGATCCCCCCGGTCATGGGGTCACCCCCGGGGCGTCCAGCTCACCACCATCGGGGTGAGCTCCGGCGCGCCCCGTATCCTGAAGACGCCGTCCTCCTCCACGAGCAGGCCCGGCAGCTTCTCCTCCAGCAGCTTCTGCTTCTCGCCGCCGGGGGCCAAGTACAGACGCGCCGTAAGCTGTCCGACGGCGTCCTCCAGGGAGTCGAAGCCCCTGGAAGGGTGAGTCGAAAGGGAGTCGTACCGGGCGTCCACGCCCATCTCCAGCAGGACCTCCCTCAGCTCCGGGACGGCGGGAAGCTGCAGCCGCTCTTCGCCGTGAACGAGCTCCCACAGGGGCGAGTTCTGGAACTGGGGCGACCGGTCGTACAGGACCACCAGCACCTTGCGGCGGGCGTGGTCGGTCAGCTTCTTCACGAACACGTCGACGTCGTGGACCACGTAGAGGACGTGACAGCACAGGACCACGTCCGCCGACTCCACCTCCGCGTCCTGCCAGCGGGCCTGGACCAGGGACACGTTGCCGATGCCGTGGGCCTGGGCCTCGTCCAAGAGGACTGAGCCCATGCTCTCGGAGGGCTCCACCGCTACCACCTGGCCGCAACGGAGGGCCAGCGCCAGCGCCAGCCTGCCCCCACCCGCGCCCACGTCCATCACACGGTCTTCGGGCCCCACCTCCTCCAGCAGCCGGTCCAACAGCTCGTCGTCGGTCCTGCGCGGGTCGGCCCGAAAGTTCTCGGCGTAGGGCTTCCAGTGGTCGGAGGGAGGGGCCTCCCACCGGGCCCGGTCCGACTGGGCGTGCTCGGCCTCGACCATCCGCTGCCAGCGTTCCGCGGCGTTCACCGGGACCCCTCGGGCACGAACCTCATGGAGAGGGAGTTGACGCAATGGCGGGTGTTGGTGCTGGTAAGGCGCTCCCCAACGAACACGTGCCCCAGGTGCCCGCCGCAGGCGGAGCACTCGATCTCCGTGCGGAACCCGTCGGGGTCGGGCAGGCGGTTCACCGCCCCGGGCACCTCCCTGTCGAAGGCGGGCCAGCCGCAGTGGGCGTCGAACTTGTCGACGGACCTGTACAGCTCGGCGTCGCACCTGCGGCAAACGTAGGTGCCCGGCTCGTAGAAGTCGTCGTACTCCCCCGTGAAAGGAGGCTCCGTGCCCTTGTGCTCTATCACGTACCGCTCCCGGTCGGACAGGGGGTTGTAGCTTGCCTTACGCGTCTCCACCAGCCAGCCCCGGACCGCCGTCAGGAAGCCTCCGGGATTGTCCTCGAACACCATGTGGGCCGCCTGCGGGACCTCGGCCAGCCGGCCGTCGGGCAGCGCGTCCAGCATGCGCCGGGCAACGTCGGGAGTCAGCAGGTCCGTTTCCACGCCGCGGACTAGCAGGGTGGGGCACTTGACCGACGCCAGCAGCGGCCACATGTCCGGGGGCGGTGCGCCCGTGCCGTGGCGCACCTGCTCGCGGATGGCCAGGTCGTACTGCCAGCCGGTCTTTCCGCCGTCCGTCTTCCGCGTCGAGTGGGCGAGCCTTCGGCGCAGGCTCGGCTCCGACGTCAAGGGGTTCTCGGCGCTCATGTACTCGACCACGTCCTCGAAGGAGTCGAACTCCTCGGGCACTGCCACCATCTCTGCACGTATCCGGTCGATGCCCCGCTGGTCCGACTCGGCCCCAACGTCCACCATGACCAGCCTCTCCACCATGTCGGGGAACCGGGCGGCGAAGTTGACCGCGTTCTGGCCTCCCATGGAGTGGCCCACCAGCACGAAGCGTTTCAGCGCGAGGGCGTCGACGAAGGCCGCCAGGTCGGCCACGTATGCCTGGGTGCTGTAGTCGCCGTCCGGGGCCCAATCGCTGCCACCGCGGCCCCGCTGGTCCAGCGCCAGGACGTGGTACTCGCTGCACATGGCCGACGAGAAGTCGTCCCAGGAGTGGCGGTGGCCCCTCAGTCCGTGGAGCAGCACCATCGGGGTCTGCCCCTCGGCGCCCCAGTCCAGGTAGCTGAGCCTGATGCCGTTTGCGTCGACGGTCCTCTCCTGGGCCTGCTTCAGGGTGGTCATGCGCAGCCTCCCGACATTGAATGCCGTGGTTCAGGGCCAGTATAACACGCCCTCACCCCAGCCCCTCTCCCACCGGGGAGAGGGACTCCTACCGGCGTTGACTGGCGGTCTTGGGGGCACTAGACTGGGAGCCATTTCGGGCGCCCTGGCTGCGTCTGCAGCCCTGGCCCAAAGCGCGATTCCATGCGAACGTTCTACCCTCAGGGGAGGCCATACGATGCGGGCCGTCGCCCGCCATGCCGCCCCATGTCCAGACCCAGGACCGATGAAGCGTAGGTGGGCTGCCGTCCTGCTGCTGGTGGCTGCCGCCTGCGGGGGTGGGGATAGCGGCGAGCCCCCGCCGACGGCCGCGCCCACGCCCGCGCCCGACGAGGGCGTGCAGGTCACGAGAGTGGTGGAGGGCGACGCCTTCGACGTCCTCTTCCAAGACGGCGCCGTCGACCGCGTCCGGCTGCTCGGCGTCGACGTCCCCGACACCTCCCCGGGGAGCAGCCTGGATGAGTACGGGGACATCGCAGACCGGGACTGTCTCAAGGACTGGGGAGAGCTGGCAATGGAGTTTGCCACCGCCAGCGTGGCCGGGAGGGACGTCACCCTGGTCCAGGACCCCGCCGTCGGGGAGCGGGACGAGTCCGGTGCGCTGCTGGCCTACCTGGAGGTCGACGGGCGCGATTTCGGCACGATACTGGTGGAGCAGGGCCTGGCCCGGGCCTACTTCGAGGGGACCGGCAGCCTCAAGAGGGACTACCTGGCCTCGGAGGCCCTGGTCCGCACCAGCGGAGTGGGCCTCTGGTCGTGTTAGCCGAGGTCCGAGTAGGCGCGGTCGGTGGCGCTTATTCGGCCTCGACTCTTAGCTTCTCTCGGATATAGTGAGTTCGCATCGACGCAAAGAGGTTCCATGGATGAGCCCTACTTCTCTGCTAAACCGCTCCCTGACGGTACCCTTCTCTTGATTGTTCCGAACGCTGACTCTAAGTCGGTTCTTGCAGCCGACTAAGTAAGATATCTCCGAAGCCTTCTGGAAGATCCAGCGTGGGAAAGTACTCAAGCAGTTCTTCACG
This sequence comes from Dehalococcoidia bacterium, assembly GCA_965207305.1. GTDB lineage: Bacteria > Chloroflexota > Dehalococcoidia > Lucifugimonadales > JAGWBF01 > JAGWBJ01. The sequence continues at coordinate 1,093,622 of CBDBMB010000003.1, read as the reverse complement.
CGTCAGTATTCTACAACTACCCGCCGGGAAGACTTGTTTTGGAAACGAGAGTCGGTGGATGTCCAGCACTCTCTGAAGTATTGACATATGAAGCTGTTCTCCACCTGGTTGAGATGTTGCCACAAGAAAGCTCCTGACTCCCTGTGAATCACGTTTGGGAAAGTCAAGTATATAACTCCTATAGTTAATCATCGGACAAGAATCTTGGGAGGTGCAACATGAGCACGCTGACCAAGAAGGTCATACTCTTAGTGATGTTCGGGATAGCGTTCACGGTCGTAATTGGAGTACTCCTATGGGCGGACGTCGCGGCTAGTGAGCAGGTGGAGCTCGATTGCGATGAGTCCGAAGAGTGGTGCAGAGCAATCAAGCGGTGGAACTCTCTTGACTGGTTCGAGTACAACTGCGAACAGGGGACGCTACCTCAGATCGGTGCGAACAACTTGAGTAAACGCGTCCTTGGTAAGGGCACTCTCGGTAAAGCGGCTGGGTGGGGTACAGTTGTGCAGTACCCCACGTCAAAACTCATCCCGGAGGATCCAAAACCCCTCTACGACCCCTACATCTATCTGCACCCTGACTCCAAGTTGGGTTTCGGCTTGTACTGTGTGAGAGTTGGTGTAACAGCGAAGAAGGGGATCTCTCCAGGTACTGTCGAGGCCGTGTTGAGGTGTGATTCCACGTCCTACGAAGCAGTCGAGAGGTGTGAGCAGACGGAACTCCGTCTCGGTATGGGGTCTCACCTCGTTCTGATTCACGACGAATACGGCCTACCCGAAGCGAGGTACACCATTCAGCGGAAGTGTCTGGGTTCTGTAGACGGATGCCTTGAGACAGTAGTCGAAGGAGTGCACTTCGAGCCACCCGATGGGGGTGAGATAGCGAAGTACATCCGTTCGGTTGGAGACGGTGCTGAAACCACGTTCGAGCGTCCTCCCGAACTGTGTGCAGAGGCTCGAGACATCCTTGACCTCGTGTTCAGTGTATTCGCAAGTCTGCTAGGGAGGTAGTACCCCATGAAACCCCTGTGGCCCCAAGCGTCACCGCTCTTTCACCAACTCCAGGCCCAGAACCACCCCATCTACCATCTGCTGGCTGGCTACGAGACTGAATCTGCTGGAGGAGGAGATCGACCGGCTCAGGAGCCGGAAGGGTCGATGATATTGGGCAATGGCACCTACCATTCCAAGATGCACGAGGCGGACAACCTGAACCACTTGTTCCTACGATGCCCCTGGGGGCGACGCATCCTTGATCGCTGCCACAGAGCTGATCATCTCGGTCGGCTATGCCGCTGGTGCGAGAGTAAAGTGAGCGCAGAGGAATGGGATGCTGGGGAAGAGCGGGATGAGTGGGAGGAACTGGAGAAGATGTCGGGTGAGGAACTGATCGCCCATACGGAGGCCGAGTTGGCACTCGAGACTCTGAATCTCTGTGGCTGGGGCGCGTGCTCGGAGGAGGCGACGAACCGAGGTTTCTGCCCGCAGCACCGTAAGACCATAGACCGGATCGCCAAAGTTGCAGCGGGCGTCTTCGCGGTGGCCGGTGCTATCGGAGTCGTGATCGTGATGGTGTGGCTTGACATACCCTGAACCAAAAGTCAGGCGGTTGCACCAGAAATGCGCCGGCAGCTAGACTTTAGGTGCAAAGCCCAAGAAAGGGAATGCACGAACGATTGGGTTATAATGACTAACGGTTCCTGATCTTGCCTGTGCTGAGTCCTGTAAGCGCTGACGGACTGTCTGAGTTGACGGGTGCCACTTATGTTCACGTTGAGGTTCGCTCCTATTCAGGAGACAATAATCTGGGAGAACCGGACTAGCCCAGGTGGACGATCTCCACGTCGCCCCAGTGGCGTTGGAGGTACTCGGCGACCAGCCGGCGGTGACACCGGTCGGGCTTCTCCTCGCTGCACAGGAGGCATCCGTTGGAGACCGTTCTCTTGATCGGCATCTTCCCGACCCGCCTCTGGTCCATGAGAGCGAGGAACCGCCGCTCGTAGGTCGCCCAGTCGCAACGGCCGTTTCGATAGTCCTGCAGCAGCTCCTTGGTGGGCGCCAGCTCGGGCATATGGACGTACCCCATCCGGCAAATCTCCCCTAGCAGGTATTCCAGGTCGCCTCTCTTTGTGAACCCGGCCAGCTGGGAGACGTTGTTCAGCCGCACGTCCACCAGCCGCCTGGCGCCCGACCCGCGAAGCAGCTCGAAGAAGTCGGAGGCGGACTTCTTGGTGAACCCGATGGTGTACACCTTCACGGGATGTCCTCCGAATCACCCGTCATCACCGTGTGCTGACCCGGGCCTGATGCGGCCCTCCGGGGCCGATGGTACCATACAAGTGGGGGCGTGCCGCCCATCTTCCACTAGCCCGGAGCGCTTGACGAAACATCGATGGCTCGACTACAATCGGCCCCGATTCAGTAGATACACTTTACAATATGCTAGTATTTGCCGCGGTCCGGCGTGAAGGGGGGCTTGTATCATGTCCCAGCAGGAAATAGAGCTCATGGCCCATCTCATGCGGCGCGCCGGTTTCGGGGCCACCAGGGACGAGCTGGAGAGGTACGTCGACCAGGGGTATGAGGCGGTGGTGGAGCAGCTCCTGGACCCGCAGGACGCCCCCGCCGAGCTGGACGACGAGGACCTCATCAGGCGCTACCACACCGACGCCAACGACATGCCGGTGAAGGACAGCGGCCAGTCCTACTGGCTGTACCGCATGATCAACACCCGCCGGCCCCTGGAGGAGAAGCTGGCCCTCTTCTGGCACGGGCTGCTCCCCTCGGGATACACCAAGGTCTCCCGGACGGTCGTCCTCCTGCGGCAGATCGAGATGTTCCGCCGCTTCGGGATGGGCAGCTTCCACACCATGCTGATGGAGCTGTCCCAGGACCCGGCCATGCTGTTCTGGCTCGACAACAAGGACAACCACAAGGACGAGCCCAACGAGAACTATGGCCGGGAGCTGCTGGAGCTCTTCTCCATGGGCGTGGGCAACTACAGCGAGCAGGACGTGTACGAGGCGTCCCGGGCCTTCACCGGGTGGACCATATACAACGCCGAGCTGCATACCGTCCGCACCAACATGATGACCAACCACCCCTACGGCAAGCTGGACTGGCAGTTCCAGTACCTGGATGAGGACCACGACGACAGCGAAAAGGCCTTCCTCGGCCAGCGGGGGGCCTTCAACGGCCAGGACGTCATTGACATAATCTGCCGTCAGCCGGCCACCGCCCGATTCCTCTCCCGCCACCTGTACAACTTCTTCGTGGCCGACGAGCCCCAGGTGCCCGCATGGCAGACCGTTCCCCCCAGGGACCCGGAGGCCATCGAGACCCTGGTCCAGGCCTATTTCGAGAACGACTACCACATCCGCCCCATGCTGCGGGTCCTGTTCAACTCCGACTTCTTCAAGAATGCCGCCTTCGCCAAGGTCAAGAGCCCCACGGAGGTGGTCGTTGGCACCGTCCGCCTCGTCGGCGGGCACCGGTTCCCCGCTTTGGAGGACATGAAGCTGGCAAGCGAGATAGGGCTCATGGGCCAGGAAATCCTAGACCCTCCCAGCGTCGAGGGCTGGCATACCGGCGCCGAGTGGATCAACAGCGGCGCCCTCGTCCAGCGGGTCAACTTCGCGGTGGAGCAGCTCGCCGATTCGGACCAGCCGGGAGTGAGGGCCATCGTCGACCGCATCGCCTCCATGGGCGTGGTATCCCCCGAGCGGTTGGTGGACGTGTGCCTGGACCTCGTGGGTCCCATACGGGTCTCCGAGGACACGCGCCGGGAGCTGGTGGGGCAGGCACAGGCCGCCGGCGAGGTGAGGTTCGACTCCGAGCCGGAGAGCCGGCGGGCGGCGGAGTCCGTCAAGAGGACCCTCCAGCTCATCGTATCGACCCGGGAATACCAGCTTTGCTGACCTACCGGTACAGCCACACCATAGGCCTCTTCTCCAACATGGGAGGCCTGGGGTTCTGCCACCCGGTGGACATGGCCCTGGGGCATGACGGGGTGCTGTACGTGGTGAGCCGGGGCAACTTCGATACCGAGGTACAGTGGCCCGGCAAGCGAGTCACCATGTGCACGCTGGACGAGGAGTACCTGGGGGAGATGAGCGGCGGCGGCACCGGGCACGGGCAGATAATGTGGCCCGCCGGCGTCGCCCTGGACGGAGACGGAAATGTCTACGTCTCCGACGAGGCCCTGAACCGGGTATCGGTGTTCGCTCCTGACGGAGACCTGCTGGACACCTGGGGCAACGCTGGTTCCGGCGAGGGCGACTTCAACCGGCCCGCCGGCATCGCCTTCGACGGGGAGGAGAACCTGCTGGTGGCCGACGGCCTCAATTGCCGCATCCAGAGGTACACGAAGGACGGACGCTACCTGGGCGGCTGGGGCAGGCCGGGGCGCGCCGACGGGGAGCTTGACGTGCCCTGGGGCGTCCACGTGGACCGCGCCGGCAACGTCTACGTCGCCGATTGGCGCAACGACCGCGTCCAGAAGTTCGACGCCGACGGGCGCCATCTGAACACCTGGGGAGGACACGGCCGGGGCGACGGCGAGTTCTCCCGGCCCGCGGGGGTCACCGTGGACGGGGACGGCGACGTGTACGTCGCCGACTGGGGAAACGAGCGAGTCCAGGTGCTGGGCCCGGAGGGGGAGTTCCAGGCCGTGCTCTACGGCGAGTCCGGGCTCTCCAAGTGGGCCAAGGAGTGGTTCGCCGCCAACCAGGACGAGTACAGGGCGAGGCTGACCGCCGATATGGAGCCTCCCCCGGACCGACTCTCTTCAGGCTCCATCAGGCACCGGTCGGCCAGCACCGAGAAGCTCTTCTGGGGACCCACCTCGGTCCGGGTGGACGGACAGGGGAGGGTCTACGTCGTGGACAGCATGCGACATCGAATCCAGATATACCAGAAGGGCGCGGGCCCGTGACGCCCGTGCCCGGCCAACCGCGATATAACCGCAAGCCCCCGAGAGGAACGTGTCGATGCGCAGCGTCGGCGTAGACATCGGGGGCACCTTCACCGACATAGTCCTCTTCGACCAGGAAACGGGCGACATCCAGGTGGCCAAGGTCCCTTCTACGCCACAGAACCAGGCCGTGGGCTTTGCCGAGGGCGTCGAGGCGGTGGGCACGCGGTTCTCCCAGGTCCAGAGGGTCGTGCACGGCACCACCGTCGCCACCAACGCGGCCATCGAGCGCAGGGGAGCCAGGACTGCCCTGGTAACCACGGCAGGCTATGGGGACCTCCTGGAGATCGGCCGCGGGCAGCGGCTCACCGGGGGCCTCTTCGACCCCAAGTTCGTCCGCACTCCCCCCCTGGTGCCGCGTCCGCTGCGGTTCGAGGTCCAGGAGCGCATGGACGCCACGGGGGACGTGTACGCCCCCCTGGACGAGGACGGAGTCGAGAAGATCGGGCGGCGTCTGGCGGAGCTGGAGGTCGACGCCGTGGCCATCTGCTCCCTGCACTCCTACGCCAACGGCGCGCACGAACGGCGTATCGGGGAGCTGCTGGCGGAGCACCTCCCCGGGGCCTTCCTCTGCCTGTCCTCTGACGTACTGGCCGAGTATCGGGAATACGAGCGGTTCTCCACCACCGTGTTCAACGCCTATCTGGGCCCCTTGATGCGCCGGTATCTCAACGGCATGCAGGAGTGGCTCCATGGCCGCGGCTACGGGGGAGACCTGCAGATAATGACCTCCAACGCGGGGATGGTGTCGGCGGAGGTGGCTGCGGAGTTCCCCGTGCTCACGATCCTGTCGGGCCCTGCCGCCGGCGTGAGCGGGGCGGTGGCCGTGGCGGAGGCGGCGGGGCTGAAGAACGTAATCACCTACGACATGGGCGGCACCAGCACGGACGTGTGCCTGCTGAAGGACCTCAGGCCCACGGCGTCCTCGGCCCGGGTGGTCGGAGGGCTGCCTCTGAAGACCTCCCAGCTGGACATCAACAGCATAGGCGCCGGAGGCGGCAGCATAGGCTGGCTGGATACCGACGGGAGCTTCCGGGTGGGCCCCAGGAGCGCGGGGGCGGAGCCGGGCCCTGCCTGCTACGGGCGGGGCGGCCGGGAGGCGACGGTGGCCGACGCGAACCTGGTGCTCCAGCGCCTGGGCGGCTCTACTCTCCTGGGAGACCGGATGAGGCTGCACCCCGACCTAGCCCTGGCAGCGATTGAGAGCCTGGCGGCGCAGCTTGGCGTCCCGGACGTCTACCACGCCGCCGACGGTGTCATCAAGGTGGCCGTGGCGAACATGGTCAGCGCCATCCGCACCATCTCCATAGAGATAGGCGAGGACCCCCGCGACTTTGCCCTCATCCCCTTCGGAGGGGCGGGGCCGCTGCACGCCTGCCTGGTGGCCGAGGAGGCGGGCATCTCGACGGTCGTCGTGCCCCCGCACCCGGGCAACCTCTCGGCGTTGGGCCTCCTCACCTCCGACCTGAAACACGAACTGGTCCGGACCTATCTGACCATCCTGCACGAGGCTGACGTGGACCGGGTCCACGCCCTGCTGGACAGCATGGAGCAGGAAGGCCGCGACATGCTCTCCAGGGAGGGGATGCCCGGGGACCGGATGTCGTTCCTGTACTCCGCCGACATGCGGTACGTGGGCCAGGGGCACGAGCTCAACGTCTGGCTGACCAGGGAGGAGTTCGACGTCCAGGTCATGGCCCAGAGGTTCCACGACGCCCACCTGGACAGGTTCACCTACTCCCGCAACGAGCTGCCCATCCAGCTCGTCAACCTGCGCGCGACGGCCACCGGAAGGGTGAGCAAGCTCAGTGTGCGGCCAGCGGAATCGGGCGGCGGCGCTGGTCCCCACGCGGCACTGCCCGATGTGGCATTGAAGGAGACCCGGGACGTCCACCTCCGCGGGGCATGGACAAGCACCCGCGTCTACTACCGGGAGCGCCTCCTGGCGGGAATGGAGCTGGAGGCGCCCGCCATCGTGGAGGAGATGGGCTCCACCACCCTGATACCGCCGGGCTGGAGGGGGCGCGTGGACTCCGTCGGCAACATCCTGCTGGTGGCCGGAGGTGAGGCTTGAAAGAGGTCGACCCCATCACCGTCGAGGTGGTCCGGAACGCCTTCATCACCCTCATCCAGGAGATGCGGGCAAGCATCGGACGCGCTGCCTTCTCCCCCATAATCTACGAGTCCCACGACTTCTCCTGCGCCCTGCTCAACGCCCGGGGCGAGATAGTGGCCATCTCCGACGACCTGCCGGCCCACATCCTGCCCACGGCCCTGGGGGTAACGGCAGCCCAGGAGAAGTTCGGGGAGGACATCCACCCCGGGGACGTCATAATGATGAACGACCCCTACGTGCTGGGGTCCCACATGAACGACACCGCGACCCTGCATCCCTACTTCCTGGGAGACCGCCTGATGGCCTGGGTCGCGGTCCGCGTGCACTACCTGGACGTCGGCGGCATGACTCCCGGCAGCATTGCCATACAGGCCACGGAGGTGCACCAGGAGGGCACACGCATACCCCCCATCAAGCTGTACGAGCGCGGGGCGCCCAACCGGGCGGCCATGGACCTACTCCTGGCGAACGTCCGCCAGCATCGAGAGTTCGAGGGGGACCTGATGGCGGTGGTCGGGGCGGCCAACCTCGCCCACACGCGCCTGGCCGAGACCTACGGCAAGTACGGTTCCGAGGTGGTGGAGAGGTGCTCCGAGCTCATCCTGGACCGGGGGGAGAGGCGGATGCGGGAGGCAATCTCCCGCGCCAAGCCGGGCGAGTACAGCCACGAGACCTACATGGAGTCCCCCCACGACGGCGCGCCCCTGCTCATACGCGTGCGCCTCTCCGTCCGTGCAGACAACATCGTGGTGGACTTCTCCGAGTCCGCTCCGCAAACATCCGGCGCCATCAACGGCGGGCTGGCTTCGGCCCGCAGCGGCGCCTTCGTGGCCATCAAGGCCGCGCTGGACCCCCACTCCCCGGTGAACGCGGGAGCCTTCAGGCCCATCACCGTCATCACGAGGCCCGGCTCGATGCTCCAGGCCGAGTACCCGGCCGCCTGCTGCGGGGCCATGAACGTCATCAACGCCACCACCGAGGCCGTGATGAAGGACCTGGCGTCCCCCTACGCCGACGGCGTGGTCGCCGGGGCCGTCCCCATCTACGCCATGCTGGTGCTGGCGGGGTGGGACGACCAGCGGGGCCGGTCTTTCATCCACTTCGAGAGCAACATCGGGGGCACCGGAGCGGTCAAGGAGCACGACGGAAACAACGTGGTGGCCGGGTACGAGCGCAGCGATTTCCCGAGGATCTTCCCAGCCGAGGTCGCCGAGACCCAGTACCCCCTGAGACTGGAGACGACGGAGCTGGTCCCCAACAGCGGCGGTCCCGGCCGGCGCCGGGGCGGCCTGGCAATGCGCCGAGTCATTCGCATAATGTGCGAGAGCGCGGTGCTCACCACCAACCTGGAGCCGTCGGTGTACCCCTCCACCGGCCTGTTCGGAGGGGCCGGCGCGGGGACGGTGTACCAGGTCAACGTGACGCGAAACGGCCGGCGCCTCGACCTGCGGTCGGTGAACGGCAAGACCGTCGGCTTCCCCCTGGAGCGCGGCGACCTGGTGGAGCAGGTCACGACCACGGGCGCGGGATACGGCGATCCTCTGACCCGGGAGGTGGACCTGGTGCTCCGCGACCTCTCCAACGGCTACATCACCGAAGACCACGCCCGATCGGCCTACGGGGTGGTGGTCCGGAACGGGTCCGTGGACCTGGAAGCCACGGACCTGCTGAGAGCCGACCTGGCCGGCCGCCGCAGGTACCTGAAGGGAAGGGACGACGCGGAAGAGGACTTCGCCTCCGGCCGGCGAGTGGCCCGGATGAAGAAGGAGCTTGCCGACGACCTGGACCTGCACCAGGGAGACGTGGTGGAGCTGGTCACGACCAACGCAGCCGCCCTCCGGGCGTGGGTGGACATCGACGACGGGGCCCCGGCGGACTCCGTCCCCATGGGCCCCGCGGAGGGGCGGGCCCGAAGCGAGGGCCCCGAAGAGATGGTATGGGTGAGGCCCCTGGCTGGAAGCGAATCCGCGGCGGAGTGAACGCAGCGGGGCGAGTGATGGTGCATGAGCAGAGGCAGACTGAGGGCGCCGTAGAGTCACCGGCCTACACCACCATGATCCGTGACCTGCCCCTGGGCGAGCGGCCCCGGGAACGCCTGCGGGACTACGGTGCGGCGGCCTTGAGCACCGCCGAGCTCATCGCCATACTCCTGCGCACCGGAGTGGTGGGCGAGAGCGTCCTGAACATGGCGACCCGGCTGCTCTCCAAGAACGGGGGCCTGGACGGACTGGGGGGCCTGGGCCGCGCCACCTTCTCTGAGCTGTGCGACATCAGGGGCATCAGCGAGGCCAAGGCATGCCAGATCCAGGCGGCCCTGGAGCTGGGTCGCAGGCAGGTCTCCCTGCACCCCGAAGACAGGCCCGTGATACACAGCCCGGAGGACGTGAACAACCTGCTTGGCGCCGAGATGGCGCTCCTGGACCAGGAGCACCTGAAAGTCCTTCGTCTCGACACCAAAAGCCACGTCAACGGGGTCAGCGACATATACATCGGAAACGTCAACTCCTCCATCGTCAGGCCGGCGGAGGTGCTGCGTCCCGCCGTTCGGGACAACTCGCCGCGCATCATCGTCGTGCACAACCACCCCTCCGAGGACCCCACGCCCAGCGCCGAGGACGTGGCCATCACCCGTCAGATCAGGGAGTCGGGAGAGCTGCTGGGAATCGATGTGCTGGACCACGTCATCCTGGCGGGCGGGCGCTACGTCAGCCTGAAGGAGCGCTCCCTGGGGTTCTGACTCCCGCCCCTCGCCATGCCTACTCTGTACGTCGTGGCCACTCCCATAGGCAACCTGGAGGACGTGACACTGCGCGCCCTCCGGGTCCTGGGGGAGGTGGCCCTCATCGCCGCCGAGGACACCAGGACCACACGGAAGCTGCTGTCCCGCCACGGCATCAAGACGCCTACGGTCAGCTACAACGAACACAACCGCGCGTCGAGGATACCGGAGGTCCTGTCCGCGCTGGAGACCGGGGACGTGGCGTTGGTCTCCGATGCAGGCACGCCGGCCGTCAGCGATCCCGGCGCCGAGCTGGTCAGCGCCGTCATGGACGCAGGCGGGAAGGTCGTCCCGGTGCCCGGCCCCTCGGCCCTGACGGCGTCCATGGCCGTCGGACTGCATGGGAAGGATGGGGTCCTCTTCCTGGGCTTCCTCCCGAGACGCAAGGGGGACAGGCGGCGCGTGCTGGACTCGGTTGCAGCCCTTCCCTACGCTATCGTGCTGTTCGAGGCTCCTCACCGCCTGAGGGCGGCCCTTGAAGCGGTGTTGGAAGCCCTTGGAGACCGGCGCATCACGGTCTGCCGGGAGCTCACCAAGGTCCACGAAGAGGTCTTCCGGGGCACGGTCTCCCAGGCGTTGGAGCACTTCGATAGTCCCCGCGGCGAGTTCACCATCGTGATCGAGGGCGCCCGGACGCCGGAGCCCGGTCCGGACCCCTCCTGGGCCTCCGCCGAGCTGGTCCGGCTGAAGGCGGAGGGGGCAAGGGCCAGGGACGCGGTGGATGCCGTGGCCGCCGCGACGGGCAGGCGCAAGACGGAGCTGTACAAGCTGTGGGTAGACGCGCCCCGCCGGCCGCTCTGAGCCTTCAAGCCCGAACGGGCCACCGTGACAGAGTCGCAGACCGTGAACGCGGCGCCTTGACAGTTTCGAAGCATGGGACGTACTCTACCGTCAGGCCCAATGGGGCCAGGGTCCCGCAGCGGCATTCGATGTTCACCGTGGAGCGGGCCCTCCTTTCTTGCACCGTAGGAGTGACCGGAGGACAATCATGGAGATGACCGGGGAGCGGTTCCTGAAGGGGATGACCCCCGCGGAACACGTCGCCCGCATGAAGGTCAACCGGGACCGTTTCGTCGAGGTGATGGCGGCGGTGGAGATACCCCCGGAGGTCCGGGACTACTTCGCCGGCCTCACGGCCCCGCTCAGGGTGGCGGTGGTGACCGAGGACTGGTGCGGCGACCACGTCAGCACGGTGCCAGTGCTCTACCGCGTTGCGGAGGAGTCGGGCAACCTGGACGTTCGGGTGTTCATGCGGGACGAGAATTGGGACCTGGCCGATGCTCTTCTGCCGCCGCATCGCCGGGACACCGTTCCGGTGTTCGCCTTCTTCACGGGGGGCGACATGCGGTGGGTCGCCGTCTTCATCGAGACATCCCGGGACCTGGTGCCCGTTCTGGACGGGATGGACGACGCCATCCGGGACTCCCTGGCCCACCTCCCGGACATCCGGGCCGACGTGAACGACATGAGCCAGGATACCCGGGCCGCGCTGAGAAGGGAGCGCGGCCTGTACCGGGTGAACCACGCCGCGGAGTGGGGGCGCGTCATATCCCGCGATTTCAGGGACGTCGTAGCCGACGGCCTCTCCCGCGGACCCAACAGCCCTCCAGCCGAGGCGGGCACCGAGTGGCCCGTCCCCGTAGCTTAGACGTATGCCCGATCGCATTCTCGTAGCCGTCGCCTGGCCGTACGCCAACGGTTCCCTGCACCTGGGGCATCTTGCGGGCTGTTATCTGCCCGCGGACATCTTCGCCCGCTATCACCGGCTCAAGGGCGACGACGTGCTGATGGTGTCGGGCAGCGACCAGCACGGCACGCCCGTGACCATCCGGGCGGAGCAGGAGGGGACCAGTCCGCAGGAGGTCGTCTCCAAGTACCACGCCGAGTTCCTGGACTCCTGGGAACGGATGGGGATCAGCTTCGACCTGTTTACCACCACCGGCACCGAGAACCACCGCAAGGTCGTCCACGACCTGTTCCTCAGCCTGTACAACAAGGGGAACATCTACAAGGACACCATGCTGCTGCCCCACTGCGTCAGCTGCACCCGGTTCCTCCCGGACCGGTACGTGGAAGGGGCCTGCCCCCACTGCGACAATCCCAACGCCCGGGGCGATCAGTGCGACCACTGCGGCAAGACGTTGAACCCGGAGGAGCTGGTAGCGCCCCGGTGCGGTATCTGCAGCTCCGCCCCCGAGTTTCGGGACTCGGAGCATTTCTTCCTCCGCCTCAGCGCCTTCCAGGAGTCGCTCATCGAGTGGGTGCGGCAACAGGACCACTGGCGGCCCAACGTGCTCAACTTCACACGCAGCTATCTCCACGACGGACTGAAGGACCGGGCCATAACCCGCGACATCTCGTGGGGAGTGCCCGTGCCCCTGGACGGCTACGACGACAAGCGCATCTACGTGTGGTTCGAGGCTGTCACCGGGTACCTGTCGGCGTCCGCCGAGTGGGCCCAGCGGCAGGGACGGCCCGAGGATTGGCAGCAGTACTGGCAGGCCCCCGACGCGAAGGCCTACTATTTCATCGGCAAGGACAACATACCCTTCCACTCCATCATCTGGCCCGCCATGCTCCTGGGCCGCGGGGGCCTTAACCTCCCCTACGACGTTCCCGCCAACGAGTTCCTCAGCCTGGAGAACCGCCAGTTCTCCACCAGCCGCCAGTGGGCCGTCTGGCTGCCCGATTACCTCGACAGGTACGAACCGGACCCGCTGCGCTACTACCTGTCCATCAACATGCCCGAGTCGGGCGACTCGGACTTCTCCTGGTCGGAGTACGTGCGCCGCAACAACGACGAACTGGTTGCCACCTACGGCAACCTGGTCAACCGGGTCCTGACGTTCACATACCGGAATTTCGACGGCGCCGTTCCCTCACCTTCCGAGCTGGACCCAGAGAGCGTGGCTCTCCTGGCCCGGGCATCGGAAACCCTGGAGTCGGTGGGAGGGAGCCTGGAAAGGTGCCGGTTCCGGTTGGCCATAGGCCAGGCCATGGGCCTCGCCCAGGACGCCAACCGGTACCTGAACGACAAGGCGCCATGGAGGACCCTGAAGGAAGACCGCGACTCCACCGCGACCGTCCTCTGGGTGGCGCTGAGCGTCATCGGCTGCCTGAAAGTGGTCCTCTCTCCGTTTCTCCCCTTCTCGTCGGCGCGGCTTCATGAGATGATGGGCTTCTCCGGGGACGTTAGGGACAGTGGATGGTCCTGGTCGGCGACCACGGAGTTCCTTCCCCCGGGACAGCATCTCGCCAAGCCGGCGCCCCTCTACGTCAAGCTGGACGAAGCCGTGGTGGAGCGGGAGACGGCGCGGTTGGGCGCCGAGGCGATTTAGACCATGCGAGCAGGGGCGTAGTCTTGGTCGAGGGTTTGGATTCGCGCACGGCCCGGATATATGGGCCCATCGTGGAGCGCTTGAAGCAGGTGGAGGAGCGCCTCCACGGCATATCCGACATAAAGACCCCCTTTCTTCCGGACCTCCTGGACTACGTCTTCCGCACCCAGGGCAAGAGGGTCCGTCCGGCAATCACCCTGCTGGCGTCCCAGTTCCATCCCCATGACCACGACCAGCCTGTCACCATGGCGACGGCGGTAGAGCTGCTGCACATGGCAACCCTCATCCACGACGACACCGTGGACAACTCCCCCCTGAGGCGCGGGAAGGCCACCGTCAGCGACGTGTGGGGCAAGGACGTGGCCGTCCTCCTGGGCGATTACGTATTCGCCACCTCGGCCACGTTCGTCTGCGACACGGAGAACGTGCGGGTCATCCGCCGGTTCTCAGAGACCATCATGCAGCTCTCGAGCGGCGAGCTGCTGGAGTTCTTCAATACCAACAACTGGCGGCAGAGCAGGGACGACTACAACAACCGGATCTACCGGAAGACCGCCTCCCTCTTTCACACCGCGGCGGAGTCCGGCGCCATCCTGAGCGGGGCGCCCGAGGAGACTGTCCGGGCCCTGGAGGAGTACGGGTACAACATCGGCATGGCCTTTCAGATCGTAGACGACATCCTGGACGTGCAGGGGAGCACCGAGGAGATCGGGAAACCCGTGGGCAACGACCTGCTCCAGGGGGTGCTGACCCTGCCCACCATCATGCTGGTGGAGCGCTACCCCGACGGCAACCCGGTCAAGGAGCTGTTCGCCCGGGGCAAGAACGGCTCCGGCGAGCAGCTCAAGACCGCGCTTGAGATGATCCAGAACTCGGAGATAATCGAGGACTGCTACGGCGTCGTGGCCGACCACTGCCGGAAGGCCGCCCGGTCCCTGGAATCCCTGGACGACATTCCGGCCCGCGCCTCCCTCCTGATGCTCAGCGAGTACATCATGGAGCGCACCCGCTAGGCCTCCCACACGGTCCTTCCCCCCACCAGCGTCATCGCCACCCGGACCTCCTTCAACGCATCGGGCAACGCCTCGGTCTCCACGCGAGTCGGGTCCTGGTCGAGCAGCGCCAGGTCCGCCAGCTTCCCTGGAGCGATGGACCCGGTCACGTTCTCCTGAAATCCGGCATACGCGCCGCCCGAGGTGTGCATGGCCAGCGCGGCAGCGACGGTCATGCCCTGGGGTTCACCGGCGTCGAAGGGCGTCCCCCGCCGGGTGACACGGGAAACCGCGGCGTATATGCTCAGCAAGGGATCGGGAGCCGCAACCGGCGCGTCGGACCCGGCGGCGAGGGGCACCGAGGCCCTCCCAAGGGACCTCAACGGGTACAGGTGCGGCCGCAGCCCCTCCTCCGTCAGGGACAGATACCGGTCGCCGTACAGGTGGGTGAAGAGGGGCTGGGTCACCACCACTGCGCCGCTCCGCCGCACCTTGGCCAGGACCGAGGGGGGGCACTCGGAGCAGTGCTCGATACGATGACGGGCATCGTGCCGGGGCCACCGCTCCTGCAGGTACGTGATGGTGTCCGCCGCGGCCTCCACCGCCTCATGCTCGACAGCGTGGAACGCAAGCTGGTATCCCGCCCGGTGGGGTCCCTCCACAAGTTCGCCCAGCTCGTCGGCGGCGGGAAGCAGGACTCCGGTGGCCATGCTCAGCATCACTTTCACGGCCCCCAACCGCAGTCCGTCTTCCCCGCAGCCCGTCACCATCCCCGCCTCCCGGAATGACTCCCAGTGGGCGGCTCCGGCCATCATCACGACGCGCGGCGCCAGGCGCCCGCCGCCCCTCAGGTCCCCAATGGTCCGCCACCGTTCAAGGTTGTTGGCGGGGCTGGGGTCATGAACGGTGGTCACTCCCCTCGACCGGAGCAGCCTGTCGGCCTCCTTGACGCCGTCCATGAAGGCTGCATCACGAGAGGCGCCGGCGGCCAGCCCAGGGGAGGCCTGACGCAGCTGGTCGGCCATCTCGAACAGGACTCCCGTGGGCTCTCCCGCCTCGTCCCTCTCGATTATCCCGTGGGGCGGGTCGGGCGTGTTCCGCCCGATGCCCACCGAGTCGAGCCCTCGGCTGTTCAGCACCGATGCGTGCCCGGTGCGGTGGTCCAGGCGCACGGGGTGCCCGGTCGTAGCCGGGTCCAGGTCCAGCCGCGTCGGATGCCGCCCCTCGGCCAGGTAGAACTCGTCGTAGCCGGACCCCCTGACCCACTCCCCCTGCGGGGTGGCCCCCGCCCGGACCTTCAGCAGGTCCACGATCCGGGAGACGGACCCGGCGGCCTCGGCTCGGCAGTCCACGGCGCGGAGGCTGGAAGCCAATGCCAGCAGATGGCAGTGGGCGTCGACGAAGCCGGGTACCAGGGTCATTCCCGCACAGTCGACAATCCTGGTGCCCGAACCCCGCAGCTCCTTCCACCCATCACCGCCGCCGAGCGCGAGGATGCGCCCGCCTGTTACCGCGACCCAGCTCTCCGGAGGGCGCCCGTTCTCCATGGACAGCACCCGGGCGTTCGTCAGGAGGAGGTCGGCCCTGTCACTCTTGAACCGCACCGCGCCCCCTATTGGCCTAGAGGCAACACCCGCTCTTTTGCCAATTCGGAGGCGTAGAGCAAGGCTGCCCGCACAGCCTCGCGAGAGACGGTTGGGTAGCTCTTCACGATCTCCTCGGCATCCAGCCCCGCTGCCAAGTTATCAAGAATGGTGGCGACCATGACCCGGGTGCCTGAGACACAGGCGGCGCCGTGGCATATCTCTGGACTGCTGGATATGTAGTCTTTCCAATTCATGGTCGGCCCCTATCCTAAACGTCAGCTAACCTTCGGTCCCAACCTCTATGAACACCTTGACCGCGTGCCAGACGAACATCTCGGGGGTCATACCCAGCTCCGCGGAGTGTTCCTGGACCAGCTTGGCCATGGGCCCGGTGAAGTGGGCCACCACGGCGTCATCCCGCACGGCCCATGTAAGAAGATTGCGGAGGGTCTCCGGGTCCAGGGCCACGACGTGCTCGTCGCCGTCGGGTACGGACGTCCTGTGGATGAGGACTTGGCCGTTCTCGACCTCGGCCCAGGACCTGTGGCCGGCCGACGACTCGATCCGGAAGGTTCCCTTGGGCATGGCTACGGTCCTCCTACCTGGCCCGGATCTCCCTTTGCAACGGGTTTACATAAGAGCGGGCGGCGACCCGGGAGAACGACCCCACGCCCCTACGGTCGAGAGGCCGGGGTAGCGGTCGCCGCATCGTGCTGCTCGTCGGCGTGGTAGGAGGAGCGGACCAGGGGTCCCGAGGCCACGTGCTTGAACCCGAGCCCTTCGCCGATGGCCCTGATGCGGTCGAACTCCTCGGGGCTGTAGAACCGGTCCACCGGGAGGTGCTTCTGCGACGGGCGGAGATACTGGCCCACCGTGAGCAGGTCGCAGCCGACGCTTCGCAGGTCCTCCATGGTCTCTACCAGCTCGTCCCACTGCTCCCCCATTCCAACGATGATCCCCGACTTGGTGGGCATCCCGGCGTCCATCTCCTTGGCCGCCGCCAGCAGGTCCAGGGAGCGGCGGTAGTCGCCCTTGGGCCGGACCCTGGGAAACACCCGCCGGACGGACTCGATGTTGTGGTTCAACACGCTGGGACGGGCGCGGACCACGGTCTCCAGCGCGGGCATCGAGCCGTCGAAGTCGGGCACCAGCACCTCTACCCTGCAACCGGGCACCAGGTCGTTGACGCGCCGTATGCAACGGGCGAAGATCAGCGCACCGCCGTCGGCAAGGTCGTCCCGGTTCACAGACGTGATGACGCAGTAGCGGAGTCCCAGCTTCTGCACGGTCCGGGCTAGGCGCTCCGGCTCCATCACGTCTATTCCCATGGGAGTGCCGGTGGTTACCGCGCAGTAGTGGCATCGCCGGGTGCAGATGTCCCCGAGGACCATGAACGTGGCGGCCCGGCGCTCCCAGCATTCGCCGATGTTGGGGCAGCGGGCCTCCTCGCACACCGTGTGGAGGCTCGAGTCCCTGAGCAGGCGCTTGAGGTCGATGTAGTTGGGCCCGCCCGGCATGCGGACCTTCATCCAGCTTGGCAACCGGCGCGTCGCGTTCGGCCCCTGCATCCGTTCCAACGTCGTCCCCCGTTCATTCACGGGACTCTCCGGACCTGTACGGTCGTTCACATCGACACCCGCCGCGGCGGTATGCGGCACTTCTCGGCACGTATGATGGCCTCTATCGCCGCCACGGTCTCCTCCAGGCAGCCGTCGCGGTTCACCACCCGGTAGTCGAAGGCCGGAAGGCTCTCCATCTCCTGGATGGCGATGTCGGTGCGAAGCCTGAGGTCTCGCCTCGTTTCCGTGGCCCTTGCCTGCAGCCTCGCCTCCAGCTCGGCCATCGAACCCGGGACCAGAAAGATGAAGACGGCCTCGGGCGCCAGGGCCTTGATGGACGCCGCCCCCTGCACGTCCACCTTGAGGATCATGTCCCTGCCGGCGGCCATCGCCTCCCGGACCTGGCTCTTGGGGGAGCCATACCGGTTGCCGTAGACCTCGGCGTGCTCCAGGAACTCGCCGGCCGCCACCATCCCCTCGAACGTCTCCACGTCGACGAACAGGTAGTCGACCCCGTCCGTCTCGCCGGGGCGCTTCGGGCGGGTGGTGGCGGTCACCAGGATGCTCCACGGGTGGTCCAGGCGGCGGACCTCGTTGAGGGTGGCGTCCTTCCCGACACCCGACGGACCGGAGAGGACTATCAACAGGGGATGCTGGGGCGGGTCGAGGCATGGAGACTGGGGACCGCTCACGTCGCCGTCTCCATTGCGGGCGTGGAGACTTCGGCTTCGCCGCTCAGCCCCCGAAGGTGCTCCCAGAACTGGGGGTAGGAGACGTCGGCGGCCTCGGCTCCCTCCACGACGGTGTCTCCCTGGGCAACGAGCCCGGCGACGGCCAGGGCCATGGCCAAGCGGTGGTCCCCATGGCTCCGGCCCGCGTTCCCGGTGAGCCGGCCGGTGCCGTGCACCACCATGCCGTCGGGCCGCTCCTCGATGCTGGCGCCCAGCGCCGAGAGCTCCCGCACCGTGGTGGCGATGCGGTCGGACTCCTTGACTCTCAACTCCTGGGCGTCCCGGATGTTGGTGGTCCCGCGGGCGAAGCAGGCGGCCACGGCCAGGACCGGGAGCTCGTCGATGATCAGCGGGACCATGTCGCCGTCCACATCGATGGCGCTGAGCTCGCTGGACTCCACTAACAGGTCGGCCACCGGCTCCCCTCCCTCCGTGCGGGGGTTACGCTGAGTGATCCGGGCCCCCATGGCCTCCAGGGCCGTGAGTATGCCGGTGCGGGTCGGGTTGACCCCCACTCCGGCCACGGTCACACGGGCCTTGGCGTGACACAGGGCTGCCACAATCCAGAATGCGGCGCTGCTGATGTCGCCCGGCACGTGGACGTCGACGGCCTCCAGCAATGCCGGCTCCATCTCCAGGGTCAAGCCGTCAAGGCGTATGATGCCGCCCATGGCATCAACCATGCGCTCCGTGTGGTCCCGGGAGAGGGCAGGCTGGTGCAGCACCGTCTTTCCCTCGGCCGCCAGGCCCGCGAGCATTATGGCAGACTTCACCTGCGCACTGGCCACCGGCATCGTGTATTCGATGCCCCGGAGGGAACCACCCCGGATGGCCAGGGGAGCCAGCGTGTCGTTGGCGCGCCCCAGGATACGGGCGCCCATGAGCTTCAGAGGCTCGATGACCCTTCCCATGGGCCGGGAACGAAGGGACCCGTCCCCGGTCAACACGGAGAAGAAGGGCTGCCCGGACAGGAGGCCGGACAGGAGACGCATGGAGGTGCCGCTGTTCCCGGCGTCGAGAACATCCTTCGGCTCCGCGAGCATCCCCGAGCGGCCCTGGACGACCCATGATCCCTCGCTCTCGCCCTCGGTGATCTCCACGCCAAGGGCCCTGAGGCAAGCCATGGTGGAGACCACGTCGGCGCCGCTGGAGAGTCCGGAGACCTCGGCGCGTCCCCGGGCGATGGAGTTGAGCAGGAGCGCGCGGTGGGAGACGGACTTGTCTCCCGGGGGGGTGACGGCGCCCTCGAGGACCGGAGGGCTGCTGATTACCCGGCGCACCTCGTATCCGCTCTCCGCCTAGTTCCTGGACCTTTTGTCTTTGCCGATATCCCTGAGCCGGCGGGCCTGTCGCTCTCCGATGAAGAGAGACATCATACCCTCCGTGGCTGTGGGAAGACGCTCCCGGTGGGCGTTGGCCTTGGCCACCGACTCGGGCGTGACCATATCGTTGAGCCAGCTAATCCTCTTGTCCCAAGCGTCGCTCAAGAGCCGGTCCAGCTCGGCGCGGGAGTCGTCCCCGTCGTCAGAGACCAGACCTCGTATCGCGTAGAGCTCCTGGATGAAGGCGTCGATCCAGTGGACTATGGCGCCGTCGTTGGCTCCAAGGACCTCCTCCGCTTTCACCTCGGAGCCCGACGGGTCCGTAACGCTCCTGTAGCGGTCCGAGGCCATCTTGGCTATGTCGTCCCAGGATGGACTTGTGGACGTGCAACGGAGCAGGGCGGCAGAGAGCAACACGGGCAGGTGGTTGACGGCCGCCACGAAGCTGTCGTGCTCCGCCACGTCCATGTAGTAGGGCTTGGCGCCTATCAGGCGTATCATGTCGGTGAGGTCCTTGACGTCCTTCTCGTCCGCGGACTTGGCCGGCAGGATCGCGTAGGGGCGGTCCTGGAAAAGCTTGGCCCGCGGTCCCCCGGCGCGGTCGGCGTTGCCCCCCAGCATGGGGTGTCCGCCGATGAAGCTGACGCGCTTGGGAAGCAGCTCCTCGGCCCATGCCAGCACCGGCCTCTTGGAGTCGCCCGTATCGGTGACCACGCACCCGTCTTTCAAGCGGTAGGATATGGTCTCCATCACGTCCCGCACGGCGCTGGAGGGGGTGGTAATGATCACCAGGTCCGCGTCCTCGGCGGCATCGGCGAGCCGCCCCACGGTGCGGTCGATGGCCCCGGCCTTCTGCGCCTTCGACGGGCGGTCCCTCTCCTTGTCGGTCCCGACGACCTCCAGGCCGGATATCCCGGCCTGCTTCAATGCCATTCCCAGGGAGGTGCCCATGAAACCGAGCCCGATTATGCCTACCTTGATCACGGTTTCCCTCCTAAAGTCCGGCGAGGGCCTAAGTCCGCTGAGGGCCTAAGTCCGCTGAGGACGGCCCCAGGCTACGGCGGGGTGGCGCTGGCCCTGCTAGAAGTCCTCGTCGTCATCTTCCGCATGGGAGCTCGCCGGCGCCGCGTAGGAGTCCCGGGGCTGTATTGCGCCCGCCTTCCTGCCACGGTTTCGCTGGCGGCGAGAGAGGGACATCAGTCTGTCCTGGAGACCCCTCATCTCCTTGGCGGACGCCGCGGTGGCGTCCACCACCAGCCCGTCCACGCCCATCTCCTTCAATGCCTCCAGCTCGCCACTGGTCAGGTCCGCCGGCGCCTCCAGCAGGAAGTGCTTGCTGAAGGAGCCCCTTACGGCCCCAATGGCCAGCAGGTGCTGGACGGTCAGGGGAGGCCCCACCGAATCCAGGGTCAGGAGGACAGCGTCCACCGGCAGGTCCTCGATTGCCCTGAGAGCCTGCTCGTCCATGTCCTGGGACACACAGAGAATGTACGCGGCGTCCTCGTCGCTGAGAGCGCCGACCTGCGCCCCCTCGGCCCCGAAGGCCAGGAAGTCGCATCCCTTCTCCCTGAGACCGGAGACAGCATCTCCCGTCAACGCCGATGCGCGGACTCCCCAGGGGACGTCGTTCAGCGCCTCGGCCACGTTGCTGGGGACCCCATCGGAGTCCTCTCCCGGGACCAGGGCCCCATCCGCGCCAATCTTGGAGAGGGTCGCCGCCGCCTGGGCGGACCTCTTGCCCGAGGACAGGTCTCCCACGAGAAGCATGCCGGGGAGCTTCTCGGTCCTGCCCCCGGCGCCGAAGCCCATGGCGGTGGTTGGTCCGCGGCTCAACCTGTCCAGTCTGTCCAAGAACTTGCTCATCTACCCTCTCGCGTCGGCACCGAATTTCGTCGCCTGGTCCCATACATGATATCACCGCCCGAAGGTCGAGGCCAGCGACGGCACGGTTGATTTCAGCACTCCCCCTCTCGAGGGCGCCTCGATTTGACACCGGGTGGGCCCGAATCTACAATGGCCTCGCCGCGTCCGTGGGGCTGCTATGTGCGTTATGGCCACCCATACCGGATTGGACCGCTCTCGGCGTCTGCCAGCGGCAGACCGGCAGTCGACGAGCGGCAGCCCCATCACCCCTCAAGGACTCAAACCGTCAGCCACAGTGGCCTGGGTAGTGTACAGGAGGAAACGGGTATGACTCTGTCCAGAGAAGACCAAGTCCTGGAGCTGGCCAGGCTCGCGGGCATCACCATCGCGCCGGACGAGGTCGAGGAGGTGGGCACCCGGTTCGAGAGCCTGATGCTGGAGCTGGAGCGCCTCAAGGAGCTGGACCTGAGGGACATCCAGGCGCCGGTAGTCTTTCCGGACGAGGGAGAGTAGGGATGGCTGATCAAGACATCGTCTTCTGGTCCGCGGCGGAGACGGCCGCGGCGGTGAGGTCGAAACAGGTGTCGCCGGTGGAGGTGGTCCAGGCGTACCTGGACCGGATAGACCGGCTGGACTCCAAGCTCAACTCCTATATCACGGTGTGCGGAGAAGAGGCCCTGGCGGCAGCCCGGGAGCTGGAGTCATCTATCGATCGCGGTCAGACGTCCGGCGCGCTTCTGGGGGTCCCCATCGCGGTGAAGGACCAGTTCTGGACCAGGGGCATCCCCACCACCAACGGCTCCCGAGTGTACGAGGGCTTCGTCACCGAGGAGGACAGCACCGTAATCGAGAGGATCAAGGGCGCGGGCGCAGTCCTCATCGGCAAGCTGAACATGGCCGAGCTGGCCATGGGCGGCACCCAGAACCCTCCCTACGGCACCCCGCGCAACCCGTGGGATCTGGAGCGGACGCCCGGGGACTCCAGCAGCGGGTCCGGGGTGGCCCTTGCCGCCCACCTGTGCGCCGCGTCGGTGGGCGAGGACACGGGCGGCTCGGGCCGCGGCCCGGCGGCATACTGCGGCGTTACGGGCCTGCGGCCCACCTACACCCGGGTCAGCAGGTACGGCATGACAGCCATGTGCTGGTACATGGACGCCGCGGCCCCCATGACCAAGCGTGTGGAGGACTGCGCCCTGGTGCTGGGAGCCATAGCCGGACACGACCCCAAAGACCCCTTCACCAGCAGACGGCCCGTGCCGGACTACGCCGCACGCCTGAGGGACGGCGTCAAGGGACTTCGCTTCGGCCTGATCAAGGAGCTGCACGAGAGCCCGGACATGCATCCCGACGTCAAGTCGGCCATAGAGGCGTCGCTGGAGGTGTTCCGAGAGCAGGGCGCCCAGGTGAAGGAGATATCCATACCCCTGACGGCGCTGGGCGGGCCCATCTTCGTCGGCATAGCCGACACCGAGGGAGCCGGCGCCAGGGACGATATCCTGCGGACCCGGTCCATGGACCTGGACCACGCCACCAGGACACGGCTTCAGTCCGCCGCCCTGGTGCCCACCAAGGTGTTCAACCGGGCAACCAAGGCCAGGGTTTTGCTCCGGCGCCAGTTTGTGGAGGCGCTCGAGGACGTCGACGTACTCGTGTCGACGACGGCCCCATTCCCGGCGCCGAAGCACACGACTCTAACGGCCTCCTTCGAGAGCCCCGACGCCGTCCGGGCCCGGTTCTTCTTCAGGCGTTCCTACCCTGGCTGCTACGCGCTCACGGGCATGCCCGCCATCTCCATTCCGGGGGGCTTCACGTCCCAGGAGAGGATGCCCATCGGCCTGCAGCTCGGGGCCGCGCCCTTCGCCGAGGAGACGGTCCTGCGAGCGGCCCAGGCCTACGAGTCGGCGACGGAGTGGCACCTGATGCGCGCCCCCCACGCCCAGTAGAATCCCCTGCCCCGAGGGCGTCGAGACATTGGGCCACGGCCGGTCAGCCGTTTACGGATTTCGTCTGCTGGTTTATAATACGGCCAACGCACAGTCAAACCAGGGCCTGCAGGCCGCATGGCGGCCTACGAGCACTCTCGGAGCTTGCGGGAAGGGGACAGATGGCGAGGACCGGTGGATCGGCGCCGGCCAGCGAGGGAGCACCGGCGAGACACGAGGCTCTCGCGCTCTCGGGCCAGGATGTGGTGGGCCTCTACAGGCAGATGGTGCTGGCCCGGACCCTCGACGAGCGCATCTGGACACTGAACCGCCAGGGCAAGGTCCCCATCGCCGCCTCCAGCCAGGGCCACGAGGCTGCGGAGCTGGGGAGCCTCCTGGCCGCGGTGAAGGACGGCGGCTGCTTCCTCTTCCCCTACTACAGGTCCCTCGCCCTCAAGGTTTCCGCGGGCCTCACTCCCCTCCAGGCCATGCTCTCGTTCATGGGCAAGGAGGGAGACCCCTACAGCGGCGGGAGGCAGTTCCCCCTCCAGGGGGCGAACATCCCCAACGGGCTGATCCAGCTCTCCAACGTGGTGGGAGCGGGCCTCACCCAGTCGGTGGGATACGCCCTAGCCTGCAGGTTGCGGGGAGAGGAAACGGTGGTCCTCTCCTACTTCGGCGACGGCGCGTCCAGCCAGGGCGAGTGCCACGAGGCGATGAACTTCGCGGGGGTACACCGGCTCCCGGTGGTGTTCATCTGTGAGAACAACCGGTACGCCATATCCGTCCCGCTCAGCCTGCAGATGGCCGTGGACGACGTGGCCGACCGTGCCGCATCCTACGGCTTCCCGGGGCGGGTCGTCGACGGCATGGACTCCTTCGACGTCTACGAGGCCACCCTGGACGCCATCTCCCACGCTCGCAGCACCGGCCCGGTGCTGCTGGAGATGAAGGTGGAGCGGTACATGCCCCACACCACCGACGACGACGACCGGCGCTACCGGAGTCCCGAGGAGGTGGAGGAGGGGCGCAGAAGGGACCCCATCGACTCCCTTCAGGCCTACATCCAGGAGTTCGAGCTGCTGACGGCGGAGCAGGACGGCGAGATGCGCGACCAGGCCCGGCGAGAGGTCGACGCCGCCACCGACGACGCCGAGGCTGCTCCATTCCCGGACCCGTCCACGGTCTACGATCATGTCTACCAGGGATAACGCCTGGACCGGCGGGGGAGGCTGAGTGGCCGTCAAGTCCGTCATAGAGGCCGTCCGAGACGCGATGTTCGAGGAGATGCATCGCGACTCCGACGTGTTTCTCATGGGTGAAGACGTGGGCAAGAGGGGTGGCGTCTTCCTGGCCAGCCAGGGCTTCTACGAAGAGTTCGGGCCGGACCGGGTCATCGAGACCCCACTTGCCGAAGCCTCCATAGTCGGCATCGCCCTGGGCGCGGCGATGAAGGGCATGCGTCCCATCGCCGAGATACAGTTCTCCGACTTCGTCTGGCCCGCCGCGAACCAACTCATAGGCGAGGCGGCCCGCGCACGCTACGGCAGCGACGGGGCGCTTTCCGTGCCCATGGTGGTGAGGATACCCTACGGCGGCGGGATCCATGGCGGGCTATACCACTCCCAGAACGTGGAGGTCCCCTTCTTCCACACCCCGGGCCTGAAGGTGGTCACCCCGGCCACACCATACGACGCCAAGGGCCTCCTCAAGGCTTCCATCAGGGACGACAACCCGGTGGTGTTCCTGGAGCACAAGAAGACCTACCGGCTCGTCCGCGGAGAGGTCCCGGAGGATGAGTACGTCCTTCCCATCGGCAAGGCCGAGGTGAAGCGGAGCGGCAGCGATGTAACCCTGGTCACCTACGGGCTCATGCTCCACTACTGCCTGGAGGCGGCCAACTTGCTGGCCGGCGAGGGCACCAGCGTGGAGGTCGTCGACCTACGGTCCCTGAAGCCCCTGGACACCGAGACCATCGTCGAGTCGGTAAAGCGCACGGGCAAGATGCTCATCGTCCACGAGGACAACATGACCGGGGGCGTCGGCGCCGAGGTGGCGGCGGTGGCGGCCCAGGAGGCCTTCGACTACCTGGACGGGCCCGTAACCCGCCTCTGCGGCCCCGACATACCGACGATGCCCTACGCCCCCACCCTGGAAGACGCCTATATGCCCAACACCGACGGCATCGCCCGGGCGCTGCGGGACCTGGCCGCGTACTAGCTATCGCTGATGCTCGTCTGCGCGGAGCGGTGACATGACCATAACCATAGACCTTCCCCAGGTGGGCGAGTCGGTGGTCGAGGGTATCATTGGCCAGTGGCTCAAGAGCCCCGGGGAGAGGGTCGCGAAGTACGATCCGCTGGTAGAGGTGGTCACCGACAAGGTGACCATGGAGGTGCCCTCCCCAGTCAACGGCGTCCTGACACGCATCATCGCCGCGGAGGGAGAGACCGTCCCCATGGGGGCGCCCATCGCCGAGATGGAGACCGACGAGGAGCTGCCCGACCCCAGCCCGTCATCCCCACAGGCCTCGTCCACTCCCCAGCAAAACGTCGACACCATCGGATACCTGGTAACCGACGTTACGCCCGTCGGACCGACAGGCGGCGGCATGAACGACCCCGCCGCCACCTCCGCTCCCGCCACGACATCCGCTCCCGCCGGCAGACGCGACCCGCCGCCGCCGCCCCCGGCCCCGGCCAAGGCCGCCCCGAGGGAGGAGCGGGCCAGGTATTCGCCCGCGGTTCGCCGTCTCGCCGCCGAGCTGAACGTGGACCTCGGCCGGGTAACGGGCACCGGCGTAGGCGGCCGGATAACCCGGGACGACGTAGCCAGGTTCGCCGAAGGGCCAGGCGCAGACCAAGAAACGGCCGCACCGGCCCGTCAGGACACCGGCGACGAGAACGTGCCGCTCTCCCCGGTCCGGCGCATCATCGCGGAGCACATGACCCGCAGCGCCAACGAGATCCCCGCGGCCTGGAGCGTCGTCGAGGTCGACGTGAACGACCTGGTCGCCCTCAGGCAGGGCATGAAGGACGACTTTCGGGCCAAGGAAGGCGCCGAGCTCACCTACCTGCCCTTCGTCGTCAAGGCCGTGGTCGAGTCCCTCCGGGAGCACCCCTACCTGAACTCCACCTGGGGGGGCGACAAGATAGTCCTGAAGAAGCGTATCAACATAGGGGTGGCCGTGGCCGGCGCCGACGGTCTGGTGGTCCCGGTCATTCACGACGCCACGACCATGAGCATCGCCGACCTGGCCAAGGCCGGCAGGGACCTGACCAACAGGGCGCGGGAGGGGAAGCTGTCCCTGGCGGACGTCCAGGGAGGCACCTTCACGGTGAACAACACCGGGGCCCTGGGCTCCGTGGTCTCCCAGCCCATCATCAACCACCCCCAGGCGGCCATCCTGACCACCGAGGCAATCCAGAAGCGCCCGGTCGTGCGCCACGACGCCATCGCCATCCGCTCCATGATGAACGTGTGCCTCACCTTCGACCATCGCATAGTCGACGGCGCCCAGGCAAGCGCCTTCCTCCAGTCCGTGAAGGACCGTCTCGAGGCCATGGGCCCGGACACGGCCGTGTACTAGATGTCCAAGCCGGTATGCACCGTCCACCACCTGGGCGCCGTGGAATTCGTGCGCGCCTGGGACCTGCAGAAGGCCCTGGCCGACGAGGTCCGCTCAGGGGCTCGCCCAAACACGCTGCTGCTGCTCGAGCACCCGCCCGTCTACACCATCGGCCGGACGGGCAGCGTGGACCAGGTCCTGCTGGACCGGGACGGGCCGGAAGGGCTCGACATACCGATGCACGAGGTGGACCGGGGCGGGCAGGTCACGTACCACGGCCCGGGCCAGCTCGTCGCCTATCCCATCCTGGACCTGAGGCAGTGGGGAGGACCGCTGAAGTACGTGCGGACACTGGAGCGGGTCATCATCGCGACCCTGGGGGACTTCGGCATCGAGGGAGTCCTGGTCGAGGGGCTCACGGGGGTCTGGGCCGCAGGCCCTGCGCCGGACCAGCCCAGGAGCAAGATCGCCTCCATCGGGGTCAAGATAAGCCGTGGGGTCTGCTACCACGGCCTCGCGCTTAACATAACCACCGACCTGGGGCCCTACCAGCACATCGTCCCCTGCGGCATCGTCGACTGCGGCACCACGTCGATGCAGGAGCTGTCGGGCGCCGTCGACCCGGAGATGGTCGCCTACAGCCTCACCTATCACCTGGGCCGGGAGATGGGGTTCAGCATGAAAGCCGCCGCCGCAGGGCTGGAGGGAATCTTCGGTCCGACGCCGACGGCGGTTTCCTGACGGACCCCGGCCCAGGGGCTTCCCGAAATGTTCCTCCAGGTAGAAGTCATCGAGAGCGAGAACTGCCCCCTGGCCCTGACCAGGATGTTCGAGACCGCCGACGTCGTCTACCAGGTTGTCAGGGTGAGAACGTGGGACCTGATGGACGTCGAGCGCATGTGCGACGTGACGGGCTGGTCAAGCAAGACCGGTCCCTGTCCCGCCTACACCGCCTTGGTGGATGACTCGGGGGAGGGCATCGCCCGCCTCGTATACGGCGGCGACGAGGGTATTCGCCTCAAGCCCTCCGACCTCCAGGAGGAGTGGAGCCTGGACAGCCCGCACCAGTGGGGTGAGGCCTGCCTGCTGCTGGACAAGGACGTGGAGATCGGCTACTAGCCCGCCCGGGTTTGACGCCCGCAGCCGCCCGGCATAGAATTGCCCCGACCCGCATGAAGCGGCGGCGGACTGGCGATTCTGAGCTCGGAGGGACCCACGTTGGCTACGCAAGAACAGTTTAGGTACGACACCGGCAGGCCCGTGGTCCACGGCAGGCGGGGCGTCGTATCGGCGGGGCACTACCTTACGGCGATGTCAGCCATGAGGATGCTGCTGGCGGGGGGCAACGCCTTCGACGCGGCGGCCGCGGCGGCATTCACGGCGGCGGTAGTGGAGCCCACCGCCTCCTACTCCCTGGCAGCCGAGTGCGTGTTCCTGATGCACCACGCCGGCACCGGCCGGGTGCGGGTGCTCAGCGGACAGGGCACCGCCCCCGGAGGCCAGACCGTGGACCTGTTCAAGGGGCTGGGGCTGTCCAAGATTCCCACAGGGCCCGACGCCCGCGGCGAGCTGTCCTTCACCGTCCCCGGTGTGGTGGACGCGTCCATCTCGCTCCTGGAGACCTATGGGACCAAGACGGCGGGCGATGTAATTGCACCCGCAATCGATTACGCCCAACACGGGTTTCCCATGTACCAGTACATGCGTGGGGCGCTCCAGTCCATCGAAACGCTGGACCAGTTCCGGCGTTATCCTCCGGGCGGGATGGGCATCTTCTACGACGAGGACGAGTCGGCCATCAAGGTGGGACAGGTCGTGCTTCAGAAGGGCCTGGCCGCCACACTTGGCAAGATGGTTGAAGCCGAGTCGTCGGCCCCCGGCCACCGCCTGTCGGGCCTGCAAGCGGCCCGCGACGCCTTCTACCGGGGCGAGATAGCCCAGACAATCGTCGGCTGCTCCCGCCGGGTGGGCGGCGTCCTGTCCCTGGACGATCTGGCCGGGTACCGGGCCGCCTTCGAGGAGCCCGTGAAGACGTCTTTCAGGGGGCTCGAGGTGTGCGCCCAGTCCACGTGGACCCAGGGACCGGTGCTCCTCCAAGCCCTCAACCTGCTGGAGCCCTTCGACCTGAGGGCCATGGGGCACAACTCGCCGCAATACATCCACACCGTCACCGAGGCGATAAAGCTGGCTTTCGCCGACCGGGAGCGGTTCTACGGAGACCCAGACTTCGCCCAGGTCCCCATCGACGGCCTGCTCTCCAAGGAGTACGCGGCCGCCCGCCGGCCCCTCATCGCTCCGGACGGGGCCCATCCCGGCCTGCCTCCGTCGGGGGACCCCTGGAGATACAGCACGACCGCCCCCTCGGCCCAGGGCAAGGAGGTGGCCGCCATGCCCGCCACCGGGGACGGCGGCGGGGGCGAGGCCGGGACGACCCACTTCACCGTCATCGACCAGGACGGCAACATGGTGTGCGCCACCCCCAGCGGCGGCGCCTTCGTGAAGTCGGTGTTCTTCCCGGAGCTGGGATGCGCCCTGAGCACCCGCAGCGAGATGTTCTTCGTCGACCCGGACCATCCCAACGGCGTGGAGCCCGGCAAGCGGCCCCGCACTACTTTGGTCAACTACATCGTCTGCAAGAACGGCCAACCGGTCATGACCCTCGGATGCCCGGGCGGCGACAACCAGGCCCAGGCCAACCTGCAGCTCCTGCTGAACGTAGTGGTGTTCGGCATGGACGCCCAGCAGGCCGTGGAAGCCCCCAGGTTCTCGTCCCAGAGCGTCACCAACTCCTTCTACCCGCGCGTATATCTGCCGGGGCAGCTTAACGTGGAGCCGGGGGTCCCCGAAGGTACCCGGAGCCACCTGAGGGAGATGGGCCACAAGGTGGTGCCCATCGCCAACGAGTCGGGCATCGGGGCGATAGTCTCCCAACGGGACCCGGAGACCGGCGTCATGTGCGCCGGGGCGGACCCGCGCCGCCCTACCTACGCCGTCGCCTGGTAGGGGAGCCTTCCCGTCACAGGATTTCGACGACTTCGTCGCCGATGATGCCCTGACTCTCCAGGTCGCCCATCTCCTCCTCACTCATGCCGAGGAGGGTGCCGTAGACGTACCGGTTGTGCTCTCCGTAGGTCGCGGGAGGGATGTCCACGGGCGGTGGTGTCCCGCCGAGACTCCAGAGGTAACCCGGATACCGGTGCTCCCCGATGACCGGGTGCCGGATGCGCTGGAAGAAGCCCCGCGCCGCCAGGTGCGGGTCCGCGTAGAGGTCCACGTCGTCGACCACGACCTGGGCCGGGACGCCCGCCTCCTGCAGCGTTGCCGCCACCGCCTTCTTGTCCCGGGCGCCGGTCCACTCCCGGATGTGCCGGTCCAGCAGATCCTGGTTCCGGTGTCTCGAGAGTGCGTCCGCGAACTCCGGCTCCCGGGCCCAGTCCGGGTCGCCCATGGCCCGGACCAGGGCCGTCCACTGGGCGTCCGACGACACGGTGATGACGATCCAGTTGTCATCGCCGGAGCACGGGTAGCACCCGTGGGGGGCCATGTGGGCGTCCCGGTTGCCTGCCGGCGTCAACGGACGGCCATTCATCACGTGGTCCATGAAGGGCCTGACCAGATGCGGCAGTAACGCCTCGACCTGCGACACGTCTACCCACTGGCCCTCCCCGGTGCGGTTGCGGTGGTACAGGGCGGCCAGGACGGCGAAGGCCATGGTGACCGCGCCTACGGCGTCGGCGTGCTGGGCAACGGGGGTCACGGTGGGGTCGGTCCCCGGATAGCCTCTGAGGGCGTGGTGCCCGGTGAAGCCGTCGATGCCGCTGCCAAGGCTTACGTACCCCTTGTACGGCCCCTGGACGCCCCAGCCCGGCATGGACACCATGATGATGTCGGGCTTCACATCCTTCATTCTCTGGTAGGTGACGCCCAGCCGTTCCATGGCGCCGGCCGCGTACGCCTCGCACACCACGTCGGTAATCGCCGCCAGCCTCTCGAACACCTCCAGGCCCCGAGGGTGCGCCATGTTCAGGGTCACACCGTACTTGTTCCTGTTGGCCATGTTGTGGATGGCCGCCCTGTCCCAAGGCCTGGGGCCCGCCGCATCGTCGTTGGTAAACCCCCTGGCAGCCGGCCCTCCGACGATCCGGGTCGTCGGCACCCGGGGGAAGGACTCGACCTTGATGACCGTCGCGCCCAGGTCTCCCAGCAGGGACGTTCCCATGGGACCGGCCCAGACTTCGGTGAGGTCGATGACCGTGACGCCGCGAAGGGCCCTGTTCATTGCCGCCTCTCCATGCCAGGCACGTGGGTCTCGACGGCGGACCGGAGCCCGGCTGCGCCATCTACCGGCCCGGGAATCGAACTGGGGAATCGGACGTTGGCCGACCCTATGGCCCGCCGCATCCCAACCCGGGGCTCACGCGACGGCGAGGGTGTATACGTCGTCCACGTGGTCGGGAAGGGGGTACTCCTTCCACGAGGCGCCGTCGTCCAGGGAGCCGAACACCTGCCCGTGGCGGGTAGCGCAGAACACCTGAGAGGGCCTCCGGGCGTTGACCCCCACCACCATCATCGTGCTGTTGGGGCTGACGCCGTGGTCTATCCGCTCCCAGGTCTCCCCCAGGTCCCGGCTCCGCAGCAGGGAGCCCACGTCTCCCCTCGCGGACCGGCCCATGGACACGTACAGAGTGCTGGGCTGGGTGGGTCCCACCAGCAGGTAGCGAGTGTAGGGAATCGGCGAGTAGCTGGAGATGTCTATGAAGTCCCACCGGGAGCCCCTGTCGGGACCCCGGAACATCCCCTCCCTGGTGCTGATGTAGACGGTACGAGGCTCGACGGGGCTTACCTGCACGCCATGGAGGTCCAGCCGGTCCTCGCCCCCTTCTGCAAGACCCTGGTTGATGGGCTCCCAGCTATCGCCACCGTCCTGGGAACGTATCACTCCCCCCACCTCCAGGGCGGCATATATCTCGTCGGGGTGGGTCGGGTCCGCGGCCATGGCGATGACCCGGGTCTCGAAGGACATGGCCACCACGTCCGACCCCAGGTCCACGGGCAGGGGCTCCCACGTGTCCCCCGCGTCGCGGGTCCGGAATATCTGGGCCGGGGCCGTCCCCACGTACATGGTGGTGACGTTGTGGGGCCGGAACAGGATGGACCATATCACGGAGCCCATAATGGGCAGGCTCATGGGCCTCCAGTGGTCCCCCTTGCTACCGCTCCTGAACAGCCCTTCCTGGGTCCCGGCGAAGATCACGTCCGGTTGAAGGGGGTGGACGGCCAGGGCACGCACCTCCGGCGAGTCTGGCAGACCGTTGGTCAACTCCTCCCAGGAGTCGCTGCCCGGGGCCTTCCTGAACAGCCCGCCCTTGCCGGCCCCAGCGAAGACGTAGGGCTCCGGAGCGGATGTGCTCTCTGTGGCCATCGAAGTGTCCTCCGTATTCAGGTCTGGCCGAATTCAGGCCTGGCCGGCACGGTCAGCGGAGGTGGTAGTGCCGGAAGGTCTCGGCGTACTTCATCCCGTGGTGCTCTCCGGCCTGCTTTCTCCAGTTGCGCATCCATTTGTCGTCCTCGACCCCGTCGCCCACCTGGGAGACGTGCTCCTTGAGCGCCGTGATGGCGTCTTCGATGGTGTCGGAGACGTCCAGCCACATATCCGGGTCTCGGTGCTCTGTGATCAACACTTCCCGCACCTTGTGAGGCTCGAACCCCTCTTCCAGCAGGTCAGGGAAGGTCAGGTGGTCCCTGGCGGCGGGGAAGACGGCGGACAGCGTCGCCTCTCCGGCGGCCATGTGGTCTGGGTGTCCCAGGTAGCCCGTCACGAACAGGTTTCTCACGGGGCTGGGGGAGATGAGCACGTCGGGCCTGTAGCGCCGTATCTCCCGGGCGATGTCCCGCCGGAGCTCCAGGGTCGGCTGCAGCGTGGAGTCCTCGTAGCCCAGGAACACGACCTTCTTGAGGCCGATTACCTCCCCTGAGGCTATCTGCTCTCTGCGCCGGATGTCGGCAAGCTGCGCGCCGGTGATCTCCCGGTCGCTGGTCCCCTTGCTCCCATCGGTGCAGATGACCAGCACCACCTCCATCCCCTCCCTGCACCACTTGACCATCGTCCCTGCGCAGCCGTACTCGGCGTCGTCGGGATGCGCCACAACCACCATTCCGCGATGGTACGGTCCACCATCTCCCATAGAGGTCAGCCCCCCATTACGAACAGTCGGCGTTCAACATCGCCGATTAGGCTGGCCCTGGATGCCGGTCCGTCGATGGCTGAACGCTACGTATTTGAGACCAACAGGTCTTTTCGATCGCCCCACTTCTTCAGGAAGCGCTTGAAGTTCTTGAAGCTGAGCTGGTCTCGCTCGGCCTCCCCCAGGGAGGCCCACTGGCGGTGCTCATGACGCACCATCGGCAATGTCCCGTCGGCCACGATGCGGTAGCCGTGGGACTTCACCTGGAAGCTGAAGTCTATGTCCAGGTTACGGTAGAAGCGGAAGGTCTCCCTCATCAGGCCCGATTGGGCCAGCGCGTCCCTCCGGAGCCCGATGCAGTAGGCCTGCATCGCGTCCACGTCCCCGCTCTCCGACTCGTCGTGGAAGTGATGCAGGTCGTCGGTGAGCAGCCCCCACCTGCCGACTATGCCGATGGACTCGTCCTCCAGCCGCCGGGCCATGGGGCCCAGCACGTCCCCGACCATCTCCACCGAGGTGTCGACTACGGCGATGAACCGCCCCCGGGCGTGCTTCAGACCGATGTTCTTGGCCGCGCCGTCGCCCAGAACGTGGTCACAATAGACGACCCGTACCCGCGGGTCCCTGCCGCTGAGCTCCTCCAGCCACTCGGAGGTGCCGTCGGTGGAGCCGTTGTCCACGACGATCAGCTCCGACGACCCCTCCCCAAGCCACTGGAGAATGGCCTCAGTGCAACGCTTCACGTCTTCGATGTAGTTACTTGCTACAACAACTACTGTCTGTTCCAGGGCAGGAGGCAGCTCCAGGAGGGACTTCACCTCCCTGGAGGAGGAGACGGCATTCCACCTCTCCTCCCGCTTCTCCAGCTCCGTCTTGGGGCGCACGCGAGTCGCCTTGTGGGCGTCTCCCACCAGGTATCCCGAGGCCGTCAGGTCCGAGCGCATCCGGTCGGCCTGGCCGTACTCCCGTTGCGACCGGACTGTGTCACGCCGGGCGATGGTGTCTTCCAGGGAAGCGGGCAGCGGGTAACGCTCCGGGACCGCGTCCAGGCCCAGGCCGAACACCCGGTCGAACTCCAACAGGAGCGCCAGCTTGGAGGCGCCGGGCAGGTCCGAGCGGGCCATCTCCCAGGTGATTCCCAGGGCACGGGGCATGTCGAGGTCGTTGTCCAGGGCATCGTTGAAGCGCGCCCGCCACTCGGCGGCCTCGGGGGGCTCCCGGTCGGGCGCGGGCTCGCCGCGCCACACCCAGACCCTGTCTCTGAGGCCGGTCAAGGCCCTCTCCCCGGCCCGGAGGGCGGAGAAGGTGAAATTCATACGGTGCCTGTAGCGGACGGTGAAGCAGAGGTAACGGAAGGCCAGAGGGTCGAATCCCCGCTCTTCCAGGTCCGCCAGGACGAACTCGTTCCCCGCCGATTTGGCCATCTTCACCCCGTCGGCCAGCAGGTGCTGCCCGTGGACCCAGTGGCGGACGAAGGGTACGCCGAAGGCGCCCTCGCTCTGCGCGATCTCGTCCTCGTGGTGGGGAAACACGTTGTCCACACCGCCCGTGTGGAGGTCGAGCTGGGTGCCCAGGTACTTGGTGGACATGGCGGAGCACTCGATGTGCCAGCCCGGGAAGCCCTCTCCCCAGGGGCTGTCCCACTTCATGTCGCGGCCGGGCTCGGCGGACTTCCAGAGGGTGAAGTCCCGCGGGTCCCTCTTGAGGGGGTCCACCTCGACGCGGACCCCCTCCATCAGGGCCGCCCCGACGTTGCCCGACAGCCTCCCGTAGGCGGAGAACCTGGCCACGTCGAAGTACACGTTGTCCCCCGCCTGGTAGGCGTAGCCGTTCCTGAACAGGTCTTGGATGACGGTGATCATCTCGCGTACGTGGTCCGTTGCCCAGGGAAAGTGGTCGGCTGGGAGGATGTTCAGCTTCCTCTCGTCCTCGTGGAAGGCGTCGGCGTAGAAGCGGGCGATCTGCTGGGGCGTCTTCCCCTCGGCCAGCGCGGCCACGATCACCTTGTCGCCCCCGGTCTCCAGGGCCTCCTGGCGCATATGGCCCACGTCGGTGATGTTCTTCACGTGGGTGACCTTGTACCCCCGCCCGACAAGCAGGCGGCGGATGCAGTCGGCCATCAGGTAGGTCCGCAGGTTCCCCACGTGGGCGTAGCGGTACACGGTGGGTCCGCAGGAGTACATCCGGGCAACTCCCGGCTCCAGCGTAACGAGCTCCTCGACCCGGTTGGTGAGTGTGTTGTAGATACGGATCACGCGGCAACCCCTGGTAGGGTTTGTGTTCCCAAGATTCTATCACTTGTGGGCACCCTTTGCACCTGCGGAGGGCGTCGTTGACATCGACACACCGGCTACATACAATCCTAACCATCCTTACTGTTAGGGCCTGACTACCCTTGCCATTGGGGCAACGCTCGTGACTACCCTCAAGCAGCTTTACGACCTCCAGGAGTTGGACCAGGAGACGGCCGAATGCCGGGAGCGCATTACGGCCATCGAGCGGCGTCTGGGGGACCGCAGTGAGATCGAGCAGCTGGCCAGGCGGAGGGAGGCGTTCAAAGAGACCATCGACCGCCTGACGGTGCGCCAGCGCTCGGAGTCCGTGGAGGCCGAGTCGTTGAGGGTCAAGGTCGACGAGGTGGAGGCCCGGCTCTACAGTGGGACCATCAAGAGTGTGCGGGAAATGGAGGGCTTCCAGAAGGAGGCCTCCTTCCTCAGGGAGCAGCTCCAGGTGCTGGACGAGCGCGTCCTAGAGTCGATGGTCGCCCTGGACGAAGCTCAACGTGGCATGGAAGAGTTGGCAGCCAGGTCCGTGGAGTCCGAAGAGCGGTGGCAGGTGGAGCAAGTCGAGCTGGGCCGGGAGCTGAAGGACCGCCGGGCGGACCTGTCGGACCTGGAGGGACGGCGGGACTCCATGGTGGCCCAGGTGAGCGGGCAGGACATCCGGCTTTACGAGCGGCTGCGGGTATCCAAGAAGGGATGGGCCGTGGCCAAGGTACAGGGAGGGATGTGCCGGGCCTGCGGCATGGCGCTGCCCACCCACCAGCTTCAAAGGGCAAGGACCGGGCGGGAGCCGGTGCTGTGCAACAGCTGCGGCCGGATCCTGTTCATGAGCTAGCACGGCGACGGAATTCGTACCTTGACCCTCGACAGACGGTGTGTTACATTTCCCACGGGCCAGGGAGACCGGGTGACCGCTGCCCCGCCGGCCCTGTAAAGGGCGCCGGGGGAGAGGAAAGTCCGGGCTCCACCGGGTAAGGTGCTGGGTAACTCCCAGGACCCTCGGCGAGGAGCGCCAGCGTCGCGGGTACGGAAAGTAGCGCAGAGACCACACCGCCAGCGGCCTCGGACATCCGAGGTGCGGGTAAGGGTGAAAACGGGCGGTAAGAGCGTCCCGGCCGTTCGTGGCGACACGACGGCGGCTAAACCCCACCTGGAGCAAGGCCGAATAGGGGGACTAAAGGCGCCCGGCCTGTCCCCGGGTAGGCTGCTCGAGTCCGGCGGCAACGCCGGACCTAGATAGATGGTCACCGTCCCGGCCGGCGAGGGAAGGACTCTGGCGACCTTCACGCACGCTGCGGGGATACAGGACCCGGCTTACAGGTCTGTCTGGCCCATGAGAATGAAAGAAGCGGGTTGCGCCGCAGTCATCGATGGCCTCCATCGAGTGAGGCCGGACTACTTCATCCACGTACCGGACAGCTACGGAGCCCCGGTGGTCCGGCATTTCCAGGACGACCCCGCGGTGCGTTGCTTCTCCGTGGCCCGGGAGGAGGAGGGCATCGGCATAGCCGCGGGGCTCGCCATGGGGGGCAAGACCGGCGTGCTTTTCTACCAGGACGTGGGCCTCGGCAACTCCATGGTGGCCCTCACCACCTTCGCCATGGCCTACCACATGCCCATGCTGGTGTTCGCCATCCGAAGAGGTGGGTTCGGCGAGTTCAACTCGGCGGTCCACACCTTCTCCGAGCACGCCATCGACATGGTCGAAGCCATGGGCCTGAAGGCGTTCGTGCTGGACTACCGGGTGCCCACCGATGAGTGGCCCCTGGCGATCCAACGGGCCGACGAGTACACACGTCTGACGCACCGCCCGGTGGTGGTGTTTCTGAACCTGAAGGACTGAATGGGCAACGCTGGCGAGATGGCCGGTTCACCCAATAACCCGGGCAATAGACCGGGGCGGCCCCGGCGAATGGACGCCTTGGAGATGATCGCCGGGGAGTTCCCCGACGACCCCGTGGTCCTGACCTGCGGCGCCACCTCCCGCGAGATGGCCCACGCCGGCAGGCGGCCCAACCACCTGTACGTGGTGGACTCCATGGGGCTGGTGAGCTCCATCGTGCTGGGGCTGAGCCTCTCCCTGGAAGACGCGCCCATCTCCCGCTGCGTGGGCGTCGAGGGAGACGGCGGGATGCTCATGAACATGAACGCCCTCACCAGCATCGGGTACCTTCAGCCAAGGAAGCTGCTCCTGGTGGTGCTGGACAACGAGTCCTACGCCTCGACGGGCGGGCAGCCCACTTTCACCGAGCGGCTGGACCTCGCTGCGGTCGCCGGCTCCTGCGGGCTTAAGACCTGGAGGGCCGACGACGGCGAAGGCCTCAGGGCCGCCCTGGCGGCCGCGCTGGAGGTCGACGGACCGGGCTTCGTGTACGCGAAGATATCCAAGGGGAACGCCGACGTGCCGCTCCTGGTGGAGGACCCGGTGACCCTGGGACACACTTTCACCTCGTGGCTGAAGGGACGCGTCGCGGCCCGTCGCTCTAAGGCGGCCGCCTCCGGGAGACAACGCTGACAACACGGACGCTCATAGACATGCACAGCCACTCGGTCTCCTCCGACGACTCACGGGCCACGGTGGAGCAGTACCTGAAGTGGATACAGGTGCTCCGCAAGAGGGGACACAGGGTGGACGCCATCGTACTGACCGAACACCGTAAGTTCGACCGCGACGCGGACTACTCAGCCCTCGCCCGGGAGCACGGCGTGGTGGTGCTCAAGGGCTCGGAGCTGGACACCAGGCACGGCCACTTCCTCGTCTATGGCGTAACCCGGAGCCTGGAGGGGGCCCTGGACTTTTCCGACGTGTCCATGGACTCCTTCGAGCTGATGAGCGAGGCCCGCGCCCACGGCGCCGTGGCCTTGCCCGCCCATCCGGGAAGAACCGGCATCGGCTTGTGCGAGTTCATCGACAGGGGTCTGGAGTTTCCCTTGGTCAGTATTGTGGAGACGCTGAACGGTGGGGGCCGCAAGGGCGAGAACGAACGGGCCCAGATGCTAGCCGACCAGCGAGGATACAAGGCGATCGGAGGAAGCGACGCTCATCTGGTCAGCGGCATCGCCACGTGCCTGACCTCCTTCCCCTTGGAGATCAGGCGGGAGGAAGATCTGGTGGAAGGCCTCTTGGCCGGAGACTTCTTTCCCGTGAGGCTGGAGGACACGGCGGCGTTGCCCTCCCGCTCATGACACCTCGTTCGTGAGACCCCCGTTCGACAGACGATCAAAGGTACGCAACCGGTAGGACGCTAGGAGGAGGCAGGATTGGTGCTAGAGCTGGAGTACGACAGGTCCCTACTGGGCAAGGAGCACGTGGCCGGGCCGTTCGGCGTGAGCGCGGAGCTTATCCGGGAGTTCTGCAACGCCACCGGCGAGACCAACCCCATCTACGTGGACGTGGAGGCGGCCGTTCAGGCGGGCTACGAGGACGTGCTGGCCCCTCCGACCATGTGCACCCTGTTCATCCGCGGCGTAGTGATTCCCGACATCGACCTGAAGTTCGGCACGATGCGGTTCCACGCGGGGCAGATGGTGGAGCCGCTGGCCCCCATACAGGCCGGTGACTCCCTCATGGCCTGCTCCTACCTGAAAGACGTGTACCCCAAGACGGGCCGATCGGGATCGATGGTCTTCATCGTCTGGGAGACCACCTTCACCAACCAGAAGGGGGATAAGGTGGCGGCGGTCCAGGAGTCCTACGCGGCGAGGGAGTAGAGAGCAATGCAGAGACGCGAGACCCGCTACTACGAGGAGATCGAGATCGGCGACGAGATCGGTCCCGTGGAAAAGTACATCACCGACGAGGAGGTCGAGGCCTTCTGCCGGCTCTGGGGAGCGCCCCTTCCCAACAGGTTCACCGACGAGGAGTCGGCGGCCCGCGTGCACCTGTCATGGCCCATAGTGCCCGGCATCATGAGCATGGCGATCATGTCCCAGGTCTTCACGGCGTGGGAGGGCGCGGCCCTCAAGCACCTTGACGTAATATTTCGCCAGCCCGTCCCCCACGACCTGGTCGCCATCACCGCCATAGTGACGGACAAGCGGGAGGAGAACGACGAGTACCTGGCCGAGTGCGATGTCTACCTCTCCACCGAGGAGAACGGACGGCTGGTCGGCGGCAAGGCCATCATCGGGCTGGCCTCCCTCTCCGACGCCGCGTCCGCCCCGGAGCCCGAGGAAGACGACGAAGAGTTCGACGACGACGATGACCTCGATGAAGACTTCGATGACGACGATGACGACGAGGAGGACGAGGTCGAAGAGGGCGAGGTCGGAGAGGACGCCGCAGAGAAAGAGTCGCCGTAAGGTGACGTCTCCGCCGGCCGGGAACCCGGTGCCAGGCATGCTTCGGGACGGACTGCACACCCGTGTCGTAGGCCGCAGGATATCCTACTTCAAGAGCCTGTCCTCCACCCAGGACGAGGTGGTCCGGCTGGCCGAACAGGGCGCTGACGACGGAACTGCCGTCCTGACCGAGACCCAGACCGCGGGCCGGGGACGGTTCCAGAGGCAGTGGGTCTCGGGGCAGGGGAACATACACATGTCCATACTGTTCCGCCCCTCGGCCCGGGCGCTGCCGCTGCTGAGCATATTGTCCGGAGTCGCCGTCGTGCGGGCCATCCGGAAGACCACAGGGCTCACCCCCGGCATAAAGTGGCCCAACGACGTCCGGCTGGGGGGCAAGAAGGTCAGCGGGATCCTGGTGGAAAACACCATGCATGGAAACCATGTGGAGTATGCCGTCGTCGGAATAGGCGTCAACATCGCCCTGGACATTCACTCGGTCGAAGGGCTGGCGGAGATAGCGACCACCCTGAATATCGAAGCCGGCAAGCCCGTCGACAGGGAGCCGGTCCTGAGGCAGCTGCTTCACGAGCTGGACACCCTCTACCTAGCGGCGGGTCAGCCCTCGGAGGCCGCGGGCGGCGTGGAAGTGGTCTCCGAGTGGAAGGGCCTGCTGGAGACCCTGGGCCGGAGGGTGGAGGTCCGCTGGGGCGACGAGATACACGTGGGCGCCGCGGAGGACGTGGACCCGCTGGGAGCCCTTTTGCTTCGTCGCGACGACGGCCGGCTGGTCACCCTCCCCGCCGGAGAGGTGACCTCCCACCTGGACTGATATCCCTTCACCATGGCCAAGATGCTTGACAAGCTGAGCCTGGACGGAAGGTCCATAGTGGTGACCGGAGGAGGCACGGGCCTTGGCCGGGCGATGGTCCGCGCCCTGGCCAGGGCCGGGGCGGACCTGGTCATCGCGGGCAGGAGGCAGGCCCCCATCGACGAGGCCGCCGCCGAGGTGGAGGGCCTGGGTCGCCGGGCTGTGGCCGTCTCCACGGACGTCAGCGACTCGGCCCAGGTGGAGCGCATGGTGGCCGTCGCCCGGGACGTGCTGGGCAGGGTGGACGTGCTGGTCAACAACGCGGGCCGGACGGCCGAGAACGTCCACGCACCCATATGGGACATCACCGACGAAGAGTGGCGCGCCGGCCTAGACACCAACCTGACCGGCGCCTTCTACTGCGCCCGCGCCGTCGCCAGGCAGATGGTGGACCAGGGCCGCGGAAAGATCATCAACGTGGCGTCGGGATACGGCCTCCGGGGCGGACGGGACATGTACGCCTACACCTGCAGCAAGGGTGGGGTCATCCAGCTCACACGCACCCTGGCGATGAGCCTGGGACGCTACGGCGTCACGGCCAACACCATCGTGCCAGGGTTCATACCCACCCGGGGAACGGACTCCATGCGGGACGCCCTGCCCAAGTCAGGAGAGTTCATACCCACGGGCAAGCTGGGCACGCCCGAGGACATGGGCCCCATCGCGGTG
Source organism: Dehalococcoidia bacterium (assembly GCA_965207305.1). Taxonomy (GTDB): domain Bacteria; phylum Chloroflexota; class Dehalococcoidia; order Lucifugimonadales; family JAGWBF01; genus JAGWBJ01. Next base: position 1,052,587 of record CBDBMB010000003.1, on the reverse strand, counting down.
TTTCTGGCCTCTGACGCCTCGGACTACATGAACGGCGAGACCGTCACCCTGGACGGCGGAGGCCTTGCCGGGGGCCTGGCGCCCACGGGACATGCCCCCATCATACCGTTGGACCTGGAATAGGACTCTCGCCTGGGCGGCGCACGCGCCGGCGTGAACGTGGAGGAACGGTGACCGTACTGGAAGAGTTCAGCCTCCAGGGAAAGACGGCGATCCTGGCTACACGGGAGTCCGACAGGAACGCGGCCCTGACCCCCTCCCTGGTGGAGGCGCTGGAGGAGGCCGGGGCGGCGGTCAGGGTGCTGGCGTCCTCCTACCAAGAGCTGTTCCGGGCGACCTCTGGACGGCGCGACGCCTCGGGCGTCGTATGCGACGCAGCGGAGGAAGCCGCCGTCCAGGCCGCCATTTCAGATGCAATCGCGGAGTGGGGGCGGATAGACATACTGGTCAACAACTTCCAGACCCTGTTCGCAAAGCCCGCGACCCAGGTCGACCTCGCCGAGTTTTGGACGGTCATGGACCGCAACGTCAGATCGGTCTTTCTCATGTGCCGGGAGGTGGGGAGAGAGATGGTCCAGGCCGGGAAGGGCCGTATCGTTAACATAACCACCGGCCTGGCCGAGAGGGGCCTGTGGAACTCGGCGGTCTACTGTGCGAGTCAGGGAGCCGTGCTCCAGCTCACCAGGTCCCTGGCCCTGGAATGGGGCCGGAGTGGGGTCCGCGTTAACGCCATCGGCACCGGCTGGTTCGCCTCCGAGGAGCCTTCGGAGGAGACGCCGAGGGAGCTTCTGGTCCGCTACATCCCCCTCCGCCGCAAGGGACATCCCAGGGACATAGGCCCGCTGCTGGTGTATCTGGCCTCCGACTCCTGCGACTACACCACGGGCCAGCCGGTATACGTGGACGGCGGCCTGATGGCCCACCCCTAGGGATGCTCTGAGCAACAACCAGGCCCGTCCCGGGTTATCGAACCCAGCCTCCCACCCTCCCGCTCCGCGCGGGCAAGGAATCCCCACCTATTCTTAAGGCGCCCTCGCCTCTATTCCATGTCCAATGGCGGCTGGTGTACAATACCCTGGTTCAGCCATGGACCGACTAGACCGCCTACACGGCATGCCCGACACCGGTGAGGAGTCCCTGGCAGTGCTGCGCCGGCTGCAGGAACGCTTCAGGGAGTTCCTCTCAGCCCACGGCTACGCCCTCCTGGAGACTCCCATCCTGGAGCCCACCGAGCTGTTCCTGCGCAAGTCGGGCGGCGAGCTGGCCGCCCGCATGTACACGTTCAACGATCCCGGCGGCAACCAGGTCAGCCTCAGGCCCGAGTACACCTCGTCAGTGGTGCGGCACTACCTGGAGGGCGACGCGCCCAGCCTTCCCGTGCGCGTCCAATACTCTGGGCCCGTGTTCCGCTACGGGGACCGGTCCGAGGTTCCGCGGCAGTTCACCCAGGTAGGGGCGGAGCTGCTGGGCTCGGTGGACGTCAGGGCCGACGCCGAGATACTCTCCATCAGCCACGGCGCCCTCGCCCATCTGGGGATCGAGGGTCACAGGATGGTGATGACGGATCAGGGTATCCTGTACCGGCTCCTGGAGGCCCTGGAGCTGTCGGACCGGGCCGTGGGGTTCATCCTGGCCAGCATCCCGGACCTGACGGACGGCACAGCGGGCATGACCCGGGTGCAGCAGCGGGCGGAGGCCCTCCACATCTTGCGGACGCCCATGCGAGACGGCAGCTCCCCCGACGGCCTGCCGGCAGAGGGGGCCCGGGACCTGTTGGAGTCGTTGATGCGGCGCGAGGAGCTGGGCTCGCCCGCCCAGCGGGACCCTGCCGAGATCGTCGACCGCCTCCTGCGTCGGTTCACCGGGGCGGACGACCCCGACAGGCTGCACCGGGGACTGGAGCTGGCGTCCCGACTTGGGTCCATACGGGGGGAGCCGGCTTCGTCCATCCATCGCGCAGAAGAGGTCATCGGTGATGCGGGCCTGGACGCCTCGGCCCTGGACGGGATCAAGGAGGTCATCCCCATCGCCGAGGCCCGGGGCCTGCCCGCTGACGCTGTGAGCCTGGACTTTGGTCTGACACGAGGCCTGGCATACTACACCGGCACCGTCTTCGAGATTACCCTGGACGGGTGCGACGGCTCCCTGGGTGGCGGCGGACGGTACGACGGCCTCGCCAGGGCCCTGGGCGGTGGGTCCAACCTCCCAGCCCTGGGCTTCGCCTACACCGCCGAGAGGCTCCTCGAAGTGACGGCCTCAGGAGAGACGGACGTCGCCCGAAGCGGCGCCGACGTGCTGGTCTTGGCTGCGACGATCCAGGGCTACCGGCACGCCGCTCACCTGGCAGACGGCCTGCGGCGCTCGGGCAAGCGCGTCGAGATGGACGTCCGCGGCATAGACCTCGAGCAGGGCCTCGACTACGCCCGGGACCGGGGCATACCCGAGGTGGTGGAGGTGGACACGTCGGGAGAGTCCACGAGCCATCTCGCAGCGGAGGTCTCCGGCAGGCCCCGCGCCGAGGGAGTCGCGTGAGAGCCGATACGGTACGGACGGACCGCCTCCCCAGAGAGAGCCGTGCGACCCGCGGCAGCGCACGACCCGGCGACGCCGCCATAAGGCTCGCCCTTCCCAGCGACGGCGACCTTTACGAGCCCACCCTGGCCTTCCTCAAGTCGTGCGGAATGGCCGTCGACCGCCCGAGCGCCCGTCGCTACATGGCGACCATCAACGCGCTGCCCGGCGCCACCGTACTCTTCCAGCGCACGGGCGACATCACGCAGAAGATGGAGGAAGGGAGCGCCGAGCTGGGCATAACGGGCCTGGACCGGTTCCTGGAGAGCCGCCGGGAGGGAAGCCCTGTCGTGCAGCTCATCGAGGACCTGAGCTTCGGACAGTGTGACTTGGTCATCGCCGTGCCCGAGTCGTGGCTGGACGTGGTCTCCACGGACGACCTGGCCGACCTGGCCGTGGAGTTCCGCCAGACGGGCCGGCAGCTCCGCATCGCGACCAAGTACCCGCGGCTGGTGAGGACCTTCCTCTACAGCCGGGGCATCAACTACTTCTCCCTGGTCCAGGCCAGCGGCAGCCTGGAGGCCGCGCCCGAGGCGGGGTACGCCGACCTGATCGCCGACCTGACGGCCAGTGGGGTCACCCTCCGCGAGAACCGGCTCAAGACCCTGGCCGAGGGCTCGGTCCTCGCCTCCCAGGCCTGCCTCATAGGGAACCGCAAGCTCTTGAAGGAGTCGCCAAGGGCACTGGAGCTGGCCAGAAACATCCTGGAGCTGATGGAGGGACACCTGCGCGCCGGCTCCTTCTACCACCTGACGGCCAACGTCCGGGGAGACTCAGCCGAGGCGGTGGGCGCCAGGATACTCTCCAAGGCCGACCTCGCAGGGCTGGAGGGGCCCACCATCTCCAGCGTGTATAATGTACGCGAAGAGGAGGCTTGGTCCGTCAGCCTGGTGGTGCCCAGGGAGCAGCTCCTGGAGGCGGTGGACCACCTGAGAGACTCCGGGGGCACCGACATATTCGCCTCCCAGATCAGCTACCTGTTCGAGGGAAGCTCCCCGGCGTACGAGAGGCTTCTCGACCGGCTGGAGGGAGGCTAGCTTGCCCAACCTGCCCACACATATGGTCCTGGCCAGCGAGGCAGCGTCCAGGCTCAGCCACCCCGCCATCGACTCGGCCATGGGGACCTTCCTGCTGGGCTCCACTTCTCCCGACATCAGGATCATGACCAAATGGGCCCGCGACGACACCCACTTCGCGCCGCTCTCCATCACCGAGATCGGGTCCGGAGTGCAGGGCATGTTCCTGAAGCACCCGGCCTTGGCCGCCTCCAACGGGGGAGGAGTGAGCGACGCCACCAGGGCGTTCCTGGCAGGATACATCACTCACCTGGTGGCCGACGAGGCCTGGATACTGGAGATATACCGCAACTACTTCGACGGACCCGGTGAGCCCGGGGACCGCATCGTGGGCAACATCTGGGACCGGGCCCTGCAGCTGGACATGGACATGACGGCCCGGGAGCAGATGGGAGACATGGAGGGGCTCCGACGCACCCTGGATGGCGCCGAAGAGGGCGTCGCGGTGGAGTTCATCGACCCCGAGACCCTTACCCGTTGGCGGGAATGGGTGTCGGAGTTCACCACCTGGGAATACACATGGGACCGTCTCCGGGGGGCCGCCCGGCGCATGTACAAGGACAGTGCCGAGGCCGCCGATCTTGTCGAAGAGTTCCTGAGCTCCGTCCCCGAGGGGCTGGAGCGAGTACACCGCCTGGTCCCTAGGGAGAAGATCGCCGAGTACCGGCAGACGGCGGTGGATGAGTCGACGAGGCTCGTCAGGGAGTACCTGGATGCTTCTTAGGATGATAAAGGGTCTGGCGGAGGCCGGAAGAGAGACCTGGAGGGTAGACCCCTCGCAGGTGGACTCCCTCCCCCCGAGCGTCGAAGCCAGGACCGTCGAGGTGTTCGGCGAGAGGCTCTCGCCGGTGCAGGTGGTCCAGCGTATCCTGGACGATGTCCGGCACAGGGGGGACGACGCGGTCCGCCACTACGCCCACGTCCTGGACGGGGCCCCGCAGGACCCGGCGTGGCAGGTGGAGGTCCCTGCCGAGCGCGTCGCACGGGCCAGGGACCGCGTCTCCGCCGAGCTGGTGACGGCCCTGGAGCTGTCGGCCGCCAGGGTCGAGGAGTTTCACAGGGCTACCGCCCGTCGTAGCTGGGTGGACCTGTCGTCCGGCCTGGGCGAGCTGGTAGTGCCCCTGGAGCGGGTGGGCATCTACGCCCCCGGCGGGTCTGCGACTTATCCATCCACCGTCCTGATGACGGCGATACCGGCGCGGGTCGCCGGAGTCAAGGAGGTGGTCCTCAGCAGCCCCTCCTCGGGAAACAACGGCGATCCGGACCCCGCCCTGCTGGTGGCCGCGGACATCGCGGGCGTGGACCGTGTGTTCCGGGTGGGGGGAGTCCAGGCCATATGCGCCATGGCCTTCGGCACCGCCTCGGTACCCAGGGTGGACAAGATATGCGGTCCCGGCAACGTGTTCGTTACCCTGGCCAAGCAGATGGTATACGGGTCTGTGGACATCGACGGCCTGTACGGCCCCACCGAGACGGTTATCGTAGCCGACGAGACGGCCAACCCGGCCTTCTGCGCCGCGGACCTCCTGGCCCAGGCCGAGCACGACCCGCTGGCGGCGCCGATACTCGTCACCACCTCCGCTGCGCTGCTCGGTGAGGTCGAGTCAGTACTCGAAAGCCAGATCCAGGACATGGAGCGGGCCGACATGGCCAGGGCATCGATGGAGGCACGGGGGCGGGCCGTCCTCGTGGACACCATGGACGACGCCATCGAGCTGGCCAACGCCATAGCCCCCGAGCACCTCTGCCTGATGGTGGATGAGCCCTGGCACTGGGCCGGCAAGGTCACCCACGCGGGCGGCGTGTTCCTGGGCGAGTTCTCCCCCGAGGTGATGGGGGACTACATGGCGGGCCCCAGCCACGTCATGCCCACCGGGGGCACGGCCCGTTTCAACTCGGCCCTGAGCGTGCACCACTTCCTCAAGACCATGCCCGTGGTGGCCCTCAAGCCCGCGGACTACCCGGAGCTGGCGCGGGCGGCGGCGGTCATCGCCCGGGCGGAGGGCATGACCGGGCACGCCCGCGCCGTCGAGATAAGGCTGGGCCCCGAGCGGGGAAACGGAGCAAAGGCCGGCGCCTGACCCGCCGGCGATGGCATGGGCCCGCCGGTGATGAATTGGGCCCGCCGATGATGATACGAAAAGGGGGGTCGAAGCCTTGGGAGAAGTGATGGACCTCGTGCAGGACCACATCAGGGCCATGAACCGGTACGAGGCTGTGGAGTCCTCCGAGGTGCTGGCCGAGAGGGCCGGCATACCTCCTGACAAGGTGGTCCGGCTCAACGGGAACGAGAACCCCTACAGCTCGTCTCCCAGGGTCACCGAGACGTTGGGCAGCTACGACCAGTATAACCGGTACCCCGACCCGGACCAGCACCAGGTCCGGGCCGTCCTGTCGGACTACCTGGACGTGGACCCGGAGCGCATCGTGGCCGGCAACGGCAGCGACGAGATCATCGACCTCACCCTGCGCATGGTCCTGGCCCCGGGAGACCGCATTCTGGACCCGACCCCCACCTTCGGGATGTACGCCATCTGCGCCAACATCTGCGGCGGCGAGGTGGTCAGCGTACCCAGGGACGACTCCTTCGAGATCGACGTGGAGGCCACCAAGCTGGCCCTGGACTCGAGGACCCGCGCCGTGCTGTTCGCCTCCCCCAACAATCCCACTGGCAACATCGCCCAGGAGTGGCAGGTCCGCAGCCTGCTGGAGACCGGGGTGCTGGTGGTGGTGGACGAGACATACTACGAGTTCTGCGGCCGGACCGTCATGCCCCTGGTCCAGGAATACCCGAACCTGATGGTGCTGCGCACCTTCAGCAAGTGGGCGGGCCTGGCGGGGCTGCGCATTGGCCTAGGGGTGATGGACCCGGAGATGGCCCAGACCATGATGGCGGTAAAGCCCCCGTACAACGTCAACGTGGCCGCGGAGATCGCGCTGATGGCGTCGCTGGAGGACAAATCCGTGCTCATCGAGCGGGTCCAGTCCATAGTGGCCGAGCGGGAGAGAATGTTCTCTCTCATCGAGGGCATCCCCGGCGTCAAGCCCTGGCCATCCCAGGCCAACTTCATCCTGTGCCAGCTACCCGAGGGCAAGGGCCGGGCGGTCTTCGAAGGCCTGTGCCGCCGGGGCGTCTTCGTGCGTCACTTCTCTACCCCGAGGCTGGTCGACCACATCCGCGCCAGCGTGGGGCTGCCCCACGAGACGGATGCACTGGTCGACGCCCTCTCGGACACGATGAAGGAGCTGGCCTAGGGCCGGACGATGGCGACGCGTCGAGCCAGCCTGGAGCGGAGCACGGGAGAGACGGCCATCTCCCTCTCCATCGACCTGGACGGAGAGGGCAGGTACCAGGTATCCACGGGCAACGGCATGCTGGACCACCTGGTGGCCCAGCTCTCCCGGCATGGCCTGATTGACATAACCCTCAATGCGCAGGGCGACGTGGACACCGGCTGGCACCACCTGGTCGAGGACACGGGCATAACCCTGGGGAGGGTCTTCCGGGAGGCGCTGGGCGACGGCAGCGGGATACGCCGCATGGGACACGCCGTCGTCCCGCTGGACGAGACCCTGGCGACGGTGGCCGTGGACCTGAGCGGACGGGGCTACGCCAGCATCGATGCCTCACTGGTGGGCGACATGGTGGAGACGCTGCCCGGCGACCTGGTCCGCCACTTTCTGGAGAGCTTCGCCATCGAGGCGCGCATCAACCTCCACGCCCGGACCGAGAACGGCACCAACGGGCACCACAAGGCCGAGGCGATGTTCAAGGCGTTGGCCAAGGCGTTGCGGTACGCCTGTGAGATGGACCCGCGAGCGCCGGGGCAGGTGCCCAGCACCAAGGGAACGATAGAGGGCTAGGGTAGCTCCTCCAAGTCGAACCGGTACTGCTCGATGACCGGGTTGGCGAGCAGCCGCCGGCACATCTCCTCCACCGCGCGACCGGCGGACCCGCGGTCCTCCTCCCGAATCCTGACCTCGATGTACTTACCCACCCTGACGCTCTCCGTGGACTCGAAGCCAAGGGTCCTGAGGCTGCCGAGGACCGTCTGTCCCTGGGGGTCGTTGACCGTCGGCTTCAGGGCGATGTAGACCCTGGCCAGGAACATCCTAGCTGACCACACTGGTGCAGCGAAGGGGCCCCGCCTGTCTCGTCTCCTCGCTGAACCGGTTGCGGGCGTACTCCGTGTAGAACCGCCTTATCCGGTCCTCGTCCACACCCTGGACGATGTCCATTACGCCCCATGCCGTCACGGCCACGGTGCCCTCCTCGATCTTGTCGTAGGGGCGCACCACGGTCCAGCTCTCCATATCCGGCAGCCCTTCGGCCACGTCCAACAGCCGGGCGGCGTCCTCCTCGTTGGGGAGGTTGTAGCTGATGACCACCTGTCCGTGCTCCATGTTGTGGACGACTCGCTCGTCGGGGACCGGTGCCTCGTGAATGCCGCATTCGGCCCACTCGGGGGTGCCCCAGTGCGGTCCCGACGTGGGCGGCGTGGTGCTGTAGCTGATGAATTCGCCCACGGGCCGGTGGTCCACCGACGTCATGAGGTCCACGGGGGTCCCCACTCCCTCGGTGTACTCCAGCGCGTCACTGCCGGGCTGGGCCGGGGCGCCGCCCGTATACGAGGAGAGGGCCAGCCCCGCAATGACCAGCACGGCGATGGTCGCCGACGCCCCCAGCAGGGCCCAACGCCGCAGCCTGCGGCGCGTGGCGGCCCGCATCCATCGCCCCCTGCTTGGCTGCTGTTCCTGGCTGGGGCCGCCCCTTCTCCGTCTGGGTGTCCTTCTACTGCTTCTTCGGTGCCGTGACTCGGGCAACTCTACTCAGGGCTCCTTCGATGACAGTCGTGCGCAGTTCAGTCCAGGGAAAGCTCTTCTCCGGTGAGGCGCCGGTGGGCCTCCAGGTACCGTTTTGAGGTCCTCTCCGCGATCTCGGCCGGGAGCTCGGGCGCCGGTGGCTCGTGGTCCCAGCCCTGGGAGTCCAGCCAGTCCCGGACGTACTGCTTGTCGAAGTTGGGCAGCGACCGGCCCGGCTCGTAGCCCGAGGCGTCCCAGAACCGGCTGGAGTCCGGAGTGAGAAGCTCGTCTATCAGGATGAGACGTCCGTCCAGCAGGCCGAACTCCATCTTGGTGTCCACCAGGATGATGCCCTTGCTCCGGGCATACTCGTTGGCGGAGCTGTAGATGGCCAGGCTCTTCTCTTCGAGTTGCCCGGCCATGTCCGCGCCAAACATGTCCAGGACCTGCTCCGGGGTCATATTCTCGTCGTGGCCCACGTCCGCCTTGGTGGTGGGCGTGAACATGGGCTCGGGCAGCTCCTGGCCCTCCACCAGACCCTGGGGCATCTGCTGCCCCCACACGGTGCCCGAACGCCGGTACTCGGCCCAGGCCGACCCGGCCAGATAGCCCCGTACGATGCACTCCACGTCCAGGCGCTGTGCCCGCTTTACCACCATGGACTGCCGGGCGATCTCGTGGGAGAGCCCCTCGGGCATGGCGACTCCGGAAGCGTCCTCGGCCATGGCGACGAAGTGGTTGTCTATGAGGTCCGCGGTCCGATCGAACCAGAACCGGGAGATGTGGGCCAGCACCAGCCCCTTGTGCGGTATCCCGCCGGGCAGCACCACGTCGAAGGCGGAGATACGGTCGGTGGAGACCATCAGTAGGAGCCCGTCTCCCAGGTCATAGGTGTCCCGGACCTTCCCTCGATAGAGAAGCCCCGGCATAGTTGTCTCTACAATCATTCCGAAATCAACCCTCCGTCAAATAGTGTGCCCGCGCAAAGTCGTCATATCCTGCCGGCCCCGGCGCCGGCAGTCGGGGCCGGCGTCGAGTGGCCGTCCTGCAAGCCGATCCTGTCGAAGGTCTCACGGACGTACCTGGTGTAGTACCCGTAGTCGAAGATCTCGGCCATCTCTTCGTTGGACAAATACGAGGCCACCGATGGGTCGGATTCCAGGAGGCCCCGAAAGTCGGACTCCTCGTCCCAGCTGCGCATGGCGTTGCGCTGGACTAGCTCGTATGCGTCCTCCCGGGCGAGGCCCTTCTCGACCAGCGCCAGCAGCACCCGTTGGCTGAACAGGATGCCCCGGGTGCTCTCCATGTTCCGCCGCATCCGATCGGGGTACACCCTCATGCCCCGCACCACCCGGGTGCAGATGGAGAGGATATAGTCCAGGGCCAGGCAGGAGTCGGGCAGGATCAGCCGCTCGGCCGAGGAGTGGCTGATGTCCCGTTCGTGCCAGAGGGCCACGTTCTCCAGCGCGGTGACGCTGTGTCCCCGTATCAGCCTCGCCAGGCCGCATACCCGCTCGGACAGCTCCGGGTTGCGCTTGTGGGGCATGGAAGAGGAGCCCGTCTGGCCCTGGCCGAAGGGCTCCTCCACCTCCCGCACCTCGCTGCGCTGCAGGTGCCGGAACTCCGTGGCGAACTTCTCCAGGGACGCGGCTATGAGCGCCAGGGTCAGCACGAAATGGGCGTGCCGGTCCCTCTGGACGACCTGGTTGGAGACGGGCGCCGCCTCGATCCCCAGCTTCGCGCACACCCTCTCCTCCACGGCGGGCGGGACCGTGGCGTGGGTGCCCACGGCGCCCGATATCTTGCCGACCCGGACGCTGGACAAGGCATCGTCCAGGCGCCGCCGCTGGCGGCCCACCTCCTCCCACCACAGGGCCAGTTTCAGCCCGAAGGTCGTGGGCTCGGCGTGCACGCCGTGGGTCCGGCCCATCATCGGCGTGTCCCTGTACTGGAAGGCGGCCTCTCCCAGTGCCTCCCGCAGGTCATCCACTTCACGGGCCAATATCTCGCCAGCCTCCATGAGCTGCAGGCTGAGGGCCGTGTCCATCACGTCGCTGGAGGTCAGCCCCAGGTGGAGCCAGCGGCCCTCCTCCCCGAGGCCGCCGCCGATCGCGGCGAGGAAGGCCGTCACGTCATGACGGGTGCGTTCGAACACCTCCTGCATGCGCTGGTGGTCGTAGCGGGCCTTGCGAAGCTTCTCCATGTCCTCCCATGGGATCACACCCTCCTCCGCCCAGGCCTCGCAGGCGGCGAGCTCCACCTCCAACCACTTGCCGTACTTGTTCTCGTCGGACCAGACCCTCTTCATCTCCGGCCTGGAGTAACGGTCGATCATCCCGAGCCTCCCAACGGCGCTTCGTTCCCGTCATCCACGGGGCGTTCCATGGCCCGGAGCGCCTCCAGCATGTCCCGAAAGTCCCGGAAGGGCGTGTAGGGCATCTGCCGCTCGTCCATCAGCTCCGCCAGGGGCCCGTGGGCGAAGACCCTGTCCGCGATGGATGCCGGGCAGAAGTCGGACCTGCCGTCACCAACGTAGAGGATGGTGTAGCCCCGCCTGCGGTGCTCCATCAGCGCCCGGCACTTGCAGTTGCCGAAGAGACCGCACTGCTCCTCGCTGGAGCCACCCGCGCTCTCCCAGGGATGAGGGTAGTGGTAAGCGATGCCGTGGGGGGTGAACTCGGTCTCCACCGAGTACCTGGGTATCTCCTGCAGCCCCTCCCTCTCCAGGAGCGCGTCCACGTAGAAGTCCAGCCCCACGGTCACTATCGCCACCGGGACCTGCCTGGCGCGGCAATAGCTCCAGAGCTCCTTGAAGTGGGCCCTGAGGGTCGCGTTCTCCTTCACGTGGGCCTGCATGGCGTCCCTGCCGGCGGTCACCGTTCGGAAAGCCCGCTCCTGGTACTCTCTGAGGCCGATCCGCTTCTCCCGGTGGGCCTGCCTCAGCCGCTCCCACCCCTCGTGGTTCCCGAAGCGGGACAGCAACAGGGAGGCGACGTTCTCTTCGGCAGTGGTGTCGTCGAAGTCGCAGAGCACCGCGGGCGGCTTCCCGGCCCAGCGAACGGCGCTAGCGCTCGCGGAGTCTTGCCCTGTAGCGCTCATACGATTCCCTGATGTCGTCGTGCTTGATTCCCAGTATCTCGGCGGCCAGGTAGGCGGCGTTGCGCGCTCCCCACGAGCCTATGGCAACGCAGGCCACCGGTATGCCCGGGGGCATCTGGGCCACGGCCATAAGGGCGTCCAGGCCCTTGAGCTCGCTGCTTGCCAGGGGTACGCCGATTACGGGAAGGGTCGACCACGAGGCGAGAACGCCGGGGAGGGCGGCGGCCCCTCCCGCGGCGGCAATAAACACCTCGATGCCCCGGTCACGAGCGGTGGTGGCGTACTCCCGGACGCGGTCGGGCGCCCGGTGGGCCGACATGACCCTGACCTCGTAGTCCACTCCCAACTCCTCCAGGACCTTGACCGTTTCGTTGACCGTGGGCTCGTCGGACGAGCTGCCCATTATCACACCAACCAGCGGCATTCGCGACTTCCTTTCTAACACAGATGTGATTGTCCAACCATGATCCCGACCTAGGCGACGGGCGCCCCTTGCAGCAGGGCTATGTCCCTGCGATAGAGTAGCCCGTCGAAGTGGATCCTGGACACATTATCATATGCCCTTTCCCTCGCCTGCGCCAGAGCCGGACCCCGCCCCACAACGGTCATGACGCGGCCCCCATCCGTGACGGTAGGGGCGTCGCACTCCGGACCAGTCCGTTTCGTCCCCGCGTGGAACACGAGGACGTCCTCGTCCACGTCCTGCAGGCCGTGTATGGGGAGTCCCTTCCGGTAGGCCCCGGGGTAGCCGCCCGACGCCAGGACCACGCCGGCGCAGGCGCCTCTGTCCCACTCGATGGGCATCCGGTCCAGCCCGCCATCTATGCAAGCCAGGGCCACGTCCAGCAGATCGGTCCTCATCAGGGGCAGGATAACCTGGGTTTCCGGGTCTCCAAGGCGGCAGTTGAACTCCAGAACCCTTGGTCCGGTCTCCGTCAGCATCAGGCCCGCGTATAGCACCCCCTTGTAGGGAGCGCCGGACTCCCGGAGGGCCCGCAGCACCGGCTCCATGATCTCTCGGCGTACCCGCTCCTCCAGGCCCTCTGACCAGAGCTCGGGGGGAGCGTAGCTGCCCATGCCGCCGGTGTTGGGGCCGTCGTCCCCGTCGCTCAGCCTCTTGTAGTCGCAAGCGGCGACCATGGACGACAGGTGAGTGCCGTCGGTGAAGGCGAAGACGCTGACCTCCCGGCCTTCCATGCACTCCTCCACGACGACCCTGTCGCCCGCCGGGCCAAAGGACCGGATCGCCATGCAGGCGCTCAACGCCTCCAGGGCCTGGGCCGGGCTCCTGCAGACGGTCACGCCCTTGCCGGCCGCCAGCCCGTCGGCCTTCACCACCACCGGTCCCCCGTGTCTGGACAGGAACTCCCGAGCCCGACCGTAGTCGTCGAAGACCTGGAAGTCGGGCGAGGGTACCCCGTTGCGGGCCATGAGCTCCCTGGCGAAGGACTTGCTGGCCTCGATCTGCGCCGCGGCCCTGGTGGGCCCGAAGGCCCTTAGGCCCCGGCTCTCGAACAGGTCCACCACGCCGGCGGCCAAGGGTTGCTCCGGCCCGACGATGGTGACGTCCACCGCGTGGTCCTCGGCCAGGCGGGCCAAGCCCTGGGGGTCCTCGGCGGACCCCTCCAGGTTCGTGCACAGGGTGGCGGTGCCCCCGTTCCCCGGCGCCGCGTACAGTGTGCCTACCCTGGGGCTCCGGGTCAGGCGCCACGCTATGGCATGCTCCCTGGCGCCGGACCCCACCACCAGGACCTTCAGCCTGCCTCCGCCCAGACCCGCCTCCCTACCGCCGGTGGTCAATCGTCGCTCTCTTGGAAGTCAACACGGCCCGGCCCCCACACGCCCGCCCGTCACGTCTACTCCCACTCTATGGTCCCCGGCGGCTTGCTGGTGATGTCGTAGACCACCCGGTTGACCTGCGGCACCTCGTTGACGATGCGGTTGGAGATGCGCGCCAGCACCTCGTAGGGGAGGCGCACCCAGTCGGCGGTCATAGCGTCCTGGCTGCTGACGGCCCGGATGGCCACCACGTGGCTATAGGTGCGGTCGTCACCCATCACGCCCACGCTCCTGCTGCCGGTGAGCACCGCGAAGGTCTGCCACAGCTCCCGGTAAAGGTTGGCGCCCTTTATCTCATCTATGACGATCCAGTCGCACCGGCGCAGGACGTCCAGCTTCTCAGGGGTCACCTCGCCTATGATGCGGATGGCCAGGCCCGGCCCCGGGAAGGGTTGTCGGTAGACGATCTCGGGGGGGAGGCCCAGGGCTATGCCCACGTCCCGGACCTCGTCCTTGAACAGGTAGCGCAGCGGCTCCACGAGCTGCAGCTTCATGTCGCTGGGGAGGCCCCCCACGTTGTGGTGCGTCTTGATCCGGGCGGCCGCCTGGGTCTCAGGCGTACGGCTCTCGATGACGTCCGGGTAGAGGGTCCCCTGGGCCAGGTACTCAGTGTTCTCCAGCTCAGCCGCCGCCTCCTCGAAGACGTGGATGAACTCCTCCCCCACGGTCTTGCGCTTCTCCTCGGGGTCGGTTATGCCCTCCAGCCTGTCGACGAACCGGTCGGCGGCGTCGATGTAGAGCATGTTGAGACCCATGTTCCTCCTGAAGGTATCGAGCACCCGCTCGGGCTCCTCCAGCCGCATGAGGCCGTTGTTGACGAATATGCAGGTGATCTGGTCGCCCACGGCCGCGTGTATCAGGGCCGCGGCGACCGCCGAGTCCACACCTCCCGAGAGGGCGCAGATGACCCGCCCTTCACCCACCTGCTCCCGGATGGAGCTGACGGACTGGGCCACGAAGTTCTCGGGGGTCCAGTTGCCCGTGCATCCGCAGACCCGGAACAGGAAGTTCTCCAGAATCGTCTTGCCGTGGACCGTATGGACGACCTCGGGGTGGAACTGGAGTCCGAACATCCCGCCCTCGTCGCTCATCACCGCCACGGGGGAGTTGTCCGTGTGGCCAAGGGCCTTGAAGCCGGGGGGCATCTCCTCGATGTTGTCCCCGTGACTCATCCAGATGGGCATCGAGGCCGGGAGGCCGGCCAGCAGGGGTGACTCCTCCATGCTATGGTAGAGGACCGAGTGGCCGTACTCGCGCTTCTCGCTGGCCCCAACCTTGCCCCCAAGCTGATGCGCAAGCACCTGCATGCCGTAGCATATGCCCAGGACGGGCAGGGATTGTTGGTAGACCCACGTGGGGGCCAGGGGCGCCCCCAGGTCGTGGACGCTGGAGGGGCCGCCTGAGAGTATGACGCCCCTGGGATTGGTCCTGCCGGCCTCGTCCCAGGAGGCCTCCGGCGAAACGATCTCGCAGTAGACCTTTTGCTCCCGGACCCGGCGCGCGATCAGACGGGAGTACTGGGAGCCGAAGTCGACGATGAGTATGCCGCCCTCGGTGCTCTTGGGGTCCCTCTCCGGGGCCTCCCTGCCACCCTCTTTGCCCCCGGCAATCTCCAGGTAGGCGGAAACCTCCAGGTCGTCACTGGTCGATATTCGCCTGCTGGAAGGCTGGGGGCTTTCCTCCACTGACTCCTCTTTGGGGCGGGCTGAACTCGACCCAAGATTAGCACCTGTGCTATACTCAGTCAAGGCACCTCCGACCATTCCACGCCCCCCGATCCCGGGGCCCAATGACCACGCAAAACGGCCAGATTTCTGACGCAGCCCTGGAAGAGTCCATCCGATGTCTCAGGCGCGGAGGCGTCGTCGTGTTCCCCACCGACACGCTGTACGGCCTGGGGGCCGACGCCTTCTCTCCCGAGGCCGTCGGACGGGTCTTCGACATCAAGGGGCGGGCCTCCAGCTCCGGCCTTCCCCTGCTTATCGCGGATACGACAGACCTGGACATGGTCGCCGTTGACATAACCGACCTGGCCCTGGCCTTGGCCGGGGAGTTCTGGCCGGGGCCCCTGACCCTGGTGCTCAGGAGGTCCTCCAGGGTGCCGGCCATAGCCACCGGCGGCCTCGACACCGTGGCGGTCCGGATCCCCGACCATCCCGTCCCCAGGGCCCTGGCGCGGTCGGTGGGACGCCCCATCACGGGCACCAGCGCCAACCGGACGGACGGGCCCGATCCGGTCACCGCCGTACAGGTCAGGGAGTCGCTGGGAGGGGACGTGGACTATATCATAGACGCCGGACCTTCCCCGCTGGGCGCCCCGTCGACGATACTGGACCTCTCGGGCGTTCGGCCTGCCGTTCTCCGCGCCGGCGCGGTCCCACGGGAGGCCCTGGAGCGGGCGTGCGGCACGTCCATCGACTGACGCAGAGGAGGGAGGCGGAGGAGATTGCGCATAGCCGTAGGTAGCGACCACAGGGGGTTCCACCTCAAGCAGGCCGTTGCCCCGGTGTTCGCCGAGCTGGGACACGAGCACGTGGACATGGGGTGCGGGGCCGGGGAGCAGGTGGACTACCCCGACGTGGCGTCCCTGGTCGCCGCCGCCGTCGCCGGCGGGCAGGCCGACCGGGGAGTCCTCATCTGCGGCACCGGCATCGGCATGAGCATCACCGCCAACAAGGTCCCCGGCGTGAGAGCCGCCCTCTGCGCCGAGCCCATCAGCGCCAAGATGGCCCGCCAGCACAACGACGCCAACGTATTGTGCATGGGCGGAGGGGTCGTAGGTGAGTGGCTGGCCAGGGAGATAACCGTGGCCTACCTGACCACCGAGTTCGAGGGCGGGCGGCACGTGCGGAGGCTGGGGAAGATATCCGCGCTGGAGAACGGCAGCGGCACGCGGGGCCCGGGCGAGTCCAGCTAGAATGCCGAGACTCTCAGAGATATTCCCCGCCGCCTACGGCCCCGCCCTGGAGCAAGAGGTCCGAAGCTCCCTGGAGGGCCAGGACGGTCTGCTCCACAACATGCTGCTCTACCAGCTCGGCGGCGTCGACGAGCACGGCACGCCCATCTCGTCCCTGTCTGTGGAGGGCCTGCACCCGTACCTGTGCCTGCTGGCCTGCGAATCGCTGTCGGGGGAGTTCTCCCCAGCGTTGATACCCGCCGCCGCCGTGGAGTTGGTCCACCAATACGCGCTGATGCACGAGGACGTCCAGGCGGGCAGCCCCAACCGGGGCCACAGGCCGACGGTGTGGTGGATCTGGGGCCCGGGCCAGGCGATCAACGCGGGCGACGGCATGCACGCCATGGCGCGGATCACCCTGATGCGGCTGCACCAGCGGGGGACCGGGGTGGACACTGTCCTGAAGGCGATGCAGCTTCTGGACCAGTCCTCCCTGAGCCTGTGCGAGGGCCAACACATGGACCTCGACTTCCAGGAGAGGCTGGACCCCAGCGTCGACTTCTACGAACGCATGGCCGAGCGCAAGTCCGGCGCGCTGGTGGGCTGCGCCATGGGCCTGGGCGCCCTGGTGGCCACCGGGGACGAGCCGGTGGTGACCGCTTTACATAACTGCGGCAGACAGATAGGCATCGCCTGGCAGATGGCCCGGGACATACGGGACCTTGCCGGAAGCTCCGGGCAGGACGGGCCCTCGGACAGCCTGCTAAACAAGAAGAAGCTCCTGCCCATCGTACATGCGCTGGAGTCGGGCAAGCCCGCTCTCAAGCGAGAGCTCGGCGCCATGTACTTCAAGCGCATCCTGGACCCGGAAGACGTTCACCGGATGGTGGAAGTCCTAGAGGAGGCCTCTGCCATGGAGTTCAGCAGGAAGCTCCTGGCATCCCACTGCGAAAGTGCCGTCGACGCCCTGTCGGGAGCACCCATCTCTAGTGCGGGACGTGCGACCCTGGAGCGCCTGCTCCAAGAGATGATGGACGAGGCGTAGCCGGCGTTGACCAAGCGCACGATGGATGACCTGGACGTCGCGGGCAAGCGCGCCCTGGTGCGCGTGGACTTCAACGTGCCCATCGAGCAGGGCAAGGAGCGGCTCGCGGACTACGATCACCGCCTCAGGGCCACCATTCCCACCATACGCGGCCTTCTGGACCGCCGTTGCAAGGTCGTCCTCTGCTCCCACCTGGGCAGGCCCAAGGGCAAGGTCGTGGAGGACCTGCGCTTGGCGCCGGTGGCGGACAGGCTGTCGGCGCTCCTGGGGAGACCCGTGCTCAGCCTGCCCGATTGCGTCGGTCCCGACGTGCAAACCGCGGTGGAAGCCATGGAGCCGGGCACAGCTGTCATGCTGGAGAACCTGAGGTTCCATCCCGGTGAGGAGAAGAACGAGCCGGAGTTCGCCCGGTCCCTGGCATCTCTAGCCGACGTGTTCGTCATGGACGCCTTCGCCGTGGCCCACCGGGCCCACGCGTCCACGACGGGCGTGCCCACCCACCTGCCCTCCGCGGCCGGCCTCCTGATGCAACGGGAGATGGAGATGCTGGGGCGGGCCCTCTCGGCCCCGCAAAAGCCCCTGGCCGCCGTCATGGGAGGCGCCAAGGTCAGCGACAAGATACTGGTGCTGGAGAACCTCCTGCCCAACCTGGACCGACTCTTCATAGGCGGAGGCATGGCCGTCACCTTTCTCAAGAGCCAGGGACACCGGACTGGCGCCTCGACAGTCGAGGAAGAGAGGGTCGAGTTCGCCTCCCGGATTCTGGAGAGGGCGAGGGACCACGGCATCGCCGTCCACCTGCCCGAGGACGTGGCCATATCGGACGGGTTCACCGGCAGCCCCGCCCACGTACGCACGGTACCAGCCGACGAGGTGCCCGACGGCTGGTACGTCATGGACATCGGTGAAAGGAGCTCCACCACCTTCGCCCAGGGGCTTGAAGGCTGCCGGACGGTGGTCTGGAACGGCCCTATGGGAGTCTTCGAGTTTCCTTCGTTCAAGGAGGGAACACGGCGGGTCGGAGAGGCCGTCGCGGACCTGGAGGCCACCACCATAGTCGGGGGCGGCTCCACCGCCGAGGCCGTGGAAGAGCTGGGCCTGGCGGAGCGCATGACCCACGTATCCACAGGGGGAGGAGCGTCGCTGGAGTTCCTGGGAGGAAAGGAGCTGCCGGGGATCGCCGCCCTGCCGGACGAGTAACCCGGAGATGACACTCGAGCCATGATCGACGTAGAAGCCATAAGGGACTCATATGTTTCCACGCCATCCAAGCTGGTCATGCTGGTGGTGGACGGGCTGGGGGGTGTACCTCACCCTGAAACGCGCCTGTCCGAGCTGGAGACGGCGTCCGTGCCCAACCTGGACCTGCTGGCGCAGCGGAGCGCCTGCGGGTTCACCGTACCCGTACTACCCGGCATAACCCCCGGCAGCGGTCCCGGACACCTGGCCCTGTTCGGATACGACCCGCTGAGCTACTACATAGGCAGGGGGGCCATGGAGGCCCTGGGGATCGACGTGGACCTGCGGGAAGGGGACGTGGCGGCAAGGGGAAACTTTTGCACCGTTGACTCGGGCGGACGCCTCGTGGACCGCCGGGCCGGCCGCATCGCCTCGGAGGTGTCCATACCCCTGTGCCATGAGCTGGACGGCATCGAGGTGGACGGCGTGGACCTTCGCATCTACCCGGTGGAGGGGTACCGGTTCGTCCTCCACGTCAGGGGAGAGGGACTGAGCGACCGCATCTCGGAGACCGACCCCCAGGCCACGGGCGTTCCGGCCCTCCAGGCCAAGGCGTTGGCTTCCGAGGCCGAAAAGGCGGCCTCGGCGGTGCGGGAGTTCGTGACGCGGGCGGCAGAGGTCCTGGGAAACGAGGAGCGGGCGAACATGGTCCTCCTGCGCGGCTTCTCCAGCCTTCCCCGCCTGCCGTCCATGGGCGGGGTCTACCGGCTCAATCCCGCGGCCATCGCGGCCTATCCCATGTACCGGGGCCTGGCGACCATTGCGGGAATGAAGGTAATCCCCACGGGAAGGACCTTTGCCGAAGAAGTCGACACCCTCAGGGAGCACTACGACGACCACGACTTCTTCTACATCCACTACAAGCCGGCGGACGCCGCGGGGGAGGACGGCGACTTCGACGCCAAGGTGAGGGCCCTGGAGGAGCTGGACGTCCAGCTCCCCCGCCTGCTGGAGCTGGACCCGGACGCGCTGATGGTCGCAGGGGACCACTCCACGCCGGCCATCTACGGCGGCCATAGCTGGCACCCGGTGCCCTTCCTCGTCCACTCCGGCTGGACTCTGGGAGAGGGCGTGCACGGCTTCTCCGAGCGCGCCTTCGCAGCCGGCTCCCTGGGCCGCATGCCCGCCACCCAGGCGATGCTCCTGGGCCTGGCCCACGCCGGCAAGATCACCAAGTTCGGGCCGTAGCCATGCCGGTGCCAATCGTAGCGGGCAACTGGAAGATGCACACCTCGGTCACCGAGGCCCTCAGGCTCGCCCTGGAGCTGGTGGATGGCCTGGACGGCGTCTCCGGCGTGGAGAAGGTCATCTGTCCGCCCTTCGTCTCCCTGGAGCCCGTGGCCCGGGTCCTGCGGGGCACCTCCGTCAAGCTGGGGGCCCAGAACATGCACCACCGGGACCAGGGGGCCTACACCGGAGAGGTGTCCGCGGGCATGCTGGCGGGACTCTGCGACTACGTGGTCCTGGGGCACTCGGAGCGCAGGCAGCACTTCGGGGAGACCGACGAGGCCGTGAACCTGAAGGTGAAGGCCGCCTTCAGGGCAGGCCTGCGGCCCATCGTGTGCGTCGGCGAGACCCTGGAGCAGAGGGAGTCCGGCAAGGCGGCCGAGGTGGTGGCGGGGCAGGTACGGGGCGCCTTAGAGGGTTTACATAACATCATGGACCTGGCCATAGCCTATGAACCCGTGTGGGCCATTGGCACCGGCGTGGCCGCCACCCCTGACACCGCCTCGGAGATCATGGGCGGGGTGGTACTGCCCACCCTCCAGGAGCTGTACACTCGTGACCCGGCGGCGCAGGTACGCCTGCTCTATGGCGGGAGCGTCAGTCCCGGCAACGTGGAGGCCTTCGCCGGGCTGGAAAGCGTCCACGGGGCCCTGGTGGGCGGGGCCAGCCTGAGGGCAGACCAGTTCGTCGAGATAGCCCGGACAGTCGCCGCCGCCAAGGCCGGCGGCTGAATCACCGCCTTGCCCGAGCCCCAGTCGACGAGGATACCCCTCCTCTCCATCGTAGGCCCCACGGCCGTCGGAAAGACCGACCTGGCCGTCCGCCTAGCCCTGGAGCTGGACGGTGAGGTGGTCAACGCCGACAGTCGCCAGGTGTACCGGCACATGGATGTCGGCACGGCCAAGGCCACTGCAGAGCAGCGGGCCCTGGTCCCCCACCACCTGGTGAGCATCCAGGACCCCGACGAGTCCTTCGGCCTGGACAGGTTCATGTGCCTGGCCTCCCGGGCCATCGCCGACATCCACCGGCGAGGCAGGCTGCCCATCCTGGTGGGGGGATCGGGCCAGTACGTCTGGTCCCTCCTGGAGGGCTGGCGGCCTCCCAGGGTGCCCCCCAACCACGCGCTGCGCAAGAGCTTGGAGGAGGAGGCCGCGCGACACGGTCCACAGGCTCTGTTTCGCCGCCTGCTGGAGGTAGACCCGCAGGCAGAAGACACCGTCGACGGCCGCAACCCCCGCCGGGTGATACGCGCCCTGGAGGTCTACGAGGCCACCGGCCTGCCCCCCTCCGGCCAGATCAGGCGCAAAGGATCGGCCCCATACGTGTTCCGGGTAGTCGGGTTGAGCCTGGACCGCCGGACCCTCTACGAGAGGATAGATGCCCGGGTCGACTCCATGATGGAGCGCGGGCTGCTGGCCGAGACCAGGCGCCTCCTGTGCAGGGGCTACGGGCCCGACCTGCCCTCCATGTCCAGTGTGGGATACCGCGAGATGGTGCTGCACCTGACCTCCGGCCTCCCCCTATCCGACGCGGTCCAGCGTATCAAGTACGCGACCCACGGCCTTGCCAGGCGCCAGCTTACCTGGTTTCGCGCCGGGGACCAGCGGATATGCTGGACCGACGCCGGGCCCAAGGCGGCGCAGAGGGTCCGGGGGCTGGCGGCGGAGCTTCTTGAGGCCCATGGGGCCCACCACGCATCCCTATGATAGAATAGCGTGACCCCGGGGCATCTCCCGGAGGGGAGCATGAGATGAAGTTCACCAAGATGCAGGGAGCCGGGAACGACTACATCTTCATCGACGCCAGGGACGACAGCCTGGCCCTCACCGATTGGCCGGCCCTCTCCCGGGCAATGAGCGACCGTCATTTCGGCGTAGGCGGGGACGGCATTATCCTGTTCCTCCCTTCACAGGCGGCGGACCTGAAGATGCGCATGTTCAACGCCGACGGCTCCGAGGGAGAGATGTGCGGCAACGGCATCCGCTGCTTCGTCAAGCACGCGGTGGACAGGGGCATGGTCCCCGCCGGCTCGTCCTCGGTCCGGGTCGAGACCCTCGCAGGGGTCAGGGACATCGAGCCTGTCCTGGAGGGCGACGCCGTCGTCAGGGCCCGGGTTGCCATGGGTGAGCCCCAGCTGGCCCCGGCAGAGGTGCCCGTGGAACTCGCCGACGGAGCAGGGGAGATGGTGTCAGGGGCCGTCGTCAACTACCCGCTGGAGATTGGGGAAGCCCGCCTGAAGCTCAGCTTCGTTTCCATGGGCAATCCCCACGCGGTGGCCTTCCTGGAAGACCCCGTCGACCGGTTCCCGCTACATGTCCTCGGCCCTCAGGTGGAGCACCATCCCATGTTCCCCAACCGCGTCAACTTCGAGATCGTGAACCTAGCCGGGGATGGACGCCTCACGGCCCGGGTCTGGGAGCGCGGGTCGGGCGAGACCATGGCCTGCGGCACCGGCGCCTGCGCCATCGGGGTGGCCTCCCGGATCCTGGGGCACACGAGTGACGTGGTTGACATAACGCTCCCCGGAGGCACCCTCAACGTGAGCTGGGACGGCCGGGGGCAGGTATACCTGGAGGGGGACGCGGTGGAGGTGTTCCGAGGAGAATGGACTCAATAGGTGGAGCGAGATAGCATGATGTTCTCCAAGCGGCTGGACAAGCTGGCGCCCTACCCCTTCGTGGAGATATCCCGCATCCTGGCGGAGAAGCGGGCGGCCGGCGAGGACGTGGTAACCTTCGGCATCGGCGACCCGGACATCCCGACCCCGTCACGCATCATCGACCGGCTGGTGGAGGCTTCCCACAAGCCCCCCAACCACCGCTATCCCGAGACCGACGGCCTCCCGGAGATGCGGCGCGCCATCGCCGACTGGTACGAGAAGCGCTTCTCCGTCAAGCTGGACCCGGACACCGAGGTCCTGCCCCTGATCGGGGCCAAGGAGGGCATCGGGCACGCCGCCTTCTGCTTCCTGGACCCTGGCGACGTGGCGCTGGTCCCCGACCCCGCCTACCCTGTCTACGCCGTGGGCACCATGTTCGCCGGCGGAGAGAGCTACCGGATGCCCCTCCTGGAGGAGAACGGGTGGCTGCCGGACCTGGATGCCATCCCCGAGGACGTGGCCCGTGACGCCAGGGTCATGTGGATCAACTACCCCAACAACCCCACCGCCGGCGTGGCCGACAAGGACTACTACCGCCGGGTCGTCCAGTTCGCCCGGAGGCACGGGATCGCGGTGATGCACGACGCGGCCTACAGCGAGGTGGTCTACGACGGGTACGTCGCCCCCAGCTTCCTGGAGGTCGAAGGCTCCATGGACGTGGGTCTGGAGTTCCACTCCCTGTCCAAGTGCTTTAACATGACTGGATGGCGCATCGCCATGGCCGTGGGCAACGCCGACATGATCAAGGCCCTGTTCCAGATCAAGTCCAACCTGGACTCGGGCATTCCCCAGGCCATCCAGGAGATGGCAATGGAGGCCCTGTCCGGGTCCCAGGAGCCGATAGCCGAGAACAACCGGATATACCAGAGGCGCCGGGACAAGCTCGTGGGCGTGCTCAAAGACCTTGGCCTCCGCGTAACTCCGCCCCAGGCCTGCCTGTACGTGTGGGCCCGGGTGCCCGAGGGCTACACCTCGGCTGAGTTCGCCGGACGCCTCCTCGAGGACAGAGCCATCGTCGTAACCCCCGGCTCCAGCTATGGCGAATACGGCGAGGGATACATCCGCTTTTCCCTGACCACCCCCGACGAGCGGGTCGATGCGGGCGTGGAACGCCTGGCGTCGTGGAAGATACCACCTCCTGCCCAGGGAGCCTAGCGGCATAGCCAGAAAGTCCATATCCACAGGCCCCGAGACCGAGCGCGCCGTCCTGGTCGGCGTCGCATCGCGGGTTCGGAACGCACTGTGGAGCCTGGACGAGTCCCTTCAGGAGCTGGCCATGCTGGCCCAGACCGCCGGCGCAGAGGTGGTTGGCGTCATGGGGCAGCGGCTGGACAAGGGCAGCCGGACCTACGTGGGCCCCGGCAAGCTGCAAGAGCTGGAGGAGCTCCGCAGCCGGGAGCATGCCACGGTGGTGATCTGCGACGACGAGCTCACCCCCAACCAGCAGCGCAACCTGGAGACCCGGCTGCAGGTCAAGATTATCGACCGTACGGCCCTGATCCTGGACATCTTCTCCCGCCATGCCAGGACCCGCGAGGGCCAGCTGCAGGTGGAGCTGGCCCAGCACCGGTACATTTTTCCCCGGCTGGCGGGACAGTGGTCCCACCTGGAGCGGCTGGGAGGCGGCATCGGCACCCGGGGCCCCGGCGAGAGCCAGCTGGAGACGGACCGCCGCCTGATCCGCAGGAGGATCCAGCGGCTGGAGCGGGAGCTGGACTTGGTCCGCCGCCGCCGGTCCTCCTACATGGCCCGGCGGAAGCAGGCCCGGCTGCCTGTCGTGTCCCTGGTGGGCTACACCAACGCCGGGAAGAGCACCCTGTTCAACGCCCTGAGCAGGGCCGGGGTGACCGTCCAGGACCAGCTATTCTCCACCCTGGACCCCGTGACCCGGCGAATCTGGCTACCCAAGGGGGGCCAGGCCCTCATCACCGATACCGTGGGGTTCATCCACAAGATGCCCCCGGCGGTATCGGTAGCCTTCCGCGCCACCCTCGAGGAGCTGCAGGAAGCGGCCCTGCTGCTGCACGTTGTGGACATAACCCACCCCAAGGCCCCCGAGCAGTCCCAGGTCGTCGACGAGGTCCTGGATGAGATGGGCCTGGGAGACACAGCCCGGCTGCTGGTGGTCAACAAGATGGACCTGATGGCCTCTCCGCCCCAGGAAGGCTTTCAGGCCGACGGCGCGGTCGACGGCTCGCTGCCGCGGGAGGCGACGGTGCTCGTGTCGGCGGCGATGGGCTGGAACCTGGACGCCCTGCTGGAGGAGATAGAGACACGGCTGGGCGCCATGGGCCTGCTCCAGGCAACCGTTGGCACCGCGTCGGGCTGAGGACGGCCCCTAGCCGGTCTTACTAGTTGGTTCGCACAACATACGTTATGTGAATACCAGCCCTGGGGCCCCTTGACATAACGTTGCGACCCGGTTTTTACTCCGCCCGGCCGAAGAGCGAGACGGATGCGGTGAACGACCCCGGCCGGCCGCCGAGGTTGTGGGTGAGCCCCAGGTCGGCCTTCTGGAGCTGTCGCTGGCCCGCCTGGCCCTGGAGCTGCTTGTACACCTCGTAGATCATCCGGATGCCGCTGGCCCCGATGGGGTGCCCGAAGCACTTGAGCCCGCCGTCGGTGTTTATCGGCAGGTCCCCCTCAAGGGTGAAGGCGCCGGCCTCCACGTCGTCCCTGCCCCTGCCCCTGGCGCTGAAGCCCAGGTCCTCGGCGATTATCAGCTCGGTGATGGTGAAGCAGTCGTGGACGATGGCCAGGTCGACCTCCTCCCGGGGGGCGGTCACCTCCGCCTCCTGGTAGGCGGCCTGGGCCGCTCTCACGTTCTCCGGGAAGTGCACGAAGTCCCAGTCGTCCCGGAGCATCCCAAAGGAGCCAACCGCCAGGCCCAGGCCCTTCACCAGCACGTAGTCCCGCCGGAAGCTCCTGGCGATCTCCGGGGTCGTGATGATGGCCGCCGCGGCCCCGTCGCTGACCCCGCAGCAGTCGTACAGCCCCAGGGGCCAGGCGATCATGGGGGCCTTCATTATCTGCTCCACGCTCACCTCGCGCTGGAAGTGGGCCTTGGGGTTCAGGGTCCCGTTGTGGTGGTTCTTGGAGGCGATCTGGGCCAGCACCCGCTTGCCCTCTTCGTACGGTATCCCGTAGTGGTGGAAGTACCGGGTGGCCGCCATGGCGAACTGGGACGGCGGAGGAGTCGGCGGCTCCACGCCGCTGGTGACCCCCTCGCCGACGGCCAGGCCCGAGAAGCCCGAGTCCTTCAGCTTCTCGACGCCCAGGGCCAGGACGATGTCGTAGACACCCGCCGCCACCGCATAGCTGGCGTTCCTGAAGGCGTCGGTGGCCGTGGCGCACGCGTTCTCCACCCGCGTAATGGGGACGTAGTCCAGCTTCAGGGCCTGGGCCAGGGGCTGTCCCGTCCGGAAGGTCTGGACGGTGCCCAGCCAAGCGGCCTGCACGTCCTTGGGGTCGATTCCGGCGTCCTCGTAGGCCTCGTAGGCCGCCTCGACGATCAGGTCTGCCGGGCCCGACTCCCAACGCTCCCCGAACTTGGTGCACCCCATCCCTATGATCGCCACCCGGTCCTTGATTCCCTGCATGGCCCCTCCTGTTATGTCAAGACGGTGTTTGCCGTTACCCTCGTACCGGTACCGATTTCCAGTAGTAGTTGTGTATGCCGCCGACCACCCGCAGCTTGCGGAAGCTCATCTCCACAGGCATCCCCACCTGGACCTCGTCCAGCTCACGGTCGGTCATCATGCAGAGCATCCGGCCGCCGCCCTCGAAGTTCACTACGGTGATTACCAGCGGCGTGTCCGTGGTGCCCGCCAGGTAGTCCATGGAGTAGGTGAAGACTGAGCCCTTCTTGTCCGACAGACGGACCGGCTCGAAGTCGTCCCTGGCCAGGCACTCGGCGCACACCCTCTGGGGAGGGTACTGGGTGAACCCGCACCGGTTGCACCTGGCGCCGTAGAGGCGCAGGTTCTGCTCCGTCTCCCTCCACAGGGCCGTCACCGAGGGCACCGCGGGAGGCGGCCTTCTGGCCGCGTCCGAGGCCCAGACCTCCCGCCACCGGGCGTAGGTCTCGTAGCTGGGAACAACCGCCTTGGACTCCACCTGCGCCTGGACTCTCCGGCCTCCGTTGGAGGCTGCCGGGGACGTCGCGCGGAAGGCGAAGGCGTCGCTGCCGTCACCGTAGCTGGCCGTAAGGACCAGGTCCCCCTCCTGGGCCTCCTCCAGCGCGGCTACCAGCAGCATCAGCGGGTGGGCTGCGCCCGTGTTGCCCACCTTCCCGAACAGCGGGTCCTGGAGCTGTTCGGGGGCGAACCCCATGCGGCGCCCCAGCTGAGAGTAGCGCCGGGCGTCGGGGGAGTGAAAGCCGACCTTGGCGAAGTCCCTGGGGGTGAGGCCCTGCTTGGCCATGAACTCGCCCACGGACTCGGGCAGGATGCGCTCCAGGCCCTCCTCGTTCATGAACCGGTCCTCCCAGGACCGGACGAAGGGGTCTCCCTGGGAGCGCCACACGTCCAGCATGTTCTCGGTGATGGAGTGGGTCCCCTCCACGGTAGCCACGGTACCGTCGTTGGAAAGGAGCAGAGCCGCTGCCCCATCGCCCAGGTTGCGCTCGACGTCACTTCTCGGCGCGCCCAGGCGCGTGTCCGACGCCACCACCAGCACCTGGCGGGCGGAGCCTGCTCCGATGGAGTCCATGGCCATCTTCAGGGCCGTGGTACCGCACCTCAGCACGCCGGTAACGTCGGCGGCGAAGATGTCCCGGCGCAGGTCCAGGGCGGTGGCGACTATCGAAGCGCACTGCTTCTCGGAGTACGGGGGCGTCGTGCTGGCGAAGATCAGACCGTCGACGCTGCTCCGGTCCACGCCGCGCAGGCAGTTGAGGCCCGCCGCCACGGCCATGGTGACGCTGTCCTCGTCGAAGTTGGCGACGGCCTTCTCGCCGGGTGACGACCAGCCCGCCGTCTCCTTGCCGAGACGGTACCGAGGTATGTACGAGCCGAAGGTCCTGATTCCTGTCATTTGCCTCTCTCGCCGCCTGCTTCAGGCTAGGGCTATGCTAGCAGCCGCCCTTGGGAGTGTCAATCGACGGCCGCCCGCGGCGGCCCCAATCCGTCCATCCGGGGATTGCTCTGAACAAGCCCAGGCCCCTCCCCGGAACGGCTTCCGACTGACCACCCATTGCAATACAGTGCACTAGTCGAGCCGGGGAGTGGGGTAGGACCGGGACCAGGGGAGGAGGGAGTGGAGGATGGTATCGGCGTCTGGCTCGGCGCCCCGGCTGAGACACCTCTCCAGGTATTTGTGTACCGCCATGAAGGTGGGTAGCCCGTAGCCGGCGGAGACCACCCGGTCGATGAAGGCACGACTGTCGGGCGGGTCGAGGCGGTTGACCAAGGCGGCGTAATAGTCGATACAGTACTGGTAGGCCAAGCGGTAGAGGCGCAGGACGGCGAGGGGGCGGGCCATCTTCCTGCGGAGTGCGTTGACGCGGGCTCTGAGGGCATTCATGTCAGTGCTCTCCTGGTTGAGTTTATCGTTGCCGGAATTTTCAGTTTCCCTCTCATTTCCTCTCATTTTCTCCCATTGGGGCAGGGTGGAGGCGTCCCTCACCCCTGCCCTCTCCCCAGGGAGAGGGAGAACGGATGGGTATTATGGTAGGACAGGGGTTGGAGGGTTGGGAAGGGGCAAGTGTCACTATCCCTCCCCACCCCTAGATCCCGCCGACCCCCCCCCGGTGCCCGGCGGCACCCGGCCGTGCTAGACTACCCCTCGACGGCATCATCCAACGCGGCCCGACGAGGAGGTGGTTATGTCAACCAGGCGAATACCCTCGGGGGAAGAGGTGCTGGGATACATGACGTCCCTAAGCAACTGGGGGCGCTGGGGGCCTGACGACCAGCTCGGCACCCTGAACCTCATCACGGCGGAAAAACGGGCCCAGGCGGCGTCCCTGGTCCGCGAGGGCATAAGCGTGACCTGCTCCAGGCTCATCGTCCCGGAGATGGCCCCCGACGTGACCAGCATACCGCCCCTGCACTACATGGTGAACACGGGAGAGACGCCCGAGGGCACCAGAGAGAGCGCTTCGGACTTCATGGGCCTCTCCTTCCACGGCCTCACCGTGACCCACCTCGACAGCCTCTGCCATCAGTTCTGGGACGGCAAGATGTACAACGGCCGGCCCGCGTCCCTGATAAACGTGCGGGACAGGGCCACGGTGTGCGCCGTGGACAACGCCCAGAACGGCATCGTCACCCGCGGCGTGATGCTGGACATCACGAGGGTACGGGGCGTGGAGTGGCTGGAGGCGGGCGAGGGCGTCTTCCCCGAGGACCTGGAGGCGGCCGAGAAGGCCCAAGGAGTGCGCGTGGAGGAGGGGGACGCGCTGCTCCTGAGGCTTGGATGGTACAGGAGACGGCTGAAGATGGGTCCTCCCCCCGCGCCCGACCGTCCCGGCCTGCACGTGGCAAGCATGCCCTGGTTGCACGAGAGGGGGGTCTCAATCCTCGCGGCGGACGCCTCGGAGGACGTGGTGCCCAGCGGATACCCGGGGAACCGGCAGCCCGTCCACAAGGTGGGTCAGGTGGCCATGGGGCTTTGGCTGATAGACGCCGGCAACTTCGAGGAGCTGAACGAGGTCTGCACCCGCCTGGGCCGCTGGGAGTTCATGTTCTCGGTGGCGCCCCTGCGGTTCAAGAACGCCACCGGCTCGCCGGTGAACCCCCTGGCCCTCTTCTGACCCGCCAGCCCGTTGCTGGGGGGCCCTATCGCTTCCTGAGCAGCTTCTTGAGGCTCTTGGGCTCCCTGGGCGGGTCCATGTACTGTCCCCGGATGGTGTATGCTACCTCCGACACGTACAGGTCGCCGCGGGAGTCCACGGCGACGCCGTGGGGCGCGATGAACTGGCCGGGCCCCTCGCCCTCCTCCTCGTCGCCGAACCGCTCCAGCAGCTTCCCCTCCAGGTCGTAGACGCCCACCCTGTGCCCCAGCCCTGGGGCGTCGTCGACGCCCCCCATGCCGTTCAGCTCGCCGACGAACACCATGCCGTCCCGGAGGACCATGGCGTCGGGACGGTGGATGTTGCTCCACATGGTGAGGAACTTGCCCTGGGCGTCGAACACCTGCACGCGGTGGGCCTCCCGGTCCGCCACCAGCACCCGGTCCTTGGCGTCGACGGCGATGTTGTGGGGACGTATGAACTGGCCGGCGTCGATGCCAGGGCTGCCCCAGGAAAGCTTGTACTCGCCCGTCGCCGAGTAGACATGGATACGGGAGTTGCCGTAGCCGTCTGACACGTACACGTCCCCGTTGCTGGGCATGATCGCCGCCGACGTGGGCCGGTTGAATGGCTCCCCGCTCCACTTGGGCGCGGGGTTGTTCCTCTCGCCGATCTCCATCAGCTTCTCGCCCTGGGCGCTGAACTTCTGGATGGTGTGTATCCCGTCGTCGGCCACCAGCACCGAGTCGTCGTGGGCGATGTACAGGCCGTGGGTCCGGTTGCTGAACAGGCCCTCGCCGAAGGAGCGGAGGAAGTTACCATCCCGGTCCAACACGATGATGGGGTGCTCTCCCCGGGTCAGTACGTACACGTTGTCCTGGGAGTCCACGGCCACGCCAGGGCACTCGTGCAGGCTCCAGCCCTCGGGCAGCTTCTCCCATTCTTCCAGGGGTTGAAACGTCAGGTCGCCGCTTCCCACGGTCACGGTCATGGCGCGTCCCTCCAGGATTCTGATTGGCTCCGGGCGAGTATGGCCGCCCCGCCCGGAGCCACTATATAAGCTGCCCTGGAATGGGTCAAGGGCCGCGGGCGCGGCCAACGCTCGGCGGGCCGTGTGTTACCATTGGGCCTGCGGTCCGGCGTCGTGAGGCCCGCTGGAGGTCCGATGACGAGTCAGGGGCAGGGAAAACGCCCGAGGGTCTTCTACGGGTGGTGGCTGGTGGCCCTCACCGGCCTCATCATGTCCCTGGGCAGTGTCCCCCTGTTCCACGCCCTGGGAGTCTGGAGCGTGGCGCTGGAGCGCCAGTTCCAATGGAGCCGCACCCAGCTGTCCTTCGCCTTCGTCCTCAGCCGCGCCGAGGCGGGGTTCCTGGGTCCGCTGGAGGGGTACCTCAGCGACCGGCTCGGCACCCGGCTGATGGTGCTCATCGGCCTCTCCATCCTGGGGCCCGGCTACTTCCTCTTCGGCCAGACCCACGCCCTGTGGATGTTCTACCTCACCTACGTCATCATGTCCTTTGGCAACGGCCTCGGCAGCTGGATTCCCATGGTAACCGCGCTGAACAACTGGTTCCTGCGCAGGCGGTCCACCGCGGTGGCGTGGGCCAACGTGGGCAACCGCCTGGGAGCCCTGGTGCTGGTCCCGGCCATCGCGTGGGCCGTGGACCCCGACGCCGACCGGCTGGGCTGGCGGGTAACCGCGTCCATCATGGGGGGCGTCGTCCTCGCCCTGGCCGTTCCCCTGTACCTGGTGATACGGAACCGGCCCGAGGAGTACGGCCAGTATCCCGACGGCGCCCCGGGGCCGGAGGCGCAGGCCGCCGCCGGCTCAACGGCGGCCCCATCCTCCCCGTTCCAGGCCCAGGACGCCGGCCTGACCGCCAGGGAGGCCCTGAGGACCCCCGCCTTCTGGCTGGTCAGCTTCGGCCACGCCTTCACCGTCGCGCTGCTGGTGACCCTGTCCGCCCACCTGGCCCTCATGCTCACCGACGAGGAGTTCGGCCTCTCTCTGCAGACCGCAGCCTGGGTCATAACCACCTACATCGCCACCTCCATGGTGTGCCATCCCATAGGCGGATACATAGGGGACCGTATGCCCAAGAGCTGGGCCATCTTCGTGTCCTCGGTAATCCAGGCCGTCTCGGTGTTGGCGATTACGTTAACCCACAGCGCGCCCATGGCCTTCCTGTTTGCCGTCGTCTTTGGGATCGGGGACGGCGGGCGCAACCCGTTGACCCTGGCCATCAGAGGGGACTACTTCGGACGGAAGGCCTATGCGACCATCCTCGGCATGTCCCAGATTCCCATGAACATCACCATCCTGATGGCGCCCCTCCTCGTGGGTGTCTACCGGGACGTATGGGGAAGCTACAACCCCCCGTTCCTCGCCGTCGCCGTGGTATCGGTCCTGGGCGGTCTCATGTTCCTCTTCTCCAAGAACCCCATGGCCCAGAGGGCCAGCGCCACCAGCTCGGCGCCCGGCGACTAGCGGCTGCTGAGTGGCCCCACAGTCCCCTCTCCCCACGGTAGAGGGTCAGGGTAAGGGCGGCCCCGCGGGTCCGCTGGACGCTGGCCCGTACCTCCGATATCATGCCCGTGTCCACTCGTTGCACCTGACTAAGACGGAGGGTCACAGATGTCCAGTAATGCACCCCTCAGGGTCCACATCGACGCCGGCGTCGTGGCGATGGAGGCCGAGCTGAACGACACCGAGACCGCCCGGGCCATATGGGACGCCCTCCCCTTCGGGGCGCGGGGCAACACCTGGGGGGACGAGATATACTTCGGCATACCCGTCGCGAAGGAGCTGGAGAAGGGCCAGGACACGGTGGCGCTGGGCGACCTGGGCTACTGGCCTCCCGGCAAGGCCTTCTGCATATTCTTCGGCCCAACCCCCGCCAGCCAGGGCGACGAGATCCGCCCCGCCAGCGCCGTCACGGTGGTGGGCAAGCTCCTGGGCGACCCCACGCTGTTCAAGCAGGTGCCCTCAGGGCAGCAGGTCACCATCTCCAGCGCTTCCTAGAAGAGCCGAGGGGCGGGCGCCGCTTACTTCCGACGACGGTCTATGCAACTGGGAGGAGTCATGTCAGAGACTCCCAGAGTCAAATACGACCGCGCACCTTCCAAGGAGCTTCAGGGGCTCCTGAAAGGCCCCCTCTCATGGCTGGTCGAATTCAACCACAGGCCGGTCGGCAGGCAGTTCTCGTAGACCAACAGCCTCAGCAAAACGCAGAAGTAGGTAGTGTCGCACAATGACCCCAACGCGGTTCCATCCTACCGCGTTGGAGCACCAGTCTTCTCGACCGCTGTTGGCTTAAATCCGGCTATAAGGAGTACCACAAAGTTCGCCAGCGGCACGAAAACCAGAAGACAAAGCCACGGGTCAAGACCCGCATCGCGCAGCCGCTTGGCATAGAGCGCAAATTGCCACCAACACAAAGAAACAAAAAGAACAACGACACAAACAGCACCTATCGCAGCACCTATAGTGCCCGCTGGTTCGAGCAATTCAGACAGTATTGCGAGCAGGAATATCGCAACGAACAGGGCCAGCAGTTGCAGCCAAAAACGTGAGCGGCTGACTGTTCCCTGAAAGCTGAAAAGGGACTTCATGGCTACCTCGTACCAGAGCATAGCACGGACTCTCATTCGACACTACCAACCTAGACACCGGAGAGCCGGATGCGGTGAAAGCCGCACGTCCGGTTCGGAAGGGGGCCGACAGAAAAGTGCTCCGTTAACACGGGGTAACTCGCCGGCGGCCTACCCTACACCTCGCCCGCCACACACCTCGCCCGCCACAGCAAGGACCGCAAAAAGCGCGTCTACCCAGGAGGCCTTCCCTGCCTGCGCGGGCGGGCTGTGGCGACCTTCAACCGAGGCATGATGACAGACTGGGGCGTTCGGAATGCGCTGGACGGCGCCCGGTTCACCTACTCCATGTGGAGCGGTTACCTGGAGGAGGAGTGGGGACGGGGGGTGCTCCGTTGGCTGGAGGAGCAAAACGTGCCGTGGGAGTCCATCCACACATCGGGGCACGCCTCCACGGCGGACCTGAAGCGGTTCGCCGCCGCCCTGTCGCCGGACAAGCTGGTGCCCATCCACTCCTTCGAGGCCCATCGCTTCCCGGAGACCTTCGACAACGTGGTCCAGGAGCAGGACGGCGTGTGGTGGGAAGTGTAGGAAGGCGCCCGCCCGCGCCATCCGCTTATTGACTGCCCGGCCCTGGGTTTCTATATTGGTTACGGAATCCGGTGGACGCGGGAGGCCCCATGCTGGCCACGGTCAGTACCTGTGCCGTCGAAGGGCTCGACGGCTACATCGTCTCGGTGGAGGTGGACATCTCCCCGGGCCTGCCATCCTTCTCCATCGTGGGCCTGCCCGACACCGCCGTCCAGGAGGCCAGGGAGCGTGTCAGGGCCGCCATCAGGAACTCGGGCTGCGAGTTCCCCATGCGCCGGATCACCGTGAACCTGGCGCCCGCGGACACCCGCAAGGCGGGCCCTTCCTACGACCTGCCCATCGCCCTGGGCATCCTGCTGTCCTCCGGGCAGCTCTCCGGCGCTCCCGACTCGGCCCTCTTCCTGGGCGAGCTGTCCCTGGACGGAGGGCTCCGTCACACCGGCGGCATCCTGCCCATGGTGTCCGTGGCAAGGGACCGGGACTTCGACTCGGTCTTCGTCCCCGCCGTCGACTCCAGGGAGGCGGCATTGGTGCAAGGCATCGACGTGATGCCGACGGCCAACCTGTCGGACCTGCTGTGCCACTTCCGGGGCGAGGCGGCCATGAGGCCGGCGGACAAACCCGGCCTCCGGCTGACCGACGAGGACCAGGACCACGCCGGCGCCGACCTCTCCCACATCCGCGGCCAGGACAACGCCAAGCGCGCCCTGGAGGTGGCTGCGGCGGGGGGACACAACCTCCTGATGAGCGGCCCCCCCGGCAGCGGCAAGACCCTCCTGGCGAGGGCCATGCCGTCCATACTGCCCCAGATGACCCCGGAGGAGGCCCTGGAGGTCACCAAGATCTACAGCGTCGGGGGACTGCTCCCCATCGACAGGCCCCTGATGGCCCGCCGGCCCTTCCGCTCCCCCCACTACACCATCTCCAACGCCGGCCTGGTCGGCGGCGGCAGGCTGCCCCGGCCCGGAGAGATCACCCTGAGCCACCGGGGCGTCCTCTTCCTGGACGAGCTGCCCGAGTTCGGCCACGCCGCGCTGGAGTCCCTGCGCCAGCCCATGGAGGACAAGATGGTCACCATCAGCCGCGTCGGGGGGTCGATGTCCTATCCGGCCAACTTCTCCCTCATCGGGGCCATGAACCCCTGTCCCTGCGGCTACTACAACCACCCCACCAGGGCCTGCGTGTGCTCGCCCGGGGCGGTGGCCAGGTACCAGAAGCGCATCAGCGGGCCTCTCCTGGACAGGATCGACATCTTCATCGAGGTCCCCCCGGTGGAGTACGAGAAGCTGGTAACCGAGGGCGGCGAGGACTGCTCCACCCAGGTGCGCCGCCGGGTGGAGGACGCCCGGGACCTGCAGCGCTCCCGGTTCCAGGGCACCCAGCTGGCCAGCAACTCGGAGATGGGCCCCGAGGAGGTGTGGAGCTACTGCCAGACCGAGGAGAACGCCACGGGCGTCCTCCAGCTGGCGATGAAGCAGCTCGACCTGTCGGCCCGGGGGTTCCACCGGATACTCAAGCTCTCCCGCACCATCGCCGACCTGGCAGGCTCTACCGCCATCACCGTCGACCACGTGGGCGAGGCACTCAACTACCGGCCCAGGGGGATGGGCTAGGGCGCCCTAGCCGGCTGACCCGGGTTTTCCCAGCGTTATGTCAAGCACGATGGGGCAGTGGTCCGAGCCCATCACCTCGGGAAGGATGCCCGCCCCCGTAACGCTGGGGGCCAGAGACCCACTCACGAAGAAGTAGTCTATCCTCCAGCCCACGTTGCGCTCCCTGGCGGCGGTCATCGTGTCCCAGTAGGTGTACTGGCCAGGCTGGTCGTTGAACATCCTGAGGGTGTCGACGAACCCTTCTTGCAGAAGCCTGTCGATCCACCTCCGCTCCTCGGGCAGGAACCCCGACAGGCGTGAGTTCTGTTTCGGGCGGGCCAGGTCTATCTCCTTGTGGGCCGTGTTGACGTCGCCGCAGATGACCACGTGTCGCCCCTCGGCCGTCAGCCCACGGGCGTACTCCAGGAACGCATCGTAGAACTCCATCTTGTATCTCAGGCGGTCGCGGGAGGAGCGGCCGTTGGGGAAGTAGCTGTTCAGCAGGACGAAGTCCCCGTAGTCCGCGACTACCGTACGGCCCTCCCTGTCGAACTCCTCCACACCGAACCCGAGGGCAACGCTGCCCGGCTCGGTCCTGGAGTACAGAGCGACGCCGCTGTACCCCTTGCGCTCGGGGTAGGAGAAGTAGGAGGAGTAGCCGGCCACGCTCAGGAGCTCGTCGGGGACCTGTCCGTCGGACACCTTGGTCTCCTGGAGGCACAGGACGTCGGGAGCGGCCTCCGCCAGCCAGTCCAGAAAGCCCTTCTTGTGGACCGCCCTCAGGCCGTTGACGTTCCACGACATGAGCCGCATGGGCCTGCTCTCGCCGCCCACCGTGCTACCTCTCCTCACCCGACCGGGCATACGGCCTCAGCGACGCCAGGAGGCGGCGGCAGGCGGCGGAGACCTCGTTCACGGCGCCGTCGAAGGCCTCCTCGTTGGCCCGGGAGGGCGCCCGGTAGCCGCTGATCTTCCTCACGAACTGCAGGGCCGCCGCCCGGACCTCCTCGTCGGTCGCGGGCTCCCGGGCCCGCCTCAGGGTCTTGATGCTTCGACACACGGCGACTTCACTCCATGGGGGGTCTGGTACGGGCAGTATAGGGCCGCATTCACCCCCATTCAAGCGCCGGCGGGCGGCGCCGTCCCTCGCTTGACTGGCCTCACGGGCCGATATAGACTGCCGGTGACGCGGGGACCCGATCGAAGGAGGCCAGCCGTGGGAAGCTTCAGGATGCAGGTCGGCGACGCGGAGATACTGGCCGTATCGGACATGAACATAGGCATGGGCGCCCCCATGCAGGAGCTGTGGCCCAAGATCCCCCCCGACGCCTGGAAGGCCTACGCGGAGCTGTACCCCGGCTGCTTCGACGGGGACCGCATGCGGCTGGAGGTCGCCTGCTACCTGGTGCGCTCCCGGGGCAAGACGATCCTCATCGACACCGGCTACGGTCCCGGCCCCATCAGGGCCATCGGCGGCAGGCGCGGAGAGCTGATGCTGGACCTGGCCACCCGTAGGGTCACCGCAGACGACGTCGACGTCGTGTTTTTCTCCCACCTGCACCTGGACCACGTGGGCTGGAACACGATTCGGCGCGGCGACGGCTGGGTCCCCACCTTCCCCAACGCCCGCTACATATGCCACGAGGCCGACCTGGAGCACTTCCGCAAGGAGGAGGTCCAGGCGGCCCAGACTTACCGGTTCATGTACATGTTCGTGGACCCGCTGGACGAGCAGGGCCTCCTGGACACGGTCTCCGGGGACTTCGACCTTACCGACGAGGTGAAGGCCGTCCACACCCCCGGCCACACCCCCGGCCACATGAGCGTCCTGGTCACCTCCGGCGGCGAGCGCGCCAACATCCAGGGTGACGTGATCATACATCCCGCCCAGGTGACGGAGGAGGACTGGAACTCCCGTTTCGACGTCGACTGGGACACGGCCACCGCCACCCGCCGCAAGCTGCTGGACCAGGTCGAGGCGGAGGGCTCCACCGTCGTATCGTGCCACTTTCCCCTGCCCGGATTCGGGCGGGTCGTCCGCTCCCAGGGCAAGCGTTACTGGCAGACGGGCCTGTAGGGAGGTTAGCAATGGCGACAGCCGACCCCCGGAGGGTGCTCGACGCCTTCGACCGGGACGCCATGCTGGAGGTCGCCCAGCAGCTCATCCGGATCCCCAGCTTCAAGACCGAAGAGACCGAAGTCGCCCGCTACATCGCCGGCCTTCTGGAACCACGTGGCTACGACGTGCAGCTCCAGGAGGTGGAGCCGGGCAGGTTCCAGACGGTCGCAACTCTGAAGGGCACGGGAGGCGGGAAGTCCCTGATGCTCAACGGCCACATCGACATCGACCCCCTGGCCCTGAACTGGAAGCGCGACCCGTGGACCCCCAGCATCGAGGGGGACCGCCTCTACGGCGGTGGCATCCGGAACATGAAGGCGGGGGTCGCCTCCCTGATGGAGGCCGCGGAGTGCATACGCCGCTCGGGGGTAAGCCTCAAGGGCGACCTGGTGTTGGCCTTCGTGGTGGGAGAGCTACAGGGAGGCGTGGGCACCACCTACCTGTGCGAGCACGGCCCGTTGACGGACATGGCCGTGGTGCCCGAGCCCTTCGGGGCCGACAACGTGGTGACGGTCAGCGCCGGCGTGGTGGAGCTGGCGGTGCACACCATCGGCAACTCCAGGCACATCAGCCGCATGGAGGAGGCCGTGGACGCCATCGGGATGATGCTCCGGGCCATCCCCGCCATCAAGGGCGTGCGGTTCAGCCACACCCCCAGGGCCGACCTCCCCGCCCTGCCCAGGGTCAACGTCGGCACCATCATCGGCGGCCGGGGCCGGGACTACGACCTCCGCGGTCCCAACTTCGTCTCCGACTTCTGCACGGTGATCGTCGACGTGCGCTACCTCCCCGGTATGACCTCCTCTTCGGTCAAGGCGGACATCACCGCCGCGCTGGACGCGCTGAAAGAGGAGGACCCGGACTTCACCTACGAGATCGAGATGCCGCCTCCCCCCAAGCACAAGGTGTTCAGCATGGTGATGGAGCCGTTCGACCTGCCCAGGGACGAGTACATACTCCAGTGCCTGCTGCGCCAGTACCGCACCATCACCGGACGCGAGCCCCAGGCAGTGGGCACTGTGCTTCCCTACTCCTACACCGGCGACGACACCTGCCACCTGTGGAAGGCGGGGGTGCCCTGCGTCCTCTACGGCCCGGGCGGCGGCTCCGAGTCGGCCACCATCCCCGACGAGTCCTCCAGCATAAGCGACATGGAGCAGGTGGCCAGGGTCCTGGCCCTGACGGCCCTGGACGTCTGCAATCTGGACGCGTGAGCCTGCACGACAAGGGAGGAAAGCCATGGACTCCATGACAGAGGGAATCAGCCGGTACGCCCGGGAGCTGGACTACGAGGACATCGACCCCGAGACGGTTCGGCAGACCAAGATACGGCTCATCGACTCCCTTGCCTGTGGCCTGGCCGCCTACGACTACCCGGTGGGCAGGATGGTCCGGGCAGTGGCGGCCGGCTCCGACGGCAACCCCGGCAGCACCGTCATAGGCACGGACCACCGCTCCTCTCCCGAGGTTGCCGCCTTCGCCAACAGCGCCATGGTCCGCTTCCTGGACTGCAACGACACCTACCACTCCCTGGACTCGGGGCACCCCAGCGACCAGCTTCCCGGCGTGCTGGCGGCGGCGGAGATGGCCGGGGCCGACGGCAAGACCGTCATAGCGGCCACCGTAGCGGCCTACGAGGTATACTGTGGCCTCTGCGACGTCGCCAACATCTCCTGGGGCGACTCCCGGTGGTACAACGCGACCTGGGGGCCCATAGCCAGCGCCGCCGCCGTGTCCAGGGTCCTGGGCCTCTCCCAGGAGCAGACAGGCCACGCCATCTCCATCGCCCTGGCCTCCCACGCCTCCCTGGGAGTCATCACCAGGGGCGACCAGGTCCCCCTGTGGCACGCCTGCGCCGACCCCAACGCCGTGCGTCAGGGGGTCTTCGCGGCCCTCCTTGCCAGGGAGGGCCTGGACGGCCCCCTGGACCCCTTCGAGGGCACCTACGGCTTCTTCGACGCCATCTCGGGGCCCTTCCCCATGCCCGCCATGGGCGACGGCAACGGGGGCTTCCGCCTCAACAACACCATCGTCAAGCGCTACACCACCTGCTCCCATACGCAGACCGCCGCCGAGGCCGCCGTCCGGATACACGGCCAACTGCCGCAGGACGTGGAGATAGCCGAGGTGCTGGTGACCACCAACTCTTACACCAACGAGGTGTGCGGCAGGCCCGACCGGTGGCGCCCCAACGGGCACAAGACCGCCAACCTCAGCCTGCCCTACTGCATCGCCGTGGGTCTCAGGGAGGGGGGCGTCGGCATGGACCAGTTCACCGAGGCCAAGATTCACGACCCCGACATCCGCGAGTTCATGCAGCGGGTGCGCGTCCAGGAGGACCCCGAGTTCAGCGCCGCCTATCCCGCCGAGTCCATGACGGCCGTCGAAGCCGTCGACAAGTCGGGCAACAAGTACAGCGCAAGGGTCGGATACACTACGGGGTTCCCCCAGGACCCCATAGACGAGGACGGCATCGAGAGCAAGTTCCGGGACATGACGGCGCACCTCATCACCGAGGACCAGCAGTCCCGCGCCCTGGAGTGGCTCTGGAGCATCGAAGATCAGCGGGACGTGGGCGAGCTGTTCCGCCACTTGGTAGTCTCCCGGCAAGCCTAGCGGGCTCGGACAACAGTCCGGTCCGGCGCAAGGCGGGTCCGATGCAGGGCAAACGCCTCAAGACCAAGGAGTTCCTGGTGGAAGTTGTGGAGTTGTTGCGCATGCAACTTCCGGCGCCGTTGCGTGACGTGAACGTCCTGGGGCCCACAGGCTCCCTGATCAAGGTCCATTACGGCAACCCCAAGGTCCACTACGAGGTGTGGGTTCGCCGGAGGGACCGCAGCATAGAGGTGGGACTCCACTTCGAGGGGGACGCCGACCTCAACCGCCGCTACCTGGGCGAGCTGAGGGGACGGTACGCGAAGACGGTCGCTTCCCTGGGGCCCGAGGTGCAGCCCGAGGAGTGGGTCCGCTCCTGGACCAGGGTGCACCAGGCCATCCCCTTCTCGGACCTGGACGAGGACACGCTGATGGTCGTCTCGGGCCGGCTCTCCCAGATGATCGCGCGGCTGGAGCCCGTGGTCAG
Source organism: Dehalococcoidia bacterium (assembly GCA_965207305.1). GTDB lineage: Bacteria > Chloroflexota > Dehalococcoidia > Lucifugimonadales > JAGWBF01 > JAGWBJ01. The sequence goes on along the minus strand of CBDBMB010000003.1, from coordinate 1,012,425 downwards.
GGAGATCTCCGGTCCGTGAACCGGACCCGGTCCGCGCCTTTCTCGTCAGCGGAGGCTCCTCGGGCCCGGGGGTCTTTCAGGAAAGTCGAAGACGCCACGGCGAAGGCCGCGGCCCCCGTCGCCAGGACGAAGACCCAGCGGACCTCGGTGGCGTCGGCTATGTGGCCCGCAAGCAGGGGCCCCAGGGCGTTCCCCAGCCCCGCCCCCATCCCCATGAGCCCGAAGGCCGCGGCGGAGAACTGCGGCGGCACGTAGTCTCCCGCCGAGGCGGCGCATATTATGTAAGCTGCCCGGAAGCTCAGCCCCACCAGCACCGCCGAAGCCACGAAGCCCGGCATCAGCGGCGCAACCCAGAACAGCAGGCTGCCGGCCCCCAGGGTGGCAAAGGAGAGAAGGAACCCGGCGCCCCGGCCCAGCCTGTCCGAGACGGTCCCCCAGAAGACCCCGCTGACGATCCCCAAGGGCCCCAGCAGCGTGAACAGCAGGCCGATGGTGGAGAGGCCCACTTCCCGCTCCTCCAGGTAGAGTCCGAAGAAGGTCGTATAGACCCCCGTGGTCCAGCCGGAGCAGAAGGCCAGCAGGGCGATGAGCCATACCAGGGGCGCCCTGTAGGCCTCCAGCGGCCAGGCCCCCCGGATGGCCCTCGGGCTGCCGGAGGCTCGCGGCCGGTCCCGCAGGAACAGCAGTGACACCACGCCCACGATGGCCACGATGGCCGCGAGCGCGTACCAGGTGTGCCGCCACCCGTCCACGGGGTCGCGTCCCGTGAGCCACGGCACCAGCGTCCCTATGACCACGAAGCTGGCCCCGCCGCCCGCCGCGGCGATGCCCGCCGCGGTGCCCCGGTTCTGCGAGTCGAACCAGACGGAGAGGAGGCCCATCACCGGCGTCGTGCATCCCTGGATGGTGAAGCCCATGACGGCGCACATGGCCAGGGCAAAGAAATAGTCAGAGGAAGCGCCCAGCAACGCCGTGGCGATGGCGTTGGCCAGGGCCGCCATCCCGATAATGATCCGGCTCCCGTACCGGGGCGCCAGCATCCCGAACACGAAGGCCGACGCTATCGCCATCAGGGAGGTAACGGTAATCAGCCCCCCGGCCTGGAAGTGGGACAGGCCGAGCCCGTCTTCCATGGAGGGGAGCACCAGGCCGTAGGCCACCCGGGATAGCTGGGTTATGAGGTTGACCACGACGGCCACGGCCAGGATGAGCCCGGCGTATCCCGCCAGCCAGGCGGGGGCTACCCGCAGCATGGACCGTAGCTAGTCATACAGGCTGGCGCCGGGGCCGACCTTCGATCTTTCACCCCCGACACCCGTATGCGATAATGGAGTCCCCGGCCGTCGTCGTCGACGGCCGCCCGGTGCCCGGTGGTGTAGTGGTAGCACAGGGGACTTTGGCTCCCCTGACCCAGGTTCGAATCCTGGCCGGGCAGCCACCTCACCAACGTCCCCTGCCGCTCCCCTTCAGCCGGCGATTTGCGCGGGCTGGTGCGCCTTGAGAAAGTCGCGCACCTGGCCTATCGTCCTCGCCTTTATGTCCGGCGACTCCTTCCAAGGGTACACCGTCGCCTGGGCCCTGGGGGCCAGCTCCACCAGGTCCATGGCGGCCTCGTAAGAGTGGGACGGGGTGTCGTCGGGCATCACCAGCATGGGCGTCTGGCAGGAGCGCGCGAACTCCCGTGACACGCTGTACATGAAGTCCGGCTGGATGCGGTAGAGGTTGTGCAGGTACTGCTCCACGGTCTCCATGGTCACGTCGGCCCGCCGTGCGCACAGCTCGGGCCCCCACAGCTCCAGGCCGGAGTCGTACATGGCGTCGGGCGTCTTCGGGGCATGCCCAACGGGCTGGCAGAGCACCGCGGCCAAGACCCGGTCGGGCGCGCGCTCGATGAGCTTGAGGGCGAAGGGGCCCCCGATGCAGTAGCCCATGAACACGAACTCCCGTATCCCCAGGTGGTCCATCAGCCCCAGCTGGTCGTCGGCGAGGGCTCCCCACGGGTCGTCGAGCTGTACCGGGCCGGTGGACTCTCCGCCGCTGGCGTTGCGCTGGTCCATGGTGATGCAGCGGAAGTCGTCCTTGAACTCCTCCATCGCGTTGAACACCTGTTCAGGCCACTTTTCCACCGCCGAGTTCAAACCCCCGCCCGGGGTCACGAGAAGGGGGAACCCGGAACCGGCCTCCTCGTAGCGGATGCGGACGTCTCCCCTGGTATAGAACGGCATGGCAGTACCTCCTTACTTGCACCGATAGACTTGCACCGATAGCCGGTCGAGCCTCACGCCAATTGTAACCCGGGAGACCGGGACGTCAAGGCACACCAGCCCACCAAGGGTCTTCGCCAGTCATGACGGCCCCGGAGCCTGGGCCTCCCATGGCCGGCAGCCTCATGACCCCCGGCGGAAGAGCCTGCTGAAAAAGGAGCCCTTCCCCGGGGCCGGCGTCTCCGGCGGCCCCCCCAGATACCTCTCCGGCTCCCTGTCGAAGGCCACCTTGCACCCGGGCGCGCAGAAGTAGTAGGCGGTCCCGTCGTGTTCGCTGCGGCCTCCCGGGGGCGAGTCCGTGTCCACGTCCATCTTGCAGATGGGATCGACCGCGGTTGCCATGATGGCTGACCTCCTGTTCTCGGCTACATCCTGGCCAGGCGAAGGCGAAGGGAGTTGCTCACCACCGACACCGAGCTGAAGGCCATCGCCAGGGCGGCCAGCACCGGGTTGAGGAACCCCCGGTCGCCAAAGAAGAACTCCATGCTGCCGGGCACCCCTCCCGCCGCATCGAACACCGGATAGAGGGCGCCGGCGGCTATGGGTATGAGCATCACGTTGTAGAAGAACGCCCAGAAGAGGTTCTGCTGGATGGTCCGGATGGTCTTGCGGCTCAGCTCGAGGGCGGTGGTCACTCCCCTCAGGTCTCCCCGCATGAGGGTTATGTCAGCCGACTCCATAGCCACGTCGGTGCCCGTGCCCATGGCTATTCCCACGTCGGCCTGGGCCAGGGCGGGGGCGTCGTTGATCCCGTCGCCCACCATGGCCACCACGGCGCCCTGCTCCTGCAGCCGCCGCACCGCCTGGGCCTTGTCCTGGGGCAGCACCTCCGCCTCCACCCGCTTCACGCCGACCTGCCCGGCGATGGCCTCCGCCGCCCGGGCGTTGTCCCCGGTCAGCATGACCACCTCCAGACCCATGCCCTGCAGCTCGCCCACGGCTTCCCGGGCCGTGGGCTTGGGGATGTCGGACACGGCGACGATGCCCACCGTCCTATCGTCGACGGCCAGGAACATGGACGTCTTGCCCTGCTCAGCCAGCGCCTGGCCCTGGGACTGCAGCCCGCCGGGGTCCAGCCCCATGGAGTCCATGAAGCCACGGTTGCCGATGCGGACGACCCGGCCGTCGAGCACCGCCTCGACTCCCCGCCCGGCTACGGCCCGGAGGTCCGCCGCGTCCTCCAAGTCCAGGCCCCGGGAGCGCGCCTCCCTTACGATGGCCTCGCCGATGGGGTGCTCCGAGCCTTGCTCCACCGAGGCCGCCAGCCTTAGCAGCTCCTCCTCGGCCATGCCGACCGCCACCATGTCGGTGACCACGGGCTTCCCCGTGGTGAGGGTGCCCGTCTTGTCCAAGACCACCGTGTCCACCCGCCGGGCCCGCTCCAGCGCGTCGGCGCCGCGGACCAACACGCCGTGCTCGGCCCCCTTGCCCGTCCCCACGATGATGGCCGTCGGCGTAGCAAGGCCCAGGGCGCAGGGGCAGGCGATTATCAGAACCGCGACGAAGACCAGTATGGCAAACGTCAGCGCAGGGCTTGTTCCCAGCAGCAGCCAGAACAGGAACGCAGCCAGCGCGACGGCCATCACCGCCGGCACGAAGTAGGCCGTCACCCGGTCCACCAGCCGCTGGATGGGGGCCTTGGAGCCCTGGGCCTCCTCCACCAGACGAATGATCTGGGCCAGCACCGTGTCCTTGCCCACCTTGGTGGCCGTAAACCGCAAGACCCCGTCCAGGTTCAGCGTGGCGCCATACACGGGCTGCCCGGGATGCTTGTCCACCGGCATGCTTTCACCTGTGAGCATCGACTCGTCGATGCTGGAAGAGCCGTCCGTCACCTCGCCGTCCACGGGTATCTTCTCCCCGGGCCTCACCTCGACCAGGTCCCCCAGCGCCACCTCCTCCACCGGCACTTCCACCTCCCGGCCCGCTCGGACCACCCGGGCGGTGTTGGGTCGAAGCCCCATGAGGCGCCGTATGGCCTCGGAGGTCCGGCCCCTGGCCCGGGCCTCCAGGAAGCGCCCCAGCAGAATTAGCGCGATGATTATCGCCGCCGTGTCGAAGTAGACCGCTGGTTCTATCCCGGCGTTGGACAGGACCTCCGGGGACAGCGCGTCGATGAGCACCACCGCGACGCTGTAGCCATAGGCGACGCTGGTGCCCAGGGCGATGAGCGTGTGCATGTTGGCGGTGCCGCGCCTGAGAGCGGGGACTCCAGAGGCGTAGAAGACCCACCCGGCCCAGAGCTGCACCGGCGTGGCGACAGCCCACAGCAGGAAGGGATAGAAGGTGAGGTCCATCAGGGTCGAGGTCCAGGGCAGGCCCTCGAAGGTCCCCAGGAAGAGCGCGATGGCCACCGTCCCCGCCAACACGAGCCTGCCTCGCTGCTCCCGGACCTCCCTGACCCTGGAGAGCCTCTCCACGTCCTGTCCGTCGCCGCTGGCCCCGTCTCTCGCAGCTGCCGCGCGGTACCCGGCCCTGCCGACGGCATCGCTGAAGTCAGCCGGACCGGCCGCTCCCGTTACGTGGTCCACGGTGGCCTTCTCCGTGGCCAAGTTCACCGCGGCGCCGGTCACGCCCGGCACTCCCCTTAGGGCCTCTTCCACGTGGCTCACGCACGCGGCACAGGTCATGCCCTCTATGTCGAGGACGGTCCTGATGACAGGCACCTTGTATCCGGCGCCGGCCACGGCCTCACGGAGGGACTCCCATGGCACCTCACCGGCCTCCAGCTCCACGGCGGCCCTGTCCGTGGCCAGGTTGACCGAGACGCCGTGGACCCCGGGCACTTCTCCCAGCGCCTTCTCCACGTGCATCACACAAGCGGCGCAGGTCATCCCCTCCACGGGGATGGTGACCTGTCTCCTCCCCTCGTGCGTGTCGACCATGGACCTCCTTCGACCGGCCTGCGCCCAGCTATGTCGTAAGCCCCCATTACATCACACGTCTGGAAAGTTGTCATCCTCGGTCTTCGCATTATGTTAAACTCAGCTTGACCTCGGCCCGTGTGGGTCCGGGCAATCAGCGACGGAGGGAGCAGAATGGTAGTACTGGGCCAGGAGCCGTTCACCTACCAGGTGTCAGGAGACGACTGGGGCAGATTGCCCGAGGGATGGGGCTACAACGACGAGGCCACCGCGGTGGCGGTGGACTCCCACGACAACCTGCTGGTGTTCAACCGCGGCAACCACCCGGTCATCGTAATGGACCGGGAGGGGAACGTGATACGGTCCTGGGGCGAGGGGCTCTTCACCACGCCCCACGGCGTCACCATCGGGCCAGACGACTCGGTGTACTGCGTCGACAAGGGACAGTACGTGCTGCGCAAGTTCACCCCCGAGGGCAAGGAGCTCCTGACCATCGGCACACCCGGACGGCCGACCCCCGTCATGAGCGGCCTGCCCTTCAACAACCCGAGCCACACGGCCATCGATCCCAGGAACGGGGACATCTACATATCCGACGGCTATAGCGACGCGCGGGTCCACAAGTACGACCCCAACGGCAGGCCCCTCTTCTCCTGGGGAGAGTCGGGCACCGACCCGGGCCAGTTCAACGTGGTGCACAACATAGCCACGGACCGGGACGGCTGGGTGTACGTGGCGGACCGGCAGAACAAGCGCATACAGGTCTTCGACCCCAACGGCCGGTACGAGGCCCAGTGGGTCAACTTCGCCCGGGCCAACTGCGTGTGCACCTCCCGGACCGGGGAGCGTCTCGCGTACGTCGGCGAGCTATTCTCGGGGGTCTCCACCAACGTCGCCGGCATGCGCCTCGGGCCCAGGATCAGCGTGCTGGACATGAACGGCAAGGTGCTGGCCCGGTTGGGAGACCAGACCTTTGGGGGCGAGCCCGGGCGCTTCTACGCTCCCCACGCCATCGCCGTGGACTCCAGGGGGGACATATACCTGGCCGAGACCTCCCGCAGCGAGACCGAAGGGGACCGTTACGACGGGCTGGTGGACAGCTCGGGAGGCCTGCGGTCCTTGCAGAAGCTGGTCAAGGTGGGGTGACCGACCGGCCATTGAGCCCGGCCATCGAGAGGAGCATCGAACATGTGGGTAACGAGAAGCAGGCTCTTTCGCCGCGCAGCCGCGGTGTTGCTGCGGCGGCGGCGAGACAGGCAAGCCATAGAGAGTTACGTCGCGGGATACCGTGATCACCCGGAGACCGATGGGGAGCTGGACTGGCCCGGCTCCACTTGCGGGGAGGTCTTGGACGCCTACCCGTGGAACGACGACTCGGGGCTGAGGCCAGGGTAGCTGATGGGCTAGACCCTCGCCCTGGGCCTTCAGCAGTAGGCGCGGCCGCCTGTGCGGCCGCGCCTACGTTTCTGGAAACAACCTCCGGCAACGCCCGGCCAAAATGCGACCGGGCTTGGTCCCTAGGCCGGTACCGCGGCTCCCAGGCTCTCCAGGAGCTTTCCGTAGCCCTTGATGGGGGTCTTGATGCCCACCTTGCGGAAAGTCGCCCAGATGGTGGCCTGGTTGGAGGTCACCACCGGCTTGCCGGTGCGCCTCTCCAACTCGTCCACCGCCTCCACCGAGCGCCACGCGGTGCAGGAGCAGAACAGGACGTCGGCGTCGGGATGGCAGATACTCGACGCGAACTCCACGATCACCTCGGGGTCCTGGTCGTTGATGCCCTGGTTGCCCGCCTTGGACGCCCACGGCTCCCCCTCCAGGTTCAGCACCTCGAAGCCCTGGGCCGTCATATAGGCCCTCAGCTTCTGGTTGTTCCAATCGGGGTAGGGGGTGGCGATGGACAGCTTCTTCGCGCCGAAGAAGTGCAGCGCCTCGGTCACGGCGGCGCTGGTGGAGGCCGCCGGCACGCCCGCGGTGCTCTCTATGAGCCGGATCATCTCCTCGTCCCAGCCGGGCCCCTTGTAGAAGCTGCCCGTGGTGCACCCGTAGGCGATGGCCTCCACCTTGGCCGTCGACAGGTACTTGGCGGCGGTCTCTATGTCGGCGTTCATCACCTCCATGGACTCCCCGCCCTCGGCGTCGTTGGTCGTCCACATGCGGTGGCCGTGGATGGTCACGCCCTCGGGGGCTACCATCTGGAAGTCCGCCTCGCACGACGTGTTCGTCGAGGGCACCATGACACCTATGCGCGTCCGAATGGCCATTGCTCCACCTCCGTTGGCTGAATGTTGGCCCAATCATACAACACCGCCAGCCTGGGCGCCATATGCCCAGCCCGTCGCATGTCCGGCGCACTGGAGAGGCGCCCCTCCCATCCATGTTGCGTCAATAGTAACTGTTACCGAAGGGCCATCTTGCGGCCTCCCCCACCATAAAGTAAGATACGCCCGACGGTAGACACTCCAGGACCGGGCGGGATCCCGCACCGGACCCTGAATCGGAGGCAGCCATGCAGAACGGGTTCTCGGGCGTACACTGGATGCTGGCGACCCCCTTCGACGAGAACGAGGACGTGGACGCCGCCTCCATCCCCGCCCTGGTGGAGGAGGCCGCCAAGACCGGCTGCCAGGGTGTGGTCGCCCTCGGGGTAACCGGCGAGGCCGCCCGCCTCACAGACGAGGAGCGCAGAACGGTGGCCAGGGCGGTCATGGAGAGCGCGGCGGGCATGCCGGTGACCCTGGGCGCCACCGCCGCAAGCACCAGCGCCGCCATCGCCCGCTGCCGCGAGGCCCAGGACATGGGGGCCGCGGCGGTCATGGTCTCGGCCCCGCCCCTGGGCAAGCCCAACCCCGACTCCCTGTTCATCCACTTCCAGCGGATAAGCGAGGCCATCGACATCCCCATCGTCGTCCAGGACTATCCCCAGACGTCGGGAGTGGACATGGCGCCGGCCTTCATTGCCCGTCTCGCCGAGGGAATACCCAGCGCCAGGTACCTGAAGCTGGAAGACCCGCCCACTCCCACCAAGATCACCGCCATCAGGAACCTGATCGGCGACAAGATGGCCATCTTCGGCGGCCTGGGCGGCGTGTTCCTGCTGGACGAGCTGGCCCGGGGGTCGGCCGGCGCCATGACCGGGTTCGCCTTCCCCCAGGTACTGGTGGACATATACCGTCACATGGCCGAGGGGGACAGGGCCAAGGCCGAGGCTGTCTTCTACAAGTTCCTGCCCATGCTGCTGTTCGAGTTCCAAGAGGGCATCGGCGTGGCCATCAGGAAGTACGCCCTTCACCAGCGGGGCCTGATATCCTGTCCGCTGGTCAGGCACCCGGGCCCCCAGACCAGGGAGGAGACCAGGGCCGAGTTCCACAACCTCGTCAAGGGGGCCGGACTCTCCCTGGCGGGCTAAACTCCTCCCCCTGTCGTCCCGGATGGGAGACTGGGAGCACGCCGCGCCAGTGGGGAATTCACGAGGGGCATTCAAAGGAGCCAGCAGATGATAGTGGACGCCCACTTCCACATCTTTCCTCCCATGGGCGGCGCCTCGGGACACCCCACAGCCCGGCACCACGCCCGCTACATGCAGCGGGGTCTCGCCCTGCACCACCTGCCGGTGAGGAAGGTGGAGGACGCGTCGATGGTCCAGCAGCAAGTCCTCATAGACGAGCCGGACTACACGCTGAACGGGCTCTCCGACAGGGACTTCCGCTCGGGCGGGTTCGGCCGGCTGATGTGGACCGCCGGCGGCGTGGACTACTACAAGCAGTACCTGCCGCCGCTGCTCACGGACCTGTCGGCCTCGCCCGAGGTGGGAGTGGCCCAGATGAATCACGCCGGCGTGTCCCGCGCGGTCATCCACAACGGCCACCTATACGGCAAGCTCAACCGGTACATCTCCAAGGCGCTGAAACGGTACCCGGACCGGTTCTGGGGAACCGTCAGCGTGGACGAGTGGAGGGCCCACCACAAGAGCCAGGTCGCCGCCCTGGACCACGCCCTGGACGACCTGGGGCTCCACGCCCTCTGGTTCGATACCCAGAACATCGCCCTGAACGGGCGCGGTGAGACCGTGGACCACCGGCTGTTCCAGCCCTTCTGGGAGCACGTCAGGGACAGGAAGATACCGGTCTTCTGGAACACGCCCCAACCCGAGCCCAGCCGCGCCTCCTACCTGTCGTCCATGGCCGCCCTGGGCCGCTGGCTGCAGCGGTACCCCGACATCCCCTGCGTCTACACCAACGGCTTCCCATTCGACTACTTCCGGGGCCCCAGGGGTGTTCGTTTCCCCCAGGAGCTGTGGGACACGCTGTCGGCCCCGAACCTGATGGTGGAAATCACTTTCCCCATCGTCGAGGGATGGAAATGGGACTACCCCTTCAAGGAGTTCCAGCCCATCATCAGGCAGATGTACAGACGCCTGGGGCCGGAGCACATGGTGTGGGGCAGCGACATGCCCAACGTGGAAAGGTACTGCACCTACCGGCAGTGCCGGGAGTACATGAAGTACTGCAGCTTCATCCCGCCCCACCACATGGACCTGATCTGGGGCGGCAACATCGCCCGCCTGTTCGCCGACGGCACAGCACGCTAATCGAGGAGGATGGCAATGGCCGACTACACCGCATACTTCAACGGGGAGTGGATGCCCTATAGCCAGGTGAAGATAAGCCCCGACGACCGGGGGTTTCGACTGGGGGACGTCATCTACGACGTGGCCCGCACATTCAACGGCAAGAGCTTCCGCATGAAGGACCACATCGACCGCCTGTACCGCTCCCTCAAGTACGTGCGCATCGACGTGGGCATTCCCCCCGAGCAGATGACCGAGATCAGCGAGGAGGTCATCAGGAAGAACGCGCACCTGAGGGAGGAAGTGGGGGACTTCACCGTGACCCAGTTCGTCACCCGGGGGCCAGGGTCATCGGCCCGGACGGCCGGCCCCCCGACGGTCTGCGTGAAGGTCTCCGCCATCGACTTCGCCAGGTACACCAGGTACTACAACGGCGGGCTCCACGGCGTCATACCCAGGACCCGCAGCTACCCGGTGGACTCCTTGGACCCGAAGATAAAGCACTACAGCCGCATGAACTTCAACATGGCCGACCTGGAGGCCGGCGACGTCGACTCCGAGTCGTGGCCCATCCTGCTGGACGTCGACGGCAACATCACCGAGGGCATCTCCTCCAACCTGTTCATGGTCACCGACGGCGTCCTCCGGTGGCCGGGGCAGCGCAGCATACTGCAGGGCGTCTCCCAGGGAATGGTGTTCGACCTGGCCCGGCAGCTGGACATCCCCGTGTCCGAGGAAAACCTCCAGCCCTACGACCTGTACAACGCCGACGAGGCCTTCTTCACCAGCACGAGCCTCTGCGTGCTCCCCTGCACCATGGTGGACCGGCGCACCATCGGCGACGGCAAGCCCGGGCCCGTCACCAAGCAGCTACTGGCCGCCTGGAGCGAGTCCGTGGGGCTGGACATCGTCGACCAAGCCGTGCGCTTCAGTCGCTAGCTTCCCCGTCTCAGCTCCTGCTGCACCGCGGCAAGCCCCTCCACAGCCAGGCCGTAGCCCAGGTAGTCCTGGAGCATCCTCTTCAGGTGCATGGTCAGGGCCACCCGGGTGTATCGCAGGTTCAACGTGGGCTGCTTGGCGAGCTGTTCGGCCAGCTCCCACGCCCGGGGCAGCAGCTTGTCCGGCGGCAACACCTCGTTCACCAGGCCCAGGTCCAGGGCCTGTTTGGCGTCTATCTCCTGGCCGGTGAGTAGGAAGTACCTGCCCCGGTTCCAGCCCATCAGTAAGGGAAATACGATGTGCACCCCGTCGGCCGACGGTATGCCCCGGGGAAAGTGCCCCCCGTCCTGGAACACCGTCCTCTCGTCGGCCAGGACTATGTCGCACAGCAGGGGAATCTCCGAGTGCACCCGCGCCGAGCCGTTCACCGCGCTGATCACCGGCACCTCGATGTCCAGCAGGTTCATCAGCAGCTTCTTGCCCTCCCAGTAGGTCTTGTCCCACAGCTCGTGGACGTCCCACTCCCGGTCCGAGTCCTCAGGCGCCATGGCCCAGGGCGGCTTCGGCCCCGGTCCGCGTGCGATGAAGGCGTCTCCCGTGCCGGTGAGTATCACGACCTTGTTCTCGGGATCGCTGCCGATGTCGGCGAAGGCGTATCCCACCTCCCGGTGCGGCACCTCGGCCCACACCATGCTCTGCCCGCCGGTGTGGAGGGTGGCCTGGAGGATGCCGTCCCGCCGCTCCATCCGTACCGTCTCGTACTTGTTCGCGTACTCCTCGAACCTCTTCATTGTCCGCCACCTCGTCTCTGCTGCTGCTATGCCCGAACAGCCGTTCCGGCCGGGCGGGGCCATTCTACGGTGGGGCTGTAGCACCGTCAACTCGGATTGGGGATTGGGGACTGGGCGGAACGCGCTTATGTAAAGCCGGTGTGCCCGGCTCTCCTTGACGCTGCCCGAAGGGTGCAACTAAAATGGCGGTGGCCGGACGCCGCCCCCACCTTCAGCCGGGCAGGGCGTCGCGCACTGTCGGCCAATTCCGTCCCCCTTCGGAGGTGATCTGCAGATGGACTCCAATATCGTTCTAGCCACCCAGGAGTACAACGTCGTGGGCACCAGGCCCATACGCCACGATGGCACGGACAAGGTCACCGGGCGGGCCCAGTACGGCGACGACATACACCTGCCGGGACTCCTCTACGGGAAGGTCCTGCGCAGCCCCTACTCCCACGCGCGCATCAAGTCCATCGACGCCAGCCGGGCGCTGGCCCACCCCGAGGTGCGCGCCGTGGTCACCTCCGCCGACTTTCCTCAGCCCCTGGGCCTCGCCGAGGACCTGGCCGAGGGGGCTATGCAGAACCCCCTGTTCACCAGCAACAACACCCTGGCCACGGACAAGGCCCTGTACAAGGGCCACGCCATAGCCGCCGTGGCCGCCACCAGCCCCCACGTCGCCGAGGAAGCCCTCTCCCTCATTGACGTCGAGTACGAGGTCCTGCCGCCGGTGATGGACGCCGTCGAAGCCTTGAAGGACGACGCGCCCGTCCTCCACGAGCGCCTTGCCACCATAGCCAGCTTCGCCACCAGGGCCGGGGGCCTGCGCAAAGAGGACGACCAGGGCAAGTCCAGCAATCTCGCCAACCGCTTCACCGTCGAGATCGGAGACCTGGAGCAGGGCTTCAGCGACGCCGACGTCGTGGTGGAGAGGGAGTTCAAGACCGAGGCCGTGCACCAGGGATACATCGAGCCCCACAGCGCCACCGCCCACTGGGGCGCCGACGACAGGGTCACCATCTGGTGCAGCTCCCAGGGCCACTTCGGGGCCCGGGACACGGTGGCCAGCGTCCTGGCCATCCCCGTGTCCAGCATACGGGTGATCCCGATGGAGATCGGGGGCGGGTTCGGCGGCAAGCTGACCTACTACCTGGAGCCCGTGGCCGCCGTGCTCTCCAGGAAGACCGGGCGTCCCGTGAAGCTCACCATGAGCCGGACCGAGGTGTTCGAGGGCACGGGCCCGACCTCGGGAGGTTACATCAAGGTCAAGGTGGGGGTCACCAAGGACGGCCGCATGACCGCCGCCGATACCCAGCTCCTGTACGACGCCGGCGCCTTCCCCGGGTCCCCGGCCAGCGGCGGAGCCGCCTGCGTGTACGGCTGCTACGACATCCCCAACGCCCGCGTGGAGGGCCTGGACGTCGTGACCAACAGGCCCAAGGTCGCCGCCTACCGCGCGCCCGGGGTCCCCGCGGCGACCTTCGGCTTCGAGCAGGTCCTGGACGAGATATGCAAGAAGCTGAACATGGACCCGCTGGAGTTCAGGCTCCTGAACGCGTCGAAGGAGGGCACCCGCCAGGTGACGGGCCCCAGGTTTCCCAGGATCGGGTGCGTGGAGACCGTCCAGGCCGCCAAGGACCACGCCCACTACTCGGCGCCCCTGGAGGGGCCCAACCGTGGAAGGGGCGTCGCCGGGGGCTTCTGGCGCAACAATACCGGCGCCTCCAGCGCCACGGCCGCCGTCAACGCCGACGGCACCGTGAGCCTGGTCGAGGGCTCGGCGGACATCGGGGGCACGCGGGCCGTGTCCGCCCAGCAGTGCGCCGAGGTGCTGGGGATCCCCGCTGAGGACGTCCATCCCATGGTAGGCGACACCGACTCCATCGGCTACACCTCCAACACGGGCGGCAGCGGCGTGGCCTTCAAGACGGGCTGGGCCTGCTACGAGGCGGCCCACGACGTGCGGCGTCAGATGATAGAACGCGCCGCCACCATCTGGGACGTGTCCCCCGAGGACGTGGACTACGCCGACGGCGCCATCTTCCACAAGTCCGACTCGGAGCTCCGCACCACCTTCAAGGACCTGGCGCGCAGGCTCAACGGCACCGGTGGGCCCATCACCGGCCGGGCCAACGTGGAGCCCGGCGGCGTGGGGGCCGCTTTCGCCGTCCACATTGTGGACGTGGAGGTAGACCCGGACACGGGCAAGGTGGACATCCTACGCTACACGGCCATCCAGGACGTGGGCAAGGCCGTCCATCCCAGCTACGTGGAGGGCCAGATCCAGGGCGGCGTCTCCCAGGGAGTGGGCTGGGCCCTCAACGAGGAGTACTTCTACAACGACAAGGGGGAGATGGCCAACTCCAGCTTCCTGGACTACCGCATGCCCACCAGCCTGGACCTGCCCATGATCGACACGGTCATAGTCGAGGTTGCCAACCCCGGCCATCCCTACGGCGTTCGGGGAGTGGGAGAGTGCCCCATCGTCCCGCCCATGGCCGCCGTCGCCAACGCCATCCACAACGCGGTGGGCGTCCGGATGAACGCCCTCCCCATGTCTCCCGGCAACGTCCTGAAGGCCCTTTGGGAGAAGCAGGCCCAGTAGACGCCGGGAGCGTCAGCGGCGGTATTCGTCTCCCGGCGCTTGTAGCGGGAAGTGCATCGCTTGGCGGGAACCGCTACCTGTGCTGCCGCCGGTGGCCCGGCCGTTGCATTCGGGGCGCCGCTCCTCGAAGGCTTGTCCCAATGGGTCCGCTCTTCACGGTGCCGGCACGGCCACACCCGCTCCCGGTCATCCGCCCGTAGAAGCCCCTGGCGCTTCGCGTACACTGGTCCAGACCGAGTTTGCGGCCCCGGAGTCGGCTCAAAGGGCTGGATGGCTCTCCGGACGACGTAGGCGCCCGGTCCGATGTCCGGCGACGAAGGGAGGCTCCGAGTGACACCAGACTTGAAGGCAAGCAGGGCGTCCATCGCGAAGTCCCTGGGAGGCGTGGCCGGGCTTGTACGGGACATCCTGGAGCGCAACGAGGCCGCGCTGACGGCCGGCGAGATCGAGATCGGCCAGTCCGCGTGCGCCGTCCTGGAGGCGCTCCAGGGACAGTTGCGGCCGGACGAAGCCGGCAGCGAGTAGAGGGGCCTACCTCCGGTACTCGTCCCCGCAGTCCCCTATGAGGCCGAACAGGTCCCTGGACTTGGTCAGGACCGATTCGATCCGGTCGCGATCGTCGCCGTCCAGGGCCAGGTCGAAGACGCCGGCGTTGTCGGCGATGTGCTCGGAGACGCCGAGCCTGGCGCCCACGATGACTCCCGCCACCGCCGGTCTGTCCAGGACGTACCGCACCGCCACGTTGCCGATGCTGGCGCAATGCTTGGCGGCGATGCCGAAGAGGACCGAGAGCAGCTCCTGGAACAGGTCCCAGCCGCCCCAGGCGTCCACCATCTGCTTGTACTTCCGTAGACTGGCCGTGGGCAGGTCCGCCCGGCCGGGCTCGGGCCGCCCCAGGAAACGCTCCGAAAGCAGCCCGCCGCACAGGGTGCCGTAGGCCAGTAACCCCACGCCCCGCTCGCCGCAGAACGGGGCCATACGCACCTCCGGCCGCCGGTCAATCAGGGAGTACTGGACCTGGTTCGACACCACCCGGAACCCTCCGTCCAGCAGCACGGCCAGGTGCTCCGTGTCGAAGTTGGTGAGGGCCAGGTATCTGATCCTGCCCTCGTCAACCAGGTCCGACATGCGGGCGAAGGCGTCCAGGTACCGTTCGTCCCCGTACTCCCACCAGTGGAACTGCAGCAGGTCCAGGGCGTCGACTCCCATTCTCTCCAGGGACCGGCCGATGGCCGCTTCCACCACGGGGCGTGACATGGGCCCGGGACGGGGCACCCACTTGGTGAACGCCCGGAGGTCCTCGAGCGCGCCATCCCCTTGGGACGCCGCCAGGCGCCGGCGGAACTCGCCCAGGAACTCCTCGGCGGGGCCGTAGTGATCAGCCATGTCCCAGGTGGTGAAGCCTGCATCGTGGTAACGCGCCATGGACTCCACAGCGGCTGCCGGGTCGATGGCCCCGTGGGCGCCGGAGACCTGCCACATCCCGGTCAACAGCCTGCATATCCTCATGTCCGGGGTCAGGTCCATATAAGCGGTATTGGACAACGCCATGCCTATCCTCCTTTGGCCCCTTGGACGAAGGTGGCCCCTTGGACGAAGGCCTTCAGCTCCCGGTACCAGCCGGCCAAGTCATCCAGGGAGAACCGGGCGTTGGCCGGGCTGGGGTTGGGCGTCACGAACAGCCTTGTCTCGCCCACCATGCGCTCCTGAGGACCCGGGCTCGGCGTCTCGACGGCGCCCTCGGCGTACCGGAGGTAGTACCGGTAGACCGTGACGCCGTGGAAGCAGGCGACCCTCGGCCGGTACCGCTCCAGCTTCGCCTTGAGTACCGGGGCGCCCTCACGGTAGTCGGCGGCCCTCAGGTGGGACACGCCCGGCGTCGGCCTCTTCACCAGATCGGTGAAGCCGATGCCGTGCTCCAGAAGCGTGCCGTCGTCCTCCGCAGACACCTCCACCGGCGCCAGCCCCGCCAGGTTGAACGCCGCCCAGAACCGGTTTCTCGGGTTCCCGAAATAGTGCCCCACCGCAACGGAGCGGGGCGACGGGTTCAGGCCCACGAACACCAGGTCCAGGCCATGCCTCAGGTGGTCGGGCAGGGTGTCCACTTACGCCTGGTCCCTCCAGCCAAACACGCTCCGGTCGGGGAACTGCCTCCGCCACGCGCTGCGGACCTCCTGGCACTCCTCCAGGAACACGCCGGTCACCAGCTCCAGGTCCCCCCGCCACAGGGCCATGTCCAGCATCGCCTCCACGCTGTACTCGCCGAACGCCTTGCTCCCCGACGCCTCGGTGATGCGGGCCCCAAGCACCAGCGTGCTTACCCGAGACACCAGGATGGCGCCGCAGCACATGGGACAGGGCTCCATCGTGCTGTAGAGGGTGCACCCGCGCAGGTCCACGTCGCGAAGGGCCAGGCCGGCCGCTCGCAGCGTGGCTGCCTCCCCGTGGGCCGTCAAGTCCAGGCTGGAGGTGACGGTGTTGTGGCCTCTGGCCACGATCTCCCCGTCCCTGACCACGACGCCGCCCACCGGCACGTTCCCCTCGGACTCCCCTCTCCGGGCTTCCTCTATGGCGGCCCTCATGAAGAGCTCGTGGTTCTTGGTCATGGCGCCTCCTTTCGGTGTACCGGCTCGGTGTAGCCGCCGCTGGAACCGTGCCCTAACTGCGTCCCTCAGCGGCATATATGCAATCCGTTACCGCCCTCCGGCACTTATGGTACCGCTAGTACCGTACCGGCGGTACCGACCCTGTGTCCTATCCTCCCGACCGGCGAGGCACTGGTCGCGGCCGGTACCTGTCCCCCTCCTCCCTGGTGATGCGGCCCGAGGCCATCAGCCACATGCGCGATATCTCCGGGCCCATGAAGCTGAAGGTCGCCCGCAGCTCCTTCTGGAGAGCCGGGTATTCCGTGCCCGGCAGGACGTCGTAGAACCACCTGCAGAAGCTCCCGTGCTCCTCCCGGAGCGACACGACAGTGCGGGCGTTATCCACGACGGCCTGTATCTTCCGCCGGTTGCGGATTATCCCGGGGTCGTTTACCAGGGACTGCACCTCCGTGGGCCCGAACCGGGCCACGGCCTCGATGCTCCAGTTGCAGAACGCCGACCGGAAGGCGTCCCGCTTGTTGAGTATCATGCGCCACGTGAGCCCCGCCTGGAACACCTGCAGGCCCATCACCTCGAACAGACTGTCGTCATCGTCCACCCGCTTGCCCCAGATGGTGTTGGAGTACCAGTCCCGCAGCGGGTCCAGCGGCGCCAGGTCGTAGGGCTCCTCGTGGGGCATGAATCAGACCTCCTCTGCCTTTGCGTCGATGCTGACTCCCGACCTAGGGATGCTCCAAACAACCCCAGGCCCCCACCGGGCTATTAGGCCCGCCCTCCCACCCCGCGCTCCGCGCGGGCAAGGAATCCCCACCCACCTGTGGATGGCCAGCGGACCTATTCGGACCATCCTAGGAGCCCAGCAGCTTCAGGGTCCCCGCCTCCGACGCCATGAGCTCCGGCACCCGCCGGGGCAGGGTGGAAAGGTCCTCGGTCACCGACGAGACCACCCGCCCGTTCAGCTCCCCCGCCTCGTCGCTGCCCAGTATTACCGCCATCTCCGCCGCCCGTTGGATCGAGGCTCCTCCCCCGCTGGTCACACGCCGGCCCAGCTCGAACAGCTCCGTGTCCCCGACGGCCCGGGCGGCGTCCCTGGTCTCCTCCCACATGCGCGTGTGAATGGAGCCGGGGCTCAGGGCGTTCACACGTATGTTGGCGCCGGCCAGCTCCGTCGCCAACGTCCCGGTGATGTCCGCCACGGCGACCTTCGATGCGCCGTAGGCTGTGAGGTTGCGGCCCCTCCCCCCGTACACGTTGACAATCCTCCCTCTCCCACGAGACAGCATGACCGGAATGGCCGCCCGGCAGCAGAGGAAGACTCCGATTATGTTCACCTCGATGGTCCGGCGCCAGTAGTCCACGTCGTTTTCCTGCAGGGGTCCCACCGGCCCGGGCAGGCCGGCGTTGTTGACCAGCACGTCCAGGGTGGAGAACCGTTCCACCGTACGGCGCACCATCTCATCCACCTGGGAACGGTCGGTAACGTCGGTGGGAACGACCAGTACCGCTGCCCCCTGCTCGCGGACCTGCCGCGCCGTCTCCTCCAGCTCATCCACGGTGCGTGCCGCCAGGGCCAAGCGGGCGCCCTCTCGCGCGTAGGCCACCGCGATCTCCCGTCCGATGCCCCTTCCCGCCCCGGTGATCAACGCCACCCGGTCTCGCAGTCTCATGGCGTCGTCCTCCCGTACTCGAAGAGTGATGCTGCCCGGCGCCGGCCCAAGGTCTGCCGGGGGCGCCAGGGCCAATTCTGGTAGAATTGCCGGTAGCAGTCAACTCCCATGCTGCGGCATGGACCGGGAGGACGCACCCATGGAGACCGTTGGATTCACGAGAATGGCGGACGGCACCCGCGAGGACTACCTGCTCCTCGAAGGACTGGAGAGGGAGCATGTCGCCGGTACCGCCGACCGGGTACTGCGGCACCTGAGGGAGCTGGAGCACTCTTTGGGCGGCTACCGCATCGACCGGCTGCAGCACTCGCTGCAGTGCGCCAGCCGCGCCCACCGGGACGGCGGCGGCGAGGAGATGGTGGTGGTAGCGCTGCTGCACGACATAGGCGACTTGCTAGCGCCCCTCAACCACAGTGAGATGGCAGCCGCCATGCTGAAGCCCTACGTGTCCGAGGAGGCCCACTGGGTACTGCGGCACCACGGCCTGTTCCAGACCTACTACTACGCCCACCACCTGGGCGGCGACCGCAACGCCAGGGACCGGTTTAAGGGCCATCCCTACTACGACGCGGCGGTGCGGTTCTGCGAGCAGTGGGACCAGCCGTCTTTCGACCCAGACTACGACACGATGGGGCTGGAGACCTTCGAGCCGATGGTGCGCCGGCTAATGGGCAAGGCGTCGGAGGACGCGCCTCACCACTGAACGAACATGGGCATGACCACGTGGACGTAGCTGTCCGAGTCCGTCGGCTTGAAGACGCCGGGGCTCGAAGGAGAGCTGGTCTCCAAGGCCACCTCCGGCAGGTTCATGACCTGGAGGACGTCCAGCAGGTACTTGCTGTTGAAGGCGATCTTGGACTCGCCCCCCTCCACCAGGGTGTCCACCTCGTCCTGGTTGTCGCCCATCTCCTCGGCCCGGGCGGATATGACCACCTTGCCCGGCCGTCCCGCACCGTCCTCACCGGACCCCTCTTCGGCCCCCGGCACGACCTGAAGACGGACGATGCCGCTGCCGTCCCGGGCGAAGATGGAGGCGCTCCTGGCGGCCCTGAGCAGCCCCTGAAGGCCGAACACCGTCCGCGTCTGGTAGCTCTGGGGTATTAGCTGCGAATAGTTCGGGAACGTCCCCTGTATAAGCTGGGACACCACCTCCACGTCGGTCAGCCGGAAGAGGACCTGGCCCTTGGCCTGGGTCACAGTCATCTCGACGGGGTCCTCCTGGTCGCCCAGGAACCTGTTCAGCTCGTTGAAGGTCCGGGCGGGCACGATGGTGCTTACGGCCTCGCCCACGGGCTCCAGCAGCTCTCCCCGGTGCACCGCCAGCCGGAACCCGTCGGCCGCGGCCATGGTGAACTGGCTCTCCTCCATCTCCAGCTTCACGCCGGTGAGAACGGGCCGCGACTCCTCGGTGGCCGCGGCGAACACCACCTGGTTAATGGCCGTCCTGAGGGCCTGGGCATCCACCCTGGCTACCAGGCCCTCGTCCACCGTGGGTATGGGCGGGAACTCGTCTGCGTCGACGCCGTTGACCCGGGCGTCGGAGCGGGCGCACGCCAGGCTGAGGGTGGCCTGGCCCGGCTCCATGGATACATCGATCCGCTCTGCGGGCAGGGAGCCCACGAACTCGCTCAGGAGCCGGGCAGGGACCGTGACGCTGCCCTCTTCCTCGACCATGGCCCCGACCCACGTCGTGATGGCCAGCTCCAGGTTGGTGGCGGACAGCCTCAGCATCGAGCGGTCGGTCGCCAGGAGAACGTTCTGGGTGATGGGCAGAGTGGTGCGCGTGGGGACAGCCCGCCCCACCACGGCCAACCCCTTGCTCAGGTTCTCCTGTAGGCACGACAGTCTCATTTCCCGCTCCCCTCGCTAAGTGTGCTGTAGTATAGATGCATCCCTCGATTATCGTCAACGGGCTCGGGGATGCGCGGGAACGCCCGGAGCAGCCATCGGGGGCCTTCATTACCGGGGCGACTCCACAAAAAAGTCGGTGGCCCCGCTAAGGAGGCCACCGTACCATCTCGAAATCGGGTCGTCACGGTCGGGAGACCCTGACGACTGTCCTGGATATCGTCAGCTCGCGCGCTTCACTTCCAGAGTCTCCCCCGGCGCCAACGCCACCCGCCGGACGTTGATCCCCAGCTTCAGCAGCCAGTAGCCCAGCGTGGCCTTGCTGACCCCCAGGTCCTGCGCTGTAAGCGATAGGCCCTTTTCGTTAACCATCTCCGGCAGCAGCCTCTCCAACGGCCTCGAATAGGTCTCCTCCACCCTGAGCATCAACTTGGTCTTCCTGGCCATTTGCGCCTCCTCTAGGTAGCGGATTGGACTTCAAGAGGCATGGTAACATAGGCCTGAACGTTTGTCAATAACTTCTTAAACTTTTCTCAAACCTGATTAGAACAGGGTACCGCGGGCCTCGGTACTAGCCTGCCGCAGCTACTCCCAGGGCCGTCAGCCCCGTGACCACGCCCCCCGCTATCGCCGCTCCCAAGGCTATGGGCGGAAGGGCCTTGGAGAAGGGGATCTCCAGCGCCCAGGCGGCCAGGCAGCCCGTCCAGACCCCGGTCAACGGCAGCGGTATGGCAACGAGCCCTACCAGGACCACGGCCCCGTGCCTGTGGTACCGGTCCATGTTGCGCCGCCTGAGCTGGTCGCTGCGCCACAGCAGGAGACGCCCTACGGGGTTGGGCACGGCGGTAACCACCCTCCCCAAAACGGGCAATGCCGTCAGCCAGAAGAGCGCCGGTACCAGGTTTCCCGCCACGGCCACCGGGAGCACGCCATACCAGGGCAGATCGTACCCCCTGTGGCCGACGAAGGGCAGGTCGTAGCTCTCCATTCCCAGGGGAATGGCGCATCGCAGCTCGCATACCGGGGCCATGCTCCATAGAAAGGTAAAAATGTACTCCATGCTTTATGTCTATCGGCCCGGCCATGAAAAAGACCACCAAGTAATATACTCGGTGGCCCCGCTCCGCGCAACGTGTGGTTGGCCAGGATCCTTTGACTCTTCGCGGATGTCATTAAGCCCCTGCGCGGTTGGCAGGTGGACACGGGCCCAGGACATCGTGTAACCTCGTCGGGGGCTTTCGGCCGTCAGCTGGAGCCGGCGCCACATCCCTGAGTCCACCATGCGGACCACCGAGACGCTGTACGTCACCTCCACGCATACGCTATGAAGCAGGGCAAGTTCCCACCGGATCTGCTCCACCGGCTATTGGCCGCTGTCCCATCCACGGACGATCGTGTGCTCCTGGGCCCGGGCATTGGGGAGGACGCCGCCCTCATCGACATGGGCGACCGAATACTGGTGGCCAAGTCAGACCCGGTGACCTTCGCCTCCAACCTGATCGGCTGGTACGCGGTGCACGTCAACGCCAACGACGTGGCCTGCTCCGGAGCCACCCCTAAGTGGTTCCTGGCCACCCTGCTGGCTCCCCCCGGCTTCGAGGAAGCCCAGGCCGAGGCCGTTTTCGGACAGCTACTGGAGGCCTGCCAGGCCCTGGGGATCACTCTCGTGGGGGGCCACAGCGAGATAACCCCCACCGTGGAGCGCCCCGTCGTCGCCGGATTCATGCTCGGGGAAGTGGACAAGGGCAAGGAGATAACCACCGGAGGGGCGAGGGAAGGCGACAGCATCGTGGTCACGAAGGGCGTGGCTATAGAGGGCGCCGCCCTCCTGGCCAGAGACGCGCCGGATGACCTGGACCGGGCCGGAGTCGCTGCGGAGACCGTCGCCAGGGCCGGGGACCTGCTGTTCTCTCCGGGCATCAGCGTAGTGCGGGACGCCCTTGTGGCATGCGCCGCCGCGGAGGTCCACTCCCTCCACGACCCCACCGAGGGAGGGCTGGCCACGGGCCTAGCTGAGGTGGCTCACGCCGCCGGGGTGGGCTTGGCGGTGGAGGAGGGCAGCGTCCCGGTCCTCCCCGAGTGCCTGGAGATCTGCGAAGCACTGGGCCTGGACCCCCTGGGCCTGCTGGCCTCGGGGGCGTTGCTGGTTACCCTGGCCCCCGAAAACGTGCCGGCGCTGGTCTCGGCCCTGGAGCGGGAAGGCATCGACGCCTACGAGATCGGCCACGTCACCGGCCCCGAAGAAGGCGTCAGCATGATAAGCACCACCGCCCACGAGCTGGTCCCCCTGCCGTCCTTCGAGCGTGACGAGCTGGCCAGGTGGTTCGACACCGGCCGGCAGAGCACCGGTTAGGCCATCCCCCTGTACCCCTCCAACACCTCCCGTAGCTGCTCCACGGTGATGTTCCCGCCGGTGACGAGGGCCGCCACCTTCTTGCCCTGGAGGTGCTCCTTGTGCTTGATGACGCCGGCCACCGAGGCCGCTCCCGCCGCCTCAGCCAGAGTATGGGCCTTCTCCACCAAGACGGCGATGGCCCGGCGGATCTCCTCATCATCCACCAACAGGAAGTCGTCCAGCAGGTCCCACAGGATGCCCTGGGTCAGCTCGTAGGCGTTGGCCGTTGCCAGCCCCTCGGCGATGGACTTCATAGGGGCCTCGATGATGCGGCGCTCCTTCCACGACAGGTAGCCCGCCGGGGCCTGGGCCGACTGGACGGCGATCACCTTGATGGCCGGGTTGACGGCCTTGGCCACGATGCACGCCCCGCTGGCCCCGCTGCCGCCGCCCAGGGGCGCGAAGATGTACTCCACGTCGGGGAACTCCTCGATGATCTCCAGCGTCTCCGTGGCGACCCCGGCCACCAGCAGGGGCTCGTTCACGGCATGGACGTACCGGTACCCCTCCTCCCTGGCCAGCCGCTCGCAGTGCTCCCGGGCCTCGTCGAAGTGGGCGCCGTGGAAGACTATCTCGGCTCCCAGGTTCTTCATGGCACGCACCTTCAGGGGGTTGGCGTTCTCCGGCAGGACGATGACCGCCCTGGCGCCGAATACCCCGCAGGCGTAGGCAATGGACTGGCCGTGGTTGCCCGACGAAGCGGTTATCAGGCCCCGGTCCCGCTCCTCCCGGCTCATGTGGGCCAGGAGGTTTATCCCGCCCCGCGCCTTGAACGACCCCAGCGGGTGGTGGTTCTCATGCTTCAGCCGGACCTCGGCTCCAACGCTCTCGCTCAGCGCGGCATAGTGGTGCAGCGGCGTGCGCGCCACGTACGGCGCGATGGTGTGCCGGGCTTCCAGTACGTCCTGAAAAGTGGGCCGTTCCATCCTGTCCCCCTTACTCTTCCCCGAAGAACCGCCTGCGGACCGTCTCGTCCGCCGGGTGGTCCGGGCCGTTTATGAAGGTGTCCGGGCGCCGGGTGCGGTCCTCCCTCCACAGGGGCAGGGCCCTGGCCCTCAGCGCGTCCGCCTCGGGCCCCGTTCCCAACAGCATCCGGCTGTTCCAGTCCTCCATCTTGTGGAGCACTTCATAGTAGGCATCATGGTCCGATGCGTAGGCGTGGCCCGCCGCATCCCAGTCGTCTTCCGCCAGCAGCCGGTCCCGCAGCAGCCGGGCGTCTCGGAGGGCCATGGAGAGGCCCTGGCCCCACGTCGGGTCGCTGGCGGCCGCGGCGTCCCCCACCAGGGCCACGCCGTCGTCGAAGGGGTGCTTCACCCAGGTCGGGGCGCCGTCGAAGGTCGCCAGAGGCCCCGCCGCCCTTGCTTGCGCGTACCGCTCCGCGGGCGCTCCGGTGTCCACCGAGTCCTTTACGAACCGGTCCAGGTCTCCGTCTCCGCTCAGCCGGTACGCCGACGCGCTGGGGTAGCAGACGTAGGCCCGCACCCGGCCGCTTCCCTGGGGAAACAGCAGGACGCTACGGCCAATGGCAGAGCTCAGGAAGAAGTGGGCCGCCCCGTCGTCAACGGGCATGCCATCGTATAGCACCCCGGCAATCAGGTTGTGGTCCCGGTCCTGCCGGGCCCGAAACCCGGCCCACGTCCTGACCCTGGAAGCCCTCCCGTCGGCGCCGACCACCAGCCGGGCCCGGACCTCGGTCCTGCGGCCGTTGACGTCCACCACCACCGAGGGGCTAGCTCCCGGTCTCACCTCCACCGCCCTGGCTCCCCGACTCACCTTCGCCCCGGCCAACGCCGCCCACGCGACCATCGCATCCTGCATCCGGGGGTGGTAGAAGGTGACCACGGGGGCCCGCTGGGGAGTGACCCTGGGCAGCTCCACGTGGGAGGTCCGCCTCCGCCCGTGGTAGTTGTCCCACCAGGAGAGGCGATGCCCGGCGGATTCCATGATGGCGTCGTAGATGCCCAGACGCCGGGCCTCGGCAACCCCCCAGGGCATCAGCGCCTCGCCCCTCACCCGGTCGCGGAAGGCAGTCTCCGCCTCCAGGACCAGCACCCGGGCGCCCTTGCGGGCCATGGCCCCGGCCACGGCGCAGCCGCCCAACCCCCCTCCCACGGTGATGATGTCATAGCTCTTGGAAGTCACCTGTCGTCTCGCGTGGGGCCCGGACTGGGGCCTCTGCCCACTGCAACCCAAGTCCTCGGTGTCCCTCCGAGTGCCAGCAGGGCGGGAATGGCCGGGTCCGTCCGTAGTCGGTCCAATCCCCGAGATGCGTACGGGGCCAGGGACATGGGTGTTTTCGGACCGACGTTATGTCAATCACCGGCCGTGACTCGGTCCGGCTGAGGACGGCGTCCTCAGCGGCTACATCGTGGTCTGCAGCTCCGCTATGGAGTCCCCTATGGCCTTGACCAGGAAGTCGATCTCGTCCTTGGTCACGCACAGGGGAGGCGCGATGGGAACGATGTCACCGAACCGTCCCAGGAGTCCGTGCCTGGCCACTATGGGAGTCAGCTTCTCGGCCAGCTTGTCCTCCGGGGCGAACTTCTCCTTGGTGTCCCGGTTCTTGACCAGCTCCACGCCGCAGATCAGGCCCTTGCCGCCGCGCACGTCCCCCACGATGGGGTACTCGTACAGGGTCTGCAGGCTCTCGAACAGGTAGTCCCCCATCCGCGCCGAGTTCTCCACCATCCCTTCGTTCTCCATGATCTCCAGGTTGGCCAGGCCCGCGGCGCAGCAGGCCGGGTTTCCTCCGAAGGTGATCAGGTGCCGGAAGGTGCTGTCGGCGTCGCTTGCGAAGGCGTCGGCCACCTTCTTGGTCGCGATGGTCCCGCCGATGGGCAGGTACCCGCTGGTCATCGCCTTGGCCACGGTGAATATGTCGGGGGTCACGTCCCAGTGCTCGGTGGCGAACATCCTGCCGGTCCGCCCGAACCCGGTGATCACCTCGTCGCATATCATCAGCACGCCGTGCTTGTCGCATATCTCCCGGATGGTCGGCCAGTACTCGGGATGGGGAACGTGAATGCCCGCCGCAGCCGAGATGGGCTCCCCGATGAAGGCCGCCACGGAAGCCGGGCCCTCGTGCTCTATTGCGCGGCCCACGTCCTGGGCGCACTCCAGGTTGCAGCCGCCCTTGTCGCGGCAGAAGGTGCAACGGTACTCGTTTGGCTGGGCCACGTGGATGTTCCCCGGCACCAGGGGCCCGAAGGCGTTCCCCGGCGGGGGAGCCCCGCCCCCTCCAAGACTGATGCAGCCGTGGGTCGCGCCGTGATAGGAACCCCTCCTGCTGATCACCTTCCAGCGCCCCGGCTCACCCCTGTTGTTGTGGTACTGCTTGGCCATCTTCAACGCGGTCTCCACCGCCTCGGAGCCCCCGCTCACGAAGAAGACCCGGGACTCCTTGTCCGGGGCTAGGCTGGCCACCTTGGCCGCCAGGTTGACGGTGGCCGGGCTGACGGTGCCCCCGGGGGTGTAGCTGACGTCCAGCATCTGCCTGTAGACGGCGTCGGCAATCTCGCGGCGGCCGTGGCCGATGTTCTTCAGCCACATGCCGGCCAGCGTATCGAACCAACGCTCCCCCTCCGCGTCCACTATCCACGATCCCTCGGCGCTGGCGACCAGCCTGATGCCCATATCCCCGAACATGTCGCCGATCTGCCGGGCGTGGGGCCAGAAATGGGCCGACGCCAGGTCCTGAAGCTCCTCGATCTCGTCGCCCCGTAGCTTGCTCTCTACCATCGTCCGCCTCCCTGCCGGATATGAACCCGACCTTCCCCCCTTTAGAGAGGAAGGCCGGTGATCTTCTGCCCTATGGAGTGGCCGTCACTCCTCCTTGATGTTGATGGGAATGATCCCGGGGCCCCACCACCGCTCCCACATCTCGTCCACCTTGTCCTGGACGTACTTGGTGTCCTCGGGGGTGAAGTGGGCGAATCGGCCCTGGCGTACCAGGTACTCCTCCACCGGCTTGCGCCGCCTCATGCCCTTGGCGATGGCCTTCGAGGGCCCGTTGAGGATCAGCTCCCCATCGATGATCTCGTACAGCACCCACAGGCCCGTCTCCACCGACAACATCCCCAGCTCGTGGGAGAACTTGGGGTCGTAGTCCCAGCCCTTGGGGCACGGGTCGATGCTGTGTATGAACGTGGGCCCTCCGATGGTCAGAGACCGCCGCACCTTGTTGGTCATGTCCAGCCCGTACGAGCCGCAGGCCGTGGCTAGGTAGCGGCACTCGGGGTGTCCCGCCGCCAGCATGGGCACCATGTTCTTCTTCCACCGGGTGTTCATGATGCGCTTTACCTTGCCCGGAGGGCTGAAGGTGGAGTTCGCCCCCCATGGGGAGCCGCCCGACACCTGGATGTCCGTGTTGGCGTACGACTCGTTGTCGTACAGGAGCACCAAGTGGTTGTACTCCGGGTGGGTCAGCGAGGCGGAGATGGCCGAGAGGCCCATGTCTATGCCGCCGCCGTCGCCGCAGAACGCGATGACGTTGATGGGCTCGTCCTTGATCTTGCCCTTGCGCATCAGCGCCTTCAGTCCGGCGGCGGTTCCAGTAGCCGCCGAGCCCGAGGACCCGAGCTGGGTGTGCATCCACGGCACGACCCACGGCGTCGTGTAGTACGTGGTGTTGGCCACGTACATGCAGCCGGTGCTGCCCACAACGATGGTCCTGTCTCCCGAGGCCTTGACCATGAGCCGCATCACCAGCGCCGACTCGCACCCCTGGCACGTCCGGTGGCCGGACGTGAACATCTCCTCGATGGGTATGTTCTTGACTCCCTTTACCAGTGGCAGGTCCACCATCTGAGTCATCGCTACCTCCTTACGCCGATCCAGTGATTCTCCACCTCGACCTTGCCCGTCTCCAGGCCGTCCTTCAGTATCTGCATCATCAAAGTCACGTCGTTTACCCTGACCTCCCGGCCGCCCAGTCCGGCGATGAAGCTGAGCACCAGGGGGCGCTTCTCCAGCGGGTACAGCGCCGACCTCACCTCCTGGAACAGCGTCCCACCGTTCGCGGGGGCTCCCAGGGAGTAGTCCCTGTCGATGACCCCGATTGCCTTGAACCGGGAGAGGCACTGCCTGATCTCCTCGGTGGCGAAGGGCCGGAACCACTTGATGCGCACGAACCCCACCTTAACGCCCTGCTCTCGCATCCTCCGCACGGCTACGCGGACGGGCATCGCCAGAGTCCCCATGCCCACGAACACCACCTCGGCGTCATCGGTCATGTACTCCTCGTAGAAGGGACTGGGGTCTCCCCTGCCGAAGATGGACTTGTACTCCTCGTGGACCTCCTCGATCACGCCCTTGGAGCGGCGCATCGCCTCGTCCGTCTGCTTCCGAAGCTCCATCAGCCAGTCCTCGTTGACCTGGGGGGCGACGGTGATCGGGTTGTCCGGGTGAAGCTGCAGCTCGGCCCGGTCGTACTGGGGCAGGAACTTGTCCACCAGAGCCTGGTCGGGCACCCGCACCAACGCCTGGGAGTGGGTGAGGAACGAGCCGTCGGTGCTGATGGCGCAGGGTAGGAACACCCTCCGGTCCTCCGCAATCCTCCAGGCCATCAGTGCCGTGTCGAAGGCCTCCTGCGCCGTCGCCACCCAGTTGAGCATCCAGCCCAGGTCCCGGACCGCCAGCGCGTCGTTGTGCTCCACGCCGAAGGCCCCCGGGTCGTCCAGGGCCCTGTTGCCCACCATGGCCACCACCGGCAGCCGCAGCCCGGCCGTCACCGTTATCGCCTCGAAGGCGTAGAACCACCCCACGCCGCTGGACCCACAGAACACCCGGGCCCCCACGGAGCTGGCGTGCTTCACGATTTCGAACTGGGAGTGCTCGCTCTCCGCGACGATGAACTCGCAGTCCAGCTCCCCGTCGGCCACCAGCTTGGACACGTACTGCATCACCGTGTCGTAGGGACGGATGGGGTAGGCGGTGATGACGTCCACGTCCGCCATCGCACAGGCGATGGCGATGGCCTCGCTACCGCTTATCAGCTCCTCTCGTTCTACCGTCTGTGCGGTTGCCATTACACCTCCTCCATCTGGGAGATCTCTTCCTTGTACTGGCCCACGTGGTGGAAGCCGTGGGACCGGCTATCCTGCTTCTGCTCCTGGACCAGGTCCTTCATCCACTTGTTGTACTCGTCCCTGTTCTTCTGCCACGCCTCCCACTGGCTGGAGTTGTCGGTAAAGTGCTTCTCCCCGACCATGGTCACGCAGTCCGGGACGGGGCACACCGCCTCGCAGACCCCGCAGCCGCAGCAGGAGTCCATGTTGGCGTCGTAGAGGCCGTCGGGAGTCACGTCGAAGCAGGTGTCGGGGCACTGCAGCCAGCAGAGGGTGCACTTGATGCAGGTCTCGAAGTCGATGACCGGCCTCATGCTCCGGGTGCTGTACTTCTTGAAGTACGGGTTCCTCTTGGGCTCGTACCCCTCGCTCCCCTCACGGAAGCCCGTCCCCTGCTCGATGCCCCGGATGACGATCCCTTCCTCCATGTTGGTCCACCCGGGCAGGTCGAAGCTGAAGGGAGTCTCCGGGTTGCCCTCGCCGGGCTCCACGACCCTGGTGTCCGTCCGCTCGTAGGCCTTGCGGGCCGAGTCGACCTTGACCTCGTCCTTCCACTGCTCGAGGATCGCCTCGGCCATCGAGTCGATGCTCACCAGCTCGGGGCACACCTTGGGAAGGGCCCCCAGGATGCGGGCGTCGGTGTGGTCGTCCTTGTACACCCACAACCCCGAGAAGCTGACGGTGCCCTTGACCACCCCCAACCTGTACGCGGCGTCCTTCTGATGGGTGTCCCTGACCAGGTCGTCGCGCCCCTGCATCGAGGTGACCAGGACCGTGCCGTTGGTCTTGGTCAGGGCGTTGATGGGCTGGAGTCCGTACCAGCCCCACGACTCCACGCCCTTGCACAGGGTGTCGTCCACCACGACCGTAACGTCCACGTCCCCGGCCTCGTACATGGCCAGGTTCTCCTCCAGCTCCTCCTGGTTGTCGGCCACCACGGCAAACCGCTTGGCGGGGATCCCGTTCCGCTCCGGGGAGTCGCCGTAGCGCCCGAAGGCAAGGCCGACCTTGCCCTCTCTCCGGGCGGCAAACACGATACCCCTGGTTATGTTGGTGGCCAGGGTCTTCTGGAAGATTCCCCTGTAGACCACCTCCACAGCCACCTTGGTCATGCCATCACCTCCTCAATGTCTCTCCTTATGTCTACTGTAGCCACTACGGCCATAGCGTTGGGCCTCCGGCCTGCCGGTGACCTCGCCCTGCTGTCTGCTGGACCCTCGGGGGCTCCACGTCCGAAAGGTGGTGCTCCATGGCGGGCCTGGCGGCCTCCGCCTCTCCCCTGGTGATCATCTCCAGGATGCGCCGGTGGGAGGCCAGTGACCTCTGGGGGCGCCCCGGGTTCTGCAGGGACTGGTCCCTGGACTGGTGGACGATGTCGGCGATGGTGGACATGACCCGCACCAGGGTCTCGTTGTGGGTGGCCCGGGCCATGGCAAAGTGGAAGGCCATGTCGCCCTCGACTCCCGTCTCGCCGCGGTCTATCTGCTCCGCCTGCTCCTCCAGTGAGCGGGCCATGCTCTGAATATCATCACGGGTCGCCCGTTCCGCGGCCAGGGCCGCGATCTGCGGCTCCAGCAGGTGCCGGACCTCGAAGATGTCTGCAAGGTACTCGCTGGAGCCGTTGATGGACCCCTCGATGATGGAGAGTATCGTCTCCACGCTCTCGGTGCTGACGAATGTGCCGGCACCCGGGCGGCTCACCACCAGGCCCTGCAGCTCCAGGGCCCGGATCGCCTCCCTCAGGGAGCTCCGGCTCACCTGGAAACGCTCGGCCAGCTCCCTCTCGGAGGGCAGGCGGTCTCCCGGCTTCAGGAGCCCGTCCTGGATCAACGCCTGCACCTGGCCCACGATGTCCTCGTAGACCCTCTTCTGCTTTATCGCCGCGAAATCTACCATCTTTGGACTGGTGGTCTGTTGGTATGACCAGTTCCACGAGATTATACACCAATCCGCTCCCGTGTCAACCGCATCCACATGCCATCCCGAGCCGCACCCACCATGTCATTACTCCAAGAACAGATTGGCCCCTCTTGGCAAATCGCCCCACTCGTCGTTCCGGCGCAGGCCGGAACCCAGGGGAGGGGAGCGGCATAGCCAGCCGCCGAGCCTCGCCGGTGCCGCCTTCTACACTTCCGAGGGAGACCACCCACCCCTGGATTCCGGCTCGGGGGCCGGAATGACGGTGAGGAGGGGACGCAGGCGAGGAATCACCCGTCGTGATATATAATGTCCCCACCAGGGCCAAGGCCAAACGCGGACGTGTACCTACTCCGCAAGCATATTCGGGAGGCGCCGGGTTGAGCACCAGCATCGTGCCCGAGACAGTGACCCTCGAGGAGCGGGGAATCCGCATCCTGTGGAAGGACGGCCACCGCAGCCTCTACCCCCACCGTTTCCTCCGCCTGCGCTGTCCCTGCGCCCACTGCATCGACGAGTGGACCAACGCTCCGCGCCTCGACCCCGACACCGTCCCCGAGGACGTGCGGGCAGTGGACTACATGATGGTCGGCAACTACGCCGTGGAGTTCCTCTGGAGCGACGCCCACTATACGGGGATATACACGTACGAGGTCCTCAGGGACCTGTGCTCATGCATGGGGTGCGCGGCGCGGAGGGAGGCCGAGGCGGGCTAGCCCACCGCGTCCCGCCCGGTGCCGGGGGCCGGCGGCTTGGACCCCGGCGCCCCCGCCTTGAAGAACCCGCCGAACCGGCCGTCCTTGAATGCGAAGGCCGATAGCTGACGCCGTCCCTGGGAGCCGCACTCCGGGCACGGAGCGGGGTCGTCCCTCCGGGACAGGGGCCTCACCGACTCGTAGCCGTGACCGCAGCTCTCACAGGCGTACTCGTACACTGGCATCTCTGCTCCACCATTCTCCTGAATACCGGGCCAACCCTGACCCAATGACCCAACGCTAGGAATGTCCTGAATAAGCCCGCTGGCCGTCCACCGGTGGGTGGGAATTCCTTGCCCTCGGGGATCGTGGCAACAGCCGTCCCTGCGGGAGCTCCTTGCCCGCGCGGAGGGTGGGCCCGATGACCCGGGGATGGGCCTGGGCCGTTCAGAGCGTCCCTAGTCGTGGGGGTCGGTCCGGCGGACCTCGTCCCGGTGGCCGGAGTAGTAGTGGCCCTCGTACTTGAAGGCGAAGGACTCCAGCTGCCGCTCCCCCGACGCGCCGCAGACGGGGCACGGCGCGGGGTCGTTACGCTCTGCCATGGCACGCCGCATCTCGTAGCGTTGCTGGCAAAGACCGCAGTAGTACTCGTACGTCGGCATCCTTACCTCCTGGCATCCTAAACGGGCTGGCATCCTAAACGGGCCGTCACTCTAGTGGGGGAGCCGGGCCTCCGGGACTAGACGACCCCCCGCTGTGCCATAGCTTCGATCTGCTCCTCGGTGTAGCCCAGCAGGCCGCCCAGGACCTCGCCGTTGTGCTGCCCCAGGGCCGGGGCCGGCTGGAACACCTCTTCCTGCCCCATCTTTATGGGGTTTCCGGGCATCCGGTACTTCCCTGCCACCGGGTGGTCCACCTCCACCACCATGTTCCGGTGGCCGATCTGCGGGTCCTCCAGCGCCTGCGCCACGTTGTTCACCGGGGCTATCGGCACCCTCTCCCCCAGCACGTCCACCCACTCCTGGGCAGTCTTCGTGGCGAAGGCCTCGTCCAGCACCGCCTTCAGCTCGCCCCAGTTCTTCCGGCGGCCCTCCATGGTGTTGAACCGCCCGTCGTCGGGGAGCCCCTCCAGCTCGGGGACGCTCTCGGACAGGGCGGCCGCCAGCTCCTCGTAGAACTTCTGGGTGGCGCAGTGTATCTGCACGTACCGGCCGTCCGCCGCCCTGAAGGCGCCGTTGGGAAGGTTGGCCGACTGGACCGACCCGCCGGCCTCCGGGATGACCCCGCGTCCCAGGTAGGCCTCGGTCAGGTGTCCCTGGAAGGTGAGCTGCACGTCCAGCAGGCTAAGGTCCACCCGCTGGCCCATCCCCGTCCGCTCCCGCGCGAAGAGGGCGGCCAGCAGCCCTACGGTGGCGCCGTAGCCGCCGCCGATGTCCGTAACGGCGAACCCCATCACGGCGGGCGTCCCGCCTGGCTCCCCGGTGACACTCATCGCCCCGGACAGCGCCTGGACCACCGAGTCGAACACCGGGCGGGCGCTGTAGGGCCCGTCGGCGCCGAACCCGGACACCGAGCAGCAGACGATGCTGGGGTTTATCTCATTCAGCGTATCGAAGTCCACTCCCAGGCGGGTCGTGACGCCGGGCCTGAAGTTGTCCAGCACCACGTCGGAGACCCGGACCAGGTCGGCGAACACCCGGCGCCCCTCGGTGGTGCGCAGGTTGAGGGTGACGCCCTTCTTGCTCCGGTTGAAGGTCATGTAGTAGAGGCTCTCGCCGTTCAGGTAGGAGGTCCCCATGCGGCGGGCCACCTCTCCCACCTCCGGCACTTCCACCTTGATCACCTCGGCGCCCAGGTCCGCAAGTATGCGGCCCGAGACGGGACCCGCCAGCGCCTGGGAGAGGTCCAGCACCCGTATCCCCGCCAGGGGCGGGCTGGGCCTGCTGCCATCAGAAGACATGCAAGACGTGGAAGACATCGGTAGCGAGATCCTGGGCAGCCTCTAGAGCGCCGTCAGGGCCGCCAGGTCCCGCACGTCCTCCAGGGACTCCAGGGAGTCCACCGAGGCGATGATCGCCTCCTGCCTGTCTGCGGAAATCACCGGCCCGGTAAGGTTGCGGAACTTGTCCTTGATCTCCTCCCAGGAGAGGGCGTTCTCCGGGTCTCCCTTGGGAAACTCGGTCTCCGCCCGCAGGGTGCGCCCGTCGCCGGTGGTCACCTCGGCCCAGGCGGGCCAGCGGCTGGGATAGTTGACCTCCAGCGCCGGGTCCTGCACGCAGACGACCCTGTCCATGAGCTCCTTTACCAGGGGATCAGAGAGGCTCTCCTCCGTATACTCGTCCAGCGTCGCGCGTCCATTGAGGATGGCCACCGCGGCCCCGAAGGGCATGCTGAACTGGGCGTCCACCACGTTCTTGGGATTGCGTTTCTGCTCCGCCGGGGCCGCCACCACGTTGTATCCCGCCTGCAGCACGCCCACCGTCACCTTCTCCACGTCGGCGTGGGAGAGGTCGTTCTCCCGCACTATCTCCAGGATGCAGTCCAGAGGCCCCTGGTTGTATCTGCAACAAGCGTGGGGCTTGATGCTCACTTTGTCTATGTAGAAGGTCTCTCCCAGCCCATCCAGCACCTTCGTCTCGTCGGCGTCGTCCGTGTATCCGTGAAGGAACCCGTCCCTGCCCTCCAATATAGTTGTCGGAGCAACGAACCCCCGGCTGGACAGGAGGGCTGCGATTATCCCACTGTGGGCGGCCCATCCCGGGTGCATCCGCTTGGTCCACGCGCCGTCGGCCAGGAACTCCAGGGAGCCCGCCGCCTGGCTGCCCGCCACTCCCATGGCCCACGCGGTCTCACGGGCGTCCAGGCCCAGCAGCCGCGCCGCCACCACCGCCGCCCCGAAGGTGCCGCACGTCCCGGTGGGATGGAACCCCCGGGCGTAGTGCCTCCTGGGGTCCAGGCCCTTGCCGATGCGCACCATCACGTCGTATCCGGCTGTTATGGCCGCGATGAAACGACGCCCGTCCACTGGCGGGTCACCCCTGTCGCCCAGCAGGTCGGCGCACGCGAAGGCCGCTGGGAATGTGGCCACCGCGGGGTGCAGCGACGAGTCATTCTGCACGTCGTCCATCTCGATGCTGTGGGCCGCCGCTCCGTTGGAGAGGGCGGCGTATTCCGGGGACGCCCGCAAAGACGAGCCCATGATCACCGAACCACCGTCGGGGCTCAGCGTCTTGACGGCCGACTGCACAACCCTGGACGACGGGGTGAGGGCCCCGCGGATGGCGACGCCCAGGTAGTCGAGGCAGAAGTACTTGGCCCTGTCCACCTCCCGTGGGGACAGGTCTTCATACTCCAAGCCCGAGTAGAAGGACGCCAGGGTCGACGTCAGGCCGCCGCCGTTCTCCTTGACCGCCATTGCCTCACCTCTCAGTAAGCTGACGGCCGGGCACGAAACGGGATGCCCCGGCCGCGGGTCCCATTATACAACCCGCTGGTATGCTCCGCACGGAGGGCGCCGCGCCGTGCGCCCTAGCCGCAGGCCGTCGCGTACACGTGCCGGCTTCTGGAAAGCTCGGCGGGGAGACGCGTCATGGTCCATGTCTCGCCCCGGTCGTGGCTGCAGAAGAGCTCCCCCAGGCCGGCACAACAGTACATCCGGGACGGCTCGGCCCGGTCCACCGCTACGCCGTACATCCGGCTGCGCGGGGCCGCTCCAAGGTCGACCCGCTCCCAGGTCTCACCGATGTCCTGGGTCCTGTAAAGGGCCGCCTCTTCCACGGTCCCCTTGGGGGAGGCTCCGCCTCCGGCCCCCGTGGCCAGGTACATGGTCCTGGCGTCGTCGGGCGCCACCAGCAACTGCCGGGAGTAGCAGCCCCCCGGGAACAGCTCGTCCATGACCACGTGCTCCCAGTGGGCGCCCCTGTCCCTGCTCCGGAAGGTCGCTATGCGGGTTATTATGTAAACCGTCCCGGGGGCCGCCGGGCTCAGGGTCACCCCGTGCAGGTCCAGGGTGTGGATGTCGGTGTGAGGCCCGTCGGTTATCGACTCCCAGCTATCCCCGCCGTCCCGGCTGGCCAGGAGTCCGCCGACCTCGATGGCCGCGTACACGTCGTTGGGGTCCGACGGGTCGGCCGCGATGCCGATGACCCGCTTGTCGAAGGGCGGCACCTGGGTCGTGATGTGGGGAAATACCACCCCCTCAGTGGACGTGCTTCGCCACGTCGCGCCGCCGTCCTCCGAGCGCCGGATGGCGAAGGGATGGTATCCGGCGTACATCACGTCAGGGTTGCCCGGATGGAACGCCAGCGACCACACGTCCGTCCCCTCCGGCGCCGGCTCCAGCGCCGCCCAGTGGTCTCCCCGGTCGTCGCTTCGGTACACCCCGGCCTGTGTCCCGGCGTAGACTATGTGCGGGTCGTCGGGGTGGACCAGCAGCGCCCGGACCTGCGGCTGCTCGGGCAGCCCCTTCTGCGCCTCGGCCCACTCGCCCCCGTCTTCGAACCGGTACAGGCCGCCCTGGCCGACGTAGTCGCCCTCGCCTCCCAGTCCCACGTAGACCCGCGTCCGGTGATCATCCTGTGCCACGCGTCACCTCCACCGCGGCTGCCATGGCCGCATTGGCTGCCGGAATTTGTGATTCGCCAGAATTGTGGTTCGAAGAGGTGCGCCGTGTCAATAGCGCCACCCCGATGCGTGCCGGAGCCCCGTTATGGTACCATCGCCCCGGACCCCGCCTCGACAACCCTCCGAAGGGAGCATCATGCCCATCGTCGACCACAACGAGCTGCCGGAGACGCCGTGGAGGCCCAACTACCGCAAGTGGGACATCACCCGTACCGGAGACGGCACCACCAGCACCAGCCTGAGCTACGCCATTCTCGGCAAGGGCGCCGGCGCCCCCTTACACTACCACGAGGAGGACGAGGCTATAGTGGTCCTGGAAGGGACTCTGGAGGTCCGCCTGGGGGACCAGGTGCACAGGGTGGGAGCGGACCACACCCTGTTGGTCCCGCCCGGCGCGCCCCACGGCTTCACCAGCGTGGGCTCCGTGCCCGCGCGCGTTTTGGGGTTCTTCCCCTCCGCCGACCCCTTCGAGCGCACCACCTTCCTGGAAGGCCAGCCCCCCGAGGCCCATAGGAGTTGAGCCCGGGGCCCGTTTCCCCGTCGGCTTGCTTGACACTCCCCAACCCTCGCTTCTCGGGCAGGGGTCTGAGCTGATTGCCGACACTGCCGGGTCTGTTCACGCCGCCGGTTCTTGGCTAACATAGAGACCGCTGGGGAACCCGCGCCCATGCCGCTGCGGCCCGGTACCCACCCCGCTGCGACCTGTACCCGCTGCGCTGCGAAAGGAGATGCCATGAGAGGCGACGAGATGGTGGCCAGAATCCTGAAGGCCGAGGGCGTGGACTGGATGGCCTGCTTCCCGGCCCAGACCCTGATAGACGCGGGCACGCGGGAGGGCATCAGGCCCATCCTCGCCCGCCAGGAGAGGGCCGGCGTCAACATGGCCGACGGCTTCAGCCGCGTCAGAAACGGCAACGCCATCGGCGTCTTCACCATGCAGGAGGGCCCCGGCGCCGAGAACGCCTTCGCCGGGGTGGCCCAGGCCTACGCCGACTCGGTGCCCATACTGCTGCTGCCCGGCGGCCCCGCTACCCACAGGACCTGGGTGCACCCCAACTTCGAGTCGGTGAAGAACTACGGAGGGGTCACCAAGTGGCGGGCCAACATCAACCGGCTGGACCGGGTCCCGGAGCTGATGGGCATGGCCTTCACGCAGCTCCGCCACGGCCGCCGCGGCCCGGTGATGCTGGAGCTGCCCTCCGACGTGGCCGGCCAGGAGGTGGACGAGAGCGCCTTCCACTACACGCCGGTGCGTCCCTTCAGGTCCGGGGCCGACCCCGACGACGTGCGGGACCTGGTCACGGCCCTCCTGGGGGCAGAGTGCCCCGTCATCAACGCCGGCCAGGGGGCCCTCTACGCCGAGGCCTCCGACGAGCTGGTGGAGCTCTCCGAGCTGGTCAGCGTCCCCGTGATGACCACCCTGGCGGGGAAGAGCGCCTTTCCCGAGGACCACCGCTTTGCCCTGGGCACCGGCGCCCGGACCCGCACCCTCATGGTGGGCCACTTCCTGAAGAAGGCCGACTTCGTGCTGGGCGTGGGGACCAGCTTCACCAAGTCCAACTTCACCACCCCCGTGCCCGACGGCGC
The DNA here is from genome assembly GCA_965207305.1 of Dehalococcoidia bacterium. Lineage (GTDB taxonomy): Bacteria > Chloroflexota > Dehalococcoidia > Lucifugimonadales > JAGWBF01 > JAGWBJ01. Next base: position 975,010 of record CBDBMB010000003.1, on the reverse strand, counting down.
GACCCTGGCCCAGTGCACCAACTGCCCCGAGGACCTGAACAAGGACTACCGCATCCACCTGGGCGCGGTGGGGGACGCCAAGGTCGTGCTGCGGCAGATCATCGACGAGGTGAAGCGTCAGATAGGGCCCCACGGCCGGGGGGACGTGAACGGCGTGGCCGCGGAGATAGCGAAGGTCAAGGAGGCCTGGATGGCCGAGTGGCGGCCCCGCATGACCTCCGACGAGGTCCCCATAAACCCCTATCGCGTGATCCACGAGCTGGCCCAGGCCGTAGACGTGGCCAACACCATCGTCACCCACGACTCGGGTTACCCCCGGGAGCAGCTCGTCCCCTTCTGGCCCGTCGTCAAGCCCAGGGGGTATATCGGTTGGGGCAAGTCCACCCAGCTTGGCTACGGCCTTGGCCTCGCCATGGGGGCCAAGATGGCGGCCCCCGAGAAGCAGGTCGTGAACTTCATGGGCGACGCGGCCTTCGGCATGGCCGGCATGGACATCGAGACCGCCTCCCGCTCCCGCATTCCCATCCTGACCATCGTCCTGAACAACGGCGTCATGACCCACTACGACTCCACCATGCCCTACGCCTCCGAGCAGTGGGGCAGCAACCGGTTGGGTGGAGAGTACGCCAAGGTGGCCGAGGGCCTGGGGGCCTACTCCGAGCAGGTCCGCGCTCCCCATGACATCGGCCCCGCCATCGAGCGTGGGCTGTCCGCCAACCGGGAGGGCAGGCCCGCGGTGCTGGAGATGATGACCAAGGCCGAGGAGAACATATCCTTGCCATAGCCCCAGCCCGGCAGAGGGTCGGGCGGACGGCCGGTACACGACCCGACCCCGGCAGGCTAGGAGAAACGAGTGACCGCGGATTTCGTGACCAACGAAGAGATCATCCAGGCGGCCCGGCGCAATCTGGACCAGGGCCCGTGGGACTACCTCGTGGGCGGGTCCGAGTCGGAGACCACCATGCGGCGCAACCGCCTGGCCTTCGACCGCCTGGCCTTCCGGCCCCGGGTGTTGGTGGACGTCTCCGGCGCAGACCCCTCCACCACCTTCCTGGGCCACCCAATACGCATCCCGGTGATGCTCGCCCCCATCGGGTCGCTCCAGGTCTTCGCTCCCGAGGGCGGGCGCGCCTCGGCCCAGGCCGCCGCCGAGTTCGGGACAGTGCAGGTGGTCAGCTCCGTCACCGAGCCCTCCCTGGAGGAGATCGCCGCCAGCGCCGGCGGCCCCAAAATCTTCCAGCTATACGTTCACGGGGACTGGGACTGGACCAAGGACATGGTCGACAGGGTGAAGCAGGCGGGCTACGCCGCCCTCTGCCTCACCGTCGACACCGCCCGCTACAGCCGCAGGGAGCGCCAGATGCTCAGCCGCTGGACTCCCCCCACCAGGCGCCGCCCGTGGGACCCGGTCCATTCGGCCTCCCTCACCTGGGGCAAGATGGCGCGGATCAAGGAGTACGCCGGCCTCCCATTCATCATCAAGGGCGTGGCTACCCGCGAGGACGCCCTCCTGGCGGTGGAGCACGGCGTGGACGTCATATGGGTCTCCAACCACGGCGGGCGCCAGCTCGACCACGGCCTCGGCACGATGGACATGCTGGGAGACGTCGTGCAGGCCGTCGGCGGAAAGGCCCGCATCGTCCTGGACGGCGGAATCCAGCGGGGCAGCGACGTGGCCAAGGCCCTGGCTCTGGGGGCCGACGCGGTCGCCATCGGGCGCCTCCAGGCATGGGGCCTGGCGGCCGCCGGCCGGGCCGGCGTCGTAAGGGTCCTGGAAATCCTGGAGGACGAGCTGGTCATAGCCATGGCCCTGCTGGGGGTCGCGTCGGTGGACCGGCTTGCCCCGGAGTACGTATGCCGGGCGGAGGCGGTCACCGCGGCCCACGAGATGAGCGCCTGGGTGAACAAGCCCGTGGACCGGATACTCTAGCCCCCCGGCCGACGGGTCCCTTCGCGCCGCCCGCGGATTGGCCGGGAAGCGGCAGCCCTGCTAGAATGGACCTCACCACCATTGGGAAGGGGAGACGGCTATGGGCAAGGATGTCACCATCTTCGTGGGGACCATCGGACAGGGCATATGGCGCAGCAGGGACGGAGGGGACACCTGGGACAGGTCGCGGCTTCAGGTACGGCCCGGCCGGTTCGGCGTCAGCGGGGAGAGTGAGGTGCGGGCTTTCGCCGTTCACCCCGGGGACAACGCCACCATCTACGCGGGAACGGACACCGGCCTCTACCGCACCGGGGACGGGGGCGACATCTGGGAGAAGCTGGAGTCTCCCATGAACGAGGCGCCCATCTGGGCCCTGGCCGTGGACCCGGTGGACCCGGACACCATCTTCGCGGGGACCCGGCCGTCGGCCCTCTTTCGCACCCGGGACGCCGGCCGGAGCTGGGACAGGCTCAGCGTGGACCTGGTCGACGAGTGCCCCAACGTCGTGGTGCCCAGGGTCACGGCCCTCCTGGTAGACCCGTCGGACCACGACAGCATCTGGGCGGGTATCGAGGTGGACGGGGTCCGGCACAGCGCCGACGGAGGCGACACGTGGGAGACGGTGGAGGCGGGAATCACCGACCCCGACATCCACCACATGGCCGTCATCCCGGGCCCTCCCAAGACCCTCCTGACCATCACCCCTGGGGAGGTGTTCTCCAGCACGGACGACGGCGTCACCTGGGAGGCCGTGGGCGCCGCTCCACAGCTCAGCCTGCCCTACTGCCGCGTCGTGGCGGTCAAGGAGGACGACCCCAACGTCGTGTACATGGGCAGCGGAGAGGGGGCCTACGGCGGCGCGGGGACCCTTCACCGCTCCACCGATATGGGCCGCACCTGGGAGGCCATACCCCTCACCGTGAAGCCCAACGGCACCGTCCACAACTTCGCCACCCACCCCTCCGACCCGGCCTTCCTGGCGGCCAGCAGCATCAACGGCCAGGTGTTCGTCAGCTCCGACGCCGGGGGCTCGTGGTCCGAGGTGTCCAGGGAGTGGGGCATCGTCCACGCCCTGGCCTGGGTCCCCAACTAGGCCCCGTTCACACGTCTCGTCACCACCCACGGCGGGGCGGCGGCCCCTGCGGAGACCCCGTGGTGACTACCGGTAGCGACTAAAGGAGGGAGCTATGCTGTATAACGCCGAGAGCGGCGACTTTCAGATAGTGGTCACCGGCGACTCGATCATCACCCGGAGCATGTCGGCCTTCCAGGAGCCCAGGTTCCTGAAGGTCGTGGACCTGCTCCACGGGGGAGACGTCACCGTCACCAACGCCGAAATGCTGTTCCACAACTACGAGGACCCGCCCACGGCCAGACCCGGCGGCACCTACATGCGGGCCGACCCCAGGCTCATCAAGGAGCTCAGGTACCTGGGCGTCGACATGGTGGCCTGCGCCAACAACCACGCCTACGACTTCGGGGAGAACGGCATCCTCACCAACATCCGGTACCTGGACCAGTACGAGATGCCCCACGCCGGCACGGGGCGGAACCTCTCCGAGGCCCGCTCCCCCACGTACCTGGACACAGCCAGGGGGCGGGTGGCGCTGATCTCCGTCACCTCCTCGGGGCCCCAGGGGATGCGGGCCGGGGAGCAGTGGCGCGACGGCGCGGGCCGTCCGGGCGCCAACCTGCTCCGGTACACCACCCGGTACACCGTCGACCGTCCCGTCTTCGACGCCCTGCGCCGGATGAGCCAGGGGCTGGGCCTGGAGGAGCTGAAGGCGCATCGCGGGTCCAACCCGTGGCAGGGGCAGTTCGACCAGGACACCGACACCCAGTTCTTCCTGCCCAACCTGAACAACGAGTACCAGTACCCGGAGCCCAACGGCTGCACCTTCGTGGTGGGCGAGACCTTCGAGACACGGCACGTGGCGGACCAGGAGGACCTGGAAGGCAACCTCCAGCGGGTGCGCGACGCCCGTCGCCAGGCCGACTGGGTCATCGTGAGCGTGCACACCCACGAGAACGGCAAGACGGGCGACGACCCGTCGGACCTCATCGTCGACTTCGCCCATGCCTGCGTCGACGCCGGCGCCGACGTGGTCTCCGGCCACGGGCCCCACGTGGACCGGGGCATAGAGGTCTACAAGGGAAAGCCCATATTCTACAGCCTGGCCCACCTGACGCTGCAGAACGACACCGTGGCCTGGATGCCGTGGGAGAACATGCAGCGCGTGTCCCTGGGCTGGGAGGCCACCCCGGCGGACTTCTTCGACGCCCGGTCGGGCAGGGAGCACCTGGACGAGTGGAGGGACTTCGCCGTACAGCCCTTCCGGTGGCGCAACGCCGTGGCCACGGTCACCTTCGAGGCCAGGGAGCTCCGGGAGATACGGCTCTATCCCATCGACCTGGGCTTCAAGCGTCCCCGCTCCCAGAGGGGCCGGCCCGTCTTGGCACAGGGCGAGGTGGCCCACGAGGTGCTGGACCTCTTCAGGAGGCTCTCGCTGCCCTTCGGCACCGACCTTGACATCCGGGACGAGGTGGGGGTCATACAGGTCCGCTAGAGGGCCGCTGTCCGCCCTTTATCCGGAAGACCGCAGCGCCGGCGGCAGGAGTCTCTCCCAGTCGGGCGTCAGCAGACGGGACGTGGGCGGCAGAAGCAGGACCGATACCAGCCCGGCGAAGCTCAGGGCGGCTGACAGGGCCACCGCGCTGGCGAAGTCGCCCGTCACGTCCCACAGGAACCCCCCTGCCAGCGGCCCCAGGGCCATGCCGACGCCGTTCCCCAGCATCTGCCAGCCGTACACCGTGCCTATGGGAGCTCCGCCGAAGTACTGGCGGTTGATGATGGGAAACGCGGGCACCTCGCCTCCCAGGCCTATCCCGAAGAGGCCGGCGAAGACGTAGAAGGCCCACGGGTCCTGGTACAGCAGCAGGAGCAACGGCGGAAACGTTTGCAGCACGAAGCAGACCGTCAGCACGCTCTTGGTGCCGAAGCGGTCCGCCAATATCGGCACCAGGAACCGGGTGATCATGCTGAATATGGTGAGGGTTATGTAAGCTCCCACGGCCATCTCCCGGGAAAGGCCCCCGTCGATGGCCATGGCGATCAGGAAGACGATGAAGATGTTGTGGCCCATGCAGCCCCAGAAGTGGATCCCTATCAGGTTCCAGAAGGCGCCGGTGCGCCGGGCCTGGCCGAAGAACACGCGGGTCCTTATCTTGGCGGTGTCGTCCGCCTGGAGCCTCTTCACGGGCTCCGTCTCCGGCGCCCCGAAGGGCCTCAGGCCTATCTCGGCGGGCTCGTTGTAGAAGGGCCGTATCAACAAGAGCAGGACGGCCCCGCCCACGATGCCGGGCAGCCAGAAGGTCTGCTTCAGCCCGAACTCGCTGATGAGGAAGGACATCAAGGGGATTAGCAGGGCCGTGCCCATCACCTGGAACCCCTGCAGGCCGCCCATGGCCAGCCCCAGGTGCGTCCTGAACCAGACCGTGACTCCCGACACCAGCGGCACCTGGAATATGGCCATGGAGGCCCCCAGGAGCAGGCCGAAGGAGAGGTAGAACTGCCAGATGTGGGTCATGACTCCGGTGAGCAGCATGCCCGCGACGAACAGGAGGGACCCCACCACCATGGTGCGCCGGACGCCGGACCTGTCGCCGACCCAGCCCATGACGGGGCCCAGCATCCCGGAGACCAGCCACTGCAGGGTGAAGGCAAAGGCGATGGCGCCGTAGCTCCAGCCGAACCCACCCGGGGCCTGGAGATGCGGTATGAGGGGCGTGGCGGCGAAGCGGATGGAGGAGCTTATCGTCCACATCACCCCGGCCAGCGCCACCATGACCCACGAGTAGTGTATCCGCCAGGGTCCGATGGAAAGCCGGCCGGGACTGACGTTGATCACGGCCCGGACGCCCCGTGAACCGCTACCACACCCTTACCGTCCTCCTGGAAGAGCCCTGCTCCTCCTTGTTGGTGGACAGGGCGTGCTGGTGGATGGGGCGTGCTCGTCGATGAGGAACGGCTACCCCTGGACCGGGACGGCCTGCGGGGCCGTCTCCTGTGTGGCGGCCCCGGTGGCCGGGCTCGTCTCCCCCTGTCGGAGGGCGGACAGTATCGCCTCGGCAAGCTGCCGCGCCGACTCGGGGTCCAGCTCCACGGCTATCCTCGCTCCCAGGCCCTGCTCGGGATTGACGAAGTCGATGCTCAGCGCGTGGTCCAGGGGCATCCGGTATGGGTGGTCGTAGGACACGTTCGCCTGGCGCAGGGGGAACCACCCGTTGGCCCCCCTTCCGCAGCCCTGGATCTCCGTTTTCTCGACGATCATCGTACACATGAAGCGCCTCTCCAATCGACCTGTTCCGCTGCTGCCCCATCACCGCCCGGCAACGGGCTATGCCAGGTGCTTCCGCAGGAAGGCGAACAGCTTTTCCCAGCCGTCCACCGCCTGCTCCTGCCTGTACATGGCCCTGTCGTAGTAGAAGAACCCGTGTCCGGCGTTGGGGTACATGTGGAACTCGTAGGTCTTGTTGTGCTTCTTCAGCTCCTCCTCGTGCTGCTCTACCTGGTCCGGCGGAGGGCTGGTGTCGTCCTGCCCGAAGAGCCCCAGCAGCGGGCAGGACAGGTCCTTGGTGTACTCTATGGGAGCGACGGGCTGCTTCGGCGTCAGCTCGTCCTTGGACATGACCACCCTGCCGCCCCAGCAGTCCACAGCCGCGTCGAAGCCCTCCACCCGGCACGCCGCCAGGTAGGTCTGCCTTCCACCGGAACAGGTACCGAACACGCCAACCTTGCCGCTGCTGTAGGGCAGCGATCGCAGGAACCTCATGGAGCCCTCCAGGTCTCCCAGCACCTGGTCGTCGGCAACGCCCCCGTCGGCCCGGACCTTGGCGGTCACGTCCTCCGGAGTTCCGTGCCCCGCCCGGTAGTAGAGGTTGGGAGAGATGGCGACATAGCCGTGATGGGCGAACTTGCGGGTGAACTCCCTGTACAGCTCGTCCCAACCCGGCGCGTGGTGGGTCAGCACGACCCCGGGAAAGGGGCCGGTGCCCAGGGGGCGGGCCAGGTAGGCGTTGATCACGTCGCCGTCATGGCCCTGGATGCCGACGGTCTCGGCAAGCATACCCTCGTACATGTCCGTCGTGTACATTTCGCACCTCGTCGTCTTTCCGGCCAAGCCCTGCCGCCTGGCGTCACGTGGCCCCACTGTACCCGGCAGTCAGGGGCCTGTCAACGAGCGGCTCCTGGGTTCCTGCTCAGGGGTTTCCTGATGCACCCGTTTCAGATACAATTCCAGTATGGCGGCCGGCGTAGCTCAGTGGTAGAGCAGCGGTTTCGTAAACCGCAGGTCAAGGGTTCGAATCCCCTCGCCGGCTCCAGCTCGAGGCATAATCCGGGGCCCCGGGAGCTGGGAGTCGTTTCACGTGGACGCAGAAAAGCCCGTGGGTGTCGAACTGGAGAGCCTTAGCCCGACGGCCGGCGTACCGGCAACGGACCGGCCCCTCGGCCGGGAAGCCGAGGACCGTGTCCCTCCGACGGACCCGAGGCAAGCCCTGAGGGCGGAGCGGTGGCTGGCCGAAGAGAACCGAGTCATCGCGGAGATCGGCCGGATCGTCGCCTCCGACCTGCACATCGATCAGGTCTACCAGCGTTTCGCCGAAGAGGTGGGGCGGCTGATCCCCTTCGACAGGCTGGCCATCGGGCTCACCAACGCCCTGATCGACATCCCGGAGAACACCAACAAGGTGGCCTACTCGGCTGGGCTCATGGCCCACAGGCAGCCGGGAGACCTGGTCGCCCTGGAGGGCTCGGTGGTCTCCGAGGCCATTCACTCGCGGTCGACGCAGCTATTTTCCACCGAGTGCGAAGAGGAAGTGGCCCGCCTCTTCCCGGGCAACCTGCCCGCCTTCAGGGCCGGCATAAGGACGCTGCTGGTCGTTCCCCTCGTTTACAGCGACCAGGTCATCGGCAGCCTCAACTTCACCTCCACCAGCGTCGACGCCTACGTGGCGGAGCACGTTCGGATGGCAAAGAACGTGGGAGCCCAGATCACGGGTGTCATCGCCAACGCCCTGCTCTACGCCAGGCTGGAGGAGACGGAACGGGTGCTCGAGACGTTGGCGGAGATCGGACGAATCCTCAGCTCCAGCCTCGACATCGACGAGGTGTACGAGGGGTTCGCGCAGGAGGTCCGCAAGCTGATCCCCTGCGACAGGCTGGCGATAACGCTGACGGGTGAATTGACCGGCGTCGAAGAGGGGTACTATCGAAGGGTGTACTCCACGGGTCTGCAAGAGTACCGCCCCCAGGGGGAGGTTGTCCCCCTGGGGGGGTCCGTGATAGAGGCCGCCACACGATCTGGCGCGCCTGCCCTCTTCACGGCGGAGACCGAGGAGGAGGTCGCCAGGCACTACCCGGGTAGCCTGAACCTCTTTCGCTCGGGCATCCGTACCTTCCTTAGCGCGCCTCTTACTTTCAAGGGGCAGGTCATTGGGACCCTGAACTTCTCATCCACAACCCCGGGAGCGTACTCTGACAGGGAGCTGCACCTGAGCCAGCGGCTTACGACCCGCATCTCCGGAGTCGTAGCCAACGCCCAGCTCCACCGACAGGTACTGGAGGCCTCCGAAGCCCTGGAACGGAACGCCAGGGAGCTGGAGCGGTCCAACTCTGACCTGGCCGAGTTCGCCTACGTGGCCTCCCACGACCTGCAGACTCCCCTGCGCTCCATCGTGGGCTTCTCCAAGTTCCTGAGCAAGGAGTACGGGGACAAGCTGGACGAGGAGGGGCACGACTACATCCGGAGGCTGTCCAACGCCGCCGGCAGGATGAAGACCCTGATCGACGACCTGCTGGCCTACTCCCGGGTTGGAAGGGAGGTGTCCGAGGAGGAGACCGACTGCCAGGCCGTGTTCGACGACGAGATGGAGACCCTCCAGCTCACCATCGAGGAAGCGGGCGGGGTCGTGACCCACGACCCCCTGCCCAGGCTGAGAATGGACTCGTCCCTGTTCCGCCAGGTCATCCGCAACCTGACGGGGAACGCCATCAAGTACCGAGGCGACGAGCCGCCCAGGGTCCACGTATCGGCTCAGAGGGAGCCCGGAGAGTGGGTCTTCTCGGTCCGGGACAACGGCATCGGCATCGACCCCCAGTACTCGGAACGCATATTCGGCGTGTTCCAGAGGCTCCACTCCCGGGACGAGTACTCGGGGACGGGCATCGGGCTGGCCATCTGCAAGAAGGCCGCCCAACGGCTGGGGGGGCGCATCTGGGTCGAGTCCCAGGTCGGCCGGGGCTCGGTCTTCTACTTCACGGTCCCCCACGACGAGGACCATCGCCAGGGGGAGGCGGCGCCCGAAGATAGAGAGAGGCAGATAGCATAGGCATGTCCACGGGCGGCATACCCATCGAGATACTGCTGGTGGAGGACGACCCCGACGACGTGCTCCTGACCAGAAAGGCCCTGGACGAAGGCAGGATGCTCAACAACCTCCACGTGGTCCGGGACGGCGTCGAGGCCATGGAATTCCTGTACCAGAGGGGTCAGTACTCCGACGCGCCTCGTCCCGGTATCGTCCTGCTGGACCTCAACATGCCCAGAAAGGACGGCAGGGAGGTGCTCGCCGAGGTCAAGTCCGACGAGCATCTCAAGTCCATACCCATCATCGTGCTGACCACATCCGAGGCCGAGCAGGATATACTGAAGAGCTACAACCTCCACGCCAACGCCTACGTGCCCAAGCCCGTGGACCCCGACGAGTTCGTCAGGGTGATACGGAGCTTCGACACCTTCTGGCTGAGCGTCGTCAAGCTGCCATGTCCCGGGGAGGCCGGCTGAAATGGTGGTCAGGGTCCTGCTGATAGAGGACAACCCCGACGACGCCCTGTTCATGCGGCGGGCGCTGCGGGACGCCGCGGCCGGCTCGTTCCGGGTGGCCCACGCCGACCGGCTGTCCTCGGGGTTCGAGCTCCTGGAAGCCGACGACTTCGATGTGCTGCTTCTGGACCTGTCCCTGCCGGACAGCTCGGCGGCGGACACCTTCCACCGGGTCCACGAACGGGCGCCCGACGTGCCGATACTCGTCCTCACTGGCCTGGACGACGAGACCGTGGGCGCCGACCTGGTGCGCCAGGGCGGGCAGGACTACCTGGTGAAGGGCCAGGTGGACGAACACCTCCTTGGCCGCTCCATCAACTACGCCCTCGAGCGGCACCGAATCCAGCAGCAGATATCGAACCTGGCCGCGGAAAACATGGTCATGGCGCGCATAGGGCAGCTCATCAGCTCGACCTTCGATATCCAGGACGTCTACGAGAGCTTCACCGTGGAGGCGGCGAAGGTTATCGCCTTCGACCGGATAATCATCATGGTCGTAGACCAGGAAGAGGGCGTGGCGCCCATCGAGTACAAGTCGGGCGGCGCCGACGTGCCGGGGCGGGAGACGGGCGACGTGCTGACCTTCCCCGGGTCTCTGGCCGAGGCCGCTACCAGGCGCCGGGAGGCCCTGATCGTCCAGGGCGTTGAGCCGGAGGAGCTGATGGCCCGCTTTCCAGGCCTATCGCCCAGCGTCAGGGCCGGGTTTCGCTCCTTCCTCTCCGTGCCGCTCATGGCCAAGGGCGAGGTGGTGGCGGTGATGAACCTGGCGGCCATGTCCGACGACGCCTACTCCGACAGGGACCTGAGACTGGGCACCAGGATAGGGGAGCAGATCGCGGGAGCCATCGCCAATACTCAGCTCTACGCCCAGCGGGTGAGGGCCGAGGAGGACCTGGCACGCTCCAACGTAGAGCTGGAGCAGTTCGCCTCCGCCGCCTCCCACGACCTCCAGGAGCCCCTGAGGATGATCACGAGCTACATACAGATCCTGACCGAGGACTACGGGGACCGGCTGGACGGCGACGCGGACCGGTACGTCGGATACATCGTGGACGGCGCTACCCGCATGAAGGCCCTCATAGACGACCTCCTGGCCTACTCGCGGATCGGAAACGAGCCAGCCCCACTGGAGCCGGTCGACTGCAATGCGGTGCTGGAGCTGGTGCTCGGAGACCTGGCGGGAGCCATCGAGGATGTGAGCGCCAGGGTGACCCACGACCCTCTCCCCCAGGTGATGGGAGACGGCACCCAGCTGGCCCAGGTCTTTCAGAACCTGATCAGCAACGGGATCAAGTTCAGGGGAGAGGCCCTGCCCCACGTCCACGTGTCCACTATGCGGATGGAAAGCGACTGGGTCTTCTCGGTCCGGGACAACGGCATCGGCATCGATCCGAGCCACTACGAGCGCATATTCCAGATGTTCCAACGCCTTCACCACAGGTCCGAGTACCCCGGGACGGGCATCGGCCTTGCCCTGTGCAGCAAGGTGGTGCAGCGTCACGGGGGCAGGATCTGGGTGGAGTCGGAGCCCGGCGCCGGATCGGCCTTCCGATTCACGATTCCGGTGCCATGACAGAAACGGCTTTGGAGGCCGGGGAGGGGGCGAATATGAGATGAGAGGCGACCGGACGCCGGACCTAGTCCGCCGTCGACCCCGGACGTAGCCGACCGAGCCAACGGAGCCAATGGGACACAGCATCGTGGAGGGAGGTTTCAAAATGACGTTAGGAACGCCCGAGAGGCCAATCGAGGTCCTCATAGTGGAGGACAACCCGGCGGACGTCGAGCTGACCCAGCGAGCCCTTGGGAACGCTCCCTATGACCACAACGTGACGGTTGCCGAGGACGGAGAGGTGGCAATCGCGATGCTGCGAAAGCAGGGCGAGCACGCCGACGTGCCGCGCCCCGACGCCATCTTCCTGGACCTCAAGATGCCCAACAAGGACGGATGGGGAGTGCTCAAGGACATCAACGAAGACCCCAACCTGAAGGGGATCCCCGTTATGTTGCTGACGACCCTTCAGGCGGAGTCAACCCAGCTCGCCGAGTCGGGCATCCATCCCAGCCGCTACTGCCGCAAGCCTCCAGACCGGATTCGCATCAAGGCCTTCCTGGAGAGCGTCATACGGACCGGCTGAGCGACCCGTTCACATTGCCGGAGCCGGGCTCCCCTCGATTCCGGCGTGGGAGAGGGCGATCGAGGCGAGGGGAGTAGTCAGGAGGAAGAAATGCCTGTAGTAACCGTGGAAGGCCCCATAGGGGCGGGGGCGCCCGAGGTCGGCGTCATAGTGGCCAAGCTGCTGGACGCCGACTACGTGGACCGCGCCATACTCGCCGACGCCGCCAGGACCATGGGCACCACCGTGCAGGTCCTTGAGATCAAGCACGGTCGGATCCCCCTGAGGGCCCGCATTGCCCAGTTCCTTCAGACCATGCTGGAGCGCTCCGCAATGTCCAGCGGCGCCGGGGAGCCCTACGCCTTCTACAACGTGGACTACGTTCTCGGCGAGGACTACACCGATCTGGCCCAGGAGCCCTTGACCGCGGCCCAACGCCTGAACGACGAGCATTTCATAGAGGCGACCGGCTCGGTCATAAGGGACCTGGCAGCCGGAGGCAACGTGGTCATCATCGGGAGAGGCTCGACCATGTTCTTGAAGGACTTCCCCGGCGTGCTCCACGTCGGCCTGGTGGCCCCGTTGGAAGTGAGGATACGGAACCTCCAGGAGAGGGAGCACCTCAGCCTTGAGGAGGCCGAGGAGCATGCCGACAACATGGAGAGGGCCAGGGTCGCCTATTTCAGGAAGTTCTTCAAAGTGGACCCCAACGATCCGACCCTCTATAACATCGTGTTGAACATGGCCCACGTAGGGGCTGACACCCTGGCGGAGATCATAGCCCACTCGGCCACCGACCTGGCCCGCGCGGATGTGGCCTCGCAGACCTAGGGACCCGCAGCGGGCCGGCGGCACTCACCCGGCCGGCGGTAGATTGGGCGGAGGGACTGTTGTATGACATTGGGAACGGCAGAGCGACCTGTCAAGGTCCTGATAGTGGAGGACAATCCAGGCGACGCCGAGCTGACTCAGAGGACCATGGGCCAGTCGGAGTACCACTACGACGTGAGCGTCCTCGAAGATGGGGACGCGGCGATGGACTACCTGCGCGGGGCAGGTCCAGAAGCCGACACGGCTCTGCCCGACCTGGTCATCCTGGACCTTGGCCTGCCCAAGAAGGACGGACGGGAGGTCCTGGCGGAGATGGGGGCGGACCCCGCGCTGAAGGACATTCCGGTCATCATACTGACCGTAACCAGGGCCGAGCGTCCCCTCATCCGGGAGCTGGGCATTCATCCCAGCCGCTACTGTAGCAAACCCCTGGAGCTGGTCCGCTTTAGGGGAATCATGCGCGACATCGTGGGCAGCTAGGGGCTGCCCGGAGGCCCGGACGGAAAGCTATCTCTTCTGGTATACCTGGACCCGGTGGCGGTTGCTCTCTACGACGTAAAGGCGTTGCTGCGCGTCGACCTTCACCGACACCGGCCCCCAGAAGTACGGCTCCGTCTGCGATGACACGTGATACGGCGCCCTGAGGTGCTCCGGAAGGTCGGGCACCAGCTCGGCCCGGTCCCGTTCCGCCTTCTCCTCTGGGTTCACCGCATAGTACTCGTCCGCCCACTTGGACAGCGTCGCCTGGCCCCTGAGCTTTAGCTGAAAGGAGCCGTCGGGACCCAGCACCTGCACCTGCTCGTTGCCCCAGTCGGCGACGTAGATGTACCCCTGGGCGTCGACGGCCACGCCGGAGGGCCGGTTGAACCGCCCGTCGCCGTCCCCCGGGCCGCCGTAGGACGCCACGAACTCTCCCCCTGGGGTGAATTTCTGGACCCGGTCGTTCCGCCAGTCAGCCACGTACACGTAGCCCTCGGAATCGATTCCTATGCCCCAGGGAAGGCTGAGCTCCCCCTCGCCAGCGCCATTCTTCCCCCACCCCAGGATGTACTCACCATCGGGGGAGAACTTCTGCACCCGGCCATTGTTCTGGTCGACTATGTAGAGGTTGTCGTCCGCATCCACCGCGATGCCGGCGGGCCCGTCCATCTGGCCTGCCCCCGACCCGTGGACGCCCCACTTGGCCAGGAAAACGCCCGAGCCATCGAAGACCGTCACCCGATGGAGGTGCTCGTCGGTGACATAGGCGCGCTCCCGGCTGTCCAGCGCCACGCCCACGGGCCAGACGAACTGGCCGTCGCCGGAGCCGCCCCCGCCTCCGAACTCACCCAGGTACTCCTCGTCGAGATTGCATATGCCCACCCTGATGGCCGGCGCCCGGTCCGGGTCGCACCGGTTGAGGACGAAGATGCGGCCATCGGCGCCGATGGCCGCATCGAAAGGGTTGCAGAAGCCCCTTCCACTGAAGGCCGCGGTGACGATGCCGATGGTCTTGACGTAGTCCAGGGTGAATGCGGGAGCCTGTGTAGTCACGGTCGGTTCTCCTGGGCGAGGGGCATCAGGCGAGCTGGTACTCCTTGGTGGAGGCGATCAGCCTCAGCATGTTTCCCACGCGCCGCTCTGAGTCATCCCCCTCTTGGTGTTCCCTCAGGTCCAGCTCTCCATCCCGCTCCGCCAGGGCGACCAGCGACGATGCAGTGCCCTCGGACACTGAGATGGGGCCCATCAGGTCCAGACACCTGTCCACCAGCTTCTCCGGGCTCAGGACGCCGTCCCCGTCGCCGGCCAGCCTTTCGATGATGGAGCGCACCCCCGGGTTGCGGACGTCGCCCAGCTCCCTGGCGGCGAAATTGACCCGCTCCACCAGGGACCCGCTGTCGATCCACTCCATACCCTCGTGCCAACCCTCGACCGTCGGCGGCTGGAGGAGGCCTTGGCCCATGTAGAGCGCCTGGTCGGCGAGCTTCTGGGCACCGAACGTAGGCTTCTGGTAGCTCCCCGCCATGCGGATGGCGCCAACCAGAAGCTCGACGGGGCCCTTCACCCGGGAGTAGCGGGCCCGGTCGGACTTGAAGTAGTCGGAGTTGAACAGGGTCCGGAGCACCGGCTTAATCTCGTAGCCGGAGTCGAAGTAGGAGGCCTTCATCTGGGTGATGGTCTCCCGCCCCTGGTCATCGACCTCGTCGGAGGCGAAGTACTGGAACAGACGCCGGCAGACGAACTCGGCGGTGGCCTCCTGCCGCACGATTATGTCAATGATGTCCTCGCCGTTGAAATTCCCCGTCTCTCCCAGGAAGGTCTTTTCGCCGTGGTCGTGGTCATGGTCCCTGTACTCGAAGTGCCACGCTATGCGCCCGTAGGGCCAGATGGAGTCCTTGGAGGCGCGCATGGCCATGAACTCGGCGTTCTTCAGTGTCCACCCGGTGAAGGCCCGGCTGCACTCCTTGATGTCCTCCTCGGTGTAGTTGCCTATGCCCATGGAGAACAGCTCCAGGAGCTCCCGGCCATAGTTCTCGTTGATGGCGTCCTTGTGGTTGTCCTGATTGTCCAGCCAGATGATCATGGCCGGGTCCCTGGACAACTCCACCAGCAGATCGGGGAACCTGCCCAGGCCGCAACGCCGGAACATGTCGACCTGGTTCAGCAGGGTCCGGGCCTGGTTCAGCTTGGTGTAGCCGGTGGCGAACAGCCCGTGCCAGAACAGGGCCATCTTCTCCTCGAGGGGACACCGGGTGGTAACCATGCGGTATATCCAGGTCGCGCCCGTGGAGGCCAGCATTCGGGCCTCCGACTGGTCCACGTGGTAGCGGCGTATCAGGTCGTCGGGCATGCTCCCGCGGTCTCCCGGGTTCAGAAGCTCCTCCACGGTCGCTTCGTAGCCCTGGGCCAGGTTCCTCTCCAGCTCTTCCCGGGTCGCCCCGAAGCCCGCCCGCCTCGCAAGGTGCGCCATCAGATCCAAGTCTCTGTCACCCATGCCGTGGCCTCCTGATATGTCTCTGGCTCGGATGCCTACCTGTCGAGAAAGTCGAGCTGCTCGAAGCCGCCGTTGACGATGGGCGCCGCTTCGACGCCCAGCCACCGCTCCAGGACCGTCGAGTACGTACTGCGGAAGTCGTTGTTGGGCTTCATGTCGCCCTCGATCTGGTCCCCAGGCTTCAGGGACGGGAACTCGCCGTACAGGCCTCCCTTGACCGCGCCGCCGATCACCAGGGCCACGCCCCCAGCGCCGTGGTCACATCCCGTCCCATTGTCCGCGATGCGGCGTCCGAACTCGGTGAAGATCATCATGACGGCCTGGTCCTCTCGCCCATGCTCCTTCACGTCGTCCCAGAAATCCCCCACCGCGCCGTCCACCTCGTTCCACAGCCGGCCGTGGTCGGACCGCAGGCCCGAGTGGGTGTCGAAGTTGCCGTGCTGCGTGTAGTAGACCCGTGTCCCCACGTCGGCGCACAGGACCCGGGAGATGTCCCTCAGCCGCTGGGCTATCGGACTGGAGCCGTACTCCACCGTCGACTGGTACCCTTCGGAGGCCGTCTTCAGGACCTCGGCGCCCCTCAGGGCGCCCCCTCCCGTCTGGGCCAGGAATTCCATGACGAGACCCCTGTCTCCCTCGGGGCCGTACATCCGGGAGAAGGCGTCCAGCGCGTACTTCTGCCACGGGTCGCCTTCCAGGTCCGGGTACAGGCCGTAGGTCGCCAGGTCGCCGACGGAGGTGACGGCCACGTCTCGGCAGGCCAGCGCCCTGGGAAGGCCGCGGCCGAAGTTGATGGCGGTGAGCACGTTGTCGCCCTGGGGGTCCAGGTCCCTGATGGTGCGGCCCAGCCAGCCCTCGGTGCCGATGGCGTCGGGCTCGGCCGTGTGCCAGATGTCCATGGAGCGGAAGTGGGACCGGTTGGGGTTGTTGTATCCGATGCCCTGGATGACCGCCACATTGCCCTCGTCCCACAGCCTCTTGACGGAGCGCATCGCCGGGTTGAAGCCCACGTTGCCGTCTATGGCAAGGACCTCTTCCTGGGGGATGGAGATGTTGGGCCGGAAATCGTAGTAGAGGCCGTCTCCGTGGGGAATGACGGTGTTCAACGCGTCGTTGCCCCCGGTGAGCTGCACCACTACGAAAGCGTTCTCCCGTGCCTTCGAACCCATGAAACCCTCCTCAGCGGTGTCGCCCGGCGTCCGAACCCCACGCGGCGCCCGCAAGCCGCAGCGTCCCCGTGGACCGGGGCAATACTACAGCGAGTTTAGCACGGCCCCAAAGAGAGGGTCAACGACGGCAGACTAACGCGGCAAGTCTCTCCAAAGCCTACTCGCCAGTGCCCAGGAACTGTTCCAGGGGCTGGGCCGGCGACTTGATCTCCAGTACGATGGAGTCCTCCAGCCCCTGGATGCCGTGGACCACGCCCTCGGGGTGCCGGCAGACGTCCCCGGCTTCCAGCACGTAGGTCTCGTCTTCTATCACGACCTGCACCTTGCCCTGCACCACGTAGCAGAGCGACTCGTGCTCGTGGGTGTGAGGAGGCGAGCCCGCCCCGGGCGGAAGGTGCATCTTGATCATCACCATGTTCTCTGCGCCGTACATCGGCTTGACCTTGATGTCGCCCTTGGTGGCCAGCCCCTGGACGCTTTTTATCCGGCGGTAGTCAACTTCCCCGTCTCTAACCACGTACATCTTCAGCTCCTCCCATCGGTGCGGCTGCCCACCGTCTACCGCCCCATCACTGCCGCGAAGAACCGGTCCTGGTATTGCTCGAACAGGCCCCAACGGTCCAGCTCCGTCTTGAGGACGGCCGGGTCGAGCCCCTGGGCCACCTGCTGGAACATCTCCTCGATCCTCTTCACCGCTCCACGGGGCAGGTCGGTGCCCGGATCGGGCTCCAGCAGGCCCATGGTCTTCATCTCTCCCAGGTTGGACGAAAGGGAGGCCGCGGTATACTCGTAGATGAACTTCAGCAGGGACACGTCCCACAGCTCGTCCACTCCCTGGATCACCGAGGCCAGGTCCACGCTGCGGCTGTCCAGGTCTCCGGCGATGCGCTGGGCCACGGCCGATACCTCGTCGCCCACGATCTCCATCCCCTGCGGCTCGTTCCGGTACTGGTACAGCAGACCCGGGCTGTTGGGGCCCAGCGTTCGCACCAGGTCCTCCATGTATCTCCGGGCGTCGTCGCCGAACCCCTCCAGGTTCAGCATATACGTGGGCGTGACCATCGCGGGACGTTCTGCCACCACGGTGCCCTCCCGGACGACCGTCTCATCCTTGCCGGGCACCAGCTCCTGGTACAGGGGCTTGGTGACCACATAGTAGTGGAGCCGGGTGACCCCAAAGGTAGCCAGGTACTGCTTGGGCAGCCTGACCACCCGGGTGAGCCGCACGGCTTCCCTCAGCCGGCCTTCAGGGTCTTGCAACCGTCACTTCCGCCAACGTGGAATGGGTCCAACTTGATACATACTAGTCAGTAACCGCATTCCAGTCAACTTGCGCCTGGGAACGCCTGCACGATAAAATCCGCAGCATCCGCCCGGGCCGCAGCATGCCCGCGGGCGCCATGAGTCCGTGGCGGACGCGTTGGTCAAACCGGGACCGCCTCGGCGTTCCCTCGAAAATGGACTAGGAGGGTACCATGCCTGACCCTGGCATTCGTTACGGCTTGAGGCTGCCGCCCATGGGAGTCCGCGAGAACCTGGATCTGGCCAGGTACGCCGACCGGCTGGGGGTGGACTCATCCTGGGTCATAGAGACGAGGCTCACGGCCGACGCGGTGACCCCGCTTGGCGCCTACTCCGCCGTAACCGAGCGGATGAAGATGGGCACGGCGGTCATTCCCCTCTGGACCAGGAACCCCGCCCTCATAGCCCAGACCTTCGCCACCCTGGACGCCAACGCCCCCGGTCGCATCATCCTGGGCCTCGGGGCCTGGTGGGAGCCCCTTGCCACCAACGTCGGGGTGAAGCGCGAGAGAGCGATACGGGCCATGCGCGAGGTGGTGGAGTCCGTCAGGCTGCTGCTGAAGAGGGACGCCCCCGTGACATACCTGGGCGAGTACGTCCACCTGGAGGACGTGTTCCTGGACCACGACGGCGAGGGCGGCCACGACGTCAAGATA
The DNA here is from genome assembly GCA_965207305.1 of Dehalococcoidia bacterium. Classification (GTDB taxonomy): domain Bacteria; phylum Chloroflexota; class Dehalococcoidia; order Lucifugimonadales; family JAGWBF01; genus JAGWBJ01. Next base: position 956,148 of record CBDBMB010000003.1, on the reverse strand, counting down.
TTCGTGGCGGCGGTGGGCCCGCAGATGCTCCGCCTGGCGGGGCGCATCGCCGACGGGGTGATCCTGAACAGCAACCACACCGTAGGGGCCACGAGGAGGGCCGTGGACGAGATCAGGAAGGGGGCCGAGGCCGCGGGACGTTCCATGGACGCCATCGAGCGGGTGAAGCCGCTGCCCCTGCGGGTGAACCGGGACAGGCAGGCCGCCCTGGACTTCGACAAGCCGCGCATCGCCCAGTACATCGCCCAGCAGCCCCACGTGGAGGGCCCCACCGAGGTCGACCCCGAGCTGGCCTCCAAGCTCAAGGATGTCATCCCGTTCCCCGCCACTCGGGCCCAGGTCATGGAAGGGGCGAGGCTCATATCCAACGAGCTGGTGGAGAGCCTGGGCTGCTACGGCGACGTGGAAGAGGTGGTGTCCAGGGCGGGGGAGTTCCGTGATGCCGGAGTGACCCTGCCCATCACCGAAGCCGACCGGGCGCTGGTCGACGCCCTGGCCGGGGTCTCCTAGCCTAAAGACAGCCTGACAGGAGGCAACACACCCATGACGATGACTCTGGGCGCCGGAGACCTGCTGTACCAACCCGTCGAGAACTGGGAGAAGCTCCCCGAGGGGTGGTCCTTCATCGAGGTCCCCGGGGTGGCCGTGGACTCCCGTGACCAGGTGTACCTGTTCAACCGGGGCGAGCACCCCGTAATCGTCTGTGACCGCGACGGGAACGTGCTGCGGACCTGGGGCCAGGGGATGTTCTCCGACCGGCCCCACGGCATCCGCATAGGTCCCGACGACTCTGTCTACTGCGTGGACGACAAGATGGGGTCCATCCAGAAGTTCACACCCGAGGGCAAGCTGCTAATGACTATAGGGGAGGCCTTCAAGCCGGCCCCCAAGTGGGGCGGGCTCCCCTTCAACCGGCCCACCCAGGCCGCCGTCTCCCCGGTGACCGGAGACCTGTACATCTCCGACGGCTACGCCAACTACCGCGTCCACCGGTATTCGGCCGACGGCAAGCACGTCCTGTCGTGGGGCGCGCCGGGCATCGACGCGGGCGAGTTCGTAACCCCCCACAACCTGTACGTCGACGGCGACGACCTGGTCTACGTCTGCGACCGGGACAACCACCGCATCCAGATCTTCGACGCCCACGGGAAGTTCGTCACCATGTGGAACAACATCCACCGGCCCACCTCCATATGCATCGACCCCGAGGACCACGTCATCATCGGCGAGCTGAACGGCTTCGAAAACGTGGATGACTGCCCCGGCCTGGGACACAGGGTCGGGGTGTACGACAAGGCGGGGAAGCTGCTGACCCGCTTCGGGCGCCCGGAGGAGGGCGAGGGCCCGGACCAGTTCATCGCCCCCCACGGGATCGACGTCGACTCCCGGGGAGACCTGTACGTCTGCGACGTCGGCTACACCGTCCGGGGCCGGTACATGGACCCGCCCCGCGAGCCGAAGACCCTACGGAAGTTCGCGCGAGTACGGCAGTAAGAGTGCGCCGGCGCTAGCCGTAGTGCACGCCCGCTATCGACACCAGTGAGCCGAACTCCTCGTCTGCGGGACACTGGTCGTAGTGGACCACAGTGCCCCTGGCCTTCCCCAGTATCCGGACCATGAAATGGATGGGGGCCGCGCCACAGATGCGCGTCCGGTCCCCCTCCGTACGGATGTGGTCTCCCAACCCCGCGTCCCCACCACAGCAGGCCGACTCCAGCCATCTGTCGTCCGAGGCGCGTATCCCCGCCTTGGCCACAGAGTCCAGGGGAGCCGGGTCGCCGAAGGCGGGGCCTACGTGACTCAGGTCACCGGCGGCCACCACCAGCGTCGAGCCTCTCCGAGCCTCCTCGGCCAGCAGGTCGACGGCCTGCCATACCTCGGAAGCCTCGCCACCCTGCGTCTCCAGCAGAGACTCGTGGGCCCCGCATAGCACCGGCACCACTCGCTTGGGCTCCCGGCCGGCCATGTAGTGCAGCCAAACGGCGGCCAGCTCGATGGAGTGCTCCCCGACGTGGTGGACCTCCTGAGAGAAGGCCGTCTCCTCACCCAGGACCTCCGCCACACGATCTACGATTTCGGTGTCGGTGGGGAGGGCGCCCCAGGGCGTTGCGTAGCTTTGGCGAGTCAGGGTCAGGCTCCCCGGAGAGCCGGAGTGGTCCGTGCCCAGTATGATGATAAGCTCCGCGTCCTCCACGGCCTGCCTCAGGGGAATCCAGGTGCGGGCGTAGGTCCGCCAACCCCTGGTGTAGTCGATGTGCGTACTGACCACGCCCTGGACGCCCGCGACGGAGTCGACCAGGCCCTCCGACTCCCTGCAGTAGGCGTCCATGACGTCCAGCAGCTCCTCAGGGTCTGCCGGGTAGCCGCCGCCGGCAAGGGCGGGCTTCCTGAAGGGCGCCTCCCGGTACGCCTCTCGCGTCTCGGACAGCACCTGCCGAAACCTCGGGCTGTCCAGGAGCAGCGCCTCGTCCAGGCTGCGTATCAGCTCCTCCACCTGGCTGGGCATGATGTCGGAGCCGGTCCGCAACGTGAACCCCGCCCGCAGCGCGTCGGAGTCGCGGGTGCCGTCGCACAAGGCCAGCAGGGGGGCGACGGCCTGGGGCACCAGCGCCGTTCCTCCCGCCAGCCGCAATGGGTCGCTGAGGGAGAGGACGGGCTGCCCGCGCCACGTGATCCAACGGACATTGAGGGGCCTCAGCTTGGGGAAGTCCTGGGACATGACCGGACTAGTATATCCCATTGGCGCGGCCGACGGACGTTCCACGCCGGGTGGGGCTGCTGTGTTACGTCGAAAACAACGGTCTAGGCGCGGGCCGCCCGCACCTCCCGGCGGAGCAGCTCCGTCGCCTCCCGATCAAGCCGGGGCACACCCCCCTCCGCCTCTACGACCACGCCGTACCCTTCCCTGGCGCCCTCGCGGGTGACCTTGCCGTTCAGGACGTCGCCGAAGACCAGGTCCGGCGACCGTTCCAGGGGGTCACCAAAGCCCCCTCCCCCTCCCGAGACGATGGTTACCACGTCCTGACCGGCCACGGGGATGAAGGTGCCCTCCCGGGGCAGCTCCACGGCCCCCGCTGAGCCGGGGTTATGCACGATGCTGGTGGTGGCGCCCTCGCCGCCCCCGGTCAGCCCCTGGGCGGCGACTGTGTGCCGGTTGGAGTGAGTGGCCACGTAGGCGTCCACCAGAAGGCGGTACTCCTTTCGGACCCCCACCCCGCCTCTGAACCGGCCCGGGCCCGCCGAGTCGGGAACGTACTCCAGCATGTCCGCCATCATGGGGAACTCGGACTCCATCGCCTCGATGGGCAGGTTAGAGGTCTCCCAGATGCCGTCGATGCCGTCCTTGGTCTCCCTCGCCCCTCCGCCGCCCGCCACCGTCTCGTAGTATATGAAGTTGGGGTCCCGGCGGCTGCTGAACCCCATGCCGTGGACCCCGTGGGACCCTGCGACCACCTGCTGGTCGACCGCGGGCTGTAGCGCGGCCAGCAGGAGGTCCGGCAGCACGGCGCACACCTCCGACCGGGCCCCCACCGGCGATGGCGGCATGGCGTTGAGCAGGCAGCCCTCGGGCACCGTCAGGTCCACGGCCCTCCAGAACCCCGCGCTGGCCAGGGCGGTGGGCTCCAGCACCGACCTGAGCACCCAGCCGACCATGGCCGCGGTGGCCGAGTAGGGGCAGTTGATCCCCCAGCGGGCGGGGCCGCCGGTACCCGTGAAGTCCAGGGAGATGACTGGCTCCGGCCGGTGGCGCACGGTGATGCTCGCCTTCATGGGGATGGGCTCGTCGCTGTCCATATCGTCGTCCATGTAGTCGACGGACTGGAAGGTGCCCTCCCGGAGACGGAGGATGCCGTGCCGGATCTTGGCCTCGGACACCCGGTGGGACTCCTCCATCGCCATGCCCAGCACGTCGGCGCCGTGGCGCTCGGCCAGCTCCTGCATGCGCCTGACTCCCAGGTGCACCGAGCCTATCTGGGCGCGAATGTCCCCCTCCCGGCTGCCCGGGTCCCGGACGTTCAGCAGGACCGTCTCCAGGACCTCCCGGTTCAGCTCCCCGGCACGGTGGATGCGTATGGGGGGGATCCGGATGGCCTCCTGGAATATCTCGGTGGAATCGCCCAGGGCGCACTGCCCCGGGGCCTTGCCGCCCACGTCGGGCCAGTGCCCGGTGTTCCCCACGAACCCCAGGAACCGGCCTTGGTGGAACACGGGCCCGACGAAGGTGACGTCGGCCAGGTGGGACGGCCCTCCCGAGTAGGGGTCGTTCACCATGAACACGTCGCCGTCCCGGAGGGTATGGGGAGGGTGCCGGTCCAGGATGGCGCCGCCGGTGAACATGAAAGAGGAGATGTGGATCGGCTGGCTGATGTCCCCGATGCACACCACGTCGCCGTTGGCGTCCATGACCACACTGGAGCAGTCCTGACGCTCCTTGATATTGGTGGAGTACGCGGACTTGATCAGCGCCGCCAGCATCTCGTCGGCAGTGGAGACGAAGGCGTTGCTGATCACCTCGGTGGTAACGGGGTCCAGACGGGGACCGGTCATGCCGCCCTCCAGCGTAGCCGCCGTGTGCCGGTATTCTAGTGACGCCCCAACTCGGCTGTCAACGAGCGCCCGCGGCGCAGCCGGCGGGCCGTCGGATGACACCTCCGTCGGGCCATGGGTATAATATGCTGTGCCATACGGACGCGGCCGAAAGGACCGCGCCCGGTCCACAGCAGGAGGTGACCACATGCCCAGGGGAAACGAGCCTTTGGGGCCGATTGCGTCCACGGTGCTGTTCGAGAACGAGCGAGTGAAAATATGGAACCTGGTCATCGAACCCGGCGGGTCGTGCCCGTGGCACCTGCACGAGCGTGACTACATCACGGTCCGGCTGGCCGGAGACCCCACCACCCTGGAGCTCGAGGACGGGACCACCATGCCCGGCTCCTCGGAGGTCGGCCAGTGGCAGTACCACACCGACCATGAGGTCCACCGGATCCTCAACCACAACGACAGCGAGTACAAGAACATCCTCATCGAGCTGAAGGACTGACGGGAGAGGCCCCGACCCACGGAAAGGACGGAGGTAGCAGAGATGGAGCGAATGGGAGTGGCCTTCGCCGAGGGGCTGCAGCCCGGCGAGGTCGTGGAGTGCGTAAAGCTGGCGGAGGAGGTGGGGTACGAGTCGGCATGGATGGCCGAGGGGCACGGCGGCGACCAGTTCTCCATCCTGACCGCCTGCGCCGCGGCCACCGACCGCATCCTCCTGGGCACCAGCATCAGCAGCGTCTTCGTGCGCTCTGCGCCCACCATCGCCATGGCCGCCGCCACGGTGGACCTGTACTCCCAGGGACGGTTCATACTGGGCCTGGGCTCCAGCCACAAGGTGCAGGTGGAGCCGGAGCACGGCCTGACCTTCGGACGCCCCGTCCAGCGCATGCGTGAGTGCATAGACATCGTGCGGACCCTGCTCAGGGACGGCGAGGTGTCGTACCGGGGAGAGATATACGACATCGACAACTTCAAGCTGTGGTTCGAGCCGCATAGGAAAGAGCTGCCCGTCTACGCCGCCGCCGTGTTCCCACGGATGCTGGAGGTCTGCGGAGAGATCGCCCAGGGGGCCCTTCTGGTCTGGACCACCGTGGAGTACTGCAAGACGGCCGCCGGCCACGTGGCGGAGGGGGCCAGGCGGGCCGGCAGGGACCCGTCCGAGGTGGACGTGGCGACAATGATCCCGTGCGCCGTCTCCGACGACAAGGACCGGGCCCGAGACTCCATGCGGATGGCCATCGCCAGCTACGTGGGCCGGTTCCCCAGGTACCGCCGGCTGATGGCGGAGGCGGGCTACGCGGACGAGCTGGAGGAGGTGCGGCGGGCCTGGGAGGAGGGAGATGTGCCCGGGTCGCTGGCCCTGGTGCCCAAGCCCCTGATCGACAGCATAACGCTGGTGGGCACCGCCGAGGAGTGCCAAGCCAGCCTGGACGCCTACCGGGCCGCCGGCATCGACCTGCCCATCATCTTCCCCAACACCTCGGGACCCCAGGCCAAGGCCGAGGCCATGGAGATCATCCGGGCCTGCGCTCCTCGATAGACGCCGCCACGTCCCAAGCCCCTGCTAGGCCTGGGACCGGCCAGCCCAGTCACCGGCCCGCTCCCCTATCATAGCGGCCGTGGCATTGGTGTTGGCCCGGGGCACCTGGGGCATCACCGAGGCGTCGGCCACCCGGATTCCCTCCAGACCATGGACTCGCAGGTACTGGTCGACGACCGCCATGGGGTCCGATGAAGGCCCGATCTTGCACGTGCCCGAGATGTGCCTGGCCGTGCCCAGGTTCCTCACCAGCCAGGCGTCCAGGGCATCGTCGGAGGCCATGTCAGCGTCCGTCGGAAGGACGCGCCCGGTCACGATGGCCCGGAACGCGGGAGTCTCGGCCAGACGCAGGCAGAGGCGGATGCCGTCTCTCATGCGCTGCCGGTCCCAGGGGTCCGACAGGTACCTGTACTCGAAGTACGGCTGCACGCCGGGGTCGGCGGTGGACAGCCGCACCTCACCGTAGGAGGCGGGAAGCTGCAGGGAGCAGGCGAGTCGAATGGTCCCTTCGGGTATCTCCTCGCCGCTGATGGGCAGGTACTGGGCGCTGATCATCAGGTTCATGTCGTTGGCGTCGTCGGACCCCTCGGAGGTGTACCGGAGGATGGTCCGCTGGAAGAGGTTGTCCGGCTCGACGCGGACCCCATCCCTGAGCTTCAAGGACACGGCGGCGTTGGGGTGGTTCCTCAGGTTCTGCCCCACGCCGGGCAGGTCGTGGACCAGAGGCACCCCGACGTCCTGGAGCTGCCGCGCTGGCCCGACGCCCGAGAGCAGCAGGAGGTGGGGGGACCTGACTCCCCCGGCGCTTAGCACCACCTCGTCGGCCTCCAGGGTGAAAATCTCGCCTCCGCTCTCCACCTCCACACCCACCACCCGCTTGCCCTCGAAGAGCACCCGCCTGGTGTACGCGTTCCCCCTGATGGTGAGGTTGAGACGGTGGCGGGCGGGGTTCAGGTGGGTGACCGCCGTGCTCATGCGGATGCCTTCGGGGTTGTTCATGGGGACAGCCCCGACTCCCCCGGTGTTGGGGCCGTTCATGTCGGCGTCGTCGGGGAACCCCAGGGACCTGGACGCGTCGTAAAGGGCCTGCTGGATCGGCGGCCGCTCCACGTCCAGCCGTCGAATGATGGGAATGGGGCCCTCGGAGCCGTGGAAGTCGTCGTGGATGTCCGCGTCGGTCTCCAGCTTCCTGAAGTAGGGCAGCACGTTGACGTATGACCACTCGGGACTGCCCCAGGACGCCCAGAGGTCGTAGTCCTCGGGGATTCCTCTCAGGTACGTCTGGCCGTTGATGGAGCCCGACCCGCCGATGACCTTGCCCTGGGCCACGTGTATGACGCCCCGCTCGGGGGTCATCACCGCCTCCAGGGCCCAGTTGTGGGGAGCGCCCTGCACCTCGGCGTCCCTGGTGTAGCCTATCTTCACGTCGTCGGGCAGACTGTCGAGGTCCGGATAGTCGGGGCCTGCCTCCAGCAGGAGGACCGACCGCGCCGGGTCCTCGGCGAGCCGGGCCGCGGCCACGCAGCCCGCGGTGCCGGCTCCGACCACGATGACGTCGTACTTCATTTTCCATCCCCCCTTACCGGATACTGGCCGGATACGTGCAGGATACGGGGTCAGGATACCGGAACGATGGGCGCTTATCAACAGACGTTATGTAAATATGTCCAGAGGCAGGAAGGCCGAGACCATCACGTTGGGCAGGTCCACGATCTCGCTGATCTTCAAGTCCACGGCCACGCTGCATATGCAGTAGGCCTGCTCCCGCGTCCATCCCCTGCGGACCAGCAGGTCGATCATGTTCAGGACCGCGTTTCGGGCCGCCAGCGTCACGTCCTCGGACTCGTTGCTATCGTCTGAGAAGGGGTAGCCGGTGGTGGCCAGGAACCGGCGGGGCGCCGCCATCTCGGGCGTGGTGAAGAAGTCGTCCCTCTCGTACATGGGTACGCTTACGTTGCGCTCCCGGGCCTCTCCCTTGCGCACCCGGAAGCTTGCGCGCAGGGTCGCGCTCATCTCGACGGCGGTGCCGCACGACTCGCCGTCTCCCTGGGCGAAGTGGGCGTCGCCTGCCGAGAACAGGGCGCCCTCCACGAATACCGGAAGGAGCAGCCGGACACCCGCGGTCATCTGCTTGGTGTCCATGTTGCCCCCGTTCTCTCTCGGAGGGATGGTGCGTAACCCCTGGGACGCGATGGGCTCCGAGTCAGGCACCGCGTGGGTCGGGTCCGGGGGCATCACGAACCCGCCCCGTCCCAGCAGGTCACTCTCCCTCGCCGCGATGCGCCGCATCAGCTCGTGGGAGGGGGCGACGCCCATCACGCCCATGAACGACGCGTCGGGGACGCGGACGCCGGGAAGCTCGGCGGAGGTCGCGTAGCCGTCCCGAATGTCCCACTTCACGAGGTAGGGTCTCTCGAACACGCCGCGGAGTAGCCCGAACCCCGGCAGTATTGTGGTGAAGCCGAAGGAGCCGGGCTCGACGCCCAGCACCGTGACCTCCAGCAGGTCCCCCGGCCCAGCGCCCTCCACGTAGACCGGTCTGGTCAGGGCGTGGCTGCTGCTCAGGACGACGTTCTCCAGGTCCGAGGAGACCATGTCGCGCGTAACCTGGAGGTCCAGCCCGTCCCGTGTCTCCATCACGACCTCCTCCCCCTGCTGGACGCGAAGGGCGGGAGGGATCTCGGGGTGCCACCGGTTGTGGCCCTTGCCGGGTTCGCCGCTGCACTGCTTGCTGAAGTCGAGGGCTATCCGCTTCATGGCTGCTCCTCTCGGCAGGGAGTGGGCGCGGGATGGGCCGGACACGAGGGAGTGTAGTTTGGGGCCAGGGGCGTGTCAACGATGGCCAGCTGAGCGCAGGCGCCCCGGCATGGACGGTCATACTCCGATTTGGTACACTACGCCCGACTTTCCGGGGGCGCCGAGCACCCCGGGAGCCAACTTCCCCGACTTCCAAGGAGGACCGATGGCCGACTACTCCGACATCACATACGAAAAGAGGGGCAGGGTCGGCGTCCTGACGTTGAACCGCCCCAACAAGCTGAACGCCCTGTGGCCACCCATGGAGGACGAGATACGCCGGTGCTGGCGCGAGTTCAACAGGGACCCCGACGCACGGTCCCTGTTGATTACCGGGGCCGGGCGGGGCTTCTGCACCGGCGAGGACGTGGGAGTGCTGCGGGAGATACTGGAGGAGTACTCCAAGCCCGGGGCGACGCCCCAACGGGCCAGCGCCATTCCCCAGGACCTGATCGAGATGGTGGAGAAGCCGGTGGTCGCCGCGGTCAACGGCGCCGCCGCCGGCGCGGGCTTCGGGCTGGCCCTGGCGGCGGACATCCGCATCGCCTCCGAGTCCGCCGCCTTCCACTGCATCTACGCCCGCAGGGGGCTGGTGTGCAGCTGCGAGGTGTGGTTCCTTCCCAGGCTGATGCATCTTGGCCCCGCCGTGCACAAGATACTCCTGGGCGAGACGATCGACTCGGCGGAGGCGCTGAAGTACAACCTGGTCTCCGAGGTGGTGCCCGACGACCGGCTCATGGACCGGGCCATGGAGGTGGCGGAGCGCCTGGCGGCAGGCCCTCCCTCGGCCCTCAAGTTCACCAAGAAGGCCATACAGAACGCCCTCATGTCGGACCTGAAGAGTTCCATGGAGTACGTGTCCTACGTCCGGGGCGCAGCCTCCTCCGCGGAGGCGGACGAGGGCGGTCTGGCCTTCCTGGAGAAGCGCCCTCCCCGGTGGTAGTCCGGCGTCCCCGCCGTAGGGCAAGAAGATGCAAGTGGCCGTAAAGCTGCTGGAGGGGGTGCGGGTCCTCGACGCATCCCGGGGCATCGCCGGGAATTTCGCCGCCCGGCAGATGGCCGATCTGGGGGCCGGCGTGGTCCTGGTGGAGCCGCCCGGCGGCGTCCCATCCCGGCAGACGGGCCCCTTTCCCGGCGACAGACCCGACCCGGACGCCAGCGGCACCTTCCTCTACCTGAACCTGGGCAAACGCTCGGTCACCCTCGACCTGGACGCTGACGCCGGACGCGACATCTTCCGGGAGCTTCGCTCGGGGGCCAACGCGGTCATCACCGACGTGCCGGCCGAGGAGGCAGGCCGCCTGGGGCTGGACCTGGAATCCCTTGGACGGGACAGCCCGGGACTCGTCGTGACCATGGTGTCCCACCTTGGCAGGGGAGGCCCCTACGAGCACCACCAGGGCGTGGAGCTTACCGACATGGCCATGAGCGGCCACGTGAACCTGTTGGGACGGCCCGACCGGGAGCCGGTGAAGTTCGGCGGCGAGCCGGGGCAATTCCTCGGCGGATACGCCGCCTTCGGCGCGACCATGGCAGGCGTGTACGAGGCCGAGCTCAGCGGCATGGGCCAGGTCGTCGAGGTGTCCATACGGGACGCGCTTGCCCTCTCCCACGTGGAGCTGTTCTGCCGCTACGCCTACACAGGCCAGATGCAGGAGCGGGGCTACCAGCAGCTCGTGTACCCGTGCAAGGACGGCTACATCTCCATACAGCTAATGTTCGACGCCTTCTGGGGACGCATCTGCCGGCTGATAGGGCGCCCCGAGCTGGCGGCGGACCCGATGTTCTCCACCTTCCACGCCCGCAGGGAGAACGCGGAGCTCCTGGACACCATAGTGATCCAGTGGACCATCGAGCACACGCAGGAGGAGATATACCAGGCGGCCCAGAGGGAACGGGTCACCGCCGGGTACCTGGCGAAGATTCCCGACCTGTTCCTCTCACCCCAGCTCCAGTACCGGGGCTTCTTCCAGGAGGTGCCCCACCGGGGGGCGGGGGCGCAGCGCTATCCCGGCCCACCATTCAAGATCGACGACCTCTCTCCGGAGCTCGGGCCCGCCCCCGGCCTGGGGGAGCACAACTTCGACGTCTTCTGCCGGGAGCTGGGGCGCACCCCTTCGGAGCTGGCCGACCTGAGCGAGAGCGGGGTGGTCTGAGCATCCATGGACCGGCTCGTCTTCTGATGCCAGCTTCCTGATGATGGATGGCCAAGACCGCATGACCTACCCTCTCACTGACGTACGAGTCCTGGACCTGGGCATGTTCATGGCCGGGCCGCTGGCCGGGCGGTTCCTGGGCGAGATGGGCGCCGAGGTGATAAAGGTGGAGGCCGGGAGCCGGCCCGACCCCCTGCGTTTCCAAGCGCGGGACATCTACCCCGGCGGCGACCCGGGAGAGCGCCCGTGGAACCGCTCGGGCATGATCAACGAGCGCAACCGGTCGAAGCTCGGCCTTTCCCTGGACCTGAAGTTCCCCGAGGGCAGGGCCATCTTCCTGGACCTCGTGCGGATCAGCGACGTGGTGCTGGAGAACTTCCGAACGGGAGTGTTGGACTCCTACGACCTGGGCTACGAGAGCCTGCGCCGGGCCAACCCGTCCATCATCCAGGTGTCTCTCACCAGCCAGGGCGCCTTCGGGCCCGAAGCGGCCTTCGGCTCCGCCGGAGCGACCCTGGAGTACATGAGCGGCCTGATGAGCATCACGGGCTACCCGGGAGACTGGCCCGACTTCTCCGGGCCCAACCTGCCCGACTTCCTGACCCCCTACAGCGCCGTGGGGCTTACCGTGGCGGCCCTGCTCTACAGGCGCCGGACGGGGAAGGGGGTGTGGATAGACCTCGCCCAGCGGGAGCTGGCCGTGGCGGCCATCGGGGACGTGGTGATGGACTACAGCATGAACGGGCGGGTCCAGGAGCCCGCCGCCAACCGCCACCCCAGGTACGCCCCCCACGGCGTGTTCCGCTGCGCGGGAGAGGACCGCTGGGTGGCGCTGGCCGTTCGAGACGACGACGAGTGGAGGCGTCTATGCGCCGTCATCGGAAGGCCGGACCTGGAATGCGACCCCAGGTTCTCCACCGCCGAGGCCCGGCACGGGAACCAGGAGGACCTAACACCCATCATCGAGGCTTGGACCTCCCTCCGCTCCCCCACGGCCGCTATGGAGGAGATGCAGCACCAGGGCGTCCCCGCGGGGGCCGTTCTGAAGGCCGGCGACCTGTACGGCGACCCGCACCTGAGGGCAAGGGGGTTCTACGACACCGTCGACGACCCCGACGGGGGCACCTTCGAGTACCCTGGGCGTCCGTGGCGGTTCTCCCGCAGCGTCGTGGACAACCGGTCGCCGACGCCCCTCTTCGGAGAGCACACGCGGCACGTTTGCCAGGACATTCTGGGCATACCGGAGGCCCGAGTGACCAGCCTCGCAGAGCAGGGCGTCCTAGCAAGGGAGCCCAGCGTCATCTATCAGGCGGTGCCCAAGGACGAGCGGGCCTGACTCCGGCCGCCGCGGTCAGCGGGACCCCGCGGGACCCCGCCGGAGCCCTGGCGCCCGTTTCACGACGGCCGCGGGCGCCACGGCCGGGAGGCCCGGCAAGCAGCAGCGACGTGGCGTGTTCCAGGGTCGCGTCGTCGAGGGTCGCCAGGTGTACCGGGGCGCCGCCCTGGATGGAGCACATGGGAACGCCGTCCCTGAAGGCGACGCGGTTGCCCAGGGTCGCGGCCACCCGGTCGCCCGGAGTGAGCACGCCGACCAGGTTCAGGGGATCGCAGGCGGACACCACCACCCAGCGTCCCTCATCCTCGGGGCTCCTCTCCGACCGCAGCATCTCCACGGCCTCGGGCAAGGCGAACTGCTCTCCCACGTAGCCCGCCACGAAGCGCCCGCCCCGTATCTCGCCGCGGGCCTCCATCCGCCGCAAGATGCGCACCAGGTCCCTCCACCGGGGCGCGTTGGCCTCCCGGGCCAGGACTTCGGGGCACAGGACGCCGTACCTTCGAAGCAGCTGGCGGGCCAGGGCGTCGGCGGCGTCCTCCAGGGAAGCGGCTGCTTCCAGCAGCGACCACCGACTGTACCCCCTGTTGCGCACCCCGACCCATCGCCTGGCCCTGGAGCCGCGGCGGCCATGCACCGGCTTCCCCTCGATCCGGCGGCGCAGGGGCTCCATGCTGTCCGACGTGACCCTCCCGGCCGCGGCCAGGGTCCACATGGCCGCCTCCACGTCCGCCGGCAGCCGGCGGGTAGCGGCCACGATCTCCGAGAGGAAGGACGCGCCTCTCCGGTCCAGGTAGGCCAGCGCTTCCCCGGCGGCGCCGTCGAAGCCGTCGATGCCGTCGGAGCCGTTGCGGAGAAGCCAGCCCAGGGCATCGCGGAGGGCGATGGTGACCGGCGTGTTCCGGGTCAGGCCCCCCCGGCCGCCGCCGTTCCCGTTCTCCTCGTGACGGGACAGGCGGCCCCACACCACCTCGCCCTCCAGGCACAGGCGGTCCAGCATTGCGGGGGTGTACCCTCCCACCCGCGCCGGAAGCAGCTCCTGCTCCCAGGCCCCGCAGGCGGACTCGAAGCCCTGAAGAGTCTCGACGGCCTCCAGCAGCCCTCCCTCACCCTGGAGCTGGGACCCGGGGTATACGTGATGCCAGCGCAGCAAGAAACGGAGTAAGGCGGCGGGGGGCACCGGCTCCACCTGCTTGCGCAGGCGCCCGATGGTGCTCCTGTGGATGCGGGCCAGGATGCGCCGGTCGCAGTACTCCTCCACATCCATGCCCGGACGGAAGCGGCCCTTCAGCACCAGGCCCTCGACCTCCATACTTGCCAGGGCTATCTCCAGGGCGCCGCGACTCAGGCCCAGTGCGGAGGCCATCTCGCCGGCGGTGAAGGGGCCCCAGCACTCGGCGCGCCCGCGGACCAGGGCCAGCAACGCCTCGTCCGCGTCCTCGCCATTGGACGAGATGGCCTCGGGCAGCGGGGGGCTCCACTTGGCGGCAGGGTATACGGCCGCCAGTTGAGGGGCCCGCTCGGCAGGGGCCCACGCCACCCACGGGCCCTCGCCTTCTCCTTCCCCGTCAGTCTCTATGCGGTAGGCCCGGCCCGCGCGGGACAGCTCCTCGAACCACTGGGACACCTGGTCGTGGTCGCCCTGGGGATGGCCCCGGGCCGCGTCCTCCAGGGGCATCACTCCCAGTACGGAGAGGGCGTCGTGCAGCTCGTCGGCGTCCCGGACCGGGGGCCAGGCGTTCCCGGACTCGTCCTCGATGGCCCCCTGGTCGAGGGCGCCCAGGTCCCGGGCATCCTCGGGCAGCGCCCTTCGTAGCGAGACGGCCCGTGCCCGGCGCTCCTCGAGCGGCGCGTCGTCCAGAAAAGCGTAGGGCATGGCGTTGAGGACCTGGTGGGCGAAGACCGACGGCTGGAGCGTGTCCCTGGCGTGCACCTCTATCGTGCCCGCCTGGACCTCCGCCAGCACGGACTCGAGGCCCTTCAGGTCCATCGCCTCGGTGAGGCAGTCCCGCACCGTCTCGAACACGAGGGGATGGTCGGGCACCTCGATGTCCTCGGCCACGGCGTTGTCCTGGCAGGCCACCTGAGCTGGGAACACGGCGGCCAGCAGGTCGTCGGACCGCATCCTCTGCAGGGGCGAGGGCACCTTCCGGCCGCCGGTGTGCCGCAGGATTGCCAGGGCGCGGGTGGCGTCCCACCGCCACCTGGTCCCGAAGATGGGCGCCTGCAGCACCGCCTGGGTGAGGACTTCCTCGGCCCGCTTGGAGTCCACGTAGGAGAACACATCCGAGACGGGAAAGGAGAGGGACGGCCCCAGGGAGAAGTTGATTCCGTCGTCGGTGGCCGACGCCTGGAGCTCGAAGTCGAAGCGGCGGCAGATGCTCTTTCGGAGCGCCATACCCCAGGCCCGGTTGATGCGAGACCCCAGGGGGGAGTGGATGACGAGCTGCATGCCGCCGGTCTCGTCGAAGAAGCGCTCGGCGACGATGCGTCGGCCGGTGGGGACCAGCCCCAGGACACGCTTCCCTTCCTCGACGTAGGCCATGAGCTGCCGGGCGGCGTCCGGGGGCACGCCGGTCTCCCTCACCAGCCAGTCTTCTCCTGTGGCGGGGCCTGTGCCGGGCCCTGTAGCGGGGTCGCCCAGGCGCCTGTCGATCTCCTCACGGAGCTCGCTGACCTCCTGGGAGAGCTCCCCGGTGCGGCCCGGGGCCTCTCCCAGCCAGAAGGGTATCGTGGGGCTCTGGCCCTGTGCGTCCACCACGCGGACCCGGCCGCTCTCCACCCTGGTTATCCTCCATGGCGTGTTCCCTAGGAGGAACACGTCGCCGGCCATGCTCTCGATGGCGAAGTCCTCGTTCACCGTACCCACGAAGACCCCCTCGGGGTCGGCCACCACCTCGTAGTCGGCGTTGTCGGGAATGGCGCCGCCGCTGGTCAGGGCCGCGATCCTGGCCCCCCGCCGTCCCTTGAGTCGGCCCCCGACGCCGTCCCGGTGGAGCCAGGCCCTGGCCCGCCCGTGACGCGGCGCATACCCCTGGGACAGTACCTCGACCACGCCGTCGAAGGACTCCCTGGTCAGGCCGCGGTAGGGGTAGGCCCGGCGGCACATGTCGTAGAGACCGTCTTCGCTCCACTCTTCCAACGCGCACGCGGCAACCATCTGCTGGGCCAGCACGTCCAGGGGCCAGTCCGGGACTCGCAGCGTGTCCAGGTTGCGGCGGCGCACGGCCCGCAGCAGGGCGGCGCACTCCACGAGCTCGTCCCGGGTCAGGGGGAACACCCGTCCCTTGGGCACCGCTCCCAGGTGGTGTCCCGACCGCCCGATCCTCTGGAGCAGCAGCCCGATGGACCGGGGCGAGCCGATCTGGCAGACCAGGTCCACGACGCCCACGTCGATGCCCAGCTCCAGAGAGGCGG
This sequence comes from Dehalococcoidia bacterium, assembly GCA_965207305.1. Taxonomy (GTDB): domain Bacteria; phylum Chloroflexota; class Dehalococcoidia; order Lucifugimonadales; family JAGWBF01; genus JAGWBJ01. Next base: position 940,367 of record CBDBMB010000003.1, on the reverse strand, counting down.
TGGCTACGCACACCTTCACCGCGCCCTTCTTGAGCCTCTCCTCGGCGGCCAGGCGGGTGGACCGTGACAGGCTGCCGTGGTGGGTGGCGACCGCCTCCTCGCCGAGGCGCACCGAGAGCTGGTGGGCCACCCGCTCGGCCAGACGGCGGGTGTTGACGAAGACCAGGGTCGTGGCGTGGCCCCTCACCAGGTCCGCCACCGAGTCCAGGGTCTCGGCCCACAGCTCATGCGTGGCGATGGGCCCCAGCTCCTGCTGGGGCATGCAGACGCCCAGGTCCACGGTCCTGGCGTGGCCCGTGTCCACGATGGTGCAGGTCGGCGTGCCGTCCTCGGCGACGTTCTCGTTGCCCACCAGGAAGCGGGCGACCTCGTCTATGGGCCTCTGGGTGGCCGAGAGCCCGATGCGTGTGACCGGCCCATCGGCCAGCTCGCACAGCCTCTCCACGGAGAGGGACAGGTGCGAGCCCCTCTTGTCGTCGGCCACGGCGTGGATCTCGTCCAGGATCAGCGTCCGCGCGTCCTTGAGGCCGGCGCGCCCGCTCTTGGACGTCAGGAGGATGTACAGGGACTCGGGGGTGGTGATCAGGATGTGGGGCGGGGTCCTTGCCATCTTCTGACGCTCGGAGGCCTTGGTATCGCCGGTGCGGACGGCGGTCCTGATCTCGGGCAGGTCCAGCCCCATCTCCTGGGCCAGGGCGCCTATCTCCTCCAGGGGCGCGGCCAGGTTCTTCTGGATGTCGTTGGACAGGGCCTTGAGGGGCGAAACGTACACCACGCGGGTCGCGTCGGGCAGGCCTCCGTCCAACGCCTGACGCACCAGGGAGTCGATGCACGTCAGGAAGGCGGCCAGGGTCTTACCCGAGCCGGTGGGGGCCGCGATCAGCGTATGCCGTCCCCGGGATATGGCCGGCCAGCCCGCCTCCTGAGCGTCGGTGGGGCCCTCGAACCTCCGCGTGAACCATTCTCGGACCAGTGGGTGGAACAGTGAGAGGACCATGTACCCAAGTTTAGCACCTTCCCCCCGCCTTCCGTCACCACCGCCGTGTCACTGTGATAATATAGGCCCACACACCGGTACCCGCAGCGCACTGTCCCCACTTCGATGCAACGAGGTGACCAGAGATGTCCACCGTCGGCCGCGGCAAGCACACCTACGAGCTGGTCCAGGACTGGCCTAAGCTGCCTCCCGGCCTCTCCCTGAGCACCACCAGCAGCGTGGCCACGGACTCCCAGGACCGGGTGTACGTGTTCCAACGGGGGGAGCCGCCCGTATGGGTGTTTGAACGGGACGGCAGCTATGTCGGCACCTGGGGGCACGGCTCGTTCATACGGCCCCACGGCTGCTACATACAGGACGACGTCATCTACCTGACGGACACCGACGACTCGGTGGCCATGCGGTACACGTTGGAAGGTCGGATGCTGCAGATCATCGGGAAGCGGGGTCGGCACTCGGACTCGGGGACCGACGTCTACGGCGACCTGGTGCCCAGGGCCGCGCCTCCCTTCAACCACCCCACCGGCCTGGTGCCCGCGCCCTCCGGGGACTTGTACGCGGCCGACGGCGAGAAGAACTGCCGGGTGCACCGGTTCACCGCCGGCGGGCGTCTCATCTCCTCCTGGGGGGACCCAGGCAAGATGGAGCCCAACCAGTTCCACTTGCCCCACGGGATCCTGGTGGACGGAGACGGCCGGGTCTACGTGTGCGACCGGGAGAACTCCAGGGTCCAGGTGTTCGACGCCGATGGGAACGTGGTCTCGGTGTGGACGGACCTTCGCCCCCCCACGGACATAGCCATGGACTCCGAAGGGGCCTTCTACGTCAGCCAGTTCGGGTTCAACATCAGCCACCGATACGAGGGCTACCCGCCTCCCACGGGCAGCGGCAGCGCCCTCAAGGACGACCAGGGGCGGCGCACCGTGCGGCCCGACGGACCGCCGCAGATCAGCGTTCTGGACGGGGACGGCAACGTGCTGGCGTCCTGGGAGTCCCGCAAGGCCCACGGCCTTTGGGTGGACGGACACGGGGACATCTACACAGCCGTCGAAGACGAGAAGAGCGTCGACAAGTACGTCCGGGTGAGCTAGGCGGCATCGAGCCCCGCCCGGACGGGGACAGGCATAAGGAGCGGGAGATGAGATTCGGCACCTTCACTTTCTCGGTCAGCCACGACCACAAGCGGGACCACGACGTCATTGACAACAGCATGCGGGAGGTGCTGCTGGCCGAGGAGATCGGCATGCACGCGGTGTGGCTCACGGAGCACCACTTCGACGGCGGAGTGGCCTACGCGGACCCCGTGGTCTTCGGCGCGGCGGTGGCGGCCCGGACCCGGAAGGTACGCATAGGGTTCGCGGTGGTGGAGATGGCCATGCACCATCCCGTGAGGCTGGCCGCGCAGACGGCCCTGCTGGACCACCTGAGCCACGGCCGGCTGACGGTGGGCATCGGAAGGGGCTCCGCCTACAACGAGTACGAGTACATCGGCTTCGGCCTGCCCATGGAGGACGCCCGGGACATGCTGCCCGAGGCCGAGGAGCTGCTGGTCAAGGCCTGGACGGGGGAGGACGTGCGCCACGAGGGGCGGTTCTGGAAGAGCGCGTTCCCCATGCTCCGGCCCCAGCCCTACCAGAAGCCCCACCCTCCCATCGTAAGGGCCTGCATCTCAGACGGCTCCGCCATGGAGATGGCCTCCATCGGGCGCCCCATACTCATAGGGATCGAGGCCGCGGATACGCTGAAAGACCGCCTGCAAAGGTACGGGGAGACGATGCAGGGAGCGGGCTTCAGCGAGGGAGAGGTGGAGGCGGCCCTGGACGAGACCTGGTGCCAGCGGGGGCTCTACGTGACGGAGACGGACGAAGAGGCCGAGGAGCCGGCCAGGGTCCACCTGAAGCGGTATAGAGACTTCATCATGGAGGCCAGGGTCAAGTACAACCCCGGGTCCATCCTCGCGCCCGACCCCAAGTCGCCGGTGAACCCCAACGCCGGCAAGGTCAGCGCCCGGGACCAGTACGAGCACGCTTTCCTGGCAGGCTCCCCGAAGAGGGTCGCGGAGCAGCTCGCGGAGCTGCGGGACGCGGGGGTCCGCAACCTGATGCTCAACGTGAACGTGGGCGAGATGCCCCAGGACAAGGTCGAAGCGTCGATGAAGCTCTTCGGCGAGAAGGTCCTGCCGAAGTTTACCTAGCAACTAACGCCGACAAGAGGCCGCCCGTCGGCACTTCATTGGAAGACGGCACACCAGGGGAGGCAACACCCATGGACGTAGGACTGTACCTGAAGGACTTCGTGGACTCGAGGGACCGGAGCACCTACCAGCAGGTGGAAGACGCGGCGGACCTGCTGGGGCGGGCCAGGTCGTGGGGGTTCATGGGGGTGTACGCGCCCCAGCACTGGGTAGCCCACCCCAATATTTGGCTGGAGCCCATACCCCTGCTGGCCCGCATGGTCCCCGCCACCGAGGGGCTGAAGCTCATCACCGGGATAATCCTGCTGCCCATGCACAACCCGGTGCACCTGGCGGAGCAGGTGATCAGCATCGACCACCTGAGCAACGGCAGGTTCGTGCTGGGCGTCGGCCTGGGCTACCGCGAGACGGAGCTGGAGGCCACGGGCACCAACCGCCGGGAACGGGTGGCCCGGTTCGAGGAGTCCCTGAAGCTGATGAGGATGCTCTGGTCGGGGGAACGGACCAGCTTCGAGGGGGACTTCTGGCAGGTGCACGACGCCAAGGTCGCCATAACGCCGGTGCAGAAGCCCCACCCTCCCATCTGGGTCGCGGCCCAGAGCCGGCGGGCCACCCGCCGCGCCGCAATCATGGCCGACGCCTGCCTGCTGGGACCCCAGCAGGGCTGGAAGGACGTCAGCTACCTTGCACAGGTGTACAAGGAAGCGCTGGCGGAGGAGGGCAAGACCGGGCTGCTGGGGGCCAACCGCACCATAGCCATCGCCAGGGACCGGGAAACGGCCTTCAGGGAGGCGAGGGAGGCGGCGGAGAAGAAGGCGGGCATGTACGGCGGCTGGAACATGCAGGAGCGGAACTCGGTGGACCTGGGGCTGTCGGGGGAGCGAGACCTGGCAGACTGGGCCATCGCGGGCAGCCCCCAGGAGTGCGCCGAGCAGATAGCCCGGGCCCACGACGAGGACGGAGTGGGCTACATCGGCCTGGGCTTCCTGAACCTGCCCGCGGAGCACTCGGCCAGGATCGAGTACCTGCAGCTCATCTCGGAAGAGGTCCTGCCGCTGCTGCCGAAATAGGCTCCCTCAGCCAGGAACGCATCTTCTCCATACCTGCCCGGCAGCCCGCGCGGCTTGCCCGCCATTGGCTGTCCTCATAATCACAGGGACCGGGCACAGGGGCCGCGGCGGTCGTTCCGGAAGTAGTTGTGTCCACAACCGCACCGTGCTATAGTACCTCCATGAACAGAGAATTGGAGCCCCACGTCATAGCCGCCTGGCAGGCCATGGCGAGGACGGTGGGGTCGCTCATGAAGTCGCTGGACGAGGAGCTCCAACGCACCCACGGCCTGACCCTGAGCTACTTCGACGTGCTGGAGGAGCTGAGCAACGCGCCGGGGGAGCGGGTGCGCATGCAGCAGCTCGCCGACGCGGTGATGCTGAGCCGCAGCGGGCTCACCCGCCTCATCGACCGGATGGTAACGGCTGGCCTGGTGCAACGGGAGCCGTTCCCCACGGACCGGCGCGGCTTCTACGCACTGGCGACAGAGGAGGGCAAGCGCCTATACCTCCAGGCCAGGCCGGTGAAGGCCCAGGCCATCCTACAGCGCTTCGGGAGCCACCTGGACTACTCCGACCTGCTGGGGCTGAGCGGAGCCCTGCGCAAGGTGATGGTCGCCAACGACCTGCTCTAGCCCGCCCCGGTGAGAGCGAACCTCCACCGGGTCGCCGTTCGAGGGAAGTCCGCCTCGTCCCATGCCAGGACCTTGGTATGGGTCAGGCGGTACATCACGGGCCCGCCGCCAGCGGCAGCCACGTCCACCCCGTACTTGACCTCATAGGCGCGGGCCGCCCGGTCCAGGGTGCCGGGGTCCGTCTCGGGGCCGAGTCCTCCCTCCAGTACCACGACCTCGTCCCCGCTCTCCAGGTGGACGGCCGCCCTGGGGTCCCGGCGGGCGTTGCGGGCCTTCTGCGACGCCAAGTCGGTGAAAAAGCAGAAGCCCCCCTCGAACCAGATCCCCCATACGGGGACCACGTGGGGCGCGCCGCCGCGTCGGCTGGTCGCCAGCCAGTAGCTGCGGGCCCTGGACATCCTGTCCACGACCCAGTCCCACGACAGGGGCGTAGCCTCGTGTCGCGGGTCCCTCAGGCCGTAGCTCTCGGGCATGGACGGACGGTCAGGCACAGGCAACATGCCGGCGCCCATGATAGGCTCCGGGAGCGGCCCGGTCAACCGGAGGCGGGGCTCTCGGGCCTTCGTTGACAGGCACCAGCCCTGCACGTATGATTGCCCCGCCGAAGCCCACCCTCCGCCGAGGCCCGGAAAGGAGACGGGATGGAGTCAACGATACCCCTGCTGAGCGTTCTCGATTACGAGGCCCGGGCCAGCGAGATCATCCCCAGCGCCCTGTTCAACAGGTGGTTCGGCTCGTACGGGGCCCCCGACTGGATTACCAACACCAACAACCTGGACGCGATCCAGGCCACCAAGCTCCGGCCCCGGGTGCTCGCCGGGATCGGAAAGAGGGAGCTCTCGACCCGGGTCCTGGGCCAGGAGATCGCGCTCCCGGTGATGCTGGCCCCCTCGGGCTTCCACCAACGGGCCCACCCCGACGGCGAGCTGGCGTCGGTGAGGGCCGCGGGGGCCATGCGCACGGTCATGTGCCTCAGCACGGCGTCCACCTACAGCATCGAAGAGGTGGCCCAGGCGTCCTCAGGCCCCATCTGGTTCCAGCTCTACTTCCTGCGGCAGCGGGAGGTGACGGAGACCCTGGTGCGGCGGGCCGAGGACGCCGGATACACCGGCCTGGTGGTCACGGTGGACAACCTACCGGCGCGGTCCAGGGAGCGGGACACCCGCTACGCCTACCAGGTGCCCGCCGAGCGGGTCCTGAAGAACTTCGAGGGGACGGACCTGTGGGACTCGCCCAGCAGGTACGCCATGCACGACAGCTACGAGATGGCCATCGCCTGGTCCGATATGGAGTGGCTGCGCACCATCACCTCTATGCCCATGGTGATCAAGGGGGTCCAGACGGCGGAGGACGCCCGGCTGTGCGTGGAGCACGGCATGGACGGCCTCATCGTCTCCAACCACGGCGGACATTCCCTGGAGGGGTCGACGGGCAGCATGGAGATGCTGCCGGAGATCGCCGACGCCGTCGGAGGCAGCATCGAGGTCTACATGGACGGCGGCATCCGGCGAGGTGCCGACGTGGTGAAGGCGCTGGCCCTGGGCGCCCGGGCCGTGTTCGTTGGCAGGCCCATCTTCTGGGGCCTCGCCATAGACGGGGAGGCGGGGGTGCGCCACGTCCTGGAGATATTCAGGGACGAGCTGGACATAGCCATGGGCCTGTGCGGCGTCGCTTCGGCGGCCCACGTGGACCGGGACCTGGTCGTTCCGGTGGGGGCGGGGCCGGGCGACCCGGTGGACAGGCTGGAGCGGCTCGCCGGGCTGGTGGACCGCGGCTATCTCACCCGACAGGAGTTCGACGCCCAGAAGGCCCGGATACTGGGCCCCTAGGAGCCCCTCGAGAAGTGAGCCTGCCGGCATGCGGCAAAGCCCATTGGCGGCAGGCACGGTTTGTGTTATGTTTATCCCCGGCCACGGATAGGGACGCCGGACTTATTGAAACACAAGGGCAAAGACAGGGGAGGAACTGAGGAAATATGCCCACTCTGGACGAGCGGTTTCAAGAAGGCATCTCGATGCGGACCCGCCTGGGCGGCGGCGAAGGCAGGGTGTTCAGGGGCTCGGTGCCCGCTGCCTACGAGCTGGCCCCCGATCTGTACAGGATCACCACCGAGTGCCTGTACGGCTCCATCTGGAACCGGCCGGGCCTGAGCATGAAGCACCGGGCCGTGGGCACCCTCTCGGCGGTGGTCGTCCTGCGCAGCGAGGCGCAGATCAGGGCCCACCTCAGGACGGCCCTCAACGTCGGCCTGACCCCCCAGGAGATCGTCGAGATACTCATGCAGTGCACCTTCTACGCGGGCATCTCCAGCGGCTACAACGCCCTGCTGATGGCCAAGGAGGTGTTCGAAGAGGAGAACATCTACTACGCCGGCGAGTCGACCTACGACAAGACCATCACTCCCGAAGAGCTCTATGAAATGGGACTAGCCAAGCACCGGGAGCTGAACCCCGACGTCTTCGGCTACTACACGGTGGACCCCACCTCGGAGGAGCACGACCTGGACCTCCTGATGAACGAGTACCTGTGGGGGGCCATCTGGACCCGGCCCCACCTGGACATGAAGAGCCGCATCATCTGCGCCCTGTCGGTCCAGGTGGGCGAGGGACGGTACGACCAGTGGGTCCGCCGCACCATCGAGGGCGGCCTCCGCAACGGGATAACCAGGGGGGAGGTGCTGGAGCTGTTCATGCACCTGGCCTTCTTCGTGGGCATCCTGGCCGCCCGGTCGGCCATGAACATCGCCAACACGGTGTTCAGGTCGCCGGAGTTCTCCCAGGAGGGCAGCCCCAGCCTCTAGGCGGCCCGCCCGTGATGCCTAGCAGAAGGACCCCCATCCGCGCCTGGAGGTACGCCCGGGCCCTGGGGACGCCCGGCCCCGACATGGCATGGGTCACGGACGACCTGGCCGTCTCCGGGAGCCTCCATCCCCGCCACTTCCCCCAGCTATCGGACCTGGGCGTCACCGCCGTGGTCGACATGCGCCAGGAGGGCAGCGACGACCCGGACCTGCTGGCCAGGCACGGCATGGGCTTCCTCCACCTGCCCGTGAGGAACATGCACCCCCCGACCCAGGAGCAGCTCCAACAGGGTGTCCGGTGGGTGCTGGACGAGCTTGGCGAGGGCGGAAAGGTCCTGGTCCACTGCAAAGACGGCATCGGCCGCAGCGTCTCCCTGGCCGCCTGCGTCCTGATGAACCGGGGCTACGACATGGACTCGGCCCTGGCCGTTATAAGGAGCGTGCGCTGGGGGGTGGCCCTGCGGCGCCGGCAGCGGGAGGCGCTGAGGGAGTTCGAGCGGGGCCTCGGGACCTTTCCGGAGAGCTAGAGCCCCGGGCCGGCCCGCGGCCCTAGGAGGCAGGCGGCCCGACCAGCACGTCGTCGCCCTCGACCCGCACCTGGTAGACCGTCAGGTCCTCGGAGGCCGGAGGAGTCAGGCACTCGCCGTTGCTGACGCGGAAGAGGCTGCTGTGGAGGGGGCACTCCACGACCTCGCCGTACAGGTCTCCTTCGGAGAGGGCGGCGCCCGAGTGGGGACACAGTTCGTCCACAGCGTGGTAGGCGCCGTTGACGTTGACCAGCAGGAGGCGCTCGAACCGGCCAAGCTCCACGAGCATCATCCTGCCCGGCGGCAGCTGGTCCGTCTTGGCGACCGCCACGAACTCCTCCGGCATACGCGCCCCCGATCCTGCCCTGATTCCCCCAGTTCTGTCCTGATTCCAATGACGCCGCGCCCGCGACGGCGGTCAGAGGTCCATGCTGACCACCACCGCCGCGTTGGCCATGATGGTCACGTCAGAGCCGTCCTCACTGGGTATGTCCAGCCCGCCCTTCACCACCTGGATGCGCCGCTCGCCGTAGGGGAGGACGCTGAGGACGGCATCGCCATCCACCGATTCGGGCCGGGCGACGGCGATGGTCACGTCGACCTGCATGGCCTCGGGGCCCTTGCCCACGGCCCGGGGGAAGGAGAGGCTGTTGTGCCACAGGGCGTTGGCGACGGCCCTCTTGGCGGCCTTGGTGTAGTCCCCGCCGTGCAGGTCCACGCCCACACCCATCTCGATGATACATCGCTTCAGCGCCACCGTAGGCCTCCATCGACTTCAGGCTGCCAACATTACACACCACGTCCAGTCCCCAGTCAACAGACCCGCGGCCCGGGCCGCGGCCTCCTTCCCGGGCCGCAACGCCAGCGGTCCAGTTCGGTCCTCCGTTGGAACAAACAAGGGTCGAATCGGCCCCAGGAGCGAAACCATCCCAGTCCCTCTGATAGTGTATACTCGGGTTATGGAAACGACGAGGAGCAGAAGGTAAGGACCAGCCGATGGCCACAGAGCGACTGGACCGGATTGAGGAGCAGCTTGCCCAGGTCGCCACGCTCCTGGTGGAAATGGCCACGAACCAAGCGGCGTTGCAGCGGCAGCAGCAGCGGTTCTCGGAGCAGCAGGAGCGCATGGCGGAGGAGTTGGCAGAATACCGGCGCGACGCCCGGCAAATCCAGCGCATCTGTCTCCGGTTGGCCCGCGATCATGGCTGGCCCGAAGAGTAGGACCACGTCGGAGGGGTTCCTCAAGACGATACGGGACACTGAGCCAGATGGGTCCATCGATGCAGAAGCGTGAGAGAACGCGTGGTCGTCAGCCGGAGCCCCGGGCTTAGCCGTCGACTCGCCGCACTGGAGCCTTTCCTCGTCCATTCCTCGCATCACCTGGTCTGTTGAGTCCCTGGGCCTGTCGTTGCGCCGTGCCTGTCCTTGTCCTTGTCATTGCACCTACCCTCCACCCCTGGGTCCCGGCCTGCGCCGGGACGACGGCGGGGAAAGGGCCGGGGCGGGTTGCATATTTGCTGGAATTGCCTGAACATAGCAGGCTGTACGTCGAAGGAGCGGCCCGGACCGAGGCCGCCAAGTCTTGACGATAGGAGCCGTGTCCATGCCGATGGTCCCGAACAGGGTGCTGCTGGTCACTCCCCACCCGGACGACGCCGAGGGGGGCTGCGGGGCCACGGTGGCCGGGTGGATAGACGGGGGGGCGGAGGTGGTCTACCTGCTGTGCACCAACGGGGACAAGGGCACCACGGACCTGGAGATGACCCCGCCGCGGCTGGCCGAGACGCGGGAGAGGGAGCAGCTCGAGGCCGCCAGGGTGCTGGGGGTCAAGGACGTGGTGTTCCTGCGCCACCCCGACGGGGCCCTGGAGGACGACCGCCGGTTCCGTGAAGAGGTGGTGCGCGAGATACGCCGCCACAGGCCCGACGTGGTCATGTGCATGGACCCCTTTCGGCTTGTCAGCCACTCCCACAGGGACCACCGGATCAGCGGCCAGGTGACCATGGACGCCGTGGCCACCTACGCATGGCGGCCGCTGCACTTTCCAGAGCACATGGCCGACGAGGGGCTGCACCCCCACGAGGTGCCCCACGTCTACATGTGGGGCAGCGAGGCGCCGGACACCTTCGTGGACGTGAGCGCCACGGTGGACAGGAAGATCGAGACCCTGCTGAAGCACGCCTCCCAGATGACGGACCCCGACAGGGTCCGGGTGCGGGTCCGAGAGTCCGCCGCGCGGGTGGCCCAGACCCATGAGACCGGCTTCGACTACGCCGAGGCCTTCAGGGTGATGTCCTTCTCCAGGGACACTCTGCTGGTGGCATAGGCACCAGGGATGGTCTGGATTATTCAAGGCCCCACCCCGGTTATTGGACCCAGCCTCCCCTACGCAGAGGGGCCCGGGCCCCGCGCTCCGCGCGTCAGGGAATCCCCACCCGTCGGTGGGCCGGCACTTGCCTGCCTGCCTTGCCTGCCTGCCGCAGGCAGGGCAGAAGACGGATGGACTCATTCGACGAACCCGTGAGACGGCACACTAGAAGAACGGGGCTCGCTCCGTTCCGGGCGGGACTCAAACGATATGGCCCGTAACGTTCTTGCCGGTCCGAAACGCGGCCCGCGCTGAATTGACAACCGATACCAGGTGTAATATATTAGGCGGCATGAACGACATCCAGGAGGTCCTGTCCCGGTTGCAGGCCAAGGGTTGGACGGTGGCCGCCATCGCGGACGACCTGGGCCTGAAGCGGGTGACGGTGGCCCGGTGGAAGATCGGCGTCCACTACCCGGCCAACCCATCCATCGCCAAACAGGCGCTGAAGCAGCTCGACGCGCGCAAGCGGATCCCCAAGAGGAAGCGCTACAAGCAGCGTCGCAGCTCGTGAGCCGGGCGCCGGACGCGGGGCTCCCGGCCAGGCCGGTTGTGTAGGGTCTCATGGATAAGAGGGCTGGACTCGAGGGTGGGAGGTTACCGGTGGCAGAAGCACAGATAGGCGTACTCATCGACTACGAAAACGTAGGCCTATCGCCCGTCCTCTCCCTCTTCGACCAGCTATCCGACCTGGGCCGTCTCATAGTCAAACGCGCCTACGCCGACTGGTCCAAGGCAGGCGACAAGGCGAGCCAGATGCTGGAGCTTGGCATCGAGGCCAAGCACTATTTCCGGACCCCCGGGTCCAGCAAGAATGCCAGCGACATCTGCCTGGCCATCGACGCCATAGAGCTGCTCTACAAGTCGCCCCTGGACACCTTCGCCATAGTCTCCTCGGACTCGGACTTCCTGCCCCTGGTCAGCGTCCTCAGGGCAGCGGGGAAGACGGTCATAGGGGCGGGCCGCCGGGGGGTCGCGTCCCCGGCCCTCATCCGCTCGTGCGACCGGTACATCTACCTGGGCGAAGGGGCGCCGGCGGCCCGCGGCGAGAGCGCGTTGGACGACCCCGAGTCCCTGCTGAACCGCGCCATGGACGCCTCCATGGACGACCATGGCGAGGTGGTCGCCGGCAAGCTGCACAACACCCTGCGCCGGATGGACCCGGGGTTCGATTTCCGGGCCCTGGGCTACCGCACCTTCACCCAGTTCCTCAACTCGTCGCCCTCGGTCACCACCCGGCGCCCCAAGGGCGGGACGGACATCTGGGTGGAGCTGGCCTCCAGCCAGAACCACCACCGGGAACGGACCGAGAGCGGGCACCGAGAGGAAGGCGCCCACGTCGCCGAAGGGTGGGACTACCGGCTCCACGAGGCGTGGGCCCGGGTGTCCGGGGGGGTCCTGTCCGGCTCCAAGGCCGCCGCAGACGCCTCCAAGGTGCTGGGAGTCTCCAAGGTAAGCTCCTCCAGGTTCAAGAACCTCCAGGGCATCCTGGACGCCAGCGACTTTCTGCGCAGCCGCTGGCGGCGGGACGGCAACAGCATACGCCGCCTCTCGACACCGTGACCGCGATGGCGGCCGTCCTCGCGACGGCCGCCGCCCTTGGACCGTAGCCCCCTTTTGGCCCCTCGACACCCCCGCTCCCGGCCGGGATTTGGCCGAGAAGCCCAAAGTTGGTCATATTATTGACTTTTGTTTTGACAATGGCGGCAGCCAGTACCTAACATTCAGTCTAAGTCGGGCAGAGTCCCGGGCAACGCATCGGGTTACCGTCCTCGTGTGGGAGGGACCGCCTCGATGAACAACCAGCTAAAGGATGGACGGAGGCAGCTTCTGTCGGAATGCGCGGAAAGAGCCTTTGCCCGCGGTGGCTACCACGCCACCACCATTTCCGACATCGTCGCCGAGGCCAGCATCTCCCGGAGCACCTTCTACCAGTACTTCGACAACAAGCAGCACATATTCCAGAGCATCTTGGACTCGTTCCTACTTCGCCTGCGAGAGTGCATAAGACCGGTGACCCTGGGGCCTGGGGCCCCTCCCCCCCTCTCCCAGATAAGGGACAACCTCACCCGGGTCCTGACGTTGGTCCTCAAGGAACGCCACCTGAGCCGGATCCTGCTGCACGGCGGCATCGGCTCGGACCCGGCCGTGGAAGCGAAGGTCAACGAGTTCTACGCCCAGGTCGCCGACCTCATCGACCGGTCCCTGAAGCTGGGCATAGCAATGGGCCTGGTCCGTCCCTGCAACACCCGGGTGACGGCCTACTCGATGATCGGAGCGGTGAAAGAGGTGGTGCTCCAGGTCACCTCGGAGGGCCAGAGCCAGCCTCCCACGGAGGAGCTGGTGCAGGACCTCATAGAGTTCGGAATACGGGGGCTCCTGACCAGCTCCCAAGCCCATCTGGTGGAGAGCGCCCGGCGGCCGCGGGCCGGGACCGCCGCGGGCCGCGCTTAGAAAACCCACCCCGTTGGGGTCGAAAGGGTAGTCATGGCTGATGTAACGGCAAGTCCAGAGCTGAGAACCACCGGGGCCACCACGGGCGCCGCGGGGGGCTACGACGAAGTCCTGATCGGCTTGGACGTCGGGTCCACCACGGTGAAGGCCGTGGTCATGGACCCCAGGGACGACAGCATCCTCTGGAAGGACTACGAGCGCCACCAGACCAAGCAGCCGGAGAAGGTGTTCGACTTCCTCAACCGGATAACCGAAGCGTTCCCCGATATGCCCCACGAGCGTATCCGCATCTTCATCACCGGCAGCGGCGGCAACATGCTCAAGGACTACATCGGGGCCAAGTTCGTCCAGGAGGTCAACGCCGTCTCCCTGGCGGTGGAGCACCTGTACCCCGACGCGGGCTCGGTCATCGAGCTGGGCGGCCAGGACGCCAAGATCATCATCTGGTTCACCGACCCCGAGACGGGCAAGAAGCGCAAGGTCCCCAGCATGAACGACAAGTGCGCGGGGGGCACCGGGGCGGTGATCGACAAGATCAACGCCAAGCTGGGCCTGAGCGGCGAGGAGATGGTCGGACTGGAGTACTACGACGTCAAGCTACACCCGGTGGCGGGCAAGTGCGGCGTCTTCGCCGAGACGGACATCAACGGGCTCCAGAAGAGCGGGGTCAACCCGCCGGAGCTGATGGCCTCCCTGTTCGAGGCCATCGTCCAGCAGAACCTGAGCGTGCTGACCCGGGGCAACACCCTGCGGCCGACGGTGCTCCTGCTGGGCGGGCCCAACACCTTCATCCCCGCCATGAGGGACTGCTGGAAGCACAACATCCCCAAGATCTGGGAGGAGCGCAAGGTCAATCTGCCCGAGGGGGTGGATCCGGCGGACCTCATCGTGGTGCCGGACAACGCCCAGTACTACGCAGCCATCGGCTCCGTGCTCTACGGCAAGAGCGAGGACCCGGACGTGGGGATATTCAAGGGGACCGAGGAGCTGGAGAGCTTCATAGAGTTCGGCCGCACCAAGATGCGGGAGGCATCCGGAGACGTGGGCCTGGCCCGCAGCCCCGAGGAGCTGGATGAGTTCAGGAAGCTGTTCGCCATCACGCCCTGGGACCCGGTGGAGTTCTCCCCCGGCGAGGAGGTCCAGGCGTTCATAGGCGTCGACGGCGGCTCCACCTCCACCAAGGGCGTGTTGATGGACCGGGAGGGCAAGCTCCTGGCCAAGGCGTACCAGCTATCCAAGGGCAACCCCCTAGCCGACACCCAGGACATCCTGGCGGACCTGAGGGAGTACGTGGAGAACCAGGGCGCCACCCTGAACGTGCTTGGCGTGGGGACCACGGGCTACGCCAAGGACATGCTGAAGGAGACCCTGGAGGCCGACGTGGCCATCGTGGAGACGGTGGCCCACACCAAGTCCGCCCTGCACTACTACGACGACGTGGACGTCATCGTGGACGTGGGCGGCCAGGACATCAAGGTCATCGTGCTGAAGGACGGCAAGGTAAAGGACTTCAAGCTCAACACCCAGTGCTCCGCCGGCAACGGCTACTTCCTGCAGAGCACCGCCGCCAAGTTCGGCTACTCGGTGGCGGAGTTCGCCGACGTAGCCTTCGACGCCGAGAGGCTTCCCGTATTCGGGTACGGGTGCGCCGTGTTCATGGAGACTGACATAGTAAACTTCCAGCAGCTCGGCTGGGAGAAGCGGGAGATCATGGCCGGCCTGGCCAAGGTGCTGCCCAAGAACATCTGGCTCTACGTGGTGGCCGAGCCGAACCTGAACAAGTTCGGCACCACCTTCGTGCTCCAGGGGGGCACCCAGCACAACCTGGCGGCAGTCAAGTCCCAGTACGACTTCATCAAGTCCAAGGTGCCGGGCGCCACCGTGCGGGTCCACCAGTTCACCGGGGAGAGCGGCGCCATCGGGGCCGCCCTGGAAGCCATACGGGTGATCTCCGAGCGGGACTCCAGCTTCATAGGCCTCAAGGCCGCCGAGAACCTGGAGTTCACCTCCACCAGGGACGAGTCCACCCGCTGCTCCTTCTGCAAGAACAAGTGCCTGCGGACGTACATCGACACCCAGACCCCCCAGGGCGACAGCCGCCGCTTCATCATCGCCACCTGCGAGAAGGGCACGGTGGAGAAGATGGAGGACATGAAGGTCATCAAGGCCAGGCTGGACCAGATCAAAAAGGCCAACCCAAACTTCGTGGAGAAGGCCTCCACCGAGGCCTTCCGCAGCTTCAGCCACCCCAAGGTCAGCTCCATCCAGGACGACGACCCACAGGATGCGGAGGGAGAGGCGCTTTCCGCCCCGGCCCGGCCCGAGCGGCGCAGGGGCCTCCGCTCACTGTTCCGCCGCCAGAAGGTCGAAGCGCCCATCGCGCCGGCCGCCGCGGCCAAGGCGCCGGACGAGGTGCGGGAGATGCGCTCCAAGGTGCGCATAGCCATGCCCAGGGTGCTGAACATGTACACGCTGGCCCCGTTCTTCCAGGCCTACTTCGAGGCCCTGGGGGTGGGCTTCCGGCAGATCATGTACTCGGACTACACGGACCCGCTGATGTGGTACAAGGGCTCCCGGCGGGGCTCCATCGACCAGTGCTTCCCCAGCAAGGTTGCCATAGCCCACATCCACAACCTGATCGAGAAGCTGACGGCGCCGGAGCGCGCGGCGCCCCACAAGGCCAAGGCCGCGGAAGGGGCGGAGGAGCCGGAGCCCCAGGCCCCCGTGCAGCGGCCGCAGGACATCCTCTTCTTCCCCATCATCAACAAGCTGCCCACCAGCCTGGTCAACACCCAGGACAGCGCCGCCTGCCCCACGGTGTCCATCAGCCCCGAGGTGTGCAAGGCCGCCTTCACCAAGGAGGGCGACACCTTCGCCGAGAACAACATCCGCTACGTGGCCCCCGGGTTCGACATGAAGGACCTGCCCATGTTTGAGCTCCAGATGTACGACTGCTTCAGCGACGTGCTGAAGGTCACGGAAGAGGAGAACAGGGAGGCGATGGATATCGCCTTTGAGGTGTGGCGGCGGTACTTCGACGTGTCCTTGCGCGGCGAAGCCCGCAAGGTGCTGGACAAGCTGGAGGATGAGGGCAAGGTCGGCGTGGTGATGCTGGGCCGTCCCTACCACAACGACCCGGGACTCAACCACGAGATCATGTCGGAGATACAGAAAAACGGCTATCCCATCTTCAGCGTCGACTCGCTGCCCCAGGACGACGACATCATGGACCGGCTCTTCGGCGACGAGGTGCAGGAGGGCGTGATAACCGACCCCAAGGACATCACCGACGTGTGGAAGAACTGCTACAGCGAGAACACCAACATGAAGGTGTGGGGGGCCAAGTACGTGGCCCGCCACCCCAACCTGGTGGCCATCGACCTGTCCAGCTTCAAGTGCGGCCACGACGCCCCCGTCTACAACACGATAGAGAACATCATCGAGTCGTCGGGCACCCCGTACTTCACCTTCCACGACATCGACGAGAACAAGCCCACCGGCTCCATAAAGATCCGGGTCGAGACCATCGACTACTTCCTCAAGCGGTACCAGGAATACCTGCAGCGGCAGAAGAACTCCGAGGGAGAGCTGCAGCAGATGGTGGACGCGTACAAGGCGCACCTGGAACGGGCCAGCGAAAAGGCAGCGGAGAGGGCGGCCCGCAAGGCGGCCAAGGACGTTGAGGCGGCTGCCGGTCACGTCCAGATCAGCGGCAACTCGTCCAGGCTCGTAAGAAGGCACCACGAGCACCCGGTGGACGAGCTGGGCATGGCCCACCACGGCAAGGACGCCTGGGAGCCCGTGACCTTCGACCTGGCGTCGGCGAAGGCCAACGGCAACGGCAACCACGCGCCCATGACGGTGGCGGCCCTGCGGTCCAACGGCCCCGCGGAGAACGGGGACGCCATGGGCGAGAGCCTGGACACGGCCGCCTACGACCGCATCCGGGCGGAGAATACGGCCAACGACGCCCCCGAGGATGAGACCGCCAGCGGGGCGGCCGCGTGCGGCGCCCCGGGCAAGGACTCCTCGCCCAACGCCTTCATGAAGCTGGACGAGCTGCCCGGTTACGCCGTGCCGCCGCCGGCAGAGGGGGAGGAGGCGCGGCCCGTCATGCTCCTGGGCATCGAGCTGCCCAAGAAACCCAAGGTCGAGCCCAAGGTCGAGGAAGAGGTCGCCGCGGACTAGGCGGGACCTGGCAGGCAACCGGAAAAAGCAACCATCTCAGGAGGACCGACATGGCTAGAGTGATGGACAAAGAGGAGATCGAGGCCAAGACCCGTGACTACGAAAGGCAGCTCCGGGAGGAGATGGGCCTGGGCCAGAAGAACGGGAAGCACTTCCACAAGCCCAAGGAGGGCCGCTGGACCAAGGACCAGAAGGAGTCCACCACCATCCTCTTCGGCGGCCTGACCCTGGCCCATGAAGAGCTTGCCGCCGACGCCATGAGGGGCCTGGGCTACAAGTTGCGTCCCCTCCCGTGCCCGGACAACGAGAGCTTGGCCGTGGGCAAGGAGTACGGTAACCGGGGCCAGTGCAACCCCACCTACTACACGGTGGGCAACCTGGTCAAGTACCTGAAAGAGCTCAAGGAAGCGGGCGAAGAGGACATCGAGGACAGGTACGTGTTCGTCACCGCCGGCGCCTGCGGCCCTTGCCGCTTCGGCATGTACGAGTCCGAGTACCGCAAGGCGCTCCGGGACTCCGGCTTCGACAAGTTCCGGGTCCTCCTGTTCCAGCAGTCGGGCGGCCTCAACCAGACGGAGGGCGGAGACGATGCGCTGGAGCTGAACGCCAAGTTCGCCATCACCCTCCTCAAGTCCATCATGGTCGGGGACATGATCAACGAGCTGGGGTACAAGATACGCCCCTACGAGGTGAACAAGGGCCAGACCGACCAGGTGATCGAGGACGCCAAGAGGATCATGGGTGACGCCCTGCGCGACGGCAAGTCCGTGTTCCGCTCCCTGCGCAAGGTGCGCAAGATGTTCAAGGCCATCCCGGTGGACTACACCCGGGTCAAGCCCAAGGTGAAGATCACCGGGGAGTTCTGGGCCCAGACCACCGAGGGCGACGGCAACTACCACATGTTCCGCTGGCTGGAGTCCGAGGGCGCCGAGGTGATGGTGGAGCCCATAGGCACCTGGATCGAGTACCTGATATGGGCCGCCAAGCAGGGGGCCGAGGACCGGCTGAGGATCGAGCCCGAGAAGAAGAAGACCATACGGAAGCTCAAGCTGGCCAAGGTGTTCTTCCGCAACTGGTACAACCTGTACCGGTGGGCCCTGGGCTTCAAGACCGACTCCCTGCCCAACCAGCAGAAGCTGGCCGACTACGCCCGGGCCTACTACGACACCCACCTGAAGGGCGGCGAGGGCCACCTGGAGATCGGCAAGAACATCATGGCCACGGCCGACAAGCACGCCCAGATGGTGGTCTCTCTGAAGCCCTTCGGCTGCATGCCCAGCACCATGAGCGACGGCGTGCAGAGCCGGGTGGTGGCCGACTACAAGGACGCCATCTTCATCCCCATCGAGACCTCTGGGGACGGAGAGGTGAACGTGAAGAGCCGCGTACAGATGAAGCTGTACGAGGCCCGCATGAAGGCCCGCCAGGAGGTTGACGAGCTCCTGGAGGAGAAGGGGCTGACGATGGAGCAGGTGAGGGAGTACGTGGCCAAGCGGCCCGAGCTAAGCAACTCCATGCGGAAGATCGGGGAGCACCACGGCATCAGCACCGCCACCAACTTCATCGCGGAGATCGCCCCCAAGGTCAAATAGGCCGGCCCGGAATCACCAGGCAGACAGAGGACCGCAGACCGTAGGGCCTGCGGTCCTCACTATTGCCAGGCCTTATGGACGGAGCGGCTGATGGCACGGCATGTCTCGTCCCTCTCCACTACCGTCGTGGGCGCAAACGCAGCACAACCAGCCCCAGACCGGCCAGGGCTGCGCCGATTCCCGCCGTCAGAGCCGGCGCCCAGAAGGGCGACGCATAGCCTCCGGTCCTTGGAGGCTCCACGGCGCTCAGCGTGTAAGAGATGCGATCGTAGTACAGCCTGCTCAGACCCTCGAAGCCGGAGTCGGTGCCGACGATCAACCATGCCCGTCCCTGCTCGTCCGTGTTCACACTCAGTGGCAGGTCGGTGTTGTCCAGGGTCTTGATGCGGTACTCCGCGTTCGCCACCTCGGGGTGGGCTACGTTACCCAGGACCACCATGGACTCGCCGCCCCTGGACTGGTTGCCCTTGTCGATGTTCATCCTGAAATACCGGCTGCCGTCCTCCTGGGCCACCGGCTCGACGGTGGAGGCCCCCGCTTTCACAAAGACGCTCTCTCCGGGCGACCCGCCTATACCGACCAACCCGGCCGCCACGTTGGTGGCCAAGTCTACGGACACGGAGACCGCATATATCGTGTTCGGCCTCAGCCCATCGACCTGCCTCTTCAGGAACATGAACAGGTCGTCGCTGCGGTTGTGGCCCTGGACATAGATGCCGTTGCCTTCAAGACCGTCCGGAAGCGGGCGATGCTCGTGGGCGAGCTCGTAGATCGACTGATCGTAGTCGACGGGCAGGTCCGCGAACCCGACTGTCCATCCCTCGGCGTCGCTATCGAAATCGAAGCTGAAATCGGCCTCAGATCCATCCCGTGCGAGCGCCGCCGCCGGGCTCGCCAGGATGGCCATGACGATCAATACGGCAATGAGCAATATCCCACGGCGCGGGATTCGGCATGAGAATCGCAACGTATCCTCCCGTTTACTGACATCGGGTCCCGACCGGACACGACGCAGGAAGTAGGTGCAGGCCCGGGACCATCCAACGGCGCTTACAGCATAACAGGGCACTCAGGCAGCTTCCAAGGCCTCCATCCAACCTCTGATTCCTAGGGGCTCACAGCGTCGCATTCTTGCCGGTTGAAAACACTCTTGGGGGTCTCACTCGGCCACGGCTTGCACTCACCACGTTGTCCCTGTCTATAATGCCATGCGTACCGAGCCGTTGCTGAAGTCACGATAGTGAGTCAGATGGTCAGCCCCCAAACTATTCTGGTCACCGGCGCCACCGGGTACATAGGCGGAAGACTGGTGCCCCGGCTGGTCGAGGCGGGGCACCGCATACGCGTTCTCGTACGCGGTCAGGCGCGAGCTCTCTCCCGTTCCTGGTCCGACCAAGTGGACATAGCGGTAGGCGACGTTCTCGACCCTCAGGCCCTGTCGAAGGCGTTGGCTGGGGTGGACTCCGCCTACTACCTGATCCACAGTATGCACAAGGGTCTCAAGTTCCACGAGCTGGACGTTGCGGCCGCACGTACATTCGGTCAGGAGTCCAGCAAAGCAGGAGTGAAGCGAACCATCTATCTCGGTGGGTTGGGGGACCCGAAATCCAATCTCTCCCCACACCTGCGCTCGCGCCAAGAGACGGGAGACGCGCTGAGGGAGAGCGGTGTTCCCGTAACGGAATTCAGGGCTGCCGTAGTCATCGGATCAGGCAGCATCTCTTTCGAGATGATTCGCTGTCTCGTGGAGCGGCTGCCCGTCATGGTCTGCCCCAAGTGGATTCACTCCCGCATCCAGCCCATTGCCGTCGATGACCTGCTGGCATATCTGGTTGCTGCGCTCGACGTACCGGAGAGCGCTGGGCTCACCATCGAGATTGGCGGGAAGGACGTGACTACCTACAAGGGGCTGATGCTCAGCTACGCCGAGGCGAGGGGCCTCAGAAGACTGCTGGTCTCCGTCCCGGTCCTGACACCTCGCCTGTCATCCTATTGGGTGCATTGGATGACCCCCATCCCTGCCGGCATCTCCGCGAGTCTCATAGAGGGGCTCCGCAACGACGTCGTGGTGACCAACGCCCTGGCTGGTGCCCTGTTCCCCCACATTAAGCCTCAGAGCTGCGCCTCGGCCATCGTCAGTGTGACCAGGGAGCTCGACGATGGACGCATAGACACTTCCTGGAGCGATGCCACGGGCACGACCGGGGAGCCGGAGAGACCGGTCCGTCTGGAGTCTCGGGAAGGGATGATCATCGAGCGTCGACACCGCAGGGTTGCAGCTCCAGCCCGGAATGTATACAAGGTGTTTGCCGGAATAGGCGGGGACCGCGGCTGGTATTTCGCCAACTGGACATGGCGTCTGCGTGGGATGGTGGACCGCCTGCTTGGCGGAGCCGGTCTGAGGAGGGGACGGCGCCATCCCGATGACCTGCGTGTCGGCGACGCCGTGGACTTCTGGCGGGTGGAAGACCTGGAAACCGACCGCTTGGTCCGGCTGAGGGCTGAGATGAAGCTCCCGGGCCGGGCCTGGCTCCAATACCGTGTGTGGCAAGCAGAGGATGGCACAACCCATCTGGAGCAAACGGCGGCGTTCGTCCCCAGGGGATTGGCCGGCTTGGCCTATTGGTACGCGTTGTACCCCGTGCACTCCTGGATTTTTGGCGGGCTCGCAAAAGCGATCGCCCGCCGCGCCGAACAGTTGTCACTTTCGCCAGACTAGGGGAGCAATGGACACCCCATCATGGGGACACTGCTATTTGCTTGCATGGCGCCGACCGCCATCAAGCTAGCACGATCATCGCCGCCGCGAGGACCCGGGGAACGCCACAGGATGTCTTACGGCGCGGGAAGTGGGTGCAGGTCCAGACGAACAGGCACCCTCCCGGGTCCGCCAGGGCCCGTGCCGGCGATGGTTGGAGCGGGTGATGGGATTCGAACCCACGACTTTTTGCTTGGGAAGCAAACACTCTACCACTGAGTTACACCCGCCCGGAGGGATGTAGATCCCCGAAGAACGGCATGGGGCACATGGGGCATCGCCAACGGGCCCCTGGAAGCCCCTACGAGATGGAACGCGTCTCCTGGGCCCTCACCATCCCCTCCAGCATCCGCTCCACGGCCATGGTGTGGCTGCACATGGCCCGCACGCCGAAGGAGGTGCACGAGCAGTGCCAGCCGGCCTCGTCCAAGCTCAGATCGTACTTGCTGTGGTTCCCGCGGAAGGTGGCGTTCAGGGTGGTTATGTTAACGCGCTCTTTCTCCTCCGCGTAGGTGCGGGCCTTCTCTATCCTGCTGATTATACTCGAGTGCATGCCCTCTCCTTCGGAGTCTCCCCACAAGATGATTCTAAGGCACCGGGCCCGGATGGTCAATCTACAACCTGTCCCGTTGGGCCTCGGATTCGCCCCTCGGGACGGCTGGCAGGGCCGAAATCCCGGCCGCCATTGTAGACCGTATCGCGGGCGTTGGTATATATTAGGTGACGTTGTGATGACTGGAGACGAAATCCGCAAAGCGTTCCTGGAGTTCTTCGAGGGGCTGGGCCACACACCCATGCCCAGCGCCTCCCTGGTGCCCGCGGGAGACCCCACGCTGCTGTTCACCAGCGCGGGGATGGTGCCCTTCAAGCCCTTCTTCATGGGCGAGTCCACCCCCCCATCCAAGCGGCTGACGTCCAGCCAGAAGAGCTTCCGGACGACCGACATCGACGAGGTGGGAGACCACAAGCACCTGACCTTCTTCGAGATGCTTGGGAACTTCAGCATCGGCGACTACTTCAAGAAGGACGCCATAGCGTTCTGCTGGGAGTTCGTCACCCGGCACTTCGGCCTCCCCCCGGACCGGCTCTACGCGACGATCTACCTGGACGACGAGGAGGCCTTCCACCACTGGAAGGATGACGTGGGGCTGCCCGAGGAGCGGATCTACCGGTACGGGAACGAGGACAACTGGTGGGGCCCGGCGGGCAAGGAGGGCCCCTGCGGCCCCTGCAGCGAGATCCACTACGACAACGGCGAGGAGTACGCCTGCGGGGACCCCCAGTGCCACCCCAACCACGACTGCGAGCGCTTCGTCGAGCTGTGGAACCTGGTATTCATGCAGTACTACCAGGACCTGGAGGGGAACCGCACGCCCCTTCCCGCCCCCAGCATCGACACGGGCATGGGCCTGGAGCGCGCCGCGGCCATCCTCCAGGGCAAGCAGAACCTGTACGAGACGGACCTGTTCCGGCCGATCCTGGACGTGGCATGCGGGCTCGCGGACAAGACCTACGGACGGGACCGGGACGACGACTACGCCCTGAGAGTGGTCGCCGAGCACTCCCGGGCCGCCGCCTTCCTCATCGCCGACGGCGTCGTCCCCGGCAACGAGGGCCGGGGCTACGTGCTGCGTCGGGTGATACGCCGGGCCATACGCTACGGCCGCCAGCTGGGCCTGGACGGGCCGTTCCTGGCCCGTGTGGTCGACGCCGCAATCATCCGGTTCCAGAGACCATACCCGGAGCTGGCCACCAACCGGGACTTCATCATCCGCGTGGTCGACCTGGAGGAGGAGCGGTTCGGCCACGCCTTCGAGCGGGGAAGCGGTATCCTCGACGGGATTCTGGCGTCCCTGGAAGACGGCACGGGACGGGCGGGCGATTCGGCCCCGGTACGGGTGCCCGGAAACGACGTGTTCACCCTCTACGACACCTACGGCTTCCCTCCGGAGCTCACCGCCGAGATGGCCCGGGAGCAGGGCTTCGACGTGGACACCGAGGGGTTCCAGCGGGAGATGGACGCCCAGCGGGAGCGGGCCCGCGCCGCCCACGCCTTCTCCGGGGCCATGGAGATGCTCACCACGTACGAGAACCTGGGGGTGGACCGGGTGCTGTTCGTCGGGTACGACGAGCTCCACCGGGAATCGGTGGTCACCGCGCTGCTGGCGGACGACGCGCCGGTGGGCCATGCCACCGCTGGGCAGACCGTGGAGGTGGTGCTCAGGGACACGCCCTTCTACGCCGAAGGGGGCGGCCAGGTGGGAGACGCGGGGACCATCAGGGGGCCCAACGGCCTTGTGCGCGTCGAGGACACCCAGGCCCCTGTGGCCGGGCTCATCGTGCACCGAGGCGTGGTCTCCCAGGGCGACCTGTCCCTGGGAGACCCGGTGGCCGCCTCGGTGGACCCTTCGCGGCGCCTGGACACGGCCCGCAACCACAGTGCCACCCACCTCCTCCACGCAGGCCTCCGCCAGGTGCTGGGGGCCCACGTGCGGCAGGCCGGCTCCCTGGTGACCGCCGACCGCCTGCGCTTCGACTACAGCCACGTCAGCCCCCTGGCCGGGGAGGAGCTCCGGGAGATACAGGGGCTGGTCAACACGAAGGTGCGAGACAACCTGTCGGTGAGCACCCGCGAGAGCACCCTGACCCAGGCGGTGAACGACGGAGCGCTGGCCTTCTTCGGCGACCGGTACGGGGAGACGGTGCGCGTGGTGGAGATGTCCGACGGCAACGCCTTCAGCGTGGAGGTGTGCGGCGGCACCCACGTGGCCGCCACGGGGCAGATAGGCCCCCTCTTCGTCGTCGGCGAGTCCAGCATCGGCGGGGGCATGCGTCGTGTCGAGGCGGTGGCGGGCCGAGCCGCCGAGGAGCTGTTCCTCCAGCGCACCGCGACCCTGGAGTCCCTGTCCCGCAAGCTGGAGACGCCCCTGGTGGACCTGGAGCAGCGCATGGACAGCTTCATCGAGGACGTCGACCGGATGCGAAAGCGGTTGGCCACGCTGGAGCGGGAGAGCCTGCTCCGGGAGGCCCGGGACCTCCTCTCCTCCGCGGCGGACGTGGAGGGGGTGAGGGTGGTGTCCGCCAGGACCTCCGCGACCAACACCGAGGGCATGCGTCAGATGGGCGACTGGCTGAAGGAGAAGCTGTCCAGCGCGGTGGTGGTCTTGGCCGCGCTGGAGAACGGACGTCCCTCGCTGGTGGCTATGGTGACTCCCGACCTGGTCGCCAGGGGGCTCGACGCGGGAGCCATCGCCAGGGACACGGCCAAGGTCATGGGGGGAGGCGGAGGCGGGCGGCCCGAGATGGCCCAGGCCGGAGGCAAGAGGGCCGACAAGCTGGAGGAGGCCCTGGGGAAGGTGCCCGGCCTGGTGCGCCAGGGCCTGTCCTGAGGCCGCCTGGATAGCGCGTTGACCATCCTGTGCCTGGACGTGGGAGACCGGCGCATCGGCCTCGCCTTCAGCGACCCGTCCAACCTCTTCGCCGTGCCGCTGGGCGCCATACGGCGTACCCGGAGGGACAGCGATATCGACGCCGTCATCGTCCACGCCACGGAGCGTAACGCAGACCGGCTGGTGGTGGGAGTGCCCCTTTCACTGAACGGACGGGAGGGGCCCCAGGCCAGGAAGGTCAATGGCTTCATCCAGGCCCTGGGCCGGAGGACTAGTCTCCCCATTCACAGGGTCGACGAGCGCTTCTCCACGGCCGAGGCCGAGCGGCGGCTGCGCCAGGCCGGAGTCGAGCCGTCGCGGGAGCGGGAGAAGGTGGACGCGGCGGCGGCCGCGGTCATCCTCCAGGACTACCTAAACACGCTAACAGTTGGTACAAACGCCGAACAGGGGTCACAACAGCCCCAGAGCATGTTATAATACTGGCGCCTATGGAGGCTCGGAGCCGCCAATCTACGGTACACCCTGGATATGACCAGCAGCTAAGGAGGAGCGGGAGTCCATGACGTATATCATCGCCGAACCCTGTGTGGGTGTTAAGGACGGGGCCTGTGTGGACGTCTGCCCGGTGGACTGCATCTACACGACCGACGAAGACGAAATGTTCTACATCAGCCCCGACGAGTGCATCGACTGCGCCGCGTGCGAGCCCGTGTGCCCCGTGACGGCGATTTTCGCCGAGGACTCGGTGCCCGAGGAGTGGGAAAGCTTCATCGCCCTCAACTACGACTACTTCAAGAACAAAGACCTCTCGACCTTGAAGAACTACCGCTGACGCATCCGACCCAGGCAGGGGGATAGCCCCGGCACCCGAAGACACGAAGGCGCAGGAGACCAGACCTGTTTCTTCGTGTTTTTGTTGGGAGAGCCGTGGACCGCTGCCAAGGGAGCCCGAGGTCACCGCCAGGGAGAAGCGAGGAATGCCGACCGCGCCCGTCAACGGAATAGACATCTACTACGAGACATCCGGAGAGGGTTCCGCGGTGGTGTTCGCTCACGGCAAGGGCGGCAACCACATCAGCTGGTGGCAGCAGGTGCCCGTGTTCTCCCGCACCTTCCGGTGCATAACCTTCGACCACCGGGGCTGGGGCCGGTCCCTCAACCCCAAGGGATCCATCGGCCGGGAGGCCTTCGTGGACGACCTGCGGGGACTGCTGGACCACCTGGAAGTCCACCGCGCCTTCCTGGTGGCCCAGTCCATGGGCGGGCTCACGTGCCTGGGCTTCGCCCTGGCCCACCCCGAGAGGACCATGGGGCTGGTGCTGGCGGACACCACCGGGGGCATCGGGGACCCCGCGGTGGTGGAGACCATCCGGAACCGGAAGGCTCCGAAGGACGTGACCCTGAGGGCGATGTCCGCCGGCTTCCGGGACGGCGACCCCGCCGGGGCGTTCCTGTACAGGGAGATCAACCTGCTGAACCCGCCCCGGGACCCGGAGCCCAACGGCTTCACCAGCGGCGAGGGGCCCAAGGCCGAGGACCTCGCCGGGATGCGGGTGCCCACCCTGCTCATCGTCGGCGAGGAGGACCAGGTGATGCCCCCGCCGGCGATGGAGCGGTCCCGGGACCTGATCCCCGGCTCCCGTCTGGAGAGGGTGCCCGGGGCCGGCCACTCGGTGTACTTCGAGAAGCCCGACCTCTTCAACCGCTTGGTCCTGGACTTCTTCTCCTCGGTCCTGGACGGGTCGCCGGCCACCCAGTAGCCGGGGGTGGGTCGTCGGCGCCAACCGCCCTGCCCGGACCGGGAAAACTGATCGTCCAGGGCGGGCGTAATAACGGGTAGGAGGCCGTCACCATGGATGACCCCGCACTGAATGGCCTGAGCTCTTTCGTACCCGGCGTTCGCGCCGATTTTGAGGAGATGCTGGGCGGCATCGTGGAGGTGCCGACCGTCAGCGCCGACCCGGACCACCTCGAGGATATACGGAAAGGGGCCGCCGTCGCCATGGAGTATCTCCGGGCGTCCGGGGCCACCTCCGCCGAGATAGTGGAAACGTCGGGAAACCCCGTCGTGCTGGGAAAGTTCCTATCGGACCCCTCCGACCCGACCGTGACCGTCTACAACCACCTGGACGTGCAGCCGGCCCAGGAGCCCGAGTGGACCCGCGACCCGTTCTCCTTCGCCGCCCGGGACGGCCGGTACGACGGCAGGGGGTGCACCGACGACAAGGGGCCGGCCCTCACGGCACTGATGGCCGCACGGTACGCCCGGGAGGCCGGCATCCCCGTGAACGTCCACTTCATATGGGAGTTGGAGGAGGAGATAGGGAGCCCCCACTTCGAGGAGTTCGTCAAGGGCCAGAGCTCGGGTGTAGATACCGACTCGGTGGTGGTCTCTGACACGGTGTGGCTGTCCCGGGACACCCCGGCCATCCCCTACGGCCTCCGGGGGCTCCAGGCAGCGAGGCTAGTCCTGGAGACGGCCCGCAACGACGCCCACTCGGGACTGACGGGAGGGGCCGCCCGCAACCCCGTCGGCGAGCTGTGCCAGGTCATCGGCCGCTGCTATGACGCCCGGACGGGCGAGGTCACCATCCCGGGCTTCTACGACCGGGTGGTCCCCGCCAGCGGCGAGGAGATGGAGAGCTTCCTCTCGTCGGGCTTCGACCTGGGCAAGTTCGTGGAGGCCCACGGCCTGTACAAGCTGCGGACCCGGGACGTTGGGGAGGTCATGGAACGCATCTGGTGCCGGCCCACCTTCGAGGTCCACGGCGTCACGGGAGGCTACATGGGGCCCGGCGTGAAGACGGTGGTGCCGCCCAGGGCCGAGGCCAAGGTCAGCATGAGGCTGGTGCCGGACCAGGACCCCGAAGAGGCGATGGAGCTGCTGGCGGCCTACGTCAGGGAGATCAACCCCGAAGTGGAGGTGCACGCGGCCGGCTCCCTCAGGCCCTACCTGGGAGACTTCCGGGGCCCATACGCCGACGCGGCCCGCCAAGCCATCCGCTTCGGCTTCGACCGGGACCCCGCGTTCATCCGGGAGGGGGGCTCCATAGGGGCCGTCGTGACCATGCGCGACCATCTGAAGGCGCCCATAGTCCTCATGGGGTTCAGCCTTCCGGACCACGGCTACCATGGCCCCAACGAGCACTACGACTGGGGCCAGGCATCCGGGGGAATCAGGGCCCTGTCCTCCTACTTCAGCCAGGTCTCACGGATACGGTAGAGACATCGAGACGAAGGGCCGCATGGTGAGAAACGGGTTCATGACAGCCCTGGCCATCGCCTCGCTGGCGGTGCTGACGACGCTGGCCGCGTGCGGAGGAAGGGAGGCCGGGCCCACGCCGGACGCGCCCTTCCAGCCGGAGCCGGTGGAGTCGGAGAGCTCCGAGGCCAAGCTGGACGCTGCCATGGACTTCGAGATCTCCCCCTACGGCGGCGGCGTATTCGAGGGCCTCGACTCCGCCCGGCTGTCGGACCTGCTGGGCCGGCCCATCGTGCTGAACTTCTGGGCGGGGCTCTGTCCGCCCTGCAGGGCTGAGATGCCCGACCTGCAGGAGTTCCACGACGAGTACGGCGACGAGATTATCCTCCTCGGCATCGACGTGGGGCCCTTCACCGGGTTGGGCTCGAATGATACGGGCCGGGGGCTGATCAAGGCCCTGAACATCACGTACCCCACTGGCTCCACGGCGGACGCTTCGGTGGTCACCGAGTACGGCGTGTTCAGCATGCCCACCACCGTGTTCATCACGGCCGACGGCCAGGTGTTCCGCAAGTGGTCTGGGATCATCAACAAGGAGAAGGTCGTCGAGATCGCGTTGGACATGCTGACCCCGTCGAGCGATGGCGCGGGCGCGGCCACCGGGTAGCGCCCATACGGCAGGCCCTGGACACAGCTTTCGGACGAGTGGGTTATGGTAAGTACACTGAAGACGATCCAGCTACCCGGCGCGGCACAGCTGCGGAGCTTCGCGTTGCCCATGACGGTGGGGCTGTTGGCCCTGGGAGCCGCCGTCGTCGGGGCGTTCCTCACGGGGGAGTCGGCGGCCACCGGCGGAGTCAACGGCTTCGTGGAGGGCCTCTCGGGCAGGGCTACCGACAGGCTCACCCTGTTGCCCCTGGGCTTCGCCTTCGTGGCGGGGATGGCCTCCGCCGTCAACCCGTGCGGGTTCGCCATGCTCCCGGCGTATCTGGGCCTGTACCTGGGGTCCGAGGGCCAGGCCGAGGACAACCGGACTCCCCTGCGCGTGCTGGCCAACGCCTTCCTGGTGGGGCTGACGGTCACGGCGGGGTTCGTCCTCCTCTTCGGCGCCATCGGCATGGCCATAGACCAGGGCATCCGCTCCATCGTCCAAGTCTTCCCCTGGGTGGGTTTCAGCATCGGAGTCATCCTGGCCCTGGTGGGGTCATGGATCCTGGGCGGGGGCAAGCTGTACGTGAGCTTCGCCGGCCGTGCGGCCTCCCACGTCGGCAACCCCAACCAGGTGGGCGTTCGGGGCTACTTCCTCTTCGGCCTCAGCTACGGGCTGGCATCCCTGGGCTGCTCGCTGCCCATATTCCTGACGGTGGTCTTCACCACCCAGGCGGCATCCCACGTGCTGCAGGCCCTGGGCCAGTTCATGCTGTACGCACTGGGAATGGGGCTGGTGATACTGGTCCTCACGATCAGCATGGCCCTGTTCAAGAGGGCGGTGGTCACGGGCCTTCGCAAGGCCCTTCCCTTTTTCCAGCCCTTCAGCGCGGTGTTCATGATCGCGGCGGGCTCCTACCTGGCCTACTACTGGCTGACGATTGGAGAGCTGGCGTAGGGGACACGCCCGCCCGGCAGGGCGGCAAAGGGCCCGGCCTGACGGTGTCGCGGCCCCCCGGGCCTACTCGTAGACCTCGGTCTCCGGGTGGTAGTCCTTCCAGGCGAACCAGAAGGAGTAGTGGGAGGGGACCCTCTCCAGGCGGGCGCCGGCCAGCTCCCCCTCCACGGCCTCTCCGGTAATGGCGGTCCAGCGTGTCTTCGTCTCCCGGTCCACCATGATGGCCCCGAGACCGCTCCGCCCTTCCTCCAAACGGAAAGTCAGGACGGTGTCGTCCAACCTTCGATCGTAGACCACGCCTGTCTCCGACGCGGCGTCGAACACGACCAGCACGGGCCTTCCCTGGAACCGGTCGTTGACCAGGGGCCCCTCCGCCAACCGCCGGAAGGGGTACGCCCGCGCCTCGCCGGCCGACTCCAGGCCCAGGACCAGCTCCTTGGCCCCCAGCCGGTCGTCCTTGCGCCACTCACCCTGCAGGCCCGCCCGGGAGATGGAGTAGTAGATGGTGTACTTGTCCCTCTCGAAGCCGCCCTCCTTGTCCAGGGCGGTGGTGTCGGGATACAGCTCCAGCCACGAGCTCCAGGTCGTCTGGAGGGCGGGGAGCACCTCCAGACGACGGCCCTCCAAGGGGCCCTGCACCGCCTCGCCAAGCACCTGACTCCACAGGCTGTCGGTCTGGTGGTCGTACATGACCAGCCCGTTCATGATCAGGTTACCCGAGACCCCGAAGGTGAGGGTGTGCTCCCCGGTCTCACGGGCATACACGATGCCCGTGTAGCAGAGGGGTCACCAGGTGACGGCGATTGGGGTCCCGCCCAGGACGTCGTTGACGATCTCGTGGCGGCTGAGCTGGGGCACCGAGTAGGCCCGGTGCTCCCCGCCGACGGATACCCCTATCACCATCTCGTCGGCGGAGAACTGGCCCTGCGCCTCCCCGGAGTCGAGGTACGACGGGTCCAGGACGGCACGTATGGCGTCCCTGGGGATGACGGAGATCATTTTCAGGTCCCGGGCGCTGACGTCGGTGTACACCTCGGGGAAGGTGAGGGTGCGCGTCGGCTGAGGCCCCGACACCGGCCAGGCGTCGCACCCGGCAGCCAGCAGGCACAGGCAGCCGGCTACCAGGACTACGAGGGCGGTGGGAAGGCGGCGACTAGGCATACCTGGACCGTGCAAGTGTAGCATACCCCCGCCCCCGCCTTGCCACCACGGGCCTGGTGGGTTAGATTATAGACGCTCCAACATGCCCGGCGCCGCCGTTCCCGGCGCGCCGGTCCCAGGGAGACAAGGAGAGCGGAGGAAAGGCTTTGGCAGCGAAGTACCTGTACCTGGTGAGAATGGACGTGGACGAAGACAAGGAGGCCCACTTCAACGAGATCTACGACAAGGAGCACATCCCGGAGATCAGCAAGGTGCCCGGGGTCGGCAACGTCACAAGATACGAGACCGACACCGAGGGGATGCCCAAGTACGCGGCCCTGTACGAGATGGACAGCGCCGACCTTCCCAGCTCTCCCGAGTGGAAGAAGGCGTCGGACACAGGAACGTGGAAGGACACGGTGAGGCCGTTCACCAAGAACCGCTCCCATACCATCTACAAGATCATAGAGCCGGGATCCTAAGCGTCCCTACCTGGACTTCCGGAGGTGTCCCATGGCCGACTCCCATGCCCTGAGAGTGGAGACCGATCTGGCCGTGCCCATGCGCGATGGAACGGTGCTGCGGGCCGATCTGTACCGCCCCGACGGTCCCGGTCCGTACCCCGTCCTGCTACAGAGGACCCCCTACGACAAGACCGCCCCCGGCGGCATGCTGAGCCTGGACCCGTTGAAGTCCGCGAAGCGTGGATACGCCACGGTCATCCAGGACGTTAGGGGCAGGTACGCCTCGGAGGGGGAGTTCTACGCCTTCCGCAACGAGATCGATGACGGGTACGACACGGTGGAGTGGGCCGCGGCCCAGCCCTGGTCCTCGGGCAAGGTGGGGATGTACGGCGCGTCCTACGTGGGGGCCACCCAGTGGCTGGCGGCCCTCTCCCAACCGCCGCACCTGACGACCATCGTCCCCAACGTGACGGCGTCCAACTACCACGAGGGCTGGACGTACCAGGGGGGCGCCTTCGAGCTGGGGTTCAACGTCTCCTGGACGCTGGCCCAGCTCACCCTGGCCAATTTCGACAACCTGGGCGGCAGGCTGGGCCTGTCGGACCAGACACGCCAGGACCTGGTCCGGGCCGTCGACGGGATGGAGGAGGCCTTCCGGCACATGCCCATGGCCGACTTCCCACACCTGAAGGGCGGCCTGGCCGACTATTTCTACGACTGGCTGGCCCACCCGGAATACGACGACTACTGGAAGGCCCTCAGCATCGAGGAGAACCACTCCAGGCTCAACGTCCCCGCCTATCACATCGGCGGCTGGTACGACATCTTCCTGGGAGGTACCATACGCAACTACCTGGGCATGCGAGAGAAGGCGGCCGGGGACGAAGGCCGCAACGGACAGAGGATGCTCGTGGGGCCCTGGGTCCACGGCTCCCGCAGCGGCAGCACGGCCGGGAGCCACTACTTCGGGCTGGCGGCGGACGCCCTTGCCGTCGACCTGGACGGCCTGCACTACAGGTGGTACGACCACTGGCTGAAGGGCATCGACAACGGCGTGATGGACGGACCGCCGGTCCGCATATTCGTCATGGGGGACGACGCGTGGCGCTCCGAGGAGGAGTGGCCCCCCGCCAGGGCCCGGTCCGTCGACTACTACCTCCACAGCGGGGGCGGCGCGAACTTGGTGCGCGGCGACGGCAGCCTTAGCACGGAGGCCCCCGGCCACGAGCCGCCGGACGTGTTCCTGTACAACCCGGCCAACCCGGCGCCAACCAGGGGAGGCGCCCTGTGCTGCAACCAGTACTTCATGGCCTCCGGCTCCTTCGACCAGGGCGACGTGGAGGCGCGGGAGGACGTGCTGGTCTACTCGACGCCGCCGCTGGAAAGGGAGGTGGAGGTGACGGGCCCGGTGACGGTGACCCTATGGGCCGCGTCCTCGGCCACGGATACCGACTTCACCGCCAAGCTGGTGGACGTGTGCGACCATGGTTGCACACGCAACATCACCGACGGGATAGTCCGGGCCCGGTACCGGGACTCCACCACGTCGGCCAGCTTCATCGAGCCCGGACGGGCCTACCGGTACGCCATCGACCTGTGGGCGACCAGCAACGTGTTCAAGGCGGGGCACAGGATCCGCGTGGAGATATCCAGCAGCAACTTCCCGCGCTTCGACCGGAACACCAATACGGGGGCCGCCATCGCCTCGGACGCCGCCCCCAAACCGGCGCTGCAGACCGTGTTCCACGACTCCCAGCGCCCCTCCCACATCAGCCTGTCCGTGGTGCCCAGGTAGACGGGGGCGGGGCCTCGGGCCCCGGGGGAGACTGGTAGGCTACACGTCCACCCGCTGGACCTGCACGGTCCTGCCCGTGGTCGCGGACTCGATGACGGCCACCGTCACCTCCACGACCCTGAGGCCGTCGATACCCGAGGAGTAGGGCTCGGTGTCCTGGCGCACGGCGCGGTTGAAGGCCTCCACCTGCTCCCTGGTCGTGCCCAGGGGGTCGGTCTCCCACTCCTCGACGCTGTTGACCGTCTCGCTCACCACCTCCAGCTTGCCCTGGAGGGGTATGCCCATGGTGTTCTCCAGCACGATGCGGCCGTCGCTCCCGTAGACGACGGCGTCGGCCTTCATGTCGGGCATCTTGCGCCCGCAAACGGCCATCCCGATGGCGCCGCCGTCGAACCGGAGCAGGATGGTGGCCAGGTGCTCCAGGGCCTTCTCGGCCCTCTGGCCGTCGGTCATGGCCGCCACCTCGACCACCTCGTCGTTCAGCAGGTACCGGAGGGCGTTGACGGCGTGGACTCCCTGTCCCATCATGGCCGAGGCGCCTCCCACCAGCTCCGGCGTCTCCCACCACTCGTTCAGGCCTCCGCTGCGGGCGGGCGGCTCCAGTACGCCCCGGGTGCCCCCGGCCCACTGGGCCTGGGCCAGGGAGACGGTGCCCACCACACCGTCCTTTACCATCTGACGGGACTTCTGGTACCCGGGATGGTGGACCGACTCGAACCCCAGGCCCAGCTTGACGCCGTTGGCCCGGCACGCGCGTACCATGTCCGCCGCGTCCTCGGGGGTCAGGGCCATGGGTTTCTCGCACAGCACGTGCTTGCCGGCCTTGGCGGCCGTCTGGGTGTAGGGGCTGTGGAGGTTGTTGGGGGACGCGATGTAGACCACGTCTACCCTGGGGTCCTTCACCAGCTCCTCCACCGAGTCGTAGGCTGACGATGCGCCGTGGCGCTCGGCGAAGGCCTGGGCGCGGCCCATGTCCCTGCTGCACACGGCCACCAGCTCCGCGTCATCCGCCGCCCGTATGCTGGGGGCGAAGGTGGTCTCGGGATAGTGTCCGGGACTTATTATGGCCCATCCTAGAGGCAAGAAAGCACCTCCCAACAAGGAGTCCAAGAATGGGAAGAAGATACGGGAACGGGGCCTTTCCTGTCAAACCCCACCACCGTCGGGACCCGGCCCGGGGAGGGCCGCGGCCTTTGACTTTTCGACGCCCGACGGGTACAATCCGCTCGATAGGAGGTGCTCTATGGAACCCGTGAAAGTGAAGGCCTACTACGACTTCCGTTGACCCTACGTCTACAACGCAGCCGTGTGGCTTGCGAAGGTGCGAGAGACGTACGGTGACAACCTGGACATAGACTGGAAACCCTTCTACCTGGCCCAGACCAACAGCAATGAAGGGCCCGAGTGGAAGGCATGGGAGCAGGAGGAGGACAGCGCCACCCTGGGACTCCAGGCCTTCGCGGCGGCCGAGGCCGCGGCCCGGCAGGGCACCGCGGAGCTGGAGGCCTTCATGCTGGCGATGCTCAGGGCCAGGCACGAGGACCGGAAGGACCTCTCGGACGAGAACGTTATCCTGGACGCCGCCCGGACCGCGGGACTGGACATAGCGCGGTTCCGGGAGGACATGAAGGACCCGACCATCATACCCGAGACGGGGAAGAGCCACGTGGAGGCCGTCGAGGAGCACGGCGTGTTCGGCGTGCCCACCTTCATCTTCCCCAACGGCGCGTCCGCGTTCGTGAAGGCCTACGTCCCGCCCGACGAGGACGCCGTCGGCATGTTCGAGGACCTCACCGACGTGATGAGCAAATGGAAGTTCATCGGCGAGGTGAAGCGCCCGCAGCCTCCCTGGCCCAAGGGAGTGTTCGCCTAGAGGGACCCGTGGTGCGCCGCGCGACCCCCCTGGAAAGGACACTGGGTCTAAAGTTCAGGGACCCGGCCCTGCTGGAGCAGGCCCTGATCCATCCATCGTACATCAACGAGGCCGGCCCGTCGGGGCCGGCCCTCGTTTCGTACGACAGGCTGGAGTTCCTGGGAGACGCGGTGCTGGGCGCGGCGGTCACAGCCGAGCTGTTCCACCGTTGCCCCGACCTCCCCGAGGGGCAGATGACCAAGCTCCGGTCGTCCCTGGTCAGCGGCAACACCCTGGCCCGAGTGGCCCGCGGGCTGCAGGTGGGACAGCACCTGAAGCTGGGCCGGGGCGAGGCGTCCAGCGGCGGCGCGAACCGGGACACGAACCTGGCGGCGGCCCTGGAGGCCATCGTGGGCGCCGCCTTCCTGGACCGGGGGTTCGACCAGGCCCGGAAGCTCGTCATCGGCCTGATGGACGGGGAAACGCAGCGGGCGCTCTCCTCGGGCATACCAGAAGACCCCAAGTCCCGACTCCAGGAGCTGGCCCAGCGCATGGGAAACGCCCCCCCACGCTACCGCACGGTGGACGAAGAGGGCCGAGACAACAGCAAGGAGTTCGAGGCGGAAGTGGTCATGAACGGCGAGGTCCTCGGCAGGGGTCGGGGGACGCGCAAGGTCGACGCCCAGAGACAGGCCGCCCGGGAAGCCCTGAGACGGCTGGAAGGCGCCCGCACGTAGACATGCTGGGGCTGCTTCGACGGAACCGGCAGAAGTCCCGGGAGGCCACCGAGGCGGGGGTCAAACGGAGCCGCGAGTCCTGGTTCGGCCGGGTGGCGCGGCTCCTGCGGGCGGGCCGCGTGGACGAGGAGGTCTGGGAGGAGCTGGAAGAGGCGCTCCTGTCCGCCGACGTGGGCGTCGAGACCACCCTGAGCCTGGTGGAGAGGCTTCGAGACGAGGCCGGTCAGCGGGGCGTCCGGGGGCAGGAAGACCTGATGGAGGTCCTGAAGCGCGACATCTCCGCCAGGCTTGCCGACGACCGGGCGGAGGACGTTTGGCTGGAGTCCACCGACCACCCTGCACCCTTCGTAGTCCTGGTCGTGGGCGTCAACGGCTCGGGCAAGACGACCAGCATCGCCAAGCTGGCGTACCACTTCAAGGCGGCGGGGAAGAAGGTCATCCTGGCCGCCGGAGACACCTTCCGGGCCGCGGCCATCGACCAGATCCAGCTCTGGGGGGAGCGTGTCGGCGTGGACGTGGTCAGCCATCAGCCGGGGGGGGACCCGGGAGCCGTGGCTTTCGACGCCTTCCAGGCGGCCCGGTCCCGGGGGGCGGACGTGCTGATAGTCGACACGGCGGGCCGCCTCCACACCAAGTCCAACCTGATGGACGAGCTCAAGAAGGTCCGCAGGGTCATCAGCAGGCTGGACCCGGCGGCCCCGCACCAGGTCCTGCTGACCCTGGACGCGACCACGGGCCACAACGGCCTCGGCCAGGCACGGCACTTCACCGAGGCGGTGAGCTGCACGGGGATCGTGCTGGCCAAGCTGGACGGCACCGCCAAGGGCGGCATCGTGCTGGCCATCAAGGAGCAGCTGGACGTGCCCATCCTCTTCATAGGCACGGGCGAAGGGCTGGAGGACATGGCTCCCTTCGACGCCGAGGGATTCGTCGAGGCGCTCCTGGAACCGGCCCCCTCGGCCTCCTGAGCCTGTTCGGCGCCCGTCTAAGCGCATCCGGCCCCGCTTGCCCGCACGTAGGAAATGACAGGGTCTTCCAAGATGCACCATCCAGGCCACGGCGTACACCCAGGGTAGTCCGTGCACCACGCCATCATCTGGCTTCTGAGCGTCGAGCTCCTGGGGCTGGCGGTGCTGCCCCTCACCTATGTCCTGTTCCGGCGGCTGCCGGACCGGGGCCTGGTGCTGTCCAAGGTGCTGGCCCTGCTCCTGGTGTCCTACCTGCTGTGGATCCTGGGCACCGCCCACATCCTGCCCAACTCCCAGTACTCCGTAATCGGCATCGCCCTCGTGCTGGCCGGCCTGTCCTACGGCCTGATGCGCCGCCGGCTCCCCGACCTGGTCTCCTTCGTCAAGGCGGAGAGGCTGCCCCTGCTGGCTGCGGAGGCGGTGTTCCTGGCCCTGTTCGCTCTGTGGGTCGCCATCGTCTACCACACCCCGGCCATAAACCACACCGAAAAGCCCATGGACTTCGCCTTTCTCAACGCCATCCTGAAGTCCGCTTACTTCCCGCCGGAGGATCCCTGGCTGTCGGGGCACTCCATCAGCTACTACTACTTCGGCCACTTCATGATGGCGACGCTGACCAAGCTCACATCCATACCCTCCAGCGTCTCCTACAACCTGTCCATCGCCCTTCTGCCGGCCCTAGCGGGAGCGGGGGCCTTCAGCCTGGTCTACAACCTTATCCGACGGTCCGGGGCCGATGCCCCCCGCGCCGTGCTATTCGCCCTGGCCGCGCCCCTCTTCGTCGTGCTGATCAGCAACCTGGAAGGGGTGCTGGAGCTTGTACAGGCCAGGGGCTGGGGGTCGGAGGGCTTCTGGGGGTGGGTGTCGATCAAGGGGCTGGCAACCAGCTCGACCGAGGGAGGCCTGTTCCCGGGCGACCACCTGTGGTGGTGGCGCGCCACCAGGGTCATAGATACGGTGAGGGATGGCATCAGCCTGGACTACACCATCACGGAGTTCCCCTTCTTCAGTTTCGTGCTGGGGGACCTGCACCCCCACGCATCTTCCCTCCCCTTCCTCGTCCTGAACCTGGCGCTGGCATTGAATCTCCTCGGCTCCCGGAGTAGGATAGGGCCCTCGTGGTTGCTGCAACGGCCGTGGGAGACGGCGGCCATCACCCTGTCTCTCGGCGCGCTGGCCTTCATAAACATCTGGGACCTGCCGGTCTTCGCGGCCATTCTGGCCGTCACGGTGCTGGCCAAGAGCTACGGAGACCGGTCGGGCAACGTGGCCCCCACGCTGCTGTCCACCGCGTCTTTCATGGCGCCGGTGGTCGTTGGCGCCGTGCTGCTGTACCTGCCCTTCTACATGACCCTGGACAGCCAGGCGTCCGGGATACTGCCGACCCGAGACGCCATGGCCACGCGGCCCTTCTTCTTCTTCCTGATATGGGGGCTGTTCCTCCTGGCCGGAGGGTACTTCCTGCTGGCCCAGCTGGCGTCCTCGGAGACCCTCACCCGCCGCAACGTGGGGACCCTGGGCTTCGCCCTGGCGGTGGCGGTGTTCCCCTTCGTGCTGTGGGCGTGCATCAAGATAGTCGTCAGCCCCTTCGAAGGAGGAGTGGTAGATGCCCTGGGCACGGTGGGCAGCCGCCTGGGCAAACTTCTGCCGGGGATGGTCATCGTTGCCCTGGCCCTGGCCGGGATACTCTCCAGGATGAAGGAGGGCAACGGCACGGCAGCCGTCTTCCCGCTGCTGATGCTGGGCATCGCCTTCTACCTGCTGCTGGGCGCCGAGCTCTTCTACCTTGTCGACCTGTTCGGCACACGTATGAACACGGTGTTCAAGACCTACTACCAGGCCTGGCTGTTGCTGGCGGTCGTCTCGGCCTACGGCCTCTACTACGGCTACGCCAACCCCCTGCCCTCCCTGGGCCGGATACTTGGCCGTCTTTCGAGACTAACGCCCCTGGTAGGGGGAGCCAGAAAAATAGCTCCGGGCGTCTGGCTGGCACTGGTCGGCGTCCTCACCGTCGCGTCCCTCTACTACCCGGTGGGCGCAGCCCTGGACCGCGCCGGCCAATCGAGGGAGGCCACGCTGGACGGTCTGGCATTCCTGAGGGAGCGGCATCCCGGGGAGTACGAGGCGATAGTGTGGCTGAGGGACGAAGCGCCGCAGGGACGCATCGTGGAGGCGGTGGGAGGGAGCTACACCGACCACGGCCGGGTCTCCTCGTCCACCGGGCTTCCCACCATTCTCGGCTGGCCGGGGCACCAGCACCAGTGGAGGGGCTCCACCAGGGAGTTCGACGGGCGGGAAGGGGACGTGGAGCAGATCTACACGGCCGACGACTCCGCCACCGTGCACCGCCTGCTGGAGGCCTACGGCGTCCGATACGTCTACGTCGGCGCCCGGGAGAGGGCCCGCTACGGGCCCGACCCGTTCGGGACCTTCCACTCGTTCCTGACGCCCGTGTTCCGCAGCCCGGAAGTGGTCATATACGAAAGGGCGCAGACCCAGTCCCCAGGCCTGGTGAAGACGCACCGTGCAGACGCTGGATAGGCTCCCGCTGACCCGGCTTTCCCTCCCCCGGCTTCGACGCCCGGAGCTGGGTTGGGAGGCGGCGGTCTTCCTGGTCATCTCCCTGGGCGCAATGGCCCTCCGCTTGTGGGAGCTGGACGGGCGGACCATGCACTACGACGAGAGCCTGCACGTCCACTACGCCTGGCGTCTGGCCAACGGGGAGGGCTACTCCCATAGCCCCTGGATGCACGGCCCTTTCCAGGTGGAGCTCGCCGCCGCCATCTTCTGGCTGTTCTCCGACACGGACTTCACCGCCCGCCTGCTCTACGTCCTGTTCGGCACGGCGCTGGTGTTCCTGCCCTTCTTCTTCCGGACACACCTGGGGACCACCGGCGCCATAGTGGTTGCCCTGCTCTTTGCCCTGTCGCCGTCCCTGCTGTACTTCAGCCGCTTCGGGCGGAACGAGATCATCATGTCGGTGTGGACGGTGGCGCTCCTGATAATGCTGTGGCGCTATCTCCACGAGGGCAGGGACCGCTACCTGTACATGGCCTCAGCGGTGCTTGCCCTCATGTTCGCCACCAAGGAGACCGCGTACATCGTGGTCGTGATCTTCGGCGGCATTCTTTTCCTCATCTCTCTCCCCGAGCTGGTGGCCGCCGTGACCGGTAGGAGCAGCCGGGGTGAGATGGGCCGCGCCCCCGCCCTGCTGCTCCTCATCGTGACGCTGACGCTGCCCCAGTGGGCGGCGGGCGTGAGCATATTTCAGGACAGCCTGGGACTGGTGCTGGCCAACGGCGACGGCGGCACCGGGGAAGTGGGGCTTCCCCTGTGGGCTCCTCCTTACGCCATCTTCCCCATGGCGGACCTCCCGTTGGCCGCGGATGCCCTCGTGATAGCGAGCTTCGTGGCGCTGCCCGGTGTGGCGGCGGTCACGCGCGGGGGCCGCAGGTGGGCGCCGTGGCTGCTGGCGGCGGGCGCGGCGGGCGCTCTCTGCTACGCGTTCCTGGCGCTGCCCGACGGGTTCGTGGCGCGGGACTGGCTGATCGCCTTCGCCGTCCTCGCCGGGGCCCTGGTCGTCTCCGCAGCCATCGGGATGCTGTGGAGATGGAAGGTATGGCTGCTGTGCGCGGCCATCTTCTACCTGGTATGGACGGCCCTGTACACCACCT
The DNA here is from genome assembly GCA_965207305.1 of Dehalococcoidia bacterium. Lineage (GTDB taxonomy): Bacteria > Chloroflexota > Dehalococcoidia > Lucifugimonadales > JAGWBF01 > JAGWBJ01. Next base: position 899,978 of record CBDBMB010000003.1, on the reverse strand, counting down.
TCTTCGGCCTGTTCGTCCAGCCGCACGGCTACTGCCCCACCGAGACGGGCGCCGCCCTCAACACCCTGTGCGCCAAGCTGGGGGGGGTGTTCACCGGGTCCTGGCAGGGCCTGGGCTACTGGCTGGCCCAGCAGGAGGTGGCCCGCGGGGGGCAGCCGTGGTACTACCATTTCATCACCGGATCGCTGTACGAGTTCCTGCCTCTGCTCTTCGGCCTGGGGGCCATCTTCTACTTCGTCCGAAGGGCCGACCTGCTGGGCCTGGTCCTGGCCCTCTGGGCCCTCCTGACCCTCCTGGCGTACACCATCGCGGCGGAGAAGATGCCCTGGCTCATCGTCAACATCGCCGTGCCCTTCATACTGCTGTCGGGCAAGCTCATTGGCGAGCTCATAGACCGGCTGGACTGGAGAGGGCTGGCGCACAGCCCCTACCTCCTGATGCTGGGGCTCGCCCCGTTGGTCGTGATCGCCGGAGTCTATCTCCTGAGACGATCTCTGGACCAGGGGGGCCTGGACTGGCAGGGCTGGGGGGTGGCGGCGGCCTTAGCCGCCGTGCTGGCCGGAACGTCCTTCCTGCTTCTACGCAGCCGTCCCCGGGTGGGAGTGTCGCTGGCCGCGCTGGGCGTGGCCGCCCTCATGCTCGGGTTCAGCACCTTCGTCGGGTTCAGGGTGACCTACAGCTACGACGACACGCCGGTGGAGATGCTGGTGTACGCCCAGGGCAGCGCGGACCTGGTCAGGGTGCTGGACGACCTGGAGCAGGAGGGGGTCATTCCCGACGAGGCGGCGCGGCCCGCGGTGGAGATGGACTACGAGATATGGTACCCGATGAACTGGTACGTGAGACAGGCCCAGCGGGAGGGCTCGGTGGAGTTCCGCTGCTACAAGTCGGAGTCCGACGCCGACTACCAGCCCTGGTGCAGTCCCGTGAGCGAGCCGCCGTCCACCGGGGCCATCCTTCTGATCGAGGGCCACGCCAAGCGGTACAGGAGCCACCTGGAGGGCCACCAGGCATCGGGGCCCCTAAAGGACCTCCTCTGGTTCCCCGAGGACACGTACCGCCGCCCGGGTGCCAACAGGGAGGAGCAGTGGTCTCCAGCGGAGCTGAAGCAGGACGCCCGGTTCATCATGGACAACGTGACCGCCCGGCAGTCGTGGAAGGACGCCATGGACTACTTCCTCTTCCGCCGGCTGGACTACCAGTGGTGGGACTCCAAGTTCTTCTCCTACGTGTCTCCGGGGGGTGACGGCTCGGGTTGACACCCTTCTTGGCGCGGGACTACAATAGGGCCTCTGAGAGGAGGGTCCCCGGTCAATGCTGGAAGTAGTAATCGACAGCATCCGCGTGAGCTTGATGAACTACCAGCGGGTCGTGATTCTGAAGGAAAAGGAATCGGACCGGTACCTGCCCATCTGGATCGGGCCGGCGGAAGCCGACGCGATCGCGGTCAAGCTGCAGGACATCTCCGTTCCGAGACCCCTGACCCACGACCTCCTTCGTGCGGTCATCGACAACCTGGGCGGGGCCGTCCATCACATCCTGGTTAACGACCTGGAGAGCGACACCTTCTACGCCAAGGTGATCATCAGCGTCAACGGCAAGAGCCTGGAGGTGGACTCCCGTCCCAGCGACGCCATCGCACTGGCGGTGCGCGTCCAGGTGCCCATCTTCGTAGAGGAGCAGGTCCTGGAAAAGGCCGGCATACTCCTGGACAAGGAGACGGGGAAGCCCCTGCTGCCCGAGGACACGGCGGGCCAGCCCGACAAGTCCCCCGAGGTGAAGGAGGAGGAGCTCCGCAGGATGTCGGCCTTTACCGACTTCATCAACAGCCTGGACCTGGAGGACTTCGGAAAGCAGCAGCAGGAGAAGGAATAGCGTAGTCTCCCCACCCCTAGAGTCAACCGAGAAAGACCCCCGGCCAGGCGTGGCCGGGGGTCCTTTTTTGCGGGTCTCCCGGCCCTGGGAAATCGGTTGACGCCCGATGGAACTAGTGATAGGATTCACTAGGCCTGAGATGGGTATGCCATGGTGGGTGCTGGCCCTGCGACTTTCGGGGCTGGGGTTCTACATAGCCCTATGCATCATAGGTGGCATTGTGGTGGGAGTGCTGGTGGACGGGGCCCTGGGCACCAAGGTTATCTTTCTGTTGGTGGGTCTGATATTGGGATGCGCCTCGGCGTTTTATGGGACTTACAAGATGGTGTCCCCCCTTCTTGGTTCCGACGGCAGTGACGGGCCCCCAAGCGGGCCCTCGAGCAGGAGGGATGGGTAGTGCCCTCGGGCGCCGGAGCCCGGCGGTTCCTGCTACTGGGCGGCCTGGCTATTCTGGCCCTTTTCGTCGCGGGCCTGATCACAGGGGCCATCGGGACGGCGGTCCTCGGGGGCGAGGACCAGGAACCCCTGCTGCCCCAGCCTCAGGTCCACCTTCCGCCCCAGCCCATATTCCCGGCCGAGGCCCGCAACGAGCACAACTTTGCGCCCAACAAGGCCGACGATGGCCACGGAGCGGGCGACAAGGCCGACGGCAAGGGGAAGCCGTACCACTTCACGCCCCTGGGCATGTTCGACTTCGCCGTCACCAACACCATGCTGTCGGCCTGGGTCACGACCCTTTTGCTGATTGGCATCTTCGTGTTGGGCGTGAGACGGGCCAAGATGGTGCCCGGCCGGCTGCAAAACCTGGTGGAGATGGCCGTCGAGGCGCTTCTGGGGTTCGTGGAGGGAGTTATTGGAAGGGACATGGGGCGGAGGGTCTTTCCCATCATCGCCACAGTGTTCCTCTTCGTAGCCTTCAACGCGTGGATAGCCCTGCTGCCCATCTATCCGTCCCTGGGGTTCAAGGACGCCGACGGAGACATAGCGGCTCACCTGGTGCGGTCGGCGGGCACCGACCTGAACATGCCCCTGGCCCTGGCCCTGGTCTCCTTCGTCTTCGTGGAGTACTGGGGGCTGCGCATGCTGGGTTTCAGGTACCTGGCCAAGTTCATCCCCGTCGGCCAGTTCTTCGGCAGCCTCCGGAGGGGACAGCTGTTCCAGGCGGGCATTTCCCTTTTCGTGGGATTCCTGGAGGGGCTGAGCGAGCTGGTCCGGCTGGTGAGCTTCACCTTCAGGCTGTTCGGGAACATGACCGCCGGCGAGGTCCTGGTGCTGATGGCGACGTTCCTCGTCCCCTTCGTAGCGACGGTTGCCGTCTATGGACTCGAGCTGCTGGTGGGCCTGGTCCAGGCTCTCATATTTGCCGGGCTAACCCTGGTCTTTGCAACAATAGCGATCACTTCCCACGAGGAAGAGCACTAGGACACGCGACATCGTTAGACCGACCCAGTTAAAGGAGGGAAGATGCCTGTAGATATCCTTATGTCCGTGGCTTCCGCGCTAGCTGCCCAAGAAGAGATTCTCAGCGACACCTCGGTCAAGGCTTTGGCCGCCGGCCTCGCCATCGGCCTGGGTGTCCTTGGGCCTGGCATCGGTATCGGCATCCTTGGCAGCGCAGCCATGAACGCCATCGGGCGCAACCCGGAGGCCCGGGGGCCGATTTTGACCAACATGATCCTGGCGATTGCCTTCGCAGAAGCGCTGGGCATCTACGCCCTGGTCGTTGCGGCCATTCTCTTGTTCGTGTTTTAGGGCCTGTGCGCATTCCAAGGGCGTGGTCCTTTTGCACAACGGCAAATCCCGGTCTGGAGCTAGGTAATGGGTGAACTAGGGCTGAATCTACCGAGCTTGATAGCGTTCCTAGTGAACTTCGTCATTCTCTTGGTGATCCTGTATATGTTCGCCTACAAGCCGATCCTGCGGATAATGGACCAGCGGTCGGAGCGGATCAGGGAGAGCCTGGAGGCGGCGGAGCGTGCGCGAGAGGAAGCCGACCGGTCCCAGGCCGATACCCAGAGGCAGCTTGCCGAGGCCCGGGCCGAGGGCCAGAAGCTCATCGACCAGGCCAGGGAGCTTGCCGACAAGTATCGCGCCGACGAGCAGGAGAAGGCCCGCCAGGAGGCTGAGGCCTTCGTCGCCAGGGCCAGGGAGGACATCCAGAGGGAGCGCGACGCCGCCGTCCGGGAGGTGAGGGCCCACTTCGCCGACCTGGCCATATCCACCGCCGAGAAGGTCATCGAGCGCTCCCTGGACCGGGACGCCCACACCGACCTCATCGCCCGGGTGCTGGAGGAGGGCGAGACCCTTCGCCGGGGCTAGCAAGGTATGCCTGATAGCGCGTCAGCCAAGAGGTACGCCCAGGCGATATTCGACCTGGCCCTGGAACGGGAGCGCCTGGACCAGTGGGCTGAGGGCCTCGGCGCCTTGTGTCAAGCCATGGAGAACCCGGACATGTTCGGGTTCCTGGAGCACGCCAAGGTGACCATGCCCCAGAAGGTCCGCACCATCGAGGAGGCCCTCCCCGACGTGGACCCGATGCTGAGGAACCTCCTCTGTGTTCTGGTAGACAGGGGCCTGACCGAGCTGGTCCCCGAGGTGGAGAAGGACTACCGCCGCTTGCTGGACGCTCACATGGGCAGGGAGCAGGTGCAGGTCTGGTCGGCCGTGCCCCTGGAGGACTCGGAGCAGAATAGGATATCCGAGTTCATCTCGGGGCTGATCCGCAAGGAAGTGGCCATGGAGACCCGCGTGGACCCCTCCATCCTGGGAGGTCTGGTCATACGCGTAGGAGACCGGCTCATAGACGGCAGCACCCGGACCCGGTTGGCCGAGATGGGCAAGAGGTTGCAGCAGGGGGCCATCGAGGCGAGCGCATAAGCCAGTGGAGCCGGCGCCGCTCCCACCGGGGAAGGGCGCCGGCGGCACTCAGGAGGTAAACCGGTGACTACCCGAGGCCAAGACATAGTCTCCGTCATCCGCAGGCAAATCGAGGAGTTCGGCTCCGAGCTGACTCTCGTCGACGTGGGCACCGTCGTCGAGGTGGGAGACGGCATAGCCCGAATCCAGGGGCTCCAGGGGGCCCAGTACAACGAGATCCTAGAGTTTCCCAACGCCGTCATGGGCCTCGCCCTGAACCTGGAAGAGGACACGGTGGGCGCGGCCATCATGGGAGACCCCAACGCCGTCAAGGAGGGTGACACGGTCCGCTCCACGGGCCGCATCATCGAGGTGCCCGTGGGCGACGCCCTGGTGGGCAGGGTGGTGGACCCCCTGGGACGGCCCCTTGACGGCAAGGGTCCCGTCAACGCCGACCGGACCCTGCCGGTGGAGCGCATCGCCCCCAACGTGGTAACCCGCCAGTCGGTGGACACCCCCGTCCAGACCGGGGTGAAGGCCATCGACTCCATGATCCCCATCGGAAGGGGGCAGCGGGAGCTGATCATCGGCGACAGGTCCACCGGCAAGACGGCCATCGCCATTGACGCCATCATCAACCAGAAGGGCCAAGACCTGATCTGCATCTACGTGGCCATCGGCCAGAAGCAGGGGAAGGTGGCCCAGGTGCTGGCCAGCCTGGAGGAGAACGGCGCCATGGACCACACCTTGGTGGTGGCCGCCAACGCCTCGGACCCGGCGCCCCTGCAGTACATCGCCCCCTACGCCGGCTGCGCCATGGCGGAGGCCTTCCTGGCCGAGGGCAAGGACTCGCTGATCATCTACGACGACCTGACCAAGCATGCCTGGGCGTACAGGCAGCTATCCCTGCTGCTCCGCCGGCCCGCGGGCCGGGAGGCCTACCCGGGGGACGTCTTCTACCTGCACAGCCGGCTCCTGGAGCGGGCGGCCAAGCTGGCCCCGGAGTTCGGGGGCGGGTCCATCACCGCCCTGCCCATCATCGAGACCCAGGCCGGAGACGTGTCCGCGTACATCCCCACCAACGTCATCTCCATCACCGACGGGCAGATATACCTGGAGCCCGAGCTGTTCAACTCTGGCATCCGTCCCGCGGTGAACGTGGGCCTCTCGGTGTCCCGGGTGGGCGGCGCGGCCCAGACCAGGGCGATCCGCAGGGTCGCCGGACGGCTCCGCCTGGACCTGGCCCAGTACCGGGAGCTGGCCACCTTCGCCCAGTTCGGCACCGCCGACCTGGACCGGGCCACCCGGGCCCAGCTCGAACGGGGGCAGCGCAGCACCGAGATCCTCAAGCAGCTCCAGTACCGGCCCATGAGCCTGGAGCAAGAGGTGATAGTCCTCTACGCCGTCAACAACGGGGACTTGGACGACGTCCCCGTCACCAGGTGCCAGGAGTTCGAGGAGGGGCTGCTCAGGTACGTGGAGTCGACCAAGCCCGACATCGCCCGGGCCATCTCCGAGAGCAAGGACATAGCCGACGACACGGAGGCTGCGCTCAAGGAGGCCATCCAGGAGTTCAAGTCCACCTTTAATCTAACCGAATAGAGACGGGCTAGCGGAGCAGAGGCGAGTTAGCAGAGTAGAGACCGGACCGCCGAGGCGCGGGAGCCACGTGGGCCCCGCCCCCGCAGCGGGTCCCGACAGGTAGGAAATGGCAAGCATCCGGCAGATAAGGCGCCGCATCCGGAGCATCGAGAACACCGCCAAGGTGACCAAGGCGATGGAGATGATCGCCGCGTCCAAGATGCGCCGCGCCCAAGCCAGCGTGCTGGCCGGGCGGCCCTACTCGGAGAAGATCCAGCAGGTGATCGCCGACCTGGCGGCCCAGCCCAGCGAGGACGGCACGCCCCAGCCGTTGCTTGAGTCCCGGCCCATCCAGCGGGTGGGTCTCGTGCACATCACCCCGGACAGGGGCCTGTGCGGCGGCCTCCACTCCAACCTGAACCGCCGGGTGAGCCAGTTCATCGTCGAGCAGCAGGTCCCGGCCACCATCGTGGCCGTCGGGCGCAAGGGCAGGGACTTCATGGTGCGGTACGGCCAGGACGTGAAGGCCGTCTTCATCAACCTGGGCGACAGGCCGGCCCTGGCCGACACCATAGCCATATCCAGCATGGTGATCGACCAGTACACCACGGGCGAGGTCGACGAGGTGCACCTGTCCTACGTGGAGTTCGTGTCCACCACCGTCCAGCGCCCCGTGGTCAAGCGGCTGCTCCCCATAGTGCCCGCCGAGCTGACCGCCTACGAGCGGGTGGGGTACATATACGAGCCCAGCGACCAGGAGGTGCTTGGCTCGCTGCTGCCAAGGTTCGTGGAGATGGAGATATACCACGCCCTCCTGGAGTTGATAGCCAGCGAGCAGTCGGCCAGGATGGTGGCCATGCGCAACGCCACCGAGAACGCCGGAGAGATGGTGGAGGACCTGACGCTCCTGGCCAACAAGGTCCGCCAGGAGAGCATCACCAACGAGCTGCTGGACATCCTGGGCGGCTCGGAAGTGCTGGCATAAGGGCAACCCCCCTTGCCTCCCTCCCGTAAGCGGGAGCAGGGAGACAGAAGGAGCTGAGAATGGGTACAGGCAAGGTCGTGCAGGTGATCGGGACGGTGGTCGACGTGGAGTTCCCGCCGGACGATCTCCCCACGCTGTTCAACGCCGTGGAGATAGACAACAACGGCGAGAAGCTCACCCTGGAGGTGGAGCAGCACGTGGGGAACAACTGGGTGCGCTGCCTGGCGTTGGGCCCCACCGAGGGCCTGGCCCGGGGCGTCGACGCCGTGGACACCGGGAGCCCAGTTGTGGTGCCGGTGGGGGAGGAGACCCTGGGCAGGCTGTTCAACGTCACCGGGGAGCCCCTGGACAACCTGGGACCGGTGGAGCCGCCCCAGCACTGGCCCATCCACCGGCCGCCGCCCTCCTTCGAGGAGCAGGAGACCACCACCGAGATACTGGAGACGGGCATCAAGGTGTTCGACCTCATCACCCCGTTCATGAAGGGCGGCAAGGTAGGCGCCTACGGCGGGGCCGGCGTCGGCAAGACGGTCATCATCATGGAGTTGATCCGCAACATCGCCGCCGTCCACAAGGGGGTGTCCGTCTTCTCCGGCGTGGGCGAGCGCTCCCGCGAGGGAAACGACCTGTGGCACGAGATGCAGGACTCGGGGGTGATGGACAGCACGGTGCTGGTGTTCGGGCAGATGAACGAGCCCCCGGGCGTCCGCGCCAGGATCGGCCTCACGGGCCTGACCATGGCAGAGTACTTCCGGGACGAGCAGAACCAGGACGTGCTCCTGTTCATCGACAACATCTACCGCTACATCCTCGCGGGCATGGAGGTGTCGGCGCTTCTCGGCCGGATGCCTTCGGCGGTGGGGTACCAGCCGACCCTGGGGACCGAGATGGGGGCGCTGGAGGAGAGGATAACCTCCACGACCAAGGGGTCCATTACGTCCTTCCAGGCCGTCTACGTGCCCGCCGACGACTACACCGACCCGGGAATTGTCACCACATTCGGCCACCTGGACGCCGTCGTCTCCCTGGAGAGGGCGCTGGCCGCCCAGGGCCTCTACCCGGCGGTGGACCCGCTGGCCTCCTTCTCCCGGATGCTGGAGCCGAGGATCGTGGGGGACGAGCACTACCGGGTGGCCCGGGGCGTCCAGCAGGTCCTCCAGCGCTACCGGGACCTCCAGGACATCATCGCCATCCTGGGCATCGAGGAGCTGTCGGAGGAGGACAAGGTCACGGTGGCCCGGGCCCGCCGGATCCAGCGGTTCCTGACCCAGCCCTTCTACGTGGCCGAGACGTTCACGGGGATGGGCGGCAAGTACGTGCCGGTGCGAGAGACCGTCCGGGGCTTCACCGAGATCCTGGAGGGACAGCACGACGACGTGCCCGAGCAGGCCTTCTACATGACTGGCACCATAGACGAGGCGCTGGAGAAGGCCCAGGAGATGGCTGCCGCCTAGGGGGCATTCATGGTAACGATGCGCCTGGAGATAGTGACCGCCGAGCGTGAGGTCTACTCGGACGACGTGGAGGCGGTCAACGCGCCCGGGGCGGAGGGAGACCTGGGGATACTTCCCTATCACGCTCCCCTGATGACAAGCCTCCAGCCGGGGGAGTTGATGATCCGCAAGGATGGCCAGGACGAGTACCTGGTGGTGAGCGGGGGGTTCCTGGAGGTGATGGGGAACCGGGTGACCATCCTGGCCGACGCCTGCGAGCGGTCCGACGAGATCGACGAGCAACGGGCCCAGGAAGCGATGCAGCGGGCCCAGGAGCGGATAGCCAACCGCACCGCGGACCTGGACCTGGAGCAGGCGGCCATGGCCTTCCGGCGCGCCGAGACCCGCTTGAGGATAGCGCGCCGCCGGCGGAGCCGGGCCGCGCCTCCACCGCCAGCCTAGCCGCCGCTCAGGCGTCGTCCTCCTCTCCCAGCAGGTAGAAGGTCATGGTCTGCATGGCCAGTACCGGGTCGACGTTTCGCACACTCACTCCGTCGGGCGCTTGCGCCGCGATGGGCGCGTAGTTGAGAATCGCCTTCACTCCCGCTCCCACCAGCCGGTCGATGACCTCTTGGGCGTGGGGGCCGGGCACACCGACGATGCCTATGCCTATGCCCCGCTCCATCACCGTCCGGTCCAGCTCCTCCACCGGCTGCACCTTGAGGCTTCCCACGGTCCTTCCTACGATGCGGCGGTCGGCGTCGAAGGCCGCGACGACGTGGAAGCCCTCGGGGGCGAATCCCGGGTAGCTCAACACGGCCCGGCCCAGCCGCCCGACACCCACCAGGGCCACGTTCCAACGGCGGTCCAGGCCCATGATCTCCTTGAGCTCCACGATCAGGTGCCTGACCCTGTAGCCCCGGCCCTGCTTGCCGAACCGCCCGAAGTAGCTGAGGTCCTTCCTGATCTGCGCGGGCGTGACCTGCAGGATCTCGCCCAGCCGCTGGGAGCTGACGATGTTCACCCCCTGGTCCATCAGGGAGCTCAGGACCCGGATGTACTGGGGGAGGCGCATCACCACGACCTCAGGGACCCCTCCCGGTCCAGCCTGCCGAGCCGCCGACCTCCCTGCCATCGTGCCTCCCTATAACCGAGACGAATTCAATTGGTGAATTATATCACGTGGCAGATATGCTATAATTGGCCCGTCCCTCATGACACGCCAGCGTACTCCCCTGCCACCGGCAAGCATCCCTTCCTCCCTCCACCGGTCCCTGCCATTGGACGCGGCTGACTTGCTGGCTCCCATATGCGCGGAGGCCCGGAGCGCCGGCCTGTCCCTGTATCTGGTGGGAGGGCCCGTGCGGGACCTGCTGCTGGAGAGGCCCGTCAAGGACCTGGACCTGGTGGTCGAGGGCGACGCCCAAGCCCTGGCGTCCACCGTAGCGGCAAGACTGGATGGACGGGTCGTCGCCCGCTCCCAGTTCGGCACGGCGACGGTGCGGCTGAGCAAGCAGTCGCTGGACCTGGTAACGGCCCGTCGGGAGACGTACCCCAGGCCCGGGGCCCTGCCCCAGGTCACCCCCAGCTCCATCGAGGACGACCTTGCCCGGCGCGACTTCACCATCAACGCCATGGCGCTTCCCCTGACGGGACCGGCGAGGCGCGGCCTGCTGGACCCCCACGGGGGCCGGGCCGACCTGTCGGCGGGCGTCGTCCGCGTCCTGCACGGAGCCAGCTTCGTCGACGACCCGACCCGCATTCTCAGGGCCATCCGCTACGAGCAGAGGCTGGGCTACCGGCTGGACGAGGCTACGGAGCAACGGCTGATGGAAGCCCTGGACGCGGGGGCCATAGACACCCTGAGCGGAGACCGGCTAAGGAAGGAGCTGGCGGCGGCGCTCAGGGAGAGCGCGCCCCACCGGGCCCTGCGGCGGTGCGCCGAGCTGGGCGTGCTGGCGGCCATCCACCCCGCCATGGGGGACGACTCCGCCGTCGCCCCCCTCGCCGGCGCCGGGGGGTCCTTCTCGCCCCTGGAGTACCTGGCCGCCCTGTGCTTTTCGTCGTCGAAGGAGCAGGGGACGTCGTTGGCACACCGCCTTCGCATGCCCGCCACGTGGAAGAGGATCGTCAAGGACACGGCCGCCGTGAAGCTCGACGTGGTCCCTGACATCGCCGGCGGACGCGCTTACACCAGGTCCGCCCTGTACCGGGCGCTGGAGCCCTACGCGCCCGAGGCCCTGCGAGTAAACGCCATCATGGCCGGGGACTCCGCCGTCGGAAGTGCCTTGAGCTCGTACCTCGACGATATGCGTTATGTGAAGCCGCTACTCAGGGGCGGCGACCTGGTCTCCCTCGGGTTTCCCCAGGGCCCCGTGGTCGGGGACGCCCTGCGCGAGCTGAAGTCGGCCCGGCTGGACGGCCTGGTCACTACCAGGGACGACGAGATCAAGACCGCGCAGGCATACCTCGCGGCGAGGAGAGCCGGTTGACCGATCGAGACGAGACCTGCATAGTCTGCTCAGGGCCGCTGGACGAGTACCACCAGGCCTCCTGCCAGATGTGCGGGGGCAAGTTCCACCAGCCCTGGAGCGTGGACGTGGATATACCTCAGTGCGGCCGTATCGCCAGCCACGACGAGGCCCTGGCACTGGTGTTCCTCTGCCACAACTGCTACCAGGCGCTTCAAGAGGGCTCCTAGAAGGGGCGAGGCCCGTAACGGCCCGCAACAGCCCGCAACAGGAGGACTGGGCATGAAGGCGGTCTTCATACAGGAGCACGGCGGACCCGAGGTCTTGACCTACGGGGAGCTGCCGGACCCCGTGGTGGGCGACGGCCGTGTGAAGGTTCGGGTGAAGGCCGGCTCCCTGAACCGGTTGGACGTCTACACCAGGGCCGGGGTCCGGGGAATGCGCCGGGAGTTCCCGCCTCCGCTGGTGCTGGGAGGCGACTGTGCCGGGGAGGTCGCCGAGGTCGGAGGCGGCGTGCCGGGACTGGGCGCGGGCGACCGGGTGGTGGTCAACCCCAACATCACCTGCGGCGACTGTGCGCGGTGCCTGGCCGGTGAGGACGACCTGTGCCCATCCATCAAGATGCTGGGCTCTGCCCTGGACGGCAGCTACGCCGAGTACGTAGTCGTCCCTGCCACCAACGTCCACCGCATCGCCGACCACGTCTCCTACGAGGACGCCGCGGCGGTCCCGACGACCTTCCTGCCCATGTGGAACATGCTGGTGAGGCGGGGACGGCTGAAACCTTGGGAGACCGTGCTGGTGCTGTCGGCGTCGGCGGGGGTAGGCGCCGCCGCAATACAGGTGGCCAAGAACGTCATCGGCGCCAGGGTCATCGCCACCACCAGCACGGCGGACAAGGCCGCCAGGGCGCGGGAGACGGGGGCCGACGAGGTGATCAACTACACCGAGGAGGACGTCACCAAGAGGGCCCGCGAGCTCACGGGGGGAGCGGGGGTGGACATGGTCGTCGACCACGTGGGCGCCGAGTTCTTTGCGGCGGCGTACAACTCCCTGAGGCCCGGCGGCAGGTACGGCAACTGCGGCGTCACCACGGGGTACAAGTACGACCTGCACATGGGGGCCATGTTCACCAGGCATCTCAACGTGTTCGGCGTCTTCATGGGCACCAAGGAAGACATGCGGCAGATCGTCGAGATGGTGAACCGCGGCAAGGTCCGCTCCACCATCCACCAGACCTTCCCTCTGGAGAACGCCGCAGATGCCCACCGCGCCATGGAGGAGCTGAACTTCTTCGGCAAGCTGCTGCTGGTGCAGTAGGGCCCGGGAGTCACGAGCGCCGGGCGCACGCGGTTGCATGATAACCCCGGTCAGGGTGCTGACCATGCCCAATACGACGGGAGGAGGGCGGCAAGATGGCGATAATGATAACGGGGGGCACCGGGTTCCTGGGGTCCTATCTGGCCCGCCACCTAGTCGAGGAGAAAGGGGAGTCGGGCCTGGTCCTGTTCGAGAAGTACCCGGACCTCTCGCGGGTGGACGATATACGAGACAGGGTGACCATAGTCCAGGGCGACGTGCTGGAGCCCCTGGAGGTCCTCAGCGCCATCCAGCGCCATGACGTGGACTGGGTGGCGCACCTGGCCTACATCCTCAGCGAACCGGCCGACGGCAAGATGCGGCCCTACGTCGACGTGCAGTGCATGGGCATGATCAACGTCTTCGAGGCCTGCCGCATGCAGGACGTAAAGAGGGTGTGCTTCGCCAGCTCCGCCGCCGTGTTCGCCGGCCATCCGGACCGGGACCGGGAGTTCCACGACGACGACCCGCCGATGCCGGACACTATCTACGGGGCGTGCAAGAACTGGGGCGACTACATAGCCCAGGTGTACCACCGCCGGTACGGGCTGGACACCGTCGACCTGCGTCCCGCCTCGGTGTTCGGCCTGGGCCGCGGGCAGAGGGGCTCCTGGTCCAGCGGCCTGGCGGGGTTGGCGGATACGCCCCACTTCATGGTGCTGCCCGAGCTGGCCGCCCTGGGCCAGCCCATCGAGATGCCCCCCGACCACCAGGTGATAGACTGGATGTACGCCGCAGACGCGGCCGAGGCGTGGCACCTCATCCTGACGGTCCAGGACCCCAAGCACCGCATGTTCAACATGGTGTCCGAGCGGCGCCGCGTGGGCGACGTCACCGCCCACCTGCGCAACATACTCCCGGACTCGGAGATCAGCGTAAGCTCCACCCCCGCCACCATGACGCCCCTACTGAACAACGACCGGCTGGTCAACGAGCTGGGGTTCAGGGCGAAGTACACCATGGAGAGCGGCATGACCCACTACCTGAACATGGTGCGAGAGCGGGCGGGCCTGCCGCCCGTCGCCCCCGCATAAGGCCCTCCGCGGGAAGCGCCCTGGAGCCTAGCCCGGCTTGGGCCTGCCCATGAGCCTCCGCCCGTGGAACAGGTAGAGCTCCGCGTAGCCTGCCCACTGTCCGAAGTGGTCCCGGGCCCACGCCGCCATCTCCCCGTCGGGGGGGCTCTTCCGCCCGTCGAAGTACCACTCCCTCAGCGCCCTCCGCACCCACACGTCCACGGGGAACGCCTCGAGCTGGTCCAGCGAGTGGAGCAGTATGCAGTCGGCTATCTTGGGCCCGATGCCCGGCAGCTCCATCAGGCGCTGGTGGGCCTCCGGGTAGGGCATTAGCCTGAGGGCCTCCAGGTCGAGGGCTCCCCCGGCCACGGCCACGGCGGCCGCAGCCACGTACGGCGCCCTGAAGCCCAGGGCCAAGTCCCGCAGCCGCCGCTCACCGACCTCGGCGAGCTCCGGAGGGGTAGGCAGAGTGTACCGGACGTGCCCGTCCACCTCCAGACGCCGCCCGTAGGCCTCCGCAATGGACTCGACGTTGGCGTGGATGCGGGCCAGGTTGGAGTTCGCCGAGCAGATGAACGAGACCATGCACTCCCAGGGGTCCACCCGGAGAAGGCGCAGCCCCGGATAGAGGCCCACCATCTCGGCCACCCGGGGGTCGCGGGAGATGTCGGCGCGGATGCCCTCGATGTCGTCGTCCAGGCGAAAGAAGCGTTCTACCTGGGGTGCCAGGTCGCGTCCGCCGGAGACGGCCGGATAGAACTCCAGGCAGACGGCCGCCGACGGGCCCGGGCACGTGGACCTGATCTTGACCAGGTTATCGTAGACGATGCCCCAGTGCCATTCGGCCCCTTGGCCGTCCCTTCGCCACCTGTGGGACTGGCCGCTGTGGACGCTGGCCTCCAGGTCGAAGGAACGGCCGACCTCTAGGCGGGCCGTTCCTGAAACGGTGGTCGTTCCGTCCATGCTAGACCGTTACCTCACGCCGGACCCAGCGGCCCGCGTACTCCTGGATCGCCGACATCGGCCCCTGCTTCACCGTGCATGGGGGCATGGACTCCAGGAAGGCCCTCCCGTAGGCGCGGGAAACGACACGGTTGTCCAGCACGACGATGGCCCCCCGGTCCTGGCTGCCCCGGATGAGGCGTCCTACACCCTGGCGGAGGCGCAGGATCGCCTGGGGCAGCGCGTACTCGTGGAACCCGTCCTCGTACTCGCCCGACCGGGCCGCGAATATCGGGTCCGTGGGCACGTGGAAAGGGAGGCGGCCGATGACCAGCGCCTTGAGGATCCCCCCGGCCAGGTCCACGCCCTCCCACAGGCTGCTGGTGCCCAGTATGACCGACGAGGGGGACTCGCTGAACTCCCGCACTATCTGCCTGGGCGAGCCGTCAACGCCCTGGGCGAGCACCCTGATGCCCTCGGCCTCCAGCTGGGGCCGGACTCCCCTCGCCGTAGCTCTCAACGCGGCGTGGGAGGTGAACAGCACAAGGGTATGACCCTCCAGCTCCCGGGCGAGCCCGACCACCAGGCGCTCCGCCGCCGGTTGAAATCCGGGGCTCGTCGGCGTTGGGATGTCCTTGGGTATCAGTATCACTGCCGCCCGCTTGTAGTCGAAGGGCGACCCGACTATCAGCTCCCCGGTCTCCTGCAGCCCGACCCGGTCCCTCATGTAGTCCAGCGTCCCCTGGGAGCCCAGGGTCGCGCTGGTGAGCACCACCGAGCGTTTCTTGGAGAAGAGCTGCTCGTCCAGGTCCACTCCCACGTTCAGGGGCGCCGAGTGAAGGACGATGTTGTACTGGCCCTCGGAGCCGTCTCGGAAGTTGGTTGACCGCTCCATCCAGTCGATGCGCTGGGAGTCGGCGGGCGCCACCAGGAAGGTCCGAAGCTTCTCCCGCAGCTCCTCCAGCCCGTCCTGCCAGTTGGACAGCTCCACGGCCATCGACTCCACGTCGGCGGGCCCGTCCGTGGGAAGTGACTCCAGGAAGGACGCCACGCCGTCCACGTGGCGGAGGGCCTCGTCCAGGACCACGTCCAGGTTCTCCCACGCCACCTCCAGCTCCGACCAGCCCGGTTGGGCTCTGGTGCTCCGCGTCACCGACAGCTGCTCCTGGCCCTCCTGTTGTTGGGACAGGAAGCGGTCGGCCATGCCCCAGAGCCTGTCCCACGAGCCCCTCACCTGACGGGCCCAGTGGGCCTGCAACCGGTCGGCCGCCTCCTGCCCGCGCCGCGCCTGGCCATCGGGCAGACCCGAGCCCCGCGCCGCGGCCACGACGCCGGCCACGAGCTTGCCCAGGGCGTCGGACTCGTCCCCCAGCCTGCCCTGGGATATCTGAAAGCCGAGCTGCCGGGTCGCCTCCTCCTCCAGGTGATGGGCCTCGTCCACGATGAGGTGGTCGTAGGCGGGCAACACGCCGCCGCCCATCGCCAGGTCCGACAGCAGGAGGGCGTGGTTCACGACGACGACGTGGGCGGCCTCTGCCCGGGCCCGGGCGGAGCGGAGGAAGCAGGGACCGTCTCCGCGCATCCCCGGGCACCGTCCCTTGTCGGCGGCCGAGACACGGCCCCACGCGGGGACGTCCCTCCCCGACAGGTTGATCTCCCCCCTGTCTCCCGTGCACGTGTCCTGGAGCCATACCAGGGTCTTGGCCAGGAGGCGGGCGTCCTCCGCCGTGGAGTCCTCACCACGGGCCAGGAGACCCCAGCGGCGCAGGCACAGGTAGTTGGCCCGCCCCTTCAGGGGCGCCACCTGCAGCTGCCCCCGGGGAATGACCCCGTTGTCTTCCAGGGCCTCACGCAGGGCCGGTATGTCCTTGTTCAGGAGCTGCTCCTGGAGGTTGATGGTGTTGGTGGACACGACGACCCTGGACCCGTTGCTCACCGAGTGGGTGATGGCCGGCAGCAGGTATGCCAGGGACTTGCCCACACCGGTGCCCGCCTCGACCATCAGGTGGCTGCCGGAGCGGAAGGCCTCGGCGACGGCCTTCATCATCTCCACCTGCTGGGGCCGCCGCTCGAACCCCGGCAGGGTCCTGGAGAGGAGGCCTCCGGGGCCCAGGTGCGCCTCCATCTCCTCCACGTCCACGGGGACCATCGGCTGTGTTGGTCTCAGGGGCGGGCCTGGGCGGGCCAGCCTGGACTCCAGCGCTCCCACGTCCAGGCCGTCCAGCCCCACGCCGGACGTCGGCGGGACCTGCAGCCGGGCGGGCGTCGCGAAGAGCCGGGCGACGGGCCACCTCGCCCGGCTCGCCAGGTCCCGTATCGACGCCATGGTTCCCGGGTCCAGCTCCCGCGCCCTGGACAGCAGGGCCAGGAACACCAGCCGGGTCGCCTGAGCGTCGTCCAGGGCGCGGTGGGCACGCGCCTGGTCGACGGAAAGCTGCTCCGACAGCTTCGACAGGGCATAGCTGGTGGTGGAGGGCAGCAGAATCGACGCGAGGTCCCAGGTGTCATAGGCGTCGCCTGGGAGGGGCAGCCCATTCCGCGAAAGAAAGTCCAGGTCGAAGGCGATGTTGTGCCCCACCACCGGGAGGCCGCCGACGAACTCCTGGAACTCACCAGCCACGACCGCAAAGGCCGGGGCCCTGTCGACCTCCCGCTGTTCGATTCCGGTAAGCCTCTGGACGAACTCGGGGAGCTTTCGGTAGGGGTTTACGAGGGTCTCATATACGTCCAGGACCCGGTCTTCCTGGAACTTGACGGCCCCGACTTCTATGATGGCGTCCCGTTCCGCGTTGAGGCCGGTGGTCTCCAGGTCCAGCGCTACGTACCTGGCCGCCGAGTCCCCAGGCTCCATCCTGCCCCACAGGTCCTCTCTCCCCGTCAACACCTGGCCCTCAGCCTTCGCCGTGGAAGTATCAGCCGCCCTCCAGGGTGAAGGGCTCGGGAACGGGCACCCAGGAGCCGTTGGGGTCCCGGTTGTTCTCGGTGAGCCTGGAGGGGTAGAAGGCCCCGGAGCGGAGTGAGTTCATGAACTCCTCCTCCGTCCGTATCTGGCCCTGGAAGGCGGTGATGCAGCGCCCCAGGCCGTGCCGGGAGTGGGCGTCGCTGCCGCCCGTCACCTTGAGGCCCAGGTGCTGGGCTACCCCCATGGCGAAGCGGTTCTCCGAGTCGGAGGTGCCGCCGTTGGCCACCTCCACCGCGTCCACGAGGCCGAACACTGGGTGCCGCGACGCCTCCTCGACGGTGGCCGGGGGAGACGCCGATCCCCTGTAGAGGAGCTGGCTGTAGGAGGAAACGCGGCTGTGCAGGCCCCGGAAGGGGTGGGCGCTTATCATGAACCCGCCCACCTCGTCGACGGCCTTGCGGAGGCGTCGGGCGTCGGATATGCCTGGAACGTAGCTGCCCAACCCGAAGGCCAGGATATGGCCCATGTCCGTCTCCACTTCCATGGCCCTGATGAGCACCTGGCTGTGCTCCCGGGCGAACTTCTGGAACTCGTGCCGGTCCCAGGGTCCGCTGTGCTCGGTGATGCAGAGACCGAAGAAGCCGAGACGCTCCGCCTCCAGGACCATCTCTTCGGGAGTGAGGTTGCTGTCGCTGCTGCCTCGGGTGGTGTGGACGTGCATGTCGAAGAGCTGTGCCATGGAAGGATGGCTTCGGGCCCGAAGCGAGACCATTGTAGCCGCGCCGCCGACCAGCGTCAATGCCGCGGCGCCGTCCCCGCGGGCCTGCTGCGAGGGGCGTCTCGATGCCTGCGGCCCCGTGTTTCGGGTTGCGGGGCACGGGGGCCCTTTGCTATACTTACCGCTGCATTTGGTCGGCTGTTGCGACCCCTAGTCCAGACCCAGCCCAAGACGGTCCCCGGTGTAGCTCCAGGTGTCCCAGGCCACCGGCGATCCATGAGGCGTGCGGGCTCACTAAGGAGGCTCCATGGTTCCCTCCGAGGACAAGACGCTGGTGTGCAGGGAGTGCGGTGTCTCTTTCATCTTCAGTGTGGGCGAGCAGGAGTTCTACCAGAGCCGGGGGCTGTTGAACGAGCCCGGGCGATGCCCAGAGTGCCGCGCCGCCCGGCGCCGGTCGGGCTACGGCTCGGACCGGCCCAGGACCATGTACCCCGCGGTATGCGCCTCCTGCGGGATCGACACGGAAGTCCCCTTCCAGCCGCGCCAGGAGAGGCCCGTCTACTGCAACGACTGCTTCAGGACCGTGCGGGCAGAGCAGTCCTTCTAGCCGCGTCCCCGGACCATAGACCTCCTCCCCTCAGGGTCGGCCCTCAGGGTGGGCTTGTCGCAGCCCCGCCAGGAGTGCAACGTGCACATAGGCGTGTGTCGAGTCGTCCTCCGGTTGCCCGGCAACCGCAGCCTCAAGGAGAAGCGCCGCGTCACCCGATCCGTCATCGACCGCGTGCGCTCCCGTTTCAACGTGGCCATAGCCGAGGTGGAGGACAACGAGCTGTGGCAGCGGCTGACCATCGGCATATCCTGCGTCAGCAACGACCGGGGCCACGCCAACCGGGTGCTGTCCACGGTGGTCCGCTACATCGAAGACACCACCCGTGACGCCGAGCTGCTGGACTACGAGGTGGAGCTGGTCCCGGGGGTGTGACCGTCGCCCATGGACGCCGCCGCCTTTCTCGACTACCTTCGCGGTAGGCCCTTCTACAAAGACCAGATCGTATACGTCCGCCAGATTCCCCCACGCCAGGCCATCCACGGCCGGCTGCAATCCTCCATCCACCCGGACCTGCGCCGCTGCCTGGAGAGGGGCGGACTGTGGCCCCTGTACATCCACCAGGCCGAAGCCATCGACGCCCTTGCCGGGGGCGAGCACGTCGCCGTCTCCACTCCGGCGGCCAGCGGCAAGAGCCTGTGCTACAACGTGCCGGTCCTGAACGCGCTGCTGGCCGACCGGGGGAGCCGCGCCATGTACGTCTACCCGACCAAGGCCCTGGCCCAGGACCAGCTCAAAGGCCTCCGGGAGGTGGGCGAGGGGCTGGCGTTCCGGGCCGACATCTTCGACGGCGACACCCCGGGACACGACCGGCCCGGGATCAAGCGGTCGACCCAGGTGCTGCTCACCAACCCGGACATGCTCCACCTGGGAATCCTCCCCAACCACCGCACCTGGACGCGGTTCCTGAGAGGCCTCCGCTACATCGTCCTGGACGAGTCCCACGTCTACAGGGGAGTGTTCGGGTCCCACGTGGCCAACGTCATAAGACGCCTCAGGCGCCTGTGCCGCCTCTACGGCAGCTCGCCCCAGTTCATTCTCTGCTCGGCGACCATCGCCAACGCGGGAGAGCTGGCCCGACAGCTCACGGGCCTCCCCTTCACGGCCATAGAGGTCGACGGCGCGCCGTACGGGGGCAAGCGGTTCGTCTTCTGGAACCCCCCACTGACGGACTCCAACCGGACCACCAGGCGCAGCACCAACATCGAGGCCTCGACCCTCTTCTCCGAGCTGGTGAGCAGCAACATCAGGACCATCACCTTCGTCCGGACCAGGAAGGTGGCAGAGCTGGTCTACCTGTACGCCCGGGAACAGCTCAACGAGACCCAGCCGGCCATGGCGGAGAAGATCAGCCCGTACCGCGCCAGCTACCTGCCCGAGGACCGCCGGAGGATCGAGCGGGCCCTGTTCGACGGGGAGCTGATGGGGGTGTCGACCACCAACGCCCTCGAGCTGGGCATCGACGTGGGAACCCTGGACGCCACCGTAATCGCCGGATATCCCGGGAGCATAGCCAGCACGTGGCAGCAGGCGGGGCGCAGCGGCAGGCGGAACGAGGAGTCCCTGTCGGTGCTGGTGGGCCAGGGCAACCCCCTGGACCAGTACTTGATGAACTATCCCCACACCTTCTTCAGCAAGCCCGTCGAGCACGCCCTGATATCGCCCGGGAACCCCTACATCCTCCAGCCCCACGTCCTCTGCGCCGCCTACGAGGCTCCCCTTGGCCCGGGGGACGAAGAGCTGTTCGGGCCGGAGCTGCCGGAGGCCCTGGCCCGCCTGGAGGAGGGAGGGCTGGTCAACAACGAGGGGGACAGGTGGTACGCCTCAACCGCCGTCGGATACCCGGCGGAGTCGGTGAACATCCGCTCCACCTCGTCCCGGGGATACCTGGTGGTGGATGAGCGGTCGGGGGCCGTCCTGGAGAGGGTGGAGGAGGCCTCGGTGTTCCACCAGCTCCATCCCGGCGCCGTCTACCTTCACCAGGGAGAGAGCTACCTGGTCGCGGACCTGGACCTGGAGTCGCAAATAGCCTACGTGGAGCCCAACGACGGCTCCTACTACACCCAGGTGCGCGACATGACCGACATCGAGATCCGTGAGGTGCGGGCATCGAAGAAGGTCGGGGGCGTCACCGTATCGGTGGGAGAGGTGGAGGTGACCAACCGGGTGTTGGGATACCGGCTGCGCAAACCCATGACCGAGGAGCTTCTGGGAGAGGAGTTCCTGGACCTGCCCGAACGCCGCTTCAACACGGTGGCCCTATGGTTCGACGTTCCCCTGGACGTGCTGGACACCGTGCGCGAGCAGCGCATGGACCTGGCCGGCGGGCTGCACGCCGTGGAGCACGCGGCCATCGGAGTCCTGCCCCTGTTCGCCCTGTGCGACCGCAACGACATAGGCGGGGTCTCCACCCCCCTGCACCCGGACACGGAGAAGCCCCAGGTCTTCATCTACGACGGGCATCCCGGCGGGATAGGCATCTCCGAGCGGGGATACGAGGCCATACGAGACCTGTGGGAAGCGACACTGCGGGCGGTGGCGCAGTGTCCGTGCGACGACGGATGCCCGAGCTGCATCCAGTCTCCCAAGTGCGGGAACAACAACACCCCGCTGGAAAAGGGCGTCGCCGTCCTCATGCTGCGGTCCCTGTGCGGGTGGTAGGCCGCGGCGGTGTTGCTGGAAGAGGGGGCCCGGGCCGGTCTAGGCCTTAGCCGTGGTCCCCACCCGTTCGTTGATGGCCCCCAACAGGTCCTGCAGGTCGGGGAAGATGTGGGCGTCGGGCTCGTGGCGGTGCTCGGCCACCAGCTCGCCGTCTATCCGTACGTCGAACTTGCCGTGGGGTCCGGGCACCAGCTTGAAGTTGTCGATGTGGTCTCCCACGCGGGTAAGGGCCTCACCTGCCATCCAGGCAGCTCTCAGCGCGTGGCGTCAATCGTGGCAGTAGAGTATCTCGATCGCCAGCTTCCGTCCCTCGGCCATGAAACACCCCCTCATGAGCTTGTGCGTTCTCACGCCTGTGCGGGGAATGATAAGCTCCCGGCGGCCCTCCGTCAACGGCGGCCGGAGTCCAGGGACGACAGGAACTCCTCCAGGACGCGGAAGTAGGGCTCTCCTCCTATCTGGTACGTGTCGTTGTGGGCCGCGCCCGGGATCACGTGGAACCCCTTGGGCTCCCCGGCGGCGTCGAACAGCTTGCGCGCCTGCTCCAGGGGCACCAGCGGGTCGTGCTGGCCGTGGACTATCAGCATGGGGCAGGACACGTCCCTGATACGGGACAGGGTGTCGTACTTGTTCCGGAAGAGGTGGTGCAGGGGCAGACGCGGACACGCCTTTCGCGCCATGTCCTGGACGGATGAGAAGGGGGACTCTAGTATGAGGCCCCGGGGCGGGTAGCGGGTGGCCAGCCACACCGCCACGGCGGTGCCCAGGGACCTGCCGAAGTAGACAACGCGGTCCGCGTCCACGTCGGGCCGTGAGCGAAGGTAGTCCAACGCTCCCTGGGCGTCGCGGTAGGTCCCCACCTCCGAGGGACGGCCCTGGCTCATGCCGTAGCCCCGGTAGTCGAATATGAAGATGCCCGCTCCCAGGTACCGGTGCATGAGCATCAGGTTCTCCAGGCGGTGGCTGATGTTGCCGCCGTTGCCGTGGAGCCACAGGACGGTGGTCTCACTGGGGCCGGGCAGGTACCAGCCGTGCAGCCCTACGCCGTCGGCGGCGGGGAAGCTCACGTCCTCGTAGGAGAGGCCCCAGTCGGAGGGGGTGCCCTCCATCTCCCTGACGGGGAAGAAGAAGTACCTTCTCTCGATGAGCCCGCTCAGCATGGGATTCTACGCGAGGCGCATGCCGCCCTCATCGGCCCTTCCAGCGGGGCTTGCGCTTTTCGGCGAAGGCCAGTGGCCCCTCCTTGGAGTCCTCGGTGAGGAGCATGCGGTCATACATGTGGTAGGTAAGGGAGGACGATCCGGCCACTCCCATGTCCAGGCTTCGGTAGGCCATCTCCTTGAAGTATCTGAGGGAGAGGGGGGCGTTCCTGGCGATGGTGGCCGCCATCTCCATCGCCTCCTCCATCAGCCACTCCCCCGGGACGACCTTGTTCAGGAATCCCATGTCCAGGGCCCGTTGGGCGGTGACGGGCTCGGCGGTGAGCACCAGCTCCATGACCGCGGCCATGGGAAGCAGCTTGGGGAGGAGGACGGCGAAGGGGGGCAGGAGGCCCACCCGGGGCTCGGTTATGCCGAGCCGGGCATCCTCCGACGCCAAGCGGATGTCGCACATCTGGGCCACGGACCACCCTCCGGCCAGGGCGTACCCGTTGATGGCGGCTATCAGGGGCTTCCAGGTCTGGGGCCACATGTACGGCCGCTCGGGGCTCATGCTGTCCCCGGCCTTGGCCTGGACTCCCTCGGCGTTGTCCTGGGCCCGCTCCTTCAGGTCCCGTCCAGCGCAGAAGGCTCGGCCGGCCCCGGTTATGATTGCCACCTGGCTGTCCTCGTCGGCGTCGAAGCGGAGGATGGCCCCTCCCAGCTCCCGCCGCAGCTGGCGGTTGAGGGAGTTGAGGGCCTCGGGACGGTTCAACGTTATGACAACCACGTCGCCCCGCTTCTCGTACAGCACCGTCTCTCCGGGTTCGGAATACTCGTGTGTGGACATCCCTTTCTCCTAAAACTGGGCTAAGACTGGGCATAGAGGCGCATGGTCGGGCCCATAACATGCGCCGCGTGTCGCGGCTGCCGGTTCACGCGTAGGGCCCCAGGTAGACGCCGCCGATGACGTGGACGTGGCCGTGCTCCTGGCTCTGGAGGCCGTCGCGGCCGAAGTTGGACAGGAGGCGGTACCCGCCGGGACAGAAACGCTCTCCCAGCTCGACGGCCTTCCTGCCCACCCTGGCCACCAGGCCGTCGCTCCACAGGTCCTGCTGGGACAGGTGCCGTTTGGGCATCACCAGGAGCATCACCGGCACCCAGTCGAGCACGTTGTCGATGGCGAGAATCTCCTCGTCCTCGTAGTGGATCTTGGCCGGCTCCCGGCCGGCCGCGATGGCGCAGAACACGCAACCCTCTTTCGCGTCCATGCCCCGGCGCCTAGCTCCTGGCTTGCCGGGGCCTAGCGCGGCTCTTGTCCGGAGGCCGCTGGTCCCGGTAGTCCGGCGCCAGTATGGGCGCCCACTCCACGAGACTGTCGCCGAGGCGGGAGCGGATCCGCGGCTTGGTCTCCTCGAGCTCGTCCAGGGACACGTAGAGGCTGGTAATGACAGTGGGAAGGCCCGAGTCCTGTCTGTGGACTATAAGCTGGTACAGCTTCTCCTCGGCCCACGGGGTGCTCCGCTCGGACCCCAGGTCGTCCAGGACCAGCAGGGGCACCGTCTTGACGTGCTCGAATAGCTCGTCGTACCCGGTGAGGCTGTCGGGGCGGAACGCCGCCCTCAGGTGGTCCAGCAGGGTTGGCACCGAGGCAAACAGGGCGGGCTGGCCCAGCCGCCGTCTCACGTTGACGATGGATACCGCCAGGTGGGTCTTGCCGCAGCCGTTCAGGCCGGTGAGCAGCAGCCATCCCTTGGGGGACTCGGCGAAGGTACGAGCCGTTTCGTAGGCAAATGCCAGCGTCTCCCGCTCCTCACGGGTGCCCCGAACATCCCGGCCGGTCTTGAAGCTCTCGAAAGTCATGCGCTCCAGCATGTCCTCGGACAGTCCGAGCTTCCCCTGGAACAGGTCGGTGTTGGGATGGCCCACCGGCTGTATGACGGCGATGTCCATTGACTCCACCCTGGTCCTGATCCCTTCGTCCAGACGTTCCAGGGGTCCGCGGACGGTGAAGACGGTGGGCAGCATGGAGTTGAACCGGTGATTGATAACCTGGAACAGCTTCTCCTGGGCCCAGGGGCTGCTGCTGTGGGACCCCAGGTCGTCCAGCACCAGGACCGGCGCGTTGCGCACCTGCTGGGACAGGTCGTCGTAGGACACGGAGCTCTGGGGACCGTAGGTGCCCCGGAGGTGGTCCAGCAGGTCTGGGACGAACACGAACAGCACCGTGCGTCCACGCTCGATGCACCGGTTGGCGATGGCCGCCGCCAGGTGGGTCTTGCCGCAGCCGCTGGGGCCGGTGAGCACCAGCCAGCCCTGGGGCTCCTCGGCGAAGATCCCGGCGACCCTGAGGGCCTCGGCGAAGAGCGCCCTGCTCTGGGAGTCGGCCAGCCTTCCCTGGGCGTCGGTGGCATCGAAGCTGATGCGTCCCAGGGCCCCCAGGTTGCTGTAGCGCAGCAGGTTGGACTGACGGGCCGTCTCCGCGACGCCCTCCTGGCACCGGCACGGGAAGACCTCCCCGAAGTCGGGATGCCCCATGGGCACGCGCCGGCCGACCCAGCCCGAGCCGTTGCAGACGGGACAGGGAGGCTCCTCCACCTCAGGAGGTGGGTAGGCGTCCCCGTTTACGAAGGTACTCCCTAAGTCCCTCCGGGCTGGGAGTCTTCGCAGTATGTCGCCCAGGTTCTCCATCATCCCTGCCCTCGCTCGCCCACCGCCTCAGGACCGCCTGGATGTAGCGCCAGCTCCGGGCGTTCCGGGCGACCGCCAGCTTGAAAGCGTCCTCTATCCACTCTCCCGGGAACTCCCCTTCCGCCTCCTTCAGGTCGTCCGCCAGGAGGGGGGTGATCATCCCGATGTTCTCCTCGTACAGCCGGAAGATGTTGGGTCTGGGCCCGGCGGGCGTCGGCCCATCGTCGGGGGCCTCCTCCGGCCGGCCGCCCTGCACCCGCAGCCGCTCCACGGCCCTGCGCCCTGGCTCGTCGTTAAGGAACAGGAGCCGCCGGGCCCCGTCGTCCTCCCCGTTGCCTACCGCGGGGCCCACCGCCGGGCCCACCACCAGGAAGGTGCCCCTAGCCACGGCCAGGCCCAGGCCATGGCGGATGGCGTCCCGCGCGGAAGTGGCCGGGCCACCGAGACCGGCCACCAGCACCGGGTCCGCCAGGACCTCCCCCTCGGGGATGCACCGGGAGGCGCCCCGGCGCTGGTGCAGCAGGTACGCGACCCTCATGGTGCACTTCAGCTCGGCCAGGTCCTGGACCTCCTCCAGGAGCGGTCCCAGCAGAGGGTCGGGCACGGGTGTGTAGAGGGTGCCGGCCGGGAAGCCCCCTCCCCTTCCCTCGGGACTGGGCACTCCTAGAAGCCCTCCAGCTCCAAGGCCGCCGACTCGAACTTGACCAGGTTTTCCCTGAACAGGAGCTTTACGCTGCCCACGGGACCGTGGCGGTGCTTGGACACGACGATCTCGGCCACGTGGCGGGGGTACGGCCTCTCGTCGCCGTACCTGGCGAACCACTCCTCCTCGGTGTAGTTGATCTCGTCCCGGTTGATGAACATCACCACGTCGGCATCCTGCTCAATGCTGCCGCTCTCCCTCAGGTCCGAGAGCTGGGGCCGGTGGCTGGTGCGCCCCTCCACGGCCCGGTTCATCTGGGACACGGCCAGGACGGGTATGTTCAGGTCCCGGGCCAGCCCCTTGATGGACCGCGTAATCTCGCTCATCTCCTGGACCCGGTTGTCACCCCGGGAGTTGGGCTTCTGGATGATCTGGATGTAGTCCACCACCAGGAAGTCCACCCCCCTCTCTGCGTTGAGGTGGTGGGCCTTGCTGCGCATCTCGACGATCCACTGAAGGGGGGTGTCGTCGATGTAGATGGGAAGCTCCGACAGGCCGCCTATGGCGCCGATGATGCGTCGCTCCTCCGCCTCGGTGTACAGGCCCAGCCGGAGACGCTGGGAGTCCACCGCGGCCTCCCCGGCCAGGAGACGCAGGGCGAGCTGCTCCCGGCTCATCTCCAGGCTGAACACCCCCACCGATGCGCCGTTGCGTGCGGCGTTGAGCGCCATGTTCATGGCCAGGGTGCTCTTGCCCAGGCTGGGCCGGGCCGCCAGCACCACCATGTCCGAGGGGTGGAGCCCGCCCAGGAGCTCGTCCAAACGGTCGAACCCGGTCATGATCGGGGCCCCGATGCCCCCCGGCTCGTCGATGGCGACCGCCTGCTCCTGCAGGTACTGGTCCAGCACCTCGCGGATGGGCACGAAGTCGCGGCTTACCTGCCCCGTCCGGACCTGGTACAGGATGTCCTCGGCCCTGCTGATGGCGCCCTCGACGTCGTCGGTCCCCTCGTAGCCTATGTCGGATATCCTGGCCGCCGAGTCGATGAGGCTCCGCATCACCGAGGTCTTGGTGACGATGCGGGCGTAGTGGTCGATGTGCACCGGGGTGGGCACGTTGGCCACCAGGTGGCTCAGGTACGCCATGCCGCCTACCTGCTCGGTCCGCTCGTCTATGGAGAGCTGGTGGGCCAGGGTGACCTGGTTTATCGCCTCGCCCCGGCGGAAGAGGGCATGACACGCCTCGTAGCAGATGCGGTTCCGCTCGCGGTAGAAGTCGTTGGCCTTCAGGAAATGCGCCACCTTGGTGATGGACTCCCCGTCGATGAGCAGCGAGCCCAGGACGGCCTCCTCGGCCTCCACGTCGTGGGGTAGGAGCTTCTCCTGGTACATCTCCCTACTCTTCCGCCTCCGCGGTAACGAGGATGGTGGCCTGGATATTGGCGGCCAGGTGGAGCACCACCTCGTACTCCCCCGGGGCGCGGATGGGCTCCACCGCGTCCACCAGCTTCCGGTCCACTTCCCGGCCGATGACGTCGCCCAGCTCCTGGGCAATCTGGCCCGGGGTGATGGCGCCGTAGAACATGCCCGCCGGAGTCAGCCGCGCCTTGACGGTGATGGCGGTCCCCTCGAGCTGGCCGGCCAGGACCTCCCACTGCTGGGTCTCCCTTATCCTGCGTTCGTCTCCGGCCCTCTTGATACGCTCTATGCGCTTCATCTCCTCGGGGGTCGCCACCATGGCCAGCTTCTTGGGCACCAGGTAGTTGCGGGCGTAGCCGTCGGCAACGTCCTTCACGTCGCCGGCGTTGGCCTGCTGGGGAACGTCTTCGAGAAAGATAACCCTCACTGTGAATCTCCTTTAAGGGGTCCCTGGATAAGGGGTCCCTGGACTCCGTTGTTTCCTGAAATTATATCCGATGTTGGGGGAGGCCGGAAAGGACACGGAGGCATCCGCCGCCCGTCTTCTACGGACCAACCAGGGCGCCTCGCCAGGCCCCCGCCAGGTCTCCCACGCCGACGTCGACCAGCCCGTCTATGGAGAACCGGCCTCCCAGCGAGACCCTCCCCAGCTCCGCCAGCGGGACCTCGGCCTCCTCCGCCATACGCACCAGGAGGGCCGCCCGGTCCGGGGGCGTGGAAACGACGATGCGCGACTGGGACTCCCCGAACAGGGCGGCGTCCCATCGCCCGGAGACGGGAAAAACCCCATCGAACCCCAGGCCCGAGGCGATGCAGCTCTCGGCCAGGGCCACCGCCAGCCCGCCGTCGGAGCAGTCGTGGGCCGAGGCGACCACGCCCTCGGCCACCGCGCGGCGGCATAGCTGTTGGACCCGGAGCTCCATCGCCAGGTCTATCTCCGGCTTTCCCGCCACGAGTCCGTGGACCGTCTTCAGGTACTCGCTGCCGGCCAGGTCCGCGGCACGTCCCCGCACCTCGGCGCGGCCCAGCAGGAACACGGTCTCTCCCGGGGCCCGGAAACCGGAGGTCGCGTGCCTCGTCACGTCTTCCAGGAGCCCGAGGGCGCCCACGATGGGAGTGGGGTATATGGGCCGGCCCTGGGTCTCGTTGTAGAGGCTGACGTTGCCGCTGACCACCGGGACCTCCAGGGCCCTGCAGGCGGCGGCCATCCCCCTTATGCACCACTCGAGCTGGTAGTAGTTCTCGGGCACCTCGGGACTGCCGAAGTTGAGGCAGTCGGTCAGGGCGATGGGCTCGGCGCCGGAGCACGAGAGGTTCCGGCACGCCTCGGCCACGGCGATGGCTCCCCCGGCGTATGGGTCCAGGTAGCAGTAGCGGCCGTTGCCGTCGGTGCAAAGGGCGATGCCCCGGCGGGTGCCCTTGATCCGCAGCACGGCGGCATCGGACCCCGGAGGCGTGACGGTGTTGGTCTGCACCTGGTGGTCGTACTGCCGGTACACGGCCTCCTTGCTCCCGATATTGGCCGTCCCAAGCAACTGCAACAACACCTCCCCGGGGCCGGCCTCGGGAAGGGGCACCTTGGCCAGCGGATAGGCTGCCAGGCGGTCCTGCTCTCTGGGCCTGGCGCCCCTGGGCCGGTAGGCGGGGGCCTCGGTGAGGACCTCCACGGGCAGGTGAGCCACGGCCTCGTCCACGTCCTGCACGGTGGCGTAGCCCGTGGCGTCCGCCGACCCTATCTCCACGCACGGCACCTCCCACCGCCGGAACACCTCCTCCAGGGAGGCCTTCTTGCCGGGGGTAGTCACCAGGAGCATCCTCTCCTGGGACTCGGAGAGCATCACCTCGTAGGGGTCCATGTCCGACTCCCGGCGGGGCACCCGGGAGACGTCCAGGCGAAGCCCGGTCCCGGCGCGGGCCGCCGACTCCATGGCGGCGCTGGTCAGCCCCGCGGCCCCCAGGTCCTGCATCCCCTCCAGGGAGCCGCTGTGCCCGGCCTCCAGGCAGGCCTCTATGAGGACCTTCTCCAGAAAGGGGTTTCCGACCTGCACCGTGGAGCGCAGCTCCCGGTCCTCCTCGAAGGTTCGCGACGCAAGCCCTGAGGCGCCGTGGATTCCGTCCCGCCCCGTCTCCGCGCCCACCAGCAGGAGGACGTTGCCCGGAGCCCCCAACGAGGCGCTTATGAGCTGGTCCTTACGCATCAGCCCGACGCACATGGCGTTGACCAGGGGATTCCGCGAGTAGCAGTCGGCGAAGACCACCTCGCCGCCCACGTCGGGCACGCCGATGCAGTTTCCGTACCAGGAGATGCCGGCGACCACGCCCTCGAACAGGTGCCGGTTGGCGGGGTCGTCCAGGGAGCCGAAGCGAAGGGAGTTGAGCAGGGCGATGGGCCGCGCCCCCATGGCCAGGATGTCCCGGACGATCCCGCCGACCCCTGTGGCGGCCCCCTGGAAGGGCTCCACGGCCGAGGGGTGGTTGTGGGACTCGATCTTGAACACCACGGCCAGCCCGTCGCCGATGTCCACGACTCCCGCGTTCTCGCGCCCGGGCGGAAGGAGCACCCTCCGGCCCTCCGACGGGAGCAGCCCCAGCAGCGGCCTGGAATGCTTGTACCCGCAGTGCTCGCTCCAGAGCGCCCCGAACATGCCGAGCTCTACGGGTCGCGGCTCCCGGTCGAGGCGGTCGACTATCAGCCGGTACTCGTCTTCGCTGAGGGCGATCTCGTCAAGGACCTTCTTGTCCACACCACCACCCTTGCCATGATTCATGGGGCCGCCGGGGTCGGGCGCCGCGCCGCGTGGTCAGCCGCTCTTCTGGGACGCCCAGCCAATGGCCGACTCGAAGATGAGCCTGCCATCGCATCCACCCATGATCTCCTCGCAGCACCGCTCGGGATGGGGCATCATGCCTACGACGTTGCCCGCCGGGTTGGAGATGCCCGCGATGTTGTGGGCCGAGCCGTTGGGGTTCGCCTCGGGGGCCGGGTCCCCGTCCGGCGACGTGTAGCGGAACACGACCCGGCCCTCGCCCTCCAGGCGGGCCAACGTGTCCTCGTCGGCGAAGTAGTTGCCCTCCCCGTGGGAGATGGGCACATTCAACACCTGGCCCGGGGTGCATGTCCGGGTGAAGGCCGTGTCGGTGCGCTCGACCCTGAGGTTCGTCCACTGGCAACGGTACTGGAGATGGCTGTTGCGCATGAGCACGCCGGGCAGCAACCCGGCCTCGCAGAGGACCTGGAATCCGTTGCAGATGCCGATTACGGGACGGCCCGAGGCCGCAAAGTCCGCCACGGAGCCCATTATCGGGGAGAATCGGGCGATGGCCCCGGCCCTCAGATAGTCGCCGTAGGAGAAGCCGCCGGGGAGGACGATGCAGTCATACTCAGCGGTTAGGTCGCGACTGTCCCGGTGCCACAGGTAGCTCGCGGTGTGGCCCAGAAGGGTGTCGATAACGTGATGGCAATCGCCGTCGCTCCACGTGCCGGGGAACACCACGATGCCGAAGCGCATTCACATCTTCTCCCGGCAATCGGAGGGGCCATGGGACCCCACGAACGGTGTGGCGTAGTACGGTTAGCTGTTGCGCCTGCTCTTGCGGCGTTTGGCCGCGGCCTTCTTCTTGCGCCTGATGCTGGGCGACTCGAAGCGGGCCCGACGCCTGATCTCCGAAAGGATGCCGTCTTGCTGCACCCTCTTGTTGAACCTTCTCAGAAGGCTCTCAAAGGTCTCGCCTTCTGCGAGCCGTACATCGGACAAGGGGGCCTCTCCTCCCTATGAACGGGCCGTCTGTCGCTCTCCTGCCAGCCCAAGGGTATTATATGTCGACCCCCTGGGGGTGTCAACCGGAGCCGTGCCAGTGCCATGGCTCGGATGGGCAGGCCGAAGGGATTGACCGGCTGCCATTCCGGGTGCCCGGTCGCCATCCCGGGATTGACTGGCCACATGCCCTGCGATATCATGGCTGGTGCGTCGGCGGGCCATCGCAAGTCGCGCCCGCAAGGCGGCCCCATCCAGGATGTTTCGCCGCACAATATGGAGGAATAAGAGCATGAGCACCCGCACGCTACCTGGGAATCCCGCCGAGGTCAGGAACATGATAGAGACCGGGGAGTGGAGGGGCGTCACCGCCGGCGTCGCCCCCGGATTTGTACAGGCCAACCTGGCGATCCTGCCCAAGGAGCAGGCCTTCGACTTCCTTCTCTTCTGCCAGCGCAATCCCAAACCGTGCCCCGTCCTGGAGGTCATAGAGCCCGGGAAGGTGGAGCCCAAGATAATGGCCCCGGGAGCGGACATCCGCACGACCATCCCCAAGTACCGGGTCTACAACAACGGCGAGGCCACGGGGGACGAGGACGACGTCCGGTCCGTCTGGCGGGACGACCTGGTGTCCTTCCTGCTGGGGTGCAGCTTCTCCTTCGAGAACGCGATGGTCAACGCCGGGATCCCCCTCCGCCACATCGAGCGCCAGCACAACGTATCCATGTTCAGGACCAACATCGAGACGACCCCGGCCGGCCCCTTCTCGGGCCCCATGGTCGTCAGCATGCGCCCGGTCCACCACAGCCAGGTGGTCCGCGCCGTGCAGGTGACCTCCCGGTTCCCGGCCACCCACGGGGCCCCCGTGCACGTGGGAGACCCCGAGGCGATAGGTATAGAGGACATCACCAAGCCCGACTACGGCGACCCCACGGAGATCAGGGAGGACGAGGTGCCCATCTTCTGGGCCTGCGGCGTCACCCCCCAGGCGGTGGCGGCCAAGAGCAAGCCCCCCTTCATGATCACCCACTCCCCGGGCTACATGTTCATCACCGACTGGCGGGACGAGGACATGGCCGTCCTGTAGCCCCCGACCGAGGAGGCGCTATGACGACCATCGAGGACATCGTCCTGGGAAACGACCTGCGGGGCGTTTCCCACCTGAGACAGCACCTGCCGCCGGACTTCTGCGGCCAGGCCGCGGAGCTGGTGCTGGCCAACCCCGGGACCGTGTTCATCGCCACCGGGTTCTATATCCGCGCGGCCGACGCCCCCGAGTCCGACGGCCCCCCCGGCGCCATAGCCATAGGCAGGGCCCTGGCCTCCCTGGGCTGGAGGGTCGTCCACGTTACCGACAGGTACACGGTGCCCATAATCAAGCCCTTCGTCACCTCCGACACGGAGGTGATCGACTTCCCCATAACCGACGACGAGAGCAGCCGGCGCTTCGCCTCCGGGCTGCTGACCGAGCACGACCCCTCGGTGCTGATCGCCATCGAACGGTGCGGGCTCAACGAGAACGGCATGTACCTGAACATGCGGGGTCTGGACATCAGCCCCCAAACGGCCCGCACGGACCACCTCTTCCTCCAGCACTCCCGGACGGTGGGGATAGGCGACGGCGGCAACGAGATTGGGATGGGCAACGTGGCCGAGTTCGTCCCCCAGGTGGGGACCCTCGTGGACTATCCCGCCCTCACCAAGACCACCAGGCTGGTCATAGCCAGCACCTCCAACTGGGGAGGCTACGGGCTCGTGGCGGCCATCTCCCGGGAGGTGGGCCGCAACCTCCTGCCGGACCCCGACGAGGAGACGGAGCTGATAACGCGCATGGTGGACCTGGGAGCCGTGGACGGGGTCGTAGGGAAGAGCCAGTACGCCGTGGACGCCATGGACCTGGACACCCACGGGCAGGCGCTGGTGAGCCTCCGCGCCCTGCTGGCCTCCGAGGGCGTGAGCTAGCCGCCCAAAAGGGGTAGGGCCAAACCGGGTCCGGCACAGGGAATCAGGGGTTCTGGGGACCCTCCAGGGGCAGCACCAACGAGGATACGTCCAGCTCCCCCAGCCCGTCGGACATGGCCCGCTCCACCACCTGCAGCGTCCGCTCGCCCAGGGGGCTGCTGGCATTCAGGGCCCGGGCGTACTCCTGGGCCAGCCCCAGGTCCTTCACGAACAGCCTGAGGGGCGCGCGGGCATCCTCGAAGTCCCGCCTGGCTATGACCGGGCCGTTGCGGGAGAGCATGAAGCTGGCGCCCCAGCTCGTGGCCAGCACCTCCTGCAGGGCGTCCAGGTCCACTCCGGCCTGGCCTCCCAGCAACATCGCCTCCGCCGCGGCCAGGGAGTGGACGCTCACCAGAAGCTGGTTGATGAGCTTGAAGACGCTGCCCGAGCCGGCGCCGCCGACACGTCGGACGTTGCCCCCATAGGCGCGGAACACAGGGAGGGCCGTCTCGAAGGCGTCGGGGGCCCCTCCAGCCATTATGGTAAGGGTCCCTTCGGCCGCCCGCTCGACGCCCCCGCTGATGGGCGCGTCCAGGAAGGACGCTCCCCTGGCCTCCGCGGCCTCTGCTATGGCCCGGGAAGTCGACGGCCCCACCGTGCTGTGGTCCACCAGCACCTGGCCGGGCCCGGCCACCGACACGATGCCGTCCTTGCCCAGGAACACCTCCTCGACGGTGGGCACGTCGGGGAGGCAGGTGAGTACTACGTCCGAGGCGCGGGCAACCTCCGCCGCCGAGGAGGCCCCCACCGCCCCCGCGGCGGCCAGCTCGTCGACCTTGGGGCGGCTGCGGTTGTGGACCGTGAGATGGAAGCCGGCTTCCAGCAGGCGGCGGGACATGGGCATTCCCATTCGCCCCAGCCCTATGAAGCCGACCTTCATCGTTTCGTTCATTCAGGTGAGTCAGCCGGGCCTTAGGTGAGTCAGCCGGGCCTTAAGGCAAGCCAGCCGGCATCCTACCCCAGATAGGACCCGGGCTGGGCCATGAACTTGCTACGGCACTCCAGGCTGCAGAAGTAGTACCACTTGCCGTCGTGGAACTGGCGGGTCCCCCGCTGGGGGTCCACCTCCGTCGCACCATACCTCGTCTGACCGGTCTCCACCCTGGCGGCCGCCTCGTCCATCTCCTTGCTGCAAACGGGGTCCACTGCCATCGTCCATACCTCGGTCTTGGAGCTACCGGCATCCCGGCCGCCCGCGACTAGCTACCCAGGCGCACCTTGCCCGGCGCGTCCAGCAACGCCCGGGCGATCCGGGCCCGGTGCTCGAAGCTGGTGCCCATCCTCATGGTCCACGCGGAGACCCTCCGGAACCACAGGTGCAGGTCGAACTCCATCATGAAGCCAATGCCGCCGTGGATGACCTGGGAGGACCGCACCGCCGCCTCGCACCTGTCGTTGCAGAAGGCCTTGGCCTGGGACACCTCGACGCCCGCCGGCAGGCCCTGGTCCATTCGCCAGAGGGCCTCGTAGGTCAGGAGCTGCCCGCCGTCCACCCACACCACCATGTCGGCGCACAGGTGCTGGATGGACTGAAAGGCGCCTATCGGCCTGCCGAAGGCGACCCGCTGCTTGGCGTACTCTACGGCCATCTCCACGTCTTTCCTGGCGGCGCCCACCATCTGGGCGCACAGGAGGGCCGTCCCCCGGTCGAGCATCCTCTCGGCAACGGGCCATCCCTGGCCGAGCTCCCCTACCATGTTCGACCGGGGCACCCGCACGCGGTCGAAGGTCACCTTGCTCTGCTGGTCCTTGGCAAGGGTCACCAGCGGCACGTGGGACACCCCCGGGCTGTCGGTATCCACCAGGAACAGGGTGATGCCCTCGCCGCCATCGGACGGCGGAGCCGTGCGGCAGGCCACCAGGCACTTCTCCGACGCTCCGAAGGAGTCCACGAAGGTCTTGGTCCCGCTCAGGAGGAAGTAGTCGCCCTCCTCCACCGCCTCCATCCGGACCGACTCCGGGCGGTAGCGTGCGTCGCGCTCGGTGAAGGCCCAGCTCATCACCAAGTCGCCGCTGCAGACCCTGGGCAGCACCTCCCGGCGCTGCTCCTCGGTGCCGTCGGAGGCCACGGTGAGGGCCGGGACCATGGTGCTGTGGAATGGGACGGGGCAGATGGCCCGGCCCACCTCCTCCAGGACTATCCCCAGGTAGGTCAGGGTGGCGCCCTGCCCGCCGTACTCCTCGGGGATGGCCAGGCCCAGCCAGCCCAGGTCTGCCATCTGCTTCCACAGGGCGGGCGGGTAGCCCAGCTCGTCCCGCTCCATCTCCCGCGCCAGGCCCGGAGGCGACTCGGCCTCCAGGAACTCCCTGGCGCTGTTCTTGAGCATCTGCTCTTCTTCGTTCGGCAGTACGTCCATATTCTCGCTGTGGCCGCCCGCGGGCGCCGGCCGCTACCCCCTGGGCAGCCCCAGGCCCCGGCGGGCCATCTGGTCCCGCATCACCTGGACGCTGCCGTGGTTGATCCCCGACTGGAAGGAGCCCATCACGTTGTGGGCGAACAGCCCCTCCTCGACGGCGTCCTCGGACCCCTGCAGGAGTTGGGCGTAGGGGCCCAGTATCTGGGTGATGGTCTCGGTGGTGCGGACGCCGTGCTCGGGGGCCCAGACCTTCTCCGCCGAGCCCTCGTATGTGAACTCGCCCCCGCGCTCGACGATGGACATGCTGCGCATGGTCATGAGGCGGCACACCTGGGCCTCGATCCACAGCTCGGCCAGACGGTCTCTCACCGAGTCCTCCTCGGCGGGGGAGTAGCTCTCGAAACGGTTCTCCTTCACCCAGTTGATGATATCCTCGTCCCGCCGGACGGATATCAGGTAGCGGTTGGCGCCGACCCTGTCCAGGTTCAGCGCCATGGCCCCCACGTACCAACCCATGTTCTCCTCGCCCAGCAAGGCGTCGGCGGGAACCCGCACGTCCTCCAGGAACACCTCGTTGGTCCGGGCGGTGCCGTAGGTGGTGCCCGTGGGCGCCGGCGGGTCGTTCTGGATGGTCCACAGGGGGCGCACCGTTATGCCGGGCAGCTCCATGGGCACCAGGAAGATGGAGATGCCGCGGTGCCTGGGCGCCTCGGGGTCTGTCCGGGCCATGAGATAGATGTGGGTCGCGTAGTGGGCGGCCGACGTGAACATCTTCTGGCCGTTGATGACGTAGTGGTCGCCGTCCCTGACGGCCCGGCACTGGAGACCGGCCAGGTCCGCCCCCGCCTGGGGCTCGGTGAACCCAAGGGCAAAGATGATGTCCCCGTTGATGAGCCCCGGGAGGAAGTGCTTCTTCTGCCCCTCCGTCCCCGCCGCCAGGATGGCCGGAGCGCCGCTGCCGGCTCCGCCCACCGATATCCCCACCCTGGCGAACTCCTCCTCGACGATGTACTGCTCGATGCGGCTCCCACCCTGGCCGCCGTACTCCCTGGGCCAGCTTATCCCGATCCACCCGCGGGAGGCGACCTCCTTGTACAGCTGCCTCGACAACGGGCCCCGGGTGTTCTCGCCGAAGTCTTCGACCTCCGCGATGAGCTCGGGGGTCACGTGCTCGGCGATGAACCCCTGCACCTCTTCCCGCAGGGCTTCCTGTTCGGGGGTGTAGCCGAAGTCCATGGTCCACCTCTTCGCCCGCTCTGCCGGAAAGCCTTCCGCCCCGGCTTCACAGGGGTATCTGGGCCCCTTCATTCTGCCCTTGTGCTGCGGGACTGTCAAGGCGGCCCGCTGAGACCTCGTGGAGCGTGGCTGGGCCCGGCGCCGGCGGCCCGGCGCACGCGGACGAGGTAGATGAGTACCAGCTGCACTGGGAATAGCAACAGGATGACGACGATCTCCACCAGGAAGACGAGCGACAACCACAGCAAAGACAGGTAGACCAGCCCTTCCAGCACCACTACCAAAACGGCCGCTGACCTGCGAAACGAGAGACCACGCGCTTCGAAGTTAGCCAGCAGCCAAGCTGCAAGGACGCCCTCGGCCAGCTCCCAGAGCCACCCAAAGTAGAAGGGCAGCGCTTCCGGAAGGCCGGGCAGCGTCAGTCCTTC
This sequence comes from Dehalococcoidia bacterium, assembly GCA_965207305.1. Classification (GTDB taxonomy): domain Bacteria; phylum Chloroflexota; class Dehalococcoidia; order Lucifugimonadales; family JAGWBF01; genus JAGWBJ01. The sequence goes on along the minus strand of CBDBMB010000003.1, from coordinate 862,907 downwards.
GACGATGAACACGAGGAAGAAGGCATGCGCAAGGCCGGCCCTCGACGCCCGGCGGGCGAGCCAGAGCAGCGGCAGGAACGACAGCAGGGCGCCCACCATGTACACCAGGACTACTTGCGAGAGGGAGTCCCCATAGCCCGCGAAGATGGCGCCGAAGGACACCAGCGCCCCCATACCCTGGAGCACGAGGGTGTAGCTCCAGGCGAGGCGCAGGATGGACCGTTCCGTGTTCCGCAGGAGCGGGTAGAGGACGCCCAGCACCACGGCCGACGTGAAGCTGCCCACTCCCGGGAACCAGAGAGACGACTCGTATGGGCCTGAGCTGCCGGAGGCGGACATATCGTAGACGTTTACAATTACACTGCGGCCTATGTCTGCGACGAACGGGACGCCCACGAACAGCACTAGGGGCCAAACGTACTTACGCAAGTGGCCCACACCTCCGGGTTAGGCTGGAAGCATACCCTACCTGCCGAGGATATGACCCGGCCGGTTCGGTCCGGTCTACCGGAAGAGTCTGGTGAACCAGTGATGGTCAGTGCCATCGACAGGATGATGCAGTAGCCCACCAGGCCGGGGATTGGCCCCGTGGTCAGGCGCCACGGTCCCCTTGCGACGCCGAGGCCATCGTGACGGTGACCGTGGCCGTTCCGACAGCGCCGGCGCCGGCGTCAGTCTGCACGGTCAGGTCCTAGGTCGGGGCCTGGAGATGGTCCAGGCCGCCCGCGACGGTTTTCCCCCGGGTGCTCCGGTCCATATCGAACGTGCCATCTTCGTTGTCCTCGGTGATGGAGTAGGTCACCGCGTCGCCGTTGGGGTCGGTGGCGGGCACCGTGCCCACGGCGTCGCCGGTGGAGGCCTCCTCGGAGACTTGGAAGGCGTACGACTCATGGTCGAACACCGGGGGTCACGCACTCCGTGGTGGCTGCCAATACGGCCGCCGACGGATCGCTCCATTCTGCGGCGTTGGTTATGCCGTCACCATAGGCACTCACCCGGAACCGGTACTCCCTGTCGCAGGATAGCCCCTCCACGGTGTGGCTGGTGCCCATTATGGTGTCGTCGTCCACCGTCAACACCCCGGATCCCTCTGTCCCGAACCACACCTCGTACCGGCCGGTGTTGGGGGTCGCGTCCCAGCTCAGGGAGATGCTGGTCTCCCCCGGCACGCCCGCGGTAAGGCCCTCGGGCGGCATCGGGCAGTAGAGAAGGCCCAGGGAGGGCAGGTCGTTGGTGGCAGCGTCCTTCAGGGGGAGGGGTATGCATCCGGTGAGGCTGTTCCCCGACAGCCTGAGGGACTTCAGGTTGGGAAGCCTGCCCAGCTCCCGGGGTATCTCCCCCGTCAGGGAGTTTCCGCTCAGGTCCAAGTGGGTCAACTCGATCAGACCGTCGACGCTTCCCAGGCCGGGCGGGATGGCGCCAGACAGGCCATCGTCGGGCAGCTCCAGCCGGGTGATTCGGGCGGGCTTGCCCCCGGCAGTGATGCCGTCCCAATCGGTAAGTGCCGTGTCCAGGTTCCAGTTGAGGGCCGCGCTGCCCCGGAGGGTGTCCCTTCTGCGCAAGCAGGCGTATGCAGTCGCGCATGAAGGCGGGGTTGTCGGCCTGGTCAGGCGCCGCACTGGCGCACGGCGCTTCTATGATCTTGGGCTCACCGTAGCCGGAGTACGTGAAGTACATAACGGCCGTCTCCGTATTGGACACTCCGTCATATTCCGGCGGGAAGAAAGTCCTGCGGGATCGTATGGGGCGGCCCGTGGAATCGGCCCAGAACTCGTCCCGCATTGCGCCCTCTTCCTCCGACAGGAACCTCTCGGACGTGAAGTGCGGCTTATCTGACGAGCCAGCGGCGCCCTCGAAGCTGCTGGGGTCCAGACACGGCAGGGAGGTAGATCGCCCAAGGTCGGTGCCAACGATGCGCCATTCACCATAGATCTCGGGGTTGCCCGGCACGCTTTCGCGGGAGTACCCCGTCCGATCCTTGATGATCTTTTCGCTTTTGCCTAGGAGGACGCCTTCATGGTCAGTGAACATCGTCACCATATGCTTGTCGGGTCCCGACTCGCGTATTTCCCATCTCCACGCTTCTCCCGGAACCGATGCCGTAGCCAGAGTATCGTATGGCGTGTCCCAGAGATTGCAGGGCTCCGCCAGACTTGCCGGGGTGGACCTTTCATTACCGTTCAGCAGCAGCGCCGTTGCTCCGACCGCCACCGCGACGAGGAGTATCGCGACTCCAACGGCTACTCGTTTCCGTCCCATGCCGTTCACTCCTCTTGGGATGCGGCCAGCAACTCGGCGGCCGAATCATCACTCGCGGAGCTCGCAGGTCCTACCGTGACAAACGTATCACCGCCACGGACAGGTGGCAAGACAAGTTTAAGACAGGCCTCGGCTCGGCAAGCTGACTCTGGCGTGCCGGTCATTGCAAACGAAGCACGTCAATCGTGGTCCATCAAGCCGGAGGGCCTAGAGGGATGGGTCGGTGGTTCATCCCAAGTGTCTAGCGATGCGCGTGGGAAGCCACTCCCGGCCCTTCCGGGGTAATGCCGGGAGGCTGGCTCCCTCAGGGGGCATCCACGCCAGCCAGCACGGGCCCCAGCGCGTCGGCCAGGGGGGGCAGGCAGGTCTCCCAATCGCCCACGATGGTGAAGTCCGCTCCCTGCAGGATGGGACTGCGGCGGGGGTTGGGGTTGTTGTTGATGGCGAGTATGGTCCCCGCCCTCTGGATGCCCACCATGTGGTTGAAATCGCCGCGTATGCCCACCGCTATGTACACCCGGGGAGCGATGGCCTTCCCCGTCAGGCCCACCTGGAGCTGCCTGGGCAGCCAGCCCGCGTCGGCCACGTTGCGGGTGGCCGCGACCTCCGCCCCCAGGCGCCGGGCGACGGCGTGGATGTCCGGCAGCTTCTCTGGGCCGCCGACTCCCATGCCGACACCCACCACCACCCGGGCCCGCTCCAGCGCCAGGCCCCCGGCGTCCGACTCCCGGTGGACCTCCAGCAAGCGCATGTCCGGCGCCGGGGCCTCGTCGACGTCGACCACCTCCACCGGGGCCTCCAGCCCCCGGTCGGGCGCAACGGGACTCAGGAGGCCGGGGCGCAGGGTGGCCATGTACGGGCGGGTGCTCGATAGTATGGGGGCCACCACGTTGCCCCCGAGGGCAGGCTTGAGCTGCACCAGGGCGCCGGACCCGTCTATCTCCAGGTCGACGCAGTCCCCGGTCAGCCCCAGGGACAGGGCCGCTGCGACCCGGGACGCCACGTCCCGGCCGTTGGCGGTGGAGGGGAACAGCACGGCGTACGGGCTGTGCTCCCGCACGGTGCCGGCCAGGGCCGAAACGCACGCCAGCCCCGCCGGATGCATGGACTCAGCCGCCGCCAGGACTATCACCCGGTCCGCCCCGTGGGCCGCAAGCTCGCGGACCTCTCCGGCCGGTCCGGCGCCCGTCAGCACCGCGACCACCTCGCCGCGGGTTATGTCCGCCAGGTCGCGGGCCTTGCCCAGGATTTCGAAGGTCGTGGCCCGCAGTCCCGAGGCGACGCGCTCGCCCACCACCCACAGGGCCGCGCCGGGGCCGCCCTCGTACCTCTCCCAGCCGGCGCGCGGGGCCGCCACGGGGGTCGGGGGCCTCTCGCCGAAGGCCTCCACCAGCTTCCTGGCCGCCTCCCGGGGGTCCTCCTCCTCGATGACCACCCCGGCGCGCTGGGAGGCTACGAACCGTATCTCCGAAACGGAGGTGGGGGAGCCTGCGGCGCCGAACAGGGACTCGTCCCCGGACAGGTCTCGGGCGCCCAGGTCCTGGATGGCGGGGTCCTCCCTGGCGGCCAGCATGTCCTGCCGCGACGGGAACCGCTCGGGCATGACCCCTTCGGTCACGCTCACCACGGCGGGGAGGGGGCACTCGATGACCTCGTAGCCCTCGTCGGTCTCTCGCTCCACCCGGATGGGACCCGCCTCGGAGGGGCAGTCCAGCCTGCGGACGTTGCCCACGTAGGGCAGGCCAAGGAGCTGGGCCAGCTCGGGCCCCACCTGCCCCGTCTCCGCGTCGGTGCTGTGCCGGCCGCACAGCACCAGGTCGTGGGCCTCCCGCTCCAGCGCCAGCGACAGGCTCCTGGCGGTGGCCAGGGTATCCGACCCGGCCATGGCGCGGTCCGTCAGGTGCACGGCCCGGTCCGCGCCCATGGCCAGGCACTGGACCAGGGCGTCCCGCGCCTGGGGAGGACCCATCGTGTACACGACAACCTCTCCCCCGACCTGCTCCGCCAGCTGGACGGCCCTGTCCACCGCCAGCAGGTCGAAGGAGTTGACCTCCAGGGGGACGCCCTCCCGCACGATGGTCTTGGACTCGTAGTCGAAGGTGATCCGGGAGAGGACGGGCACCTGCTTGACACACACCGCTATTCTCATGGCCCTCCCTTGGAAACGGGGTCCACGGCTCCCCCGGCCGCCGGGTCCGCTGCGAGGGCCGCCTCCATACCCGTCCGCAGCTTGTCCAGCCGGGGGCTCAGGTGGACAGGATACGCGGCGGGGTCTCTAAGGGCCTTGACGCCGTCGTCCAGGGCTGCCAGGTCCCGGCGAAGGAGCTCGCGGGCCTCGTCCAGGCCGGGGGGTTCCCCCAGCGCCCTGCCTCCCCGCATCACCGGTCGCAGCAAGGGCTCGGCGGAGAGGCCCTCCCCAACGGGCGAGGGTTCCTCCTCGTCGCGCAGGGCGATGACGTCCCCGGCCAGACGCCCGGCCGTGTCGCGCCGCCTGAACACCTGCTTCTCTCCAGGAATGGAGGCCTTGCCAGTGCTCAGCTTGAGCACGGGACGGCAGCCGTACTGGACCAGCTTGTAGGCCATGTCCGTCCAGGGGGCGTCGGCGGAAACGCCCACCTTGGTGCCCACCCCGAAGGCGTCGATGGGGGCGCCCCCGCCGACCAGCCTGTCGACGTCGAGCTCGTCCAGGCCGCCGCTGGCAACTATCCTCACGCCGGGAAGCTCGGCGTCATCCAGCACGGCGCGGACCTCCCGGCTCAGGGAGTCCAGGTCCCCGCTGTCCAGCCTCACGCCGTCCAGGGCCTGGCCCCGGGCCTTCATCTCGTTGCCCACCAGGGCGGCGTTGCGGGCCCCGGCCACGGTGTCGTAGGTGTCTATCAGCAGGATGGCCCTGTCGGGGAAGCTCTCTGCGTACGCGCGGAAGGCGTCCACCTCGCGCTCGTAGCTCGATACGAAGGAGTGGGCCATGGTGCCGGCCAGGGGCATCCCGTAGACCTTCCCCGCCATGACGTTGCTGGTTCCCTGGAAGCCGGCGATGTAGCTGCACCGGGCCACCTTCATGGCCGCGTCTACGCCCTGGGTGCGGCGCAGAGAGAAGTCGACCAGCGGCCTGCCCCGCCCCGCCTGGACGCACCGGGAGGCCTTGGTAGCCATCATCGTCTGCAGGTTCACCTGGTTTATGACGTAGCTCTCCACCGCCTGGGCCTCCACCACGGGACCTGACACCTCCAGGACCGGCTCGTCGGCGAAGAAGACCCGCCCCTCGGGCATGGCCCACACGTCGCCGGTAAACCTCAGCCCGGACAGGTACTCCAGGAAGTCGCCGTGGAACATCCTGGTGGAGACCAGGTAGTCGATGGACTCCTCGGGGAAACGCCACTCCTCCAGGTATCTCAGCACGTCCTCCAGCCCGGCCGCCACGAAGTAGCCCCGGTTTGGCGGGTAGCTCCGGATGAACAGGCTGAAGGTGGCCCGGGACGACATCCCGTGCTGGAAATAGGTCTGGGTGTCAATAACCAGGGTCTTTAGGACAGCGTATTCACGAACATTAGGACACTCTGAACGCCGCTGATTTGGATTTTGACAGGAAGCTGTTGGCGGGTCAAACACCTCCCTTCTTGCTGAGGATTTTGGCCACCTTGCCCAGAAGGGCGCGGTGAGGAGAGAGCCTCTCCCGGTAGCTGGTGCCCTCGATGACGATCTGGTAGCTGGTGTTGGCCAGGCGGTCCAGGGCGCTGTTGCCCAGGATGGGATCGTTGAAGAGGCTGAGCCACTCTTCGATGGCCCGGTTGGATGTGATGATGAAGCTGGAGGCTCGGTGCTTGCCGACGATGAGCTGGTAGAGGTCCACCGACTGTGGTCCGGTCAGGCTGTGCAGGCCCAAGTCGTCGAGGATGAGCAGGTCTGGGGAGAGGAAGGAGCGGAAGGTCTTGTCCACCGAGTTATCCACCCTGGCCTGGTTCATGGCCTTGAAGAAGTCGTCGGCGTGGATGAAGCGGACGGTGTACCCGGCTCTGACGGCAGCGTAGCCCAGGGCCTGGGCCAGGAAGCTCTTGCCGACGCCCGCCGGTCCCATGAGCAAGACGTGCTCGTGCCTGGAGATGAACTCCAGGGAGAAGGCGGCGTCGAGGAGGCGGCGGTCCAGGGTGATTTCGGACGTCCAGTCGAAGTCTTCCAGTCGGCAGGTCTCCTCGAAGCCGGCCCGGTTCAGACGGATCTCGATGCGCCGGTTCTCCCTTCGGCTGACCTCGTCGGCCAGGATGATCTCTAGGAAGGCGGCGTAGTCCAACTGGTCCCTTCGGGCCAGGGCGATGCGCTCTGGCAGGGTGTCCAGCATGGCGCTCAGCTTGAGGGTCTTGAGCAGCGGGGCCAGATCGACGTTGCGGGTCATGGCTGACCTCCTTCGGTTGGGTGATGGCCGTTGACGAGGGCGAAGACGGAGCCGGGCCTGGCAAAGCGTCCCGCAGGCAACGGATCGGGATAGGGCGACGCATCCTGCTGCTCCAAGGCTTCGATCAGGATGCGCTCGACGCGGTGCACGTCGATGAGGTCCACGTCCAGGGCCTTGTGGCAGGCGACGTCCAGCCTGTCGGGGGTGTAGCGCTGGGCGAGGCGGAGCAGCTTGTGGCCCTGCCTCACTTTGGCCCAGGGCGTGGGGCCTTCGAAGAGCCGGTCGGCGAAGGCGGCCACCGCCTCTCCCAGTTCCGCCGCGCTCTGCGTGATCTTGTCGGGCGCCCGCAGGGTGTAGGCGGTGAGCTCCTTCGGGTAGTCGTCGGGATCGGTGGAGCGACCGCCCTTGGACTGACGGGGATGGAGCTTGATCAGCTTACCCTGGTGGTAGATGCGCACCAGCTTGCTGTCCAGCGCGATCTCCACCTGCTGCCCCGGAGGGCACAGGGCCGACGGCACCGAGTAGAGGGCGTACTGGCAGTTCACGTGGTGGTCGTGGTGCACCTTAGCGCTGCGCCAGTGGGTGATCTCGTAGGGCTCGCCGTCCCAGGGGAGCAGCGCCTGGCGCTCCTCCTCGTCGAAGACCTCCAACGGCTTGCGCCTGGTGGTGCCGTGCACCCTCTGTCCGGCCACCTCACGGCACCAGTGGGCCGCTTCCTTCCGCATATGAGGCAGGTCTCTGAAGTCGGCTCCCTTGAAGAAGCGCTGCCTCACGTACTGGACGCCCCGCTCCACCTTGGGCTTGTCCCTGGGGTGGCGCACTCGGGCCGGGTCGGTGATGAAGCCCCGGCGCTGGGAGTACTCCAGGAAGCCCCGGGTCAGCCTGGGGTGCAGGGCGTCGGCCCCGGCCACCGCCGCCGGGAAGTTGTCGATGACCAGGTACTTGGGAACGCCGCCGAAGAAGGCCCAGGCCGCTTCCAGCCCGGCGACCACGTCCTCCAGTTTCTGCCGGTGGGTGGGCCAGACGAAGCTGTGACGGGAGTAGGCCAGCACCACGATCAACGCCCACACCGACCGGCGGCGTCCCGTCTCCGGGTCCTCAAGCGACCCCAGCCGACCGAAGTCCAGCTCCGCCACCTCGCCCGGCGGACTCTCCTCCATCCGCACTGTCCGGAGACTGCGGCCCCGCCAGTTGCGGCGAGCCACGAAGCGCTGTAACGACGAATAGGACACCTGGCAGCCCCGCTCCGACAGCAACTCCCGGATGCGGGTCAGTTGCAGCCGGTCTCCGATGAGCCACTGCTGAATCTGGTCGGCCCAGGGAGCCAGCAGTTCCTCGATAGGCGTCTTCACCTGCCGCGGACCCGGGCGGCCGATGACAGCCAGCTTGCTCAGCTGCTCCTCGCTGGGAACGGGTCCGTCACGGCACATCCCCAACCCTTCAGCCGAGGATATGTACTTGCCCACGGTGTCCTTGGACAGTCCCGTGCCCGTGGCTATGTGACGCTGGCTCTCGCCTGCCTGCCAGCGCCGTATGACTTCTGCTATCTCCACTCTGAACACCTCCTTGTAGGCCATCGCTTCACCTCCTACCTGAAGTGTGTCGCGATGCTCCTGTGGTCAGGCGTTCAGAGTGTCCTAAAGACTCTGGGTATCTGTCCTAAAGACTCTGATTATTTCGGCCCTTTGCTGTCCTAAAGTTCCTGGTTATTGACATCTGGGCCATGGTCAGCTCGTAGAGATCGGTCACAAGACCAGGCTCTGAGAGGCCCGAAAACGGCACTTTCCGGTTTTCGGTAGGCGGCATGTCGGTACTGTTATGTCGAGGCGCCGCCGCGTACCCGGCCGTTGGCGCGCCCTAGTACGTGGATCCGCACCCGCTCGATCTTGACCCGGTTCATCTCCGTCACCTGCATGCCCAGGTCCCGGTAGTACAGGTACTCCCCCTCCTGGGGGATATGCCCAAGCTGCTCCAGGATGAACCCGGCCAGGGTCTGATAGTTCCCCTCGGGGAGGTCCAGGCCCAGCTCCTCGTTGGCCTCCAGGACTCCCATCCCGGCGTCGGCGTCGTAGACGTTCTCCCCGACGGCCTCGAACTCGTCCCTGCCATCCTCCCCCTCCTCCCTGACGGGACCCACGATGACCTCCAGCAGGCTCTTGAGTGTCACCAGGCCCGCCACACCGCCATACTGGTCGATGATGATGGCCATCTGCTGCCCGCTCTCCCGCATCTCTTCGAAGAGCCGGCTCACCGACTTGGTCTCGGGCACGAAGTAGACGGTGCGCATGACCTCGGTCACGCTGGCGTCGGGACCGAGGTCACCCTGGGCCATGGTCTGCACCAGGTCCTTGACCGACAGCAGCCCCACCACGTTCTCGGTATCGCCCTCGTACACCGGGAAGCGCGTGTGGGTCTGCCGGGCGTATACCTTGAGGAAATCGGCCAGCCGGGTGCCCTTCTCCACCCACAGGATCTCGGTCCTGGGAGTCATCACCTCGTGCACCTGCCGGTCGCCGAAGTGGAACACCTTCTCCAGCATCTCCGCCTCGGTGGGCTCCACCGTGCCCGTCCGGGCCCCCACGGAGATCATGGTGCGTATCTCGTCCTCGGTCACCTGGGCCTTGGCGTTGTCGATCCCCAGCGCCTTGCTGGCGAGCAGGCTGATCCCCTGGAGCACCGTCACAGCGGGCGCCAGGGCCATTCCCGCCGCCGTCAGCGGCCTGGCAACGATGAAGGCCGCCTCCTCGGACCGGCTCCACGCCAGGGTCTTGGGGAGGGTCTCGCAGAATATCAGGACCACCAGGGTGACGCCCACGGTGGCCGCTAGGACGGCTATGTCGGGGTTATCGATGATGCTGATGGCGACGGCGGTGGCCAGCGCGGCCGCGGCGGTGTTGACTAGGTTGTTCCCCAGCAACACCGTGGCGAGAATCCGCTGGGGCCGCTCCATCAGCCGGGCCACCCTCTGGGCCCCTGGCCGGCCGCCGTCCTCGAGCTGCAGGAGACGCACCCGGGAGAGGGCTATGAACGCCGTCTCGGAGGCGGAGAAGAAACCGGACAGGAGCAGACAGAGAGCAAGGAGCGCCAGCTTCCAAAGGTCACCGGTTTCCATGGTTTGCCACCCCTGTGGCCCATCCTCCTGAGTACCGAGTCAGCCCGTCAAAAAACAACTGGCCCCGCACTCCGCCTTCGGAGCTCGAGGCCAGACACCGGTCTCTAGACTATCGTATTGCTACACACGAGAGAGTGCGAAGGGGATCGGCTCACCCCTTACCGGATAGCATAGCACGACCACCAGCGCCGATTCAACCGGCAGCCCGCGGGTCCCAGTTACACCGCAGGCGTCCCCTGGCGGGTGGCCTGCGGAGGGATGTTGAGGTTCTGGCGGAAGAAGTTGGTGGGGTCGTACTTCTCTTTGAGGGCAAGCAGGCGGTCATAGCTGGCCCCGTAGGCCGCTCGCGCCTGGTCGACGGGGCCGCCGGACTCGGGGCTGTGGCCGTTGACGTATATACCCCCCGTGGACAGGGGCTGTACGGCCCGGGCCAGGTCCCGCGCCCATTTGACGTGGGCCTCGCCGTCCTCGGGGCCCTCCCAGGCCGAGCTGACGATCAGGTCGTACTCGGCCGCCCGGTGGGTGAACGCCCCCGCATCGGGACCGCCGTCCCGCATGGCGCCGCCCATCTGCTGGAAGAACACCCCGGACCTGGGAGAGGTGACCCGGGCGAAGTGGTCCAGGATGACGTCGATGAGCTCGTCGCTGATGGTCTCCAGGAAGCAGGACTTCTGGTAGTAGTGGACCCCGGGAGGCGTGGCGTAGTCGATCATGGACTGGATGTCGCCGTACTCCCTGGGTCGGATGGCGTCCTCCTTGGGGCCGTACTCGCGCAGGGGCGCCACGGCGCGCTCCGCCGCCTCCAGCGGCCCGTTGTAGCAGACGCCGATGGTGATGTCTGGCAGGCCGTCGGGCCCCGTCCGGACCCCTCCTATCGTGTTCATCTCCCAGGGAATCTCCATGGAGAAGTCCCGGTAGAACCGGAGCGTCTCCCTGGCCTCGTCGAAGGGATAGAAGGCCCGTCCTCCCGTGAACGGGCCGACGGGGTGCACGCGGTACTGGAAGGAGGTGACTATGCCGAAGTTGCCCCCGCCCCCCCTGAGCCCCCAGAAGAGGTCCGCGTTCTCGGTGCGGCTGGCCGTGACGAACCGGCCGTCGGCGGTCACCAGGTCCGCGGACAGCAGGTTATCGCAGGTGAGGCCGTGCTTCCGTCCCAGCCAGCCGATGCCGCCGCCCAGGGTCAGGCCGGCGATGCCGGTGTCGGAAACGGTGCCGCCTGTGGTGGCCATGCCGAAGGCCTGGGCCTCCCGGTCCAGCTCCGCCCAGGTCAGCCCCGGCTGGGCCAGGGCAGTGCCGGCGGAGGGGTCGACCCGGGCGCCCTTCATCATGGAGAGGTCGATCATCAGCCCGCCGTCGCACACCGCCGCGCCGGACACGTTGTGCCCGCCCCCGCGGACGGACACCAGCATCTCTTGCTCTCTGGCGAAACGGACGGCGTCGATGACGTCTGAAACACCCGCGCACCTGGCGATGAGGCCCGGGCGCTTGTCTATCATGCCGTTCCAGACCTTGCGGGCGTCGTCGTAGCCGGGGTCCCCCTGGCGCAGCAGCAGCCCGCCCAGACGCGCCTCGAAGCGGCGCACCGCCGGCTCGGACACCCGGCGGCCGGATGTGTCGAGGACCTCTTGCTCCACCGTCATCTAAGCTCTTCGCCCTGCCTGCTCCGCCCTGCTTCGCCCTACAGTGAACTCAGGAGCCGGTTTACCGCCGCCACGATGCGCGGCGTGTCGGGTATGTAGGACGACTCCAGGGGCTTGCTCTTGGGCACCGGCGTATGGGGGGCCGTCACCTTGATGGGCGGGCCGTCCAGGTAGTCGAAGGCCTCCTCCGCCACCGCCGCGCAGATGTCCGTGGCGATGCTGCATCGCGGCGTGTCCTCGTCCACGACGACCACCCGGTGGGTCTTCCGCACCGACTCCAGGACCAGGTCGTAGTCGATGGGGGATATGCTCATCAGGTCCACCACCTCGGCGTCCACGCCGTCGGCCGCCAGGGTCTCCGCCGCCTCCAGGCAGAGCCTGGTCATGCGCGAGACCCCCACCAGGGTGACACTGCTCCCCTGCCGGACGACGCGGGCCTTGCCCAGGGGTATGGCGTAGGGCTCCTCGGGCACTGGCCCGGTCTCCGGGTACAGCAGCTTGTGCTCGAAGAAGACCACGGGGTCGTCGTCCCGGATGGCCGAGATGAGCAGGCCCTTGGCCGAGTAGGGATCGCTGGGGACGACCCCCTTGATGCCGGGGATATGGCTGAACATCGAGTAGAAGGACTGGGAGTGCTGGGCCGCCGAGCCGGTGCCGGCGCCGATGCGGGTCACCAGGGTGAAGGGCACCTTCACCTGCCCGCCGTACATGTAGCGCATCTTCGCGGCGTTGTTCAGGATCTGGTCCAAGCACACGCCCACGAAGTCCACGAACATCAGGTCGGCGACGGGGCGCAGGCCCGTGGACGCGGCGCCGATGGCCGTGCCGATGAACCCCGCCTCCGACAGGGGCGTGTCCATCACCCGCCCGGAGCCGAATTTGGTTATCAGGCCCTTGGTGGTCCGGAAGGAGCCCCCCCAGGAGTCTATGAACCCCTGCTCCTCCCTGCCCGCTCCGCCCGCTACGTCCTCGCCCATGTAGATGACGGTGGAGTCCCGCTCCATCTCCTGGACCAACGCCTCGTTGATGGCCTGCCTGTATGGAATCTCCCGGGTCGCGGTGGTGGTCATCGGTCTCCTCTCGCTGGGGGCCCTTCCCTTCGGTCCGACTCAGGGTCAGACCGTCATGTTGGTCCCGCGCCTCAGGGCCTCCAGGGGGTAGTCCACGTACACGTCGGTGTACAGCTCGTCGGGGGAGGGGAAGGGGCTGTCGTCGGCGAACTTGATGCCGTCCTGGATCTGCTGCTCGACGGACGAGTCGATCCCGTCCAGCTCCTCTTTGTTGAAAGTTTCGTCCGCAATTACCCTGTCCCGGAAGAGGACCAGGGGGTCCCGGTCCCGCCACAGCTTCTCCTCCTCGAGGGTGCGGTAGCTGTAGCGGTCGTCCCCGCCGTGGTGTCCGTAGAAACGGTAGGTCTTGCACTCCAGCAAGCTGGGCCCCTGGCCGAACCGGGCCCGGGCCACCGCCTCCCCCGCGGCGTCATAGACGGCGAAGACGTCCATGCCGTCCACGACGACGCCCGGCATGTTGTATGCGGCGCCCCGGTCGGCTACGTTGGGGATGGCCGTGGCGTACTCCACGGGCGTGGACTCCGCGTACTGGTTGTTCTCGCAAACGAATATCACCGGGAGCTTCCATACCGAGGCCAGGTTCATGCTCTCGTGGAGCACCCCCTGGTTGGCGCCGCCGTCGCCGAAGAAGGCCACCGCCACGTTGTCGGTCCCGTTTACGCGGCTGGTTAGGGCCGCTCCCACGGCCAGGGGGACGCTGGCGCCCACGACGCCGTTGGTGCCCAGCATCCCCTTGCTCATGTCGGCGATGTGCATCGACCCGCCCTTGCCCTTGTTGCACCCGGTGGCCTTGCCGAACAGCTCGGCCACCATCAGCTTGGGGTCCACGCCCTTGGCGATGCAGTGGCCGTGGCCCCTGTGGGTGCTGGCGATGTAGTCGTCGTCCCGGAGGTGGGCGCATATGCCCGTGGGCACCGCCTCCTGGCCGGCGGACTGGTGCATGGACCCGGAGATCTGCCGCTGGGCCACCGCGTTGGAGGCCAGCTCCTCGAAATGCCGGATGGTAACCATCGTGACGTACAGCGTCCGAAGGGTATCTTTGCTAAGCTCCATGGCACCCCCAAGCACGTAGCGTGTCCAAGCTCCGACAGCCCAATCTTAGCACGGCCTAGGGTCGTGTCAATGGCCGCGGCCCTGCGGCGACAGGGGCCGAGGCTCCTTCTATCCAGGGCCGGAGGAGAGGGCGGCTTCCACCCCCACTGCGTCCCCAACCCCCGCGCCAAGGGCCTCCGCGGCGCTCCCGTTCCTCACCGCCACCTCCAGGGTGGCGTTGCTTCCCACGATGGCCAGCAGAGGCCCGGCCTCGGCATAGGAGCGGCTCAGCCCACGGATGCGCCGTCCCCTCACCTGGACCACCAGCTCCCCTTCGCCGCGCAGCAGGCCCTCGGGAATGTCGGTGACCAGGTTCCCGTACCGGTCCACATGGACCACACTGCCCTCCAGCACCGGGCCGTCCCAGGCGGGAGTCACCCGGGGCAGCAGGGTGAGCCGTGACAGCCGCGGACCGACCTCGCTGTGGGGCACGCCCAGGGAGAGATGGGCCGCCACGGGCGCGAACACGTCCCGCCCGTGGAAGGTGTCGCTGGGAGGGCCCAGCCACAGATCGCGGTTGGACAGCTCGTAGGCCTCGTACCCCGGAGCCAGCCCATCCCCGTCGACGTAGCCCGGCTCTGCCACGTGGGTGAGGACCCCGTTGTCAGGCCCAAGAAAGCGTCCCGCGGGTGTCACGAGCAGGACCGCTTTCCGCGACGTCCCCACACCCGGGTCGACGACGACCACGTGGATGGTCCCGCTGGGAAAGAAGCGGTGGCTGCTGCCGATGATGAAGGCCCCCTGGGCGATGGCCTGGGGCTCCACCTCGTGGCTCAGGTCCACGATGGACGCCCGGGGGTTGATCCCGAGGATGACGCCCTTCATCACGCCGACGTAGGCATCGCGGGCGCCGAAGTCGGTGGTCAGAGTGATGATCGGAGGGGGAGCCGCCATCTATCTACCAGGGAGGCCGAAGCCGGCAACCGTGCTGGCGTGCCGTCTCACGGGTCCGTCGAATAAGCCCGTCCGTCTCCGGTCAAGTCCCGGTCCACCGGTGGGCGGAGGTTCCTTTGCCCGCGCGGAGCGCGGGGTGGGAGGGTGGGCTCGATAACCCTGGGAGGGGCCAACCAACTTCGGAGATAGGCCACTAGAAGAACCGTACGCTGAGTATCGACACCAACAGGAACACGGCGGCAAGGACGATGGTGAACTGGAACAGGGTCTTCTCCAGGCCCCGGCGGGTGCGGTAGCTGGCCTGGGCGCTGCCGAACAGCCCGGAGCCCGACTCCCTCACCTGCATGAGGATCACTATTATGAGGACGCCGGAGATCAGTATCTGCAGAATGTTAAGAGCCATTGGCCACCCTCACCCTCTCGAGCTTCCTCTTCACCAGGTCGTTGACCAGGGCCGGCTTGGCCCGGCCCCCCGTGAGCTTCATCACCTGCCCCACGATGAATCTGGCGGCCGTCTCCTTGCCCTTGACGTAGTCGGCCACCGCCTCGGGATTGGAGCCCACGGCCTCATCCACGGCCGACTCCACGGCGGCGGAGTCGCTGATCTGGACGTATCCCCGGTCCCGGACGACCACCGAGGGGAGGTCGCCGGTCTCGAAGGACTCTTCCAGGACCCTCTTGGCCAGGGTGCCGTTGATGGCGTCCGACTCCACCAGCCGGGCCAGGTCCGCCATGTGGGCCGGCGTGACCCTGCACTCCTCGATGCCGGCGCCTTCCCGGCCCAGCAGGTGCCCCAGCTCCACCAGGACCCAGTTGGCGACGGTCTTGGCCCTTGCCTGCCCGGCCTCGGCACCGGCAAGGGCCATGCACTCCTCGAAGTAGTCCGCCGTAGCCCTGGCGCCGGTCAGCAGGCCCGCATCGTAGGCCGGCAGCCCGTACTGCTCCATGAACCGGCTGCGGCGCTTCTCGGGCAGCTCCGGCAGCGACCGGCGCAGCTCCTCGACCCACGCGGGCTCGATGGACAGGGGCGGGATGTCCGGCTCGGGGAAGTAGCGGTAGTCGTGGGCGTACTCCTTGCTCCTCTGGGAAACGGTGACGCGCCTCTCCTCGACCCATCCCCGGGTCTCCTGCGCCACCGTGCCACCCTCCTCGACCACTCGGGCCTGGCGTCCGATCTCGTACTCCAGGGCGTCGTGGACGGCCTTGAAGCTGTTCATGTTCTTGACTTCCACCCGGGACATGTACTCACGGCTCGCCCGTGGCCTGACGCTGATGTTGGCGTCACAGCGGAAGCTCCCGTCCTCCATGTTGCCGGTGGACACATCCAGGTACCGGAGGATGGACCGGAGGCCGGTGAGGTACAGGCGGGCCTCCTCGGGGGACCGCAGGTCCGGCTCGCTGACGATCTCCATCAGGGGAACGCCGCCCCGGTTTACGTCGACCAGGCTGTACTGCCCGCCCCGGTCCTCGGCGTCCCGGAAGTGCTGCAGCTTGGCAACATCCTCTTCCAGGTGGACCCGGGCAACGCCCACGCTCCTGGTATACGCCCCGTCGCCGCTTCCTACGTCCACTTCCAGGCGGCCGCCGGTGGCCACAGGCGCGTCGTACTGGGAGATCTGATATCCCTTCATCAGGTCAGGATACAGATAGTTCTTCCGGTCGAACTTGGTGTACTCGGCGATGTCGCAGTCAAGGGCCAGCCCCGTCACTATGGCGTGCCGCACCGCCCTGCGGTTGACCACGGGCAGGGTGCCGGGCATGCCCAGGCATACGGGACAGACGAGGCTGTTGGGGTCCGCAGACTGGTACTCCGCGCGGCAGGAGCAGAACATCTTGCTGCGGGTGAGTAGCTGAACGTGGATCTCCAGTCCGATTACAGGCTCGTATTCCATCGCACTTCCGGCCGCGGGCGCGGACGCACCGGCGGAGCGGCTACCAGTATATCAGGGGGCCCGAAGGGAATACAACGAAAAGGGCCCGCCCCGTCCTCACTCCTCGGGCCACGCGTCCGGGCCGATGAGGGGCACGAATCGGCAGGGACCCAGCAGCGAGACGGCGGGCCCCTCGTCGGTCCTGAGCACCCTCACCAGCTCCTGCTGCAGGCGGGTGCCCACCGGTATCACCATGCGGCCTCCCGTCGCCATCTGGTCCATGAGGGCACGGGGAAGGGCCGGAGCGGCGGCGGTTACGATGACGGCGTCGAAGGGCCCCTTCTCGGGGCAGCCGAGGACCCGCGTCTCCACGCGCACCTCGACGTTGTCGCGTCCCAGGCGCAGCAGCTCGACTCGGGCCCGCTCGGCCAGTGAGGGAATGCGCTCCACCGTCAGGACGCGTCCATTGGGCACCAGGTGCGAGAGGACCGCGGCCTGGTACCCGCTGCCCGTACCCACCTCCAACACGCGCTCTGTGCCCCGCAGGCCCAGGCAGCTCGTCATGAGGGCAACGATGTACGGCTGGGAGATCGTCTGCTCCCGGCCTATCGAGAGGGCTATGTCCTTGTAGGCCAGGTGGCGGCTCTCAGAAGGCACGAAGGCCTCCCGGGGCACGCGCTCCATCCCGGCGATTACCTTTTCGTCGCCTATCGTCCGTCTGAGGCTCCGGAAAAGGTCCCGCCGGTCCCGCTCTATGCTCCCCTTCGGCGCCACGGTCCCCCCCACCGCTCTTACTATATCACTGAGTACGGGACGTAACAACTTGGGGCACCGAACGGAGGCAGTCGCGAAACTCAACCGTGCCGCTGCCTCGTCTCTCCCGCGAACGCGGGAGTCCAATATGCTCGTGCCTAGAGCCCCGGGATTTGGATACCCGCTTTCGCGGGTATGACGGTTAAGCTACAGTCTGCCAGCGAGGGAATGACGGCAAGCAGAGGGAGCGAGCCGGAGGGCTATCCGGCATTCCGGGCCAGCACCGTGCGGAAGGCCTCCACGAAGGCGTCCACCTCCCCCTGGCCCATGGGGTTGGACACGGCGCCGACCAGGTTCGCGGTGGACAGGATTCCCTCGTTCATGAGCCCCCAGAAGACCCTCTGGCGCAGGTCCCTGTCGCTGGAGTGTACGTCGCGGTAGGTCCGCACGGGCCGGTCCAGGAAGTGGATGCCGAACAGGGACCCCAGGCCCGTCACACGCACGGGGACGTCCAGCTCGGCGCACGCGTCCCGGACTCCCTGGCGCAGGCCCTCGGTGAGAGGCTCCAGCCGGTCGTAGACGTCGGGGGTCAGGTCTTCCAGCGTCACGGCGCCCGCGACCATGGTCATGGGGTTCCCGTTGAAGGTGCCGGCATGGCCCACGACGGGACCCGTCGTCGGGTCGTACAGGTCCATCAGGTCCCTGCGACCCCCGAAGGCGCCCACGGCAAATCCTCCGCCTATGACCTTGCCGAAGGTGGTCATGTCGGGCCGGATGCCGTAGTGCTCCTGGGCCCCGCCATGGGACGCCCGGAAGCTGATCACCTCGTCGAATATCAGGACGCTGCCGTCCACTTCGGTGAACTCCCTCAGCGCGTCCAGGTACTCCTGGTCCGCGGGGACCATCCCCGACCCTCCCAGCACGGGCTCGACTATGACGGCGGCCAGCTCCCCCGCGTTGTCCTCCAGGATGGCCCTGGCCGCCGCCGTGTCGTTGAACGGCATCACCACCACCTCTTCGACCACCGACGGGGGGAGGCCCGCTACGCTGGGGACCGCCGTGGGACGTTCGGGGCTTCCTCCCATGGCCGGGTCCGTCCGCACGCTGACGGACACCGCGTCGTGGGTGCCGTGGTAGCCGCCCTCGCACTTGGCGATCTTGGTCCTGCCCGTAAAGGCCCGGGCGGCCCGCACGGCGTTGAGGGTCGCCTCGGTGCCCGAGTTGGTGAACCGTACCAGCTCCACCGAGGGCACCCGGCGGCACAGCAGCCGGGCCAGACGCACCTGGTGCTCGTTGGGGGCGTTATAGACCAAGCCCCGGGCCGCCTGCTCCTGCACCGCCTTGACGACGGGCGGGTAGGCGTTGCCCAGGGGCAGGCTGGTCATGTTGCCGATGAAGTCCAGCCTGTCGGTGCCGTCCAGGTCCACGGCGTGACAGCCGCTCCCGTCCTGGATGTAGACGGGATAAGGCGCCCAGAAGATGCTGTTGCGGGTGTCGCCGCCCGGGAGGTACCGCTTGGCCTCCTCCCACATCTCTCTGGACCTGGAGGTGGTCTCCAGGTACCGGTCCAGCTCGCTATAGACCGTATCTTCAGCCATCGATCGTACCTCCGTATTGCTCGCACCGGGCTTGCTCGCACCGGGCCTGCTCACGTTTGGTCCGGCTTTCCCGCCGCGGGTCCGGCCCTAGTCCCGGCCCTTCCGGAGCACCCGGCCCGCCGTGTCGCCGGTGAACCGCCCGCCGTCGACGGAGACCCGTCCGTTGACCAGCACGTACTCGATGCCCTCGGGGTACTGCCTGGCCTCCTCGAAGGTGGCCCTGTCTATCACAGTATTCGGGTCGAAGACGACCACGTCGGCGTCGGCGCCGGGCCGCAGCATCCCCTTGCTCCCCAGGCCCAGCTTTCGGGCCGGGAAGGAGGTCATGCGGCGCACCGCGTCCTCCAGGGTGAGCAGGCCCTCCTCGCGGACGTAGCGGCCCAGTATCCGGGGGTAGGTGCCGTACACCCGGGGGTGGGGGTTGCCCGGAGTGTACAGGCCGTCGGTGCCCACCATCATCGTGGGATGGACCATCACCGTGCGCACGTCCTCGTCGGACATGGAGAAGGACACCATCGCCACGGCGCACCGCTCCTCCAGCAGCAGGTCGAAGATGGCGTCCACCGGGTCCTGGCCGCGCATCCCGGCGATCTCCCGGATGTTGCGGCCGATGAAACGTTGGTTGGCGTCGCCGGGCAGGGAGGATATGGTCACGTTGTCCAGCGTCGCGCCCATGCGCGTCTCACCCTCGGGGTTCAACACCTCGCCCCTGATGCGCTCACGGGCATCGGCGTCATCCAGGCGGGCCATCACCTGGTCCACGCCGCCCTCCTGGGCCCAGGGAGGCAGCACCGCCTGGAGGGTCGTGCTGCTGGCCCGATAGGGGTACTGGTCGATGGTTATGTCAAGGCCCTCGGCCCTGGTCCGGTCGATAAGGGCCAGAGAGTCGCGCACCTTGCCGTGGTGGGCCCTGCCGACGGCCTTGTGGTGGGAGACCTGGACGGGCAGCCCGGCCCTGCGCCCGATCTCGATGGTCTCCGCCACCGACTGCACCAGGTCCTGCCCCTCGTTGCGCATGTGGGTGGCGTAGATCCCGCCGTACTCCCCCGCCACCCGGGCCAGCTCCACGATCTCCCCGGTCTCCGCGTAGGTGCCGGGCACGTAGACCAGGCCCGTGGAGAGGCCGAAGGCCCCCGAGCCCATCGCCTCGTCGACCAGGGCCTTCATGCGCTCCAGCTCGGCGTCCGAGGGCGCCCTCTGGTCGAAACCGGTCACCGCGATGCGAACGGTGCCGTGCCCCACCAGCGGGGCTATGTTGGTGGAGGGACACGAGGCGTCCACCGCGTGCAGGTACTCATCGAAGGTGCGCCAGTCCCACGAGACGCCGCTGGGAGGAGTGATGAAGGCCATGTACCGCTTCAGCATCTCCTCGGTGTCCGGGTCGAGGGGCGCCGCCGTGAACCCGCAGTTGCCCGCGACCTCCGTCGTGATCCCCTGCCTGAGCTTGTAGTCCTGGACGTCCTTGTAGAACACCGTCAGGTCCGCGTGGGCGTGCATGTCTATGAACCCTGGGCACACACACATGTCCCCGGCGTCGATCACCCTTGCCGCCCCCTGGGAGCGGGCCTTGCCCACGTACTCGATGCGCCCGTCCGTGATGGCGACGTCCCCCCGAAACCAGGGGTTCCCGGTGCCGTCGACGACCCTGCCGTTGCGTATCAGGATATCGGTCATGACTCCTCCCAGGCCGGGGGCCGGCCGAGGGTCCTGGCGAAGAACTCGACGGCGTGCCCCGCCGCCTCGGCTTCCCTATCCCACCAGAAGTGGTCCACTCCCTGGGCTATCCGCCACTCCACCGGCCCTCCCATAGACTCCAGCCGCTCCTTCAGGGGCTCCACGGGCACCGACTCGTCGCTATCGCCGCACACGAAGAGCTTGGGCCTCGGGTCGGCGTCGATCCCGGCGGGCTCCAGGAAGCGGACGGGCGGCGAGAACAGGACGATGGACCTTGCCGAAGGGTAGCCGGACAGGTTCCGGAGAATCACGCCGGTCCCGAAGGAGTAGCCGGCGATGCCCAGGCGTGACGCGTCGACGCCCTCGGCCCCCTCCAGGGTCCGCAGCGCCGCCTCGGCGTCCTGGACCTCCATCTCTCCCTCAGTGTGGGTCCCTTGGCTGTTGCCCACGCCGCGGAAGTTGAACCTGAGTGCGGCGAAACCAGCCGCCACCAGGCCGTGGTAGACGGAGAGCACCAGGTTGTTGTTCATGTTCCCGCCGCGCAGGGGATGGGGGTGGCACAGCACGACTCCGGGGAACGGGCCGGGCCCCTGGTCAGGGAGTCCCAGGACCCCCTCCAGCTTCAGGTCTTGCGCATGGAATGACAGGGCCGTCTGACGCATGCTTCAACCCCAAGGAGAGATGCCACCCATCTTAAGTTCCAGGCGTGCTTTTGACAAGGTTGGGGTGGTCGGGGTCGTTCCGCTGTCACCCCGAGCGACAGCGAGGGGTCTCGACTCATTGCCATAAGTGTCGTCTTGGTCGCGAGGCATCCGAAGTGCCCTCTGAACAGTCTCGGATTGTGGCATACTAGGCTTGGAAGGCGAACGCTGCCATCCTTTGACAAATGGTGGCCGGATTCTCCCTACAGAGGATTGCGCCTCACTTGGAGCGACGACACTGGACGCGCATGGAGGTGAACAGCATGCAACGACCTAACGGCGGAGCAAGATTCGCTGTAGACGCCAGACGGCGCCAAGGGTGGTTTCGAGACACCTCCGCCACTATCAGTGAAAAAGCGCGCTCTCCAACGGATGAGAAGGGGCGGCGAAACAAGCACCTCTTGGCCCTTGGCTACGAGGAGTCTAGCCTCTATCCTGGCATCCGGGGCGCAGGCGGAGCCGTGGAGTTCTTCCGCAAGCGGGGAATTCCCTGGTGGAAGTCTTCTAGGAGCGGCGACGACAGCAAGACTTCCGGCCCCACCCGCAACATGGCTAGCTCCCAAGTATCCTGCGTTAACTTCCTGCTTCCCTTGGCAGCGGTCCCCGGGGCTCTCAGAGCCGCTCTCCGCGCCATTGACGACGATGTCGACGACATAGTAGACATATCCCACAATGGGAATACTTCCCCAGTGGAGTTCGAGTGGATTGGCTGTGGCGGTCCCCTGGAAGGAGCGGGAACCAGAGGGGCCAACTCTACCAGCATAGACGCTTTTCTGGTTGCCGAGACCAGAACCGGACGGCGGGCCTATCTGCTGGAGTGGAAGTACGTAGAGGACTATCTGAGTACCCGCCCAGACTGCAAGGGTAAGGGCCGAGCCGGAGACACCCGCCGGAAGAGGTACCGCGACCGTTATCACGCCCCACACTCCTCATTTGACCCGGCAGCCGCCCCGCAAATGGATGAGTTCCTCTACGAACCCTTCTACCAGATCATGCGGCAAAGGCTCCTGGCCGACCGGATGGTACATGACCGAGAGCTCGACATCGACGAGGCCAAGGTCGTGGTGGTTGTGCCGGACCGGAATCTGGCCTACCGGAGTATCGCCGAGGGCAACAAAGTAACCTCGCCTCCGTTGGCCCGACGGTTCCCGCAACCGGCAACGGTCGAGGACGTGATGCGGGCTTGTCTCAAGGATTCTAAGTCTCAATTTCATATGGTTGCCCCGGCCACTCTGCTCGAAGGCATAGTCCAAGCAGTTCCACGGGAAGTCTCCGATTGGGCCGCCTACTGGCGGGAACGCTACGACGTATGACCGGCGAGCGTTGAACAACCCGGCCAACGCCAGCCAGAAGCGTCACCCGGGCGTCTTGCCTGGGTCAAGCGGCGCTGATATGATATTAGAGGATCCCAGGCACGGGCACAGGGAGGTACGATGAGCTTGCTGGGTGAGCCGCCCCTCTTGATCTTCCGGGGCATCGGCGGACCTGAGATCGCCATCATAGCCGTCGTGATACTCCTGCTGTTCGGGGCCACGCGCCTGCCCAAGATCGGCGCCTCCCTGGGCCAGGGGCTGCGCGCCTTCAAGAGCGCGGTGACGGGCCAGGAGGTCATCGACCTGGAAGAGCCCGACGAGGACAGCAAGAAGGTCAAGTCCGGGTCGAAGAAGTCCGGCTAGCTCCCGTCCCCAGTCATCCTCCCCAGGACCGTCAGCCCCGCTCGGCCGTCGCCTCCGAATACGTTGAGGAGCCGGGGCGGGCCGCAAACCTCGCCAGCCATATCCCCAGCTCGTACAGCAGTATCAGCGGCACCGCCACCAACCCCTGGTTCACGGGATCGAAGGTGGGGGTGATGAGCGCCCCCAGGATAAACGACACGACCACCCAGTACCTGCGCCACCGGGCGAACCCCCTCCAGGACACTATCCGCAGCTTGGCCAGCAGGAACATCACTATGGGCGTCTCGAAGACCACGCCCAACCAGAACAGCAGCGTCACCACCACGTTGACGTAGTTGCCGATGCGGATCATCGGCGTGGCGATGTCGCTGCCCCACCCCACCAGGAACCTGATCGCCGGGGGTATCATCACGAAGTAGCCGAAGGCCACCCCCGCCGCGAAGGCCAGCACCACCCCGGGCATGAACGCGAACACATAGCGCTTCTCCCGGGACGTGAGCCCCGGCGCGACGAACATGATGATCTGGAACAGCACCACGGGGAAGGCCAGCACCAGACCGGACAGCAGGGAGACCTTCATCGTCACGGCCAGCATCTCGGTGACCTCGACGAAGACGAGGCCCGCTCCGCCGTCGGCGGCGGCCTCCAGCTCCGAGGGGCGCAGGAGCAGCCTGATGATCTGCTCGTGGAAGACGAAGGCCACGCCCATGGCGACGACGACGGCCGCCACCGAGATGATCAGCCTCCTGCGAAGCTCCTCCAGGTGCTTTCGCAGGGGGGTCTCCGCCACGTTCACCGGGGCTGCTCCGGACCCTCCGGCCCTCTACGGTCCACTGGCTCGGGGCGCCCAGGCCCATCCGGTCCTCCCCGGGCCACCGGCTCGGGACGGTTCAGGCCCTTCTCCAGCTCTCTCTCCTCCGCCTCCACGGCCTTGGACAGGTCGGTCATGGAACGACGCACCTCGCCCAGCATCTTTCCGATGGTCCTGGCCCCCTTGACCGTTCCCGCCGGGCCCAGGACCACCACCGCGATGAGAAGTATGACCAGAAGCTCCAGGACGCCGATGCCAAGGAAGTCCACTCGTCACCATCCCTTCTCTGACCATACCAATATAACCCAACCCGTATCGGGTGCCAAGGAACCCCCGCCGTCCTTGACAGGACTCCGGCCCACGGGTATAAACTGGACCCAGCGGACGGCCTTCTGGACCTCCGGCCCTCTGCCGCCACCCAACGTAGACAACCCCCACGGGGCAATCCCACAGAGGGAAGGAGCAAAATGGCTGGGACATACCCGGTTACCGATCAGGACTTCGAGGAGAAGGTGCTACAGTCGGACATGCCCGTGCTGGTCGACTTCTGGGCCGACTGGTGCATGCCCTGCAAGATGATAGCGCCCATAGTCGAGGAGCTATCCCAGGAGTACGACGGCAAGGCGGGGTTCGCCAAGCTCGACGTGGACGCCAACCCCACCACGGCGATGACCTACGGGGTGCGCAGCATCCCGACCCTGCTGGTGTTCAAGGGCGGCCAGCCCGTCGACCAGATCGTCGGCGCGGTGCCCAAGGGCGCCCTGAAGAAGAAGATCGACTCCGCCCTGGAGTAGGACGTCCCGACAAGGGAGTGGATGGGGCCCGGTGGCTCTTGCGGACTTCAAATCCGTTGTGCCTCGTTAGCACGGGGTAGGTGGGTTCGACTCCCTCCCACTCCCGCCATACAACTGCTCGGTCCTCGGCCTCATCCGCCTTCAAAACGTATCCGAGATAGTCGGCCAGCACGCCCGCATACCCCGGGCGTCTCTTGTGTCTGGTCGCACGGACACCATGCTAGTCCCCCTGGGATTCAACCATCATCCGTACCCTGGCCTTGGCGCTTTCCATGTCTTGGGCGCAGTTGTCTGGGCGCAGGGTCCCGAACGCGGCCAGCATAGTTGCGGGTTCCCCGTGTAGCCCAGAAACCACCACCGGCTTGCGGTCTATGACCTTCATGATGAGTACCGCCGCGGTATCGTCCAGATAGACAGTGCGGCTGAAATCCATGATGATCGCCTGGCTGGCCTGTATGTCGCCCCCAAGAATCCTGGCAAGCTCTCGTGCAGAGGCCACAGACACCCTATCGGGCATGACGATCAGCCCCACCCTCGTTTGGTAAGGGTCTAAGTCGGGCCATATCTCGGTATCGGGAAGGGGCACGGACACCAGCCGTTCTAGCTCACGTCTGTGCGACCGTGTAACGTCCACCAGTGTGGATAGGACCAGCCCCGCTAGAATCGCCATCGTGAAGTCGATGAGCAACGCGGCGGCGGCGGTCACCAGCATCACCACTGTATAGCCGACAGGTATACGCCGGACCCGTCGCAAGAACTCCCAATCCACGAGCCGGTAGCCCGTGACCATGATGATGCCCGCCAGCATGGACAACGGGACCCGGTTGAACGGCACCATCAAAGCCAATGCGACTACCACCGCGGACGTCACACCTGCAATCTTGCTTCGTCCACCTGATTGCAGGTTCAGGAATGTGATCGAGCTGACGCCGCCGGGGTTGCCTCCGATCAGTCCCGCCACGACGTTACCGACACCCTGGGCCACCAGCTCCCGGTTCGGCTGATGGCGCCCACCGGTCGTAGCGTCGGCCTGCAGGCAAGTTAGCAGCGTCACTGCGGAGCATAGCAAGGCCATCGTGAAGGCCGATGGAATTACCTCTGGAGCAAACACGGGCCAAGTTAACGTCGGCAAGCCTCGCGGCACCTCGCCTATCACGGGAGCGCCCGTGAACCAGATGATTCCGGCCGCGCTCCCCACCAACAGGGCCACGAACTGGCCCGGAGCATACCTGGACAGCCGGGTTGGCCAAAAGACCCCGACCGCTACGGTAACCACGGTAACAGCGAGCGCGTCGACGTCGATGGTTGCGGTACTCCACGCTTTGACGCTGCCGACGACGCCCCCCGACGCCGGAGGCAGACCGATGGCCGGCAAGACCTGGGTGACGACCAGGACCATGCCCGCGGCGGTGAAGAATCCCGACAACAACGAGTGGGGGATGTAGACGACAAACCGCCCAAGTCTGGTAAATCCGAAGACCATAAGGAAAACACCGGATACGAGAGCCGCTGTAAACCCGGCCTCCACCCCATGCTCGGATACCACCGACGCCAGGACGATCGTGACAAATATGTTGGGGCCTGAGATAAGCCCGCGGGTGTTCCCCATGATTGCAGCCAGAAGCCCGAGGACGATAGCTCCGTAGAGGCCGGCCACTGGCCCCAAGCCCGCAATGACACCGTAGGCCATCGCCGTTGGCACCAAGACAACACCCACCAAGACCCCGGCCAACAGGTCAGTGGTTATGCTTCTCATCGGACTGTCCCGGACTGTTGACATGGTCACGACTCGATAGAGTCATCGTATGAGTCCTCACATGGCCCAGCCCAGTATAAGTCCATGAGACGAACGAAATCGAGAACTGACACTCCGAGGTTCAGTTCGGTGCTGTAGTGGGGGTCGACTCAGGAACCCGTCACTAACCCGAACCACGACCCCCACCGCGGCCTGCAGTGGTATAATCGTGCCTGATGGCCCAGCAGAGTACGGAAAAGGGGGACTCCATGGACAAGGCCGACATACCGTTCCTGAGCGCCGCCGATCTGTCCCGGCTGATCCGCAGCAGGGAAGTGTCGCCCGTGGAGGCCACCGAGGCCTACCTCGACCGCATCGACGAGGTGGACTTCAGGTTCAACGCCTATCTCACCGTGTGCCGCGGCGACGCCCTCCGGGCGGCCCGTGAGGCCGAAGAGGCCATCGCCGGGGGCGGCTACCTGGGGCCCATGCACGGCATCCCCGTGGCGGTCAAGGACCAGATGTGGAGCAAGGGGGTCCGCTCCACGGGGGGCTCCCGCATCCTGGCCGACTTCGTGCCCGACGAGGACGCCACGGCTATCGCCAACCTGAAGAGGGCCGGCGCGGTCCTGCTGGGCAAGCACAACATGACCGAGTTCGCCATCACCGCCTTCTCCCACCGGTTCCGGATCCCCCACAACCCGTGGGACCTGAACTTCTCGCCCGGCGGGTCCAGCAGCGGCTCCGGCGCGGGCACCGCCGCCTTCCTGTGCGCAACCTCCGTCGGCGAGGACACGGGAGGGTCGCTGCGACGCCCGTCGGCCTGGTCGGGTCTGGTCGGCATGAAGCCGGGATGGGGCCGCGTGAGCCGCTACGGCGTCATGCCCGGCGTCTGGTCCATGGACACCCTGGGGCCCATATCCCGCCGGGTGGAGGACGCCGCCATAACCCTGGGGGCCATCGCCGGCTACGACCCCAAGGACCCCTATACGTGGAACACCCCCGTGCCCGACTACGCCGCCGCCCTGGACGGCAACATAGGCGGCATGAGGGTCGGAGTCATATCCGAGGAGGTCCACAGCGAGGTGGCCGACCCCGAGGTCCTGGCCGCCGTGGTCGCCGCCACCAAGGTCCTTGGCGGGCTGGGCGCCTCGGTGGAAGAGGTCTCCATACCCCTGGCCGGGCACATGACCGACGTATCCGGCCTGCTGATACGCGTGGAGTCTGCGGCCTACCACCAGAAATCTGTCCGGGAACGCCTGCATGACTTCGGCCATGACAACCGGGTGGGCCTGCTGACGGGCAGCGTCGTGCCGGCCCAGGTCTACTACAAGGCCCAGAAGCTGCGGACCATGCTCCGGGACCAGGTCCTGAAGGCGCTGGAGAAGTACGACGTGCTGGCCCTGCCCACCTCGGCCAGGACCGCTCCCAGGATACAGGAGGGCGACCTGGTCATCACGGACAAGGCGTCGGCAGAGCAGCTCCCGTTCATGCGCACCAGCGCCTTCAACCTGGCCAGCACCCCGGCGGTCTCGGTGCCGTGCGGCTTCAGCACCGCCGGACTGCCCATCGGCCTGCAGATAACCGGCCGCCCGGGAGCCGAGGAGACCGTACTGAAGGTGGCCCACGCCTACGAGCAGGCCACACCCTGGCACACCATGCGGCCGCCCCACGCCTAGAGGAGCAGCTCTACCGGGCCTCCGTTTCCCTCACCAAGTCCGCGGCCCGCTCCCCTATCATGATGGCCGTGCCGTTGGTGCCGGCGGAGACGATGTCCGGCATGATGGACGTATCGACCACCCTGAGGCCCTCCACGCCGTGTACCCGGCAGTGCTGGTCCACCACCGTCGAGGCGTCCGACGCCGGCCCCATCTTGCACGTGCCCGACATGTGCTGCGTCGTGGTCGACACCACCGTCCTCATCATCCAGCGGTCCAGCGCGCCGTCCGATTCCACGTCCTCGTCGGCCGGCTCCACCCTCTTCGCGACGATGCCCCTGAACGCCTCGTGCTCCAGCAGGCGGACGCACAGGCGCACGCACTCCCGCAGCCTCTGGCGGTCCCACGGCTCCTCCAGGAAGCGGTAGTCCAGTTTCGGCTGGACGTGTGGGTCGGCGGAGGCGAGGGTCAGACCCCCCGACCCCGCCGGCCGGTACAGCGACGGCGTAAGACGCAGCCCGTCGTGCAGCCTCGGGTCCTGGCCCAGCCTGATGGCGAAGGACGCGGGCATGACCATCAGGTCGTTGGGGGTGTCCGAGCCCGAGGCCGTGAAGTGCAGGGCGCACTGTCGCCGGGGAGCGTCCGGGTCCATGACGACGCCCTCGTCGACGGCCAGCCGGACCCCTATCTGCGGGTGCTCCTTCATGTTCTTGCCCACGCCCGCCAGGTCCTGGACCACCGGCACGCCCAGGCGGCGTAGCTGGTCTCCCGGCCCCACACCCGACACCAGCAGCAGGTGCGCCGACTTGATGGCGCCGGCGCTGAGCACGATCTCCCGGCCCTCCACCGTGAACTCCCGGCCGCCGCTCTCGACGCGAACGCCGGTGGCCCTCCTCCCCGAGAACAGGATGCGGGTGACCAGCGCGTTGCCCCTCACCGTGAGGTTCAACCGGTGGCGGGCCGGGTTGACGTAGGTCAGGGCGACGCTCATCCTGACGCCGTCCACGTTGTTGACCGCCAGGGGGCTGATGCCCGTCGCCTCCGGGTGGTTGATGTCCGGGTGGTCGGGGAACCCGGCGTCCAGGCAGGCGCGGTAGAAGGCCTCGGGGAAGGGCAGGAAGTCCTCCCGCTTGTGGTGTCTCACGGGCACCGGCCCGTCGGACCCGTGGAAGTCGTCGCGGTAGTCCAGGTCCCGCTCCATCTTCCGGAAGTAGGGCAGGACCTCCACGAAGGACCACCGGGGGTTGCCCGCGGCGGCCCACCCGCCGAAGTCATGGGGACTGCCCCGAAGGAGCACCGCGCCGTTGACGGCGCTGCCGCCTCCCATCACCCTGCCCCGCACCATGGGGGTCGGCGCGGGCTGGTCCGGCGTGGGCCAACCGTCGAAGGACCAGACGTGGCGGCCGCCCACCGACGACGCCATCTGGTTGTTGCTGTACTTGATGTCGTCGGGCAGGCGCTGGAAGTCCGGGTAGTCCGGCCCCGCTTCCAGCAACAGCACCGCCCGTGCCGGGTCCTCGGACAACCGCGCCGCCAGGGCGCACCCTGCGTTGCCGCCTCCAACCACGATCACGTCGTACTTCATCATCTAGCCTGCGGACGGACTCCCCAAGGGCCATTCTATGTCTCCCCATGCGGGGGCGGCAAGGCACGCGTAGCGGGCTTACCATGGTGAACCCTAGCCGCCCGCCTGTCATTCCAGAGCCGCCGGCGAGGAATCTCAGGTCCCTCGAACCGGGAGCCGGCCCCCGGCAGGGCCGCCCGGTTTGACCGCAGGGCCCCACACTGATACATTCTCTCCATCCCAACGGTGCAGGAGTCTTCACATGGGCAGAATGGACGGCATGGTAGCCATCGTAACCGGCAGCAGCAGGGGCCTGGGGAGGGCCATCGCACGGCAGTTCGGCCGCGAGGGGGCCACGGTGGTGGCCTCCGCCCGCCCCAAGTCGCCCACGGGACTTCCCGGCACTCCCGATGACACCGCCACGGCCATAGAGGCCGAGGGAGGCTCCGCCATCTCCGTGCCCTGCGACGTCTCGTCCAAGGAGCAGGTGGACGCCCTGGTCGACACCGTGGTGGACCGGTACGGCAGGATCGACGTCCTCGTGAACAACGCCGGCATCATGGTCATCGGGGAGACCCTGATGGAGATCGACGACGCCCGGTGGGACCTGTCCATGGGCACCAACGTGCGCGGCCCCTACCTGATGTGCCGCCGGGTGGTGCCCGTCATGATGGAGCAGGGCCGGGGCAGCATCATCAACATCGGTTCCAGGATGGGCTACGACCACCTCAGGGGCGGCGGCGTGCTGTACAGCTCCAGCAAGGCCGCCCTGCACATGTTCAGCCGCATCCTGGCCGAGGAGCTCCGGGAGCACAACATCGCCGTCAACATCCTCAACCCGGGCAGCCTGGCGAGCGAGGGGTCGTCGGTCATCCCCTGGGCCCAGCGCGACTGGCACCAGCGGGTGGACCCGGCCGTGGTGGCCCCCTCCGCGGTGTACCTCGCCCTGCAGGACGCATCCTCCATGACCGGCGAGATGGTCGCCAGGGACGAGTTCGGGCGCACCTGGGGACAGGACTTCGACCAGGGGCAGGGATAGAGGTCGGCGGCGCCGGCTTGGGCGTCGAGGGGCGCCGTGTCCGGCCCGCGTGCGTCTCTAGGTGCCGATGCGCACCGGGTCCGTCGCGTCCCTCACCGAGCGTATGATGGACAGCACCGTCAGCCGCCCCGTCCGGGGGTTTTCGGTGGGCGTGTTCTCGATGTGAATGGTCAGCAGGCCGAACTCCCCCTCGACCTCCACGTCGTGGCAGTTGCGCTCCAGGCCGGGCACCGCCATGATCCTGATCATCGTCCTGTCGGGCCCCAGTCCGGCCAGGCTCACGGCGGCCGACACATTGACGTTGGCGGGGAACCCACGGCACGCCTCCCGCGCGGTGCCGTAGAAGACGTCCATCTCGTGGTCCAGGCCATCCAGGTCGATGCCGTTCTCCACCAGGTGGGGGGCGCCCTCCAGGGCCTCTGGGGGCTTGCGGGTGACCATCGTCACCCGGTCCACGCCCCCGGCGCACGCCGACTTGATGCCGTCCAGCCCGGCGATGGCCCCCGAGGGCGCCATCAGCCTGCACCCCGTCTCCCGGGAGCGGTCCATCACCTCCGGGTGGTCCAGTAGCGCCCCCACGCTTATGACCATCAGGTCCTTGCCCGCGTCGAAGGTCTGCCTGGCCAGGTCGGGCACGATGTGTCCCCCCGCCGCCTCCACCACCAGCGTGGACCGGTCGATCAGCTCCTCCAGGTCCAGGTAGGGGGGCGGGTCGCCGAGCTCGGACAGAAATGCCCTGGCCTTCTCGGCGTTCCGGCTTGCGACGCCGACCACGGGAGGAATCCCGCCCGACTGGGCCTCCCGCACCAGCGACCTCCCTATGGCTCCGCAGCCGACAATGCCGATGGAAGCAGCCATCGCACCCCTCTCGTCTTGGACGTCTCCCGCCCGCTCAGGACAACCATTATACACCGGCGGCGCCAAGACCGGCCGGGAGACTAGGAGCCGGTCCAATCCCCACGTATGGGCTCCACGTATGGGCAGCAGGCCCCGGGGCGAGTACAATAGCACTGTCGCGCCAACCAGTCCGCCGCCGTCAGGCCGCTCCCCGAGGAGGAGACATGATCATCGACAACCACGTCCACCTGTTTCCGGACCAGGCAGGCCCCGCGGGATACGAGGACGTAGCCGCCCACGAGCGGGAGCTGCAGAAGAAGGTCGGCAGGCTGTGGAGGGACCGCATGGTCACCAGCCACACCGACCACAGGTACATCCCCGAGCCCGGCGAGGACGTCGGGTTCTCCGTCGGCAAGTACGGCAAGTGGAACTGGACCAAGCACGGCGAGACCTGCTGGATGCTCAGGGGCCCCGTGATGCTGGAGGACATGGTCCACAGCCCCGAGCAGATGCTGGCCCACATGGACGCCGTGTCCGTGGACATGGCCGTCCTCGAGGGCGGCTACATGGAGCCGAACTACGAGCGCACCCGGTTCGTCCCGGAGATCATAAGCAAGTGGCCCGACAGGTTCATCGGCACCGTCTCCATCCAGTACGACCTCACCCAGAGCGACGAGTACCTCCAGGGCGAGATCCTGAAGCTCACCGAGGCGGTGGAGGAGCGCGGCTTCAAGGGGCTCTTCTCGGCGTTGCCCAAGGGCCAGCCCGTGGACGACCCCCGCTGCGACCCCCTGTGGAAGGAGGCGGTGCGCCTGGGCATACCCGTGTGCATCGACACCGGCCTCAACTCCAGGGACGACTACATGGCCGAGATACGGGCCATCGAGAGCGTCTGCCGCAGGTTCCCGGAGCTGAACGTCATCGACGGCCACGTGGGCGGCAACCTGCGCAACCCCAGGGACCCCGAGTACGTGGACAACCCCAGGGAGTTCTTCGACCTGCTCAAGCTGGGCAACTTCTACCTGGAGTTCGGCTGCGTGCTAATCTTCGAGCGGTGGTCCACCTGGGGCCGGGACTACGAATACCCCTACAGGAGGCACCAGCAGTTCCTCAAGACCGCCTACGAGAACTTCGGCGCCCGCAACCTCATCTGGGGCACCGACATGCCCTGGTGCCAGCGGGTGGTCACCTACCGGCAGAACTGGGACGTGGTGCGCCTCCACACCGAGTTCATGACCGACGACGACCGCGCCCTGATAATGGGCGACAACCTGGCCAGGGTCTACAAAGTCGCCCAGCCCACCTAGGCACCAGCCACGGCCCAACAACCCCCTCTCCCCAATGGGAGAGGGCCGGGGTGAGGGCGCAAGCCCCCCGTGCCCCGGTCAGGGCCCCGCTTCCCAAGTCGCCGCGCCTATGTTATATTGTCCGCAGTGAACAAGCGTGGCGTCAGGCCATGGCATCTGAGGTAAACGTATTCTCGGCAAACTACTCCGCAAGCTGACCACCGTCGTCCCAGGGAACACTCCCACCAGCACCACCGTCGAACAGAGCCCCCCGGAGACTGCCCCGCCCCCTCGGACCGCTGTCCCGGCTGTAGCCGAGTCACCCGCGCCTTCCGCCCCGAAACGGCCGTCCAGGAGAAACCGTCGCGGCCGTGGCCGGCGGCCGCGCACGGCGGAGGCTCCACAGGCCCCCCGGTCCCCGGCCGTGGCAAGCCCCTCGGACAACGGGCGTCCCGCACCCACCTCCTTCGGTAGCCTGGAGGTTTCACCGCCTGTGGGCCGTGCCCTGGCCGCCATGGGGTACGAGGCGCCCACCCCCATCCAGGAGCTGGTCATCCCCATCGCCAGGGCTAACAGGGACCTGGTCGGGCAGGCCCAGACGGGCACGGGCAAGACCGCGGCCTTCGGCATTCCCCTGGTGGAGGCCGTAGACCCCGGGGCCCGGCAAATCCAGGCGCTGGTCCTGGCGCCCACGCGAGAGCTGGCCGTCCAGGTATCCAAGGAGCTGTCCCGGCTGGCCGAGTTCTCGGGGATACGCTCCGTCGCCATCTACGGCGGCCAGGCCATGAGCCGCCAGCTCGCCGCCCTCTCCGAGGGGGTGCAGATAGTCGTCGCCACTCCGGGACGCCTCATGGACCACATGCAGAGGCGGACCATCGACATCGGCAGGGTCCGCCACGTGGTCCTGGACGAGGCCGACCAGATGCTGGACATCGGCTTCGCGCCGGACATCCACTACATCCTAAGGCGCACCCCCGAATCGCGCCAGACCCTCCTCTTCTCCGCCACCATGCCCGGCCCCATCCACGCCCTCGCCCGCCGGTACCTGACCAACCCCGAGTGGCTTCGCGTGGGCGGGGACGCCGAGCCCGTGGAGCAGGTCAACCAGATATACTACGAGGTGTCCGAGCGGGACCGCGCCGCCTTCTTCGAGGAGCTGCTCGGCGACGAAGGACGAATCACCCAGGCCCTGGTGTTCCGCAGGACCAAGATCGGCGTGGACAGGCTGGTGGACCACCTGCGCCGCCGGCGACACGACGTGCAGGCCATCCACGGCGACATGACCCAGGCCCACCGGGACAGCGTCATGGGCAGGTTCCGGGCCGGCAAGCTCAGGATTCTCGTGGCGACCAACGTGGCCGCCAGGGGCCTGGACATCCCCGCGGTGTCCCACGTCATCAACTACGACATCCCCGACAACGTTGAGGAGTACGTCCACCGCATCGGCAGGACGGCGCGGATGGGCCGCTTCGGCACCGCCATCACCTTCGTGTCCGAGTGGGACTTCCCCGTGCTGGACATGATCCAGGCCCACGTCGGCGACGACCTCCGGCGCGCCGACCTGCCGGCCCTTCGCCGCTAGGCGCTTTCCTCCTCGACCCTCCTCCCCGGTGCGCAACACCCTGGCATGACGCCCTTTGGCGCCGATGACATATGGCCCTTGACAGGCCCGAAACCCGCCCCTCAGACTGGTACTCGCGTCGACACCATGCCATCAGCCAGACCACGTCGCCCTCCGCTCCCGGCAGTACGCTGGAGGATTTTGCACCCGTGACCCAATTGTCCCTTAATTGTTCCTCCGGAGGAACAATTCCATCCCTCCTCACCGTCGTTACATCTCGGGTGCCGGAATCCGCCCCTACCCAGTGCCCGTGTTCCGGGCTATAATTGGGTGAGAATCGCGGAATCCACGCGTAGGAGCATCCCCTGAAAGCTGCCGTCGTCTACGAGCCCCACGCGCCCATCAGGGTAGAGGAGCTGGACCTGGACGGTCCCGGACCCCAGGAGGTCCGTGTGAAGCTTGTCGGCGGAGGCGTCTGCCGCAGCGACTATCACACGGTGGACGGCCACACGACCCCCATCAGCTTCCCTTGGCTCTTGGGCCACGAGGGCTCCGGCGTCGTCCAGCAGGTGGGGACCGCGGTCACGGACCTGGCCCCCGGGGACCACGTCATCTTCTCCCTGGCCGGACAGTGCGGCCACTGCCGCACCTGCGTGACCGGCAGGCCCAACCTGTGCGAGACGTACCCCACCTACATGAGACAGGGCTCCGACGCCCGTTTCAGCAAGGACGGCGTCCCCTACGCCCACGGGCTCGCCACCTTCTCCCAGGAGACGGTGGTCCGGTCCAGCTCCCTGGTGAAGGTCCCCGAGGAGATCCCCCTGGAGAAGGTCTGCCTCATCGGCTGCGCCGTGATGACGGGAGTGGGGGCCGTGGTCAACCGTGCCAGGGTCGAGACGGGCAGCAACGTCGCCATATTCGGGTGCGGGGGCGTCGGCCTGAACGTCGTCCAGGGCGCGCGCCTGGCGTCGGCGGCCAAGATAATCGCGGTGGACACGTCGGACTTCAAGCTGGAGAAGGCCGGGGAGATGGGCGCCACCCACTTCGTCAACGCCGACAAGGAGGACCCGGTCAAGCGGGTCCTGGAGATAACCAACGGCGGGGTGGACTACGCCTTCGAGGTCGTGGGCTTCCCGTCGATAGTGCGCCAGGCCTTCGATTGCACCGCCCCGGGTGGCACGGCGGTAATGGTGGGGGTCCCGCCCACCGGGTCCGAGGTCTCGGTCCCGGCCCAGCCCCTGTTCCGGGACCGGGGCCTCCTGGGCACCTTCTATGGGGCCGGCAGGCCTCGGGTGGACTTCCCCTGGCTCCTGAGCCTTTACATGGACGGCAGGCTCAAGCTCGACGAGATGATCACCAGGTACCGTCCCCTGGAGGAGATCAACGAGGCCTACGAGGACATGCAGAGCGGGGTCGCAACCCGCTCCATCCTCACCTTCGAATAGGGGACGCGCGACCAGGGACGGGCGCCCGGCTTCCCCGCCCCTGGGCACGGTCCCAGGCGTACATGGACGCGAGGCGGGCAACGCAACACCGGCCACGGAGGCGACAATGGCGAGCAGCGGCACGGGGTCCGGCATGGTCGAGGCCAGCGACTCCATCGAGGCCATTGAGGAGTGCTACAGGCTGGGGTGGACCGACGGGCTCCCAGTCGTGCCTCCCGCCGACTACAAGGTCCGGCAGATGCTGGACGCGGCCAAGCTCGACGGCAGCGAGCCCTTGCTGGAGCTCAGAATGCGCCAGCGCCTCCTCACTGCGGAGAACGCCGCCGCCTGCGCCGTCATGGCGGGCTGCCTGCCCGAGTACTTCCCGGTGCTGGTCACGGTCCTGAGGGCACTGGACGAGGAGACCAACGTCGTCCACGGCTTCTCCGCCTCCACCAGCTCTCCCGTGCCCGTCCTGCTGCTCAACGGCCCCATCCGCAGGGAGATCGGGATAAACTGCGGCCACGGCCTGTTCGGCCCGGGCAGCCGCGCCAACGTCACCATCGGGCGGGCCATCCGCCTGGTCTTCATCAACGGCTTCGACGCCCGGCCCGGCACCCTGGACCGGGGCACCATGGGGGACGTGGGCAAGTTCAGCCTCTGCATCGGGGAGGACGAAGAGGGCAGCCCCTGGGAGCCCTTCCACGTCGAGCGGGGGTTCGGGGCCGGGGACAGCACCGTCACCATCGCCTCGGGACACGCGCCGGTGACGGTCAACAGCCGCCACGGCACCGACGCCGAGAGCATACTCCTGGCCTTCGCCGACACCATGTGCTCCGGAGCCATGACCATCGGCTGGCCGTGCGAGTGGATGCTGGTCGTGGGCCCCGAGCACGCCAGGACCCTACAGGACGAGGGGTACGACAAGGCATCCATACGGGGGTTTCTCCTGGAGCACGCCAGGCGCCCGGTGGAGGACCTCAAGCGCATGGGCATGTATCCGGGGAGTATCGAGGCGGGAGACGCCTCCACCATAGCCGTCGCCGCCAGGTCCCCCGGGGACATCTTCGTGCTGGCCGCCGGCGGCGACGGGGGGCGGTACAGCTCCATCATCAACCTGGCCATCTTCAGGGCCAAGACCAGGAAGATCGAGGCCCTCGGGGCCTAGGCGCGTGGCCCGCCCCGACGGCGGCGACACGACGAGCAAAGGAGGAGCGGTGGCGACGGAAGTAATGGTAAGAGGCCTGCGGCTGATAGACCCCACCGGCAAGGACATGGACCCCGGGGAGTTTCGTCTCACCAACAGGCCCGACGACCTGAGGGGAAAGACCCTGGGCCTGCTGGAGAACAGCAAGGCGAACTCGGATAAGGTGCTGAAGGAGCTGGGCGAGATCCTGGACCAGGAGTTCGAGTTCAGGGACGTCCTCTACTTCAGCAAGCACAACGCGTCCCTTCCCACCAAGCCTGACGTGATAAAGGACATCCTGGAGACCTGCGACATCCTGGTCATCGGGGTCGGGGATTGAGGGGGCTGCAGCTCGTGCAGTGTGCACGACGGAATCGAGATGGAGAAGCTGGGCATCCCCACGGCCACCATCATCACTGACATATTCGACAACACGGCCAAGGCCATGGCTCGGATGATGGGAGTCCCCGACTTCAGCTACGGGGTGGCCAGCCACCCCCTGTCCAGCCTGACGCCCGAGGGGATAACCGAGCGGGCCCGCCAGCTCGCGCCCCAGGTGAAGAAGATCCTCCTGGAGGGGAAGGTGGCCTAGGCCTCTTCCCCTTCCGCCGCGGCCTCGTACTTGGAGGGGCACTTCACGATCACCGTGTCGGTGCGGAACACTCCCCCGTCACCGAAGCTGCCCTCCAGCACTATGTCCGAGTGGGGGTTGAAGAACAGGTCCGGAAGCACGCCGTCGTAGACGCTGGGCAGCGCCTCGCCCTGGTCCGCAAGGGAGAAGGTCGCCAGGGTGGTGCCATCCACCCTCTGGAAGGAGTCGGGCACCAGCTTGCCCATGACCCGCAGGCTCCTCCCGTCCTGGTTGGTCTCGTCAGCCAGGAATTCGTCGACGGTCACGTAGTACAGGGTGTTCCCCGGGAAGGCGGCGTAGATAAGGTAACCCAGCGCCAGGACCAACACCAGCCCGACGACCAGCAGCCGGGTCTTGTTATTGATAATCCCGTTGCCTTCCTCGGGGACCTCCAGGGGGCCGCTCTTTTCGCCTTCTATCATAATCTGACGCTCACGGGCATGTCCTGAATTCCAGGGGTCCTGACCGCCGGCCGCTCACGCAGGGCGGCGGCAGTATCCCAAACGGGCACAAATATACACCGAGGCCGCCCGAGTTTCAATCTTCCATATGGGCTTCTCTACGGACGGCGGGCTCCTGCGGATTCTCCCGCTCCGCCAGCTCCCTCCTCAGCTCGTGTATCTCGCGCTCCATCTCTCGCTGCCTCCGGGACATGAAGAACACGTACAGAAAAAATGCCACCCACGTAACGGCGTAAGCGGCGAAGAGATAGGACAGGTTGTCCGAGGGCATCGTTACACCACCGAGGTTTCAGGCTTTGGCGCCGGTCCGCACGGCGTATCCGGACCTCCTCAAGTCGTCCTCGCTGCGCCGCATGGAGAACCTCTCCCGCAGCAGCACCGCGTACAGCACCGTGAAGGTGAGGACCGAGAACATCAGCACCGTCCTCATCTCCGAATCGAGGCTTCCCGGCTCCGAGAGGGGCCCGACCACCACCGACGGGTGCGCAGCCCGCCACCAGTCGGCGGCGAAGTAGACTATGGGGACGTCGATGAACCCGACGATTCCCAGCACGGCGGCAAACGTCGCGCCCCTGGACCGGTTGGGCGCGTACCCCCTCAACATCAGGTAGACCACGTAGATCACCCACAGTATCACCGACGTGGTCAGCTTGGGCTCCCACGTCCACCACACGCCCCAGACCGGCCTCATCCAGATGATCCCCGTGATCAGGATCAGGGTGGCGAACACGACTCCGATCTCGGCAGCCGAGTAGGCCAGGGCGTCCCACCGGGAGTCCCTCTTCCACAGGTAGGCGATGGACCCCACGAACACTATGAAGAAGGAGAGAAAGGCCACCCAGGCTATGGCCACGTGGAAGTACATTATCCTCTGCACGTGCCCCATCACCTGCTCGGTGGGGGCCCACATGAAGATGAGGTACAGGTCCACCACCATCAGGGCCGCCGCGGCGGCCAGCGCCAGCGTCCACGGCGAAACGACCTGGCCCAGGCGGGACCCGGACGGCCGGTCACCATGAGTCGTAGTCAAGCGTTACTCCTCCACCACGAGGCCGAATACCCAGGGACATACTACCAGAAACACCGCGTCGAAGACAGCTATGAGCCCAAGCCAGCGTGCTATGCCGATGGGCCCCTCGCCCCCTATGGCCAGGGACGACGCCTCCACGGCCCCGATGATAACGGGTACGATCACGGGCAGGAACAGCACCGGGAGCATTATCTCCCGGGACCTGGTGTTCACGGAGATGGTCGAGAAGAGGGTGCCCACCGTGGCGAAACCCAGGGTCGCCAGGAGGATCGCCAGCACCAGCCCAACGGAAAAGGCGGAGAACCCGAACAGGACCGCGAAGACCGGCAGCAGCAGGGCCTCGACCACCAGCATGAACAGCAGGGTGCCCAGCATCTTCCCGAAGTAGATGGCGTCCCGGCTGGCCGGGGTGAGCAGCAGGCCGTCCAGGCTGCCCCGCTCCTTCTCCAGCAC
Organism: Dehalococcoidia bacterium; assembly: GCA_965207305.1. Taxonomy (GTDB): domain Bacteria; phylum Chloroflexota; class Dehalococcoidia; order Lucifugimonadales; family JAGWBF01; genus JAGWBJ01. The sequence goes on along the minus strand of CBDBMB010000003.1, from coordinate 823,707 downwards.
GAAGGCCCGGTTCATGGCCAGGACCCCCGCGAACGCGAAGGCGACCCAGAGGATGCCCGCCGCCACCCCGTCCACCACCGCGGGGGTGACGTTCAGGGCAAAGTTGAAGACGATCACCGTCAGCAGGCCGAAGACCAGCACCGAAACCACCACGTCCCGGGTGCGGATCTCCAGCAGGATGTCCTTCCAGGCCAGGGCGACGACGGGGCCCAGGACGCGCCTCACTGGGCCGCCGCGACGTACCGGCGGTAGATGCCCCGGAACCCCGCCACGTCCAGCGATTCCAGGTCCCCCTGGAAGGCTATCCTCCCGCCGGACAGTATGGCCACCCGCTGCCCCCAGGCCAGCCCCCGGTCCAGGTTGTGGGTGGTCATGACGACGGCGCGGCCCTCGTCCTTCCACCGCTCCATGAGGCCGCCCAGCAACTCCAGCGCCCCCTGGTCCAGCCCCGCCTCGGGCTCGTCCATGAGCAGCACCCGCGGGTCGTGCAGCAGGGCGCGGGCTATCGAGAGACGCTTGTACATGCCGTGGGACAGGGTGCCGGCCCGCTGCCCACTGCGGCCCTCCAGGCCGACCCAGCTCAGCGCCTCGTCGGCCCTGTCCCCGGGCCGCTCCAGGGAGTACATCCGACCGTAGAACACCAGGTTCTCCCGGCAGGTCAGGTCCTCGTAGAGCATGCCGCCGTGGCCCACGACGCCGATGGCTCGCCTGATCAGGCCGTCGTTCCGGCCCCTCCTGAGACCCGCGACGGACACCGTCCCGCCGTCGGGCCTGGCCTGGGTCGAGAGCACCTTCAGCAGTGTGGTCTTGCCCACTCCGTTGGCCCCGAATATGACCAGGGACTCGCCCCACGCCACCGAGAGGTCAAGGTCCCACAGCACCGGCCGCTCCCCGAAGGCCTTGCGAAGGCCCCTGACCTCGATGGCCATGTTGGGGGCGCGGCCGTTCATCTCACCCATGATACCCGCAACGCGAAACGGCGTGCAAGACGACTGGTCTGGGCCGGCTCCCGCCTCGGACGACGTTCGGATCGTTGACACCCCTGCCGGGCGACGACTATCATGTTCCGGGCATGTTCCGGGAACTCGGCAGAGGACGATCGGCGGATGATGAAGAGACCCGACCAGGTGAAGGCGGCTCCGGACCAGGGGTACGGCGAGCGCGTGCCGCCGGGGCAGTTCGTCAGCAAGAAGCTGCCGGTGCTCACCTACGGCCGGACGCCTAAGATAGAGATGGCCGACTGGCGCCTGCGCGTCTTTGGCCTGGTGGAGGAGGAGTTCGAGCTGGACTGGCAGGGCTTCACCGACCTCCCCTGGACCGCCCTGCCGGCGGACTTTCACTGCGTAACCCAGTGGAGCACCCTGGACAACCTGTGGGAGGGCGTCCTCTTCCAGGATCTGGTCGGCCTGGCCCGGCCAAAGGCGGCGGCCCGTTTCGTCATGGCCCACTGCTACGGGGGCTACACGACGAACATCCCCTTGGAAGTGGCCCGGGAGGGTATCCTGGCCCACAAGCACAACGGAGAGCCCATCTCGCGGGACCACGGCTGGCCCCTGCGCCTGGTGGTCCCCAGGCTGTACGGGTGGAAGAGCGCCAAGTGGGTCACCGCCATCGAGCTCATGGCCGACGACCGGCCTGGCTTCTGGGAAGAGCGCGGGTACAACAATAACGGAGACCCCTGGAAAGAGGAGCGTTTCTGGCCGGAACTGTCCTAGCCGGGGGGCCGCCAGTTCCCGGGGTCCGTGAGGCCCCGGGAGGGGAGGGGTTCCCTACCAGCCGGTGCGTCTCTTGCCGCACTCCTTGCAGAAGACGCTGCGCAATGGCCCGTTCTCCGCACCACAGTACTCACAACGCCACATGCCGAACCCATCCTTTCTCGGTATTCAGAGCCGCCGGCGCAACCCGGGCGGCCGTCATAGGAACGCGACATCCAGCTCCGGCTCGGCCATGACCTCCACATCCTTGTGGGACACGTCGACGGCCGGGGCGGGCGCGAGGTCCCTCAGGAGCCCGCACTGCAGGCACTTGAAGAACCAGCCGTAAGGGTCGTTGTCGACGATCACGTCGCCCATGCACTTGGGACATGCCTTCAAGTATAGAGTGTCCATCTCACTGCTTCCTAAGGCTCACTGTTCCGACGGGGGCTCTCTGTTACTACGGTCCCGATACCTTAGTCAGTTCAGATTATAGGGCTTGACACGGTCCGTGTCAACTGTTAGTATACTGCTAAGCTCAACCGGAGGGACCAGTGGCGCAACAATCAAGGCATAGGACCAGGACACGGCCCAGGGCCGATGCCGGGTCCATCCCATTCAAGCCCCGTCCCGAGGAGCTCTCCATCGCGCCGGCGCCCAAAGAGAGCCCCGAGGAGGGAGGCCAGCAGGAGCTCAAGGGCGTCTACATCATAAGCGTGGCCGCCCGTCTGCTGGAGATGCATCCCCAGACCCTGCGCAAGTACGAGCGTCTCGGGCTGGTGAGCCCCTCCCGCACAATCGGGATGCTGCGCCTCTACTCCGAGGAAGACATCCAGAAGCTCCGCCTCATCAAGTACCTGGAGGAGAGCCTGGGGCTGAACCTGGCAGGGGTGGAGTTCACCCTCAACCTGCTGAGCCACCTGCTGGAGATGCAGCATCGGCTCACCCAGATGGTGGAGGCCGAGGAGTTCTTCGGCGACATCGAGCGAGAGATGGCCCGGCTGTTCCGCAACCTCAACCTGCCGCGCCAGGTGTAGCCCCAGCCAGGAAAGGACATCATGCAAGAGAAACGCGGCGATGACTCGCGCCCCTGCGGCCGGGGGGACCAGGGCCCCGGGGCGGGGGCCGACGGCCTGGAGACCCGGATACAGGAGCTGGAGGCGGACCTGGAGGAGTCCAACAGGGAGCGCGGCCAGTACAAGGAGGCGCTTCTCAGGGCCCAGGCGGACCTCAGCAACTACAAGCGGCGGTCCGACGAGGAGCGGGGCGAGCAGCTAAAGTACGCCAACTCCCGCCTCATCCTGAAGGTCCTCCCCGTCCTAGACGACCTGGGCCTGGCCATGGACCACGTCGCCGAGTCCGACGCAGGGGCCTCCTGGCTGGAGGGGGTGCAGCTCATCCACCGGAAGCTGCAGGCCCTGGTGGAGTCCGAGGCAGTGACCAGGATAGAGCCGGAGGGGCGGGACTTCGACCCCACCGAGCACGAGGCGATGGGCTACCAGGAGAGCACGGACTACGACGAGGGCCAGGTCCTCAGTGTAGTCCGGAACGGATACAAGCTCCACGGCCGGGTCATCCGGCCGGCGCTTGTGATTCTGGCAAAGAGGCCCGAGGAGAACGGGGACGACCCGGTCTCCTAGAGATACGGTCTCGTAGAGATAGATACGGTCTCGTAGAGATAAAGGAGAAAGCAAGATGCCCAAGGTGATAGGGATAGACCTCGGAACCACCAACTCCGTGACCGCGGTCATAGAGGCCGGCGAGCCCCTGGTGCTGGAGAACGCGGAGGGCGGGCGCATCACGCCCTCGGTGGTGGCCTCCAACACCAAGTCGGGGGAGACCTACGTGGGCCAGATGGCCAAGAGGCAGGCGGTCACCAACCCCCAGAACACCATCTTCTCGGTGAAGCGGCTCATGGGCCGCAAGTTCGAGGACGCCGAGGTCCAGCGTGCCATCAACGTGCTGCCCTACAAGATAGTCAGGGCCGGCAACGGCGACGCCCACGTCCAGATGGGCAGCAAGACCTATGCCCCTCCCCAGGTGTCGGCCCTGGTGCTGCAGAAGCTCAAGCAGGACGCCGAGGCCAAGCTGGGCGAGAAGATCACCCAGGCGGTGATCACGGTGCCCGCCTACTTCAACGATGCCCAGCGGCAGGCCACCAAGGACGCCGGCCAGATCGCCGGGCTGGACGTAATGCGCATAATCAACGAGCCCACCGCGTCGTCCCTTGCCTACGGCGTTGACAAGAACAAGAGCGACGCCACCGTCGCCGTCTTCGACCTGGGGGGCGGCACCTTCGACATCTCCCTCCTGCAGCTGGGAGACGGGGTGTTCGAGGTGAAGTCCACCAACGGCGACACCTTCCTGGGCGGCGACGACTTCGACAACCGCATCATCGACTGGATGATCAAGGAATTCCGGCAGGAGTCGGGCATCGACCTGGGCAACGACCAGATGGCCCTTCAGCGCCTGAGGGACGCGGCCGAGAAGGCGAAGATAGAGCTGTCCACGGTGTTCGAGACCGAGATCAACCTGCCCTTCATCACCGCCGACGCCAGCGGGCCCAAGCACATGGTCCTCAACCTCAGCCGCTCCCGGATGGAGCAGCTCGTCTCCGACCTGCTGGACAGGACGATGGGGCCGTGCCAGCAGGCGATGAACGACGCGGGCCTCACTTCCGGGGGCATAGACGAGGTGGTCCTGGTGGGCGGCATGACCCGCATGCCCGCTGTCCAGGCCAAGGTGAAGGACATCTTCGGCAAGGAGCCCAGCCGCACCGTCAACCCCGACGAGGCCGTGGCCATGGGGGCCGCCATGCAGGCCGGCGTGCTGGTGGGCGACGTGCAGGACATCCTGCTGCTGGACGTCACTCCCCTCACCCTGGGGCTGGAGACCCTGGGCAACGTCTTCACCTCCCTCATACCGAGGAACACGACCATCCCCACGTCCAAGAGCGAGACGTTCACCACTGCCGCCGACAACCAGACCAGCGTGGAGATCCACGTGCTCCAGGGCGAGCGCCCCATGGCCCAGGACAACAAGTCCATAGGCAAGTTCATCCTGGACGGCATACTCCCGGCGGCCCGGGGAGTGCCCCAGGTCGAGGTCACCTTCGACATCGACGCCAACGGCATCCTCAGCGTGTCGGCCAGGGACAAGGGCACCGGCAAGGAGCAGAAGATCGTGATCCAGGCCAGCTCCGGCCTCAGCAAGGACGAGGTGGAGCAGATGGTCGATCAGGCCCAGCAGTACGCCGCCGAGGACGAGAAGAAACGGGCCGAGGCGGAAACGCGCAACCAGGCCGAGAGCCTGGTCTACTCCGCCGAGAAGCTCCTGGCCGAGCAGGCGGACAAGGTACCCGCAGAGCTGAAGCAGGAGGTCGAGGAGAAGATCACTGCGCTGCGTACCGCGATCCAGCAGAACGACGTGGCGCAGATGCAGGCGGCCATGAACGAGCTGAACGCCGCTCTCCAGAAGGTGGGACAGGCCGTCTACAGCCAGCCCGGGGCCGAAACGCCGCCCGGCCAGGACGGCGCTCCCTCGGACAACGACCAGCCCGGCGGCACCGTGGAGGGCGAGTTCCGGGAGGTGTAGCCTCCACGACTCCCGCCCTCTCCGGCGGAAACGGACGCTCATGGCAGGGGCGGGTACAAGACCCGCCCCTGCTTTGCGTTTGAGAGTCAATGGCAACGCCAATAGGCATGGCTCCCTGGGGAAGCCTGGACGTCCCTTGCGGAAGAGTATCCTGCAGCCTACAATGGCACGATGGGTGTACCGGAAGTGGATAAGACGCAAACGAGGCCGTGGGACCCGGCTGAGCACCTCGAGACCGAGGAGGACATGGCGGCGTACCTCAATGTCGCTCTGGAGGAGGGCGACCTGGGCTTGATCATGGCCACGCTGGGCGACATAGCCCGTGCCCGGAGAATGGCGGTGGTGGCGCAGGAGGCGGGTCTGGGCCGGGAGAGCCTGTACAAGTCGCTGTCAGCCGACGGGAACCCGGAGTTCGCCACCGTGCTGAAGGTCGTGCGGGCCCTGGGTCTCCGGCTTCGGGCAAGCACCGTGACGGGAACGACCGGGGACTGAGGGAGGATGGAACCATCGTTGACTGCGGGGTGGCTCACCCGATCCTGTGGACCGGGAATATGAGCCGCTTCACCTTCTCGACGCTGTCCTCGGCGAAGCTCCGGGCCTCGCTCCGGACCTTCTCGGGGACCTCGAAGGGGGCCTCCACGTCCCGCAGCCTGTCGTAGCCATACGTTTCCACTAACTGCGCCGGGATGTCGTCGGGCCACTCTTTGCCCAGCATCACGCCGTAGGCCATGGACCAGCAGCGGGCCACCGCCCCCAGGTCGTACCCGCCGCCTCCGGTGGCCAGCCACGGCAGCCCCGTGCCAGCGAATTCCCTGACCGCCTCGACGTAGCCCCGGGAGGTGAGCAGCACGTGGGCCAGGGGGTCGTTGTAGTAGCTGTCGATGCCGAGCTGGGTGACCAGCACGTCGGGCTTGAAAGCCTCTATCAGCGGAGGGACCACCTGCCTGAAGGCCCACAGATAGGTGTCGTCCTCGGTGTACGGGTAGAGGGGGAGGTTCACGGAGTAGCCCGTTCCCGCCCCGGAGCCCGTCTCCTCCACCGCGCCGGTCCCCGGGAACAGGAAGGCGCCGGACTCGTGGACCGAGATAGTCAGCACCCGGTCGTTGCCGTAGAACGCCGCCTGGACGCCGTCGCCGTGGTGGACGTCGATGTCCACGTAGGCGACCCGCAGCCCCTTGCTCAGCAGGTAGTTGATGGCCACGGCGGGGTCGTTGAAGACGCAGAACCCCGAGGCGTTGCCGGCAGCGGCGTGGTGCAGGCCGCCGGAGATGTTGAAGGCCACTCCCGCTTCCTTGCCCTCCAGCACCTCCGCCGCAACCATGGACGCTCCTGTGCTTAGGGCGGCGGCTTCGTACATTCCCTCGTATACCGGGTTGTCCCCGCCCGTGCTGAAGTTGAACCGGGCGGGGTTGGCGCTCATGTCGCCCCGGCCGAACCCCTTCACCGCCTCGATGTACTCCCGGGTGTGGAGGGTGCCTATCTCCTCGTCAGTGGCAGGCCTGGGCTCCAGGAGCAGCGCGCCTGCCTCGTCGAAAGCGCCGTAGGACTGCAGCAGGTCGTAGGTGTACCGCAGCCTCACCGCCCTCAGGGGATGGTCGGCGCGCAGCACGTGGGCGGAAAGGGCGTCGCTGTAGACGAAGGCGGCCCTGGCGCTCATGGATCACCGCTCCTCGGGAGTCCGAGCTCCCTGCACATGTTGTCCCAATGGGTCCCCCGCCAGTACACCCTGCCGCATGCGGAACACGCCATGAAGGAGTCCTGGGTCCGGTAGACGTACGGCGGGACCAACCCCTCCACGGACCCCTTGGGCCTGGGGTCCAGCGGCTCGTTGCAGCGGACGCACCTGGAGAAGCCGTTCCTCCCGTCCAGGTCCAGCTCTCCTCGGACCTGGTCGATCTGACGCCGGACCTCGTGATCCCGGACCAGGACCACCTTGATCCGCCCGGTGGCGGCCAGCCTCCGCTCTGCCAGACCGCCGTCCCTCGTCACGATGACCCGCCCCTCCCGGAGGGCTATGCGCACCAGCTCGCTGTCCTCGACGGGGTCCTGGAACACCGTATCGTAGCCCATGATGCGGAGCCACGTCGCCAGACGCCCCACGTTGACGTCCACTATGAATCTGGGCTCCACCCGCTGCAAGCTCCCCAAGCCGGCGACTCCCCCGCGCCCTCCCTGGACGTCGAGTCTAGTGAAGTCGCGCCACCCGGTCAAGGGCGCCGGCCGCGCCGCCTGGACAACCATCCACCCCCTCCCTAGAATGGACCTCGCCTGCGGCGCTCCCAGCCGCATCCAGACCCCAGCGATATCCAAGCCTCAGCCATATTGGAGCCCCAGCCATATTGAGAAGGAGGCAGACGTGACGACCCAAGAGAAGCAGGCCTACCTGGACAAGATATACAAGGACCGGGGATACATTCTGGAGATGCACAAGCTGATGGTGGAGGCCGACCTGGAGTGGGTGAAGGCCTACGACCCCTTCGTCGAGATCACCTACACGGCCGACCGGACGCTGGACCGCAAGACCAAGGAGCTGCTCCAGATCGCCGTGGAGACGGCCCTGAGGGCGGACGTGGAGCAAATCCAGGCCCACGTCAGGGTGGCCCTGCAGCACGGCGCCACGCCCCAGGAGATACTGGAGGCCCTTCAGACCGTCGTGATGCCCATGGGAATGCTGGCCATGCGCCGGGGCCTCCAGGCATGGGCCGCCGAGGTGGGCGCCCAGACGGGGGACTAGCCCGGGCCCGCTCCCGGCGGGCGGCCCTACTCCTCGGCCACCACCCGGTTCCTGAGGACGCCGATGCCGCCGATCTCCACCTCGACCACGTCGCCGGGCGACATGTCCTCGGTGGCGCCCTCGGTCCCCATCCACAGGACGTCGCCGGGATGGAGGGTTATGTACCGGGTGATCTCGCTGATGTAGTGGGCCGTGTCGAAGATCATCGTGCCCGTGTTGAACTGGGACACCATCCGCCCGTTGAGCCTGATGGTGGTCTCCAGGTTGGTGGGGTCCAGGCCGGGCACGATCCAGGGCCCCATGGGCTTGAAGGTGTCCGTGTTCTTGGCCCTCCACAGGGTCCGGTCCTCCCGCTGCCATGCCCTCTCGCTGACGTCGTTGCCGATGGTGTACCCCAGGACGCATTCCAGCGCCTCGTCCTCGGACAGGTGCTTGGCGGTCCTGCCGATGACGGCCACAAGCTCCCCCTCGTACTGGAACTCCCCCGAGGAGTCCTTGGGCATGACGATGTCCTCTTCGTGGGCGATGAGGGCGTTGGGCGACCGGTACCCCACGTCGGCCTTCTTCGGTATATTGGGCTGGGTTCCCGCCTTCACGGCGGCGAAGGTCACGTGCTCTGGATAGTTGATCCCCGCGGCGTAGAAGTTGGGCGGGACGACGGGCACCAGCAGCTTCACGTCGGCCAGGGCATGAGTGTCGGATGTGACCCGGTGCTCGCCGAAGGGCGTGCCGGCCACAGCGGTAACCCGGTCTCCATCCACCGTCCCATAGCTCGCCTGGCCGTTCACCTCGAACCGGCACCAGATCATGTCAGCCCCTCCTTCTGCGTCTCCCAGTTATTGGACCACCCCGGTCACGGGCAATTCTGACACCCGGGTATCTCCGGGTCAAGCTGGACTTGTTGGAGAGATTTCCCGTATCCGCCATTTTGGCCGGTGAGAGCCCTTGACAAGTCGTATTTCTTCGGTAGAATTAAAGGTTACAGGATGCCTCACCGGTATAAGGCCCCAACGTCTACGCCCCAGGCTGAATCCCTAGCCCCTTTTGTCCCTTTTTGGCCCTAGCTTTTCCCGCCTAGGAGGCCCCGCGCATGGTTGCTAGCCTGTCCCCGATGGACGGTGCGTCCGCTGCCGTCAACAAGACCTACGCCCGGATTCCCCAGGTCCTGGACATACCCAACCTGATCCAGAGCCAGATACAGTCTTTCGACTGGTTCACGGCAGAGGGACTGGGTGAGGTGTACAGGGAGATCTCCCCCATCCAGGACTACACAGGCAACAAGTACGGTCTGGAATTCCTGGACCACTACTTCCGCGACGCCAAGAACAGCCCCGAGGAGTGCAAGGAGAAGGAGATAACCTTCGCCACGCCCCTTTATGTCAAGACCCGCCTCATTATGAAGGAGACGGGAGAGATCAAGGAGCAGGACATCTTCATGGGCGACCTGCCCATGATGACCGTCAACGGCACCTTCATCGTCAACGGGGCAGAGCGGGTGGTGGTCAGCCAGCTTGTCCGCTCCCCCGGGGCCTACTTCGTCCTGGAGAAGGACATCCCCAGCAACCGCGACCTGTGCTTCGCCAAGCTCATACCCTCCCGGGGCGCCTGGCTGGAGTTCGAGACGAGCACGCGGAACGTCCTGTCGGTGAAGGTGGACCGGAAGCGCAAGGTGTCGGCCACGACCTTCCTGCGGGCCATCGGCATCGCCACCGACGAGGAGATCCTCAACCTGTTCGCCGACGTGGACACCCACGAGGTCTACAAGTTCATCCCCTCGACCCTGGACCGGGACCCGGCCCCGGAGGAAAGGGACGGCCACTTCCGGGAAGACGACCTGAAAGCCCTCTGGGCCTGGCTGCGCCCCGACGAGGAGTACGACCAGGCCAAGGCCCGGGCCATCGGCTCCGCGCAGATCGAGTTCTACCGACGGCTGAGACCCGGTGAGCCACCCAGCCTGGAGAACGCCCGCAACCTGGTGCACGACCTGTTCTTCGAGCCCCGGCGCTACGACCTGGGCCGGGTAGGCCGGTACAAGCTCAACAGCAGGCTGGACCTGGGGAGGAACGGCGACGCGCCGGCCAGCCGGACCCTCAGCAGGGACGACCTGATCTCGGTCTTCCGCATGATGATAAGGGTCAACAACGGACAGAGCCCGGCCGACGACATCGACCACCTGGGCAACCGCAGGGTCCGCTCCGTCGGGGAGCTGGTCCAGAACCAGATGCGCGTAGGCATGCTGCGGATGGAGCGGATGGTCCGGGAGCGGATGACCCTCATCGACCCCGAGCAGGCCACCCCCCAGGCGCTGGTGAACATCCGCCCCGTCGTCGCGGCCGTGCGGGAGTTCTTCGGCGGCTCCCAGCTCTCCCAGTTCATGGACCAGACCAACCCCCTGGCCGAGCTCACCCACAAACGCCGCCTCTCGGCCCTGGGACCGGGCGGCCTGTCCAGGGAGCGGGCCGGGTTCGACGTCCGGGACGTCCACTTCTCCCACTACGGACGCATCTGCCCCATAGAGAGCCCCGAGGGGCCCAACATCGGGCTGCTCAGCTCCCTGGCCACCTACGCCAGAATAAACCCGCTGGGGTTCATAGAGTCTCCCTACCGGAGGGTGCTCAAGGAGCTCCCCAACACCGACCCGGACCTGGCGGGCCGCACCCTCGCCGAGCCGGTGCTGGACGACGAGGGCAACACCGTCGCCCGGGCCGGCAACAGGCCAAGGGGCAAGGCGCTGAAGCGCATCTCCGACCTTCCGCCCCGGTCCGTGGCCGTCAAGCCCTTCGTCTCCCACAAGAGCGAGGACATCGTCTATCTGTCCGCCGACAGGGAGGAGAAGTTCATCATCGCCCAGGCCAACGTGCAGCTCGACGACAAGAACCAGTTCACCCAGGACAGGGTGGAGGTCCGAATCGGAGAGAGCTACTCAGAGGAGTCCCCGGACCAGGTGGACTACATGGACGTCTCGCCCATGCAGATCACCAGCGTCTCGGCCTCCCTCATCCCCTTCCTGGAGCACGACGACGCCAACCGGGCGCTGATGGGCTCCAACATGCAACGCCAGTCGGTGCCCCTCCTCAAGCCCCAGGCCCCCCTGGTGGGCACGGGCATAGAGGCCAGGGTCGCCAGGGACAGTGGACAGGTGGTCCAGTCCCGGGCGTCGGGTGTCGTCGCGTCGGTGACCGGCGAGATGATCAGCATCAGGGACGGCGACGGCCAGGTCCACCGCCACAAGCTGATCAAGTTCTCCCGGACCAACCAGGGCACCTGCTTCAACCAGCGCCCCGTGGTCCAGAAGGGCGACGTTGTGGAGGTGGGGAGCATCCTGGCGGATAGCTCCTCCACCGACAAGGGGGAGCTGGCCCTGGGCCAGAACGTCCTCGTGGCCTTCATGAGCTGGGAGGGGTACAACTACGAGGACGCGATAATCATCAGCGAAGCCCTGGTTAAGGACGACTTCTTCACCTCGGTCCACATAGAGAAGTACGAGATGGAGGCCCGGGAGACCAAGCTGGGCCCCGAGGAGATAACAAGGGACATCCCCAACGTGGGCGAAGACTCCTTGAGGGACCTGGACGAGCGGGGCATCATACGCTTCGGCGCCGAGGTGGGCCCGGGAGACGTGCTGGTGGGCAAGGTCACCCCCAAGGGCGAGACAGAGCTCACGGCCGAGGAGAAGCTCCTCAGGGCCATATTCGGCGAGAAGTCCAGGGACGTGAAGGACACGTCCCTCCGCGTACCCCACGGAGAGCGGGGCAAGGTCATCGAGGTCAAGGTCCTCAACCGCAAGAACAAGGACGAGCTCCCTCCGGGCGTGAACGAGGCGGTCAGGGCCTGGGTGGCCCAGACCCGGCGCATCTCCATCGGCGACAAGATGGCCGGACGCCACGGCAACAAGGGCGTCATAGCCAGGATACTGCCCGTGGAGGACATGCCCTTCCTGGAGGACGGGACCCCGGTGGACATCATCCTGAACCCCCTGGGCGTGCCCTCCCGCATGAACCTGGGCCAGGTCCTGGAGACCCACCTAGGCTGGGCTGCCAAGATGCTCAACTTCCGGGCCACCACGCCGGTGTTCGACGGCGCCACCGACGTGTCCATCGAGGACGGGCTGGCCAGGGCCTGGTTCGCCCAGAGGGCCGGCGCCCTCGACCAGTCCCCGGACAGCTCCCCCCGGCAGATGGACCAGGAGCGCGTCGCCGAGTGGCTGTCGCAACGGGGATACGATGCCGAACGCCTCTTCGACGAATCGGCGCCGGGAGAGGCCCGGGACGCCTGCCTCAGGGTATGGCTTCAGGAGGAGGCGGGAGTCGATACCGGGGAGATGACCACCGACGAGCTCCGGGCCGAGACCCTGAAGGTTCACCGGGAGAGGAAGCTCGCGCCGCCGGTGTTCGGGAAAGTGACCCTCTACGACGGACGCACGGGCCAGCCCTTCGATCAGCCCGTCGCCATCGGCTACATCTACATGCTCAAGCTCATACACCTGGTGGAGGACAAGATACACGCCCGCTCCACGGGGCCCTACTCGCTGATAACCCAGCAGCCCCTGGGCGGAAAGGCCCAGTTCGGCGGACAGCGATTCGGAGAGATGGAGGTGTGGGCCCTGGAAGCCTACGGCGCCTCCCACAACCTGCAAGAGGTGCTCACCGTCAAGTCCGACGACGTGGCGGGCCGGGTCAAGACCTACGAGGCCATCGTCAAGGGAGATGACATAGTCCAACCCGGAGTCCCAGAGTCCTTCAACGTGCTCCTCAAGGAGCTGCAGAGCCTGGGGCTGGCGGTGGAGCTCCTCAGCGAGGACGAACGGATGCCCCTGGGACGGGATCTGCCCGAGCCACTTCGAGTGGAAGAAAGGCTGTAGGTGAAGACAGTATGAACATGCCCGATCGGATAGGGACCCAGTCCACCAGCTTCAACGCCATTCGAATCTCCATAGCGTCGCCGGAGCAGATCCGCAGCTGGTCCCACGGGGAGATCACCAAGCCCGAGACCATCAACTACCGGACCCTGCGCCCCGAGAAGGACGGCCTCTTCTGCGAGCGCATCTTCGGTCCCACCAAGGACTGGGAGTGCTTCTGCGGAAAGTACAAGCGCATCCGCTACAGGGGCGTCGTGTGCGACCGCTGCGGCGTCGAGGTGACCAGGTCCAAGGTGCGCCGGGAGCGCATGGGCCACATCAACCTGGCCTCTCCCGTGGCCCACATCTGGTTCAGCAAGGGCACTCCCAGCCGTCTGGGACTGCTGCTGGACCTCTCCCCCAGGAACCTGGAGCGGGTCCTGTACTTCGCCCAGCACATCGTGGTCTCCGTCGACGACGAGGCCCGGCAGCTGGCCATCGAGGAGGAGGGCCGCAAGCTGGAGCAGGAGGTGGAGAAGCGCCAGAGAGCGTTGGACATCGCCATCGAGGAGGTCAACCTGCGCCTGAACGGCTCGGGACCCGTCTCCGATGAGGTCGGCGACTCCGAAGCCGTGGACCTGGCCCCCGAATCGTCCTCCAAAGGCGGTCCCCAGGACGGTCATGAAGAGCCGGCAGCCGTTTCCGAAGATGGCGAGGGTGGTGAGGAAGCCGAGGCGACAGCCCCACAGGCATCCAAGAGCGAAGAGGAGATGGAGCAGGAGCGCCTTGCCGCCGAGGCCGAGATCCAGGGGATGCGCGACCGGCTCTCGGAGGAGGAGACCAAGCTGCGGACCCAGACCCAGGCCCGCATCGACGACCTGGAGGACCTGAGGGTTTGCAAGCTCATATCCGACAGCCGCCACCGGGAGCTCCGTGACCACGCCGGAAGCGTGTTCAGGGCGATGATGGGCGCCGAGGGAGTCCTAGAGGTGCTGAGGCAGACCGACCTGGAGGCCCTGCGTGAGCAGCTCCAGGTGGAGATGCGCTCGACCTCGGGCCAGAGGCGCAAGAAGGCCATCAAGAGGCTGCGGGTGGTCGAGGCTTTCCGGCGCAGCGGAAACAGGGCCGAGTGGATGGTCCTCACCGTGCTGCCCGTCCTTCCACCCGACCTCCGCCCGATGGTCCAGCTGGACGGCGGCAGGTTCGCCACCAGCGACCTGAACGATCTGTACCGGCGGGTCATCAACCGGAACAACCGCCTGCGAAGGCTGCTGGACCTGGGAGCCCCGGAGATCATCGTCCGCAACGAGAAGCGGATGCTCCAGGAGGCCGTGGACGCCCTCATCGACAACGGCAGGAGGGGCAGGCCGATCCAGGGCAGCCACAACCACAAGCTCAAGTCCCTCTCCGACCTGCTGAGGGGCAAGCAGGGCAGGTTCCGGCAGAACCTGCTGGGCAAGCGGGTAGACTACAGCGGCCGCTCGGTCATCGTGGTCGGCCCCGAGCTTGCCCTGCACCAGTGCGGGCTCCCCAAGCGCATGGCCCTGGAGTTGTTCAAGCCCTTCGTGATGCACCGCCTGGTGGTCCTGGGGATATCGCCCAATATCAAGAGCGCCAAGCGGATGGTCGAGCGGGCGCGCCCCGAGGTCTGGGACATCCTGGAGGATGTCATCAAGGAGCGGCCGGTACTGCTCAACCGGGCCCCCACCCTCCACCGGTTGGGGATTCAGGCCTTCATGCCGGTGCTCATCGAGGGCAGCGCCATCCAGATACACCCCTTGGTCTGCTCCGCCTTCAACGCCGACTTCGACGGCGACCAGATGGCCGTGCACGTGCCCCTGTCCAAGATGGCCGTGGCCGAGGCCAAAGAGACGATGATAAGCGTTCGCAACATGCTGTCTCCGGCGTCGGGAGAGCCTCTGGTGGCCCCCACGCTGGACATGGTGCTGGGGTGCTACTACCTGACGGACATAGAGCCCGGCGCCACCGGAGAGGGAAGCAAGTTCATCGACTTCAACGAGGCCCGCATAGCCTACGACTCGGGCAGCCTGGCCCTTCGAGCCGAGATCGAGGTGCGGGACCCCGAGAACGGTGGCGGATGGCTGACGACCACCCTGGGCAGGCTCCTGTTCAACGAGGTGCTTCCCCCGGAGATCGGCTTCAAGAACCGGCTCATGGACAAGGGCGAGCTCAAGGAGCTCACCGCCGAGTGCTCCCGGGTCCTCGGCTACAATGAGGCCGCGGCGGTCTTGGACAAGACCAAGGACCTGGGGTTCCACTACGCCACCACCTCCGGGATAACCATAGCCATCAACGACATCCAGGTCTCACCGCGCAAGGCCGGCATCATCAATGAGGCCAACAGGCAGGTGAGCCAGTACGAAGAGCAGTACATGCAGGGGCTGGTCACCGAGGAGGAACGGTACCGCAGCACGGTGGAGGAATGGACCAAGGCCAGCGACGAGATGGAGAAGATCGTGAATGACGAGCTGGCCGACTACGGCGGCGTGGCTCTCATGGCCGTGTCCGGCGCCAAGGGCAACATCGCCCAGATCAAGCAGATGGCGGGCATGAGGGGCCTGATGAGCGACCCCAAGGGCCGGATCATCGACCTGCCCATCAAGTCCAGCTTCCGCGAAGGGCTCACCGCCCTCGAATACTTCATCTCCACACACGGCGCACGGAAGGGACTGGCGGACACCGCCCTGCGGACCGCCGACAGCGGCTACCTGACCCGGAGGCTCGTGGACGTGTCCCAGGAGGTCATCGTCCTGGAATCCGACTGCGGCACCCCCGAGGGCATCTGGCTGCAGGCGACCCCCGACGACCCCCTGGTCTCGCCCCTGGATGAGTCTCTGCTGGGCCGCCTCACGGCGGGCCCCGTGGCCCATCCGGCAACGGGCGAGATCCTCGTGGAAGCGGACGAGCGGATAGACGAGGAGCAGGTCCGCCTCATCATGGAAGCAGGGATTACCGAGGTGTACGTGCGGTCGCCCCTGGCCTGCGACGCCCGCCGTGGAATCTGCCGGCGCTGCTACGGCCGGATACCCGCCACCGGGGAGCTGGTCGGCGAGGGCGAGGCCGTAGGCATCATCGCCGCCCAGAGCATCGGAGAGCCGGGCACGCAGCTCACCATGAGGACCTTCCACACGGGCGGCGTCGCCGGCCTGGACATCACCAGCGGCCTACCCAGGGTGGAGGAGCTGTTCGAGGCCCGGGTCCCCAAGGGGTTCGCGGTGCTGGCCGACATCGACGGCGTGGCCGTGATAGAGGATGACAGCGAGGGAAGGCGGCTCAGGATCATCAGCCGCGAGGAGTACCGGGAGGACTACGAGCTCCCCGCCTCCTTCGAGGTGCTGGTCAAGGACGGCGACCACGTGGAGGCCGGGGTCTCCCTGGCGCGGGCGCTGCCCGAGTCCGACTCCGACTCCCCTGATTCAGAGGAAGAGAAGCCCGAAAAGCCCCGGGAGATCGTCGCCAACATAGGGGGCACGGTGGAGGTGGGGGAGAAGGGGCTGGCCATCGTCTGGGAAGACATAGAGGAGCGAGACCACGTGGTGCCCGCGTCGGCCTACGTTCTGGTGGAGGACGGAGCCACGATAAAGGCGGGGGACGCCCTCACGGCGGGGCCCCTGAACCCCCACGACATCCTGAGGATCCGGGGCAAGGAGGAGCTCCAGCGCTACCTGGTGGGCGAGGTGCAGAAGGTGTACCGCTCCCAGGGAGTCAGCATCCACGACAAGCACATCGAGGTGATCCTGAGGCAGATGCTGCGCAGGGTACAGGTGGATACGCCCGGGGACGCCGAGTTCATCCCCGGCCAGATAGTAGACCGGTTCGAGTTCCAGGAGAAGAACGCCAAGGTCCTGGCCGAGGGCGGAGAGCCCGCCACCGCCAAGTCCATTCTGCTCGGAGTAACCAGGGCGTCCCTGCTCACCGACAGCTTCCTGGCGGCGGCCTCCTTCCAGGAGACCACCCGGGTGCTGACCGAGGCGGCGGCCACCGGGGCCCGGGACCGGCTGCTGGGCCTGAAGGAGAACGTCATCATAGGCAGACTCATCCCGGGGAAAGCCCAGCTTGCCCTGCCCGAGCATGAGCCGGTGGTGGCGGTCCAGGACTCCGACGGCTTCTCCGGGCCCTGGTTCGCCATGGTGGAGGCCCTGACCACCGGCGTGAACGGCCACGGCCACGAAGACGCAGCCGACGACATGTTCGAGGGACTCACCGAAAAATAGTGTAGGCGGGAGGGGGAACGTTGGGGACGTTTGCTGGCTCGGACCTTTCGGTTGATATAGCTCCCCGACATCCATCCGGCCTGCGGCTGGATAACCCGGTGATGATCGCCTCGGGCACCTTTGGGTGGGACGGCTATGGCCGGGGCATCATAGAGCAGACCCCTCCCGGCGGGGTCCTCCATCCGGTGACCACCGGGCCCCAGCTCCTCCTGCCGGGCATCGCCGCACCGGACTTCCGGCGGCTCGGGGCGGTCGTAGCCAAGACCGCCACCATGCGGCCCCGGGAGGGAAACCCCGAGCCCAAGTGGCATCCGCGTCGCTGGAAGCCCCCCGCCGAGGCGGAAGACCCCATCTATCTCAACTCCATCGGGCTGACCAACCCGGGCCTCCGGGCGATGCTCGACGAGAAGGCCCCCGTATGGGCCGGCTGGGACGTACCGGTGATCCTCAGCATCGCCGGGGAGACGGTGGAAGAGTTCGGGACCATGGCCTCCATGGCCGAGGGCAGCGTCGGAGTCGCCGGGCTGGAGCTGAACCTTAGCTGCCCCAACGTGGACAACGGCGCCCACTTCAGCCACGTGCCCGAGGTGGCCGAGGAGACGGTGGGCCGGGTGAAGGCCGAGACATCCCTGCCGGTGATCCCGAAGCTGAGCCCCAACGTGCCCGACATCGTCCGCATCGCCGAGGCTGTGACCGGCGCCGGCGCCGACGCCATCACCATATCCAATACCATCCCGGCCATGAGCATCGACACCGAGACCGGCAGGCCCACCCTGGGCACGGCCATGGGCGGGCTCTCGGGGCCCGGGCTGCGTCCCGTGGCCGTTGCCCTGGTGTACCAGGCTTCCCAGGCGGTGGAGGTCCCAATCATAGGGGCGGGCGGAATTTTCAGCTCCGACCACGCCCTGGAGTTCATAATGGCCGGCGCCGCCGCCGTACAGGTGGGCACCGCCAACCTCACCAACTTCTGGGCGCCCCTGGAGGTCCTGGACGGACTCCGGAGCTACATGGGGGAGATGGGCATAGGCAGCGTCTCGGAGCTGGTCGGCGTAGCCTGGAAGCAATAGCCCGAGGAGCGGTCGGCGCTTGACTACCGCCGAGGGGCTTGTGTAAACTCGTTCCCACCACAGACGTAACGGCTCAGGGGTAGCCCCTCCTCCGAATCCTCGACACAAGACGTCCCGTTGGGCGGTTAGCTCAGTTGGTTAGAGTGCTGCCTTGACATGGCAGAGGTCAGAGGTTCAAATCCTCTACCGCCCACCACTAATCGAAAAACCGGTCCGGTTCAGCGTCCTGCCGTCACCCAGAAGTCGTCGGCCTTCTTGTCGAACTTACCGTGTCCCGCCCGATCGTCGAGCCACACCCAGGACTTGTTCAACCACCTCCACCGGAAGTTCCGGATAAAGAAACGGGGTATGGCATATACTTTGCGGGGCGGCTTGGTCCAGGCGCACCTGCGGACGCACGTACTACAGGTGGTCCCCACTCGGTTCTGGAAGGTCATGCACTTGGTTGCATCTACCTTCCACGTAAGCACTCCCGCCGAATTGCTCCCGTCCAAGGGTTCGAAACTTCGCTCACCGGTTGTGATGGCTTTCGTGCCACACTTGGGGATGCATTTCAGACACGCGTTGCAGAACTCGGTGATGCCCGAGTCCACGGCCCCTGCGGGCTCCAGTGGAAGGTCGGTGAAAATCTTGGAGATACGACAGCGCGCCCCCACCTTGGGGTTGATCAACAGACCGTGTCTCCCCAGTTGGCCGAGGCCCGCATCGACAGCCAGGGGGATGCTCAAGCCCGTGTCGTTGGCCGCGGGAATGGCGTTATACCCTAGCCCTCGGATGAACTCAGCTACCATCCACAGCGTGGGCGCCATTCGCGCGTATGCCAGCGTACTAAGTCCCTCGGTAAGAAGGGATGGGGCATGGTCCGTGCCGTCGATGTCCTTACCCCACTCGTGGAGCATCACTACCACATACTTCATCTCCTTTGGGATGACCCGAGTCCCATCTTCGAGGCGAACGGGTTTGTCGTACTGCTCGTAGCCGGGTTCATCGGAGAACTTGATGGGGTAGTCCTTCTTCGTCTCCTGATCGAAGTAGTGGGAGTACACCCAGCGACGGTCCAGCTCGGCGAAGCCAACCTGGTCCGCTCCCAACAACAGGGCGGCCTTCCGCACAATCTGGGAGGCCTCCTTAGGGGAGGTATTCGGTCGACCCGTCGGCGCCGGCTCCACGTCGCTCTGCCAAGCGTTAGCCGGGGAATCGGCCTGACTCTTTGAGAAGTTCATGAGATATAGCAAGGAATCTGCTGCCGAGTCCAGGCTCCATGCAGCGGCCTCGAAACCGGGGCGCCCCTTCTCCATAAGCTGTCGCTGCTTGACCTTTAGTTTGGCTCGCTCAGCCTCGGCCTGGACATCCCAAATCATCTGCGAGCCCACATTGTCTTTCTGATTGAACCGAACGTAAGAATCCTGCACTTCGTACATTTCGGCGGCCGTAACTCGACCATCTTGGTTTGAGTCCTTTTCGGACCGGGACTTGCCACGCTGCCGAAGCCCGAGTTTCATGCCACATACCTCCTATTGGTAACGGCTGGTCACATAATATAGCAGGCCTTCCACGCCGTGCAACAGGAGGCACCTGTCCAGACCGACCCACTACCCCCTTGGGACCCAACCGGGGTCACCTCAGGCTAACGAGACCCCGTGACCTGTACTGTGACGATGTCCAAGCCGTGATACTTCTGGTGGCGGACCGAGGACGCGTAATGTCGCAGTAAGCGAAACGATATCTCCCTTTCGTCCCAGATCTCGGCCTGTTCGCTGAGGTATGCCAACCGGTCTTCCAGATTGTCCTCCTCCAGGACCGCCAGGAACTCCAATTCCACTGTACTCGCACCGGGGCGCGCTACAATAATCAGGCGTCTCGCGTTGTCGTCACCGTCGCTGTCTTCCTGGCCCAGCAGACTCGACAGCGTTTCCTCGCCTACAGAGCGCAGGCGCTGCGTCGAAGCATCGTTCCAGTGAATCCTGGCTGCCAAGTCGCGAAGGAAGGCGTCGATCTTGGGCAGAGCGGAGATGTTCAGCTCGACCTCCAGACGACTGCGTCGCGGTGCGGTCAGCTCCATGAACAGGTTCATCAGGATCGCAACCAGAGCGCCTACCGTCATACCGTTGCCGAACAAGGTGCCCCACGTCCCACTCAGCAGATCGGCGAAGATGGCGTTGCTCTCGACGCCCACTCCTATCAGGAAGGCCGTTCCGACCACTATGGCCTTTCGAGAATCGACGCCGTTCTGGACGACGGTATTTATGCCTTCCATCAAGATCAGACCCACCACGATGACCAGGTACGTTCCCATCACGGGGCTGGGAATCATGATCGGGATGGCGGTCAGTTTAGGCAACAGCGCCAGCCCAACGAATATGATCCCAATGCCGAGACCGACACTGCGCGCCGCGACCCCGGTAATGCTGATCATCGACGCTCCAACCGCGGAAGAAGGCATGACGGGGATCGTTCCTGCAATGCCGGCCAGCAGATTGCCCACCGCGGTGACGTTGATTGCACCCTGAATCAGGCGATAGTTTATTGCCCGAGGCCGTCGCCAGGAGACCTGTTGAGTGATAACGGCATCGCCGATGGTCTTCACGGCGACAACCAGGTTCACGAACACGAACACCGGCAGGAGGGCCCAAGCCTCCAAACTTGGCGTCAGGTCCAGTCCCGGCCACCCGCCCTTGGGAACGCCAAACCACGATGCTTCGAGTATTGGCTGAACGTCGTACAGTCCGAAGGGTGCGGCAACTGCACAACCCACCACGATGCCGATGAGGGGCGACCATAGCCGCCAGGCGGCCGAAGCACGCAGGACCAGCGCAACGGTGACAGCCAGCGTTATCGCAGCGACGGCCAGAGGGGCCAGCGAGGAGGCTCCTTCGGGCACGTCCGTCAGCATATAGTAAGCCACCGGGGAGACGGATATTGCTATCAACATGATCGCCGTCCCGGAAACGACCGGAGTGAGAATCCGGCGCAGCAATGGAAGCCACGCGGCCATGGCAAACTGAAACAGAGACGAAACGACGATGAGGCTTGCCATAGCGGCCGGGCCGACTTCCGACAACGCAGTGATGCAGACGGCTATGAAATTGCCCGAGAGGACCACCACGAGCACGTGTCCGGTGCCAACCCTGCCGAATCGGACCGCCTGCAGGGCAGTACTCACCCCGGTGACTACCAGGATGGCGAAAATGGCCCACAGCAGATAACTCTCGGCCTGTCCGGCCCTTTGAACAATAACGGCCGTGATCGCTATTATCGGCGCAACACCGATAAGGACGCCCTGAAAAGCGACCGCAGCCGATACCAAGAGAGGACATCGCTCGTCGGGCTCATAGCGGATCTGTTCCTCTGCGCCCGATGCTTCCAAGAAGCCCCCTCAACTCGGCGTTCTTCCCAACCCATGCCGCCGTCTCCGTCGCCGTGGGGTGTAAACGGCTTGGAGAGGACTAGGCGGACAAGGCGCATTCATTATGGAGCAAGGCGCTCAGCCGTTCCAGTGCGAGGAGGAGAAGAATCTCGACCAGCACCTCGAAGCCTCCCCACGTCGATGTCGACCTGACGACCGGGCGTCGGGCCGGACCACCTCGTTCCCCGGTCCGTGGGCCCTACCGAACGGGATGCGAGTGCCAGGCCCTCCAGGCCGGCTTCCAACGCCGGAGCAATGCGATGAAGAGGGGGTTGGTCCAGACCAGCACCCTCCACAACGGCCACTTGTCGAACCGGCGGCAGGAGGGCAGCACCCGCGGACTCCGTATGAGCCGCACTCTCCGCCCCGTTCCCCTGGCGAGCCGCCGAAGGGCCCGGTAGAAGTCCACGTCCTCGCCGATCCAAGCCTTCTCGTCGTAGCCGCCCACTTCGTCGAAGACGTCCCTTCGGCAGAACTGGGTGGCGCCCTGGACCATCCCGGTGAGGCGGGCAAGGAGCCGCCAGGCACGCAGGTATAGCCTGACGAAGGGGCGCTGCGGACGGTAGTCGACATCGACGCCCCCTCCGACGCAGCCGGGGTCGCTCATCGCCGCGTGGACCGCGTGGAGCGCCGTGGGCGGCAAGACCACGTCGGCGTCGACGAAGACGAGCACGTCGCCCTCCGCATGTCGCGCCCCGGCGTTTCGGGCTCTCGCGATGCCCCGCACCGGCTCATGGACGACCGCCGCTCCCTTTGCCCTGGCCACGGCAGCAGTCTGGTCCTCGCTGTCGTTGTCGACTACGATCACGTCGATGGGGACCGTGGACCTATCGCGCAGATAGGCCATGGCGGCCTGCACCGAGTCCAGGGTCGACCCCAAGTAGGCCTCTTCGTTGAACGCCGGGACGATGATGGTGAGCTTCATGGAGAGTACAGGCGCCCCCAAAAAGGGGGATTGCAAACGCCGATTAAATCCCGTAAACTAGTTTGTGTCACAAACCATCCACGATTCCTGGGTCCAAATTACGACAAGGAGGCGCTCCATGCAAGAGTCGGGCAGCAACGCCAGGGCGCTCACAGCCCAAGAGAGCTGGCAAGACATCCATGCGACCATGGAGAGAACGCGGAGCTCCATGTACGTCGCCGGGTCGGCGACGATATTGCTCCTCTGGGCCGCTATTGCAGCGGTGGGGGTCGGCTCTCAGTCCGCGATCATGGAATTGGCGTCCGAGTTCGCCGATCGCAGCCCGTGGATCTTCGGGGTGCTCTGGGGTAGCCTGATGGTGCCGGGCATGGTCGGGAGCGGGCTCATCGGACGCCGCGCGGGCAGGAAGATCGCGCCGGGGGACGCCGCTCGCAGCGCCGGCATAAGGGTATTCCTCTATTGGATGGCGGTGGTGGCGGCGATGTTCCTCATCCCGGCGGCCGCTGGAATGTGGAACGCCGAGGACGGGGAGAACATCCCGAGGGTCACCATGGGTATAGTGGCCCTTGGCTACATCCTCTTCGGCATCATGCACCGCCCGGCGTTGGCCATAATCGGCGTCGGGTTCGCCGCAGCGTTCTACATTCCCAACCTCCTCCTGGGCGACGTTGCCATGCCGGTGTCGGGGGGATTGATCCTGGCGGTGGTGGCCTTGGGCGCTTGGTGGATACGCAAGAGCGAGGTCCTGTGACCGGCAGGGCCGTCGTCCTCAACGAGACGATCCACCAGTCCACCCGGCTGCGGATAATGACCCTGCTGGTCTCCATGCCCGAGACCGACAGGGTCGCCTACGGGTTCATTCAGAAGACGCTTGACCTGACCGGCGGCAACCTGACCATCCACCTGCGAAAGCTGGAAGACGCCGAATACCTGGCCATCACCAAGGAGTTCCAGGACTCCAAGCCCCACACGTGGGTGCAGGCGACGGAGACCGGGCGCCGCGCCTTCGCCGAGTATCTCTCCAATCTGGAGGAGGCGCTCAACTGGCGGCCCAGCAAGTAGCCCGCTAAGACCTTAACATTTCTTTCAAACTCCTTGTCTATGGTGGATGCACGGAACGCACCACCGGACGACAGGAGAAAGACATGAGCAGGTTGAGATACGGGGCTTTCCTCATCCCGCTGGCGGTGGCCCTGGTCATAGCCGCCTGTGGGTCGGGCCGGTCTGCCGCGCCCGACAGCTCGCCGCCCACTCAGGCGCC
This sequence comes from Dehalococcoidia bacterium, assembly GCA_965207305.1. Lineage (GTDB taxonomy): Bacteria > Chloroflexota > Dehalococcoidia > Lucifugimonadales > JAGWBF01 > JAGWBJ01. The sequence goes on along the minus strand of CBDBMB010000003.1, from coordinate 799,954 downwards.
GGAGGCGGAGGCCACCCAGCAGGCGCCGGAGGTGGGGGCCGCGGCAACGCCGGCCCCGGCCCCCGTCACACCGATGGAACCTACCCCGGAGCCGCCGGCTGCAGTGAGCCCCCGCACCGCTCCATCTGTCGACGTTGCGGAGCCCTCTCTTCAACCTCAGCCAGACCCCGACGTTATGGAGACGGCGCCCCAGCCAGACCCCGACGTTACAGAGACCGCGCCCCAGCCGGACTCCGCCAGCTCGCCGGCGCCGGAGGACAATGATCCCGTGGACCCCCATGCCATCGTCGCGGCGTTCGAGGAGGTCCTCATCGGGCTGTACGAGTCTGTCCTCCCCTCGGTGGCCCATATCCACGTCCTCGGCGACCTCCAGGCCGACGGGCCCTTCGGCGACTCCGGGAGGCTCGCTCCCTCGGAGGGAAGCGGCTTTGTCTGGAGCAGCGACGGCCACATAGTGACCAACCACCACGTCATAGACGGCGCCAGCGAGATAACGGTGGTCTTCGCCAGCGGGCTGGAGTTGGAGGCGACGGTGCTGGGGAGCGACCCGGACTCGGACCTGGCCGTACTCAAGGTCGACCCGCCCCCGGACGGCCTCAAAGAGGCGGGGCTGGGCGACAGCGACCAGCTTCGGGTCGGCCAGCTCGCCGTGGCCGTCGGCAGCCCCTTCAGCCAGGAGTTCAGCATGACCAACGGCATCGTCAGCGCCCTCGGCCGGGTGCTGCAGGCGGGCTCCAGCAACTTCAGCAACCCCGAGATCATCCAGACCGACACGCCCATCAACCCCGGCAACTCCGGCGGCCCCCTGTTTGACCGGCACGGCAACGTCATCGGCATCAACTCCGTGATCATTAGCCGGTCTGGGAGCAGCTCGGGCGTCGGGTTTGCCGTGCCCATCAACACCGCCAAGCGCATCGTGCCTGTGCTGATCGAAGAGGGAGACTACAGCTACGCCTACCTGGGCATCACGGGAGTCACCCTGACGTCCTCCCTGGCGGAAGTCAACGGCCTGCCCCCGGACACCCGCGGCGTCCTGGTGGTAGAGGTGGTCCCCGAAGGCCCCGCTGAGGCGGCAGGCATACTGGCCTCCGAGGGCACCACCGAGGTCGACGGCGTCGAGTATCCCATCGACGGCTACGTGATCACCGCCATAGACGGCACGCCGGTCCGCGGTATGGACGACCTGGTCACCTACATGGCGCAGAACAACAGGCCGGGGGACACGGTGACCTTCGACGTGATCACCGAGGACGGCGTCGGCCAGGTCCGGGTGGTCCTAGCCGTGAGACCCGAGGTGCTGGGCTAGGAATGGTCTGAAAAGGGCCGATGGCCGTCCACCGATGGGGGTTCCTTGCCCGCGCGGAGCGCGGGGTGGGAGGGTGGGCTCAATAACCCGGGGAGGGGCCTGAGATTACAACGAACTTCGGAGACGGGACACTCGAAGACTCGTGACCGTTCGGGTCACGCGCCCCGACTAGCCTACCCCATCAGGTACGAGAAACGCAGGGGAGAGAAGGCGTCTACCGGGACCGGGACATCCGTGTCTCCGCGGACCATCAGGTCGGCAACCAACCGCCCGGTAATGGCGGACAGGTGGATGCCCTTGGTACCGTGGCCGGTGGCCAGGTAGACGCCGTCCCAGCCCGGTACGGGTCCGATGAGGGGCATCCGGTCGGCGCTGAGGGGACGGACCCCCGCCAGGTGGTCCACCACCTCGGCGTCCTCCAGGGCGGGCATCACGCTGAGCACCCTCTCCAGGATGAAGTTCCGGCCCCACTCCGAGGGCTGCAGGTCGTACTCCCACGGCCCCGTCTCATGAGGGTCGAAAACGTGGGTCGCGTCCACGTCCATGCCGCTCATGCTGACTCCGCCCACGCTGCCCACCAGGGTGATCCCGTCCCGCCGGGGGAGGATGGGCCCGTGCCGGGCCGTCATGATGAACACCTCCACCGGCTTGCCGGGCACCCTCACCTGCAGGACCTCGCCGTGAAGGGGCCGCACGGGGACGGGGAAGTTCAGCCACTGCCGGGCCCCCTCGCTCCAGGCCCCCATGGAGATCACCACGTTGTCCGCCAAGACCTCGCCGTTGGGATAGGTCACCCCGGTAACGCGGCCTCCCTCGGTCTTCAGCCCGGTGGCCTCCCGCAGCAGCACCTCCCCGCCCATCCTCTCCACGGCCTGGGCCAGGGCCAGGCTCAGACGGTAGCCGTCCACCTGCCCGTGCTGGTAGGTCACGCCGCCCAGCACGTCGGGGCTGATGCGCGGCTCCAGGCGGCGGACCTCCTCCGCGCCGACCCACTCCACGTCCACGTACTGGCCCTGCCAAGCGATGACCTCCCGGAAGATCCGCTCCTCTTCCTCCAGCATCGCCAGGCTCACCCCGGGCATCTCGTGGTACATGGGATCGAGGCCGCTGTCCTCGATGAGACCCTGGATGAACCCGGGGAAGAAGCGCATCCCCTCCAGGCCGATCTCGAAGTGGGCGCCGGGCTTGAAGTCCTTGCCGACGATGGACAGGGCCCCGTGGCCGTGGGCCGACGCCCCGCTGCCCACCGCCTCCTTGTCCATGAGGCAGACCCTCTGCCCCTCCTTGCTCAGGAAGTAGGCAACGGCGCCGCCCACCACGCCCGCGCCCAGTACCACCGAGTCAAAACCGCTCTTCAACCGTCCCTCCCCCGCATCAGTCCAGGAACCCGAACTCCTGGCGCCACTGGATGAAGTCCCGCAGGCCCGCGACGAGATCGTACCTGGGCTCGAATCCCAGGTCCTCGCGCATGCGCGTCGTGTCCAGGACCCGGGGGTTCTCCGCCGTCGGGTCCTCGGTGGGGACCGGCTCGACGAACCGCACCTGGGGATAGGCCTCCCGGATGGCGTCCACCATGCCCAGCATGGTCACGGGGCGGCCCGTGGAGATATTGTACAGCGGATACTTCAGCGCCGGGGCATCCAGCATGGCCCTGATGGCGGCCGCGGTGTCCTTCACGTAGGGATGGTCCACGCCGAAGCTGCGGCCCTCGGTGTTGCCGGCGCCCCTGGGCGCCACCTCGATGGGCTCGCCCCGCAGCGCCTTGCCCACCCACTGGTTGGGCAGCGACACCCGGCGGTGGTACGGGGTGACCCGCTCGATGGGGCCCCAGTTCTGGCCCATGCGGACGCTAGCCGTCTCGAAGCCGTAAAGGTGCCCGTAGCGGCGGGTGAGGAGCTCGCTGGCGAGCTTGGTGATGGCGTAGAAGCCGTAGGAGCCGGTGGCATAGTCCTCCAGCCTCAGGTGAATGTCCTCGTTCAGCGGCCCCTCCACGGGGCCCGTGACGTACACGCCGGCGGTGCTGATGTATATGAACCGGTCCACCTCCATGCGGCGGGCCAGGTCCAGCATGTTCAGGGTGCCCGTCAGGTTTATGTCGCAGAGCCTGCGCCCGTTCTTGCCCTCGGTGTCGCCGTAGGCCGTGTACGTCGCGCAGTGGACGATGCGCTGGATATCGAAATAGGCTGACGCGGCCTCCAGCCCGCTCTTGTCGGCGATGTCCCCCGACACCCAGGTGATCCGGTCCGCCCACGGCTCGGTGTACCGCTTTACCATCCCGTCGGGGGGGATGATGTCCAGGGAGATGACCTCGTGCCCGTGCTCCGCCAGCTCTCGGACGATGTTCGTCCCCGTGAACCCGGCTCCCCCGGTGACCAGAACAGCCATGGCGGCCTCCCAGCGTACAGCATTACCGCGGCACAGCAACCTATAGCACGCGCCGGTACTGGTGTCAAGGAACGGCCCTCGCCCCTCACCGTGGCCCTTTCCCCCACCCCTGGCCCCTTCCCTCACCCTGGCCCTCTCCCAGGGGGAGAGGGGAGTTCGCCAGGGGGCCAAGACGCCGCCTCTGCTTGAACGGGCCCGACGGCTGGGCTATCCTGTGACCACACCCACATGCCGGGCTCTGGCGTGCGCCGGACGGCTTCTGCGGGCCCGAGCGCCGGTGGAAAGGCTGGCACGAGTTGGACGCGCTTTTGACGAGCACGACCCTGGTCACCGGTGCGGCGGACGGGCGGGTCATCCGGGACGGCGCCCTGGCGATACGGGCCGACCGCATAGTGGATGTCGGGACCACCGCCGAGCTGGATGCGCGGCACCCGGACCTCCCCCGTCTGGCCCTGCCCCGGCGGGCCGTGGTCCCGGGGCTCATCAACTGCCACACCCACACCATCCTCACGGTCCTGCGGGGCGGGGTCGAGGACCTGGGTCACAACATCATGGAGGTGGTGTACGGCTACATGGTGCCCGTCACCTACGTGATGACCGACGAGGAGCGGCGGGCAATGGCCTCCCTGGGCTGCCTGGAGGCGATTCGGTCTGGCACTACGACCATCGTCGACCCCATGCGCTCCGTCGTCTCCTATGCCGACGCCATGGCCGCCAGCGGCCTCCGGCTGTATCTCTGCGAGTCGGCCTCCGACGCCGTGGCCACGGAGATCTGGACGAAGGGCTACCGGTACGACCGCGGCTGGGGAGAGGCGGCCATGCAGCAGACGACGGACCTCATCGAGGGGCACCACGACACCAGAAACGGACGGGTCCGATGCCTGGTGGCCGCCCACGCCCCGGATGGCTGCTCGCCCTGGGTGCTGGACGAGCTCCGGGAGCTGGCCGCCGCCCGCGGGCTGGGCCGCACCGTCCACCTTGCCCAGTCCGAGCAGGAGGTCGCCCAGGTGAAGGCCATGACCGGGGGCAGGACGTCGGCCGAGTACCTGGACGACCACGGCTGGCTGGGTGAGGACGTCCTCGCGGCCCACTGCCACTGGTGCAACGCCTCGGATATCGCCCTGGTCGGCCGGAGGCGCATCACCACCGTCCACTGCGCGGCGTCCAGCTCGCGCAGGGGATACCACCGGCTGGCCGACATCCCGGCGCTGATGGACGCCGGCGTCAACATGACCCTGGGCACCGACAATATGTCCGAGGACATGTTCGACGCCATGCGCATCGGGATCGTGGTCAACCGGGGTATGCGCGGCGACGGCCAGAACCCGACGCCGGCGGAGGTGTTGTCCTGGGCCACCACCAACGGAGCCAGGGCTCTGGGCAGGGACGACCTGGGGTCCATCGAGGTGGGCAAAAAGGCGGACCTGGCGGTCGTGCGCCTGGACCGCCCTCACCTGACGCCCCTGCTGGACGTGACCTCGAGCCTGGTCCACTACGCCCAGGCCTCGGACGTCGAGTCGGTCATGGTAGACGGGGAGTGGGTGATGCGGGACGGCCGCGTCCTCACCATGGACGAGGATGCCGTCATGGAGGACGCCGGGCGTGCCGCCGCCAGCGCCTGGCGCCGGCTCCGTGACCGCTGGCCGGGCCTGTCCGTGCCCCCCGGACTCGACGTCTAGGAATGGCCTGAACAAGTCCTGGCCTTCCACCAGGAGGTGGGGATTCCTTGCCCGCGCGGAGCGCGGGACGTCCAAAGGGGAGGCTCTTCCGCAAGCCCACCCTTGTCGCACGACAGCCGGGCGTGGCGCCAATCTCGACCTATCCCACGCCCGCTGACGCTTTACTCCCACAGGCAGCTGGTATATGTTATGTGCTGCGAGTTACCCGCCGGAGGTTGGCTAGGTGGAGGCAACGCTCAACGCCGTACTCATCCTGGTGGGCTACCTGTTGGGCTCGGTGCCCTTCGCCTACCTGACGGTCCGCGTGGTCAGCGGCCAGGACATCAGGAAGACGGGCTCGGGCAACGTCGGGGCCCTGAACGTCTACCAGAACGCGGGCCTCGCCGCGGGCATCGGGGTCCTGGCGGCCGACGCGGCCAAGGGGGCGCTGGCGGTGCTGGTCCCCGTGTGGTTCGGCGCGCCCGACTGGGTCTCCTACGCGTCCGCCGCCGCCGCGGTGGCCGGACACAACTGGCCGGTGTTTCTGGGCTTCCGGGGCGGGAAGGGCGCGGCCACCATCCTGGGCATCGGCCTGGCCTTGGCCCCGTTCCTGGCCCTCATATCCCTGGCGCCCATACTGGTCGCGTTGGTCACCATCCGCAACATGGTCGTGGGGGTGTTCGGGGCCTTCCTCATGTTCAACGTACTGGTCATCGCCACCGGACGGCCGTGGGACCTGGCGGGTGTGTGCATAGCGCTGACGCTGATGGTCGTGGGGGGCTATCTGGCCAAGACCCTGGGACAGACGACCCGCGCCCTGCGGCAGCGTCGATGGAGGAACCTGGTGTGGCCCGAATGAGGGCCCTGTGATATACTGCGGGCGTCGCCCGTTGCCGTAAGGCAACGGGACTTTGATAGTATCCAAAGCGGGACCGGCATGGCATCCAATCACCCCCCCGAGAACGAGACCGTGGACGGTCTCCTGACGTACCGGGAGCATATGCGGCACTCCACGGCCCACGTGATGGCCGATGCCGTCGTCCAGATATTCCCCGAGGCCAAGATAGGCATCGGCCCCCCCACCGAGGACGGGTTCTACTACGACTTCGAGGTGTCCAGGCCCTTCACCCCCGACGACCTGGAGCGCATCGAGGCCATCATGAGAGAGACCATCGCCCGGGGCTTTCCCTTCGAGCTGGAAGAGGTGAGCCGCGAGGAGGCAAGACGGCGGTTCGCCGGCCAGCCATTCAAGCTGGAGCTGATAGACGAGATACCCAGCGACGAGCCCATAACCGTGTACCGGCACGGCGAGTTCGAGGACCTGTGCCTGGGTCCCCACGTGCCCTCCACCGGCGACATCCCGGCGTTCAAGCTGCTCAACGTCGCGGGGGCCTACTGGCGGGGAGACGAGCGCCGGCCCATGCTCCAGCGCATCTACGGCACGTCTTTCGAGACAAGCGCCGCCCTCGAGGAGCACCTGAGGGTCCTGGAAGAGGCCGAGAAGCGGGACCACCGGAGGCTGGGCAGACAGCTCGACCTGTTCAGCGTCCACGAAGAGGTGGGCCCCGGGCTGGTCATCTGGCACCCCAAGGGCGGCCGCGTCCGCACCATCATGCAGGACTACTGGCACGAGCTGCACTACCGGCGGGGCTACGACATCATCTACTCCCCCCACATAGGCCGCTCCCGGCTCTGGCAGACCAGCGGGCACCTGGACTTCTACACCGAGAGCATGTACTCGCCCATCGACGTGGACGAGCAGCTCTACTACATGAAGCCCATGAACTGCCCCTTCCACATCATGGTCTACAGGTCGTCGTTGCGCAGCTACCGGGAGCTGCCGCTGCGCTTCGGCGAGCTGGGCACCGTGTACCGGTACGAGCGCAGCGGCGTGCTCCACGGCCTGATGCGGGTCCGCGGCTTCACCCAGGACGACGCCCACATCTTCTGCCGTCCCGACCAGGTGGAGGAGGAGGTCCTGGGAGTGCTGGACCTCACCTTCGAGCTGCTGGACAAGTTCGGGTTCACCGAGTACCAGATATACCTCTCCACCAGGCCCGAGAAGTTCGTTGGGGAGGTCGAGTCCTGGGAGCACGCCACCCAGTCCCTGGCCCGGGCCCTGGCGTCCCGGGAGCTGTCCTACCAGGTGGACGAGGGCGGTGGCGCCTTCTACGGGCCTAAGATCGACATCAAGATCAAGGACGCCCTGGGCCGGGAGTGGCAGTGCGTTACCGTGCAGTTCGACTTCAACCTGCCCGAGCGGTTCGACCTGACCTTCCAGGGGTCGGACGGCGCCCACCACCGGCCGTACATGGTACACAGGGCCATCATGGGCTCCTTGGAGCGGTTCCTAGGAATCCTGCTGGAGCACTACGGCGGCGCCTTCCCCCTGTGGCTGGCGCCCGTGCAGGGGACTGTCATACCCATCGCCGACCGGCACATCGACTACGCCGGCGCCGTACGGGACACGCTGACGAGCAAGGGGTTCCGCGTCGAGATCGACTCCAGGGGCGAGCGCATGAACCAGAAGATACGCACCGCCCAGCTACAGAAGGTGCCCTTCATGCTGGTGGTCGGGGACCGCGAGGCGGAGAACGGCACGGTCTCGGTACGCCTCAGGAGCGAGGAGAACCTGGGAGGCATGTCCATCGACGACCTGGTGGGCATGCTCCAGGAGCAGATCGGGTCGGGGCAATGACCGGGTTTCCAGCCCGGTCATCCAGCCCGGGCATCCAGATTGACTTGACCATCCCCCTGTGATATATTCTGGGCAGGCCCATGGTACCGCTTGCGAAAGTCGGCTGGAGGCATAGGGTATAGCTAAAGATTACAGAGTAAATGAGCGAATCCGTGTTCCCGAGGTGTTGGTCGTCGGCGAGTCGGGAGAACAAGTCGGCACCATGCCCACAGGCAAGGCGCTGGAAATGGCCAGAGAGCGGGGACTGGATTTGGTGGAAGTCGCCCCCAGCGCCCGGCCTCCCGTATGCCGTATCCTGGACTACGGGAAGCTCCGGTACCTGTCTTCGAAGAAGGAGCGGGAGGCCAAGAAGGCCCAGCGGAGCTCGGGGCGTAGAGAGGTGCGGTTCCGGCCCAAGATAGGGGAGCACGACTTCTCCTCCAAGGTCCGGAAGGTGAAGGAGCTAATCAGCGACGGCTCCAAGGTAAAGGTGGCCGTCGTCTTTCGTGGCCGCGAGGTCACACACCCGGAGCGGGGGATGTCCCTGCTCAAGCGGGTGGCCGAGCTGGTACAGGAGGAGGCGAGGCTGGAAGGCCCGCCCGGCATGGAAGGCCGCTCCGTCTCCATGATGCTCGCGCCCACGGCCAAAAAGGTAGTCAGAAAGGCGGAGCCGGTCGCGAATGCCCAAGCTCAAGACGCATAAGGGGGCGAAAGCCCGCTTTCACGTAACGGGGTCGGGGAAGGTGCTGCGCCGAAAGCGCATGAGCAGCCACCTCCGGCGCAAGAAACCCAAGAAGGTCCGAAGGCAGTTCGCGTCCAAGATAGCCGTACACGAGGCCGACCTGCCACGCATCTCGCGCCTCATTCCCCACGACCTGTAGGCCGGGACTCCCGGTCCACGTCCAATTCCACTTCCGGAGTACTGCTTTGACCAGGGTCAAGCGCGGCGTGACCAAGCGCCGCAGACACAAGAAGGTCCTCTCGGCGGCCCGTGGCTTCCACGGGGCGTCCCACCGCAACTACAAGTGGGCCAAAGAAGCCCTGATCCACGCGTGGAGCCACGCCTATCGCCACCGGCGGGAGCGCAAGGGCGATTTTCGGAGGCTGTGGATCATACGGATCGGGGCCGCGGCGAGACAGCAGGGGCTGACCTACAGCCAGCTTGTCCACGGCCTGAAGAGCGCCGACATCGAGATCGACAGGAAGGTCCTGGCCGACATGGCAGTCAGGGACCCGTCGGGTTTCCAGAGCCTTGTGGCGGTCGCCCGAGAGCACCTGCCCCAATAGCCCATCCCCCCCTACCGCAAAAGCAACCGCACGTCGTGGACCAGGGGCCTTGGCTCCAGCGACAGGTTGGTGAACAGGACACGGCGCTTGCCCTCGGCATCGATGACGAACACCGGCGCGCCGTGGTTTATCAGGTACTCCCCCGCAGGCACAGGCGTCTCCCCCGCGGCGGAGCCCTCGTGCCCATTCCCGGCCCCGCCGCCGGACGTCACCGGGTCCAGCCAGTAGGAGCGCCATATCGGCTCCAACTCCTCCTCGGTGCCCACGAGAAAGCGCCATCTGTCCAACATCTCCCGGTCCTCGGAGTAGCCGTACGCCTCCTCCACCGAGTCCCTCCCCGGATCCACGCTGACGGCCACTATCTGTACCCTGGCGGCGTCTTCTCCCAGGAGCTGGTGGGTGCGCCGCAGTGTCTCGGTCACGATGGGGCAGACGTCCGGGCAGGCCGTGTAGAGGAAGGTGAGGAGAACGACCTTGCCCGCGAAGTCGGAAAGGGCCACCGTTTCGCCGAACTGGTCGGAGAGGCTGATGGCTGGGGCGTCGTCAGCGGGGTCCAGGACCGTCCCTTCGAAGGCCTCGTCGCTGGCGCAGCCCGCTACCGCTGCGGCCAGGGTAAGGAAGCCAACCGCCCATGCAGCCAGTCTCATATCCGGGTAGAGTCGGAGAAGAGAGTGCGCCCCTCGACGGACTGCTAGAGTCCCGTCTTCTGCCTGGCAAGGAGCCCGGCGATCAGGGGGACGAACACCACGAGCCCGAGTCCGATGCCGATGGCCCCGAACTCCCTCGCGCCGGTCTCGTTGAGGACGATGAAGATCACGCCAAGTCCGCCTCCCCACACCACCACGAACAGCATGGCCAGGATGGGCAGGAGTATGGACATTCGGAACGCGTTCATGACTACACCTCTCTAGGAGACCGCGCCGGCGGGCATGTCGTATCCAAGATGACCTATCCCGACCCCCTGTATGCCTTCGGCTCGTAGGGCTGGCCGTGGGGCCGCCCCGCGGACGACTCCTCCTGCCCTGCCCACACCAGGAACACCACCATCAGGGAGAACAGGTAGGCAAGCCCGCCGGGAATCCACATTATGATACCACCGATCTGCTGGTCGGTGTGGGCCGACAGGCCCCATATTCGGGGGGCGGCCGCGTACCATTCGTAGAGCACGCGGTCGGAGAAGGTGATGATCGCTCCCAGGATTGCGGGCACGGTGGGGTGCACGAACAGGTACAGCATCTGCACCAGGTAGGAAGGGCGGGGCAGCTCCGGGAGGCGGCCAAGCAAGGGCCACCACATCAGCAGCGCGGCGACCAGGAACATCAGGTGCTCCAGGACGTGGACACCCCTCTCCCTCAACGCCAGGTCGTAGAAGGCGGGAATGTGCCACAGTACGAACACCGCGTTGAACACCACGAAGGCCACCACCGGGAGCGTGGCTATGCGCACGACCCGGAATACCTGGGGCACGTTCACCAGCGGGCGCAACATCCAGGAGGGGGTCCCTACTATGAGAAGCGGGGCCACCACCAGGGTCAGAAGCAGGTGCTGGACCATGTGGGCGCTGAAGAGGTACCGGTCCCCCAGCTCGTGAAGCGGAGAGAGGAGCGCCACGAACATGACCAGCACGCCGCACAGGAAGATGGAGGCCCGGCCCGCCGGCACCTGGGGCGCCCAGCCGTAACGCTGCCTGAGGGGCCCCACGGCCAGCACGTACCCCACCGTCAGCACCACCAGCCCCGCCACCACGCTGGGATGGCCGTGCCAAGCCGTCCAGGAGAAGTCCACGACCTGCTCCGGCAACTTCTACTCCCGAAACCTCATGGTAGGCGCGCAGAAAGCCGTGTCCGCGTATCACGGCGCTCCCACGGGGATGACAGCCGTTGGCGGGGCCGGTCACTTCTGCTGTAACAGGAACTCCACCAGCGCATCGACCTGTTCACCCGTGAGGTTCTCGGTGATGGCATGGGTCATGAGTCCCGGTGTCCCGCAGCGCGGCACCTCCTGGGGGCACATGAAGCCCTCGGGGTCCACGATGGACTCCACCAGGTACTCGGCCGCCGACATGCCCGGCTTCCTCGTGGCCGCATCGGCGCCGATGGTGGTCAGGTCCGGTCCCACGAGGCCGTCCGAGATCCCTTCTATCCGGTGGCAGGTGTTACACCACAGTGCCTGAGGGCCCACGTTGTCCGGGGCGGTCATGAACAGTGCCAGCCCATCCCCGGAGGGTCCAGGAGCGGAGGTTGCGGGCACTGCCGGTGTGGTCGCGGGGGCGCCGTCGGGCGGTACGGTGGCCGCAGGGGTCGGCGTCGGCGTAGCGGCGGGCGCCACCGTGGGCTCTCCGTGGTCGGGAGGGCCCGGCGGTACATCATCAGGCCTATCGGCCGTGGTCGACAGGACCTGGAATAGGGCCATCAGCGTGATGGCCACCGCTATGGCCAGCAACAGGCCGCCCACGAACACGCCGGAGAATAGGCGGCTGTCGAACTTCAGGTGCATGTAGAACAGCACCACCAGGCCGAACTTGGCCAGGGAGAGGATCAGGAAGAGGGGCAGGAACACCGGCTCCAGCACCTCGATGTACAAGACCGCCACCTCGAGGGCGGTCAGGATGGCGAGCAGGGTCGCTATGCGTATGTAGGTGCCGGGGGTGGGGTGCGCCCCGGCGCGGGGATTCGGACGTTCAGCCATCAGCTATCGCTTTCATGATTCACGGTCCCCGAGTCTCTCCGACCAGGAACGAACGGGGGCTAGGTGACTCCCACCCCTATCAGGTAGACCACGGCGAATATGACGATCCAGACGATGTCCACGAAGTGCCAGTACAGGGCTGCCAGGTCCACGCTAAGCCCTTCCCGGTCGGCCAGGACACGGTCCGCCTTCTTTCCGCCGAACAGGGAGTAGCCGAATATGGATAGGAGCCATATCACGCCGACGGTGACGTGGGCCCCGTGGAACCCCGTCAGCGTGAAGAAGGTGGTGCCGAACAGGTTGGTGCGCGGGCTCAGTCCGTGCTGGGAGAACTCGTAGAACTCGAACACCTGAAAGCCGAGGAAAGCTGCTCCCAGCAGGCAGGTGGACAGTATCCAGACACGGAACCCCCTGATGTTGCCCCGGTTGAGGGCCGAATAGGCCAGCACCATGGACATGCTGCTCATCAGCAGGGCGAAGGTGCTTACCGAGGTGGTCGGGATGTCGAACACGTCCTCGGGGAAGGGGCCCACCAGGCTCTGGCCCCGGTATATCAGGTAGGTGGATAGGAGGGCGCCGAAGAAGAGACAGTCGGAGCCCAGGAAGAGCCACATGAGCATCTTGCGATGGTTGAGGCCAGTGGTCGTGTCCTCCACCACCACGTGGTGACCCACCGAAGGCGACTGCTCGTGCAATTTAGCCGCTCCTCCCTGTCACGGTTCAGTGTCCTCCCTCGGGTTCCTCGGAGGCGGGCTCGAAGGACCAGGCATAGATGCCGACTATGCCTATCGCCCCGCCCACGGCCGCCATGGCCCAGGTCAGCGTCTCGTGGAAGATCATGCCGTACCCGGCTATGGTGAGGCCCATGGCGACGACGAAGGGATAGTAGGAGAGTCCCGGCATGTGTATGCCGCCGTGGTCCGGGGCCTCGTGTGCCGCGCGTTCGGCGATCGCGGTGCTGCCGGAGGCCAGCACGGCCTCTAGCTCGGCGATGCGGCGCGCCTGGGCGTCGATGACGGCCTGCTGCTCGCGCTCCGCCTCGGGCCCGTGCCCACCATCATGGCCGTTGGAGCCCCCGGCTACCGGCACCGGACCCCCATGCTCGCCGTTCCCGTTGGGCCACTTCTCCTCCCAGAAGGGGTCTCTGCCGTGGACCACGGGGATCTCCGCAAAGTTGTAGTGGGGAGGCGGAGACGATATGGACCACTCCAGCGTCCGGCCGTCCCACGGGTCGTTGCCCGCTATCTCGCCCTTCCGCCGGGTGCGGAACACGTTGTGTATGAACACCAGCACCGATATGGCGATGATGAAGGAGCCGGCCGAGGCCACGCCGTTCCACAGGTCCCAGCCCATCTCCGAGTCATAGGTGAAGATGCGCCGGGGCATGCCGTCCATTCCCAGGAAGTGCATGGGGAAGAAGGTGATGTTGAAGCCTATGAAGGTCAGCCAGAAATGCAGCTTTCCAAGCCCCTCGTCCAGTATCCGGCCCGTCATCTTGGGCCACCAGTAGTAGGCGCCCGCGAACAGGGCGAATATGCTGCCCCCGAAAAGGACGTAGTGGAAGTGGGCCACGATGAAGTAGGTGTCCTGCTGCTGGGCATCCGAGGGCGGCGAGGCGTGCATGACGCCGCTGAGGCCTCCGATGATGAACATGGCTATGAAGCCCACGGCGAAGAGGAGGGCCGACGACAGGTGCACGGAGCCCTGCCACAGGGTGGCGATCCAGTTGAATATCTTCACGCCCGTGGGTATGGCAATGGCCATGGTGCTCACCGCGAACGCCGCGTTGGCTATGGGCCCCAGCCCAACGGTGAACATGTGATGGCTCCACACCCCCCAGCCCAGGAACCCGATTATGACGCCCGACAGGACCACCACCGGGTACCCGAAGAGGGGCTTGCGGGCAAAGGTCGGCAGAATCTCCGAGACGATGCCCATGGCCGGCAGTATGAGGATGTACACCTCGGGATGGCCAAAGACCCAGAAGAGGTGCTGCCACAGGACCGGGTCCCCGCCGGCGAGGGGGACGAAGAAGTTGGTGCCGAAGGTCCTGTCGAACATGAGCTCGATGAGGGCCACGGTGATGACCGGGAAGGCCAGGATGATGAGGAAAGAGGTGATCAGCGTCATCCAGACGAAGACGGGCATGCGCATAAGGGTCATGCCGGGCGCCCGCATGTTGATGATGGTTACCAGGAAGTTGAATCCGGCCGCCATGGTGGCCGTTCCCAGCACCAGCAGCCCCACGGTGTAGAAGTCCACACCCCGTCCGGGATTGAAGACATCGTCTGTCAGGTTGGAGTAGGCAAACCAGCCAACGTTGGGAGAGCCGCCAAGGAACCAGCCGCTGTTGAGTAGGATGCCTCCGCCCAGGAATATCCAGTAGCTCAGGGCGTTGAGGCGGGGAAAGGCCACGTCCCGCGCCCCTATCATCAACGGGATCATGTAGTTGAAGAAAGCGGCGCTCAGGGGCATTATCGCCAGGAATATCATGCTCAGCCCGTGCATCGTGAAGAGCTGGCTGAAGACCTCGGGGCTGACGACCTCCAGCTCGCTTCCCGAGAGCTGGATCCGCATTATGAGGGCTTCGACGCCAGCCAGCAGGAAGAAGATGAAGGCCGTGACGCCGTAGAGTATGCCGATACGCTTGTGGTCTACGGTGGTTATCCAGCTCCACACGCCTTCGTAGCTGGTGGGCCGGCGAAGAGCTTCCGATATGGCGCCCGTGATGGTTACCATCGAACACCTCCGCGGTAACCGCCCGTGGATTTCTCTTCATTATAACCGAGTATGGGCATTATAACGGAGTATGGGAGCATGCGCTTCACTATTCCAGGCTCAGCAGGTAGGAGGCCAGCTTCTCCACCTCGTCACGGCTGAGCTGGGACTCGGGGTCCGTATAGACGGTGGCGAGCTCGGACATCCGGTTGCCCGGCTTGATGCTCTCGGGGTCCTCCAGCCAGCTGATCAGGTTCTCCCGGTTCAGGTCCATGTAGCCCGCAACGAAGGTGGCCCGGGTCCCGAATTTGTTTAGGTTGGGTGCGGGGAACCTGGGCTCGCCCCGCAGGAAGGCCTCGGACAACCCATCCCTGATCTCCACCGGGGTTGGGCCCTCCACCCAGTGGCAGAGGAGGCACCCGCGGGCGGCGAAGATGGTGGCTCCCTCGGCCGCGTCTCCCCTGGGTGGGACATGGGGCTGGCGGTACGCCGCCACCCAGTCCTCGAAGGTGTTCTCGGTGCTGTCGTGCACCACGACGCGGAACCTCATGTGGGCGTGGGCCACGCCGCAGAACTCGGCGCACTGTCCGTACAGGACCAGCGGGAAGGAGTCTATATCCTCCTTCGCCGCGGTGAACTGCATGACGTTCAGGTTGGTGGGTATCACGTCCTGCTTGCCCGCGAGCTTGGGTATCCAGAAGCTGTGAATGACGTCATCGGACCGGAGGTTCACCCGGATCTGCCTGTCGACGGGCAGGTGCATCTCGTTGGCCGTCACCACGTCCAGCTCCGGGTACTCGAACTCCCACCACCATTGGTGGCCGATCACGTTGACCGTAAGGGCGTCCGGACCCGCTTCGGAGGAGATGTCGAAGATGTATATGATGGTCGGCACCGCGATGACCGCGAGCACCACGGCGGGCGCGATGGTCCAGCCGACCTCAAGCCGGGTGTTGCCGTGGGTCTGGGGAGGTATGCCCTCCTCGGCGGGCCTGCGCCGGTACCGTATCACCGTGTAGATGAGAATCCCCTCGACCACGACGAATACGAACACCGCCGCCCAGAATATTATGTAAAACAGGGTCCGCTGCTTCTCCGCCACCGGCCCCGCTACGTCGAAGGTCGACTGGGGATGGTCCGGGGTACATCCGATGAACAGCAGGAGGCCAAGGGCGGACAGGGCTATCAGCACCAGTCTGAAGGCCGGGCCCCTGGGCATTACACGCGCCCCCTCTCGGAAATGTCTGTCAATGGTCGATGGGTCATGCTCGAAGCGTCCCGGGAATCGCACCGGCGAGTTTAGCAGAGGCCAACCTAGTATTCAAGGGGCACAGTCGCCTTCGGCGGCGTACGTCGGCCATAGTCATAGCCTCACCACGCTATCTACCATTACCGCCGCGAAGAGCAGCGCCACGTAGGCCAACGAGTACAGGTATAGCGCCTTCGCCCCCTGGACCTGCGGTCTCTCCGGGTGTACCTGGTCGCTGGCCCTGAGATTCCACGCCAGCAGCAGGAACGCCGCTCCCAAAAGGATGGCGGAGCCGATATAGACCATCCCCACGGCCTGGGTAGTGAAGAACAGGACCGAGATGGTTACGACGGTCACCGTGTACAGGATGATGTTGCGGCGCGTGGACTCCAGGCCCGCCACCACCGGAAGCATGGGAATGCCGGCGCGGGCGTAGTCCTGCCGGATCAGCAGGGCCAGGGCCCAGAAGTGGGGCGGCGTCCAGAAGAAGACCAAGGCGAACAGGTACAGGGCCGGAAGCTCCAGCCCCCCAGTGACGGCCGCCCAGCCCGCCATCGGCGGCACGGCTCCCGCGGCCCCCCCGATGACTATGTTCTGCGCCGTCGTCCGTTTCAGCCAGGACGTGTAGACGAGAACGTAGAAGAGGGTGCCGCTGAGGGTCAGCGACGCCGTCAGAAGATTGACCCACGTCGCCAGCAGGCCGAAGGCGAAGATGTTCAGGACCACGCCGAAGGTGAGGGCCGCCCCGGGGGAGACCCGGCGGGACGGGAGGACCCGCCGCCGGGTCCGCACCATGAGCCCGTCGATATCCCGGTCCAGGTAGTGGTTTATGGAGCTCGCCCCTCCCGCGGCCGCGGCGCCGCCCACCAGGAGCAGCAGCGTCGCTACGACCGGCGGCGACCCCTCGGCCGCCACGAACACCCCTCCCAGGGCCGTGATCAGGAGCAGCAGGACTATCGGCGGCTTGGTCAGGGAAAGGTAGTCCGAAGCCTGGGACAGGATGGGGGCCCTGCCCAACGCCGTGGATGCCGGGGCCGTCCGGCCTGGTTCAAGCAACAGCCGCACCTCGAAGCCGCTGCTCCCTGGGAGCCCACAACAGGACCACCACGGCCGACAGTCCCAGCCAGACGAGGCTGGCGACGGCCAGGTGGGCCAGCCTTGCGGCCAGGTCGAAGCTGGAGAACATGATCGCGGCGCCCACGAATATCTGTATGCCGAATGCGACGGCCACGGCCAGGGAGAGCCGTCCCAGCCATCCGTCGCGCTGACGCCTTCTCCACGCCGCCACCAGTGTGAACGCCATCAGCACCGCGGCAACCAGGCCCGCCACCCTGTGGACCATGTGCATCGCAGCGTGATGGCTGCCCGGCAGGATTCCGCCGTCGCACAGGGGCCACGCGGTGCCGCAGGCCGGCGTCGAGCCCGACACGGTCACGTACGAGCCCGTGAGCAGCACCGCGTACGCCATGAGCAGGGTGGCCGCGGCCATCAACGACAGCCGGCGTTCCGGCGGTCCCGCGATGGCCCCAACACGTCCCATGGCCGCCAGGCTCAGGACCACCAGCACGGCGAGGAGGGCCTCGGCGGTGGCTAGGTGCGCCATGACCATCTCACCGGAGAGCTCCCTCAGCACGGTGAAGCCGCCCAGGAGCACCTGCACCAACAGCAGCAGGACCGCTATGCCGGCGGGGGCCATCAGCCACGGGTCCCTGCGGTACGAGCGCCATATCCCGAACGCCGTTACCACCACCAGCAGGCCCACGACGGACGCCATGAGGCGGTGTGAGTACTCTATCAGGGTGTCCGTGTTCATGGGCGGGATGATCTGGCCGTGGCAGAGGGGCCAGTCGGGACAGCCCAGGCCCGACTCCGTCAGCCGGACCACACCTCCCAGCACCACCAAGCCCAATACGGAGAACAGGGTTACGATCGATAGGACCTGTAACGGCCGGCCGACGTCCCGTTCCGTCACTGCACCTCGAGGAAGTCCCCATGGAGGAAGACCGCCTGTTCCACCCTCGTCACTCCGCCAGCCCGGCTCCGGATGCCCGGCAGCCCCCCCGGTGCGGGGGCCCCGCCACGCCCGGGGATTGCCGGCCCTTTACCGGGGCCACGCCCGGCGGGACTGTTGACCGTCCGGACTCTTCTCTCGCCCACGCGGACGAAGGCGGAGTTTGTGTAAAATTTCACTAGGTACGCTTGCAAGCTACCATAGCAGGAAGGAATTGTCAATCAGCGCCATAGCTAGTCCCTGGTCGCGCAAGCCGCCCCGTCCCGGATGGCCAGCTTCTCATCCCTGACGCGGACCCAGTCGTCCTTCTTGATCTCCATGAGGATGAAATCGAGGCCGTTGCGGCGGACGCGGCGGAGGGGGCTGAACCCGCAGTTGGAGAAGGCGCGTTGGGCCCTCTGGTTCCATTCCAGAGTGTGCAGGTAGAGCCGGTCTATGCCGCCGCCCGAGAACAGGTAGTCCAGCAGTGTGACCACCGCGTCGTAGCCGTACCTGCGCCCCCAGTACTCCCGGTCGCCGATGACGATGCCGATCTCGGCCTGGCGGTTCACCGAGTCCAGATCGTAGAACATGCAGGTGCCGATGTACCTGCCCTCTCTTGTGTCGATTCCGAAGCGTCCCGAGGCGGGGGTCGGGTACCGGAGCTGGTCACGAAAGAGCCGCAGGAACTCCTGGAAGGTCATCTTCAGGGGGAAGGCCGCATCCAGCCTGGCTATCTCCTTGTCGGTCCTCCACAGGTAGTCGAGCCAGGCGTCCTCCAGCCCCTTCTCCCTCAGGACCACCTTGCCGCCGGTGAGCCGCAAATCAGAGTCCCGCCGCAACGGGGAGTCCGCCGGTCACGGAGACACCCTGCTCTTTATTATGTCCAGCGCCACGCCCAGCACCTTGGCCTCGTTGGGGTAGACAAGGCTCTTCAGGGCCTCCTCCGAGGGCACCCAGCGGACCTCGTCGAACTCGGGGTCATGCTGGTCGGTGCAGCCGCCTCTGTGGGCCATGAGGTAGAAGTAGACCGTCTTGTTGAAGTGGCGCCGGTTGTCGGGGCTGACGAACCAGTAGTTGATGTTGCCGATGGGGGCCTCGATCTCCACCTCAAGGCCGGTCTCCTCGCGGACCTCCCGCAGGGCCGTCTGCTCCAGGGTCTCCCCTTCGTCGGGCGTGCCCTTGGGGAGACTCCACCTGAGGGGCTCGCGCCGCCCGCACACCACTGTGTCTATGCGGCCATCCACCAGCCTGTACACCACGCCTCCGGCTGAGACCAGCTTCTCCACTTTGCGGGCCGGCCCGCGTCTCTTCAACCCGCCGCACCGCCCTTCGAGCTTACGTCACGCGGCCCCCGGGGACCGTCTCCGGGGACCGTGTACGGCTGCATTCTAACGACCTTGCATGCGGCCCGTCAAGATTGGCGGGGGAGCCGCCCACCGCTCCCGGGGCTCGCATCTCACTTGACACGAGACGTATGATTCTAGTGACTACAAGCCGGGAGCGCTGTCTGTGAATTCCCAAGAGGCCGGTCTATCCCTTTTCGATGCCGCGAGGGCCATGGGCGTGCGCTTCACCGTGGAACGGCAGCCCGAGGACCGGCACGTCCGGGCCAACGGCCTGCTGTTTCACTACCTGGACTGGGGCAACGAGGGGGCCGACACCATCCTCTTCCTCCACGGGGCCCTGCAGCAGGGCCATAGCTGGGACTTCGTGTCCCTCTCCCTATGCGGCGACTACCACGTGCTGGCCCTGGACGCCCGGGGCCACGGCGACACGGAATGGGCCCCCGACGGCGACTACTCGCTGGATGCGCACCAGCGGGACTTGGACGCCCTGGTCGACGCCCTGGGCCTGCGCCGCTTCATACTGGTGGGCCACTCCATGGGAGGGCGCAACGCCTACGTGTTCGCGTCGCGCCGCCCGGACATCCTCAAGGCGCTGGCCGTGGTGGACACGGGCCCGGAGATGGGACGGGCGGGCGAGTCCAGGATCCGGACCTTCCGAGAGCTGCCCGACGAGCTGGACTCCTACGAGGAGTTTGCCGACCGGGTTCAGTCGTACACCGGCAGGCCGCGGGAGCAGGTGCTGGGGGCTCTCAAGTACAGCATCAGGGAGAGGTCCGACGGGAAGTGGACCTGGAAGTATGACAAGGCCCTCAGGACTCCGGGATTTCGCCCGCCGAGCTGGAGCAGCGACCGCCTGTGGGAGTGCGTCGGCCGGGTCCGCTGCCCGACCCTGCTGGTACGGGGCGGAGACAGCGACTTCTTCCTTCCCGAGGTGATGGACAGGATGTTGCAGATGGTACCAGGGAGCACCGGGGCGGTGGTGCCCGGCGCCGGGCACCTGGTCGCGGGGGACAAGCCGGCCGAGTTCGTCGTGGCCCTTCTTACGCTTCTGGACCGGGTCTGACGCGCCTAGCTGCGCACCATCACCATGGCGGCCACCTCGGTGCCCAGCACCACGTCGGAGCCATCCACCACCAAGGTGATCGTGCCCTTGTAGGGAGCGATCTCCCTCACCTCCACGGTTGCTCCCGGCCTCACCCCGGTCTCGTCGAAGAACTCCAGTAGCTGCGGGTCCTCTTCGGGGACCTGCTCCACCACAGTGGTGTCCCCCTGGTCGGTCTCGCTCAGCGGCTTCACCGCCGGCGGGTCGATCCCATCGCTGTAGCCGGGTATGGGAGCACCGAAGGGGTTGACGGTGGGATATCCAAGCGAGGCGGCCAGCTTCGTCTCCACATACTCGGAGATGGCATGCTCCAGCCGGTGGGCCTCCATGTGGGCCCGGGGCCACTCGACACCCAGGAGCTGGGTGAGCATGCACTCGGCGAGGCGGTGCCGCCTGACCACCGACTCGCCCACCTCGTTCCCCCGGTCGGTGAAGTGTATCTCCTTACTATCGCTAACCTGGATCATCCCCTGCTTCCCAAGCCGTTTCAACGTGCCCGCCACGGTGGCCACCGACACGTCCATGACCTCGGCAAGCCGCGTGGGAAACACCCGCTCGCCCCGCTCCTTCAGCTTGTATATGGCCTGGAGATAGTTCTCCACGACGACGCTTATCTCCGGCTTTGGCTCCCCTAATAACATATCCGCACTAGCCCTTCCTGATCGAATTTTACAAGCGACCGCCCGGGTCTTCGGATGGGACGGACTCCGAGTTATTATATCCGGTCTTGCACTAACCGTACAACTCGTATAAGAAACGTGGCAAGAGTCGGCCGGCTTCCAGCTAGCGTCATCCGGGGCCGGTGGAGTGGGCGCACATATTCGCGCCTTTAGTGTTGACATATGAAATCCGTTAGGATACACTGCCTCCCCGGAGTCGAAGACCAGACCGGGTCCCCGAGCAGATTCGGGGACCATTCCGCCGGCTCATCGGCCGGACTCGGAAGGACATTGGCCCTGCTGAGAGGGCCGGGGGGCGTCTCGTAACTATGGTTGGGGCCGCAAAGTCGCTGGCCGGCGGGGTCCTGTCCCGGACCGGCAACGGTAGGCGGCCAGGCCAGACCCCCACTGCCCTGTGGACGGTCACCCTGGCGATCGCCGTGGCCGTGACCCTGCCCGTCGTCTATCTGGCCGTACGGACCTTCGACGACGGCGAGGCGGCATGGGACATCATCTTCCGCGCCCGCACCGCCGAGATCCTCCTCCGGTCCATACTACTGATAGTCTGCGTCACCGCCGGGTCGATCGCCCTCGCCCTGCCCCTGGCCTGGCTGACCGTCCGTACCGACCTGCCCTTCCGCCGGATGTGGTCGGTGGCTCTCATGCTCCCCCTGGTGATTCCCAGCTACATCGGCGGGTTTCTGGTGGTCGTCGTCCTGGGGCCCAAGGGCATGCTCCAGGATCTCCTGGACGGTCCCTTCGGGGTGACCCGCCTGCCGGAGATATACGGCCTTGCCGGGGCCGCCCTGACCCTGACGCTGCTGAGCTATCCCTATGTGCTGATCACCGTCAGGGCGGCCCTGTGGCGGTTGGACCCGGGGCTGGAGGAGAGCTCCCGTGGGCTGGGGCTGGGTAGCTGGGCCACCTTCCGACGGGTCACGATGCCCCTGCTGCGTCCATCCATCGTGGCCGGAGCGGTGCTGGTGGCCCTGTACACGTTGAGCGACTTCGGGGCCGTCTCTCTGCTGCGCTACGAGACCTTCACCTGGGCTATCTACACCCAGTACGAGTCGGCCTTCGACCGGACCATCGCGGCGGCCCTTTCGCTGGTCCTGGTGGCAGTGGCCGTGGGAATATTGCTGTTGGAGGCGGGCTTCCGGGCACGCTCCCGGTACCACCGCATCGGTGTCGGCGCCGCCCGGCCGCCGGGGCTGGCCCGCCTGGGACGCTGGCGTTGGCCCGCCGCCGGTCTGTGCGCCGCGGTCATCCTCTTCTCGATGGTCCTGCCCCTATCGGTCCTGGTCTACTGGGTAGTGAACGGCGTGTCGGCGGGAGAGCCACTGGGGGTCGAGTGGTCCGCCGCCTGGAACTCCCTCTACGTGTCCGCCATCGCTGCGGTGGCAACCGTCGCCGCCGCACTGGCCGTCGCCGTCCTGGCCGTGCGCCACCCCGGCCCCATCGCCTCCATCTGCGAGCGGGTAACCTACGTGGGCTTCGCCCTGCCCGGCATAGCCGTGGCCCTGGCGCTGGTGTTCTTCGCCATCCGGTACGCTCTCCCGCTGTACCAGACCCTCGGCCTTCTGGTGTTCGCCTACGTCGTGCTGTTCCTCTCTCCCGCCGTCGGCAGCGTCAGGGCATCCCTGTTGCAGGTCAATCCCAGGGTCGAGGAAGCGGCCCTCAGCCTTGGACGCCGGCCCATACAGGTGATCGCCGAGATAACCCTGCCCCTGGTGAGGCCGGGGCTGGTGGCGGGAGCGGCCCTGGTATTCCTGCTGACCATGAAGGAGCTGCCGGCCACACTGATACTGGGTCCGATAGGGTTCGATACGCTGGCGACCTCCATATGGTCCGCGGCCTCCGAGTCCTTCTTCGCCAGGGCCGCCGCGCCGGCCCTGGTCCTGGTGGCGCTGTCCGCGGCTCCCCTGGCCTTCCTGGTCCTACGGGAGCGCAGGCTGCAGCCCTCCCGTCGCGGCCGCCACGATTGGAAGCCGGTCCCAACGCCGGGAGATTGACTTTGTCCGTGGCTGACACTAGGCTTGTCTCCAAGCACACCACCGACGGACCCCGTGGGGAGGTGGCTGTGGGCCATCCGCCAATCCGGTGCGACGGGCTGAGCAAGTCTTTCGGCGAGATCGGCGCCCTGCGGAACGTGACCCTGACGCTGGAGGAGGGGGAAGTCCTCGCCCTGGTGGGTCCCAGCGGCAGCGGCAAGTCCACCCTGCTCCGCCTGGTGGCGGGGTTCGAGTCTCCCGACACCGGGACCGTCGCTCTCCGCGGGCGGGTGATATCCGGCGCCCGCGACTGGGTTCCTCCCGAGGAGCGGCGCCTGGGCATGGTGTTCCAGGACTACGCCCTCTTCCCCCACATGACGGTCTTCGAGAACGTGGCCTTCGGCCTGAAGGACCGTTCCAAGAGGGATAGAGAGGACCGGGCCAAGGCCGTGCTGAGCATGGTCCGCCTCTCGGAGATGGGAGGCAGGTACCCCGACGAGCTTTCGGGGGGAGAGCAACAGCGGGTGGCGCTGGCCCGGTCCATGGCAGCCGAGCCCCGGGCACTGCTGCTGGACGAGCCCTTCAGCAACCTGGACCCCCATCTGCGGGCGGGCCTCCGGGTGGAGGTCAGGAGTATCCTCCGCTCCAGCGGCGTCTCCGCCATATACGTCACTCACGACCAGGAGGAGGCGCTGTTCATGGGCGACAGGGTGGCCGTCCTCAACTCGGGCGCCCTCGAGCAGGTGGGGAGCCCCGAGGAGATGTTCCACCGCCCCCGGTCCAGGTTCGTGGCGCGCTTCCTGGGCACCGCCGACTTCCTCAGGGCCCGGAGGGTAGGCGGCTGCCTCGAGACCGAGATCGGCCTGCTCGAAGGGCCCGAGGGCCTGCAGGAGGGCGCGGTGGTGGATGTCGGGGTGCGGCCCGACGACGTGGCCATGGGCCGCAACGCCAACGGCCTGGGCGCGGTGGTCGAGCGGGTGTTCCGCGGGACCCACTACCTGTACACGGTGGAGCTACCCTCGGGGGCCCAGGTCCGTAGCCTCCAGCACCACACCGCCCACTACGACGACGGAGAGGCGGTCGACGTGCGGCTGGAGCCCGACCAGTGGTTGATGTGCTTCCTGGACGACGACGACGGGGAGACCGCCCTTACCGTCCGCACCCTCGCTGCCCGATAGCCCTCGGACTCCGGCCTCCCGAAGGTCGGTCCACTTCAGACAATGAGCCCAAGGCCGAACCCGGCTCCGGCGGACACGGCCCCGATGCACAGCACCTCGAAGCCCTGCAACACCGGCGACCGCCTGACGATGCGCCCCTTTCCGATGCCGAGGACGAAGAGCCCTGTCAACGTGGCGGCCACGGAGGCGGTGATGGCCACGTTGCCCCCTGTGAAGAAGTAGGGCAGCACCGGCACTATCGCCCCGGCGATGAACGCCGCGCTCATGGTCAGCGCATCCTTGACGGGGTTCACCGTCTCTTCGTAGCTCAGTCCCAACTCCTTCTCCACCATCGTCGTAAGCCACAGGTCCTTGTCGGCGGCGATGTGCTCGGCAACCCCCTTGGCCTCCTCGAAGCTCAACCCCTCCCGCTGGTACAGGACCACCAGCTCGGCCAGCTCCTCGGCGGGATGCTCGGCAAGCTCCGCCGCCTCCTTCTCTATCTCGGCCCTTTGCACGTCCTGCTCGGCGCGGGACCCCAGGTACGCGCCTGTGCCCATGGATATCACGCCCGCCAGGGCGCCGGCCAGCCCGGCCACCAGGACGATGGGATTGTCAGCCCCGGCCACGGCCACTCCGGTGACCAGCGCCACGGTGCTCACCAGGCCGTCCTGCGCACCGAAGACGACCTCACGAATGCGCCCGGCGGCGGCTACCCGCCAGCGCTCCCCCTCGACTTCCCGCCGGGCCCTGGCGTAGGTGGGGGACGTTTCGGGCTCCACGAACTGGAGGGGCTCAGGACGCCTTACCGTTCCGGCATCGCCGTCAGCGGTCGCTGCTACCTCGGTTGACTTCGGCTGCCTGGCCTCCAGCTCCGCCAGGGCCTTGGAGAATACCTCCAGGTGGTGCCGCTCCCGGTCCATGGCCAGGGTGAAGGTGTCCGCCGCGTCCATGCGCCCGTCGTCCAGGGCATCCTTGACCATGCGGGGATACATGGTGCTGATCTCCTTGGACTCGCCGGTGACGACGTTCCTCAGGTTCTCGACGCTGGAGCGGACCTCCCCCGAGACCCGCAGGTGGTTCATCCCGTGAATGGTCTCCGCCCCCGCAACCTCCTGGAAGACCTGGGCAACCTCGGGGTACCCCTCCTCCAGGGCCTTGTGGGCGTAGGCGCTGTACTTCAGGTGGGCCATCGCCTCGCTGACGATGGCGTTCCAAAGGTTCCGGTCGGTCTTTGTAATGGTGGAATCGGGGTTTCTCATAGCGTCGTCCTCGCGTGGGCACGGCTGTGATGCAGCCGCGTGAAGTGTGCCGAAGGGGTGTCGCTCTCCGCGACGGCTATACGGCCATGATGTGGTAGCCGGCGTCCACGGGTATCACCGAGCCCGTCACTCCACTGGAGAGGTCGCTGCAGAGGAACAGGGCCGTCTTGGCCACCTCTTCGTGGGTGATATTCCGCTCCATGGGCGCCCGCTCGGCGTGCACCTTCTTCATGTCCAGGAACCCGTGTATGCCCCGGGCGGCCAGGGTCTCCAGGGGCCCCGCCGAGATGGCGTTCACCCTGATGTTCCGGCCCCCGTACTCGGCGGCAAGCTGACGTACCTCGTTCTCCAGCGCCGCCTTGGCGGTGCCCATGATATTGTAGCCGGGGAAGACCCGTTCCGACGCCTGGAAGGTCATGGTCACGACGCTGCCGCCCCCGCGGCGCTCCATCAACGGCGCGGCGCCGCGGACCAGGGGCAGCAGGGAGTAGGCGCTGACGTCCAGGGCGACCCGGAAGCCCTCGCGGCCCGTCTTGGAGAAGTCGCCCCCCAGGTCGTCCCGAAGGGCGTAGGCGATGCTGTGGACCAGAACGTCCAGCCCATCGAACCGCTCCTCCACCCGGGCGAAGACCTCGGCTATCCGGTCGTCGTCGGTAACGTCGCACTCCAGGAGCACTGGGTCCGTGAGGTCCACGGCCAGCTTCTCGACCCTGCCCTTCAGGCGCTCGTTCTGGTAGGCGAGGGCCACACGACAGCCCGCCTCGTCCAGCATCCGGGCGATCGCCCAGGCGATGCTGCGCTCGTTGGCGACTCCGAAGACGAGGGCCGACCGCCCCTTCAGGTCTATCGAGTACAGTTGACGCCTCCGGTGGTCCGACGACGAGGCATGGTCACGGCCTCTGCGGCTCCGCCCACATTCCCCTCCGTGCCTGCTTCGCCTCTTCTTCCAGCGCGGCGAAGCACAGGGCATGCTCGTCGTCGGGCAGGAAAACTACCGCCCGGCCGTGGCCCTCACGCACGATCTCGGCGCCAACCAGTATACCATCGGCATACACGTGGCGCAGCAGCCTGCCGAACCGGTCCCTGTCCGTGGTGTCCTTCACGAGGAGCACGGACCGGCCCTCCACCAGGCGGCGGTTCAGCTCGGTGGCCTCGGCGCCGAAGGGCTCCGGGGCTTCCCCAACCTCGGGGGCGTCGATTCCCACGTACCTGACACGCTCTCCCCCTTCCACGACGATGGTATCTCCGTCGACGACGCGGGATACCGTGGTCCTGACCCGCTCACCGGGCTCCTGGAAGGCATTGCATCCACCCCCGCTCACCGGGGCCTCCCCTCCTCCCCGGGAGGTGGCCTGGATCACTTCGGAGCATCCCTCGGGGGCGTCCCCCTGGACGTTGGCCGGACGCCAGCCGGCTGCCATGACCAGGACGAGGGAGATGCACACGGTCCTCAGGGCCGTAGGGACGACCTGCCGCGGGCTAACCAATGGCGGGCGCTACCTCGTCCAGGAAGGTGTCCATCTGGCGCTCCTGGTCGAAGGAGGCGAAGCGGACGATGATGGTCCCGGCGCCGGCGTCGACGTACTGGCGAATGCGCTCCACGGTCCTCTCGGCGGGCCCGCCGAAGGGGCCCCACCGGTCCCCCCAGATGTTGGCACCGTAGTACAGCATCAGGTACCGGTCGGCCTCCCGGGCGGCCCTCTCTTCGTCTGGGTCCAGGTTCACCGTCATGTAGAAGGCGGACTCCATGGGCTCCGCCTCACGTCCATACTCGGCCCGGTAGGCGCGGACCTTGTCGGCCACCATGGCGTACTCATCGGGCGTGTCGGATATGCCGATGAAGCCGTCCCCCAGCCTGGCGGCCCGGCGGAACTGGGCCTCCGACCCGGCCCGCCAATGACACGCCAGGAGGACGGGAACGCCGCCCTCCTGGGGCGGCCTGGGCTCCATGCCGACCTCGTCCAGGTCGAAGTGACGGCCCGCGAAGGAGACCGTCTCTCCAACTCCCAGGCGCTTGGTTATCTCGACCAGCTCGGACAATCTGCCCGCCCTTCGGGATGCGTCGACCCCGGCCGCACGCCACTCCCGCTGCTGGGCGTCGTTGAAGGCCCCGCCGACCCCTATGGCCAGCACCGTGCGCCCGCCGGCAATCAGGTCCAGCGTACCCACCACGTGGGACATCAGGACCGGGTGCCTCAGGGCAGCCAGCATCACGGCGGTGCCCAGGCGCACCCGCTTGGTCCGCGCCGCGACCGCCGCCAGGGTCGTCAACGGCTCCAGTCTCGGCTTGGCGGTGAGGCTGTCCCCCACCCACACCGAGTCAAGACCGGCCTCCTCGGCCCTCTCGGCCATGGAGAGGATGCCCTCCGCATTGCGCGGCGCCTCTCCCGTCATGAGAAGACCCCTGGTGGGCAGGAGGACACCCAGCTTTACTCCCGACGCGGCCATAGAAACCTCACTCTGTTCAGGATCCCCGTCCAAGGCCGCCGCAGGGTCGGCCTCTTTCATCGACCTGTGCTAGCCCCCCAACCTGTACATGCCGTCCGTCAGGCTCTCGATGAGGCCGGGCTCCATGTACTCGTAGGCCCTCAGATCGTCGAAGGTGTCCAGGTCCAACGCCAGGCCCATGCTGTAGTAGATGGCCACCGATATGCCCGTGGAGGACGCCTGGGTCAGGTGGCGGTTGAAGCTGTCGGCGCCAAGCTGGGCCCCGAAGGTGTGGGACAGGCCCGGGACCAGCAGGATGCCGTTGGTGCCGCCCCCCTGCCGGGAGGGAGCCAGGGTGACGTTCTTCAGGTGGCCCGACGCGGCCAGGAAACCGTGCACGTCCCTGGGCTTGAGGAAGGGTAGGTCCCCCGGCACGAACATGGCGGCGTTGCCGGAGCCGAGGATGCGCTCGAAGCTTCCGTCCAGGGTCT
Organism: Dehalococcoidia bacterium; assembly: GCA_965207305.1. Classification (GTDB taxonomy): domain Bacteria; phylum Chloroflexota; class Dehalococcoidia; order Lucifugimonadales; family JAGWBF01; genus JAGWBJ01. Next base: position 771,558 of record CBDBMB010000003.1, on the reverse strand, counting down.
CGTTGACGCCGCTCCACTCGTCGGGATGCCACTGGGCCTGCTCTTCCGAGGCTATCCGCTCCACCTGCTCGTCGCCGCCCACCACCCACACCTCGTCCAGCACGCCGCGCTCCGCCAGACCCGGGGCTGGGCCGATGAGGGCCTTCAGCACACGGCGGAGGAGGTTCCTTCCCAGGGCCTCCCGCTGCCGCTCGTCCAGGTTGGCCGACAGCCGGCTCTTGGCCTGCGCCAGGGGCTTCATGGGCACCACTCCGACGGTATGGGTGTCCTTCACGCCGTCCCGACTCCTTCACCTTCCGAGTTTGCCTCTCCCACCATATCCAGTATACGCCCAGCCAGCCGCTCCTTGTCCACATCCGTGGTCATGACGGTGGGCGCCACCTCGACACGCATCCCCAGCGCCTCGACGGACCTGGCCTGGTCCCTGTCCACCTCGTCGATGACGAACACGTCGCATAGGCCGGCGTACTGCTCCGCCACGCCCCGGCACGACACCTCATACCCCAGCTCCCCCAGCAGCTTGGCGGCGGGGCCGCGAAGTGCCTCGCCCCCTACTATGGGGCTGACCGCCACTCTAGGCCCACGAAACGAGCGGACTCGCTCTCTGACTCCCCTCAGAGCAAGGACGGGCGCGATGCTGAGAAAGGGGTTGGAGGGGCAGTATACCAGCGCCGACGCCTCGTCCAGGGCCCTGAGGAACCCGGGGGACGGGTCTGCGGCGCCGGTGGCTCTGGCGTCGCGGCTGTAGCCGTCCTCGAAACGGACGGCCTTGGCAACGGGCTCGCAACGGTGCTTTACGAAGTACTCCTGGAAGGCCATGTCTCCCTGACCCGTCTCCACCACTGTGCGCAGAGGGGCATCGCTCATGGGGACGACGCGGTGCAGGATGCCCAGGCCCCGGCAGAGACTCTCGGTAGCCTGGGACAGGGTGCGTCCCTCCCTGAGGAGCTGGGTGCGGCGGATGTGGGTCGCCATATCCTTGTCGCCCAGGTTGAACCACGTATCGGCACCGTACCTCTGGAGCAGGGCCAGGCCGTTGAAGGTGTCGCCGGCGACCCCCCATCCCGTCACGGTGTTGGTGAGGCCCGCCAGCGCATACATCATCGTATCCAGGTCCGGAGAGACGTGCAGGCCGTGGAACACCTCGTCGTCTCCGGTGTTGACTACGATGGTCAGCCGCTCGGGGGGCAGCGCCCTCGCCAGACCCACGGCCAGCTTGGCCCCCCCGACACCACCGGCCAGCGCCAGGACGGTGGGAGTCACGGGTTGCAGCGCCCGGGCCGCACGGGACCCTACTCCCCCTCGGCGCCCTTGGCGTGGCGGGGGTGCTCGAAGCGGAAGCTGTCCATCTTGATGAGACGCTGGTAGGAGCCGAAGCGTTCCTCGGCGTCGTCGCCCACCATGTCCAGGGGCTCCACCGGGTCCTCACCGTCGTCGAAGACGTGGCGTATGTCGTAGGTGGTGTACCGCTCGGCCGGCACCCGGCCCGCGTCCCGGATCAGGTCCCGGAACTGCCTGGGACGTACAAGCTGGCCGTACTGGGCCCCCGCCGCCGTGGAGATGCTCTCGTTGATGAGGGTGCCACCCATGTCGTTGACACCCGCGCCCAGCAGGGTCTGGGAGAAGCGCAGGCTCTCCTTTACCCACGACACCTGGAGGTTGGGTATCCAGTTGTTCAACATCAGCCGGGAGACGGCGTGGAGCTTGATCACCTCGTTGCCGGTGGGCCCGGTCCTGACGCCGTCGACGAAGCCGCGGCTGTACATGGGCGCCTCGGTATAGACGAAGCTCAGGGGCACGAACTCGGTGAAACCCCCGGTGGCCTTCTGTATGTCCCTCAGGAGGGCGATGTGGCGCGCCTTGTGCTCGTCCGTCTCCACGTGGCCGTACATAATGGTCGAGGTGGTGGGGATGCCCAGGTCGTGGGCGGTGGTGATGACCTCGACCCACTGGTCCGCGGTTATGCGGCCCGGAGAGATGCGGTCCCGCACCTCCTGGTCCAGTATCTCCGCCGAGGTCCCGGGGAGGCTGCCCACGCCCGCGTCCTGCAGGCCTACCAGGTAGTCCCGGATGCTGCACCGGGACCGAACCGAGCCGTACAGCACCTCTTCCGGGGAGAAGCCGTGGATGTGCATGTCTGGCAGCTCAGCCTTCATGGCCTCACACAGCTTGATGTACAGGTCCCCGTCCATCTGGGGAGGCAGGCCAGCCTGGACGCACACCTCCGTGGCCCCCAGGTCCCAGGCCTCCCTTGCCCGCCTTATGATCTCGCTGACTGGCAGGAAGTAGCCCTCCTCCTGGCGGAAGTCCCGGCTGAAGGCACAGAAGCCGCAGCGCTTGATGCAGACGTTGGTGAAGTTGACGTTGCGATTGACCACGTAGGTCACCACGTCGCCCACTCGCCTCCGGCGCAACTCGTCGGCGGTCAGCACCAGGGCGTTGGCCTCCAGCCCCGAGACCCCCAACAGGACGACGGCATCCTCCACCGAGGGGTCGTGACCCTCCAGGGACCTGTTGAGGATGCGGCCCACCTCGGGTTTCACGTCCATGAGCAGGCGCTCCAGAGCCGGCATATCCCCTCCTTCTCGGGGTTCATGAGGCGCTGGCGGCATATCGCTCGATACCCCCTTTCGCATAACCATCCCCGTCCGACAGAGACCGGACGCGGTCACGGAGGGAGTCTGGTACGTAGTCCATTCCAGCAACGATGTACTCGGGATACACCGGAAGCCGGGGCCTGAGCCGGAAGCCAAGCTCCTCGGTCCGGCGGCGCAGCTCCCCGATCTGAGGCCAGGGAGCCTCGGGGTTGACGTAGTCGATGGTCAGGGGAGATATACCTCCCCAATCGTTGATCCCGGCCATCAGATAGACCGGGTAGTCTTCGAAGCTCAGGTTGGGCGGGACCTGGACGTTCGCATCGGGACCCAGCACAAGACGGGCCGCCGCCACGGTCCACAGCAGGTCTTGAGTCGTGGCGTCCAGGTGGCCCTCCATGGCCGTTCGCGGCTTGGCCCGGAAGTTCTGTACGATGACCTCCTGAACGTGGCCGTGCTTGCGGTGCAGCTCCCGGATGGTCAGAAGGGACTCTATCCGCTCCTCCCGGGTCTCCCCGATGCCGATCAGGATGCCCGTTGTGAAGGCAACCCTCTGCTGCCCGGCGATCTCCAGGGTCTTCACGCGGACCGAGGGCCGCTTGCTGGGGGCCATCTCGTGGGGACCGCCCGGCATGGACAGCCGTTCGCTGAGGCTCTCGACCATTACGCCCATCGACGCGTTGACATCCCTGAGACCGGCCACCTCTCGACGGCTCATGGTGCCGGGGTTGGCGTGGGGTAGAAGCCCGGTCTCACGCAACACCAGGTCGCACATGTCCCGCAGGTAGTCGAGCGTCGTCCCGTAGCCGCGACGGTCCAGCCACTCCCGGGCCTCGGGGTAGCGCTGCTCGGGCCTCTCTCCCAGGGTGAAGAGCGCCTCGGTGCAGCCCAGCCTGTCCCCCGCCTTCGCCACGTCCAGCACCTGGTCGGGGGTCATGTACAGCTCCCCGGCCTCGGCGGGGGACTGGCGAAAGGTGCAGTAGCCGCAGAAGTCCCGGCACAGCCTGGTCAGGGGAATGAACACCTTGGGGGAGAAGCTGACGTCCCGCCCGCGCCCGCGGTCACGCAGAAGGGCCGCGGCGCGGCAGAGGGATGGCGTCTCGCCATCGGTCGCGAGGGCCAGGCGCAACGCGTCCTCCGCGTCCAGCCCCGGGCCGTCCAGGGCCCGCTCCACCACCGTCTTGAGGGCATCGGACAGGCCGGAGAAGGGGTCCTCGGTCTCGGCCGGACGCTCGACTGCTTCGCCCGCTGAAACACCGGATGCACCTGCGGTTCTGGTCGCTGGCATGAGCAGGCCTGTCCCCGCTAGGGGGCCGGAGAGTAGTCCGTGGGGCGCAGGATGGTGCTGTGGCTCCTTCTTACCAGCGGGCCGTCTATCTCCGATGCCGCGCGGGCCCTGGTCCACTCCGGGTCCGACTGGAAGGCGGCAAAGCTCTTCTCCCGGCTCCCAAGGTCCTGGTGGCCAAGGACATACACCAGCCGGTTGTTGGTGCCCACCTGGTCGGTCCAGTAGCCCACGTTCTCCATGCCGTGCTTCTCGAAGAGGGCCATGGTATGGTCGGCGAACCGCTGGTGCAGGGCGTCCATCTTGCCGGGCATCGCCTCGTAGATGCGGAGCTCCTGCACGTTGGTGGTGATCCTGGGCTGGGGAGAGTAGGGGGTGAGTCCCATGAAGGTGTTGTGGATGACGTCCACCAGGGGCCCGTCCACCTCGGTCTCGGTCTTCACGCGCTGCCACTCGGGGTCGGCCCCGAAGGCCGCCACACGGGACTCGCGGGCAGCCACGTCCGGGAAGACGTTGATGTACGTCAGCCGGTTGCTGGTGCCTATCTCCTCGGTCCAGAAGGCCAGCATGTCGATGCCGTGCTTGGCAAAGAGCCCGCACGTGTGTTTCGCGAACCTATCGTTCAAGGCCGGCAGTCTCCCGGGCATCGCCTCGTAGATGCGCAGCTCGTACAGCATCGGCCGTCTCCTCGCCGGTCCGGCAGTGACCCGGGGCCCCGGTCCTACAGAAGCTTCCCCTGGGGCGGCTCGGGCTGCCTGGTGTACTCCCGCCCCAGATGGCGGTAACCTCGCAGGGTGGCCACCCTGCCCCTCGGGGTCCTGTCCAGGAATCCAAGCTGAAGCAGGTAGGGCTCGTAGATGTCCATGATGGTGTCCGCGTCCTCACCGATGGAGGCCGCCAGGGTGTCCAGGCCCACCGGCCCTCCCGAGAACTTGTCCACCACGCTGCTCAGGAGCCTGTGGTCCACCTGGTCCAGGCCCAGCGGGTCCACCTCCAGCTTGGCGAGGGCCTCCAGCGCCACCTCACGGGTTATTCTACCATCCGCCATAACCTGAGCATAGTCCCTGGTGCGTTTGAGGAGGCGGTTGGCCACCCTGGGCGTGCCCCTGGAGCGGCGGGCGATCTCCGACACGCCGCCGTCGTCTATGGTCACGCCCAGTATGCGCGCCGACCGGGCCACGATGACCTCCATGGAGCCGTTGTCATAGAAGTCCATGTGGAACACAGCGCCGAACCTGTCCCTCAGGGGAGGGCTGACCATGCCGAACCGGGTGGTGGCGCCTATCAGGGTAAAGGGATTGATGCGCAGGTTTATGCTGCGGGCGCCCAGGCCCTTGCCCACCACCCACGACAGGAAGAAGTCCTCCATGGCGGGGTAGAGGACCTCCTCTACGACCCGGCTGAGCCTGTGCACCTCGTCCACGAACAGCACGTCTCCCGTGTTGACGCTGCTGAGGATGGCCGCCATGTCCCCGGGGCGCTCAACGGCCGGCCCCGAGGTCACCTTGATGCCGGCTTCCATCTCGTGGGCGATGATGTTTGCCAGGGTGGTCTTGCCCAGCCCGGGCGGGCCGTAGACGATGACGTGGTCCAAGGGCTCCCCGCGCATCTTGGCCGCCTGCATGGCGATGCTCAGGTTCTCCTTGACGCTGTCCTGGCCGACGAAGTCCTCGAGCCGCCTGGGCCGCAGGGACGAGTCCAGCCCGGCGTCGTCCTCCAAAGTCTTACCGGATACGAGGCGGTCGGTCACAGCCGCTGCCCTACATCTTCTCGGGGGCGGTCATGTCCATGAGATACAGGGTCTTGGAGAGGACGGTCTTGGCCGCCTCGGCCAGCTTCAGCCGGGCCAGGGTCATGGGATAGTCCTCGGGGTTGCTGGAGAGCACACGGCAGTTCTCGTAGAACCAATGGAACGCGGTCGCCAGCTCCAGGGCGTAGTGGGGCAGGTGGTGAGGCTCCAGGGTGCGGGCCATGTTCTCCACCAGCTCTGGCAGGAGCAGCATCTTGCGGACCAACGCCACCTCGCTGGGATGGGTAAGGAGCGACACGTCGCCGTCCGTCCAGTCGATGCCCTGGGCCCGGGCGTTGTTCAGAATGCCCGCGATGCGGGCGTGGCCGTACTGCACGTAGTAGACGGGGTTCTCCGTCGATTCCTTCTTGGCCAGCTCCAGGTCGAACTCCATCTGCGTGGAGGGTGTCCGGGACAGGAAGAAGTAGCGGCAGGCGTCGGCCCCCACCTCGTCCACCAGCTCCCGCAGGGTGATGAACTCCCCGGCCCGCTTGGACGCCCGGACCACCTCGGTCCCCCGCCTGAGGGTGACCATCTGGGAGATCACGATGGTGAGGCGGTCTGGGTCCAGGTCCAGGGCGGCCATGGCCGCCTTCAGGCGGGAGACGTGGCCCTGGTGGTCCGCGCCCCAGATGTCGATGGCCTGGTCGAATCCCCGTTCCAGGAGCTTGTCGTAGTGGTAGGCGATGTCCGAGGCGAAGTAGGTGGGCGCTCCGGTGGACCGCACCAGGACGTTGTCCTTGTCCTCTCCCAGGGCGCTGGAGGCGAACCATCGGGCGCCCTCCCGCTGGGAGATGTAGCCCCGGCCCTCCAACGTCTCCATGGCCTGGTCGTACTTTCCGTCGCGGTACAGGGTCTCCTCGCTGAACCAGCTATCGAACTCCACCCGTATGTGTTCCAGGTCGTTCCGTATCAGGGACACCATCTTCCCGCGTCCCAGGGCTCCCAGCTCCTGAAGCGCCTCCTCCTCCCCCATGGAGAGGAACCTGTCGCCCTGCTCCTCCAGGATCTCGGCGGCCAGGTCCGCGACGTAGTCCCCGGCGTAGCCTCCTGGCGGAAGGGAGGCGTCCCGGCCCAGGGCCTGCTTGTAACGGGCCAGGACCGAGGCGTAGAAGGCGTCCATCTGGCTGCCGGCGTCGTTGACGTAGTACTCGCGGGTCACGGAGGACCCCGCCGCCACCAGGACCCGGGCCAGGGTACTTCCCAGCACGGCGCCCCGGGTGTGTCCCACGTGGACGGGCCCCGTGGGGTTGACGCTTACGAACTCGACTATCACCGAGCGCCCCTGGCCCAGCCGCAGGTCTCCGTAGGCCGCTCCGGCCTCCCGAATGGCCTCCACCTGGCCGGCCAGCCACCCGTCGCGAAGGCGGAAGTTGATGAAGCCCGGCGGAGCCGCCCAGACCCGGTCGACCTCCTCCCCCGGAGGGACCAGCTTCACCAGCTCCTGGGCCATTACGATAGGGCTGATCCGGGTGGCGCGGGCCAGCCTCAATGGCAGGCTGGAGGCGAAGTCGCCGTGCTCGGGATTCGAGGGACGTTCTACGGCGATGTCGGGAAGGGTATCCAGGCTCAGCACGCCGGCTCCGCGGGCCTCCTCGACGGCCGCGCGGACCTTGTCCACGATGAGGTCTCGAACGATTCCTGACACGATGGCCTTCCCCCCAAACGGCGCCCCGTGGTCTAGTCTATGCTACCACATCGCCCTGGGCCCGCCTACCTACCCGGCTGCCCTGGCCCCATGGCGGCCCTCCCCACCGCCGTAGCTTCCCTGCTTGCCGCCACCGAGGAGAGGTTCCGGCTCGCGTGAGGACAGACCTGGGGTTTCAATCAGCCACGGTATGCCAGGACCCAACCCCGGTCCTTCTACCACTATAGGGACACGGACCAGGTGGATGTCGACGCGGTCGTCGAGCGGGGCTCGGAGGTCGCCGGGGTCGAGGTGAAGGCCGCCGCCACGGTGACCCCCTCGGACTCTCGAGGTCTCCGCAAGCTGCAGAGGGCGGCGCCCGGCCGGTTCGCCTGCGGGGTGGTGCTCTACGACGGAGAAGTAACCGCCGGTTTCAGGGACGGCAGGTTCGCCGTGCCGGTCCGCGCCCTGTGCGAGGGCCAGCCAGCCGGGTTGGGTCCAGGAGTCACAGCCCAGCCCGAGATGCTCCTCTCCCGGTAGGAGAGCCACTTCCCGAGCACCCGCTAGCCAAACCCGAGAGCCTGGGGCTTAGGTCGAAAGTAGTCCTCGATCGATCCGACCAGCTTCTTGACGTTCATACACCTCCCCAGGGGTCGATCACGTCGATGCCGCAGCCCTGGAAGCCGTCCACGTCCCTGGTCGCCACCGACGCCCTCCGGGAGTGGGCTATGGCCGCGATCTGGCAGTCGAGATGGCTGATGGGACGCCCGGCGGCCCGGCGCGCCGCGGCTATAACCGCGTATGACCTGGCCGCGCCGCTGTCGAAAGGGAGGATGCGCCCGGCAAACAGCACGCCAAAGGCGCGCTCAGTCGAGGCCGATAGGCCGCGCCGACGCTCCCCATCCGGTAGGAGGGCGACCCCGGTCCTGATCTCGGCCTCGGTGACAGCCGTAACGAACAGCGTATTGCCTGCCTGACGGTCCAGCCACACAACCACACCCGGATGCGGCCTGGTCCGCATGAGCTCCGAGACGACGTTGGTGTCGAGGACGATCATCGCCGCGGCCTCAGTCGAACCGGGGCGGCTCGCGCATGGGCTCCCTTGGAGGAAGCTCCAGCTCCACACCGCCGTAGGGCTTGAACAGCTCGTGGATCGCCGTTCCCAGGCCCTTCTCCGGCGCCGCCTCTCCATCCAGGGCCGCCCGCAGAATCTCCCTGGCCTCCTGCTCCATCGAGCGGCCGTTCTCCGCCGCGCGTATGCGCAGCCGACGCTTCAGTCCTTCGTCCAGGTTGCGTACCGTTATGCTGGCCATGGGCTCACCTCCCCATGCATTGCAGACGAATTATACTATGACTGCAACGACATCAGTGCGCGCATCACGGCTGGGCGCCCTCCCCAGCCTGGGCCACGAAGCGGGCCACCTCCAGGGCCAGCGGCCGGTGATCGGGTCGCTCCAGGTCCGGGTCCTCCTCCAGCACCTGCCCAGCCACCTCCCTGGCCTTGCGCAGAATGTCCTGGTCCGACAGGCGCGCCGCCTTCAGGCTGGGCAGGCCGCTCTGGCGGGTGCCGAAGAAGTCGCCGGGCCCCCGGAGGCGCAGGTCCTCCTCGGCCAACGCGAACCCGTCGTGGATCCTCTCCACGGCGTCCAGCCGCTCCTGGGCCTCTGACGTGGAGTACTCCGAGAGGAGCAGGCAGTAGCTCCTGTGCTCGCCGCGGCCGACCCGGCCTCGGAACTGGTGAAGCTGGGAGAGGCCGAACCGGTGGGCGCCCTCTACGACCATCACCGTGGCGTTGGGCACGTCGATGCCCACCTCGACCACGGCCGTGGACACCAGTATGTCCGTGTCCCCGTCCCTGAAGCTGCGCATCACCCTCTCCTTCTCCCGGGGTTTCATCCTCCCATGGAGAAGGCCCAGCCTCAGGTCAGGGAAGACGTCGTTGGAGAGGCGCTTGTGCTCCTCCGAGGCTGCCCGGGCCTCCACGGCCTCGGACTCCTCGATCAGGGGGCAGATGATGAAGGCCTGCCTGCCGCCGATGACCTGCTTCCTCACGAAGTCGTACGCCTCGTCTCGCCGGGAGGAGGGCACGTGGCGCGTCCTCACCCGCTGGCGGCCGGGGGGCAGCTCGTCGATGGTCGAGATGTCCAGGTCGCCGTACAGGGTGAGGGCCAGGGTCCTGGGTATTGGAGTGGCCGTCATGACCAGGACGTGGGGGGTGGTCTCCCCTCTGCGGCGCTGCGCGGCCCTCTGGGCGACGCCGAACCTGTGCTGCTCGTCGGTGACCGCCAGGACCAATCTGGGGACCTCCACTCCCTCCTGGATGAGGGCGTGGGTGCCGATGACGATGTCCAGGCTGCCCTCCGACGCCCGTCTTCGCAGCTCCCGCTTCAGGGCCGGCCGGGTGCTGCCAGTCAGGAGGCCCACCGACAGGGGCTCGGCACGCGAGTCGACGTGCACCGAGACCAGGTTCTCCTCTTGGACGGCGCTCCCGAAGCCGCCCAGGAGGTCCGACACCGTTGCGAAGTGCTGCTCTGCCAGCACCTCGGTGGGCACCATGATGGAGGCCTGGTGACCGCCGGCGACCGAGGCCAGCAACGCGGCCAGGGCCACCACCGTCTTGCCGCTCCCCACTTCACCCTGGAGGAGGCGGTTCATGGGAGGAGTGCCCCTGGCCAGGTCGTCCAGCACCTCGTCGATACACCGCTTCTGGGCCGCGGTCAGGCCGAAGGGCAGGGACGCTACGAAGTGGTCGACGAGGCCCCGGTCGAGGCCCACGGCAACGCCCTCCACATCCTCACGCCAGCTCCGGCGCCTGGCGAGGACGGCGATCTGCAGGAGCAGCAGCTCGTCGAAGGCCAGCCGCCTCCTGGCCTCCTCCAGGGTCGCCAGGTCCGAGGGATAGTGCACCTGCCCGACGGCCCGGGCCAGGTCCATCAGGCCTGCCCTGCGCCGTAGCTCGTCGGGCAGGAACTCCTCGATCCGGGGGGCCCAGTCCTCCAGGGCCTGCCACACGATGGTCCTGACTCTCCGGGCGGTGAGCCCCTCGGTCAGGGGGTAGACGGGCACCAGCCTGCCGGTGTGGATGAGGCTGTCCTTGCGGTCCAGGACCTCGAATTCGGGGGACGCGAACTGCAGCCTTCCCCTGTACGCCTCGACGGACCCGCTTACGGCCACCCGGGCCCCGACCTTGAGGCTCTTGGCAACGTACCGGTTTCCAAACCACACGGCCCGCACGTTGCCGCTCTCGTCGCTGAAGACCGCCTCGGTGCCCCTGCGCCGGCTCTGGCCCAGGGCGAGCTCCCGCGCCTCCCACACCGTGGCGACCACCGTCTGCTCCCCACCGGGGACCAACTCGGCGACCGTGGACACCTTGGAGAAGTCCCGGTGCCTCCTGGGCATCAGGTACAGCAGGTCTCGGACCGTGCACACCCCCAGCCGGTCCAGCTTTGCCGCCGTCCTGGTGTCGACTCCCCGCAGCCGGTCTACAGGCGACTCCAGCGTAGGTCCCGGGGCCGGTCCGGAGGGTTCAACGCCTCTCTTGGAAGCGCTTGCCTCGGCGACCACGCCCGGCTCCGGGCCAGAGCCCGAGGGACCATCTCCCGATAGTCCGGCCGGCGCCTCGGGCGGCGCAGCCGGCGGCCCGTCGTCCAGCCTCGACAGCCAGCGCTCGGCCCAGGCGGCCCGGTCGCGGGGCGTGAGGTCGCCGTAGGTCACGTCCAGGAGGCCGCCCGGATCTCCGTCGCCGGCCAGAGGCGCCAGCTCACGGGCCTGGAGCTTGAGGAAAGCGTCCAGCCCGCCCACCACGGCCTTGTTCCGAAAGCCGGTGCTCCTCTCCAGCTCGAGGATCTTACGCAGGGCGTCGGGATGGAATCGGGTGGGGTGGTCTCTGGTGGTCATCTACAGAGACAGTGTAGCACGGGGGCCCGGTCTAACGGGACAGGGCGGTGACACCCAGGGCGCCGGGCCCCAGGTACGTGCCGACGACGGGCCCGAAGCGGGCCATGACGACCTCATCGGCGGCCATCAGGTCCCCCAGGGTGTCCCTGACTGCCTCGGCCTCCTCGGCGCCTGTGCTGTACAGCACCGACAGCCTGGTCAACGGGCCGAGAGCCCGGACCATATCCAGCAGCCGCCGGAGTCCCCGGGCCCTGGTCCGGGCCCGCTCTACGGGGTGCGCCTCGCCGTCCCTGATGGTCAGGATGGGCTTGATGCTGAGGAGAGAGCCCAGGAAGGCGCTGGCCTTGCCTATGCGCCCACCCTTTTGGAGGTACTCCAACGTGTCCAGAAGGAAGTAGCAGTGGCTGCGCTCGATGGCCTCTTCGGCCGCCCTGGCAACGGTCTCCCTGTCTCCGCCCTGGGATATGGCCCCCGCAGCCTCCAGGGCCACCATGCCCAGGCACATGGAGGCCAGCCGCGAGTCGATTATGTGAATACGGGCCGGGTCCACGGCCGCACCGGACTCCCCGGAGACGATGGACTCCTTGGCCTGGTACGCCGAGTTGAGGGTCCCGCTTAACTTGGCAGACAGGTGGACCGACACCACGTCATGGCCCTCGTCGAGCAAGGGACGGTACACCTCTACGAAGTCGTTGACCGATGGCTGGGCGGTGGTGGGCAGCCGGGGCGCCGCCGCCAGCCGATCGTAGAACTCGTCGGGAGCGATGTCGATGCCGTCCTTGTAGACCTGGTCACCGAAGTGGACGTTGCAGGGGACCACCGTGATGTCCCACTGGTTGGCCAAGTCCTTGGGCAGGTCGCACGTGCTGTCGGTCACCAGCTTTACGGCCATGGCTACGCCTTCTCCTCCCAGGGCCCCGGGCCCTCTGCTCTACTCGCCCCCGGCTCTACTCTATAGACGCCAGGTAGTGATAGAGGGGCTGGCCCCCGTATACCTGCTCCACCTCGACTCCCGGGAAGCGGAGGCGTATGCTTTCCGCCGTGTCCTCGGCCTCGTCCTCGCCCACGTCCCCGCCCCGGTAGAGGCTGACTAGCTGGCCCTCCTCGGGTCCGCACCCCGCCAGCGCCTCCTGAAGGACCGAATTGACGGTCTCTCCCACCGAGACCAGGTCGCCGTCCACCAGGCCGATATACTGGCCCTCCCTGACGGAGCTTCCGCTGACGGTGGAGTCCCGCACCGCTCTGGTCACTTCGATGCTGCGGACGCCCGAGATGGCGGTCTCCATCGACTGCAGGTTGCCTTCCAGGTCTTCGCCGGGGTTGAAGGCCAGGAGGGCGGCAACTCCCTCGGGCAAGGACCGGGTTGGAAGCACGGATAGGGCCGGGCCGTCTCCACCTTCCGCCGCCAGGCCCACCGCCTGGCGGGCCGCCGGGACCACGTTGGAGTTGCCGGGGAGAAGGATTACCTGGGACGCGCAAGTCTTCGCCGCGGCATCCATCAGCTCTCCCGCGCTGGGGTTCATGGTCTGCCCGCCGACCACCACCGACGAGCACCCCAGCTCCTCGAAGAGGTCCACGAACCCATCACCCCATGCGACGGCCACCACCGCCAGGGCCTGTACCGCTCCGGCTGGACCCCCTCCGCCGGACGCCGCCCCCGCAGGGCGTCTTGCCCCGTCCCGGTGGGAGGCAAGGAACTCTCCATGCTGCTCGTCCATGCTCTGGAGGTTGACCTCGCGTACGGTCCCCAGCGACACGGCGTAGCTGATGACCGGACCCGGGTCCTGGGCGTGGACGTGGAGCCTGACTAGGCTGGAGGTGCCCACGACGACGGTGGAGCCCGCCATGGAGCCCAGCCTGTCCCGGATCTCGTCCACCTTCAGGGAGTCCCCTTCGATCAGGAGCTGGGTGCAGTAGCCGTAAAGCTCCTCTTCGGTGGTCCGCAGGTACTCCTCCCGCACCACGGCGTCCAGGGGGGTTGGCTCTCCACCCGAGGGCAGGCAGGGCGCGCACAGGTCCAGCTCGCCATCGAGGCTCTGGCCCGACATGCACCGCCGGGCCCCCTCCAGAAGGGTAACGACACCCTGGCCGCCCGCGTCGACTACACCGGCGTCAGCCAGGACCTGAAGCTGGAGGGGTGTGTTGGAGACGGCCTCTCTGGCCGCGTGCAGGCCCGCCGTCCAGACGGACAGCAGGTCCACCGGGGCCTCGGGGTCGGACACGTGGCGGGAGGCCCCCTTGGAGAGCTGGTCTATGACCGTGAGCATGGTGCCCTCCACCGGCGTTCCCACCGAGGCGTAGGCGGCCCTGGAAGCCAGCTCCAGGCATGCGGCCAGGTCTCTGCCGTCGAGCTCCTCCTTCTCCTCCAGGCCCCGGGCCATTCCCTGGAAGAACTGGGAGAGGATTACGCCGCTGTTGCCCCGGGCGCCCAGGACCGCGCCCCGCGCCATGGAGGCCATGACGGACCCCGCGGAGGCGTCCGTCTCCTCCCGGCCCTGGTCCAGGACACTGCGGAGGGTAAGCAGCATGTTGGTGCCCGTGTCGCCGTCCGGGACGGGAAAGACGTTGAGGGAGTTGATGACATCCCGGTGCCGGTCGAAGAAGCGTTCCGCAGCCTCGAAGACGCTCCGCAGCTGCCGCCCGTTCAGCTTGTCGGGATATGTCCCCTCTTCCCTGGGGGAGCTCAAGACCGAGCCGGCCAAGTGCACGCGCTCCTTGTCAACATGCCGTGCCCATGCTATCCTAGCTGGCAGGAATTCTACTGAAAGCTAGTCTGGCGGTCAAACGGGAACGAGTTTATCGTGAAGTGTGAAGTCTGCGGCAAGGTCGGAATGTCCGGGAACAATGTCAGCCACTCCAAGCGGCGGACCAGGACTCGTTTCCTGCCCAACACCCACAAGCTGACCATATCGGTGAACGGCGCCCCGAAGCGCGTCAAGATCTGCACCAGGTGCCTCAGGACCCACCACAAGCCTCCCCGCTCCTAGCCCGGCTCCACTCCCTCGATACTCCGCCTCAGCCTCCCCATGGCAGCATCCACGGACTCGTTGCGGTTGAAGACCGCCGCCCCCGCCACCAGGATGGTCGCGCCCGCTCGCACGGCATCGGGAGCCGTATCGGCGTTGATCCCGCCGTCCACTTGGACCTCTGCCGCGTAGCCCCGTTCGGACAGCAGGTTGCGCAGCCGGGACACCTTGTCCAGAGTCTCGGGTATCATCTTCTGGCCCGAGAAGCCCGGGTTTACGGTGCCGATGAGGGCGATGTCCACGTAGCAGAGGACTTCCTCCAGGGACGCAAGGGGTGTGGAAGGATTGATGGCCACACCCGCCTGGAGCCCCGCCTCCTTGACCTGATGTATAGCCCTGTGCAGATGCAGGGACGACTCGCTGTGCAATATTATGTGGTCCGCCCCGGCCTTGACGAAGTCGGCAATGTACCGTTCGGGCCGGTCGATCATCAGGTGCACGTTGAGGGGCAGGTCGGTGGCCGCCCGGATGCCTTGCACCACCACGGGCCCCATGGAGATGTTGGGCACGAAGTGGCCGTCCATGACGTCCAGGTGGAGGTAGTCGGCCCCGGCGCGGGCGGCCTCGGCCACCTGCTCTCCCAGGCGGCCGAAGTCGGCCGACAGGACCGACGGCGCTATCTTGACCGTCCTATGGTTCATGGTGCCGCCTCACCGCGTGATGTGCCCGTCGCCCGCACTGGGCTGTCCTCATCCAGCAGCTCCCTCGCGCGCCTCAGCGCCTCGTCCACCCGCCCGGGAGCGGTGCCGCCGTCGATGTCCCTGGCCGCCACTGAAGACGCGGCGGATATGCGGTAGACACCCTCGTCGAAGTGGGGCGAGAAGCGGCGGTACTCCTCGACAGTCAGGTCGCCAAGGGTCTTTCCCTCGGTCCCGGCATAGGAGCACAGCTCCTTCACGGCGCCGTACGCCTCCCGGAAGGGCACCTTCTTCTCTGTCACCAGGTAATCGGCCAGGTCCGTGGCAAGCATGTAGCTCTCCCCCGAGGCCAGCTCCATGCGGTCCCGGTTCACGGTCATGGTCGACAGCATCCCGGAGAAGACCTCCAGGGTGGCCTGGAGCGTGTCGATGGTGTCGAAGGTCCCCTCCTTGTCCTCCTGAAGGTCCCGGTTGTAGGAGAGGGGCAGCCCCTTGAGCACCGTGAGGATGCCCATCAGGTGACCGTATACACGCCCGGTCTTTCCCCTGGCCAGCTCAGCGAAGTCCGGGTTTCGCTTCTGGGGCATGATGCTGCTGCCCGTAACGTACCGGGAGGCCAGGGTGACGAAGCCGAACTCCCGGGAGGACCAGAGCACCACCTCCTCTGCCAGGCGGGACAGGTGCATCATGCATATGGCGGCGGCGGAGTGGAACTCGGCCAGGTAGTCCCTGTCCGACACGGCGTCCATGCTGTTGGCGCTCACCGCGGAGAAGCCAAGCTCCGCCGCCAGGAGCTCCCTGTCCGTGGGGTAGGGCACACCGGCCAGGGCGCCGCTTCCCAGGGGCATGACGTCCAGGCGCCCGAGGCAGTCGCGGAAGCGGGACAGGTCCCGCTCCAGCATGTGGAAGTAGGCCAGCAGGTGGTGGGCGAACAGTATGGGCTGGGCCCTCTGCAGGTGGGTGTAGCCCGGCATCAGGGCGCCGGCATGGGCGTCCGAGACGTCGACCAGGGCGAGCTGCACGCCCCGGATACCATCGCAGATGTCCGCGATGGCATCCTTCAGGTACATCCGCATGTCTAGGGACACCTGGTCGTTGCGGGACCGGCCCGTGTGGAGCTTTCCGGCCGCCGGGGCGCCGATCTTCTCCACCAGGCGGGCCTCCACGTTCATGTGGATGTCCTCCAGGGAGTCTCGCCAGGGAAAGGTGCCCGACTCGATCTCCTCACGGATGGAGCCGAGACCGGTCACTATCAGCTCCACCTCGGAGTCCGAAAGGATGCCTCCGGCCGCCAGCATGCGAGCATGGGCGATGGAACCGGCGATGTCCTGCTTGTACAGCCGCCGATCGTAGTGGATGGAGACAGAGTAGCCGTGGCCTTTATCGTCCATGGGACCGGCCTCCGCAAAGGCCATAGTGATTCCGCGCCGTCGGTCCGAGAGGTTCCTACCGGCGGGGGAGCGTCCCGGCCGTCACTCGTCTCCCTGGACCTGCGACTGGGTCCTGACCGGCAGTCCGAAGATGGATATGAAGCCCTCGGCGGCGCGGTGGTCGAACTTGTCGCCCCGGTCGTAGGTGGCCAGCTCGTAGCTGTACAGGGCGTGGGGGGATCTTCTCCCCACGACGGTGCAGGAGCCCTTCAGGAGGCGCACTCGCACCGCCCCGCTGACGTGCCTCTGGGTGCTGTCCACGTAGGCATCCATATCCCGGCGGTGCTGGGTGAACCACAGGCCATTGTACACGACGTCGGCGTACTCCTGGGCGATCCGCGTCTTCAGGCGGACCTGCTCCTTGCTCAACGTCATGGCCTCCAGGGCCCTGTGGGCCGAGTGCAGCACCACCGCCGCGGGGGCCTCGTAGACCTCCCGGGACTTGATCCCCACCAGCCGGTTCTCCAGGTGGTCGATGCGGCCCACGCCATGCTGGCCGGCCCGCCGGTTGAGGTGGTCCACCAGGGCCACCCCGTCCATCTCCTCGCCATCTATAGAGACGGGCAGCCCCTGCTCGAAGGCTATCTCGATGTAGGAGGGCTCGTCGGGACAGGCGCTCACCGGCTTGGTCCACTGGAAGGCGTCCTCGGGAGGCTCGGTCCAGGGGTCCTCCAGGTCACCCGTCTCTATGCTGCGGCCCCACAGGTTCTCGTCGGTCGAGTAGGCGTTCCTGCCCTCGGGCACCGGGATGTTCCGAGCGCGCCCGTACTCGATCTCCTCCTCCCGGCTCATGCCCCACTCTCTTATGGGCGCGATGACCTGAAGGTCCGGCGCCAGGGCCGCCACGCTCACGTCCAGCCGCACCTGGTCGTTCCCCTTGCCGGTGCAGCCGTGGGCCACGGCGTAGGCCCCCTCCCTGCGGGCCGCCTCCACCATGTAGCGGGCGATCAGGGGGCGGCCAAGGGCGGTGGCCAGGGGGTAGACGTCCTCGTAGACCGCTCCCGCCTTGAGGGCGGGGGCGATGTAGCCCTCGTAGAAAGCCGCCTTGCCGTCCACCGTGATGGCGTTGACCGCGCCGATCAGGAGGGCCTTTTGACGGGCGGGTTCCAGGTCCACCATGCCCAGGTCGATGGTCACGGTCACGACCTCGGCATCGTACTGCTCCTGGAGCCAGCGTACTGCTACGGACGTGTCCAGACCGCCGCTGTACGCCAGGGCGATCTTCTTCTGCGCCATGGTCCTCCTATATCTTTCCCAGCGCCGTGGCTAGGCGCTCCACCCCTTCGTCTATCTCGTCGGCGCTGACGTTCAGGGGCGGCATGAACCGTATCGCGTTGGGCCTCACGGGGTTGAGCAGAAGCCCGTCCTCATTGCTTTGGGCCACCACTTTGCCGGCGATGTCGCCGTCGAACTCCAGGGCCACCAGAAGGCCCATGCCCCTCACCTCGGAGACGAAGTCGAACCGCGACTTCAGCCCCTCCAGCCCGGCCATCAGCCGCTCTCCCATCGCCAGGGCATTGGCCGACATGTCGTGGTCGACGATGTACTTGGTCGACGCGTATGCGGCGGCGGTGGTCAACGGATTGCCCCCGAAGGTGGAGCCGTGGTCGCCGGGCTCCAGGGACATGCAGGCGTCCTTGGACATGAACGCGCCGATGGGCACGCCTCCGCCCAGGCCCTTTCCCAGGGAGATGGCGTCGGGCTCCACGCCGAACCGCTGATAGCCGAACAGGCTGCCAAGGCGCCCGATGCCGGTCTGCACCTCGTCCAGCACCAGCAGCAGGCCCTGCTCGTCGCACCACTTCCGGACCCTGGCAAGGTAGTCCGCCGCGGGAACGTTCACACCGCCTTCGCCCTGCACCGGCTCCAGCATGACCGCCGCGGTCCTGTCGGTGGTCGCCTCCATGATCGCCTCGACGTTGTCGAACTCGACGTGGACGAAGCCGGGCGCCAGGGGCTGCCACGCCTCCTGGTAGTGGGGCTGCCCCGTGGCCGCGATCATTCCCATGGTGCGGCCGTGGAAGGAGTTGTACGCCGTGATGACCTCTTGCGCGCCGTCCCGGTTCTTCCTGCCGTGCTTTCGGGCCAGCTTCGTGACCCCCTCGACGGCCTCGACGCCGCTGTTGCTGAAGAACACCTTGTCCAGGCAGCTATTCTCCACCAGCAGCTGGGCCAGCAGGAGCTGGGGTGTCGTGTAGAACTGGTTGGAGGTCTGCAGCAAGGTCCCCGCCTGCTCCACGATGGCCTGGGTGATCGCCGGATGGCAATGGCCCAGGTTGTTCACCGCCCACCCGGCGCAGAAGTCCAGGTACTCCTTGCCGTCCACGTCCCACGCCCTGGTGCCCTCGCCCCGGGCGATGACCACGGGCTGACGCCTCACGGTGAACATGTAGTACTGCTTCTCCATTTCGATCCAGTCGGCTTTGCTGCGCGTCATTGGCTGTCTCCTATAGCCTGATTGATCCTATCGAAGGCCTCTTCCAGCGCTTCCAGGTCCCTCTTGAGCTGCTCGATGGCCTGTGCTGCGGCTTCTATCTCGGGTCCGAGCTGAAACCCGGCTGCCGGGGCGGTCCCCGGAGCAGCCGGCTGGTCCTCCACGACGGTGATCGGCTCCTTGTGCCCCAGCAGCAACGCCAGACTCTGGTCCAGCGTGTCGGACATCACCACGTTCTCGGCGTCGGCCACGATGACCTTCTTCAGCTCGGGCAGGGCCAGCGCCTGGGCCCGGATGTACAGGGGCTCCACGTACAGCAGCGAGTCGTCCAGGGGGATGGCCAGCAGGTTCCCGCGGATGCACAGCTTGCCTTCGGGGCACAGGAGGCTCAGCTCCCGGCCAATCTCCTCGTCGGAGGTGATGCGTCCCTCGATCTGCTCCGGCCCGTCCACCTGGCCCTCTGGGAAGATGAAGGTCACCAGCTTGCCGTAGTTCTCACCGTCGTTGCGGGCGGCCATCCAGGCCACCAGGTTCTTGCGCTCCTCGCCGCCCGGGGTGAAGGGGAGCAGCAGAACGAACTCCAGCTCCTCCTCACCCGGCAGCTTCATGATCACGTAGTATGGCTCGACCTCCTGGGTGGTCTGCTCGAGGGTGTCCGGCGCGAAGAACACCTCGTTGGGCACGGCCCACTGGTCGCTCCTGGAGAAGAACTCCTCGGGGTTCCGCATGTGGTAGCGGAGGTTGATCTCCGCCTGGATCCGGAAGAGGTCGATGGGGTAACGTACGTGGTCCCGCAGCGACGGGTCCAGGTCGTCGATCTCGTCGAAGTCCTTGAACACCTCCGGGAACGCCCCGCGGTACATCTGCACCATGGGGTCGTCGGGGTCTATGACGAACAGGTGGACCGTGCCGTTGTAGGCGTCCACCACCGCCTTCACGCTGTTTCGGATGTAGTTGAACCGGTCATCGAAGGCCGCCGAGTAGGCGAAACGGTCGGTCGTCGTATACAGGTCCTGGACCCACCACAGGTTGTTGTCAGAGCCGATCACCGGGTAGGGGTCGTGGTCCAGCTCCAGGAATGGCGCGATGGTCTCTATCCGATCGCGGATCTCCCGCCGGTACTGGATCCGGCTGTCCGACGAGACCTGGCCGCTGATGAGCACGTTCAGGTCCAGGAACTCCCAGGCAAAGGCGGCCCTCCTGAAGAACGACCCGAGCCCCACACCTCCGGTACCCCCGTAGTCCTTGTAGAACTGCTCGCCCTCGGGGCCCGGGTAGTTGAACTCGTCGGTCTCGCTGTTGACGATGACGAAGCTCTTGGTGTTCTCACCGTAGTAGACCTCGGGCCGTTCCAGGGTGAGCTCTCCAACGGGAGGCACCTCTGACAGGAGGAACTCCGGCCGGCCCTCCACGGTGGCCTTGTCGACCGGGCTCATCGCAACGCCGTACCCGTGGGTATAGGCCAGCTTCCGGTTCACCCAGTTCTGGGCCTCCTCCTCCAGGTTCTCGGGGAACAGCTCCCGGGCCGCCAGCATCACCTGCCGGTACTCCCCGTTGGGCAGGGTGTAGCGGTCCACGTCCACTCCAACGAAGTTGTAGTACTGCCGAAAGGTCTGTATCTGGTTGTAGGTGTCCCGCAGGGGACGGTGGTCCCACAGCCTGATGTTGTTGATGGTCTCGGGGTTGTTCTGAACGTTTTCCAGGGTGACGTTGGGGCTGTACGGGAACACCCTCTCTTCGATCAGGTCCAGGTTGTAGGCGGCCGCCGTGGCCTCGATGGCCCTTACGATGAACTTCTCCTCCCGCTCGAACTCGTTGGGGTTGACCCTGAACCGCTGGAACGCCGTCGGATAGATCCCCCCGGCTACTATGGCCAGCACCGCCCACAGGGAGAAGGAAGCGATCATCATGCGCAGGCCGCCGTAGTAGAGGCTGACGACGAACCCCACGGACGACACCAGCGCGATGGCGACCAGCAGCCACAGCACCGGAATCCGGGCGTTCACGTCGGTGTAGCCCGCCCCGGGCGCGGCGCCCCTGCCCGAGAAGACCAGCTCGAAGATGTCCAGGTAGTGGGCCGCCGCTATGGTGACCATCAGGAGGGCGCCCAGGATGGCCAGGTGGGCCCTTATGCGCGGGGTGAGCACGAAGGTCACTCCGCGGGTGGTGAATACCGCGAAGTAGAACACCGCCGACACCACGGCCGTGGCGATGACCATCCCCATGAGCCAGCCCTGGACCAGGTGCAGCACGGGCATGGTCGCGATGTGGAAGCCCATGTCCCTGCCGAACTGGGGGTCCACCACACCGAAGGACACCCTGTTGAAGAAGACCAGGAACGTTTCCCACCGGCCCTGGAGCACGGCGCCGAACACGATGCTGACCACTGCGACGACCAGCACGGCGCCCGCGAGCAAGGCGATGCGGGCCATCTTCTGTACCTCCGGGGGTACGGGCAGCACCGACTCCCCGCGGGAGAAGCGATAGGCGAAGTGAAGGTTGACGGCAAGTACGGCCGCCATAACTATGAAGCCGCCGAAGAAGAGCCAGATGCGGGTGGTCAGGACCCTCTGGTACCGGTCCAGGAATCCAAGCTGGTCGAACCACAGCCAGTCGGTGTAGATGTCCTTTATGACGTACAGGACGAGGCCGATGACCACCAGGGCGGCGACCACTGCGCCTATGCGGAACATGAGCCGCATGTTCCGGGCCCGCATCTCGGCCAGGTCCACCGCCCATGGAGGCGGCGGTGCGCCTTCGCCGTTGTTACCGGTGTTGAAGTTCATGCTCTCTCACTATCCAGCTACTACCGTCGTGCCCGTGGGCGAACCCTCCAGGGAGCTCATCAACGCCCCGGGCTTCCTGCCGTCCACCACGTCGGCCACGGGCACCCTTTCCAGCGCCCGGAGACAGGCCGTCAGCTTGGGTATCATGCCGCCCTTTACCACGCCCGATGCCAGCATCGCCCTGGCGCTCCTGGCGTTGAGCCGCCGCATCACCCTGCCGGACCCGTCCATGACACCCTCGACGTCGGTCAGGAAGACCAGCCTGCCCGACCCCACGGCCCTGGCAAGCTCTCCCGCCACCGTGTCCCCGTTTATGTTAAGCAGCGCTCCCGAGTAGTCCGACCCGTCGAGCCGGTGGAGCCCCACAGGCGCCACCAGGGGAATGTACCCGCCCTCCAGGGCGTTCTCCAAGGGGTCGGTGTCCACACGGGTCACCTCCCCCACGTATCCCAGGTCTTCGTCGGCAACCCGGGCCTCCAGCAAGCCCCCGTCGACGCCGCTGAGGCCCAGGACCCTGGCCCCCAGACTCGTAAGCGAAGCCACGAGCTGCTTGTTCACCAGCCCCGTCAGCACCGCCGTGACGATCTCCAGGCTCTGCAGGTCGGTGACCCTGAGCCCCCGGACGAACCTGGGCATCGCCCCCTGCTTCTCCATCCACTGGGAGATGACGTTGCCCCCTCCGTGCACCACTATGAGGCGCACGCCTTGGCGTTGCAGGGCGGCCAGGTCCTGGAGGGTGGTATCGTGGCTGCCAAGGGTGCTGCCGCCAACCTTGACCACGATGGGACCATCAGGCACGGCGGGTCCCGTCTCCGTTATTCTCCGTGCCATTCCGCAGGGGCCCTGCAGGGCCGACGGGCGACGAATCGCCCGCCTGGGCGACCCTAGGTTGTATAGGCACTGTTAAAGGTAACGTACTCTTCACTGAGGTTGCAGCCCCACGCGGTGGCCTGGGCGTCTCCCAGGTTCAGAGAGATTCGGAAGGACACTTCGGACCCTCCCATCAGGGCTACCACTCCGTCCCGGTGGAAGGGGACGGGCCGTCCGTTCTCCATGATGCACACGTCGTTGACGTAGAGGGCGACCTTGTCCTCCACGATGCGGGCGCCGCTGCGGCCCAGGGCGGCAACCACCCGCCCCCAGTTGGGGTCGGACCCGTGGACCGCCGTCTTCACCAGGCTGGAGGAGACGACGGTCTTCGCCGCCCTCCGCGCGTCCTGCGGCGTGTCGGCCCCGTCCACCGAGACCTCTATCAGCTTGGTAGATCCCTCGGCGTCCCTGGCCAGCTCCTTGGTGAGGTGGATGCACGCCAGGGCCAGGGCCTCCTGGAACAGCTCCCCCGAGGCGCCCGGCCCGATCTCCGGCGAGTCGGCGCCCCCGTTGGCGAAGATGAGCACGGTGTCGTTGGTGCTGGTGTCCCCGTCCACGGAGAGCATGTTCAGGGAGCCGTCCACCGCGCTCTTCAAGGCGGACTGCAGGAACGCCGGCTGGACCCGGGCGTCGGTGGCAAGGTAGCAGAGCATGGTCGCCATGTCGGGGTGTATCATGCCCGCGCCCTTGACTATGCCGCCGATGGTGACGGGCCGGCCCTCTACGTCGAAGGACACGGCGACCTCCTTGGGCCGCGTGTCGGTGGTCATGATGGCGCGGGCCAGCCGGTTGCCGCCGTCCTCGGACAGCTCGATCTGTGGTATGCCAGCCCTCAGGAGGCCCATGGGAAGCTCTATCCCGATGACCCCCGTGGTGCCGATGACGACCTGCTCGGGCTCCAGTCCCAGGGCGTTGGCCGCCACCTCGGTCGTCTCCTGGGCGTCCTGGTATCCGTGCTCTCCCACGCAGGCGTTGGCCACGCCGCTGGTCACCACCAGGCCTCTCACGTTGCCCGCGTTCACGCGCTCCTCGCACAGGTCGACCGAGGCGGACCTGAAGGAGTTGGTGGTGTACACCCCGGCGACGGTGCAGGCGGTATTGGAGCGGAGGAGGCCTATGTCCAGCTTGTCCTCGGCATAGGTCTTGATGCCGCCGTAGGTGGCGCCGGCGACGAAGCCCCGGGGCGTCGTGATGGTGCCCCCCTCGACAAACCTGATCTCCCCAGACATACCCTCAACCGTACAGCGTGTTTGTAGCCGCGTGACGTGCGTGAATCTCACCCGGCGATAGTCGCATAGGAGTATACCACAAAGGGTAGGGCCCCACCACACGCCTGGTAAGCGGTCGGCCCAGGCCCAACCAGGCCCCGGAGAGGGGCCGGGGCGCCACCCCTACTTCACGACGACGTTGACCAGGCGGCCCGGGACGTAGACCGTCCTGTCCACCTGCCTGTCGTCTACGTGGGGCCGCACCTTCGGGCTCGCCAGGGCCAGGCTCTTGGCGTCGTCCTCGGAGATGTCGGCGGGCACCTGCAGCCGGTCCCGGAGCTTGCCGTTGACCTGCACCACCAGCGTGATCTCCTCCTCGCTGGCCAGCTCGTCGTCCCACCGGGGGAACCGCTGGTTGTGAACGCTGTACTCGCGCCCCGTGAGCTCCCACAGCTCCTCCGCCAGGTGCGGCGCCAAGGGCGCCAGCATCAGGAGGAACTTCTCCACGCACTCTTTCCAGGTCGCCGAGCCCACGTTGCCCTCGGTCCAGCTCCTGCCCATCTGGTTGGAGAGCTCCATGAGCGCAGCAATGGCGGTGTTGAACTTGAACCGGTCCAGGTCGTCGTGACACTTCTTGATGGTCTGGTGCAGGGCGCGGAGTAAGCCCTTGTCCGCCTCCGAAGGGGACTGGTCGGGCAGGGACGACGGGTCCTGCCGGCACATCTCCCACACCCGGTTGAGCCAGCGGGCCAGCCCGTTGATCCCCGACGTGCTCCAGGGGCCGCCCTGGTCCCACGGGCCCAGGAACATCAGAAAGCAGCGCACCGAGTCCGCCCCCAGGGCGTCCACGAACTCGTCGGGGTTGACCACGTTGCCCCGGCTCTTGCTCATCTTCTCGTGGTCCTCGCCCAGGATCACGCCCTGGTTGTACAGGCGGTGGAAGGGCTCCCCGAAGTCGACCAGGCCCATGTCCCGCAGGGCCTTGGTGAAGAACCTGGAGTAGAGCAGGTGCATCACCGCGTGCTCGGCGCCCCCGGTGTACTGGGCTACGGGCATCCATCGAGACATGACGTCGGGGTCGAAGGGGCCCGAGCTGTACCTGGGCGACGTGAAGCGCTCCATGTACCATGAGGAGTCGACGAAGGTGTCCATGGTATCCGTCTCGCGGGTGGCGGGACCGTCGCACCGGGGACACTTGGCGTTGACGAAGCCCTGGTGGAGCGCCAGGGGGGACTCGCCCGTGGGCTTGAACTCCGCGTCGGCTGGTATCAGCACGGGCAGGTCCTCCTCGGGCACCGGCACGGTGCCGCAATCGGGACAGTAGACCACGGGGATCGGGGTGCCCCAGTACCGCTGCCGGGAGATGAGCCAGTCCCTGATGCGATAGGACACCGTCCGCTTGCCCCAGCCCCGCTCCTCCACGAACCCGGCGATGGCCTCCTTGGCGTCCCCGCTGGCCATGCCGTCGAACTCGCCGGAGCTCACCATCGTCCCGTCCTCGACGTGGGCCTCCTCCAGGTCCCGTCCGTCCCACCCGGGAGGGGCGATGACCACCGGAATGGGCAGGTCGTACTTCCGGGCGAACTCGAAGTCCCGCTGGTCGTGGGCGGGAACGCCCATGACGGCGCCGGTGCCGTAGTTCATCAGGGCGTAGTCGGCTATGAAGATGGGCACTTCCCGGCCGTTCAGCCGGTTGACGGCGTGGACGCCGAGAAAAACGCCCGTCTTCTCCTTCTCCGCGGCCACGCGCTCGATCTCCGTCTGCCTCCGGGCGGCCTCGACGTAGGCCCTGACCTCGTCACGCCGCTCCGGGGTGGTCATGGCCTCGACCAACGGGTGCTCGGGGGCCAGCACCATGAACGTGACCCCGAAGATGGTGTCGATGCGCGTCGTGAAGGTGCGCAGCTCCGTCTCCTCCAGCCCCAGGTGGGAGATGTCGAAGCTGATCTCCACCCCCTGGCTGCGTCCCACCCAGTTGCGCTGCATGGTAAGGATCCTCTCGGGCCAGTCCAGCAGGCCGGAGAAGTCCAGGAGCTCGTCGGCGTAGGCCGTGATGCGCAGGAACCACTGCTCCATGTCCCGGCGGGTGATGGGCGTGTCGCACCGCTCGCACCTGCCGTTCACCGCCTGCTCGTTGGCCAACACCGTCTGGCAGGACGGGCACCACACCACCGGCGCCTTGTCCCGGTAGGCCAGGCCCTTCTCCAGGAGCTTGAGGAAGAACCACTGGTTCCACCTGTAGTACTCGGGAAGGCAGCATATGACCTCCCGGTCCCAGTCGTAGATGGCGCCCATGCTGCGTAGCTGGGCGCGCATGTTCTCGATGTTCCCCATGGTCCAGGTGTAGGGGTGTATCCCGCGCTGCACCGCGGCGTTCTCCGCGGGGAGGCCGAAGGCGTCGAACCCCATGGGGTGGAGCACGTTGTAGCCCTGCATCCTGCGGAACCGGGCGTGGCAGTCGGCCGGGGCCATGGCGTACCAGTGGCCGATGTGGAGGTCGCCCGAGGGGTAGGGGTACATGGTCAGCTCGTACCACTTGGGCCTGGGGTCGTCGTCGGAAACGTGGTAAATGCCGTCGGCGGCCCAGCGTTCCTGCCACTTCCGGTCCATCTCCCGGGCCCCGTACCTTACGTCCACCATTCGCGTCGTCATCTACATGCCTATCCCTACCATGCTACTCCCACGTCAGCTTTCCCCTCTTATAGGAGATGGCTTCCTTGCCCTGTAACGTCCTGAGGGCCACGTGCAGCACGTCCTTCGCGCAGTGTTCACAGTACCCGAAGTCCGACAGCAGGCGTTGGTATATCCGCTCCCGGCCCCGAGTCCTCTTGGCGTCCTTCTTCCTGGGGTCGATGGTCAGCCTGACCTCGTCCCGCCTGGGAAACAGGACCGTCTCCACGGCGGACCTTATCGCCGGAATGCCCGTGTAGTCGGGCTCGTTGTCGGGGTCTTCCCGGCGCAGGTGCGTATAGTTGTCGTACACGGTCTGGCGGAAGCCCCGGCGCTCCGAGTCCCGCAGGTTCAGGGCGCCCTCGACCTGGCGCATCACCCGCTCGTCCGGCGGGTCCGTGGACACCGTGCCGCCGCCCGTCCCCCGGAGGTAGAGCTCCGCGTCGAAGATGTACCGTCGGAACAGGTGGCCGGCCTTCTCCTGGAAGTCGTCGGTGGCCGCCCGCATCACCGCCTGGACGGACTGCTCCTTCAGGTCCTTCACCACGTCGGGGACCAGGGCCAGCATCCTGTCCCGTTCCGCGACGGCGATCCCGGCACGCTCCACCAGGCCGTCGATGAGGCTCTCCAAGGCCAGGAAGGGCGTGAGGCACGGCTCGTCCCTGGTGATGGCGTCCGCCAGGCGGTTTATGACGTACCTGGGAGAGAGCCCGAACATACCCTCCTGGGGGCTCGCCTGGC
This sequence comes from Dehalococcoidia bacterium, assembly GCA_965207305.1. Classification (GTDB taxonomy): domain Bacteria; phylum Chloroflexota; class Dehalococcoidia; order Lucifugimonadales; family JAGWBF01; genus JAGWBJ01. The sequence goes on along the minus strand of CBDBMB010000003.1, from coordinate 744,563 downwards.
GCAGCTTCTCCACGTCCTCTCGCGTATATAGCGGCAACACCTGGCCGTCGTACAGCTTCAGCTTGTCCACCAGCGAAGCCCGGGGCAGATTGGGGGCCCGGGGCACCTGCTCCAGCCGGGACATCACCGACATGACGGCCGCGGTGGGAATGGTCAACGGCGACACGTGGGGGCCGGCGCCGTACCCGTTGCCCGACCCGTCTGACGAGCCGGATCGGCCCTCCCGCAGCATCTTGGCGCAGGTCCTCACCTCGTCGCGGACTCGGACGGCGTAGGGCACCGGCACCAGGATGAGCCTGTCCAGCAACGCCGCGGTCTCCTTGTTGCTGGCGAAGTTGTTGTACTCCTCCTCGTTGCTGTGGGCGATGATGGCCTCGTCGGCGTAGACCGAGCCGAAGCTGCCCAGCTTGATCACCTGCTCCTGGGTGACCCCCAGCATCACCGCCAGGAACCGCTCGTCGGACTTGAATATCTCGATGAACTCCATGATGCCCCGGTTGGCCGCCTGGAGCTCGCCGTCAAGGCGGAGGCCCTTTCCGGCGCCCTCCAGCCGGTCCTCGGTCATGTACGACACGTCGACGCTGCCGACCAGGCGGGACAGGTCCTGGCCCTGGGGCGAGGTGGCAACGAAGGTGCCGATGCCCACCCCGGCGGACTGGCTGAAATTGACTCGATGGACCCTCATCTTGGCGATGTCGCCGCCGCACTGGCGGGCAAGGTTGTACCTGCACCTGGGACACAGGTCGCCCTCGATGCGGAGACCGTACTCCCGCTCCACCTCCTCCCGCCGCTCCTCGGGGATGAGGTGCAGCGGGTCCTCCTGCATCGGGCATCCCTTTATGGCGTAGATGGCCCCCTCGTCGGTCCGGGTGTAACGCTCCAGGCCGGACTTGAGCAGGTTCACCGTGGACGACTTTCCGCTGGCGGGAGGGCCCATAAGGAGCAGGATGCGCTTGCGCACCTCCAGGCCGCTGGAGGCGGCGTTGAAAAACTGCACCAGGCGGTCCAGGGCCCGGTCCATGCCGAAGATCTGACCGGCGAACAGCTTGTACTGGGGGACCCCGTTCAGGCCGGGAGTGACCCCGGCCCACTGGACCATGTCGTATATCCTGGCGTGGGAGTGCCGGGACAGCTTCGGGTTCGCAATGGCCATGTTCAGGTACTCTTCGAAGCTCCCCTCCCAAGCCAGGGCCTTCAGGTCCTCGCGTACATCCTCGAGCAGCTTGCCTATCTCAACCATCGGCCTTACCCACGCTCAGGCCCCCGGACCATCCGAAGGCGGGCGCCAAGCTCGTTCCGCCCGGCGCAAGTCACATTCTCATCCCCTTGTATGTCCTTCACAAGGCCTTCGACAATTCCGAGCCGCCACACCTGTCATTCCGAGCCGCCACGCCTGTCATTCCGAGCCACCACGCCTGTCATTCCGAGCCGCCACGCCCGACATTCCCAGCCGCCACGCCTGTCATTCCGAGCCGCCGGCGAGGAATCTTTGGTCCGTGTGTGTAGGATGCCGCGCCCCAGGGCCCACCATGGCGCCGGTTCCTACTGGTCGACGGAAGATTCCTCTCTTCGCTTCGCTCCGCTCGGAATGACATGTCGGGAAGTTGTGATATCCTGAACATACCATATGCTAGTATATCTTAGAGTAGACGGTTCCCCGAGGCAACTTGAACGGGCCTTCTCTGGCACACAGTCGACGAGGCGACAGCGATGGACGTAGCGGAAACGTACACATTCAAGGCCCCTCCGGCCAGGGTCTGGAACGTGCTCCTCGATCCCGAGCGTCTGGCCGGCTGCATACCGGGGTGCCAGAGCCTGGAGCCGCTGGGAGAGGGGCAGTACCGGGCAAGCCTCGACGTCGGGGTGGGGGCTATCCGGGGCAAGTACGAGGCCACGGTCACGATATCTGACCAGTCGCCGCCCTCTTCCTACAAGCTCACCGTCGACGGCAGCGGCTCCGCGGGCTTCCTGAGGGGCGAGGCGCAGGTGACCCTGGCTGAGAAGGACGGTGGGACCGTCGTCACCGTCCAGGGCGCCGGCCAGGTGGGAGGCACCGTCGCCCGGGTCGGGCAGCGCCTCCTGGGAAGCGTAAACAAGATGATGATGGACCGGTTCTTCACATGCCTCCGGGAGTCCGCCGAAAGGGAGGACTAGCCCTCTCGCGGCCTCAGGCCAGGTGCAGCCTGCGGGCCCCCCTCAGGACCAACGTCGGCACCGGCTCGATGAGCCTGAGCCCCACCGCCACGGCGTGGCTGACCACCACCGCGATGGCCGCCCCCGCCAGGATGTCCGAGGGGTAAAACACCCCGGCGAACACCCTCGACGCCCCCCAAAGGGCCGCCAGCACGTAGACCACCGCCCCGGCCCCCCTGTTCCCACCCCAAGTGCCCGCCGCCAGCGCGAACCCCACCGTCGCCGGGTGGGCCGGGAACGAAGAGTCGGTGGGCGGGTAGAAGAGGAGAGTCAGGTCGTGGTCCACGAACGGCCTGGGCCGAAAGTAGTGGTCGTTGACTATCAGGACCACCCAGCTTGCGAACCCGACCGTCGCCAGCGCCCTGATCACCGCACGTTGATGCGAGTCCCTTCTCTCCGCGTCTCCCGTGAACCACAGGGCCACCAGGCACAATGCCACGACGACGGGAACGAAGTAGTCGCTTACCAGCACCTCCGCCGCCGAGTCCACCACCGGCCACCGGCCCGCCCACTGGTTGAGCCACAGCACGATCCTCTCGTCGACGTTCACTGGCCGGGAGACGGGCGTCCGGGCCCTGGACGCTTCAGCACCCGGGCCAGCGACCTAACGTAGGTGGTCTCCCTCAGGGCATCCAGCCCGGCGGCGAAGGGACCGTCCCGCCGCAGATACCGGTTGGTCAGGGACGAGACAAGGAGGGTAAGTATGACCGCCGACCCCGCCGACACGGTGAAGTATCCGGCGGTCTGATTGCCGTCCAGGCCTCCCTCGGTGTCGGCGATGTTCCTGGGTTCGGACAGGAAGAACCAGAGGAACACGCCCACGGCCAGGGCCATACCCAACAGGAACGAGGTGGGACGGTGCCGGACGAATAGCAGCCCCGTCAGGCCGTTCCGGGCCGCCGCCATCTGCACGACTCCCAGGGTCGCCAGGAACCCCAGCAGACAATAGTCGAGGACGAAGGGGCCGGGCATCATCCCAGCTACTTCTGGGGCAAGGCGGGTGCGGCCTGGTCCTCCCCAAGCCCTTGGGCCTTCCTGGTGGTGAAGTAATGCCGCACTCCCGACATTATCGGGATGGCCACGAAGAAGACCACCAGCGTCGTGGACCCGCCGGTGACCCAGACCAGCAGCGGCAAGGGTATCATGATCATGCCCAGGGTAAGGGTAACGTTCCTGTGAAACGGGAGGAGGGCGACGGACGCCAGGCTCAGCGGTATGGACACCAGAGGTATGAGGGCAAGGTACACGCCGACGGTGGTGGCCGCGCCCCGTCCGCCCCGGAGCTGGGCGAATATGGGCCAGTTGTGACCCGCCACTGCCAGGACGCCGGCCGCCATCCCGGCTCCCAGGCTGTCCGTCGCAACCCGGACGATTATGACGGCAACGGCCCCCTTGGCCACGTCGACGGCGCCCACGGCCAGGCCAATCCTGGGACTGATGGTGCGGTAGGCGTTGGCCGCCCCTGGGTTTCGGTCCCCCTGGTCGCGTATGTCCCGTCCGGCGGCAAGTCGCCCCGCCAGGTACGCGGAGGGGATGGAGCCTATCAGGTAGGCCGCCACCAGGGAGGCGATCCAGGTCACGCTAATCCAGGGCACCTACCGTAGCTCCCCTCGGACCGGCTCGGTCGACCGACGGTAGGGTCAGACGCTCACCAGTCTGGGTGTCGCGATGGTGGACCAGTGGATGTATTTGGGGTTCCTGCCCACGACTATGTCGAAGTACAGGTCTCGCAGCCTGGAGGAGACGGGTCCGGGCGAGCCCTCCCCGATCCGGCGGCTGTCCACCTCGACCACGGGAGTCAGGTGGGCGGCGGTGCCTGTGAGGAAGCACTCGTCAGCGACGTATATCTGGCTCCGGTCGATGCGGGTCTCGACCACGTCCAGGCCAAGCTCCGAGTGGGCAAGCTGCATGACCGTATCCCGGGTCACGCCCGGCAACACGTTGTCTTCGATGGGCGGTGTGTAGATGCGGCCGTCGGCGACCAGGAACAGGTTCTCTCCCGACCCCTCGCATACGTGGCCGTCCTGGTTCAGGATTATGGCCTCGTCAAAGCCCGCCAGGGTCGCCTCGGTCTTGGCCAGGATACTGTTGACGTACAGCCCGGATATCTTGAACCGGGCCGGCATCATCGCGTCGTCCACCCGCCGCCAGGAGGACGTGCAGCACCGGAGCACGTCGGTCCCCAGGTAGCTTCCGAAGGGCACCGCTACGAGACAGAAGTCGCTCTCCAGGTCCTGCAGCTTGAGGTTGGCCACCACCTCGGCGCTCTTGTACGCCAGCGGACGGATGTACAGGTCCTGGGAGTAGCCGGACCGCTCCACCAGCTCTACGGTGATGCTGCACAGCTCTTCCAGGGAGTAGGGGATGTCCAGCATCAGGAGCCGGCAGCCCCGGAGCATCCTCTCGTAGTGCTCCCGGAGGCGAAAGATGTGTATGGCGCCCTTCTCCTCGTTCCAGTTGCCCCGAACGCCCTCGAACACCCCGGTGCCGTAGTGCAGAGCATGGGTGGTGATGCTCACTCGGGCATCACTCAGCGGTACGTATTCACCGCGAAAGAAGGCGGTCGGAGTTGGGGTCACCTCTCACCTCCACGACCCAAGGGCGCTTTATCCCTGGGGCATCGGTAATTATAATCAGCCACAGTCTATAAGGCAATACGGCGGGAGCAGTGATAACCACGAAGACCATAGCTGCAGCCTTCCTCGCAGCCGCCTTCATCGCGGTCCTGGCAGGGGCCCTCGTGCTCATAGTAAGAGACGGAGAGGGCCCTCGGGGCACGGAGATTTTCCTGCCCACCGCCACCCCCATGCCCGAGCTCAAGGTGTACGTCAGCGGAGCGGTACACCGTCCCGGCGTGTACACGATGCGCGACGGCGACAGGCTGTCCGACGCCCTGGCAGCCTCGGGGGGCGCCCTCCAGAACGCCCAGATGGCCTGCGTGAACCTGGCCGTGCGAGTGCGCGACGAGGCCCACTACCACGTCCCCGGGGCCGGTGAGGCCTGTGTGGCCGGAGGCGGCTCCACGGCCCAGGAGGCCGAGCGGGAGGGCATCGACCTGAACACCGCCAGTCCCGAGGAGCTGGAGACGCTCCCCGGGATCGGGCCCGTCAAGGCCAGGGCCATCGTCGACTACAGGGAGCAGGCCGGCGGCTTCGGGTCCGTCTCCCAGGTGATGGAGGTCACGGGGATAGGCCCCGCCACCTACGAAAGCATACGGGACCTGGTCTACGTCGAGGAGCCGCCCGCTGGTCAGCCGCCCCGCTAGTCGGCCGAAGCTCTCGCATCGGGAGCGGGAGTCTCCCCCAGCGCCGCGATAATGGGGTGGCGCGAGCTCTCCATGGACAGGATGATCAGGCCCCCCGCCACGCTGGTGAGGACGGACAGCAGGATGGTGGTGTCGTAGTTACCGAAGATGGCGTACAGCACCCCGCCGCTCCATCCACCCAGGGCCATGCCGATCATGGCGCCGCAGGCCTGCCAGCCGAAGGAGCGGCCCATGGGGCCCACTCCAAAGTACTGGCGGTTTATCACCGGAAAGCCCGATCCCTCGCCCCCGTACCCGATCCCGAAGACGACGGCGAACAGGTAGAACTGCCACACGTCCCCGGCCCAGAACAGGAGGAGCACCGGCAGTCCCTGGAGTACGAACATGGCGGCCATGGTGTCCCGCGCCCCGAACCGCTCGGCGACCACGGGGGTCAGAAAGCGGGTCAGCGCGCTCACCAGGGCCAGGGTGCTCAGCACCCCCGCGGCGGTTACCTCATCGATGCCGGCGGCCACCGCGATGGGTATGATATAGATGAGGATGATGGCGTGGCCCACGCACCCCAGCAGGTGCACCCACACCAGCTTCCAGAAGGTGGCGGTGCCCTGCATGCGCCGTCGGTAGGCTTCGATCTGCATCTTCTCCACCGCCGGGTCCTGCGGCGGTCTGGCCGGTCCGGCGGGGCCCGCGCCGTAGGGCCTCAGCCCCATGTCCGAGGGCTGGCTGCGGAACATGAGCACCAGCCCTCCCATCAGCACGCCTCCGACCACGCCGATGGTCCAGAAGCCCGTCCTCCAGTCCACCGAGGCCATGAGCAGACCTATGAGGATGGCCATCAGGGCGGGACCCAGCCCGTGGGAGGCCAGCATCAGCCCCACCCCCAGGCCCAACCGGGTCTTGAACCAGGAGGTGACGGAGGTGAGAATGCCCACGCCGATGCAAGCGTGGGTGACGCCCAGCAGGAACCCGTAGGTTATCCAGATCTGCCACACCTGGGTGGTGAACCCCGTGGACACGGCGCCCAGCACGAAGGACACCACTCCCACCACGATGACCTTCCGGGCTCCGTACCGGTCCGTGGCCGCCCCCACCATGGGAGCCAGCACCGCGGCCGTGACGGCGGTCAGGGAGTAGGACAGCGTGATGCCCGCGGGACTCCAGCCCATCTGCTCCTGCAGCGGCACCACCAGGACACCGAAGACCAGGTTGACCGAGCCGCCGGCCATGTTCAGCAAGACGGCGACGGCTATGATTACCCACGCGTAGTGGGGACCTCTCCTGGCGGTGCTGCGGGGGTCTGGGAGGGCGGGTCCCATCAGTGGAAGAGCAGGCCCCCGTTGACGTTGTAGGCCTGGCCCGTGATGTAGCCGGCGTCCTCGGACGCCAGGAAGGCCACCATGTTGGCGACGTCCTCCGACTCGGCAACCCGGCCCAGGGGGATCGCCTGGGCGGCGGCTTCCAGGATGCCGGCACGGAGGGCGTCCAGCGAGACGCCCTCCTCCTCGGCCCTGGACCGCTCCCAGTAGCTGAGACGCCCGCTGTTGATGGAGCCTGGGCACACGGCGTTCACCGTGATGCCGTGGGGGGCTAGGTCCAGCGCCGACGCCTGGGTGAGGCCGATGACGGCGAACTTGGAGGCGGAGTACGCGGCTCCCAGGGCGCTGGCCTGCTTGGCGGCGTTGGAGGCGATGTTGATGATGCGTCCACCGTTGCCCAGCCTCACCATCTCCCGGCCGGCCGCCTTGGTGCACAGGAAGACCGCGGTGGAGTTGATGGCCATGAACTGGTCCCAGACCTCCCTGGACAGCTCCGTCACGGGGACCCGGTCTCTACCGATGATGGCCCGGGCGTTGTTGACCAGGATGTCCAGCCTGCCAAACTCCTCTACCACCCGGTACACCGTGTCCTCGATCTGGTTGGCCCTTGCCAGGTCGCAGTAGATGGGCAGGCAGCGCGCACCCAGTGAGCGCACCTCTTCGGCCACGGCGTCGATGCCGCCCCACTCGGTCCGCACCTCGGCGGGAGGCAGGTCCTCCGCTCCGCGCCGGATGTCCGTCACGGCGACGTCGGCCCCTTGGGAAGCCAGCTTGAGGGCGGTGGCCCGCCCCACGCCCCTCATTCCACCCGCTCCGGTCACCAGCGCCACCTTGCCCTCCAACGCCGCCATGTCTCACCTCCCTGCTCGTGGGAACAAGTGTAACGCATGGGTCTGTGTATTACAACGCGCACGGGCCCGGGACTGCTGGACTACGGGCGCGGGGGACCCACGGCCACGCCGTGCGTCTTGCCACGAAATGGGGGCCGGGGTAGAATATGAGCGCCTTCAGCATGGACCCGGCCAGTCCGGTGGCCGTAACTGGCCGCTCCACGCCCACGAAGAGTCTGAGCAGGAGGAGAAGCATGCTGGACCTGATTATCAAGGGTGGCCGCGTCGTAACTCCCGAGGGAGTGGGGGAGATGGACATCGGGGTCCAGGGCGAGAGGATAGCCGCCGTGGCCCTGCCAGGTACCCTGGAGGTGGAGGCGGCCCGCACCATCGACGCCGCCGGCAAGATCGTCCTGCCCGGCGGCATCGAGCCCCACACCCACATCGGCATCCCGGTGCCCGAGGTGTGGGCCGGCAAGCCCGAGGTGATTACCCAGCCGCCCGAGGCGGCGAGCCGCGCCGCAGCCTTCGGCGGAGTGACCACCTTCATAGACTTCTCCGGCGAGCTTCCCATCACTCCCGGCGAGACCCCCTCCACCGAGTCCATCATGGAGCAGGTGGATAAGCGGAAGAACGCCTTCACCGGCCATTCCTACACCGACTTCGCCTATCATCACATACTGGCCGGCGACGTCTCTCACCACACCATAGGGGAGATCCGGGAGGCGATCCAGGCGGGCCTGGCCAGCTTCAAGATATTCACAACCTTCCACGCCATACGCGTACCCTACGGCAACCTGATGGCCATATTCGAGGAGGTGGCCAGGGGCTCGGGCATCATGGCCGTCCACGCCGAAGACGACGACCTGGTGATGTACCAGACGGAGAAGCTGAAGCGCGAGGGGAACGACCAGGGCTACAACCTGCACCTGGTGCACAGCAACGTGTCCGAGGACCTGTCCTTCCGGAAGATAACGCGCATGGCCGAGCACACGGGCGTGGCCATCTACTTCGTCCACACCACGGCCAAGGAGGGGGTCCGGGCCATCGCCGAGGCGCGCTCCCGGAACCAGCCCGTGTACGGCGAGGCGCTCCACAACTACCTGGAGTTCACCCACGAGGACTACAAGAAGCCCAACGGGACCAAGATACACACCTATCCGGCCATCAAGTACGCCGAGGACCGGGACGCCCTGCAGCAGGGGTTGGTGGACGGGCCCATATGCACCACCGCCACCGACGAGTACACCACCAACAAGGACGTCAAGTTCTTCGGCACCACCATCGAGTCCGTCTGCGGCGGCCACGCGGGCATCGAGACCCGCATGCCCGTCACCTGGGCCAAGCTGGTCAACACCGGCCGCATCAGCCTGGAGCGGTTCGCGGCCATCACGTCCACCAACGCCGCCAAGATCCTGGGCATGTACCCCAAGAAGGGGGCCATCGCCGTCGGCAGCGACGCCGACATCTGCATCTGGGACCCCAACCTGAGCAAGAAGCTCACCCTGGACGACATGCACCACGACGGCGACTACTCCATATGGGAGGACTTCCAGTGTGACGGCTACCCCGTGATGACCATCCTCCGGGGCAAGGTCATCGTCGAGGACGGCAAGCTCACGGGCAGCTCCTCCGACGGCAGGTGGATCAGCAGAAAGGTGGCGCCCAGCGTCCTGGCCAACCCGACGGTGTAGTGGGCGCCGTCATCCCGTCCCGAGCCCTCTCCCGCCGGAGCGAAGCCCTCGCCCCGGCGGGAGAAGGCCTCCACGGGGGCGGCCACGATGGTCGATAACGCCCTGCGGCCCCACGGCGGCAGGATGGTCGAGCGGGTCGAAGACCCACGGGCCTCGGTGGACCGCGTGCGGGGACTCAAGACCCTTGCGGTGGACGCCCGCATAGCCACCGAGTGCGTCAACATCGCCTACGGCTTCTTCTCGCCCCTCCAGGGCTTCATGGGGAGGGAGGACGTGGAGGCCGTTTCACGGGAGATGCGGCTGGCCAGCGGTTACGTCTGGAGCGTGCCCATCGTCCTCGATGTCTCCCAGGAAGAGGTCGCGTCCAAGGGTATAGGGCCGGGGGAAACCCTGCTCCTGACCTTCGCCGGACAGCCGCTGGCGACCATCGACGTGGACCAGGTCTTCTCATGGGACCGGGACGAGATGGCCCGCAGCATCTACGGGACCACCGACGACCGGCACCCGGGGGTGCGGAGGACCCAGGGCCTCAGGGACCGGTTCCTGGGCGGCAACATCACCTTGGTGAACCCGCCCGCCATCACTCCCCCCTTCGACAAGTTCTGGCACACGCCCCGGCAGCTTCGCGACCGGTTCCAGGCCCGGGGGTGGCGCCGGGTCGTCGCCCACCAGACCCGCAACGTGCCCCACGCCGGGCATGAGTGGATGATGAAGGCGGCGTGGTTCGCGGCTGGAGCCGACGGCGTCCTCGTCAACGCGGTCATCGGGGACAAGCGGGCCGGGGACTATATCGACGAGGCCATCGTTTTGGCCCACGACGCCCTGCGGACGGCGGGGTACTTCCGGGAAGAGACCCACATGACATCCATCCTCCTGTGGGACATGCGGTACGCGGGACCCAGGGAGGCGGTGTTCCACGCCATAGTGCGTAAGAACCTGGGGTGCACCCACCACATGTTCGGCCGGGACCACGCCGGGGTGGGCTCGTTCTACGACCCCTACGCGTCCCACCGTATCTTCGACGAGGTCCCCGACATCGGAATAGAGCCCCTGCTGTCCCTGGAGTGGTGGCACTGCCCCAGGTGCGGGGGCGCTGCCTACTCGGGGTTGTGCGGACACGAGGAGCAGAAGGAGGAGCTCAGCGGCACCTTCATGCGCAAGAGCCTGGAGAGCGGCGTCAAGCCCTCCCACCTGGCGTTCCGCTCCGAGGTGTTCGACCTGGTCACCGAATGCGCCGCCCGGTACGGGGGTGGCTCCTCCTTCGTTACCGAGAGCTACCTGCGCTCGAGGAACCCCGTCATGACCATGCCCCCCATGGAAGGCTGGGAGGAATAGGGGGAGGTCGGGGGTCGCCCACGCTGGACAATGAACTCGGGCTACAGCTATAATGGCCCGGCGTAAGAACACGAGATTGCGGGAGGGCCCTTGGGCACAGCGGACGCTGGAGCCCCGTGTAGGCAGCGCACGCCGATGACAGGGGACGCCCGTTAGAGGCGCTCCACCCGCAGGGAGGCCACGGTTTCGAGGCCTCCTGACTTTTGTACCGCCTCCAGCCGACGGCTGGGGCGTATTCGTGCGAGATAGCAGGTACGTTGTCGACTACCTCGGAACCCATGCCAACGCCAAGCCCCACCCGGACGCCCTTCGGCATTCACTACGGCTGGATAATCGTCGCCATACTGGCCATGGTCCAGGTGGTGGGCAGCTCCATAAGCATGGCGGCGGGGATAATGGTGCCGCCCCTCAACGACCCCGAGGGCGAGTTCGGCTGGAGCATAGGGCTCATCGGGGCGGCCATCGCCACCTACTACCTGGTGGGCGCCCTGTTCGCCCCCGTCAGCGGCTGGCTGGGAGACCGGTACGGCGGCCGGCGTATGATGATAATGGCCGGGGCACTGTACGCCACCAGCATGGTCCTCCTGGGCTTCGTCACCCAGGTGTGGCACTTCTTCCTCTTCTTCGGCCTGATGCTGGCCCTGACCCAGTCCATGGCCATGGTGCCCCTGATGGCCGCGGTCAGCGGCTGGTTCCGACGGCGGTTGGGGCTGGCGCTGGGGATACTCTGGGGCGCCGGGGGCATAGGGACGGCCATCGTGGCGCCGGTGATCGGATTCCTCATAGAGGCCGTCGGCTGGCAGGCCGCCTTCTGGGGCATCGGCATAGTAGGGGGGAGCGCGATCCTGCTGCTCACACCCGTCTACCGCAACCGGCCCGCCGACGTGGGCCTCAGACCCTACGGCACTTTGCGGAACGAGCCGCCGCAACCCGCCAAGGACCCGTTGCTGGAGGCCATCCGGCTCCGCATATTCAACCAGCACATGAGAAGGACAAGGGCCTTCTGGAACCTTCCCCTCATCCACGGGATGGGGTGCGCCGGGCACGGGATCGTGCTGGTCTACGCCATACCCATCGCCGTGGAACGGGGCATCGGCCTGGTGGACGCGGCGGTAATCCTCACCCTGATTTCGCTGGTGAGCATCCCCAGCCGCATCATCACCCCCATCCTGGCGGAGCGCTACGGGGCGAAGCAGCTGATGTCCGCCTCCCTGCTCATACAGGGGCTGACGGTCTTCATGCTGTTCTGGGCCCAGGACCTGTGGGTCTTCTACGTCTTCGCGGCCCTCTTCGGAGTGGGCTTCGGGGGGGAGTGGACCGGCTATCTGGTCATCAACCGCCAGTACTTCGGGAACGGCCCCATGGGGAGCTGCTATGGGTGGCAGATGTCCGGAGCGCTGCTGGGCCATGCCTTCGTTACCGTGGTGGCTGGCCTGGTCATCTACGCCACAGGCTCCTACGGGCCCGTACTCGTAATGTCCATCGCGGGCAGCCTGGCGGGCGTCCTGCTCATCCTGGCCCTGGAGCCCACGGGCCGGATGCTCATCCCCAACTGGGAAGAGTCGCTGCCGCCCGAGGCCAGGTCGTCCCCGTCGCCAAGTCCGGCGGCGGCGGACTAGTCTCCCGCCCTTGCAATCACCGCCGAGTGAGGTAGTAACGTGCCGACCTACGTGAACCCGGATGCCTGCAACTCCTGCGCCGGAGTACATCAGGGGCCCCTGTGCGTCTACATATGCCCGGGCGACCTGATGGTCCTCGAGCAGGACACCATGAAGGGGCTGAACCGGGAGCCTGACATGTGCTCCGAGTGCTTCGCCTGCGTCAAGATGTGCCCGGAGGGCGCCATCGAGGCCAGGGGCTACGCCGACTTCGTGCCTCTGGGCGCCACTGTCAAGCCCACGAGGGGCGACCGGGAGATACTCTGGGAGGTGAAGTTCAGGGACGGGCGGCGTCTCACTTACACCTATCCCATAAGAAGCACCACCATTGGCTCGACGGAACCCTACAAGGGGTTCGCGGCCCCCTCCGAGTCCGCCCTGAGGGGAGGGTCTCTGGCGGGCGAGGAGATCTGGCTGGGAGTCGACACCCTGCCGTCGCCGGCGGGCGCAGACTAGCCCCCGAGGCCCGGCCCGCTGACGACACCGCCAACCAAATCACGGCCGATCAGACCAGGAGGACGAACCTATGGCATCACCCACCACCGAGGTAGTCGAGTGCGACGTTCTGGTGATAGGGGGCGGCATGTCCGGCTGCGGCGCCGCCTTCGAGGCCCGCTACTGGGGCGAGGGGCTGAGGGTGGTGATGGTGGAGAAGGCGGCCGTCGAGAGGAGCGGCGCCACCGGTGAGGGCCTGTCCGCCATCAACTGCTACATGGGCATGAGGTGGGGCTGGAACACCCCCGAGGACTTCGTCACCTACGTGGTGAACGACATGATGGGGTTGGCCCGGGAGGACCTGGTGTACGACGTGGGCCGCCACGTGGACGCTACCGTCCACATGTGGGAGGACTGGGGGCTGCCCATCTGGAAGAAGCCCGACGGCACCTACGAGCGGGTCGGCCGGTGGCAGATACCGATCCACGGCGAGTCCATCAAGCCCATCGTGGCCGAGGGCCCCAGACACGCCCTGGGCCCGGACAACATCTACGAGCGGGTCCTCATAACCCAGCTTCTCACCGACTCCCGGGACTCCAACCGCATAGCCGGCGCCATCGGCTTCGGCGTACGCGACGGCAAGATATACGTCTTCAAGGCCCGCGCCGTGATCTGCACCGCCGGCGGGGCGTCCAACGTGTTCCGCCCCAAGTCCACCTCCGAGGGCCTGGGCAGGACTTGGTACTCGGTGTTCGACACCGGGTCCGTGTACGGTCTGGTCATTCCCACCGGTGCCGAGATGACCCAGATGGAGCACCGCTTCGTACCCAGCCGGTTCAAGGACGGCTACGGGCCCATCGGCATGTGGTTCCAGTTCTTCAAGGCCCGGGCCACCAACGCCCTCGGCGAGGACTACACCGTCACCAGGGCCGGCGTGCTCAAGGAGTACGAGCCCTACGGTACCGCGATCCCCACGCCGACCCCGCTGCGGAACCACCAGATGTTCCTAGACATCATGGAGGGGAAGGGGCCCATCTACATCAGGACCGAGGAGGCCATCGCCAACCTCGCCCAGTCCGACCCCGCCAGGCTGGAGGAGATCAAGGCCGAGGCCTGGGAGGACTTCCTGGACATGACCATCTCCCAGGCCCTGATGTGGGCCGCCCAGAACATCGCCCCCGAGGACACGCCCTCGGAGATCGTTCTGGCCGAACCCTACATCATGGGCTCCCATTCGGGGGAGGCCGGCGCCTGGGTCAGCGGCCCCGACGACCTGAACGGAGAGTACCGGTGGGGCTACAACCGCATGACCACCGTCCAGGGCCTGTTCGCCGGCGGAGACGGGGTTGGGGCCGCGCCCCACAAGTTCTCCTCGGGCTCCTTCACCGAGGGCAGGCTGGCGGCCAAGGCGGCCGTGGCCTACGTGCGGGACAATGCCGACGCCCCCCGCATCGATGCCTCCGAGGTGGAGCGGATCAAGAGGGATATCCTCCGCCCCCTGGGGACCTTCTCCTCCCACAGGAGCACGTCCACAAGCCAGGAGATCAACCCCAACTACATCCTGCCCCGGCAGGGCCTGGTGAGGCTGCAGAAGATCATGGACGAGTACGCGGCGGGCACGTCGGCCATGTACTCGACCACCGACGCCATACTCAACCGTGGCCTGGAGCTGCTCACCATGCTCCGGGAGGACCTGGAGCACCTGGCAGCCCGGGACACCCACGAGCTGATGCGCTGCTGGGAGCTGGTGCACCGGGCTTGGGTCGGAGAGATCCACATACGCCACCTGCTCCACCGCAAGGAGACCCGCTGGCCCGGGTACTACTACAGGCAGGACTATCCGAAACTGGACGACGCCAACTGGAGGGTGTTCGTCAACTCCAGGCGGGACCCCGAGACCGGCCGGTGGGACGTGTTCACCCGCCCCTACCATCCCCTGGCTTCCTGACCCACGCCTATACAAGCTCCGACAAGCTCGGCTATACTGTCCGCAGGCGCCGCCCTTGCGCGGGCAGAAGAATATTCCCGGCCTGTCCGGACGCGAGAATCCGTCCAAGCCTCCCGTTCGTAAGTACCACCGGATGGGCCCTGTCTCCAGGCATGAAGGGACTGGGTTGCTCGACTACGAAGACCTGCGGGACGACCAGCTCATCACGCTGATCTCCAATGGGGAGAAAGAAGCGCTGGAGGCCTTCTACAACCGCCACGCGTCTTCCGCCCTCTCCCTGGCAAGGTACATGTTGAGGGACGCCACACTAGCAGAGGAAGTCACCCAGGACATCTTCGTGAACCTGTGGCGAAAGGCCTCCAGCTTCAACCCACAACGGGGCAAGCCCAAGTCCTGGTTCATGAGCATCGCCCACCACCGGATCATCGACGTCATCAGGTCCAGGAAGCGGCAGGCCCAGTCCACCAACGAGGTGGCCCACGAGCTCCTGGACCTGCACCCAAGCTCGTCTCCGGGCACCGAGGAGCTGGCCTACCGGAACCTGGCCCGGGACAGCGTCCTCAAGGCGCTGTCCGACCTTCCCCCGGAGCAGCGCCAGGTGATCGTCATGGCCTACTTCGAAGGGTATTCCCAATCGGAGATCGCGGCCAAGCTTGGACAACCCCTGGGCACGGTAAAGACCCGGGTGCGCCTCGGCATGCAGAAGCTGCGCGCAAACTTCCCGGACAGGGATGTGGCCTAGACCGTGGACTGCCGCGAAGTAGAAGATAGCCTAAGCGCCTACGCCCTGGACGCCCTGGGCCCCGACGAGGCCCTGGAGGTGGAGAGGCACCTGGAGGTGTGCCCCTTCTGCACGGCCCTGCTCAGGGAGCACACCCACGTGGCGGCGTCCTTGGCCATGGTCTCAGGGGACGTCCTGCCGCCCGAGTCCCTGAAACGGGCCACCCTGAAGCGCGTCGGACGGCTCTCCCGCCGGCGGCCCAGGTTCGACTTCCAGGGGTTCACCCTGGGGCGGGTGGCCCTGGCGGCCACGTCTTCCCTTTCCGTTATACTGATCGGAGCCCTGGTCGGCATCGGCATCGTGAACCTGCACCTGTCCAACGAGATCGAGAGCCTCCAGGAGAACAACGCCACGCTGGTCTCCCAGATCACCAACCTGAAGGAGATGGACGGCAAGCTGGAGGACATGTTCCACGAGCAGCGGTCCGTGAGCTACATGATGGCGTCGGCGGGCAGCGAGACGGTGTCACTCCAGGGTGGAGACGCCCAGGGCGTGCTGCTAATCTCCTCCCAGGGGGGCGCCGGCCTTCTCATGGCCAGGGGCCTGGAGCCGCCCAGGGACGAGCAGGGCTATTACGTGTGGCTGCGCAAGGAGGGGGGCCAGCCGTTCATGGTGGGCCGCCTCACCGTCGACGACACCGGCTGGGGGGCGCTCACCCTGTGGCCCAACCAGCCCATCCACGTCTTCCACCAGGTCGTGGTGGCCGAGCCCGAGGGCGCGTCGTCACAGCCGGTCCTCTGGGGCTCCATAGCCGCCTCCCGGTAGAGGCGGTCGCCTCTCGCCCTTCTCCCCTGGCGGACCGTGGGCCTGAGACTCGCCCCGGTGCCGTACCGGCCGCTGCTGCAGGCCTAGCTCTTGCCGTTCTGCTCCCACAGGGCTTCCAGGACGGCTCCCGGAGACATGGGCAGGGTGTTCATCCTGACGCCCACGGCGTCATGTATGGCGTTTGCCACCGCCGCCAGCGGCGGCACGATGGGCACCTCTCCCACGCCCCGCACCCCGTAGGGGTGTCCGGGGTTGGCGACCTCCACGATGACCGTGTCGATCATGGGCAGGTCCAGGCTGGTGGGCATCCTGTAGTCCAGGAAGCTGGAGTTGGCCATCTCCGCCTTGTCGTTGAAGAAGTACTCCTCGTTGAGGGCCCAGCCGATCCCCTGGGCCACGCCGCCCTGTATCTGCCCCTCCACGTAGCCGGGATGGACGGCCTTGCCCGCGTCCTGCAGGGCCGTGTAGCGGAGTATGTCCACCTTGCCCGTATCCGGGTCCACCTCCACGTCCGCGATGTGGACGGCGAAGGCGCTGCCCACGCTCTTCGGGTCGACGTTGGCCCGGCCCACGATGGGCCCGCCGGTGCCGTTGAGCATGCTTGCCAGCTCCCTGAAGGTGAACCGGAGCTCCGGGTCCGACTTGTGGGAGATGGCCCCGTTGGAGTATTCGATGTCCTCGGCGGACACGTCCCAGATGGTAGCGGCCCGGTCGATCATCTGCCGCTTCACGTCCTGGGCCGCTTCGTAGCTTGCCCAGCCGGTCTTGAAGGCCACACCGCTGCCGCCGGTCATGGATGTGAACCCCACCGAGTCCGTGTCCCCCACCTGCGGCCGCACGTCCTCGGCGTCCAGCCCCAGCACTTCGGCCACATGCATGGCGGCCACGGCCCGGGAGCCGCCGATGTCCGGCGACCCCTCCACCAGGCTCACGGTGCCGTCGGCGTTCACGCTGGCGGTGGCGCTGGCCGGCCCCGTGCCGTTGAACCAGAACCCGCCGGCCACGCCCCGGCCCCTGTTGGGCCCATCCAGTGGCGTCGAGTAGTGCGGGTGCTCCTTGGCCGCCTGTATCGTCTCCAGGTATCCTATGACCGGGAGCCTGGGGCCGTTGACCCGGCGGGTCCCCTCCTTGGCCCCATTGAGCGTCCGGAACTCCAGGGGGTCCATGCCCAGCTTCTCGCACATCTCGTCGATGACCGCCTCCACGGCGAAG
This sequence comes from Dehalococcoidia bacterium, assembly GCA_965207305.1. Classification (GTDB taxonomy): domain Bacteria; phylum Chloroflexota; class Dehalococcoidia; order Lucifugimonadales; family JAGWBF01; genus JAGWBJ01. The sequence goes on along the minus strand of CBDBMB010000003.1, from coordinate 727,131 downwards.
GAGCTCGCGGGGGAGCCCGGCGCCCGGTAGGCAGCCGTCTTCTGCTTGTTGGTCACCACGTCGTAGCCCCGGATCCGGGCGTTGGCCAGGTCGTACCCGGCCAGGCAGCACATGGCGCCCGCCACCACGGGCGATCCCGGAAAGGCCCCGGCGTCGAAGGCCAGGGACACGTCGAAGGCGGTGATGCGGCCGTCCTTCTTGGCGCCGATCCTGGCGGACATGTGGCTCCCCGAGGTGGGTCCGGTCCCGATGAAGACCTCGGTCCTGGACATGGACAGCTTCACGGGCCGGCCGGTCTTCCGGGACAGCACCGAGGCCACGGGCTCCAGGTACACCAGGGTCTTGCCGCCGAACCCGCCGCCGATCTCCATGGGGACCACCTTGATCTTGGAGACGGGGTGGCCCAGCAGCATGGCGGTCAGGTCCCGGATCTGGAAGTGGCCCTGGCTGCTGCACCAGATGGTGAGGCTGTCGTCGGCGTTCCACAGGGCCGTGGCGCTGTGGGGCTCGATATACCCCTGGTGGACGGGCGCGGTGTCGAACTCCCTCTCCACCACCACGTCGGCCTCCTGGAACCCCTTGTCCAGGTCGCCGATCTCGAAGGTGAAGCGGTTGGCGACGTTGCTGCCCTTGCTGTCGTCGTCGTCCGCGAGGAGGCCGCCCGTCCGCACCGTGGCGTCCTCCATAGTGGCCAGCCTTTCGTGGACCAGGGGCGCGTCGCCCTTCATCGCCTGCACCACGTTGAGGACGGGAGGAAGCACCTCGTACTCCACGTCTATCAGAGAGAGGGCCTCCTCGGCAATCTCGGCGGTGGTGGCGGCCACCGCTGCGATGGCATGACCCTGGTACAACGCCTTGTCGGCGGCCAGCACGTTGTTGCTCACGTACCGGGGGTTCGACATGGCCCCCTCGCCCAAGTCCGCAGCCCGGCCCTCGGGCTGCGCCAGGTCCGCGGCCGTGGCAACGGCCTTGACACCAGGCAGCGCCAGGGCGCGGGTGAAGTCGATGGACTTGATGCGGGCATGGGCGTGGGGGCTCCTGAGCACCTTTCCGTGGAGCATGCCCGGGAGGCTTATGTCCGCGCCGTACCGGGCCCGCCCGGTCACCTTGTCGGCGCCGTCGTGGCGTATGGGCCGCTTGCCCACGACGTTGTACTCCTGGGTGGACAGCACCACGTTGGAAGTCATTGTGCCTTCGCCTCCATCTCCTCCGAAGCGCCCAGCACGGCGCGCACTATCTTGTCGTACCCGGTGCACCGGCACAGGTTCCCCGCCAGCCAATGGCGCACCCTCTGCTCCGTGGGCTTCGGCTCGTTGTCCAGCAGCGCCTTGGAGGCGACTATGAACCCCGGGGTGCATATCCCGCACTGCAGGGCCGCGTGCTCGAGGAACGCCTGCTGGATTGGGTGGAGGCCGCCGGCGTCGGCCACGCCCTCGATGGTGGTTATCTCCTTCCCCTGGGCCTCGACGCCCAGGACGCAGCAGGAGTCCACGATGCGTCCGTCGAACAGCACCGTGCAGGCGCCGCAGTTGCCGTCGTTGCAGCCCTCCTTGGTGCCCGTCAGCGAGAGGACGTCCCGCAGGACTTCCAGCAGACTCTGTCTGGCCTCACAGAGGAACTCGGTGTCTTCTCCGTTGATCCTGGTCTGTACGTGGACCTTGGCCATTCTCTAAGCCTCCCTCGCACGGTCTATGGCGCCCTTCAGGGTCCTGCGTGTGAGCACTCCCACCAGGTGCTTGCGCTGGGGGATGGTGCCCCGCATGTCGTTGATGGGCCTGGCCGCGGCCATGGCGGCCTCCGCCGCCGCCTCGATGGCCTCGTCGCTGACCTCTTTTCCTGCCAGCGCGTCTCCCGCCTCCTTCACGTACAGGGGCGTCGGCGCGACGGAGGCCAGGGACACCCGCGCCGACACGAAGGACTTCCCCGAGGAGTCCAGCACCACCGAGGAGCCCACCCCGGCGACGGCGATGTCCATCTCGTTCCTGGGGATGAACCGCAGGTAGTGCGCCCCCGAGTGGGCCACGGGAGGCGGGAGGTGGATGGCCACCAGGAACTCGCCGTCCTCCAGCACATTCTGGCCGGGGGCCGTGCAGAAGTCCTCCGCGGCCACGGTGCGCCTGCCGTTGGGTCCGGCCACCTGGCAGGTGGCGCCCAGGACGATGAGTGGGGGTATGCCGTCGGCGCTGGGCGCGGCGTTGCACAGGTTGCCGCCCAGGCTGGCCCTGCCCTGGATCTGGATGCCGCCTATCAGGGCCGCGCAGTCGATGAGGCCCGGATAGGCCTCGGATACGGCGTTGTTCTGGTAGATCCTGTAGCATGGCACAGCGGCCCCAAGCTGAAGGCCGTCCTGGGGCGTATAGGATATCTCGTTGGTCTCGGGGATGTTCTTCACGTCCACGAGACGGTCCACCGTCCGGCGGCCGCTCCTGAGCTGGACCAGTATGTCGGTGCCGCCGGCCAGCACCTTCGCTCGGCTACCCTTCTCCGCCAGCAGGGAAATGGCTTCTCCGACGGAATGAGGCGCCGCGTATTCGAAGTCTTTCAATGGCCCTCCTCCTCACACGTGTATTGGCCGGGAAAAAGGCTCCCGGGCAAGGCGTATACAGCCCGGATACGCCTATGGCATCATATACGCTAACCATACCCCTGTCAATTGGATTCAGGCACGCCAGGGGAGCGGCAGATCGCCTCTGGAGGGGTCGCCATAAGGCTCTGCGTCAGGATTGGCACCAGGCTCCTGCAGGACCACCCGGCCGGGCGGCTTCACCGGCTGGCTCGTACCGCCGATACCGCCGGCATCGACTCCCTGTGGGTGCCCGAAGCGCCCTTCTACTGGGACGCCTTCGCCATCCTGGGAAGCCTGGCGCGGACCACCCAACGGGTCAGGCTGGGGACCGGTGTCACCAGCCCCTACCTGCGCCCACCGCACCTGCTGGCCATGTCGGCGGCCACCCTGGACCGGCTGGCCGAGGGTAGGGCCTTCCTGGGCCTGGGGCGCAGCCTGCCCCAGTGGTACCGCAGGCTCCTGGGCATGGACACCGGGGAACCCGTGAGGGTGATGGAGGAGACCCTGACGCTGCTGCGCCAATGGTGGCGTGCGCCCCACCAGGCGTCCTCCGACGGACACTTTCGGGTCAGGGCCCTCCCCCGGTACACCCACGGGCAACAGCCGTCGTTGCCCGTCTACCTGGCGGCCGTAGGTCCCCGGATGCGCCGTCTCGCGGCGCGCTTGGCCGACGGCGTGCTCCTTCAGTGGCCCACCGTCGATTTCGTGAGAAGGGCCGCCGAGGAGGCCCGGGGAGAGGCCTCGGCGGCGGGCCGCTCACCCGACGAGGTCTCCGTGATCGTGTCCACGGCCGTGGAGGTGACCGGAGACACCGAGGCGGCCCTGGACAGGGCCAGGCGGGAGCTGGCCCTTCACCTGGCCGTCCCAGGTATGGAGAGGTCCATCACGGGGACGGGGCACGACGTCCCTTCGACTGTCGCCAACGTGCGGCACGCCATGCGGGCCAGGGAGGTCCTGGACGCCGCGGGCTGGACCCGGGACTTCGAGCGGGTGGGAGACTTGGACGCGGCGGTGAGGGCCATCCCTGAGGACCTGGCGGCCCGCGTGGCCGCCGTGGGACCCACCGGCACGGTGAGACTGCGTCTGGCCGAGTACCGGGACGCCGGCGCCACCCACTTCTTCGTACCCGCGCCAGCCGACCAGACGGCCGAGGAGTACGCCGAATACCTGGCAGACATCTCTCCTCCCGGGGAGACGGGCGGCGAAAGATGAGCGGCGGGCGCGCGGCTGGAAAGACGGTCCTGGTCACGGGCGGGGCCCGGGGAATCGGGGAGGCGATCGCCGCTCTTCTCGCCACCGAGGGGGCCAGGGTGGTCGTGGGGGATATCCTCGAGGCCGAGGGCCGGAGGGTGGTCCAGAACATAGAAGGCCGGGGAGGAGAGGGCATCTTCCAGCCCCTCAACGTGGCCCGGGAAGACCAATGGGAGCAGGCCATCGCGGCGGCCGTGGACGCCTTCGGCGGGCTCGACGTGCTGGTGAACAACGCCGGGGTGGGCCGGCAGCTCGCCATTGAGGACACGGACGAGGCGGTGTGGCAGCACACCATGGACGTGAACGTCACGGGGGCCTTTCTGGGCACGAAGCACGCCGTCCCCGAGATGCGTAAGAACGGCGGCGGGTCCGTGGTCAACATCTCCTCCATGTCGGGCCTGGTGGGGGGCGGCACGTCCGCTGCGTACCATGCCTCCAAAGGCGCCATCCGGCTGCTGACCAAGGCCACCGCGGTGCAGTACGCCCGGGACCGCATCCGCGCCAACTCCGTCCACCCCGGCGTCATCGAGACCCCGATGACGCGGGACTTTCTCGCCGACCCGCGAAATCGGCGGGACCGGGAAGCGCGGACGCCCTTGGGGCGCATCGGCACTCCCCGGGACGTGGCCTACGGGGTGCTCTACCTGGCCTCCGACGAGTCCTCCTTCGTGACCGGCAGCGAGCTGGTCATCGACGGCGGCCGGACGGCCGTGTAGCCGTAGCACCTCAGACGAACACGCGGATGCCAAGGTCTCCGCGGCAAGTCCTGGCCCAGGAAAGGTCGTGTGCATGGAAGACCCCCCGTCCCCAGGGCCGTTGCTGGAGCTTGGCACGGCGTACTGGACGAGCAAGGCGTTCCTCACCGCTTGCAACCTCCGGCTGTTCTCCCTGGTCGAAAGGGGAAACGACACGGTGGAACGGGTGTCCGGCGCCCTGGCCATCCCCTCGCGGGGGACCCGTCACCTCCTGGAGGGCATGACGGCGCTGGGGCTGCTGGAGAAAGCCGGGGAGCAATACCGCACGACGCCGGTGGCCTCCGCCTACCTGGTGGAGGGCAAGCCGGGGTACATGGGCGACCTGTTCGTGACCCTGGACCGCCACTTCTTCGCCCCCTTCCAGGACCTGGAGGCGGCCATGCGCAGCGACAAGCCCGTGTGGCCCGTGGCCTCCCAGGAGCGGAGGACCCCCCTGACTCCGGAGCAGTCCGAGCTGTTCACCAGGGGGATGCACGGACTGACCGGCGCCACTGGGGCCGCTTTCGGGCGGGAGTGGGCCTCCCGTCTCTCCCGCAGGCGCCATCTTCTGGACGTGGGGGGCGGCTCCGGCGCCATGTCCATAGGGGCTACCGGCCGGGCCCGGGGGCTCAGGGCCACGGTGCTGGACCGGTCCGTGCCCTGCGCGGTGGCGCGGGAGTACATAGCCGCCGCCGGGCTCTCGGACCGGGTCGACACCCTGGAGTCGGACATCTTCGAAGACCCTTTCCCCGACGGGCCCGACGTGCACCTGTACAGCAACGTGCTCCAGAACTACGGAGAGGACCGCTGCCGGGGGCTGCTGCGGAAGAGCTTCGCCGCGCTGCCGCCGGGCGGGGAGATCGTCATCGCAGAGCTGGTGCTGGACCAGGGGCGTACCGGGCCGCCCTTCCCCGTGGCGTTCAACTTCCTCGCCCTGGTGGTCACCGATGGAGGAGGGACCCGCACCTACGACGAATACCACTCCTGGCTGGAGGAGGCCGGGTTCGTGGGAATAGAGCTGCAACATCTCTTCGGCCCCACCAGCCTCGTATTCGGGACCAAGCCGGGGTCAGGGCCGGCGGCTTGACAGTCCCCGAGGGCCCGTTCACAATCGGGAGCACCGGCCCCCTCCTTCAATCGCTCCGTCCTATGGGCGGCACGGCAGGCCCCGGGCCCACCCAAGGGCCCGATCCGACGTGGGCCGGTGCAGGGCAACCTAGACGAGGTGCAGCTATGACAACTGAGGCCAACGAGATAGTCCAGAAGGCGGTGGATACCGCCATCGACGAGGGGGGCGAGGTTGGAGTCCAGGTGGCGGCCTACCTGGACGGAGAGCTGGCGGTCGACGTGTGGGGAGGCGTGGCCGACGACACCACCGGGCGGCAGGTAGACGGCGATACGGCGTTCCCCGTGTTCTCAGTGATCAAGGCGGTCACCGCCACCGCGCTGCACATCCAGGCCGAGAAGGGGCTGGTGGACTATCACGCCCCCGTCGCCCACTACTGGCCCGAGTTCGGGAAGCACGGCAAGGACAAGGGCACCGTGTACGACGCGCTCACCCACCGCATCGGCGTGCCCCTGATGCCGGTGTCGGTGACGCCGGAGCTGATGTGCGACTGGGACTGGATGGTAGGCCAGCTTGCGGAGATGCACCCCCTATTCGAGCCGGGCACCAAGAGCGGGTACATGGCGTACACCTTCGGCTGGGTGGTGGGCGAGGTCGTGCGCCGGACGGACCCGAAGGAGCGCCCCTTCGGCGTGTTCATCCAGGAGGAAATCTGCCAGCCGCTGGGCATCGATTCCATGTGGGCGGGAATCCCCGCCGACGTGAACCCTCGGGTTGCCCGTCTCATAGACATGCCGGCGGCCCGCGCGGGGATGGCCCCCGATTCCCTGATGCCCCGGGCGATGCCTCCCCAGGTCGCCACCATTCAGGAGGTGTTCGGGCGGGCGGACGTCAGGCAGGCGTGCATCCCCGGCGCCCAGGGGATCATGAACGCCCGCAGCGGGGCCCGCTTCTTCGCCATGCTGGCCAACGGGGGCGAGCTGGACGGAGTGCGCCTGCTGTCCCAGGACCGGGTGCGGACGTTCAACGTCCCGCGTCCCCCGTCGGACTGGGACCCGGTGCACGGGGTGCCCCACAAGGGGACCATCGGGGGGTTCCACGTACCTGGCAGCCCCGGGATGTGGCCCGCCGGGACGAACCCCCGGGTGTTCGGCCACAACGCCGCCGGTGGGACGGTGGGATGGGCGGACCCGGACGCGCGCCTGGGCGTGATGATCACCCACAACCGCATGTTCCCCCACGGCGCCCGCGAAGACAATCCCCTGTTCCCCATCGGAGAGGCCGTCAGGGAGGCTCTGGGGGTGGCGGGCTAGCCTCGCAAGCCTCAGTTGCGGCGGGCGATCTCTTCCCAGATGGCCCGGATCTGGTCCTTCACCCGGTCCGCGTCCTCGGACCCCGGCGAGGCGTCCAGGTACTCCTGGAGACTCTCTGCCGCCCGCCTGTGCTCTCCCAGGAGCAGGTGGAGGGCCGCCTTGTCCCGGAAGGTCCGCGAGATGTCGGGCTGGACTATGACGATACGCTCCGTTGCCGCCAGCGCCCTCCGGAAGTCCTTCCTATGACCGTAGACGTTCCTGAGGTTGGACAGGACCCGTACCAGGATCGTCCTCTTGGTGCAGGGTGTCAGGAACTCCTCCCGGAACTCCGCCCGCCCCTGGAACGTCGTCCGGAACAGCCTCTCGCAGTCCTCCCGGGAGAGCAGCCTGCCTCCGTTGAAGGGGTCCACGTAAAGCTCCCACTCGGGCGGGCCGTGCCTCAGGATGAAGTGTCCGGGGAGGCCTATGCCCTCCAGGACCATGCCAAGCCTGCGGGCCACTTCCATGTAGACTATGCTCAAGGTTATGGGAATGCCCAGCCTCCGGTCCATAACCCGGTTCAGGTAGCTGTTCTGGGGGTCGTAATAGTCGTCGGTGTTGCCCCCGAACCCCTGGTCGAAGAACAGGTACCGGCTGAGACTCTCAAGCGCCGCCGCCGGGCCGTCCCCTTCGGTCGGACGGGTACGGGCCTCCCTGGCCATCAGGTCCAGCGCCCGTACGTACGCCCCTGTATCCAGCTCCGGGTACTCATCGCCCGCGATGTAGAGGACGGCCTCAGCCAGGGAGATGTCCTCTTCCTCCCGGCTGACCATGTCGGCAAGCAGCCTACGGAACACGCAGCAGGACCTCGGTAGCGGAAGTGATGCCGCCAGCCATGCCGAACGCCCTCGGCAAGCCGGGACGGCGGCCCCGGGGTGAGACTAGCGCTTGGTGTACTGGGGAGCGCGGCGGGCGCGCTTCAAGCCGTACTTCTTGCTTTCCTTGATGCGGGAGTCCCTGGTGAGCAACCCGTACCGGCGCAGGGTCGTCTTCAGCGTCTCGTCGTACACCGCCAGGGCCCTGGATATGCCGTGCCGGACGGCCTCCGCCTGGGCCGACACGCCGCCGCCCTGCACCTTGGCCACGACGGTGAACCTGGACATGGAGTCGGTAACGCGCAGGGGCTGGCGCACCGTGCTCTGCCAGGCGGGCCAGGGGAGGGCTTCCTCCAGGGGCTTGCCGTTGACCTGGACCTGTCCCGCCAGGCCCACCCGGTCGGGGGACAGGATGGGATAGAGCCTCACCTTGGCGATAGCCCTCTTCCGCTTGCCGGTCCCGTAGTAGTACTGTGAAGCCTGATCCTCGACCACTTGAGCCCCTACCTTTCAGCGTCCTCGGTCCCCGCGCCGGAGGCGGCCCCCGTCTGGGCCACGTGGGGGTGGGTGTCCCCCGAGTATATCTTCAGCCTGCGCAGCATGTCCCTGCCTCGCTTGGTCTTGGGCAGCATGCCCCGCACCGCGAGTTGCACGACCCGGTCCGGGTGGGACTCCATCATGTCCCGCAGCAGGTGCGACTTCAGGTTTCCGATGTACCCGGTATGGCGGTAGTAGGTCTTCTGCATCAGCTTCCGCCCGGTGAGCCTCACCTTGGCGGCGTTGACCACCACCACGTAGTCGCCCGTCAGTATGTGGGGCGTATAGATGGCCTTGTCCTTGCCCTGGAGCCGCCGGGATATCCTGGTCGCCAGCCTTCCCAACGTCTGTCCCGTGGCGTCTATCACGTGCCACTGGGAATCGACCTCCGCGGGCTTGGCCATGTATGTCTTGATACGCTTCATCGCCGTTCTCGTCTCAGATTATCGGTTGGGGATACACGACCCGCATCAAACAGAGGCCCTTGGCGGGCAGTGAGGGACAGTTCCTCAGCTCCCTCAGCGAGCCGTCCGTCAACCTTTTCGTTATGTCCGTCTCCAGTTTCCCCAGTCCCACCTGCACCAGGACTCCGTTGGTTCGCCGTATCTGGTGGGGCAGGAAGCCGTCGGCCTCGGCGTCTATCAGCACCCTGTCCTCGACCCCCCGCACGTCCCACCGGGTCACACGGCGCACCGGGCTCCGCTCCGGAGGCAGCGGAGCCGTCAGCGCGGAGAAGTCCCGGGTCCCACACAGGTACCCCGCCGCCTCGCGCATCCTCGCGAGGTCCAGTGTGCCCGGCACCCAGTGCGCATAGTTGCGCAGAAGGGCCGACGGCCACCTGGTGTTCAGGACCGTGTACCGGTAGGCCCGCCCTACGGCGGACCGCCTGGAGTCGAACTCCAAGTCCACCTGGGAGACCCCTCTTACCCGGATGTCCCCGGGCAGATGGGCGTTCAGCGCCCTGGGGAAAGTATCGATGGTGTAAGGTGCGGCGGTCAGGAAGTCCACCACCTGACCGCGTGCATGGGCCCCCGAGTCTGTCCTGCCGGCCCCCCTGATCCTGGTATTCTCCCCCGTGAGCTTGGCAAGGGCCCTCTCGACCTCGCCTTGGATGGTCGGTACGTCCCTCTGCCACTGGAACCCCTTGTACCGTGTGCCGTCGTACTCCAGGAGCAGGGCCAGCCTCCGGCTCTCGCCGCTCCGGGCCTCCTCGGAAGGGCCGGCGTCCCGGCCGGGTCCCCTGGAGTCCTCGGACACGGCCCCGGGGACTAGACCAGCTCCACCAAAGCCATGGGAGCGGCATCCCCCTTTCGTGGTCCCAGCTTGATGACCCTGGTATAACCGCCGGGCCTCTCGGCGTACCTTTCGGCCAGGTCGTCGAAGACCTTCCGTATCACCACCTTGTTTGGGACCTTGGCAAGGGCGAGGCGCCGGTGATGGAGCGTGCCCTTCTTGCCATAGGTGATGAGCTTGTCCACGGTCCTCTTGGCCTCGGAGGCCTTGGCCTCGGTGGTCACGATACGCTCATGGCGGATCACCTCCGCCGCCAGGGAGCGCAGCAGCGCCCTCCTCTGGTCCTTGCCCCTGCCAAGCTTCTTTCCCGCGATTCGGTGTACCGTCATTACTCTTCGTCGTCCTCTTCGTCGGCGTCGTCGCCCTCAGCCGCCTCGCCCTCGGGGAAGATGGGGGCGTCGTTGCTCTCGAACTGGGGGAGCACGTCGCCGTCGTCGGCGCTGACTCGGCCCAACGCTTCCTGCGCCGCCCGTATGAAGTCCTCGGTGAGTACCCCTTCGGGCCCGGTCTGGCCGTCCGCACCAGTGTCCGCCGCGCTATCCTCTCCGAGCACATCCGAAGGCCCTGCGCCCTCCGAGGTCTCCACGCTGTGACCCGTGCGCGCGGCCAGCTCGTCGGCCGTGAGCATTCCCTCGTCACGCAGCCTGTCCATCAGCTCGAGAAGGGACTTTTCGCCGAAGTTCCGCACCTTCAGGAGCTCGCTGTTGCTCTTCTCCAGCACGTGGCCCACCTTGGTGATCTGGGCCCGCTTGAGGCAGTTCAGGGTCCTGGGAGACAGCTCCAGCTTCTCGATGGGCGTCTGGTACACCTCTGGAGGCACGGAGATGGTGGGCCTGTCGGGGCCGCCGCCCAACTCCTTGCCCAGGTTCTTGAACCTGTAGAAGTGGCTCACGAGGGCGTCCGAGGACTTCCTCAGCGCCTCCACGGGGCCGATGGTGCCGTCGGTCCACACCTCCAGCACCAGCCGCTCGTAGTCCGTCACGTGGCCCACCCGGGTCCTCTCGACGCTGTAGTTGACCTTTCTCACCGGGTTGTATATGGCGTCGATGGGCAGCACCCCCATCAGGGGGCCTCCGATGACGTCGCCTCCCTGGGGCACCGGCTGGTACCCCTTGCCGTGGTCCACGTTGAACTCCACCGAGAGCACGGCGTCCTCGGAGTCCAGGGTGGCCAGGTGCAGCTCCGGGTTCACGATCTCGAAGTCGGCGGAAGTGGCGATGTCGCCAGCGCACACCCTTCCCTCGCCGCGTATCTCCAGCCGCATCTTTCCGGGTCTCCCCGTCAACGACCGTATGCATATCCCCTTGACGTTCAGGAGGAACTCCATGACCTCCTCTTTCATGTTGGGGACCGTGGAGTACTCGTGCAGCACCTCGTCGATCTTGACCCAGGTGATGGCCGTGCCCTCGATGGAGCTCAGCAGCATGCGCCGCATGGGATTGCCAACGGTGATGCCGTATCCGCGCTCCAGGGGTTCGAAGGCGAACCTGCCGTAGGTCTCCGTCTCCTCCAGGATCTTTATCTCGGGCGCCAGGGGTTCCGTCCCACGTTCCGGCATGCTCTGGGACAGGATGGACGTATCCAACATCGTCATAACTACCTCGAGTAGTACTCCACTATCAGACGGGTATCGATGGCCTGCTCCAGGTCCTCGGCCGCCGGCATGGAGGCCACGGTCCCGGACATCTGCGTCGTGTCCAGGTTGAGCCACTGGGGCACGGGCCGCTTGGGAATATCCTCGGTGAAGGCCTTGAAGAAGTCCCGCTCCTTGTGGGACTCTTTCCAACTGATCACGTCCCCCTGGCGCAGGGCGTAGGAGGGTATCTTGGTCTTACGCCCGTTCACGGCGAAATGGCCGTGGAGCACCAGCTGGCGGGCTTGGCGGCGGGAGTCGCAGAACCCCAGCCGGTAGACGGCGTTGTCCAGCCTGCGCTCCAGAAGCTCCAGGAGGTACTGGCCCGTGACGCCGGGCTTCTTGAACGCCTGGTCCATGTACCGGCTGAACTGGCGCTCCATGACCCCGAACATGTAGCGCGCCTTCTGCTTCTCCTTGAGCTGGATCCCGTGGTCGGAGATGCGGCGCCTGCGCTGGGAGCGGTCTCCCGGCGGCGTCCGGCGGCGCTCGATGGCGCACTTGGGGGTAAAGCACCGCTCCCCCTTGAGAAACAGCTTCTCTCCGACTCTCCGGCACAGCCTGCATGCCGGTCCGGTGTATCTTGCCATTGGCTCTCCTCTATACCCTTCTTCGCTTGGGCGGCCGGCACCCGTTGTGGGGGATCGGCGTTATATCCCGTATGCTGGTGATGGTGAGGCCGGCGGCCTGGAGGGACCGTATCGCCGCCTCCCTGCCCGCGCCGGGGCCCTTGATGTACACGTCCACCTGCCGCAACCCCTGGTCCATTCCCCGGCGCGCGGCCTGCTCGGCCGCCCGCTGGGCGGCGAAGGCCGTGCCCTTGCGGGAGCCGCGGAAGCCCGATGCGCCCGAGCTGGTGGAGACCAGCACGCTCCCCTGGGGGTCGGTGAGGGTCACCAGTGTGTTGTTGAAGGTCGAATGGATGTGGGCCTTGCCCCTGGGCACTACCCGCCTCTCCCTCCGACGGCTTCTTGGTCTGGCCATGGAGCTCCTTTACTGCTTCTGCTGCTACTTCTTCGCGCCCGTCCTGCGGCCCCGGCCCGCCACGGTGCGCCTGGGGCCCTTCCTGGTCCGGGCGTTGGTCCTGGTCCTCTGGCCCCTCAGGGGGAGGCCCCTGCGGTGGCGCAGCCCCCGGTACGAGCCTATCTCGATGAGACGCCGGATGTTCATGGTGACCTCCCTGCGAAGGTCACCCTCCACCTTGTACTCCCGGTCTATCAGCTCCCGCAGCCTGTCGATCTGGCCCTCCGAGAGCTCCACGATCTTGGGCTTGGGGTCGCCGTCTATGTTCGCCTTTCGGAGGATGTCCCCCGCCACCGTCGGCCCGATGCCGTAGATGTGCTGCAGGGCTACATCGACCCTCTTTCGGTCGGGTATGTCGACACCAGCTACTCGGACCATCGTCGTCCTCCTCGGCCTCTAGCCTTGCCTCTGGGCGTGTCTCGGGTTGGAGCAGATAATCCGCACCGACCCCTTGCGCCTGATCACCCTGCACTTGTCGCAGCGCGGCTTAACCGACGCTCTGATCTTCATACTTCACCTTACTTGAACCGGCCCCTTACTTGAACCGGCCCCTTACTTGAACCGGCCCCTTACTTGAACCGGCCCTTTATTTGAACCGGCCCTTTATTTGAACCGGTACGTTATGCGTCCGCGGGTGAGGTCGTAGGGGGAAAGCTCCACGAGGACCCGGTCCCCCGGAAGTACCCTGATGAAGTGCAGGCGTATCTTCCCCGAGACGTGGGCCAGGATCTTATGGTCGTTGGGCAGATCCACCCGAAACATCCCGTTGGGGAGCGCCTCCGAGACCGTTGCCTCTACCTCGATCGCTTCCTTCTTGGCCATGGACCTCCTTACATCGGTCCGCACATGGGTATGCCGGCCCCCGGCTCGACACCCGCCGGGGGCTACCTCTGGGCGGTCAGCACCTCCGCCTCTCCATCGGTTATGGCGATGGTGTGCTCGAAATGGGATGAGAGGCTGCCGTCCATCGTGACGATGGTCCAGTTGTCATCCAGCACCCTGGTGTGCCAGTCACCTATGTTCACCATCGGCTCTATGGCTATGGTCATCCCCTTTCGGAGCAACGGCCCCTTCTTCGCCGTCCCGTAGTTGGGGACCTGAGGGTCCTCATGCAGAAAGCGGCCCACCCCGTGGCCCACGTATTCGCGGACCACCGAGTAGCCTCGCCCTTCTACGAAGGTCTGGACTGCCCAGCCTATGTCCCCGACCCGGCCCCCGTTCCTTGCGGCCTTGATACCCTCCTGCAGGGCCTGCCTCGTGACGTCCATCAGGGCCCTGGCCTCGTCGGAGACCTCGCCCACCCCTACCGTTATGGCCGCGTCGCCGATGAAGCCGTCTACCACGGCCCCCACGTCCATCTTGATCAGGTCGCCTTCCTGGAGCTGCCTGTCGCCCGGGATGCCGTGGACGATCTCCTCGTTCACCGAGGTACACACGGTCGCGGGGAATCCCCGGTAACCCTTGAACGCGGGCTTACCCCCCCGCCGGACTATCTCCGCTTCCGCGATGGCATCCAGGTCCCGGGTCCTGATCCCGGGCCGGACCGACTCCTTCAGCAACGTCAGGGTCGCCCCGACGATCGCTCCGGCCCTCCGCATGGCGTCCATCTCCTTGCGGGACTTGATGGTGATTCCTCCCGCGTAGGGCGACGGTGAGTTGGAGGCCGTTTCGATCTTCTGTATATTCATTCTACCACTTTCGTATACACGCGGCCACAGACTGGCACGGTCACGGAAACCGCGTCTCTAGCGTCCTCCCACCGAGGGTTCCAGGTGCATGGCATTCAGCAGCCGCTCCGCCACCTGCTCGATGCGGCCAACACCGTCGACCTCCACCAGCCTGCCAGATCGGGCATAGTGGTCCAGCATGGGCTGTGTCTCTTCGTTGTAGACACGGATGCGTACGCGCACCGCCTCGGGCCGGTCGTCCTCCCTGTGGAGCAGCTCGCCCCCGCAGCCGTCGCAACGCCCGGGCGTGGAGGGCGGCGCGGTGTTGATGTGGTAGGACGTCTGGCAGACCCCGCAGATATGCCGCCCGCTCAGCCGTGAGACCAGCTCGTCGTCGGGCACCGATATGAGGATGACGCAGTCCACGGGCCTCCCCCGGGCTGCCATGTCGTCCAGGGCCTGCGCCTGGAACATGTTCCTTGGGAACCCATCCAGAAGGTATCCCTGCATGTCCAGGGGAGGCTGTATCCGCTCCAGCATCATCGCCGTCGTAATCTCGTCGGGCACCAGGAGGCCGCTGTTCATGTATTCGCTGGCCTTTATCCCCAACGGCGTGCCCTTGCTCAGGTGATGCCTGAACAGGTCCCCGGAGGCTATGTGGGGCACGCCCAGCACCTCGGTCAGCTTCTTGGCCTGGGTCCCCTTCCCCGCCCCCGGAGGGCCCAGGATGATCAGCCGTTGGGGAAGGCCCCCTGCGTCTCTGCCGCCCACTTCCCCCGACTACCTCAGAAAGCCTTCGTAGTTTCTCATCATGAGCTGGGCCTCGAGCTGCCTCAGGGTGTCCAGGGCCACTCCCACCATGATGAGCATGCTGATGCTGGGCAGCAGCGCTGCCTGCACGTCCGCCAGCAACGACGCGGGATAGGCGACAACCGCGACGAATCCCAGGTAGAGCGCCCCGCCGACCGTGAGGCGGAGTATGACCCGGTTGAGGTACTCCTGGGTCGGCGGCCCCGGCCTGATGCCGGGGACGAACCCGCCGTTCTTCTGCAGGTTCTCGGCCAGCTGCTGCTGCTGGAACACCACCAGGGTGTAGAAGAAGGTGAAGGCCACCACCAGCACGAAGGTCAGGACCCAGTAGAGCACGTGCTCGGGCGCGAACCAGCTCTGGAACATGACGGCCACCGACCCCACCCAGTCGTCCCTGACCCCCAGGAAGTTGGCTATGGTCCCCGGCAGAATCACTATGGAGAATGCGAATATCACCGGGATCATCCCGGCCGAGTTGATCCTGAGGGGCAGGTATGTAGCCCCCGTTTGCCGGTACATCCTCCCCCCTCGGAAGATGCTTCGCCCGTACTGGACGGGTATCCTCCGGTGCGCCTCCGTGAAGATCACGATGAGGGCGATGATCCCGAGCCCGATTATCGCCAGGGCCACGACCCCCCAGAAGCTGGCCTGGTCGGTCAGGTTCTGTATGAGGGTCGGGAAGCCCGCGACGATACCCGCGAAGATTATCAGCGAGATGCCGTTGCCGATGCCCCGCTCGGTGATGAGCTCTCCCAACCATACCAGGAACATGGTGCCGGCCACCAGGGACGCCAGCATCGCCACCGTGGCGATCGGGTCGCCGCCCGCGCTGGGCCATACGCCGTCTATCACCCCCGCCTGCTGGACGAGCTGGAGCTGCCCGTAGCCCTGGGCCGCCGCTATGGGTACGGTGATCCAGTGGGTTATGCGGTTTATCTTCTGACGCCCGTACTCACCCTCCCGGGACATGCGCTGCAGGCTGGGAACCACGGGCACCAGGAGCTGCATCACAATGGAGGAGGTGATGTAGGGGAACACTCCCAAGGCCGCGACGCTCAGGTTACGGAGGGCGCCCCCGCTGAACAGGTCCAGGAATCCCAGGAGCTGGTTGTTGGCGAAGAGGTTGTCCAGCCGGCCCTGGTCTATGCCCGGGATGGGCACCTGGGCCATGAAGCGAAAGACGGCCAGGATAAACAGGGTGAAGAGTATCTTCGCCCGGAGATCGGGGATGCGAAAGGAGTCGATGGCGGCCTGTAGTAGCCGCGGTCTCTCCTCCGCCTCCTGCGTTACCATCGCTAGACTACCTCGACCCCGCCCCCGGCCGCCTCTATCTTGTCCTGGGCGGACCGCGTGAACTTGTTCGCCTTGACCTGAAGGGCTACGCCCAGCTCACCATCGCCCAGCACCTTGACCGGGTACTTGAGCTTGCGCAGGTACCCCGATTCCACCAACGCCTCGGGGGTCACGTTGGAGCCCGCGGGGAAGGAGCCCAGGTCGCCCACCTTGATGAGGTGGTACCGAGTCTTGAAGATGTTGGTGAAGCCCCGCTTCATGGGCAGTCCCTTTATCAGGGGGAGCTGCCCGCCCTCGAAGCCCGGGCGTATGCCCCGGCCCGACCGGGACTTCTGCCCCTTCATGCCCCGTCCGGAGTACCCGCCGTGGCCGCTGGCGTCGCCGCGGCCCAGCCGCTTGCGGGAGCGCCTCGCCCCCTTGGGCGAAGACACCTGGTGAGCCATCATTTCTTGGCCTGCGCTTCCTTTCCGCTGTTCTTGACGGTGCGTTTTCGGCCCTTGGACCGGCCGGCGGGCTCGGGCTCCTCTATCTCTTCGACGGTCACCAGGTGGGCCACCTTGTGGACCATCCCTCGGATGGAGGGGTTGTCCCGGTGCACCACGGTCTGGTTCAGGCGCCTCAGACCCAGGGACCGGACCACCTCCCGGTGTCCGGCCCGATAGCCGATCTGACTCTTGGTCCACGTTATGCGCAGAAGCACCATCTTACACCCACGATCTCCAGAAAAGTCTACCTGTCCGGCCTGGGAGTGACCTTGCGCTTGGCCAGCTCCTCCGCCGGGTTCCGCAGCTTCTTGAGGGCGTCCAGCGTCGCCGCCACCACGTTGATGTGGTTCCTGGAGCCAAGACACTTGGCCACGCCGTCCTTGACGCCGGCCAGGTCCAGGACCGCACGGACGACGCCGGCGGCGATTATGCCCGTGCCCGCGGGGGCCGGCTTGATGAGCACCAGGGAGGCGCCCTTCCTGCCCGAGGTCTCCTGGGGTATGGTGCTGCCCTTCAATGGGACGGTGATCAGCCCCTTCTTGGCCAGGGCATTCCCCTTCCGGACCGCATCGGGGATGGCCAGGGCCTTTCCGAGGCCCGCTCCCACGCTGCCCTCGCCGTCGCCGACCACCACCAGGGCGTTGAACCGCAGGTTGCGCCCGCCCTTGACCACCTTGGCGATGCGCCGGGTGAATACCACCCGCTCGTTGAGCCCGCTGGCGTCGGTCCTGTCACCAGTCTGCCGTGGACCTATGGAAACCATCAGAAGACCAGACCCCCCTCTCTGGCGCCGTCGGCAAGGGACTTGACCCTGCCGTGGTACTTGTACCCGCCCCGGTCGAACACCACCTTGGTGGCCCCCTTGGCCATGGCGCGGGTGGCGATCACGCCGCCGACGATCTTGGCGACGTCGGTCTTGGGGACGCTGCCCGAGGGCCTCAGGTCCGGCTCGTTGCTGGAGACAGCCGCGATGGTGTGGCCATGGACGTCGTCGATGACCTGGGCGTAGATGTGCCGGAGGCTTCGGAACACGCACAGCCTGGGCCTGTCAGGGGTCCCATACACCCTCCGACGCACCCTGACGTGCCGCGCCAGTCGAAGCTTCCTGGAGTCTTTGTCTCTGGGCATCAGCTCTTCCTCGCGGCCGCCTTCCCGGGTTTCAGCCGCAGCACCTCGCCGGCGTACCGGATACCCTTCTCCTTGTAGGCATTGGGCGGCCGTACCCTTCGGATCACGGCGGCCACCTGGCCCACCTTCTGCTTGTCGTTGCCCTCCACGTGGATGCGGTTGTTCCCCTCCACGGTCAGGGTGACTCCCTCCAGGGGCTGCACGTCCACCGAGTGGCTGAACCCTACGTTGAGGGTTATGCCCGCGCCCGACTGCTGCACCCTGTACCCCACCCCCATGAGCTCCAGCGTCTTCCGGTATCCGTCGGTGGTGCCCGTGATGGCGTTGGCGATGAGGGTTCGCGTCAGGCCGTGCAGGGAGCGGTGGAACTTCCTGGCCGACTGGCGCTCCACCATCACCTCGCCGTCCTGGACCCTGACGTTCACCTCGGGGTGTATGGGCTGCTTGATGGTCCCCCTGGGCCCCTTGACCGTCACCTCGGCGTAGTCCACGGCAACCTCTACCCCAGCCGGGATGGGTATGGCCTTGCGGCCCAGCCTGGACAGGGTCCTGGTGGGACCGTTCTTCGTACCGTTACCAGACATAGCAGAGCAGCTCCCCTCCGACCCCCTGGCGCCACGCCTCCCGGCCCGTCTTGAGCCCCCACGAGGTGGACAGGATGGCGATTCCCAGGCCCCCGTAGACCCTGGGAATCTCCCCCTTGCCGACGTAGACCCGGAGGCCCGGCTTGCTGACCCGTTTCAGCCCGTTGATGGCGGGCTCCCGCCCCTCCCTGTAGGCCAGGTGGACCCGGAGCATGGGGCGCGGCTGGGCCCGGAGCATGTCGAAGTCCCTGATGAAGCCCTCGTCCTTCAGGATGCGGGCGATGCCCAGCTTTATCTTGGACACGGGCATCACCAGTGAGTCGTGCCTCATCCCCTGGGCGTTGCGTATGCGTGTAAGCATGTCGGCGATTGGGTCTGTAACGGGCATGGCTGCTTATTCTCCGGCTACCAGCTGGCCTTCTTGACCCCGGGCAGCTCTCCATTCAGGCTTAGCTGCCTGAAACAGATGCGGCACAGGCCAAAATAGCGTATGTAGGCCCTTGGCCTGCCGCACTGGTGGCAGCGGTTGTGATGGCGCACCGCGAACTTCTGGGTCCTCTTCCACTTCTGTATCTTCGAAGTCTTGGCCAACGCCCTTCTCTATTCCGAACGGACGAAGGGCATTCCCAGCAGCGCGAGAAGCCGGGACGCCTCGGCATCCGTCCTAGACGTGGTGGTCATCGTCACCTGAAAGCCGCGAATGCGCTCTATTCCTCCGTAGTCGATCTCCGGGAATATGATCTGCTCCCGGACTCCCATGGAGTAGTTGCCGCGGCCGTCGAAGCTGGACGAGGGCACCCCCCGGAAATCCCGGATGCGGGGCAGGGCCGTGTTGACCAGGCGGTCCATGAAGTAATACATCATGTGCCCGCGAAGGGTCACGCACATCCCGATGGGATTCCCCTCCCTCAGCTTGAAGTTGGCGATGGACTTTCTCGCCCTGGTGACGATGGGCTTTTGGCCCGTCATGGCCGTAAGGTCGGCTGCCGTGCTCTCCAGGGCCCGGGCGTTGGTCAGCGCCTCCCCAAGTCCCACGTTGAGCACGATCTTCGTGAGCTTGGGCACCTGCATCACGTTCTTGTAGCTGAACTCCTTGAGCATGGTCGGGACGACCTGGGAGCGGTATAGCTCCAGTAGCCGGGGCAGCGGCTTGGCGGGAGCGGCGCCGTTGGTCGCCCCGTCCTGCACCCCAACGTCGGCCGCGGCCGCCTGCGCCTCGGGCGCGGGCTCCTTGGCCGCGGCCTTGGTGCGGCGCCGGCCCTTGGTCCCCTCGCTCTGCCGCGCCGTACTCTTCCTCTTCTTTGGCGCGGGCTTGGCTTCGGGAGCCGCTTCGGCCGGGGCTTGGGCCTCTAGTCGATCGTCTCCCTGCACCTCAGACATACCCTTACCTTCCTACCATCGTCCAGGACGCTGAAGGTTGCCCTGGTCGTCTTGTCGCACTTGTTGCACACCAGCATCACGTTGGAGATGTGGATTGGCGCCTCTTTCTGGATCCGCCCCGCCTGCCTCACGCCGGGCTGCGGCTTCATGTGGCGGACCACCATGTTGACGCCCTCGATGGTGACACGGTCCTGGGGGCTCAGTACCCTGTCCACCCGGCCGGTCTTGCCCTTCTCCTTGCCGGCTATGACCATCACGGTGTCGCCCTTGCGTACCTTCATTCAACTACCTCGGGCATCTCACTACCTCGGGCGCCTCGTTCCCCATTTGCCTCAGACCACCTCGGGGGCCAGGGACACGATGCGCATGAAGCCCCGGTCCCTCAGCTCCCGGGCCACGGGCCCGAATATGCGGGTCCCCCGGGGGGTGCTCTGCCTCTCCACCACCAGCACGGCGGCGTTGTCGTCGAAGCGCACATAGCTGCCGTCGGGCCTCCGGTATGGTTGCGCCACCCTTACTATCACGGCCCGGACCACCTCGCCCTTCTTCACCTGGGCCATGGGCGCCGCTTCCTTCACCGACCCCACTATGATGTCTCCCAGGGAGGCGTAGCGTCTCCGGCTGCTTCCCGGGATGTTGATGCACATGATTTCTTTGGCGCCGCTGTTATCGGCGACCGACAAACGGGAGAAGGTCTGGATCACTTTCGCTCCTCCTCTTCCACGGCGTCTCCCTCGCCGTCGACGGGGGCCGCCCCATCCTCAGCCGGGCCGGCGTCCGCCCCGTCCTCTTCAGGCGCGTCCTCTTCCAGTGACGCCTCGGGCTCCTCTTGCTGCTCGGGCTCCTCTTCGACAGACTCCTCTTCGTGGAGGGCCTGGGGTCCTTCTTCAGGCTCTTCGTCCTCGGGTTGTTCGTCCTCGGGCTGATCGTCCTCGAGGTCCTCTTCCTCCAGACCCTCTTCGTCCTCCACTAGGTCCTGGATCTCGCTCCCGTCATCTTCGGAGTCGCTGTCGGACTCGCCGTCGTCAGCATCCTCCTCCATCTCGTCGACGTACTCCTCGTCATCCATGGCCGCGGCCGCGTCTTCGGGCTCGGACTCGGGGGCGGCGTCCTCTTCAGCCGTGTCCACCGGCCCCGCCGCTATGGCTTGGGCCGCGGCCTGCTCGCGCTCCTCGGTCAGCAGACCTTCGTCCAGCTCGGCGGGCTTCACCTCGGCGACCTCCCGCCTCTGGACGATCTCCACCACCCGCCATTTCTTCATCCTGGACAGGGGCCGGGTCTCCTCGATCCGGACCATGTCCCCGATGCGGCACTCATTGTCCCGGTCGTGGGCGAAGAACCTCGTGATGCGGCGTATGCTCTTCTTGTAGAGCCGGTGGCGCTGCTGCCATCTCACGGCGACCAGCACCGTCTTGTCCATCTTGTCGCTGACGACTTCGCCCAGCCGTACTTTACGCCTCCCATCGGGCATCTATCTCACCCCTGCCTCTCGCTCTCGTGCCACGGTGATGAGGCGTGCGATGTTCTTCCTGGCTGTCCGGATCTGCGCCGTGTTGCCGAGCTGCTTGGTTGCCACCCGGAAACGGAGGTTCAGAAGCTCCTTGCGGGAGTCTTCCAGCTCCTTTTGGAGCTCCTCGTCGGTGAGCTGTCTTATCTCGTGGGCTCGCATGTGACTCTACTCCAGGACCCTTCCGGCCCTGCGATAGTACCCGCCTATCCGGCCCCGGCGAGAGCGGCGTCCCGCTTGACGGCCTTGGTTGCAATGGGAAGTTTGTGAGCGCCCAGGCGCAGCGCCTCCATGGCCAGGTCCTCCCGGACTCCGCCCACCTCGAAGAGCACCCGTCCGGGCTTGACCACCGCCACCCAGTGGTCCACGGCGGCCTTCCCGCCCCCCATGCGGGTCTCGGCGGGTTTCTTGCTGACCCCCTTGTCGGAGAACAGCCGCACCCATACCTGGCCGCCCCTCCTGAGGTGGCGGGTTATGGCGATACGGGCGGCCTCGATCTGCCGGGCGGTTATCCAGTGGGCCTCCAGGGCCTTCAGCCCGAACTCGCCGAAGTCCAGGCTGTTGTTGGAGGTGGCCTTTCCCCGCCGGTGTCCCCGGTGCATCTTGCGGTACTTGACCCGCTTAGGTTGCAACATCGACTGCCTCCTCGGTGGCGCCTTCCTCGTCCTCGGGCTCGTCCGTGGGGATGGTCACCTCGATGGTCTCCAGCTCCTCGGCCCGCTCCTCGGGAGGAGGCGGAAGGATGTCGCCCTTGTATATCCACACCTTCACACCGATGCACCCCATCATCGTGCGCGCCTCGGTGATGCTATAGTCGATGTCGGCCCGGAGGGTGTGCAGGGGCACCCGGCCCTCCATGTACTTCTCCCGGCGGGCGATCTCCGACCCGGTGATGCGCCCCTTCACTATGACCTTTATGCCCTGGGCCCCCGCCTGCATGGCCCGCTGTGCGGCCTGGCGCATGGCCCTCCGGTAGGACACCCGGCGCTCCAGCTGGTCGGCGATGTTCCTTGCCACCAGGTAGGAGTTGAGCTCGGGCTGGGATATCTCCATTATGTTGAGCTGTATCCGCTTGTTTGTGATGCCCTCCAGGCGGCTCCTGAGCCTTTTGACACGCTCCCCGTCCCGGCCGATGAGTATGCCCGGGCGGGCCGAGTGGACGTTCACCACGATGTCCTGGGCGCCCCGGTCGATCTCCGTGCGGGCGATCCCGGCGTTGGAAAAGCCTCGGTACTCGCTCTCGATGGCGTGGCGTATCTGGAGGTCCTCCAGCACCAGGGTGCGGTAGTCCCGGCCGTTGGCGGCATACCAGTGGGTCTGCCAGTCCTTGACGATGCCGAGCCTGAACCCTATGGGGTGGGTCTTGTGGCCCATCTTAGGAGACCTCCTCCTCGTCCACGACCACGGTCACGTGGCTGGAGCGCTTGGTGATGCGCCCGACGCGCCCCCGGGCCCTGGGACGGAACCTCTTGAGGGATGGCGCCTGGTCGGCCACCACCTTTACGATCACCAGGCCGTCGGGGTCCATGAGCAGGTTGTTCTCGGCGTTGGCCGAGGCCGAGCGCACCGTCTTGGCCACCACCCTGGCCCAGGGGGACGGCAGGAGCCCCAGGGTGTCCAGGGCGTCGTTGACCTTCATGCCCCGGACCAGGTCCATTATGGGCTTGAGCCTCTTGGGAGAGGCCCCCACATTCCTGGATACTGCTTTGACTTCGGGCACGGGCGCTCTCTCCGACTACCGGCGTCCCAGCGAGGATGTCCGCTCCGACCGGGCTACGTGGCCGCGGAAGGTGCGGGTGGGGGCGAACTCACCCAGCTTGTGGCCCACCATGTTCTCCGTGATGAACACGGGCACGTGCCTCCGGCCATCGTGCACCGCGATGGTCAGCCCGACCATCTCGGGCATTATCGTGGAGGCCCGGGACCATGTGCGTATCACCGTCTTGATGCCGGCGTCCTGGACGGCCAGCACCTTCTTCTCCAGCTTGGGGTGGACGTAGGGGCCCTTCTTCGTCGACCTGGACATCCCTTACCTCCTCCCTCTCCTTCGCACGATGAAGCTGCTGCTGTTCTTCTTCTTCCTCCGCGTCTTCAGACCCATGGCGGACTTGCCCCAGGGGGTCTTGGGGCCGGGCATTCCCACCGGGGACCGTCCCTCGCCGCCGCCGTGGGGGTGGTCCCTGGGGGTCATGGCCACGCCGCGCACCTGGGAGCGGCGTCCCTTGTACCGGTTCTTCCCGGCCTTGCCCAGCTTCACGTTCTTGTGGTCCGGGTTTCCGACCTGGCCCACCGTCGCCCGGCAGTCCACCAGCACCCGCCTGATCTCGCCCGAGGGTAGGCGGATGAGCACGTAGGGGTCCTCCCGGGAGAGCACCTGGGCCGCCACGCCGGCGCTCCTGACGATCTGGCCGCCGCGCCCTGGCGTAAGCTCCATGTTGTGTACCAGCGTGCCGGCCGGGATGTGGCGGAGGGGCAGGCTGTTCCCGGGCTTGATCTCCGCCCGGGGGCCCGACTCCACCCGGTCCCCCACGGTAAGGCCGATGGGGGCCAGTATGTACCGTTTCTCGCCGTCCACGTAGTGAATCAGGGCGATGCGCGCCGACCTGTTGGGGTCGTACTCGATGGAGGCAACCTTGCCGGGGATGCCGTCCTTGTTCCGCTTGAAGTCGATGACCCTGTACGCCCGCTTGTTGCCACCTCCCCGGTGCCGGACGGTTATCCTTCCGCTGCGGTTGCGCCCCGCCTTGTTGCTCAGGGGGCTCAGCAGGGACTTCTCCGGCTTCTTCCGGGTTATCTCCTCGAAGGACGGCCACGCGGCGCGCCTGGTGCCGGGGGTCATGGGCCTCAGGTTTCGGAGAGGCATTCTCTACACACCCTCGATGATCTGGATCCTGTCCCCGGGCCGCAGGGACACCAGCGCCTTCTTGGTGTCGGGCTGCTTCTTGAACCGGGGACCGTATCGCTTGGACTTGCCGCGGACCTTGATGACGTTCACGCTTACGACCTTCACGTCGAAGGTCGACTCCACCGCGCTCTTTATCTCCACCTTGTTGGCCCTGCGGTCAACCTGGAAGGCATACTTCCCCCGCTCCTGGAGGATGGTGCTCTTCTCGGTTATGAGGGGGGCTATCAGTACTTCGCTGGTCTCCATCTACTCACCCTCGGTCTGCCCGCCGCGGCCCTTCCGGGGACGGCGGAGGCGGTCGCCCGCCCAGAGCTGCTCGGCCCGCCGGGCGGCGTCCAGGGTCATCACCACCCGGTCTCTTCGCAGGAGCTGTTCGGCGTTCAGCAGGTTCACCGGCGTGGTCCACACCTTCTCCAGGTTCCGCGCCGAGAGGACCACGTTGGTGGCCGTCCCGTCGGTGACGATCAGGGTTGACCTGCTGGCCCCCAGGCTGGACAGTATCTCCGACATCCCCTTGGTGTTGGGGCCGTCGATGGTCAGGTCGTCCACCAGGATCAGCTTATCGGCCCGCACCTTGTCCGACAGAACGCACCGCAGGGCCCGCCGCCGCATCTTCTTGGGCATGTCCCGGCGGTGGTCCCTGGGATGGGGCCCGAACACCACGCCCCCGTGGCGCCACTGGGGCGCCCTGATGCTGCCCTGCCGGGACCGGCCCGTGTACTTCTGAGGCCAGGGCTTGCGGCCTCCGCCGGACACCTGGGCCCGGGTCTTGGTGGCGTGGGTGCCCTGACGCCTGTTCAGCCCGTACATCACCATGGCCTGGTGGACCAGGGCCCTGTTCATCTCCGCGCCAAAGAGGTCGTCGCTCACCTCGGCGGTGTCGACGACGTCCCCGCGCTGACTTCTAACCGGCAGCTCCAAGTCTCTCCACCCTGACGGCAAGGGACTGCAAAACGCAGTCCCCTACTTCACCTTCTTGATGATGATCAGATCGTTGGGGGCGCCCGGCACCCCGCCCTTCAAGAACAGGAGGTCCCGCTCCGCGTCCACTTCCACCACCTCCAGGTTCTTCACGGTGACCCGGACGGCGCCCATGTGGCCCGCCATCTTCTTGCCCTTGAACACCCGGCCGGGATACGTCCCGGCCCCAATGGAGCCCGGCGCCCTCGCCCGGTCCGACTGCCCGTGGGTCCGCGGCCCGCCGTGGAACCCGTGCCGCTTCATCCCACCCTGGAATCCGAGCCCCTTGGACCTGCCCACAACGTCGACCTTCTCCCCGCTCTCGAACAGGTCGACCTTGATCTGCTGGCCGACCTCCAGGTCTTCCGTCCCGTCCACCGCGAACTCCCGCAGGTGGCGGAACAGCCCGGCCCGGCCCAGGTGCCCCCTCATCGGCTTGTTGAGGCGCTTCACCGACCCATAGCCGACCTGCGCGGCCTCGTAGCCGTCCCGCTCCACCGTCTTGACCTGGGTGACGGCGCACGGGCCGGCCTGTATCACAGTCACGGGCACCACCCGTCCCTCGGGGGTGAATACCTGGGTCATGCCCACCTTCTTGCCCAACATTCCCTTGATCACGCGGGGACCTCCAGCGGCTCCCATGGACCGGGGCGGGCCTGTGTATGCTCTACTGAGAAGGTCATTTCACTACAGCTTGATGGAGATGTCGACGCCGGCGGGGAGGTTCAGCCTGGTCAGAGCGTCGATGGTCTTGGATGTGGGGTCCACGATGTCTATCAGTCGTTTGTGCGTCCTGATCTCGAAGTGCTCCCGGGAGTCCTTGTCCACGTGGGGGGAGCGGATCACGCAGAACCGGCGGATGTGGGTCGGCATGGGCACCGGCCCGGCAACCATGGCTCCCGTACGCTCCGCGGTCTCCACGATCTGCCCCGCCGACAGGTCCAGGGACCTGTGGTCGAAGGCCCGTAGTACGATCCTTATCTTCTGGCTCGTCGTCATCTCTACACGCCCAGCTTGACCCCGTGGACCATCTCCCTCAGGATGCCCTCCGGCACGGGTTCATAGTCCCGGAACTCCATGGTATAGCTCGCCCTGCCCTGGGTGACCGATCGAAGGGTTGTGGTGTAGGCGAAGGTCTCCGCCAGGGGCATCAGCACCCTGATAACCTGTATCCCCTCCTGACCCTCGATGTTCCTGATCTGGCCCCGCCTGGAGCTCAGGTCCCCAAGCACGTCTCCCAGGAACTCCCCGGGGGTCACCACCTCCATCTCCATGACCGGCTCCAGCAGTATGGGGCTCGCCTTTCGCACGCCGTCTCTGAAGCCGATGGTCCCGGCGGCCTTGAAGGCCATCTCCGACGAGTCCACCTGGTGGAAGGTCCCGTCCACCAGGCTGACCTTGACGTCGATCAACGGGAACCCGGCCAGGGGGCCGTTCTCCGCCGCCTCTTTGACGCCCCGCTCCACGGCCGGGATGTACTCCCGGGGGATCGCCCCGCCGTGGATCAGGTTCTCGAACAGGAACCCCTCTCCCCGCTCCCTGGGCTCGATCTCCAGCCATACGTGGCCGTACTGGCCCCGGCCCCCCGTCTGGCGGACGAAGCGGCCCTCGATGCGGACGGGGGCCGTAATGGCCTCCCGGTAGGCGACCCTGGGCTTGCCGACGTGGGCGTCCACGTTGAACTCCCGGCGGATGCGGTCCACCAGCACCTCCAGGTGCAGCTCGCCCATGCCGGAGATCAGCGTCTGGCCGGTCTCCTGGTCGTAGCGCAGCTCGAAGGTGGGGTCCTCCTCCGCCAGCTTGGTCAGGGCGTAGGTCAACCGGTCCTGGTCCGCCCTGGTCATGGGCTCGATGGATACCGACAGCACTGGCGACGGGAACTGAGGCGGCTCCAGCACCACCGGTGCATCCCGGGTGCAGATGGTGTCTCCCGTAAAGGTGTTCTTGAGCCCCACGGCCGCGCAGATGTTCCCCGCCTCCACCGACTCGGACTCCTCCCGGTGGTTCGCGTGCATCTGCAGCACCCGGCCCATGCGCTCCCTCTGGTCCCGGGTCGTGTTGATCACCGAGGACCCCGCCTTCAACGTGCCCGAGTACACTCTCAGGTAGACGAGCCGTCCCACGAAGGGGTCGGTGGTCACCTTGAAGGCCAGGGCCGACAGGGGAGCGTCCGCCCTGGCTTCCCGGACCACCTCCTGCTCCTTGCCCACGAGGGTGCCGGTGACGGCGGGCACCTCGGCGGGGGAGGGGAGGTAGTCCACGATAGCGTCCATCAGCGCGTGGATGCCCATGCCGGCCAGGGCGCTGCCGCACACGACGGGGACCAGTCGGCCGCCTATGGTCGCCTTGCGCAGGGCCGTACGGAGCTCGTCGACGGGGAGGGTCTCGCCCTCCAGGTACCGGATCATCAGGCCCTCGTCCGTCTCGACGATCTTCTCGATCATCGCCTCCCGGTGCGACTCGAACTCCTCCCGGTCCTCCGAAGGTATGGGCGACGGCTCGGGCCGCGACCCGTTGCTCTTGCCATTGTCGCCGTCAAAGAAGAGGGCGTGGCCTTCCAGGAGATCGGCCACAC
This sequence comes from Dehalococcoidia bacterium, assembly GCA_965207305.1. Classification (GTDB taxonomy): domain Bacteria; phylum Chloroflexota; class Dehalococcoidia; order Lucifugimonadales; family JAGWBF01; genus JAGWBJ01. The sequence goes on along the minus strand of CBDBMB010000003.1, from coordinate 699,567 downwards.
CCTTGAACACGGTGTCTTCGAGCAGCGGAAGCTGCACGGGCACGGGATTCGCCTTGAGCCTGTGGCGGACCGTGTCGACGGTCCTGTCCAGGCTGGCCCCGGCCCGGTCCATCTTGTTTACGAAGCATATCCTGGGCACGTTGTAGTTGTCCGCCTGCCGCCAGACCGTCTCCGACTGGGGCTGCACGCCCGCGACGGCGTCCAGCACCACTATGCCGCCGTCCAGCACCCTCAGGCTCCGCTCCACCTCGGCGGTAAAGTCCACGTGGCCCGGGGTGTCGATGATGTTGATGCGCCGGTCGTTCCATGAGCAGGTGGTGGCGGCGGCGGTTATGGTGATGCCCCGCTCCCGCTCCTGGGGCATCCAGTCCATGACGGTGGTGCCCTCGTCGACCCCGCCCACTCGGTGGATCCTGCCGGCCAGATAGAGCACCCGCTCGGTCACGGTGGTCTTGCCCGCGTCGATGTGGGCTATGAAGCCTATGTTGCGTATGTCGCCTATGCGAAAGCTTTCGGACATGGTTTCCGTACCTCGGCTAACCGGACCCGGGACCATTGGACGCCATTGGAGAGACCCTTACCACCTGTAGTGTACGAAGGCCCTGTTGGCCTCCGCCATACGGTGCAGCTCTTCCCTTCGCCTTACGGCGGCGCCCTCTCCCCTGGAGGCATCCAACAGCTCAGCAGCCAGCTTGCGCACCATGGGCATCCCCTGGCGGGCCCTGGCCGATCGGATGATCCACCGGATGGCCAGCGCCTCGCTGCGGTTGGCCCGCAGCTCGGTGGGCACCTGGTAGGTGGCGCCTCCCACTCGCCGGGGCTTCACCTCCAGCAGGGGGGTGGCGTTCTTCATCGCCTGGTTGAACACTTCCAACGGCTCCCTCTTGGTGTTCTCCTCCACCAGGTCGAGGGCTCCGTAAACGATGCGCTGGGCAACGGTCTTCTTGCCCTTCATCATTATCTTGTTGATGAAACGGCTCAGCTCCACGCTGTTGTAGCGTGGGTCGGCCTGCACACGGCGTTTCTCTGAGCGTCTTCTTCTGGACATCGATGCACCTGGTAGGCGGAGCGGCGTCTACGCGATTACGTGGAAGGCCGTATCAGGTCCCGGCTGCTCCCCTGCCCCTCTCGGACCCGTACTTGCTGCGTCCCCGCCGCCGGTCCTGCACGCCCTCGCAGTCCAGGGCGCCCCGGACGATGTGGTAGCGTACGCCGGGCAGGTCCTTGACCCTGCCGCCCCGCAGGAGGACCACCGAGTGCTCCTGCAGGTTGTGGCCCTCGCCCCCGATGTACGCGGTGACCTCGAACCCGTTGGTAAGCCTCACCCGCGCGATCTTCCTGAGCGCCGAGTTGGGCTTCTTGGGCGTCATCGTGCGAACCTGGACGCAGACGCCGCGCCTTTGGGGAGCGCCGGGACCCCAGACCACGCGGTTGCGAAGCGAGTTCTGGAGCCAGTGCATCGCAGGCGCCTTGGTCTTGGTCCTGGCCTTCTTGCGTCCCTTCCTTACCAGTTGGCTAACAGTTGGCATACCACTTCCTTCGACGCACCCTGCGCCGTGTAGGTACTTTAACAACATTGCCCGCCCTTGTCAACCGGATTTCGCATCCGTCAGCCACAGGATGTCAGCGGGACTCCCGCCGCCCGGGTAGGCGTGTCATCTCTTCCAACACGCCACCCGTCGTGCTAATCTACTGGCACCCCCTGGTGCGGAAGCGCGGGCACGACGCAGGGTCCGGCACTCCGGCAGGGCGGCCGCCACAGAAATAGGGGTTCGTCGATGTCGATGAGGGACCGCGGGTTCACCAGAAGGGACATTCGCGGCGGCTCCGGGGCCGGGGCCGAGGTCGCCAGCGAGCACTTCGACGAGATGATAGGCACCGTGGAGCTGTACATCTACCGCCACCCCAGCAAGAAGATCAAGGGCTACACGGTGTTGAAGTCCACCCTGGAGGCCCAGGGATGCGAGGTGGACATGACGGCCGCCGGCTCCAGCCCGGTGGGCAAGGGCTACGAGACCATCAGGATCGCCAACAAGGGGGCGGAGATACCCACGCCGCTGCTCCGGCGGGCCCACGGCTGGGCCCACCAGCGTAACTTCCTGCACATGTTCTACAAGAGGGGCTGACCAGGCCTAGGTCGTCAGCATCCGGTAGATGGTCGGCAGGCGCTCGGGCAACGTCCAGATGTTGTCCAGCACCTCGTAGCTCATGTCCCCGCACATGGTCTTCAGGTAGTCGTGCCCCGCCTTGTCCACCGTCAGGCAGAAGGGCGTGACGTCCTTCCGCTTGGCCTCCACCAGCGCCATGTGCGTGTCGTGGACGGCGTACTCCTTCTCGACCCCCTCGCGGCTGTAGCCCCGGTCCTGGGGCCGGCCATCACTGATGAGGAACAGTATCTTGGTCTTGGCCTCCTGCGTCTCCAGCTTGGAGGTGGCGTGCCTCAGGGCCGGCCCCATCCGCGTGGCGTGCATCGGCGTCACCTTGTCGATGCGGCGCTTGATCTTGTCCTGGAAGGACTCGTCGATGTCCTTTATGACGTAGAACTCCACGTTCTCCCTGCCGTACCCCGAGAAGCCGTAGATGCCGTAGGTGTCGCCGATGGTCTCCAACGCCTGCATCAGCAGGGCGGTGCTCTCCTTCTCCAGGTCTATGATGCGCTTGTAGTGGCGGCGCACCAGGCCCTCACGCCGGGACCTGAGCCACATCATGTACTCCACCGGGTCGTCGGGCGCGTCGTGGTCGTCCACCGTCGGGCGGCCCTCGTCGATGGCCTCCGCGGTGGAAGCGCTCATGTCCAGGAGGAACACCACCGCAACGTCCCGCTCCAGCTTGTTCCGGCGCCACCATATCTTCTCCGAGGGCGTGGTGCCCCGCTTGCGGTCGATGGTCGCCTCGATGGCCGCGTCCAGGTCCAGGTCCTCGCCGTCGATGACCCGCTTGACCTTGCGGAAGCTCTCGGGCACCACCAGCTCGAACTGGCGCCGGATGTCGCTGGACAGGGAGGCGAAGTTGCGCACCGTGTCGTTGTAGAAGTTGATGTCGCCCTCGTCTACGTTCTTCTCGCGGACGATGCACCACTTGGGTTTGTAGTCATCGGCCCGGAAGTCCCACTCGTCGTACACCTGGGACCTGGGCTCCTTGGCCTCCAGAGCGCCCCCCTGCTCGTCCTCGTGCACCATGGGCCCGTGGCCCTGGCCCGGCTGGGAAGATGGGGGAGGCACGCCCGCCTCCTTCATGATGTTCTGGGCGAACATACCCATGGCGTCCTGGAGCTCTGCGGCCTCCGGGTCCAGGTCCAGCTCCGGGTTGTCCTTCAGGAGCTCCTCCAGCATCTCCTTGGTTATCGGCTGGGACTCCCCGTCCACGTCCTGGGACGGCTCCATGCGCAGCCGGTTGAGGAGCTGCACCAGCTCGGGCTTGAAGTCGCCGCGAAAGTCCACCTGCTCCGGGGACTCGTACTCCTCCTCCTCCGACTCCTGCTCCTCGCCTTCCTCCTGGGACCCCTGCTTGTCCTGCTGGAGCTGTTGCATCAGCTCCTGGAACTCCTCCTCGGAGAACTCCTCCTGGTTGTCGAAGTCCTGGGGCTCGAACTCCTCGGGGGACTGGGGCTCGTTGGGGAGCTCGGAGAGTATCTTGTAGACACGTATCGTAGCCTCGGCGGTGTCCTCGACGGTGGCGTCGACGTGGAGCAGCCTCTGGAATATCTTTGCCAGCACCCGGGCCGTCTTGACGTGCTTCTTGGGAACGGGCACGGCCTTGAGCTGCTCCAGGCTGAGGCGCACCAGCAGCTCCACCATGCACTGGAGCAGGGGCATCTCGTCTATGGCGGGCCGCTCGGCCAGGGCGTCTCCCTGGACCTGCCTGTAGCTCCGCACTATGCCCGCGTACTCGGCCTTGACCCGGTAGTCCAGCCTGCCGTCCTCCAGTATGGTGAACACGTCCAGGGCCAGCTTCCGGTCGTCGAAGAGGTTGAAGAACCGGCCCATGTCCGTTACGAAGCCCCGCTCGGCGCTGCCCGCGTCCTCCTCGGTTTGTTCGACGACGGGGCCCAGGGCCGCCTGGAGCCGCTGCACCGCCCCCGCGACGGACTCCTTCTCCATCACGGGCCGCAGGTCGTCGAACAGCAGCGAGGGGAGCTCGAAGTTGAACCCAAAGCTCTCGAACTCGAGGTGCGCCACCTGGTGGGTGGACACGACCTTGAACCACCCGAAGTTCTCACCCTTGGAGGGATACCGGTCCACCACCGGAGGAAGGTACACCTTGCTCCCCTCGGTGGAGGCGGCCGACTCCGACACCCAGCCTATGCCCTTGTTTGCCAGCTCGGCGCTGCTCATTATCTCGATGGACGAGCCCGACAGCATCCGGCAGTAGAGGCGCATGACACCCTTGACCCGGTCCAGCTCCTGGCTGGACGACAGGGTCTCCAGAAGCTGCTCGGAGGTGTTGGACTCGACCTTGAAGTAGGCCAGCCCTCCGTCGGGGTTCTCCTTTAGCAGGCGCACACCCTCCTGGAACCACACGTCGAGCTGGTTCAGCGTGACCCGGTTCAGTACCGTGTTCAGGCTCTTCAGGAAGTGGGGCACGGCCTGCGGCGTTATGGCCAGCAGGGTCTCGCACAGGTCCAGGATGTACCGTTGGGACTGGTTGTTGACCTGCGTGAGCGACTGGGAGCCCTCCAGCAGGAACGACGCCGTCTCCCGCTGCCCCCCCTTGGTCAGCCGCTCGGCCAGCCGCAGGAACCTGCTCCTCTGGCTCTCCTCGATCTGGGGAAGGACCCGGCCCGACACCTCCAGGCACGCCTTCACCTCCCGCCAGCTACCCTCGGCCAGGGCCCGCCCCATGGACAGGAACGCCTCCCGCTCCCGGCCCATCTGGGGCAGCACGTTGCGCCCCAGGACCAGGCACTCCGACGCCACGTCGTAGGACTTGGTGGACAGGGCCTCCACCAGGGCGGCGAACACCTCCACGTCCCAGAAAGGGAGGCTCCGGATGAGCTGGGGACTCACGTCGAAGAACCTGGAGGCCAGCGTGCTGGACTTCCACGTTCCCTTGTACAGGCTCCGGCCCAGTCCGGCCCACCGGGGGATGTACTGGGTCCTGAGGCTCGCGGCCACCTCGGGGCTGGCCTTGAAGTAGGAGCAAGCCAAAGCGGGGGAGTCCTGGGCCAGGTAGGTCCCGCACCGGGCCCACTGCATGAAGGATAGGAAGGGCAGGAACTTGGCCACTTCAGGGCCGGCGCGCAGGTACTCCACCGCCGCCTCCCAGGACCGGGCCGTCTGGCTGGCGATGGTCACGCCCTCCACGGCCCAGGCCTGCACCTCCTCCTCCTTGAACGCCAGGGTCATGGCCTCCCTGGCTATCCTGTACTCCTCCATCACCGATGCGGGCAGCTTGGCCAGGTCGGCCTCTATCTCCGCCAGGGTCGCAGGCCGGGCGTCTCCGGGGCCGGTACTCAATTCGCTACCCCCTTCTTCGCCATGTCTCCGGGAAACAGGTCGAGAAACTGCTCCAATATCTGTGCCGTGGCCCCGAATATCATGTGGTCCTCGAAGGTGTAGCAGTACCGCCTCTCGGTCGCCCCGTTCATCCACCGCACCTCCTGCCGACGGTTGGCCGGGTCCAGCAGGCCCTCGACCGGCACCTCCAGCACCTCGGCTATCTCGATGGAGCTGGGCTCGAAGGGGTACGGGTAGGGGATGGTCCCCACGTACACCCGGACGCCGAACCGGCTCCTGGTCGCGATGTCGTCCAGCTCTCCCAGGACGGTCACGTCGGCGGGGTCTATTCCCATCTCCTCGCTGGTTTCCCGCAGGGCCGTGTCGCGGAAGTCCAGGTCCTCCGGATCTCGGGCGCCGCCGGGGAACGATATCTCACCCTTGTGGTGCTCCACGTCCTGGGTGCGCTTGTTCAGGAGGATGCAGTACTCGCCCTCCTTCCGGTACAGGAGGACCATGACCGCGGCGGGCATGAGAGATTCGTCGTCCACCGACCTCTTCTCACGCCCCGACAGGACTTGCCTAACAGCTTCGATGGTGGGGTCCGTCGTATCATCCATGGCGGGAGACGGCAAGCGCTTGTGGGCCGCCCCGTGCATCCCTACTCGAATATCGAGGAAACGACCTCTTCCACACTCCTGTGGATCTCCTCGTCGTCGGTCAACGCCCACACGATGGCCACGTGGGCCGCCCTTCTGGGGGCCACTCCCTGGGCGATGAGCTTCCCGGCGTATATCAGGAGCCTGGTGCTGGCCCCCTCCTTCACGCCGTGCTCCTTCAGGTTCCGGACCTTCTCCCCCAGCTTGGCCAGCCGCTCGGCGTCCTCCTTGCTGCACGAGCTCTCGCGCTGGACGATCTCCGCCTCCACGTCCCTTGGCGGAGGCCCGAACTCCAGGGCGATGAACCGCTGGCGCGTGCTGTGCTTCAGGTCCTTCAGGGCGCTCTGGTAGCCGGGGTTGTAGGAGATCACCAGGAGGAACCGCTCGCTGGCCTCCAGCAGCTCACCCTTCTTGTCCATGGGAAGGATGCGCCGGTGGTCCGTAAGGGGATGGATGAGTACGGTGGTGTCCTTCCTGGCCTCCACCACCTCGTCCAGGTAGCAGATGCCGCCGGACTTCACCGCCTTCGTCAGAGGGCCGTCCATCCACTTGGTGCCCTCCGCCTCCAGCAGGTACCTTCCCACCAGGTCGCTGGCCGTCAGATCCTCGTGGCAGGCGATGGTCACCAGCGGTATGCTGCTCCCGTTGGAGGCCGCCTTGCTCCTCTTCTTGACCACCGTGAGCGGCCGTCCCAGCCTCCAGGCCATGTGCTCTATGAACCGGGTCTTGCCGCACCCGGTGGGCCCCTTCAGCAGTACGGGCAGCTGGGCGGCGTAGGCCGCCTCGAACAGCTCCACCTCGTCCCCGACGGCCCGGTAGTAGGGCTCCTTCTGGATGGTGTACTCTTCGATGGCGAACTCTTTGAACGCGGTGTTGGTTCCACTTGCCATGCCTAACCGACCTTTCCGCCTACCTTGCTTCGACACAGCGCCTCCACCTCGCGCCTCAACTCCTCCAAGCTCCCGGAGTTGTGCACCACCACCTGCGCGTGCCTTGACCTCTCCTCGAAGGGCATTTGCGCCTGGACGCGGCTTCGTACCTGCTCTTCCGTCAGCCCGTTTCTCCGCCTCAGCCGCTCTTCCACCTGCTCGCCTGTGGAATGGGTGACCCACACCTCGTCCACCAGGCCTTCCCACCCGGCCTCTATCAACAGGGCTGCCTCCAGGACCACAAGGTCCACTCCCTGCCCGCGGAGAGCCTCGATCCGCTCCCCGATAATGTCGGCCATCCTGGGATGCATGATGGCGTTGAGGGCGCTCATGGCCTGGGGGTCGTTGAAGACGATGGCGCCCAGCCGCTTCCGGTCTATCTCCCCGTTGGGGCCGAGCACTCGCTCGCCGAAGGTGTCCACGACTTCGCGCCATATGGCGGTGTGGGGCGTGTACGCCTCGTGCCCCACACGATCGGCGTCTATGACCTCCGCGCCCAGCTCTCTCAGGATGCGGGAAACCTCGCTCTTTCCGGTGCCGATACCTCCCGTGAGGCCTATAACTAGCATATCTTCCCTTTGGGCTGGGAGGTTCCAGACATTCTACCAACCCTAGTTAGGCGGGTCAACCGCGGTCCCCTCGCCCTCTCCCAGGCGTATGGTGACCTCGCCGTACCGCTCCATGTAGCACTCCTTGAGCCGCCGGAACCTGGCCTGGTACTGCTCAGTGTTGATGGGTGTCGTCGTCATTATCGTCGCGTCTTCCCGGTTGTCGGTGTAGTACGCCTTTCGAATGCCCACCTTCTCGAAGCCGTACTTCAGGTACAGCGACTGGGCAACGTGGTTGGAGACTCGGGCCTCCAGGCTGACCACCGAGGAGCCCCTGGCCATGGCCAGCTCCAGGCAGCCTATGATGAGCAGCTCGCCCACGCCCCTCCCCCTCCACGACTCGGAAACGGCCACGGCGGTGATGTGGGCCTCGTCGGCCATGAACCACAGGCCCAGAAACCCCACGATGGACTCCGCCTCCGGTCCCGCGGCGGGGTCCTGGACCCCGTTGGTCAGCCGGGCCCTGAGACCATCCAGGACGCGGCCCAGCAGCCCGCCCGACGCCGGGTCCGGCGGCAGGGCCGGGACGGCCTCCCGGTCATGGTGGGTCTCCGGGAGGGAGTTCGTGTCCATCGCCACCAGGTACTTCGCCCGGCGGTTCTCCAGCTCTCGCTTGAAGGGAGTGGCGGGCCAGAGGGTGGGGAAGGCCTGTCTCTCGATCTGTGAGACCCGGCTTATGTCCTCGCGCCTCAGCGGGCGGATATGAACGTCCATGGCTGCGCGACGCCTTGGGAGCGACGGACTCATTCTATCACAGCACCCGGTTGCAACAGCACCCCGCCGTCACGGGACTCGACGGAAACGCGAGACGCAAGACCGGAGCCACGTCAGCCGGAATGCCGTCCCCTTACCCGGCGGGCCCCTTTTCTGCTGGACCCCTTTTCTGGTGGACCCCTTTCCCAGGCAAGAGGTATGTGCTAGTCTTCTCGTGCGACGGCGCGCCGGCCGGACACGCCCGACGACAGCACCACAGGAGGGACGGAGAGTTGATCTACGACGTGCGTATCTACGACTTCAAACCGGGTACCGTGGAGCAGTACATGGCCGCGGTCCGCGAGCTGGGGCTGCCCATTCGCGAGTCCCACGGCATCAGGCTCGCGGGATGGTACTACGGCGAGGTCGGCACCCTGAACCAGGTCATACACATATGGGAGTACGCCGACATGGCCGACTTCGAGAAGAAGTCCGAGGAGGTCCGCCAGGACCCGCGTTGGTTCGGCGAGTACGTCCCCCGCGTCCAGCCGCTGCTGGTCGCCCAGCGGAACCAGATCATGAACGGCCCGGACTTCTTCCCCAGGCCCTCCTAGGCGGGCCGTCCCCGGCGGGCGGCCCGGCCCCGGTCCCCGGTGGCTAGCTCTCCGCCACCACCGGGTTCGACAGGACGCCGATGCCCTCGATGTCTATCTCCACCGTGTCCCCCGCCTGGAGGTGTGCGGGCTCCCCCGGCGTGCCCGTGAAGATCATGTCCCCCGCCTCCAGGGTCATGCGCCGGGACGTCCATTCGATGATGGTGGGTATGTCGAAGATCAGGTAGGAGGTGCTCTCGGCCTGCACCTCCTTGCCGTTGACCCGCGCCCGGAGCGTCACGTTGCCGGGGTCCAGCTCGTCGCTGATGTAGGGACCCACCGGCGAGAAGGTGTCCGACGACTTGGCCCGCCACCACTGGCCGTCGCCCCGCTGCCACTCCCGCCCGCTCACGTCGTTGCCGCAGGTGTACCCCAGGATGTACCGGGCCGCCTCCGCCTTCGACACGTTCCGGCACCGGCTCTTGATTACGATGACCAGCTCCGCCTCTTCGTCCAGGGTCTCTATGTCGTTGGGGCGGACGATGGCGTCCCCCGGTCCTATCATGGAAGACGTCGTCTTTATAAAGATCAGCGGCTGCTGGGGGGCCGGGCGGTCGTGGAGGTGGCTGGAGTAGTTGAGGCCCACCGCCAGCATCTTCGACGGCTGGGTCGGCGCCAGGAGCTTCACCTCGGAGACCGGATGCGTGTGGTCGGTAACCTCATACTCTTCGAAGGGCGTGGTGGTTATCTGTCTCAGGGTATCGCCGTCCACCACCCCATAGCTCACCTGGCCGTGGGCCAGGTACCGCGCGAATTTCATCGTGTGCTCCTTTCCCTGTGTCCTCCGACAGTCATCCCGGCGCGTATATTACTCCAACGGCATCGGGGCGTCAAAGCCGGGCCCCCGGGGCCCGTGGAGATGTGTGGTAGGATGTACCGGGTCGACCATATCCCGCACCCGCCGCGGTGTCATACCCGTCGCGGTGCCATAGAGGAGACAAGCTGGATGAAGGCAGCCGTCATTCACGAGCTGGGTACCGAGGAGGTGTTCCACTACGAGGACGTGGAGGACCCGCAGCCGGGGCCGCGCCAGGTCCTCGTGCGGATCAAGGCTGCCTCCATCAACCGGGGCGACTTGGGCCGCAGGGAGGGCTCCTACCGCGGCGTCACGGCCGCGGCCAGGCTGCCCCTGATCCTGGGCTGGGACGTTTCGGGAGTCATCGAGTCCGTCGGCGAGGAGGTGCGGGACCGCTACGTGGGCCAGAAGGTGGTGGCTACCCTGGCTTCCGGCGGGTACGCCGAGCTGGCCGCCGTGAGCGCCCGCGGCACCGTGCCCTTCCCGGACACCCTCTCCTTCGAGGAGGCCGCCAGCGTACCCATCGTCTTCCTCACCTCCTGGTTCGCCCTCCTTAAGGTGGCCGGCCTCCAGGAGGGCGAGACGGCCCTGGTCCATTCAGCCGGCAGCGGGGTCGGGATGGCCGGCATCCAGATCGCCAAATACGCCGGGGCGCGCGTCATCACCACGTCCAGCTCCCGCGACAAGCTTGACAGGGCCCGGGAGCTGGGCGCCGACGAGGGTGTCAACTACCGGGAGGAGGACGTGCTGGAGCGGGTCATGGCGTTGACCGAGGGCAACGGGGTGAACGTGGCGCTGGACGGCGTCGGGGGAGAGAACCTGGCCGCGAGCATCGCCTGTCTGGCCCCCCTTGGCAGGCTGGTCACCGTTGGCAACACCAGCCAGTCGCCCACCACCATCGACTCGGGCCTGCTGTTCGAAAGGACCCTCACGGTACGCGGGTTCACCCTGGCTGGCCAGATGGTCCGCGGCGGCGTGATGCCCGAGCTGGCCCGCATCATGGACCTCTTCGGCGAGGGAAAGTTCAGGGCTATAGTCGACCGGGTGTTCCCGCTGAAAGAGGCCTCCGAGGCCCACCGCTACGTGTCCCAGGGCAGTCAGTTCGGGAAGGTAGTCCTGCGCCCCTAGGGAGACCGGGCGATCTACCAGGAGTCCGGCGGGACCAGGCTCACGTCCAGCGCCTTCTCGCACCAGGCGGCGACGGCCAGCAGGTGGGCCTCGTCGAAGGGCGCCCCCTCGAGCTGTACGCCCAGCGGCAGGCCGTTGGCGCTCAGGCCCGACGGTAGGCTGACCGTCGGCAGCCCTGACGAGGTCCAAGGGCGCTGGAAGGCCGGGTCTCCCGTCGTCGTCAGGTCCCTGGGGGCCTCCGCGGGGGTGCTGGGGGTCAGAAGGGCGTCGAACCCCCTGGCGACCTCGGCTATCTCCACGGCGAATCGGCGGCGCATCCTCTGGGCCTGCATGTAACGCACCGCCGGGACCATCATCCCCATCTCGATGCTGGCCCTCAGCTTGGGGCTGTAGTCGTCGGGCTGGCGCCGGAAGAACTCCTCGTGGAAGGTGGCGCAGTCCACGGCCTGGATGATCCCGTGGGCCGCGTAGTTGGACATGAAGCTCTTGGGCAGGGCCGCCTCGGTAACCGTCGCCCCGGCGGCTGCCAGCTTCTCGGCAGCCGCCTCGGTGTTGCGGCGTACCTCGTCGTCGCAGTAGTCCAGGAAGAACTCCCGGAGCAGCCCGATCCGGGGCGGCCCGTCCAGGCTGCCCAGGGCGGCCCTGTAGTCGGCGACCGGCTCCGAGGAGGAGCCCGGGTCGTTGGGGTCGTGGCCCGCCATGGCCCCCAGCATTACGGCTGCGTCCTCCACCGTCCGGACCAGTATCCCCACGGTATCCACGGACCAGCTCACCGGGATTACCCCGTAGCGGCTGATCCTCCCGTAGGATGGCTTGAGCCCCACGATCCCGTTGTAGGAGGCGGGGCGGCACGTCGAGCCCCCCGTCTGGGAGCCCAGGGCCGCCGCCACCATCCTGGTCGAGACCGCCACCGCCGAGCCGCTGGAGGATCCCCCCGGAGTGTGGGCCAGGTTCCAGGCGTTGCGGCTGGGCGATGGGTCCCCCGTGGCGAACTCCGTGGTCACGGCCTTGCCCAGCACCACGGCCCCGGCCTCTTTCAGCTTGGCGACGCAGGTGGCATCGTAGTCGGGTACGAAGTCGGCGTACACCTTGGACCCGGCGGTGGTCTTCATGCCGGCCGTGTAGAAGATGTCCTTCAGCCCCACGGGGACGCCGTGCAGCGGGCCGCGGGGGCCCTTCTCCCCGAGCTCCCGGTCCCGCTGGCGCGCCTCCTCCAGCAGCTCCTCCCGGTCGATGGTGACCCAGGCCTGGAGCGTCGGCTCCATGGGGTCGATGCGGTCGAGGAGCGCCCGGCACAGGTCCACGGAGGACACCTCGCCGTCGCGTATGCGGTCGGCCGCCTGGGCGGCGGTCAGGTCATGCAGCTCGGCCATGATGCTCCTCCTGGGAAGGATATACCGTGCGTCTGCGATGATCGGGCGGGGTCGAAGTGTCCGAAAGACGGGCCGGCAACCGCTGGAGCCCCTCCGGCAGGGCCCCCTTAGAGCCCCCCGGTTAGAGAAAAAACGCGGGTTCCTCTTCCTTGTCCGGCAGGTTTTGGGAGATCACCCACAGGTGCTCCGCGGCCTCCTCCAGCGTGGCACGGATCGCCTCGGCCCGCTGCGCCCCGTACAGCTCCGTGGCCTTGGCGAATAGCTCCCGGGCGATCTCCTGCTGAGACTGGGCGGGGTTCATCCCAACCATCCCTAACCTCCGGAGCTCTCGTCTATCTGGACCCCCTGGATGACCACGTCCTCCAGGGGCTTGTCCCGCGGGTTCGTCCGCACCTTGGAGATGGCCTCCACCACGTCCTGCCCCTGGGTGACCCGGCCAAAGATGGTGTGCTTGTCGTTCAGGTGGGGTGTCGGGACCGTTGTGATGAAGAACTGGCTGCCGTTGGTCCCCGGGCCGGCGTTGGCCATGGCCAGGAGCCCGGGCTTGTCGAACCTCAAAGATGGGTGAAACTCGTCCTCGAATGTGTAGCCGGGGCCTCCGGTGCCGGTGCCGGTGGGGTCGCCGCCCTGGATCATGAAGTTGGGGATTACCCGGTGGAAGATAACGCCGTCGTAGAACCCGTCCCGGGAGAGGGTCACGAAGTTGTTTACGGTCTTCGGCGCCTCCTGGGGAAACAGCTCAATGACGATCTCGCCGTGGTTGGTGTCGATGGTGGCTACGGTCATGGGCGGTCCTCCTCCGGACTGTTCGCTTTCAGGGGTCGACGTCGACCTTACTAGAACCGGGTCCTCGGCCTCGTCGCAGGCCACAAATGCCAGGACCGCAAGAGCGCCGAGGAGAGTCAGCAGCCAAAGCTTCACCGGGGTATTATAGACCATATCCGCCCACCCGTCACGGGATGCGGCGGCTCCTACACAGCCCTGCCATAACTGGACCCATGGAGCGTCGGCTCCCCCGGGCCTACTTCCCGGCGCAGCGCCAGACCCGGCAGCCGGTAATGCCCACCACGATGGGCATCAGGGTATCGATGACGACCCAGACCTGGCCGTCGCCGTCGTTGTCGGGAGACAGGTTACTGAACCAGTTCCAGAAGAACAGGATGAGCACGGCCACCGAGACGTAGAACACGGTGTTGGCCCGTATGTACCGCCGCAGGTATTCCGTCCCCTCGCCGGAGACGCTCCGCTTCTCCACGTAGCCCGCCGCCACCGTGAGCACGATGCCCACCGCCATGAAGTAGTTCAGCACCTCCCACACCCGGAAGGGCTCGTCCCCGCCGGGATGGTACAGGGGGGTGACGATGAAGTTGACGGCTACCGCGACGGCCAGCAACACCAGATAGACCGCTACCGCGCGAAACAGGATGGGCATGTTCCCTCCTCGAAGTAGGTGCAGGTGGATACCCGGCGGCCTCAATATATCACCCGCAGCCGCCCCTCGCCACAAGGCCTCCGCGTAGGACGGGGATTGACTCTCCTCTTTGCCCCGACTACACTGCGAATTGGTATTCAGGAAGAGGACCGCGTCCCAGGGGAAGCTGGACCAAGGGTGACCAAGACCAGGGAGGTGTCCCCGTGAACTGCCCCCGGTGCCGGGCGCCGCTGCGGACCGAGAAGCACAAGGGAATCGAGGTCGACCGCTGCACCCAGTGCCAGGGCATGTGGCTCGACCACCATGAGCTGGACGAGCTGGAAGACACGGTGATGGACGACGACCAGATCAAGGGCACCATGATGTTCCGCTCCCAGGGCAGCGACCTGAGCTGCCCCAAGTGCCGGGCTCCCATGCAGTGGTTCCGGTACCGCCACTATGACCTGGAGCTGGACTTCTGCGAGGCCGAGCACGGCTTCTGGCTGGATAAGGGAGAGGAGAAACGCGTGCTGGAGATCATGCAGCAGCGTCTGAAGGACCTGAAGCGCTCCTCCAGCGCAGAGGCGGAGTGGGACAAGTTCCTGTCCCAGGTGAACACCAAGTCCTTCATGGACAAGGTGAAGGACCTGTTCAGGAAATAGGAGCGACAGCAGAAGCCGTCCCCGTCCGAAAGGAGTGTCGATGCCCAAGACCCCCAAAACTAACGTCGTCCTGCTGAGCCCCTACCGAGACCGGGCCGAGTTCACCGCCAACCTCGCTCCCGAGGACATGGACGTCACCTTGGTGGACCCCCGCCTGGGCCTCGACGCGATATTGCCCCTGTGCCGGGACGCCGAAGCCATACTGGCCATCCCGGCGGACGTGCCCATCGACCTCCTGAAGCAGTGCCCCAAGGTCAAGCTCATCCAGTGCCTCAGCGCCGGATACGAGCTCCTCGACTTGGAGGCCATCGGCGAGATGGGCGTACCAGTGGCTAACAATGGCGGCGCCAACGCCATCGCCGTGGCCGAGCAGACCATCGCCATGATGATCGGCATATGCAAGAAGATGATGCTCCAGTGGTACCACGCCTCCAAGGAGCGGCGGTGGAGGGGCGACCTGTCGGCAATGGACCCCCTGGAGATCACCGGAAAGACCGTGGGAATCGTGGGCCTGGGCCGCATCGGGAAGCAGGTGGCCAAGCGCCTCAAGGGTTTCGACACCAGGACCATCTACTACGACATCGCCGAGATGCCCAAGGAGGTCCAGGAGTACGTGGCCGCCGAGCCCGTGCCCTTCGACGACCTGCTAAGGGAATCGGACCTTGTCAGCCTCCACGTGCCCCTGACCAGGAGGACCCGCCGCATGATCTCCGACAGGGAGCTGGACATGATGAAGCCCACCGCCTTCCTCATCAGCGACGCCCGGGGGGCGGTGGTGGACGAGAAGGCCCTCTACCAGGCGCTCAAGAACGGGCGCATCGCAGGGGCCGCCCTGGACGTGCTGGAGCAGGAGCCCACACCGGCGGACAACCCACTGTTCGATCTGGACAACGTGATCATCACGCCCCACATGGCCGGTTTCAGCTACGAGACCAGCGTGAGGACCGCCGAGTTCGCCTACGACAACGTGCGCCGCGTCGTGGCCGGCGACCCGCCCGAGTCCATCGTCACCCCCGACGACTGACGGTGCAGGCCCTGCCCCACTGCCCCAAGTGCAGGGCGACCATCGATTCGCCCGCCGAGGGCACGATGCCCGACGGCGTGGTCGAGCACCGGTGTCCCTCGTGCTCGTACCAGATACCTCTGTACACCCCGTCCCCCGACGGCCGCGATGCGTGTCCCGGGTGCGGCTCTCCGGCGGACTCCCCGGCCACCCCGGAGGAGGTCGACAGCTCCGGCCTGCTGGGCTTCCTCTACTGCGGCCCCTGCGGGCGTCT
This sequence comes from Dehalococcoidia bacterium, assembly GCA_965207305.1. Lineage (GTDB taxonomy): Bacteria > Chloroflexota > Dehalococcoidia > Lucifugimonadales > JAGWBF01 > JAGWBJ01. The sequence goes on along the minus strand of CBDBMB010000003.1, from coordinate 683,943 downwards.
GCTCCACAAGTACTGGGGCACGCTGCTGTAACGGCTAGGGGGCGAAGTCCACAGGCCCGGCCTCCCGCACCTCCGGCGGCCACAGGACGGCCTTTCTTCCCCCCTGCCACTGGACGATGATTACGGAGCGGCCCACCTGCCGCCCCGTGTCCGGGTCCATCCTGAACCGCCCGTAGAAAGTGGTGAAGTCCAGCGTTGACGCCGCTTCCCGCAGGGCGCCCGCCTCCAGGCTCCCCGCCTCCTCCACGCACCTGGCCGCCACGAGGCCCCCGGCATAGGCCTGTGCCATGGCGTAGTCACCCGAGGCGAAGCCGGGATGCCCCAGGGCCAGCCGGTCCGCCGTGGGCCCGTACTCGGGCGGGTAGGACGCTGCGGCCTCCCACTGGCTCGGACCCATGAACCCCTCGGCCTGCTCTCCCAGCTCCCGGCCAAACTCCGCCACGCCGGCGGCGACCAGGGCGACGGCCTCGGCGCGCAGCCCCCGGGACCTGGTCTCCCGCGCCAGGGCCAGGTCGTCCTGGATGCGCCCGACGCCGGCTACCAGGTCGGGCCCGGCGGCCTCCACCTCGTCCAGCAACGCCGGGAAGTCCGGGCCGGGGACCTGGTAGGCGCGCTTGAGGACGACCCGGCACCCGCGCCGGGAGACCTCCTCCTCCAGGCCAGCGGCCACCGCCGCGGGAAAGGTGCCCCGTTGGGCGTGGAGTATCGCCACACGCCGGGGCCCGGGCCCCCGGTCCAGCCTGCGGTCCCGCTCCAGGAGCAGGTCCACCAGCCCCGCGAGATACCGGCTGGCGGGCGCCAGGACCCCCACGCACCAGCGGAACCCCTGCTCGTAAATCTTGTCCGAGGCGCCCCCGTGGTTCCATAGGACCGTGCCGTGTCTCTCTGCGACGTCGCAGGCGGCCAGGGTGAGGACGCTGGAGTAGGGCCCCAGGAGGATGTCCACTCCGTCCTCAGCGATGAGCCGCTCGGTCATGGACTGGGCCCCGTGGACGGTGCTCCCGTCATCGTAGTGGGTCAGGTGGACTGGCAGCCTGCTGCCTGCGGACGGGACGTACATCCCGCCGGAGGCGTTGGTGTCCTGCACCCAGGCGCAAGCCCCCTGGAGGGCCTGTCTGCCCTGGGAGGCGAACTGTCCGGTGAGGGATACCGCCATCCCCACGCGTACACCGTCGCTCGACCGAGGCATGACGGCTTCCCCGGAGTCGTTACCTGTCGCCGTGGACCGGGCGGAAGATGCCGAAGGAGCTGGTGTATCCGTGAAGGAAGGTGGTGCCCGACACCTGGCCGATCTCCCCGTTGCAGAAGAACCCGCCCAGGGGTATGACACCGACCTTGTCGGCGAACAGCTCCGTATCGTGGTCCGGCCTGCCGTACAGGTACTGACCTCTCCCCAGGCAGGAGAACAGCAGCGCCCCCTCGCATGGGCTCGCCCTCTCCGCCGAGCCGTACCGGGCCAGCAGGGCCGACAGGTCCTCGGCGGAGGTCAGGGCGTCCCGCAGGTGGAACCGCACCCTCTGGCCCTCGCGCAGCAGCTCCCCCACCGCCATGGCCCCGCTGCGGGCGTCCATTCCCATGATGTTGCGGATCAGGAAGTCCCCCTGTTGGGGGTTGTCTATGAAGTCGTCCATCAGCACCCCGAGGAACAGGGAGTGCTGCATCAGGCCCTGGTCCCTCTCCCCCGACTCCGAGAACAGCTCGCGAAGGACCTCCAGGGGAGGCCGCCCGTCCAGCTCCTGCAAGAGGTTTTGGCTGCTCTTGGTTATGCTCATCAGCTTGCCGACGGGCCGGCAGCCCTGGGCCACCACGGTATCCACGATGATGTTCCCCTTAAGGGCCAGTCCAATGGCCCCCTCCCGGTGCACCTTGTCCCCCAGGAAGAGGGCGTTCTCTCCCGACCTGCTGCCCCCAGATGCGAGGCCGCCTATCTTCACGCTCTTTGCGAAGGCGTAGTCCAGGCCCAGGAGGAAGTTCTGGGCCGGAAAGCTGAAGGGGTCCACCAGAAGGACTAACCCGGGGTCGTCCTGGGCGGTCACGCTGAACGCGTCCTCCCAGGCGTCGGGGCCGGCGTCCAGGTCGGGCAGGTCATCGCCGCGAAGGTGAAAGGCGGACAGCTCCACGCCGGGTAGGGTCGCCGCGGTCAGGGACACTCCGTGCCGCTGCTCGACCTCCCTGCCTCCCCCGATGACCCCGCCGGCGGAGCACCCCAGGAGCAGGGTGGACCCCAGGTGCTCCCCGACCATGGTGGGCACCGACTCGTACTGGGCGGCGAAATGGCCCGACACGAAGACCAGGGCCAGGTCCGGGGGGCCTTCGCCGAGGGTGCCGCGGACCTGGGCGGCGCACTCCCGCAGCGCTTCCTCCAGGTTCTGGCTCTCGGATACGGCTGAAGCCCACTTCATCTCCGGCACCTCCACTCAAAGCGCCGCGGCACCGATGGGAAGCCGCAGTGGAACAAGTATACCAGACACCCGCTCCGCCTTGAGTCGTCTCCCTCACCCTCAGCCCTCCCCAGGGAGTGGGGATGTCCGGTCGGGCTGGCGTTCCCGCGCGTATTGGGGCACAATGGGGGGCGCCGGCCCGGCCCCGGCTGGCACAGGACTACGGCCGACCCATGCGGGCGCCCTCGGCAGAAAGAGGCTTCAGATGGCCAACCGCCTGATAAACGAGACCAGCCCCTACCTCCTCCAGCACGCCCACAACCCCGTGGACTGGTACCCGTGGGGGGAGGAGGCCCTCCAGCGGGCCAGGGACGAGGACAAGCCCATCCTGCTGAGCATCGGCTACTCGGCCTGCCACTGGTGCCACGTCATGGAGCGCGAGTCCTTCGAGAACGACGATATCGCCGGCATAATGAACGAGCACTACGTCAACATCAAGGTGGACCGGGAGGAGAGGCCGGACCTGGACAGCGTGTACATGAACGCCGTCCAGGCCCTTACGGGCAGCGGCGGCTGGCCCATGACCGTGTTCCTGACCCCCGAGGGTAAGCCCTTCTACGGCGGCACCTACTTTCCGCCTGTGGACACCCGGGGGATGCCCGGCTTCCCCAGCGTGCTCCTGGGAATATCCCAGGCATACAGGACCCGCCGGGGCGACGTGGTCCAGGCCACCTCCCAGCTCCTCTCCCACATGCAGAACCTCTCCCAGCCCGTCCGGAGCCTGGAGCCCCTCTCTCCCGACCTGATGCACCAGGCCTACCAGTCCCTGGCCCAGAGCTACGACTACCAGAACGGCGGCTTCGGCATGGCTCCCAAGTTCCCCCAGGCGATGACCTACGAGTTCCTTCTCAGGTACTCCGAGGCCGCCAACAGCCCCAGGGCCCTGGAGATGGTGGAGGACACGCTCCACAAGATGGCCATGGGCGGCATATACGACCAGATCGGCGGCGGCTTTCACCGCTACTCCACCGACGCCTACTGGCTGGTCCCCCATTTCGAGAAGATGCTCTACGACAACGCCCTGCTAAGCAAGCTCTACCTGCACGCCTACCAGGCCACCGGCAACCCCCTGTACCGCCGCATCACCGAAGAGACCCTGGACTACGTCCTCCGGGAGATGACCGACGCCAGGGGCGGCTTCTACTCCACCCAGGACGCCGACAGCGAGGGGGTCGAGGGCAAGTTCTTCGTCTGGAGTCTGGAGGAGATCCAGGCCGTCCTGGGAGAGGATGAAGGGGAGCTCATCGCCGGGTACTTCGGGGTCACCGAAGCCGGCAACTTCGAGGGAAAGAACATCCTCAACGTCCCCCAAGGGGCCGACTCCTTCGCCCCCGAGGCCGGCATGTCCGTCGCCGAGTTGCAAGAGAGGATCGCGGCGGCCCGCCTCCCGCTACTGGAGACCCGGGAGGGCCGCGTGCACCCGGCGCTGGACGACAAGGTCCTCTCCTCCTGGAACGGCCTGATGATGCGTAGCTTCGCGGAGGCGGCGTCGACCCTGGGTCGAAAAGACTACCTGGACGCCGCCGTAGGCTGCGCCTCCTTCCTTCTGGAGGAGATGCGAATGGACGGCCGCCTTCTGCGCACGTGGCGAGAGGGAAGGGCCTCCCTGAAAGCCTACCTGGAGGACTACGCCTTCGTCGCCGACGGGCTGCTGGCGGTGTACGAGGCCACCTTCGACCAGCGGTGGCTGGAGGAGGCCCGCTCCCTGTGCGACACCATGTTGGACCTGTTCTGGGACGAGGGGGACCTAACCTTCTACGATACTGGGCACGACCACGAGGCCCTGATAGTCAGGCCCAGGGACGTGTTCGACAACGCGATTCCCTGCGGAAGCTCTGTGGCGGTGGACGTCCTGCTGCGCATGTCGGTCTTCACCGGGGAGAGCGACTACTCCCGGCGGGGCGCGGCGTCCCTCCGGTCCATGCACCAGTACCTGGGCCGCGCCCCCCTGGGGATGGGCCACTGGCTCTGCGCCCTGGACTTCTACCTCTCGTCGCCCAGGGAGATCGCCATCATCGGCGACCGCTCCCAGGAGGATACCCGCGCGCTCCTGGAGGTGGTCTACGGCCGCTACCTGCCCAACAAGGTCGTCGCCGGCGCCGCTGGCGGGGCGACGGGCGACGGCGCGATTCCCCTGCTCAAAGACCGGGGCATGGTGGACGGCAAGCCGACGGCATACGTGTGCGAGAACTACGCCTGCCGGCTTCCCGTCACCGCGCCCGGCGACCTGGCCGCCCAGCTGGGCGGCTAGCGGGCGGGACTATCCCCACGCCTCGAATGGGGCTATAATGTCACCGGAGTTTTTCAGCCGTAGGGTCCATTCCACGGCAGCCCCCTCGGTGCGCGTCTCTCCGGCAAGGGGAGGGGGAGAAAGGTAAAGGAGCCGGCATGGCAGATACCAGCGCCATAGAGGCAGCCAAAGAGCAGTTCGGCGCCGTCCTCGCTCAGCAGCTGGAACGGGTGGAGCGCCTCAAGGCCGAGCAGGACTGGGTCGACTACAGCGAGGTCAGCCCCATCGTGGTGGGCATGATCGGGGGCGACGGCATCGGCCCGTTCATCGCCGCCGAGTCCCAGCGGGTGCTGGAGTTCCTGCTCAAGGACCAGGTGGCCGGCGGCAAGGTGGAGTTCCGCACCATCGAGGGCCTGACCATCGAGAACCGGGCCGAGAAGCTGAAGAGCATCCCCGACGACGTGCTGGCCGATATCAAGCAGTGCCACGTCACCCTGAAGGGCCCGACTCACACGCCCGAGAGGGGGGACGGCTGGCCCAACCTGGAGAGCGCCAACGTGTCCATGCGCAAGGAGCTGGACCTGTTCGCCAACATCCGGCCGGTGCGCATCCCCCGGGAGGGCATCGACTGGACCTTCTTCCGGGAGAACACCGAGGACATGTACGCCGTGGGCAGCCAGGGCGTCAACGTCACCGAGGACCTGGGCATCGACTTCCGGGTCATCACCAGCCAGGGCTCCGAGCGAATAATCGACGCCGCCTTCGCCCACGCCCAGCGCACGGGGAAGGACACGGTGACGGTGGTCACCAAGGCCAACATCGTCAAGACCACCGACGGGAAGTTCCTAGACATCGCCCGGAAGGTCTCGGAGAAGTACCCCAACATCGGCTGGGAGGGCTGGTACATCGACATCATGACCGCGGCCCTCATCAACCCCGCCCGGCAGAAGCAGTTCCAGGTGTTGGTGCTTCCCAACCTGTACGGCGACATCCTCACCGACGAGGCGGCCCAGATCCAGGGCGGCGTGGGCACGGCGGGAAGCGCCAACGTGGGCAAGCGCTACGGGATGTTCGAGGCCATCCACGGCAGCGCCCCCCGCATGGTCCGGGAGGGCAGGGCCCAGTACGCCGACCCCAGCTCGATGATGCGCGCCGGGGCCATGCTGCTGACCCACATCGGCTTCGAGGAGCAGGGCGACAAGCTCCACAAGGCCCTGGACATCTGCGGCCAGTACGAGCGGAAGATCGCCATCACCGGCCGCGACACGGGCTGCACCAGCCAGGAGCTGGGTGAGTACATCATGGCCACCGTCGAGGACCCGAACCTGGACTCCCGGTGGGACGAGTACGTCAAAGGGTAGCGGCCGCGCCGCCGGGGACGAGCGGCTGACGGCCGGCGGCCAGAAACGCCAAAGGAGATCCGCATGCGCAAAAAGGTAACGGTGGTCGGCGCCGGAAACGTGGGGGCCACCACGGCCCAGAGGATCCACGGCCTGGGCTACGCCGACGTGGTCCTGGTGGACGTGGTGGAGGACCTGCCCCAGGGCAAGGCGCTGGACATGTTGGAGTCGGGCCCCGTGGTGGGCAGCGACGCCTCCATCACCGGGAGCAACGGCTACGAGGCCACCGCCGGCTCTGACCTGGTCATCATCACCGCGGGCATCGCCCGAAGGCCTGGCATGAGCAGGGACGACCTGCTCCTGACTAACATGAAGATCGTCGGCTCCGTCACGTCCGAGGTGGTCGCCCACTCCCCCAACTGCATCATCATAGTGGTCACCAACCCCCTGGACCCCATGGTCCAGCACGCCTACGAGGTCAGCGGCTTTCCCAGGGAGAGGGTCTTCGGCATGGCCGGGATCCTGGACACCTCCCGGTTCCGGACCTTCATAGCCGAGGAGCTGGGAGTCTCCGGCGAGGACGTGCAGGCCTACGTGCTAGGCAGCCACGGGGACGACATGGTCCCCCTGGTCCGGTACACGACGGTGGGCGGCATCCCCATCTCCGAGCTGCTGCCCCAGGACACCATCGACCGCCTGGTGAAGCGGGCCCGCCAGGGGGGCGGCGAGATCGTCGCCCTGCTGAAGGCGGGCAGCGCCTACTACGCGCCCTCGGCGGCCATCACCCAGATGGCCGAAGCGGTGCTCCTGGACCGGAAGCGCATCCTGCCGTGCTGCGCGTACCTGGAGGGCGAGTACGGCATCGAGGGCCTGTATGTGGGGGTGCCCGTGAAGCTGGGCGCCGGGGGACTGGAGCAGATAATCGAGATCAGCCTCACCGACGAGGAGCGGGCCGCCCTGGACAAGTCCGCCGCCAACACCAGGGAGATGGTGGAGGTCATGCGCAACGCGGCCGCCGGCGGCTGACCTGGAGGGACGGTTGGGTATGTCCAAGAGGAAACGCATAGGCGCGCTGCTGCCGGCCACCAACCCGGTGGTGGAGCCCGATTTCTACACCGTGGTCCCCCGGGACGTGACCGTGCACTTCGAGCGCATGTGGAACGGCCGGTGGGGAAACCAGCCGGAGAAGCCCGAGGACCAGGAGTACGAGGTCAACATGACGCCCCAGGAGGCGGACACCGTCCAGTGGGTCATGTTCGGCACCAACCAGACCAAGATGAACGAGGACGTGGAGCGGGGCGTCAGGTCCCTGGCCAACGTGGAGCTGGACGTCCTGGCCTACGCCTGCACCGGCGGCACCTGGCACAGGGGCAGCCTCGCCTTCGACCGCCAGATGGCGGAGCACATGGAGCGGGCCAGCGGAGTCCCCTCCATCACCGCCGTGACCTCCTGCATAGAGGCGATGCGCCACGTGGGCACGGAGAAGATCAGCGTGGCGGGCCCCTACCGCAACCACCACCTGAACACGTGGCTGAAGCCCCTTCTGGAGGAGGCCGGGTTCCAGGTTGTCAACGCCGAGGGCCAGCCCTGGATGCAGGAGTCCATGGACCCCAGGGACATCGATACCCAGGAGCCCCACGTGATCGTCGATTTCGCCCTCACCGTCGCCAGGGATGAGGCCGACACGGTGTTTCTGCCCGGCACGGCGTGGCGGGCCCTGGAGGCGGCTGAGGAGCTGGAGCAACGCCTGGGCAAGACAGTGATAACAGTGAACCAGGCCACCATCTGGAACGCCCTCAGGACCGCCGGATGGACCGAGCCCATAGAAGGGTATGGAAGGCTGCTCCGGAGCCTGTCCTAGAGCGCCTGCCACCCGCCCGTTTCCCAAGAAAGCGACTATCCCCCCACCGATTATCCCCATAGGAGGACGGAGATGCCCGAGCGGACCAAGGCGGAGAGAGACCTGCTGGCCAAGGCGGCCGAGGTGTTCCCCGGCGGATTCACCGGAAACCTGGCGCTGGACGATGCCCACCGCTTCATCATCAAGGGCGGCAAGGGGTCCAAGGTCTGGGACGTCAGCGGCAACGAGTACATCGACTACCTGAACGGCTCGGGCCCCATGGTCCTGGGCCACGCCCACCCAGCGGTCGTGGCGGCGGCAGTCGCCGCCGTGGAGCAGGGCAGCACCTTCTTCGCCACCAACGAGCAGGCGGTGCTGCTGGCCGACGAGGTGGTGAAGGCCGTCCCCTGCGCCGACAAGGTGCGGTTCACCACCAGCGGCACCGACGCCGACCTCCAGTGCATGCGCATCGCCAGGGGCTACCGCAGGCGGGACAAGATATTGAAGTTCGAGGGGGGATACCACGGGACCAGCGAGTACGGGCTCATGAGCATATTCCCACGGCCCGACCAGCTTCCCGAGTACCCTGAGCCGGTGGCCAACTCGGCCGGAATTCCCAGCATAATCAGCGAAACGGTGCTGGTGGCGCCCTTCAACGACATAGAGACCACCACGGCCATCATCGAGACCCATCACGACGAGCTGGCCGGGGTGATCGTCGAGCCGATGCAGCGCATCCTGGCCCCCAAGCCCGGCTTCCTGCAGGCGCTGCGGGACGCCACGGCCCACTACGACATACCGTTGATCTTCGACGAGGTGGTCACCGGCTTCCGGCTGGCCTACGGCGGGGCCCAGGAGTACTACGGCGTGACCCCCGACCTGGCCTCCTACGGCAAGATCGTGGGCGGAGGCTACCCCCTGGCGGTGGTGGCGGGGCGGGAGGACCTTATGTCCACCTACGACTCGTCGATGGTGGACCAGGACTCCTACATCCCCCAGATAGGCACCCTCAACGGCACCACGGTAGCCTGCGCGGCCGGCCTTGCCACGCTGGCGGAGATGCGCAAGGAGGGGGCCTACGAGCGCCTGCACGGCACCGGCCGCAAGCTGCGGGACGCCCTGGATCGGCTGTGCGGCGACGCGGGCATCGCCATGCAGCCCTCGGGCGAGGACGTGATGTTCGGCTTCTACTTCTCCGACCGGCCCATGGTCAACTACAGGGACACCCTCCTGGCGGACTCGGCCATGATGGCCGCGTTCAACACGACGCTGCTGGAGGAGGGGATACTGAAGAGCCTGCCGGACAAGTTCTACCCCTCCCTGGCCATCACCGACGAAGACGTAGACCGCACCATCGAGGTGTTCTCCCACGCCATCGACAAGCTGACGGGGTAGGGCCCGACCGGCGCACAACGAGGAATCACCCGACCCGTCGTTCCTCTGAAGATAACCCTTTTGGCTCCGGTCCTGTCGTAGGGGCGTCCCTCGTGGGCGCCCACGAGAGGCGCCCCTACGAGTTGACATGGGCAATTCCGGCGCAGGCCGGAACCAGGGGCGGGGGAGCCCACCCCGAGTGATCCGGAGGCCTGCCCGGACCGTATGAACGGGCAGCAGGTATCTCCCTCCTATGAAGCATCCATGGGCCAACGTCCTGATCCTGTTGCTGGGCGCCGTCGAGGTCTCCACCGGCCTCCTGGGCCTCATGCACGGCACGCCCGGGTGGGTCTCGGCGTTGAACATCCACCGGGTGTGCGGGTTCGGCCTCGTCGCGCTGCTCCTGTGGAAGGGCCGGAACATCCTGGCGTCGCTGGCCGGGCTGCGCCGCCGGAAGGGCATCCCCGCCGCGCACCTGGGCTCCCTGGTGCTGCTCTCCCTGCTCCTGGTCTCCCTGGGCCTGGGACTGGCCTGGAGCCACGCCGGCCGCTTTAGCTTCGCCGGGTTCAGTGGAATCTCCTGGCACATCTACCTGTCCCTCGCCATGGGGCCCCTGCTCCTGTGGCACACCCTCCGCCAGCGTTGGACCCTGCGGCCCCGCTTCTGGGCCGAACGCCGCTTTGCCCTGCGACTGGCGGGCCTGGCCGTGGCGGGCCTGGCCCTCTGGAGGGTGGGTGAAGCGGCGAACCAGGTGCTGGCCCTTCCCGGCCACGACCGGCGCTTCACCGGCTCCTACGAGCGCGGAAGCTTCGCCGGCAACGCCTTCCCCTCGACCTCATGGCTGAACGACGACCCCCGGCCGGTGGACTCCGAGGGTTGGTCCCTGGAGGTCGGCGGCCATGTCCAGAGTCACCTCCGGCTGGACCACCGGCAGGTCGAGGGCTACCGGGACCGGCTGACGGCCACGCTGGACTGCACGGGGGGATGGTACTCCACCCAGGAGTGGGACGGCGTACGGCTGAAGACGGTCCTGGAGCGGGCGGGGATCGGACCCGATGCGGCAAGCGTGACGGTCCGGTCGGTGACGGGATACGCCCGCCGGTTCTCCCTGGAGGAGGCCGAGGGCTATCTGCTGTCCACCCGCGTGGGCGGGGAGCCCCTGTCCCACCGCCACGGCTTTCCCCTGCGGCTGGTGGCGCCGGGAAAGCGCGGCTACGACTGGGTGAAGTGGGTCACCGCCGTGGAGGTAAACGACACCGGCAAGTGGTGGCAGCCGCCCCTGCCCCTCACCTGACCTCCTACGCCGGGGCGCCCATCTTCTCCACCACGGCCTTTGGCGAGATGATGTGCTTCTGCAGCCCCAGGTCCAGTGGGTCCAGGCCCATGGCAAGGCCGATGAGCTGGGGCAGGTGCAGGATGGGGAGGTCTATGCTCCGCCGGGTCTGGGCCATGGCCTTGGGCTGGTAGCCGTCCAGGTTCAGGTGGCAGAGGGGGCAGGGGGTCACCATCGCGTCGGCCCCCAGGTCGGCGGCCTCGGAGGTGTGCTTGCCCACCATCGCCACCGAGTTCCGCTCGTTGATCGTCAGGATTGGGAACCCGCAGCACCGGGTCTTTCCGGGGAAGTCCACCACCTGCCCCCCCAGGGTCGCGATCACCGTCTCCAGGGAGGTCTGCCGCTCGGGGTTCTCGTCGAAGCCCAGGGCGTCGCTGGGCCGGATGATGTAGCACCCGTAGAACGGGGCCACCCGCAGGTGGGTCAGCGGCGTGGTGACCAGGGAGCCCAACCTCTCCACTCCCACGTCCTCGATGATCACCCACAGCAGGTGCTTGATCACCGCCGTCCCCTTGTACTCCAGGCCCTCCTCGGACAGGTGCTCGTTCACCGTGGCCAGGTACCCGGCGTCGTCGGTGAGGCGCTTGTTGGCCTGGCTCATCACGCCCTGGCACGTGCTGCATATGGTCATGATGGGGAGGCCCAGGCGCTCGGACATGGCGAAGGTCCGGGCGTTGAGCACGTCGCCCAGGAGCTGGTTCTTCTCCTGGAGGACCCCGGCGCCGGTGCACGACGCGCCCGTCAGCTCCACCAGCTCGATGTCCAGCTTGTCGCAGACCGCCATCGCGGCGGGGTAGAGCTCGGGGCATCCCCCTCTTGAGACGCATCCCGGGAAGAAAGCATACTTGGGCATCGGAATTCCCTCTCTTCTTGGACTACTACGGACGGCCCACGCGGGCCCCTAGCCCAGGTGTCCCAGCCTCCTGAAGATGCGGCGGACGTTCTGGACGTTCGGGAGCATCGTGTGCAGCACCGGCGGCATCTTCCCCCGAAGCAGGGCGCGGAGCCCCACCGGCGCCATGCCGATCATGGCCGGTAGGTTGAAGACGCCGAAGGTCCTGAGGGGCAGCTTCAGCTCGTCCAGCCAACCGCTGTGCCCCACGATGTCCACGAAGGCGTCGGTGTGGCGGGCGCCGGTGTTGTTGTCGTACCCGGCGCTGATGGCCCGGTCCCGCAGGGCCATGATGCGGTCCATGGGCGCCACTCCCTTGGGGCACACCTCGACGCACTCGAAGCACCGGGTGCAGTCCCAGATGCCCGTCTCCTGGCTCAGGCCGCCCAGGCGGTAGCTGTCCTCACCGTCTCGCGGGTCCGCGACGAACCGGTACGCCTTGGCCAGGGCGGCGGGCCCCAGGAAGTTGGGGTCCACCTCCAGCACCGTGCAGTCGGAGACGCAGGCGCCGCACATGATGCAGTCCATTACCCCGGCCAGGTGCAGCATGTCCTCGTTGGGCGCCAGGTACTCGCCCTCGGGCTCCGGGCCCTTGGGCTGCAGCCACGGCTCCACCGCCTTCACCTTGTCCCAGAAGGGAGTCATGTCCACCACCAGGTCCTTGACCACGGGCATCACCCCCGCGGGCTCGATGGTGATGTCCTCCCCCTCGGGGGAGATCTGGGTCACCCGGGTCTTGCAGGCCAGGGCGGCGTGGCCGTTGACCCGCATGGCGCACGAGCCGCATATGGCGCTGCGGCAGGAGCACCTGAGGGACAGGGTGCCGTCCATGTCCTCGCGGATGTTGATGAGGGCGTCCAGGACGGTGGTGTACTGGTCCACCTCGACCTGGTAGTCGGCCCAGTAGGACTCCGGGGTCTCGTCCTCGGGACCGTATCGCTTTATCTTGAGCTTGACTTCCATCAGTACTTCCTCTCCTCGGGCGTCCACTGGGTTATCACCACGGGAAGGTGGGAGACCTGGGGCCCCTCGTCAGAGTGGGAGACCAGGACGTGCTTCAGCCAGTTCTCGTCGTCCCTCTCGGTAAAGTCGGTGCGGGAGTGGGCGCCGCGGCTGTCCTTCCGCTCCAGGCCGCTGAGCACGATGGCCTCGGCGCAGTCCAGCATGAACCCCAGCTCCAGGGCGAAGATCAGGTCCGTGTTGAAGACGCTGCCCTTGTCCTCCACGGGCACCGAGGCGTACCGCTCCTTCAGCTTGCGGACGTCGGCCAGGGCCTCGGTCATTCCCTCCTCGTTGCGGTACACGCCCAGGTGCCGGTCCATGGTCACGCCCATGTCCCGGCGCACCGATGCCACACGGTCGCCGTTGGCCGGCCGGTCCAGCACGCCGCGGAGCCTGGCCTCCTCTTCGGAGACCAGCGCCCTTATGTCCAGGTCCCGGTACCCCTTCTCCGACGCGACCGCGGCGGCGTGGTTTCCCGCCCGGCGGCCGAAGACGATGGTGTCCAGCAGCGAGTTGGCCCCCAGCCGGTTGCCGCCGTGGACGCTGACGCAGGCGCACTCCCCGGCGGCGTACAGGCCCGGCACCCTGGTGAGGCCGTCCACGTCCGTCTTGATGCCACCCATTATGTAGTGCATGCCCGGGGTGATGGGGATCGGCTCCTTGGTTATGTCCACTCCCACCAGGTCCAGGCCGATGTCGTATATCTGCGACAGCTTCTCCCGTATCACCTGCTCGCCCAGGTGGCGGCAGTCCAGCAGCACGCACCCGTCGACGCCGTTGCCCTCGGCGATCTCGGTGGCCTCGGAGCGGGAGACCACGTCCCTGGAGGCCAGCTCCATCATGCTGGGGGCGTACTTCTCCATGAACCGGTCGCCGTGGCGGTTCAGCAGGTAGGCGCCCTCGCCTCTGGCGCCCTCGGTGATGAGGACGCCGCTGCCCTTCAGGGTGGTGGGATGGTACTGGACCATCTCCATGTCCATGAGCAGCGCCCCCGCGTTGTAGGCCAGGGCCATGCCGTCCCCCGTAACGATGAGGGCGTTGGTGCTCGGCTCGTACGCCCTGCCCACGCCGCCGGTGGCCAGGATCACCGTCTTGGCCCGGATGACGTAGAGGCGGCCGGTGCGTATCTCCATCGCCACCACGCCGCAGCACTCGCCCTCCTCCAGGATGAGCTTGGTGACGAACCACTCCTCGTAGCTGGCGACCTGGGACTTCATGAGCTGCTCGTGGAGCACGTGGAGCATGGCCTGGCCGGTGAAGTCGGCGACGAAGAAGGTCCTAGCCCGGCGCTGGCCCCCGAAGGACCTGGTGCCCAGCCGCCCGTCGTCGTCCCGGTTGAAGATCACCCCCATGTGCTCCATGGAGATGAGCTCCTCGCCGGCGACCTTGCACATCAGCTCGATGGCGTCCTGGTCCCCCAGGTAGTCGCTGCCCTTGACCGTGTCGAAGGCGTGCTCCTCCCAGCTATCGCCCCGGTCCACCAGGGCGGCGTTGATTCCCCCCTGGGCGGCGTTGGAGTGGCTCCTCACCGGGTACACCTTGGATATGATCCCGACGTCGGCGCCCGACTGGGCGGCGGCCAGGGCGGCCCTCATGCCGGCCAGGCCCGCGCCAATCACCAGTACGTCGTGTTCAAGCATGGCCTTCTCCTTGGATTCAAGAGGCTATTGGCGGTCTAGGACCAGCAGGAGCGACGCGATGCTCTTGGCGTCCCTGATCTCGCCCCGGCGTATCAGGTCGACCGCGCCGCTCAAGGGCACCCTGACCACCTCGATGTTCTCGTCCTCGTCCGGGCTGAGGGCCCCCGGCCGGAGGCCCCTGGCCACGTAGGCGTGCATCAGCTCGGTGCAGAAACCGGGGGTCGTCCAGAAGCTGGACAGGTGGGACAGCTCCCCGGCCGCGTACCCCGTCTCCTCGCGGAGCTCCCGCCGGGCCGCGTCCTCCGGGCTCTCCCCGGGGTCCATCCCCCCTGCGGGCACCTCCAAAAGGGTCTCCTCCACGGGCTTCCGGTACTGGCGCACCATCACCACGTTGCCGTCGTCGTCCAGGGGTACGACGCACACGCAGGGGACGTGCTCCACTATCTCCCTGGTGCCCAGCCTTCCCTGGGGCAGGCTTACGGTGTCCACTCGCAGGTTCACGATCTTGCCTTCGTAGGCAACCCGGCTGTCAACTGACGGCTCGTCTTGTGGAGAGGAGTTGGGCAAGGCTAGTACTGTATGGCCCTCGTGCTGCTCTGGCCGCCGCCGAACCCCAGGCGCCTGGTGAGGGTCTCGTAGTAGTGGGTGGCCGGGTGGGCCCTGAGGAACAGCGCCTTCATGTGGCTCTGCTGCACCAGCACTCCGTCTCCCGCCACGAGCTCCCTGTCCTGGAACCCGTCCACGCTGAGCATGGCCTGGTGGTCCGTGTCCACCACCAGCTCCACCACCGAGGACCCGGGCAGCACCAGCGCCGGGGCCATCCCCACGTGGGGCGCCACCGACTTGAGTATGATGTCGGTGGCCTGGGGCGCCAGGATCGGTCCGCCGACGGCCAGGTTGTACCCGGTGCTGCCGGTGGCGGTGGACACTATCACGGCGTCGGCCCGGAAGTCCGTCAGGTGGGCCCCGTCTATGGCCGTGCGCACCTGCACGACCCGGGAGGTGGCGCCCCTGCCAACGACGGCGTCGTTCAGCGCATGGTAGACCCCGTTGGAAGCCCCGACCTCGTCCGTGCTCTCCATCGGTGCGACTTCGACCCTCAGCATGGACCGTCCCTCGACCCTTGCCGTCCCCTCCAGGTAGCTGGGGACGGAGTCCAGCGCCTCGTCGGCCTCCAGCTCCGTCATGAACCCCAGGCGCCCCATGTTGACCCCGAGGATGGGTATTTCGTTGGGCGCCGTGACGGTGGCGGCGCGGATGATGGTCCCGTCGCCGCCCACCGTGACGACAAGGTCCGTGTCCCGGACGTCGGACATGCCGGGCCTCACGTCGGAGGTCGAGCAGACCCACGACCTGTCCTGGAGGTCCAGCCGTTCGATCAGGGCCGACGCCATCTCCAAGGCCTCCGCCTGACCGTACTTATAGATAAACCCTATCTTACCTGTGGATTTCGACGTCGCCCCGCCCCTTCAGACCTCGATCATCGGCGCCGCTTTCGCCTGGAAGGGGCCTTGAAGGCCCCGGCGGCAGGCCACCGGCAGTCTAGCATCGCCACGAACGGGTGTCAACAAAACTGCGCCTCGCGCAAGGGGCATCCTGGGGCGCCCGCCCCCCGCCTAGACCAGGTTGCCCACGGCGATCTCGGCCAGCCGGAGCAGGGGGCCGGGGTAGACCCCCACGAACAGCACCGCCAGCGCCGATAGCCCCAGGGCCAGCCGGAAGGGGTGGGAGGACGGCAGCCGCTCCTCCGAGGCCGGGGCGTCCAGGTACATCACCCGCACGACCCGCAGGTAGTAGTAGGCCGATACCACGCTGTTGACCACGCCGACGATGGCGAGCCACGCCAGGTCGCTGTTCACCGCGGCGGTGAAGATGTACAGCTTGGAGATGAAGATGCCCGTGGGCGGCACCCCCACCAGGGCCACCAGCGCCAGGGCCAGGGCAAAGGCCACGAAGGGAGCCCGCCGGGCCATCCCAGCGAAGTCGCTTATCTGGTCGCTGCCCGTCTTGTTGGAGATGGCGATGATTGCAAAGAAGGCGGCTAGGTTGGTCGCCGCGTAGGCGCCCAGGTAGAAGAGGATGCTGCTGGGCCCCAGGATGCTGTCCCCGGGGTCGCCCGAGGTCCGGGACGCCACGGCGGCCAGGCCCACCAGCAGGTAGCCGGCGTGGGCGATGGTGCTGTACCCCAGCAGACGCTTTATGTTGCTCTGGGTCACCGCCACCAGGTTCCCCACCGTCATGGAGGCTGCGGCCAGGGCGGCGAACAGGATGTGCCAGTCCACTTCGAAGGCCCCGAAGCTGGTGTAGAAGACGCGCAGCAGCACGGCGAACCCCGCCGCCTTGCTGGCCACCGAGAGGTAGGCCGTCACCGGGGTCGGGGCCCCCTCGTACACGTCGGGCACCCACATCTGGAAGGGCACCGCGGAGATCTTGAAGCCGAAGCCGGCAATCATAAGGACTATGCCGACCAGCATGGCGTAGCTGCCGAAGGGCGTGCCGCCGGACATGGAGGCGGAGAGCGCCTCGCCGATGTCCGGCAGGTACGTGCTGCCCGTGAAGCCGAACACCAGGGCCATACCGTAAAGCAGCAGCCCGGAGCTTACGGCGCTGAGGACCAGGAACTTGATCCCCGCCTCGCTGGACCGGGGGGTCATCAGGAAGGCCGCCAGGGCCGCCAGCGGCAGCGCCGTCAGCTCCAAGGAGATATACAGGGTTATCAGCTCTCCCGCGGCCGCCAGCAGCATCATCCCCGTGGCCGACATGAGAATCAGCCCGTAGTACTCTCCCTGGTAACGGGACATCTTCCCGACGTAGTCCGTCGACGCCAGCACGATGAGGGCCACCACCCCTATGACCAGGAACTTGAAGAAGAGGGCGAACTGGTCCACGGTAAGAGCGGCCCTGGACCCGGCGAGGTCGAAGATGCCCGCGAGCTGGCCCGCCGGCGCCTGGCTCACGTCCACCCACAGCCATATGCTCAGCCCCAGGGGGATGAGGAGGCCCAACACCGATGCCAGGGCCAGGAAGCCCTTGCGGCTCACCACCAGGTCCAGGAGGATGACGAAGGTCGCCACGCCGACCATGGCCACCTCGGGGGAGAGGAGTCGCAGGTCCTCCCAGGTCATCGGACCGCCTCCATCCCCTGCACCACCTGTAGGATGGGCTCTACGCCTGCGTCAAACACGTCGGTGATGAAGGCCGGGTAGAACCCCACCACCACGATGCTGACCACCAGCACTCCCAGGGGTATGGCCTCCACCAGCGCCGCGTCGCCGATGGAGGAGAAGCGCTCCCGGGGCGGGCCGAACATGACCCGCTCGATCATCCACAGTATGTACCCGGCGGCCAGCACTATTCCGCACACCGCCAGCACCGTGGGCCACGGGAAGGCCTCGAAGGAGCCCAGGAACACCAGCACCTCGGCCACGAATCCGCTGAGCCCGGGCAGTCCCAGCGACGCCAGGCCCGCTATCAGGAACACCGTGGCTATGACGGGCATCCGGCCCGCGAGACCTCCCAGGTCCGGGATGTAGCGGGTGTGGGCCTTGTCGTACACCAGCCCGACCAGCAGGAACAGGAGCCCGGTGATGGTGCCGTGGGCGAACATCTGCATGTTGGCCCCGGACAGGGCCACGCCGGAGGCCGGACCCCCGCCCACGGCCACCGCCACGCCCAGCATGACGAGCCCCATGTGGCTAACGCTGCTGTAGGCGATGAGCCGTTTCAGGTCCGTCTGGCGGATGGTCACCGCCGCTCCGTACAGCACGCTTATCACCGCCAGCACCACCAGCGCCCAGGAGAAGGCCTCCGCCCCGTCCAGGTCGGGGAACATGCCCACCGAGACGCGGATCAGCCCGTATCCGCCCATCTTCAGGAGCACCCCCGCCAGCATCACGCTCACCGCGGTCGGGGCGTCGGTGTGGGCGTCGGGCAGCCACGTGTGGACGGGCCACACGGGGAGCTTGATGGCAAAGGCCGCCACGAAGAACCAGAACAGGACCCCGATGGGTATGACGGTGCGGGCGGCGTCGATGCCGTTCTCCGACAGGTAGACCATGTCGAAGGTCCCGTCGATGGGCGTCGCGTACACGGCGACGATGGCCACCAGCATGAAGGCGCTTCCCAGGATGGTGAAGATCAGGAACTTCATGGCCGAGTACTCTTTGCGGCCCGTCCCCCAGATGGAGATCAGCAGGTACATGGGCAGGAGCTCCAGCTCCCAGAACAGGAAGAAGAGCAGGAAGTCCAGGGACACGAACACTCCCAGGACCGCCGTCTGCAGCACCAGGAGCCAGATGAAGTATTCCCGTACCCGCAGCTTGACGTTCCAGGACGCCAGCACGGCGCAGAAACCCAACAGCCCGGTCAGCAGCACCATCGGGGCGCTGAGGCCGTCCACCCCCAGGTGGTAGCTGGCCGAGAACGTCTCGTTGTTGAAGAAGGTGCCGACGCCTATCCAGTCGATCCGGTCGATAAGCTGGAACCGCTCTGCCCCCTCCCCGTTGTCGAACAGGGAGAAGACGGTGATGGACAGCGCCAGCTCCACCAGTGCCACGGCGACGGCAAAGGCGCGCACCAGCACGTCGCTCCGCAACACGGCGGCGATGACCAGCGCCCCCAGCAGGGGGACGAACACGGTGGCGGTCAGTAGCCCGTTGAATTCCCCGTTTGATTCCATTACCCTAGGCGCTCATGCGCCGGCCGGTACAGGCCGCGCGACGCTCCTTACCCCCAAATC
Organism: Dehalococcoidia bacterium; assembly: GCA_965207305.1. Taxonomy (GTDB): domain Bacteria; phylum Chloroflexota; class Dehalococcoidia; order Lucifugimonadales; family JAGWBF01; genus JAGWBJ01. Next base: position 665,113 of record CBDBMB010000003.1, on the reverse strand, counting down.
AGGAATGCCCCCACTATCACTGCCACTCCCACGGTGGCGACCGCGGCGTATCCCTGCACCTGCCCCGCCTGGACGAGGCTGATGGCCCGGCCTATGTTGCGCGAGAACCAGCCGGCGAACTCCGCCACGTTGTCCACGATCCACCGGTCGAACCAGTCCAGCGTGCCGGCGATGGTCCTGTAGAACAGCCGGTACGTGACCTGCCCCTCGAACAGGTGGTCCATGTAGTACCGCTCGGTAAGCAGACGCTGACCCGCCCTGAAGGGCCAGCCCAGCCCGTCCAGCGACACCCTGGGCCACACGTACAGCAGCGTGGCCACGCCGATTCCCCCGGCCGCGACCAACACAGAGATGGACGCCAGGGGGAAGCTGAACTTCTCGTACCCCACCGCCGCGGCCCCGGGCCCGACGATGAAGTCGTTGAACCAGTGGGGAGCGATCCCCAAAAACCCTTCCTTGAACCCCAGAGGGTTCACCAGGTAGCCCGACACGACCGCCGCCAGGGCCAGGACCAGCATGGGCCCGACCATGGACGGGGGGGACTCGGCCAGGTGCACGTCGTGGGCACCCGCCACCGGGGCCCCCTCCCCCTGCTCCTGGTGCTCCCTCTCCGCGCCGCCCCTGAACTGCCCGTGGAAGGTCATGTATATCATGCGGAAGGCGTACACGGCCGTCAGGAACACGGCGACTATCAGCAGCCAGAACACCACGGCGTCCACGGTCCCATGGCCGCGCCACGCGTGCAGCAGTATCTCGTCCTTGCTCCAGAAGCCCGACAGCGGGAATATGCCCGCCAGGCTCAGGGCCCCTATCAGTGTCGCGGCGTAGGTCCAGGGCATCACCCGCCGCAGGCCCCCCATGTAACGCATGTCGAAGGTGCCGGCCGCGTGGTTGACGCTCCCGGCGCCCATGAACAGCAAACACTTGAAGAAGGCGTGGTTGAACAGGTGGAAGATGGCCGCGCCGAAGGCCCCCACGCCCAGGGCCGCCATCATGTACCCGAGCTGGCTCACGGTGGAGTAGGCCATGACGCGCTTGATGTCGTTGGACGCCAACCCCATAGTGGCCGAGAAGATGGCCGTGAACGCGCCCACGACGGCCACCGCGCTCATCGCGTCCTGGGAGGCCTCGAACACGGGGAAGAACCGGGCTACCAGGAACACCCCGGCGGCGACCATCGTCGCGGCGTGTATGAGGGAGCTAACGGGGGTCGGGCCCTCCATGGCGTCGGGCAACCAGACGTGCAGCGGGAACTGGGCCGACTTCCCCGCGGCCCCGGCGAAGATGCCCACCGCCAGCCACGTAACGGCCATGCTCCCCAGGAGGCCCATCCCGATGCCCTCGTGGATGTCCGCGATCTCCAGGGGGTTCAACCCGGCGTCGTTGAAGGTCGACCCGTTGAAGAACAGGTACAGGATGGCCAGCAGGAAGCCCACGTCCCCGATCCGGGTCACCAGGAACGCCTTCTTGGCCGCGGCTGCGGCCGAGGGGCGGTTGTACCAGAACCCGATGAGCAGGTAGGAGCACACTCCCACCAGCTCCCAGAAGACGTAGAGCTGCACGATGTTGCTGGACACCACCAGGCCCACCATGGACGCTGTGAAAAGGCACATCAGGGCAAAGTAGCGAGGGTAGCCCGGGTCGCCCTTCATGTAGCCCATGGAGTACACCTGGACCATAAGGCTGACGCCCGTCACCACCACCAGCATCACCGCCGTGAGGTGGTCCACCATCAGGCCCACGCGTATCTCCAGCGCCCCGACGGTGAGCCACGGGTGGGAGGCGAACTCCAGGTCGGTGCGTCCGCCGATGGCCGAGTACAGCAGCCAGGACGACAGGGCCAAGGCCGCGGCGATGGCCAGGATGGTGACGTAGGCGCCAAGCTGCGGATACCCTTTGAAGAAGGGCCGGAGGACCAGCGATATCAGGAGAAACGCCGCCAGCGGCACCAGGAATATGGCCCAGACTCCCGCCTCTGGGATCATAGCTTCCTGAGAATCTCCTCTGCCACGTGCTCCCTGCCCCGGGGCACCATGATGCGGAATGTTGACCGCTCGCTCCAGTCCAGGATGTCGCCGTCGTTGAGTATGCGGGTGGGCAGGCCTTCGCCCTCCAACACCTCTTTCCACATCTCGGCGGTCATCAGGCTGGTCACCCTTTTGAACTCTGTCCACATCTCTCTGCTACTTCCGTCGCCCCGTCTCTCCGACCCGTGTCTCCGAAAAGCGCGTATCGCCAAGGCCCCGTATCTCCAAAGAGAGGCAGGCCCCTGCCTCCCGCGGGCACGGCAACGAGGGCCGGCTCCCTACCTCCGCATGAGGTTCGCCTGGCTGACGTCCACCGTCTCCCTGTTCCGGTAGAGGGCGATAACGATGCCCAGCCCGAGGGCTATCTCCGCTGCGGCCACAGCTATTATGAACAGGGCGAACACCTGCCCGGTCAGCACTACTCCCAGCTGCGCGTCCACTCCCGCGGGCTCCACGTACTTGGCGAAGGCCACCAGGGCGACGTTGACCGCGTTGAACATCAGCTCAACGGACATGAGCACCGTGATGACGTTGCGCCGGGCCATCGCCCCGTAGAGGCCGATGGAGAAGAGCACGGCGGAAACGATGAGGAGCTGCTCTAGGCCCATACCGGCCTCAACTCTCCCGCACCAGGACCAGCGCCCCTATCACCGCCGCCAGCAACAGGACGGACGCGATCTCGAAGGGCAGCACGAAGTCGTTGATGAGCAGCTCTCCCAGTCCGGACCGGTCCGCCGCCGGTCCGATACTCGCCCGCTCGTCGTCGGGTATGCCCCCCACGGAGTTGGTCTGCACCATCTCGATGCTCTCGGCAAGCTCGGTGCGGTCCGACAGCAGCCTCCAATCCGTGTCCACCGCCACGAACACCAGGGCCGCCAGTATCAGGGCGGGGATCAGCCCGGCCACCGGCTGGAGCCGGTTGGGCAGGTTCCCAAGCTGCACGTCCCTCGTCAGCATGATGGCGAATATGATGAGGATGGCGATGGCGCCGGCGTATATGAGCACCTGGACCACCGCCAGGAACTCCGCGTTCATCATGACGTACAATCCGGCCACTGCCAGGAATACCACCACCAGCATCAGGGCCGCACGAAACACGTCGGGTAGCAGGACGACGGCAAGGGCCGACGCGATGGCCGCCACTGACAGGATCCAGAATATGACGTCCTGAAAGAGCATTCTCCCGGCTACTCTTCCCGGTCGCCTTCGGCGGCGCCCGGTCCGGCGCCCACACCTACGCGTCGGGTAAGCGGCCGGGGCTTCCTGGCGTTCTCCGGGAACTTCCCGCCCGCCTTCTCGTCCTGGTGCCAGGTCCAGCCTTCCCTGCCGACCTCTCGCCACGCCCTGGGCTGGCCCTCGTGGGGATTGTACCCGGACCCCTCTAGCTGGGGGCGGAACCAGGTGCTGGGCCGTTTCTCGGCCTGCCGCAGCTCGTCGATGGGGATCACCAGCTTGCTCCGCTCGTACCTGCCCCTCTCGAAGCCGCTGCCCATGAAGAGGGCGTCGTAGGGGCACGCCTCGACACACAGGCCGCAGAACATGCAGCGGCCGATGTCGATGTCGAACACCTCCAGGTTGTACTTGTCACCCTCCTGGGGTGCGGTGCCGCTGGGCTCCGTTACTATTTTGATAATGCCCAGCGGGCAGTACTTGGCGCAGGAGGCGCACCCCGTGCACCGCTCCTCGTACCAGGCGAACTCCTCGCCGCGGAACCGCGGGTGCTGCGGCACCCGCTCCTCGGGATACTGGACAGTGAAGGGCTTGCGAAACAGGTTCTTGAAGGTGACCGCAAGGCCCTTGGCAAGACCGAATCCGTACACTCGCTACCCCTCCTCGGGCCTTCCGGGGCCCGCCGCGCCGGCCCTCAAAGGCACCACCTGGGCGGTGCGCTGGGGCGGACGGACCCTCTCCTTGATCACGTTGCCGGCAAAGGAGAGGACCACCACGGCCACCGACATGTTGATGGCGACCATGATCCCCAGGTCCGCCCGGGTCAGGTGTCCGCCGTCGTCCCGCAGCCAGTAGACCAGGATGGCCGTGACGAACAGGTTGAGCAGGCTCACCGGGAACAGGAACTTCCACGCGAAGGCCATGATCTGGTCGACCCTCAGACGCGGGAAGGTGAACCGTATCCACTCGAACAGGAGCACGAAGAACACGACCTTGCTCAAGAACCACAACGCCCCGAGCTGGCCCGACAGGAATGGCCCCGACCAGCCTCCCAGGAACAGGGTCGCCATCACCGCCGACGCGGCGAGCACTCCCCCGAACTCGGCCGCCTGGATGAGGGCGAACTTGGTCCCGCTGTACTCGGTGTGGAACCCGGCTACCAGCTCCGAATCGGCCTCGACGATGTCGAAGGGGGTCCGGTTCAGCTCCGCCGATATGGCCAGCATGAACACGATTATGCCCAGGGGCTGCACCAGGATGAAGGGGATGGTCTGGGCCTCTACCACGTCCACCAGGCTCATGGAGCCTGCCAGCAGCACCACTCCGACCAGGGACAGCACCGCCGGTATCTCGTAGCTGATGAGCATGGCCACGCCCCGCATCGCCCCGAACAGGGCGTAACGGTTCCCCGACGCCCAGCCAGCCATGAACACCCCCAGACTGCCAATGGAGGTCACCGCCAGGATGTACAGTACGCCCACGTTCAGGTCCGCGAGGAACGTGTTCCTGGCAAAGGGCACCACGGCCAACCCCAGCAGCACGGGCACCATCATGACTATCGGGACCAGGGCAAAGGCGATCTTGTCCGCCTCCCGCGGGACCAGGTCCTCCTTGGTGATGAGCTTGACCAGGTCGACGATGGGCTGCAGCAGGCCGAAGGGCCCCCACCGGTTGGGCCCGACCCGGTTGTGGACCCTGCCCATCAACCGCCGCTCGCCCCACACGAAGACCGCTGCCCCAAGGAGCACGCCGTTGACCAGGATGAACATGATGGCGAAGCCGGAGATGAAGTAGTCCAGCGCGCATAGCTGCTCGGGCAGCAGCTTGCCGACGTTGTTGTATATCTGACGGAACAGGACGCTGTCGTAGAGCGCCGAACCGCCGTCCAGGGCGCAGCCGTTGGGCAGGCTCAGAGGGCTCAGCGCCACGTTGAGGGGAAGGCTCACCGGTCGACCTCCCCCATGTTGATGTCGACGCTGCCCAGGCTCACGATCATGTCAGCCAGCTTCCACCCCACCAGCAGGTCCTTGGTCACGTGGAGGTTCAGCAGGGACGGGGAGCGTATCTTGCACCTGTAGGGGGAGATGCCCCCGTCGCTGACCAGGTAGAAGCCCAGCTCTCCCTTGGGCGACTCGACCCTGGCGTAGGCTTCGGCGCCCGCCGGGGGCCTCAGCACCAGGGGAAGCTCCGTCCTGACAGGGCCATCGGGGATCTGGTCCAAGCACTGGTCCACGATGCGCAGGCTCTGCCGCATCTCCTGCATGCGGACCCAGAACCGGTCCAGGTTATCGCCGTTGCTCCCCACCGGGACGTCGAACTCCACCCTGTCGTACACGTCGTAGGGGTCCGCCTTGCGCCAGTCCCACCGCAGGCCGCTGCCCCGCAGCACCGGGCCGCTGGTGGAGCACTCGATGGCCCGCTCCTGGGAGAGGGTAGCCACGCCCCTGGTCCTCACCAGCAGTATCTCGTTCTCCAGCAGGAGCTGCTCCAGCTCGCCGATGTAGGAGGGCAGCTCCCTGAGGAGCTGGCGCAACCGCGGCCAGAAGTCCTCCGGGGCGTCGAAGAACACCCCCCCGGGACGCATGTAGCTGACGGTTATGCGGGCCCCGCACAGCATCTCGAACAGCTCCAGGATGCGCTCCCGCTCCCTGAAGCAGTACATCAGCGGCGTCCCCAGGGCCCCCAGGTCCTGGAGGAAGAACCCGGTGGCCACCAGGTGGCTGGCGACCCTCTGGAGCTCGGCGGCTATGACCCTCAGGTACTTGGCCCGCTCGGGCACCTCGATGCCCATCAGCTTTTCCACAGCCAGGCAGTAGGCCTGGTTGTTGGTCATCGAGGCGACGTAGTCCAGACGGTCCGTCAGGGTGACAATCTGGACGTAGTTGCGCTCCTCGGCCAGCTTCTCGGTGCCCCGGTGCAGGTACCCGAACACGGGCTCCACGTCCACTATGACCTCGCCGTCGAAGGTGACCCTCAGCCTGAACACGCCGTGGGTGCTCGGGTGCTGGGGTCCGATGTTGACGGTGACCGGCTCGGTCCTGATGGGCATGGCTAGTACTGCACCACGTCCTCGAAGTCCTTGCGCAGCGGGTGCCCCTGGAAGCCCTCCCACAGCATGATGCGCTTGTGGTTGGGATGGTCGGTGAAGCGGACGCCCATGAGGTCCCACACCTCCCGCTCCTGTAGCTCCGCGCCGGGCCACACTCCGACCAGCGAAGGCACGGTGGGCTCGTCCCGGCCGTAGAGGCGCGCCTTCACCACGGCGCCGTGGTTCTTCTCCAGGGACGTCAGATGGTAGACCATCTCGAAGTGGTCAATGTAGTCCACGGCGGTGACGGCGTTCAGGTACGTCAGCCGCAGCTCCGGGTCCCCCTTGAGGAAGGTCATCACGTCGACCACCCTATCGGGCTTCACCCAGACGGCCGACTCCCCTTCCTCTTCGACGGCGTCCTGGTGCTCCTGCCGGAGACGCTGGACGAGCTCGCCTCCCCCCAGCACCCTAGTCATTACTGTCCCGCAACCCGGCCCTTGATGCTGTACTTCTTGATCTTCTCGTGGAGCTGCATTATCCCGTACAGAAGGGCGTCGGGGCGGGGCGGGCAGCCGGGCACGTACACGTCCACGGGGACGATGTGGTTGACCCCCGGGACCACGCTATAGCAGGAGTAGTAGGGACCGCCGCTGGTGGCGCACACGCCCATGGAGATCACCCACTTGGGCTCCCCCATCTGGTCGTAGATGCGCCGGATGGCCGGCGCCATCTTCCACGTGACGGTGCCGGCGACGATCATCAGGTCGGCCTGCCGGGGGGTGGCCCGGAACACCTCCATCCCGAAGCGGGCTATGTCGAACCGGCCCATGGCGGTGGCCATCATCTCGAAGGCGCAGCACGCCAGGCCGAAGGCCACCGGCCACAGGGCCCCCTTGCGGCCCCAGTTCAGGAGGGCGTCCACCGACGTGACCATGACGTTGCGCTCCAGGTCGTCGGGCACCTGGATCAGGGGCTCTGGGTAGGGGCTGGTGCGGGTCTGCCGCAGGGTCTCGACGGTGACCCCCTCCTCCCGGTCCAGCGACAGGGTGCGCGTGTAGAGGGGCCCCTCGCCCGGCTCGATCTGCGCGGCCATCCTACCTCCACTCCAGGTCACGCTTGCGCCACGCGTAGGCCCACGCCACCATGAGTATCAGGATGAAGACGACCATCTCCACCAGCGCGAACAGGGGGAGCTGGTTGAACTTGGCCGCCCACGGGTAGATGAATATCACCTCCACGTCAAAGACGACGAAGAGGAGGGCGTACATGTAGTAGCGGAAGTTGAACTGTCCCCAGCGCCCCCCGATGGTCTGCATCCCGCACTCGTACACGTCCAGCTTGACGGGATCGGGCTTGCTGGGGCGTATCCGGACCCGGGAGGCGAGCCACGAGACCAGCATCATGCTGGAGGGGACAATCACGGCTACGACGGCGAATATGGCTATGAGGCCGTACTGCCGAAAATAGTCGTCTAGCATACCTGCTGGCGGTCAACCCCCTGGAATCCGCAGCGAATATACCACAGGCATAGGTTCAGCGCAAGCAAAAACCCCTAGGTCGACCGCCCCGTGGAGCCCGCTTTTTCCTCCCGCAGCGTCCCTATCGCCCCCGCGATTCGCCGCAGACACCGCTCCCTGCCCAGGACCTCCATGGTCTCGAAGATGGGAGGGGAGGCGGTCCTGCCGGTCACCGCCACACGAATGGCGCCGAAGAGCTTCCGGCCCGACAGGTCCATCTCGTCCCCGGCGGCCCGCAACACGCCCTCCAGGGACTGGGCGGAGAAGTCGTCCACGCCCTCCAGGACACCCAGCACCGCCTCGAGAGCGCCAATGGTCGAGTCCTGGTCCATACCCTTCTGCACCACCTCCGCCGCGCCGTAGGACAATTCCTCTTCGAAGAAGTAGGATGTCCACTCGGGCGCATCGGCCAGGGTCTTCAGCCGCTGGCGGACCAGGGGCACGATGCGCCGGAGGTATGCCCCGTCGACCTCGCCCGAGCGGCCCAGGTACGGCAGCATCCGCTCGGCCAGGTCGTCGTCCCCCAGGCCTCGGATATAGACCCCGTTCATCCACTGGAGCCGGTCCAGGTCGAAGACCGCCGCCCCCTTGCCGATGCGCTCCAGGGAGAAGCTCTCCACCACGTCCTCCCGGGAGATGACGTCCGTCTTGTCGTCCAGGGACCAGCCCAACAGCACCATGAAGTTCACCATCGCCTCTGGCAGGAACCCCTGCGAACGGTACTCCAGCACCGACGTGGACCCGTGGCGCTTGGACAGCTTGGCCCGGTCGGGGCCGAGGATCATCGGCAGGTGGCCGAATAGGGGAGGCCTGTATCCCAGGGCATCGTAGAGCTGCAGGTGCCTGGGGGTGCTGGACAGCCACTCCTCGGCCCGCAGCACGTGGCTGATGCGCATCTTGTGGTCGTCCACCACGTTGGCAAGGTGGTAGGTGGGAAAGCCGTCGGACTTGAGGATGATGAAATCGTCCTGCAGCCCGTTGTCCCAGCCCACACGGCCCCGGACCAGGTCATCCACCGACGTCTCGCCCTCCAGGGCCATCTTGAACCGAACGACCGGGTCGCCTTCGCCGTCCTGCTTCGAAAGGCCCAGGTCGCGGCAGTGGCGGTCATACCCACCGGGAAGGCCATCGCGCTGGCGCTCCTTGCGGACCAGGTCGAGCCTCTCCCTGGGGCAGTGACACCAGTAGGCGAGACCCCGGTCCACCAGGTCTTCGGTAACGCCGCGGTAGATGTCCAGCCGCTGGGACTGGAGGTAGGGGGCATAGGGCCCCCCGGCCCCGGGCCCCTCGTCCCACTCCAGGCCCAGCCACCTGAGGGACTCCAGGATGACGCCGAGGGCGTCCTCCACGTACCGGTTCCGGTCGGTATCCTCGACGCGGAGCACGAAGGTCCCCCCGTGGCGGCGGGCGAAGAGCCAGTTGAAGAGGGCCGTCCTCAGGTTGCCCACGTGGGGCTCCCCCGTGGGGCTCGGGGCGAACCTAACCCGGATGTCTCCGTCCGTCGCCAAAGGGGCACCTCCGGGCTACATTGTAACATTTCCGCCGTCTCGCTCCGGCCCAATCCAGGGTAAACGGTTGGCGGCGTATGCTAGACTGGAATGCACCAAATACAAGCTACAGGAGACCCCCCACTGACCGCCGCCAGCACCACCGGACCGGACTTCGTCCGCAGCATCGTCGCCGAAGACGTCAAGCAAGGAAAGAACGGCGGCCGCGTGGTGACCCGCTTTCCGCCGGAACCCAACGGCTACCTCCACATCGGCCACGCCAAGTCCATCTGCCTCAACTTCGGGATTGCCCGGGAGTTCGGCGGCGTCTGCAACCTGCGCTTCGACGACACCAACCCCATAAGCGAGGAGGCCGAGTACGTCGACGCCATAAAAGAGGACGTGCGCTGGCTGGGCTTCGACTTCCAGGGGCGCGAGTACTATGCCTCGGACTACTTCGAGCACCTCTACGAGCTTGCCGTCAAGCTGGTCCGGGACGGCAGGGCCTACGTGGACAGCCTCAGCGCCGAGGAGATCAGGGAGTACCGGGGGACGCTGACGGAGCCCGGGAAGGACAGCCCCTGGCGTGGTAGGTCCGTGGAGGAGAACCTGGACCTCTTCCGGCGCATGCGGGAGGGGGAGTTCCCCGAAGGCGCCCACGTCCTGCGGGCCAGGATAGACATGGCGTCGCCCAACATCAACCTCAGGGACCCGGTGATGTACCGTATCCTGAAGGCGCCCCACCACAGGACGGGGCACGCCTGGTCCATCTACCCGACCTACGACTTCGCCCACGGACAGTCCGACTCCCTGGAGGGCGTCACCCACTCCATATGCACCCTGGAGTTCGAGGACCACCGGCCCCTGTACGACTGGTTCCTGGAGCATCTGGGCATCTTCCCCTCGCGGCAGTACGAGTTCGCCCGGCTCAACCTGACCTACACCGTAATGAGCAAGCGGAAGCTGCTGCAGGTCGTCACCGACGGCCACGTCTCCGGGTGGGACGACCCCCGCATGCCCACCCTGGTGGGAATGAGGAGGCGCGGCTACCCGCCCGAGGCGATACGCGACCTGTGTGACCAGGTGGGCATCGCCAGGAGGGAGAACACGGTCGACTTCGCTCTGTTGGAGCACTGCGTACGCGACCGGCTGAACCGGACGGCCCCCCGGGCCATGGCCGTGCTGGACCCGCTGCGGGTGGTCATAGACAACTACCCGGAGGGCCGGGTGGAGCAGATGGAGGCGGTCAACAACCCCGAGGACCCGTCGGCGGGGACCCGAACGGTCCCCTTCTCACGCGAGCTGTACGTAGAGAGGGACGACTTTCGGGAGGACCCTCCCTCCAAGTTCTACAGGCTGGCGCCGGGGCGGGAGGTCCGGCTGCGCTACTCCTACATCGTCAAGTGCGTCGAAGTGGTGAAGGACCCCGCCACCGGCGAGGTGGTGGAGCTGCGGTGCACCTACGACCCGGACACCAGGAGCGGCTCCCCCGGCGCCAACCGCAGGGTACGTGGGACCGTGCACTGGGTCTCCGCTCCCCACTCCGTGGGGGCCGAGGTCCGCCTGTACGACCACCTGTTCACCAGGGAAGACCCCGACGACACGGAGCCGGGCCTGGACTTCACCTCCAACCTGAACCCCGACTCCCTGCGGGTCCTCCGGGGGTGCAGGCTGGAACCCGCCCTCGCCGGACGGTCCCGCGGCGAGCGGTACCAGTTCGAGCGGCTGGGCTACTTCTGCGTGGACGGGGACTCGACGCCGGACAACCCGGTCTTCAACCGCACCGTTACCCTCAGGGACACCTGGGCCCGCATCGAGAAGACGCTCCGAGGCGGGTAGGGATCTCTACTCCCTGGCCGTAATCACCAGGTCGTTCTCGCCCTCGGGCAGCACCTGCAGCGACTTGAGGAACTCGATGACGGCGGCGCGCTCCTCGTGAGAGAGGCCGCGGAAGGCGTCCCGTGACTCCCGCGCCTCGCCGCCGTGGGCCAGCACCGCCTCGGATATGAGGGTGGCCCGGCCGTGGTGGAGGAACGGCGGCTCGCTGGCCATGCCCCACAGCTTGCGCGTCAGCCACGCGTCGGTGGGCACGCCGTTCTGCTCCAGCGCCTCGTTGTCCAGCTCGTCTCCCATGCGGTGCCTCTTCAGGTCCGTGAAGGCCGGCACCATCACGACACCGTCGTCGCCCCTCTTCAGGTGAGGCCCCGGCCCTTCATCGGTCAGGTCGACCCTGAATGGCCGGGGCACGTCCTCGATTTGGAGGTTGCCCGGAGGGTTCAGCGGGCTGGGCTCGGTGAACACCGGGTCGTTCAGCGGCAGCTCGGGAACGTGGCATACCGCGCACCCCACGGCGTCGAAGAGCTGCCGGCCCTGCTCCACCGCCTCCCGTGCCCGGTCATCCCTGGGCAGCACCTGACCGGGGACGGGGAGGGTCGCCTGGAACACGACCAGGGCCGTCACGTCGCCCCGGGTCATCTCGTTGACCACCCCGTCCCCGTCGGCGTCGATCCCATCGCCGAAGAGCTCCGCCGGCTGCATTCCGTGGTGGTGGTTCAACGACTCGACGGTAAACGCCCTCAGGGAGACGTCCACGCCCTTCTGGTGGAAGGGCTTGATGACCAGGTCCGTGTCCACCCCCTCCACCCGGTCCGTCTCCACCGACCCGTCGGGCAGCGCAGTTATCCACCCGAAGGACACCCCCTTGGAGGTGAGGGGAAGGAACACCGACGTCCGTGTATCCGTGGCCAGGGCTATCGCCTCGTCCTGAATGGCCTGAAGGTCGGTGGTCATCTCCCGCGCCAGCAGCTCGATGAACCCCGACCCGAACATGCCCAGGGTGTTCCTCTCGTTGCCCACGGTCTTCAGCGTCTGGCTGGAGGAGCCGTCGCCCTCGCCGCCGTCGAAGTTGACCAGGGGCAGCCGCTGGGCTAGGACGAAGACGTTCGCTATGTTGTCGCCCCCTCCCCCGGCCCTGGGCATGTTGTGGCATGCGAAGCAGGAACCCGAATCGGGGCCTGAGATGCGGTTGAAGTTGTCGGGCGCTTCCCTCCGGGGACGAGGGATTCCCAGGCCGGTGCTCTCGGGGCGCCCCGCGCCGTCCAGCGTATTGAAGCTGGCCACCATCAACGCCCGTCCCCGTTCGATAAGGTCGTCCAGGTCCAGGCGCCCCTCGTCGATGTCTTCCTGGTCCGTGTGGACGACCACCGCCGGCGCGTCGCCGATTACCGGAGCGCTCTCCCCCCCACAGGAAGCCAGCGCCCCTCCCACCAGAAGACCGGCTGGGAGGGCCAGCGACGCCAGCCTAGCCCGCAACCGCCTCAACGGTCCTCTCCAGGTCCTCGGGCAGGTCCGACCTGAACTCCATGTACTCTCCAGAGGATGGGTGACGCATGCCCAGCAGGTGGGCGTGGAGGAACTGCCGGGGGAGGAGGTCGCTGCGTCCGCCGTAGACCGGGTCTCCCAGGATAGGGTGACCGGCGTGGGCGAGGTGGACCCGTATCTGGTGGGTTCGGCCCGTCTCCGGGAACACCTCCAGGAGGGTGTGCCGCTCGTACCGTCTCACCACCCGGTAGGCGGTGACGGCGTCACGGCCGCCCGGCGCCGCCGCCATGCGCTTGCGGTTGCGCGGGTCCCGGCCGATGGGGGCGTCTATCCGCCCCTCGTCCGCCGCCACCCGCCCCACCGCCATCGCCGTATACCCCTTCAGGACGGTCCGGTCCTTGATCTGCCGGGACAGCAAAGCGTGGGCCGGCCCGCTCTTGGCCACCATCATCAGCCCGGAGGTGTCCTTGTCCAGCCGGTGGACGATGCCGGGTCGCAGCTCGCCGCCGATGCCCTTCAGGTCCGGGCACAGGGCCAGCAGGGCGTTCACCAGCGTGCCCGAGGGGTGGCCCGGCGCGGGGTGTACCGTAAGCCCGGCGGGCTTGTCGACCACCAGCATCTCCCCGTCCTGGTAGACCACCTGCAGGGGTATGTCTTCTGGGACCACCTCGGTGGGCCTGGGCGCGGGCACCGTGACCGAGACCATGTCCCCCGGCCGGACCCGGCTCCCGGCCTTGGGGAGCCCGCCGTTGAGGAGCACGTTCCCCTCGACGACCAGCCGCTTTAGCTGGGACCGGCTCAGCTCCGGCTCCCGCTCCGCCAGGTACACGTCCAGCCGCTGCTCGTCCCGGGCTTCGACCAGGTGCACCCGGACGGTCACGGGCCCCCTCCGCTGCGGTCCACCCGCTCCTCCACCCCGCACTCGAAGCAACGCCGCCCCCGGGGCACCGCGGCCATCTCCGAGTCGCAGATGGGACATGGCAGCCCGGGCATCAGGCCGTCCACGTAGACCCCGGGCCCCGCACCATGGACGGCGGCCCGGCGGCCCGCCCGGCGGCCCGCCCCGCGGCCCGAAGGAGACAGGAAGACCCAGCCGATGATGAAGAGGCCGATGACGATGGCGCTGTCGGCCACGTTGAAGATGGGCCACGGTCCGATATCCATGAAGTCGGTCACGTGGCCCATCCTGAGCCGGTCCAGAAGGTTCCCAACGGCGCCGCCAAGCTGCATTCCGATGCTGAGCCTCAGGGGCCAGGCCCGGAAGGCCTGGGTGCCATAGATCGCCAGGAGCACCCCTATCCCCACGAAGGATGCCAGGACCAGGAACATGGTCTGGTCCGGGAAGAGGCCGAAGGCGCTCCCGGTGTTGAACGTGTGGGTTATGCGTACCGGGCCGTCGTAGGGCACCGACTGCCCCACCAGCAGGCTGTTGCGCACCACTGCCTTGGACACCTGGTCGGCGGCGAAAACGCTGCTCAGCGCCACCAGGAGGACGGGGTCGACCAGCCGGGACGCCCAGTCCGGCAGGGACGGCCTGTAGAGATCCTCCTCCGGCTCTTCGTCGAGCTCCTCTGGCCCCCGGTCCTGGCTCTCCAGCCGCTCCAACGCTCTATCCGGCCAGGGCGCCCGCGAAGAAGTTGGCGGCCAGGTCGCCCGCCTCGGCCTCGTGGCCCCTCCAGGAGTGGTCGGCCCCGGGGATCACGCTGACCTGCACGTCTCCTCCCAGCGCGCGGGCCTTGTCCGCGATGGAGTCGTAGGGGGACAGCCTGTCCCTGTCCCCCGTCACCAGGAGCTTGGGGCGTCCGTCCTTTCCCAGCTTCGGGGCGTCGAAGGCGCTGGGCGGTGGGGAGACCAGCATCAGGGCGCCGGCGCCCTTGTACTTGGAGAGCCCGGTGAGGACCATGGCCGCCCCGAAGGAGTATCCGGCCAAGCCGATCTTCCGCCGGTTCACCCCCGGCCACTCCCGCAGCAGGCCCAGGGCCGCCTTCACGTCCTCCTGCTCCTTCTCACCCTTGGTGAACTCTCCCTCGCTCCCGCCTACGCCGCGAAAGTTGAACCGCAGGGTCACGAACCCCTCCCGGGCCAGGGACTGGCACAGCCCCAGCACGACGGGGTTGTCCATGTTTCCGCCGAACAGGGGATGGGGATGGCATACCACGACGCCCGGCAGGGACCCGGCGACCCCGTGAGGACTCGCCATGACCCCTTCCAGCATCAGGCCCTTGCTCTTGAAGCCTATGGCGCTCTGACGCATCCCCAGTCTCATTTCCATATTAGGATTCAATCTGGTGTTTGACAAGCGCTGCTGCTAGAATAGTCGGGACTCTCTAGGGGACAGGAGGCCGTCGATGAAGGTTATCGACCTGCGAAGCGACACAGTGACTACGCCCACCGAGGCGATGAGAAAGGCCATGTACGACGCAGAGGTGGGAGACGACAACGCCCACGAGGACCCCACGGTCAACCACCTGGAAGACCTGGTCTGCGCGCTGCTGGGCAAGGAGGCGGCGATCCTCACCGCCAGCGGCACGATGAGCAACCTGGTCGCGGCCCTCGCCCACACCAACCGGGGGGACGAGGTGATAATGGGCAGCAAGGCCCACATGTTCTGGAACGAGGCCGGGGGCGTGTCCACCCTGGGCGGGGTCCAGGTGCAGCTTGTGCCCAACGACAAGGGCGGCAGGATCGATCCCGCGGACGTGGAGGCGGCCATCAGGCCCAACGACATACACGCGCCAAGGACCAGCCTCGTCTGCCTGGAGAACACCCACAACCAGTGCAACGGGAGCGTCCTCACCAACGAGGACATGAAGGCGGTGGCCGACGTGGCCCACGCCCACGGCCTGCCCGTCCACGTGGATGGCGCCCGCATCTTCAACGCCGCAGTAGCGCTGGAGATGCCCGCCCACGAGCTGTGCAAGGACGTGGACGACGTGGGCTTCTGCCTCTCCAAGGGGCTGAGCGCGCCCGTGGGCTCCATGCTGTGCGGCTCCGCCGACTTCATCGAGGAGGCCCGTCGCTGGCGGAAGATCGTGGGCGGCAGCATGCGCCAGGCCGGCGTCATCGCGGCCGCCGGGGTGGTGGCCGTGGAGACCATGATCGACCGTATGGCGGAGGACCACGCCCACGCCCGCAGGCTGGCCGAGGGGCTCTCCCACATCCCCGGCATCAACGTCGACCCCGACGACTTCCAGACCAACATCGTCTTCGTGGAGGTCGACCCCACCACGGGCAGCACCGAGGAGTTCACCGACAGGATGAAGGAGGAGGGCGTGCTGACGGCCTACCGTGGAGGCGGCCGGTTCCGGCTGGTCACCCACCGGGAGGTCAACGCAGAGGACGTCGACACGGCCGTCGACCGCATCGCCAAGGTCGCCTCGGAGATGCGCAACGCCCGCTGAGCCGGTGGGCGACGGCCCCGACGGCGCTCCCCACACACTGGTCCATCCAGGAGAAGAAGATGCCCGATGACTTTGTCAAGGTAGCCCAGGCGGACGATCTGAAGCCAGGCCAGATGAAGGCCGTGGACGTGGGGGACGACCGGGTCCTGATCGTGAACCTCAACGGCAGCTACCACGCCATGGACGACACCTGCAGCCACGCCTTCGCGGCCCTTTCCGAGGGGGACATCGTCGGCGAGGAGATCGAGTGCCCCCTTCACGGGGCCACCTTCGACATCGCCACCGGGGAGGCCCTGTCCCCGCCGGCCAGCCAGCCCCTGACCCTTTACCAGGTCCGGGTGGAGGACGGCGACATCCTGGTGGGGCCTCCGGAAGCGGGATAGGGCCCACTGGGGCCGGCTACCGTCCCCGCTCGTCGCCCCACAGCAGGATGTGCAGGCGGGTGGTGAAGCGGAACCTCCGTTCCACGCACAGCTCGCTCAGCCACCCGCTGCGCTCCTGGAGCTCCCGCCTCGACGTCCCCTCGGGCATCAGCAGCACCCTGCTCCGCGGGATGCCATACGCGCCGACCAGCGACTCCACCTCCTCCACGTCCCCGCAGTCCACGACGACGAACTTGAAGAAGGCGTTGGGCATCCCGGCGAAGGCCGTCATGGCGGGAGCCGCGTCCCGCCTGCGTGGGGAGTTCCCCGAGCCGGCCAGCTTGGGAGACACGTTCCACTGGTCGACGGCCCGGGCCAGCGGCTCGAGGGGCGCGATGGTGCCGTTGGTCTCCACCTCGAAGGAGAACCCGCGCTCCTTCAGCGAGTCCACCAGAGGGGCCAACGCCTTCTGCTGTATCAGCGGCTCCCCTCCGGTGACCACCAGGTGCCGGCAGCCGTGGCCCTCCACCGCGTCGATGACGTCCGCCCGGGTCAGCTCGACCACCTCCTGCCGGTAGTCGTGGTTTCGCCAGTCCCAGGTGTACTTGGTGTCGCACCAGGTGCATATCAGGTTGCACAGGGCCAGCCGCAGGAACACCGACGGCGTTCCCTGGGAAGGGCCCTCCCCCTGCAGGGAGTGGAATATCTCCGGGTCCCCGCCGGGACGGCGGCTCACCCTGAGAGTCCCAGCCGCCAGGGTTCCAGTCACAGAACCCATCCTAGCTTCTCCCCGGGCCTGCCAGCAGGGGGTCCCGGCGACCGGCCTGGGCGAAGCCCCGGGCCCTCAGGACGCAGCTATCGCAGCGGCCGCAGGGCTCCGGGCCGTCCAGATAGCAGGTCCACGTCCTGTCCAGGGGCGCCTTCAGGTCCATGCCCATCCTGACGATGCCGGCCTTGGACAGGTGGATGATGGGCGTCTCGATCTCCATCGGCACGCCGTACTGGGTCCACAGCTTGCTGCCGTACATCAGGGTCTCCCGGACCTTCTCGTAGAACTCGGGCCTGCAGTCGGGATAGCCCGAGTAGTCGATGGCGTTGGGGGCGATGTAGATGCGTGCGTCGACCTCGTCCGTCGGCGCTCCCTCGCCCTCGATGGCGTCCAGGGCCATGCTCTCCAGGTACGCCGCGGCCAGGGTGAGGAAGAAAGTGTTGCGAAGGGGCACGTAGGTGTTGGGTATATCCCCGCCCTCCTGCGCCTCCACGGAACCCTCCGCCAGGCGGTCGGCGGGCACCTGAAACCGGCCGGGGTTGGTCAGGGAAGAGTACCACGCCAGCTTGGCGTAGCCGGTTATGTCCACCACCTCGTGCCGGAGTCCCAGGGCCTCGGCCACCTGGGCGGCGCTGCGCACCTCCCGCTCGTGGGTCTGGCCGTACCGGAAGGTGAGGGCCACCAGCCGGTCTGCCCTGCTCCTGGCGTATGCGGACACGGTGGTGGAGTCCAGCCCGCCGGAGAGCAGGGTTACGGCCAGCCTCATCACGCCGCCCTGGCCTCTCAGACGGCGCCGTACTCGGCGTACTGGGTCGGGGACTCCCACACACGCACCATCGACGGCGTGACGCCGCAGAGCTCTTCGGCGGTCCGGTACAGCTCCCGGGCCATCACCTCGGCCGAGGGGTTGGCGTCGGGGAACACGAAGACGCGGCTGCCCTTCACCCTGCGGAGGGCGGCCTGCATCTCCTCGTCCCGCCCGCTCACCAGGAAGGCGTGGTCCCAGTGCTCGTCGATCCAGCCGCCGACCTTGTCCTTTACGTCGGTGAAGTCCACGACGAAGCCGATGCTGTCCAGCGTCTCCGAAGCCATCCATATCTCGGCGCGGTAGCTGTGCCCGTGGGGGTGCACGCACTTGCCCTGGTGCTCCAGGAGCCTGTGCCCGCTGGCGAAGGAGAGCTCGATCCGCACCTGGTAGCGGTCCCCCACGACTCAGTCTCCGAGGGCCCCGAGGGCCCGGTCGCGGCGCCCGTGCTGCACCGACACCGAGGTGTGTATGCCTCCACGCACCTTGTAGTCCAGGGTCACCTTCATCCACCGGGGGTCGGACAGCTTCACCAGGTCCTGCAGGATGCGCGCCGCCGCGTGCTCCTGGACGATGCCCACGTCGCGGTACGACAGCAGGTAATACTTGAGGGACTTGAGCTCTATGCACCTATGGTCCGGCACGTAGGCGACGGTGAGGGTGCCGTAGTCGGGCAGCCCGGTCCACGGGCACAGGGCCGTGAACTCGTCGGTGTCTATCGCGATCTCCTGGGGTTGCTCCGGGTACTCGTAGTCGAAGGTCAGGAGGCACTCGGGCTCCAGGGAGTCCTCGTCCTTGGCCGGCAGCCTCCGGTCCAGCGCCAGGTACTGCTCTCCCAGGGAAACGGTGGTCGCCATGCCTTCACCAGCCTCGCCGCGGGCGCATGCCCCGGCACCGTCGTTTACCGTTGAAGTCCGAGGAAAGACTATACTACCATAATATCGAAAATCTGCCGTGGGCGGCTATTGGGAGAAAAGCGACGTGAACATCTGGCGCCTATCGGCTCTGGCCGTCCTGGTTCTGCTGGCAGTGTCTTGCACTGCCGAGATTCCAACACCCGCCCCAACTCCCAAGCCAGAACTGTCGCCCACGCCAGACTTGGGG
The DNA here is from genome assembly GCA_965207305.1 of Dehalococcoidia bacterium. Classification (GTDB taxonomy): domain Bacteria; phylum Chloroflexota; class Dehalococcoidia; order Lucifugimonadales; family JAGWBF01; genus JAGWBJ01. Next base: position 646,119 of record CBDBMB010000003.1, on the reverse strand, counting down.
GCAACAGTCGAGGCCGCCGTGGCCGCCGCGCTGCCCACGGCAACGCCCACCCCGACGCCGGACATCCACGCCACCGTCGAGGCCGGCACGGCCGCCACCATCGCTGCCATGCCTGCTATCAACTCCACCGTGACGCCAGGGCCCACGGCACCACCGGAGTTACATCCCACGACCATACCCACATCCACCCTGACGCCCACACCCAGGCCCACGTCCACGCCCACTCCACAAGAGCTGGAAGCTTCAGAACTGGCGTCCATTGCCGGGCTGGTGCGGCAGGTCAGGCCCTCCGTGGTTCGAATCCAGACTGGCTGGGGGTCCGGCTCCGGGGTGATCTTCGATATCGAGGACCAAACCGGGTATGTTCTTACCAACCACCACGTGGTCGAGGGTGCGTCCGCCGTCACCGTGACGGTAAACGACGCCGACAACTATACCGGCGCGGTCCTGGGGACGGACAGTGTTCGTGACTTGGCCGTCGTCCGCATATGTTGCGGAAGCTTCCAAGCTCTGGCCTTCGGCGACACCTCAGCCCTAGAACCCGGCGATGAAGTAATGGCCATTGGCTATGCCCTTGATCTACCGGGCCAGGCGACCATTACGCGGGGCATCGTGTCGGCAATACGTTACAGCTCGGCACACAACAGCTATGTGATTCAGACCGACGCCGCCATAAACCCGGGGAACAGCGGCGGGCCCATGATGTCCATGTCGGGAGGAATCCTGGGCATCAACACCTTCGGATATGATGAAACACAGAGCGGAAGGCCGGTCGAGGGGCTGAGTTTCGCCATATCGGCGCAGACGGTGCAACAGCATGTCGCCGCCCTTCGGGCAGGCCGCCCCGCTGTCGCGACGCCCACAGCAACGCCGATACCAACACGTAGGCCAACGCCCGAGGCGATTGTGCCCAAGCTGGGCGGCAAGCTGACGGTGGCCATCAACAGTTTCGACACCGAGATCATGGACCCCCACGTGGCCGGGAAGAACGTCGGCCTGTACGTCTTCAACCACTCTCAGGACTACCTCATGGGTATAGAGGTAGACAACACCCTCACCAACGCCTGGGGCTGGGCCGAGTCATGGGAGCAGATCGACGGCAGCACCTGGGATATCACCCTCAAGCAGGACATCATCGACCACGACGGCGTGAACATCACCGCCGAGGACGGCATCTGGAACGTCACCCGGTGGGCTTCAGACGAGGCCGCCAGAGGGTACAACGCCGTGTCCAGAGGGTGGAGGAACATCTTCAAGAACGCCGAGGCGCTGGACTCCCACAAGTTCCGGATCAACCTGCTTCAGGACTACGCCTTCGTGTTCCACATCATCCCGCCCATAGGCGGCGCGGACATGTACGTCTTCCCCAAGCACTCGTGGGTGGACAACGGCTCGACTCCCGGGGGGTGGGAGGCGGCGGGATACACGGGGACCGGCTTCGTCGATATGGTAGACCGCAGTCTGGGACAGTGGGCCCGGCACGAGCGGTTCGACGACTACTACGGCGACGAGGAGTACCAGTTCAAGTTCAGGGAGATGGAAGTCATCCTCTCGGCCTGGGATGCGCCCCGGTTGGCCCTTGTAGCCACGGGGGCAGTCGACATTGCCAACATGTCCGGCCCCTACGTCGAGGAGATCAGGGCCGCCGGGTTGCGGGTGGACGGTCCCAAGGCCGTGGATGTGGTCTACCTGGGAATCTACCAGACCTTGGATCCCGGCCACTGCACCAACAAGCTCAACGTCCGCAAGGCCATGAACCTGGCAGTGGACACCGAGACCATCCGGGCGGGCATCTGGCCTCCCGGCATCGTGACCCCGGCCATCACCGCCTTTACCAGCCCCCAGGACGAGAGCTGGAACCCGACCCTCACCCCCTACGGCTACGACCCCCAGGAGGCCAGGCGGCTTCTTGCAGAGGAGGGCTGCGAGGGCTTCCGGTTCGACGCCTACGCCTATGACTTCGCCGCCGGGCCCGAGATGGCCGACATGACAGACGTTATCGTCACCTACTTGGTGGCCGCCGGCATCGACGCCAGATTCACACCCATAGACTGGGCCACCAACTCCCAGAAGGTCAGGAACCTGGAGTTCGGCGCTGCCGACGGCCCCGCCTCGGGCGGAGCCCACTGGCAGCTTGGCGGACGCAACTTCGGCGATAAGATCCGAGTCCACGGGCTCTGCGGGCCCCAGGGCGGCAGCGTATGCAACCTTCCGAACCCGGAGACCTGGAGGTCCCGGTACCTGCAGTACGCCTCCATCATGGATAGGGACACTAGGGTCGCCCGAGCGCAGGACATGAGCAAGCAGCTGTACGACCTGTACGCGGGAATACCTATCGCCTTCCGCAACGCGGTCTGGGCACTTGACCCGCAGACCATATGTGGCGACTGGAAGCCCATCGACGGCACTCCCTCGCACACCATGTTCAACACCCTGGTACCCTGCGACACCTGGTAGCCATCGCGAACCCTTCGACTACGCTCCGGGGAGACCTGAACGTACAACTGAAGTATGCGCAGGGGTTCCGTTTGCTTGTCGAGGATGCTCATTTTCGCGACCCTGGAGGACAGTCGCCAGTTGCCGGCTGTCCTAGTTTCTCCCCGGCAGCCGGGGCTTGACAGCCCACGGCGCCGGTGAGTGTTTCTTTACCGACTTGCGCCCGTCCTTCACCACCTTGTCCGACTGGTAAGCTGGGCAGTGAACCTCATACTCCTGAGTAACGCTGAATTTCGTCTTGATTACCTACGCTTTGGAGTTCATGCGGCCAGGGTTTACGGTAGTTTCATAGATAACATCATCACATCGCCCCCGTCGTTACATAGTTGGCAAACTTGATGCAGAACCTGTAGAGTTCGTCTGCTCGAATCTCAGCCCGCCATACGTACGTTTCGGGGTCAGCTAAAGTAGCATGGCCCATTCTTATTGTCACTTTTGAGAAGTCGCGGCTGTTTGAAGAGAACCAGATATGCCCATGCGCCACTGCGTTCCGTATGTGCTTGACCAACTGGAACAACGTTTCTGATTTGCCGTGGGGGGTCCTGATCATTCTGGGTTTCTTTCCATTGGGGCCAACATTCACTGTAAAGGTCATCCAAGGGTACGCTAAGCAGGCAGTTTGTCGCCAATGGGGGTTTGCTCTCATATGGCAATACGACAAGCCCATAGAGAGAAGTCACCAGTTGAGTTACTGGATGGATTGCCTTCTTGGGGTCGTCGTCATAAGACTGTTTAACGTAGAGTAGGTTTTTGAGAGCTCGCTTAACAATGCCTGGCCGAAAGGGCTGATAATTTCGTGTTTCAAGAGCCATTCTATCCCTCCCAAATAGTTTGCGACGCCATCCCATCCGCTGCATACTAAAGCCCAGCATCCCCTACAAGCAAACAGAACCCGCCTGCGCACCGAGGACCGGAGCGAAGTGCACAACTCGGTTCGCCTGGCTTCCGTCTCTCCCACGAAGGGAGACTCCTGCATAACCGTCATACTCGCGAAAGCGGGTATCCAATTCCGGGGCTTTAGGCACGAGCAGCGTTCCTCTCCACACCGTCATCCCGGTGACACCCGCCCCTTCCCAACCCCCCAACCTCGCCCTACCATACTACCTATCCGTTCTCCCTCTCCCTGGGGGAGAGGGCAGGGGTGAGGGCTAGTTCTCCCTCTCCCTGGGGGAGAGGGCAGGGGTGAGGGCTAGTTCTCCCTCTCCCCGGGGGAGAGGGCAGGGGTGAGGGCTAATTCTCCCTCTCCCTGGGGGTGAGGGCAAAATGGGAGAAAATGAGAGGAAATGAGAGGGAAACCGAAAATTCCGGCAACGATAAACCCGTCCAGGAGAACACTGACATGAATGCACTCAGAGCCCGCGTCAACGCACTCCGCAGGAAGATGGCCCGCCCACTCGCCGTCCTGCGCCTCTACCGCTTGGCCTACCAGTACTGCATCGACTATTACGCCGCCTTGGTCAACCGCCTCGACCCGCCCGACAGTCGTGCCTTCATCGACCGGGTGGTCTCCGCCGGCTTCCGGCTCCCCACCTTCATGGGGGTCCACAAATACCTGGAGAGGTGTCTCGGCCGGGGCGCCGAGCCAGACGCCGATACCCTCCTCCACACCCTCCTCCCCTGGTCCCGGGGCTATCCCACTCCCCAGGTCGACTAGGTGCGGGATTTGGGTCGAGAGCCCGTCTTGTCACCACCTCCCCATGTGGAGTAGACTGGTAGATACAATCATGGTAGACGACATGCCTACGGGACCGTCCGGAGTCCACTCCAGCGTCGCCGGGACCATCGGGGACCTGGGGAAGCCGGCGAGCCTGGCCCAGGTGCAAGACCTGCTCAAGGGCGCGCTGTCCGGTGAGTCCCAGCTCAAGATTCTCCGCGGCTTCAAGCTGGACTTCTCCGGCAACCCGGACTTCCACAAGGTGTACTTCTCGGCCCGGTGCGACTGCGGGACCGCCGCCCTCCTCAGCGTGGAGGTGGACCGCTCCAAGAGCCTGTCCCAGGTGGAACAGGCCCTCCCGGGCCTGACGGAGCACCTGAAGAGGAAGGTCGACCAGTTCCAGGCCATGTCCTGTGAGATGCACTCCACGATGAGGACCGGGAAGAGGCAGGCCAAGCCCTCGACGGGAGCCGGCGGATGACGGAAAAGAAGAAGCTTAGCTACGAGAAGGCCCTCGAAGGTACGATAAAGTTCTCCGAGAGGTACGTGGAGCGCGGCGAGTACGAGTTCTTCCCCGAAGCCGAGGTGGTCAAGGTAGTCCAGGAGGGCCTGGCCAAGAACCAGGTGGAGCACGGCTACCGCTACTGCCCTTGAATGCCCCTGAGCGGCGATCCCGTGGAGGATCGCAAGAAGATCTGCCCCTGCGACAGGCACCACGAGGACATCGAGAGAGACGGCTTCTGCATTTGAATGTTCTTCGTCAGCGAGGAGTTCCTTCGCAAGTACGAAGAGGGTGAAGAGACAGTCCAGACCATCGACGAGGCCGTCAAGCCCGGCGAGGGCCTGTTCGACCAGGAGTACGAGTCCAAGGCCGACCGGAAGGGCCGGCAACGATCAAAAGAGGGAGAAGCCTGATGGACGACATCATCGTCTACACATCCGACGGTTGAGGCCCCTGCCACATGGTGAAAGTGTACCTTTCACGCAAGGGAATACCCTTCATCGAGAAGAACATCTCGCAGGACGAAGAGGCGCGCAACAACCTGCTGGCCATGGGGCACCGGAGCACTCCCGTGACCACCATGAAGGACCAGAAGGTGGTGGGATACAGCCCGCCCAAGCTGGACGCGGCGCTCCAGGCGGCCGGGTTCTGACGACCGGCCAGCCCTTTTCCCTCGCCGTCCCGCGTCTTCCATGAACGCCGAGCCTCGAGCTGTCCCCTCCGGCAAGGTCCGCCCTGACTGCGGTACACGGCATGGCCTTGCCATGCTCGATGGGAGCGCAGTCCGTTGCGGGGGTGAGGGCCCTTGTGGAGGTGAGGGCCCTTGAAGGACGTCCTGGTCACCGGCGGCGCCGGCTTCCTGGGCATGGAGTTGGTGCGGACCCTGGTGGCGGCGGGCCTCAGGCCAAGGGTCCTGGACGTCAACGACCCCAACGACCCCCGAGTCGACGACAGCATCCACTTCACCAGGGGGGACGTCCGGGACGCGTCCACGGTGTCCGAGATGACCCGGGGAGTGGACACGGTCTTCCACCTCGCCGCCGCCGTGCTGCCCACCCGGGGCAAGGCCAACTACACCTCCATCAACACCGGCGGGACGCGCAACGTCCTGCGGGCCTGCATGGACCACGGCGTGCAGCACGTGGTGCACATCTCGACCAGCGCCATCTACGGCATCCCCAAGACGCTGCCGGTCACCGAGGAGACCGAGCTGCGGCCCATGGGCTACTACGGCAACGCCAAGCACGAGGGTGAGCTGGAGGTCTACAAGGCCCGGCAGCAGGGCTTGAAGGTGAGCATCCTGCGGCCCCGCACCATCATCGGCACCGAGCGGCTCGGCATCTTCCACATCCTGTTCGACTGGATCAAGGCCGGCAAGCGCATCCCCATCATCGGCTCCGGCGACAACCTGTTCCAGTTCGTCAGCGCCCGGGACGTGGTCTCGGCGTCCATCCTGGCCGCGGAGAAGCAGGCCGACGACGACTTCAACATCGGCGCCGAAGAGTTCTCCACGGTGCGGGGCGACCTGGAGTCCCTGGTGCGCCACGCCGGATCGGGCTCCAGGGTCGTCTCCATCCCCGCGCTCATGGCCAAGGCACCCCTCCAGGTGCTGGACCTGATGAGACTCTCCCCCCTTATGGACTGGCAGTACAAGGTCGCCGACAAGCCCTTCTACTTCGACATCGGCAAGGCCCAACGGGAGCTCGGCTGGCAGCCACAGGACAGCAACGCCGGCATGTTCATCGACTCGTACGACTGGTACGTTCGCGAGTATACCGACACCGCCTCCGCCTACGGTTCCACCCACCGGCAGGCGGTACGGCAGCGGGCCCTTCGGCTCCTGAGAAAGGTCCTCTGAGCGGCCGGTGCCAGTGAAGGACGACCGTCCCGAGCTACCCCGCTGGGTCTACGGCAAGCGGGGCCCCTCCCGCGAGACCACGGCCATCACCGAAAAGGAAGCCGCCGGCTACCTCCTGAAGCGCCCATGCGACGCCCTTCTGGCCCTGGTGGGCCTCATGATCGCCGCACCCCTGTGGATACTCTTCTGCTTGGCCATCAAACTGGAGGACCGGGGCCCCGTCTACTTCACCCAGGAGCGGTGGGGCAGGGACCGTGGCAGGATACGCGTGTACAAGTTCCGGAGCATGGTGCCCAACGCCGTGGAGCGTTTCGGCAACGTCCAGGCCCAGGAGCATGACCCGAGGGTCACCCGGGTCGGGCGTCTGCTCAGGGCCACCAGCCTGGACGAGATGCCCCAGCTCCTGAACATCCTGAAGGGCGACATGAGCTGGGTGGGGCCGAGGGCGCTGCCCATCGACGAGGTGCAGGTGCGGGAGGAAGGGGACCTGGCCGACGAGGCGATACCCGGCTTCGAGGCGCGCTCACGGCTGCGACCGGGCCTCACGGGCATTGCCCAGATATTCGCCCCCAGGGACGTTCCCAGGGAGCAGAAGTACAGGTTCGACGCCGTCTACGCCGGGAGCCAGGGCCTGTGGATGGACGCCCGGCTGATCCTGCTGTCCCTCTGGATCACCCTCCGCGCCCGGTGGGAGGCCCGGGAGAGCAAGGTCTAGCGTCCCAGGGTCGGGGCCCTCGGCTTGTTCGCCAACTTCCGCGCGTGTTATGCTAGTCTCTGGTCCGCCCCCGTAGCTCAGAGGATAGAGCACTGGCCTCCGGAGTCAGGTGCGGGAGTTCGAGTCTCCCCGGGGGTACCATGATGTACCGAATTCATAACTCGCCCGGTTAGGGCCACCTCCGGCGGAGTCCGCTCCACCCATCGGGCTGTCCCCAGGCGTAGGTATTGTGACTCCTCTTCCCCAATCGACATTAAGCCTTCGCAAGCTATGCCGAGGGTAATCTTGACGTTGTTGTCCTGGTCGATGACGACCTGATCGACTAGCAGGCGCAGCACGTCGCGGCGCTTCTCATCGGGCAACTCATCGAGACTCTGGCCGAACCTCTGCGACCACTGAACCAGGTTCTCCATGAGCAGTCGCCTCTCGGACGTCATTGACTCCCTGGCGCGGAGTTCGTGCAGGCTGACGCGGGCGGCCTCCAGCCTCTCGTTGATGAACCTCCGCTGCTGGTCGAGCTGGCCCTCGGTAATCTTGCCGGACACGTACAGCCTGATGGCCCTCTCCTCCTCCACCTGGATTCTGTGGAGGTCGCGCTCGGCGTTGGCGATGCTCTGCGTCAGATCGCCGTCGTCCTCAGCATCCAGGGACATGATGCCCGCGACTATGAGCTCGGGGTTCTGGACCATTTCCCTGACCTCGCTCCACACCAAGCTCTCCAGCTGCTCGGCGCGGATCGACGCTGGCTTCCGACAACCGAGTCGGTCGTTCAACATCCCGTAGCACTGGTAGTGCCGCTGGGGGGTGACCCTGTCCTTCCTGTATCGCTTCCCGTTTCGTTTCACGTAGGTGCGGTAGTGGGAGCGGCAGCCGAACAGCCTGTCGCACTCGGCGCACTTGACCATGTGCTGAAGCAGGTAGAAGGCCTTGGTGTTGCGCCTGGACCGCTGCTTGCGCTGCTTCTTGAGGGACTGGGCTCGGTCCCAGGTCTCCTCGTCCACCAGGGGCGGGAACGGCACCTCGATCCACTCGTCCCTGGGCTGCGGATAGACCCTCTCTCCTCCCTCGGTAACGACCCATCGAGCCCTGCCGTAGTGCCAGGTGCCCCTGTAGGCCTCTCGGCGAAGGATGGCGCTGACGTAGGCCTTGTGCCAGCGGGAGCCGGGATTTCTGAGAGGAGCGCCGTCTCTGGTCAGCCGGCGGATGATGGCCGATCCGGTCATGTCTTCGTGAACATACATGTGGAAGATGCGCTGGACGACCTCGGCCTCCGGCTCGCATATCTCCGGTTTGCCGTCGTCTCCGGTGCGATAGCCGTATGGGGGCGCGCCCGCCGGCATTCGTCCCTGCTTGGCCGAGCCGCGCTTGCCCATGGTGGCTCTCTCCCTGAAGTTGTCCAGCTCTATCTTGCCGATGGCGGCCATGAGTCCGAAGGTCTTCATGTCAATGGCGTCCATCACGGCCTCCAGCCGTATCTGGTGCGCTTCCACCACCTCCATGAGCGCTGCGGCGGGGTACATGCCCCGGCTGAGGCGGTCGGACTTCCAGCAGACGATGGTGTCGAACCGCTCGCGGCTCGCGTCGGCGAGCATCCTCTGGAACTCGGGCCGTTTCTTGGACCATCCCCTTCCCACCTCCTGATAGCGTGCCACGACCACCATGCCTCTGTCCTCACAGTAGGCTTCCATATCGCCTATCTGTTCCGAGATGGACGTCTTGTCGTCCTCGGCCTGGCTCTTGTCCGATACGCGGGCGTAGATGGCCGCCCTCGTGCCCGTCGCTCGATTCTGCGCCTTGGCTCTCCCCATTACTGCCTCCTCTCAATCATGTCTTCTAACGAAAAAGGACCCGCCTCCCTGTCAGGAGCGGGTCTGCGAGTAGTACAATCCATTCGCATCACCTGCTCAATCAGGTGGCGCCACGGCCCGGGATGTTTGCAGCATCGCCGGGCCAACCTCTTCTTTGAATCATACCAACTGGACGCGGCTGCGTCAAAGCGGGTCTCCGGCATGGGTATCGCGTGCTGAGGCTTCTAGTCAGCGTCATCCTTTGCGCGGGCGTCTGCCGGAAGACCTTCGCCAGGGTCAGCTTCCCCTTCTCCAGAGACGTGCTTGAGCAGCAGGGTGAAGAGACGGCGAAGGCGGTCCTCCGCGTCGGGGGCGGGGTTGAAGTCGATGGTGACCGCGCCGAACTCGGAGCCGTTCCCGCCGCCAGTCTTTGGTTCTGTTCGACTCTTGACGTCTTTCAAGATTGCCGCTCTGGTCGCGTATTCGTGCGTCCGGTCTTGGTGGACGCGATAGGTCCGCCGACCGAACTCAGGGCATGCGGCAAGTGTGGGCGACGGGGCCGGGGAGTGTTATCCCTCGCAAGGGGATTTCATGGATGAAGCTCGACGAGGGCCTTGGGGGAGGCGGCGTGGCGATTCCGTTTGCTTATGGCGTATGGCCCAGGGGAGAAGTGCATCAGTCTCTAGGACATTTCCTTCTGCTACGCACCAGGGTAGCCACCACGAAGTGAACCCACAACGGCAGCGATGTGGCGGCTACCATGCCGCCCAGGATTGCGCTCTGCTCCGGCGTTGGCACTTTGCACGTCCACATGATTGAGTTGCACGGCAGGGTAAACACCGCTGCTGGGAGGACCATGGCTAACGAGGCCACTAACGGCAGGGTGCCGGACGCCAAGGCCGATGGGCCTACGCGCTGCCATGCCACCGCAATCGACAGCATGAGTGCGACGGCACCAAGCCATATCAGCAGCATGGGGACCACGAGATAGTCCAGGTAGAGCCCACGGACCTCGCCCCACTCCCAGCTCATAACGTACAGCCAGTCGAGTGGCCCCCACAGGGCGCTGATGGCCGCTATTCGGACGAGTTGAGCATACTGGCAGACCAAGGCTACCACAGAATCGCAAGCGGGAATGCGCGTGGCCGTATGCCGGGGGCTGATCAGAGCACACCGCCCCGCGGGCCTAGGATGGTCGGAGCAACTTGGCGGTGGGGAGCAGGTGGCCGAGGCCCCTGTTGTCGGCCAACTCCTGTAGGGCCAGCAGGTGGTACATGTTGGGCAGGACTCCCTTATTGCGCCATCTCCAGAGGTTGAGGGTGCTGGTGCCCAGGAGCCGGGCTATCTCGGCCCACGGCAGCCCGGACGCCTCCTTGAAGTCTTCGAGTCCCTTGCCGAAGTCGCCGGTCAGGACGCGGACCGTTTTCTGCCGCTTCGCCCGCTTGCGAGACATGCATTATTCCTTCCCGAGGGGAGACAGGAAACCCTCTCCCATGAGGATCTCCAGCCCTCCCGGTATCCATGGCGCAAGTCCCACCAGGGAGTGGTGGGCTCCGCCGGAGGGTTTCGTGCCCTGGGTCCACCTCAGCACCTGCTTGAGCTCCACACCCAGGACGTCGGCGAACTCCTCCCAGGTGAGGCCGCTGGCCTTCTTGAGGCGGATGAGTCGTTTCCGGAAGTCGTCGGGCAGTTCCCCGCTCAGAAAGGGCACGGGCCGGCCGTCGATGACCGGATCGCCGGGATAGGTGGGCAGGCGGGGAGAGCTAGGCGCCGTCGTCATCGGTGCGCTCCAATTCGAAGAGCTCATGGAAGTCCTCCACGTTCAGGGCCTTGCGCATGCGCCGACGGATGCGTCCCGAGGGGGCTCGGCCCTTGTTCACCAGGTCGGACAGGTAGCCCTTGCTGATGCCCAGCTCGCGGGCCAGCCAGTTCTGGGAGCGGTCGAGCATTGCCAGCCGGTCCCAGAGGGCCTTTGTCTTGAGCCGGACGACGGTGCGTTGCATTGCGGTCTGGACTTTCTGTACTCTAAGTAATACTTATGATATAGTGTAACTATCAGGGATATGGCTTGTCAAGAACAATTGTGCTAGTATCCTAAGTAACCATCACTATCGCCTATGAGCGATGACCAGAAGAGGCAGGGACCCATGACCGTGGACCAAGGTTACCGCTGGAAGAGCATCGGAGCCCGCATCAAGGAGGCGCGGCTCAAGGTCGGCCTCACCCAGAGGCAGGTGAGCGAGCTGGTGGGGGTCACCCCCCATGCCGTCTGGTCCTGGGAGTCGGGCAAGATGAAGCCCACTCCCGAGCACCTCCTGGAGCTTGCCTACCAGTGCGAGACGAGCACCGACTGGCTGCTGGGCCGGGACGTGGTGGAGGCGGAGATACTGAAGGAGGCGGACGTCTCGTTCAGGAACGCCATCGAGGGATTGCCGATGGAGGACCTGCAGTCGATCATGGAGTTCATCCGCTTCGTGCGGGAGCAGAGGCGGCGGAAGGAAAAGGATGGGCGATGAAGCGGGCGCGGCGGAAGGCTGAGCAGCTGCGGCGAAGGCTGAAGCTGTCGGGCCGGGTGGACGCCGAGGCGGTGGCCAACATCCTGGGGTTGGAGGTGGTGCCCTGGCCGCTGGGTGTCCAGGAAGAGATGCAGATGGACCGGTACATCGGGGTGGCCGAGCGGCTCGGTCCGCGCTGGCGGCGCTGGGTGATAGCCCACGCCGTCGGGCACAGGCTGCTGCACTCCGGCAACCATCTGTGGATACGGGACCACACCAACCTGAGCGGCCTCTTCGAGCGGGAGGCGGAGGACTTCGCCCGCGCCCTGCTCATGGACGCGGACGAGGCGATGGCGGAGGGGCTCAGCGAGCTGTGGGAGGTGGCGGATCACTTCGGAGTGCCGCAGGAGATGGCGTGGCTTCAGCCGCCCCTCCCGATGGAGTGAATCGGATTGCGGCAAGAGGGGGAGAATAGTTGTTGACGGAAGTGCGATACCCGAACGTGGAGGTCCGGATCTGGGAAGCGTACCCCTTCGTCTGCTATGACGACGACGCAGACGACGAAGAGGACGGGGACTACAGCCCGGACAACCCTGACGCGGCCCGCGTGCTGGCACGAGTGCGCAGTGCCCTGAGGGAGGGCGGGGCCGGCGACGGGGAGATAGAGGCGTACACGCGGGAAGCCACCCTCACGCTGCTACAACTTATCGGCTATCCAATCAACCAATCAACACGAAAAACTCCGGTATTCCTGAGAAGTCGAATTGGATGCAACTGGAGTTGGCTAGAGCATGAGCCTTTGGAAGTCGCGCGCCCGGCTTCAGGTAGTTCACAAAAGAGGCCTGTCGACCACTATTTAGGTTCTGATCTCTTGCCGCCGGACTAAGGGGACCCTTCGCAGTACAACTATTGAACTGGTGGTGGTTCTGCACTTCGAACCCCGAGACTTGCCACGACAATTCCCCGAGCCGCTGTTTGTCCCACATTAGCCGTGCCAAATGTACCGTGGTGCCTTCGCCTCTCAGCCCAGTTCTCTCAAATGTTGAGGGAGAAGGTGAGTGGAAAGATGCCTGGCTTGAATCTTGACCTGCAAGAGTGGCAACGCTTTGCTCTTGTAGTCATCGGCCAGGAGCGGGGCGAACCAACTAGGCTGAGGCGGCGCATGAAGCTGCACAATCTCTTGTTCGTCCATAGTCTGTTCGGAGTAATAACGACTGAATACCTGGCTGAACAAGCCGATTGTTCCAAAGGGGTCGTTTCGGTGTTTGTCGGGTTCCCAGCGAAACTCAACCGCCTTGAGTACGTCCCCCTCCATCATTGGTGTAGGCTCGCTTACGAGCCAGTCGCCGTACAGCATAAAGGCCCAAGCAATTTCCTTCTCAGTTGAATCTAGCAACTCGTTCCCACCTGAGAATATCCTGAAGCCTCCGGTAGCAAGATTGACCGCGCCATCGGGGCCAACCGTGTCGGGGTCCGCTTCCAAAACAAGCCTTAGCGGCGATTTGGTGCCGATGAGAAGGTCACCAAGGTATCCCATTTCGTTTTCAATGAACCCCGAACCCAAATCGAATGATACATCTCCTTGCTCATCAATGAATTGCTCAGGAGAAACGAGGGTCCACATTCCCCACGAAGCCCAGTAAACCGCTAACTTCAACCGTCCACCAGTGGCCGCCGCGTAGTTCTCCAACTTTTCTCGGTACCGTTTGTTCATAAAGCGGCGTACCGGTTGGAAAGAGTCATCGGCATATGCATTCTTGACTTCAATTAGCCACTGAGTCCCGTCAAGGAGTACCACACGGAAGTCAGGAGCGATAAACTGGTCGCTGGGATGCAGTCTCCCATTGTCCTCGGCCTTTAGCAGAGAGAATTTCCCAAGGCTGAGGAGCAGTGCCTCAAACATGGACTCTACCCTTTTGCCGTGGAGCAGCGCAGGGTTTGAAAGAGCGTCACCCAAAGCCTTACCAGCGAAGTCTGAAAACTTGGGGATGGCCTGGGGGTCGTTTAAGGGTACACTCTGCTGAATTCCAAACTTTCCTAACTCGCTCAGTAGGTCAAACGGCTTGGGTCGAAGAGAATCTGAACTCATGCCTACAACGCACACCTCCACATGGACTTGATCAGATGGATGGGGAACGGCAGTATTGAAGCCACTTGAGTGTCAGGTCGTTTTCAATCCGGCCAACGCCCTCTGCACTGGTGGCTGAGTTGCGGCGGGGTTTCATATCCTACAGTCCCTTCTCTAGGAACCGGCACTTAACGGGTAAGACTTGACTTCAGACACGTCTGGGGGCCTCGCCACTTTAACAGCAGCCCAACATTCGTCTATCTTGAGCAAGACACTGGCCCCGGTGATTACGTGGGCCGAACTCTTTCCGAAACTGCTTATCTTCCCGTTGCAACCTGTTCTGTTTTGGAGGTAAGCCCGACCACAGGCTATTCCTGGATCATTTTCGCCACACCTTATCCAACATGAATTCCCTTTCACGAGGGCATACCCTTCAAGAGATGATATACTCGGCCCTATCAGTTTGATAGGTTCCGTTTGCGAGGCAAACGGACCGGGGGCCAGGCATCTTTCATTTATCCTTACCTGCCCCGGCGGTCGAAGCTCTTCAGAACCCGTACTCTTCCCGCATCGCCGCTGCTGTGGCCCGTTCACCCCGGGGTAAGAATCGGCCCCTATCGGTGATGGGAGTGTAAATTGTCGGTTCTGATGGGTCGTTGGGGTTGGCGAAGAGGTCGGGCTTTAGAAAAGCGTATCTGTCTCCTCCTTGAGTTTGAACGAATGACCAGTGTGCGGCTGCAGGGTCTATCGTAGTCTCGATTACGGCCATTATTGCGGCCGTTCCTGGGTATGCGAAGGGGTCTTGTTGCCTCGGGAATCGGCGGAGTGTGACCTTTCCCCGGTTGGTCAGGATGGTTGTTCTCTTTCCATCGTGAACCGCAGGCTTCGACTGGTCTATGAGACGCAACTGATGGATGGAGATTCCTTCACTTGGAGTCCAGAGGAGAACGTCCTCTGCCCTGTCCGAGAAGTGAGTCAAGGCGATGTAGCTGCCGTCATGATCTCGGCAAACGGATGTGTCTTTGGGTAGCCCGGTGTTTCTGATCGTCCAGTCTATCAGTCCTGACATCCTTCTCTCGTTCAGCGGTTGTTTCTCGTCGATCCATCGGAAGTACTTCTCAAATCCCCTGGCTATTGGCCTAGTGATTGCATTTGTCATTCGATCTGCCCTCCATCGCATAGGGCGGGATGTGGACCGCCCTTGGTCTGTGTCTCCTCATCCGCATGAAGTGACCCCGAAGCAAGCTTCAGGGCGAGCCTTCCATTCCGACTACCCTCCGGCTATCGTCGGCCGACGGGTCGGCAAGCGAGGCCCTTCCGGGTTCCGCCTGAGCGGGTAGGTGAGGGTGCTGCGACTATGTGAGGACTTCGGTGGGAGGGCTCCGCGGAAGATCTGCTGTTGGGTGTCGATGGTCTACCGGATTGGCAGTTGCAGGGCAGGTTTTCGGAAACTTTTCCTGGAACCAGGCGGTCTTCCTCTCTGGGAGAGCGGTCCAAGGTGATATGAGAACCAGCGCCACCAATGTCGCGGCTATGAGCCAAGACATGATGTACGACTGACTCGTCACGACCCCTTGAACGAAATCCGGGTGGTACAGTTCGGACCGGACCAGTTCTGCGCCTAGCAGCATCGCTCCGAGAACGAAGTTGGTCATCACCGAGGGAGTAAGAGCATCAGGAGTGATGAAACTTAGTGGCGGGTCCCATGCCGTGTGCCCTACGATGGGAAAGAGCATCGCTCCGACCAAGGTCAGTATTAGCCCGACCCCGCCGATGAGTCCGGAACCAACGATAATGCCCGCCTTAAGCGCGGTGATGATTTCTTCCAATGGGTAGATTGTCCGACAGGTTGGTGGCATGTGTCTATTTTACCATGGCAGGCAGGCGTATCCGCATGCCAATCTCATGAAACGTACCCAGGTTCCTCTAGCCGAGCGCTTCGCCGGCTAGACGGGAAAGTGGACTTGGTTAGTGTGGAGCTACGGACCTGCAAGCTTTCACGGTCCCCAGATTCGTAACCGCTCAGGCTGGCCGCCGCGACCGGCGAGTCCGATATGCCCAGTGGCTACAATGTCCTGTAGACCCAGGTGCAGGCGCGGGTGGAGACGGTGCTGGAGGCTCCCGTCATGCAACTCCTGGACACACCGACCTCATCCGCCAGCTCCCCCAGCCTCATGCCATTCTCCCCGTGCGGTAGCCCGCGTCGCCGAAGGCACTCTCTCACGACCGGGTCGTCGAAGCAGACCTCTGGAGAGTATATGGCGGCATTGAAGGCGGCGGTCGTTGCGTCGTTGTCATCGGACGAGACGAAGCGCATTCCCTTGTCCCACACCTCGGCCCGCTGTGCTCCTCGAGGGCCGGGTCTGCCGTGTAAACAGCGTGACAGGCACGGACGACGGCCACCGTAAGATCTGACTCGGGTATGCCCCGGGCCACCCTATCCGGCACATGCTGGGTCATGGACAGAATGACCTCTATCCAGTCCCGGAGCTCGGGGTACCTTCGACAGTTGATGGAAGCCATGCTCCCATCCTTTTCTGGTACCTGCTATCGGCCCTCGTAATACTTCCTCGTTTCCTCTGGCCCACGATGGGACGCAAGGATGTCTGCGGCTACTTCCAAGGCTTTGGCAACGTCTCTTTCCCCCTTTACCTGAGCCCCGCCACATCGAGGTCCATCGCCACTATGTCCGTAACCTCCGTCACTGATCCGTCCAGCTCGTGGCCACTGTAGTTCCCGGTAGTGACTGCAACATCGCCAGCGTGGGTGAGCCCGTCCAGCCGGAAGGTCCCCACGCTGTTCCCGTTGATGAAAACCTCACTGGAGTCGCCCTCCGCAACGACCCGGAAACGGTTCCACTGTTGCGCCCCTATGGTGAGGTTCCTAGCCCAGATGCTATCTATATCCTGGCCGGCCTCGGGGTCAGTGCCCCGAGACCCTACTTCCAGCGAACACTCAGCGTCGCAGACGACCACAAACGTCAAGAACAGTTTCCTGGCGGGGCGATTGTCCCGAATCCAGAAGCCATAGTCCCACGTCCGCAGGAGAGAATCGTGGGGGTTGTGAAACGTCGCTGAGACATCGACATTCGCGAACGAGACGCCCAGCCATTCAGTCTTGACGTTCCCGTCGTCGGCATTGTGCTCCAAGGATACATCATACGGCCCAACCTGTCCCAGCGCCGGCGTGGGAGTTGTCTTTGCCGGGCGCGTGGGAGTTGGCGTGGGGAGAGCCCTGGCCTCTCTCACCATGTACGGCAGCCATTGGGCCAACACGTTATGCCGTATAGCGAAGTTGATGTTCTGGGCGTCGGTAAGCCCGGACGTGTTCATCCCCACGACCTCGCCATGTATGTTGAGTAGCGGGCCGCCGCTGTTGCCGGGGTTCAGCGCGGCGTCGGTCTGGAGGTAGTCAACCCCGTCGTACCTTCGAAAAGATGATACGACACCCGTGGTGATGGTAAGGTTGCCGCCGAGCACAGACTCGAATGGGAACCCGAGAGCCACGACGGACTCGCCTTGGCGTACCGTGGAAGCTATATGGAGGGCCGGACGCGAACGCCCGATGGCGACCTTCAACAGGGCCATATCGCGGTAGTCGTCATGGTACACAACGTCCGCCTGCTCGCTTAACCCGTCGTCGAACCGGACGGTCACCTGCGCCTCGTCTAGCACGACATGGGCATTGGTGAGTACATAGCCCCTATAGTCCGCGATGAAGCCAGAGCCGGTGCCCCTGCTGGTCACGACCTGCACCACACTCCGGCGCGCCTCTTGTACCATATCAGCCGCCGATGGGGTAGGAATGTGGGTTGGCTGCGGTGTTGGCCTGGATGTCGGCGTGGGGACGAGCGTTGGGGTTGGCGTTGGGGTTGGCGTTGGGGTTGGCGTGGGAACTGGCGTGAGGGTAGGGGTGGGAACTGGCGTTGGCGTGGGCGTCGGAACGGGTGTGGCTGTTGGTATGGGCGTCTTCGTGGGAAGAGCGTCAGCCAAAGCAGCCTGGATGGTCGCCGACACGTCCGGGGTCGCCGTGGGCGGTACGGGTGTTGCGGTCGGAATGGCAAGGGCAACGCGGGCGTCTATGGTGGCCCCCAGATTGGGAGTCGGAGGTACAGCGGTCGGTGGTGGCGGTTGGGTGCAGGCCATCAGGAATACCAGGACGACCAGGAGCAAGGTTCTTGCCATATCCATCCGATCTCCCATTCGTCATGACAGCTAGCCCACGCCTCGCCGAAGAGCGCCGCTAAGCCATTCGCCTGCCAACTCACGGGCGACAGCCTCCGGAGGCCCGTCTTGCTGCGGCTTGCCCGCCCTCCGGCCATTTCTAAGCACCCCAACTCTCCCTGGTTGGCCCCATCACCTGAATGCGTTATCTACTGCGAAGCCGGTCCAAGGTTAACGTAGGCTCTCGCACGGCACCAGGGTGTTGAACATGGTGTGCGAGAGCGTGCCGTCGATGGGCTTCCAGTCTCCGCAGATGGTCCTCGGATCAAGCGCCCAAGGCCAGTTACGCATGGCGATGGGTATCCCCGCGTATAGATCGTACAACTCCTTGCCCATCTCCCGTGCCCGCGCGACCCTCCGATCCCTATCCATTATGGAGGCGTACTCGATATAGCGGGTCCTCCAGGTCTCCGGATCAGGAAGATTGCAAATGCTGCCGCCCTGGGGCGCGCAGAGCCCGTGCACGCGGATCTTGTCGGCGAAGTTCCGTCCGCCGAGCTGCCAGTGGGCACCTCCGGAGGCGGGGCCGTCCTCGGCTCCGAACTCCAGGTTCCATAGCTTCCGGGAGTTGGCGGCCCAGTCGATGGGTGTGAATCTGGCGTCGATGCCGGCGGCTACCAGATAGGTGACGATGGCGTCCGTCATGTCGGCCATCCCGGGGCCAGATGCGAAGTCATACCCGTAGGCGTCGAACCGGAAGCCCTCGCAGCCCTCCGCTCGGAGCAGCCGCCTGGCTTCTTCGGAGTCGTAGCCGTAGGGGCTGAGGGTCGGGTTCCAGCTCTCGTCCTGGGGGCTGCTGAAGGCGGTGATGGCTGGAGTCACGATGCCGGGAGGCCAGATGCCCGCCCGGATTGCCTCGGCGTCCACTGCAAGGTTCATGGCCTTCCGCACGTTGAGCTTGTTGGTACAGTGGCCGGGGTCGAAGGTCTGGTAGATTCCCAGGTAGACGACGTCCACGGCCTTGGGTCCGTCCACCTTCAGCCCGGCAGCCCTGATCTCCTCTACGTAGGGCCAGGACGTCCAGGCGATGTCGACCGCACCGGTGGCTACCAGGGCCAGGCGGGGTGCATCCCAGGGCGAGAGGATGATTTCCATTTCCCTGAACTTGAAGTGGAAGTCCTCGTCGGCGTAGTAGCCGTCGAACCGCTCGTGCCTCACGAACCGGCCGACGGCGTGCTCCTTCATGTCGGTGAAGCCGGTCCCGCCGTAGCCGGCGGCCGCCCATCCCTCGGCGGTCCCGCCGTTGTCCACCCAGGAGTGCTTGGGGAAGAAGTACCCGTCCGAGCCGCCTATGGGCGGAAGGACGTTGAACATGAAGGCGTAGTCCTGGGTCAGGTGAATCCGGCACTTGTGAGTGTCCAGTATCTCCGTTCTCTCGTAGATGTTGGTCATAGTGCCGGAGAAGACGTTATAACCGCCGACGGCCGCTGGGTCGGTGGACAGCCGGTCCATGTTCCACTGGCAGTCCTCGGCGGTGATGTTCACGCCGTCATGGTCGATGATGTCCTGCTTCATGGTGATGTCCCAGGTGCTGCCATCGATCTGCTCCCAGGAGTCGGCCCAACCCCATGCGTTGCTCAGGGTGTTGTCCGGCTCTATACCGATGAGGAAGTCCTGGGAGTGATTGAAGACGTAGAGCCCCACCGTCTTCCCGGCCACGTGGGGGTCCATGATCTCAGTGTCGAAGCTGTTGATGGCCACCGTCAGCTTGGAGGCCAACTTGAGCTCGCTTCGAGGATGTACAATCGTAGGCGTGGCGGTAGGGACTGCGGTAGGCACGGGGGTGGGCGCGGGGACCCGCGTTGGGGTCGGAATTGGTGTAGGCATGGGGGTTGGGGTGGGAATAGAAGTAGGATTGGGGGTTGGCACTGGCATCGGAGTGGGTGTCGGGACGGGTGCGGCTGTCGATATAGGCGTCTCAGTGGGAAAAGCGTCAGCCACTGCAGCCTGGACGGTCGCCGGTATGTCCGGGGTCGCCGTGGGCGGTACGGGTGTTGCCGTGGGAATAGCGAGGGCAACCCGGGCGTCAATCGTGGCCTCCAGGTTGGGAGTTGGGGAAGGGACCGCAGTGGGTAATGGTCCCTGGGCGCAGGCCATCAGGAATAACAGGACGAGCAGGACCGAAGTCCTTATTGCGGTTTTAGCCATTCTTCACCCCGCCTATCTCTCCCAGCCTCGCCACGAGGTACTCCTTGTGGGCGGTCGCCCTTGATGCGATTGCAGCTTGAGCATAGGAGCTGGAGGTTGTCCAAGTGGTCCGTGCCGCCCCTGCGCTTGGGCACCACATGGTCAACCGCGTAGAGCTTAAGGGGAAGGCCGCCCTTGCACCCGTTGCAGGGCCTCCTGCTGGCCATAAGAGCATGTGCTTGTTCTGGCGGTAGTTCTTCGGGACGTCTATGTCCGTCTGCCTGGGGATGTGGGTGCGGGCAGTAATGTAGCCATGGTAGAAAGGGTCGCCCATGGTCTGCCGGAGCCGTATGTTGACCAGCTCCATCGTCTTCGGGGAGATGTCGCCACCCCACCCATCGTCGCCCGAGCTGGTCGGCGGCGGCGGAAGCGGTAGCAAGTAGAATACCCCTTGCGCGTGCATGAAGACAGGGTTTCCCGTTCCCTTTCCAACGTGGAACGTCTGCCCGTTGCGAGAGTCTATCAGCCGATACACGTAGTACCTAATATCGCCCGCTAATTGGTCCGGAAAATACTCTGTACTCATCTAATGTCATTCCTGGGGGATTGCGGATGGCCAGAGTCGGGCCCTAATCATCTGGGTCCCCACTCTCATCCAGCGTCGCAACGCTGCGGTTGACCGGTCCATCGGGCGTGCGAAGTCGTTCGCCGGGTCTTCGTTCCAGTTGTTCGTCGGGTCTGGCATTGCCTGGTGAGCACCCCCGTCCACCTGCTGAGAATCCTGCACCTGCCTACCCAGGGCGGTCAGCCGGTCCTTCTGCGTCCTGCTCGTCGGGCTGTCGGGGAGCGTCACCTCAACCAAGCCTGCGCCAAGAGCCGGTCTCCATCGCTCTCCGACCGAGCGACGCTCTGGATCTGGGACTTCAGCCTGTTGTGTTCACTCACACCGACCACCCTTTCGGTGTCGTCAACGCCTATCAGGATCACGCCGACGGTCGCGTTGGGCAAGGCGCATATCTCCCTGCCCAGGTCCGACGGAATGGACCGCATGAACTCGGTGGCAAATCCTCTTCTCAGGGCAATCAGGGTGGCAACAGTTGGTTTGTTCATGCTTGAGGGTTCTTCAACTCGTGGACTGTCGTCCATCGCCCGGACCCGACTGCCGGACCAAGTGCGCCGACGGCATCCTTCAAGGGTTTAGATGCTGTCGGCCCGCCAGGACAGCAGAGCGGCTCTGCTGATGCCCTGTCGCACGAGTCTCCATATATGCCCCCTCATTATACGCCCCACAGGATAGCCGTCACTAGATACCGGCTCGTCCGTTAGGGGAAGCGTAGCCTACCTTGAAGTACGGGAGAGTCGTAGTTTCGGCGGCCTGCCCGTTGCCTGTTCAACCCCACTTGCTTTCAAATCGACTGTCCAAGAGAGCCTTATCTTGTTGTGTCGATTGCCAGACACAGAACGACGACAACTCCGGCTTCTTGGAGCCATGTACGGACGGGTCTGCGGCTAGGAGGGTTCGCAGCCGGGTCACGGATGCTACGGCGTCTTCGCCGAGGCCAAGCAGGTCTCTAACTATGCGCTCGTCAAGTTCAACGCGAGCGAGGTCAGTGGCGCACTGGAAGAAGGGCATGAACCACCTAATGTACACTACATCTTGTTGGGTTCGGATACGTTGGGTTGGTCCCGATTACGCGCCGGACGTGGTGTGAAGACCTCTCTTCTTCCCCCCTTCGCCGCCGGACGTTCCCGCGAAGGGGTGATCGACTGAGACACTCCTGTTTCATCGTCGCCTTGGAGGGGAGGCGTCCCCTGGTGTATCGTTGGCCGGAGGTGGTACTGGACGACGAGGCTGAGCGGAGAAAAATTGACCGAGGAGGTGGCACAATGGCTGTCGAGGGACGTGAAGGGAACAACGGGGAGGGTGGTTGCCCTCCCTGGCCGGAGGACTTCGGGGAACGACTCGAACGCTTCATGGAGATGGCCGGTCTGTCACGGGCGGACCTCGCCGAGCGCTTGGAGGTGACGGAGGGCGCCGTGGGGCAGTGGCTTGAGGGGGCGGAGCCCACCGGGGGCGAGGTCTGGGCCATGTTCCAGCTGTCGCGCGGCGTGCCCGGCGGTTTCGAGGTGTTGCTCCACGGCCACGCCGCCAGTGAGGGCGGGTCCGAAGGCTAGCGCGGGGAACCGGGGGACGCCTCCGAGGACCCGACTCCGCTTCTATCGCCTGACAATCCCCTGGGGGTCTTGTGCGGACGCCTTCCGGTTCAGGACGCGGTCCAGGATCGAGAAGGCTTCGCGTATGACCATGTCCTCGACCCCCGTATCGAGTACGGGGCAAGCTCTGGGGACCGGCTCCTCCTGCTTGAGCAGCGCGTGGGCGATGAGGTCGGCCATCTGGAGCAGATGATCTGAGTCGGAGCTCCTGAAGGCCGGGCCTCCGATGACGTTCTGCAAGGGGATGTTCCGCGTCCTCTCGCCCTCCTCCCATCTCTCGTACCGGCTGGGCACAGGGTTGAATATCCTGAGCCGCCTGTAGGCCCCGGTGATCATCCGCTCCTTGCCCTCGTCGAAGATGAGGAAGGCGTGCCGGCCCGCCGCCTTGACCGAGGCGTTGATGCGGTTGAGGAGCCGGTCGAGGCTGACCTTCTCGTATGCCTTCACCTCGGACTTACGGAGACAGACGTTGATCGCCTCGACGCCGCCGATGCGAACGGCCGCCCT
The DNA here is from genome assembly GCA_965207305.1 of Dehalococcoidia bacterium. Taxonomy (GTDB): domain Bacteria; phylum Chloroflexota; class Dehalococcoidia; order Lucifugimonadales; family JAGWBF01; genus JAGWBJ01. The sequence continues at coordinate 623,473 of CBDBMB010000003.1, read as the reverse complement.
CTCTATTCGCCGCAGCCCCTCCCTGAAGGCCCCGGCCCCCCGGCTGGGAGATAGCCGCTCGTTGATTCCCCCGTTGCGGGCCGGCATCCCTCGCCCCGCCAGCAGAGCCTGCCCCGTACCCGACACGGGGTCGCAGGCATGGAGCTCGCGGTCGGGCGGGACGCCGTAGCCATCGCGCAGGTCACGTCGCCACTTCTGGATGTCTTCGTACAGGTCGTTCCACCGCTCGGCGTCCACGCCCAGGGCGGAGCGGACGTAGTGGGTGGGTCCCTCGGACTCGCCGATATAGTACAGACGCATGGGCCTATTCCTCTCTTTGATGTTTCTTCTCTCAACCGTTCGGTAGGGGGCGGACGCACTCCCATCCGTCGGGAGTACGCCACGCTCGTCCCAGCGGACCCTCCCGCTCCAGCAGGCTCTCGTGGGAGACCAGCAGGGGGACCTCAACTCGTGCGCGGCCCATCTCCTCTCCCGCCACACGCAGGAAGTGGGTCGCTGCGACGTCGTCGCCGAGGACAACGAGAACTGCCGGCTGAGCGCCGTGGTCGTCGGTGGGCCTGCGGGAGGAGTAGTAGCGGAGGTATGGGGCGAGCCGCGCCGCCATGGTCGATGGGCGTACCGCTCGCCGCTCCCACTCCAGGAAGAAGGGCCACGTCGTTCCGTTCCTCTTCAGGACGCCGAAGGCGTCGGGGTGGACGGAGCGCGTGCCGCCGGCCCGCGCGGGTAGAGGGCCGTGCCGGAAGTGTCTCGAAGCTCGGAAAGGCGGGTCGAGCTGCGCCGGTTCCCAGCCCAGGGAACGGGCCTGCCTCGCCAGCGCCGCAACGAAGCCGTGGACCGCCGCCGTGTGGTCGACGTTCCTGAGCAGCTGGCGGCTCCTCCCGCCGGAGACGTTGCGCCACTCCAGCGGGGTCCTGGGGTCGATGGACGAGACGCTCCACCGCTTCCTGGCTGCGCCCACCGAGGTCCGGTCCCTCCGGGCCAGCATCGCCAACCCGCGGTCGGTCAGCGCCAGCCTGCGGCCGTCCATGGAGACGCGCTCGACCAGCCCCGCGTCGAGCGGGGGTGCAATGATCTCGTAGAACCGGCCCCTGGAGACGCCGAGCAGTCCGCGCAGGTCGTCCGGCGCGATGCCCGGCCAGTCGAAGAGCAGGTCGATGACGCGCTTCTCGGCGGGCTTCAGAAGGGTGGGAAGCAGCCAGTGCGGAGCCTGCCTCCTCGGACGTTCGAGCGCAATGTCCTCCGGGAGGGTCGCCTGCATCGGCTCCTCCTCGGCGATGAGTTGTCCGCCCGGCTCCAGATAGGACGCCAGGACGTGGCGCAGGTCGAGGGCGGCGGCGACGGAGGGCAGACGCCAGACGGGTTCGGAGGGGCCTGCCCAGACCGCGTCCCGTTCCAACGCAAGGACGGCCGGCACGTGCGACTCGTCGAGCGCCCTGCGGGCGTGTCTCAGCCGCACCTCGTCGGGCATGAGCATGAGGACCGCCCCGGGCAGCGGCCCTTCACCGAGCCGCCACAGCCTCTTCGAGAACCCCGTCCTGTCCGCCGTGAGCCCCTGCCTGACCACGCCCAGGGTCCTCCCGTCGGCAAGCTCGACGGCGGCGTCCAGGGGCGCGGCCCGGTACCAGCGCAGCCTGACGGGTCCCGCCTCGGCGGCGATGGAGGACGCGAGGCGGTAGATGACGCCTACGGCGTCGAGCCGCTCCATCAGGATGCGCCGCCACTGGGCGGAGACCGGGTACGTGCGGAGTATCTCGTCCAGGCCCACGCCTTCCAGTTCGGCCAGGCGTCGGAGTCCCGGGGCGCTGAGGCGGTATCGCTGGGTGGTGCGCAACAGGTCGGTGGCGTGCGATATGGAAATCGCCAGCCCCTTCCGTTCCAGGGCGTCCACCGCCTCGTAGGTCGTGCGGTCGGGCGTCCCCGACAGGGCGGCCAGCTCCAGGCGGTCGAGAAAGGGCATGGAGGCCAGCCGCCGCATCGCCGTCAGGACCCGTCCGGTCGGGTTCACGAGGACTCTCCGTCATCGGACTCCGGCTCCGGCGGCTTGGGGTTCCTGGAGCGGCCCTTGTGTTGCTTGGGGGGCTGCTTGGGGTCCTGCTCCCTCTCGGCCTGCTCGTCCTCCGACTGCTCCTGTCCGTCCCTCAGGTCGCTCGCTCCCTTCTGGAACTCCTCCACCTTCCTGTTCGCCTCCGCGTTTCCGGCGGCAATGTCCCTTGCCGCCGTGACGTAAGCGGACGCGGCGGCCCGGATGCGATCGGCCCTCTCCGAGTCTCCCTCCTCCGGCTTCCTGACCGCCATGGAGAAGGCGTCCATGCGCTCGGTGCCCACTGTGGCGCGGACGTAGCACTGGTGGACGGGGAGCGACGTGATGTCGTCCTCGGTGACCCGCTCCTTGCCCAGTTCCCACACGAGCTGTCTGGCGTCGCTGCCAGCAACCTGGAAGACGGCGAGGCACCCCACGTTGGCGAGGATGGTGTCCCGCATGGTGGGGGAGAGGTCGTCCAGCTTGGCCAGGCTCTGCGTGGCCAGCACGAAGCTGGCCCCGAACTTCCCAAGCTCGCTCAACATGCTCTCGTAGTCCACGCCGGGCATCGACTGCATCTCGTCCACCACCACCAGCGCGCCTCTGCGCTTCTCGATGGGCAGGCTTCCCTGCTCCCGGATCACGGCGTCCACCAGGTTGAGGAGGGACGCGCCCACCAGGGCCGCCACGTCCCGACCCGCCGTGCCCTGGGACGTGGACACCAGCAGCACTCCCCCCTCCATGATGGTCTTCCGCAGGTCTATGGTGGAGCGGCGCTGTCCCAGGATGGCCCTGGCCCGCTTGGAGGATGCGTAGTAGGAGAGGCGGGTCTGCACCGGGGCGAGGGCCTCGGCCCTGTACTGGTGGCCCCAGTTGCCGAAGTCCCGGGCCCACCACTCCAGCAGGTAGGGGTCTGAGACCTTGGCCAGCACCCTGTCCCTGAACTTCTGGCTTTCGGACGGCGCCTCGCCCTTGGACTGCTTGTCCGCGGACAGCAGCTTGAGCCCGTCGAGGATGGTGTACTGCTCGTCGGCGTTCGTCTTCTCGTTGGCCTCGTGGAGGGTCTTGACGGTCTGCTCCAGGATGGACTGCATCCTCGGCCCCCACTGGTCCCACAGACCCCTGGCGACGCGCACCACCGAGTCGGCCGTGCGGTCGCGGTCGGAGAAGACGCGGGTGTCCAGCAGGTTGACGCCGGGCGCTCCCCGCTCGTCGGCCAGGTCGATGAGGCGCACCTTGTCGGCTATCTCCTCCGGCACATGGTCGAGGATGCCCTCCACCAGGTCGGCGTGGGGGTCCACCACGACGATGGCGTCGCCGTCCCTTCCCGCCGCCTTCTCCTCCATCTTGTGCCGGACGATGTGGTGCATGAGGGTGGACTTGCCCATGCGGGTGCGGGCGACGTAGAGGTGATGACGCCGGAGTAGGTCGTCGGGGAAGCGTATCTCCCTCTGCGCTCCGGCGGTGGTGTCGCCCACCAGCGCGCCGCCCCTGACCCCCCCGGCCGAGGGAATGAGCGCCCTAGACCCCGTCCTTCCCAGCAGGGGGGTCTCGTCCCGGGCCCCGGGCGGGTGCCACAGGGCCGCCGCCTCCCGCACCCCTATGACGCTGCGCCCACCGAACAGGCCGGGGCCGGTGGGGTGAAGAGCCTCCGGGTCGGGGACGGCGGGCTTCACCCCACTCGCCTTGAGCCTGGCCCCCGCCGGGTTGTCGTAGTGGCGGTAGGCCGCAGCGATCTGCCCCAGCAGCTCGTCGGCGCGCCTGGGCCCGGCGTCGGCGGGAAGGATGGCCGTCACCTGTATCTCCCCGGCGAAGCCGACGCGGGAGACCTTCTCCTTGATGAGGTTCGGGTCATAGACCCGCTTGCGGGCCTTCTTGAAGCGGTGCCAGGCCCAGCCTCCAGCGGCCAGGCCGGCGGTCACGGCGACGCCGAGCAGAGCGGCCTTCCAGGCCTCGCCCGCCTGCACCCACAGGTAGGCCCGCAGGGCTGCGACCGCGCCGACGCCCAGGCCGGCCATGGTCACTCCGTCCATGCGGAGGGGCCTGGTCTGGTAGGTGTAGGGGGGGTCGTGCCTCTGCTCCACGGCGGGCCTGTGGGCCTTCTCCTGGTGAGCCTGCGACCAGTCGGCGCCAAGGGAGTTCAGCTTGAGCTGCGCCACGACGCGTTCTTCTTCCCGCAGGTTGGACAGCGCGCCCAACAGGGCGATGACGGGGTCGGAGCCGGGGTCGAGGAGGTCGTCGTCGCGGAATACCCGGATGGGGACGTACTCGGGGCCGTCGGCCCTGAGCGTCATGCCCCACGCCCGCTCGCCCTCCTCCACGCGCAGGGGGTCTTCCTCCGGTTGCACCCTCTCGATGCGGGCCTGGGGATAGTGGGCGGCGATCTGGCCCCGCACCACCTGGCCCTGAAGGCAGCGGGCCATCAGGGTCACGCCGTCGGCGCTTCCCGCAAGCTCAAGGGAGAAGGGCTCCGGCACCGCGATGGACTGGAGCAAGTTCTCCACGCCCAGCATGGTGCGCTCCCCCGTCCTGGGCGGCGTCACCGCCAGCAGCACGGGCGTCGTGTTTCTGTCGTCTCCAAAGAATCGCTTGATGGGGTCCAGTTTCATGGTCTGCTTCCCTCCTCTACTTGGGTCGTCGGTCGGTCCGTAGTCCTTTCGTTTCGCTTCACTCTCTCGGTGTCCGCCTACCGTCATCTATCTTCTCCTTTCCACGTTCTCAGCGGGGTCTTGTCTGTCATTCGCCGCCTCTGCCTAGTGCCTCCCAGGCCTCCACTCGATGACCTCCGTCTCCTCCGGCGTGGCCTCGATGCGGACGGGGAAGCGGTGTCCCTTGGCCAGCAGGAGGCCGTCTCCCCTGGGACATGACAGCAGCCATCGCTGAAGGTCTTCGGGCAGGTCGAAGGCGTCGCCAACGGTGCCGATGGCGGCAGCGTCCTGCTGCAAGAGCAGCTTGAAGGCGGCGTTCTGGAGGAGCGCCCTCCCGGAGTGACCGGTGATGGTGCGGGAGGAGTCCTCGGAGAGGAGGTCCTGGACGTCCTGGGTGATGAACTGCAGTCCCAGCCGGTGCTTCCTCGCCCGCTTCGCCATGCTGACCATGAAGGCGGCGCCCTCGGGGTGCTGCATGATGCTCCACACCTCGTCCACAACCAACAGGCGGGGCTTGGGGTCCTGGGCAGCGGCGGCCCACACCGTCTCGGTGCAGACCATCGCCGCGGCCGGCCGGAGCTCCGGTTCGAGCAATCGCAGGTCGAAGACCGTCACCAGGGCCTCGTTGCCCAGCAGGTCGTCGCCCTCGTCGGAGAGGAGATTTCGGAGGCTGCCGGTGGCGAAGGGCCGCAGCAGGCGCGAGAGGTCCTCCGCCTCCCGCTCCAGGTAGGCGTAGAAGTCCCTAAACCCGGTGCGCTCCCCGGCCTGGGCGTAGTAGCCCGCCAGGGCGTGGTCGAGTGATGCCCTTCTCTCCGCGCTCAGCCGCTCCCCCACCATCACCTCGATTAGCCGTCTCAGGCTGCCGATGCGCTGGAGCAACTCCTCCGAGTCCCCCTTGTCGATGACGAAGGGGTTCATGCCCTGGCCCGGGATGCCGGGGGAGAGCACCCTGCCGCCCGCCGCCCTCGCCATGTCCGCGTACTCCCCCTCCGGGTCGATGACGTAGGCGGTCACGCCCCGGCACAGGCCTCTGAGGACTCCCAGCTTGGTGGCGAAGCTCTTGCCCGAGCCGGAGCGTGCGAGGACGGCGGTGTTGGCGTTGAGGTGCGTGCCGTCCCAGGGGTCGTAGACCACCGGGGAGCAGGCCCGCATGTCGATGCCGTAGAGGGTTCCCCTACGGGTGTCCAGCTCGGGGGGCGAGAAGGGGAAGAGCCGGGCCAGCGAAGACGTGTCCAACGTCCGCCACACGGCGACCGCGTTGAGGCCCAGGGGCAAGGTGGAGAGGATGCCCTCGCGCTGGCGGAAGGCCAGGTCGTCCAGCTTGCCCAACGTTGCGGCGAAGTGGGCCTTGGCCCGCTGGGTCATCTCCTTCAGGGCGCTCTCGTCTTTGGCGTGGAGCGTGACGGACAACGACGAGTGGAACAGTCGCTCCCGTCCTCGCTGCACCTCGTCCCTGAGACGGGTGACGTCCTCCAGGGCGATCTGCGCCTCGGGGGACATGGTCCTGCCCCGCTTGAAGGACAGCGACTGGGCGGACTCGAAGCGCACCTTCTGCCACTCCAGGGTGCGGGCGGCCTGCTCCGCCGGTATCGGCCCCAGGTGGATGGACAGGTCCATCGGCGCTCCCGCCGCCATGAGACTTTGGAGGAAGCCGGGGGCCAGGGAGCGGGGCCACCTGCCCAGGTGGAGGGAGCGCAACAGGCGGTCTCCGACCCGCACTTCGCGCCGGCGCACCTCGACCTCCACTGGAGTCTCCTTGTCCATCTCGGCGGGGGTGCCGCCCAGGGCCGAGGCCAGCATCAGCATCCGCAGACGCCTGCCGTCGAGGGGGTGGACGGACAGACCGGCACGGGCCAGCAGGCCCCGCAGCTCGTCGAACCGGGCGAACTCGCAGACGGCGTAGAAGCGCCGGTCTAGGATGCCGTCCCGAGTCTCAAGGTCGGTGAGCAGCCTCCGCAGCGACTCCGACGCCGCTTTCGTCTGCGGGGGGAGGTTGCCGGGTTGGGCTTCGCTGAGGGTCTCCCTGAGCCTGCCCAGGTCCGGCGGGTGCTGGCGAATGAGGAGCTGCAGGGGGAAGTCGCAGGCGTTGAGCGCCCCGGCGAAGGCCCCCAGCTTCGGTTCGTCAAGCTCCAGCCCCATCACCTCGCACACGCCCAGCTTCACCCCGTCCAGCCGCACCGGGCCGTCCTCCTCCAGGTGGGACACCGTGAAGAACAGGGGCAGGTCGGGGGGAGGCTTGGAGGCCGGCGCATGGGGTCCGGTTGATGGGGAGGCCGACGCGGCGTCGGTCCCCGGGGTGTCCTGCGGAGCGGCTGCGCCGTCCGGCGGCCCCTCCGTTCCGTGTCTCGCGATTAGTTCGATCAGCTTCCTCAACTCGGTCCTCTCCTCTGCGCTAGGGTGTCGGGAACGGGACGATGCCGCTTCTGAGCAGGGCGGCGACGGCCTTGGCCAGCAGCACGAGCACCAGGCCGACGACGGCCATGACCACTGCGGTCCTGGCCCTGCCGCCGCCCCGGTCGTCCGCCCCCTCGGCCATCAGGACGAATCCCGCCCAGACGATGGCGAAGAGGCAGAGGCCGGAGGCGGCGTAGGCCATCGCGGTCAGCACCCGGTCGAAGGCGTCCAGCATGGCCCGCTCCTCCGGTGGGGCCGCGCCGGTGGTGGCCAGCGCGGCCCCGGCCAGAATGATCACTGTCAGCAGTCGCGTCACCACGGCCACTCCCATCCCAGCCGCTCGAACCAGCCCTGCAAGTCGTTCGCGGGCGTCTGCTCGGCGGGCGGGTCTGCCGGCCCGGGCTCCGGCAGGACCAGGACGCTGAAGGGGTCGTCGGACCCCACTCCGGACGCCAGGGGCAGGCCTTCCTGCGTGGTCCGGCTTATGGGCGAGCGTTCCACCACCTCGGCCTTGACGTGCTCCTCCTGCAGGACCTCCACCGTCACCTCCCTGGCGATGGTGGCGCCGGGGACGCGGGCGTACGCCGATGCGGTGACGGTCTCCGTGGTGCCGTCCTCGCAGGCGGCCGTCGCCGTTTCTCTGTCGAAGTCGCTGGCCCCGGGGCGATAGAGGCGCACGGTCTTGGCGACCTGCTCCGTCCGCTCCGGGTGGTGGGTGAGCACGGTGAGCGAGGGCATGGGAATGCTGAGGGCGGCCTCGACGTCGACGTCGATGGTCACGGCGTGAATGGCCGCGCCCGTCCCCACCGGAAGCCGGAAGCGGGTCTCGCCGTCGGGGACGAAGGGCACGCTGGCCTGCGACGCTCCCGCCGCCGCCGCGACCGTCCCGGTGACGGCGGCGACCCGGGCGTCCATGAGCGCCGTCTCGGTGACGCTCTCGTGTCCCGCCACCATCTGAAGCTCCACGGGGTGCTCGATGCCCGTCACGCACTCGGACTCGACCACACCGCTGACCGTCCTCGGCGTCCAGCCCAGGGAGGTCATGCGCAGGTCGCACAGTCCACCCTTCACGACCGGCAGCGGGTGGGGGATCTGCTCGTGTCCGATGTTGAGCGCCCCGGCCTGGCCCAGGCCGTCCTCCCATGAGACGGTAAGGGACGGCGCCGGGCCCTGCAGGGGGAACCTGTAGCGGGAGAGCTCCCCCTCGTCGAGCCGGTCCGATGCGTAGAAGCGCAGCCGCGTCCCGTCCGGGCCTCCGAAGGCCCGGATGCGGATGTCCACGCCCGTTGCGGCGCGAAGGGTGACGGTTGCACGGTCGCCGGAGACGGTGAGCCCCTCGACGAATATCCGCCGCCCCTCCACCGGCTCCGTCACCTCGAAGTCGATCTCGTCTCGCCACGGCTCGTGGCCGTCGGCCAGCGCCGACTGGGGGACGGTCGCGACCGACGCCGCCAGGGCGACGGCGGCCGTGACCGGGAGGAAGAGCTTCGGCTTTTTCCGCTCCCTGCCCTTGCCCTTCCCGTTCAGGGTCTCCTTCTCGGCCTCCATGCGCCTGGGCTTGCCGAACCAGCGGTGGGGACGGAAGGGCATCCGGCCGCCCGCCTTCTCCCGGCCCTTGCGCCTGCGGCCGAGCTTGCGCAGGGCCTTTCCCGCCCGCTTCACCATCAGGCTGAACGGGCCGGGACCGCTCTTCGCTGGCAGGACCGGCGCGGGCAGCTCGCTCCTGACAAGCTGGGACGGAGGCCCCACGTAGAGCCTGGCCCCCAGTTTGTACTTCAGCAGGTCGGCGGCCACCAGGGGCAGCCGCCTCCCGCCGATCTTTCCGACGACGGCGGCCAGCCCCGCCAGCCCCAGGAGGACGGCAACCGCCACCCTCACCTCGGACGGGCCGATGGGGGCGTAGCGGTACACGCCGTAGGACAGGGCGCACACCGCCGTCATCGCCACGACCTGCGGGAAGGTGAACCCCAGCAGCACCCGGTCCTCGGCCTGCACGTGGGTCGGCACCTCGTGTTCTCTCATGACTCTCTCCTTTCCTTCGGCCTAGCCGCTCGGGGGAGTGGGCGTGGCCGGGTCTGGCACGGTGGGGTCCACGGGCGATCCGACGACCGCGTTCATCACCAGCTCCACCACTCCGTAGGCGACCAGCGCCAGGACGATGCCCGCCAGGGCGGTCATCATTGCGCTCTTGCCCCGCTCCATCTGGTTGGGCGCTCCCGACGCGGTGAGGTACATGTAGGCCCCGTAGATGAAGAAGCCCACGCCTATGGCGCCCACGACACCAAGCAGGATGCCCACCAGGTTCGATATGGTTTGAGTCAGGTCTTCCATTCTTTGCTCTCCTCCCTGTCTTCTCCGCCGGACGTTCCCGCCCGGTCCCTCGTTGGTCTCTATCGGTGCTGCCGTTTCCCCTCGCCTACTTGCACATCGCTTGCACCTCCTTGGCGTTCTCGGTCGGCCTGGGCCGCACTGGTTTACCGTCGTTACTCGCTGGCGCTCCGGGGGGTCTCGCTGCCCGCGTCGCCGCCGGCCGATGGGGTGCCCATCGAGGCCGCAGTGCTGAGGCCGCCGGCGGCGGCAGATAGCCCCGCGCTGGCTGCAACCGCGCCCACGGTCACGCCCGCCGGACCTCCCGCTGCTCCCCCCGTCATCAGCCCGATGGTCCTGGCCGAGCGCACCATCGCGGCGGGCAGGTTCATGCCGAAGTAGAGGGTGCTAAGCCAGGCGTCGAAGGTCCCGGCGTTGCCCAGAAGCGCCGGCACCCGGGTTGCCATGTAGACGAAGGCCAGGGACATGAGCAGCTTCCACACCAGGTCTTGGACCGGCTCGAAGGCGGCGATGGCCGCGAACTCCTCGAGAAAGCCGAACCCCAGGGCCAGGGCGATGAGCTGTATCGCCTGCTGGAACACCGTCGTCATGAACAGGCGCAGCCAGTGGCGGCCCCAGCCCGCCGTGTGGGGCAGGACCCACAGGCCCAGGGCGATGGGGGCCAGGGCCAGCAGGATGTCGATGAGGGCGAGCCTCAAGACCATCTGCACGATGACGTAGACGACGAAGAAGCCGTAGACCATGTAGAGGGCCGCCAGCAGCAGCGCCATGCCCACGCTCCCCGCCTCCACGGCGGTCATCAGCGTGCGGAGGGTGGAGCGGAGCATGTCCCCGGCGTTGACGTTGAGGGAGAAGGCGACGAAGCCGGACACGGCGTCGGCCACGTCGATGACCAGGGCGCACCACCAGAGGGACGACGCGGCGGCCGCCAGGCCGAGGACCAGCCTCGGCGCCATCTCCCGCCACCCGGCTTGGGCCCGGCCCACGTGGTCGGAGATGATGAGGGTGAGCCCCATCCAGCCCAGGATCACCACCAGGGCGGCGGAGGCGACGGCCCAGACGACCGTCCACGCCTGCTGCACCAGGTCGTGGCCGTAGGTGAGGCTTGGAGGGGTGCCGGTGATGATGTCGCCCATCGGCTACCCGTCCCCGCAGTTTTCGGCGTCCTCGCCGCTGGCCCGCTCGACAACTCCGCAGAGGGTGCCGTGGGTGCCCTCGATGGCCCAGCCGGCGAAGGCCTTGGCCCAGCGCGCCGGGCTGAGGGCGGACAGGATCTTCTTGAAGATGTTTCCCGGCTGGTGGACTGGGATGACGCCGTAGAAGTCGCCCCGGTTGCCGTTCGCGTCCTCGGCCAGCATCACCAGCAGGTAGGCGCGGTCCTTGTCCAGGTCGGGGTGTTCGTCCAGGTCGGGGTACTCCCAGGAGTACTCCCAGCCGTCGCTGCGCTCCTTCTCGCCGCCGCGCACCCGGTACATGGTGCTGATCCAGTCGCCGGTGTCGGCGTCGCGCACGGCGTAGAAGAGGTTGACGATCTTGCGGTCGAAGAGGGGACGGGCGACGAACTGGCCGTCGCCCTTGCGCTCCACGAAATCCTGGTCCGCGTTGACCAGGGTGATGTCGCCCGAGGGCGACGACTGGGCCAGAGCCGTGTTGCTTGGGGTGATGGAGACCAGCGCCGCCAGGAGCAGCGCGGCGGCCAGGGCAATGAGCCTCCCGCCCCTGCCATGGGTCCGCTGGACGGTCGTCTTCGCTCGCATGTGTTCGCCTCCTCGTCGATGCGTCGTGATGCGTGCCACCGAGTGTGGAGGGCCGAAGAGACGAGCGTTACCCCCCGGAAGGGGTATTCATCCATGCAACCGTTTCATCGATGAAAGCCCCTTCCAGGGGGATTCCCCGCCGAGGGGCCGCCGTGATGTCATGGGGCTGTACAGGGAATCGACTCCGTGTACAGGTTGTACAAGTTGTACATCGGGGACGATTTTCGAAGCTGAATCAGGTGTACATTCGCCCCCTACAGGACGTGAACGGCGAACACTTTGTGTCTGGGGCCGGTTGCGGCGGGTTTGTACATGAGCTGTACAAGTTGCACCAGGAGGCGATGGCGATGGAACCGAATGAGAGAGCGTTGAGCGACGGCGGAGACGAAGAGGAGGAGCACGTCAATCGTCTCATGGCTCTGCTGTACGACGTGGTGCGAAGAGAAGGGGGCCGCAGCGGCGCGGCGCGTGTGCTGGGGGTGGACCGACGCACCGTGGGGATGTGTATCGATGACGGGCGATTGACCCGGAGGATGAGGAAAGCGCTGGAGCGGGTGCTCCGTGAGGAGGCGAGCTCGGCCGTCGACCAACCGGAACCCGACGAGGCACTGGAGGGGCGAGTGGAGGCGTTGGAGGAAGAGCTTCACAATGGCCTCGATGCCGTCAGGGGAGAGTTCAAGGCTCTGCGTGAGGAGCTCGCGCTGACATTGGAGGAGATCGAGGAACGGGCGGCTCGCGTTGAGGCCCCGCCGGAGAACGGTCAGGAGTTCCCCGGGTCTGCTGACGCTCCGAGCGCAACCGGACAAGCACCGGAGAAGGCCCCGGCGACGGACAAGCCGTCGGCGGGGGCCGGGTTCCCCAAGCGGCTGTACCCCGAGCTGGTGACGAAGGAGCCGGCCCCAGACGACCGGGAGGTCTTCGGCGAGGCGTGGCCGCTCATCGAGGAGTGGCGAGAGATCTGGAAGGCGGGACACGTGGGCACCGGCAAGGGCCTGGCCTGGCTGGAGACCGAGGAGCGGGTCCGGGAGCTGGAGGTGGCCATGCTCGAGGAGCACGGGCTGACCCTACCGCCGGAGAAGCAGCCTCTGCACGGCCTGTGGCGGAGTACCCAGCTCGACTGGCGCAAGGCGACCCTGCACGAGGTCCGCAGGGCGGCGGCCTGGCGACACCTGGCGAGGAAGGTACTCACGTTGGGCCTTTGGCGAAGCCGCTGGTGGCGGGCACGCGCTTAGGGTTTCGTGGAACCGAACAGAACACTTTGGGCGCAGGTGACGCCAGACCCTTCCTTTCGCACGGGCGTTCGGATAATAATGGAGTCAGTTTCAGGCTTTTCCAGCTGTTTCCCGCCGAGAAACCTGGAGGGTTTCCGTCCCCCGAATCCGGGACAGGCTGCATGGGATCGAGCGCCGCGCTCTCCCAACAGCCGCCCAGGGGTCGGGTCCGGAGGGATCGAGCACTGCGCTCTCCCGAAGGTCCGCCCCGGAGGGACAAGCGCCTTCCCGCTGCGTGAGCCGGTCGAGGGGTCGAGCACCGCTTCCCCGATGCCGGTTCGTAAGACGGGACGCTCCGTAGCGAGTACGGAGACTCATGGTTGGAGTGCGCCCAGCACCCGGCCTATCCTCGTGGCTGCGGCGCAACCGTCACGCGGTTGGGTCGCAGCTTCCACCCACGCTGTTCTGCGTTGACTTCGCAGGGCTGCGTTGCGCTCTTACCGCGCCGGACTCCGACTGGACTGCGGGCCGGCGCTTCCCCCCTCACACCAACTCCCCCTCTGTCGATCCTCCGTGAGTTGACCCTGGGCCGAGCTGCGTATTTCTCACGGCGGCGGCCTGTGGTTGATCGCAGACGGGTCATTTCGTCCCCCCAATGTAGCAGCTCCCCCGAGGCTATTCGAGTCGACCTGACGATGGGCGAGCTGCATCTTCTTTCATCCACTCCGCATCCGGCGCCCAGCTGTGGACGGAGTGCGTCCATCACCGGGCGGCATACCAGAATGGAGGTGCATATGCACATCGTTGGACCGCTGTTGACGGCGGCTTCGGCATCGGGCTGAGGTCGCTCAGGTACTGACCACGGGGGCTTCGGCCCTCTCAACACACAAGGGTCGCCTTTCGAGGCGGCCCTTCTTCTTTGCGCGGGGTCGGGCGCACGTATTCAAGCAGACACAACGCGGAGGATGTCGTGATGACGACGGCAACGGTAGCAATTGGCAATCGGACGATGGACACGGCTGACAGGCCCCGGCGCAGCCCTGAAGCGCTGGTGGACCGGCTGATCGAGACGCTGTTCCCGGCGCAGACTGAGACGGCGGAGCCGAGCCTGACGCGCACCATCCACGAGGCCCGGCGGCTCAGGCAGGCGGGGGACGTAGACGGTGCCTTGGGCCTCCTTGCCGGTATGGACACGGCCAAGGCGACACCGAGGGAGCTTCTGTGGGCCTTCTCCGAGCGGACGGGGCTGGTGAACCGGCGGTTCGGAGGTCGGGACGCCCTGCTCTACCGCCAAGGCGTCGGGCGGGCCGCCCTCCTTGTGCCCAGGGGCGACGGCTTGCTTGAGCCGGTCGCGGTCCTGGGATGCGCTGGCGGCCCGGCAAGGCGGTCTCGGAGCGCACCCTGCGGGGGCTGGAGCTCCTTGCCGGGGACATGACCGCCTGACGGTGGACTTGCGCCCTTGTTTGCCACAGCGGGGGGCCCCGCACCGAGCACGGAGCTGGCCATTCCCCCGTTGAGGCGTACCTGACGCGGCCCGCTCCCCGGCGGGCTGCCTTCCCAACTCCCCGACACGCACCGTCCAGGGCCTGACCCCCGAGCCAGCATCGGAGGACATGTCCCATCAGCGACGGGGCATCCCCTTGGCTTGTGCCGGGGGCTTGTGCCGGAGGCTTGCTCCGCCCACGGCTTCCCCAGGTGGGGACGCCGCACCGGCCATCGGCCGCAGCAACAACACCACCCAGGGAGACAGTCCCGGCCATCGGGACTTGGAATCACGCGGGACTGTCTCCCACCGTGGGGGCCGTCCCGCTTCTTCATTACAGGAGGAAGCGACATGACGACGGCAACACAGGCAACCGGGACCAGGACGACGGACACGGCGGCGCAGGAGACCGAGCTTCGGGCTGCGGCAAGGCGGCGCGGGCTCACCATAAAGGAACTGGCGAAGAAGATGGGCGTGTCCACGAGCTACCTGTCGGGCCTTTCGACGGGGCGTAACCATTGGACTCCGAAGATGCGGGAGAAGGCCATGGCGGTGCTGGGAGAGGTCCCCGGACAGGGCATAGTCTACCGGCAGGGAGGCCTGGTGAACGGAGGGAGCAGCTACATCAGGGAGCGCGCCCGGGAGCTGGGCATGAGCATGCAGGACCTGGCAGACCGGGTGGGGGTGTCCTACGGCTACATGACGGAGGTGTCCCGGGGTCGTCGGGACATGGGCGTGAAGGTCCAGGCACGGGTCGAGTCGGCGCTGAAGGCCCCGGTGAAGATCGAGCCTGCCCAGTGCGCCTCCATTGACCGCCAAGTCGTGTGGGACCGAATGAACGCGCACGGCATCAGCCAGAACGAGGTGGCCCGGCGTGCCGGCGTGAGCTCCTCTCACCTCTCCCAGATCATGAACGGCAGGAACAACCCGTCGCCGGGAGTGCTGAAGAGGCTGCACGGGGTGCTCTTCCAGCGGACGGCGGCGGAGCGTGTGATGCCCGCTGAGGTGAAGGTGCTGGGTTGGCGGAAGGGAGAGCGGAGGGGAATGGTGGTGCGGGGCGCCGGCGGCCCTGGGCGCGGGGACGGCGGAGGCACGGCTCGGGTCGGCGGCCGGGTGCCCTGGGGGGCCAAGGCGGAGTACGCCTTCCGCGCTGGCTACGACGGCATGGGCCGGGTGTCCGTGGAGCACGTGGTGGAGCGGGGCTGCTCCGCTATGCTGAGGCAGCCAGAGGCCGTCGCCGCTTAGCTGTCTTCTATCGGACCCTCAGCCCGGAACGACAGCGTGAAGAAGAGTCGGTCGGCGTGGGACGCCAGGCCGGAACGAACAGGGGAGGGCATCAGCGATGCCCTCCCCTGGCTGGCCATGTATGCAGCCCCTTTACTGCCCAAGACTAACATTCATCTTGGACCAGTTTTCGGGGGTCAGGTCACCGCCTCCGGCGGTATTCTCTGAACGCACGCCAATTTCACTGTGCAACCCTCTCACCTCGGTGTGTTCCCTCAACATACTTGGCCAGTGCCTTTGAGTGTTCATCCTCCCGTTGCTCCAACCAATTCTTGGCATTCTCAAGTCGGTCCTCCGACTCCAGGAACCTGATTAGATCAATCGGGCGAGCGAATTTCCCGTGAGTGCTGTCCAATTCTATGACACCCAACAACACGCGTTCGGCCAAAATCCGCAGCCTAACAACATCATTCTGCCCGCTTATTCCTAGTGCAGCCCCGCGATACAGCCGGGCTTGTTTGCCGACTAAGAACAACCCGTCCGATAAACCGTCATCCAGGTCAGCAAGAGTGGTAGAGGTCTTGAGAACCACCCATCCTGGATAGGGCATAGTATGTTCCGTCTCGGGTCCTTCGATAATGGCCTTTGCTAGATTCTCCAACTTGCTTTGTGTGGGTTAACTGAGGGGCATACTGAGAATCGTCCTCCCTTTTCAGAGCTTCGATTGGCCCTCATTATCTGCGGGTTGAGTTTGGAGCGATGTACATGGTCGTATCCGTCTGAGTTGAAGCAGCGATTCCTGGTGTGCAGGTGTTGTCGGACTCAATCCCTGGCGCTCTGCCTCTTGAACCACTCGTTGAACTCCGCCCATTGCTCCTGCTCCGCGCTCTTCCTGATGTCCGATTCCTGTTGTCTGAGGCGCGACCTTTCCGCCTCCATCTCCTCCTGTCTGGCCAGTGAGGCCCGTTCCGCTTCCCTAGCTACCTCTCCGGTCTGCTTCAGGCGCCGCTCTGTTTCCAGGTAGCCTAGGGTGGCTTCCGCAAGCAGTGCGTTCAGAACCGCTCTGTCAGCCTGTGCTGGCAGAGCTTCCTCCCCGGCGTCCTCCTGCTGGTCGAACATCCGGTTGTAGAAACTGACTCGCACCTCGGCACCCGCAGCCCGGCACCGGGCCAGAACTCCTCTGACCAACTCCGATTCCATTTCCTCGGCAAGCCCGTCAAGTTTCCAGTGAATCAATGCCGACGCATCCTCCCAGATGGCGACTTCCTCGGTTGACCCGAAGTTGGCGAAGATCACGCCGCCCGAGAGCCGGAACAGGAACACCCAGGGACTCTTTTGAGCTTGGACAAACCCCAACTCGGTCAGGATCATGGCATTGACGAAAACTCTCCGCCGGATGTGCGGGAACATTGGCCGACCGAATTTGTCATGGGTCCAGGATCGAAACGGGGGGCTGCTGGGGTCAGCCGGTCGGCGCTCGTTCATTCGCCAGAGCATCGAATCGGCGCGTCGCCGTATCCTGTCCTGTTCGCGGCGATGGCGTTGCTCGGCGTTCTTGCACTCGGAGCAACGCACAGGAGGGACGTTGAGGGCATCGCCCGTGATTGCCTCGGACTCCAACTGGAACAGCGTTTCCCAGGTGGGACGGACCTTGAGCACGGGGATTCCGGACTCTTTGTAGGCTTCGCGGGCCTCCGGCTCCAGGTCGTGAGTCACCACTATCTCTATGACGACTGGGCCTCTGTCCGCTTGACCGATCACGAGGTCGGAGCGGGTCCCCGCAGCGATACTCTTTTCGGCCTCGATGCTGGCTCCTGGGACTGCGGCATTCCGGGAAACGATCCTGCCGCACTCCCCGCAAGGACACCCCAAGCGATACTCCCTCTGCTGCTCCAGCGCGTCTCGGAAGCCCCGAATGACCATAGCCGAGGCGGAGTCGTGCAGCGCCTTGTCCGAGTCAGCGCACCGTTCAAGGGGTGGTTTGTGGGCAAAATGCCACTGCCGTTTCGCGCCCTGCCGCGCCACCATGGCTGCAGAACACCCGAAACAATGGTAAGAACGCCCCTTGAGGGCTTCTCTGATATGCACGGCCTCCCCGGTATTTCCCCGGGCAAGCGGATAGAGGATCTTCGTCTGAGTCCGCATAAACTCCGGCACCGTCAGGCATTCACCGCCACCGCTGCGTGGTCCCGTTTCCGACCGTTGGTAAATGCCGCTGGACCCGCTATAGCTTTCTACGGGGTATCTTCCGCATCCCCCACATGGGCGAAGTTGGTGATGTGTACCTCTCCTTCGGGAAACTCGGCGATGATCTTCAGTTTCCCGCCCACGGCCTCGATGTAGGACCGCAGGCTGGAAACGTACACGTCAGCCCGCTGTTCGAGCTTGGCCACAGCCGGCTGGTTCACCTTCAGCGTCGCCGCCAGGTCCCGCTGGGTCAGCGCCCTGGCCCGGCGCAGTTCGTGCAACGGCATCTCGGCGACAAGCTCGCCCTTCAAGGCCTCGATCCGCTGGCGACGTTCCGGCGTGAAGTCCCTCGTCAGTTCACTGAAGGGATGTCGTCCGCTCATTCGATTAGTCCCTCCCTGCGCGGTCCTTCCAGGTGCTCATCATACAGGTCGTCGGCAACCGGGACGAACTCCTGGCAAAAACGGTCGTTGCCCGTCTTGTCGCACCCGACGAGCAATATGGACGTTCGCCTGGGATCAAAGGCGTAGAAGACCCGGATGGGCCTGCCCGCCTGTTGCGCCCGGAGTTGCCGCATCCTTCCGTGGCGGGAACCCCTCACGTCCGAGGAATTGGGGAAGGGCAGGTTGGGATCGTGTTGCATCAGCAATTCTACCCTGGCGGCAATTGCGTCCTGCTGCTCCTCCGACAGGTCCTTCCACCAAGCCTCAAACTCGTCCGTGTACCCAACCTCCCAAGCCATAACTCATTATATTCCGCAAAGGGAATCATGGAAAGGGCCGGACGGGATCGCAAGTGGTTTCGCCCATCCAGGCGACTGTTCACCCTCCGGCATCTGGCTCTGGTAGCGGGCCGTGGGTCACGAGGCCAATCAGGATGATCAGCCCCCTTCCGACGTCCTGCCACGGGGTCGGTTGCTGGGAGAATAGGCACCGTCCCGCCAGGCCATGTATTCGGTAGCCTCGCCCAATTGACGACCGGCCTTGGCGTAACGCCTTCCCTTGGTCTTATCGCTCAGCTCGAACGCACACCGTGCCGCATACCGGTAAACCGGTGCGAAGTCCGGCCGGACTTCAATCACCGATTCCAGATGTTCCAATGCCTCCGGATATCGCTCCAGCATGGTGAGCACGTAGCCAGTGACGTAGCGGAGATGTGGCGTAGCCTCAGGGAGGGCCATCCGGGCCAGTTCAAGCTCACGGAGCGCGGCGTCGTATTCTCCGATATTGGCCAGCATGATGCCGCATTCCACAGCGGGATTATCCCAATTGGGCAACAACCCGGCCGCGATCTTGCACTCCAAGATTCCCTCGTCCACCATCTCCCTGGCGCCAAGGTGCCTACCGGCCATCCCCAGGAAGGAACCCAAGTGAGAGTGTGCTTCCGGGCTTTGAGGGAATCTGTGAACGAGGCGTCGTCGCCGGACGATGCCGTCCTGTAGTGAATCGAGAATAAGGCGCGGTGCTCCCGCATTGTGGGGGATGGAGTAATGAACCTTCGCCCCGTCGAGAAGTTCCTGCTTGATCACGGCGGAGACCTCCGGCTCAAGTACGGCGTCGCTGCCCGCCACGTCCGTTATCTCCTGGGACAAACCTGCTGCTGACCCTTGCCCGTGAATTACCGCCGTGTGCTCGAAATGGTATTCCCAGGGTTCGCTCGCCGCCTGTATGTCCCGCCTCCAATCCGGGTCGGGTTCCAGCTTGCTCAGCCACCACAGCAACACCGGTGCCGAATCTTCGAGGCAGCCGAAAAGCAACAGGCGCAGTTCCACGTGATTGGAGTACTCTTCCCTGGACAGGGGAAAGTCCAACGATTCAGACAGCATCCGGGCGAAACGTGCCACCGCCGTCGTTGTCTCGACTACCGCCTCCCGGCCAATCCAGGCCGCCAGCAGGTCCGCCAGTTGTGACAAGGCGAACTGGCGGCGGAGTCCCTGTTCGAGTTCCTCGGCGGTCAGTCCGGTCTCCGGCGTTGCCAACTCTCTGGCCAGGGCCCTGACGTAGGCGCGATTGGGCCGGGTCTTCCCATCCAGCCAGTTGTCCACTGAGGTGTAGGATGCATCGAGGCGGCGGGCCAACTGGTCGCGGTTGATTCCGACGTAGGCCAGGAGGTGCCGCAGGAGCCGGCCTCCGCCGTTCTCCTGGACCCACAGGGGAGTTTCGACAGCCGGCAACGGCCAACCCGTCAGCTGGTACAGGGCAAACACGCGCAGGGACAGGTCCACCGCAACCAACCGCAGGAACGCTGGCCCAACGGATGCCACGTCAACTACCGTCGTGCTACGGTTTTGGATGGTAGCCATCAGATGGTCCCAGCGTTCACCGGCCAAGCCCACTCCCATCCCCAGCGCCGTCGCCAGGGACACCCCATCGGGCAGAGCGTCGAGGGATTCGGGAACCATGCCACAGTCGATTAGAGCCTGTCCCAAGGCTTCGAAGACCAGGTTTCGGCTGTATTCGTCCACGGACTCCCCAGCGAAGAACCGTCGGGCCGTCCGGTTACGCAGTTCGTCGTTTTCGATGTCAAGCGCCTGGACGACGGCTCTCAGTATGCCGCCACTGTAGAGTCCGGCGATGTCGTTATGGTCGTTGTGATTCTCACTCTTCATTGCAGCCCTCGGGGTGAGCGTCCGGACGAAACCGCCCGGTCCGAACGCCCTTCCATTCTGACCTATTTCTTGCGCGCGGGCGTGTTATTGGAGCGATCCTGGCGCTCGTTCTCCTCGGTTGACCGCTCCTCCCAATCGTCGGGGCGTTCGTCGTAACCCCGGGACGTCCAGTAGGCGTCGTTGTTGGGATTCATCTGGTTGGAACGGTTGTCCCTTTCATCTTTGCGGATCATCGGCCACCTCCTTCAAATGGTAGTCTGAATTAAGTTGCGGTCTCTGGGAACCACTTTATGTGCTAGTCTGGTAGTTTTGGCCCCAACAAGTTGGACAAAATGCAGGCCAGTGGCCGGTCAATGGGGGTTTGAAGTTGGTGTCGCCAGCCTACCTAAGCCAGAACCTCACCAGGGGCTGCGCTGCTCTCGGACCGACTTCAGCTCCTCCACCAGTCCGGCGTTGCGTTCCTGCTCCAAGGCAAGATGCTCTTGGAGCAAAGCAACCTGTTCCTCTAGGTCCCGAATTCTCTCCTGGGTCACGACCAATTCCGAGTCAGCCAACCCGCCGTTTTCCGGCGGGTCGTCGTCCAGCATCACGTACACCCGCTGCCGCCGGCCGCGCGGTTCCCGTCTAACCGCCACCTCTCCGGCGGCGATGCGCCGGTCTAGTGTGGACAGGGACAACCTCAGCTACCGGCAGGCTTCCGTCTTGTGTGGACCATGTCTTCGTAGGCGACAAGGACGGCGGAGAGGAGTTCGCCAGGGAGGACGAAGAGACCCTGGTGATGTTCGCCTCCCAGGCTGCGCTGGTCATCGCCAATGCCCGCAAGCACCGGGAGGAGCGGCAGGCCAGGGCCGACCTGGAGGCGCTGGTGGATATGTCTCCAGTGGGTGTCGTGGTACTGGACGGCCAGACCGGAGCGCCGGTGTCGATCAACCGGGAGGCCATGCGCATGGTGGACGGCATGCTGGAGGGAGAGCAGGATATGGCGGACCTGCTGGAGGTGGTGACCTGCGTCCGTTCGGACGGCCGGGAGGTGTCCCTCAGGGAGTTGCCATTGGCCGAGGCTTTGAAGGGCGGAGAAACGGTGAGGGCCGAGGAGATCGTGTTGCGGTCCCCCGACGGGCGGGAGGTCAGCGCCCTGCTCAATGCCACCCCCATCCACTCGGAGGAAAGTGGTAAGCTGGCGTCCTTCGTGGTGACCCTCCAGGACATGACGCCGCTGTAGGAGCAGGAGCGGTTGCGGTTGGAGTTCCTGGCCATGGTGAGCCACGAGCTCAGGACTCCCCTGGCGGCGGTGAAGGGCTCGATCACAACTTTGCTGGAGTCAGCCAACGAGTTGGACCCCGCCGAGATGACCCAGTTCTTCCACATCATCCGGGACCAGTCAGACCAGATGCGCTACCTTATTGGCGACCTGCTGGGCGTTCCGCGGGAACGGTCCTGGTGGTGGACGACGACCCCATGATACTGAGGTTGGTGCGGGACGCCCTCTCGACGGCGGGCTCCCGTGCGGTGGTGACGGCGGACCCGGAGGAGGCGCCGGCGCTGATGGGGGAGCACAGCCCCCACCTTGCCCTATTGGACCTTATGCTGCCGGAGCACGACGGGGAGGAGCTGATGGGCGACATCCTGGCCGTCTCCCGCATCCCGGTGATCTTCCTTTCGGCCTACGGCAGGGACGAGATTGTCGCCAGGGTGCTGGATAAGGGGGCCACCGACTATATCGTCAAGCCCTTCTCGCCCACGGAGCTTGTGGCCAGGGTGAGGGCGGCCCTGCGGCGGTTCGGGGACCCCCAGTTCCCAGCCCCGGATGAGCCCTTCGTGATGGGCGACCTGACCATCGACTACCCCACCCACAGGGTGACGGTCTCTGGGAGTCCCGTGACGCTGACGCCCGTCGAGTTCGACCTGCTTGCGGCGCTCTCGATGGAGGCGGGGCGGGTGGTGCCCCACGACCGGCTGCTGAGGCGGGTGTGGAGTCCGGGAAAGCCGGGGAACCTGCGGGCGCTGCGCACCCTGCTGAAGCAGCTGCGCCGCAAGCTGGGCGACGACGCCAAGAATCCCACCTACATCTTCGCCGAACCCCGCGTCGGCTACCGGATGCCCAAGGGGGAGAGGTCGGAGGCTCAGGAACCTTCGTCAACCTGCTGAGAATCCTGCACCTGCCTACCCAGGGCAGGACCGCTACCGCCGATCCCTACCACGGCGGATGCAGCCATTCTGCGTACCCGAAACCTTGGATGGTCGCTACAGCAGCCTCAGAAAGCAGGTATTCCCAGTGTTGGAAGAAGCCGACCAGGTCACGCTGCACGATGGCGCTCAACCGGATCGCGAACCCGTCGAGGGCAACTCCATAGGTCGAGCGCGAATAAGCCGAGTGATAGTAGCTGTGGAAGACCTGCCTTATCGGGTCCCAACCGAACTCTTCTATGGGAAGAGCCGCTCGCAATCATGGGAAGTGGGCCAGCGCAGATTAGCCAGCGCGGCATGATCCATCTCTGGAGCGCAGCCGTAGCCTCGATAAGTGACTCTGAAAGTGACTCTGACGTTGAAGTCGTCACCGCCGATCCGCCTCCGCGCTCGACGAACACCCGAAGCGGCGGCACGGATTCACCGGTCAGGCGCACTGTGCCCCACTCGTTTGACCTGAACTACGGCAACATCTACACCATCCAATGCGCTCGCGCTCCAGTCGCGTTCCCAATATCCTGGCCCTTGGCTCACTAGGCCCACATTGTTGAACCCTTGCGCCTGGAGCACGTCCGCAATGCGCAGATTGTCCGCTAGCACCCGCAGTTGCGCTTCGTTTGGTCTCCCCGCCCAGCGCACTGCGTTGGCTAGGAGGCGACCTACACTGGAACTACCGAGCAGCATTGCTCGATCCCCTGACGAAATGAAATCCTGTCCGGAGAACGCTACCACCCTGCCCTCGGCAACCCGCGACGCCGCTGCGAGTACAAGTTGCCCCGTGTTGCCTTGTCCGAGAATAACCGGGAACACTTCGGGATTCAGGCCCAATCCCAAAGTGCCCACTGTTTGGGTAGAGCCCTCGGTCCCGTCCACGGTCAAGTTCGTAAACGGGCGATTCGGTAAACCAGCGGTAAGAGCGCTGTGGTGAAGCACGGGATCATTGGCCAACACACTCACCTGAGCCGTTGTGGCCAAAGTTCCCGAAGCGGCTGTGAGTTTCACCGCGCCCACGGCGCTTGTGAGGACAACTCCGGAGTCATCAATGGTCGCGATCGCCGTGTCGCTCGACGACCACTCGAACGCCACGCCCGGTATCTCGTTGCCCCCGCCCCGGGCGGACTTGTACCGCGCGGGCTTGAGGAAGGGCACGGCCCACGGCGGGAAGACCGCGCGAAGCGCGCTAGGCCGGGAGACGGCGTCGAGGGTCACTCGACGTTGTCCTCCAGTGAACACGGGATGCATGAATATCCGGCGTTGGCCTCATGCTTACCGTGTGGAAAAATGAAACGCTCGCGGATGACTTTTCGACTTTCCCACTTGCCTAGCTCCCTGCCGCATCTCTTACAGTGGGTCAAGTCGTATCGTATGCGCTGCTCCTCTGCCTTTGCCCACCGCTTCTCGTTCACCCAGCTTTCCCAGAGCTTGCTCTTCTTTTGTTCCTCTTCTTCCACCACGCTTCGAACCGCACCGTAAACAAATACCGGAGCTACGATTGCGATTCCGGCGAGTACCCCCCATCCTGTCCCCCACAACAGCCACACAGACAGCGGTACCAAGGTCACAGCGAGGCCAAAAACCATGTAAGCTTTCCCACTCATCGGCCTAGCCTACCCCGGATCCTCGTCCTTGTCATCCTCTCGACCCAGCGCCTCATCGTTTGAGGATGGATGCCGAGACGACGGTTCAACTCCGCCCACGACAGCCCCGACTCATCCTTGAAGCGTTTCAGCCGCTCCGGGAAGTCGTCGGGGAAGCCGTAGGTTCTTCTCTTGTAGTAGGTGCGCTGCCTCGGCATGGCAGCGCATCGGCCATTCGGGGAGAGTTGCACTCGGCCTTCGGGTCGGGTGAGGATTGAAACGGGTTCGACAGGGAGCGGGACGGCGGGGGAGGACTTTCCAGTAGCTCTATCTTCTCTTCAGGCATATGTCCTCACAACCCAAGTCCCGTCGGGGACGAAGGGGAGAGCCGACCTGAGATCCAGGTGGACGGGCTTCCACGGGCCGCAGCTGGTGGTCTCGAAGCCATAGTCTCCGGCGTTGATGGCAACGAAGGTCATCCAGACGGATAGTGTCCACGCTGGACATCCTAATTCCGAGCTTCTACAGGGTCACCACGGCGGCGATCAGAGCGTCGACATACTCCTGGGTGATGCGGAGGCGTGGAGTGTCACGTTACTTCAATCCAAAAGCCCCGTTCTCCTTTGCGGGACACTTGGACAGAATGGGAAACGGTTCTGTCCGCTTTCACTTGCCCCCGAATCGGCGGTTACTTCCTCTGGATCCCCAGTCCTTCCTGGAGTTGGAAAGGCAGTTCCGGTTCAGGGCGGCAAAGCCGTGCTTTCTGCCGGTCGGCTAGTGCCTTTTCATTCTTTTCTACGCGGTATTGCAGGCATCTCCTCCGAACTTCGTTTACATAGGCGAGCCATGTCCTTATGTAATCGTTCTCCGCTTTCTCGAGGGCTATTTGTCTGGCTGAATTGCCGCCTATGACCGCCTCGCGCCAGAACCAGTCCCCGTTTTCCATACTTCGGTCGGCAAAGTTCTTGACCTCTCCTCGACTCCGGATCCCATAGAACTGGGCGTGTATGTATAGCTCACGGCTGTTATCCTTGTGGCGGTCGTAACTATAGAGGAAATAGTGCCAGTCATGTGGAGTTATCGTCCTTATCCAGTCCTGAGCATCCCGCCAGGCATAGCCCGCCCAATCAGGCTCAAATTGTGGATGAGGGGCTGATTGCTCGAGGTGTTCGATAATGTCGTCCATGTCTTCCCCGGTGATCTCTGTTCTAGCACGGTCCAAGGCGGTGGTGTAGGAAGCCAGTGCTTCGCGGCAGATCTGAGAGATATTGGCTTCTGGGTCAAGTTCCTTGATCAGCTTGATGACTCTGTCTGGAACATTGATACCGATGCGCATACACCCTCCGTATGTTTATGTTTGAGGCTATAGCATACACCGTGCCACAAGAAAAGTCTATCCGGTTGGCAAGTGAAAAGGGAACGTGGGTCTCCGAGAAGACCCTGCTGGGCACCGCGATGTGGACCCCGAATTTCCTGCGACGGATCACCCGCGACCATACGGGCAAGCTTACTGGACAGCGGAACCGTGCGCGACAGACGAAACTGGGTGTGGACCGGCACAGGTGGCGCACCTCCGAGGACGAGCGGGTGTGGGATACCAACGGCCGCGTGTTCCTGTGGAGCGACCCGCCGCCGGATACGGGTCACCCGGGGAAGGACATCCAGTGCCGGTGCGTCGCCGTGGCGGTGTTCGACTAGGGTACCCATACATCACTTAACCGGTAGCCACACTTCGACCAGAGTCCGCTCCCGACTTATCATAAGAGCTGGTTTGGTCCTATAATGTGGCCAACAACCCAACCCGTTTGCGGTGCAGAGTACGAAGGGATCGCAGAAGTGAGCACTACACAGAGAAAAGGATGCGCCCGGTGTGGAGTGGATAAGCCCCCGTGGTTCGAATACTGTGGGGAAATGCTACGCGCTGGTCCAACTGGAACACATGGTCGTAAACAGGTGTGACGAGCAGGATTGCGAGGAAGTCATCGGCGACGACCATTTCCTTTGCCGGAAGCACTGGCAGGAATCCAGGGAAGGGAAAATAAGCGAATGCCCCGAATGCGGAGAGTATAAGCCCGCAAGCTTCAAGATTGATTCCAACGGAGGAGCGAACGCCTCCACGGAGACCAGTGGACCCCGGCAAACTCAGAGCAAGGAACCAGGGCGGAAGATACCGCCAGGGAAACAGAGATGCAAGCCAATATGCCAATAGGAGACGAACGAACGCAACAAACCGCCAGCGTGGCCAGTAATTCATCGCCAGTGTCGGATGACGAGAGAATGATCGCAGAAGTCTCGAAACTGGCGCTGTTCGCCAACGGCTCACCCATAGGCCGGGTGGAGTTCCAGGGCGATGCCTTCAATGTATATCTGAGGAGCGGGGAGCGGCATTTCGGAATAAGAGGGAGGGACTTAAAGACGGTAGTCACAAGGGCCCAACTGCTGCACAGGAAGCTCACGGTTACGACCCACGCGGGAATGGAATACTCAATAGGCGGGTTGAACAGGAAACAAGCCGAGAACCTGAATGCGGCTCTCCTTCGGTCCATCAAGAAACATCGAGACTCCGCCCAGTCCCATGCCGACCAATTGTCGCGGACCATCATCCAGGCGGAACGAGAAGCAACGGCAATACTGTCTCCGGTCAGCTACCTGCGGCGCTTCCCTACATCCAAAGCTATCCAAGGGGCGGTTTATTCAGCCGCCGCAAATCACGGATTTGCAGAGGAGTTCCTCTCAGCCGAGGCAAGGAACGCTCTGGAACACGTCAGGAAACTGAACGAGCCTAAAGGGCTGGAACCGGAGAGGCAAGAGGCCAGCGGACTATTCGTAGCAAACGAGATAGTGCGAGTCAAGGCCGCCACCCAGGACATTTCAAAGCAGGTCCTTACCGACGAGCAGGCAAGAGCCGCCGCCACCGACGAACACGTGACCCTGGTCCTCGCCGGCGCCGGAACCGGAAAGACCGCGGTGATCACCGGGAAAATAGCCCATCTGGTGCGAAACCAGGGAATTCCCCCCGAGAATATCCTGGTCCTGGCCTTCAACCGGGACGCCGCCCGGGAGATCCGGGACAGACTGCCGGAGGACCTGCGGGCCTCCAACGTATCGACCTTCCATGCCTTCGGGCTCCAGGTGATAGCTTCACAGGGCAGGGCGCCCACCATATCCGCCATGGCCTCCGATCCCTACGCACTGGCGAAGGCCATCGAAAGCATCCTGGGAGAGCTGGTCAATGATCCTGAAATAGGCAATGTCGCCATCAGGCTGATGGCCAACATGCCTGCCGACTACAAAGCGCCCTTTGACTTCAAGAACGAGGGGGAGTACCAGAGACACATTCGAGAAGTCGATCTCCGGGCCCTCAGCGGAGACCGGGTCAAGAGCTTCGAGGAGTTGGGAATAGCCAACTGGCTTACCCAGAACGGGATAGCCTTCAGGTACGAGCGCACCTACCCCGAGGATACCGCAAACAAAGAGAGGCGCCAGTACCAACCGGACTTCTGGATTCCTGAATACGACATATACATAGAGCACTTCGCCCTGAACGAAAGCGGAAGGGCCCCCGAAGGTTGGACGGGGTACGAGGAAGGGGTTCAGTGGAAGAGGAACAAGCACCTGGAGAACGGCACCGCACTCATTGAAACCCACAGCTCGCAGCACCGCAAGGAAACCCTCCTTCCTATCCTGAGACAGAAGCTGGAGGAAGCGGGGGTTGAGTTCCAACCGATTTCGCGGGAGGAACTGGTCGCCAGGCTGGGCAGGGAAAGGATATCGCCGCTATGCAGCCTGCTCTGCGCCTTCCTGAGTCACGCCAAGTCCGGCAATCTGCGCCATCAGGAACTGGAGCGACGAGCACAGGACGCCGGTGATCGGAAGCGTGCCGACGCTTTCCTGGCAGTCTTCGGGAGGGTCAGAGAGGGTTACGAAACCCGCATGGCGGAAGAGAAGGCCATAGACTTCCACGACCTCATCAACCAGGCAACGAAAAGCCTGGCCAGCGGAGAAGCCGCGAACCGGTACACCCATGTTTTGGTGGACGAGTTCCAGGATATATCCACTGGGAGAATGGAACTGCTGAAGGCGTTGCGGAAGCCCGAACTGGCCTACTTCCTAGTGGGAGACGACTGGCAATCCATCTACCGCTTCGCGGGCAGCCGTGTCAGCCTGGTCAGGAATGTGTCCGAGCACCTGGGTCCCACCCAGACCGAAACCCTTACCCAGACCTTCCGGTTCGGAAGGAAGATTCTCGAACCATCGAGCCGCTTCATCCAGGAGAACCCCGAGCAGACCCGGAGAACCCTCCAGCCGAATCCCCGTGTCAACGACAAGGGGATCACCGTGGTGGCCAGCAGAGAACCGGCGGACGGTCTGAGAGCTGTAATCAAGGACCTCGCAGAGTCGGATGATTACGAGGAACAAGACACCATAATGGTCCTGGGCAGGTTCAGGGGGAGCCGCGCAGCCCTGCGGATGCAGGGACCCAGGGCCAGGGACAAGGTGATCTTCCGGACGGTCCACAGCGCCAAGGGCCAGGAAGCGGACTACGTGGTCATCCTGGACCTCAAAGACGGCAAATACGGCTTTCCCTGCCGTGTGGAGGACGACCCGATACTGAAACTCGTGCTACCGCCCCTGGAAGACGGAGAGTACCAGTTCGCCGAGGAGCGAAGGCTGTTCTACGTCGGGCTGACCCGAGCCAGGAAAGGGGCTTACCTGGTAACCGACGAAAGAAGACCGTCCCCGTTCATCAGGGAATTGGTGAAGACATACGGGGAGGAAATCCGGCAGATAAGCAAGCTGATGCCGCCGTGCCCCAGATGCCTTGACGGGAACCTTGTCGAGTCGAGAAGTCACGAGAACCTGCGCTGCTCAAACCACCCCGAATGTCGGTATCTGTCGCCGATGTGTCCCGGCTGCAAAGTGGGATTCGTGAGCATCGGAGAACAGGGAACCACCGAGTGTTCCAATCCGGACTGCGAGGCGACACAGGCAATTTGCCCCAGGTGCCGCCAGGGAATCCTGGTAAAGAGACTGAGACGAAAGGACGGGAGACCGTTCCTCGGATGCAGCAGATTCGCTGAAGAATCCGCTTGCCGGTACATCACCACATAACGCGCCACCGGATGGAGGTTTTGGCAATGCCCGACTTGATTAAGTTGTTATACTCTTTTAATCGTAAGGAGCGTTTCTTCCTAATCAGTCAAGCCTTGGGCAACTTTCAGCTAAGTGATGGCTTCCGACAAGATTTGGGCGGGATCATTGGTCTTACAATACCGGACGGTGCGTTCACAGCGATGGATTACCATCTGGATTGGCTGACTGCCGCGCTATACGCTTACGACCATGGCGACGTTGATGGCATCTTTGACAACCCGCAGCGACAGGTCATTAGGAGAAACCAGGAGGACACCGACTTGCTTGTCGCGTTTCGGGACGGCGGGCAATATCATCTGATTTTGGTAGAGGCCAAAGGTGCTACGAGATGGACGAATAGGCAGATGCTTTCAAAGGCCGAACGGTTGGGCCAAATCTTTGGCTCTCAAGGGAACCGATATTCAGGAGTCGTGCCTCACTTTTGCCTGGCGTCTCCATGCCCTCCGAAGGAATTGAGGCCCAGCGAGTGGCCCCGTTGGATGAGCAGGGACGATGGATCATACATCTGGCTCGAGCTGAAATTTCCCAAGGAAAGAGTCATGGTCACCTGTTGCAACGCTAACGGCCAACAGTCAGCCAAGGGAAGTCATTTCCGCATTATTGCAGCCTGATACCAACCCCGGTCAACGATTCCTCGACCGAAGCTGGTATCACCATAACAACGATCTTCCAAGAATAGGGACCACCGTGTCAGCCAGGGAGCGATGTCCCTCAGCGTCTGCTGATTACCTGCGCCACACTGTCTCGCAACATTGGGAACCGACGGTGTCGAGCGGATGCAGGCGGAGCACTAGGAACGGGGACTGGTGGATGCCATCGAGCAGCCAGCCTCACGGAGGCCGACACCCCTGACCAACGCGTTCATCGGGTCCGGCGGGTGGATGCAGCATTGGGGGGCTACGCTTCTACGCCCTGCGGCACACCCACGCGACCCTGCCCCTGGGCGAGGGGACGCCGATGCATGTGGTCCAGTCCCGACTCGGGCACCAGAACATCACGACGACGGTGAACATCGTGACTCTCTGGACGGCGTACGGTTAGCGAGTCTGTGATGGGGTGAGTCAGGCTGTTATCTAATGCCTCGCTGGAATGCCGCCACACCTGCGCCAGGCTGTGGGCGAACCAACCGTCGCCGATCTCGAAGCTCTGAGGCTTGGCGGTCTGTACGTTCCCTCATGATGCCGAAGCCGTCGCTGAAGAGCTAGAACTACGTTAGCTCATTGGCTCGCCCAAAGGTGTTTCTGCCATAGATCCAGTGTTTTCCAGTTTGAAGGAAATCCCATTTGAGCTTCTGGCACGTTGCTTTGGCTTTCTTCCTTGATTGTCAGAAGCCGCCTCGGCCAGTCTCCGTTGGGGGTTATGACCTCCATCAGGTGGGTGGTGATGACAATGGCGTTGTAGACCCTGCGGCGGCCTTGGTGGTTGAATGCCCCGGCGTTCTCGGGATGGGCTGTCAGTCTGGTTGGGATTCGGAGTCCCGCGTTGAGGGTTACGTTCCAGAGCCTTTCGTGGTGGGCGCAGATGTTGCGGACTGCTGTGAGGTGCTGGAGGGCGGAGGTCAGGACGGATTGGTCTAATCCGTAAGTCTGCGATATGGCTTGCCTTATTTGCCTGTCTCTCAGGTTTGAGCACCACTTCGAAAGTTGGCCGAAGGACATGACGTGGATCACGTCCCAGATGGTCTGGCTGTTGAAGTTTGGCCCCCTCTGGTTGGTGATTTGTTCGTAGTGTCATCGCCGGTGTAAGAATGACCCACCATCGCCGGAATGGAATTGACCCACCTGAGAGCATGAAGCACCTTTCCGCTTCCGGTTATCCCGCACGAACACCTGGGGCCTTTGTCGTCGCGGTCGTCGTTGCCCTTCTGATCCGTGGACATGTCCATCCCCTCCAAGCCCCGCTCGACTATCAGCAACGCCCACGCCGCCTCCGGCCCGGGCTTCCAAGACTCCTCGGTGTACCACAGCTGCTCCAGCGTCGCGCCGACGTTCATGCTCAACATGTAGTCGTCCTCCGGCAGGGAGTCCTCGTTGTCGAACATGTGGTTTGACAGGGCCTCCCCGATTTCACGGAGAGGCTTGTCGGTGAGCTTGGCGACTCACGCACGACCCACGCCAGCTCGTGCTCGTCCAGGTCGTGCCGGGGGCCGCTCCGCCGACGCCTAGGCACGCCCGCCCCATCCTATCCGGTCTAGGCGCCGGTTGATGTCCGCCACGCTGTCCTCCGACAGACGGCAGACGGTCAGCAGGGGAAAGGCCCGCTCCCGCAGGGGCACGGCGTCCGTCCGGGATACGGCGTGCTCCCAATGAACGCGCCGCATGTGCGGCCCCCAGGCAGATGTGCCCGTCCTGTAGAACGCCTCTCCCTCCACCGTCCCGACGCCCACAACCTGACTCCGCCCCACACGGGCGACCACCCAATCGCCAGGCAGGATGTCGAACCAGAACCGCTCCAGCATCCCATAGTGAGACCGCGACCATTCCTCGGAGGCGCAAGCGTCCCATAGGGCTCTCAGGTCGTCCCTGCCTTCCGGCGCCCGCCCGAGGTCCCAGCCCACGGCGATCACCCCGTGATCACGGTCGTACTGCCAGCAACGGTCGAAGGTTTCATTCTTCCTCCTCTCGTGTTCCGCCGGCGCGATGGCCCAGGTTCGGCCCGGTGTCAGCATTGCCGCCCCCCTCAACAGCCAACTTGGCGGCTACGGAAAAGTCATAGCCTATGAACGCGTCGCCCTCATAGTCCACGTCCAGGTGGAAGATGATGGGCCGGACACCCCGAACAGTCCGGGCTTGGGCCGCGCACCGGAGGCTTGCGTAGGTACTGCGCCACGCCCCCCGATGAATCTCCCGCATCTTGTCGGTGTAAATCTTGAGTATCTCCCCGTCGCTCATGTCCACGATCTTGTCGACAATCTCGTTGCACGTTCTACCTGTCAGCCAGCCCTGTGGAGTAGACGGCGTGGACGTGGGCGGCGCAACAGTGGTTCTCCAGGCTGCGATGGTCGCCGCCCTCTCCCGCAACTCATCGTCGGTATAGTCGTCAATCGCCTTAACTCCCGCTCCGCGCGGATATTCAGGCCCACGCGATGGCAACCCCGACAGCCGCGAGGATCACCAGGGGCACAAGCGCCACCCGTAGCAACATCGCGCCCTCCGTCGACTCACAGATTATACACTAATTCACACCAATAAAACACTATATAATATGTATATCATATAGATAGTCTGTCACTATTCCGATGGGGCAGCGTCTCGAAAGCCGGACGACCAAGTCTGGGCCGTCGTAGAGGCCTTGGTCCATGTGGCCCCGGGGGTCATCGCAGCCGAGGAGGAAATCTGAGATGTGGTGAACTGGGCCTGCTCCCCCGGTGACTACGACGGCTCGCAGAGAAGGTAGGCATGACTTGTCGAGGCGTCAATGGTCCTCATAGGGCTGGTTGTGGTGGTCCTAGGGCTTGCGGTTGCCGCTTTCCTTGGCATGCGTGACCTGTTGCGGAACGAGATAAGGCGGAAAGGACTATGAGCCGATGCCCACGCCGCGCTCCAAGCGCACCCACAATCTCCTGACTCACAACGTCACCGTCCGTCTGACCGCCGAGGAGTTCCGTCGCTGGCGGGAAGCGGCCGAACGATCCGGACATAGAGGACTATCCTCGTTTGTCCGCGAGGTCATGGGCAGGGCAGTTGACCAACAGACAGGTCCAGCAGGGGGTTGATATGTGGATTGTATTCCTGCCGCTCCTTCTGATATTCCGTGCACTTTCCTAAGTCCTTCCCGCTGCTGCTGTTCCGGCTGGACAGCGTATTCAGAGAATGAAGACGCGGCTCCGAAAGAAGGATCCCCGGACTTCTCCACGCTCCTTGAGGCGGCGGTCTACGATGACGCGGGGCTCTCGTACCGGCTTGCCCAATCACCCTCATGCAGGGTGTTCCGGAAGCTGATGACGGCCTGATGTGGGGCGCTTAGTATTCCTAGAGGAGTGGGATTGACCGGGGGCTCTGATATCGATCCGAGGAGAGCACTCAACCGGTTGGCCCGGTCACGAGCCTTGCGGCTGGGCCTACCGGTCATTCTGTTGCTGGCCGGCTGCTACGCCTATGTCTCCTACGCCATGGCCTCGGGTGTGACGGCGCCCGACAGAAGCCCCCTGAATGGACACCCGAACGAATATGGTCTGCCCTACGAAGACGTAGCGTTCTCCCCACGGGGCGACGAGTGGGCCGATATCGTCCTGAGAGGCTGGATCATCGAGACAGCGGAGCCCCCGCGGTACGACGAAGAGCTTACGGTTGTCCTGGTCCACGGGCTGAACCGCAACCGTGCCGGAGACGGTGCTCTGGCCTTGACTCGAAGGCTCTTCGATCTTGATTTCAGGGTGCTGCTGTTCGACATGAGGGGCCACGGAGAGTCGGACTGCGACCGGTTGTTAGCCGGGTACTTCGAGAAATGGGACGTTCTGGGCACCTACGACTTCCTGGTTGAGAGGGGTGTATCACCAGGGAGCATAGGCGTGTTGGGCTGGAGCATGGGCGGCGCCACCGCCCTGCTGGCCGCCGCCGAGGAGCCCGAAGTCCGGGCGGTAGTTGCCGACAGCGCCTTTGCTCACGTGCGGGACATGATCGCCCAGGAAACGGCCCGCACCACCGTCTTTCCCAAGTGGGCGGTCCCGTTGTTCATCCCGGGTATGGAGGTCATGTCCCAGATCCTGTACGGCATCGACGTGGGTACGGTGGCGCCGGAGCAAGCATCTGCAACTCTCGGCTATCCCATCCTGGTAATTCATGGAGATGCGGACAGCCGCATACCTGTAGAGCAGAGCCTCCGCATCGATGCCTCGGCCGCGGAGGGCAGCGAGCTCTGGGTGATTCCGGGCTCTGACCACGCCGACGGCTTTCTCGATGCGCCGGACGAATACGTGGAGCGGGTTGACGCCTACTTGAACGACCGCCTCATCAAGGACACATCCGGCAATCGAGGAGGGCGAGAGTAAGGACGGGCAGTGCCCGGCGCCTTGCCGCGAAACCCCGAATCCTCGAGTCCCGGATTGCTGTCCAACTAGGGGAACCTTTTCGGGCGCAGATATGTCCTACTGCGTGTAGGCCCCGGATGGAGAATTGAGTGACTCCGAGGGCCGATGGAGGCGACAGATGGATGAGAGCATCGCCGGCCCGAGCAGGCCGACGCGACCGGCAAGGGCCATCGCAATCGGCCTGGTCGTGTGCTTGACGGCCCTTGCCCTGGTATCGGCATGCGGCGACGAGGTGCAGAATGACTCTACCCCGGCGACCTCCGAGGTTCCAACCGCAACGAGAGCCCACACACCGATGCCGACTGACGGCCCCCCGCCCACGGAGGTGGTCAGCCCGGACGTTGCGATGGAGTCGGATGAGATTCGCTCTGACAGGGAGCGGGCTACGCCGTCGGCAGGGAGCGTAAACATGGAAGCACTGGTCGATGGCAACAGCGCCTTCGCCTTCGACCTGTTCCAAGCGCTCAGGGGGCAGGACGGCAACCTGTCCTACTCACCCCACAGCATCTCCCAGGCCCTCGCCATGACCTATGCCGGGGCCAATGGCCATACCGCAAGCCAGATGGCGGACACGCTCCGCCTGTCCCTGAGTCAACACCAACTTCACCCCGCGTTCAACGCCTTGGACCAGGAGCTCGCCTCCCGCGGCGCGGACGTTCAGGGCCGGAACGGTGAGGGGTTCAGGCTGAACATCGTCAACGCCGTCTGGGGACAGCAGGGGCATGAGTTCCGGGAGGCATTCCTCGACGTCCTGGCGGAGAGCTACGGGGCGGGCGTAAGGCCGACGGACTTCAGTGGCTCCCCCGAGGAATCCAGGACTGAGATCAACGACTGGGTTGCAGAGAGCACGGAGGACCGGATCAGGGACCTGGTCCCGCAGGGAATCATCACCCCGCTGACCCGCTTGGTGCTGACCAATGCCATCTACTTCAACGCTTCCTGGAGCTACCCATTCAGTGACGCGAACACCCGCGAGCGCCCCTTCCATCTCCTGGACGGGGACAGCGTCTACGTCCCGATGATGAGGACCGAGGAAGAGTTCGGCTACGCGGCGGGAGAGGGATACCAGGCCGTGGACCTGTCCTACGTCGGACATGAGCTGTCCATGACCGTCATAGTCCCCGACAGAGGGCGGTTTGGAGAGTTCGAGGACTCCCTGGACGCCTCCCTGGTTGAGCGCATCATCGCGGGCCTCGAGTTCCGCTACGTTGCACTCGACCTGCCGAAGTTCGAGTTCGAGTCCCAGCTCCGGCTGGGCGAAACCCTAAAGGCCATGGGGATGTCCGACGCCTTCGACAGCGGCGCCTCCGACTTCTCCGGCATGGACGGGCGGTCGTGTCTCGCTGGGGACCCCGAGTGCCTGTACATCCGGGAGGTGGTCCACAAGGCATTCGTGTCGGTGGACGAGGCGGGCACGGAGGCGGCCGCGGCCACCGCGGTCGTGATGCAGCTCGAGTCCGCCAAGCCGATGCTGGTCAGCGTCACCGTGGACAGGCCCTTCATCTTCCTGATCCGGGACCAGGAGACGGGGACCATCCTCTTCGTCGGACGGGTGATGGAGATATAGGGTGGCATCCGTTTTCTGCGGCGGCTCCGGTGGAAGGCGGTGGATGGCGTTTTCGCCCACAATTCGAGCCTGCCTGGCGGGGGCATGGGCGTTTACGCTCTTCTCCCTGGCCGCAGCGGGCTGTACTGATCCTCCGACACCGACGGCCACAGGAACGGTGGACCCACCACCGATCCATATACCAACACCAGATCTGGCCTCAACGCCCACTCTGAAAGCGACGCCAATTCATTCGCCGACGGCTACGGGAACGGCGGACCCCGCACCCGTCCCCACGCCAACACCCAACCTGGCCTCAACCCCCACTTTGGGAACAACGCCTGCTCCCACGCCCATGCCTGCTCCAGTCACCACGGTCCCTCCCATAACGTCTACTGCTGCTCCTCCGCCAACACACGTCGCAACGGTTCCTCCCGACACACCGGCTCCGTCTCCCACTCCAACATTGACGCCCGAGTGGGCGCTCCACCATGTGAGCGTTGCGGGCCCCAAGGTGGTCGTTGATCTGAGGTGGTTCGCGGCTGTAGACGTGCGCGTGACCCTAAACGGCCGGGAGCCGGACGGAGTCCTGGAGATCGATGGGGGGAGGATACTGAGGCACATCTTCAACCCGGTAGCCCCAGGGGCCTACGTGGTGCTGGTAGATGATGTGATGGGATTCTCCGAGAGCCGGGAGATCGAGGTGGGGGCACCGCCGCCCCCTCTCACTCCCACGGCCAAGCCCACCCCAACTCCGACCCGCGAAGAGCTCATGGAACAGGCCCTCTCCGAACACATCCCCTGGTACGGCGACCCGCCATATCCTCTAGCCCTAGTGCCGATACGGGAGATATGGCAGCGAGACCCCGAGCTTGGCCTCGAGCTGACGCAGGCCCCTTGGATCGGCGACGGCCTTAGCAGGTGGGAGGACGACGCAATCTACGGGTTGGGGCACCTGGCCGACCATGATCCCGCGCTGGCGAGTCGCATGCTTGCCTACACCATGGAAGAACCGGTGCAGGACCGAAACACCCTGCTGCTATCGACCCTGGGGCGAATGCTCGCGCAGCACAGGGATACGTTCGAGCTGCTCATCGGGCAGCCCTGGTTCGCGGACGGGCTCGACGCCGAGGAGCGCGCCTTCATGACGGCGGCGAGCTATACAACCGGAGTCGCCGATCTGTACAGCGGCCTGCTCGCCGAGCGCTTCTCGCGCTCGACGGTCATCTCGCTGCCCCTGGCGGACGAGGTGGCTCTCTGGGCCTTCTCCAACGATGCGCCGCCGACTGAGCATATTCTTGACCTGGTCGAGCTGGGGGCAAGGGGGGCCGAGGGGATCATGGATGCACCATTCCCCCTGACGGACCTGATCGTCCTCTCGGTGGATGTCGACGACCATGACATCGGATACGGCGGAGTGAACTGGGGCGATTCCATGGTATTTCTGAGGGGAGGGAGACTGGAGCCGCCAGACTACGGTGAGATTCTCTACCATGAGATAGCGCATTTCTGGCTGGGCGCCGACATCGGGCCCTTCTGGCTGTACGAAGGCGGGGCCAACATGGTTGCGGCCTATGTGAGAGCAGACGGTCAGGCCCTCGAGGCCAACGAGAACGCGCTCTCGTACTGTCGGGACAACGGCGTCCCGAACATCCACGCGCTCAGCGTTCCCGACCATCCGAACCCTGTGGCGCAGAGCACCTGCGGCTACTCGTTCGGGCAGTATTTCCTGACCACCCTGTTCAACACGATTGGGGAAGCCGCGTTCTCATCGGCAATAAGCGAACTGTACGGGCTGTACTTGGACTATCAGCCCCCCGCAACCGACGAGCAGGTCTATAGGACATTCCTGAAGCACACCCCCCCGGGCCGAGAGGCGGCGTTCCTCGACGTGTACCGGCGGCTCCACGGGGGGCCTTTTCTCGACGGGACCTGAGCGCGAATGCCGCATTCCTCAAAGTTTCCTAAAGGTTTCCTGATAAGTTGACAGCTATAGCAGGGCCGAGGGGCCCGGCAAATAGCGAAACGGGAGGCATTGCCATGATCAGGAAATGGATACCAGTTGGGCTGGTGGTGGGGCTGCTGGCCGTTGTCGTCTCCGGCGGCGTAGTCTTGTCCTCGGGTGGGGACCCGGGGGAAGGCGACACCGACGACGTGGTCGTGAGGGACGGGGATTCCTCCACCATCAGCACCGAGAACACGGAGGTGGAAACGGGGGGGCCGGATGAGCTGGCGGTAAGGGTCGCGGAGATTCTGGGCATGGACCCCCAGGCCACCTACGACGCTATGGTCCAGGCGGATGCGCCAGCGGAGCCGAAGCCAGGCCTGTCAGAGGAGGACGGCCGCGGGGATGAGGGGGACGTAGACTCCATGTCGGTGAAGGCCGAAGGGATGTCGTACATGGAGTACGGGGAGAGGACCGGCGCCATCTTGGGCGTGGACGGTCAGGTGGTTGCACGCGCCATCGCCCGGGCCTATGAAGAGCTGTATGGGGTGGAGCGGGATATCCGGGATAGTGGGAGTGGACGGGATGTGGAAGGCAGGGAGGAGCCCGATAAACATCCGACCGAGCCCGCCGGCGGCTAGTCCCTCCGAGTCGCGGGACGGAACCCATGGGCCGGGGACGGGCCCGAGACGCGCCCCGGCCCCACGCATACCAACGGTGAGGTTACGGCAACTCCGAGGGATAGGAGGCAACGTCATGGCAAGGAATCTGGTGCCAATGGCCCTGATAGTGGGACTCCTGGAAGCGGCCAACGACGCTGAATCCATGGACGCGCTGCTGGAGGAGCTCGTGGCAAGCGGCCGCATCTCCGATGAGCAGGCCAACGTCATCAACGCGCAGGTCCAGTCGGGCGACCGCACCGCTCTCGACCAGCTATGGATGCAAAGCTACGAGGAGGAGCGGGGTGCAGGCCCCCGCCTCGAAGAGGAAGCTGGCAGGGGGATTTCGTACCAGAGGTACGGAAGGAGGATGGGCGACATCTTCGGCGTGGATGGGCATAGGGTCGCCCAAGGCATCGGCCGGGCTCATGCAGGGGCGCATCCAGCGGGCCGGGAGACCCGGGGCCATGGAAGTGGACAGGACGAGGAAGTCACAGAAGGGGCCTGCAGACGCCGCCCCGAGTTCCTCAATGTCAGTTGACCCAGGGCCGTCACAACGCCGGCTTGGAGGCCGGGGAAGGGAGCGAACCCCAGCCCCGGCCTTCGGCGACTGGACCAGGACAAACGCTGGAGAGACACCGGGCAACCCATGGCACGGCACGGAATTGGCCCAAGACCGGCAATGACGTCACCAGCGTAGTGCCCCTGCCATGGCTACAATGGTACGTAAGGAGCCAGCATGTCCTCTACGAACATCAACTGCAAGGTCGCTGAAGAGAAGCCCCTGGTGCTGGTCGTGGACGACGACCCCAACGTGGTCGCTCTGGCGCGGGCCTACCTGGAGCGGGACGGCTACCGGGTGTCGGAGGCCAACGACGGGCTCCGGGGGTTGGAGCTGGCCCGACGGGAGCAGCCCTGCCTGGTAGTGCTGGACCTCATGCTGCCCGGTATGGACGGGCTGGAGGTCTGCCGGAGGCTGCAGGTGGAGTCGATGGCGCCCATCATCATGCTGACGGCCAGGGTGGAAGAGGCAGACCGGCTGGAGGGGCTGAACCTCGGAGCCGACGACTACGTCACCAAGCCCTTCAGCCCACGGGAGCTGGCAGCCAGGGTCCGGGCCGTCCTTCGTCGCGCAGACCGGGAGAGCGCCGCGTCCGCCTACCCGGAGCTTTCCTTCGGCACGCTCAGGATCAACCTGCGCACCCGGAAGGCGACGGTGGACGGCGTGGAGCTCGGCCTCACGCCAACGGAGTTCCGGCTGTTTACCCTCCTGTTGCAGGAGCCCGGGAGGGTCTTCTCCCGCAACGAGATCATCGACAGGGCCCTGGGCAGTGACTTCGATGGCTTCGACCGCACCGTCGACACCCACGTGTCCTGTCTTCGCCGCAAGCTCGAAACCGGAAGCCCCGGCAGCGGCAGGCAGATCCAGACCGTATACGGCGGCGGCTACAGGCTGCGTGATGCCGGGAGCGCCTGACGTGCGAACAGGACTGCTCCACGACCTCGTCTACAGCCTGCAGTTCCGGCTGGTCATGGGATTCGCCCTAACCATCGCCTTCACCCTGGCCGCAGCGGGAGTCTTCATCAGTCTTGCCACGGAGACCCGGGTCGAACGGTTCGAGAGCGATCAGGCCATGGCGCAGGCGGGGTGGGTCACTGAGTTCATCTCCAACTACGAAGTGGAGGACCGTGACGCCGCCGGAGTCGGCGACGAGCCGCAATCGGTCGTCCAGCAGGCCGCCGACGTCCCTGGCCGTCACACAACCACCGTCGATGCTCTCCACAGTGTCGTCGCCGATTCCAATCCTCCTTCTATATCAAACCCTGAAATGTCAGACTCCCTGGTGAACGAAGAACGGCCGAAAGAGTCGGAGGCCTTGCCCCTATCCGGCGGAGAGGTCGTGGGGCCTCTTGGCGCCTCAACCGATTTCGTCGTCGACCCGATGGAGCAGGAGCTTGCACCTATCGGTCCCGAGGCTTCCAGCATCTCCCGCCAAGTCAACCGCTACCTGCTGTGGGCGGGCGTCGGCGCCGCGGTCCTGGGGACGGGGCTGGTGTGGCTGTTCGCCCGGCGCACGCTGGCCCCGGTTCAGAGACTGGAGGCAACGGCTCTGCGGCTGGGCCGGGGCGACCTGTCCCAGCGCGCCGAGGTCATCGGCCCCACCGAAATCCGGCAGCTGGCCTGCAGCTTCAACGCGATGGCCTCGGAGCTGGAGGAGGCGGAGCGCCGCCGCCGCAACCTCACTGCCGATGTCGCCCACGAGCTGCGAACGCCCACGTCCAACATCCAGGGCTATATGGAGGCCATCAAGGACGGGCTCTTTCGACCCGACCAGGAGACCATCGACACTATCCACGAGCAGTCACTCCTCTTGTCACGGCTCGTGGAGGACCTGCGCCTGCTCGCCCAGGTTGATGCCGGCGAGCTTCGGCTGCAGCGAACGCGGGCGCGCCTGGGGGACTTGCTACAATCATGCCTAGACGCCGTGCGTCCCAGGGCTGAAGCCAAGGGTGTGGTCCTGAACGTCGAGTTGGCACCGGTCCTTCCGCCATTGGAGTTAGACGCAACGCGCATGGCCCAGGTGGTAGGCAACCTGCTGGACAACGCCGTCACCCATACGCTGGCGGGCGGGGGTGTAGCCGTGTCGGCCCATGCCGCCGAAGATTGCGTCGAGATAGTGGTGGCCGACACCGGGCCGGGCATTGACCCCGAGGACCTGCTACGTGTGTTCGACCGCTTCTACCGCACCGACCCGTCCCGCTCCCGCGACACCGGGGGGACTGGGCTTGGACTCACCATAGCCCGCAGGCTCGTCGAGGCCCACGGCGGATCCATCGAGGCTGAGAGCGTGGTGGGAAAGGGCAGCCGGTTCGTCATCCGCCTGCCAGCCTGGGGGTAGCACAGAAGACATGTGCCCCACAGAGGTTGAAGCGAGAAGACGAGTATAGACTGGATCATGCCGCCTCCGCTCGTCCCTTACCTATGAGTCGCTCTGTTTGAACTGGACGAGGTGTTCGCCGGCTCAGACTTTGTGTCCATTCACGCGCCGCTGACCGTTGAGACAGAGGGGATATACTGACCTCGATGATGAGGTCAGTGCCTCGATGTAGGCTTGGGTGACGTGGAGGGGAGGGACCCGCTGGGGGCTCACGCGATCCGCCACACGCCGGGCTTCACGTTGACCACGGTGCCCTTCTTGCCCATGCGCGACAGGATGCCCCGGACCGAGCGCCGGTAGCTCGACACATAGCCGCGCCTGGCTGCGTACCCGTGCCCGGTGAGGCCGTGGTCCTCGACGTACTGGATCACCATTGAAACGCTGGCCTCCCCGCCGTGGTGGCGCAGCGCCTCGAGGATGATGTCCGCCCAGGTCACCCTCTCAGCCAATACGCCAACCACCCTCCCAGTGCACCCCCGATGATCAACAGCCACCATAGGGCATCTGCAAGCGCGTCGAAGACCGCGCCCATTTGCTTTACCAGCCTCCTCCACCCCGGGTTCAACTGCCGTTGGATCTGCCGTCTCCGACCCCTCTCCCACTGCCGTTGGCGTTCCAGTTCCCACTCAAGTGATTGCTCCTGAAGACGCCGAGTGGTGTGCTCTCGCTTCCACCAAGCTTCCAGTTCTGCCTTATTCATTCTAACCCCGCACCACCTGCTCGAAGGTCTCCGCCGCGGCGACGTCGGCCTCCGCCGTCACGTGGCCGTAGATGTCCACCGTCGTCGTGATGCTCTGGTGGCCCAGGCGCGACTGGACCACGTGCATCGGCGTCCCCGTCCTCAGCAGCAGCGTCGCGTGGGTGTGCCGCAGCTCGTGGAACCGCACGGGCGGCAGCCCCGCCTCCCTCAACAGCCGCCGGAAGGCGTGGGACAGCCACCCGGGCCGCATCAGCCGGGCCTGTCCGGACGGCCAGCTGCACGGGGACGAAGAGGTCGGTGGAGGACGCCGCCTCCAGCAGCCGGCGGACCTCGGGGGGCGCCAGGTCGGTGAACTCGACGTTCCCGCGGGAGGGCGCCCGCACCGCGTCGGTGACGTCGCGGTCGAGCATGTCCCACTTGACGGCCTGCCCCAGGGCCTGCCGGAGCAGCCGGTGGTGGTGGAGCACCGTGTCGCCCGAGCGCCCCGCCCGGAGCTGGTCGGCGTAGAAGCGGTCGACATGCCGCGCGGTGAGGTCGTTCAGCCGGACGTGGCCCAGGGCGGGCCTGAGCGCCGCGTCGACGATGCTGCGGTACCCGACCAGGGTGCGCGCCCTGACGTGGGCGGAGACATGGGCGAGCCACTGGTCGAGGAAGTCCCCGAGGGTGAGGCGTGTGACGCCCCTGTGACGCCCTCCCTGGGCCTCCTGGAGCGCCTCGTTGAGCCGCGCCTCGGCCTGGCGCTTGTTGCCCTGGACAGTCTCGTACCGCTGGCGACGCCTGCCGTCGGCCCCCCTGGGGACGTCGTAGACCAGCTGCCAGCTCCGGGCCCCCCGCCTGCGTATGTAGCCTCTAGCCACCGCGCTCCTGCAGCATCGCGTCGGCATAGGCGTAGGCGATCTGGGCGTCGACGTCTGCCCCGTTGGCGCTCGTCGTCTCCGGGCTGACGAGACGAGCCAA
This sequence comes from Dehalococcoidia bacterium, assembly GCA_965207305.1. Classification (GTDB taxonomy): domain Bacteria; phylum Chloroflexota; class Dehalococcoidia; order Lucifugimonadales; family JAGWBF01; genus JAGWBJ01. The sequence goes on along the minus strand of CBDBMB010000003.1, from coordinate 580,920 downwards.
CACCTGCCCCGCGAACCAGTCCCGCAGGGACATGCCAAACTGGGCTGAAACCAACTGCCCGTCCTTGTTATACATCTCTCTGTGATAGGACAGGGGGAAGGCCGGGATGTTGCCGTGCTCTGCCATGGTCCACCTCCTCTAGTTGTCGTCCTCGTGTGCGCACTCCCCCGCCAGGTGCCGCATGACGTTCTGCACCGACTCCATGTAGCCCCTCCCGCAGGTCCTTGTGGGAGATCTGGTGGCCCGCGTCCATCACGGCCTGAAGCATGGTCTGGAGCTCCGGCCCGCTGGCGATGCCCCATTGGGCTATGCGACTGGCAATGTGGGCTAGCATCATCTCGTGGGCAAACAACCGCCCCGGAGAGCTGGTCGAACTCCTTGATGAACTGCCGCTACCCCTCCGTTGGCTTGCTGGACTTCGGGGTCACGTCCCCCGTATTCCGCAGGCGATAGCGCTCCGCCATCTCTTTGGCTCCGCGTTGCTTTTCCGTGTTGGCGGCCTCTGCCAGAGCTTCGCGCTCCGCTTGCTCTTGGGCCTGGCGCTGCTTCTGTTTCTCGGCGGCCTCGGCCATCTTCTCCAGCCCCCGAATGAATCCACCGAACATTTGACACCTCCCGATCAAATAGCAGTCTGCCCGTCATAGCCCCTAGCCATCTTCGTCCTGGGCGAGCAGCAGCTCGATTCCGCCGCTGACCGTGATGATCACCGCCTCCAGGGGCACGCCGGCGGCCTCGGCCGCCAGCTCGACGGCCCGGCGGCACCGCTCGTCGATCACCGCGATCTCCAGGCGGTTCAGCGTGTCCTCCAGGCCCGTGGTGACCAGGTTGCCCCTCAAGGCGTTGGACCTGCCCATGGCGCGGCGCAGGTCGTCGTACCAGTCCAGGAGCTGCACGACGGTGTAGTCGCCCTTCACCAGGCGGAGCTTCCAAGGGTCACCGTCCTCGGGGAACTCCCGGGCGAGGGCGGCCCTCAGGGGCGTCACCTGGGAGAGGTCGTTGTTGTCCAGCAGGTAGACGTTGAGGACCATGCTGTTGGGGCCGGTGAACATCCCGCCGAAGCCGGGGACGGCCTCCCCCACACGCCTCAGCCGGTCGTCGTAGGTGCCGCTGGGCGCCGGGGGCTCGGTCGGCGGCGGCGTCCCGTAGGGGGTCGGCGTCGGGGTCGGCGTCAGCGTGGGGCCCGTTGCGCACCCGAGGAGGAGGGCGGCGAGCGCCACCCCGCCCACCAGGACGTGCGCCCGCTTGCGTATGTAGCCTCTAGCCATCAGGCGAAGCTTTGTCGGCGAAGTTGGGAGCGGTCATCTTTCGGCCATCTCCAGGAATCGTTCGTATCCTGAGGGCAGGGCCTTGGGGTAGTAGAAGGGCCAGCAGGAGGGCCCGCCCGGGTATTCGATGAGCAGCTGGACCGGTGAGTATGGGGGCTGGTACGGCTCCCCCCTAGCCTTGGCCTCCATCTGGTCGATGTAGCGCTCGATCACTACGGGTATGTCCGCCCCTCTGTACACGCAGAAGTGCTCGGTCTCGTAGATGACGACGCCCACGCCGAGCACCATGCTCACCACCCCGCCCACCAGGACGGCCATCTCCACACGGCTGAAGCCTCTAGCCATAGAAAACCTCAAGCCCACAGATGGGTAATCGCTCGCACCACAGCACCAACCCCCGCCATCAGCAATAGAACGGGGTACAACAGCATGACGCATACGACACCCCGTCCTCGTACCTGCTCATAAGAGACTGCCCCGAGGGTGACAGCACGACTGAAGAAGGCGGCCACCAGACCACCGGCAACCCCGCCCCCCATCAACCCATGAATCACGTTCGCTTCGACAGACCAAGCCCAAACGCAAGCAACCCCCAAAGTTGGGGCTCCTATGAACAACAAGGACCAAGTGAAGGTGGCCGCTTGTACAGTCCAATCCACCGCTATAGTTGGTCTCATGCTCAGTTCAGGACCTTGGCACAATATCGCTTGATGTCCACCTCACCCGGCCCGAAGTAGTATGCCAGGAGCTCGTCCTCCAGCTCTTGGCCGCTCAGGTCCTCCCATCCCGGCGTATGCTGTCGGGAGACCCGGTTGGCCAGCTCGCGGGCGGGCTTGTTCCGATACTCCCAGTCATCCGTGATCCGCAGTGGATTGTAGCTGGCAGCCTGGAGCGCCTCGCAGGCCCGCTTCTCCTCGTCGGGCGGCGCAGCACACGCCATGCCCAGAGCCGCGACGACGGCCAGGATGAGGGCCTTGCCAACATCTCGCGCTTCCACTGCGTCCTCCCTTTCCTCACCTACACACGCCGCAGCGCGCCGTCTGCCACCTGCGGCGGCGGCGGGGGCTACCCATGAGCCAGGACACCACGGCGCCGTTCCGGGCGTCCTCCTCGGTGTCGTAGGGGCCCTCCCACGTGCCGGAGCTCAGCTCGTCCCCCCTCCGGCGCCGGTAGTACCGGCAGGACGTCCGGTGGACCACGGATGGCCCCCACTCCCGTACGTAGACCACGAAGCCCTCCTGCGGCCCGGTGGTGATGTTCACCGCCTCCGTCACCCTCGCCTCTCCAGCTCCCCGATTACAGGAACGCCAGCAGCCACCAGAACAGGAGCACCAGCCACATGCCGGCGAGCACCAACCACAGTTCCATCTCTCCCAGCCTACCCCGCCTCGCTGACCTCCCGGGCCAGCAGCAGGAAGCAGCGCACGCAGAGGCGCTGTTGCCTCCCGTTCCGTCCAGGCGCGTTGCTGGGGACTCGCGCTCCCACCGCGGGCAGTCGTCCCGCAGGTGATAGACCCTGCTCCGCCTCTTCGTGTACCAGGGGCATACTGTGGCCACCGGCTATCTCTCCTCTCTCATGCCGCGTGGGGTCAGGCCGGTCACGACATCATGCCCGCGATGTTTCATGGCACCTCTATGCCTTTGGCTCTCCAGAGACCCTTGACATCGTCACGCCAGGGAGCGGACCTGACGCAGTCGTGACACCAGTCCTTGTCCCACCGGGGATCGGCGATGCCCTCGCTGCACGATGTGCCCTCACTCCTGAGCACCTCCTGGCCGCACAGTGTAGAGGTGTATTGTTCCTGATGCGTCTTGTGTCGATGATGCCGGCCGGTCCGGTAGCACAGGACTCGCCGGGTACGGTAGCGGGCGTCAAGGGCGACAAGATGGTACGTTCCGGACATTAGGGCTATGCCTCCTTCCCGCTGCGTCTCTTCTGGCCGCCGGCGGTGTCTTTCAGCAGCATCCCCGCAAGGCGCTCCTCCGCCTGCTCGGAGTCGGCGGCGGCTTCTCCCTCGTGCTGGCAGCTACGCTTGTGGCAGATGTACAAAGGCCGTCTAGGTCTCAGCAGCTCCACGATGATGCAGGCCCCGAGGATTGCTCCCGCCAGCACCACCGCCGTGACCACCAACATCACCACGCCGCCTATCGCCGTCAGCCGTTCGGCCAGCTTGGCCTCCTGCCTGTGGTGGCGGATGCACAGGAGCGTGCCGTCCACCGCGGGACTGGTACAACCGTGATACTCGCACTGGTACATCGGCGGGTGGCTATCGCCTGTCCGGGGCCTTCCAGACGGTCCTGGCGTTCCCCGGCGTCCTCTTTGGCCTATCGCGCGGCTCCGCCCCTCGGGGCTGCTGCTCGTACATGAAGGCCCACACCAGGGCCACGACCCAGCCTATCACCGTCCAGCCGAGGAGGAGGTTGACGAGCACTATCGGGACGACGTTCCGCTTGTGCCTGAGGACCGCGATGGAGCTGGGCACGAGGTACCAGCCCACCACGGCGAGTGCGATCAGGACTTCCATTACGGCAGCTCGTAGCCGACGAAGGACTCGCCTTCCCGGTCGGTGAAGATGTAGTAGGCGATCATGACCTCCCGCCCCCGGCCGGTGCCCCGGAGAGCCGTCCCCTGGCACGTGAGCCGCTCGTCGGTGTGCACCGTCGCTCTGGCATCCCCGTATATCTTCAGGACCTCGCCGTCGGACATCTCCACGACCTGGTCGATGAACGACTGGGTGTCGCAGCTCACCCGGCGCGTCACGGGGATGGTGGGCGCCGGCGTCGGGGCCGGAGTGGGCGAAACGTAGGGCCCCTCACCAAGTGCCGGGAGGTTGTCCGATACGGCCAACACCGCCACGCCGACGCCGCCGAGGAGAAGCACTGCGGCGATGATGATGGTGGCGCGCACCTCACGGCCCCCGGGAGAGGCCGTAGTTGAGGGCGTGGCCCACCCAGCGGACCTCCCCTAGGACGGTCATGGTGCAGCCTCAGCGATCTGCTCCATTCCTCCAAGAAACTTCATCATGGCACATGTCCTCCGTGTCGAGCTCTTGCCGTTTCTCGCCGGCTTCGGGACGGTAGCCCGTGAGAATTATGCCAGATTCATGAGTATTATGTGCATATTATATCGTGTCAATACATGTAAATATATGTATAATATTGTGGGCCGCACGAAGGCGCTTCCGTGCCCGCTCCAAGAGGTAAGTATTGGTCTATTCAGACCAGCGAGACCGGGACTTCGAGACCCCATCAGGCCTTGGGCTACCGGAGCCCGGCCGAGGTGTTCCATGGCGGGCAGGGAGCCGTGGATGAGGAGTATGATGGAAGGAGGTGTTCAGCCGGCACTGAAGCAGAATTACCGGGAGGAGCTCGGGGATTATCTCTTAACCCCACCCTGATTCTGTCCAAATAGCCGGGTCCACCTCACTGACTGGCATTTAGAAATGGAGAAGGACTACATGCGACTATCGTGGATTCAAAGACTGCGCAGAGCGTTGGGAACGAACCGAGGTGGCATGTCCAGCATGTCCATGCTCTCCACGAGAGGCGGCATTCCCATCCAACAGACGGAGCTGGCACCCGATGGTCTGGAGTTCTGCGAGGACGTTTCCGGGGCCCGTTGGGTTGAGGAGAGTCTGTCTAATTTCGGAACGCTTCGCGCCTTGCTGCCCGGAGGGTTTCCGGCGTACGCCCGGGTATTTCATCCCGCCTACCTGAACGACGACCCGGAGCAGCCTGTCAGATGGTCCAAGGTGGCTTCATGGACGGGACGAACCGTTCATTCCCTTATGCAGTTCCAGCGTGTCGCACGTTTGCCCGAAGGCCCTCACGTCAACGAACCAGACCCGCCATGGGGTTCCCATCCGACGATCGGATCAATCCCGGAGGCGGAGTGCCGTACCCTGGTCGAAACGCTCAGGTGCTTCACCACAGCCCCCGGCATCTGCTACTTCTGCCTTTGGGAAGGCTGGGGAAACATCGACACCCGCCTCTACAAGGCCAGTTCTCGTGTCAGAGCTCCGGGGCGAGATTATCTGCTGTTCCGAGGTCCTATCGATGGCACCATGGCTTTCATTACAAGGGACCAGCCTTTCTGGGGGGACTCACCAAACATCTGGTGGCCGGAGGACAGGGCCTGGTGCGTAGCAACCGACATCGACCTATACGACACCTACGTTGGTGGGAGCGAAGAGAGCATCGAGGCGATACTGAGCCATCCGGACTTGGAGGCGCTGCCCACCACCCTCGACGCGTCAACGTACCTGATTAGCGACACCATCAACGCACCAGAAAAGTTCCAGGGCGGCAGTGAGTGAGCCATACGGGTCCGTAGGAGCAGGACTCTCACTTAGCCACCTGTCCAGTTTCCTGGGCCCACCTCACTGCACCGTCAACTGCTTCAAAGATTCACTGAGAACCCCAAGTTCGAGGAGAAACTGGACGAGCTGTACGGGGACTTCGAGGAGGAGACGGGCATCGACCCGGAGGATGATCTCTTCCCGTGGTTGGGTCCCGAAATCGCCTTTGCAATCCCCACGTTCGAGGGGATCGACGAGGCATCTGAACTCGTCGGGTTCATCGGCCACACCGACGCACCGCGGCCGAGTCCTTCCTGCGCAAGCTTCTGGCCTATGGCGAAGAGTCCGGTGGAGCGGAGTACGAAGAGACAGTCACGCGCGGCCACCTCTCCTTCGTGGTTGACACGTTCGATGACATCAATGCCCACATCGCCTTGACGGAAGACTACATCGTCGTTGCCGTTGGAGCCCGGACGCTGGAATCGACCCTGGACATGATGGACCCGGATCTCGACCGGGTCTCGCTGTTCGACGACCCCGGATTCCAAGAGGCGCGGGAAGCTGCCGAGAGTCCCCGCTTCGGCCTCATGTACGTTGACGTCGCCGGTATCGTCGAACAGGCGGGAGAGGTCGTCGGCGAGGAAATAACGGACAGCCTTCAGGATTTTAGTGACCAGTTGCCCGACTTCATCGTGCTTTCCTCGTCCTTCATCGACAGGGGAATACTCGTTTCTACCTCCTTCGACTACCCAGTTCAGGACCAGTTGTTCGTGCCAGCGGCCAACAACTCCCTAGGGTCGGCCCGACTGGCACCAGAGGAGACGGTTGCGCTGCTGTCCCTCGTCGGAGTCCAGGATGCGTGGGAGAGGTTCAGGGATGAGCTCGCCAATGTCCCTGACCTCGACCTCGACGAGGCGTTCGAGGAGATCGAAGCTGAGATCGGGATCGACATAGAACGGGACGTCTTTGGCTGGATGACGGGGGAGCTGGCCTTCTCCATGCTCCTTCCGGGCGGCGTCCCCTTCAGCATGGATGAGATTCACGCCAACATGTACGTGGAGTTCGACGACGGGGACGAGGCTCTCTCCGGCATGGCGAGGGTTCAGGACGCCCTGGAGGAAGTCGGAATCGAGTTCCACGTCTCCGACATCGAGGGAGTGGACGCCATGGTCGTGGACCTGGGCGACCAGCAAGACCTTCCCAACCTTACCCCGGGGTACGTCGTCCTGGACGAGTACGTCGTCATCGGGACGACCCTGACGTCCCTGCGGCAGGCCGTCGAAGCGGAGAGGATGGACATCCCGTCGCTGCGAGAGAACTCGGCATTCAGCCGTCCCCTGACGGCGGCGGGCAACTCAACGGATGTCATGATCTACGGCAACATCAGGCGGATCGCCCAGGATGTCATCGATCAGCTGGACGAGACGGAGTTGGAAGAGTACGAGGACACGGCGGAGCCCTTCGTCGACCCCCTGGAGTCCTTCCTTCTGGGAGTTGCCGTTGAGGAGAACCTTGTCATCTTCAGTGCGGTGGTCACCTTCACTGAGGATGCGCAGGCTTCGGAACATTAGAGAGTGGTTGATTTGATCATGGCACGCATCTCAATAATGATTCGCTTTGCCCTCTACTGTGAGCTGTTGGCTCTGCTGGCCGTTTGTTCGCAGCCTGCGACAACTTTGCCGACGTTTCCGGTATCCCCAACGCCACCACCGCTTACGGCAGATACCGCCATCTTCGAGATGTCGCTCGGCAGCCTGTCGGCGCACCGAGGTCTCGCAATTCCTGTGGTGTGACGCGTAGCTGCGGAGGAACGTAAGGAGCGTCACGCTGAGCCTACTGTGACCCAGATACGTCCATTGGTTAGCCCTGTACCAAGCAGCGTACCAGGGCTTGACATCGCCCGGCTACTATCTTACTTCTGTCGGCAGTAGCCCTATTGAATGATGAGATTAGCTGCTGGCCGTCATTGCTGCTGTCGAGAATTGTTAGAAATTCTCTATCCGGGAAAGCAGTTGCGCCCACGGCAACGTCATGGGCAATGGGTAGCCAACTGACCGCACCCATCTTGCTTGCAACCTCGTCGTCAAGCATCGTCAGGCCATGACTTCCTATAACAAAGCTTCTCTTCGGAATCCCAATAGCAACGACGCACAGACCCGTCTCCACAGAGAATCGTCGCGTTTCTGTCTCGATGTTGGGATCATCTCCCGCCGCAAACTTGGCGTTCGTATTCGACATCACGAGTTTCTTGAGAACCATAACCCGTGGGTCCTGATACAACTTCTCGGCGGTAGGCAACCGGTAGCCAATCTGGTCAGCAGTCTGTTTGGCTGCTTCATAGAATACGTCACGGTTTCCTTTGGACTTCGACACACGGTCCTGGGCCTCTGGCGTTCGCCGAGCCATGGCAACGTAAAATCGCTTCCAAGCTTCTCTGAAGTCTACTGAGAGTTGCGGGCATCTCCCATTGCGCGCTCGGTCTATGATCCTCTGAACCACAGGCTCTGCCTCAGTTTCGATCTCACTAAGACGGCCCTCGTATTCAAAGCTCTTTTGAATAGAGTTCAAAAAGTCGTTGTAGCTTGACCCCTTCGGAGCGTTTCCGAACTCAGACCTCGTATAGAGATGCCCTATAGAGAATACGTTCCCCAAGTTGGCTTTGTACATTTTCTCGCCATCATGCACCCAGATGAAACCGTCATCATCGAGGAACCTCTTGAGTAGCATTTTGGGGATATAGTGCTGTCGCTTTGGTACGCTGGATTTCATACACTGCCTCACCCAAGCCTGTCTTCCGGCTCCAGAGACACATTAGACATTTGAATGAACTGCCGTCAATCTCACACTAAGAGGCATTTCCAGTGGGCTGGCGTTAGGCTCTGCGAGGCTACGCCCTGGCCGCGATGACAACGCGGCCCCCGCGCTCGACTTCGATGTTCAGGTTATGCCTTTCGAGCAGCAACATACCCACGAGCGGGGTGCTGCCCGTCGCGTCGGCCTCGATGTCTCTCGGTTGGCCGTCCCAGAGCACGGTGGCGTAGTGAACGTCGAAATCTACTTCGGCGTCATTCGCCAGAAACGCCTGGCCCATGTAGGCGAAGGGCAGCCCCAACTCATCAACCAACCCAGGCGGCAAGGTCAGAAAGCCGCTGTAGCCGGTGTCCACCACGGCTTCGATTTCCCGTGTCCGACCCTCCGAGCCTTGAAGGTGAATGGTCACGATGGCTTCGTAGGCGGCATTCACCACCCCTTGGATCACCCGGTCCTCCGCAGAGACCCGGCACCGAAGCTGCGAAGCGCCCGGTAGCCGACTCGCTCGCATAAGATGTCCACCGCATTCGGGCGCTGCTCCCGCAGACGCTCCACAGCGACGCGGGTGGTGTCGGCCACGGCCCAGTCCCCCGTCTCAACGTCTATGGCGACGTACTCACCGAAGTGGTCGCTTTCGACCTGGGGCAGGATGTCCCGCTGGTATATCTCCTTGCCCAGGCGAACCGCCTCCTCGCGGGGCCTGCGTTGGCGGGTCGGCGTGCCTGTGTCTCTCACTCTTCGTCCCTCCAGTTTCCAAGTACACTTCTACACCCATATTTTACCGCCTCGCGGTGGTCACCGACAATCTCATGGCCCTGCGCCCAGGGGACTGAACCAGAGGGCGAAAAGGAGCGTGAGCCGTTCCCCAGAGATCTCGAACCGCTCCAGCGTTCGCAACGAGTCCAGTATTCACTGCGAACAGCCGTGAAAGTCAACAGGATAATCCGCCGCCAAGCGTGTAGCTACCCATTCCGCTGCTTCTCTTTCGTCAAAAAAACCTATGTACCATGAAGTAGGACGTGGGCCATGAGATACCCCACCGTTCTGGTAGACTGCATCACATTCCAGCCTATGTATTCTGGATACACGCTCCATGCGGTCCACGTATACGATGTAGCTTTGGTCATCAACGCCCTTCTCTGTCATAGCTAGCCTCCTTTGGTTGAGCATCCTAGCTCTTGCATTATCTCTAGTCTGTGCCTCTTGTGAACCCCGAGAGTCTGCCGTCTCGCTAGCCTTCGACTGAATCTCCGCAATGGGCTTGATAAGGTCAACGACCTCTTCCAGACCCATATCCTGAGACTGGGAGATTGGGTTAGGCAACGACACCCACCAACCCTTCAACAAATCAGCCTACGTCTTCTCCACTTCCCCCCTCCCCCTTGGGCATCCGGTAGCCGACGCGGGGTTCGGCGAAGATGTAGGTGGGGTGCTTGGCGTCGTCGCCCAGCTTATCGCGCAGGTGCATCAGGTGGGTGCGCAGCACCCGCAGGTTCCCCGGCTTGCCAGGACTCCACACCCGCCTCAGCAGCCGGTCGTGGGGCACCACCTTCCCGGCCTCCATGGAGAGCGCCGCCAGCAGGTCGAACTCCGTGGGCGTCAGCTCCGCCGGTCGTCCCGAGACCGTCACCCTGCGCGCGGCGTAGTCGATGGTCAGACCGCCCAGCACGAAGGGCTCCTCCGGCGCCGTGATGGCGGGTTCCCCGAACCGGCGCAGGGCCGCCCTCACACGGGCCACCAACTCCGTGGGCGAGAAGGGCTTGGCGATGTAGTCGGTGGCCCCCTTCTCCAGCAGCCTGGCCACCACCTCGTCCCTGCCGTAAGCCGACAGGAAGATGACCGGGATGCGGGAGATGGCCAAGATGTCCCCCATCAGCTCCTCCCCGTCTCGCTCCGGCAGCATCAGGTCCAATAGCGCGAGGCGGGGGCTTTCCTGCGCCATCAGCGCCAGCGCCTCCTCGGGGTCCGCCGTCACCACCGCATGGAAGCCCGCCGTCGAGAGGGCGTCCCTGACGGAGCGGAGCACCACGGGGTCGTCGTCCACCACCAGGACCGTCCCCGCCGACTGCCCGCCGTCGTGGGAGCGGTAAGGGCGCCGTGCGGGTCCGGCCTCCTGGACCACCGGCAGGGTGAAGGCGAACCGCGCCCCCAGGCCAGGCCCGTCACTCTCGGCATGGATGCGTCCCCCGTGGGCCTCCACGATCCCCTTGCAGATGGCGAGTCCCAGGCCGGTGTCGCCCCCCCTATCGTGCTCCTCCCGGCGGGAGAACTTGCGGAACAGGCGCGGCAGGTCCTCGGCGGTTACCCCCCGCCCCTGGTCGGCCACCGAAACCTCGACGTGACCGCTCTCCCGCACGGCGGACACCCGTATGACGGACGACTCCGGGGAGTGCCTTGCCGCGTTGGAGAGCAGGTTGCCGATGACCTGCCCGATGCGCCGCCGGTCGGCCATGACCAGGGGCAGGTCCGGCTCCAGCTCGATGGCGAGATTGTCCCTGCCCCCGGCGCTGGTGAAAGCGCTCCGCGCCCGGTCCACCAGCGCGGCCACCTCCGCAGGCTCCGGGTCCACCGGCAGCGTCCCCGTCTCGATCCGGGCCACGTCCAGGAGGTCGCCGATGAGCTCCCGCATGTGCTCGGCCCGGTCCATGATGATGCGGTGGAACTGGCGGCTCTCCGCCGGGTCCAGCTCCGCCGACGCGTTCAGCAGGGCGGTCGTCGCCCCCATGATGGAGGTCAGGGGCATCCGCAGCTCGTGGCTCACCATCCCCAGGAACTCGGCCCGCAGCCGCTCCTGCTCCTCCATGGCCGTCATGTCCTGCATGGTCACCACCACCGACTCCACCTCCCCGTCGCCGGAGCGGATGGGCGTGGCGTTGAGCAGCACGGTGACGCTCCGTCCGTCGGGAACGCCCATGACGATCTCCTCGGCCCACACCGTCTCGGCGGAGCCCAGGACCCGGGCCAGGGGGAACTCCCGCAGTGAGACTTCGCTCCCGTCGACGCGCCGCACGGTCAGCAGCTCCAGCAGGTCCGCCGGCGTCTGGCCCGGGTCCCGCAGCCCGTCGACGATCCTTCGTCCCTCCCGGTTTAGGGACAACTCGGCGTCCCTCCTCATGTCGAAGACGGCGACGCCCACCGGCGAGGTGTCGATGAGCGTCTCCAAACCCGCCCTAGCCCGCTGCTCCTCCCGGTGGCGGCGGGCGTTGGCGATGACCAGGGCCGCCTGGGAGGCGAACATAACCAGGGTCTCCTCGTCCTCCTGGCTGAACTCCCGGCCCGGCTCGTCGCTCCCCACGTAGATGTTGCCCGAGCGCACTCCCTGGTGGCGTATGGGGGCCGCCATGAACGCCGTGAGCTTCACGGGGGAGCGGAACTTCCCCAGGCTGATGGACGCGGTGAAATCTTCCAGGTAGCCCACCCGCATAGGACCCGGCAGGGCGTTGAGGTACTCGAAGAACATTTGCCCCTGGGGGGCCTGCCACAGCCGCTCCACGTCGCTGGGGTCGAGGCCCAAGGCCATGTGGTCCTCCACCCGGCCCGACTCATCCAGCGTGGTGATCACGGCGTGGGTCGCCCGGGTCAGGGACCGCGCACCGTCCATCACCGCCCGGAGCGCCGCGCCCACGTCCAGGCTCTCGTTGATGCGGAGGCTGGCCTGGCTCAGGCGGGAGAGGCGGTCTCCCGGGAGTTCCGTTCCATGGGCCGAACGGTCGCCGTTCTCCAATTTGTCACCTCCTCAGGAAGGGCCTGATTGGGCCTATTCTAGCAAATTGGCCCGAAATTAACCGCACGTTTACCAAATCGGAGAACGACTTTACCCACACTTTATTCACGAATCTGTACATTACTGACTGGATATCTGTGCCCCGTTCTTCCCATCCCATGGGCACCCGCGAATCCATGAAAGCTGAAGAATCGCTTTGGCAGTGGCCGACTAACGGCGCCCCAAGTCCGCAGAGTCAGTACGGTCGGATTGCAGAGGGAGGCGGTGACTGCTAGGGCGCAACGCTAGTGAAGAGGACATTCACATTATGTCCGACGGCAGCAGCAGGGGACGGATTGCAACGGAGCGTCCCCCAGGGATGAGAACCAGCCGGCCTGAATGCTCCCGTTACCCCCCCGGGATATTAGTTCTGGCCCAATTCTACCCTGTTGCATCCCTTCTGCGCCTGCGTTCCGCATCCATGGAACTGAAGCCGGCGGACCTCCTCGCCCATCTGGACCTCGTCCGTCATCCTCTGGTCCACGAGACTGACAGCGGATGACCCCTCGTGGCGCATATGGAGGAGATCCAGCGAAGAAAAGGCTTCCCAGAGAGCTGCAAGGCTGCACTCCTGGGGAGACATCCCGTCGTAGACCAACTCGGAAGGAATGCTCCATTCTGCTTGCTTCTAGCCTTGTCCTTTGCACTCATCGGCCTAGCCATTCTGCACAATACACGGCCCACCGAGGCCCAACAGGCCCAGTCCTCCAACGCCAACCTGAGCGGTCTGGAGGTGAGATTCGCCGTCAGCGCCGACAGAACAGGCGCGGAGAGGACGCTGAATCCCGCCTTCGACGCGGCCACCACCAGCTACACGACGACCGCGGTTCATAGCTTCGTCACCCACGTGAACCTGACGCCGACGGTCGCGGACACAGGCAAGGCGACAGTCAAGGTGGGCAAGTCCGGCAACCTCAGCCCGGTGAACAGCGGGGAGGCCAGCGCCGCCATCAAGCTCGACGTGGGCGCCAACGATATCCTGGCCGAAGTGACGGCAGAGGACGGAACCACAAAGACCTACACCTTGACGGTGACACGGGAGCGGATCACCACCGTCTGGTCCGCCACGCTTACGGCAAGGGACCTTGGCAATAATGCTATTGGCTGCTCCTCAGGGCACGGGGCCACTTCGTGCAGAGAAAAAGAAGTGCTGTCGGGCGATTCATTTCACCATTTCAACGTCATGTACACCGTTACAGAGTACGAAGTTCGTCCGGTCTACCGTTCAGCGAGAACGGGCCAACTTTTTTTCGATCTCGTCCCGAAGCCGTCTCAGGACTTCGTGAACCATGCGACACTCCACGTCGGCGATCAGACATTTGCCATTGCAGACGCGAAACTCCTTTCCACTTTACGTTATTACTATTGGACAGCATCCACACTATCCTGGTCCGCCGGCGACGAGTGAAGCTGAAGCTGACGCTGAGGGCCCAATCCTCGAACGCCAACCTGAGCGACCTGACGGCGAGCAGCAGCGCCGACGGGAACACCTTCTCGCCATTGTCGCTGAATGAGACCTTCGACAAGGCCACCACTACCTACACGGCCTCGGTGCCCAACTCCACCACCCACGTGAAGCTGACGCCTACGGTGGAGGATTCCAACGCCTCGGTCAAGGTGGGCAAGTCCGGCAACCTGAGCCCGGTGACCAGCGGGACGGCCAGCGACGCAATCAGTCTGAGCGTGGGCGCCAACGCCATCGAGGTAGAGGTGACGGCGGAGGACGGGACGACGAAGACCTACACCGTCACGGTGACGCGGGCCGGCTTGATCGCCGTCAGCGTCGCCTTTGGGTCCGCCACCTACGGTGTGGACGAGACCGACGACACCACCACCACGATGGACAAGGAGAACGAGGCCACGGTCACCGTCACCCTGAGCGCCGATCCGGAGCGGACCGTCACCATCCCACTGAACAAGACGAACCAGGGCGGGGCCACCTCCGCCGACTACTCTGGCGTGCCCGCCAGCGTTACCTTCAACAGCGGCAACACCGAGCAGTCCTTCACCTTCAGCGCGACGGCGGACACCATCGACGACGACGGGGAGTCCGTCAAGCTCACCTTCGGGACGCTGCCTACTGGTGTGACTGAGGGAACGACCAAGGAGGCGACCGTCTCCATCACCGACGACGACGTGCCAGCGGTGAGCGTGAGCTTCGAGCAGAGCTCCTATACGGTGGCCGAGGGAAGCACCGTCTCCGTGAAGGTGAAGCTCAGCGCGGCCCCGGAGCGGAGCGTGGAGATACCCGTCACCAAGTCCAACCAGGGCGGTGCGAGCGCATCCGACTACTCCGGGGTGCCGACGAGCCTGACCTTCGCGACCACTGACACGGAGAAGACCTTCACCTTCTCGGCCACCCAGGACAACGTGGACGACGACGGCGAGTCGGTCGACCTGGGCTTCGGCACCCTGCCCACCAGGGTCTCCGCCGGGTCCACCAGCACGGCATCGGTCTCCATCACCGACGACGACGCGACGGTGCTGACGATTACGCCGAACCAGACGACGCGGGTATACGGCGCGACCGAGGACCTGGGCTTCAGCGTGGGCGGCCTGGCGGACGGGGACACCAAGGTCCAGGTGGTGAGCGGGACGGCGCTGAGCCGGACCACGGGCAACGACGTGGGCAGCTACACCCTGAGCCTCACGGGTCTGTCCATCAAGAGTGGCTTCACCGACAAGTACGCCCTGCCCACGGCTCCCGCCTCCACCACCTACACCATCACGAAGAGGGAGATCACCGCCATCTCCGGGGTCACCGTGAACAGCCGCGACTGGGACGGTGGGGTCACGGCGACCTTCGACACCTCGGGGGCCACGGGCACGGGGGTGCTCACCGGGGAGGTCTCCGACTTCCAGGATGGAGGGCTGGTGGTGACGGGCAGCTTCCCTGCTGCGGCCAGGACCTCGGCCGGGACGCACTCTCTCTCCGTGACCTACTCCCTCCAGACCAACAGCAGCTTTAAGTCGGGCAACTACACCATCACCACGTCGGCCCAGAGCGGCTCTCTCAGCGGCACGCTCAACGCCGTCGTGCCCGGCCCGCCTCGGAGCGTGGCGGCGGCCGCGGGTCCGCAGAAGCTGACGGTGACGTGGACGGCCCCGTCCTCCAACGGCGGGTCCGCCATAACGGGCTACCGCGTCCGGTGGCGCACCGCACAGGTGGGCCAGATGGGCGACCAGGACTACGCTGCCGCAGGCAACTGGCAGGACGCCGACGGAGACGACAACACCGGACAGGGCGTGGGCAACTTCCTGACCTACTCCATCACCTCCCTCACCAACGGCAAGACCTACGACGTCCAGGCAGCCGCCGTCAACACCGCAGGCACAGGCCCCTTCGCCCCGGCCACCCCAGCCCAGGGGACTCCCAATGTGCCAGCGGTGACGGTCGCCTTCGAGCAGAGCTCCTATACGGTGGCGGAGGGGAGCAGCGTGACAGTGAAGGTGAAGCTGAGCGTGGCCCCGGAGCGGAGCGTCTCCATACCCATCACCAAGTCCAACCAGGGAGGGGCGTCCACCGGCGACTACTCGGGGGTGCCGGCGAGCCTGTCCTTCCGGGCCACCGACACGGAGAAGTCCATCACCTTCTCGGCCACCGCCGACGACGTGGACGACGACGGTGAGTCCGTCAACCTGGGCTTCGGCACCCTGCCCACGGGGGTGAGCTCGGGCAGCACGTCCACAGCATCGGTCTCCATCACCGACGACGACGTGCCGTCGGTGAGCGTGAGCTTCGAGCAGAGCTCCTACACCGTGGCCGAGAGCGACAATCCGTCCACCACCGAGGTCTCCGAGCACCAGGTGGTGGTCAAGGTGAAGCTGAGCGCCGATCCGGAGCGGACAGTGACGGTCCCCATCACCAAGGCCAACCAGGGCGGGGCCACCAGCGCCGATTACTCCGGGGTGCCCGCCAGCGTCACCTTCAACAGCGGCGACACGGAGAAGACCTTCACCTTCAGCGCCACCTCCGACACCGTCGACGACGACGGGGAGTCGGTGAAGCTCACCTTCGGGACGCTGCCTACCGGTGTGACTGAGGGAACGACCAAGGAGGCGACCGTCTCCATCACCGACGATGACGTGCCGTCGGTGACGGTGAGCTTCGAGCAGAGTTCCTACACGGTGGCCGAGGGGAGCAGCGTGACGGTGAAGGTGAAGCTGAGCTCAGCCCCGGAGCGGAGCGTGGAGATACCCATCACCAAGTCCAACCAGGGAGGGGCGTCCACCGGCGACTACTCCGGGGTGCCGGCGAGCCTGTCCTTCGGGGCCACCGACACGGAGAAGAGCATCACCTTCTCGGCCACCCAGGACAACGTCGACGACGACAGCGAGTCCGTCAACCTGGGCTTCGGCACCCTGCCCACCAGGGTCTCCGCCGGGACCAACAGCACCGCCGCTGTCTCCATCACCGACGACGACGTGCCGTCGGTGACGGTGAGCTTCGAGCAGAGCTCCTACACGGTGGCCGAGGGGAGCAGCGCGACGGTGAAGGTGAAGCTGAGCTCAGCCCCGGAGCGGAGCGTGGAGATACCCATCACCAAGTCCAACCAGGGAGGGGCGTCCAGCGGCGACTACTCCGGGGTGCCGGCGAGCCTGTCCTTCGGGGCCACCGACACGGAGAAGAGCATCACCTTCTCGGCCACCCAGGACAACGTCGACGACGACAGCGAGTCCGTCAACCTGGGCTTCGGCACCCTGCCCACCAGGGTCTCCGCCGGGACCAACAGCACCGCCGCTGTCTCCATCACCGACGACGACGTGCCGTCGGTGACGGTGAGCTTCGAGCAGAGCTCCTACACGGTGTCGGAGGGGAGCAGCGTGACGGTGAAGGTGAAGCTCAGCGCGGCCCCGGAGCGGAGCGTGGAGATACCCATCACCAAGTCCAACCAGGGAGGGGCGTCCACCGGCGACTACTCCGGTGTGCCGGCGAGCCTGTCCTTCGGGGCCACCGACACGGAGAAGAGCATCGTCTTCTCGGCCACCCAGGACAACGTCGACGACGACGGCGAGTCCGTCAACCTGGGCTTCGGCACCCTGCCCACCAGGGTCTCCGCCGGGACCAACAGCACCGCCGCTGTCTCCATCACCGACGACGACGTGCCGTCGGTGACGGTGAGCTTCGAGCAGAGCTCCTACACGGTGTCGGAGGGGAGCAGCGTGACGGTGAAGGTGAAGCTCAGCGCGGTCCCGGAGCGGAGCGTCGAGGTTCCCATCACCAAGTCCAACCAGGGAGGGGCGTCCACCGGCGACTACTCCGGTGTGCCGGCGAGCCTGTCCTTCGGGGCCACCGACACGGAGAAGTCCATCACCTTCTCGGCCACCCAGGACAACGTGGACGACGACGGCGAGTCCGTCAACCTGGGCTTCGGCACCCTGCCCACCAGGGTCTCCGCCGAGACCAACAACACGGCATCCGTCACCATCACGGACGACGACGTGCCGTCGGTGACGGTGGCCTTCGAGCAGTCCAGCTACACCGTAGCAGAGAGCGACAATCCGTCCACCACCGAGGTCTCCGAGCACCAGGCCGTCGTCAAGGTGAAGCTCAGCGCCGATCCCGAGCGGACCGTCACCATCCCGCTGAACAAGTCCAACCAGGGCGGGGCCACCTCCGCCGACTACTCCGGCGTGCCCGCCAGCGTCACCTTCAACAGCGGCGACACCGAGCAGTCCTTCACCTTCAGCGCGACGGCGGACACCATCGACGACGACGGGGAGTCCGTCAAGCTCACCTTCGGGACGCTGCCTACTGGTGTGACTGAGGGAACGACCAAGGAGACGACCGTCTCCATAACAGACGACGACGTGCCGTCCGTCACGGTGGCCTTCGAGCAGAGCACCTATACGGTGGCCGAGGGGAGCAGCGTGAGTGTGAAGGTGAAGCTGAGCGCAGCCCCCGAGCGGAGCGTCGAGATACCCGTCACCAAGTCCAACCAGGGCGGGGCGGCCAGCGGCGACTACTCGGGCGTGCCGACGAGCCTGACCTTCGGGGCGACCGATACGGAGAAGACCATCACCTTCGCCGCCGCCCAGGACAACGTGGACGACGACGGGGAGAGCGTCAACCTGGGCTTCGGCACCCTGCCTGCGAGGGTGCGCGCCGGGTCCACCAGCACGGCATCGGTCACCATAACGGACGACGACGTGCCGTCCGTCACGGTGGCCTTCGAGCAGTCCAGCTACACCGTAGCAGAGAGCGACAATCCGTCCACCACCGAGGTGAGCGAGCACCAGGCCGTCGTCAAGGTCAAGCTCAGCGCCGATCCTGAGCGGACCGTCACCATCCCGCTGAACAAGGCCAACCAGGGCGGGGCCACCTCCGCCGACTACTCAGGGGTGCCCGCCAGCGTCACCTTCAACAGCGGCGACACGGAGAAGACCTTCACCTTCAGCGCGACGGCGGACACCATCGACGACGACGGGGAGTCCGTCAAGCTCACCTTCGGGACCCTGCCGACGGGGGTGAGCGCTGGCAGCACGGACGAGACCACCGTCTCCATCACCGACGATCACGTGCCGCAGGCCAAGACCTTTTCGCTCAGCCCAACGGCCAGCGTTACAGAAGGGCATAGCGCGACCCTAACGATCACACTGAGTGAGGACGCGCCCGCAGACGGGGTGCGTTTCACGGTTACAGCCGCCTACTCCACAACCGGGACGGGCAACGCGGATTCCTCGGACGTGGGGACAATCACCTCCCCGGTCACTGTCGTCAACGGCAACAGCACTCTGGACATCACCATCCCCATTTCTCAATCGACACGAAAAGCTCCGATACTCGTGGGCTGTGGACCTTGACCACGTACGAGAGGAAAAAGAAAAGGTGTATAATGATACCATAACCAATCGCCTTGCTAATGTGACCGAAGACCAGGGCGTATCCGAATGCTCCAGTTAGCGTTGCAGTTCTACCGGTTAGGCAAAGCGACTTGGTGCCAAAGAGGTCGGGAGAAGAATGGGACCTGTTGGTGGCGGCAAAACATCAACGGGATCCCTCGGGTAACAGACCAACTTACAGATGACTTGGGAGCAAATGTGCCATATCGGGAAAACCTGCCTGCGAATTGTCCCCCTCCGGAAGCCCAGGAAGTCGACGAACCCACCACATTCTTCAGACTAGTTGATCAGTTCCCACCCACCGAGACGGATTTCGACTCGGTATGGGAAGCACAGCCAGAGCGCAGACCGAGACTAAGAGACGAGTGCCAAGCCAAAGGAATATCTCTGTACAAGACACCAGAGGCTGCCGAGGATCAAACTAAGTACGATACCCTTGCCAACAAGATGCCCTGCATGGTGAAAGTCGTACCCGGGTCTGGGCCCATTAGACAGGGAACACTCCACCACTTCACGTGGTGGCCCATGCGTGATCACAAGATTCTGGACCATTGCTCAGAGTACGCACCATGATTACGGAGAGAATCCACTACACCAGAACGTTGGACTACAACGACGGAATCCAACTATTCGAAGCCAAGGACCCGATAGGTGGCACATACGTGGCCTCCCTTCTAGCAATCGGGGAGGATGCTGACACATACCTTCTAGTAGGTTGCGAACCCGCGTACCTCCGTCTGTTCACAAACGGTGGAACTGACCTCAGAGAGCTAATCAGGAACTCCGCCATCTATGGATGGTACTTGGTCGACGTCACCGATTTCGAGGAGCCCCTCAAGCTCTACGCTCAATCAGCAGACTTCATCCCTGACAAGTATCTTCCCAAGCCTGGGCTCTTCACTACTGGGGCCGAAGTCAACCACGAAGTTACTACCAGAGCTAGGGGGAGAGGCAATGTTGTTCTCCAGGTCACTATAGACCCCCCTGAAGCTGCGGACGAGCAACGTGTAAGGGCCACCACCCTCAGCGGACTGATAGAGCACGTCCAAACCCTCACGCGGTACGCCGTAGAAAGGGCCATTACAGAATCAGAACTCAAGGGTGCCAGGCTCCGAAGATCCCGAAATGCCCATCAATTGGACGCAATCGAACTTTCTCAAGGATCGACGATAGTTACTTTCCAGGGAGCACACGAGCCTGATATGGACGGAGAATCTCTTTTAGCTAAGGCACTAGAACATCTGGATGGTCTATTTGATGCAGCCGCAACGCCCGAGGAAGCGCGTGCTGCCCTTGAGCAATACGACCCAAGGATGGCCACCGCGTATCTGAAGCTCATGAATTTCCTTAGAATCAGGGACACCGGTTTCAGTTACACTTGGGCTGCCCCCCAAAGCAAGAGACCGTCCCATCAGGCTCTGCCTCTACACAGAGTGCAGATGCTCTCCAAAGAACTGCCTAGGCTCTTGGACGAGGCCGCTGGTGACATTAAGCAAGAAGAGGTACTCCTCAAGGGTACCTTGGAAATGGCCGACGAACCGAACAGACAATGGCGGATAAGAGATCATCGACAAGGCGTTAGGGAGGGCATTGTCGAAGAGGATGGTCCCAGTCTGAGCCACCTTGTGATAGATGCGGTTTACAGGTTCGAATGCCTAGAAGAGAGGAAACCAGCAGCAAGAACCAGATCTCGCAGAAAGCCTGCGTTGACCCTGAAGCGTATAACCCTGCTGCAACAGCCCGCACTCTCAAGCGATCTACCTTAGACAATATCCACTCAAGACCATCCACCCTGACGTACCGATCTGCCAAAGCCGCCATTCAGGGCGATTTCAGCGGAGTTCGCTTCCTGTAATGGACTGTCCCCTGAAGTAAGTATTAGGCGGGCCGCGCGGATGCGGTACTCTGAGGGGGACTCCGTTATTGGGGACAGGATCAGGGCGTGCCTTGGCCCGACCTCTCGAACAACTGCGCACGCCTCGGCTTTGAGGCCGCGGGCTTCGTGTTCGACGACCCTTTGTCGGCGACCCAGGAAGACCCATATCAATACGAGCAAAGGTGGCGGACCATTGGCATGGTAGGCACTCAAGTCGTGATGGTAGTCCATACCTGGCCGAATCTCGACACCGAGATAGGCGATGAGGTCGGACGCATCATCTCCGCGCGTAAGGCGACAAGACGTGAGAGGGAGGCTTATGAAGAAGGAAATCACTGAGCTGCCGTCAGACGTTCAGGAGCAAATACAGGCACTGGAAGCTTTGCCTGAAGACCAGATCGACACCACCGACGCCCCTGAGATTCTTGACTGGTCCGACGCCAGACGTGGAGTCTTCTACAGGCCGGTGAAGCAGCAGATTACGCTGAGGCTCGACGCGGACATCGTCGCCTGGTTCAAGGCTCAAGCTCGTGATGGCCGCGGATACCAGACAGACATTAACGGAGCTCTCCGTGCGCACGTCCAAAGGACGGCCCGTGCCATAGAGTAGCCCAAGCATCCCGCCACGTCCATAGTGACCGAAGGTCTGGCGGGAGAGGTAAGGTGAGTTCGTGGTGGCGATGGAAGATGACATGTATGATTCAAGCTCTTCTGAAGGCCCGGCCCCGAGGGATGGCGCTGGCGATATGAACGCCAGCGGTCAGAATGATGCGGTATCACAACGGATCGGCGAGTGGGCGAAACGACTTCTCCAACTCGACCGCCGAAACAATCTGCTCTATTTCAAGCCAGGCCGCAGCGCCGTAGGCATCACCGGCATAACGCCTGATGAGCTTGGCGAGAGGCTTCGCCGGTCGCGACGCGGTCTTGAGTTCCCGTATGCGGCACCTGCTAGGGCACGCCGTCGCGGTTCGCGACAGAGAGCGATGCCAACCAAACAGACGACGCAGCTGTCTACCCCGGCGACATGACTACAGACTGCGAGCCAGCTGATCTGCAACGGCGGCTCCGCAATCTTGAACGTAAGGATCGTGAGTGGGAGGAGGAGCAGGGGCTCAATGTCCTCTTCCTCGCTCTAGGCTTCCTCAATTGGGTTGATGAGGATGGCGAGAAGGCGCGCTCGCCACTTCTGCTGATCCCCTGCGACTTGGAACGCGAGTCCCCCCGCGACCCGTTTCGCTTGGTCCGTACTGACGACGACCCATCCGTAAACCCCACGCTGCGCTACCAACTAGCTCGCTTAGGGATCGAACTCCCGGAGTACGAAAACGAATCTGACGAGGACGAGCCTATAGAGAATTACATCA
The DNA here is from genome assembly GCA_965207305.1 of Dehalococcoidia bacterium. GTDB lineage: Bacteria > Chloroflexota > Dehalococcoidia > Lucifugimonadales > JAGWBF01 > JAGWBJ01. Next base: position 558,697 of record CBDBMB010000003.1, on the reverse strand, counting down.
GCAGGATTGAATCGCTCACACGTGGTCGCACCGACTGGTCCATCGATTCAGACATCGCCGTGGGTACCTTTTCCTACTCCAAACTCGCGATGTACGAGGACTTGACACGGATGAGTGGGGATGGAACCCGAAGCGAATTGACGAGCCTGCTCGCGGGGGCCGAAGCCCAAACGGAAAGGGCAGGTTCCGATGGGGCATCGGCATCGCCTCGAGATCCGGACCTTGTGGGGGGTCGTCTAGACGACCTACTGGATCTGCGAGACCAGTATACCGTGCTTCCGGCGGACTTCAGCCAGTTGCGCGCAATCGCGGAGGCCCGCAGGGGCAAGAATCTGGTCATTCACGGGCCTCCCGGAACCGGGAAGAGCCAAACGATTGCGAATCTGATCGCCACCCTACTCGCCGACGGGAGGCGCGTTCTCTTTGTCAGCGAGAAGACAGCAGCACTTGACGTTGTGAAGCGAAGGCTTGAGGAGTGCAATCTAGGCATATTCTGTCTCGACCTACACAGCGACCGCGGCAGGAAGAGCGAGGTGTACCGCCAGTTGAACAGAGCCGTCAAGGACGACCGCGCCCGACTCGCCGCCAGCGTATCCATCGACGAATTGGTAGCGCGCCGAGACCTCCTCAACCGCGTCGTGCGTCTGCTCCACGAGCGTCGCGAGCCTTTAGGGAAATCCATCTATGAGGTGCAAGGCCTTTTTGCTCAGGTCCACCACTTGCCTCGGTTGGAAGCGACTCTAACACCTCCAAGCTCCGAGTTGACCGCCGACTGGATTCGCGATGCCGAGCGGGTGACTGAGCGCATCGCGCGCCGACCGGAGGAGTTTCGCTTTCACCATTCGAGCCGTTGGATACCGCTGCGCACAGCGCAACCATCATTGCAGTTGGCCGATTTGATTCGTGGAGACATGAGCGCGGTGCAGACAGCAATTGGTGCGTTTCGCTCAGAAGTGACCGCACTCTCCGATTGGCTCGGTGTCCCCACAAGCGAGTCAGCGGACGACGCGCAAGTCTTGTGGGACCTCTTGCAGCTACTCAGAAAGGCACCGACTGTTCCCCGCATGTGGCTCGACTACGACGCTGTAGCGAGGTTGCGTCAGCTGACGCGGGAGCAGGCAAAGCAGCAGCGCGAGCGACGACGCCTAGAGCAGGCACTAGACGGTTGGTTGGGAGCTTCGCGGTCAACAATCGACTATCGAGCTATCGCCAGCGCGCTCGTGCTCTCGCCAGACGAACAGGAAGCGATAGAAGAGCTGGCCGGAGTGGACTGGCGAACCGCGCTGGGCAAGAATCCCAGGGAGCTCTTGGAGAAGGCCATTGAGCTCGAAGCGGCGCTCGACCTGTTGAAGGCGAGCGCGCAAGCTATCGGTGACGCCCTCGCGGACTCGCAGCTTCGCACACTGGGCCAATTCGACCAGGCATCGGCGTTAACAGCTAGCATCCTAGACCTCGAACCGATTCCGTCACACTGGCTCACGGTCCCGTCGACCGAGGAGTTGGAGCGCGATTTCGAGGATGCACGGGCATTGCTTGAACAGCTCGCCACCGCCCAAACCCGGCTTGATGAGGACTTCTCCGACGGGCTTGTAGAACGAGTGGACGAGGAGATGCTCATTCGATACCGAACCGACCACCGGAGCCTCCTGCGCTATATGCGGGGGACATATCGACGCGACCAAGGCACAGTCCGTGGACAGCTCAAATCGCCCCGAAAGCTCTCACTTGACGAATCTCTCGCTGTCGTCGAGTTGGCTATGGACGTGAAGCGGAGGCGCGAGCGATGGCATGAGATGGAGCCACGGCTACGAAAGTTACTGGCTACACGCTTTGGCGGCCGGGAAACCGAGTGGGAGCGTGTGCTCTCCGACGTCGTGGCCCTGAGGACCATCCTCGGTGACTGGCGCGGCGATGCCGCTATCCTACAAGAGTTACTTGCCGCGGAGTTCGTTGGCGACCGCCGTGTCGCGCTCGAGTCCGCGAGCCAACCGTTAGAGGATGCACTGATCCGGTACAACCGCGCGGCGAGTGCAATCGGCCATGAGCCTCTGATGGCGTCGAGTCTCGAGGTCGCCAAAGCTGGCGATGTCGCGCGAGGTGCGATGAGGGCGATACGCCGCATTGCGGATGCCACGCCAGAGATGTATCGCATCCTGGTCACCACGCCCGCTGACTTCGACGCGCTCGCTCAACTCATTGAGGACGGTATTCGGCTCATGGCCGTGACGGAGGAGGATGAACGACTCGCTCCTGCGCTTGCGGAAGACTTTGGCACCTTCTTCGAGCGCGAGGCAACCGATTGGGATGCCGTCTCGCATGCCCTTGACTGGACCGCCAGCTTCCTCGACGAGGCAGAAAGTCAACTTAGCGACACTCTAGCGGGCCATGCTGTCAACCCGCGAGCAAGTGAGGAGTACAAAGAACGTGGGGAGTCCCTTAGCACGGCGCTCACCGCGTTCTCGCAAAGACTCACGGTGCTCGATGAGCGGTTCAATGTCGCGACCACGAGTTGGAGTTCCTGGCACGCACCACCCTTAGCTGATCTAGAAGCGTGGAGTGCAGACCTTCGCAAACATGCCGGCGACGCGATAGGGTGGGTCGAATACCGCGACGCAGTGATAGAACTTGAAGAGTTGCTCGGCCTTGGGTCAGCCGCAGCACTCCGCGCCGCGACCGACCGGGCGGAGGACGCACCTGGGATTGTCCGGCGGCGAATTTACGCTGCATGGCTGGAGGAGCTCTACGAGGCCGAGCCTGAGTTACGCAGATTCAGCCGAGTAGATCACGAAGGTGCGCGCGCCCAATTCAGGGAACTAGACGAGAGGTATCCCTTTGCTGCGCGTCAGCGCGTACGAGAGCGCGTCTTCGAGAGGTATCCGGACCCGTGGGGCACCCCCCTGCAAGCAGGTCAACTGGGCACTCTCAACGGCGAACTCTCGAAGCGGCGCAAGCAGATGCCAGTACGGAGGCTCATAGCACGCATCCCAAATCTGCTGCAAACGCTGAAGCCGTGTTTCCTGATGAGTCCGATCGCTGTCAGCCAGTATCTACCGGCAGGTCCACTGGCGAGCGACCATCTAGAGTTCGATGTTGTGATTTTCGATGAGGCCTCCCAAGTATTGCCCGAGGACGCGCTCCCTGCCATCGACCGGGCGAATCAAGTGATTGTCGTCGGTGATCGATTGCAGCTCCCACCCACTACCTTCTTCAGGACCGGTCTCGACAATGACGACGACTGGGATGACGATGATGATGACGACAGCTTCAGAGGCCGCGAGAGCATTCTCGACGTCATGGTCGGGCAAGTTGGGGCCGACTTCGCAGAGCGATACCTCTCCGTACACTATAGAAGCCGCTCAGAGAGCCTCATCCGCTTCTCCAACCACGCCTTCTACGATAACCGGTTGCTTACCTTTCCCGGCCCGGACCCTGCGGACGTCGCGGTCCGCGATGTGTACCTTTCGAACGCGACCTATGACAGAGGCCGCACAAGAACCAACCGTGAAGAAGCCGAACGGGTAACAGACATCGTGTTCGAACTCATGGAAACCCACTCTCCTGACGAAAGCATTGGCGTTGTCGCGCTGTCGCGCCCCCAGGCAGACCTGATAGAGGCCCTCATCGAGGAGCGCCGAATGCTCAGCCGTCATCTGGACTATCGCTTCAGCGAAGAAGGTGCTGAACGCTTCTTCGTCAAGAACCTGGAGAACGTCCAGGGTGACGAACGGGATCATATGGTACTTTCCGTCTGTTATGGGCCGACCCCAGCCGGTGCCGTGTCAAACAACTTCGGCCCGATCAACCGAGAGGGGGGCGAACGCAGGCTCAATGTCGCCGTAACCCGGGCGCGTAAATCGATGACGGTCGTTCACTCGCTACGCGCAGAGGACATCAGCTCGGACAAGCCGGGTGCCCGCCAGCTACGCCGCTATCTCGAATACGTACGCGACCCGGAGCGTGCCTTCGAGTCTGAGGTCACCGGAGTAGGCGAGCCGGAGAGCCCGTTTGAGGAGGCGGTTCTTGCCGCACTGAGGCAACGCGGGCACAGGGTTGACGCGCAGGTTGGCGTCTCGGGTTACCGTATAGACCTCGCAATTAGGTCTGAGGACGGAGAGCGATACGACCTTGGCATCGAGTGCGACGGCTTTCCATACCACAGTTCGCCTACGGCGCGCGACCGTGACTGGTTGCGACAGCAAGTACTTGAAGGGCTCGGTTGGCGTATTCACCGCGTGTGGTCGACAGCATGGGTCCGAGATCCTGAGACAGAGACTGTTGCCATTGAAGAAGCGCTCCAACGGGCCCGAGTTCACCGGCCGGAGCCTCCGCCTGCACCCATCAATCCTGGTTTCGATGAGCCGCCTCTGGCCGCTGCTGCATCGACAGGACCGGACGACCCGCCAACACTGTCGACCGTTCCTCTACTCTTCGATGAGTATCGCCTGTTCGAAGACCAGGCTCGTACAGATGACTTGCTCAATGTTCCGTTGAGCGAATTGGCTGCCTTGGTGCGGGACGTCATATCCGTTGAGCAGCCCGTTCACATAGACACAATCATTGATCGGGTACGCACCACGTATGGAGCCCCCAGGGTGGGGAAGCGAATCCGCGATAGAGTCGAGCAAGCGATTGAACGCATCCTCAATCGCCCGCGAGATAGGGCTAGGCAGTTCCTAGTTAACTCCCGGAGTGTCGAGCACCTTCGGCCAAGGCGTGACGCCAAACGCCCGATTGACCGCGTGGCACCATCCGAGATCGATCAGGGCTTGCTGCTCGTCGCCAAAGCATCTTTTGGCATAGAGCAAGGTGACCTCGTTCGCGAGACGGCCCGTCAATTCGGCTGGCGGCGGACAGGACAGCACATCGACCGTGGATTGAGCGAAGGCATCGAACGGCTTCTGAAGGCAGGGCGGCTGTCCTTCCGAGCAAACATGCTAGTCGTTGCAGACGATGGCAATCGAGGCTAGAGTCATGCCGTAGCGGATCATTGCCGAAGCCTCCTGCTTACCCTCGATTGGGCTTAAACGGGGATACAGGAGAGAACAGTTTGATCATCCGATCAAAGGCTGACGGAGCGTGTAAGACGTTTCAGACGGAGCCGAGTACGTGTCCTGAACGGACGCCGAAATGGAGGAAGCGGCAGGTGAATGCCTTGCGGTAGCCGACTTAAGAACAACACCAATGGAACCTGAAGTGAGCATTTGACCGTGACAAGTGCAACGCATGAGCACACTCTGAACGTCGCCCTCGGCGAGGTACTGGGACGGCTGCGTCTAAGCTGGCGAACACGAAGTGAGCAGACTGGTCACGTGCTTGTGGATGGTGGACGGCCTGACATCCTCATAGAGGAAGCGAGTGGTTGGCCTATCGCCATCGAGGCTGAACGCAGCAATCATGCCAGTGGGGAGATTGATGCCCAAGCGCGGCTTGGCCGCACGGTAGCCAACACAGGACGGCAGATAGAGACCGCTATTGCGCTGGTTTACCCGGCGAACATCCTCTCACTTGACGGCTCTGTGCTACGGCACGCCATCAGCAGCACCGAGGACTTGGAGTACGTGCTCTACACTCGCCGCGCCGACGGGCCGCCTGAACGCCTGCCGTCCCAGGGGTGGATGACCGGCAGCGTGCGGGACCTGGCTATGCTCGTCCATCGGGCCGCAGTTCCCCCACCCAGGGTCGCAGCGCTAGCTTTTGAACTTGAGGATGGTGTGAGGCTTGCGGCAGAGGAGTTTACGCGCAGGCATCCCTACGGAAATGAACTTGGGGCAAGAGTCGCGAGTGTCCTCGGCCAGTCGGACGACGAAGAGGGACAGACTCGGCGTATGGCGATGACGGTGATCGCAAACGCCCTCGTCTTTCACGAATCGCTTGCCGAGGTCGAGTTCAAGGTTTCGGACGCTGAAGCAGGTGGTAGACGTGGAGTACGCCCCATCGAGTCTTTCCGTCCTGGAGGCATATTCGCTCCTGGAGAGGTTTGCCTGGAATGGGAGAGGATTCTGACTGTCAATTACTGGCCCATCTTCTGGTCTGCCAAGGAGATGCTGCGCCTCATGCCAACCGCAACAGCCAACGCTTTGCTCGGTTGGCTTTGGCAGACGGGCCGGAAGCTGGTTGCGGGAGGTGTGACTCGTTCCCATGATCTCATGGGCATCGTCTTTCAGAGGCTGATTGCCGACCGCAAATTCCTTGCCACCTACTACACACGACCAGAAGCTGCCGCTCTGCTTGCCACCCTCGCATTGCCAGCTCGCAGGCCGTTAGGTGGCGCAGACTGGGGCGAGGGCGAGACACTGGCGGGTGCCCAGATAGGTGACTTCGCCTGCGGTACGGGCACTTTGCTATCTATGGCATACCAGCGGATGTCGTTGCTGCATGAATTGCATGGCGGGGATTCGCGAAAGTTGCACGGACCGATGATGCGACACGGATTAGTGGGCCTCGACGTGCTCAACATCGCTGTGCATCTGACGGCGGCGATGCTGGCCGGCAGTCAACCTGATACCCCATTCGATGGCGAATGCCTGCTGACGATGCCCTACGGCGAACAAGAGGACGGCAACGTTGCGATTGGCTCGCTGGATCTGCTGGCCGAGACCGTACAGCCGTCCCTGATGGATACCGCCGCGGCGGTATCAGCCGGGGGCAGAGCGCCGGAAAGGGTGCGAGACCTCGTGTCCAGAGTCGGCCATACCCAGTTCGACCTCGTGATCATGAACCCGCCCTTCGTTCGTTCAACCGGCATGGAGGCCGAGAAACGAGGAACGGGAAACCCGGCGTTTGCGGCCTTCGACACCGACAAGGCAACTCAGCGACGTATGCAGGACTCGCTCGCTGTCCTCCGAGGAACAGCATCAATCGGTACCGGCAACGCTGGCCTCGCCGCCGATTTTCTTGATCTCGCGTTGCGCAAGGTCCGCCAGGACGGTGTGATCGCCCTAGTGCTGCCGCTCAGCGCCGTTAGCGGAACTGAATGGGAAGATGCGCGCAAGGCCCTGTCCAAACACTGCCAAGATATTATGGTCGTAACCGTTGCAGGGGTAGGTACGTACGCCTCCTCTTTTTCTGCCGACACCGGAATGGCGGAATGCCTGATAGTGGCCCGACGCGGCGAGACGTCTGCGCAGAAGCGAGCAACTTTCGTGATGCTTCGACAAAGACCCCGTTCAACCGTTGAGGCGGAATTGCTGGCGACCGAGATATCTCGCATTCGAGAGTCTGGCCAGCTGCGTGCCGTCGAGCGTTTGGATGGGCGTAGCGTCGTTGCCATTGGAGAGAGCGATTACGGTGTGATGCTTGACGCTCCACTTCCTGAATCGGGTCCGTGGCCCCTCGTGGGAATTCGTGACGAGGAGCTGGCCCAAGTCGCCTGGAACCTTGAGCGGGGGGCATTGGTCCCATTAGGGCAGCCGAATCTAGCAAGCGTCGAAATAGGTATCGCACCCATAGGACAGATTGGTGGAAGAGGCCCTTACCATGCGGACATCTATTGGGATCAGGCTGACGGAACGCCACGAGGTCCCTTTGAACTGATAAAGCCAGCAGTCAGCCCAATACCTACGTATCCGATGCTCTGGGCGCACGCTGCCAAGCGCGAGAGAGAACTCGTTGTTGCTCCCGATTCTGAAGGTCGGATAAAGGCAGCGTCGGGAAGAGTGACGCAGGATGAATTGATGGAAAAGGCTGCGAGCGTATGGGGTACCGCCACTCGGGCACACTACAACCGCGATTTGCGCTTCAACTCGCAGTCTCTCCTTGTGGCGATGACGGATGGTCCGTGCATCGGAGGCCGAGCCTGGCCGTCCGTCGTTTTGGAGAACAGGGAGCATGAGTATGCCTTCGCCTTGTGGAGCAACTCGACGTTAGGTTTATTGTTGCACTGGTGGGTCGCGAACAAGACCCAGTCCGGCCGAGGAACCAATACTGTCAACGGCATTCAACAAATCCCGACGCTCGATGTGAGGGAGTTGACCGACGGGCAAGTAGCCTCCGCCAAGAGTGCATTCGAAGCCTTGCGTGTGCGGCGGTTTCTTCCATTCGACCAGATTGACGAGGACCCGGCGAGAGCTGAACTCGACCGCCGCCTTCTGGTGGACGTGCTTGGCCTGCCGGAGACGCTATGTGAGGCGGGTGGCCCCATCGACTTGCTCCGCCGTAAGCTTGCCCGCGAGCCCCAGATTCATGGTGGCAAGCAAACGAGAGTTGTTTTCTATGCCGAGGGGGATGAAAACAACGAGCCCCGGTCAGATCGCTAGGAAAACTCCCCGCGGCCGCGTCGGCATCAAGCTTCGACATCATCGTTGTACTCAAGGGCAGTGCCACATGACGGTTGCCCACTGAGGCAGGGCGGTCTCCCTGCGACGGGATGCCAGAGCCAAGGCGTCGGCCAGGTCTAGGCCGGGGGCGTGGGATAGAAAGAAGGTGACAAGATGCGCACTATTGTCCTGATCGCGCCGGTTCTAGTCCTATTGGTAGCCTGTGTCTCAGAATCCACGCCGCCAACGGCTATTCCCACACTCACGGCCCAGCCGACTCCCACCGACGTGATCCAGACGAGCACACCGGACTCCACCTCCACACCTGCGCGCGTGATTCCGTCACCCGCTGCGACGCCCGTACCAACCGCGACACCGTCACCGACTGCAACATCCACAGCTACCCCCTTGCCCACGCCGACCCCGTTGCCCATAACGCTGACTCTCGACTGCAATAATGAGCGTTTCATAGAGCAGATCATCGAGTTGTCCGAAGAGCAGGATACATACATCCTAAAGCTATATTCCGGGGCCGAGGAAGTCGAAAGGTCCTACCGGGTTCTGAGATGCAAAGGCGAGGCACGTTTCAGCCAGGGTGGAGCTCGGCACATCACCTACTTCTTCGAGATCGACCGCGATGGCGACCAATTTATCGGCTACAACGTCGGCGAGGAAGTCCTTGCGCCCACGCCCACACCGTCGGCACCGCCTCAGGCAGGCCGCCCCCCTTTGGCGACACCCACAACGACGCCGATACCAACACGTAGGCCGACTCCCGAGACAATTGAGCCCAAGCTGGGCGGCAAGCTGACGGTGGCCATCAACAGCTTCGACACCGAGATCATGGACCCCCACGTGGCCGGGAAGACGGTTGGGCTCTACGTCTTCAACCACTCTCAGGACTTCCTCATCGGTATAGAGTCGGACAACACCCTGAGCAACGCATGGGGTTGGGCCGACTCCTGGGAGCAGATCGATGGCAGGACCTGGGACATCACCATGAAGCAGGACATCATCGACCACGACGGCGTGAACATCACCGCCGAGGACTGCCAGTGGAACATGGACCGGCTGTCCACCGACCCGGCGGCCGGCGGCGGCTACAACGTCTTCTCAGGTACGATGACCAACACCTACAAAGAGACGGAGATACTGGACACGCACAAGTGCCGGATACACCTCACCCAGGACTACGCCTTCATGTTCAACGTCCTCCCGCCCATAGGCGGCTCGGACGGGTACTTCTTCCCCAAGCACTCCTGGGTGGACAACGGCGGCACCGCCGAGGGATGGGCCGCCGCCGGCTACGGCGGGACCGGCTTCACAGACATGAAGGAGCACGCCCTCGGCCGGTTCGTGAGGCACGAGCGGTACGACAGCTACTACGGCGACGAGGAGTACCAGTTCAAGTTCAGAGAGATGGAGGTCGTACTCTCCGCCGAGGACGCGCCCCGCCTGGCACTGGTAGCCACCGGCGCAGCCGACATCGCCTGGACGTCCTGGCCCTACGTGGATGAGATCAGGGCCGCCGGGCTGGAGGTGGACGGACCCAAGGCCGTGGACGTGGTCTACTTGGGAATCTATCAGACCTTTGACACCGGCCACTGCACCAACAAGCTCAACGTCCGCAAGGCCATGAACCTGGCAGTGGACGCCGAAGCCATCAGGGCGGGCATCTGGCCTCCCGGCATAGTGACCCCTGCCATCACGGCTTTCACCAGCCCCCAGGACGAGAGCTGGAACCCCACCCTCACCCCCTACGGCTACGACCTCGAGGAGGCCAAGCGGCTTCTTGTGGAGGAGGGTTGCGAGAACTTCCGGTTCGACGCCTACGGGTATGATTTCGCCGCCGGTCCCGAGATGGCCGACATGACGGAGGCCATCGTCACCTACCTCGTGGCCGCGGGCGTCGATGCCAGATTCACACCAATAGACTGGGCAGCCAACGCCCAGAAGATGCGAAACCTCAGGTTCGGCTCCGCCGATGGCCCCGCCTCCGGCGGCGCCCACTGGCAGCTTGGCGGCAGGAACTTCGCCGACAAGATCCGTGTGCACGGTCTCTGCCCACCCTGGGGCGGCAGCGTCTGCAACCTCCCGGATCCGCAGACCTGGATGTCCCGGTACTTGGAGTATGCTTCCATCATGGATAGGGGTCGGAGAGTCGCCCGGGCGCAGGAGATGAGCAAGGAGTTGTACGACCTGTACGCCGGAATACCCATCGCCATGCGTAACTGGCCTTGGGCCCTTGACCCGAGGACCATATGCGGCGACTGGAAACCTATTGACGGCACTCTCTCGCACACCATGTTTAACACCCTGGTCCCGTGCGAGACCCGGTAGGGTCCGGAAGCTTGGAGGGCCAAAGAGGCCACATGGCCCGGCGCAGCCACGGGTTAAGCATTACGGGCCCTTTGGGACGGGATTGAGCAAGGACCGGTTACGAAACCCCGTCAGCTCGGGGCCCGGATGTTGCTAGGGTTCTGGTGATGTACCAAACCCGATGCGACGGGTTCCGCCAAGGGCTTTCGGGAGACTCCGGCGACGGGATTTGGAAGGGGGCTTTGTGGGGATGTGGGATGATGACGACAAGGTGTGGTATGCCTGCTACGCTGCGTCGGTTCGGGTTGCTTTCAACCCGGCGATAGCCCCAGGCTCGAACCGTCTACACCTCCAGCTTGAAGGTCAAGCTGAAAGTTCTTGATCTTATCCAGTCTGATGGACGAGGAGGTCGCCGATGTTTATTCGCCCAAGAACGATTCCCACGGTACGTCAGTGCCGCCCGCTGCCATGAAGAGGCATCCCAACTGAAAGACGGCGCGAATGTCCTCGTCCGTCCACGTGCCCAGGTCGTCTCCGGCTTCCGCCATCATCAAGCGAAGGCCAGCCGGCGACAAGGAACTGAACGCGCTACGGCAGTCGTCGTACATCTCGGGGCTATACGCGCTGCTCAACGGCCCAACGGGTCCGGCAGGCCCAGCGGGTCCGGCGGGGCCAGCAGGGCCCGGTTGTCCTTCCGGGCCAGATGGACCGGCCTGTCCAGGCGCGCCTGCCGGACCGGGTGGCCCTGCGGGCCGGGCTGGCAGGCAATCGCTGCCGTCAGGAACGCAGCAAGAGCCACCACCATCGCCATTCTCATGCCAGTTCTCCCCTTTCGTCCGGGTTCGATTACTCGAGGAGATTGTACCGCATCCGCTCCTGCGGCGACCTGTTGCATTATCTCAGCAAGTCACTATGCAGGCTGGCCCTGCAGTCAGATAATGCGAATCTTCCAATGGATGATACAAACATGCCAACCGTGTTGCCACCCCGCAAAGTGTCTTGCACAAACGTAGACGAAGCCCTAGCAGATATTGCCATGTGGAATGGTGGGCCCATCATCGGAGACAGACTTGTGGTAGCCAAGCGATATTCAGAGAGGCTCTACCGAACCCTCAACAAGTAATCCACAGGACTTGCACCTCGCCATAACAGAGATGTTCGACACCTACAGCGACCCCAAGACATCGCCAGACAATCCAGCGGTGCAAGAAGCGTGGAGTAGATTGCCATCGGCAATCGAAGCGGCCAACCAGGTCTCGGAGTACCTGATGGTGACGTACGGTGCCAGTGACCAAGTGGCGACGAGGTGCCTGTTCCACCCGGAGCATATATTGCATGCCCTGCGGCAGATCGAGTGCCCATTGGACGAAGACGAACTATTACCATAGCGCCGCCTCCCCCCGCCCCACGCCATATATCCACTACTTAATGGACTAATGCACCTCGCTGCTACTACAGGGAGGAAGTTAACGAGTTGTGTAAGCGTTGAAGTCCGAAGTACAATTCGGTTGGCCTGACCCTTGGTTTGGCACCGCCTCCAACGGCAACTCAACCTTTGAGAAGGTGTTTCGAGGAGAGCGATGGATATCGTACTGCGAAACGCGAGGGTTGATGACTCCCCGGGTGCCCCACTGGACGACATTGGGATTTCCAATGGACTAATAGTGGCCATCCAGGCTGGGCTCGAAACGGATGCCGAAGTGGTAGACGTCGGCGGACGGCTTGTATGCGCTGGGTTCGTCGAAACCCACATCCACCTCGACAAGTCGTGCATCCTCAACCGTCTCCCATCCTTACAGGGAGGACTCAACGAGGCCATCGGTGAAGTGGCGCGACTCAAGGCGGAGTTCACGGCGGAGGACACCTACGAACGAGCAAAACGGACTCTAGAAAAATGCGTCGCCAACGGGACGACTAGGATGCGCACTCACCTGGAAGTGGACCCGGTCATCGGCCTACGCAGCCTCGAGGGCATTCTGCCCTTGGTGGACGAGTTCCGGTGGGCCATAGACATCGAGATATGCATCTTTCCCCAAGAGGGGCTGCTGAACAATCCCGGCACCGACGACCTGATGCTGGAGGCACTCTGTCGTGGTGGGCACATTGTCGGTGCTGCGCCGTACACTGACAGTGACCCCTATGGCCAGATTGAAAGGGTGTTCGAGGTCGCCCGCGAGTTCGATGTCGACATCGACATGCACTTGGACTTTGGCCCTGATGCGGAGTCGCTTGACCTCGACTACGTGTGCGAGCTCACTGGACGCTATGGATACGGAGGGCGGGTAACCATAGGCCACGTGACCAAACTGTCGGCCCTCTCTCCTGAAGGGCTGCGGCAGAAGTCCCGGCTACTGGCGGATTCGGGGGTGGCCGTCACCGTCCTCCCGGCCACTGACTTGTACCTGATGGGCCGACATCAAGAGCATTCACGGATGCGAGGCGTGGCGCCGGTGCACGAATTGCTAGCCGACGGCGTGAACTGCTCCCTAGCTACCAACAACGTCCTGAATCCCTTCACGCCCTTTGGTGATTGCTCCTTAGTGCGCATGGCCAACCTGTACGCGAACATTTGCCAAGTTGGTGACCACCGGGGCATCGAGGAATGCTTTGAAATGGTTACTGCCCGCCCAGCCCGGCTGATGCGGTTGCCCGACTACGGTATCGAGGTCGGTAATCTGGCCGACTTGGTGGTGCTCGACTGCGAGACCCGCATGGCAGCGGTAACCGAGATTGTGCAACCGGTCTTAGGGTTCAAGAGAGGCAGGCGGACATTTACACGGCCCTCAGCAACCCTGAATCCCCCGGAGTCTGGAAGCAATTGAAAGGGAGTTTTCTTCCATCAATGTCCGCTTAATTGAATTGGAGTAGACCGATATAGACCCATTGGTCCCGCCGGGGAACTACCGGAGCGGCTGGAGAATCTCCAGCGCACACGCGGCCTGTGCTGGCTAACTATTGTCCGTCTGCATCGACGTGTATCCACTCACTATCCGCCGGCGGCGCAGCGGCGAGTCGTTCCCAAACAAGAGAAATCGAGCAGCCCTCCACGACCTCGCCCAAGATACAGAAATGCGCGGCCCATCCATGCCATGATCGGCCTCGTGGAGTCGTATCCCAACTGCCCCCACACTCCGCGCGGCGACTCCGAAGGGTTGGCAACGCCCTTCGGGTCATTGTGTGGACGATGCTGTTGGTAGATGGAAAAGGGTAGGGAGCGCCTGCGCACCACATGCTCCCCAACCCTGGACCCTGTCACCCCCCCTCGACCGACTCCCTCATCCGAAAGACCCTTCCCTCAGCGGCGAGCCCCACCATCGCCCCTGCGTCCCCGCCCGCGCAAACGAAAGTTGCGCTGCAGCTCGGACACATACCGTCTCCCGAGGGCGTTCGAGTTCTCTGCGAGCCAGTCGCCCAGCCCGGTAGTGCCGGTTGGTGCCTCCTTGGATGTGAGCAGCCCGGCCATGAGGCCGACAAGCTCGTCCCGGGTAAGCGCAAGGTCGCCCTTCAGCAGACCGACCAGTTGGGTCAGGCCGAGGCCCAGCCACGGTGGCGCGCGCACCAGCCCGGCACGGACTCCCATCGCGGAGGCCAGCAGGCGAAGCAGTTCCTCGAAGGAGAAGATCTCCGGTCCCGCCGCGTCGGCGACGGAGTCATCGCTCCGGGAACCGGCCTGCACCGCCTGGGCCGCAAGATCCTCGACGTATACGGGCTGGACGGGGTAGTCGCCGCTGCCATACACGAGGAAGACCGGGAAGCGGCGCAGAGCCCACGCCATGTTGTTGAGCAGCAGGTCGCCGTCGCCATAGACCAGGGTCGGCCTGATGATGGCGAACGTGACTCTGATACCCTTCAGCATCTCCTCGACCTGCACCTTGCCTCTGAAGTACGGTAGGTCACACCCGTTTGAAGGGTTCGTCACGGAGAAATGGACGATCCTGCCGACGCCCGCTCCCACGGCGGCCTCGAACAGCGTCCTGGTGTTCTCGACGGCGTGGTCGAAGGTGATTCGCCCACGTGCGTACCGGATCCAGTAGGTGTTGTAGAGGACTCCTGCTCCCTCCATAGAGCGGCGCAGCTCGTCTGGGTCCGAGAAGTCCAGCGGGATCGTTTCAACCAGGCAGCCGAGGGGGTTCCGACCAGCCGGTCGGCGGCTCAGGGTTCGCACGCGGACACCGTGGCGGAGCAGCCTCTGGGCCACGTAGCCGCCCGTGTAGCCGAAGGCGCCGGTGACGACTGCCAGGTCGGGATGTCCCACTGTCGCATCCTCCTCCATAGAGACTCTCGCATTCTCCCTGCTGATGTCCTGCAACCTCCGCGACTGACGTTTGCGGTACGACGTACGGTCTAAACGAGTCGGGAAAAGTCTTTCGCGTGGAACGGTGGCTCCAGAAGGGTGGCAACCGGGCCCTTACCCGTGGTCACCTGGGGGCGTATCCGGTGCCTTATCATGGCTAGCAACCAGCTCTCGGCTACGCCATCGGCTACGGACGGCGAAGGTGGACCAGGTAGCCGCATTCGTCAGGATAGTCACGAAGCAGCTGAGCGCAGTAGGCGTCCAAAGAGGCTTTGTCGTCAGACTCGGGGTCCGGACCTTCCTTGAACGGCACTAGGCCGGTGTCCGCCCAGGTCACAGGGCGTTCGGCCTCAGGATCAAGACGGCGAATAGCCCTCTCCACCCCGGTCCCGACGCCCTTGACCCTGAGCCATGTCTCGCAGTCAATGTCGCCATAGTCACATTTCTCGCACTGACGGTCGCTCCGGGGCCACCCTTCCACCCTGGGATCGCAATGGAACAATCCGAATGTACCCCCTGCGTATCAGGCAGGCGTTGCACGAAATCCACTCGGCTGCTCTATAATGCTCGACAAGGATGGCTTCCCAATCCACGCGATCCTCCTGTTCCAAGGCTGAGGCGACGCCACTCCTCGCAGGACTCCCGATGCAAAGACTCTCCCTCGTTAACGTGCCCACTGGGTAGATCCCAGACGTCCGGCCAGAATCGTGCCGATGGAGACCGATGCACGAGCAGCACTGTGTTGTCTCTGACCACGGCTCCTGCAACACAGATCACTGCAGAGTCACTCTGCAACATGAGAATCTCCGCTGAAGTCCGGGGGGCAAGCTACTACTATTGACTACCAATATGCAGCTGTGGAGCCACGACGGTCAACATCGTGGCAGGAATGTGGTTCGAACCCTAGTGAGCGACTCTCAACGGACCGCAAGCTCACCCCCCCCCACGTATATCTGAGTTTCTTGTGTTGATTGAATAACCGATATCCTTGGCATAGGCGATCAGGACTAGTAACCCTATGATTACCCCCCGATGATCGTCTCGTGATTCTTCATCGGAATAACTCTGCCAGCGCGTCTACCGCATTGCCGATAATCCCCCGGCCCTCTGGAGTGAAGACCAGTATCATAAACCCCATTCCCACGCCGACCACGACCCACACCATTTCTCTATCCCTCGGTGAACTCCTTTCATCATACTATATACTCCTAGCTGTAAATGATGTCAGTGATGATGCACCCTGCGACGATTGCCACAGCCAAGACCACAACCGTGACCGCCAGTATCACCACACCCCCCGCCGCCATCAGTTTCTGGCCCAACTCGGCTTCTTGCCTGTGATGGCGAACACATAGCAACGTGCCATCGACGGCTGGGTTGGTGCAATTATGGTAGGTGCAGTCGTACATCTAACAAGGCCTCCTTGGGAGTAGTCCAGGCAACAAGTCCGCGTGGAGACTCAACCCGCAGGGCTTCAGTCTCGCCGTTAGTCCTTGGGGGCCAATTCCCGCGGCTAAGCTGGTCTGACGTCGTCGCCCCTTCGCTCCGCCGTGTGGGGCAGGCGGGCTACTCGTAGCGAAGGGCTTCAGCGGGGTAGGTCCGTGACGCCTGTCGGGCCGGCAGGTAGGTCGCAAGCATCGAGAAGCCGTAGGTCGCCACCAGGATTAACGCGATCTCGCCCCACGGGATCGTGAATGTCAGGCTCTCGACACCCTCCTCGGCCGCGAAGCCGATGAACGCCTGCCTGGCGAGGATGAGTCCCAGGGTCGCGCCGAGCAGCGTGCCCAGCAGCGATACGAAGGACGACTCCAACAGGAAGCTCAGCATCACCATACGCCGGCGGTAGCCAAGGGCCCGCAGGACGCCGATCTGCTGGCGGCGCTCCGCCACGGCCCGCATGCTCACGATCCCCAGCGCCGTGATGCCCGCGATCAGCCCCAGGGCCATGAAGCCGCTGAACAGACGGCCGAAGGCGCGGTCGGCGCCGGCCTCCCGCTCCAACTCCTCGGCGCCCACGACGCTGGACATCCCGTGCTCCAGGAACGCCGCCTCGATGGCTCTGCTGACCGCGGGGGCGTCGATGCCATCCGGCAGCCGGAACCGGTAGGTAGTGATCGGCACCGGGAACGGCGAGGCATCGTCCAGTACCTGCTTCGACGTGATGATGGAGCCGGCGCTCCGGTGCAGGCGGTCCATGACGCCGATAACCGTCAGTGTGACGACCTCGCGGGTCCTCGGATCGCGCACCTCCAGCTGCACAGTCTCCATGCCGGCGTCGTTGTAGTAGACGCCCTGCAGCACCGGGACGGCGTCCTGTTCGCCCGGACCGTCCGGCTGTTCGACAGGCTCGTTCTCGAACGTCTTGACCAGGTCGCCGCCGACCACGGCCAGGCTCGGGTCGTCGATCAGCGCCTGCCAGACGTCGCGGGCGGTCTGCCCGTACCCCTCTGCGATCAGCCTGAAGGTGAACCCTGTCTCGCCGAGATAGGCGTCGTCCGCTCCGACGAGATGTGCGTCCTCCCAGGCCTGGCTTTCGCCGCCCACCTGGCGCGTCTGGGCGCCGATGGACGTGAAGCCGCCTATCGCCTCAAAGTCCTCGATCCTGAGGTCGGGGTCGTCGACGATCCTCTGGCGGATGTCCTCTATCGGCGTGATGGCGTTGACCCGGCCATCCACCTCCCAGCCTCCGAGCACGTCGGCGGGGTCGTTGAACTGGCCGCTGAAGATGCTGGCCAGCGTGGACATCACCATCAGGGTGAAGATGACGAGCGCGAACATAGCGAGGGTGAGGCCGGTGCGCACCTTGTTGCTGAGGGGATAGGCGACGGCGGTCACCAGCACCGGGCGCAGCGTTCCGAACCGGCTTGTCGCCGCCGTCAGCGCGCGCAGCAGCAGGTCGGCGTTGTACATGACCGTCCAGACCGCCGCGGCGACCATGAACACTCCGGAGACGAACATGATGTCGAACTCCGCCTCAAGCTGCTGGATCCGGTCCGGCCACACAGCGGCGGGCATGATCCAGAGAGCCAGCATCAGGAGGCCCAGGAAGGTGAACGCCAGCCGGTCTCTGACGTCCTCCCGCGGCTCGACGCCCCCGCGCACGAACGGGACCAGCATCGCCGCCCCTGCCGCCGCCAGCCCGGCCGATACGATGATGGACAGCGTGTCGGGCAGGGTGACGAAGTAGACCAGCAGCCCTGCACCGGCCGCGAGGAGGATGGCGCCGAAGACCTCCAGCCTCATTCCGCGCCCAGCGAGCATGCGCAGGAACAGTCCGAGGCCGATGATGGTCAGCGACGCGCCGGCCATGAACACCGCCCCGCGCTCCAGCCCCCAGATCCCGTACGCCATGACCCCGGCGCCGGCGAACAGCATCAGCCATCCCGCCACCACGTATGGCCAGATGAACCGCAGGAGCGCGAAGAGGATGTCCGCCGGCCAGAAGAGTGGGAGGATCCAGACCAGTCCCAGCAGGGCGCGGCGAGCGAGCCGACGGAGGTGGAACGGACGGATGGGGCCGATGTCCCGCCACAGGAAGATGCCGGGACGCGCAAGCGCGCGCAGCAGCGCTCCTCCGCGCTGTCGAAGCGTCGGCTGGCTGGCGACCTCGACCGCCTCGGGGATGTTCCTCACCGCCGCTACGATGTTGAGCCGGCTCACCCTGTAGGCCGAGACGGCCACCGTCGCCACCGTGATCACCATGCCGAGGCAGTACGCCACGACGATGCTCCGGGGCGCGACGTGAAAGGTGAGGCTGAAGCTGTCGTCGAACGAGCCGAACACGCGGTTGAGGACAACGACCATCAGCGCGCTGACGGCCAGCCCTACGCCGACCCCCACCGCGGCCGACACCAGCGCGTAGGCCGTGCCCTCGAAGGTGAACATCTCGATCAGGTGGCGTCTCCTGGCGCCTACCGCCCTCGCCATGCCCATCTCGGGGCGTCTCGCGGACGCGAGCATGAAGAAGATCAGGAAGATCAGCAGAGCCCCGACGGCGATCGAGAAGAGTGACATCACCAGGAAGAAGGCCGTCACCAGGCTCCCCAGCTGGTCCGCCGTCCCGAGCGAGTCGCGCTTGAGCTCGATGACCCGGAACTCGGACAGCTCCTCGAACAGCGTCAACGCCTCGCCCCGCGCGTCCTCCAGCTCCCCGGCGTTCAGGACGGCGGCGAGCTCCTCGATCACTTCCTCGTTGGACAGCAGGTCGTTCAGTTCGGCGCTGAACTCATCCCTTGCCAGCTCGCTCCGCAGTGCGACCATGGAGGTCCTGAGATCGGCGGACAAATCCCCTTCCCCGGCCTGGATGGCGGACACCACCGGCTCCTGTCGCAGGATCGCTTTCAGCCTCAACGCGACCTCGCGGTCGTTGAGCACGCTCCGCAGCTCGCGGGTGACCTCCCTGCTGCGCTCGACGCCGCTGACCGCGTCCCCCTCGTTGGAGACGATGATCGCGTTGATCTCGCCCTCGCGGCTGAATATCTCCTGGACCTGCGACAACGGCATCACCATCGTCGGCTCGCTCCCAGCCAGGCCGCCCTGCTCGACGATTCCCCTCAAGGTGACGGCTAGGGACTCGCCCTCCACGTACAGATCGAGCCTGTCGCCGGCCTCGGCGTCGAGCTCCCGGGCCGCAACCTCGTTGAGGAACGCCTCCCGGCTGCCCAGCGACCCAATCGACGCCTCGCCGCCGGCCACGTTCCGCATCGGGCCGAAGCCTTCAAGCAAGGAGGCTTCGAGTCCGACCACGTTCAGGAAGCCCTCGTTCAGCCTGGTCCTCGTGTTCACCGCCGGAGCCGCGACCGCGAGCTGCGACGTGAGGCCGTCTATCGCGCCGAGGTGGGCCACGTCCCGCCTGATCTGCTCGAAGCGCCCGTACTCGATGAACGGACTGGAGCCGAAGGAGTCGGCCGCATCCGCGACGGACGGAACGATCACCTCGTCTATCGTCTTCAGCGAGTCGAACGTGCCTTGCCGGTTGGAGACGCTGATCGTATCGCCCGTGGCGAGGGTGGCGGAGATGATCACCGTGCTCAGCATGACGCCGACCACGATGAGCGCCGTCTGTCCCCATCGCCGCGTGATCGGCCTCACACCCATCCTGAACATGACGCGGTCGCGCAACGCGAGCAGGAAGATGATGGCGATGGACACGACGAACACGACGAGCAGAGTCGCCATGATCACGTTCATCGAGACGCCGAAGATCGCGGTCACGGGGCCGCCATCTTCGGAGTCCCCGTCCCGGGCCCCGCGCCGTCTTGTTCGATCTGGCCGTCACGCATGCGCACGATGCGGTGGGCGCGCCGGCCGACCTCCTCCGAGTGGGTGACCACGACGAAGGTCTGGTTGTTGAGCTTGTTCAGCTCCTCGATCAGGCTGACGATGTCCTCGGCGGTCTCGCTGTCGAGGTCGCCGGTCGGCTCGTCCGCCCAGACGATTGCCGGCTCGTTGACCAGGGCGCGCGCGATGGTGACCCTCTGGCGCTGTCCGCCGGACAGCTCGGCCGGCAGGTGGTAGCCCCTGTCCTCCAGGCCGACGGTGGCGAGCATTTCCAGCGCCTTGGCCCGCGCCTCTCCAGCCGACACGCCGGAGAGCAGGAGCGGCATCTCGACGTTCTCGACCGCGCTCAGCACCGGCAGCAGGTTGTAGAGCTGGAACACGAAGCCCATGTGCCGCGCCCGGTAGTCGCTGCGGTCGTCGTCGGGCAGCCCGTGCAGCTCTACGCCGTCTATCAGTACCCGGCCGGAGTCGACCTCGTCGAGCCCTGAGAAGCAGTTGAGCAGCGTCGTCTTGCCGCATCCGCTGGGCCCCATGATGGCGACGATCTCGCCGCGCTCGACCCGCAGGTCGACGCCCCGGAGGGCGTGCACCTTGATGGTGCCGGTGTCGTACGTCTTGTGTATATCCGTTGCTTCGACGATCGCGTCTGTCATTTTCTCCATTCATCAGGGTCGGGCATTGCCCAATGTGCACCCTTCAAGCCGCGGCGCTTTAGCTGTCCCAGTCATTGCTCAGCCCCGGGCTGCTGCGGCACCGGGGCAATCGCACCCGGTGCCGGGCACACAGGGCCATTACAATGGTATCTGACTGACTCTATGACTCATGTAATAATCGGTGCTTGGCTTGTGAGATTTAATGTACAATACAGTCTGGTTCGTAGTTGCCCGGGCCGTACTCAAGCGCAGTGGGACCCCAAACGACGAGAGGGAGAAATGGACCGGTCGGAACAACGGGACCAGGAGAACGCGATGCTGCGGGAGCGCTTGTCCCGCCTCAGCGAGGCCAGCAGGCGCATCAACGAGAGCCTGGACTTCGACCAGGTGCTCCAGGGCGTCCTGGACTCGGCCTGCTCCCTGACGGCAGCCCGCTACGGGGTGATGACCCTCCTCGATGAGGATGGGCAGGCGCAGGACTTCCTCTCCTCCGGGACGACCGCGCAGGAGGACGAGCAGATCTGGCTCACCCCGGATGGGCTGCGGCTCTTCCAGGCCCTGACCAATACGTCCGAACCCATGAGGGTCCCCGACGTGGTGAAGTACGTCCGCTCCCTGGGATTCAGCGATTTCACCATCCCCATGCCGGTGGGGGTCCTGCGCTTCATGGCGGCGCCCATGTTCCACCGGGGCGTCCGAGTGGGCCACGTCTTCGTGGGCGACAAGGAGGACGGGGAGGAGTTCACCCAGGCCGACGAGGAGACCCTGGTGATGTTCGCCTCCCAGGCGGCGCTGGTCATCGCCAACGCCCGCACGCACCGGGAGGAGCGTCGGGCCAGGGCTGACCTGGAGACGCTGGTTAACACATCCCCCGTCGGCGTCGCCGTCTTCGACGCCCACACGGGCGCCCCGGTCTCCTTCAACCGGGAGACCCTCCGCATCGTCGACAGCCTCCGGGACGGGGACCGCCCGGCGGAGGACCTCCTCGCCCTGGTCACCTGCGTGCGCGCCGACGGACGGGAATTCTCCCTCAGCGAGTTTCCCCTTGCGGAGCTGCTCAGCTCAGGCGAGACGATCCGGGCCGAGGAGATCGTGCTGCGGGTCCCCGACGGGCGGAGCGTCAGCGTCCTGCTCAACGCCACGCCCATTTACTCCGACGATGGGCAGTTGGCATCCTTCGTCGTCACCCTCCAGGACATGACTCCCCTGGAGGAGCAGGAGCGGCTGCGGGCCGAGTTCCTGGCCATGGTGAGCCACGAGCTGAGGACGCCACTGGCGGCGGTGAAGGGCTCGATCAACACCTTGCTGGAGTCCTCCAACGAGCTGGACCCGGCCGAGGCGGCCCAGTTTCACCGCATCATCAGGGACCAATCGGAGCAGATGCGGTATCTGATTGGCGACCTGCTGGACGTGGCCCGCATCGAGACGGGCGCCCTGCCGGTGGACCCGGAGCCTTCGGAGTTGCACCTGCTGGTGGAGGAGGCGGTGAGCAGGCTCGTGACCGGAGGCGCCGGGAACCTCCTGGAGGTGGAGTTGGCGGAGGACCTGCCTATGGTCATGGCCGACAGGCGGCGCATCGTCCAGGTGCTGGGCAACCTGCTCTCAAACGCCGCGGGGTACTCCCCCGGGCGTTCGCCCATCCTGGTGAGCGCCGTGCGGGACGGGGTGCACGTGGCGGTCTCAGTTACCGACCGGGGCCGGGGCATCCCGGCGGAGCTTCTACCGCAGCTGTTCCGCAAGTTCTCGCGGGCGAACGTCGAGGCTGGCGGGGCCGGCGCCGACGGATCGGGGCTGGGGCTCGCCATCTGCAAGGGCATCGTGGAGGCCCACGGGGGACGCATCCGGGCCGAGAGCGACGGGCCGGGCCTGGGGGCAAGGTTCACCTTCACGTTGCCGGCGGTGGAGGCGACCGCCTCCGCTCCCGGTGCGGCCTCCACCGGTTCCCGGCCGGCAACCCGGGACAAGGTGCGCGTCCTGGTCGTGGACGACGACCCGCAGGCGCTGAGGTACGTCCGCGACGTTCTCACCGGGGCGGGCTACGAGCCCATCGCCACGGGGGACCCGGCCGACGTGCCCCGCCTGATGGCGGAGGAAAAACCCCATCTGGCGCTGTTGGACCTGGTGCTGCCGGGGACCGACGGTATCGAGCTGATGAACGACATCCTCAAAACGGCGGACGTGCCGGTAATCTTCCTGTCGGTCTACGGCCAGGATGAAACCATAGTCAGGGCCTTCGACATGGGGGCCACCGACTACGTGGTCAAGCCCTTCTCGCCGACGGAGCTGGCGGCGAGGATCAGGGCAGCCCTGCGGAGGCGGCTGGACGCCTTCCAGGGCGAGCCGTCGGGACCCTACGCCGTAGAGGGGCTGGGCATCGACTACGCGCAACGACGGGTGGCGGTGGATGGCGAGCCGGTGCAGTTGACGGCAACCGAGTACGCCGTGCTCTACGAGCTTTCGGTCCACGCTCCCCGGGTGCTGACCCACAGCGTGCTGCTCCAGCGGGTCTGGGGACCGGAGAAGGTCGGCGAACCCTGGCTGGTGCGGGAAGTGGTGAAGCGGCTCCGACGCAAGCTGGCGGACGATGCGGGCAACCCTACATACATCTTCACCGAGCCCCGCGTCGGCTACAGGATGCCGGAGGGGAAAACGGAGGAACGGGAGGGGTCGTAGGCTGAGAAGCCCCTCAAAGTTCGTCGGCGGGCTCGTAGCGGTCTGTCAAGAACCATGCGCTACAAGCCCAAGAAGTAGGAGGCGGGAATGGTAGAGCTAACGGCGTACTCTCTAAAGCTGAGGAAAACAGTGAATATCAAGGACCCGGAGCTGGTAATTTTAGGAAACGGACGGATGGCTGTCCGCGGGGTTGCTGCTGAAGACCCGTCCAACAAAGTCTTCAGGATTGTAAGCGACAAGCAAGCAGAAGGGCTTCGAGGGTTGGCTGATCCGGCCCTCGGAGACGCCGAGCCAGGTTGCAAGGTGCTCGCGGGGGATCATCGGGTAGTCGGTCACGATGTCCAGCGTCCGCTTCTCCGCAGGGCTGACGCCGAAGGCCGGCGCAGCCCGCGCCATCCGTTCAGGGTCGGGCAAGGACGCCCGCTTGCGCTCCGGCAATAGGCCAGCCCCTCCGCCGCGCTCGCCGTGGGCGGTCACCGTCTCCAGCGTGCAGTACGAGAGTCCGAACAGCCCCGTGGGTTCGCACCAGAGGGGCAGGTCACGGCCTTCGGGGGTGTCCCTGGACTCCACGCCGACATAGCAGTCGCGCAGGTCGTTGACGATGCAGAACCTCGCCGTCCTCCGCAGCTCCCACGGGCTGGGCGCGAGGACCAGGACGGCGCCGGGACGCCGCTCGTAGTCGTACTGCGCTATGGCCCTCAGCCGGTCGTAGAGAGACCGCCGCCGCAGGGCTAGGCCCTGGCGCACCACGCCGAAGCTGCGGCCGTCGTGCAGGGTGATGGCGGCGTCGAAGCGTCCCCTGCGGTGGAATTCCACCCGGGACCGCAGCCCGTCGATGGCGGGGAAAGTGATGCGGCGAGTCGGTAGACGCTGGCAACCGCGTCCATCCTGCGGATGAGCAGCGTCAGCCACTCTCTCGACATGGGGTAGGCACGCACGGAGTCCGAGGGCCCGTCAAAGCCGAGGACCCAAGCGGTCTCGTCGACGCCCTGCGCCGTCAAGTGGTATCTGTGGCTCGACGGCAGGTGGACGGTGCCGTGGCTCGCCCTCCCCACGATGCCCTCGGCCAGCAGTTGCTCAGGGTGCGGTGGACCGTGGCATGCGGCTCGCCGAGTATGCCCGCCAGCTCCGTCGGGTCGACGAAGGGCGTCCGGCTGAGGGCGTCGAGGAGCTGTCGTTCGGAGGTTGCTATGTGTCGAGCGTAGCAGGTGGAGTGCCCACGATGCTGTGTGCGCGGTGAGCACTATTCCTTGCGGCGGATTTTGTCCCATATCCGGCGCATCCGGCGGCGGAGGCGCTTGCGGACCAGAATGAACAGTGCGGCCATCAATGCCGCCAGAATGACCAACCACCATAGAGACCTGAGTCCCGCTTCCCGCTCGCGCGCTGGCGGTGGTGTAACGGGAATCACCGCGGGAACCGAAGTGGGTGTCACCATGAGTGTCGGCGTAGATGTCGACATTTGCTCCCCCCTGGCTGTCGGGGTTGAGGATGGCACCGGAGTAGGCGTGGGTATACCAGTGGGCGTGCCTGTAGTCGTAATGGCCATTGGTGTGGCGGTAGGCGCGGGCGTTGGTGTGGCGGTAGGCGCGGGCGTTGGTGTGGCGGTAGGCACGGGCGTTGATGTGGCGGTAGGCGCGGGCGTTGGTGTGGCGGTAGGCACGGGCGTTGATGTGGCGGTAGGCGCGGGCGTTGGTGTGGCGGTAGGCACGGGCGTTGGTGTGGCGGTAGGCACGGGCGTTGGTGTGGCGGTAGGCACGGGCGTTGGTGTGGCGGTAGGCACGGGCGTTGGTGTGGCGGTAGGCACGGGCGTTGGTGTGGCGGTAGGCACGGGCGTTGGTGTGGCGGTAGGCGCGGGCGTTGGTGTGGCGGTAGGCGTGGGCGTCGGCGCTATTGGTGTGCCTCGGGCGGCGCTCCAACCGCTGCCTGGGTCAATGCCGTTCAGCGCCGCGACCTCAACATCGTAATTCCTCCCGTTGACGAGGCCCGTTATCGTGTGGCTGATAGTCGTATCGGTATGTACGCCGTCGTCGTCATTCCACGATCCGGCTGGCGTATTGCTGGAGGGCACCGCAGCGGTGCGCCAACGCACGAGACAGGTGGTGATGGCCGCTCCAGTCCCACCCTTGTACCTGGGCTCCAACCAAGTCACCTCCAGTTGCCCATTTCTGCCGCCGGCGTTCACGTTCACTAACTTGTCCGGCACGGTCCAGGTCGTCGCTCGCTTGGAGGCGGTGGATGTGCCGACGTTCAGACTGCCGTCATAAGCGTGCCCGCGCACATCGTAGGCTGTGCCTGGGCTGAGCCCGGTAAGCACCTTGCGAGTAGCAGTTGCCAAGGAGGTGACCGAACTAACGCCGGGAGGGTACGAGTTCCCTGCGACAGGCGTGGGGAAGCCAGCGGTCGACGCGGGTTTCAACTGGAGGGCTATGTTCTGACCGGCGGGGAGCGCGTTGAACGTGACGATGAGCGTGGGCAAGCCCTGGTTCGCGCCAGGCACCACCTGTAGGTTTGCCGGTGGGACGATAGTTGGCGGAGGCGGAGGCCGCCGTGGCCGCGTATCGTCATCGTCCACTCTTATCGTGATCGATGAGACCGATATGCCGGAATACTTGCCGTCGGAGCTGATAACGGTGTGCCTTGTGGTGACCGACTCGTCACTGTAGTCGGTATCCTCGACCCCCAACACGCTGAAGTTCTGGGCTGTGTCCCAGTCGTCGGGCGTGAAGGTGCGCGACCCCGGAGTGACCGTCACCGCCCCGGTGTCCTGGCTCACGGCGTCCACCGTCACGCTGGCCGTGGGTTTGCTTTCCAGGACGACGGTGTAGGTCTTAGAACCGCCCTCTGCGACCATCAGGGTCGTGGGGCTGACCGCAACCTGCGCCGTATCGTCGTCGATGATGGTAACCGTGGCGGTGTCCTCGCCGTCGGCCGCCTTGCTCCAGCCCACGGCGCTTGTGGCGATAGTGAGAGTGAAAGTCTCGGTGTCCTCGTCTACCTTGTCGTCCTCCATGGGAATGGTATAGACTATGGTGGCCTTGCCGGGCCTGACCTCCACCCTCTTGATGAAGGAGTGCTGGCTCCTCCTGGCTCTTGGCTTCGACCAGACGTATCTCCCAACCCTTCGGGTACATCATGGTCGACCGGATTGGGCCCAACACCATTGGCGTGGCGAGTCATGCGGTTCCGGTTACTTGCCGGCTTGCCGATGGGGTAGAATAAAGAGGGAACTCGAGAGCACCGGTTCGGGCTTGCGGGGCTGAATGCCTGAGCATCGTGACCCGATGAGTGCAGGAAATCGATAGAGGGGGTCGGGAATGGTAGAGCTGACGGCGTACTCGGTAAAGCTGAGGAAGACGGTGGCTATCAAGGACCCGGAGCTGGTAACTCTTAAGAACGGGCGGAAGGCTGTCCGCGGCGTCGCGGCAGAAGATCCGTCAAGCAAGGTCATCAGAATTGTCAGCGACGAGCAGGCGGAAGAGATTCGAAGGACGCTCGGCTGATCGGCGCCTAATCCGATCCGGCGTAGACGGGGCGTCGCGTTGCTCCGTGACCACCAAACACGCGTCCCGCTCGGGCCCTGATCGTCCTGCCACTTAGGACGGTTCTGAGACAGACAAGGGGCTGGGAGACGGCAGCGAATTGCTGGAGGGGACTGCAGACGGCTCATTGGTGCGTGTCCGAATCGCACCTGATCGGCGGTCTTCCGAGGACCTACTCGCCTTGACCGCGGCCCATGATCTTGTAACCGTAGTTTTCTGCCGTTCTCTCAGATGGCGGTAAGACCTCCACTACAGCGCGGGAGAGACCTACGACCTCGCCGTCAGCATTGAAGCTGTAATTGTCTCCGATAGCCCCGCTCCAGGTAATGCCGTACAGACAGTCCCGAAATCCGTCGGCGTCCTGGTCGTCCTTGGTCTGCTTCAGGCACTCCGCTGCGATGTATACGTTGTCGTACGCGGAGCCGAGATGCCAGGGCAGGGTGATATAGTTGTAGCGTTCCCTGAAGCTGTCAAGAACCTCCTGCGCCTTCTCATTGTCCGGGTCCGGAGTGGCGGTGATGGCCTTTAGCCCAGTCGCGGCGTCGCCTGCGATATCGAGCGCGGTAGTCCCCACCGTGACCGTTTCGCCATAGATGGGACCCCGGTAACCCAGCTCCCTTGCCTGTCTGACAATGATGCCTGCCGTGAACTCGGACTGCGGCACTACGTGGAGAGCATCCGGACCCGCCTCGAACAGTTTCGCCAGCTGTGACCTGAAGTCATTGGCGTCGGATACAAATCGCTCTTCGGCTACGATCCTGCCGCCGTTTTTCTCGAACTGCGCCACAGACGTGCGTCTGACACCCTCAGCGTAGTCGGTCTCTTCGGTGATGGTGGCCAGTGTGCGGATACCATCCGCCCAGAGAAGGTTGCCGGTGCTGATGCCCACTTCGATATCGTTGATCTGGGTGCGGAATATGTAGTCGCCTGCCTTGGCGATCTCAGGGTTGCTTGCCAGCCCAGAGAATAGGACAACTCCATCCCTCTCCGCGAGTGGCGCTACCCCGAGCATCGCGCCACTGCACGAAGTCCCGAGGATAATCTTCATCCCATCCACGTCAGTGAGCTTTTGGTAGGCGTTAATTGCATCCTGGGCACTACACTTCGAGTCTTCGACAACAAGCTCCAACAGATGCCCGTTAATGCCACCCCCGGCATTGATCTCGTCCATAGCCATCTCCTTGGCCTGAACGGCCACGGTGCCGTAGGTCTCGCCAGGGCCTGTAAGCGACTCCATCACGCCTATCCGATACCGGCTTTGCTCTTCATCCTCTTCGCGGCAAGCCACGGGGACTGATGCCAAGACCACTAACAAGCCTAAAGCGAGGGTTCGTTTCCAAGACCAGGACCGCACGATAGCTCCCTTCACATGCTGCCGTGATCGACCTTGTCTTCGTCTAGGAGCGGTGGCGATTATAGGGGCCGGGCTGCCAGGTCGTCTACCGGCAGGATGTGGGGCGGCTGCCCGCGACGGAGAGGTAGCGTGCTCCAGTTGACACATTCTCCAGGAGGTTGTACCCTGCGAGCTACTCGATACTTAATATCGATAGAATGCTCCCCCTTGAATGCACCAACCCGGTGCATTAAGATAACCTTAATGATATCTGATATCAGTACGCTCGCAACGGCAAGTTGCGGTTGAGGCCGATAGATCGGCGGGTTGGAATGGCCTGTATCTGCCCCACCAACAGCGACCGGAATCCACACGACTCACGCCCATGCTGTCAGAGAGCCGGCGCAACTAGTCCCATGCCAGGCTTCGGAGCAACATCCTATGGGAAAGCCACGGGAGGGCGAACCCGGGGGTGATGGTCCATCGGAAGATGCTGGCGCTGACGGAGGGCGCTCGGGCTCGAATCGCCCTCACCGTGGCGCTGGGGCTAGCGGTCTCCGGGACATTCATCGCGCAGGGCGTAATCGTGGCCCTCGTGGTCAGCCGCATCCTGTCCGGTGAACCGTGGACGGGGGCGCTCGTCCTTGTGGGCGTTGTCGCTCTACTGGCGGCGCTTCGCGCGGTGCTGCTCCGGTGGAGGGAGATGAGCTCCATGCTGACCGCCGCGGAGGTGAAGGTGGCTCTTCGCCAGCGGCTCTATCGTGTGCTTCTTGCGCTCGGCCCTGGGTACATGGAACGGACGCGGACGGGAACGGTGCAGTCCAC
Source organism: Dehalococcoidia bacterium (assembly GCA_965207305.1). Classification (GTDB taxonomy): domain Bacteria; phylum Chloroflexota; class Dehalococcoidia; order Lucifugimonadales; family JAGWBF01; genus JAGWBJ01. The sequence continues at coordinate 529,523 of CBDBMB010000003.1, read as the reverse complement.
CCTCGTGGACGGCGTGGAAGCCCTGGAGGCCTACATGGGCTACTACCTGCCGCAGTCCATCGTCGCGGTGGCCGTGCCTCTGGCCATAGTGGCGTATATCTGCGTCCTCAGTCCTCTGGTGGGCGTGGTTGTGCTGGTCTGCGTGCTGGCCGTACCCCTGGTGCCTCGCCTGTGGGATGGCCTGCTGGGCCAGTACGGCCAGCGGCACTGGCGGGCGTACACGGACCTCAACGCCCAGTTCGTAGACAGCATGCAGGGAATGGTCACGCTGAAGGCGCTCAACGCCAGCGAGCGTCGAGGGTGGGTCCTCCAGGACGCCGCGCTCGCGCTCTACCGGGCAACGATGGCTCAACTCTCCATCTCCATGGTCAGCAACGGCGTCGTGGGGCTGGCGATGAGCGCAGGCGTGGCGATGGCCGTCGCCGTGGGCGCATTCCAGGTGGCGGACGGAGCGCTCCACCTGGGAGGGCTCCTGGTGGTGCTGTTCCTCACGGCGGAGTGCTTCCGTCCCTTGGTGGAGTTGGACTCCTACTGGCACAAGGGCTACATGGGCGTCTCCGCCTCCACGGGCATCTTCGCGCTCTTGGACGCAAAGCCTGAGGTGGCTGACCGCGAGGCCACGCCCACGAACCCCGAGCCCTCTAGCACTCCGAAGTCAATCGCCTTCGTGAACGTCACCTTTGCCTACCACCCGGACAACGAGCCCGCGCTCGACGGCCTATCGTTCAGCGTGGACTCAGGCCAGAGCATTGGCCTCGTTGGTCAGTCGGGGGCGGGGAAGAGCACTGTGGCGGCGTTGCTGCTGCGGTTCTTCGACCCCCAACAGGGGCGCGTGGAGATTGGGGGCGTGGACATCCGCGATTACCCCCTGGAGACGCTACGCGGCCTCATCGCCGTGGTGTCTCAGGACACCTACCTCTTCCATGGGACGGTAGAGGACAACCTCCGGCTCGGGAAGCCCGGAGCCTCCCCGGGGGAGCTGGAGGCGGCGGCACGGGCAGCCAACGCTCACGGGTTCATCACCGCGCTTCCCCTGGGGTATCAGACCGTGGTCGGAGAACGGGGAGCGAAGCTCTCCGGGGGTGAGCGCCAGCGCGTCGCCATCGCACGGGCGTTGCTGAAAGATGCCCCTATCCTCATCCTGGACGAGGCGACCTCCAGCCTGGACGGCGCCAACGAGAGCGCCATCCGCGACGCGCTGGAGAGGCTGGCCCAGGGACGGACGTCGATCACCATAGCCCACCGGTTCTCCTCCGTCGCCCACGCCGACCGCATCGTGGTCCTGGACGAGGGGCGGGTGGTTGAGGCCGGCCGCCACCAGGAGCTGATGGCGCGGCGCGGCGCGTATACCGGCCTCGTACTGGCACAGCAGGAGGCCATGTGAGCACCCTTGCGAGCAATCGCCCCAGCGAATGGGAGTTCGCTCCGCTGGCTCATGGGAATCACCGTGCTCACGGGCATCCTGAACCACGGGTTCATGATCGCCGCCGCTGGGATTGGTGCGTTCATGGTGGGAAGAGTAGCGACGGGGGCGTCAGCCGAAACACTCTACTTCAGCGCCTTCGTGCTAGGCGGCGTCGTGGCCGGCAGGGCGGTGGCGGCCTGGGCGGAGATGTGGCTGGCGCACGACCTCGCCTACCGCATTCTGGCGGAGCTCCGCATCTGGCTCTATCAGGCCTTGGACCGGCTGGCGCCCGGCTATCTCCTTGACCGGCACTCCGGAGACCTCTCCACCGCGGCGATGGCCGACGTGGACACCATCGAGTGGTTCTACGCTCACACGGTGGGGACGTTCATCGTGGCGGTCGTGGTGCCATTGGGGGCGCTCTTCACCCTGGCGGCTATGCACTGGCTGCTTCCCCTAGTGCTGCTACCCGCGACCCTGGCGGTGGCGACGGTTCCCTTCCATTTGCGCAAGCGGGCGGCAGCCCAGGGCCGGAAACTGCGAGAGAGCCTGGGCTCGCTGAACGCGGAGGTGGTGGACGGCGTTCAGGGGCTCCGCGAGGTCGTGGCCTTCGGGCAGGGCCAGCGCTTCCTGGACGGGCTGCTTCAGAGCAGCCGGAGCCTGGTGAGCGCACAGGTTGCCCATGGGCGCAGAGCAGGTGGAGAGCAAGCGGTCACTTCCGTGCTCATCACGCTGGGGATGGTAAGCGTTGTCGTCGCCGCAGCCTACCTGGTGTCCTCCGGCTCCCTCTCGCCCGCTCTCTATCCGGTCGTCATCATCCTCGCGATCTTCATCTTCGGGCCGGTAACCAACATCACCGGCATCGCGGAGAGCCTCGGTGTGGTGTTCGCGGCGGCTGACCGGGTGTTCGCCGTGCTGAACGCCCCCGCTCCCGTGCGGGACATGGAGACGGAGTCGCCCCCAGGACCGGTGGAGCCCCGCATCGAGTTCAGGGCTGTGAGCTTCCACTACGCTCCGGATCTGCCTCCGGCGCTGGACGCGGCGAGCTTCTCCGTAGAGCCGGGCGAGAGCGTGGCCCTCGTGGGGCACTCCGGCGCGGGGAAGTCCACCTGCATCCACCTGCTCATGCGGTTCTGGGATGTCACGGACGGCGCCATCACCATCGGCGGGCATGACGTCCGGGCGTTCCCACAGAGCGCCCTGCGCGACCTCATCGCCTGGGTGCCACAGGACATCTACCTGTTCAACATGACCATACGCGAGAACATCCGTCTGGCGCGCCCGGATGCCCTGGACGCGGAGGTGGAAGAGGCTTCAAGAGTCGCTCTGGCGCATGACTTCATTGTGCGGATGCCCCATGGGTATGAGACCAACGCCGGTGAGCGGGGGGTCCAGATGTCCGGGGGCCAGCGGCAGCGTATCGCCATCGCCCGGGCGGTCCTCAAGGACTCCCCGATCCTGGTGATGGACGAGGCTGTCTCCAACCTGGATGCCGAGAACGAGCGTCTTCTGCGGGAGGCCATGGCCCGGGTCCGCGCTGGCCGAACCTCCCTCGTCATAGCGCACCGGTTGTCCACCATCCGGAGCGCCGACCGCATCATTGTCCTGGAGAATGGGCGCGCAGTGGAGACCGGCCCGCATGACTCCCTCCTCGCCGCGGGGGGTGTGTACGCGGACCTGGTCGCCTTCCAGAGGCGCGCCATTCCCTCGTGACCATCGGTGACCGAATTGTGAACACGCTGCAGAGCCGGAACGCGAAGAAGCCGGGCCCGCAGCCGGTCTATCAAGGAAGCGCAAAGGAGAGAAGGGTGTCATGAAGTATGCAATCGTAGGCTTGGTGCTGGTACTGGTGCTGCTGGCGGGGTGCTCCACTGCAACCCCAACGGCGACCTCGCAGCCGGAGGGCGTCCAGGCGCCCGCCGCCACGGCCACGCCCTCTACCATCTCGCCAACGGAAAGGGCGACGGCAACGCCAACAATTACCACGCAGCCGGAGGCGACACGGGCGCCCGCCCCCACGGCGACGTCCCCCGCGGCAACGCCCTCCAGCATATCGCTGACGGACAGCACGGGGGAGCGTCTTACCTTCGCGACGCGCCCCGTCCGCGTGGCGTGCCTCACCGAGATCTGCCCGGACATCATGGCCGAGCTCGGTCTGGAGCCCGTGGCGGTCAATGACCCCCTCTCCACCGACCCCCGGTTCTTCGGCAGCAGGGCCGACGGGTTCCAACTGATCGGCGGGTCCTTCTTCGAGCCCAACCTGGAGGACATCGCCGCCGCCCAGCCGGACCTGGTGATCGGGCTGTCGGGCGTACATGACGGCCTGCGGGACGCGCTGCGCCCCATCGCCCCGCTCTACATCGTGAACCCCCTGACCTACGAGGACTCCATCAGCTACCTGCGAGAGATCGGGGCGGCGATGGGACGCCCGGCGGAGGCTGAGGAGGCGGCGCAGAGGTTCCTGGGCAAGCTGGAAGACTACAGTGCGCGCTCGCCCAAGGACCGCACCGCATTGGTGATGTATGGCTCCGACGTCAACTTTGGAATCGACACCGAAGGCGCATTGACCGGCGGGCTTCTGGCTGAAGTGACCGGCTACCCGTGGCCGAAGCCGCCCCCGGACCAGGGCGGGCACGCGTCGGGCGGCATGCAGTTCTCCCTGGAGGGGGTGCTCAGCGTTGACCCTGACGTAATCTTCGTTCAGACCATCGCTTTCCCCGGGTTCCAGCCGCCGCCTCTGGCGGAACAGCTTGCCGCCAACCCGCTGTGGAGCGAGCTTCGAGCGGTCCGGAACGGCGAGGTCCACGAGGTCAGCTTCGGTCTCTGGAGCACGGGGCGTGGGACCCGGTCCCTGGGGCTGGTGCTGGATGAAGCGATGCCCTTACTCTATCCGAACGTCTTCGGCAGCACGGCGTCCCCCACGGCGACGCCGTCCAGCATCTCGCTGACGGACAGCACGGGGGAGCACCTGACCTTTACGGCGCGGCCCGTCCGCGTGGCGTGCCTCACCGAGATCTGCCCGGACATCATGGCCGAGCTGGGGCTCGAGCCCGTGGCGGTCAATGACCCCCTCTCCTCGGACCCGCGGTTCTTCGGCGACAGGGCCGACGGGTTCCGATTGATCGGCGGGTCGTTCTTCGAGCCCAACCTGGAGGACATCGCCGCAGCCCAGCCGGACCTCGTGATCGGGCTATCGGGCGTGCATGACGGCCTGCGGGACGCGCTGCGACCCATCGCCCCACTCTACATTGTGAACCCACTGACTTATGAGGACTCCATTCACTACCTGAAAGAGATCGGGGCGGCGATGGGACGCTCGGCGGAGGCTGAGGAGGCGGCGCAACGGTTCCTGAGCAAGCTGGAAGACTACAAGGCGCGCTCGCCCAAGGACCGCACCGCATTGGTGATGTATGGCTCCGACGTCAACTTTGGAATCGACACCGAGGACGCATTGACCGGCGGGCTTCTGGCTGAAGTGACCGGCTACCCGTGGCCGAAGCCGCCCCCGGACCAGGGCGGGCACGCGTCGGGCGGCATGCAGTTCTCCCTGGAGGGGGTGCTCAGCGTTGACCCTGACGTAATCTTCGTTCAGACCATCGCTTTCCCCGGGTTCCAGCCGCCGCCTCTGGCGGAACAGCTTGCCGCCAACCCGCTGTGGAGCGAGCTTCGAGCGGTCCAGAACGGCGAGGTCCACGAGGTCAGCTTCGGTCTCTGGAGCACGGGGCGTGGGACCCGGTCCCTGGGACTGGTGCTGGATGAGGCGATGCCCCTGCTCTATCCGAACGTCTTCGGCAACTAGGGCGCCTCGTTTAGGAGCAGCCAAGCAGTGACAGCAAGGTGCGTGAGCACGTGGTGGGAGCCCGTCAAGCTTCTTCTGATTGCCACGGTGCTGCTCCTGTGCATCTTCGTGGCGGCCTCGGTCTCCCTTGCCAACGGCATACCCAAGCTCTCGATGGCGGAGGCATGGGGCATCCTCTGGGGAGAGGATGCCGAGCGCCTGGCGCTGCTGGCCGTCCGCGAGCTGCGCGCTCCCAGGGTGTTGCTCGCCATCCTCAGCGGGGCGGCGCTGGGCCTGGCCGGGGCGATGATGCAGGACGGCCTGAGAAATCCGCTGGCGTCCCCGGAGCTTCTGGGCGTGGCCTCCGGGGCCTCCCTTGCCGTGGCGGTCGTCACCCTCTTCCAGGTCCCGCTGCTCCTGGTGCTCTATCCCTGGGCGGCGCTCGCGGGCGGCCTGCTCGCGGGGGCCGTAGTGATCATCGCGGCAAAGGGAGCGCGGAGCCCTCTGCAGGTCGTGCTCATCGGCGTCGCGGTGACGGTCCTGATCAATGCGTGCATCATCGCCCTCATCAGCCTGGCGGGGACCACCGGGTCGGTCCTCGTCCTCTTCTACTTTCTGCTGGGCAGCCTGGCGAATAGAACGTGGGAGCACGTCTGGATCGTCGCGCCCTGGGTGGCGGTCTGCCTCCCCCTGGGCCTGTTGATGGCGCGACCGTTGAATACGCTCCGCCTGGGCGAACATGCAGCCCAGGCGCTGGGAATGCGTGTCGGGCGCGTGCGGATGCTGGTCCTCCTGCTCGGCGCCGGGCTGGTGGCCGCGGTGGTGGCCGTCACCGGCCCTATCGGGTGGATAGGCCTCCTTGCCCCGCATCTATCCCGGCGAGTCCTACGCAGTGAGGACCCGCGAAAGGCGCTAGCCTTCTCCTCGCTCATGGGCGCTGCGCTCCTCACGATGGCGGATGTTGGGGCGAAACTCGCCATCGCCCCCGCGGAGACGCCCGTGGGGCTATGGACGGCGGCCGTAGGCGGTCCGGTCCTGCTGCTGCTACTTAGGGACAGGATTCTCACAAGTGTCCATTAGCGGGACAGACAGGCAGGCGGGCGCAGCGGACGGGCGCCGCTGGGGGGCCAGGCGATTCTCCCTACTGATCGTCGGGGGACTGGCGCTCATCGGAGCGCTGTTCGTCGTGCATCTATGCACGGGCACCGTGCGCCTGGGACCCGGCGAGGTGCTGGCGTCGCTCCTGGGATGGCAGGCCGAGGACCTGCATCGGACCGTGGTCTGGGACCTGCGACTTCCCAGGTCGCTCATCGCCATCGTCGCAGGAGCGCTGCTGGGAACGGCCGGGGCGGTCCTGCAGGTCGTCATGCGGAACAACCTGGCGGAGCCGGGCATCACCGGGGTGACGGCGGGGGGAGTTTTCTTCGCCGTTGTGTGGATTGCGGGTATCGGGGGCCTTCCGCACCCTGGGCGTTTCATGCCTCTCATCGTGTTGCTTGGGTGCCTGGGCGCGGGCGCGTTGGTATTCGCTCTGAGCTGGCGCGGCGGAATCCATCCGCTGCGGCTGTTGCTCAGCGGGGTGTTGGTCAGCGCCATCTTCTCGTCAGTGACCGCGTTCATCATGCTGCGCGCCCAGGCCGGCGTGGGAGGCATCCTCCCTTGGATCATCGGATCATTGAATGGCCGCGTCTGGGTCCACTGGGACCAACTGTGGCCGTGGGCGGTGGCGGCGCTGCCGTTGGCGCTGCTGGCCACCCGACCTCTGAATGTACTCCAACTAGGGGACAGCGTGGCCGCGGCCAGGGGGATGCGGGTCAACGTGACGCGCACTGCGCTCTTCTGCCTCGCCGCCCTGCTCACCGCGGCGGCGGTCTCGGTGGTAGGAGCAGTTGGGTTCCTCGGCCTCGTGGCCCCACACATCGCGCGGTGGCTGACCGGGGAAGATGCCCGACGCATGCTGCCGGTGGCCGCTGTGGCCGGCGCGGCGCTGCTCATCGGCGCGGACATCGTTTCTCAGGGGATCACCATACGCCCTCCCTTCCCGGCGCCGATGCACCGGCCAGGCCTCCCGGTGGGAGCGGTCGTGGCCTTCATGGGGGCGCCGTTTTTCCTCTATATCCTTCGCCGGGGGGCGGCGCGATGATGCAAGACACGGTCGTATTGGACGCCCAGTCCATCTCCGTGCGTCTGGGCAAGAGCCCGGTGCTGAACGAGCTGACGCTCTCCATTCCACAGGGGACCGTGACTGCCATCATCGGGCCCAACGGGTCCGGGAAGTCCACTCTGCTTCGCACGCTGGCCCGCCTCCTGCGACCCGAGAAGGGCGCCGTGTTGCTGGATGGCGCAGCCATCGCCAGGATGTCCCCCAGCCAGGTAGCGCGGCAGATCGCGTTGCTGCCGCAGTCGCCGGGCGCGGTTCCGGGGATGACAGTGCAGGAGCTGGTCGAACAGGGCCGGTATCCCCACACCGGCCCGCTCCGGATGCGTTCGGACAGGGACCGCGCGGCGGTCGAGCGGGCACTGGAGCTCACGTCCTCCAGCCGTTTCCGTCACCGCCTCCTGGATAGCCTCTCCGGGGGTGAGCGCCAGCGGGTATGGATAGCGCTTGCCCTGGCGCAAGAGCCGCGCATCCTCCTCTTGGACGAGCCCACGACGTTCCTGGACGTCAACCATCAGATCCAGGCGCTAAACCTCATCCAGGCGTTGAACCGTGAGCACGGCCTCACCGTGGTCATGGCGCTCCACGACCTGAACCAGGCGTGCCAGTACGCGGGGCGCCTGGTGGTGCTGCAGGGTGGCCGCATCGTCGAGGAAGGCCCACCCACCGCGGTCATTCGGGAGGACATGCTCGCTTCGGTCTTCAACGTACAGGCGCACATCAGCGTCTCCCCCATCAACGGCGCCCTTCTCTGCTATCCCTACGCGGCCCTCCCAGGAGAGGGCGACGGCGCGGACGCGGGGCTCACAGGCACCATGCTGTAAGCGGCTGCGGGCTTTTTGGTGCCTCAGTCGGCATGTACGACGCCTCTATCTCCGGCGCCCGTGTGCGGCTGCGGCCCATCCTCATGACGGCCATCACCACCAGAGGAATCTGCCATGCCGGTTGAGACCGGCACCACGAGGGATGAAAGCCGCTATTCCCTGAGGAATGACGGACGCTGACCCGCTAGCATTCGATTGCCCTGCCGGTGCGGCCTCTGCATGTTGATTGGATACTCCCACAAGTGGTAGGCTGGTCTTTGTATCAACATGCCATGAAGGGGGGGCCATGAGGGCCTCAGGGACGGAAGTGCCCGCCCAAAGAAAGGGAAACTCCACGCCGACCTTGCGAAGGGAGCGCCCGCTTGGAGACGAGATCACGAGCGGGACAACTGTTCCCGGGTCGCGGCGAACCACCAAAGAGAATATGTCGTCACCGACGTTGATAACGGGAGTTGGGCCAATTCCGACGAACCTCAGGCTGCGTGGAAGGGTCTTTGTTCGCAACACCCAGGCGCAATTGACTCTTGGCTGCTCAGCACTGGATAGCGGGCGCTCTCTCGCCGAACAATCCCCATCGCGGCGGGCAATTGAAGCGGAGGAAATGGGACGGTCTCTCATTCCATCCCCTTCGCCCTTTCATTCACTCGCAGTCCCTTCCAGAAGCCCGGTATAATCGCGCCGCGGCCCATTGACAAGAAAGGCCGATTATCGGGTAGTCTCTTGCTGACAGACTGGGGATTATATGTTCCATGGGCAAAGGGAAGCTTTCCGTGTCGCCTTTCGCATGAGGTGGCGCGAGGGTAACGCACGGGGTTGGAGCCGTCCGGTATTTCGCTGGCTGGCTTACAGCCTACTGCTCGTCGGCCTGTGGGTAGGGCTATCGGGTATGCTGAACGGCCTGTTCCTAACGGCGGGCATCGTCTCGTCGGCAGTCGTGTTGTTCGTGACGGAAGCGATATTCCACCCGAGTGACTCCTTGGGATTCGAGCGTCCTCCCTCGCGGTTCAGCTGGCTGGCTGGAACGATATTCCGCCTGGTGGTCTACTTTCCGCTGCTCCTCAGGGAAATCGCAGTGGCGAACGTCCATGTGGTTCGGCTAGTGCTGGATCCACGAATGCCCATCAGCCCTTCCCTCGTCGAGTTCGAATCGCCGCTGCGGACAGAGGCGTCGAATGCGGTGCTGGCCAACTCAATCACGCTCACGCCGGGTACCGTGACAGTCGACATGTCGGCGCACCGCTTCATCATCCACTGCATATCGGAGACCTCGAGGCAAGGCATCCAGGATGGGGCGTTGCTCAAGCATGTCGCCCGCGCCTTTGACGAGAAAATCGAAGTGCCGGAAGTGCGCGATGTAACCTCGGTGGAAGAGGTGGAGTGGTGAGCGAGGCCTTCGTAGCGACGGCGTCGGCCATCCTCTTTCTCAGCGCGCTCAGCATGTGGCGCCTGGCGGTGGGCCGGACCATCTATGACCGGCTATTGGCTGCGGGCGTCGTCGGGACCAACATCGTGGGGTTATTGGTGGTTGTCGGGTTCGTTTTCCAGCGTCCGGACATGTTCGTCGACCTGGCGCTGACCTACGCATTACTGAACTTCATCGGGACGGTGGCCGCCGCAAGATACCTTGCTCGCCATCCAGAGGACAGGGTATAGTGGCCATCGCCGGGACAGTGCTGATAGGCATAGGCCTCTTTTTCATGGCAGTGACGGCTATCGGCCTGATTCGCCTGCCCGACTTCTACGCGCGAACGCACGCCTCCTCGAAAACGGAAACGCTCGGTATCGGGCTGCTGCTCGGCGGGCTGGCGCTGCACGAGGGAGCGACGCTGGTCAGCCTGAAGATTGCGCTCGGTCTGCTGTTCATCTCAATCGCCAACCCCGTGGCTGTGCACGTCCTTGCGCGCTCGGCGCTGCGAGTAGGCATAATGCCATGGCTGCGCGGGGACTCGGTGCGGGAGCGTTAGCGATGGTCTGGCAGCTGGAATTTGCTCTGTACGGGTTGCTTGTGCTTACGTCGGTTATCGCGCTTGAGGTACGCGACCTGCTAGGCGCCGTGGCCTCGCTGACAGTATACGGCTTTGTTGCGGCGACGCTGATGGCGCTAACGGGCGCCGTCGACGTGGCGCTGACGGAGATCTCGGTGGGGGCCGTTATGGGCGTGCTGCTCATCGGAGGCATCAGCTGGATGCGCCGAAGGTCGTCGGATTGAGGGCGCTGGCCGTCCTGCTCGTCATCGCTACTGCCGCGCTCTTCATCGCGGCGTCGTGGGACCTGCCCGACCGCGGCGACCCCCAAGCGCCGGCGAACGTCGGAGTAGGACCAGAGTACATTGAGCGGACGGAGCACGACGTCGGTATCGAGAATGTCGTCTCTGCCATCCTGGCCGACTATCGAAGCTATGATACGCTGGGAGAGACATTTGTCATCTTCACAGGGGGTATCGCCGTGCTATTCGTACTCATACGGAGGGGGCGTGATGACCGGCGGTCATGACAGCGTCCTGCTCCACTTTGTCGTCAGGGTGTTCATGGTCCCGGCAATCCTATTGTTCGGCCTCTACGTCCTGGTCCATGGGGAAGTGTCGCCCGGAGGCGGGTTCCAGGCCGGGGCGATACTCGCTGCGGGCCTCATACTCTCGCGCATGTCACTCAGCGGCGACCAGGGGCGCAGGCTGTTCTCACGACCCCGGCTGGTCGTGATCACCGTGTTGGGCATGCTCCTGTACGCGGGCACGGGAATAGCGGCGATGCTCTCCGGCGGCAACTACCTCGACTACGGGGTCATCGCATTCGAGTTGATCGACCGCATTGTGCCGGGCGACCTGGGGCGAAGGCATATCGGCGTGTTCATCATCGAGGTAGGTGTGACCCTGGCTGTGTTTGGGACGCTTGCGCTGGCCTCCGACTACCTGGCTGAGCGGCACGAGCCGGGGGAGACGGAGGGGTAGCATTGGACGAGCTGGCGGCCCGCTTCCCCTACTTCATGATTGCCATCCTTCTCGCCGTAGGCGTTTGGGGCATGGTCGGCAAACGCAGCCTGGTCAAGAAACTCATCGGGCTGAACGTGTTGCAGTCGGCCATTATCCTGTTTTTCATCAACGGCTCGATTCGCGACGGGGGCACCATCCCCATCCTGTTCCATGGCGAGCACGCCAACGCCGAGGATTTCGTGAATCCGTTGCCGCACGTGCTGATGCTGACGGCCATCGTTGTTACCGTTGCCGTTACTGCCGTCGCCCTCGCCTTCCTGGCACGCATCCACCGCGAGTTCGGGACGGTCGACGAGGCGGAAATCTTGAGCGAGATCGAGGGGCAGTCCTAGCACTTGGCATCCCAACTACCTGCCCTGATTCCCCTGCCACTGTTGGTGCTGTCCATAGTCGCGCCTGTGCTCGGCATGTGGCGGCAAGGGACCGTCTTCTGGCTGGCTGTGGCGACCATTGCGTTCAGCACCGCGATGTCGGGATGGGCGCTTGCCCACGTCATCGCCCACGGCCCGATGACCTACGCGTTCGGGGGCTGGGAACCGCCCATCGGCATCGAGTACGTCGTCGACCACGTGGCGGCGTTCGTTTCGCTCATCGTCATGGCCGTGGCACTCGCGGTGGTTGTTGCGACTCGGCGAATGGCCGAGCAGGAGATGGAGGGGAGGCAGGGGTTGTACTACTCACTGGTGCTCCTGCTTCTCGCCGGCCTGACGGGAATAGTTGTCACGGCCGACCTGTTCAACCTGTTCGTGTTCCTCGAAATCTCGTCGCTGGCAGGATATGCCCTCGTGTTCCACGGCGGCCGCAAGGGGATGCTTGCCGGATACCGCTACCTCATCCTGGGAACACTTGGCGGCGCGTTCTACTTGCTGGGGGTGGCGTTCCTCTATTTTGAGACGGGTACGCTGAACATGGCGCACGTGCTGTCGATACTCTCGGCCTCCGAGGCGACGGCGCCGGCAAGCGCGGGGGCCGTGTTCATCTTCATTGGACTAGGCCTGAAGATGGCACTGGTGCCGTTGCACCTGTGGCTACCGGACGCTTACACGTTTTCGCCATCGTCGGTGAACACTCTGATGGCGCCCATCATGACCAAGGTCGCGGCGTACGCGATGCTGCGAATGTTCCTGAGCGTCTTCCCCGACGGCTATCTGATCGACGAAGTTCCCATCGGGCAAGCGCTCGTCGTGCTTGGGGCGATTGGCGTCGTGTTTGGGGCGGCGGCAGCGTTCAGGCAGCAGGACATACGGCGGCTGCTCGCCTATTCGTCCATCAGCCAGCTGGGCTTCATCGCCATCGGCATCGGACTGGCTACTCCTCTGGGGTTTGTAGCAGCGCTGCTGCACATCATGAACCATGCACTGATGAAGGGAACGCTGTTCCTAGCCGTCATGGCCATACGCTTGCAGACAGGCGTGTCGGAGGTGCCCGCCCTGGCGGGGCTTGGCCGCCGCCTGCCTGTGACTGCCGCCGCCTTCACGGTCGGGGCAATCGCGATGGTGGGCGTACCGCCGACGGCCGGATTCTTCAGCAAGTGGTATCTGTCCATTGCTGCGGTGGAACAAGACCTTTGGGTGATTCTGGCCGTCGTGCTTATCAGCAGCCTGCTATCTGCCGCGTATCTGTTCCGGGCGCTGGAACGCGCATACCTCGCGCATCCGCCGGGCGCGCCGGACGGCCCGCACGACGAGCCACAAGGGGAAACGCGGGGGACCAGGCTCCCACTGTTCGGAGCGACCTGGGAGCCCAGGGTCGACGTCTTGCTGCCTCTTGTCTTGCTGGCAGCAGCGACCATTGTGCTTGGGGTCCTCAACGTGGCGGTGGTGAGGCACGTACTGGAGCCGGGGACGGGGACGTAATGATCGAGTCCTCGCCGCTGCCCGCAGCTGCAATCGCCGTGCCCTTGGTCGGCGCCGCGCTGGTCGCTGCGCTGGGAAGCAAGCCCGGCGTACGCGACGGCGTGTACATTGCGCTGGCGTTGGCCACGTTGGGGGTGGTCGTCGCGATGCTGCCCGGGACGACGGATGGGCGGATTGCGTCTGCGACGCTTCTCGAACTGTCGCCCGGCATCGACATTGCGTTCCGGGCCGACGCAGCGGGCATGCTGTTCGCAACCCTGGCCTCGTTTCTGTGGGTGCCCACCGCCGTGTACTCCATCGGGTACATGCGCGGGCTGGAGGAGCAGAAGCAGACTCGCTTTTTCACCGCGTTCGCCCTCAGCGTTGGCGCAACGCTGGGAGTTGCGCTGGCGGCCAACCTTCTGACGTTCGTGCTCTTCTACGAATTGCTGACGCTGTTCACCTACCCCCTCGTGATACATCGCGAGTCCGACGAGGCGGTTCGCGCAGGCCGGAAGTACCTGCTGTACACGCTGGGCGGAGGGCTGGCGCTCATCGGGGGGACCGCGTGGCTCGCGCTGCTGGGGATAGACACGACTTTCTCCGAAGACGGCGTGCTGGGGTCACTTGCGGGCCACGACGGCACGGTTTGGGCATTGTTCGTGCTGCTCGTTGCCGGCGTCATCGTGAAGGCGGCGGTGATGCCTCTCCACTCGTGGCTGCCTGCCGCGATGGTGGCGCCAACGCCGGTTAGCGCTTTGCTGCACGCCGTAGCAGTGGTGAAAGCAGGGGTCTTCGGTGTCGTGCGGGTGCTCATCTTCGTCTTTGGCGTCGACCTGCTGCGCGACACGGGCGCGTGGCAGGTCCTGGCGGTCGGCGCCGCGGCAACCGTCATCCTGGCCTCTTTGCTGGCGCTGCGCCACGACAATCTCAAGCGGAGACTCGCCTACTCGACCGTGAGCCATCTGTCCTACATCGTGCTTGGAGTGTCGTTGCTGGGGCCGCTTGCGTTGACGGGGGCGCTGCTGCACCTCATCGGGCACGGCGTCACCAAGATAACGCTGTTCTTCTGCGCCGGAGCAATCCACGTCCGGACCCACCGCGAGAACGTGAGCGAGCTGGACGGCATCGGCAAGCAGATGCCGGTGACCATGGGCGCGTTTGCGCTGGCTTCGCTGAGCATGGCGGGGATGCCACCGTTCGTGCTGTTTGCGAGCAAGTGGTATTTGGGCGCCGGAGCAGTCGATGCATCAGCCACGGCATTCCTGTTCGTCTACATAGTAAGTGGGGTCTTGAGCGCAGGGTATTTCTTCTCAATCGTGGTGCGCGCCTTCTGGGGGACATCGCCGTCCTTCATGTGGTCGGGATGGCCCGGCGAAGCATCACCCAAGATGGTCGTGCCGCTCGTGGGAACGGCACTGCTTGCGCTGGTTTGGGGTATCGTGCCGGACCTGCCCTTCAGCTTCCTTGCGCTGGCCTCCCGGGTGGCCAACGGGGCAGGAGGGGGCGCCTGATGCGGCTCACGCGCTACCTTGCGGCCGCACTAGCGTTGGCCATCATTGCGACACTCGCAGCCGATGCGGGCCTCACCCTGACGGACAAGGTCAAGGCGCACTTCCCCTACTCGGACATTATCGGCTTCTACATAGTCTTCGGGCTGGTCTCGACATTCGCCATCGTGTACGGCTCCAAGTGGCTGGGGGCCCTGCTGGAGCGTCCCGACGATGACGACGACGGCAAGGAGCACGCGGATGAGTAGCTTCTTGCCCGCCTTCATCTTCGTGCTCGGCGGCTTAGCTGTCCTTGTCCTGCCTGCCCGCATACGCCCGGCGCTCATGGTAGGGGCCTTCGGGCTCGCCTTGCTTCAGATCGTCGTCTTCCTGGATCTGGATACGACGTGGGAAGCCCGGTGGCTCGGCTTCGACCTCATGCCGTTGCGCGTCGATGCGTTGAGCCTGGCGTTCGGCAGCGTCTTCGCCATCATCGGCGTGCTCGGCAGCATTCACGGGCTACACATACGCGACCGGGGTCAGCGGGCTGCCGCGTTGTTTTGTGGAAGTGGAGCGCTGGGCGTCGTATTCGCAGGCGACCTCCTTACGCTGGTAGTCTTCTGGGAAGTCATGGCCCTTGGGTCCGCCTTCCTCATCAGCAGGGGCGGACGTCCAGCATCCATGGCCGCGGCCATGCGCTACCTGTTCGTCCACATCGTGGGCGGGGCGATCCTTATTGCGGGAGTGCTGTGGCACTTTGCCGACACGGGCTCGCTACTGTTCGGAGGATTCGACGGCGGAGCTGCGGCGTGGCTGATCCTCATCGCCTTTGCGGTGAACGCGGCGATCCCGCCCGTCCATGCATGGCTGGCGGACGCCTATCCTGAGGCGAGCGCGTCGGGCGCGGTTTTTCTAAGCGCCTTCACGACCAAGACGGCGGTCTACGTGCTGCTGCGGGGCTTCGCTGGATGGGAAATCCTCATCATCTTCGGCACGGTGATGGCGCTATATGGTGTCATCTACGCGGTACTGGAGAACGATATCCGGCGTTTACTTGCGTACCACATCATTAGCCAGGTCGGCTTCATGGTAGCCGCCGCTGGGATTGGGACCCAGCAGGCGATCGAGGGTGCGACGGCCCACGCCTTCGCCCACGTGCTCTACAAGGGCCTGATGATTATGGCGACTGGCGCAGTCCTGACGGCTGCGGGCACGTCGAAGATGACGGAGTTGGGGGGCCTTGCGCCCCGAATGAAGATGGTGTTCACGCTGTACATGGTAGGGGCGTTCTCCATCTCGGCGGTGCCTCTCTTTGCGGGCTTCGTCAGTAAGTCGCTGGTGACGGAGGCCGCCCACTATAACGGCAACGACATGGCGGCCTTCCTGTTGTACGTAGCGTCCGTCGGCACCTTCTTGCACACAGGGCTGAAACTGCCCTATTTCACGTGGTTCGGTTCCAAGCGCGCAACGCCTGTCGCGCTCATCGCCAAGGTGCCTGCAGGGATGTACGCCGGCATGGCCGGAGCGGCTGCGCTGTGCATTGCCATCGGGCTCTTCCCGCAGACCTTCTACGACTTCATGAACTTCACGGGACACTACAACCCCTACAAGCTGAACGATGTCATCCACACGATGGAACTGCTGGTCTTCACAGGCTTGGGCTTCTGGCTCATGCTCGCCGCGCTAAAACCAAAGCCGACGGCATCCCTTGACGCCGACTGGCCCTACCGAAATGCGGCAAGGCCAGTGCGAGTGTTGGTTCAGGAACCACTGGAACGCGTCTTCTCCACTGCCGACCGGGCAAAGGATGCGATCGTGGCTTGGACGACGCTGGTGGCGTCGGCGCCGGAGACGGCCCTGCATCGGCTGCCGTTGGCTGACGGAGTTCGAAGGGCGGCGCTAGTCTCTCTGAGCAGGCCGCCGCTGGCCGCTGCCATCAGTGCCCTGTTGGTCACCTTTGGTGTGCTCATAGTAGTCGTGGTGGTGGGTACGTAGCCGACAGCGCCCAACCTCGGGGTCGTCAATGGCTTCGATGTGCCTCCGGGCTCACCTGGGACGAGATCGCCCGGCGCCTCGGCACCAGCGTCGTCAACCTGTGGTGGTAGCGGAAGGGCTAGTCCTGCCCAACACGCACCACCTCCTCGCCCTGCAGTATCTAGCCGACGGCGTCGGACTCGGCCACCTGCTCCGCAGCGTGAGGGTGCGGCAGCAGCCCTGATCAGGCGCAGCCGTGGAAACCTACCCCGCGGAGAGCGGCGTCAAGGCGTCTCCCAGAGGAACCTGATGGGCACGGCGTGGAGCCGGTCTCCGAAGCCGGCGCTTGTCTCGCCGTCGTAGAGCACCACGCCTCCTGTGAAGCGTTCGCCCGCGGCATCCCTCAGCTTCTTGAGCCCCCGAAAGTCCGACGCGGTGACCGTCGCCCCGGCCTTGACCTCCACGCCCGCGAGAGCCCGCGCGCCGCGTTCTATTACGATGTCCACCTCGTAGCCGTCCCTGTCTCGGAAGTGGAAGAACGACATGAGGTCGTGGTGCCAGCTCACCTGCCGCTGCAGCTCCCGGTACACGAAGGTCTCCAGCAGCTGCCCCAGCAACGACCGGTCCGACGACAGCCCGTCGGCGCCCACTCCCAGCAGCGCGCAGGCCAGCCCGGTGTCGCCGACGTGGAGCTTCGGCCTCTTCACCAGCCGGCTCAGGTGGTTGCTGTGCCAGGATGGCAACTCCTCCAGCAGGAAAACCTGCTCAAGCAGGGCAACGTAATCGCGGACCGTGGGGCGGCTGAGCTCGAAGGGCGCGGCCAGGTCCGAGAGGTTGAACAGAGTGGCCGTGTTGGCGGCGGCAAGAGACATCAGCCTCGGCAACACGTTCAGGGAGCGGATGCGGGCGAGGTCGCGCACGTCGCGGAGCACTTGGGCATCCAGGTAGTCGCGGTACCAGTTGGTCCGCCGCCGCCCGGCGGGCCGCATCAGGGCCGCCGGATACCCCCCGGCTACGATCCGCTCACCGAGGTTGCGGCCCAGCCTCTCTGTGCGTCGCACCTCGAACCTGCCCCCGAAGAGGGCGTCGAGGAAGCCGGTCGGCGTCGTGGAGCCTTGGATCTCGCACTGCGCCAGCGGATGCAGCGGGACCGTCTCCATGCGCCCCGCCAGCGAGTCCGGCAGCGCCGGGGTGAGGAGCACGTTGCTCGAACCCGTCAGCAGGAACCGGCCGGGAACCCGCCGCCTGTCCACCGCCACCTTCAGCGCCGCGAAGAGCTGGGGAACGCGCTGCACCTCGTCCAGGATGACCCGCTCCGGCAGGTCGGCGACAAAGCCCATCGGGTCAGCCTCGGCGCTCTCCCTCGTCACTACGTCGTCGAAGGTGAGGTACGTATGGCCCGGCGAGCCGGCAGGAGGGACGCCCTTCCGCCGTCTCCCCAAAGCCAGCTGCTCCGGCGCGCAGACCATCAAAGCCAGAGTGGTCTTGCCGCACTGGCGCGGTCCGTGGATCAGCGTGACCGGCGAGTCCTCCAGGGCTTCGGTCAGACGCCGCTCCGCAAAGCGGGGGTATAGCACGTTCTCGGCCATCGGCCAATTGTAACTTTTGGCATCGGCAGTTTGCAACATTATGCTACGGCAGAATGGAAGGTAATCTCCCGCTCGATGAAAGGACGGCACTTCACCTCCGTCAATCCAGCACGCACGAAAGATCCCCCGAGACTACACCGCCCACACTGGTTGCAGAGACGGCCTTCGGCTCCGAGGGGGAGCTTCTCCTTCAGGGCCAGGCGCACTCATACCGCTACGAGTAGGCCGTTTTCGCCTCACCGAAGACCGCCGAAACGTGGTGGCCCCAAAAGCGGCCATCATGGATGCCGACTCGACGGTGGAGATAACTTGGTCGCGCACGACGCCGACGTTCCTGCCATAGGGAGTCCGCAAGGCGACCTCCTGGGCCGGCACCATCTCCCCGGTCCGAGGAGAGCTCGGCCACGGGACAGCAAGAACTTTCACGTTGAAGTCTTCAATGACGCTGTTTGGTGCGAGACGAGATCTGCATGATAGACTCGGTATAGATAACTTGGAGAGTCGCACCAATGCCTAGATCCGACCAAGCCAACGTCCGCAATACCCCTGGTCCCTGGTACGTGGACACCCGCTGCGTGAGGTGCGACGCTGCTCGGCACTGGGCGCCAGGCCTGATTGAGATGGATGACGCAGGGCGTTCCTTTGTCGCTCGCCAGCCCGTGGGAGAGGAGCAGGAAGCGGCGCTGTGGCGTGCTGCCGGAGCCTGCCCTACCAAGTCGATAGGCAATCGGGAACAGCTCGAAGAGCCGGAGGGAGTGTTTCCACATCGGATGACCGATGGGGTCTTGGCCTTAGGCAACAACGCTCTATCGTCCTTTGGCTGCCACTCGTATTTGGTATTGCGACCAGAGGGCAACCTGATGATCGATTCTCCCCGGTTCAGCAGGGCGCTGGCCGCTACTATTAGTCGGCTTGGGGGTATTGCCCACGTGTTGTTGAGCCACCGGGACGACGTGGCCGACACCGACCGGTGGGCCGAGTGGTATGGATCCAGGGTGTGGATAGGCGAGGCCGACGCGGACGCCGCGCCATACGCGACCGATTTGCTGGACGGCTTCACTACGGTTCAGATATCGCCTGGCGTTAGCGGAATCCCCGCCCCGGGGCATACTCGGGGGCACGTTCTGTATTACGTCGACGACAGGTGCTTGTTCACTGGAGACACCCTGCTTTGGAATCAACGGCGGGGAGAGTTCGACGTGACTCCTGACCAGACGTTCCACTCTTGGACTGAGTTGGCCGCCACCATGGACAGGATCGCCGCCCTGCCGGTCGAGTGGGTGTTTCCCGGTCACGGAATGTGGCGGAACACCAACCCCGAAGAGTGGACTCGTCTGATGTCTGCGCTGGGGCCGGCCATGCGGGACCTCGGCCGTTCGGCCTGGGCCCAGCGCCCCGGCACCCCCTACGACTGGTACTGATAGATTGCCATCGCGGTCCTCCACCCTAGACCTACCCACGCTGCAGTTCGAGACCGTCTGACCCGTCCCCAGGTCCGCCCCCCTTGACATTCCTCCGGCACTCTTTTTCTATATGGGGGGTTATTCATCCATGAGCGACGGAGGTGCTATGGCAGGGCTGAAGAGACCGGCGGGGGCTTACATGGCTGCGGTAGGGACCGCGGTGGCAGTGTACTTCATCATCAACCCGTTCCTGAGCGAGTCCTTCGACGTGATCACCGTCTGGTACATCCTCGACGTGCTGATGGTCATCGGGCTGGGGCTGGCCCTGGTCTTCAATTTCCTCCGCAAGCAGGAGCTGGGGAAGCGGGATCCCGAGGGACCCATCACCCGCCCGTACCTGGAGGTCCACGTGGCCTTCTACCTGACGGCGGCTATCACGATCCTGTTCCTGCACAACTGGTTCTCCCTGCTGGCCTTGGGCGAGGACAGCCTGGACGGCAACCACCAGGCCTGGATCATATGGGCCGCCGTGGACACTATGCTGCCCCTGGTCCTGGGCGTAACCGGCTGCCGCCTCTGGTGCGAGGCCTCCCGGTCGTGACACGCCCGGACCCGGCCCGCGGGCGTTGAAGTAACCGGGACTCCCTCACAGGGACTTGACGGCGTCCTCGATGGTCGACGTCGCCTCCTGGTAGTCCGTTCCCGGAGGGAAGCTCAGCGGCTCTCCCAGGCGGACCTCGACCCTCCCTCGCCGGAGGACGGGGAGCCGTGCGGGAAAGCCCAGCCTATGGATGTGCAGGCGCAGGGGGACTACTGGGATCTGCCCCTCGACGGCCACCAGGCCGGTGCCGTTCATGAAGGGCTTGATGGGCCCTCCGACGGTCAGCTCTCCCTCGGGATATATCAGGACCGACCAGCCGTCGTCCATGATCCTCCCCATGTTCTCCAGGCTGGGCCTCACCGGGCCCTCCCTGGCCAATGGGAAGGCGTTCCCCAGCAGGGGGTTCACGATCCACCAGACGGGGTTCTTCCACAGGTCGGCGGCCCCGGCCACGGCCATTCGGCGCCGCCACCTGAGGGGGACCGACTTGATTATCAGCGGGTTGTCCAGGCCCAGGTTGTGGTTCGACGCGAACAGCACCGGCCCGGTGATGCCCTCCAGGTTCTCCCGGCCCGCCACCCTCAGCCCGTAGGAGAGGGCCACCAGCGGGAAGACCACCGACCGCTGGAGGAAACCGCGGAGCATGCGGCACCACCACCGCATGCCCCAGGCCGGAAAGGTCATCATCGGCGGGTTCCTCGACCCCTCCTCTACCAGGGCCACCAAGCTCCCGACGGTCATCTCCGGGCTGAGCTGGCTCTCATCCACGTAAACGCCCAGCTCCGCCTCCATCGCCGACAGCAGCTCCACGCGGCCAAGGGAGTCCAGGTCCAGGTCGCCCCCCAGGGTCGCGTCCTCCCGCACCTCCTCGACGGCCCGCTTGCTCACCTCGGCGACGATCTGGAGCAGGGTACGCGACCCCGCTGCAGAGCCCCCTCCCGGCCGTGACGCGGCCGGAGAGTCAGGCTGCATCCTGCCGAGAATCGTATCGATCACCAGTCCCTTCTTCACCTTGAGGGTGTGGGTGCGGGGAAAGTCCTCGCCGGCCCAAACGGTGAAGCCCCGTATCCTCTGCTGCTCCGCAAGCTGGCCGTTGGTCCAGGAGACCACCTCCTGGGCCGCGCCGGCGTCGTCCAGGATCAGGGCCGCGTGCACCTCCACCGAGGGCCCCCTGGTCAGCCCCACGACAGCCGAGTCGGTCACCTTCGGGTGCTTGGCCAGCACCGCCTGGATGTCCTCGGGGAACACGTTCTGACCGCTGGGCAGGACGATCATGTCCTTCTTCCTGCCCTGGATGTGCAGGAACCCCTGGTCGTCGAAGAAACCCAGGTCCCCGGTCATGTACCAGCCGTCGACGAAGGCCGCGGCGGTCTCGTCGGGCGCCCGCCAGTAGCCCGGGCTGACGCTGTCCCCGCGCACCAGGATCTCGCCATCGCCGCTGATCTTCACCTCCATGTTGGGCAGGGGTCGGCCGGTGGAGTCCAGGCGGCGCTCATCCAAGCTGTGGTTGCTGATGACGGGGGACGCCTCGGTGGTCCCGTACCCCTGCACGATCTTGACCCCGAGCAGCTCCCACTTGCGCCCCAGCTCCTGGTCCAGCGCCGCCCCGCCGGACACGATGAAGTCGAGCTTCCCGCCGAACTGCTTGTGCACCCGGCGGAACAGGATGCGTCTGAGGGGAAAGGGCGTGGACTCGGCTATCCTGAGAAGCTTGGCCCACAGGGCTTCCCTCCCCTGGCGTTTCACCTCCCGCTCGATCCCGTTCATCAGCAGCTCCAGCGCCTGGGGGACCAGGAGCATGATGGTTACCTTGCGCTCGCGCATGGTCCGTGCCAGGACGGTGGGCTGGCGGCTGGTGGGGTAGGTGACGCTGGCGCCGTAGTACAGCATGATGAACAGGCCGCCCATCTGCTCGTACATGTGGCTGAGGGGAAGGATGGACAGAAGACGGCTGGAGGGGTCACAGGAGATGTAATGGGACACTCCCTCTATGTTGGCCGTAAGGTTCCGGTGGGTGAGCATAACTCCCTTGGGGTCGCCTGTGGTGCCCGAGGTGAACATTATCTCGACAAGGTCGTCGGGCTCCACTTCCGCGTCCTCCGGCTGCGGCAGGTCCCGGATTGCGGCCTCCAGCTCCTCGAAGGTGATCTCGGGCACACCCAGCTCCACGTCGTCCTTGGGGGTGAGCCGCGACGTGAACGCCAGCTTGGGGTCGATCCTCGATACGACCCTGGCCACGTAGTCGGGGGCGCTGCGCAGGTCCAGGGGGACCAGTACGACTCCCGCCCTGATGCACCCGAAGAAGATGAGCACCCATTGGGGGCAGTTGGGCCCCCACAAGACGGCCTGGTCCCCCTTCTTCAGGCCCCGGCGCTGGAGGAGGGTCGCGACCTGGCCCGACTCGTGCCACAGACGCGAGTAGCTCCAACGCTGGTAGCGGAAGGCCGGCTTGAACAGGAGGGCGTCCCGGGGCCCGTGCCTGTCGACCGCTCTCCGGAGAAAGTCCACCACGGTCTCACCCACGGGGGCGCCGGACGTGCGGGCGCTATTCATAGCCTACCTCCTGGCCGCCTCGGGTGTCTTGAGTCCTTCCCACCGACGTAAGGCCGGTGGACCTGTAATCGACATTGTAGAATCAGCCGGGCGCTTGGACAAGGACACCGGCGGAGCTTCGAGCCTGGCTACATTCGCCGCCCCAAGACAGCCCCGGCCGACGCCCGCATGTGACAGGGCGCATGGCTCCTCTAGAGGCGCGGGCCGTATCTGTGGGGTCCAAGCTCGACGATTCGAGTCGGGTTGCCCTTCTCGGATGCTGGACACGAGGCGTAGACTGATATTGCCGTCTACGACGCAGACCCGGCGGCAACGGACAGCCAGCATTGATAGGGGAGGCCCAATGCCCGATCAGACATCGTCGTCCAGCTACACCATGGGCTACAGCGAGGAGTTCCGTCAACTCCTAGACCGGCGCAGCGCCGAGACCCACGCCCGGCACCTGCTCCCACACCTCAAGCCGGGCCTCAAGGTGCTGGACTTTGGCTGCGGACCGGGGACCATCACCGTCGGGCTGGCCAGGGCCGTGGACCCCGGGGAGGTGCACGGCATCGACGTGGAGGAGTCGCAGATCGGCCTGGCTCGGGCAGCCGCCCAGGCGGGTGGACACCGGAACGCCACATTCCACGTGGGCAGCGTGACCGAGCTGCCCTTCGAGGACGACTCCTTCGACGTCGCCCACTGCCACGCCGTCCTCATGCACGTTCCCGACACGGAGGCAACGCTGGCCGAGGTGAAGCGGGTCTTGAAACCCGGCGGCATCCTGGCCAGCCGGGAGGTCTTCGTCTCATCCTCGTTCCTGGAGCCCAGCATAGACGATACCGACGCCGCCTGGACCACCTTCGCCAACCTTCTCGCGGCCAACGGCGGCCACCCGGAGATGGGGAGGGAGCTGAAGCACATACTCCTGGAAGCCGGGTTCTCGGAGGTGCGGGCCGACGGGTCCTTCGACTTCTTCAGCGCGGCCGAAGACGTCGCCTTCCTTCACGCCTTCATCATCGACTGGTTCCTCTCCCCTACGGTGATAGGGGCGGCCACCAAGTACGGGCTGGCCACCCAGGAGCAGTTCGACCGGTGGCGCCAGGGCCTCGACGAGTGGAAGGACCTCCCCGGGGCGTGCGGAGCCTTCGCCTTCGGCGAGGCCATCGCCCGCAAGCCCCAGTCCTAACTCCAACGGGCCTTACCTCAAGCCGCACCCTATCTCAAGCCGTAAATGAGGTCGGGCAGCCAGAGGGCGATCTGAGGCACGGCCAGCACCAGGCCCGTGGTGGCGGCCATGCAGGCCATGAACGGCAGCACGCCTATCCACACGTCCTTGATGGTGGTCTGGCGTACCGCCTCGTTGGCCCTCTCCGCCTGCTCCCGGTCCACGTCCTGCCGCACACCGTGCAGCACGTAAAGGTTGATGCCCTCGGGCGGGCTGATGAGGGCTGCCTCCACCAAGAGCACGACTATGACGCCGAACCAGACCAGGTCGACCCCCGCCTGCTGCAACGCGGGCAGCAGGACGGGCACGGTGGTGACCATCATGGCGAAGCTCTCCATGAAGGTGCCCAGGACCAGGTAGAACAGGACCAGGGCCAGCACGAGCTGCCAGTCGTTCAGGGCCAGGCCCGAGATGAGCTCCGCGGCCTGCTGGGAGATGCCCAACCGGGCGAAGGCGAAGCTCAGGGTCAGAGCGGCCAGCAATATGAGGAAGATCATCCCGGTGGTGCGCACCGTGGAGATGACCGAGTCCATGACGATGCGCACGTTTCGCCTGACCACGGCCTCGACCATCTGTCTCGAGGGCATCCGGGCTTCGCGCAGAGTCGCCTTAGTGCTGCTGGTGAACAGGAAGATGAGGCCGGTGCGCCTGAGGACGCCACCCAGAAGGGGCGTCAGCACCTCGTTGGAGTTCAGCAGGACCGTCAGGACGAAGGCGCCGGACACCCCGAAGGCGGCCGCCTCGCTGGGCGTGGCGACCCCCGAGTAGATCACCCCCAGGACCAGGGCGACCAGTGCCACGATGGGCAGTATCTGGAGCGTGCCCAGCAGCCTCAGCCGCCAGCCCTCCCAGGTGGAGAAGCTCTCACCGTGCTCCCGGGGGGCCATCCCTCGCCAGACCAGAGCCGCCACGCCGATCATCACCATGAAGGAGAGGGCCAGCAGGAGGCCTGGAAACAACCCGGCCATGTACAGGCGGCCGATGGACTCGTCCACCACCACGCCGTAGATGATGAGGCTTATGCTGGGCGGGATGAGGATGCCCAGGGTGCCCCCCGCGGCCAGGGAGCCGATGACCATCCTCTCCGAGTAGTCCCGCTGCCGGAAGGAGGGCAGCGACGCCCGGCTGATGGTGGCCGAGGTGGCGACGCTGGAGCCGGAGCACGCGGAGAAGATGGCGCAGGACACGATGTTGGTGTGTATGAGGCCGCCGGGGAGGAACCATATCCAACGGGAGATGACGGCGTACATGCGCTCCCCTATGCCCGAGCGGTTCATCAGCTCCCCCATCAACACGAACAGGGGCACGGCCACGAGTATGAAGTTGGTATTCACCCCCCAGGCCTTGTCGGCCATGACGAACCACAGGGGACGGTCGGAGAAGAAGTGCATGATGATCAGGGACAGGCATCCCAGGGCGGCGGCAACGTACATGCCCGCCAGGAAGAAGGTCCCCATCAACCCAAAGGCGACGCCAATGGCCACGGCTAGGCCCCCCGGGCGTCGTCCGACGCCCCCAACCCAGGAGTCTCCTCCCCAACGGCCGCCGACGGTCCCTCTAGATCGTCGCCGCCCATGGCCCTGTGGAGGCGGGGCAGCCACCTCTCGGCTATCATGGACAACATCATCTGCGTCGCGGTGACCACCAGCAGGGTGAACCCGACGGCGACCACGGCCTTGGGGATGAACAGGGGCGTCAGAGGATAGTCGTTGGTGACCGCCCCCCGCTGGTAGTCGCTAATCACGCTCTCCCATACCTTCCAGGCCGTGACGCAGGCGAAGAAGCCCAGGGCGAAGAGGGCCAGCCAGTCGGCGACCGCCCTCACGCGGCGGCCCATGTAGGGGAGCAGGACGTCGATGCGCACGTGGGCGTCGGACCGCAGGGAGTAGGCCAGGGCCCAGGTGGCGGCCATGGCCAGGACGTAGCCGCTCATGGCGTCGGTGCCGGGAGCCCGGGCCCAGTCCAGGTTCTGGGCCACCACCTGGTACGTGATGAAGAAGGCCAAGAGCAGGAGCTGCACGCCGCAAACGTAACCGAGCAGGAGGTACAGCCGGTCAGCCTTCCGCGCCGCCGCCCGGAAGCCCAGCAGCAGGTAGAGGGCCGGGGTCCTCCGTCCGGTGTAGGCCGACAAGCTCGTAAAGGCCATGGAACGCCTTTCCGGGCCGGTATGCGGCCGCCGCGGCCCCTACGCCCCCGGTGCAATGGCCCTCCCGGGCGGGGCGTTACCCGGAATGGGGGCCCTTGGTAATGGGGACCCGCTCGGTGGAGCCGTCCTCGGCGATCCTCAGCCCCAGGTAGGGAGACACCTTCTCGTTGAACGCGGCCACGATGTCCGCGCCCTTCTCCGGGTACCCGATGCGCCTCAACCAGCCGGGGATGACGTACTCCGGGAACACCACGCCCTGGATGTACCGGACTATGTCCTCCGAGAAGGGCACCGGCTGTATGCCCAGGGTCTGGTTGATCTGGATGGCGACGAGGTTCTGGACGGGGGCCAGGCGGAGCGCCTCCAGCTCGGCCTTGGCGCCCTCCTCGGTGATTATCTGCTGCAGGTCCGCGGGGATCTCGTCCCACACGTCCTTGTTGATCACGTTGTTGGTGTACCCGAACCCGATCACCGGACCGGACATGTAGTCGGCCACCTCGAACAGCCGGTCGGGAATGGCCAGGATGGCAGCGGTGGCCGCGGCGTCGACGAAGCCCCGTTCCAGCCTGGTGTATATCTCGGCGGGGCCCAGGAACACGGGCTCGCCCCCCATCCCCCTGATGAAGTCGGACATGGAGGCAGCGTGGGAGCGGATCTTCAGGCCCTGGAAGTCATCCACCGTCTGCAGCCGGCGGTCCCCAAAGAACCACTGGTCGGAGCCCGCGAACCAGTTTCGGTTCAGCACGTGACTGCCGCCGGTGGCCTCCAGCATCGTATTATCGATGTCCTGGTCCAGCTCCGTCAGTATGAGATACGAGCTCTCCCAGTCCACCGCCATGCCCCAAAGGGACTGTATCTCCAGGGCCGGGAGCTGCCCGGCCACGTACCCGGTATAGATGTTCACCATGTCCAGAGTGCCCCTGCTCACCTGCTCCAGGGTCTCCGGGCCGGACAGGCCCAGCTCCACGAAGGAGACCACCGAGAGCTTGACCTGGCCGTTGGTCCGCTTGGCCAGATTGGGCGCCCAGTACGACTGGATCAACACGCAGGTGGGCAAGCTGCGGTCTATGCAGGTGTGCTGTATCTCGATGCTCTCGCCCGAGGAGGTCAGCGGCGTGGGGTTGGTCAGGTTGGCCTTCTGTATCAGCCTCTGGTAGTAGTCGCTGCTGTAGATGAACAGGTGGCCGGGGATGCCCAAGGCCGGTACGCCGAACAGCGCCGCCGTCGACGCCTGGGTGTACTCCGCTTCGGGCACCTGCAGCATGAGGCCCTCGTGGGGCGGCGGGCCGATTAGCTGCATGGGGTCGCCCACGAAGATGGCCCCCGGGCCGCCGGCGTGCTCCGCCGCGTACTGGGCCAGCATGTCGGCCTCCGACGGCGGGGCCGCTGTGGCCGTGGGGTCGGGGGCCGCCTCGGTGGCAGGGGCGGCCACGGGTGTGGCGGTGGGACCGGGAGTGGCGGTGGCACCAGCGGGGGTGGTGGCGGGAGGGGCGGCCGTGGTCGGAGCCGGCGCGACCGTGGCAGGGGGCGCGGTGGTGGCGGGGGGAGGAGCAGGAGTCGCGGGAACCGTGGTAGCCGTAGGTGCGGGGGGGACAGGGGTGCTGGTGGGGTCCTCGCCGCCGCACGCGGCCAGAGCCAACACCAGCGCCAAGACTGCCGCAACGGAGATACGCCGACACTTAATCATGAACAACGCCTTGCCTCCCACTCCCCTTATGTTGACCCCGACGGCGCGAATTGTAGTCAATAGGCCGCGCATAAGTCAATCGAAGGGGCCCAGCCCAAGTCCCCCACCTAGCCGAGATCGGGAGTGGGATAGCCCCGGGACCAGGGGAGGAGGGTGTGGAGGAGGGTATTGACGTCGGGCTCGGCGCCCCGGCTGAGACACCTCTCCAGGTATTTGTAGACCGCCATGAAGGTGGGTAGCCCGTAGCCGGCGGCGACCACACGGTCGATGAAGGCGCGACCGTCGGGCGGGGCGAGGCGCTCGACCAGGGCGGCGTAATAGTCGATACAGTACTGGTAGACCAAGCGGTATAGGCGCAGGAGGGCGAGGGGGCGGGCCATCTTCCTGCGGAGTGCGTTGACGCGGGCTCTGAGTGCATTCATGTCAGTGTTCTCCTGGCTGAGTTTTATCGGGTGGGACGATGGGGGCTCTCCATGCCGGAAATTTTCAGTTTCCCTCTCATTTCCTCTCATTTTCTCCCATTTAGCCCTCACCCCAGCCCTCTCCCCCAGGGAGAGGGAGAAGGGATAGGTATTATGGTAGGGCGAGGTTGGGGGGTTGGGAAGGGGCGGGTGTCACCGGGGTGACCGTGTGGAGGACAGAGATGTCTTGCTCCTGTTGAATTCGGGCCTGTTGGCAGCGGATTGGGGCCGGGCCAGAGCGTCCCGGGCCATAGGAGTCCAGGCACGCGCAGTCTCATTGACATTGATGGGGGCGGATGCTATATTGAACCGGCGTACACTCCTTCCGGGGAACTGCGTAATCTTGCCCGGCGATTTGGGGAGCGTACGGCCACACAAGTGCCATCTGATACGCTGAAGGTGAAGGGGACAGCCTCCCCGGGCGTTAGCGGGGGAGCACCATCGCAATCCCTCCACCTGGGCTTCGGCCCTGCCCCCGGGACGGAACACCAATCCCCGGACCGAGGACGGTAGAAATTG
Organism: Dehalococcoidia bacterium; assembly: GCA_965207305.1. Lineage (GTDB taxonomy): Bacteria > Chloroflexota > Dehalococcoidia > Lucifugimonadales > JAGWBF01 > JAGWBJ01. The sequence goes on along the minus strand of CBDBMB010000003.1, from coordinate 500,904 downwards.
CGGACCAACGAGGCGGGGCCGGGCTCCGAGGCAACCACCGTGTCACCCCCCATCCAGAAGAAGCAGGACTTCGTGGTCCGGTTCGCGGGAGAGGGCGGTCAGGGAGTCGTCACCGCCGCCGAGATGCTGGCCAGCGCCGCCGCCGCAGTGGGCTACCACGTACAGACCTTCTCCACCTTCCCCTCCCAGATCATGGGGGGCCCTACGTGGACCCAGACACGCATCTCCATTGACCCCGTACTGAGCGCCGGAGACGCCCTGGACGTGCTGGTGGCGTTGAACCCGGAAGCCTACGTCAACCACAAGGACGAGGTCCGCAACGACGGGGTCGTGCTGCACGACTCGGCCTTCGAGGCACACCATGACAGCGGGGACATAGGGATACCCTTCGACGAGCTGGCCAAGGAGGCGGGAGAGGCCCGGTCGGCCAACATGGTGATAATCGGGGCCCTGGCGCACCTGGTCAATATGCCGCTGGAGTACTTCGAGGAGTTCATACGGCGGCGCTTCAAGGGCCGCGACGCCATCATCAAGGCCAACGTCGCAGCCCTGAACCTCGGCAAAGAGCACGCCGCCTCCAGCGAGATCCAGATCGGCGCGCTGGACGACCCCATCAAGCCCGACCACGAGCAGCTCATGATCAAGGGCAACGAGGCCGTCTCGCTGGGCGCGCTGGCGGCGGGCCTCGATTTCTACGTGGGCTACCCGATCTCGCCCGCCACCACCATACTGGTCTTCATGGAGCGCAACCTGGTGGGGCCCGGCAAGTTCGCCTACCAGGTGAGCTCGGAGATAGAGTCCATAAGCGTCATCCTGGGCGCCGGGTTCTCCGGAAAGAAGGCCATGACCGCCACGGCGGGCCCGGGGTTCTCGCTGATGAGCGAGGGGCTGGGCCTGGGTTGGATGGCAGAGATACCGTGCGTCGTGGTGGACGTCCAGAGGGGCGGCCCCGCCACCGGCCTGCCCACCAAGACCGAGCAGTCGGACCTGCTGGCGTGCATGCACCCGGCCCACGGGGACGTGGCCATGCCGGTGATCGCGCCCGGCAGCGTGGAGGAGTGCTTCTACGCCGCCGCCATGGCGTTCAACTGGGCGGAACGCTACCAGGGCCCCGTTATCCTGATGAGCGAGATGTCCATGGCCGAGCGGGCCCAGAATATCCCCAAGCCCGATCTAAGCAAGCTCCATGTGGAGGACCGGCAGGTCTACCGGGGCGGCAACGGATACCTCCGCTACGACGGGTACGAGTTGTCCCCGATGCCCATACCCGGCACCCCGGGCGCCTACGTGGCCAACGGCAGCGAGCACGACGCCATGGGGGACACCACCCACCTGCCAAGCCGACATATCCAGATGACCCAGAGGCGTTTCAGCAAGCTAAAGCTGCTGGAGAACGAAGCGTACGAGCAGGAGAACGGCGACGAGCCCGTAGCGGTCATGACCTGGGGGGGCTCCAAGGGACCGACCTGGGAGGCCTACAAGGTCCTTACCGAGCAAGGAGAGCCCCTCGCCTGGTACTACACCATGTTCCTCCAGCCCCTTCCGGCGGCGCTGGTCGAGGAGCTCCGAAAGAAGGACCTGGTCATAGTCCCCGAGCTCAACTACCAGGGCCAGTTCTCCGGCGTGTTGCGGTCGCTGGGTATCCGAGCGGAGTCCATCACCCAGTACACGGGACTGCCCTTCAAGGTCGGCGACCTTGTGGAGAAGATCCGAGACAAGGCCGGGACCCTGAAGAAAGGGATGGTTGAGGCGTGACCACCAAGAATCCCGAGTACGATTTCAAGTGGTGTCCGGGATGCGGGGACTTTGGAGTCCGCCGTGCGCTGGAGTTCGCCATGGCAGAGCGGCTAGAGGGCACCGACCGGCCCATGGAGAGCAACGTAGTGGTAGCCGGCATCGGCTGCTCGGGCAACCTGGTCCACCTGCTGGAGGGTCCGCAGCCCTACGGGTTCCACGGCATCCACGGCAGGTCACTGCCCATCGCGATGGGAGTCAAGATGGGCCAGCCAGACCTGAACGTGGTAGTCGTCGCCGGGGACGGGGACTTCCTCAGCATCGGCGGAGAGCACATCGCCCCCCAGGCCGGCCGCAACCTGAACATCACGGCCGTGGTCATGGACAACGGCGTGTACGGGCTGACCAAGGGCCAAAGCTCCCCAACGACGGAGCTGGGAGGACTGACCAGCTCGACTCCCTACGGCAAGATAGAGGACGCCCTGAACCCCCTGGAACTCTACCTCACCCTGGGCGTGTCCTTCATCGCCTCGGGGTTCTCTTCCCAGCCCCGTGTCCTGGGAAAGCTCATCGGCGAGGGCATGGACCACCAGGGCTTTGCCGTGGTGCACGTCCAGTCACCGTGCACGACCTACAACGACACCTACGAGATAATCAAGGGCAACCGCAAGAAGGGCATCGAGGGGACCATGTGGACGATACCGGAGGACCACGATCCCTCGGACCGGGCCATGGCCTACGACCGTATCCAGGACGGCGGCCTGCCCATCGGCGTCATCTACAGGGACACCAGCCGCCCCACTCTGCAGCAGAGGCTTCACGAGAGCCAGAAGAAGGCGCCGGTGCGCACCACCCAGGAGATCATGGACTCGTTCCAGTTCTGATCTCCGGGCCAGTTCTGATCTCCGGCCCGTCCCCGGCCATCCCGCCCGGCGGCCCCTAGACCGTTCCGCAGACCCGGTTAGCCCGACACGCCCAGGAAGCCCCGCGTCGCCTGTATGAACTCCTGGGGCTTGTCGATGGTTACTATGTGGCCGGCGCCGGCCACGTCCACCGAGCTGAACCGCTTCCCCACCTGCTCCATGCGCCGGACCGTCTCGTCGGACACCAGCCCGCTCTCCAGCCCTCTCACCTCCAGCAAGGGGCACTCGATGGCCTCGAAGGCCTTCCAGTACCGTGCCACGTGGGATGGTTCCGTCATGTCGGGCAGCACCTTGTTGAACAGGACGGGGTCCGCCTTCCAGACCCAACGGCCGTCCTCGCGCCGGCGGGTCTTGTCCTCGGTGTCCCTGCGGATACGGGCGTCGGTGGCCCAGGGGTCGTCCCGGCGCGCCCACTCCACGGCGGCATCCAGGCTGGGAAACTCCATGGGGACCGGCGGGCGCTTTGCCCGCTGCTCCATGTACTCGGGACTGGGCTCGGGAGCGATGTCCACGATGACGATGCGCTCCACCCTCTCCTGGTGGTCCGGGGTGTACAGCATGGAGTGCCACCCGCCCATGGAGAGCCCGACCAGCACGAAACGGTCCAACTCCAGGGCGTCGACGAAAGCCGCCAGGTCCTCGACGAACCTGTCCCGGTCGTATCCCGTGGCGGCCCACTGGCTCTCGCCGTGACCCCTCTGGTCCACGGTCAGCACGTGGTAGTGGGACCGCACGGCCTCGGCAAACTCGTCCCAGATGCGCGCCTGGCCCGTATGCCCGTGCAGGCACACCAGGGGCATCTTGCCCTCGGAGCCCCAGTCCAGGTAACGGAGCCGCACCCCGTTGACCGTTACGTGCTTCTCTTGCGGGTCCGTCGCCATGTCACACCTCCCGGGATTCTCTCTTTGGAACGGGACCGCATCACGGGCCCGTGCGCTACTCCTGTACCACCCCGGTGCCCGGCGGCAGGTCCCAGTCCGGTTCCTGAAGGCCCCGGATGTAGTCCACCTGGCCGTGGTGGTTGTTCTTGTGGGTTATCTGATGGCGCAGCAGCGCCGCCACGGTGCGCTGGGGTTGGTCGGCGGAGGGGGCCGCGTCCAGGTCCTCCAGGGTCAGGCTCTCCAGGAAGCGGATGGTGCTCCGGTGCACGTCATTCAGGTAGCCCATCAGAACGTCGGGCGTGGGAATCGGCATGCTCAGGAGTCCCATCCTGTCGCCCGGTGGGGGAGACTCGACGGAGTTGCCGAACTGGAGGTGCCAGTGTCGGGTCACCCAGAGCTCTCCCCGCGTGCTCAACACCGCGCCCACGGTCCGGTCCTCGGCCCGGGCGACGTGCCACAGGATGAAGCCTATGTTGTTGGCGTGGGGCGCCGGCCTCCAGGAGACCTGCTCATAGGTGAGCCCCCGGCAGGTCTCTGTCAGCCTCTGGTGCACTTGGTTCAGACTGTGGCGGATGAAGGTGACGGCGTCCATCAGAAGACGACCACCGACCTGAGGACCTCCCCCTGCTCCATCTTGTGGAACGATGACTCGACGTCGTCCAGGGAGATCGTCTCCGACACGAACCGGTCCAGGTCGAGCCGCCCCTGGAGGTACAGGTCGATGAGCATGGGGAAGTCGCGGCTGGGCAGGCAGTCCCCGTACCAGGAGGACTTGAGGGTCCCGCCCCGTCCGAACACCTCCAGCAGCGGAAGATCGATCTTCATGTCGGGGCTGGGGACCCCCACCAGCACCACCGTTCCCGCCAGGTCCCTGGCGTAGAAGGCCTGCTCGTAGGTCCCGGGCGTGCCGACGGCCTCTATGGCGACGTTCACGCCGTTCCCGCCGGTAATCTCTCTGATGCCCTCCACAGGGTCGGTCTGGGCCCCGTTTATCGTATGGGTGGCGCCGAACTCCCTGGCCCACGCCAGCTTCCGGTCGTCGATGTCCACGGCGATTATCGTATGGGCCCCGGCCAGGCGCGCGCCGGCAATGGCGGCATCACCGACCCCACCGCATCCGATGACCGCCACCGAGTCGCCGCGGCTCACCCCGCCGGTGTTCAGGGCCGCTCCCAGGCCAGCCATGACGCCGCATCCCACAAGGCCGGCTGCCTCTGGGCGGGCGGCGGGGTCGACCTTTACAGCCTGGCCCGAGTCCACCAGGGTCAGCTCGGCGAAGGCCCCGATCCCCAAGGCCGGGCTCAGGGGCGTGCCATCCTGGAGAGTCATGGGTTGCTTGGCGTTCCTGCTGGCGAAGCAGTACCACGGACGCCCTCGCTGGCAAGACCGGCAGCCCCCGCAGGGGGCCCTCCAGGCGATGATCACGAAGTCGCCTGGGGCAAGGCCGTCGGCGTCGGAGCCGACCCTTTCCACCACCCCGGCTGCCTCGTGTCCCAGCAGGAAGGGAAAGTCATCGTTGATGGCCCCCTCCCGGTAGTGCAGGTCCGTGTGGCATACGCCGCACGCCTGGACCCGGACCAGCGCCTCCCCCGGCCCCGGGTCGGGCACCATGACCGGCTCGATGGTCACCGGCGCGCCCTTCTGCCTGGCTATTACTCCTCGGACCTCGTTCATGGCTGCGGGCACCTCCTGATTCGTTTTGGACGGGACGGGTGGTCAGCAGACGCGCCTCCGGGTAGCAGCTACCCGGAGGGCGGCGCCAGCAGCTCCACCAGGCCACCGATGTCTTGCTCCTCCTCCAGGGACCACAAGCGGCGGAGAATCTCATCGGCCTGGACCTCGGGGACCCGGCCGGCGGTCAGCCGCCTGAACTTCCCCTCCACCTGGGAGTCGCTCATGGGACTCTCGCAATGGCCCAACGGGTAGTCTACCTGCCGGGTCAACACCTCGCCAGCCGCCGTCTCCACGATGATCCTCACGGACAGGGCCCGGGGATACGTCCTGCTGAACTCCGGGTCCCTTCGCACGGTCACCCGCTCCAGGAGCGCCAGCCGCTCCCGGTCCCTGATCCGCTCCATGTCGAAGGTGCCACGGTCCACCTCTCCATCCACGAGGGCGGACACGACGATGTAGGGGAGACTGTGGTCGGCGGTTTCCCGGGTCCGGGGGTCCCACTTGTCCCGGGTATCGGCGCTCAGGTCCGCGCCCACGTCCGCTATGTCTATGGTCATCGACCGGAAGGCGACTCCGGTCTTCAAGTCCTCCCTCAACTGAAGGGCCGCCTGGATGCCTGCCTGGGTGTTGTACTGGACGGGCCAGAGCTTGATGTGGGTGCTGCCGATCATGAACGGGCGTCCCTCTCCCGCAAACTCCGGCAGCTCCAGCGGGCCCGTGACCTGGTTCAGAAAACCCTTCTCCCCGGCAAAGGCCTCGGCAGGCCCCTCGAGGCCCCGCGCCGCCAGCAGCGCCGCCATCAGTCCGTTTCGGGCGGCGTTGGCGGGGGCGCAGGCCTTCCACATGGAGACCTCGCCCACCCGGGTCTGGCGCAACGCCACGTTGGAGGTGGCCGCCAGGGACGCCGCCTCGGCAAGCTCGGACACGCCCAACCGCAGCACCTTCCCGGCGGCCAGGGCGCTGGAGACGGCCCCGTACACCACGTGGTCCCACCCCCGCTTGCGGACGCCCGCCGCGTCGCAGAACCGGCACATCACCTCGTAGGCCAGGACCGCGCCCGCGATGACCTCGCGGCCGCCCGCACCCGAGTGCTCGGCGGCGGCCAGGACGGCGGACAGGTTGTCGCTGGGATGGCACGCCTCCGCCGAGAGGTAGGTGTCCATGTAGTCCTGGGAGTGGACCATGGTCCCGTTGGCGAAGGCTGCCATGTCGGGCGTGGCCTTGTGCCGGGTGCCGAACACGGTGGCGCCCCTGGCGGCGCCCGTCTCCACGGCCAGGGACCGGGCTATCCGGCAGGGCTCCTCGTCGTAGCCGCCCATGGCGATGCCCAGGGAGTCCATGACCCTCCGCTTGGACTCGTGGACCACGTCCCCGGGCAGCTCGCCAACGTCCAGCGAAAAGGCATACTCGGCCAGGTATCGGGATATCCTGTCCAAAAGACCTCCTGCAACGGGGATGGCCGCCCGCCGCTCCCCGGCGAGCTCCGGGGTCCCCCTCCCCCGGACTCCGGCCTGCGCCGGAGTGACGGGGACGGGTCGACGAGACTAGGAGACCGGGGGCAGCTTGTCCACCCAGGGCCGGGCCTGCTCGAATGCCGCGGAGGCCCTCAGCACCGTCGCCTCGTCCCACATCCGCCCCACTACGTGGAGGCCGATGGGCAGGCCGTCGGAGGAGAAGCCGCAGGGGACGCTGGCGGCGGGCTGCCCCGTCAGGTTGAACACCACGTTGAAGGGGTTGAACCCCCAGTCCCGCTCCACAGCGCGCCCTCCGATCTCCGTCGGGTGCCGGCCGATCTCGAAGGCGGGCACCGCCATCGTCGGAGTCATGAGCAGGTCGTAGGTCTCCAGGAGGGTCGCCATCTGGAACTTGAGCAGCTCCAGCTCCCGGAGGGCCACGGCGTACTCGACTCCCGTCACCTGCTTGCCCTTCTCCAGCCTGCTCCTGGCGTAGTCCGTCAGGTCACCGGCCCTCTCTTCCAGGTGGTCGCCGTAGGAGGCGTAGGCGTTGGCTGACACGACAGCGCCCATCCTGCCGAAGGGCTGCACCATCGAGACGCCCGGTTCGTCCACCGACGCGCCCAGCTCCTCGAACACCCGGGCAGCCTCGGCCGTGACCCGGGCCACCTCGGGGTCCACGGTCGCGTAGCCCAGGTCGGGACTCCAGGCGATGCGCAGCCCCCTCACGCCCGAGTCCAGGCCGTCCAGGAAGTCTGGAGGGGCCTGGCGGAGCATGTTGGCGTCCCGGTCGTGGGGCCCGGCCATGGCCTGCAGCAGCATGGCCGTGTCCCGCACCGTGCGGGCCATGGGGCCGGGCTGGGCCACGGGGTTGGGCGCGGGCCTGGCGACGCCGCCGAACCGGGGCACCCTGCCCAGGGTGGGCTTGATGCCGTAGACGCCGGTAAAGCTGCCGGGGATGCGGATGGAGCCGCCGGCGTCGCTGGCAGTGGCTAGGGGGCACAGTCCGGCGGCCAGGGCGGCGGTGGCCCCGCCGCTGGAGCCGCCGGGAGTACGGGCCGTGTCCCAGGGGTTGCGGCAAGCGTCGCCCAGGCGGTTCTCCGTGGTGCCCCGCATGCCGAACTCGGGGGTGTTGGTCTTTCCCAACATGATGGCCCCCGACGCCCGCACCCGCTCGACGGTGCCCGAGTCGCTGTCCGGCACGTGGTCCTGGAAGATCAGGGAGCCAAAGGTGGTCCTGACTCCCGCCGTCGCCTCCAGGTCCTTGACGGAGATGGGTATCCCATGCAGGGAGCCCAGCCTGCCACCCCCGGCGACGGCCTGCTCCGCGGCGCGGGCCGCGGCGATCGCCTCGTCCCCGGTTACGGTCAGGAAGGCGTTGAGCTTGGGGTCCAGCTCCTCTATGCGCCTCAGGTACAGCTCGGTGAGCTCGACTGGGGAGACTGCCTTGGTTGCGACCATCTCCGCAAGCTTGTGGGCCGGGGTGAAAGCCAGGTCTCTGTCCGACATGGTGGCCTCCTCGAGGTTAGACTGAGGCTGGAATGGGGGACTACCGGTCCCTGTACTCCTTCAGGGCGTCCCAGTTGGGGTCCAGGCCGAGGCCGGGCTCCTCGGTAAGGGTGACCCAGCCCCGCTTGGGCTCCGGCGGGTCCCTGTAGATGGTCTCTCCCACCTGCCACATCAGGTAGTGGAACTCCACCCGCCAGCCGTTGGACATCGCCGCCTGCAGGTGGGCGTTGTGGTGGGGCCAGCCGCCCCCGTTGGCGATGGGCAGGTTGAAGGCCTGGGCCATGTGGGCTACCTTCACACCTTCGGTGTAGCCCCCGACGTAGCAGACGTTGGGCTGGACGATGTCCACCGCGCCGTTCACTATCAGGTCCCGGTGCCGGAACCTGTGGCCCTCGTTCTGGCCGGCGGATATGGGTATCGACGTGCGGCGCCGCAGCTCGGCCAGCAGCCGGGCATCGTTCTGGTAGACCGGCTCCTCGAACCAGGTGATCCGGTAGGGCTCGATGAGCTTGCACAGCTCCAGGGCCCGGTTGAAGGAGAACCCATAGTTGGCGTCGACCATCAGCTCCACGTTGTCGCCCAGGATGTCCCGCACCGCCCCCACCCTTGCCGCGTCCTCCATGGGCCGTTCCCCGCTGTCGATGGCCACCACCATCTTCAGCCTGTTCTCGCCCTGGTCCGCGAAGTACTCGGCCATCTCCAGGAGCTGCGGCAGGTTGAACTCCAGCAGTCCGAAGGTGATGTAGCAAGGGACCGGGTTCTGGGCGCCCCCCAGCAGGCGCCACACGGGCTCGCCGTATCGCTTGCCCTTGATGTCCCAGAAAGCGATGTCCAGGGCGCTGACCGCCGAGCTCCACACCCCGGTCTGGGACCGGGGATTGAACCTGGAGTACAGGTCCTGCCACAGCCGCTCCGTCTCCGTCGGGTCCCTGCCCGCCAGGTAGGGGCCCACCTCACGATTGATGAATTCGGCGACGCCGAACCGCTGGCCCTGCCCCGTCAGCCCATATCCGGTGACGCCCGAGTCCGTCTCCACGGCGACGAAGACCACCGGCCGGATGATCTCGTGGGCCAGCATCGGCACTTCCACGGGGACGCTGTGGGTCGTGGCCTCCACCCGGCTGATCTTCAAGGGTCCCTCGCCGGCAGGCTCGTCCCTGGGCGGCTCATGCGAAGGGAGGCCTCTTGGTGTGCCAGTCGGTGTGCCGCTCGTAGGCGTGGGCCGCCCTGATGATGGTCCCGTCGGCCCCCGGCCTGGCGCCCATCTGGAGGGAGATGGGCATGCCCCGGGAGCTCAGGCCGCATGGCAATGAGACGGCGGGACAGCTAGCCAAGTTGAAAAGGGCGGTCTGGACCGAGGGGAGACGGTCGGTGACCACCGGGTCGTCGTCCATGTGAGAGGCCGGTCTGCCGGTGGTGGGCAGAGCCAGAACGTCGTACCTCTCGAAGGCCTCCAGCACCTGGCCCCGAAGCAGGGCGCGGAGCTTCTGGGCCTTGTAGTAGGCCTGGGCCGGAATGATGCTTCCCAGGAGAAGGCCCGCCCGGTTGCCCCGTCCGAACTCGTGGAGGCGCTCCCTGGCCCACTGCCTGTAGTTTATGGCGGGCTCGATGGCCATGGCTCCCCACGCCGGAGAGTTGGCGTACGCCGTGTGGGGGATGGAGACCTCCTCGACCACGGCGCCCAGCTCACCCAGGACCGAGGTCGCCTCGAGAACAGCGGCCCTGACCTCGGGCTCCACGATGTCGGCGTCGATCTGCTCCCTTACGATGCCTATGCGGAGGCCCTTCACGTCACCGTCGAGCGACTGCCTGAAGTCGGGCGTCGGGGCTGTCCAGGTGTGCGGGTCCATGGGGTCGTGTCCGGCGATGGCGCCCAGGGTTATGACCGCGTCCTCCACCGTCCTGGATATGGGGCCCGCGGTGTCCATGGACCAGGCCCCCGGCATCAGCCCGTAGCGGCTGACCAGCCCCCAGGTGGGTCTCAGCCCCACGACCCCGCAAAAGGCGGCGGGAATGCGTATGGAGCCGCCCGTGTCCTCTCCTATGGACGTGGAGCACAGGTACGCCGAGGTGGCCACGCCCGAGCCGCTGCTGGAGCGTCCCGGGTAGGCGTCCAGGTCCCAGGGGTTGCGGGGCTGGCTGTACCGGTGGGGGCCGCCGATGGCAAGCTCGGTCATGTTGGTCTTGCCCAGGATGACAGCCCCGGCCTTCTTGAGGTTGGCCGCCACCGTCGAATCCTGCTCGGGGAAGAAGTCGGCGAGGACCCTGGAGCCGCCCGTGGTGCGGACTCCCCTGGTCCAAAGCTGGTCCTTCACCGCCACCGGAATACCGTGCATCGGGCCCAGGTATCCGCCGCGAAGAATGGCGCCCTCGGCATCCCGGGCCGCCGCCAGAGCCTCCTTGCGGCTGACCGTCAGGTAGGCGTTGAACTTGAAGTCCAGCGCGTCGATGCGGGTCAGGTACGCCTCGGTAGCCTCGACGGGAGAGACCTCCTTGCCCTCGATCAGCCTGGACAGCTCTCCGGTGGACAGGAAGGGTATATCCGCCGCATTCATGGCACTCCTCTGTCGCTCGTGGCTAGCAGCAGAATACCCCAGCGCAACGGGTAAATCAACCTCGCGCCGGCCACCGGAGGGCCGCCGCCAAGTTGCCACCCGTGGGCTTCTCTGATACCCTGAACCGGCGATTCGAGAGGGTCTCGCGGGCCCAGGTCCAATATGGAGGCGAGTTGGCCGCTGCCCAGGGGAAGAGGGCGTCCCTGTTCGTAACCTGTCTCGTCGACCAGCTATTCCCGGCGGTGGGGGTGAGCACCGTACGGCTGCTGAGAGACCTGGGAGTCGAGGTGGACTTTCCGCCCAGCCAGACCTGCTGCGGCCAACCGTTGTACAACGCAGGGTTCGCCGGGAGGGCGCGACAACTGGCCACCCGCGTGCTGGACGCCTTCCAGCCCGAGGAGGGGTCCGACCCCGACCACTACGTCGTCGCGCCCTCGGGGTCGTGCACGTCCATGATGCGCGTCTTCTACGGGCACCTGTTCCAGGACCGGCCGGCGCTTCACCGGAGGGCTCTCGCCCTGGCAGACCGTGTCTACGAGCTGTCCCAGTTCCTGGTGGACGTCCTGCATGTCTCCGACGTGGGCTCGCCTTTCCAGGGGAGCGTGGCCTACCACCCGTCCTGCCACCTGCTGAGGGAGCTGAAGGTCGTCGATCAGCCCCGGACGCTGATCGACGGCGTGAAGGGGGCCCGGCGGGTCGAGATGGAGCGGTCGGAGACCTGCTGCGGCTTCGGGGGCACCTTCTCGGTCAAGTACCCCCACATCTCCGGGGCCATGCTGGACGACAAGGTCGATGACGTGGTGAAGTCCGGGGCGGACGCGCTGGTAGCCTGCGACATAAGCTGCCTCATGCACATCGGTGGCGGACTGAGCCGGAGGGGCGAGCCGGTCAGGCCCATGCACCTGGCCCAGCTCCTTCGTCCGAAAGACTAGGGCCGGAAGACCAGGGCCGGAAGACCAGGCCCGCAGGAGAACGCCCTTGGCGGAGATCAAGACAGCCGAGTTCCCCCAGGCCTCTCGCACGGCCATCACCGACCCGGGGCTCCAGGCGGCCCTGGAGAGGGCCGGCGGCGGCTTCAACACGGCGCGCCTGGATGCCATCGACGAGATGGGGTCCGACCGGTGGGAGGAGATGCGGGAGAAGGCCCGGGAGATCAAACGCCACACCCTCGACAACCTGGACTACTACCTGGACCTGCTCACCGACCGGATCACCCGCAACGGCGGCCACGTCCACTTCGCCCGGGACGCCGCAGAGGCCAACTCCGTGGTGACGGGGCTGGCGCGGTCCCGCGGGGTCAAGCTGGCGACCAAGAGCAAGTCCATGGTCTCGGAGGAGATCGGTCTGAACGACGCCCTGGCGGAGGTGGGGGTCGAGGCGGTGGAGACGGACCTGGGCGAGTACATAATCCAGCTTGCCGAGGAGACGCCATTCCACATCGTCGCGCCGGCCATGCACAAGACTCGCCGGCAGGTCTCTGACCTGTTCAGCGACAAGATCGGCACTCCCAGCATGGAAGCGATAGAGGACATGACCGAGGCCGCCCGCAACGCCCTGAGGGCCCGGTTTCTGCAGGCGGACATGGGCATCACCGGGGCCAACTTCCTGGTAGCGGAAACGGGCACCCTCGTCATCATCACCAACGAGGGCAACGGCCGGTTCTGCACCTCGGCCCCACCGCTCCACGTGGCTATCACCGGCATGGAGAAGGTCATTCCCTCCCTGGAGGACCTGGCCGTCTTCCTGCGGCTCCTTCCCCGATCGGCCACGGGCCAGCGGCTCACCAGCTACGTCAGCATGGTGTCGGGACCCAGACGCCCGGAGGACGCCGACGGCCCCGAGGAGTTCCACCTGGTGGTCGTAGACAACGGCCGCTCCCGGCTGCTGGCCGACCCCGAGCTCCGGGAGGCCCTCTACTGCATCCGGTGCGGGGCGTGCCTGAACATCTGCCCCGTGTATCGCAAGGTGGGCGGCCACGCCTACGGCTGGGTCTACCCGGGCCCTATCGGGGCGGTGGTCTCTCCCGTCCTCGTCGGCCTCCCCCAGGCCCACGACCTTCCCAACGCCTCCAGCCTGTGCGGGGCCTGCCGCGACGTGTGCCCCATAAAGATCAACATTCCCCACATGCTGCTGGCCCTGCGCAACCGGCTGGCCGAGTCCCAATCGCCGGAGGAGCGTCACACCGACCTCTTCGAGAGGCTCTCGGCCTCGGCGTACGCGTCCCTGATGAGCAGCCCCAGGCTCCTGTCGGCGGTCCGAGGCCTCGGCCGCGCCCTTCAGACGCCGCTGGTAAAGGCGGGGATGATACGCAAGGCTCCCTTCCCTCCCCTGTCCAAGTGGACCCGCCACCGGGACCTGCCTCCGCTGGCGCCCAAGCCCTTCCGCAAGATTTGGGAGGAGGAGCTCTCCAGCGGCCCGTGAGCCCCGCTCACGTGAAACGCCTTCGCACGCGGCGCATTATCTGAGGGAAGATTGGAAAGAGACGAGTTCATACGGAGCGTCAGCAGGGCGCTGGGACGGGAACGGGTCCGCCCACCCGAGGACGGGCCGCGTCTTGAGGTGACGCCCGACGACGCCTCGGAGCGGGCATCAGGCATATGGGCGAGACTGGCCGGCGACACGGCCAGTCTGACTGACAGGCTGTCGCAGGTGGCCGGAGCGCGGGGATGGCAGGTACGGCGTGTCGAGGGCTCCGAGGGCGCAGTCGATTGCATTCGCGAGCTGGCGCTGTCATCCGGGACATCCCAAGCGGTCCGCACCGACCAGGACGTCTTCGCCACGGTGGCCGTCGATGGCGTTTTGGACGGCATGGGGGTGGGCGTCACGGTCATGACCCGTGGGTCTGGGCTCTCCGCCGACGAGCAGCGGGCCATCGTAGCGGAGGCGGGAATCGGGATCACGGGCGCGGACTACGCCATCGCCGAGACGGGCTCGGTGGTCCTGCTGTCGCGGCCCGACACCAGCCGGCTGGTGTCCCTGGCGCCGCCCGTCCACGTGGCCATCGTGTTCCCAGACCAGGTCATCGAGACCCTGGACGACCTTCTGGTCCTGCGGAGGGCCGCCTACTACCAGGGCGGAATGGCCATGGACAGGTACCTGAACCTGATCACCGGACCAAGCAGGACTGCCGACATCGAGCAGAAGCTGGTCGTCGGCGTCCACGGACCCAAGGAAGCCCACCTGGTCCTAGTGGAGTGAGAGGAGCAGCATGCCCGTCAGGATAGGGTTCAGCAGCTTCCGGCGACAGTCGCTGGAGGCCGAGCTGGAGCGGATCACCCAGATGCTGCCCCAACTCGGGGTGGACAGGGCGTTCCTCATCGGAGGTCTGGCGACGGACGAGGTGGGCCCCCAGACCACCCTGGACATGATCATGGTGATCGACCTCCCGGGCAACTTCGCCCGCCGCAGCGACTTCTTCACCAGCCACCTGGGACCGATGGTGGGCGCCAACTTCCTCGTATACACTCCCGAGGAGTTCGAGACGCTGAGGGAGACCAACGCCTTCCTCCGGTCCGCCCTACAGAAAGGACGGTTGATCCATGAGTCGTGATCCCAAGTCGGAGGGCGCTCGCTGGATTCGGCAAGCGGAGCAGGACCTGGAGGACGCCCGGTTTCTCCAGGAAGGCAAGCGGCACAACCTGGCCTGCTTCATGGGACAGCAGGCCGGCGAAAAGGCGGTCAAGGCGTACCTGTACCACCAGGGGGCCGAGGACGTGTGGGGCCACTCGCTGGCCGACCTTTGCGAGGACGCCAAGCTGCTGAACATGATGTTCGACGTCATCAAGTCCATGGCCATCCTGCTGGACAAGTACCATGACCTGACCAGGTATCCCCACCTGCTGCCCGGAGGCATCCCCTCTGAGGCCTACGACGCAGAGGACGCCGAGCGGGCGGTCTACCTGGCCCAGGAGGTGATCTCCTTCGTCAAGGTCCAGATGGTAGAGTAGAAGGGGTTGCCCAGTCTTGGATGGAAATGACCGAGTGAGACGCCGCTTCTGGACCTAGGCGGCGCCCCCGGCACGGAGCCCGGACCCCGCCAGCAGAAGACGCATGGTGCGCTCCGTGGCCTCGGCCAGGAGGTCCCGGGAGCGGGTCAGGCTCTCCTCGAAGCTCATGGGCCGGTTCAGGATGGGCACCACGGCGTCGATGCCGTGCGTGTACAGCTCCTCGTAACCCCTACCGAGGCTGCCGGCGACCAGCACCACCGTCTTGACCCCCGATGCCTTGGCCACCCGGGCCACTCCGACCGGGGCCTTATCGTAGGCGGTGGAGCCGTCAGCCCTGCCCTCTCCCGTGATGACCAGGTCGGCGCCCTCCATGAGCCTGCTCAGGCCCAACACCCTGCAGACCAGGTCCACTCCCGACTCCACCCGGGCGTTGGCGAAGGCGATGAGGCCGGCCCCAAGGCCGCCCGCGGCCCCCGCCCTGGGCACGTCCTTCACGTCGATGCCCAGGCTTCGCTCCACCACCCGGCTGAACCTCTCCAACGCGGCGTCCAACGAGTCCACCGTCCGGCGTGAGGCGCCCTTCTGCGGACCGTACACCGCCGAGGCCCCGGTGGGCCCGCACAGGGGGTTCACGACGTCCGTTGCCGCCGTGATGGCCACCCCCATGAGCCCCATTCGGAGGCCCGACATGTCGATCCGTGAGAGCCTGGTCAGAGAGGCGCCGCCGAAGGGCAGGTCCCGGCCGTTGGAGTCCAGGAACCTCACGCCCAGGGCCTGGGCCATGCCCACGCCGCCGTCGTTGGTGGCGCTCCCGCCCAGGCCCACGATGATCTTGTCGTATCCCTTGTCTATGGCCTCGCCTATCAGCTCGCCCGTGCCGTAGGTCGTCGTCAGGCGGGGGTCGCGGCGCCTGGGAGGGACCAGGGCCAGGCCCGAAGCGCGGGCCATCTCGATGACGGCGGTCTTGGGACCATTGGGGGCCGGGGCGGCCGACGAGGACTCCTGGGCCCGCCCCATGGCCCCCCACTGGGCGTCGATGGGCTCTCCCAGGGGGCCGGTGACCCTCGCGGTAAACATCCGGCCGCCGGTGCACGTCACCAGGGCGTCCAGGGTGCCGTCGCCGCCGTCGGCGACCGGCACCTTGACCGTCTCCGCGCCGGGAAGGGCGGCCAGGACACCGCATTCGATGGCGGAGGCCGCCTCCAGCCCGGAGAGGCCGCCCTTGAACGCCTGGGGCGCTATCACGACCTTCACAACGGAGCGTATTATACACCCGAGGTACGGATGTATTCTTTTGACCGGGCCTCTGCTAAAATGCGGCCAGCGTCCGAGGCGAGCGCCGCGCGGCCGCAGTCCCGGGAGGTGGAGATGCCCTCCGTCGAAGAGCTCAAGGGCAACGTGTTCAGGGAGATCGATTCCAGGGCCGGCGAGATCATTGGGATCTCCAAGAGCATCCTGGACAACCCGGAGCCGGGCTTCCGCGAAGCCAAGACGTCGGCCCTGGTGGCAGCCACCCTGAAGGAGATGGGGGTCCCGATCCGGGAGAACATCGCCCTCACCGGGATCAAGGGCGAGCTCCGGGGAGGAGGAAACGGCCCGTCGGTGGCAGTCATGGGCGAGCTGGACTCGCTGATCGTCAAGGAGCACCCCCACGCCGACGGCAGTACCGGCGCGGCCCACGCCTGCGGCCACCACGCCCAAATCGGCATGATGCTGGGGGCCGCCATGGGCCTGCTGGCCTCGGACGTGCTGCCTTCCCTGAGCGGCCGCGTGGTGCTCATCGCAGTGCCCGCGGAAGAGTACATAGAGATCGAGTACCGCGACGATCTGAGGCGGCAGGGCAAGATCGAGTTCCTCGGCGGAAAGCCCGAGTTCATACGTCTCGGACAACTGGACGACGTGGACATCGCCATGATGTGCCACACCACCAGCAACCCCGAAGAGGGCCAGCTCTGCATCAGCGGCACCAACAACGGCATCGTCGCCAAGAGGATACAGTTCCTGGGCCGGGGCTCCCACGCCGGGGGCGCCCCTCACCTGGGAATCAACGCCCTCAACGCGGCTTCCCTGGCCCTGATGGCCATCCACGCCAACCGGGAGACCTTCCGCGACGAGGACACCATCCGGGTGCACCCCATCATCACCAAGGGCGGGGAGGCCGTCAGCGCCGTGCCCGCCGACGTCCGGATGGAGACCTTCGTCCGCGGCAAGACCCTCGACGCCGTGATGGGAGCGAACCAGAAGGTGGACCGGGCGCTGAAGGCCGGCGCCATGGCCATCGGCGGAAAAGTGAACATCCAGACGATACCCGGCTACCTGCCCCTGCGCCAGAACGGGGCCCTGGCCGACGTGTTCCGCGCCAACGCGGTATCCATCGTGGGAGAGGACAACGTGGGGCGGGTGGAGCACCGCACCGGCTCCACCGACATGGGAGACGTGAGCCACCTGATGCCCGTCATCCACCCCTACGTGGGAGGGGCGACCGGGCTGGGGCACGGCGCCGACTACGTGGTCCAGGACTACGGCATCGCGGTCATCGCCGCGGCCAAGGCCCTGGCCTCCACCGTGGTCGACCTCCTGGCCAACGGCGCGTCCCTTGGCGGCAGGATCGCCTCCCAGCACAAGGCGGCCATGAGCACAAGGGAGTACCTCAGCTTCATGCGGGGCCTGGCCAAGGAACAGCTCTTCGACTTCACGGAGGCCTAGCAGCCGGCGGGAGCGCGGCCCGAGATTATGACCAACATAGGGGAGCTAAAGCGCAGGGCCTGCGCCGCCATCGACGCCCGGAAGCCGGAGATAGTACGGGTGGCCAAGCGCATCCTCGAGAACCCGGAGACCGGGTTCAACGAGAGGCGCACCGGCACCGTGGTCACCCACGAGTTCCAGAAGATGGGCATCCCCTACCGGGGCAAGCTGGCCAGGACGGGCATAAAGGGCCGCATAGAGGGCGGCGCGGGCCCGGGGCCCACCGTTGGCATCCTGGGCGAGCTGGACTCGCTCCTCGCCTCCGGGCACCCCTTCGCCGACCCGGACACCGGGGCGGCCCACGCCTGCGGCCACCACGCCCAGATCGGCATGATGCTGGGGGCCGCCACGGGTCTCCTCTCCCCCGACGTGCTGGGCCAGCTCTCGGGAACCATCGTCCCCTTCGCGGTGCCCGCCGAGGAGTTCGTCGAGGTGGAGCGCCGGCTGGCCCTCAGGAAGAACGGAGACATCGAGTTCCTGGGCGGCAAGCAGGAGCTCATACGCCTGGGGGAGTTCGACGACATCGACATGGCGATGATGTGCCACACCGCCAGCGACATGGGCGCGCGGCGGTTCTCCATCGGAGGCACAAGCAACGGCCACGTGGTGAAGTTCGTGGAGTACTCGGGCAGGGGCGCCCACGCAGGTTCCGCCCCCCACCTGGGAATCAACGCGCTGAACGCCGCCAACATCGCCATGGCGGCCATCCACGCCAACCGGGAGACATTCCGCGACGAGGAGACGGCCCGGATCCACGGCATGATCAACCGGGGGGGCGACGTGGTCAACGCCGTGCCCTCGGACGTCCGGCTGGAGTGGAGGGTGCGCTCGTCCACCCCCGATGCCCTGGTGAGGAACAGCGCCCGAGTGGACCGCTGCTTCAGGGCCGGGGCCCTGGCCGTGGGGGCCAAGGTCCGCATCACCACCATACCGGGCTACTTCCCCCTGCACCACGACCCGACCCTGAGGGACCTCTTCAGGTCCAACGCCCAGGAGGTGGTGGGCCGTGACCGGGTCCTGGTCATATCCACGTCCCGGAACCGGGGCGGCTCCACGGACATGGGGGACCTGAGCCAGATAATGCCCATATGCCATCCCTGGACGGCGGGGGCCGCCGGACCGGGGCACAGCAAGGACTACCTGGTCCGGGACTACGACCAGGCGGTCGTAAACCCGGCGAAGATCATGGCCATGGTGGTCATAGACCTGCTGGCCGAGAACGCCCGGGGCGCCAGGAAGGTGCTCTCCGAGTCCCGCCCGAGCATGACCAAGGACCAGTACATATCGTTCCAGAGGAAAAGGGCCGCGGTGGTGGACTTCGACGGCGGGGCTGAGTAGACGGGGTCACAGCCCCATCAGGGTCATGGCAGCCCCGCTGACCAGGGGGACGACCACGTTGTCGTCGACTCCCAGGGGCAGCAGCTCCACCAGGGCAGCGATGGCCGCTCCGGCCACAACGGCGACACCGAAGGGCACAACACCCCCCGCGGCCAGAACGCCGGAGATGGCCAGGGCCGCTCCGAAGAAGGCCAGGCTGCCCAGGGGGGACTTCCCGAACACCCGCGGGCCGGAGACCCGGGCCCCGACCAGGGCCGCCGCCGGGTCGCCCAAGGCCAGGAAGAACATGGCCGCCACCGCGACCGGCTTGTCGAACACCAGGAAGGCCACCAGCGCGGACAGCGCGATATAGGTAGCCCCGGTGATTCTCCGCTCCTCGGACTCCTTGAGCAGGAACCTGAAACGGGAAACCAGGTACCGGTTCAACCCAGGAGCCCACAGCCTCAGGCCTTCCACCACCAGCGCGGCGCCGGACAGCAGCGACAGCAGCACCACCATCAGGGGGCCCGACGCATAGATGCCCACCAGGGGTATGGTGCTGCAGGCCCCGGCATGAAAAAACCGCCTCCAGACTGGAGGCGGCGGGTCGCCCGGCCCCGGCTCTAGCGAAGGCCCCGGCATCACCGGCATCGGACCCTAGCTGGATACATACACCACGTCCCCGGCTCCCCAGCGCAGCTCCTTGAGCTTCGTCCCCTGGGGGACCTCGAACACCATCCAGCCCGTAACCGAGTGCCCTTCGGGCAGACCGTTGACTCCCCCCACACTGATGGGGCCCGCCAGGAAGGGGACGAAACGGTCCTCGGAGGGGTGCCCCTCTTCGACGATCCGCACGTGAGTCCCAATCAGCGATTCCAGGTCGTACATGTCCAGGGGCGCGTACCTCTCTGCCCGCTCGAACCCGCGGAGCTCCGCCGCCTCGTCGTCCACGGTCAACAGGACCCTCGTAGCCTCGTCGTTGTGGACCTGGATCCGGGCGGCTATCAGCTCGTTCCCTCCGGCCTCGGGGGTCACAAGGTAGTGAACACCGTCGGTGCCCAGGAACCGTATCTCCTGCACCCTCTGCACCAGCTCGATGGTGACGATGAGGGACTCTCCCTTGGCCCCCCTGCCGATGGGGAGCGAGCCCGAGTCGGTGCAGGCCATCAGCAACAACGGGAGAAGCAACGCCGGAAGCGCCTGGAGCGGGGATCTCGGGAGGACACGCCACACCCGTTCCCGAAGCTGGCAACCTGTAGACAGCACCACAGACATCGTCGCCTCGCCCTAAGAGCCGGCCGGGCTCAACGAGGGCATCTCTCTCAGTCGTGATACCAGGTCTTCCAGGACGGTTAGAACGTAGTCGACCTCCTCGACGGTGTTGTCCCTGCCCAAGGTCAGCCTAAGGCTTCCCCGTGACAGGTCCGCGGACTGCCCCAGCGCCAGCAGCACGTGGGACGGCTCCAGGGTGCCCGAGCTGCAGGCGCTGCCGCTGGAGGCAGCGATGCCCGACATGTCCAGCCCCAGAAGCACGGGCTCCCCCTCCACGTGGTCGAAGGAGAAGTTGACGTTGTTGGGGAGGCGCAACGTGGGGTGCCCGTTAAGGTGCACCCCAGGAATGCGGTCCTGAATCCCCCGTATGAGCCTGTCCCTCAGGGCGGCGCAGTGAGCGGCAGTGCTCTCCCGCTCCCTGTCGGCCAGGTCCAGAGCCACGGCGGTCCCTACGATGCCGGGGATGTTCTCCGTACCGGACCGGCGCTCCCTCTCCTGACCGCCCCCAAGCTGCTGGGGCAGGAACGGGGTGCCCCGCCGGATGCACAGGATGCCCGTGCCCTTGGGCCCGTTGAACTTGTGGGCTGACAGGCTCAGCATGTCCACGCCCATGGCCCGCAGGTCCAGGGGCAGGAACCCGGCGGCCTGCACAGCATCGGTGTGCACCACCACCGTGCGCTCCATGGCCCGGGCCCGGTCCTTGACCCCCCGGGCGATCTCCTGGATGGGCTGGATGGTGCCAATCTCGTTGTTGGCGTACATCACGGTGACCAGGATGGTGCGGTCCATGACGGCCCGTACCACGTCGCCGGGGTCCACCATGCCGAACCTGTCCACGGGCAGGTAGGTGACGTCGAACCCCATGTTCTCCAGGTACTGACAGGTGTGAAGGACCGCATGATGCTCGATGCTGGAGGTCACTATGTGGTTGCCCGTCGGCTGCAACGCGGCGACGGCTCCGTTTATGGCGGCGTTGTCGGACTCGGTGCCGCCGCTGGTGAACACAACCTCGCTGAGCCTGCAACCAAGGACGCGGGCCACGGTCTCCCGGGACTCGTCCAGGGCCCGTTTGGCCTCCTGGCCCAGCGTGTGGATGCTGGACGCGTTTCCGAACCGGCTGGTAAACCAGACCATCATGGCGTCGAGCACACGGGGGTCCACGGGGGTCGTGCCCGCGTGGTCCATGTAGATTATCTCTTTGCCGGCCGCCATCGTCCTGGTCCTGCTTCCACGGTCATACGCCCGGAGCGCCCGGACGCCGGTTGATATTGTAGCACAGGGTCGCATAGGCGATAAGCTTGTAGACGAGCTTCGCCGCCACGTAGGCCGACGCGGGCGGTCCCAGCTCGGGGCTCAGCTCGGTTACGTCGAACCCGACGATGCGCCGGGCCTCACCCACGGCACGCAGGAGCGCAGTGACTTGGTCCCAGCTCATGCCCCCGGGCTCGGGAGTGCCCACGGCGGGGAGCACCGCCGGGTCGAACACGTCCAGGTCCACGGTTATGTAAACGTCCCCGGACAGCCGGTCCACGATATCGGACACGAGGTCCGGCCCCGAGCCGCCGCTCGTCCATGTCCCACGGGGAGGCCAGAAGGTCGCGGCGACCCCGCCGTCCCTGGTAAAGCTCATCTCGGGCTCGCTGAGGCTTCGCACTCCCACCTGGACCACCGGGCACAGCTCGGCAATACGTCTGGCCACCGAGGCGTGACCCCACCTGGTCCCCATGTACTCGTCGCGGAGGTCGGCGTGGGCGTCCAGGTACAGCACCGTCAGCCCCTGGTCGGAGTACGGGTCAGCGTACCGGCGCACCAGGGCCTCCACGTGGCCCAGGGTCAGCGAGTGCTCGCCCCCCAGCAACCCCACCAGCTTGCCCATGTCCAGAAACCGGGCGGCGGCCGCCCGGACCCGGTCCAGCATGGGGCGCGGGCCGTCCATGTGGGGCTCCAGGAAGGGCGCGGTGTGTATGCCAACGGCCGACACGTCCGCGTCCAGCTCGGGGTCGTAGTCCTCCAGATGGTAGGACGCCTCGATGATGGCCCCGGGCCCGTGGCGGGCGCCCGCCCTGAAGGATGTGGTGCTATCGTAGGGGACGGGCAGCAGCACCACGCGGGCACTGTCCAGCGCGGCGGCCTTCCCGTCGAGGCCCAGGAAGGAGGATGGATGCCACACGGGAGTCGAGTTGCCGCCATCCGATGGGCCGGCTGACGGGTCGTGTTTCACGGGAGGCCCTCCAGGCCCTAGTCAGCCGCCCTGGCGGAGGCCTCGACGCCCCGGTCCAGGTGCTCGAGCCCCCGGTCCAGCAGCCAGGTCCTGACCTCGGACAGGCCGAAGAGCTCTCTCACGTCCCCTATGACCCTGTCGCTGTCGAAGGACTTGCAGGAGAACACGTCGATATTGACGTAGCCCCTGTTGGGGAAGGTGTGAAAGCTGATGTGGCTCTCGGCGATGACCACAAACCCGGAGACGCCGTGGTCCTCCACCTTGGGCCCCCGGTACGTGAGGACCTGTGGCTCGCACAGCTTCGTCATGTTCAGGGTCGGGGGGTACTCGTCGAGGAAGCGCTTGAGCCCCTGGGCGTCCCACAGCTTGGCGGGGACGCCACCATATCCGTCTATGAGCAGGTGCATGCTTGTCTATTCCTGTACAGGTTGACCCGGCGACTCCCGGCGCGGCGGCGACGGTTTCCCCACCGGACGATGCGGCGCGGCCAACGATTATGGTGCAACTCGGCCTCCGCAC
Organism: Dehalococcoidia bacterium; assembly: GCA_965207305.1. GTDB lineage: Bacteria > Chloroflexota > Dehalococcoidia > Lucifugimonadales > JAGWBF01 > JAGWBJ01. The sequence goes on along the minus strand of CBDBMB010000003.1, from coordinate 478,153 downwards.
ATCTTGGCAAAACCGGCATCATGCAATATCATCCACAGTGTCATCCGGAAGGGACCGTCGAACGTTCGTCAGGTTCGCAGGCCGGCTAACAAGTATACGGCTTTTCGGGCCGTTCGGCTACAGTAGAGCCACGCCGAGAGGAATGGGAACAGATACATGGCCGGAATGATCGAGGTCAACGAGCTCAGCAAGTGGTACGGGAACTACCCGGCGGTGGAGGACGTGAGTTTCGAGGTGAAGAAGGGAGAGATAGTGGGGTTCCTGGGCCCCAACGGCGCCGGGAAGACCACCACGATGCGCGTGATCACGGGGTTCATGCCCCCCACCAGCGGCACGGCCAAGGTGGCCGGACACGACGTGGTGAGGGAGTCCAGGGAGGCCAGGAAGTACATCGGCTACCTGCCGGAGACGGTACCCCTGTACACCGACATGACCGTGCAGTCGTACCTGAGCTTCATGGGCACGCTCCGAGGCATGAATCCGAAGCGCATCAAGACCCGTATCGATGAGGTGATAGACATCTGCCGCCTGGGGGACTACCGAAAGAGCCTCATCGGCAAGCTGTCCAAGGGGTTCCGGCAGAGGGTCGGCATAGCCCAGGCCACCCTCCACGAGCCCCAGGTATTAGTGCTCGACGAGCCCACCATCGGCATAGACCCCATCCAGGTCGTCGAGACCCGCAACCTGATAAAGGACGTGGGCCGGGAGCACACCATAATTCTCAGCACCCACATACTCCCCGAGGTCAGCATGGTGTGCAGTCGCGTACTCATCATCCACGAGGGCCAGATCATCGCAGAGGACAGCCCTCGCAACCTGGCCGACCGCCTGCAGGGCGTGGAGAGGGTCCAGGCTGAGATACGAGGGCCTGAAGAGCAGGTGACCAAGGCCCTGAACGACATCCGGGGCGTGGTGAGCGTGTCGGTCCTGGCCGACGGGGAGCGCACCGTGTACACCGTGGAGGCCAAGCGCGGCCTGGACCTGAGGAGCACCATCTCCAGGATGGTGGTCAGCAACGGTTGGGCGCTGCTGACCATTCAGCTCGTCGGGATGAGTCTCGAGGAGATTTTCCTCCAGCTGACCACCAGCGAAGAGACCCCGGCAGAGAGCCGCCGATGAGGGCCCCGGCAGCCGTAAAGGACATCCAGTCCCTCCTGAGCATGAGGGGCGCCACCGCCATAGCGATCAAGGAGGTCCAGACCTACTTCACCAGCCCCATGGGCTACATCGTGGCCTTGGTCTACCTGGCCGTCAGCGGCTTCTGGTTTGGGCTCAGCATCAGCGGGCTCTTTCCCGAGGCGAGTCCCGAGGGGTACATACGCAACACCCCCTTCCTGCTAATCCTGCTGGCCCCGGCCATGACGATGCGGCTCCTGGCCGAGGAGCAGAAGCTGGGGACCATCGAGCTTCTGCTGACCTCCCCCGTCCGCGACTGGGAGGTGGTGCTGGGCAAGTTCGCCGCGAGCCTCGTGTTCTTCGTGGCAACCATGAGCCTGACCCTGTACTACGTGGTGCTCCTGTACGCCTTCGGAGACCCGGACTCCGGCCCGATCTGGAGCGGCTACCTGGGGCTGATCCTGTACGGCTCCACGGCGCTCTCCATCGGGCTGCTGGCCTCTTCCCTGACCAACAACCAGATAGTGTCCCTGGTGGTGGGGCTGGGCATACTGCTGGTCCTCACCCTGATCGAGCAGGCATCCAGGCTTCTGGACGGAGTGTGGGCGACCCTCCTCTCGCAGATAGGCCTGACCACGCACCTGGAGGACTTCTACCGGGGCGTGATCGACACCACCCACATCGTGTACTACATCACCTTTACGATGGTATTCCTGTTCCTTACGGTACGATCGCTGGAGACCCGCCGATGGAGATGATTCGTCGCCAGTGGCTCGGAATGACATGTTGGTGGGAGGCTCGGATTGACATGCTAGTGGGAGGCAAGGGTTGAGCCAGGACCCCAGGAACAACGGCGGGGCGGAGGGCAGCGACGTCCAGCCTGGCAATGGGCAGCTCCAGGACGGGCAGCCGGACAACGCGCAGCCGGAGAACGAGCAGCCTGAAAATGGGCAGCCTGAAAACGGGCAGCCGGAGAACGGAGAGCCCCGGGACCCAGGCCTTCGCCGGGACGACGGGTCGGATGGACCCGAAGAGCCGGTAGACGAGGAGCTCTCCGGGACGCTGTTCGGGGGTGTCCAGGGGGTCGCGGCGACCCTTGGCGGCCTCAGCACGACCTTCGCGGCCGTCGGCGTGTTCGCCATCGTCGTTGGCGTGGTTCTGTTGATATTCCTGGCCGACCTGCGGTTCTACGGGTACATCGTCCTGATCGCCGGGGGCGCGGCGTTGCTGCTGGCGATGCTCATCTCCTTCCAGGCAGTGGTGCAGGCCATCACCAGCAGGCGAGGGAGATATGGCACCAACACCGCGCTGATGATACTGGCCTTCGTCGGCATCGCCGCCATCGTCAACTTCCTGGCCTTCGAGAACTCGGCCAGGGTCGACGTGACGGCCTCCAAGCAGTTCAGCCTGGCGCCCAGGACCCTGAGCCTCCTGGAGAACCTGGACAAGGACGTGGAGGCCAAGGCCTTCTTCGTGCCCGGGCGCAACGTCCAGGAGGAGCTGGCCCTGCAGGCCCTCATAGCCCAGACCGAGGACTTCCTGCGGGAGTTCGAGGCGCGTTCGGGCAGGTTCGAGTACGAGTTCATAGACCCGGTGGTGGAGCCCCTCACCGCCAACGAGTATGGGGCCACCAGCTTTCCCGTGCTGGTCCTGGAGGAGCTGGAGTCGGGGAGACGGCACCAAGTTACCCCCACCTTCGCCCTGGAGCAGGACCTGGTGACCGCCCTTCTCATCGTGACGGGAGAGGAGCAGAAGCAGGTCTACTTCCTGTCCGGCCACGGGGAGTCCGACCCCTCCAACGAGCAGCCGGACACCGCGGGGTTCGGGCTGGCCCGGCGGGGCATCGAGAGCGAGAACTACGCGGTCTCCACCCTGAACCTGAGCTTTGCAGACGACAGGCAGGTGTTGGAGGAGGCGGCCGGGGCCAACCAGGAGGCCGGGGACGGCGAGGACGAGAGTCCATCGTCCCCGGTCAGCATGCTGGTCGTGGCGGCGCCCAAGACCAACCTTCCCGACGAAGAGGCAGAGCTCCTGCACCAGTACCTGAAGTCCGGCGGCAGCATGATGTTCCTGGGGGACCCGGACACACCTCCCAGCTTCAGGGAATTCCTGGCGAGCTGGGGCGTGGTCCTGGGCGACGGGCACATCGTGGACCAGCAGCGCAACACGGGACAGAACGAGATCGCGGTCCTGGCCCGTGACCAGTACATCAGCCTCCTTCCCGACCCCGACCTGGACCGCATCCTGGCCGTCGGACAGCTCACCGGGCGCCTGGACACCACCTACTACCCGGGCGTGACCTCGGTGAGCCCCGCGGAAGAGGGCGCCCTGTTCTTTCCCGACATCCTTCTGGAGCAGCAGGAGGAGGAGCCTGGCGAGGAGGAGAGCACTCCCACCGTCTTCGGGTCGGCGTTGGGGTTCACCTCCCCCGATAGCTGGCTGATCAAGGAGCCCACCCGGAACGAGCCGGACGAGAGCGCCGGCGACGTGCAGGACGTATACTATCCCGGCGTGGTCGTCAGGGCGGTGGGTCGGGTGGACGAGCCGCCGCCGGAGAACGTCGTCTCCCTGAGAACGGCGTCGCTGGTGGTGATCGGCGACTCGGACTTCGCCAGCAACCGGCATTTCTTCGCCTTCGACAACAGCGACCTGTTCCTCAACTCCGTCAACTGGCTGGTGGGGGACACCCCGCTGGCCAGCATCCGGCCCAAGCCGACGGCGTTCAGGCCCCTGGTGCTCACCAGGAACGAGTTCAACTTCATGAGGTACTCCAGCTGGCTGCTGCTGCCCATTCTCATGGCGGTCTCCGGGGCCTTCGTGTGGTACCGGAGACGCTAGCAGCGGACACATGGCAATCGGGTTGATTCCATGAACGTAAGACTCTCCATACTTCTGGTAGTGGTCCTGATACTCATCGGAGGCTCCGTGGGGATCACCTACGGCCTCCGGGACAAGGAGCCCAAGGAGCAGGACCCCTGGCTGTTCAAGGTGGACTTCCAGGACATCCAGGCGATACGCGTCGCCCACGCGGGAGAGGAGATCGCCTTCGCCACCGAGGACGGGGAGAAGTGGGTCATAAAGGACGGCCAGGACACACCGGTCTTCCAAGAGAAATGGAGCGGAATCCCCTTCCTGCTCAGCGGGCCCCGGTGCGACAGGGCGGTTTCCGAGACCATAGAGGACCCCTCCATCTACGGCCTGGACGACCCCCAGACCACGGTGGAGCTCACGATCAAGGGAGGCCAGATCCTGGTCTTCCACCTGGGCAACCCGACGCCCGACGGCGGAGCCTGGTACGCCCGCCTGGAAAACGACACCCGGCTGTGCTCGCTGGCCGCCGTGTGGGGTGAGGTGGTCTCCGGCCTGGTGCTGGAGCCCCCGGTCCCGCCCGATCTGGGAGACCTGAACGTTACCGCCGAGGACATCGTCCGCATCGGGATCGACCACGGCCCGGACCGGATGGAGTACAAAGTCCTCGACGGCCAGTGGGTCATACTGGACGGCAAGAACACCCCGGTGTTCGAGGATACCTGGCCCGGGCCCGAGCTGCTGCTGGAAGGCCTCGAGGGGACCCGAATCCTGGCCACTTACGTGGAGGACCCCGGGGTGTACGGCTTCCTGGAGCCGACGACGCGGGTGCAGATACTCAACGAGGACGACGACGTCATCCAGTACCTCCTGGGCGAGCCGGTCCCCAACGAGGACGCCGTCTACGCCTACCTGCTGGGGTCGGAGAGCCTCTACTCCGTGCCCGCCGACTGGGCCTCCGCCGTGGCCGAGCTGGTCACGTCGCCGCCGTTCCCTCCCGGTACCGGCTGGCCCGGCTCCTAGCTCCGCCGGCCGTCGCGTTGAACTGGCGGGGCGGGCGCGCTATACTGCGGTGCGTGCCGCAATCGGGCCACGACCGCGGCGGCGTGATCCTTAGGGGAATCCGATAGATGAAAGCCGAGATTGTCTCCATCGGCACCGAGCTGCTGATGGGAGAGATAACGGACACCAACGCCTCCTTCATCGCCTCCCGGCTGCCTCCGCTGGGCATCGAGCTCCAGTTCGTGTCCCAGGTGGGAGACGAGCTGGACGTGCTGGTCGAGACCTTCAAGCGAGGGCTCTCACGGTCGGACATCATCTTCACCACCGGCGGTCTCGGCCCCACCCAGGACGACCTTACCCGCGAGGCGGTGGCCAAGACCTTCGGGGAGGAGATGACCGTCCAGGCGGACCTGCTCGAGCACCTGGAAGAGGGGTTCCGACGCAGGGGCATGCCCATGCCCCCGACCAACATAAAGCAGGCGACGCTGATCCCCTCTGCCGTCTCCCTCCCCAACGCCCGGGGCACCGCGCCGGGGTGGTGGGCCGCCGGAGACGACGGGACCATCATATGCATGCCCGGTCCCCCCGGGGAGCTCCGCGGCATCTGGGAGGAGGAGGTCCTGCCCAGGCTGCGGAGGGAGGCCCGGGGCGAGGTCATCGTGAGCCGGAACATCAAGACCTCGGGGGTGTCCGAGGGCGGGCTGGACGAGATGGTGGCCGAGTACCTGGGCCGGGACAACCCGTACCTGGGGCTGTACTCCAAGTCCGACGGCATCCACCTGCGCATCATCGCAAGGGCATCTACCGAAGACGAGGCCTGGAGCCTGATCGCTCCGGTGGAGGAGGGCCTGACCTCCATCGTGGGTCCCTACATCTGGGGCTACGACGACGAGACCCCCGAGCGGTCGGCGGGCCTGCTGCTGGCGCAAAAGAAGCTGACCCTGGCCACGATGGAGTCGTGCACCGGCGGCCTGCTGGCCAGCAACATAACCGAGGAGCCCCTGAGCGACGGCTACTACAACGGAGGGGTGGTGCTGCACTCAGACGACCGGTCCGCATGGCTGGAGGTGGGAATCCCCCGGGAGGTCGTCGAGGGCTACGGCGTATACAGCGAGCAGGCAGCCCGGGCGATGGCCCAGGCGGCCAGGACCAGGATGAGGGCCGACATAGGCCTGGGACTGACGGGCCTGGCGGGGACAGACTCCATAGACGAGAACACCCCTGCCGGGGCCATCCACATCGCCATCGCCGCGGAGGACGGGGTCAGCTACTTCCCCAGCCGGCTGCCTCCCCGGCGGCAGGTGGTCAAACGCCGCGCCGCCTCCACCGCCCTCATCGAGCTGCGGCGCTTTCTCAACGCGCTCTAGCTGCGCCCCTCGGCTGCCGCGGAGCTAGTACTTGGAGACGTTGATCTCCTCCATCTTGCCCGTCACCATGTAGACCACCCTCTCGGCGATGTTGGTCGCCCGGTCGGCGATGCGCTCCACGTCGTGGGCCACCCACAGCAGATACGTCGCCCGCTGGATGACCTTGGGGTCCTCGATCATGAAGAGGAGCAGCTCCCGGTAGACCTGGTCGTACAGGGCGTCGACGTCGTCGTCCTGGCTGCAGACCTGGAGGGCCGTGACGGTGTCCCGGTTCACCAGGGCGTCCAGGCTGCGGTGCAGCATGGTGGTCGCCTTTTCGGCCATGCGGGGTATGTCGATCAGCGGCTTTAGGGTCGGCTCGTTGCCCATGAGCAGGCTGATCTTGGCGATCCCCTCCGCGTAGTCGCCCATGCGCTCCAGCTCCACGATCACGTGGAGTATGGTCACGACCGCGCGCAGGTCGCCCGCCATGGGCTGCTGGGTGGCGATTATGTCTATGCACTTCTCCTCGATCTCGAAGCGCTTGCTGTCGATGTAGTCGTCCTCGCGGACGACCTGCTCCGAGGCCGCCAGGTCCCTTCTGGAGAGGGCGTCCAAGGCGCGGGCTATGGACTTCTCCACCATGCCGCCCAGCACCACCACGTCGTCCTCGAGCATCTTGAGCTGCAGGTCCAGTCCCGCTCTCACTCGCATTTGGGCCCCCTTCCGCCGCTGGGCGGCGTCCTCGAACTACCCGAAACGGCCGGTGATGTAGGCCTCGGTGCGCTCGTCCGTCGGGTTGGTGAAGATCTGCCGGGTGTTGCCATGCTCCACCACGAAGCCCGCGCCGTCGCGCCCCGCCGTCAGGAAGACGGTCTCGTCGGACACCCTGGCGGCCTGCTGCATGTTGTGTGTGACGATTAGAATCGTATACTGGCCCGAAAGGGAGCGAATGAGGTCCTCGATGGCCAGGGTGGCGATGGGGTCCAGGGCGGAGCAGGGCTCGTCCATCAGGATGACCTCGGGGTCCACGGCCAGCGCCCTGGCTATGCACAACCGCTGCTGCTGTCCTCCGGAGAGGGTGAGGGCGTTCTTCTTGAGACGGTCCTTCACCTCATCCCAGAGGGCGGCCCGCTGGAGGGAGCTCTGCACCAGCTCGTCGAGGTCGCCGCGGAAGCCGTTGACCCTGGGCCCGAAGGCGGTGTTGTCGTACACCGACTTGGGAAAGGGGTTGGGGCGCTGGAAAACCATGCCGATGCGATAGCGGATGTCGGTGGCGTCGACGCCCGGGGCGTAGATGTCGTTGCCGTTGAAGAGCACCTGGCCCGAGACCTGGGCGTCTCCGATCAGGTCGTTCATCCGGTTGAAGCACCGGAGCAGCGTGCTCTTGCCGCAGCCCGAGGGGCCGATGATGGCCGTGACCCGGTTGGCCGGGACGTTGAGGTCTACGTCCTTCAGGGCGGGCGCGTCCCCGTACCTGACGGTCAGGCCGACGGTCTTGAGCTTGGATGAACCGCTGGCCTCCTGCCGGTACGGGGAAGTCGAGGGCTCCTGGCCCTCCATGGCTATTTTGATGCCAGTGTCCAAGGCAAGCACCTCGCGCTGTCTGCCTGCAGCTCCTACTGTAGGCACTAATCATAGCAGCCCCCGGGCCCCGCTACTAGCCCAGGGAACCGGGCGGACCAAGACCCAAGACATCGTCTCCTTAGATGGCGGACCGTGTCGGAAGTTCACAACGATGGAAGGGCCCCTGCGGGAATGCGCCCGTCTGGTCAACCTCTGTCAAAGTTTCCTAATCTCTGGTACAACTTAAGCGGAGTTGTTCAGAGGTTCCTCTAGGTATGTCTAATCCATTCGGAAGTCAGAAACTACGCGATTGGCTCTTTCAAGGAGTAGACGCCACGGGTATGTTCCCGAAAGGAATAGGTACCCTCGGGTCCTGTCCGTTCGATGAGTATGAGTTTGATGCTTTTCTCAGAACACTGGGGATCGAGGCTTTTATCCCGTCGGCCGACCTGAACACAATGGTGATTGGACGGACAGAATGGGAGAACGATCTAAACGACGCCATTGAAGCTAGACGAGGTAAGGAGCTTCGGGTCTACTCTCAGGAGATGTTCCTCGCGTATATTCTGGGCAATGATCCGCTTGAGTCTCCAGCAGTGGCCGAGGTCTTTGGCGAGGGCCACCCTGCCCTAGAGCATATTAGGGATTGGGGATTCGAATGGCCCACTACAAGGTTGGTTCCATTTGCCACTGGCTCCGGCATTCCTGCAACGACGAAGCTAAAGGAAGAGAGTCCCCTCAAGATCCTTGGGTACACGGCTGGAGCGCTAGGACGGGACCGCCAAGAGCGTCGAAACGCGCTAAGCTTGGCGTTTACCAAGGATTTCCGTGGAATGGTGGACGTCGATCATCTGCAGTGGGGAGAGCCGCAGTCTGGAACGAGGCTCCGAAAAATAGCCGAACGACTCGCGATGAATATCGATCCCCTTAGCAGGGGAGGTCGTCGACGAGAAGCAGTCAGACATTGGCTCGAAGACTTGGAGTGGCTTAAGGAAGAATACTATGACGGGCGGCACACGTTTCCTTGGCCATCACCCTTGGTTACGTAGCCTTGCAGAGCAAACGATAGAGGGCGGCATATGACGAAACCCTACAGCCTTAGCTTCGGCACGGCCGTGCCCGACGACTTCGGCGGCATCGCCCAGTTCGCCGCGGAGGCCGAGGGCCTGGGATTCGACCGGCTGAGCATGGGCGAGCACATCATGGACGGAGACCCTCCCAGGCCCACGGTGCTCAGCATCACCGCGATGGCCGCGGCGGCGGGAGCCACCCGCCGCATCCGGCTTCTCACCGGCATCGTGCTGATCCCCCTCTACCCGCCTGTCCTGCTTGCCAAGCTGGTGGCCAGCCTGGACGTCATCAGCGGGGGGCGCCTGGACTTCGGCATCGGCATCGGGGGGCAGCGCAACACCCGGGTGGAGTTCGACGCCGTCGGGGTGCCGGTGGAGGAGAGGGGCCGCCGAGCCAACGAGATACTGGAGCTTCTGCCGCGCCTCTGGACCGAGGACAGGGTATCCTTCGAGGGCCGGTACTACCGGTGCGAGGGGGTGACTCTCCGCCCCCGGCCCGTCCAGCAACCCTACCCGCCGGTATGGGTGGCGGGCAGAGAGGACGCGGCCATGGACCGTGCCGTCCGGCAGGGGCATGGATGGTACCCGTACCTGTACACGGTGCGCCGACTGCGGGCCAGCGTAGACAAGATATCGGAACGGGCAGCCGAGGCGGGGCGGGACTTGAGCGGCTTTCACTGGGGACTGCTGCAGCCCACCTGCATCGCCGACACCAAGGAGGAGGCGCTGGCCATGGCCGCCGCCGCCATCGGACGGAGATACGCCACTCCCACCCGGAGCGCCGAGGACATAGCCCAAGCCCTGTGCATCACGGGGACCTCACGGGACTGCATCAGGGAGGTGGAGAAACGCGTAGACGCCGGCGCACGGGACATCGTGTTCTCGTGGATCGCCCCGGAGCCCGGGGACGCCTGGCGCCAGATGAAACAAGCCGCGGAGGAGGTACTACCCCACTTCCGTTAGGCGGTCGATGGCGGGACTAGCGTCCCCGGCGGCTGATGAACTCCTTGAAGGCGTCTTCGACGCCCACGTGGCTAACGCGGGTGTTCATGTAGTCGATCTCCCGCTCCCACATCTCCCGCCAGGGCAGGCCGACGTCCTCTACCAGTAGCTGCTTCACGCCCTGGACGGAGTCCGGGTGGTTCTCGGCGATGGTGGCGGCGATCTCCATCGCCTTCTCCATGACCATGTCCGGCTCGACCAGGTGGTTCAGCAGTCCGATGCGGTAAGCTTCATCGGCCTCGACGACGCGGCCGGAGAACAGCAGCTCCTTGGCCATGGGCCAACCGACCTGTTGGGGAAGCGTCCAGGTGCAGTTGAGCCGGCCGTAGGCCGCCGCCAGGAAGCGGAAACGGGACCGCTCGCACCCCACGCGTATGTCCAGGGACGACGCCAGGACGCTGCCGCCCCCGTAGGAGAGGCCGTTGAGGGCGCCGATGGTGGGCTTGCGGCATGCGGCCAGATGCCAGGCGTACTGGGAGCGGACCAACCTGCGCCGCTGGTCCTCCTCGGGGGACAGCTCCTTGGCGTCGCGCCTCTGCTCGTGAATGTCTCCCCCGGCGCTGAAGGCCCGGTCCCCCGAGCCCGTGAGGACCACGGCCCTCACGTCGTCGTCCTCCTCGGCGTCCGTGACGGCGGCGTCCAGCTCGGTGACGAGCTTGAAGTTCATGGCGTTGAGCACGTCGGGCCGGTCCAGGGTCAGGACCGCGACCCCGGCCTCTTTCGTCACGATGATGGTCTCAAGCTCCATGGCACCCCCAATGGCTAATCACATTAATATGGCACCCACGCCTGCTCGACAGCGCGGCCCGGCGTTGGTACTGGAGCGGGCGGGAAGCCCTAGGGCATCCGGCTGGTATCGATCTCCCGGATGACGGAACGGGAGCCTATGCCCTTGCCCCACCGGGGTATCAGGGACGACCAGGGCCCGCCGTCGCCGCCGCCGGCCAGGAGTACGACCGACTCGGGGGACAGGCAGGCCGGCAAAACGTCATCCTCGTGTCCGGCCGCCGGCGCCTCGGCCTTGCTGGCCGCGGCCCATTCCGCGGCCGTGCGGCGGGCCTTCTCGAAGATGAACTCCCGGGCCCGGGCCTTGTCCCACCCCGCCTCCTTGATGATGCTCCCGTGCTCCTGGCCGACGACCAGGGGTATCTCGCCGTGTCCCCTGCCGATTCCCACCAGCGTGTCCGCCGCGGCGGAGAGGATCTTCTCGGGCGTGCCTGCGCCCACCAGGTCGATCTGGCAGGGCGCCAGGGACGCCATCACGGTCACGGTGCTGGCCTCCCGGTCGAACCCACGCTCCACGTGAAACGGCTCCCAGGGGCTGTTCTCCTCGTCTTCGGCGATGCAGTAGCTGTACTTCCCCGGGTGGCCCAGGGTCGAGCGGTCCAGGACGCCAGGGTGGTTCTCCAGCACGTTGATGAGGATGAGGCGGATGGCCCTGCCCACGGTGGCATTGGCCCGGCGGTCGGGCCCGGGTCCGAACAGGTTGTGCCCGCTGGCGAACCCCAACCGGTGACGCACCGGGCCGTTGACCAGCAGCAGCGGAGCGGACCCGCCCGTGCTGGCGGAGCTGCCATGAAGGTTGAACTCGGGCTGGACCATGCACTCCAGCGCCGCCATGATCACCGGCACGTACTCGGGCCTGCACCCGGCCATCACCGCGCCTATGGCCGCCTTCTCGGCGCTGATCACCCGGCCCCGCACCGGCTCCACGCCTATCACGTCCGAGGGGTGCCTGCCCGCCGCCTCCAGGAACCGAAGCACCTTCTCCTGGGTGGGAGGGACCACTGGGAGGCCGTCGGTCCAGCCCTGCTGGTAGCAGTACTCCACAGCGTCGTCGAGGGTCCCCGTGACCTCCATCCCCTTGGACGTTAGGGTATCGGGCGCAAGGCTCATGGTCCACTCACTCCACCGTAAAAGAAGTCCGCCGCGCAACGCCTTCCGGGTCCGCCTGCCATCCCTTGCCGGTATCCTCCCGACGTAACCCCTATGGGCCGCCGTAACATTATGGGTCACGCATGGAGGCTAGCCGGGAGGCCGTTGCCACGCAATTATGTTGCCCGGCGTCGGTTGGTGTCAAGGCAACGCTCCGGCCCTGGCCTGATGATGGCGAGGTTATCAATAATGATTATGAGGAAGGTATGTGGGTAGGGAGGAAACGTTTAGCAGTTGACAGGGGGTATAGGTATGGGTAGAATTGGGGTCGTTGGGGGTGGGGATTCGCATTGACAGGGGTGAGGCCGGGTAATAGAATTGACCTGATTCGTGGGTGGATGTGCGCGTGGTGAGCGTGGAGCGGAGAATAGAGTAGGAGGACGGCGCAATGGCAGACAGGGACATAGCCCTGATGGCGCATCTGATGAGGCGGGCGGGGTTCGGAGCCAGCCGGGACGAGCTGGAGGAGCGTGTGGCCCGCGGGTACGAGGAGACGGTCGAGGAGCTGGTGGACCCGGACCGGTTCGGGATACCGAAGGTGGACACGGACGTTCTGCTGAGGTACTACCCGAGCCTGGAGATACCGGGAGCGCCGCCCAACGGGCGATCCGAGTGGATCTACCACATGATCAACACCAAGAGGCCGTTGGAAGAGAAGATGGCGCTGTTCTGGCACCAGGTGCTGGCGACGGGGAACTCGAAGATAGACAACCCCAACGAGATGACGGCGCAGATCAAGATGTTCCGTGAGAGGGGTATGGGGAGCTACCGGGAGCTGCTGGTCGAGGTGGCGAAGAGTCCGGCGATGATCTACTGGCTGGACAACAACGAGAACCACAAGGACGAGCCCAACGAGAACTGGGGCCGGGAGCTGTTGGAGCTCTTCTCGATGGGAGTTGGGAACTACACGGAGCAGGACGTATTCGAGGCGTCGAGGGCGTTCACGGGGTGGACCATCTCCCAGAGGATACCGAGGCTGCCGTTGGCGCGGTTCTGGTGGAGCTTCGAGTACCACGAGGAGGACCACGACGACAGTGAGAAGGTGTTCCTGGGGCACCGTGGGAACTTCAACGGGGACGACATCATAGACATAGTGGTGAGGCAGCCGGCGACGGCGCGGTTTGTAGCGCGGCACCTGTACAACTTCTTCGTTGCGGACGAGCCGCAGGTGCCTGCGTGGCAGATCAACCCGCCGTTGGACCCGGCGGCGGTGAACATCATAGGTGACGCGTTCATCAGCTCGGGGTACGACATGAGGTCGACCCTGAGGGTGCTGTTCAACTCGGACTTCTTCAAGGCGGAGTCCATCCGGTGGCAGAAGGTGAAGAGTCCTGCTGAGGTGGTGGCGGGGATAATGAGACTGGTGGGGGACTTCCAGTTCCCGAGGCCCGGTCTTCAGGCGATAGGAGAGGAGCCCGGGTACCAGGGGCAGGAGATCATGAACCCGCCCAGCGTCGAGGGTTGGCACACGGGGGCGGAGTGGATAGACAGTGGGTCTCTGGTGAGGCGGATCAACTTCGCTGCGGACCGGTTGTCGAACCTGGAGATGCCGGGTGTGCGGGCCATGGTGATGAGGGTGAAGGAGCAGGGCGAGCTGGGGCCCGAGGAGCTGGTGGAGACTGCTTTGGACATCATCGGGCCGATGGAGGTGAGCGGGCAGACGCGTGAGGAGCTGGTGACGATGGCGAAGCAGGGAGGCAAGCTGGACTGGGGTAGCGAGGGAGCGGCCCAGTCGGAGCAGAGGGTAGCGGACATGCTGGCGCTGATAGCGGCGTCGCGGGAGTACCAGTTCGAGTAGATCTGGGCTAGACCAAGGAGAGGTACCAGACCAAGGCGCCAAGAAAGGTACGAGGAGAAAAGGAGGAGAGTAGATGGCAAAGAAGGATCCGGTCCTGGTGATACTACAGCTGACGGGTGGGAACGACTACTTCAACAGCACGATCCCGTACAACGACCCGTTGTACAAGGACAACCGTCCTGCGGTGGGCATCAAGGACGAAGAGATGATCGTGGTGGACGACGAGATCGCCTTCCACCCGAGCATGGCTGCGCTGAAGGACATGTGGGACCAGGGGAAGATGGCTGTGATCCACGGGGTGGGGTACGAGAACTCGCCCCGGTCGCACTTCCGGTCCATGGACATCTGGCACACGTGCGAGCCGGACAAGGTGGGGACCGAGGGATGGCTGGGACGGGCCACCCGGGACCTGGACCCGAACAAGGAGAACGTGCTGACGGCGGTGAACTTCGGCAACGGGCTGCCCCGTGCGCTGGCCCTGCCGGGCGTGTCGGTGGCGTCGGTATCGGACCTGTCGACCTACGGGATACTGACGGGTCTGGAGGCTGACCAGAGGGCCGCCGCGCTGGAGAGGTTCGGGCGGATGTACGCTCCGGCGGTGGGCACTGGGTTCGTGATGGACTACCTGAGCCAGACGGGGTTGGACGCGCTGAAGGGTGCGGACATCCTGAGGACTGCGCCGGACAAGTACACCTCGTCGGTGGAGTACGCGGCCAGCCCGATAGCCAGGAAGATGAGGGACATCGCGCAGGTGCACCTGGCGGGGTTCGGGACGCGGGTGTTCTACACCCAGCACTCCAGCTTCGACACCCACGCCAGCCAGCTGGGGATGCACTCCCAGCTGCTGAAGGAAGTATCCGAGTCGGTGTCGGACTTCTACCAGGACCTGGCCGAGCACGACGCGGCCGACAACGTGGTGGTGCTCCTGTTCTCGGAGTTCGGGCGCAGGGTGCACGACAACGGGTCGGGGACGGACCACGGTGCGGCGGGGGCCTGCTTCGCCATAGGTGACCCGGTTGTGGCCGGGTACCACGGCGAGTATCCCAGCCGGAAGGCCGAGGACCTGCAGTTCGGCGACCTGGTGCCCAACCACGACTTCCGGGGAGTGTACTCCACGATCCTGGAGGACTGGCTGGGGCTGGACGCCAACCCGATAGTGGGCGGCTCCTTCGAGAAGCTGAGCTTCATCAAGAAGGGATAGCCCTTCCGCCGGGAAGGCTCCCGCCGGTACGACTGGCAAGAGGAGGGGGGAATCGGGGCAGCGTTCCCCGGTTCCCCCCAACTTGTCGGCCTCCCCACCGGCTCCGCGATCCCAAGCACGCAAGGGGGTAGCCATGCTAACCAGGTACATATCCGGCCGCATCTACAACTACGAGTACTGCGTCGGCCGAAACGCCTTTGCCGGCGCAGGCTTCGCCCAGCCCGCCGACTTCGCCATTGGTTCGGGCAGGTCCATATACGTGATCAACAAGGGCAACGAGTTCAACGCCGGGCACGGGCTGACCAAGTGCACCATCGACAGCGAGTTCATCTGGGAGGACCGTGGGCTGGGCTTCGCCGGGGGCAACTCTCCCTGGCCCTCCTCGGTGGCGGTGGACAGCGGAGAGAACGTCTACGTCTCCGACGACTACACCAGCCACATCGACATATACGACAAGGACGGCAACTACACGGGCCAGTGGGGTGAGAAGGGTACGGCCCCAGGCCAGCTCAACGGCCCCTCGGGGCTGGACTTCGACGCCAACGACAACCTGTACGTGGTGGACGGCCTGAACAACCGTGTCCAGGTCTTCAGCAAGGACGGGGCGTTCCGGTCCGGCTGGGGCAGCGAGGGCAGCGGCCCGGGCGAGTTCCAGATGCCCTGGGGCATCGCCGTGGACTCCCGGGGGCAGGTCTACGTGGCCGACTGGAAGAACGACCGGGTGCAGAAGTTCACCGCCGACGGCGAGTACGTGGCCAGCATCGGCCTGGGCTCCGGCGACGGGCCCGGCGAGCTGAACCGCCCCAGCAGCGTGGCCGTCGACAAGGACGGGGACGTCTATGTGGTGGACTGGGGGAACAACCGGCTGAACGTCTACACCGGGGACGGCGACTTCCTGACCAGCTTCGTGGGCGACGCCGACAAGCTGGCCAAGTGGAGCCAGGACTCGGTGGACGCCAACCCCGACTACCAGAAGGCCCGCCGCAGGGTGGACCTGTCGCCCGAGTACCTGTTCCGCCGGCCCGTGGCCGTCAACGTGGACGACGAAGGGCGCATCATGGTGATGGAGACCAACTCCGGCCGGATGCAGATATACGTCAAGGAGCAGGACTTCGTCGACGCCCCAGTGAACCTCTAGGCAACGTAATCAGCCACTGGCCTCGCTGGTTGCCTACTCGTGACAGAGCAGCGCCGGGCATGAACGGCCATCGTTTATGCCCGGCGTCCGTTTTCTGGCCCTTCACTCGACGCACCGCCGTCTCGGAAGGACGGGCACTTGCTCTCGGCGCCTGAGCTGGCGGCGGCCCTTGGCATCGTCCTGCTGGGGTCCACGGTCATGGGCCTGGCCGGGTTCGGCATGGGGATGGTCATCGCCCCCGTCCTCCTGCTCTTCATGGACCCCCAGACGGTGGTCATCACCGTGGTCGGCCTGTCGATTCCCACACTGGGCCTCGTGCGACTGCAGTCGAGGCGTGAGGTGGAGGGCCACGACGTTGTGCCGTTGACGGTGGGAGGGTTGGCCGGGCTGCCCCCTGCCGTGCTGCTGCTAGACTCCGCCGCTCCGGACGTGCTCAGGATAACCATCGCCGTGATCGTCCTGTGCCTGGCCGTGATCAGCATCCTCGACATACGGCGGCCGCTGCCGCGCCACCCGGCAATCGGCGGCGCTTTCGGCTTTGCGGGCTCGATGCTGACCATGTCCCTGGGGGTGGGCATGCCGATAGTGGCGCTGTTCCTGACCAACCAGGGTCTGAGCGCCAGGGCGGTGCGGGCTTCCATGGCCGCCTACTACCTGGTGGTGGCGTCGGTGACGTTCGTCGTCTACGGCGTCATCGGGCTGCTTCCCGTGGAGCGACTGCTGCTCCTGGCTGAGATGGCACCGGTGGCGCTGCTGGGCCGGGAGGCGGCGGGAATGTAGGGGCCGCGACAGGGGCCCTGGGGCTACGCCTGTCCGATGTCCCGGTAGGCGGAGAGAGCCGCGGTGATGCCGTCCCCAACGGCGGTGCCGAGCTGTCGGTAAGAGTCTACGCGGATGTCGCCGGCCGCGTAGACGCCGGGTACCGAGGTCCGCATGTTGGCGTCGACGTATATGTGACCCGTCCCGTCGAGGGGCACCTGGCCCTGGAGGAAGTCGCTGTTGGACGAAAACCCGATGTAGATGAACGCCGCGGCGGCCGGATAGTCGTAGGCGTCGCCGGTCTTCAGGTCCCTGACCCTCACGGCTTCCACGACACCGTTGCCCTTTATCTCCTCCACCACGTGGCTCCAGAGGAACTGGAACTTGGGGTTTTCCAGGGCCCTCTGCTGGAGAATACGGCTGGCCCGAAGCTCGTCGCGCCGGTGGACCACCGTCACCCGGTTGACTATGCCGGCCAGATACGACCCCTCGTCCAGGGCGGCGTCGCCCCCGCCCACGACCACGACGTCCTCGCCTTTGAAGAAGTTCCCGTCGCAGACGGCGCAGTAGGAGACGCCCCTCCCCGACAGCTCCTCCTCTCCCGGGACCCCGAGCTTCCTGTGGGACCCGCCGGTGGCGATGATCAGACCCCTGGTGGAGAGGGAGCCGTCGTCGGTGACGACGGTCTTGACAGGCTCCTCCAGGTCCCGCACCTCCGTGACCTGCTCGTGCCTCATCTCGGCTCCGTACTTGGACGAGTGCTCGCACAGCAGGCGGGACAGCTCGGGGCCGCTGACGCCGTCGGGGAACCCCGGGTAGTTCTCGATGACGTCGGTGACCAGTATTTGGCCGCCGCAAGAGAGGCCGTCTAGGACGAGGGTCTTCAGCATGGCCCTGCCGGCGTAGATGGCGGCGCTGAGGCCGGCGGCCCCTCCGCCGAGGATCACCAGGTCGTAGTCGGTCTCCACGGAAGCACCCCCAGGGGATGACTAGCCGGGAGGGCGGACGGTGGAGCGGAAGTACTCCACCGTGGTAGCCAGCCCGTCCTCGAGGCTGAGCGCGGGCTCCCACCCCAGGTCCCGGCGCAAGCGGGAGCTGTCCAGGCTTATCTTGAACACCTCATTGCGCCTGGCGGGGGCGGTCACCTGGTTCCACCTGTATTTCGTGATGCCCTTCAGGAGCTCGAAGATCCGGTTGATGGAGGTGCCCACCCCGGTCCCCACGTTGTAGGCGCCGGAGCCCTTCTCCATCGCCAGCATATTGGCTTCCACAACGTCGCTCACGGCGACGAAGTCACGCTCCTGCTCCCCGGTGCCGAAGATCCTCGGCTGCCGGCCCTCCAGCATGGCCCTGATGAAGATGGCCACGACCCCGGCCTCTCCATGAGGGTCCTGCCTGGGGCCATACACGTTGCCGTAGCGCAGGGTGACGTAGTTGAGCCGGAAGGTCTTCCGGTACAGCTCCAGGTAGGCTTCCGCGGCGAACTTGGAGAGGGCGTAGGGCGACAGGGGATTGGCCGGGTGGGACTCGTCGCAGGGGGTACGCTCGGGCTCTCCGTATATGGTGCCGCCCGACGAGGAGAATATGAAGCGCTCCACGCCGTAGGACCGGGACAGCTCGATGAGGCGCAGGGTGCCCTGTATGTTGATGGCCGCGTCCTTCAGGGGGTCCCGGACGGAATCGGCCACGCTTATCTGGGCCGCGTGGTGGTTTACGACCTGGGGCTGCTCCCGCTGGAATATCTCTTCCACGGCGGGCTGGGTTATGCTGGTGTGGTAGAACTTGGCGGCCTTGTTGAGGTTCCTCAGATGGCCCGTGGTCAGGTCGTCGACGACCACGACCCGGTGACCCAGCTCGACGTACCTGTCAACCAGGTGAGAGCCTATGAAACCGGCCCCGCCCGTGACTACGACGGTCCTCTGTCTCAAGGGGCGCGCCTACCACCCGGAGCTCATGGCCCTGAGCCGCTTCACCCGGTCGGCGATGGGAGGGTGGGTGGAGAAGAGGCCAGACATGCCCCCCCGCGCCGCCATGTCGGTGCCCGAGTCCGGGTCCTTCCTCAGCGGGTTCACTATGTAGAGGTGAGCCACGGCTTCGTTCACCTTCATGGGGCGGCGGATGGTCCCCGTCTCCAGCTTCTCCAGGGCGTTGGCAAGGGCCAGGGGGTTGCCCGAGGTGCGGGCTCCCGTCGAGTCCGCCTGGTACTCCCGGGCGCGGGATATGGCCAGGCGGATCACCGTGGCGACGAAGGGGAGCACGATTATCACGATGAGCAAGCCGACGATGCCGATGATGGCCCCGTAGCCTCCCCCTCCGCCCCCTCTGTCCCGGCCCCCGAACCCGCCGAAGAACATGGCGAACTGGGCTACCATGGCGATGAGACCGATGGCCATTGCCATGGTGGCCACCATGGTCATTATCAGGGTGTCCCTGTTGCCCACGTGGGCAAGCTCGTGGGCGATCACGGCCCCTAGCTCGTCACGGTTGAGGAGCCGGCGGATGCCCGTGGTCACGGCGATGGTGGCGTTCTTGGGATTGCGTCCGGTGGCGAAGGCGTTGGGCGAGTCGTTGTTGATGACGTACACCTTGGGCTTGGGTATCCCGGCCTTCTGGACCTGGTCGTCGACGATGGCGTGCAGCTCCCTGTCCTCATGCTCGGACACCTGGTGGGCGCCGGCCATGCGCAGGGCGAGCTGGTCGCTCTTCCAGTAGGCGAAGAAGTTCAGCGCCAGGGCGATGAAGAGGAACACGATGATGCCTACGATGCTGCCGCCGAAGGCAAAGTAGCCCGCCAGGAGAAGCACGGCGCTGAGGGCGAGCATCAGGATAAAGGTCTTGATGGTGTTCACGGTTGCTTACCTCGATGCAGTAGAGGTGGGTTTGCGGCGCAGGCCAACATTTACCATTATAGCATTCCCGGCCGTTGGACTGGATGCGGTCGCGCCTAAGGGTCCGGGATTGGATACCCGCTTTCGCGGGTACGACGGTTATGCGACCGTCTCCGAAATCGGGGATCGAGGCCGCCCCACCCCTGGGTTCCGGCCTGCGCCGGAACGACGGGTTGAGGGGTTCGCGGGAGCGCCGGCCAGGGTGAACACGCTCTAGCCGGAGTACCGGAACGCCTTGCCGACCCGGTCTCGGTTGAGGCGGCGGTTCAGGTGCAGGCCCTCCAGGACGAACTCCGCCGCGGAGGCTATCTCCTCGGGGGCGTCTCCGGCGCCCAGGCGGGCGACGGCAGCCGGCAGCCCGGCGACCTCGTCCACCAGCTTCACGTACTCCCCGGAGGGGAGCTCGCTGCCTGTCTCGACGGTCAGGCCTTCTTCGAAGGACTGGACCAAGTCTTCCAGGGACCCGAGGGACTCCGCGTCGAAGTACCGGCCAAAGGTGTTCAGGACCGCCCGCCGGCACAGGTCATCCATGACCCTCGCCTCCCGGCCCTCCTCAAAGGTCTCCAGCTCGACCTTGCCGGTGAAGGAGGCGATTATGTAGGGCAGGTCGCTCAACCGGGGGCTGACCAGCTTCTCTCCCAGGATGATGGACCGGCGGAGGGCGTTGCCGATGACCGTCTCGTAGTTGGCGATGGAGACCCGCACGCTGACCCCGGACCGCTGGTTGATCTCGGGGCTGCGGCGGGCCAGGGAGGTTATCTCGGCGACGACCTCGCGCATGTAGCGGGGCGTGGTGGCGCCCGCCTCCCGGAGGAGCGAGGAGCACTCCTGCTCCATAATGGCGATCTCTTCCTCGACGGTCCTGGGGTAGTGGGTCCTTATCTGGGCCCCGTAGCGGTCCTTGAGGGGGGTGATGATGCGCCCCCGGTTGGTGTAGTCCTCGGGGTTGGCGGTGGCGATGACGTAGATGTCCAGGGGCAGGCGGACGCGGTAGCCCCTTATCTGGACGTCCCGCTCCTCCATCAGGTTGAACATGCCCACCTGGATGCGCTCGGCCAGGTCGGGCAGCTCGTTGATGGAGAAGATCCCCCGGTTGGTCCTGGGGATGAGTCCGTGGTGGATGGTCAGCTCGTCGGAGAGGTAGCGGCCCTCGGCCACCTTGATGGGGTCCACGTCGCCGATGAGGTCGGCGATGGAGATGTCGGGGGTGGCCAGCTTCTCCGAGTAGCGGGCGTCCCGGGGGAGCCAGTCGACCTCCAGGCCGTCGCCCTCCCGTTCCACCCTGTCCCGGCAGGCCCGGCATATGGGAGACCGGGGGTTGTCGTTAATCTCGCAGCCGGCCACCACGGGGACCTGGTCGTCCAGCAGCCCGACCATGTTGCGGATGAGGCGGGTCTTGGCCTGGCCCCGCTCGCCGAGGAGGACGATGTCCTGGCCGGCGAGGATGGCGTTCTGGACCTGGGGAACGACGGTGTCGTCGAAGCCGACGATGCCGGGGAAGAGGGGCTCCCTCCTGGCAAGCTTCCTCACCAGGTTCTTCCGCATCTCCTGGCGGACGGACAGGACCTTGTACCGGCTGCGCTTGAGGTCCCCAAGGGTCCCGGCCCTGGTCTTGGCGGGCATCGTTACGCCTTGGCCTTCTTGGCCTCCTCCACCAGCCTCTGGGTCATCTGGGCGGGGGCCCCCTCGTAGTGGTCGAACTCCACGGAGTAGGTGCCGCGCCCCTGGGTCTGGGAGCGGAGGTCGGTGGCGTAGCGAAGGAGCTCGGCCTGGGGCGCTTCGGCCTCGATGATGGTCTCGCCGTTCTCGGGGGTCATCCCGATGATCCTGCCGCGCTTGCTGTTCAGGTCCCCGATGACGTCGCCGGTGAACACGTCGGGCACCCTGACGGTGAGCTTCATTACGGGCTCCAGCAGCAGGGGCTGGGCGTCGGCCACTCCCTTACGGGCGGCGAAGGAGCCTGCGATCTCGAAGCAGATGCCCGAGGAGTCCACGTCGTGGAAGCTGCCGTCGTAAAGGACGGCCTTCAAGTCCACCACGGGGTAGCCCGCCAGGACGCCCTCCTGCAGGGCCTTGGCTATCCCCTTCTCGGTGGGGCCTATGTACTCCTTGGGCACCGAACCCCCTACCACCTCGGCGCCGAACTGGAAGCCCTCGCCGCGCTCCAGGGGCTCCAGGCGCAGGAGTACGTGGCCGTACTGGCCGTGGCCACCGGTCTGCTTCTTGTGCTTGTACTCGGCCTTGGTGACGGCGGTGATAGTCTCTTTGTAGGGGACCTTGGGAAGGGTGAGGCCGAGCTCGGTCCCGAACTTGCGCTTCACCCGCTCGACGGCCACCTCCAGGTGGGCGTCGCCAAGGCCCGATATGAGGGTCTCGTTGGTGTCGGGCTCCCTGGACATGCGAAGGCTGGGGTCCTCCTCCACGATGCGGGCCAGGGACATGGACATCTTGTCCACGTCGGCCTTGGTCTTGGGGTACACGGACATGGTGTAGTAACCCACCGGGAAGGTGGGCGGCTCGAAGGCCAGGGAGCCGTCCCGCTGGGAGAGGGTGTCCCCGGTGACGGTCGCGCTCAGCTTGGAGATGGCCCCCATGTCCCCAGGGCCGACCTCGGTGACCTGCTCCTGGGTCTTGCCCCGCAGGAGGTATACCTGGCCGATGCGCTCGCTCTGGTCGCGGGCCTGGTTCCACACCTCGGAGTTGCTCTTCAGGGTGCCGCCGTAGACCCTGAAGACCGAGAGCTTGCCGACGAAGGGGTCGGCGGTGGTCTTGAAGACGAAGGCGGCCAGAGGCGCGTCGGGGTCGAGGGACACGTCCACCCCGTCGCCGGAGGGGCCGGAGGCCGCGGGGGCCGAGGCCTCGGCGGGGGAGGGCAGATAATCGATCGCCGCCTTCAGGAGCTCCTCTACTCCCAGGTTCATGGCGGCGGACCCGACGAGCACCGGGACGAGGTCGGCCGCGACCACGGCCTTGCGGGCGGCGGCCACGAGGTCGGCGTTGGAGATCTCCTCGCCCTCCAGGTACCGGGTGGCCAAGTCGTCGTCGGTCTCGGCCACCGCCTCCACCAGCCGCTCCCTGCCCTCCTGGACCCGGTCGGACACCTCGGGGGGAAGGTCGGCGGGCGGGTCCAACAGGTCGACCACGCCCTCAAAGCTCTGGTCCGCGCCGATGGGAACGTGGAAGGCGACGCACTTGCGGCCGAACTGGGCCTCGATCTGGTCCAGGGTGCGGTAGAAGTCAGCGTTCTCCCGGTCCATCTTGTTGACGAAGAACATGCGGGGCAGGCCGGCCTCCTCGCAGCGGTCCCAGCCGCGAGCGGTGCCAACCTCGACGCCCGAGGGGGCGGCGACGGGTATTATGACGGCCTCCACGACGCGCAAGGCCGACACGACCTCGCCGATGAAGTCGTCGTAGCCGGGGGTGTCCAGGATGTTCACCTTGTAGCCGCCGGTGTCCAGGGGAACCAACGCGGTCTGGATGCTGCTGGCCCGCTTGTTCTCCTCGGGCTCGTAGTCGGAGATGGTGTTGCCTTCCTCCACGTTGCCGATGCGGGTGACGACCTTGGCGTTGAACAGCAACGCCTCGCACAGGGACGTCTTTCCCGCCCCGCTGTGAGATACCAGAGCGATATTGCGAATCATGCCTACGTCAGTCATGGATGCTGCCAACCCCCCTACAGCCAGGCATCGCCCATCACCGGGCCGGAGCCGGTGATGGGACCCAGGTAGACTCTTAGACCACCTGGGAGTGTGCCATCTGGGCCTATTTTAGCCAAAGCCCCGATGCAGCGCAACGGTCGGCCCGAGCCCCGCCAGGATTCCTGGGGCCGGGACGTCAAAGGGCACATTCGTTCCGCGTTTGGAACGAATAGGGGTCGAATCGGCCCCAGGCGTGAAAACCCGGCCTGGCAGCTACGGGAATCGTTTTGGGAACAAATGGGAACGAACCGGGTGCAGGGTGCGAAACCCGCGTGGCCCCGAGGGAACGGCGGGCGGCGGTCCGTCGGCGTGTTTACCCCCATGATCTCAATTTGGGCATTGGCTCTCGGGGCTGTCAAGGGAGAACCGTCAATGCACCGCGGGCCGAAGGCTGCGTCGGACTGGCGGGCCTCGCCAGAGGCATTGGGGTGGCTGCGTATCACATTGTTGAGGTGGTGGAGTGTTAGAATGCGATAGAGCCGAGCCAGCACGTCTACAAGAATGAGATTGACAAGAGCGAGAAAACCACTCCTGCTGCTTGTCGCGATGGCGGCCCTGGCAGCTTTGGCCATGGTCCTTTGGCAGGCGACCCGCAGCGAGGCCCAAGAGAACCCAATCCACATCATGCCGCCAATGAGCTTGACCTACGAAACGGACGGTCCTCCTATCAGTGTAGGGAACCGCTCCGTGGGCAACTTTAGAGAGATCCGCCGTCTCGACTACACTGCGAAGAACCATTGGATCGATACGGTCATCGAAGCGCCGACTGTGGACCTTGGCAGATATGGCACTGGGAGCACGGTGGGCTCCTATGAGAGCATCAACGACAACACCGAAGTCAGCTACGATTCATTGACCGACACGCGGGACGAAGGTATCCGCGATGGCAGCGGCACCCGTGTACCCAACGCGGCTTTTGCGTTCGCGTCCGTACCGCCTGCCATGCTGGATGAATCACCGTCCTACACCAAATCGGAAGTGACCAGCAGCGTGACGGTGTGCAAAGACGGTGCATGCGAAGACAACGTAAGCGCGGTTCGGTATCGCATGCCCGACAGACCCACCTTCGACCTCGTGATGTACAAGACCGACGCGTGGTTCATACCACTCAGGTATGGCACCGTTCTCGAGGTCAAGAGGATAGAGATTCACGACGAGTAGGGCGACGGTCGAAGAGAGCAGCATAGCCCGCCGCCGATGTCCGCTGACCCTGCGTTCCGCGCATCCGAGTGAGGCCCCCCACCCCTGGGTTCCGGCCTGCGCCGTAACGGTGGCAGGGAGGTGACCGAGATGTTCGTCCCCATGCGCGGCCTTCGAGAGGCTGGGGCAATCCGAAGGAGCGAGGCGAGGTGAGCAGTGTATCCGTGCCGGCGAATAGTGGGCGCGGGGGGCTTGTGGCCCGGCGTGCTCGTTGTGGGCGGCTAAGATTCCTCGCCTACGGCTCGGAATGACAGTGGGGGGGCTCCTGGATGCGCATGGGGGACACGGGATGACGTATGGGGGGCTCTGGATGCGCATGGGGGACACGGGATGACGTGTGGGGACACGGGGTGACGAGTGAAGGCCCAGAATTGGGGTGTGCTATGCTGGAAGCAGGATATGCGCCGGTTGACACGTGTCCCAGCCGCCTTCTTCCTCGCCCTGTTGCTCTTCCTGGTGGCGGGGGACGCGCTGCGGCTGACGCCGGTGGAGCTGGCTTCGGCCCCGTACCGGTACGCGCTGCTGGAGTGGGAGCTATCCCACCTGCCGGACAAGTGGGCCCACAAGCTGCAGAGCCTGCTTCCTATGGGGCCCCTGGGCCCGGGTAGCCGCGCGGAACGGCTGGAGGAGCTGCAGCTCTATTTCAGGCTGGGCCAGGAGATTCGAAGCCTGGAACGGGAGGAGGAGCAGATTCGGATCAGGGGCGGGCCGGGGGCCGTCGAGGGTCGGGAGGAGGCCGACAGGGCGGCGGTCCTGTCGGAGAGGCTGCAGGAGCTGCGCAGGACCCGGTCCGCCCTGAGGGCGGACGTGGAGGAGACCCTGGAGACTGAGGTGGGCAACGCGCTGTCGGCAGAGGGGTTGAAGTCGCCGGTGGGACTGCTGCTCCCGCCGGTGGACGTGGCCCTGACCCGGCCCCCCAGGGTGCTGATGGTCTCGCCGAGGGCGACCATCGAGCGGTCGGAGGGAGTCCTGCTGCAGGCGGACATGGACACCGACGCCATGGAGGCCCTGGAGGAGAAGATACTCCGGGAGCAGGATATGGCGGCCCTGGTGGTCAACATAGGGGGCGTTGCGACCTACCCGACGATAGTCACGGACAATACGTCCCTCCGCTTCGCCCTGAGGACCGCCGTCCACGAGTGGCTGCACGCCTACTGGTTCTTTCGCCCGCTGGGCTGGAACATCTTCTCCAGCCCGGAGATGAACACCCTGAACGAGACGGCGGCGAGCCTGGCGGGGGACGAGTTGGGCGACCGGGTCTTCGAGGCCGTGACGGGGCAGACCATAGAGGACCCGCCGCCCCCTCCCCGCGAGGAGGACCCGGACCGGTTCGACTTCCGCGACGCGATGAGGGAGACACGCCTGGAGGTGGACCGGCTGCTGGAGGAGGGCAGGGTGGATGAGGCGGAGGTGTACATGGAGCAGCGCCGCCGGGTGTTCGTGGACAACGGGTACAACATCCGGAAGCTGAACCAGGCCTATTTCGCCTTCCACGGCAGCTACGCGGACAGTCCGGCCTCGGTGAGCCCCATCGGCGGCCAGGTGGAGCGGGTCAGGGAGACCAGCGCGTCGGTGGGCGACTTCATACGGACCATGTCGCGGTTCGGCAACGTCCGGGAGTTTCGGGACTACGTGTCGTCCCTGGAGGGGGCTCACGCGGACCCCTCCGAGCCCGCGGCGGGGACGGCCCCGGCTTCCTGATTTTCCGGGCGCCGCCGGGCGCGAGGGGCGTCATGGATTCCTTGAAGGGCCAAGGGGCCTGTGCTATCATCCCCGTGCAGGTAATCTATGCCCAGACGACCCCGCCGAACAGTGGATATCGGCGTCCAACCGCCCTTCCAAGGCGACGTATCCAGCGCCTGGCTCAGAGAGACGGCTGCGCGCACCCTGGACGTGGCGTTGCCGGACGAAAGCTGCCAGCTCGGCATCGTGATAGCCGACGACGACACCCTGCGGGACCTGAACACGAGGTACCGGGGGCTGGACGAGGTCACGGACGTGCTCTCCTTCTCCACGACGCACCAGGGACACTGGGAGGGGGAGGGCGACGGGCCCCAACCTCCCAAGGATGACCCGTTCGTGATGCCACCGGGGGAGCCCCACCACCTGGGAGAGGTGATCATCTCGTACCCTCAGGCCGCCCGACAGGCCGAGGCCCGGGCCGAGGAGGTGGAGGGCGAGCTGGCGCTGCTGGTGGTGCACGGCATACTGCACCTGCTGGGATTCGACCACATGGAAGCCGGGGAAGAGGCCGAGATGCGGGCCAAGGAGCGGGAGGTACTCGCCTCGACGCCCGCCGGGGTGAGGACGGCGTGACGGTACAGGTCTACTACAGGAAGTGGAGGCCCCAGAGGTTCGCGGACCTGGTGGGCCAGGACCACGTGTCGGCGACGCTGCGCAGGGCCATACAGCGGGACCGGGTGGCCCACTCGTACCTGCTGTGCGGGCCCCGGGGCACAGGCAAGACAAGCACGGCCCGGGTGCTGGCCAAGGCCGTGAACTGCCTGGAGCCCTGGGAGGGAGACCCGTGCAACGAGTGCGCCCGGTGCCGGGCCATCCAGGAGAGCAGGTTCATGGACCTGATCGAGCTGGACGCGGCCAGCAACCGGGGCATCGACGAGATACGGAACATCCGGGACAGGGTCAACCTGGCCCCGGTGGAGGGCGGCCGGAAGGTCTACATCATAGACGAAGCCCACATGCTCACGGAGCACGCCTCCAACGCCTTCCTCAAGACGCTGGAGGAGCCGCCGGCCCACGCCATCTTCATACTGTGCACCACCGAGCCCCACAAGATACTGCCGACGATCATATCCCGCTGCCAGCGGTTCGACTTCCGCCGCCTCTCCTCAAGGGACATCCTGGAGAGGCTCAAGACCATCTGCGTCGAGGAGGGCGCCACGGTGGACGACGCGGCGCTGGCGACCCTGGCCCACGCCTCGTCGGGAAGCCTGAGGGACGCCGAGAACCTGCTGGAACAGATCGTGGTGGCCTTCGGCGGCCAGATAGGCGTGGAGCAGGTAAGGGATCTGCTGGGCGAGGCGCAGGGCGAGAGGGCGATGGAGCTGGTGCGCTACGTGGCGGCCGGGAACGCCACCGCGGCCCTGGGGGCCATCAACCGCGCGGCATGGGACGGGGAGGACCTGCGGCAGCTTCACCGCGAGGGGCTGCAGCTACTGCGGGGCATAATGATGATACAGGCGGGCGCGGGGGAGTCGGTGGATGTCGCCCCGGAGCGGCTCAGGGCCCTGGAGGATATGGCGGCGGGCACGTCCAGCGCCCGGGTGGTCAGGTGCCTCAAGCTGTTCGGCGAAGCGAACCTGCGGCAGGACGCGTCGCTGACGCTGCCGTTGGAGCTTGCCGCTGTGGAAGCGTGCCTGGAACCTCCCCCTCAAACCGATAGGGCGGCACAGGCCGATAGGGCGGCACAGGCCGATAGGGCGGCACAGGCCGATAGGGCGGCACAGGCCGATAGGGCGGCACAGGCCGATAGGGCGGCACAGGCCGATAGGGCGGCACAGGCCGATAGGGCGGCACAGGCCGATAGGGCGGCACAGGCCGATAGGGCGGCACAGGCCGATAGGGCGGCACAGGCCGATAGGGCGGCACAGGCCGATAGGGCGGCACAGGCCGATAGGGCGGCACAGGCTCAAGCTGAGCGGACCGCTCAGGCCCCGGCGTCCCGGAGCGCGCCGACGCGACCCAGGGCAGCGCCGGCAGCCGCCGCACCAGCCGCACAACCCGCCGGGAGGTCGGGAGCGGGGGAGGACCGGCGCACGGCTCCCCCTGCCGCCGCGTCCCAGCCGGCACGGCAGGCCGCTGCCCCACCTCCCGCCCGGCCGGCGGCCGACGGTCGGGACTCCGGCGGGGACGCTCCGATGCGGGAGCAGTGGACCGACCTGGTCAAGTCCCTCAGCCGCTACAAGGGAAGGCGGTTCAACATCGGCGCCCTTCTGCGAGACTGCAGGGAGCAGGAGATACTGGGAAACACCCTGGTGCTGACCTTCGCCCACAAGTCCCACATGGAGCGCATGGAGGAGGAGCTGGACGACCCCCAGGGCCGGAGGCGGGTGGAGGAGGCGTTGGTCAGCGCCTTCGGGTCGCCCTACGAGCTCAAGCTGATGCTGGCGGGGGACGACGGCTCGGGCGGCCTGTCGGTGACCGCCCAGAGCAGCCTGGTCCGGGCCGCCCTCAGCATGGGGGCCAGAATCGTCGAGGAGCGGGAGCAGTGATGAACCGACAGATGCGGCGGGCGGCGCGCCGCCAACAAGCCAAGAGCGCGGGCCGGCCCAACGCCCAGGCCCAGCAGCCGCCCATGGAGATGCTCCAGAAGATGCAGGAAGAGCTGGAGACGATGACGGTGGAGGGCAGCGCCGGGGGCGGGGTGGTGAAGGTCATCATGACGGGGAAGCAGACCGTCGAGTCGGTCCAGATCGACCCCGACGCGGCCGAGGACGTGGAGATGCTCCAGGACCTGGTCACGGCCGCGGTGAACGACGCCCTGAGCAAGTCCCAAGAGATGGCCTCCGAAAAGCTGAGCCTGCTCACGGGGGGGCTGGACATTCCGGGGCTGACATAGCCGCCATGACCACCAATCCGATTCCAGCGGCAGCGCCCTCGGTGGCCCGGCTAATCCGGGAGCTGAACAAGCTCCCGGGCGTGGGGCCCAAGAGCGCCCAGAGGCTGGCCTATCACGTCGTCAGGCTTCCGGAGGAGGAGGCCCGGGCCCTGTCCCAGGCCATCGTGGACGTGAAGGACCGGGTGCTGTTCTGCTCCATCTGCCAGAACCTGACGGACACGGAGCCGTGCGCCATCTGCGATGACCCGAGGCGGGAGCGGAGCCAGATCTGCGTGCTGGAGGAGCCGCTGGACGTGCTGGCCCTGGAGCGCACCGGGTGCTACAGGGGCCTGTACCACGTGCTGCACGGGGTGATATCCCCCATGAATGGCGTGGGGCCGGAGGACCTGAGGCTGAAGGAGCTGGCCGAACGCCTGGAGAAGGACCAGGTGTCGGAGGTGATCATAGCCACCAACCCGACGCTGGAGGGGGAGGCGACGGCGATGTACATCCGGCGCCACGTGGTGCCAGAGGCGACGCGTGTGACCCACCTGGCCCGGGGCCTCCCCGTGGGCGGAGACCTGGAGTACGCAGACGAGCTCACCCTCAGCCGGGCGTTCCAGGGAAGGCGTGACCTGTAGCATGGCGAGACCGAGGTCGTACCAGTGCCAGGGCCTGGTGCTGAAGTCCGCGTCGCTGGGCGAGGCGGGCCTGATGGCTACCCTCTACACCAGGGACATGGGCAAGCTGAAGGCGGTGGTGCGGAGCGCCCGAAAGCCCACCAGCAAGATGGTGGGACACCTGGAGCCCCTGAACCTGGTGCACCTGTCCCTGGCCGCGTCCAGGCCGGGGGGCATCGACACCGTCACCCAGGTGCAGACGCTGGACAGCCACTCCGGGCTCAAGGCGGACCTGGATAGCATCTCCCGGGCCATCTACGTTGCGGAGCTGGCCGACGGGTTCGGGGCCGAGGGCAGCCCGAACGCCGACCTGTACAACCTGCTGCTGGAGACGGTAGGGGCCCTCCAGGGAGACTCGGACCCGGAGCTGGCGCTCCGGTACTTCGACCTGCACGTCCTCAAGTGCTCGGGGTTCATGCCTGAGCTGTACGGGTGCGTGGAATGCCGCGGGGGCCTGGAGGCCGGCAGTCACCGGTTCAGTCCCGAGGCCGGAGGAGCCCTGTGCCTCGCCTGCACGCCGTCGGGGCCCCGCATCATGGGCCTCTCCCTCCAGGCCATGAAGGTGCTGCGCTTCATGGACCGCCGGGGGATGGCGGAGCTGGCCCAGGTACGTATCGAGCCGCCGCTGCGGCGGGAGCTGAAGGACCTGCTGGACGCCGCGCTGAGATACTGGCTGGACCGGGAGGTCCGCTCCAGGAGGTTCCTGGAGCACCTTGAGCGGCCGCCGCGGCTGAGCGTCCCCAGGGATGCGCGAGGGTCGCGAGACGGGGCGGAAGAGGAGGCGGCGTGCTCAAGAAGGTGCTGATAGCCAACCGGGGCGAGATTGCCTGCCGGGTGATCCGCGCCTGCCGGAAGCTGAACGTGAAGACGGTGGCGGTCTACTCCGAGGCCGACAAGAAGGCGCTTCACGTGAAGATGGCCGACGAGGCCTACTTCCTGGGCCCGTCGTCGCCCAAAGAGAGCTACCTGAACACCCAGCGCATCGTGGAGGCTGCCGGGACCTCGGACGCGGACGCGGTGCACCCCGGATACGGGTTCCTGTCGGAGAACCCGGGGTTCGCCCGGGCGTGCCACGAGGCGGACGTGCGCTTCATCGGCCCGTATCCCTACGTGATGGAGGCGATGGGGGACAAGGTAAAGGCGCGCAACCTGGCCCGGAAGGCGGGGCTCCCGGTGTTGCCCGGGACGCGGACGGCGGTGGGGGACACCACGGCCAGCAACGCGGCCTGGGAGCTGGGGTTCCCACTGATGCTGAAGGCCACCCAGGGCGGCGGGGGCATCGGGATCCGGATCATCGAGTCGCTGGACCACCTGACGTCGATCATCCAGCAGGAACGGGCGATGGCCCGGCACGCCTTCGGGAGCGCCCAGCTATACCTGGAGCGGTACGTACCCGGGGCTTCCCACATAGAGGTGCAGATCCTGGGAGACGAGCACGGCAACCTGGTCCACCTGTTCGAGAGGGACTGCTCGGTGCAACGCCGCAACCAGAAGATCGTGGAGGAGACCCCGGCGATCAAGCTGGACGAAGAGCAGCGTGCCAGGCTGTGCGAGTACGCCCTGATGCTGGGCCGGCACATCGGCTACACCAACGCCGGGACAGTGGAGTTCCTGGTCGCCCCCGGCGGCGGGATATTCTTCCTGGAGATGAACACGCGCCTGCAGGTGGAGCACGGCATCACAGAGATGGTCACGGGCCTGGACCTGGTGGAGCTGCAGCTCCGGGTGGCCGCCGGAGAGCCGCTGCCCGTGTCCCAGGAGGACATCCGGGTGAACGGGCACGCCATGGAGGCCCGGATCTACCCGGAGGACCCGGAGACGTTCATACCGATGCCGGGCAGGGTGGAGGGTTTCCGCCACCCCTCGGGGAAGCACGTAAGGGTGGACAGCAGCCTGTTCTCCGGGTACGAGGTGCTGCCCGACTACGACTCGCTGATGGCCAAGCTGATGTGCTGGGGCTCCAACCGGGAGGAGGCCAGGAAGCGGCTGGACCGGGCCCTTGGCCGGTTCCGCATCACCGGGACGAACTCCAACATCCCGGCGATCCGGCGGCTGATAGGCCACCCCAGCTTCATGGACAGCACCTACACGACGGGATTCGTCTCGTCGGCGACCAACGGGCGCGAGAACGGACAGGCCGACGGCCACGAGAACGGTGCAGGCAACGACAGAGAGCTGGCCGCGGCCATAGCCGTCAGCACGCTGCTGTCCATGAACGGCGTCGCCGTAACCGGCACGCGCCCGGCGGAGGGGCACTACGACGCCTGGAAGATCAACGGACGCAGGGACCAGATGCTGGCGCGGTCCATCGGGAGAAGCGGTTGGCGGTAAAGAGCATCCGGGTAAGGGTCGGCGACCGGTGGTACACGGTGGAGGTGGAGGACCTCTCCACGTCGCCGGTCAGGGTCAACGTGGAGGGGGAGACGTTCCTGGTGGAGGTGGAGGGCCTCCCCGGCGCGGCCGCCCCGCCGGCGTCGCCGGGCGCCCCTCCAGCCCAGCCCGCGGCGCGGCCCGCCGGGCAGCAAGCCGGAGGGGATCGCAGCGGCGACAAGGTCATCCGGTCTCCCATGCCCGGGCGGGTGGTGGCGGTCACCGTCAGGCCGGGGGACGCCGTCTCCTCGGGACAGGAGGTGGCGGTGGTGGAGGCCATGAAGATGGAGCAGAGCATCCGGAGCCCCGCCGACGGGGTCATCAAGGCGATACACGTGCAGCCCCTGGAGCAGGTGACCGGAGACCAGCCCCTGGTGGAGCTGGAGTAGGGCCGGGTCCGGTCTCGTCTCCCCCGGGGGCGGCGCCGGTGCTACAATAGGGCATCCATATCCTTCAGGTGACAGTCCATGCCCCAGGAGTACATCCACGTCAAGGGCGCCAGGGAGCACAACCTAAAGGACGTCGACGTGACGATCCCCCGGGACAAGCTGGTGGTGATCACCGGCGTCTCGGGTTCGGGCAAGAGCTCCCTGGCTTTCGACACCATCTACGCCGAGGGGCAGCGCCGCTACGTCGAGTCCCTGTCGGCCTACGCCCGGCAGTTCCTGGGCCGGATGGAGAAGCCCGACGTGGAGTACATCGAGGGCCTGTCCCCCGCCATCTCCATCGACCAGAAGGGCGTCTCCCACAACCCCCGGTCCACCGTCGGCACGGTCACTGAGATCTACGACTACCTGCGGCTGCTGATGGCGCGGGTGGGGCACCCCCACTGCCCGAAGTGCAGCCGGCCGGTCCAGAGGCAGACGGTGCAGCAGATCGTGGACGCCATCCTGGAGCTGCCGGAGGGCTCCCGGATCATGGTCATGGCGCCCAAGGTGCGCCGGCGCAAGGGCGAGCACAAGGACGTGCTGGAGGAGGCGCGCAAGGCTGGGTTCGTCCGGGTGCGGGTCAACGGCGACATACACCTGCTGGACGAGATCGGCGACCTGGGGCTGGACAAGCAGAAGTGGCACTACATCGAGATAGTGGTGGACCGGCTGGTGGTGGCCCAGGACATGGAGGTGACCCGTGTCGCCGACTCGGTGGAGACGGCGCTGAGGCACGGCTCCGGGGTGGTGCAGGTGGCCGTGGACGGCGGCGACGAGCACGTGTTCTCGGAGCACTTCGCCTGCGTCCACTGCGGGGTCAGCCTGCCGGAGATAGAGCCCCGGACATTCAGCTTCAACAGCCCCCACGGGGCGTGCACCGAGTGCACCGGGCTGGGGTTCAAGCTGACGGTGGACCCGGACCTGATCATCCCCAACAAGGAGCTGTCCCTGTCCGAGGGGGCCATCGTCCCGTGGATGCGCTCGGGCTCCTCCAGCGGCTGGTACCTGAGCCTGATCCAGTCGGTGGCCAACGCCTACGACTTCTCCACGAAGGTGCCCGTGCGCAAGCTCCCGAAGCGGGCCATGGAGCTGCTGCTGTACGGCAACAAGGGCGAGCCCGTGACCATCACTCACAAGACGCACTCGGGGCAAGTGTACAACTGGGAGACGAACTTCGAGGGGGCCATACCCAACCTGGAGCGCCGGTACAGGGAGACGGAGTCGGACTACACCCGGGGCGAGATACAGCGGTACATGGCCGCCCAGGCCTGTGCGTCGTGCGACGGCAAGCGCCTGAGGCCCGAGGCCCTGGCCGTGGAGATCGACGGCATGGGGATCATGGACATCTGCGCCCTGACCATCGAGAACTCCCTGTCCTGGGTCTGCCGGCTGGCCGAGGAGGACCAGTCCAACGGCAGCGGCCCCCAGCCGGTGGTGCTGTCGGCGCGGGAGATGACCATCGCCCGTCAGATACTGAAGGAGATCGAGGCGCGGCTCAGGTTCCTGGTGAACATCGGGCTGGAGTACCTGACCCTGGACAGGACGGCCCAGACCCTGTCGGGAGGGGAGGCCCAGAGGATCCGCCTGGCGACCCAGATCGGCTCCGGGCTCACCGGGGTGCTGTACGTGTGCGACGAGCCGACGGTGGGGCTTCATCCCGCGGACGACGCCCGGTTGGTGGACACGCTGGAGCGGCTGCGGGAGCTGGGAAACACGGTGGTGGTGGTGGAGCACGACGAGGCGGTGATGCGGGCGGCGGACTTCATTGTGGACTTGGGCCCCGGGGCGGGCGAGAACGGCGGCCAGGTGGTGGCCACGGGGACCATAGATGACGTGATGGAGAATCGCAACTCCATCACCGGCGACTACCTGAGCGGGCGGCGGACCATCCCGGTCCCCCCTCGAAGGCGGCACGCCAACAAGAGGCGCCTGGTCATCAAGGGGGCCGAGGAGAACAACCTGAAGGGCGTGGACGTCCGGATACCCCTGGGCCTCCTGGTCTGCGTCTCGGGAGTCTCGGGGTCGGGCAAGAGCACCCTGGTGAACGAGGTGCTGTACAAGAAGCTGGCCCAGGTGTTCTACCGGGGCAAGGACCGACCTGGGAGGCACAAGACCATCCTGGGCCTCGACGAGATAGACAAGGTGGTCAACATCGACCAGTCTCCCATCGGGCGCACGCCCCGGAGCAACCCCGCCACGTACACCGGCACGTTCACGCCCATCCGGACCCTCTTCTCGAACCTGCCCGAGGCGAGGGTGCGAGGCTACGCGCCTGGGAGGTTCTCCTTCAACGTGCGCGGGGGCCGGTGCGAGGCATGCCAGGGAGAGGGGTACAACCAGATCGAGATGCAGTTCCTCCCCGACGTGACGGTGCCCTGCGAGGTGTGCAAGGGCAAGCGCTACAACCGGGAGGCGCTGGAGGTGACCTTCCGGGAGAAGAGCATCGCCGACGTGCTGGACATGACGGTGGACCAGGCGTTGGAGCTCTTCTGGAACTTCCCGAAGATACGGGCCAAGCTGGAGACGGTGCGGGACGTGGGCCTGGGGTACATCCGCCTGGGCCAGCCGGCCACCACCCTGTCGGGGGGAGAGGCCCAGAGGGTCAAGCTGTCCACGGAGCTCTCCCGCCGGGCGACGGGGAAGACACTGTACATCCTGGACGAGCCCACCACGGGCCTCTCCTTCGAGGACTGCGCCGCCCTGCTGAGGGTGCTACACCGGCTGGTGGACGCGGGCAACTCGGTAGTCCTCATCGAGCACCACCTGGACATGATAAAGAACGCCGACTGGATCATCGACCTGGGACCCGGCGCGGGAGACCGGGGCGGCCACGTCATCGCCACGGGCACCCCCGAGCAGGTGATGGCCGTCGAGGACTCCCACACGGGCCGGTACCTGAAGGGGGTCCTCAACGGCGCTTCGCCGCCTCCTCCCGAACGGCCGCGGCGGCGGCGGAAGGCCGCGGCGGTGGCAGGGAGCGGCTAGGATGGTCGATCTCAGGAAGGCGGCGGCCATCGTGGGGGTGCACGAGCACCCGACCAGGTATGCGCCGGACAAGAGCGAGCTGCAGGTCCAGGGCGAGAGCGTCATCAAGGCCCTGGAGGACGCCGGACTCTCCAAGGGGGACGTGGACGGGCTGTTCACGTCCTCGATGTCGGTGCGCAACAGCGGCCTGAACCTGGCCGACTACCTAGACCTGAACCCCCGGATGGTGGACAACACGTCGGTGGGGGGCGCGTCCTTCGAGTTCCACCTGTCCCACGCTCTGACGGCCATCGCGGCGGGGCGCATGAGCTGTGCCGTGATCACCTACTGCACCCTGGCCCGCTCTGGGGGGATAGCGGTGGGCACCGGCGGTGCGGCCCGCCTGGGACACCCGCGGCTGGACCCGTCCCCCGACAGCTTCGAGGAGCTGTACGGGGTAACCACCGTGGGCCTGTACGCCATGGTGGCCCAGCGGCACATGCACCAGTACGGGACGACCCCGGAGCAGCTTGCCGAGGTATCCGTAGCCGTACGGAAGCACGCCTCCATGAACCCCCACGCCATGTTCCGCAACCCCATCACCGTCGAGGACGTGCTGAGGTCCCGGATGATCTCGTCGCCCC
The DNA here is from genome assembly GCA_965207305.1 of Dehalococcoidia bacterium. Classification (GTDB taxonomy): domain Bacteria; phylum Chloroflexota; class Dehalococcoidia; order Lucifugimonadales; family JAGWBF01; genus JAGWBJ01. Next base: position 441,982 of record CBDBMB010000003.1, on the reverse strand, counting down.
TCCACATCCTGGACTGCTGCGTCATCACCGACGGGGGCGGGGCGGTGGTGGTAGCCTCTCCGGAGGTGGCCCGGGGATGCAGGCGGCCACCCGTATGGGTGCTGGGGACCGGGGAGGGCGTGGCCCACCAGGGCGCCGGAAAGCGGGACCTGGCGTACATGGCGGCCGGCCAGACCCGGCAGCCGGCCTTCGCCACGGCTGGGGTGACCCACGACGACATCGACATGTGCATGATCTACGACTCGTTCACCATCACCGTCCTCACCACCCTGGAGGACCTGGGCTTCTGCGAGAAGGGGGAGGGGGGCGACTTCGTGTCCGGAGGCAGGCTCCAGCTCGGCGGAGAGCTTCCCATCAACACCGACGGCGGCGGGCTGTCGTCCAACCACCCGGGAATGCGGGGGATCTTCCTGCTGATGGAGGCCACGAGGCAGCTACGCCACGAGTTCGAGGGGACCCCACGGCAGGTGGCCGATTGCAAGATAGCCCTGTGCCACGGCACGGGGGGCGGGCTGGGCTCCCGGCACAGCGGGGGCACGGTCATCCTGGGGAGGGACTAGAGGTTGGCGGAGTGGAAGAAGCCCCTGCCGACAATCTCCGGGGAGACCCGCCCCTACTGGGAGGCGTGCCGCCGGGGAGAGCTGCTGGTACAGCAGTGCGACGCCTGTCAGGCCTACCAGTTCTACCCAAGGGGCATCTGCTCCGCCTGCTGGAGCAACGAGGTCCGGTGGGTGCGGTCCAGCGGCAGGGGCAGGGTCTGGACCTTCACCGTCACGCGGCAGAACCGGACGCCCGGGTTCGCCGAGGAGGTCCCCTACGTCCTGGCGTTGGTGGAGCTGGAGGAGGGGGTTAAGATGTTCACCAACGTCGTGGAGTGCGACCCGGGGGATGTCGCCATAGGGATGCCCGTGGAGGTGACGTTTATCAGGGCGACGGACCAGGTCAGCGTCCCCTTTTTCAAGCCGGCATAGGGCGTGTTCAGGCTTACTTGACTCCAGGCGTGAACCCCTGGGGCGCGGCATCCTATACACACGCGGACCAAAGATTCCTCGCCTGCGGCTCGGAATGACAGCCGAGGCGGGGCGGGATGACAGGGCAGGGTGGAGGGCCAGCGGGCCCGTTCAGGCCATTCCTAGATCTTCAGCAGGCTGCGGAAGCGGCGGTCGCTGCGGAAGGGCCCGACCACCGCCAGGTTCAGGGCCTCCTGGCGGACCACGGTCGAGGCGACGCGCTGCACGTCGTCGGTGGTGACGGCGTCCATCCTCTCCACGACCTCGTCGACGGTGCGGACGGTCTTCAAAAGGGTCTGCTGGGCGCCCATCCACATGGCGACACTTCGGCTGTCCTCCATGCGGAGGAGCATCCTGCCCTTGGACAACTCCCGGGCCTTGTCCAGCTCCGCCTGGGGGATGGGCTCCTGAAGGCCCGCGAGCTGTTCGAGGATGGCGCCTATGGCCTGGGCGCTCTTCCGGGGCTCCACGCCGCAGTAGACGGTCAGGGAGCCGCAGTCCCGAAACAGGTTGAGGGAGCTGTGGACATCGTAGGCCAGGCCCTGCTTCTCCCGCAGATCCAGGAAGAGGCGGCTGCTCATGCCCTCGCCCAGGACCACGTTCATCAGCCCCAGGGCGTACCGGTCGGGGTGCCCCATGGGCAGGCTGGGGAGTCCGACGATCAGGTGGGCCTGGTCGGTCTTCCGCTGCTCCACCCGCACCCGCGGGGAGGTCTGGCCGTCGACGACGGGCTGCCACTCCATGGGCGTCGCCGGCTCCCAGCCTTCCAGGGCCCCGTCCAGGAGATCAAGCACCTCCTGGTGGGATATGTCCCCGGCCACGGAGACCACGGTGTTGCCCGGCGTGTACTGCTGCCTGATGTAGTCCAGGATGTGCTCCCGGGTCAGCCCGCTGACCGACTCCTGGCTGCCCCCCACGTCCCTGCCCATGGACTGGTCGGGCCACAGGGTCTCGTCGATGAGGAGCTCGACCCGGTTGGTGGGGTAGTCGTTGACCATCCGGAGCTCTTCCAGGACCACCTCCCGCTCCTTGTCTATCTCGACCGGGTCGAGGAGGGGGTTGAGCATCATGTCCACCAGGACCGACAGAGCCCGCTCGAAGTGAGGCCTGGCGACCTTGCACCAGAAGACGGTCATCTCGCGGTCGGTGCTGGCGTTCATGACGCCACCGACGCCCTCGATGGCCTCGCTGACGTCCCGTGCGGTGGGCCAGCTCTTTGTGCCCTTGAAAAGGACGTGCTCCAGGAAGTGGGAGACGCCGGCTATCTCGTCGGACTCGTACCGCGACCCGGCGCCGATGAAGATGCCGACTGAGACGGAGCGTGTATGGGGCATGGAGGACGTTAGCACGTGCAGCCCGTTGTCCATGAGGGTCCGCTGAAACATGACTACTCCCTAAAGGTCACGGGGCGAGTCACCCGGCCATGGGCGCAGGTCCCGATGGGTAATGGGTCCCTCGCGCCCGGGCGGGCCCGCGAGGAACAACTCTCTAGCTCTTGCGCCACTCCACGTCACCGTACAGGTCGTCGGGGTGCTGCCCGGAGTCGAAGTCGCGGATCTCTTCCCTGGACCGGCCGACGGTGGTGTTGCCGCCGTGGCCGGGCAGGATCACAGTGTCGTCTGGAAGGGGCAGGATATGCCTGGTTATGCTGTCCTTCACCTGCCTGAAGGCCTCGGGGCTGCGGGTCTTGCCCGGGCCGCCGGGGAACAGTGTGTCGCCGGTGAAGATGTGGCTGCCGATGAGCAGACACACGGCGCCGGGCGTGTGGCCGGGGGTGTGCCTGGCCAGCAGCTCCAGCTTCCCAATCTGGACCACGTGGCCGTCCTCCAGCAATATGGAGGGGGCGACGGGAATGGCGGGGGCGTCCTCGGTGTGGGAGGCGACGGGGGCGCCGGTGCTCTGGGTCATCTCCCGGAGGCCGGCGGTGTGGTCGCCGTGCTGGTGGGTGATGATGATGGCCTTCACCTTTACGTCGCCGAGCTCGGCAAGGAGCTTCTCGGGCTCCTCGGGGGCGTCGATGATCACGGCCTCGCCCGTCTCCACGCAAGAGAGGACGTAGCTGTTGTTGTCTATGGGACCCATATGGGGGACCTTCACTATGCGCGTCGTGGCGTCCTCGAACTGGACCGGCATCCTTACCTCCTGCCACGGGCCTCCCCGCCGGCGGGTCGCCCGTTTCCTGGTGTGTCCAAGGGACCTGGCACCTGGCCCCCTAGCTGACTACACCCATATTAGCAGAAAAGGCCCGTGGGTAGTAGCTATGGACCTGTGCCCTTACCTCTCACCCCGGTCTTACCCTCACCCCTGCCCTCTCCCAGGGGGAGAGGGGGAGGGTGGGGATGGGTTGACACTGCCGAGGGGCCCATCTACCATGTGGGCGTTCCACCCACTCCGGGAACTTTTCCCTATCGGCTTCCGTCAACGGTAGTAGGGGCTGGGGACGCTGCACACGGACACGGCCCTTACCAAGATCGGAGGTCGGGCAATGACGAGACGAGCCTGGTACCTGACCATCGCCGCCCTGGTAATGCTGTTGGCACTGGCGGCGTGCGGGGGCGAATCCGAGAGCGTGGATGGAGATTGGTCACTTTCCCTCGACGAGTATGAAGACTCATGGGAGTCTGAGGAATACATGGAGGAAGCGGAGGTGATGGCGCTGCGGGGGGCCAAGGGTGCCCAGGGGCCCGCGGGGGCCCCAGGGCCCATCTCTACCGCTGTAGACACGCCGATGCCAAGGCCAGCGTCGGTGCCTACCAACGTTTCGGCGGCTGTCAAGACGGAGGCTGTGGACCCGGCAGCGACGCTGGCTATGGCTGTCCCTACCCCGGCGCCCGCCGCCATGGCCGCTCCCGAGGTCCAGACGCGCATGATCGTCCGGACGGTCGACATGGCACTGACGGTGGGTGACCTGGCAGGGACGCTGCAGGAGGTCCAGACCCTGGCCGAGGGGATGGACGGCTGGGTGGTCCAGTCCAGCAGGCAGGAGGACCACCGGGCGTTCATATCGGTGCGGGTGCCCGCACAGCGGGTGGACGAGACGATGGGCCGTCTCCGGGAGCTGGCGACGAAGGTGGACTCGGAGGTGTCTTCCAGCCGGGACGTTACCGACGAGTACGTGGACCACCAGTCGCGGCTGAGGAACCTCGCGGCCAGCGAGGAACAGCTGCTGGAGCTGTTGGGGCAGACGGCCAAGGTCGAGGAGCTGCTGCTGGTGCAGCAGGAGCTCAGCAAGGTACGCGGGCAGATCGAGGAGATAGAGGGCCGGATCAAGCTCCTCGAGGAGACCGTGGCCTTCTCCCTGATCAACGTGAGCCTGGAGCTGGAGCCCGCCGCGATGAAAGCGGACGCGGGAGAGGACCGCACGGCCAGCCTGGGGGAGCCCGTCCGGTTCCGGGCGGAGTTCACGGCCCCCGAGGGCATAGAGGACTTCCGGTACGAGTGGGACTTCGGCGACGGGTCGGGCCCGGTGGCGGGCAGCCGCACGGTGCCCAACGCCGACGGAGTCACGCGGAGCACCGCCACCGTGACCCACTTCTACGAGGACGAGACGGACTCGCCCTTCATCGTGACCTTCGAGATAACCGGCACGGGCGAGGCCGGCGTCGCCGAGGGGGAGGACACCCTCACCGTGGTGGTGACGAGACTCCCGCGCATCGACGTGTTCGCGGGCCGGGACATGACCGTGGACGAGGGTGACTCGGTGCGCTTCAGCGGCTCCTTCACCCGGCCCGAGGAGATGTCCCAGGTGTCGTACAAGTGGGAGTTCGGGGACGGCTCCTCGCCCGTCACTGGGACCCTGGAGGCCGGGGACACGACGGCGGAGGCCGTCCACACCTACGCCAACGAGCGCCCCACACCCTTCACGGCCACACTGACGGTAACGGGAACGGGAGACGCGGGGACCATCACCAGCAAGGACTCCACACGGGTGCTGGTGCTGGAGTCGCCGGGCTGGAGCCCCGGAGGCATATCCGGCGACGCCGTAGGCGCCCTGGGAGCCATCGGCAGGGGGCTCGGCAGCGCCGCCATCTGGGCGGGCATCCTCAGCCCCATCTGGGCGCTCGCCCTGGCGGGGGCAGCATACGTGGCCGTCAGGCGGCGCAGAGGGTCGTCCAAGTAGGCCAATGGTCGAACAGGCAAACGGGCAAATGGGCCAACAAGAGCAACAACCGGAGGATACGTGATGCTGGCTACGGTCAAGAGGGTGCTCCCGGACACGGCCGAGGTGAATCCCCAGGGGCACCTGGTGATAGGGGGCTGCGACGTGGTGGAGCTGGCCGGGGAGGCGAGCTTCGGCACACCGCTGTACGTCTTCGACGAGGAGACGCTGAGGGGCCGCTGCCGGGAGTTCGTCCGGGAGTTCCGGGGCCGGCACGCCGACACGACGGTGGCCTATGCCAGCAAGGCCTACATCAACCCGGCCCTGGCCCGGATCATGATAGAGGAGGGCCTGGGGCTGGACGTGGTCTCGGGCGGAGAGCTGGCCATCGCCGCGGCGGCCGGCTACCCGCCGGACAACGTCTACTTCCACGGCAACAACAAGACGGAGCAGGAGCTGCGGGAGGCGCTGGAGTACGGCATCGGGCGGGTGGTAGTGGACAACTTCCACGAGCTGGGCCTGCTGGACCGGCTGGCAGCGGAGGCGCAAAGGGTCCAGGACATCATGGTCCGGGTCTCCCCGGGGGTGGACCCCCACACCCACGTGTACACCACGACCGGGGTGCTGGACAGCAAGTTCGGCTTCTCGTTGCAGACCGGCGACGCCGACGAGGCGATACGCGGGGCGCTGGCAAGCCCCAACCTGAACCTGGTCGGCCTCCACTTCCACCTGGGGTCCCCCCTGTTCGAGGTAGAGCCGTACCGGGTCGCCACGAAGCTGGTGCTCGAGCTGGCCTCCCGGTTCCGGGAGGAGGGGCTGGCGCTGCGGGAATTCAGCCCCGGGGGCGGGTTCGCCATCAACTACACCAGGGAGCAGAATGCACCGTCGGTGGCGGAGTACGCCGAGGCCATCGTCTCCACCACCCACGAGACGTGCCGCGACCTGGGGATGGAGGCGCCGCGTCTGGTGGTGGAGCCGGGTCGGGCCATCGTCGGGCCCGCGGGGGTGGCCGTGTACCGGGTGGGCGCCATCAAGGACATCCCCGGGGTGCGCAAGTACGTATCGGTGGACGGGGGGATGGGAGACAACATCCGGCCGGCCCTCTACGAGGCGGCCTACGAGACCGTGGCGGCCAACAAGATGGCCGTCGAGCCGTCGGAGAGGGTGACCATCGCCGGGAAGTACTGCGAGTCGGGGGACGTGCTGGTGCGCGACGCACTCCTGCCCCCCCTCGAGTCTGGAGACCTGGTGGGTCTGCCGGCCTCGGGGGCCTACTGCCTGCCCATGGCGTCGGTCTACAACCTGAACCCCCGGCCGCCCATCGTGCTGGTGAACGACGGAGAGGCCCGGTTGATCCGGCGGCGGGAGAGCTACCGGGACATCCTGAGCTGCGACCTGGTGTAGCCGCCGGCGGCGGAGCGCGCAATGTGGAAGCTGCAGGGCCATGACGCCCTCGTCCAACGGCTGGAGCGGAGTGTCCGGGAGGGAAGGTACGCCCACGCCTACCTGATCGCCGGACCGCCTCAGGTGGGAAAAGGCACCCTGGCGCTGGACCTGGCCCGGGCCCTGAACTGCCGGTCCCCGGAGGAGGCGCCCTGCGGTACATGTACCCAGTGCCAGAGGATATCCGCCGGGCAGCACGCCGACGTCCGGGTCCTCAGCCTGGAGGTCAGGCCCGAAGGGGCCTCCAGGACTGAGATCGGCATTGACGAGGTCCGGGAGGTACAGCACCAGGCGAACCTGAAGCCGTACGAAGGGTCCCACAGGGTCTTCATCGTGGACGGGGCCGAGCACATGAGCGAGCAGGCGGCCAACGCCCTGCTGAAGACTCTGGAGGAGCCGCCGGAGCAGGTCGTCATCATGCTGCTAACCTCGGAGGAGGACGCCCTGCTGGCGACGGTGCGCTCCCGGTGCCGCCGCCTGGAGCTCCGCCCCATGGCCGTGCCCCGGGTGGCCCGCTTCCTGGCGGAGCGCCACTCCACGGAGCAGTCACGGGCGGACCGGCTGGCCCGCCTCTCCATGGGACGCCTTGGGTGGGCCGTATCGGCACTGGAGGACCCATCCCTGGAGGAGGAGCACCAGAAAGCGGTGGAACGGGTCGCGGGCCTCTCCACGGGAGAGCTGGAGGCCCGTTTCGCCTACGCCGCCGAGATCGCGACCCAGCACTTCGGCAACCGCGCCCGCGCCAGGGAGTCGTTGAACACGTGGCTGAGATGGTGGAGGGACCTGCTGCTGGTCACGGCGGGAGCGCGGGAGCTGGTCTACCACGAGGAGTGGATCGACAGCCTGGAGGCCCAGGCCTCCCGGATCACCAGCCGGCAGGCGGCGGATGTCATCAGGTCGCTCCTGGACAAGCTGGACGCCCTGGAGGACAACGCCAACTCCAGGCTGGCCCTGGAGGTGCTGATGCTGGGCCTACCGGCCGGGTCAGGCGGGTCCTAGCCGACGTCGACCCAGGGGATGAACTTGCGCCACTCGTCGAGGATCGTCCGGTTGTAGAGGACGTAGTAGGGGTTGGGGTAGGGGGCCTTGGGCCGGCGCAGCAGGGCCATTCCGGCCTCGGCGGGGGTGCGCCCGGCCTTGACGCGGTTGCACGGTATGCAGGCGCTGACCACGTTCTGCCAAGTATGGTCGCCGTGCTGGCGCCGGGGCTTGACGTGGTCGAGGGTAAGCTCCTTGGTCTGCAGGCCGCAGTACTGGCAGGTGTGGCGATCGCGCATGAATATCTCTTTCTTGGACAGCTTGCGCTGCACGAAAGGACGCCGCACCAGGTTGACCAGGCGTATGACAGAGGGCACGGCTATCTTCCTACTGGGAGTGGATATCTCGCCGCGCCCGTTCTCCAGCAGCTCCGCCTTTCCCTTGCCCAGCAGCACCACGGCCCGCCTCACCTGACAGACGTTTATCGGCTCGTGGTTCAGGTTGAGTACGAGGACCGGAGAAGTCAGCATGGGCAATTATAATACGTCGGCGGCGATTTCCTCCAGTGGGACACGGTTACGAGGCCAGGACGGCGTGGTACGGCCGGAGGGGAGGCTCAGACTCCCAGGTCCTTGGGGATGAACCTGATGGCCCGGAGGACGGTGTCGAAGTTGTCGGCCAGGAAGGTCCCCAGCACGGAGTCGTCTATGACCCCGTCGGCGCCGCCCACGGGATAGGTCTGGACGACGGATAGCAGGGCGGAGCCCACGGCCAGGGTGATCACCACCGCCAGGACCAACCCCAGCAGCCGGTCGACCCACCCCAGCTTCAGCCCCTTCATGAAGGCACGGACGGCCACGCCCACCGCCACGGCGACCAGTATGACGACGACCATGATGACGGCGAAGGAGATGATCTGCGCCTGGTTCTGCGCGTCGGTGAACCGGGAGACCAGGGGCTCGACGAGATCGTGATGGTGCCCCGCCAGGGAGGTGCCGAGCAGGACGGCCACGCCGGTCACCGCCACGTGGATGCCGCCGATGCCCAGGCCCACCATGGCAGCGAACCCGGCCGCCGCCAGGATGATCGCGTCCAGCCAGCTCATTCCGCCTCCCGCTCCCCTGGTCCGGGGCCACTGTAGCACCGGGAGAAGGGCGGAAAGAACCGATTCAGGCGCATGGTTACCCCACTTTTCCGCAGGCGAAGCAGGACGGCGAGGCAAATGCCCCCAAAGAGATATGCGCCCAACACGTCGCTGGGCCAGTGGACGCCCAGGTACACGCGGGATGCGCCCACGGCGAGCACCGTCAGCCAGAGCAGCACCTGCAGCAGCCGGGCCAGCCACAAGGGACGGACCAGCCCCGAGACCAGCACGGCGACGCAGCCGAAGAACAGGACGGCATGGGTCGCGTGGCCGCTGGGGAAGGAGGGGTTGGTGGGAGCGTGGTCCAACAGGGAGAACTCGGGGCGCGGCCTCGCCACGAGCTCCTTCACGGCAAGCTGCAGCCCTTCGGGTACGAAGAGCAGCAGGGCTACCAGAGCGTCGCGCCTCCTCCGCAACGCCAGGAGGACGGCGGCAAGCCCGAGGATGGACAGGGCGGCCACCAGGGGGTCGCCGAGGGTCGTGACCGCCCTGGCAGCGCCCTCCAGCCAGCCGCTGTCCACGGCTTGGAACATTGCCAGGCCCTCGCGGTCGCCCACGAAGGTATCGAACGTGGCGGCCAGATAGGCCACGGCCCCGAACACTGCCAGGGCCGCCGAGACGGCGACCCAGCGTGGCGGCGCGTTCCAAGAGCTCATCGTCTATACAGTATACCCCGCGTAGGCTATACTTCTTGACAGCATCGACCCGGCCCGGCGGCGGAAGGCGGGGCCTGTTGCAGCCGGGCCCTCACACACGTGTCCACGCGACGGAAGATAGCCATCGACGGTCCGACGGCGTCGGGCAAGACCTCGGTGGGAAGGGGGGTCTCCCACCGCCTGGAGTACCGCTTTCTGGACACAGGCCTCATGTACCGCGCCGTGGCGTGGCTTGCCCTGGAACGGGGGGTCGACCCCGGGGACGAGGACGCGACGGGGCTCCTCGCCGAGGGGGCGTCCATGTCGGTGAGCGATTCGGAAGACGTGGGAGTCATCGTAGAGGGAGTGGAGCTGCAGGCGCAGCTCAGGGAGGCCCGGGTGGACCGGGTCGTCTCCCTGGTGGCCCGCGTCTCGCGCGTCCGCTCGGCCCTGGTGCGGCTCCAGCGGGAGATCGCCCGGGAGGGCGCCATCGTGGTCGTGGGGCGGGACATCGGCACCGTCGTGCTGCCCGACGCCGACGTGAAGCTGTACCTGGAGGCCTCGGCGGAGGAGCGGGCCAGGAGACGTAGCCTGGAGGTCCACGGGCCGGAAGCGGACGCCGGCTACGCGGGAGTGCTGCGGGACCTGGAGCGGCGGGACGCCCTGGACTCCGGGCGCGCCGACTCTCCCCTGACACCGGCCGAGGACGCTATAGTGCTGCGGACCGACAGCATGACGGTGGAGGACGTGGTCGACGAGGTGGTGCGGATCGTCGAGGCAGGGCGATGGGAGTAACCTACAGGGCCGGCGCGGCGCTGGCCCGGCTGTGCTTCACAGCCTTTGCAGACTGGAAAGTGGATGGCAAGGAGGCGGTGCCGCCCAGGGGGCCGCTGATCGTCGCGTCCAACCACCTTAGCAACGCCGACCCACCCTTCCTGGCCGCCAGCATCCCAAGGCGGCTGCACTTCATGGGCAAGCGCGACCTGTTCGCCATCCCGCCGGTGGGGGCCCTGATGAGGGCCATCGGAGTCCACCCGATGAACAGGGAGGGGGTGGACGTGGACGCGCTGCGCTGGAACCTGGACCTGCTGAAGAACGACGGGGTGGTGGTGCTGTTCCCCGAGGGTACGCGGAGCAGGACGCCGGGCATGCGCCAGGGGATGAGGGGTGTGGCGTACCTGGCGATCAAGTCCCAGGCTCCCGTGCTGCCCGTGGCCCTGACGGGGACGGAGAAGATCGGCAGCTACGTCCGGCTCCCCGTGCCCCTGTGCAGGGTCAGGGTGAGTATCGGGCAGCCCTTCACCCTCCCGATGCTCGAGGGGAGGCCGCCACGGCCGGTGCTGGACGACCTGACCACGATGATCATGTCCAGGGTGGCGGCCCTGCTGCCGCCCGAGTACCGCGGGTACTACGCCACCGCGGAGCCGGCCACGAAGGCCTGAGGATTGTCAAACAGGTGGGGTAGACGCCCACCCAGCTCTCAGCGAAGGAGACCGATGATGCCACAGGGGTCCAAGTTCGGGATTTATGTAAACGCCAATGAGGGCACGGTAGTCCGGATCAACTCTCCCTACTGGATCCCCGAGGAGCCGGACTGGACGTACCTCACCCCGGAGGTCAACGCGACCCTGCTCCGCATCCGCGAGCTGGCGCAGGAGCAGAAGCTGGTCTCGAACGCCGACGAGCTGGTCTGGGGCAGGATACCGCTGAAAGACTAGCGGATGTTCTGGACTCCACCGCGGGGGTTCGCGGAGGCCGCCGCTCCTCTGAGGCGGCGCCTCCGGATGCCCGAGGCCCTGACATACCCCCAGTTCCGCAACTACTGGGCGGGGCTGCTGGTCTCCGTCACCGGGTACCAGATGCTGGTGCTCTTCTCCCTGGGATGGCTCATCACCCACGAGCTCTCGGGGGACGCCCGGTCGCTGGGGTACATGAGCACCGCCGTGGCCGGACCGGCCATCCTCCTGACCCTCTTCGGCGGCGTCTTCGCCGACAAGCTGAACCCCAAGCACCTGCTTTTCGCCACCCAGTCGGCCACCGGGCTGGTGGTCCTGGCGGTGGGGCTGCTGGTGGCCCTGGACAGGATCGAACAGTGGCACGTCCTGGTCGCAGCGTTCATCATCGGGTCGGTCCAGGCCTTCGACAACCCCGCCCGCCAGAGCATCTTCCCGCGGCTGGTGTCCCGGGACGCGCTGTACAACGCCGTGGCGTTGAACTCGTCAGTCTGGACGGGCACGCGGATCTTCGGCCCCCTGGCCGCCGGCATCATCATAGGCAGGACGGACACCTACGTGGCGATCTTCGTGACCGCCGCCGGGTTCTTCGTCATGGCCCTGGTGGCCGGAAGCCTGCGGCTGTCGGTGGTGCAGCGTGCCCACGGCAGCGTCCTGAGGGAGATGGCCGCGGGGTTCGGGTTCCTGCGACGTCACTCGCTGTTCCTGACGCTGATCGGGATGACCTTCTTCAACGGCATGTTCGGCATGTCCTACATCTTTCTGATGCCGGTTTTCGCCTCCGACGTGCTGGACGTGGGCCCGGAGAGGCTGGGCCTGCTGATGGGCGCGGCGGGGACGGGGGCGCTGTTGGGCATCGTCATTGCCGCTAACGCCCGGAGGTTCCCCCGCAAGGGCTGGCTGCTGCTGGGGGGCGCGGCCGCCCACGGGGCCTGCCTGGTGCTGTTCGCCCTGGTGTCCGACGGGGGACACTACCGGCTGTCCATGGTAACCCTCTTCGCCGCGGACCTGTTCATATCGGTCCACCTGATGATGGTGATGACCACCCTGCAGACGCTGGTGCCCGACGAGTTCCGGGGCCGGGTCATGGGCTTTTACACCATCACCTGGAGCATGATCCCCCTGGGAGGGCTGCAGGCCAGCCAGATCGCCCACCACGTCAGCCCGCCCATCGCCGTGGCCATCGGCGGGTTGGCGGTGGCGTCGCTGGCCGTGGTGGTGGCTGTTACCAACCGCCGGGTCCGAGACATCGGACTGCATTCGGGGAGCGCCGACGGGGCGCCGACCCGGCCCTGAAGAGGTGCGCACCAGGGCCCGGAAGGTGTACAATAAGGATACTCTGCACGCCTCCCCTGCGGGAGACGTTTATCTCCTCATCCGGAAGGACCACCGGCCGCCAGGAAGGACCGCCAACTATCCGGCCTTTTTCTATTGGGGTAACAGGACCGAATATGTCGATGGGGCCGCGGAGGACACATGACGGCCGTCAATGACATCAAGGGCCGCCTGGACATAATGGACGTGGTGTCCCACTACGTGGGGCTGCAACGTTCCGGCCGGAGCTACAAGGCAGTCTGCCCCTTCCACTCGGAAAGGACCCCATCCTTCTTCGTGTTCCCCGAGCGGCAGAGCTGGCGCTGCTTCGGGGCCTGCGCCACGGGCGGCGACGTGTTCTCCTTCGTGATGAAGGTGGAGAACCTGGACTTCAAGGAGGCCCTGGCGCGGCTGGCCCAACAGGCGGGGGTGCAGCTCGAGGACCGGAGAGACCGGGACAAGGCCCACGCCACCATATACGAGGTGAACGAGGCCGCGTTGAAGATGTTCGTGGAGGCGCTGGCCTCACGCCTCACGGGCGGCCCGGCCCGGGCATATCTGGAGAAACGGGGCCTGGATCAGGCGACGATAGAGGCATTCGAGCTGGGGATGAGCCCCGGGGACGGCACGTCCCTCAGGGGCCACCTGACATCCAGGGGATACACGCAGGAGCACCTGGCCCTGGCGGGCCTGGTGACCCAGGGCAGGGACGGAGGATACCGGGACCTGTTCAGGGGACGGCTGATATTTCCCATCCGCGACCGGGAGGGCCGCCTGTCGGGTTTCGGGGGCCGCGCCCTGAGCGACGGGGGCCCCAAGTACCTCAACTCGCCGCGCAGCCCCGTGTTCGACAAGTCCCGCATACTGTACGCGGCCCACAAGGCCAAGGAGGCGGCGCGGGCCCAGGGCCTGGTCATCGTCGAGGGCTACATGGACGCCATCGCGGCGCACCAACACGGCTTCAGCAACGTGGTCGCCTCCATGGGCACGGCCCTCACGGAGCAGCAGGTGGGGCTGGTACACGGCCTGCTGGGCAGGGGCGAGCCCGGGGCAAGCCGGCGGGTCGTCCTAGCCCTGGACCCGGACACGGCGGGACAGGAGGCCACCCTCCGAAGCATGGAGTCGTCGTGGAAGGTGTTCCAGGCCAAGTCCGTGTCTCGCAGCGGAGGACCGACCCTGTACGACCGCCGGCAGGACCTCGCTCTCATGGTGGCGTCGCTGCCCCAGGGCAAGGACCCGGACGAGGTCATCCGGGAGGCGCCCCAGGAGTGGGCGGCCTTGATCGAGGGCGCGGTCCCGCTGATGGACTACCTGTTCACGGCCCTCTCGGCGCGCCTGGACCTGGCCGCACCCCAGGGAAAGAGGGAGATGGCGGAGCTGCTGGCCCCGATGATCTACGGCACCCGGGACCCATTCCAACAGGACTACTACTTTCAGCGCCTGGCCTCCATGCTGGAGGTGAGCGAGGACGCCCTGCAGGCAAGCCTGGGCCGTCTGAGGGCCTCGGCAGGCCGGCGGAGGGCGCCGACGGGCCGGGCCAACGAGGCCCAACAGGCATCGGCGTCGCCCTTCTCCCGCATGGACCGCGACCCCCTGGAGGAGACGGCCCTGGCGCTGCTCCTCCAGCACCCCGAGCTGGTTGCCGGCGGGGACTCATCCGGCCCCGGGGGGGAATGGGAAACCCCGGGTACGGGAGGGTTGAGGCTGGAGCATTTCCGGCGGGTCGAGAACCGAGAAGTGTTTACAAGCATCCTGAAATGCTCCAAACTTGACGCTCTGAGAGAGGAATTGGACTACGAGATCGCGGAACACCTGGACCGCATCCTCGCCAGGGACCTGCCGCCAACGGACCGCAAGGCGCGGGCCGAGGAGCTGAGTATCTGCGTGCGCAGGCTGGAGGAGCGTCACCTGCGGGAGATGAACCGCGAGGAGGCTCTCCGCCTCTCGGAAGAGGAGCTGAGCGAACACCCGGAGCAGGGAGAGCGTATACTGGAGATCAACGAGCGCTTGAAGAACGTACTAATGGAACAGAGGACGGGCCCGGCGGCCTGACCAAAAGCGCGTAAGGATGGGCAATGGCTAAGCGAAGACGGGGAAGACAGGATACCACCGACGAGCTGATCGAGGCTGCCGCCGAGGTCGAGAACGGCGAGAGGAACCTAGGGAAGCAGGAGCTCCTCAGCGTGGTCGGCGGGGTCGACACGGCGGCGGGCACCAAGAAGCTCTCGGACGAGTCCCCGCCGATGGTACAGGCAGCCGCCAGGGAGGCCTGGGGACAGGCAACGGCCACCGCCACCCAGACCGAGAACGGCACGACGGAAGCGACCCAGGAGAACGAAGAGGCCGAATGGGAGCAGGAGGTGGAGGGGACCGAGGTCCTCGACGACCCGGTGCGCATGTACCTGCGGGAGATCGGCCGGGTGCACCTGCTGACCTCCAAGGACGAGAGGGTGCTGGCCCGGAAGATGGAGGGCGGGCGGCACCTGGACAACCTGGTGAAGGAGCTGACCGAGCTGGAGGGAAGGCCCCCCAAGGCCTGGGAGGCCTGCATCGCCCTGCTGGAGCGTCTCAGCCAGTCGGCGCCCCTGGTGGGCTCCCTTGGGGAGAACCTGGGCCTGCCCAGGCACCTGACCCTCTCCCAGATAACGGACCACCCCAAGCTGCGGGCCGCCATCGACGCCGAGCTGAACCCGGAGCTGATGGAGAGCATCGGCACGGACCTGGAGGTGGAGGTCACCGACGTAACCCGGATGGTCATCCAGCTCTCACTGGACAGCTGGATCCTGCCGACGGACGTGATCGACGTGCTGGAAGACTGCACCCTGGAAGAGATGATGGATGCGGTGGACACGTCGGACTGCTACTTCCAGCTCCAGTCCATGGAGAGGCTGTTCCAGGCCTTTTTCGGGCGCATCCGGGCCGAGGGGATGAGGGCCCAGGGGCACCTGACCGAGGCAAACCTGCGGCTGGTGGTCAGCGTGGCAAAGAAGTACATCGGCCGGGGCATGGCCCTGCTGGACCTGATCCAGGAGGGCAACATCGGTCTGATCCGCGCCGTGGAGAAGTTCGACTACCGCAAGGGGTACAAGTTCTCTACCTACGCCACGTGGTGGATACGCCAGGCCATCACCAGGGCCATCGCGGACCAGGCCCGGACCATCCGCATCCCCGTACACATGGTGGAGACGATAAACAAGCTGATGAGGCAGCACCGGCGCCTGCTCCAGGAGTACGGGCGGGAGCCGACTCCCGAGGAGATCGGCAGCGCCATGGAGGTGATGCCGGAGAAGGTGGAGGAGATCCTGAAGATATCCCAGGAGCCCGTGTCCCTGGAGACCCCCATCGGGGAGGAGGAGGACAGCCACCTGGGGGACTTCATCGAGGACAGGAGCGCCCCGGCCCCGTCGGACGCCGCCTCCTTCCAGCTCCTGAAGGAGCAGATCCAGGAGGTGCTGGACACCCTGACGGACCGGGAGAGCCGGGTGCTGCAGCTCCGCTTCGGCCTGGAGGACGGGCGCAGCCGTACCCTGGAGGAGGTGGGCAGGGAGTTCGGGGTGACCAGGGAGCGCATACGTCAGATCGAGGCCAAGGCCCTGCGCAAGCTGAGGCACCCCACCCGCTCCCGCAAGCTGAAGGACTTCCTGGAATAAGCCGCCTGTCGGAGACTTTCGTCGGAGAGGAAGAGGACACTGACCTGGGAGACTTCATCGAGGACGGGAGCGCCCCACTCCCGCCGGATGGCGCCTTCTTCGAATTCCTTAAGGAGGAAGTCCTGGGAGCGTTGGACACCCTCACAGACCAGGAGAGGCGGGTACTTCAGCTCCGATTCGGCCTGGAGGATGGGCGCAGCCGCACCCTGGAGGAGGTGGGCAGGGAGTTCGGGGTGACCAGGGAGCGCATTCGTCAGATCGAGGCCAAGGCCCTGCGCAAGCTGAGACACCCCACCCGCTCCCGCAAGCTGAAGGACTTTCTCGAATAAGTCGCCTGTTGCGGCCAGCCGCCCGGCGGGGAGACGGGCGGCGCCGTGGACCGTCACGGAATGCTCAAAACCGGTTCTCCACGGGCCTTGGAGCTTGTTGACGCACGGTGATATACTCCGGGCCGACCTGGTTTGGTGAGGAGGATGTCCCTGTGGAAGAGCATGTAATTCCCAAGTGTCACACCTGCGAAATCGGACAGCTGGTGCCCCTCTCCGACTACGGGAGTCAGGGAGCCGCTGTGCACTACAAGGCCTGGGTCTGCGTGAACCCGGACTGCGGCTTCAACATCAAGATCAGGAACGGCGACATCTACCTGAACGAGCCCATCAGCAGCGGCAGCATGCACTCCCCGCGAGTGCGCTAGAAGTCCAAGGTCCGGCCTCGGCGCCGTCGCGTCCCTTCCCGGTCTCGGGTCCCACTCCTTAGGAAGGCTGTCTACACAATGGATGCAGGTTACGACTACCTACTTGTCAGATCCAGCCTACAGCAAAAGTTCATCCGGGCCTCGGCGATCTTCCTGCTGGTCACCGGGGCCGTGCTGCTTTCGGCGGGTGTCGCCTACTTCATCTACGCCGGAAAGGCCCGCTCCGACCTGGACAAGCTGAACGTCGCCGTCACGCCGGCCGAGCCCGTCGGTCCCCCGGCAGTGGTCCAACCCAAGCCTCCGGCGCCCTCGAGTGAGACGACGAGCCAAGCCGTGCAGAGCCCGCCCGCCGTCTCCGGCTCGGCCACCGGGTCCGAGCCGGCCGTTGCGCCGCGCCCGCCGAGCGTGGAGGTCCCCGCTCCTCCCGTTGACACGACCGCTCCCCAGGTGACGGAGCCGGAGCCCGTAGGCCCGCTGGTGACCGCCTCGTCCATCTCCAACCGGACCCTGTATCCGGCGGAGGCCGTCACTCCCTCGTACTGGGGGAGCCTGGAGGCATACGAGCCTCTTCCCTACGTGGAGGCCAAGATGCTGGAGGGGTTCCGTCCCGTCGACGCCACCTCCTTCGCCCCGACGGGGACCCTGGCGCCGCCCACCGGGATATACATACCGGCCATCAACGTAGAGACCCCGATCGAGGCGCTGCAGATACTGGATTTCGGGGACAGCCGGGCCTACGAGACACCCAAGCACGTGGTGGGCCACATACCCGAGTCCAGCAACCCGGGAGAGATGGGCAGCGTCTGGCTGTTCGGACACCTGGAGAGCCCCATAGCCAGCGAGGGCAACGTCTTCTACAACCTGCCCAAGATCCCCGACATGCTGCGCCAGGGCAGGGCCGTGTACACGGTGGTGGAGAGCGGCGGGACGGACTACCTCTACCAGATCACCGAGGCCTTCGTGGTACACGCCGATGACCTTCGCATGGACTACTCGTACCTGAAGAACCTGAAGCCCGAGTATGCCCACCTCGACCCGGCGGGGTCGAACATCCACCTGGTCACGTGCGTCCCCAGGCTGGTCTACGATAGCCGCCTGGTAGTCAGCGGAGAGCTGGTGGGCATCCGGTAAGGCCGGCCCACCTGCTCTCCCCGCCGTTCCCCACACCTCGGTCCCGTCCCGGCCCCCCCGGCGAAGCCCCTGGGGGCTACACAAGGCGCCTCTTTGCCCTTAGAATCACATCTTGACTAGGATGGCAGGAGGTCCACTTATGTCTACCGAGGGAAAGGTCCGCGTCGAGCGAGACTCTATGGGCACGATGGAGGTGCCGGTCGACGCGTACTACGGCGCTTCCACCCGAAGGGCCCAGCTAAACTTCCCCATCAGCGACCTGCGCTTCTCCCGGGGGTTCATCCGCGCCCTGGGGCTGATAAAGCTGTCGGCGGCCAGTGTCAACGCCGACCTGGGCCTGCTGGACGCCGCGGTGTCCGAGGCGATACAGTCCGCCGCCCGGGAGGTGGCCGACGGCCGGTGGGACGACCACTTCGTGGTGGACATCTTCCAGACGGGGTCGGGCACATCCACCAACACCAACGCCAACGAAGTGATCGCCAACCGGGGCACGGAGATCATGGGCGGGGAGAAGGGGTCCCGGCTGGTGCACCCCAACGACCACGTGAACATGGGACAGTCCTCCAACGACGTGATCCCCACGGCCATACACCTGTCGGCGCTGACCCAGATATCCCAGGAGCTGGCGCCGGCAATGAAGAGGCTCCAGGCCTCGCTACAAGAGAAGTCCGAGGAGTTCTGGCCCATCATCAAGACGGGCCGGACACACCTGCAGGACGCGACGCCCATACGTCTCGGCCAGGCGTTCCTGGGCTTCGCGGGGCAGGTGGAGATGGGCGTCGAGCGGCTTGGACACGCCCAGCTGGAGCTGTCCCAGGTCGCCCTGGGCGGAACTGCCGTGGGCACGGGCGTAAACACCCATCCCGAGTTCGCCTCCCGGGTGTGCCGGGTTGTCTCGGACCTGGCCCAGGTGCACGTGCGGGAGACGGAGAACCATTTCCAGGCCCAGAACGCCCTGGACGCCGTGGTGGAGGCATCGGGGGTGCTGCGCACAGTGGCCGTAAGCCTCAACAAGATCGCCAACGACATCCGGTGGATGGGGTCGGGGCCCCGGGCGGGCATCGGGGAGCTGGTGTTGCCCGAGGTCCAGCCGGGAAGCTCCATCATGCCGGGCAAGGTGAACCCGGTCATCGCCGAGTCGGTCATCCAGGTGGCGGCCCAGGTGGTGGGCAACGACGCGACGGTCGCCATGGCGGGCCAGGGAGGCTACTTCGAGCTCAACATGATGATGCCCGTGGCGGCGTACAACCTGCTGCAGTCCATCTCGCTGCTGACGACATCGGCGGACAACTTTACCGAGCAGTGCGTGAAGGGCCTGCGGGCCACCGACACGGGCCCCGCGATGGTGGAGAAGGGGCTTATGCTAGGCACGGCCCTGTCGCCCGCCATCGGCTACGACAAGGCCGCGGAGATCGCCAAGGAGGCGGCAGCCACGGGGAGCACCATCCGGGAGACGGCCCGCGAGAAGACGGACCTGGGAGACGACCGGCTGGACGAGCTCCTAGACCCGGTGAAGATGACGGAGCCGGGCCTGGGGGGCGGGCCCGCGGGGGGATAGCCGGTCCCATAGACACGCCCCACGCCTTGACGCCGCTTTCGGCGCCCGCGTATACTCGAAACAGATAGGGAAACGGCTGCGAAGGGGAGTAGTACGCCGCGAAGCGGGGCTCAGAGAGCCGGATAAGGTGCGAGCCGGCGCCGGCGCTGCGGCGGAATGGACCCCGGAGCCGCAGGCCGATGTCCCCTCCCAGGAATGCATCGTGCTCCGGAGGAGGGCCTAGGCTGAGCCGGTTCGGCCCCGTTACAGGCCGGCGGAGCGGCGGCGCAACACGGGCCCCCGCTCCGGCCAAAGTGATTCCGGCGGCCCCCGCTCAGGCGGTCCGCCGGGTAAGAAGGGTGGCACCGCGGGAGCTCCCCGTCCCTTGTGGGCGGGGAGCTCTTCATTTCAGGGGGGCCATGTACTATCCCACGCTGGAACAGGCAGCCGAGCTGGCGGACCGGGGGAACCTCCTCCCCGTGTACCGGGAGATCGACGCGGACCTGGAGACCCCCGTGACCGCCTATCTGAAGGTGGTCCGGCCGCCGTTCTCGTTCCTGCTGGAGAGCGTGGAGGGGGGCGAGCGGCTGGCCCGGTACAGCTTCATCGGCACCGAGCCATACTCGGTGCTGAAGACGGGCCCGGGGCAGCCCGACGGCGCCGTGGACCCCCTGGGGCCCATCAAGAGGGAGCTGGACAGGTACCGGCTCATCCCCATACCCGACCTGCCCCGGTTCCACGGCGGGGCGGTGGGATACCTGGCCTACGACGTGGTCCGGTACTTCGAGCCCAGGGTGCCCGCACCGGCCGAGGACCCCCTGGGGCTGCCCGAAGCGATGCTGATGTTCCACGACACCATCCTGGTGTTCGACCACCTGAAGCACAACATCAAGGTGGTCAGCCACGTCCGCCTGGACGGGGACCTGGAGCGTGCCTACGGCGAGGCGACCGCCCGCATCGACCGGCTGGTGGAGCGGCTGGAGGCGCCCCTGGAGATGCCCCCGGGCATGCAGGCGCCCGTGGACGGACCGCGGGGCAACCCGGTCACCTCCAACTTCGCCCGGGAGGAGTTCTACGACATCGTGGAGCGGGCCAAGGAGTACATATACGCCGGCGACGTCATCCAGGTGGTGCCGTCCCAGCGGCTGGAGCGCAGGACCGACGCCCACCCCTTCCAGGTGTACCGGGCCCTCCGGGCCACCAACCCCTCGCCCTACATGTACTACCTCCACCTGGACGACTTCCACATAGTGGGCGCCTCCATCGAGACGCTAGGCAGGGTGGAGGACGGCACAGTTGTCACGCACCCCATCGCGGGCACCAGGCCCAGGGGCTCCACCCCCGCCGAGGACGCCGCGCTGGAGGAGGAGCTGAGGACCAGCGAGAAACAGCGGGCCGAGCACATCATGCTGGTGGACCTGGCCAGAAACGACGTGGGCCGGGTAAGCGACATCGGCACGGTGCAAGTGACCAGCCTGATGGACGTGGAGCGGTACAGCAGGGTGATGCACCTGGTGTCCCACGTGTCCGGGAAGCTGAACGCCGAGTACACGCCCTACGACGCCCTGAAGGCCTGCTTCCCCACGGGGACCCTGTCCGGGGCCCCGAAGATCCGGGCCATGGAGATAATAGCGGAGCTGGAGGGCCAGAAGCGGGGCCCTTACGGAGGGGCGGTGGGATACTTCGGGTTCTCGGGCAACATCGACACCGCCATAACCCTGCGGACCAGCGTGATCAAGGATGGGGTGGCCTACGTCCAGGCGGGCGGCGGCATCGTCGCCGACAGCACCCCCGAGGACGAGTACCAGGAGACCCTGGACAAGGCCGGGGCCCTGCTGAGAGCCATCGACCGGGCCGAGGGACTGGGATAGGAGGTGCGGGAAGTTACCGAATTCTTAGTCCTGGGTCCGGGCTCCGTCGCGGTGTTGACGTTTCCGGTCCAATGCGGAGAGCTCCGCCTTGCGGAGACGAAGATTGCGGGGCGTAATTTCCAAAAGTTCGTCGTCGGAGATAAATGCCAGGGACTCCTCAAGGCTCATCCTCACAGTGGCGTTGAGGCGCTTGGCCACGTCGGCCGTCGAGGACCGCATGTTGGTCAGCTTCTTTTCCTTGCACACGTTGATCTCGATGTCGTCTTCACGGCGGTGAGAGCCGACAATCATTCCTTCATATACCGTAGCGCCCGGCTCAATGAAGGTATCGCCCCGGCCCTGGGCGTTGATTAGGCCGTAAGTAACAGCCACGCCGCCCTGGGATGCTACAAGTACGCCGCCCCGCCGGGACTTTATCTCACCCTCCATAGGCTCGTAGGACGTGAAGACGCTGCTCTTCACCCCGTGGCCGCGGGTGGTCCGAAGAAAGAAGGCGTTGAATCCAATCAGTCCCCGAGTAGGTATCTTGTACTCTAGATCGACGTAACCGTTCTCGCCGTACCGCATATCCCTGAGCTGGGCCATATGGGCGGAGAGATACTCGGTGAGTACGCCCACATACTCTTCTTGAGCGCTTATGTTCAGAATTTCGTAGGGCTCGTAAACCTTGCCGTCCATCACCTTTGTGACCGGCGCCGGACGTGATACCTGGAACTCGAATTGTTCACGACGCATTGTCTCGACCAGAATGGACAGATGCAGCTCGCCCCGTCCGGCTACGACGAATACATCAGGGCTGGGGGTGGCGTCCACTCGCAGGCTGACGTTGGTCCGCAATTCTCTAATCAGCCGTTCGTGGAGGTTTCGGGAAGTGCAATGGATGCCTTCGCGGCCCATTAACGGGGACGTACTGACGCCAAAAGTCATCCGTACCGTGGGTTCATTGATGGCGATAGTGGGCAAGGCTTCCGGGCTCTCCGGCGAAGCAATGGTATCGCCGATGGACACTCCTTCGGGGCCGGTCACAGCCACAATGTCCCCGGCACGGGCTTCCGGCACTTCAACTCGCTCCATACCCCTGAACACGAAGACGCGCTCGAGGTGGTGTATTGTGGTCCCGCCATCACGGCCCAGCACAGCAACATCATCCCGCAGCCTGAGGGTACCATTGAAAATACGCCCGACTGACACCTGACCAAGGTGGTTGTCGTAGTCCAAGGCTGCTACCAACATCTGCAGCGGGCCGCTGGGGTCGCCGGTGGGCGGCGGCACCGACTCCAAGATCGCTTGGAAGAGGGGCTGCATATCCCCTCCTGCCATGTCAGGGTCAGTGTTGGCAAAGCCCTCGCGGGCTGAGGCGTATAGCACTGGAAAGTCCAGATGTTCCGCTCTCGTAGCTACCTCCAGGAACAGGTCCTGTACCATCTCGACTACCTCAGCCGCGCGGGCCTCGGGGCGGTCGATCTTGTTGATGACGACCATCGGTGTGACGTTCTGCTGGAGGGCTTGTCGCAGTACATAGGTGGTCTGCGGCATGGGGCCGTCCACAGCGTCCACCAACAGGAGACAGCCGTCAGCCATATTCATAACCCGTTCCACCTCGCCGCTGAAATCGGCGTGCCCCGGCGTGTCGATAATGTTGATCCGGACACCGGCGTAGGAGACAGAGGCGTTCTTGGCCAGGATCGTAATGCCGCGCTCCCGCTCCAGAGGATTGGTGTCCATGATCAAAGCACCCACCTGTTGGTGGTCCCTAAAGACCTGGCCTTGTTTCAACAACGCGTCTACCAGAGTGGTCTTGCCGTGGTCGACGTGGGCTACGATGGCCAGGTTACGAATGGCATCGTTTTGGCAGTCGGTCAAATCCAATCACCTCACATACTATGATAGCAGGAGCGTGAAATCCCGGTCCCGCCTGGGACCCCTATTTCCCCCGGTCCGTCGCCCCTGAGCTGACACCTGGGATAGAGAGGCTAGCGGAGTTGTTGTCTTGGCCCTCGATGAGGGAGCCGGGATATCTCACCCTCCCCCTCGGCGGGACCGGCGTTTTGTCGCCACTCGTTGTCGACATTGGGTTTGAACCTGTCGACAAATCCATGGTGCGGTAGATACAATTTGCTGGTGTTCTAGACCGCTCTAGGAGATAGGTATGTTGTTGTCTTTCTTCCATACGGGGTTCGTGGTGAAGGACCTGGAGACGTCGGTGGCCTTCTACCGGGACGTGATGGGCCTGAAGCACGAGTTCACCTCGGAGCGTACGGGCGAGTTCGCCGAGAGGGTCGTGGGGTTCAAGGACGCCCACCTGAGGATCGCCTTCCTGAACATGGACAACGGGCACCACCTGGAGCTGGTGCAGTACATAGTGCCGGAGGGCTCCCAGGCCAAGTTCGAGCGCAATGACCTCGGGGCATCCCACCTGGCATTCTTCGTGGAGAACATGGAGGAGTACCACGCCGCCATGTCGGGCAGGGGGCTGAGGTTCATCGGACCGCCCGCCACGCTGGTGGAGGACGGCAAGGTGATGCGCAAGGCGGCCTACGCCCAGGACCCGGACGGGAACTGGCTGGAGTTCGTGGAGCTGTTCCAGTGATACTGCTCATCGACAACTACGACAGCTTCACATACAACCTGTACCAGTACCTGTGCGAGCTGGGAGCCGAGGTCACGGTGAGGCGCAACGATAGGATCACGGCGGAGGATGTGGACGCCATGTCCCCGGCGGGGATCGTGGTGTCCCCGGGGCCGTGCACCCCCACCGAGGCGGGCATCTCCAAGGACGTCATCCTCAGGTACGGGGCAAGTATACCCACCCTGGGGGTATGCCTGGGCCACCAGTGCGTGGGACAGGCCTACGGGGGCCAGGTGGGCCGCGCCGGTGAGATCATGCACGGCAAGACCTCCATGGTCCACCACGACGGGCGTGGGGTGTTCCACGGCCTGCCCAACCCCTTCGAGGCCATCCGGTACCACTCCCTGGCAGTCCATCCCGACAGCCTGCCCGACTCCCTGGAGGTCAGCGCCTGGACGGACGACGGGACCATCATGGGGCTGCGGCACAGGGAGCACCCGGTGGAGGGGGTCCAGTTCCACCCCGAGTCCATCATGACCGCCGTTGGGAAGGACCTGCTCCGGAACTACCTGGACAGGGTGGAGCGCGGTCGGTGAGGGCGGCCATCCTCCCCGGGCCGCGTGCTAGAATGAGTCGGGCCGGCCGTTGATCAGAGAAGCCATAGAGACAGTCGTTTCGGGCGCCTCCCTCAGCATGGAGGAGTCCTCCGCCGCCATGCGGGAGATCATGGACGGGGAGGCGACTCCGGCCCAGATATCGGCCTTCATCACGGCCCTCCGGATCAGGGGAGAGACGGCGGAGGAGATCGCCGGCATGGCCACGGTCATGCGGGACATGGCCCTTCCCCTGGACGTGGAGGGGCCCCTGGTGGACACGTGCGGCACCGGCGGGGACGGAAAGGGCACCTTCAACGTCTCCACCGCCGCGGCCTTCGTCGCGGCCGGGGCCGGCCTCCGGGTGGCCAAGCACGGGAACCGGGCAGCCTCGGGCATATGCGGCAGCGCAGACGTGCTGGAAGCGCTGGGCGTAAAGATAGACCTGGAGCCCGCGGATGTGAGGCAATGCATACTGGAGGTGGGGATCGGGTTCATGTTCGCCCCCGCCTTCCACCCGGCGATGCGTCACGCCGGGCCGGTGCGGCGGGAGATCGGAATACGGACCGCCTTCAACATCCTGGGGCCCCTGACCAACCCGGCCCGGGCCCAGAGGCAACTCATCGGCGTAGCGGAGCCGGACCTGGGCGAGAAGGTGGCCCGGGTCCTGGCCCTCATGGGGTGCCAGGGCGCCCTGGTGGTCCACGGGGACGACGGCCTGGACGAGGTCTCCCTGGGGGCCGTCAACCGGGCCTGGGAGCTGAAGGACGGCTCGGTCCGCTCCTTCAGCTTCTCGGCGGAGAACCTGGGGCTGCCCCGGGTGACTATCGACCAGATCACGGGGGGCACCAAGGATGAAAACGCGGCGACACTGCGCCGAACGTTCCAGGGAGAGCCGGGCCCCATCAGGGACGTTGTCGTGGCGAACGCGGCGGCGGCCCTGATGGTGGGAGGCGCTGCGGGCACCCTGAAGGAGGGGGTGGGCCTAGCCCAGAGGACCATCGACAGGGGCGAGGCCCTGAGCAAGGTCGACGGGCTGGTGGAGCTGAGCCGGCGACTGGCGTGATGCAGCCGGCCCGGATGGTCCACGTGGACAGGGCGACACTTCGGTAAGATGGCCACCATACTGGACGAGATAGTAGCCTCCAAGCGGCGCGAAGTGGAGGAGAGCAAGGGGCGAACGCCGCTGGAGGCCCTGGAAGAGCGCGCAGCCGCCCAGCCCGCCGCCCTCAACCTGTCGGGGGCGCTGCTGGGGGACAGGGTACGGCTGATAGCCGAGGTGAAGAAGGCTTCCCCCTCCCGGGGGCTCCTCGCCCCGGACTTCGACCCGGTACGCCTGGCGACGACGTACGTGGAGAACGGGGCCGCGGCGGTATCCGTGCTTACCGACCCCAGGTTCCAGGGCACGCTGGAGGACCTGGCGTCGGTGAAGGCGGCCCTGGGGCCCTCGGGCGCACCGGTGCTGCGCAAGGACTTCGTCTTCGACCCGTACCAGGTGTACGAAGCCAGGGCCCACGGCGCAGACGCCATCCTGCTGATAGTCTCCATCCTGTCCCCCGGCGACCTGAAGGAGCTGCTGGCCCTGGCCCGCCGGTCCTGGATGCAGTGCCTGGTGGAGGTGCACAGCGCCGACGAGCTGGAGACGGCGCTGGAGGCGGGCGCGGAGATAATCGGCATCAACAACCGGGACCTGCGCACCTTCCACACCAGCCTTTCGGTGACGGAGGAGCTTGCCCCCCACGTTCCCAGGGGCAGGGTGGTGGTCAGCGAGAGCGGGATCAGCGGGCCCGACCACATGCGGGCCCTCCGGCGTCTGGGCGTACACGCCGCCCTGGTCGGCGAGGCCATCGTAACGGCCGCGGACGTGGGGGCAAAAGTCAGGGAGCTGGCCGGCCCCTAGGTCCCGGACAGCCGCGTTATGTAAAGGACACGAGTCTTGATCGAAGGCTTGGTGGGCGTCACCCTGTGGACCGAGGACCTGGAGCGTCTCGTGGAGTTCTACCGGGACACCCTGGGCCTGCGGCTCCGTAGCCACCACGGAGACTTCGCCAACTTCGATTTCGGGGGCGTGCGGCTGAACCTCGGCCTTCACGACGGGGTCCAGGGCCAGTCCAGGGACCCCCACCGGATCATGGTGAACCTGGGAGTCCGGGACATCCACCAGGAGCGCCGCAGGCTGGACGGGTTGGGCGTCCGGTTCATCCGCGAACCGGAGCAGGAGCACTGGGGAGGGTGGGTGGCCACCTTCCTGGACCCCGACGGGAACGTCCTCCAGCTCCTCCAGCAGCCCCAGGGGTAGCGCCCGGTACCGGGAGGCCGGACTCCCTGGACGGGGAACGGGCCCTATGCTATCTTCTCTTCCAGGGCCAGGGGGCAAGGACCAGGGACCATTCTCTTCCATATGCCAAGCCTGGAATCCGGGAGGTGGAGTTGGCCGGAGCACTGGACGGCAGGGTCGCACTGGTTACCGGCGGGGGCTCTGGAATAGGCCGGGCGGCCTCCCTCGCGCTGGCCGGCGAGGGGGCGAGGGTCGTCGTGGCGGACGTGGCCGCCGAGGGAGGCGAGGAGACCGCGTCGATGGTCCGGGACCGGGGCGGAGAAGGCCTCTTCGTCAGGACCGACGTGACCAACGCCGCCCAGGTGGAGGCGATGGTCGACCGGGCGGTGGACGCCTACGGGCGGCTGGACTGCGCCTTCAACAACGCGGGCGTCCAGCTCGAGGTCCAACGGGGCGCCAACACGCTGTCGGCCGACTGCACCGAGGATGTCTTCGACCGGACGCTGTCGGTCAACCTGAAGGGCGTGTGGCTGTGCATGAAGTACGAAGTCCCGCGGATGCTGGAAGCCGGGGGCGGCTCCATCGTCAACACCTCGTCGGCGGCCGGGCTGGTGGGAATAGCAGGGCAGCCGGTGTACGTCGCCAGCAAGCACGGGGTCATCGGCCTGACCAAGTCCGCGGCCCTGGAGTACGCCGCCTCGGGCCTGAGGATCAACGCGGTGTGCCCGGGCTCGACCCAGACCCCCATGATCGACGACATCACCGGCCACGACCCAGCCATGGAGTCCAGGATCGCCGCGAACCAGCCGCAGGGGCGCATGGGGGCCCCCGAGGAGATCGCCGCGGCCGTCGTCTGGCTCTGCTCCGACGCGTCCTCCTTCGTGACGGGCCACGCCCTGTCCGTCGACGGGGGCATGGCGTCGGGACTGTTCCTGACCACGTGAGCTCGTGGACCCGTGACCTCGCAAACCCAAGGGCCAACCCACCCGTAGGAGCGCCCTCTTGCCCGACGGTCGCCGAGAGACGGTCCCTTCATCCCAGATCACCCTGCGGGTGAACGGGCGGGACCATACCCTGGAGGCCCAGCACCGCTGGACCCTGCTGGACGTGCTCCGCGACAGGCTGGGCCTGACGGGGTCCAAGCGGGGGTGCGACCGGGGCGAGTGCGGCTCCTGCACGGTCCTGATGGACGGAAGGCCCGTCTACTCGTGCCAG
Source organism: Dehalococcoidia bacterium (assembly GCA_965207305.1). GTDB lineage: Bacteria > Chloroflexota > Dehalococcoidia > Lucifugimonadales > JAGWBF01 > JAGWBJ01. The sequence goes on along the minus strand of CBDBMB010000003.1, from coordinate 414,088 downwards.
GTCCTGGCGCTGCAAGCCCGGGGACGGCGCGTCGTGACCATCGAGGGGCTGGTCCAGGAAGACGGCTTGGACCCCGTCCAGCGGGCGTTCCTGGAGGAGGACGGGGGCCAGTGCGGGTACTGCACGCCGGGCTTCGTGATGGCGGCCCGGGCCCTCCTGGACGAGAACCCCAACCCCACGGACGGAGAGATACGGGAGGCGCTGGCGGGAAACCTGTGCCGTTGCAACGCCTACGGGCGGATAATCGCGTCGGTGAGGGCAGCGGCTGGACGATGATCAAGCTGTTCCTGGACATCGAGACGATCCCCGCCGACGAGTCCATCAAGGCCGGTCTGGAGTCGAACATCCGGCCTCCCAGGAACCTGTCACGCCCGGAGAGCCTGGAGCGCTGGGAGGCGGAGGCGAAGCCCGAGAGGGTGGAGGACACCTTCCGGAAGACCGCACTCCGGGGGCACCAGGGGCGCATCCTGTGCGTGGGATATATCAAGGAGACCGAGAGGAGCGTGGCGGAGGACGTCATCAGCGGACTGGAGCCCTCCATCCTGCGCTACTTCTGGGACCTGGCGAGGGACGCGGACCTGTTCGTCGGCTTCAACATCCTGAACTTCGACCTGCGGTTCATAGTCCAGCGGTCCATCATCCACGGCATCGAGCCCACCAGGCGCCTCCCCTTCGCCAGGTACCGCAGCGAGCCGGTCTACGACGTCATGCAGGAGTGGGAGTGCTGGGGCCGGGAGTACATCAGGCTCGGGGAGCTGGCCGAGGCGCTGGACCTGCAGTCGCCCAAGGGAGACCTGGACGGCAGCAAGGTGTACGACTACTACCAGGACGGCAGGCTGGATGAGATCTACCGGTACTGCATGGAGGACGTGCGGACCACCAGGGCCATATACCGCAGGATGACCTTCCAGGACTGACGGCCGTGAGCACGCCCGTGGCCGGCAGGAGCGTACCGCGGAGGGACCTGCTTCCCAAGCTGACGGGGGAGGCGAAGTACACCGCCGACCTGCAGCTGCCGGGGCTGCTGCACGCCGCGGTGCTCCGGAGCCCCCACCCCCACGCCGACGTCCTCTCGGTGGAAACGACCTTGGCCCGGGGCCTGCCGGGAGTGCATGCCATCGTCACCCCCTTCGACACCCCGAGGGGCATGGTCGACGTCGACCTGCCAATCCTCGACACACGGGTACGGTTCGTGGGCGACGAGGTGGCGGCGGTCGCCGCCGAGGACCTGGACACGGCCAGGGATGCCGCCGGGATGCTCCAGGTCCAGTACCGGGAGCTGCCCTTCGTGCTGGATGCGGAGGACGCCCTGAAAGAGGGCGCCACGGCGATACACGCCGGGGGCAATCTGGTGGGCGGCGAGCCCCTGGTACTGCGGCGGGGCGACGTGGATGCGGGGTTCGGGGAGTCTGAGCTGACCGTAGAGGGGGAGTACTTCGTCCCGGTCCACTCGGCCGCCCCCCTGGAGCCCCGGGCGGCAACCGCCAGGTGGGACGGGGACGACCTGACCGTCTGGAAGTCCAGCCGGGGAGTGCACGTGGACCGGGCCGCGCTGGCAAAGGCGTTGGACCTCGACCCGGAGCGGGTCAGGGTCGTGGGGCCGTACCTGGGAGGAGGGTTCGGCAACAAGGACGAGTCCCGCATAGCGGCCCTGGCGGCGCTGCTCGCCCGGCGGGCCGGGCGGCCGGTGCGCCTGGAGTACTCCCGGGAGGAGGAGTTCGTGGCGGGCCGCACCCGTCACGCCGCCCATATCCGGATGCGGGTGGGAGTAAAGAGGGACGGGACCATAACTGCCATCGACACGCGGGCCACCATCAACACGGGCGCCTACCTGGCGTCCGGCCTGGGGGTCGCCCGCCGCCTGGGACAGGGACCGATATACCTGTACCGCTGCGCCAACGTCCGGTACGAGGCTAGCCTGGCGTACACCAACCGCCCCGTCGCCGGGTCCTACCGGGCCCTTGGCGCGCCCCAGGGCCACTTCGCCCTCGAGTGCCTAATGGACCGGGTGGCCGAAGAGCTGGGAATGGACCCCCTGGAGTTCCGCGTCAGGAACCACGTGCGTGCGGAGGGGCAGCCCGGGCGCAGGACCACCCCCGCCGGCCAGATAGTCGACAGCCAGCCGGTGGAAGGGGGCATCCCATTCTCCAGCAACGGGCTGGACGAGTGCCTGCGCATGGGCGCCGAGGCATTCGACTGGGCGGGACGGCAGGCCCGCCGGGAGACCGGCGACCCGTCCGTGAAGCGCGGCTTCGGCCTCAGCATCATGCTCTACCGGGGCGGGCCGGGGTTCCACGCCGCCGCCGAGGTGCGCATCCACCGGTCGGGGCGCATCGAGCTGGCGACGGGCCTGATCGACGTGGGCGAGGGGCTGACCACAGTCCTCTGCCAGCTCGCCGCCGAGGCCCTGGGCGCCCGGTACGAGGAGATCGAGCCAGTCCTGGCCGACACGTCTGGCACGCCTAACTCCCCCATAACGGCGGGCTCCACGGCCACCTTCTCCACGGGCACCGCGGTCGTCAACGCCGCCACACGGGCCAGGCGGGCCCTGCTGGAGCTTGCCTCCTTGGGCCTGGAGAGCCCGGTGGAGGAGTTGGAGGCCGCCGAGGGGCACATCTTCGTCAAGGGAGACCCGCACCGGCGCATGTCGATGCGGGAAGCGGCCACGCTGATGGAGGGTGAGGCCATCGTCATAGACGAGCTGCTTACGCCGGGGAGCACCGAGTACATAGTCAACTCCTTCGGCGCCCACTTCGCCGAGGTGGAGGTGGACACGGACACGGGCCGGGTGCGGGTCGTCAGGTACGTGGCGGCCCACGACTCGGGTCGAATCCTGAACCCCAGGCTGGCCCTGAACCAGGCCGAGGGCGCCATCTCACAGATGCTGGGCTTCGCCCTGACGGAGGAGCTGGTCACCGACGGGCCCACGGGCGTAACCCTCAACGCCAGCTACCTGGAGCACAAGAGCCCGACCATCCTGGACTACCCCGACATCCGGGTCCTCTTTACAGACGTAACCGACCCGGTGGGCCCCATGGGGGCCAAAGCGCTGGGGGAGCCTCCCTGCGTCGGGGTTGCCCCGGCCATCGCCAACGCCGTGTACGACGCGACCGGGTTGAGGCCCACCCGCCTGCCGCTCACCCCCGACGTCGTGCTCCAGGCGATCCAACACCTGGGGGAGCCGGAGACGCGCCCATGAGGCCCTTCGAGTACCTGGAGCCGGGGAGCCTGGACGAGGCGGTGGCCCTCTTGTCCCATCCCGGGCACGGGTCCCGCCCCGAGCACGGGTCGCGCCCCATAGCCGGAGGCACGGACCTGCTGTCCGAGATGAAGGAGGGAGTGCTGTCGCCGGCCAGGCTGGTGGGGCTATCCCATGTCCCGGGGCTGGCAGGAGTGGAGGTGACGGAAGACGGGCTCACCATCGGCGCCATGACCACCATCGCGGAGATCGCGGCGCACCCCATAATCGGATCCCGCTACGGCGCCCTGACCCAGGCGGCGGCCACCCTGGCGACGCCCCACATACGGAACGTGGGGACCCTTGGGGGCAACCTGTGCCAGCGACCCCGGTGCTGGTACTACCGGCACCCACTGATACCGTGCCTGAAGAAGGGCGGAGACCGGTGCTACGCGCTGGCGGGCGCCTCCAAGTATCTGTGCATCCTGGGTGGGGACCGCTGCTACATCGTCCACCCCTCGGACACGGCCGTGGCGCTGGTTGCCCTGGGCGCCTCCGTGGAGGTCCACGGACCCGGTGGCGCCCGCCGGATGCCCGTGGAGGAGCTGTTTGCCGGCCCGTCCGTCGACGTGACCCGTGAGAACGTCCTGGGAGACGGGGAGCTGGTCACCCGCGTCCACGTGCCCGAGCCACCGGAGGGCGCCCGCAGCATCTACCTGAAGGCCCGCGAGCGGGAAGCAGGGGACTTCGCCCTGGCCAGCGTCGCGGCGGCGATGCGGCCCCTGGGCTCCATCGTGGCGGCGGCGAGGGTGGTGCTGGGCGGGGTGGCGCCGGTCCCATACCGGGCCCACAGGACCGAGGAGTACCTGGAAGGCAGATCGATGACGGAGGTGGACGGGGCCGTCGCCGGCCGCCTGGCCGTGGAGGGGGCCACCCCCATGAAGGACAATGCCTACAAGGTCCCCCTGGCCGCCAACCTGGTGAAACGCGCCGTGGCCCGGCTGCTGGCCGCGTAGTGTCACGCCGGGATTGCGCGGGCGTCCCGGCGTCGGTATGATGGACGGGCCCTGGACGCCATACCTGGAACGAAGCGAGAGACCGGATGAGCATACGCATAGGCTACATGCCTGGAGCCTTCCCCGACGGGGACGAGGGCCTCGGATTCCTGCGGGACCTGGTCTCCGTGGGCGACGAGTTCGGATACGACTCCATCTGGCTCTCGGACCGGGTGGTGGGCGAGAGGTTCAGCCCCGAGCCCCTCATCGCGCTGTCTATGGTCGCCGCCTATTCCGACAAGCTGAAGTTCGGCACCAGCGTCCTGCAGCTACCCATCAGGAACCCGGTGGTGCTGGCCAAGGAGCTGGCCACCCTGGACTACCTGTCCAACGGCCGGTTTCTGCCGGCCATCGGCCTGGGGCAAGAGGACCCGCGAGAGTACGAGGCCTGCGGCGTGTCCAAGGCGGACCGGGGGCGCAGGACCGACGAGGCGATGACCGTGATGCGGCGCCTGTGGAGCGAGGACTCGGTGACCCACGAAGGTGAGTTCTACACCCTCCACGACGTGACGGTGGAGCCGAAGCCGGTGCAGGAGCCGTCGATCCCAGTGTGGATCGGGGGCCGGAGCCCCGCGGCCCAGCGGAGGGTGGCCCGGACCGGCGACGGCTGGCTGGTGTCCTCGGCGACCCCAGACGAGGTCCGGGAGGGGGTGGACCTGATCTTCTCCACCGCACCGGAGCACGGGCGGTCCATCGACGACGACCACATCGGGGCCCTGGTGGGCTACTTCATCGCTCCAACCGTCGAGGAAGCGGAGGCCACGGCCGAGCCCTACGTGACCCGCGTGCGGGAGGACGCCCACTTCCGCCGGTACAGCGCCCTGGGTACGGCGGAACAGGTACAGGCGAGGGTCCAGGACTTTCTGGATGCCGGCGCGTCCAAGTTCGTGGTCAGGCCCATGTGCCATCCCAAGGATACCGTGGGCCAGCTCAGGATGTTCGGCGAGCTGGTCCTGCCCCACTTCCACGCCTAGCCGATGGCCCTCCTTGTCAATGGGTAGCTCCAGGTCAATGGGTAGCTCCAGTGCCAACGGCAGCCAGGAACACGCCATCTTCACCGAGGGGCTGGTGCGGCACTTCGGCTCCGTGCGGGCGGTGGACGGCATCGACCTGGCCGTGTCCAAGGGGGAGATATACGGGTTCCTGGGCCCCAATGGGGCGGGGAAGACCACCGTCATCCGGATGTTGATCACCCTGCTGGCCCCCACCGGCGGGGAGATGCGGGTGGCAGGGTACGACGTGGTCCGCCAGCCCAACGAGGTCCGCCTGCACATCGGCGCGGCGTTGCAGGAGGCCGCCCTGGACAACAAGCAGACGGGGCGGGAGCTGCTGAGCCTCCAGGGAATGCTCTACGGCCTCTCCCGGAGAGAGGTCAAGCGGCGCATCGACGATCTCTCCGGCCTGGTGGACATCGGCGACGCCATGGACCGGATGATCGGCACCTACTCCGGCGGCATGAAGCGGCGCCTGGACCTGGCCGCGGCCCTGGTCCACAACCCGGAGGTGCTCTTCCTGGACGAGCCGACCACCGGCCTGGACCCCATAAGCCGGGCCCGCATCTGGGACGAGGTGCGGAACGTCAACGGTAAGCTGGGCGTCACCATATTCCTGACCACCCAGTACCTGGAGGAGGCCGACGCCCTGGCCCACAGGGTGGGCATCATCGATCAGGGCAAGCTAGCCGCCCAGGGAGCTCCCGCCGACCTGAAGCGGGCCCGCGGCTCGGACCTGATCGTGGTCCGGCTGGAGGGGGACGCGTCCCAGGCGGCAGAGGCCCTGAGCGGCATTCCCCAGGTGGAGAGCGTGGAGGTGCACGGACAGGAGATGACCGTCAGCGTCGCCAACGGCGCGGCTACGATCAGCACCGTGGCCCTGGCGCTGGACCACCTGGGGGTCGACGTCCAGGAGCTGACCCTGAGGACTCCCACCCTGGACGACGTGTTCCTGCAGGTTACCGGGGCCCGGCTGCAGGAGGAATCAGGCCAGTGAACGGAAACGCGCCAGGTCGGCCGCATTGGCTATAGCATCCAGGGACCAGGAACCGCTGGCCCGCCGGGGAGGGTTCTTCCACGACACGACCAGCGTCGCGGAGCGGGCGCTGCGCTCGATACCGCGGGACCTGGAGGTTACGGTCTCGGCCCTCTTCATCCCGGTGTTCATGTACATCATGACGGTGGGGGCGCTCAACGACGTGGCCGAGCAGATTCCGGGCCTCAACTACCGCGCCTTTCAGATACCGGTCGCGGTGCTGTTTGCGGTGACAGGCGTCTCCCGGGCCATGGTGGTGGTGACCGACATCCAGACCGGCTACTTCGACCGGCTGGTGATCAGCCCGGTGAACCGGCTAGCGCTGCTCCTGGGGCTGATGATCGCCGACTTCACGTTGGTTACCGCCCTCACCGTGCCGGTGATCATCATGGCGTTCATCGTCGGGGTGACCTTCGCCACGGGCGCGCCGGGAATCCTGGCGTTCATGTTCCTGAGCGGGTTGTGGGGCCTGATCTTTACGGGCTTCCCCTACGCTATCGCGCTAAAGACCGGGAACCCCGCCGCCGTCAACATCAGCTTTCTGCTGTTCTTCCCGTTCCTGTTCATGACCACCCTCTTCGTGCCCCTGGAAGCGATGACCGGGTGGCTGGGCACGGCGGCGGTCTACAACCCCGTCACCTACCTGCTGGCGGCCCTGCGGTCGCTGATCTCCAACGGCTGGGAGCCCGTGACCCTGGGGAAAGGGGTGGGCGCCGTCCTGGGGGTGGGAGTGGTGAGCATCGGGTTGGCCCTAGCCGCCCTTAAGGGCCGCGCGACCCGCAAATAGGCGCGGGGCGCCAGAACCGGGCCGCAAGTAGGCGCGGTGCGCCGGGACCGGGTCATGCGGTCTCGATGCGTCCGGCGGGTGGGATAGGTCTCCCCTAGCCGGCGACGGTGGCGACGGTCCGCACGACCTCCTTGACCTGCACGTTGGACACCAGGACCATGGAGTCGCCCTCGCGCCTGATGTCCAGCTCCAGGGAGCCCTCGTCCACCACGACGTAGTCGGACAGGCCGGCGAGGATGGTCCCCTTGATGGTGTCCATCAGCTCCGCCGACACCCCGATGCGGTCCATCACCAGGATGAGGTGCAGACGCCTGCGGGCGGCGTCCTTGCTGTTCTCCCGCCTCCGGAGAATCCACCTGAGGAGGTCGACCATCAGGAGGACACCTCCTTCCCGAGTCCGACCATCCTCTTGACGCGCGAGATGATGCCCCCGTCGTCCCGCAGGTCCAGGAAGGGCACGTCCTCTCCATCGATGCGGGCGGCGATGCGCCGGAAGGCTTCCCCTGCCAGGGACCTGGGGTTGTGCACCACCGGGAGGCCCTTGTTGGTGGAGACTATTATGTCGTTGTCGTCGGGGACCATGCCCAGGAGCTTGACCGACAGGAGGTCCAGGATGTCGTCCTTGTCCAACATGTCGCCCTGCTTGACCATGCCCACCCGGAGGCGGTTGATCACCAGGTTGGGCATGGGGATCTCGGCCGCCTCCAGGAGGCCGATGACCCGGTCGGCGTCCCGGATGGCCGATACCTCGGGGGTGGTGACCACCACGGCCTGCTCCGCCGCGGCGATGGCGTTGCGAAACCCCTGCTCGATGCCGGCGGGGCAGTCGATGAGTATGTACTCGAACTCCTCGCTCAGCCGGGCGCACAGCTCCTTCATCTGGTCCGGCGTCACCGAGGACTTGTCCCTGGTCTGGGCCGCCGGAATGAGGCACAGGTCCTTGACCTGCTTGTCGCGTATCAAAGCCTGGCTCAGCTTGCAGTGCCCCTCCACCACGTCCACGAGGTCGTAGACGATGCGGTTCTCTAGTCCCATGACGACGTCGAGGTTGCGGAGGCCGATGTCCGTGTCTATCACGACCACCTTTCTCCCCCGCAAGGCGAGCCCCGCGCCGATGTTCGCCGTCGCGGTGGTCTTGCCCACGCCGCCCTTGCCCGAGGTGATGACGAAGGCCTTGTCCGATGAGGACGGCGTCGTCTTCTGGCCGTTCATGGATGGCTGGGTAAGCACCGCCGAGGAGTCGCTAGTCGTCATTGGCCTTTCATTCCCCTTCCGCCCTTCGAGGAGGGCTTACCGTACTTTCCGACCGCCGCCCCGCGACGGAACCCGCGGGCGCCGGAGCCTTGGAACCTGGGAAGGCCCCCGGTGAAGGGGGCGATTTCTATGGAGCTGCCGCTAACGTAGGCGACCTCCGGGTGCCGCTGTCCCTTGCGTCCGCCCTTGCCGGCGGCGGCGACGGACACCAAGTGTCCGATGCGCAGCTGCATGGGCCGCAGAGAGAAGGCGACCACCATGGCCTCCGAGGACCCCACGTCGGCCGACCCGGCATGGGCCGCTCCCAGCAGGTCGCCCAGCACGACGATGTCCCTGGTGGCCGAGACCTGGGCCCCGGGGTTGACGTCCCCCCAGACCACCACGTCTCCGTCGTGCCGGATGACGGTCCCCGAGCGGCAGGTGCCCTTGAACAGCAACGGGCCGGGCTCCGAGGGTCGCGGCTGGGGCTCGGGCTCGGGCTGCTCCTTCCGCTTCGGCCGCGGGGCGACCCCGTCGGAGGTCACGCTCACGGGGGCGCCGGTCTGCTCGGCGATGGCCTCCTCGAGCAGCCCCGCGTCACATCGGAAGCCCGAGACCCTCAGCCCGAACTCTTCCTCCAGCACATGCCTGAGGGCCCTGACCTGGTCGGGGAAGACGATGCGACGCCCCACGTCCACCGCCACCTCGCCGCCGGAAAACCAGCCCTGGCTCTCCCGCAGGTAGTGGCGCAGGCTCTCTTCTACGCGAGCCAGCTCCGCCTGGTCGTCCAGGGTGAAGCTGAGCTGCCATGCCCGTCCGCCGACCTTGACGAGATGCTCCCGCCGAGGGCGCAAAGTCTGCCTGGCAACGAGTTCATCCAATTGGCGGGTCGCCACTTCCATAGCACTCAAAAAGAGAACGCAAAGGGCCCGAAGCTGTGGGGCGCGAGATCGTCGGCAGCGGCTCTTCCAGCGCACCACCCCACCGGTCCACGTCCAGGCCCCGAGTGGAGACGGCGCTCCGGCGAAGGTGCAAACAACCGGAGGATGGGACCGGGTGGACTATGCCAAGGGCACCTGGGCCCAAGCATATCGAAAGGGCCACGGGTTTTTCAAGCATTTTCGAGACATAATCTAATAGTTTTCTTAGAAACTGGCGTAGGATTCTCCGCCGGCCCGACATGCCATTCGGGGGGCCATGGGCCGGCGGCGAGGGGTGATTGGTGTAAGGCGCCCGAGATTCCTCGCTGCGGCTCGGAATGACATTTCGGAGGCGGCTCTGCCCTCCTCACCCACTCAGGAGGGGCTGGGAGCTATTCTCATACCAGGACTCCGATGATAAGATTGGTGGGGCCGCTGCCGGCCCCGTCCGGTCCAGACTATGTACGGCTCCATCGGCGACTTCCTCCGGGCCCTGAGCGACGACAGCCCCTGGCTGTGGGGCGTCTTCGTGCTGGCGGTCATGGCCAGCCTGTCCCTTGGGTTGTACACGCTATGGGAGGTGGTGTTGCGGCTCGTCTCCAGGCTCGGCCGAAGGGTCACGCGCTCCCGTCAGATGAATACGGACAGCGGCCGGAGTTGACCCCCGCCGCCGGCAGCTAGGCAGTGCTTTTCCCCAATGCCGGAGTCGAGGTGCATCCGGCGCTGCTCCTGCTCCTGGGCCTGATGGTGGGGAACCTGAGCGGCTTCTTCGGCGTGGGCGGCGGCTTCCTCATCACCGGCGGACTGCTGGTCTTCGGCGTGCCTCCGGTGTTCGCCGTGGGGACGGGGCTCACGCTGATCATGGGGTCGTCGCTGATCAACACCCTGAAGCACCGCCGGGTGGGCAACGTGGACTTCAAGCTGGGAGCCCTGATGGTCATCGGCACCATTCCGGCGCTGTTCGCGGCCGAGCGGCTGAACTCGCACCTGGAGGAGGTGGGCATCGCCGGGCCGGTGATACGCTACGTCTACGTGGCGTTTCTGGGCACCCTGGGGTCCTTCCTGGTCTACGACTTCCTGAGGATGCGGCGCGCCGGAGGGGAGGGCGACCCGACCGCCACGTCCCTACTGGCCGGAAGGGTCCGGATGCTGCGCGTACCGCCCCACTCCATCGGGATTCCCGGCCTGTTCAGCGTACCGACCTACGTCTCCCTGTCAGTGCCGGGCATGGAGCGGGTCTCCCTGTGGGTGCTCGTGCTCATCGGCTTCGGCGTCGGCTTTCTCGCGGGACTGCTGGGGGCCGGCGGGGGGTTCATCCTGATGCCCATCCTGATATACGTCCTGGGGGTGCCCACCACCGTGGCCATCGGGACGGACCTGTTCCAGGTGATCATAACCGGCTCGGTGGGCGCCCTGCTGTACGCGCTGTCGAACCACGTGGACCTGCTGATGGCGGTGATGATGCTGGCCGCGGCCTCAGCGGGGTCCCAGCTTGGAGTGGCGGCGACCAGGTTCGTGGAGCCGTCCAGGATCAGGGTCCTGTACGGGGCGACTGTCCTCAGCGGGGCCGTCGCCGTGGGGCTGAGGCAGGCATCGGAAGCGGGTCCCGACTTTCTGGCCACGGCGGCGTCCATCCTCCTGCTCACCTTCGCCGGGGGGATCTGCGTCATCATCGCGGCCCTCTTCGCGGCCGAGTGGAGCAGACGGGAGCGGACCCGGTCCGCGACGTACCGGGAAAAAACGAGAGAGGGGAGCTAAATGCCCAGCTACGTCCTGTTGATGACCTACACCGACGAGGGTCTACGGAACATCAGGTACCTGCCCCAGCACGTCAGCGCCGTCCGGCAGGCCGTCGAGGCCGCGGGCGGGCGCCTCCCCAACATCTACCTGACCATGGGGCAGTACGACCTGGTCGGCATCCTGGAGGCCCCCGACGACCAGGCGTGCGCCTCCATCGCCCTGGGCCTCTCCAGCCTGGGGAACGTGAGGAGCACGACCCTCAAGGCCTTCCCCGAGGAGGAGCTGCCGCAGGTGGTGGACAGCATCCCGTCGCTGGAGGACGAGTTCAGCCGCATCCTCCAGGAGTTCGCCTGACAGGCTACGGGCCCAGGAGGCCGCGGACCGTCCTCTCCACCAGATCGCCGGGGACGTCCCGGGTAACCACCGATCTTCCCACGTCCTCCAGCATGACCCAGCGGATGGAGCCGCTTTCGGTCTTCTTGTCCAAGGACATTGCCCGGAAGAGGTCCTCGGGCTCCACGTCCCCGGCCGCGGTGGGGAGGCCGAAGCGCTCCAGGACCCTCCGCTGCCGGTCCACGACGTCCTGACCGGTCAGCCCCAGCTCCCGTCCGATGATGGAGGCCCCTGTCATCCCCACGGACACCCCCTCGCCGTGCAGGTACCGGCCGTAACCCGTGGCCGCCTCGATGGCGTGCCCGATGGTGTGGCCGTAGTTCAGGAGTATGCGGCGGCCCAGGGTCTCTTTTTCGTCCTCGCTGACCACCTGTGCCTTGATGGCAACGCTCCGGCGGATCACGTCGGTGGACAGCTCGGGCTCCAGGGCCATCAGCTCTTCGGCGTGCTCCTCGAACACGGCGAACAGCTCCGCGTCCAGGATGAGGCCGTGCTTGATGGCCTCGGCCCAACCCTCGGCCAGCTCGCGCTTTCCCAGGGTGGCCAGGGCTGCCACGTCCGCCAGCACCAGCCTGGGCTGATAGAAGGAGCCCACCAGGTTCTTGCCCTGGGGTAGGTCCACGGCCACCTTGCCCCCAATGGAGGCGTCGACCATGGCGGCCATGCTGGTGGGGACCTGGATGAAGGGCATCCCCCGCAGGAAGGTCGCGGCCACGAAGCCGGCCAGGTCCCCGACGACGCCCCCGCCCACCGCCACGATGGGATGGCGGCGCTCGGCCCTCATCTCCACGAGCCACTGGTATATTCCCTGGGCAACCTCCAAGGTCTTGCTGGCCTCGCCGGCCGGAATGATGAAGCAGTGGGTGGGAATGCCCGCCCTCTCGAGGGAGCGCTGGGCAAGGCGGCCGTAGAGGCTGAACACCCGGTCGTCGCTGACGATGTAGGCGGGCCCCTTCAGCTCCAAGCCGGCGACCCGCTCGCCCAGGTCGTCCAGCAGGCCCCATCCCACCAGCACCTGGTACCGCCCGCCCAAGTGGGTAACCTCGGCGGCCAGGTCGCTGCTCTCCCTCATACGCTCCCTCGTCCTCTCCGTCATCCTCTCCCCCGGGGGGACGCCTCCGTCCCACGGCGGGCGAGGCCGACAAGCTCCACGATCCTTACGGCCACCTCCTCCACCGTCAGGTCGTCGGTGGCTACGGTGTGGTGGGCGGAGGCGTAGCACGCCCGTCGCTCTTCCTTGAGGGACGCGATGCGGCCCAGGGGGTCGGACCCCGCGAGCATGGGACGCCCGGCCACGGAGTTGCCGGCGTCCTCGACGAGCCTGCGGTAGATGGCCGAGGGCTGGGCGTCCAGGCAGACAACGGCGCCCCCACTCAGCATCGCTGCGCGGTTCTCGGGGTCCACCGGCGCGCCCCCGCCCGTGGAGACCACGCGGCGCTCCCCCCGGCAGGCCTCACGGACCTGGGCCCGCTCCCGGTCCCTGAAGGCGGGCTCACCATCCTCGGCGAATATCTGGCGGACCGGCTTGCCCGCCGTGCGTTCTATCTCCTCGTCGGTGTCGACGAACTCCCAGCCCAGGAGGCGGGCCACCTCCGTGCCCACCCGGGTCTTCCCCGTGCCGGAGAACCCAATGAGGATGACGTTCCGGGGAAGGGTGTCCGCTTCCATTACCCCGGGCACTCCGGGCCCGAGGGGCCTTTCCGGGGGCCCACCGTCTGCAGGTAGGCCCGGTGGTTACGGCTGGTCTCGTCGACGCTGTCGCCGCCGAACTTCTCCATCAAGACGTCGGCCAGCACCAGGGCCACCATGGCCTCGCCGATGACCCCGGCCGGCGGCACCTGGCAGACGTCGGAGCGCTCGTAGTGGGCCTGGACCACCTCGCCCGTGTCAAGGTCCACCGACGGCAGCGGCTTGACCAAGGTGGATATGGGCTTGATGGCGAACCGGGCCACAAGGGGCATACCGTTGGTCATCCCCCCCTCGGTGCCCCCGGAGCGGTTGGTCCGCCGCTGCCAGGGCCGGGAGGGGTCCGTGACCGGCTCTATCACGTCGTGGACCTGGGAGCCCATCCGGTCCACCGACTCCCAGCCCTCGCCGATGGAGGCGGCCTTCACGGCGTTGATGGACATGAGGGCCTGGGCGATGAGGCCGTCTATCCTCCTGTCCCACTGCACGTGGGAGCCCAGCCCCATGGGTACGCCGGTGGCCACCACCTCCACCACGCCGCCGACGGTGTCGCCGGCCTCCTTGGCCTGGTCGATGACCGCCATCATCCTGGGCCCGGCCTCGGGGTCGGCGCAGTGCACGGGGGACTCCTCGACGGACTGCCAGTCGATGGGCTCACGGGGACTGGCCCACACACCGCCTATGGATACGGAGTGGCTGTGCAGCTCGATGCCGAACTCCTCCAGCAGCCTCATGGCCACGGCGCCCGCGGCCACCCGGGCGGCCGTCTCCCTGGCACTGGCCCGCTCCAGGACGTTGCGGACGTCCTGGAAGCCGTACTTCATGGCCCCCGGAAGGTCGGCGTGGCCCGGACGCAGCCGGGTAATCCGCGCCACCTCGCCCTCCACGGGGACGACGCTCATGGACTCCTGCCAGTTGACCCAGTCGCGGTTCTCCAGGGTCATCCCGATGGGGCTCCCCAGGGTCAGGCCGTGGCGCACGCCGGAGAGGATGACGGCCCGGTCCCGCTCGATGAGCATCCGGCCGCCCCGGCCGTAGCCCCGCTGCCGCCGTGCCAGGTGGGCGCCGATGTAGTCCTCGTCCAGGGGGAGTCCCGCCGGGACACCCTCGACGATGACGACCAGGCCCTGCCCGTGGGACTCTCCCGCCGTCAGGAACCGGACCAATGGGACCTCCCGGAGGCTGCCGTTGCCGGTGAATACGTCACAGCGCCCCTCTCGCCGCCCTCATCATCACCTCCACGGGCGCCTCCAGCCCCGTCCAGTACTCGAAGGCGGCGGCCCCCTGGTAGACGAGCATAGCCAGGCCTCCCAGGGTGGCGGCCCCGGCCTTCCTCGCCTCCGTCAGCAGGGGCGTATCGGGAGGATTATACACCAGGTCGTAGACCAGGGCGCCGGAGGGTATGTGGTCAGCCCTCAGAGGCGTCCCCGCCTCGTCAGGCCCGTGCCTCATGCCCAGGGTGGTGCAGTTGACTATCAGGTCGGCAGAGGAGGCGGCCTCGTTTACTTGGTCCAGGGAAACGGCCGATACGTCCGGCGAGCCCTCCCACCCCGGCGGCGCCCCTTGGCCGGACACGGCGGCGGCCAGGTCCCCGGCCCTCTGCAGGGTGCGGTTGGCGATGGTGATGGAGGCGACGTCGGACCGGGCCAGGGCCAGGGCCACCGCCCGGGCCGAGCCGCCCGCCCCGACGATGAGTGCCCTCCGCCCCGGGGGGGCGAAACCCGCCTCCCCCTCCAGCGCGCGGATAAAGCCGATGCCGTCGGTGTTGTGCCCGACGAGGGCGGCGCCGTCCTTGCGGACGGTGTTGACGGCGCCGGCGTCGGAGGCCCAGCCGTCGACCTCGTCCAGGTAGGATATCACCGCCTCCTTGTGGGGGACGGTCACGTTGATGCCCAGGGCGTCGGCCCGCCGCAGCTCGGCCATGAAATCGCCGAGCCCCTCGGGGGCCACCTCCCACGCGGTGTACGTGGCGTCCAGGGAGTGGTGGTCCAGGGCCGCCTGCTGGAACACGGGGGAGATGGAGTGGCGGATGGGGTACCCGATGATGCCGACGCCCCGGACTATCATCGGGGCCCCTCCGTCCTGAGCAACGCGGACAGGTCCCCCACGCCGGCGTCCTCCAGGACCGAGACTGTCCGCACCACCTGCTCGGCCCTCTCCGGGTCCAGGGAGCCGGCCGCGTAACGCCGGAACTTGCCGGCCATCTCCTCGAAGGTGTAGGGGTTGCCGGGAGCGCCCTTCCACCCCGCCACCTGGAAGGTGTGGACGGACCCGGACACGGTCAGGGACACCTCAGCGGCCGGGCCGCCGGCCCTGCCGAACCGCTCCCCGTCCACGGCCAGCTCCACCGACAACGCCAGCTTCCGGACGGCGGGGTCCCACAGGGTCTCCTCGCTGTAGCTGAAGGGGTCGGCGATATCCCGGCAGAGGGCGACGGCCACGGAGAAGGGCAGGCTGTACTGGGCGCCCAATACGCTGGTGGGCTCGCGCTGGTCGTGACGCCTTATCATCCGCTCGTACCCCACCACCCGGACTGACTCCACCGAGCCCGGCTCCATGCCGCCGCCGGCCCTGAGGCGGTGGATGCCCTCGACGACGGGGTGGAAGGAGGCGTGGCAGGGATAGGCCTTTACCAGCATGTCCATGAGCAGGTAACGCTCTCCCAGGCCCTCCAGCAGGAGCTCTGGGCGGGGGCTGGGAGAGTAGACGCGCAGAAACCCTTTCTCCCCCTCCAGGACGGTGGAGGGCCCGGTGAACCCCCGGGACGCCAGGAGGGCGCTCTCCAGCCCCATCTGGGCGCCGCGGCCCACGTGAAGGCGCTTGGTCATGGCCCCCTCCCGGGCGAACTCCAGCAGCCCGCCGGCATGGGAGCCGGCGATGCCCAGGGCGTTGACCATCGCGTCGGTGTCCAGCCCCAGGGCCCGGCCCGCGCCCGCCGCGCCGCCGAAGGGGGCGTTGGTCCCCGGGCCGTGGAACCCCCGCTGGTCCTCCACCGACCGTGTGGCGGCCGCGCCCACCCGGCACGCCAGGTCGTACCCGGCGGCCACCGCCGCGATGAAGGACCGTCCGTCCAGCCGACGCTTCTCGGCCACGGCCAACGCCGCTGGAAAGACAGCGGCGCTGGGGTGGCAGGAGCCGGGGACGAAGGCGTGGTCCGTCTCGAAGCCGCCGATCATGGTCCCGTTGACCAGGGCTGCGTGGGACGGGGACGTGGTCCAGGGACGCTGGAACACGGAGCACGGACCGTCGGGGGCCGTCTCCCGGACCAAGTCGCCGACCATGTCGGCCCAGGGAGTGCGTGAGCCCACCAGGCCGCTGGCCAGGTTATCGAGGACGTAGACACGGACTGCCTCGACGACGGAGGGCGGGAGGTCCTGGTAACGGCACCCCGCCGCGAACTCGGCCAGGCGGCGGGTCTCGTCCATCGGCTACTTGCCCGCACCCTCGGCGGCGGCGTTGGCCCCGGCGATGCGCCCGAACACCGCGCCGCGCATCAGGCCGGTGCCGCCGGGGTAATTGTGGAAGAAGAAGCCCCCGGTTATCTCCCCGGTGGCGTAGAGGCCGGGGACCGGGTTGTCCTCGGTGTCGATGACCCGCGCCTGGGTATCGATCTGGATGCCCCCGTAGGTGAAGGTGATGCCGCAGGCCACGGAGTAGGCCGTGTAGGGGGGCGTGTCCAGGGGCAGCGCCCAGTTGGACTTGGGCGGCTCCAGCCCCGCCGTTCCCTTGCCGTCCTTCACCGCGGGGTCGAACCTCCCCGGCAGCACGGCGGCGTTGTACTCGGCCACCGTTTGGGACAGGGCGTCCGCGGGAACGGAGAGCCCGCCGGCCAGCCCTTCGATGGTCTCGGAGACTACCGGGGCGCCGGTGGAGTAACGCTCCTCCAGCAGGTGGACCGTCTTGGCGTCGAATATCTGGTAGGCAATGGCGCCGGGCTGGGCCAGCACGGCCCGCCCCGTCTTGGCGTAGGTATAGCCTCCCGTGTCCTCTCCCTCGTCGATGAAGCGACGCCCCAGCACGTTGACCATGATGGAGTAGGGATAGGAGAGGCGGTTGGTCCTGTCCGTGAGGCGCAGGTCTCCCACGGGCGCCGAGTCGCCGTCCACCGGCGTCGCATGGCAGCCCTGCCAGTGGCCCACGGGCTTGGCGCCCAGCTCCAGGGCCATACGCAGGGTCTCCCCCGTGTTGAACTTGGTGCCGCGGACCTTCACCTGGTCCCACCCGGGGCCCAGGTAGCGGGCCCGCATCTCCGCGTTGGCCTCAAAGCCGCCCGACGCCAGGACCACGGCGCCGGCTGGGACGTCTTCGGCGCCGTCGGGCGTGCGGATGCGCACACCGGTGACCCCGCCGCGGCCGTCCTGGAGGAAGGCGGTCATCTTGGCGCCGTAGGCCACGTCTATGGACGCCCGACCCACGGCCCGGTAGAGGGAGTCCATGAGGCCGACGCCCTTGTTCCTGGCCTCCAGGACCGCGCCGGGGTTGAACCGGAGGCGCTCCCCCGAGTCGACGGACCAGAGAGAGGTCCAGTCCCAGTCCACGCCCAGGCTGGTCATCCACGCCAGGGTGGAGTAGGACTCGCCGGTCAGCTTGAGCGACAGCTCCCGGTCGGCCTGGCTCTGGGTCACCCGCATGATGTCCTGGTAGTAGCGGTCGGTGTCGTAGTGGCCGGCTTCCACCCGGTCCCAATCGGCGGCGGAGAGGTCCCGGCGGAAGGGCTTCAGCTCCTCGATGCCGTCGTAGGCAAAGCGGAACAGGCCTCCGCTGAACCGGCTGTTGCCGCCCCTCTCCGCCTCGGGGGCCTTCTCCAGCACAAGGACCCTGGCCCCGGCCTGGGCGGCGGAGAGGGCGGCGGTCAGGGCAGCGTTGCCTGCGCCCACCACGATAACGTCGTAGCGCGGTGTCGTGCTAGGCATGGGGCGGCCTCCTGGTGTGCCAGGGTGTGGCCTGCTCGTAGGCGTGGGCCACCTTCAGCACCACGTCGTCTCCAAAGGGCCGGCCCCCGATCTGCATACCGATGGGGAGGCCGCCGGAGGTGAGCCCGCAGGGTACGGACAGGGCCGGGGCGCTGGCGAGGTTGAAGATGCGGGTGAACAGGAACGCCAGCCTGGAGGAGGTCTCCTTGCTGGTGATGACAGGGTCGTCCTCCACCTCG
Source organism: Dehalococcoidia bacterium (assembly GCA_965207305.1). Lineage (GTDB taxonomy): Bacteria > Chloroflexota > Dehalococcoidia > Lucifugimonadales > JAGWBF01 > JAGWBJ01. The sequence goes on along the minus strand of CBDBMB010000003.1, from coordinate 395,916 downwards.
GGGGCCGGCCTGCCGCTGGTGGGGAGGACCAGCACGTCGTAGGCGTCCAGCGCGGCGTGCACCTGGTCCTTGATCATGGACCTGAGCTTCTGGGCCTTGTAATAGGCCTGGGCCGGCATGATGCTGCCCACGACCAGGCCGATGCGGTTGTCGTGCCCGTAGTCCTGCAGCCGCTCCCTGACCCACTTGCGGTGGGTTGCGGCGGGCTCGACTCCCAGCAACGTCCCCGACACGGCGCTGGCCGCCGTGGAGAGGGGTATGGAGACCTCCTCCACCGTGGCCCCCAGGCCGCGCAGGACCGTAGTCGCCTGGGACACGACTTCCCTGACCTCGGACTCGACCAGGTCGCTGTGCATGATCTCGGATATGACGCCCACATTCATCCCCCTCACGTCCCCGTCCAGGGCGGCCCGGTAGTCGGGGACGGGGGTGTCCGACGTGTATGGGTCCCTGGGGTCGTGCCCGGCGATGGCGCCCAGGGTGATGGCCGCGTCCTCCACGGTCCTGGAGATGGGGCCGACGGCGTCCATGGACCAGACTCCGCGCATGACGCCGTACCGGCTGACCCTGCCCCAGGAGGGCCTGTGTCCCACCAGGCCGCACCAGGTGGCCGGGCAGCGTATGGAGCCGCCGGTGTCCTCACCCAGGGAGGTGGCGCACATGAACGCCCCGGTGGCGGCCCCGGAGCCGCCGCTGGAGCCGCCGGTGTAGCGGTCCAGGTCCCAGGGGTTGCGCGGGGTGCTGAACCGGTGAGTGTAGCCGGTGACGGCGAACTCGGTGACGTTGGTCTTGCCCAGCAGGACGGCGCCGGCCTTCTTCAGGTTGGCGATCACGGTGGCGTCGTCGTCGGGAACGAAGTCCATCAGGATACGCGACCCGCCGGTGGAGCGGACGCCCTTGCTCCAGAACTGGTCCTTGACGGCCACGGGCACGCCGTGCATGGGGCCTCTGTGGTTGCCCGCGGCGATGTCCCGTTCGGCCTGCCGGGCGGCGTCCATGGCGAGGTCGCGGGTCACGGTCAGGTAGGCGTTGAACTTGAAGTCCTGGTCGTCGATGCGGTCCAGGTAGGCCTCGGCGGCCTCCACGGGGGAGACCTCCCTCTTCTCGATGAGCCTGGAGAGGTCGCCGGCCGATAGGTACGGTATGTCGGCTCTGTCCATGCCGCCTCCTCGCACGTTGCCGTGGACGGATACCTATTTTGACCATCTGACCACCGGGTGTCAAACCCTTGACATCCAACTCCGGGTGTCACTAATATCGGGGCGATGCGTTCACGAAGTGAACACCAGGACCCGATGGACACGTCGACCTACCGGCAGCTACGGCTCCTGACCGAGGTGTACGACGCTCCCGACGTGACCCAGCGGGACCTGTCCCGCAGGCTGGGAATCGCGCTGGGGCTGACCAACGCGCTGGTGCGCAACCTGGTCCAGAAGGGGTACATCCGCGTCACCCGAGCCAGGTGGAAGCGGCGCCTGTACGCCCTGACGCCCAAGGGGTTTACCCACAAGGTCCAGCTCACCGTCTCCTACATCCAGAGGTTCCTAGGCCACTACCAGACCATTCGCCAGACCCTCCGGCAGGAGCTGGCCCCCCTGGAGCTGCACACCGAGTCCCGGGTGGCGATCTTCGGGACGGGAGAGCTGGCGGAGCTGGTCTACCTGGCCCTGCGGGAGGCCGGCATCGAGGAGATCGACGTCTACAACGCCTCCGCCCCGGCCAACGGCAAGTTCCTGGGCGCCCACGTGCGGGACGTGGAGGCGTCGCCCCCCAAGGACCACGACCGGGTGATCATCGCCGCGCTGGAGGGCGTCGAGGAGAAGCGGGGACATCTGCGAAGCCTGGGCATCTCGCAGGACAGGATCGTCTCCCTGCTGCCCGGCGCCACGGAGGACTCCAATGCCCCATGACTGGTACGTTGCCAGGGTCAAGCGAAACCGGTCGGCGCTGGTGGAGAGGCACATGCGGCGGTGGGGCTGCGAGGTGTACAACCCCCGCATCGCCGTGGTCAAGAGGGGCGTGACCGCGTGGGAGGAGCTCTTCCCGGGCTACCTCTTCTGCCGTGTGAGCAGCGACGACCCCGAGGGCTGGGCCCGGGCGATGTGGACCCCCGGCGTCACCTACTTCCTGCCGGCCCAGGACAGGCCGTCCCCCATTGGCGACGACGCCGTGGAGGAGGTGCGGTCGCGGGTGCTGGCATGGAACCGGGGCGGCTATGGGCAGGTCTTCCGAAAGGGCGACCGGCTCCACGTCAAGTCGGGCCCCCTCAGGGGTCTTGACGCCCTGTTCAGGAGGTACCTTCCCTCCAGGGACCGGTGCGAGGTGTTCCTCAGTTGGCTGGGCAGGCGGCTGCCGACCACCCTGGACCCGACGGACCTGGAGGTGGCGACCCGATCGGGGACGGCCCCGGGTTGGGTTGCGGGATACGGCAGGATGGCCCCCGGCGGCGCAGGGGCCGGGGCCTAGACCCCGGCCGGCCAAGGACACCCGCGGCGGCGACGGGCCGCTGCACCAGTAGAGCCCATGGGAACGGGCGATGGATGGGAGACCCCAGGCACGCGCCTCGACCGCACAGGCGAGGCGATGGGCGGAGCACTGCCCAAGACCGCTCCCAACAGACCCTCGCGGGACGTGCCTGCCGGGAAGATGCTGAAGGCCCAGGGCGTCAGGTAACGTGGGGAAGCTCCTCTCCGGAATGGTCCGCCTGGAGGGCAACATCCACCTCCCCTCCTATCCCGACGGCACGCGCCCGGTGAGGCCCGGCCCCGGGTCCCCCCGCCCCGCGGTGTTCCTGGACCGGGACGGCGTGATCGTGGAGGAGGTGGGCAACGTGACCCACCCCGACCAGCTGCGGGTCCTGCCCGGCGTCCCCGAGGCGGTGGCCCGACTCCAGGAGCGGTACCTGGTCATCGTGGCCACCAACCAGGCGGCGGTGGGGATGGGCCTGATCACCGAGGACGGCCTGCTGGAGGTCCACCGGGAGATGGCCGGGCGCCTCTACTCCCGTGGCGCGTTCCTGGACGGGATATGCTACTGCCCCCACCGCCCGGGCGCGGCGCTGCCGGCCTACGACGTGCAGTGCGGGTGCCGCAAGCCGCAGCCGGGCATGCTGGTGACCGCAGGCGCCCGCTGGGGGGTGGACATGTCCCGGTCGTTCATGGTGGGGGACCGCCAGGGTGACATGGACGCGGCCCGGGCCGCCGGGGTCCGCGGCATCCGCGTGGGCGGCGCCACAGCGAGACAGCACCGGGGCGCCCTGTCCGCCCCGGACCTGCCCGCGGCGGCGGACATCATCCTGTCTACCACGGGCGCAACGCCGGAGAAGGGTACGGGGTGAGCGCCGACGCTGGCGGCCCGCGGTACACCGCGGTCCTCTACTTCCTGGGGCGCTACAAGCTGCTCACGGGATCGATCCTGGCGCTGATCCTGACCACTTCGGTCCTGGAGAGCCTCAGCGTAGCCGCATTCCTCCCCGTGTTCTCGTCGCTCCTGGGCAGCTCCGAGGAGGAGACGGGCGGCCTCCTGGGATTCGTCCAGGACATGGCCGGTCTGGTGCCCCTCTCGGACCCGCTGGTCGCCGCCGCGGTGCTGCTGATGTCCCTCTTCGTCGCCAAGACCCTCTTCTCCGTCGCGCTGGAAGCGCTCACCGCCTACGCCAGCGGCAAGGTGCTGTACGGCGTGCAGAGCGAGATAATGGACCGGTACGCTTCGGGGCGGTACCAGTTCTTCCTGGACAACCGGCAGGGCACGTTGCTCTACAACAGCCTGACGGCCCCAGTGGCGGTGGGGCAACTGCTCCTCCGGGGGCCCCAGATGACGGCCTTCCTGCTGAGGGCGGTGACCATAGCCGTGATACTGGGCCTCATATTCCCCATGGGGTTTCTGCCCTTCGTCGGCCTTGGGCTCCTCTACTACGTCCTGATCCACCACCTGTCCCGGACCGTGTCCTTCAACCTGGGCCGGAGGAGGGCCGCAGCGGGCGCCGAGCAGAACGTCATCGCCAACGAGCTCATCAGCGGCATTCGCCAGGTCATAGCCCTTGGCGTCACCGGCCAATGGGCGGGACGCTTCGACCGGCAGGCCAGGGACCACGCCGAGGCCCACGGCAGGCTCATGGCCTGGATGGCCATACCCAGGCCCCTGATGGAGGTCTCCGCCGTCCTGGTCATGCTGGGGTTCGTCCTGGCCATCAGGGCCCTCAGTCCCGGCGACCTGGCCGGCCTCCTGCCCAAGCTGGGGGTCTTCGGCATAGCGCTGGTGCAGATGCTGCCGGCCCTGACCTCCTTTGGACGCCTGCGCATGGAGATAATGGGGCTGCTGCCCGACGTGGACAGGGCGCACCTGGCGATGACCAGCTTGGTGCCCAAGAGGCCCGACGGGACGGTGGTCCTGGACCGGTTGGAACGGGGCATCGCCTTCGAGAGCGTCTCCTTTGCCCACAGGGGGAGGGAGCCCCTGATGAAGGGCGTGGACCTGGTGTTCGAGAAGGGCAAGGTGACGGCCGTGGTCGGTCCCTCGGGAGCGGGCAAGACCACCCTCGTCAACTTGGTCCTGGGCCTGTTCCAGCCCGACCGGGGCAGGGTCACCGTGGACGGCGTGCCCCTGGCGGAGCTGAAGCAGGAAGCCTGGCTGGGCAGCATAGGGTTGGTGAGCCAGGACCCCTTCATCCACAACTCCAGCGTGGTCGACAACATCGTCTTCGGCAGGAACGGCCACTCCAGCGAGTCCGTCGTCCAGGCGGCCAAGACGGCCAACGCCCACGGGTTCATCCAGGAGCTGCCCGAGGGCTACGACACCATCATCGGCGACCGGGGGATGAAGCTCTCGGGGGGGCAGCAGCAGCGAGTGGCCATAGCCAGGGCCGTGCTGAGCTCGCCGGATATACTGGTCTTCGACGAAGCGACCAGCTCCCTGGACACGGCGTCGGAAAGGCTGGTGCAGGAGGCGATATACAGCGTCTCCCGGGACCGCACCGTGATCATCATCGCCCACCGCCTGTCCACCATCCGATACGCCGACAAGATCATCGTGCTGGACCGGGGCGAGGTGATCGAGGAGGGCAGCCACGAGGAGCTGGTGGCACGGGAGGGCCACTACTCGCGCCTGGTGGCGACGTCGACGTAACGGTGCCATCTTTACGTCTATGGGCCGCCCAGCTTCGGATTCGACATGGAGGCATTCGACGGCCACCCCAAGGCGACCTACCGCGGTGTCCCCAGACTGGCGGATGTTCCCGGGGTGCTCTCACAGCACGACCTGCTCCTGTTGCCCACTTTCACCCGGGAGAAGGCCATCTGGGGATCATTGTAGAGGCCTTCCAATGCCACGTCCCAGTGATTGCCACAAGGCTGAGGGGTATTGCCACAGTGGTGCAGCACGAGACGAACGGCCTGCTGGTTGAGCCCCGTTCCGTCCAAAGCCTGAGGGCGGCGATCAACCGGATACTAAACGACCCCGGCCTATATGGGCGGTTACGGTGTGGGGCCAAGGAGCCGGAGGGAGTTCTTCCGCAGCGGACCCTGGTATGACTGAGTCGCTCGGGACCTCCGTGGCCTCGTCGCTTGCCACGCTAGGAGTAATAGGCTGGTCATGCCGACCGGAGGAGGGTAGGAGGCGTCCATGGGCACCGGACTGATGGCGTCCTACGTCGGTGGCGACCACATCGGGGGAGGAGAAGTGCACGCCCACCAGATCGCAAGACACCTGAACAGGCTGGGTGAGGACATCACCTTCGTTGCCATGTCCTGCCCGCATCCTGTTCCACACATTCAGTGCCCGGAACCTCGGGATATGGAGCGGTTCCAGGCGACCTGCGGCTATCCTATCCAGCGAATGCATAGCATGTTTCTGGGTTCGGGGCAGTGGAACAGTCCACTCTCTGTGTTGGGACGGCTCCGCTTTCTGTGGGACTTGTACTGTCTGGTAAGCCGGATGCGTCCTGAATACATAGTAGCCAACCAGTCCCTGGCCCTAGCCTGCTGCCTGGCGGCAAAGGCGGCCCGCGTCCCGGTCATCAACACCATTCATCACATATCCGGCCACGTGGGTCCGGGCCTGGCGGGACACCTGAGCAGGTGGTTGTTACGCCTCAGTCTGCGAGCCGCAAAGGTGAACGTCTGCGTGTCCAGCGACACCGAGGCCGACGTGACCAGTTTCGCACGCTCGAAGCGGGTCCGTACCACCGTCATACCGAACGCCGTCGACGTCGACGGCGTGGACGCCTGGCGGGAAGATACCGCCCTGGCCCGCGAGGCGATGGGCTCTCTGAGAAAGCGTGGATATCCCAGCGACAACCGGCCCGTCATCCTCACCGTTGCGAGGCTGGTCGACTACAAAGGTATCCAGTGGGTACTCGGCGCAATGTCGCGAATCCTTGCCGAGTACCCCCATGCGCGTTACGTCGTGGCGGGAGACGGGCCGTACAGGGCCGAGCTGGAGCGCACTGTCAAAGCCGTGCTGCCGCCTGGCTTGCAAGGCGCGGTTACCTTCCTGGGGAGAGTCTCCGAGTCCGAGAAGTTCGCCCTCTATAGTGCCTGCGACGTGTTCGCTATGCCATCGTCTGAAGAAGGGTTCGGCCTGGTGTTCGCCGAGGCCGGGGCCTTCGGCAAGCCCGTGGTCGGGTGCGACGCGATGGGCACTCCCGAGGCGGTCGCGCACGGCGAAACGGGCCTCCTGGTGCCCCCGGCCAACGCCGACGCCGTGGGCAGCGCGGTCCTGCGCCTGCTTCGAGACGAGAAGGAGCGGGCACGGATGGGCGAGATGGGCCGGCGGCGCGTGGAGTCCATGGGGGGCTGGAGCGAGAGCGCGAGGCAATACCTTCGTCTCATACAGGAGCTGAAGGAGGCCTAGCCTGAGGGTGCTGAACGTCATCGCCGAGGATCGGGTCGGCGGTCCCCAGATGCGGATACTGAGGATGGCGGCGGCGCTGAAGCACCGAGGAGTGGACACCGTCGTGGCCATCCCCCAGGGTACGGGGGCGTTCGGGGACCTGCTTGAGGAAGCCGGGGTCCCATACCACCGGGTCCCTGGCATGAGGCGGCTGCGGGCGACGGCCAACCCCCTCTCCCACCTGGAGTGGCTGGCACAACTGTGCGGATCGATTCGAAGGCTGGTCTGCCTGATGCGGCACGAGGGCATCGACGTCGTGCACCAGAACGACGTTACACAAGTGCAGGGGGCCATCGCCGGCAGGCTGGCGGGCTGCGGGGTCGTGTGGCACATCAACGGGATGCCCTACCCCCTGGTCTGGAAGAGCTTCAAGCCCCTGGTCTATCTGGTCCCCCACGTTGTGGCCGCATCCTCCAGAGCAATGGGCCGGGAGTACATGGGGTCCGGGGGGGACGTGTTGTACAGGCCGGTGGAGGTCCTGTATCCCCCCATCGACGTCCCAGGCCCGTCCGATCCCGGGGCCCGCGGCCGGTTGCGCAGCGAACTGGGCATACCCAAGGACTCTCCCATGATCATGACCGTGGGCAACCTGTACCCGACCAAGGGGCACCTGTATTTCGTGCGGGCCGCCGCCGCGGTGAAGGAGCAGTTCCCCGATGCCCGGTTCGTCGTCGTAGGGCAGACTCTGGAAGGGCGAACGAAGTACGCCGGCCGCCTTCATGGCGAGGCCCGGACGCTGGGAGTGAAAGACGCGATGGTCTTCACGGGGTTTCGCTCCGACGTTCCCGACATCCTCCAAGCTGCGGACGTCCTGGTGCAACCGTCCCTCTCCGAGTCCTTTGGCATGTCTATAGCCGAGGGACTGGCAGCGGGGCTGCCCGTGGTGGCGTCGGATGTGGGGGGCGTTCCCGAGATCATCCAGGACGGGGAGACGGGCATACTGGTGCCGCCCCGGGACCCCGATGCCATAGCATCCGGGGTCGCATCGCTGCTGGAGGACCGGGAGCACGCCGCGTCAATGGCGGCTCGGGGCAGGGACCGGATCCGCGAGATGTTCTCGCCCGACCGGTGCGCCGACCAGCACGATAGAGTGTACCGCCGGGCGCTGGAAACCAGGAACTAGCCAAGGGAGACCTCCTGGGTGCCCACTGGGCGCCGGGAATGAACAGAGCAGGACTGTGAAGGTATTCATCGCGGGCATCGACGGCTACCTGGGATGGCCACTGGCCCAAACCCTGGCGCGGCGCGGCCACGAGGTGGCGGGCTGCGACCTCGGGCTGCGGCGCAAATGGGTCCACGAGATGGGGAGCATTAGCGCCATACCCATAGCCAGCACCGAGGAGCGGCTCGCGGCGTTCCAGGACCACTTCGGCGAAGAGCTCCAGTATTGGAACGCCGATCTGCGAGACTATTCGGCCGTAGAGGTCATGCTCAAGAGCTTCGGCCCCGACGCCATCGTTCACCTGGGCGAGTGCCCCTCGGCGCCCTACTCGATGATCGACGTGGAGCACACAACCTTCGTACAGTCCAACGCCATCGTAGGGACGATCAACATCCTCTACGCCATGAGGGACACCTGTCCCCAGGCCCACTTGGTGAAGTTGGGGACCATGGGGGAGTACGGGACTCCGAACGTGGACATACCTGAAGGCTTCTTCGAGATCGAGTACCGGGGAAGGACTGACACGCTCCCGTTTCCCAGGCAGGCGGGTTCCTGGTACCACCAGAGCAAGGTCCACGACTCCAACAACGTGATGTTTGCGTGCAGGGTCTGGGGCCTGCGGTCGACCGACGTCATGCAAGGTGTCGTGTTCGGCACACGCATCGACGGGATGGGAGAGGACCCTCGGCTGGCCACTCGGCTGGACTTCGACCAGGCCTTTGGAACAGCCATCAACCGCTTCAGCTGTCAGGCAGTCATCCACCACCCTCTGACGGTCTTCGGACAGGGTGGTCAACGCAGGGGATTCCTCGCTCTAAGGGACTCTATGCAGTGCCTGACCCTTGCGATAGAGAACCCGGCCGACCCGGGCGAGTACCGAGTCTTCAACCAGTTCGAAGAGGTTTACGCCGTCCACGAAATAGCGGAGAAGGTCCGAGCCGCGGGCTCACAGCTTGGACTCCAGGTGGAGGTACAGAGGATCGAGAATCCTCGCAAAGAGGCCGAGAGCCACCGCTACAACCCGGACCATACCCGTTTGCTGGAGCTGGGCTACGAGCCTACCCAGGACATGGCGGGCGAGCTGGTCGTAATGCTCAACGACCTGATTCCCCATCGGCAGCGCATCGAGATGAAGCGGGACGTCCTGATACCCAGCATCCGTTGGGATGGGACCCGACGACGTTCCTCGGCCGTGGAGCGTGTAAGGCCCACCTCGGAATGAAGCTCCTTCTGCTGACCCAATACTACCCGCCGGAGCCGGCGTCGGCGTCCCAGAAGGTGTCGGAGATGGCGGGCTACCTGGCGGGCCGGGGGCACGAGGTTACCGTGGTGACGGGGTTCCCCAACTACCCCGACGGCGTGGTCTACGACGGATACCGGCGGCGCCTGTACCGCCGGGAGACGCGGGAGGGCGTGAAGGTGGGACGCACCTTCCTCTTCATCCCCAGGTCCAGGCGCGACTTCTGGCCCCGCATGAAGAACCACCTGTCCTTCATGCTGACGGCCATGTACGGCGGCGTCAGGTCGGGGCGGCCGGACCTGGTCTACGTCTACTCGCCGCCCCTGTTCCTAGGAGTGTCTGGGTACGTGCTGAGCAGGCTGTTTCGAGCGCCCCTAGTCGTCGACGTCCATGACCTGTGGCCCCGGGAGCCGATCCACCTGGGCGTCCTCAAGGGCCGGACCGCCATACGCCTGGCCGAGGCGCTGGAGCGCTTCGTCTACTCCGCCGCCGACTACCTGTACTTCTACTCCGACCGGATGCGCGGGGACGTGGTGGAGACCGGAGTCCCCCAGGCCAAGACCGAGGTGCATCCCCTGTGGGTGGACACGTGCTTCTTCAGGCCGGCTCCGGTGCAGGAGGCCGAGGAGGTCCGCCGGGAGTACGGGTTCGGCGACAGGCTGGTCGTAATGTATACGGGCAACATCAGCCTCGCCCAGGGACTGGACACCGCCGTGGAGTCCGCCCGGCTCCTGAAGGAGCGGGGCGAGAACGACGTGCTGCTGGTGTTCGTAGGCGGCGGGGCGGACCGGGACCGGCTGGCCGCCCTGGCAGGGGACCAGGGTCTGGACAACGTGCTGTTCATACCGCCCAAGCCGGCGACGGCCATGTCGGCCTTCACGTCGGCCGCGGACGTGCTCCTGACACACCTGAACAGGGCCCCCTTCCGCCAGGGCACGATCCCCACCAAGCTGCTCAACTACATGAGCGCCGGGCGGCCCGTCCTGGCGGGCCTGGAGGGAGAGGCGGCCGACCTGGTGCGCCAGACCGGGTGCGGGGTGGTGGTGGAGCCCCAGGACCCGGAGGCGATGGCACAGGGCATACTGGGCCTCCGAGACTCCGACTTGCGCAGGCGCCTGGGAGAGGCGGGCAGAGCCGCAGCCGTGGAGCGGTTCGAGCGCCGGAGGCTGCTGCCGGAGATGGAGGGCCGCTTTCAGGAGATCGTCTCCGGCTGGAGGGGCCGCGCGGCCCGGGCCAAGGCCGCATGACCGGCGATACTCCGCGCCCCGTCCCGTTTCCGGTCTTATCCACGGGCACGGGAGCTTGGCCTCCTCCCTGGCGGCTACGGTATCATGGGTGCGCTCGACGGGCCAACGGGTATGGCGGGCCTGACGGCTACGGTATCATGGGTGCGCTCGACGGGCCAACGGGTAATGACGGGCCCCGCGGAGCGTTCCAGTAGGTGACTATGAGGCAGGTATCGCAAAACTACCGGACGGGGCGGCTCAGCGTCGACGTGGTGCCCATGGGCCTGCCGGGGCGAGGACAGGTGCTGGTGCGCACCACGGCGTCGCTGGTCAGCAGCGGCACCGAGAGGTCGATGATCGAGCTGGCCCACAAGTCCCTGCTGGGCAAGGCCATGGCCCGCCCCGACCTGGTGAAGCGCGTCATCGCCAAGGCGAAGGCCGACGGCGTGCTGGAGGCCTGGCGGCAGGCCATGGGCAGGCTGGACGTCCCCGTGGCTTTGGGCTACTCCTCGGCCGGCGTCGTCGTGGACGTGGGAGAGGGGGTCGAAGGCCTCGCCGTGGGCGACCGGGTAGCCTGCACCGGACAGGGGTACGCCGGGCACCAGGATGTGGCGTCGGTGCCGGCCAACCTGTGCGCCAGGATTCCCGACGGCGTGCACGCGGAGTCCGCGGCCTTCGTCGCCCTGGGGGGCATCGCCCTGGAGGCGGTGCGCCTGGCCCACGCGGGCCTGGGAGACACGGCGGTCGTCCTGGGCCTGGGGCTGTTGGGCCAGATCACCGTGCAGGTGCTGAAGGCCGCCGGATGCCACGTCATCGGCATGGACATCGACCCCCGGCGGGCGGAGATGGCCCTGGGCCGGGGCGCCGAGCTCGTGGCCACCGACTACGGGGAGCTGGCCGCGACGTGCCACAGGGCCACCTCGGGCCAGGGCGTGGACGCGGTGATAGTGATGGCATCCACGGACAGCAACGAGCCCCTGGAGCAGGCGGCCGAGCTGTGCCGCGAGAAGGGGCGCATCGTCGCCACCGGACAGGTGGGGCTGGAGGTGCCCCGCCGGGCGTTCTACGACAAGGAGCTGGAGCTGGTCGTGTCCCGGGCGTGGGGGCCCGGAGTCTACGACCCCGCCTACACCGCCAAGGGCATGGACTACCCCATCGGCTACGCCAGGTGGACGGCCGGACGGAACATCGGGGAGTTTCTCAGGCTCCTGGAGGACGGCAGGGTGCGCGTGGACGACCTGATAACCCACCGGTTCCCGCTGGACAGGGCCCAGGAGGCCTACCGCCTCATCCTGGAGGGGGAGGAGCCCCACATCGGGGTCGTCCTGACCTACCCCGACGAGGCGTCCGCAGGCCCGGTCTCCCGGAGGGTGAGCCTGGGCCCGGAGACGGGCCGCCCCCCGTCCCCCAAGGCGGGGCTTGGGGTTGGGGTCATCGGCGGAGGCCTGTTCGCCAGGAGCACCATGCTCCCGGCGCTGAAGAAGACCCCCGGGCTGACGCTGAGGGGCATCGCGACGTCCACGGGACTCAGCGCCAGGCACGCCGCCCAGCGGTATGGGCTCGACTACTGCGCCACCGACCACCGGGAGGTCGTCCAGGACCCCGAGGTGGACCTGGTGTTCGTGCTGACCCGCCACGGCTCCCACGCCGACATGGCCGCCGACTGCCTGGAGGCGGGGAAGCACGTCTTCGTGGAGAAGCCCCTCGCCCTGGACCGGGAGCAGCTTGCACGGGTGGAGGAGGCCTACCGGGCATCCAGAGACAGGGACAGGCCGCCGGTTCTCATGGTGGGGTTCAACCGCCGCTACTCCTCGACAGTCCGGTGGCTGAGGGACCGGTTCTCCCGGTGCGGGGAGCCCATGTCGGTCCACTACACGGTGAACGCGGGCCCGCTTCCCCCGGACCACTGGACGTACGACCCGGAGGAGGGCGGGGGGCGCATAATCGGGGAGGTGTGCCACTTCGTGGACCTGGTCCAGCTCCTCACCAGCTCCCACGCCGTCCGGGTCCACGCCGAGTCCCTCTCCTCGGCAGGGTACGATCTCACCGACAACGTGGCGATCACCCTGAAGATGGCCGACGGCGGCATAGCGTCCATCACCTACACGGCGGGCGGGGACAAGGGCTACCCCAAGGAGCGCATCGAGGTGTTCGGTGGCGGGGCCGTGGGCGTCATCGACAACTTTCGCGCCGCGAGCTACACCCACCGGGGCCGCACTCGCAGGATGAAGCTCCGCACCGGCCCCGACTGGGGCCACGCCTCGGAGGTGCGGGTCCTTGCCAGGGCGCTGATGGATGGCCGGCCCCTGGACGAGACCTTCGAGGGGTACGTCGCCACGACCCTGACGACCTTCGCCGCCCAGGATTCCCTGCGCCTGTCCAGGCCCGTAGAGCCGGGGCTGGAGGGATAGAGACCGGGATGCCCGAGCACCTGGACCACTACCGGGGCAGAACGGTGCTCGTAACCGGCGGCGCGGGCTCCATCGGCTCCAACCTCTCCCGGGCCCTGGCCGGGCTTGGGGCCGCGGTCATCGTCCTGGACGACCTCTCCTCTGCGCCCCGGTGGAACCTCCCCGAGGACCCGTCCATCCTCTTCGTGCAGGGGGACGTGGTCGACGAGGCCAAGCTGGACGAGGTCTTCCGGCGGGGGCCAAGCGTCGTGTTCCACCTGGCCGCCCTCTTCGCCAACCAGAACTCCGTCGAGCATCCGGAGCTGGACCTGAAGGTCAACGGCAAGGGGACCCTGCGAATGCTCCAGCGGTCGGCATCCGCCGGTGTGGAGCGGTTCGTCTTCGCCTCGTCCAGCTCCATCTACGATTCCGACGCGCCCATTCCCCTGAGGGAGAGCACCGGGTCCCTCCCCCACGAGACCCCCTACCAGATCACCAAGGTGCTGGGGGAGATGTACTGCGACTACTTCCACATCCACCGGGACCTAGAGGTGGTGAAGCCCAGGCTGTTTAACTCCTACGGCCCCGGCGAGGCGCCGGGCCGGTACCGCAACGTCATCCCCAACTTCGTCCACCGGGCCATGTCGGGCCTACCCCTCATGGTCACCGGCACCGGCGAGGAGACCCGGGACTTCACCTATGTCGGTGACGTCGTCGACGGGCTGCTCAGGCTGGGGTACTACCCGGCCGCCGGGGGCCATGCCGTGAACCTGGGCTCGGGCCGGGAGACCCGCATCGCCGACCTGGCCGAAGCCGTCAACCGGCTCACGGGCAACTGGGCGGGAGTCCGCCATCTTCCCAGGCGGGACTGGGACAGGAAGAGCAGGCGCTGTGCAGACATCTCCAGGGCAAGGACGCTGGCCGGCTACGACCCGGCCACGTCGCTGGAGGAGGGCCTGGAGCGGACGGTGGCCTGGTTCCGGGACAACTGGGACCGGATTGGGCCCGCGGCCAGCTGCGGGAACGGTTGACGCTCCTGGCGTTGCGTCCTATAATCCATTTCACTGCCGCCACCGACCTGCACACCGGGACGAACATCCAGGGCGGCTCCGGAGGCCGACATGGCTGACCTGACCAAGGAAGAGGTAGTAGCCCTGGGCCACGCGGTTGGCCTGGAGATCCAAGACCCCGAGCTGACGGAAGTGACCTACAGCCTCAACGCCATCCTGGAGGCCCTGGACAACATAACCCCCCCGGGCCTGGAAGACGTCGAGCCCCTCCCCATCATTATTCCACCCAAATAGGGGGGCCACCCAAATAGGGGCCACCGAAGTAACGGGCAGCGGGCGCCAGCCCGCCGCGGCAACCCCCTCAGCTCCGTCCCAGTCCCGCCCCATTCCCGGAAGCCGGGAGAGGAGCCGCCATGGACACTGCATCTCGCCCCCACCCCTGGAAGGTCGACCCATTTCATGCCTTGCCCTGAAGCGGCCATTCACCACGGTCCGCCCCCCTATGAGTCTCGAGGATACCCCAGCGCCCTGAGGAGTATGCCCGATGTTCCCTAAGCTGTACGAGTGCGGCCAGTGCGGCTTCGCCAGCGCCTGGCAGAGCACCCTGGAGAACCACTTCGCCAACACGGGGCACACCGCCGAGGGGGACGACTACTACCGGTCGCGCCGGGGGACCCAGGCCGTGGCAAGGCTGCTCTGGGGGGCGGCCATCCTGGGCGTCGGCTGGTGGTGGTGGGTGAGGGACTTCTCCGGGGACAACGCGGCGGTGAGCTTCCCCATCTTTCTCGCCGCGTCGGCCCTCCTGGTCTTCTGGATCTTCCGCCCCAGGAGGAGCAAGAAGGCTCCCAAGGACCCGGAGTAGCAGGCCCACCACGGCAGCCAGGCGGCCCACGCCGCTCATCGTCGAGAAAGGACGGACATGGAGAGCAAGGTAGGTTTCTACAGCGACGGACTGAGGATCGCCGGGGTGTTGTTCGAGCCCGACGACGCCCGGGAGCGCAGCTGTCCCGCCATCGTGCTGTGCCAGGGCATGATAGGCATCAAGGAGTACTTCTGGTTCCCGGAGATAGGGCGGCAGTTCGCCAGGGACGGGTTCGTCGCCCTGATATGGGACTACAGGGGCGTGGGCGAGAGCGAGGGGGAGCATGGACGCCTCTACCCCCAGGAGCAGGCCGAGGACATACGCAACGCCCTGACCTACCTGGAGACCAACCCCAAGGTGGACCCCGACCGCCTGGCCCTGATAGGGTGGAGCTTCGGCGGGGGCATGGTCCCCTACGTGGCCGGCGTCGACGACCGCGTCCGTTGCGCCATCAGCGTCGCTGGCTGGAGTGACGGCGGGAGATGGGCCCAGAGCGTGAGGCGCGACTACGAGTGGCGGCACCTGCTGGACCGCATCGCCGAGGACCGCAGGACCAGGGTGAAGACGGGAAAGTCCCAGCTCCGGGACCTGATGGACATCCTGGTGCCCGACCCCGCCGAGGCCGAGGAGCGGGACTCCATCCTGGGCAAGGTGCCGCACATGGAGAACCCGTCCCTCACGCCCTACTCCCTGGCGTCGGAAGAGATGCTTCACCGTTTCAAGCCCATCGACGTGGTGGACCGCATCTCGCCCCGGGCGGCCCTGTACATCGTCGCCGGCCGGGACACCATATGCCCCGCCGAGCAGGCCATCGAAATGTACGAGCGGACCCGGGAGCCCAAGAAGCTGTGGGTGATCCCCGGCCTATCCCACTACGGGGTCTACGGCGAGCCTTACAAGACCCAGGTCATGGACATGTCCATGGCCTTCTTGAGGGAGCACCTGGACCTCTAAGCCGGTCCCGGCCCGCGAAGAGGCCGCGACTCGCTGGGAGACCCGCCGTTTCGAGACCCGCCGTTTCGAGATTCGGAGGTTAGCAGCATGGAGCGTACCGGAGTAGCCCTGTCCATGGGCCTGCCGCCCAGGGACATCGTGGAGTGCGTGCGCCTGGCGGAGGAGCTGGGCTACGAGTCGGCCTGGATGGCCGAGGGACACGGCGGGGACCAGTTCTCCATACTCACGGCCTGCGCGGTAGCCACCGAGAAGATACTGCTGGGGACCAGCATCACCAGCGTGTTCGTGAGGACGCCGCCCACCATCGCCATGGCGGCGGCGTGCGTGGACCACTTCTCCCACGGACGCTTCATCCTGGGCGTTGGCTCCAGCCACAGGGTGCAGGTGGAGGGAGAGCACGGCCTGGTCTTCGGCCAGCCCATAGCCCGGGTCAGGGAGTGCGTCGAGATCGTGCGCACCCTCCTGCGGGAGGACCGGGTGTCCTTCAAGGGAGAGGTCTACGACATCGAGGGCTTCGACCTCTGGTTCAAGCCGTACCGCAAGGAGATACCCGTCTTCGTGGCGGCGGTGTTCCCGAAGATGCTGGAGGTATGCGGCGAGATGGCCCAGGGCACCATGCTCACCTCCTGCACCCTGGACAGGGCCAGGGACGCTGTGGAGCACGTGGCCGCCGGCGCCAGGAGGGCGGGACGGGACCCGGCCGAGGTCGAGGTGTCCACCCTGATCCGGTGCGGCATCGGCGAGGACCGGGAGAGGGCCGCCGACGGGATGCGGCCCGGCTTGGCCATGTACGCGGCCCGGTTCCCCCGGTACCGCAGGATGATGATGGAGGCGGGATTCGCCGACGAGGTGCAGGCGTCCCGACGGGCCTGGGAGGAAGGCGACCAGGCAGCGGCCCAGAGGCTCCTGTCCGTGGACCTGCTGGACACCATCGGAATCGTGGGCACCGCCGAGCACGCCCGCAGCCGGATCGAACAGTACAGGGAGGCGGGCATCACCCTGCCCATCATCTCCCCCGCCGTCTCGGGCAGCGACGACCCCAAGGGGCAGGTCATGGAGATACTGAGGGCCTGCGCGCCCCGCTAGCGGCCCAAGGTCGCGTACGGCAGCCGGCCCTCGCCCCAGGTGAGCGCACCTGAGGAGACCTGTATCCGGGAGGCCCCTCCCCTAGACCGCGGGGTTGGGCCGCACCTCGGGCTCCACGTCCATGTCGGGGTCGCCGCCGAACAGGTCCCAGGGAGTGAAGGCCTCGACGAACTGCTTGGCCTCATCCATGGTGGCGATCCCCTTCATGGCCCGCCCGGGGTCGTAGGTGTTGGTCATGGCCAGGGCGTCGAAGCCCCTCTTGGTCTGCCGCACCGCCCCCACCTCGGTCTCGCTGCCGTCGTCGGCCACCAGCACCAGGCGTTGCCCCGCCCTGCGTTCCTGCCAGTAAAGCTCCATATACAACCTCCCGGGCTACAACCTGCCGAACCAATCGGGGCCGGACCTATCCGGCCCGATGTGGAAACATGCTCCTCGCCGCTGCCGTGCCCGGCCTACCCTTCCCGGACCAGCTCGGCCGGGTCGTCGGTGACCACCGCGTCCAGCGCAAGCTCCTTCAGACGGGCCATGTCCCGCCCTACGTCCGCATCCAGGGCGGCGACGCGCTGCCCACGGGAATGGGACGCGCGCAGCAGGCCGGGCGAGAAGGTGTCCCGGTCGGGCGCCAGCCACTGGGCATCCACCAGGGGCCCGAACCAGCGGGCCCGCAGGGGCAGGGGGTGCCGCCGCGCCCAGATGTACCCCCGGACGATCCTCTTCTCCCAGGCCCTGACCCACAGTGTACCCCAGGGATTGAAGCTGGCGACCATGGTGCTGTCCCACCGCCGGTAGCGGCGGACCACGTCGACCACCGCCCGGGCCAGAGAGAAGCCGTTGGGGCCCCTGGACTTCATCTCCACGTAGACGGGGAACTCCCCGGGCAGCGCCTCGAACACGTCCTCCAGCGACGGCACGCCCTCCCCGGCGTACTCCCCGCCGTACCAGGAGCCCGCATCCAGACTCCGCAGCTCCCCCATGGTAAGGGAGCCGACGGTCCCGGAGCCGGAGGTCGTCCTGTCCACACGGCGGTCGTGGAATACGGCCGCGCGGCGGTCCCTGGTCAGGCGCACGTCCAGCTCTATGGCGTCGGCTCCCACCTCCACGGCCTTCCGGAAGGCCGCCAGCGTGTTCTCCGGCGCCAGGCGCGAGCCTCCCCGGTGGGCTATGACCATGGGACGGCCGCGGGAGCCGGGCGGGGCCCTCCAGCCTGCGTCATTCGTCGGCATCGTGTCCAGTATGCCACCCGCGTTGGTCGGGAGCAAATGGGGCAGGGCTACCTCCGCGACAGCAGCTCCGCCCGGCCGCTCTCCAGGTAGGCCGTCTCCCCGACCCGCACCAAAGACATCTCCTGCCGGTACAGGTCGTCCAGGACGGACGTCTCCGCCTCGTGGGTCTCCCGGGACCAGTCGGGGCCGGCATGTCCCGCGCTCCCGGCAAGGGCCTCCTCCAGCACCCGCCCGTCCATCGTCTCGCCGGCCTCGATCCCCAGGATGCGCAGGACCGTGGGAGCCACGTCCACGTTTCCCGACGGGGTGGTCAGCGCAACCCCCGCCTTGAAGCTGGGGCCCCGGGCGAAGAGGACGTTGCGGGTCTCGTGGGGGCTCATGGAGCCGTGCTGGCCCAGTCCCGCCGCGCCGTGGGAGGAGTAGGCGTGGCCGGCGAACCCGGCGTCGTTGGCCCGGGAGTCCCACCTGAAGGACATGGTCAGCTCGGGGGCCCTATCGCCGGAGACGCCGGCCAGACTGCCCGGAATTGTGCCCTCGATCCCCTCGGCGGCCCCACAGGCCAGGAGCGGGCCGCACCAGGGCTGTGCCATCAGGAGCTTCGCCAGGAGCCGGCACGTATCCCGGTCGCCGTCGGGCACGTACATGAGGACGGAGCCGCCGTTGGGGGCCGCGACGACTCTTTCCGGCGGGAACCCCGCCTCCCGCAACAGCGCCTCCACGTCCACGACGCCGCCGATGGTCGAGTAGCCGTGGTCGGAGACGACGATAACGTCGGTCTCCGTCGCCCGCCCCTCCTCCTCCAGTCGGCGCAGCAGCCTCCCGAGCTGGGCGTCGGCGTCCTTCAGGGCCCGTCGGGCAAGGTCCGAGCCCACGCAGGCAAGATGCTGGGAGCTGTCGGGCTCGGAGAACCAGACCAGCGCCGCCGCAGGGTCGCGCTGGGCCAGGACGTAGTCCATGAGGATGTCTGTGGCGCGGGCCATCTGCAGCGTGTTGGGAGAGCCCTTCCCGGGCCAGTCCCCAAAGTCGGACCGCAGCTTGGAATGAAGCTCCCTGGGCAGGCAGAAGTCGGGGTGGATGGTGGCCCCGCCCACAGTCTCGGCCTCGGGGTTCTGCAGGTAGGCGTTGCCGCTGGTGCC
The DNA here is from genome assembly GCA_965207305.1 of Dehalococcoidia bacterium. GTDB lineage: Bacteria > Chloroflexota > Dehalococcoidia > Lucifugimonadales > JAGWBF01 > JAGWBJ01. The sequence goes on along the minus strand of CBDBMB010000003.1, from coordinate 376,739 downwards.
CACGCCGACGGCGATGTACTCCATGCCGTGCCTGGCAAGGACCTCGCCCAGCGTCGGGCGAAGGAGCACGCGGCCCGCCTCCCGGGCCAGTCGGGATAGCTGGGGCTCCAGGGCGGACATGGCCCTGAGAGGGTCGATCTCCCGGGCCACCATGGTGTTTGCCGGCAGGCCGTGGCTTCCGGGATGGCACCCGGTCACCAGGGTGGCCACGTTGGCTCTGGTCACCGTGGGGAAGACCGCGTGATGACGCCGGAAGGTGACTCCCGCGGCGGCCAGCTCCGCCAGGTTGGGCGTCAGCTCCGGCGTCACCTGGGCCGGCTGGAGCCCGTCGAAGGCCACCACGAGCACCGAGCCCACGTCAGCGCGCCCCGACCACCATCTCCTTGAGGCGTGCCAGGGCCCGCGTCAGGTTCTCCTGGGAGTTGGCATAGGAGAGGCGGACGCACCCCTTGCCGTAGACGCCGAAGGCCTCGCCCGAGAGCAGGGCGACGCCCGCCTCGTTTAGGGCCCGGTTCTCGAACTCCTGGCTGGACATGCCGGTGCCCGAGATGTTGGGGAAGGCGTAGAAGGCCCCCTCGGGCTCGGGGCACTCCACACCCGGTATCTCCCGGAGTCCCCGGGCGATGATCTGCCTGCGCTGCCCGAACTCGGCCACCATGTCCCTGACGCCGTCCTGGGGCCCGTCCAACGCCTTGATGGCGGCCCTCTGGGAGAAGGACGCGGCGCAGGACACGCTGTTGGCCGAGAGCTTCAGGATGTGCTCCTTGAGGGGTTCGGGGAACACGCCGTAGCCCAGCCGCCAGCCGGTCATGGCATAGCTCTTGGAGAACCCGTCCAGGATGACTGTCCGCTCGGCCATGCCGGGCAGGGAGATGATGCTGTTGTGCTCGCCGTCGTAGATGATGTCCTTGTATATCTCGTCGGAGAGGACATACAGGTCGTCTCGGTCGCGGACGAAGGAGGCGATGGCCTCCAGCTCCCTCCGGGACAGGTTCGCGCCCGTGGGGTTGCCGGGGGAGTTGACCACCATCAGCCGGGTGCGGTCGGTGATGCTGGCCTCCAGAGCGTCCAGGTCCGGGTGGAAGCCGTTCTCTGGGAGGAGGGGCATGGGCACGGCCCTGGCCCCGCAGAACCGGATCATCGACTCGAAGATGGGGAAGCCCGGGTTGGGGTAGATGACCTCCACACCCCGCTGGGCCATGGTCATGATGGTGTAGAACATAATGGGCTTGGCCCCGGGCGTCACCACGATCTGGTCCGGGCTCACGGAGACGCCCCGGGTCTCCCCCACGTTCCGCGCGATGGTCTCCCGCAGCTCCGGGAGCCCGGCGGTGGGCCCGTAGTGGGTGTAGCCGTCGCGCAGGGCGGCGACCCCCTCGTCGACGATGTGGGCCGGGGTGTCGAAGTCGGGCTCCCCTATCTCCAGGTGGATGATGTCCCTGCCCTGGGCCTCCAGGGCCCTGGCCTTGGCCAGCATCTCGAAGGCCGACTCCGTGCCCAGGCTGGACATCTTTCGGGAAACGGTCATGGGTTGCTCCTATCCTCGGTTGTTCCGACGCTCGGCTAACGTGCTCCCGGTTGGACGGGCGGCGGCGCCCCCGCGTCCAACGCAAACGGCTGTTTAAGTTTACCCGAGAATAGTCTACCATTGCACTACAACCCGCGGCACTACAACTCCGGGCATTACCGGCTCCAGGGGGGTATGGCATATGGGAGACACCTCGGACGTGGTCATAATCGGCGGCGGCATCGTCGGGTGCGCAACCGCGTACCTCCTGGCCAAGGCCGGACTCAAGCCAACGCTGATCGAGAAGGGGTCCGTGGGCAACTGCGCATCAGGTTTCTCGGCGGGCCTGCTCAACCCACTCCACGGGTCGGGGATCCCGGGCCCCCTGGAGGAGCTGGCCCGGAGGAGCTTCGAGCTCCACACGAGGCTTGCCCCCGAGGTGAAGGAGCTGACGGGCATCGACCACCAGTTCCGCCCCGTCCCGTCCGTCTACCTGTCCTTCGACGACGGCCAGTCCAACAGGGCCCGGGACGTCCTGGACCTGGCGGAGAGGGCCGAGGGGTTCGAGTCGCGCTGGCTCGACGGGGCCGAGGTCCTCTCCATGGAGCCCCGCATAGCCCCAGGCGTGGCGGGAGGGGCCTACGTGGAGGGCACGGTGCAGGTGGACAGCTACCAGTACACCCAGGCCCTGCTCCAGGCCGCCAGGGACCGGGGCGCCGTCATGCGCCAGGGCACGGTCCGGGGCCTCAGAGCCGCCAACGGCAGGGTGTCGGCGGTGGCGCTGGAGGGCGAGGAGGTGTCCTGCGGCAGCGTGGTGCTCTCCATGGGCCCCTGGTCCGGAGAGGCGGCGGACTGGCTGGGCCGGCCGGTGCCGGTGTGGCCCCTCAAGGGCCAGATACTACGCCTGAACCTGCCCGGCTCCCCGCCGCCATGCCTCTTCACCGGGCCGGGAGGGGAGTACGTATCGCCCAAGCCCGACGGCACCACGTGGATAGGCACCACCGAGGAGCGCGTGGGGTTCGACGACCGCCCAACCACCGAGGCGCGAGAGGCCATCATGAAGGACGTGATGGAGCTGATGCCGGCCGTCGCCCAGGGGGACCTCGTGCTGCAGACGGCGTGCCTCCGGCCGGCCTCGGACGACGGCATGCCCGTACTGGGACCGGTCCCCGGCTGGGAGGGTGTCTACATGGCCACCGGGGCCGAGCGCAAGGGCATCCTACTCAGCGCCGCCATGGCCCGGGTGACCGCCGACCTGGTGTGCCAGGGCCGCACTGACCTGGACATCGACCGGTTCTCCCTGGAACGGTTCGGTGGATGAGGGGCCCCCAGTAACGGTACAAGGAATAGCGTAGATGCCAGAGGACCCGGAACGTCGAGACAGCCTGGTGCCGCCCTACAGGGTGCTGGACCTGACCGACGAGAAGGGCGTGTTCTGCACCAGGTTCCTGGCGGACTACGGCGCAGAGGTGATAAGAATCGAGCCCCCAGGGGGCGACCCGTCTAGGGGCAGGGGCCCCTTTCCGGCGGACGTCCCCCACCCGGAGAAGAGCGCCTACTTCCTCCTGCACAACACCAACAAGCGCTCCATCACCCTGGACCTTGAGTCGGCGACCGGCCGCTGGCTGTTTCTCAGGCTGGTGGAGACCGCCGACGTGGTGGTGGAGACCTTTCCGGTGGGGTACATGGAGGGCCTGGGACTGGGCTACTCCTCGCTGGAGAGGGTCAACCCCGGGATCGTCATGGCCTCCATCACCCCATTCGGCCAGACGGGCCCCTGGAGGGACTACGCCTCCTCGGACCTGGTGGCCATGGCCGCCAGCGGGTACATGCAGATCACCGGCGAGCCCGACGAGCCCCCGCTGCGCCAGGGGAACGATCAGTCCCAGTTTGCCGGGGCCCAGTACGCCGCCGTGGGCATCCTCGCCGCCCTGTATCACCGGGACGGCGGCTCGGGAAAGGGCCAGCACATCGACGTGTCGGTCCAGGAGTCCCTAATCACCTACTACTCCGACGCCCACCCTGCCCTGGCATGGATGCAACGGGGCGAGAACGTGACACGGGTGGGCACCAACTCGACTTTGGTAATTCCCCTGGGGACATACCCCTGCCGGGACGGTTGGATCGCCGCCGGCGTCATCACCCCCAGAGAGTGGGACACCCTGGCGGAGTGGATACACGAGACCACGGGCGACGACGCCATCCTGGCCGACGAGTACCGGGGCGGCAACCAGGAGCGGGCCCCCTACATCGACGTGATCACCGCGCTGTTCATGGACTTCACGGCGCGCTTCACCGCCGACGAGCTGTTTCACGAGGGACAGAAGCGGAACCTGGTCTTCCTGCCGGTATACGACGTGGCAGACCTGCTGGACGACCCGCAGCTCGAGGCCGGCGACTTCTGGGCCCGCGTCGACCATCCGGAGGCGGGCCCCATGCGGTACCCCCTCGGCATCATCTACTCCGAAGAGATGGACGTGGGCGCCCGCCCGGCCCCGGCCGCGGGACAGGACAACGTGGCGGTGTACTGCGGAGAGCTGGGACTCTCCAAGCAGGAGCTGTCGGCTTTGCGTGCCGCGGGTGTGGTCTAGGCAATGGGAGCGGCGCCGCTGCCGGCCGAGCACAGCCCCCTCCGCCCAAGCCGGCTGCGGAGCCGCCTGGCCAAGTGGGCGTTGGTGGCCTACCGGCTGGGGCTGGGCCCCCTCCTGGCGAGAAAGGTCATGGTCCTGACCACCACCGGACGGGTTTCCGGGGCCAAGCGGCGGACTCCCCTGTGGTACGTCAGGGAGGGGGACACGTTCCTCTGCTTCTCGGGCTGGGGCCGGTCGTCGGACTGGCTGAAGAACGTCAGGGCGCACCCCGACGCGCATCTCCGAGTGGGGTCCCGGGGCTGGCACAGCCGGGGGAGGATGGTGGAGGACCCGGAGGAGGTCCAGCGGGTGTCGGCCGTGTTCGCCGGCAAGTACGGGCGCCGCACCATGGGCCTGTTCTACCACCTGGACCGGCTGGCGCTGGTGGCCTTCCCGGTGGAGGGCGACGGAAGGGACCGCGATGGCGGGTAGGGCGCTGGAGGGGACGCGGGTGGTCGAGCTGGGGCCCTACGTGGCCCTGCCCCTGGCGGGCCGCATCCTGGCCTCCCTGGGCGCCGAGGTCGTGAAGGTGGAGACCAACAAGGTGCTGGACGAGATGGCCTTCATCCCCGCCTGGTCCCGGGGGGCGGGCCAGCCCGACTACCAGCGGGGGAAGCGCCGGGTCACCATCGACGTGCGCACTCCCCAGGGCCGGGAGGTCCTCCTGGACCTGATAGCCATCTCCGACGTGTTCATGACCAACTTCCGGCGCAACATCCTGGACCGGTGGGGCATAGACTTTCCCGTCATCAGGGAGACCCGGCCGGACATCATCATCATGTGGCAGACGGGGCTGGGAGGCCACGGCCCCTACTACACCTACAAGCCCTACGGCATCCTCGTGCAGCACATGTCGGGAGTATCCCTGCAGACGGGACTGCCGGGTGCGCCCCCCGGCGTCGTCAACTCCTCCTACTCCGACTACCACACAGGCGTGTTCCAGCCAGCCGCGGTGATAGGCGCCCTGATGCGCCGCCGGGGGACGGGCAGAGGGGCCACGATGGAGTCGTCGGTGTTCAAGTCGGGCGCGGCCACGGTGGGCCCCGGGGTCCTGGACTACCAGCTCAACGACCGGCTGCCCCGGCGTCTGGGCAACCGGGACCCACGGGCGGCTCCCCACGGGGTCTACCCCTGCGCCGGCGAGGACAGGTACTGCGCCATCGCCGTCTTCTCCAAGGAGCAGTGGCAGGGTCTGGGCCGCGCCATGGGCGACCCCGGCTGGACCCGGGACCCCAAGTTCGCCAGTGCCTTCCAGAGGCTGAAGCGCCAGGACGAGCTGGACGAGCTCATCTCGGAGTGGACCCGGCAACGCGCGGCCGAGGACGTGATGGCGGCGATGCAGGCCCAGGGGGTACCCGCGAGCATAGTCTCCCAGGGACGGGACCTGCACGAGAGCGCCCACCTGGCGGCCAGGGGCTTCTACCGGGAGACGCGCTACTACACGGCCGAGCGGGGAGTGCCCGCCTCCCGGTGGCAGCCGGGCACCGGGACCGGCTGGACCTCGCCAATGCGCCTCTCGGGCACCCCGATGGAGTTCGGAAGCTACAGCAACGTGGGAGAGGACAACCCCTATGTATTCGGCGAGGTCCTGGCCATGCCACCGGACCGGATACGGAAGCTGACGGAGGAGGGGGTCCTGTACTGAGGGAGGGGAGCCCTCTTCAGGCCGCTTCCAGCCCCTCCAGGTACCGGACGCTGTCCTCGAAGCTGTCGAATACTCCCTGGCCCGGGGGGATCTCCAGGACCACCGGGCCGTCGTACCCCTTGGCCTTCATGACGGCCACCTGGCGGCGGAAGTCCAGGTCCCCCTCATCCACCGAGGCGTGCGGCTTCCCGTCCCTGGTCTGCTTGAAGTGGACCATCAGGACCGCGTCCCCGGGGACGCGGTCCATCTCGGCGACTGGGTCGCTGGTAGGGTCGCAACGCAGGCTGTTGGCGGCGTCGACGCACAGGCCAAGGCAGCCCGCCTCCTCGGGAGTCAGCCTGGCCCTGGCCTCCCGGACCAGCAGGTTCATGCTGCGAATGGGTTGGCCCGAGTTCTCTATGAAGAGGTTGACGCCCTGGCGGGCGCTCTCCCTGGCCAGCTCCGCGACGCCCAGCGCCTCCCCGGGCAGGTCTTCCACCGTCTCCCAGGGAGAATCGAACCGGGCCGGGTCCACCATGCGCAGCCTGGGGTTGCCCGAGGAGCCCAGCGCCCTGGCCGCCTCCAGGGAGGCCTGGAACACGGGAGAGTCGGGGTCCGCGGCAGTGGTCAGGCACGGATAGGCGATGGCGAGGTTGAAGGTCAGCAGCGGGAAGGTGCGCACCAGCCGGACCATCTTCTCGGTGACGGGCCGCCAGTCGTCGCCGGCGCCGGCCTCGTACTGTCCCAGGTAGCCCTGGCGCAGCTCAACGTGCCGGGCCCCGCGCCTGCGGGCACGCTCCACAAGGCGAGGCAGGTCCGTGTCCATCAGCTGCTCGGCCCACGAGTTGGTTATGGCGCCAAGGTTCATCGCTCGTCCTCCTTTGTCGGATATTAGCACAAGTGTCGGATATTGACGCAAGCCGCCCGGCCCTGTGTTATGATTTTTGGCGTCCCAGGCCGACGGCGCGCCAAGCCGCTTTCCGGGGCGTCATACAACAAGGAGGATCACGACATGTTCAGACGGATCCAGCACGCCGGCTACCAGGTGGAGGACATCGACGCCGCGGTGGCGTGGTACGAGAAGACCTTCGGCGGCGTCAAGATCGGCGGCGGAGAGGCGGAGGTGGGCAAGCTGGCCTTCGTCCGCGTCGGCGAGGCCGAGGTCGAGCTCATCGAGCCCGCCGACAGGAGCCAGCTCACCGGCCGGGGCGACCACGTGTTCCATCACATGGGCTACTTCCTGGCGGACCTGGACAAGGTGGTGGCGGACTACAAGGCCCGGGGCTACAGGTTCGCGACGGAACAGCCCTGGATCAACGCGGCCGGCTACCGGCTCATCTTCTTCGACACCTCCTGCACCAACGGAACCCGTATTCATCTGACTGACTCCAGCACGATGAAGTGGTAGCCCCCAGAGGTGCTTACGAGACCGCGAGGCGTCGACGTGGCCGAGGTTTCCGCCTCGTATTCGCCATTGACAATGCCACGGGGAAACGGTTAGTGTAATAGTCATTATCGCGAATTGCGCCGCTGGATGGTGGAGCCTACCGAGGCGGCCACACCCCCGACGAAAGAGGCGCCCATGGCGGACAACGACATAGCCCTGATGGCTCACCTGATGCGGCGGGCCGGGTTCGGCGCCGGCCGCGACGAGCTGGAGGCCCGGGTGGCCAGGGGCTACGAGGCCACCGTGGAGGAGCTGATACACCCGGAGCGGGCCCCCGACGTGGAGGAGGACCTGTTCGAGCGGTACCTGCCCGAGTTCGTGGAGCTGGCGGCGATAGAGTCCAACCAGCAGCTCTGGATGCAGAGGATGGTCTCTACGAAACGCCCCCTCCAGGAGAAGATAGTCCTCTTCTGGCACGGAATACTGTGCACCGGCTACGCCAAGGTGGACAACGGCCCGGTGATGACCTCCCACATAAACTTGTTCCGGGAGCACGGCCTGGGCAGTTTCGGGAACCTGCTCAGGGAACTGTCCCGGGACCCCGCCATGGTCTACTTCCTGGACAATATCGACAACCACAAGGGCTCCATCAACGAGAACTACGGCAGGGAGCTGCTGGAGCTCTTCTCGCTGGGCGTGGGGATGGACGGCCGGCCCAACTACACCGAGGACGACGTGAAGGCCGCCTCCCGGGCCTTCACGGGCTGGAACCTGGAGCCGACCCCGCCTGTCTTCCCCTACGGGCGCAGCAACTGGAAGTTCCGCTACGACCCCGCCGACCACGACGACGGCGAGAAGACCTTCCTGGGGGAGACGGGCCGCTGGAACGGAATGGACATCATAGACATCATCATGCGCCAGCCCGCCACCGCCCGGTTCGTCGCCCGGCACCTGTACAACTTCTTCGTGGCCGACGAGCCCCAGGTGCCCGCCTGGAAGGACACGCCTCCCCGGGACATGGAGGCCATTCGTATCCTCGAGAACTCCTTTGCGGAAAACGACGCCGACATCCGGTCCGTGCTGCGCACCCTGTTCAACTCGGACTTCTTCAAGGAGGCGCGGTTCACCAAGATGAAGAGCCCGGCGGACGTAGTGGTCGGCACCATGCGCCTGGTGCAGGACCACCAGGAGATAAAGCCCGGGCTCTACCCCATCATGCAGGAGACGACCTTCATGGGCCAGGACCTGCTGAACCCGCCCACCGTCGAAGGCTGGCACACGGGCAGGGAGTGGATCGACAGCGGGACCCTGGTGGAGCGTATCAACTTCGTGGCGGACCAGGTGGGCAACCAGTCCCTGCCCGGCGTCAAGCTCATCGTAGACCGCATGAGCGAGGGCTCCTCGAGCATGTCCCCGGCGGAGTTCGTGGACGGCTGCCTGGACCTCCTGGGGCCCCTGGAGGTTGCCGAGAAGACCCGCGGCTCCCTCATCGAGCACGCCGCCGGAGGCGGGGAGCTCCGGAGAGGCACCGAAGAAGAGCGCAGCGCTTTCGCCCGCCGGGTGACGGAGATGCTGCAGCTAATCGTAGCCACGGCCGAATACCAGTACGCATAGGTCCGGAAAGGAGGAGTGCCCATGGCGTCCAATGGAAGGGAGCGGGTGATCGTGGTTCTGTCGCTGTCAGGGGGCAACGACGGTCTGAACACCCTGATACCCTATACCGACTCCAACTACTACGATTACAGGCCCACCCTCGGGATATCGGAAGACCAGGTGCTCAGGATCGATGACGAGGTCGGGCTCCACCCCAGCATGACCGAGCTGAAGAGCATCTACGACCAGGGGAACATGGCGATAATCCAGGGGGTCGGGTACCCCAACCCCAGCCGCTCCCACTTCCGGTCGATGGATATCTGGCACACCTGCGAGCCGGACAAGATCGGCGACGAGGGATGGCTCGGCCGGGCCATACGCGAGCTGGACCCCAACACGGAGAACGTCCTCACGGGGGTCAATTTCGGACGGGGCCTGCCCAGGGCGCTGGTATGCCCCGCGGTGCCCGTGGCCTCGGTGGGCAATCTGGAGACCTACGGGCTGCTGACCGGGATATCCGGCGACGACAACCGGAACCAGGCCCTGGAGGTGTTCTCCAGGATGTACGCGCCGGCCATAGGGTCGGGCCCGGTGATGGACTACATCTGGGAGACGGGGCGGGCGGCCCTCAAGGGGGCCGACATCCTGAAGGTGGCCCCGGAGATGTACTCCTCCAGCGTCGAGTACGGCAACTACGCCATGGGCCAGAGCATGCGGGGCATCGCCCAGGTGCACCTCGCCGAGCTGGGGACCAGGGTCCTGTACACCACCTCCCCCTACAACGCCTTCGACACCCACGCTAACGAGGCCGGGGACCACGCCAGGCTGTGGCGGCAGGTGTCCGAGTCCGTCTCCGACTTCTACGACGACCTCAGGGAGCACAACCGGGGCGAAGAGGTCATCCTGCTGCTGTTCAGCGAGTTCGGGCGCCGCGCACGTGACAACGGGGGCGGGACCGACCACGGCACCGGCAGCGTGTGCTTCGTCATCGGCAACGAGGTCAAGGGAGGCCTCTACGGCGACTACCCATCGCTGAAGGAGGGCGACCTGGAGGACGGCGGGGACCTGCTGCACACCGTGGACTTCCGCAGCGTCTACGCCACCATGCTGGACAGGTGGATCGGCCTGGACCCCGCCCCCATCGTGGGCGGGACCTTCGAGCAGATGGACTTCCTCTAGGCCCCACGCAGGGCGTCGGTGGCCGGAGGCATGGCAGGGCTGATGGCTCGGGCCGGGAGCCCCGGCGCGCCGGTCGACGAGGAGTTGCGAGGACACCATGAGCGCCGTTTTCTTTGGCATAACCAACCGGTCGTTCCACTACGACCGCACGGTGGGGCGATTCGAGTTCGCCGGTACGGGGTTCCGCCAGCCCATGGACCTGGCCCTGGCCCCCGACGGCACCATCTACGTGGTGAACCGGTGCTGGGAGTGGAGGCCCGACGGGGTGCGGGTCACCATGCTGAACCTCGATGAGGACTACCTGGGCCAGTTCTCCCAGTTCGGCGACGGGGACGGCGACCTCTTCTGGCCCACCTCCATAGCCCTGGACAGCCAGCAGAACGTGTACGTCACCGACGACTGGCTCAACCGCGTCTCCGTATTCGACAAGGACGGCGCCTTCCTGGCCAAGTGGGGAGTGCACGGCTCGGGCGACGGCGAGCTGAACAAGCCCTCGGGCATCCGGTTCGACGCCGAGGACAACGCCTACGTCGTGGACAGCGCCAACAACCGCGTCCAGAAGTTCACCAGGGACGGGGGCTTCCTGGCCAAGTGGGGCGAGGAGGGGAGCGGCGGGGGCCAGCTCAACCTGCCCTGGGGACTTACCATCGACTCCCGGGGCGACATCTACGTGGCCGACTGGCGCAACGACAGGGTCCAGAAGTTCACTCCAGACGGCGAGTTCCTGGCGGAGTTCGGCTCCACCGGGGACGGCACCGGGGAGTTCAAGCGTCCCACCGGGGTCGCGGTGGACAAGTACGGGGACATCTACGTGGCCGACTGGCACAACAACCGGGTGCAGGTGCTGACCCCCGACGGCCGCCACGTGACCACCTTCACGGGGGACGCGGGCATGTCCAAGTGGGCCTGGGAGAAGCTGAAGGCCAATCCGGACATGATACGGCAGCGGAACCTGATGAGGGACTTCTCCGAGGAACGGAACCTGTGGCGGCCCAAGGCCGTGGCCATCGACGACGACGGCCGTGTCATCATCCTGGACAGCAACCGCAACCGCCTGCAGGTCTATCAGAAGGACGACTACTAGGGGTTTCGGGGCGGTGCAAGCCGGCCCCGCCGAGAACGAAGAAGCCCCCCGGCGGCCTACGGGGGGCTTCCGATTTGGGAGTGGCGATGTCGGACCAGCCGGTCACCTGGCCCCGGGTCAAGGAGCTGCTCGAAAAGTCCATGTCCGCCTGGGAGGCCAAGCACGGGCCTCCCGCTCCCGGAATCCACGAGTACTACTGGGACACGCCCCAGGAACTGGCCGCGAGCAGCCCCTACCGCCGCCAGCTAATCGAGCCGGGCAAGCCGGGACGGGAGACCCACCTGGTCACGTTCCTTCGAAAGGGAGTGGGCATGATCCCCAGGATGCCCCGGGGCGGACCGTTCCTGACCGAGGACGAGATCTCAGAAATCGAACGCTGGATCGACGCCGGCATGCCCGAGTGACGCCCCCTGCGTCACAGGAAGACAACGGGGTAACGGGAGTCTAGCCGCCGGCGCCGCCCTCGCCGAAGACCACCTCGGACAGGGGACACCCCGGCGTGAGTCTCTCCGGGAAGTCCCGGCACCTGCTGGGACGGTCCGGGTATATGCGGCAGGCCCACGTGTCGGGGTCCAGCATGGGGCAGCGGTCACCGTGTCAATAATCAGGAACATTAGGCCAGCATATTCAGAGACATTAGGCCACCCTGAATGCCAGTGATTTGGATTCTGACAGGATGCTGCGGGTCGGTCAATCACCTCCCTTCTTGCTGAGGATTTTGGCCACTTTGCCCAAGAGGGCGCGGTGAGGAGAGAGCCTTTCCCGGTAGCTGGTTCCCTCGATGACGATCTGGTAGCTGGTGTTGGCCAGGCGGTCCAGGGCGCTGTTGCCCAGGATGGGGTCGTCGAAGAGACTGAGCCACTCTTCGATGGCCCGATTGGAGGTGACGACGAAGCTGGAGGCCCGGTGCTTGGCGATGATCAGCCGGTAGAGGTCCACCGACTGAGGTCCGGTGAGGCTGTGCAGGCCCAGGTCGTCGAGTATGAGCAGGTCGGGGGAGAGGAAGGAGCGGAAGGTCTTGTCCACCGAGTTGTCCACCCTGGCCTGGGCCATGGCTTTGAAGAAGTCGTCGGCGTGGATGAAGCGGACGGTGTACCCGGCTCTGACGGCGGCGTGGCCGAGGGCTTGAGCCAGGAAGCTCTTGCCGACGCCCGCCGGTCCCATCAGCAGGACGTGCTCGTGCCTGTCGAGGAACTCCAGCGAGAAGGCGGCGTCGAGGAGGCGGCGGTCCAGGGTGATTTCGGACGTCCAGTCGAAGTCTTCCAGTCGGCAGGTCTCCTCGAAGCTGGCCCGGTTCAGGCGGATCTCGATGCGCCGGTTCTCCCTGCGGCTGACCTCGTCGGCCAGGATGATCTCCAGGAAGGCAGTGTAGTCCAGTTGGTCCCGTCGGGCCAGGGCGATGCGCTCGGGCAGGGTGTCCAGCATGGCGCTCAGCTTGAGGGTCTTGAGCAGCGGGGCTAGGTCGGGGTTGCGGACGTTACGGGTCATGTCAGATCTCCTTGTGGTGTTGCGTTGGGGTGGTGGCCGTTGACCAGGGCGAAGACGGAGCCGGGCCGGGCGAAGCGTCCCGTAGGCAACGGATCGGGATACGGCAGCGCATCCTGCTGCTCCAGGGCTTCGATCAGGATGCGCTCGACGCGGTGCACGTCGATGAGGTCCACGTCCAGGGCCTTGCGACAGGCGTCGTTCAGCCTGTCGGGGGTGTAGCGCTGGGCGAGGCGGAGCAGCTTGTGTCCCTGCCGCACCTTCGCCCAGGGCGTGGGGCCTTCGAAGAGCCGGTCGGCGAAGGCGGCCACCGCTTCTCCCAGCTCCGCTGCGCTCTGCGTGATCTTGTCGGGCGCCCGCAGCGTGTAGGCGATGAACTCCTTCGGGTAGTCGTCGGGATCGGTGGAGCGTCTGCCCTTGGACTGACGGGGATGGACCTTGATCAGCTTGCCCTGGTGGTAGATGCGCACCAGCTTGCTGTCCAGCGCGATCTCCACCTGCTGCCCCGGATGGCACAGAGCCGACGGCACCGAGTAGAGGGCGTTCTGGCAGGTCACGTGGTGGTCGCGCTGCACCTTGGCGTTGCGCCAGTGAGTCACCTCGTAGGGCTCGCCGTCCCAGGGCAGCAGCGTCTGGCGCTCCTCGGCGTCGAAGACCTCCACGGGCTTGCGCCTGGTGGTGCCGTGCACCCGCTGTCCGGCCACCTCGCGGCACCAGTGGAGCGCTTCCTTCCGCATGTGAGGCAGGTCCCTGAAGTCGGCTCCCTTGAAGAAGCGCTCCCTCACGTACTGGACTCCCCGCTCCACCTTGGGCTTGTCCCTGGGGTGGCGTACCCGGGCCGGGTCGGTGATGAAACCCCGGCGCTGGGAGTACTCCAGGAAGCCCCTGGTCAGCCTGGGATGCAGGGCGTCGGCCCCGGCCACCGCCGCCGGGAAGTTGTCGATGACCAGGTACTTGGGAATGCCGTCGAAGAAGGCCCAGGCCGCTTCCAGTCCGGCGACCACGTCCTCCAGCTTCTGCCCGTGGGTGGGCCAGACGAAGCTGTGCCGCGAGTAGGCCAGCACAACGATCAGCGCCCACACCGTCCGGCGGCGGCCCGTCTCCGGGTCTTGGGCGAAGCCAAGCCTCCCGAAGTCCATCTCCGCCACCTCACCCGGCGGGCTCTCCTCCATCCGCACCGTCCTGGTACTGCGGCCCCGCCAGTTGCGGCGGGCCACGAAGCGCTGAACGGACGGATAGGAGACCTCGCAGCCGCGCTCCAAGAGCAACTCCCGAATGCGGGTCAGTTGCAGCCGGTCCTCAACGACCCACCGTTGAATCTGGTCGGTCCAGGGACCCAGCCTGTCCTCTATCGGCGTCCTCGCCCGCCGCGGTCCCGCACGGCCTATGGCCGCCAGCTTGCTCAGCTGCTCCTCGCTGGGAACGGGTCCGTCCCGGGACAGCCCCAGCCTCTCAGCTGAGGCGATGTACTTGCTCACCGTGTCCCGAGCAAGCCCTGTCCCCTCGGCTATGTGGCGCTGGCTCTCCCCCGCCTGCCAGCGCCGGATGACTTCTGCTATTTCCACTCTGAATACCTCCTTGTAGGCCATCGCTTCACCTCCTACTTGAAGTGTCGCGATGGTCTGTGGTCAGGCGCTCAGAGTGGCCTAAATATCCTGATTATCTGGCCTATAGTTCGTGAATATTTAGCGATTCGCTGGCCTAATGTTCCTGATTATTGACACACCGGGGTAGTCCGTGAAGCGCACCAGCGCGCCGCCGTCCTTCAGGGTCCGGGCCCGCACCGGTCCGAGCCCCAGGGCCGCGGCCCGGGACCTGAAGCCGTCGACCTCCTCCCTGCCCAGCCGCAGCACCAGCGGGCCCTGGCAACAGGCAGCCCGGCAGCGCCCCATGCATATCGAGGACGCCTCCCCGACGTCGACGGCCCGTATCACCGCTGCCCATCCTCCCCGTCACACCGGAACAGTCCCAGGAACGGTCCGATCTCGTCGACCCGCTCCAGGTCCCATAAAGCCTCCAGGGCGCGGTCGCGTTGGTTCCTGGAAAGGACGGCCCCGGCCAGGTCGTGGAACTTGTCCTCCAGCTCGGCGTCGGTCAGGGGATTCATGGGGTGCCCCTTGGGGTGGGACGTCTCCGCATAGAACCGCTCCCCGGAGCGGCTCACCACCTCCATGCGGCACGGCTGCTCCGCCGGGTAGCGGGCGGTGAAGTCCGGGGCCTCGCTGACGTGGACCCTACTCATCAGGGGACGCAGCGCCTGGTCCACGACACGGTCCGGCGTGAAGCTGTCGGCGCCTACCCGGCCGTCGCGAAAGGCCACGGATATCATGTACGGCAGGCTGTGGTCGGCGGTCTCCCGCGTCTTGGGGTCCCACTTCTCGGGCTCCCTGCCGGCGCTGTGCCATGCCGTCCGGTACGTTTCCAGGTTGATGGCCACGACGTCCTCCGGGCCGACCCGGTCCCTCAGCTCCAGGGCCAGGGCCACGGGCCCCTGGGTGTGGATCTGGGAGGGGTAGAACTTGAGGCTGGTGCGGTCCAACCTGAACGGGGCCCCGTCGCCGCCTAGCTCCCCAAGGTCGATGGGGCCGGTGGCCTGCTCGTACAGGCCGTGCCTGCCCTCGAAGGGCTCGAAGGGGCCCTCCAGCCCCTCCTGGGCCAGGAGGGCCGCGAACACGCCGCTGCGCGTGGCCGCCGCGGTGGCGCACCCCTTCCACATGGACAGCTCCCCCGCCCGCGTCTGGCGCAGGGGCACGTTGGGGACCACCGCCATGGAGACGGCGTGGGCGGTCTGCTCCCTGGACAGGCCCAACGCCTTGGCCGCGCCGCAGGCCGCCCCGATGACCGAAAATATGCCCTGGTCCCAACCCTGCCCATCGATGGAGACCTCTTCGGAGAACCTGCCGCATACCTCGTAGGCGAGGACCGTGCCGGTGATAAGGGTCTTCCCCGGGCCTCCGGCGATCTCGCATGCCGCCATCACCGCGGGAATCATGTCGCTGGGATGCCCCGTGCCCGCGGATACGAAGGTGTCGTTGCAGTCCAGGTACCGCAGCATGACCGTGTTGGCGAAGGCCGCCATCTCGGGGGAGGTGGCCGGCACACCGCCCAGAACGGTGGCAGGCGGCGAGCCGCGGCTGCGGGAGGCCAGGCGGCGGGCGATCCCGGCCGGACCGCTGCCGTAGCCTCCCATGGCGCACCCCAGTGCGTCTATGATCCTGCGCTTGGCCTGGTGGACCGTCTCCGGGGGAAGATGGGAGTATTCCAACCCGACCGTGTAGTCGCTGATGCGGCGCGCCGTCGCGTCCATGTCGCCGCTCCTCTCCAAGGCCGTCCGAGCCCGGCGGCCCCCGGAACACGAGGCCGCTGGTACGAGACCATTCTAACACCCCGCGCGGTCCAGGCGGCTCCCGGCCGACAGGGGCCGCCTTGACACTGGGAGAATCCGGGCACTAGTATGGCGCAAACGGCGCGAGCGGGAAAGGGGGGCCTCGTGGACAGCGTCATTCGTAACGTAAGGCTCATCGACGGGACCGGAGCCGCCCCCGTGCAGCGGGTCAGCGTGGAGGTCTCCAACGGCGTGGTCCACTGGATCGGCGAGGAAACAGCGCGGCCCAGGACCACCGTCCACCAGGAGGACATCAACGGAGAGGGCCTGACCCTGATACCCGGCATGATCGACTGCCACGAGCACTTCACCGGGGACGGCGGCATGGACAGCATGGAGCGGCTCCTGGGCGACAGCCACGACACCTTCACCCTCAAGGCCGTGGGAAACTGCCGCCGGGCCCTCATGTCGGGGGTCACCTCCGCCCGGGACGTGGGCGCCAGGCACGCCATCAACATCCTCGTCGCCCGGCAGACGGCGTCGGGGGCCATCATGGGTCCCCGGATCGTCGCCAGCGGGGAGTGGTTCCAGTTTCCGGGCACCTGGCCCGCCGCGCTTACGCGCGACATGAGCACCACCGAGGAGCTGGTGCTGGGCATCCGGGAGATGATCGAGCGCGGGGCCGGAATGATCAAGGTCGGGGCCACCGGCTTCAGGCCCAACGGCGACCAGTTTGCCAGCCTGGGGCCGGCTGCCCTGGAGGCCGCCGTACGCACCGCCCACGAGGCCGGGCTGAAGATCGCGGCCCACTGCCACGGCTACGAGGGCAGCCGCCAGGCCGTGGAGGCGGGCATAGACTCCGTGGAGCACGGCACCTACCTGGACGAGGAGACCTGCGCGCTGATGGCCCAGCGGGGCACCTACTTCGTCCCCACCATGTCCACCTGGGACGCCCGGGAGCGCCTGGGAGGCCTCTACGGCATGACCGACGACCAGCGGAGGGACCTGGCGGGCCGCAAGGAGAACTCCATAACCAGTTTCAAGAGGGCGCTGTCCGCCGGGGTGCGCATCGCCGCGGGCACCGACGCCGGGGGCTCCCCGGCCCGCCACGGCTTCATCGCCAGGGAGCTGGAGCTGATGGTCGACTCGGGCATGTCCCCCGCCGCGGCCCTGGAGTCGGCCACCCGGGAGGGGGCCGAGCTGATGGGCATCCAGGACCTGGCCGGCACCATCGAGGTGGGCAAGCAGGCCGACATGGTGCTCATCGACGGCGACCCCCTCTCGGACATCGGGGCCTTGCGGAACGTGTGGGCGGTGTTCCAGGCCGGCCGGAGAGTCCGGTAGCGGCGGCGGGTCCCGGCAGGCGGGACGAGGCATGAGCGATGAGGAGGTGCGGCGCTCGGTGGCGTCGTCGCTGCTGGGCGTAGAAGGGACGGCCCTGCCCGAAGGCGCCACCGGCCGCGGCGTAGCCCTCTCCACCACCCGCGGCGCCATACGAGCCATCCTGCACGAGCCGGACCGGCCCGCCGGGGGAGCCGTGCTGTGGGTGTGCGGCGCGCGGGGCGGGTACGCAGGCCCGGCGGAGGGCATCTACGAGACCCTGTCCGAGGAGCTGACGGCCCTGGGACTGACCTCCCTGAGGCTGGACTACCGCCACCCCGCCGACCTGGACGAGTCGGTGTGGGACGCTCTCATCGGCGTGGAGGCACTGAGGTCCCGGCGGTGTCCCCGCGTCGCCCTTGTGGGCCATTCGTTCGGCGGCGCGGTGGTCATCGCCGCCGCCGCGTTCAGCCCGGACGTGTCGGCCGTGGTGGCCCTGTCGTCTCAGACCCACGGCGCCCAGGGCGCGCCCCGGGTTTCGCCCCGGCCGCTGCTGGTAGTCCACGGCACGGCGGACACCCGCCTGCCGGCCTGGTGCGCCCAGCGGATCTACGGATGGGCCCGTGAGCCCAAGGAGCTGGTGCTGTACGAGGGGGCGGAGCACGGGCTGCGGGAGTGCCGCGACGAGCTCCGCGAGCTCCTGGGGGAGTGGCTGCCCAGGCGTCTGGAGGCCGCCTGAGGCTCCCGTCGGGCGGCCCTACGCCCGGTCCAGGTCCAGCATGGTGTTGAGGAGCACGTTGGCGCCGTTGACGCAGTCCTGGGGCATCGTGTACTCCTTCCGGGAGTGGCTGATGCCGTCGACGCTGGGGACGAAGATCATGCCCGCCCGGGTGATGTTGGCAATGGCCTGGGCGTCGTGCCCCGCCCCGCTGGGTATGACGATGGACTCCAGGCCCAGGTTGCGGGCCGCCCTGGCCACCACGTCCCTGACGTCTCCGCCGATGGGGCACGACAGGCCCCGCTCCAGGCGCTTTATCACAACCTCCGTGTCGGTGGCCGCGGAGATGTCCCTGGCCACCTCCTCGAGGCGGCGCTCGGCGTGGTCCAGGGACTCCATGTCTATGTCGCGGAACTCCACCCCCAGCTCCACCTCTCCGGGGATGACGTTGACGGCGCTGGTGGGCTTCACCGCCACGGTGCCCACGGTGCCCACCCGGCAGGTCTCCTCCTCGGCGACTATGGTGTTGACCGCCGTGATCAGCCTGGAGGCGGCCAGCAGTGCGTCGCGCCGGTTGTCCATGGGAGTGGTTCCCGCGTGGTTGGCCGTCCCCTTGGCGACAACCTGGAAGACCGACCGGCCCGTTATCCCCGACACCACGCCGACGGGGACCGCGTTACGGTGCAGCACGGGGCCCTGCTCGATGTGCAGCTCCAGGTAGGCGTGCAGGTCGCCCTCCCGCCGGATGGCCTCCTCGATGCGGTCCAGGTCTCCGCCGATCCTGGGGAAGTACTCCGCCAGGCTGGTCCCCGCGGGGTCGGCGGCGTCCAGGTCGGCCTTGTCCCACACGCCGGCCATGGCCCGGCTGCCCAGTAGCCATCGGTTGAAGGTGGTGCCCTCTTCGTTGGTGAACACCAGCACCTCCAGGGGATGCCTGGTGGTGATGCCGTGGTCGTCGAGGGTGCGGGCCGACTCGATGGCGGCCAGCACTCCCAGGGCGCCGTCGTACTTGCCGCCGCTGGGCACCGTGTCCACGTGGGAGCCCAGAGCGATGGCCGGCGCGTGGCGGTCGCTGCCCTCCCTGCGGCCGATGATGTTCCCGGCGGGGTCCATCCGGACCTGGAGGCCCGCCTCGGACATCAGGTCCATTACGTACCGCCTTCCCTCCACGTCGGCGGGGGAGAAGGCGACCCGCTGCATCCCCTCGGGTGTCTCTCCGATCCTGCCCAGGGCCTCTATGGTGGCGTTCAGACGCCGTCCGTTGACGGTGGGAGCGGCCATGGCGGGCACCTCCGAAAGGGGATACACCCGAGTATGGGGAGAGCGCCGGGGGGGTGTCAAGCTCGGCCAGGGGAGTCCGGCTAACGGGGGGCCCGCAGCCCCATCATGCCGTAGACCAGCTCCATGCGCAGGCTGCCCCTCACCAGGGCCGCCAGCTTGTCGTACTCGGCGTCGTTGGAGTGGGGGGCGTCCCCGCCCGACTCCGGCAGGGAGACCCCCTTCCTCTCGGCCAGGACTCCGAGCACCGAGGCACGGACTCCCTGGTTGTAGAAGAGGCCGTGGAGGTAGGTCCCCAGGACCATGCCCTCGGAGTCCGAGGCCCCGTCCAGGTGCTCCACGGCGAGGCCGGAACGCTCCTTCAGGAGGAACGGCGCACGGCCCGCCGGCTGCCGGCCTCCTGGCGACGGAGAGGTCCTGCCCATGTGTATCTCGTAGCCATTCAGGGCCGTGCCGGTTGCCCTCTCCAGGAGACCGGCTGAGCCCGTTACCTCCCCCGTCACCCTGGAGGTCTCCTTGGTCCCTTCGAAGACGGTGGTCACCGGCAGTAGCTCCAGCCCGCGGGTCCGGGGCTCGGCGGCCTCGATCCCCTGGGGGTCCAGGATCAGGTCTCCCAGCATCTGGTAGCCGCCGCATATGCCCACCACCGCCGCGCCGTCGGCTGCGAGCTGCCTGAGGCGATGGGCGAAGCCCCGCTCCAGCATCCACTCCAGGTCTCGAACGGTGGTCTTGGTCCCCGGCAGCACCACCATGTCCGGCCGGCCCAGCTCGTCGTGGGCCTCCACGTACCGCAGCCTGACGCCCGGCTCTCGCAGCAGGGGGTCGAAGTCGTCGAAGTTGGAGATGTGGGGGAACCCGATGACGGCGATGTCCAGCAGGTAGTCCGTCCGCTCCTTCATCCGGCGCCGCTGCTCCAGGGGCACCGCGTCCTCCTCGGGTATGTCGATGTCGTGGTAGTACGGGACCACCCCTGCCACGGGGACCCCGGTCCTCTCCTCCAGGAACGCCAGACCGGGCGTCAGCAGGTCCACGTTGCCCCTGAACTTGTTGACCACGAACCCCTTTATGCACTCCCGCTCCTCGGGGTCCAGCAGCTCCATGGTGCCCACCAGGGAGGCGAATATGCCGCCCCGGTCGATGTCGCCCACCAGCAGCACCGGCGCGCCGCAGTAGCGGGCCACGCGCATGTTCACGATCTCGTGCTGCTTCAGGTTTATCTCGGCGGGGCTTCCCGCCCCCTCTATGACCACCACGTCGTACCGGTCCCGCAGGCTGTCCAGGGACGCGGAGATGGACTGCCACAGTCTTGGCTTGACCTGGGCGAAGTAGGAGCCGCCGGCCGACCCCTGGGGCTTCCCCAAGAGTACGATCTGGGACCGGCTGTCGGCCTCGGGCTTGAGGAGGACCGGGTTCATCTCCACCGACGGCTCGATGCCTGCGGCCTCGGCCTGCACCGCCTGGGCGCGGCCTATCTCGCCGCCCTCGGGGGTAACGTAGGAGTTGTTGGACATGTTCTGGGCCTTGAAGGGCGCGACGCTGTAGCCGTCCTGGCGAAATATGCGGCAGAGGGCCGCCACCAGCACGCTCTTGCCCACGTGGGAGGCGGTCCCCTGGACCATCAGCACCCTGGCCGTCACGGCCCCTCGTCTCCCTTCAGGTGCGACGTATCGTTGAACAGCTTCATGACCGCGTTGTCCGGATACAGGTCCACGACGGTAAGGCTGGCGGTGTCCAGCCAGAGGCTCCACACCACGGAGACGGGCAGGTCCAGCAGGCAGACCAGCAGGGCCCTCAGCGACCCTCCGTGGCCCACGACCAGGACGGCGCTGCCCCCGTCATCCGGACCGGCTGGCGAGGGGCCCCGGAAGCCGCAGGCCTCTCCCGAGAACATAGCGTCGCGGAGGCCCGAGGCGAACCCGCAGACCCTGGCCCTGACCTGGTGCAGGCTCTCGCCCCCGGGGGGAGCGAAGTCCGGCCGGCGCGTCATCATGTCGGCGTATGCCGCCGGGTCCTCACGCTCCACCTCCCGGTGGGTCATGCCCTCCCAGCGGCCATAGCAGAACTCCCGCAGCTCGGGTACAGGGGAAGGCGCCATTTCCCGCCCGGCCAGCACCAACTCGGCGGTCTGCATGGTCCGGGTCAGGTCGCTGGCGTAGGCGGCATGGACCTGGAGCCGGGCGATCCGGCGGCCCAGGGAGGCGGCCTGGGCACGGCCCCTCTCGGACAGCGGCACGTCGGCGTGGCCCTGAATCCTGCCTTCCAGGTTCCACGGCGTCTCGCCATGGCGGACCATCAGCAAGCGGTGGGGCCCCCAGTTTCCTCCATGGGCACCGTCGGGCCTCAACAAGGATACACTCCCTCCGGGAGGTCCGGCGGGGCTGGCGTCATGGGTAGCTCCTTTCGAAGCGCTGACCCCCTCCTCATCTCTCGACACAGGGGGAACGAGAGCACGGCCTAGAACTCGATGCCGGGCTGGGCCTTGATCCCCTCTTGATAGGGATGCTTGACCGCCCTCATCTCTGTGACCAGGTCGGCGTACTCCACCAGCTCCGGCGGGGCGTTGCGGCCGGTGATGATGACGTGCAGGTCCGGGTCCCGGGCCTTGAGGACCTCCAGTACCTCTGCGACCGGCACCCAGCCGTAGTGCATCGGGTACGTGAACTCGTCGAGGATGACCACGTCATGCTGGCCTGAGGCGATCTTCTCCTTGGCAACGTCCCACTGAACGCGAGCCATCTCCTCGGTGTGCTCCATGTCCCTGGACCGCCAGGTAAACCCGTCCCCGTAGGCCAGCATGTCCACCCCGATCTTCTTGGCGGCCCGCTGCTCGCCGAACCTGGCGGTGGTGTGCTTGATAAACTGGAGCATGACGACCCGCATGTCCCTGCCCCAGGCGCGGAACAGCACGCCCATGGCGGCGGTGGTCTTGCCCTTGCCGTTCCCCGTATTGACGATCACCAGGCCCTTCTTGACCCTGGGGCCCCGTACCGGCTGGTGCTTTTGGATCTCCTCCGCTCGTGTCACCGTACCTCCCCTTTCCCGGCGATGCCCGGGGCCTCATGGTCTGCTGCCTGGCAACGTTCCACTATCCGATCCTCTCCCGCCCGTTGGCGACCTGCCCCAGGGGGAGTATCACGGGCGTCTTGTGGACCGGGTGCTCTATCACAGAGACGGGAGCGCCGAAGACCCGGGAGACCACGTCCACCGTCAGCACATCCGAGGGCTCCCCGGATGCAACGATGGTCCCCTGGTGGAGGGCGACGATCCGGCTGCAATACTGGGCCGCCAGGCTCAGGTCGTGCATGGCCGCCAGGACGGTTATCCCGGTCTTCCTGCGAATCCTCTCTATCATGTCCATGACGGCGGTCTGGTAGCTTATGTCCAGGTGGGACGTGGGCTCATCGAGGATGAGCACGGGTGTCTGCTGCGCCAGGGCGCGGGCGATGAACACCCTCTGCAGCTCCCCGCCCGACAGGGTGGAGACGGGCCGCGCCGCGTACTCCCACGTCTCGGTCAGCTCCATCACCTCCTGGCAGACGTCCAGGTCCCTCTGCCCCTCCCACTGTAGCAGGCCAAGGTACGGGTTCCTGCCCATCAGGACCACCTCCAGCGCGGAGAAGCCGGGCGGCACCGCCGGGCTCTGCTGCACCATGGCCACCAGCCTCGCCCGGTCCCTGGGACGCAGGGAGGGCAGCCTCTCCCCCCGGATGTACACGTCGCCCTGTCCGGGGGTCAGGCTGCCGCCGACTATCCTCAGCAGGGTGGTCTTGCCGGACCCGTTGGGACCCACGATGCCCACGGCCTCCCCGGTCTCCGCCTCCAGGTCGATGTCATGCAGGATGGTGCGCTGGCCGTAGGAGAACCCTATACCCGCCGCTTTCAAGGGAGGCTGCATGCTCAAAGCACCACCCTCCTCTTTCTCAGGAGATAGAGGAAGAAGGGCGCCCCGCAGAAG
Organism: Dehalococcoidia bacterium; assembly: GCA_965207305.1. GTDB lineage: Bacteria > Chloroflexota > Dehalococcoidia > Lucifugimonadales > JAGWBF01 > JAGWBJ01. The sequence goes on along the minus strand of CBDBMB010000003.1, from coordinate 353,654 downwards.
GAGGTCACCACGCCCACGGGTAGCTCGCTGGGGCTGGCTATGGTGCGGCCGATCAGGTCCGCCCCTATCATGAACCCCGCGCCGGTAAGCATGGCCATGGGCAGCAGGAAGCGATTGTCCTGCCCCCATATCAGCCTCACCACGTGGGGGGCTATGAGCCCCACGAAACCCACTATCCCGGCCACCGATACGGAGGCCGCCGTTATGAGGGTCGCCACCACGACCAGGACGACCTTGGTCTTCTCCACGTTCACGCCAAGCTGCTTGGCCTCCTCCTCTTTCACCTGGAAGGTGTTGAGGATTCGGCTGTACCCCATGAGGACCAGGGTTCCCACCGCCAGATAGGGCAACAGCATGTAGATGTCGTTCCACTGGGATGATATCAAGCCTCCGCCCAGGAGCCAGGAGAGCAGCGGCCGGACGTCGGGGTCGCTGCGTATCATCAGAAGGCTTGACACGGCGGTGGCCAGGGAGGCGATGGCGACCCCGGCGAGGATCAGAGTCAGGAGGGGCACCCCGTTGGCCTGCCTGGACACGGTGTAGGCCACAGCTACCGTCACGATGCCCCCCGCGAAGGCGGCTATGGGCAGCAGGCTGTAGCCGAAGACGTAGAATGGCACGCTGGTGACCAGCACCACCGTGGCGCCCAGGGCGGCCCCCGAAGACACCCCTATGAGGCCCGGCTCGGCCAGCGGGTTGCGGAAGAGGCCCTGGTAGGCCGCTCCCGCGATGGCCAGGCACGCCCCCACCAGGCCGGCCAGCACGACCCTGGGAAACCGGATGTTCCAGATTATCGAGTTCCAGCCGTTGGGCCAGTCTCCCTCGACCTCCACGAAGGGCAGCTGGTCTACCAGTATCTTGGTGGTGGTGAGGGGAGGCACGTTCACAGACCCTATCCCCAGGGCCGCCACCCCAATGAGGACCACCACGGCCAGCCCGATGGCCAGACGCCACCACGGGTAGGCCATGTACAGGGGCCTGGGACGCGCTGCAGCCCCTGGGCTCCGGCCCCTCGCGGCCCCACGGTCCTTCGTGGCTCCCCTTGTGGCTCCCCTCGTAACTCCCAAGGAGAAGGGCAGGCCTATCCTCATTACTCCGCCGTTACTCGAACTGGTCCGGGTGGATCACCCGGGCAAGGAACTCGATCCCCTCTATGAACCTGGTGCCGAAGACGCTGACGAGTCCATCGGGTTCGACCACGTAGACCCTGTCGTTCTTGATGGCGGACACGTCCTGGAACGCGGGGTCCTCCATGAACTCCTGTACGCGGCTGGGGAAGGTGACGATGATCACCTCCGGGTCTCGCTCCACCAGGATCTCGGGCGATAGCTGTCCATAGCCCTCGATATCGTGGGCGATGTTCTGTGCCTTGAGCAGGTCGTACACCTGCCCCAGGATGGTGCCGGGGCCGCGGGTGTAAAGGAGGGAGTCGTCATGGAACAGCCGGGGGCCTTGCTCCAGCGACGCCAGCCGGCCCAGCAGGTCGCTCAGCTTGGTCTCGAACTCCAGGGCCAGCCTCTCGCCGGCTTCCCATCTCCCGACTATTCTTCCCCACAGGCGCATCCGCTCGGGGATCCCGTCCAGGGTGCTGGGGCTGTCCAGGTAGAACACCGTGGGGCCCAAGTCCTCCACCTGCTCGTAGCTGCTGGCATAGAAGACGGATATCAGGTCCGGGTCCGCCGCGACCACCTGCTCCGTGTTCACCTGGAAGGCGCTGCCCATCCGCGGCACATCGTCGGCCTCGGGAGGGTACGAGACGAAGTCGTGGGTGCCCACGATGCGGTGACCCTCCCCCAGGGCGAAGAGTATCTCCACCACCACCGAGGTCAGGGCGACGATGCGCTCGGGCGGGGCGTCGAACGTCACGTCGTTGCCGTTGCTGTCGGTGACCACGACGGGGAAGGCGAATACGCTGGGGTGGAGCAGCCTGGCGAGCCCCTCAACCCCTTCTATGAACCTGGGACCGAAGACGCTGAGTACCCCCGAGGGCTCCACGGCATAGAGCCGCCTGCTCTTCACCGCCGATACGTCCTGGAAGGCCGGGTTGCCCAGGAACTCCTGGGCCGTTCCGGTGATGATCACCTCCGGGTCCCGGTCCACGACCACCTCGGGGCTTATCTGGTTCCAGCCCTCCAGGTCTCCGGCGACGTTCTCCGCCTTCAACACGTCGAGAAGCTGGCCGATTATGGTGTCGGGGCCAACGGTCCAGCCTCCCCCCACGTCGTAGAGGATTCTGGGGCCCTGGTCCACGGCGGACAGCTTCCCCAGCAGGGCGTCGAGCCGGTCCTCGTACGCCAGGGCCAGCGTCTCCCCGGCATCGACGTTCCCGGTTATGCGCCCCCACATTCGCATCCTCTCGGGGATTCCATCCAGGGTCGTGGGGCTCTCCAGGTACAGCACCTTGACGCCCAGGTCCTTGACCTGGTCGTAGCTGCTGGCGAAGAAGACGTATATCAGGTCCGGGTCCGTCTCCAGGATCTTTTCGGCGTTGACGTTGAACGCGTCCCCCACTCTAGGCACGGCGTCCGCCTCCAGGGGGTAGGTGACGAAATCGTGGGTGGCGGCCACCCGATGGCCCTCGTCCATGGCGAAAAGGATCTCCACCGCAACGCCATCGTATGCCACTATCCGCTGGGGAGGCTCCTCGAAGACGACGTCGTTGCCGTTGCTGTCGGAGATTACGACTGGAAAAGCGGAGGGCGGTTCGGTTGGCGCCGGAGTAGGCGTGGCCGGAGCCGATGGGGATGTCGGGCGGGGAGCCGGCGGCGTTGCCGGCACGACGGTTGCGGCGGCCGCCGGCTCCGTCGGAGATGGTGGAGCCGGCACAGTGGCCGCCGGTTCCGGCGTGGACGGGGCCACGGGGCTCGCCGTCGGACCGACCGTGACCGACGGCGGCGAGGTGCTGGTCGGCGCGGCGGTGGGGTCTCCTTCGCAGGCCATTCCCAACGCCAGCAAGAGCGCGAGGACGCCGGTCAGGAGCGCCCGACGGTACGTCCTCAGCCCCATCGCCTTGTACCAGATCGCATTGCACCAGATATCCATGTTCAGCTACCTCCGTGTGAAGGGCGGGGATACAGGTCCACGACCCTTCTGTTTCGCCGAGCATATCTCCACGAATCGGGGCGCCAGCGACGGGTGGCTGGCCATGTGCAGGTGCACGTAGGACGCCAGAACACTGCCGGACCGGAACCCCTCCAGGCGGCCCTCCTGGTCGACCACACTGTAGGCGGCGTCCTGCTGGGACGGCGCCCCGTCCTGGACCGACCAGTGAAACTCATGGCCCCTGACCCTCTGACCACGCCGGAGCAGGGGCCCGTCGGCCAATGCCTCCACCTCGCGGTACCCCAGGACCAGGCGGCTGCCCGGCATGGACGACGAGACAGGCAGAAGGCCGACCATGGGGTGCGGCGCTCCCTGGAAGTCCGTCAGCCCCTCACCCAGGTACATAAGACCGCCGCACTCCCCGTAGATGGGGATGCCCCTCTTTGCCGCCTCCCTTATGGAGGCGGTCATGGCCGTGTTGCGGGAGAGCTCTTCCACGTACATCTCGGGGAACCCGCCCCCTATGTAGACGCCCCCGGCGCCCTCGGGCAGCTCCGGGTCCTGCAGGGGGCTGAATGGCACGACCTCGGCGCCCCAGGCCTCCAGCAGGTCCAGGGAGTCCTGGTAGTAGAAGCTGAAAGCGCGGTCCATGGCCACGGCGACGCGGGCCCTGGGCGCCTGGACATCCTTGGGAAACACTTGGGGGGGAAACACCCGGGGCGGCGCATCGGGAAGCCGGGCCCGGGACGCCAGCGCCATGAGCTGGTCCAGGTCGATGGTCTCCTCCACCTGGCTGGTGAGCCGCCGGTACCAGTCCCGGACCACCGTGCCCTCGACGGTGGGGATCAGTCCCAGGTGACGCTCGGGCTGGCTTAGGTCCTGGCGGTGGGGCATGTAACCCAGCACGGGTATCCCGGTCGTCTCCTCCACCTGGGGCTTGCAGAACTCCAGGTGCCCCGGCCCGGCGATGCCGTTGAGAACGACGCCGGCGATATCGACCCCAGGGTCGAAGCGCTGGTACCCCAACACCTCTGCGGCCACGCTGCGGGCCACCTTGGAGGCGTCGGCCACCAGCACCACCGGCGCGCCCAGGAGCTTGGACAGCTCCGCGGTGGAGCCATTCTCGCCCAGGCTGGAGTGGCCGTCGTACAGGCCCATGACCCCCTCCACCACGGCCACGTCCCTGTTCGACACGGCCCTGCGGAACAGCTCGATCACCACGTCCGGGGGCAGGAGCCAGGTGTCCATGTTGCGGCACGGAACGCCGCAGGCAATGCGGTGATAGGACGGATCGATGTAGTCGGGACCGGCCTTGAACGGCCCCACCCTATGCCCCCTGGCCGTGAGGGCGGCCATGATGCCCGTGGCGACGGTGGTCTTGCCCACCCCGCTGCGGACCCCGGCGATGACCAGTGTCGGGAGACTGCTTGTGCCTGACAACCAAAAACCCCCGGCTCTGCGCTGCCAGGGGTTCGACCGTCTGCCTTGGGCAACCGGCGGTAGGAGAAGACCCGGTGGCTGCCCAGGAGCTGTCTCTGTTGTGCGCAGAGCAGGACTCCATGCACCCGGGCAGGTCTCCTGGCTCACGGATCGTCGCTCCTCCGGCGCCTTCCCATCCTCTGGGGACAGTGGTCAAAGCCGGTGGGCTCCCCGTTCACAGTGGCGCTACCGCGGCGGACTCTCACCGCCTGCCCTATTAAACCCTCGCGGTACCCGGGACCGATATTCGCATGTTAATCTACGGAGGCTATTGTAGTGCCGGGGTGGGTGGGTGTCAAACGACTGGGGCACGGCACAGGTTCATCACCAAGCGTTAGAAGGGTCTCAGCATGCCCTCAAGGTCTAGTTGCCCCTGGGGCAGCGTCGAGAGTAATGCGCTGAACATCGATGCTGTCGGCCTTGCTGACTGCTTGGGCCAGGTCGTAGGCAGCCTGCATCTGGTACCAGGTAGCAGCGCCGCCTCCGAACGCTTTATCGAGGCGGATTGCCATTTCCGGCGAGATCCCGGAACGGCCATTCACGATGCCGGATAGCTGCTTCCGGCTCACCCCGAGTATTCGCGCCGCCTCGGTGACGCTTAGACCGACGGGCTCCAGGCAGTCATAGCGAATGGCTAGGCCAGGGTGAGGTGGGTACTTCATTGGCATCTTTCGCCTTCCTCGTACAGCCGTTCCAGCTCCCTATGGCGGAAACCGAGGATCACGGGTTTAGTGTAACCTGTTACGGGACACGGTTCAATATTGGGCAACAGCCACTGCCGACCATACGCCTTACCCCTTCGCGGCATACATGCTATTCTTCCTGTGCGGGCCCGTCCCAGCGAGAGGCATTGAGCCCCATCCTACCCCACCGGGAGGACACCATGGACACCATAGCCCGATACCTGAGCTCCTACGGCCACTCCCTGGGATACGAGGACATCCCCGAGGAGGCCCTGGAACGGACGAAGCTGCTCATCGTCGACACCTTAGGCTGCGCCATCGGCGCCTACCACAGCGAGCCCGCCAGAATAGCCCGGGAGATGGCGGCTACGGTCACCAGCACCCAGCCCGCCACGGTCCTGGGCAGCGGGGGAAAGACGAGCCCCGACCTGGCCGCCTTCGCCAATGGTGTCATGGTCAGGTACCTGGACTTCAACGACGGGTACACCAGCCTGGAGTCGGGGCACCCCAGCGACGCCATCGCCGCCGTCCTGTCTCCCGCCGAGGTCAGCGGCGCCGGGGGGAAGACGGTGATCACCTCCGTCGTCCTGGCCTACGAGGCCTTCTGCCGCCTGTGTGACGCGGTGTCCGTCCGCAGCCGCAGGTTCGACCACGTTACCCTGGGAGTCGTGGCCGGGGGGCTGGGCGCCGCCAAGGCCATGGGCCTCACCCGGGAGCAGACCGAGGAGACGGTGAACCTGTGCGTGGCGCCCAACGTGGCCCTGTACCAGACGCGAATCGGCGACGTGTCCATGTGGAAGGGGTGCGCCTTCGCCAACGCCAGCCGCAACGCCGTGTTCGCCGCGATGATGGCCCAACGGGGCCTGACCGGACCGTCCCCCGTCTTCGAGGGTTTCGGAGGGTTCTTCAACGCCGTCAGCCGGGAGCCCTTCAGCCCGGAGGCCTTCGGGGGAGACGGCAGGCCCTTCAAGGTGATGGAGGCGACCATCAAGAGGTTCCCCCTGGGCCTCTACTCCCAGACGGTGGTCGAGGCTGCCCTGGAGGTCCGGGACAGGGTCTCCAGCGTGGATGACATCGCGGAGGTGCGGGTGGAGACCCTGCAGACGGCCATAGACATCATGGCCGGAGACGAGGAGAAGTGGCGCCCGGCCAACCGCGAGACCGCAGACCACAGCATGCCATACTCGGTGGCGGTGGCGCTGACCTACGGCAACGTAGAGGAGCACCACTTCGGCGACGAGTACCTGCGGGACAGGGCCCTGCTCGCCCTGACCGGGAAGGTGAAGGTCGCCGCCACCGAGGAGGCCAACCGGCGGGCCCCCGAGGCCATGCTGGCAACGGTGGAAGTCGTGACGAAGTCCGGGGAGCGCCACCGCTCGTCGCCGGTGCCCTATCACCGCGGCCACTGGAAGAATCCGATGACGGATCGGGAGGTGGAGGCCAAGTTCCGGGCCCTGTCCACGGACCTGCTGGGCCCGGACCGGACCGACGCCCTACTGGACCGCCTCTGGAACCTGGAGCGGGTCGACCGCATCGGGGAGGTGCTGGAGATGGCTAGGGTGAAGTCGCCCTAGCGCAGAGCCTTGGCGGCGGCCTCCTCCAGCCAGCGCAGGGCTCCATCGGTGGAGTCGCCCTGGCCCGCTAGGACCACCCGGTCGGCGCCCGACTCCCCGAACCGTCCGATCAGGTCCCGGTCCGGGGGCTGTCCGGAGATGGAGACCGAGACCGAAGCCGGGTCCCGCCCGGCGGCCTGGGCCAGCCGGTCCAGCGCTTCCCGGCCCTCCCGGACCTCCTCGGGACTGATGCGGTTGGGGAACCAACCGTCGCCCCAGCGCACCACCCGTTGGAACACGTTCCTGGCCCGGCCTCCCAGCAGGACCGGCGGATGGGGCTTCTGGGCGGGCTTGGGATAGCAGCGCACCGCAGGGAAGTCCACGTACCTGCCGTGGAACTCGGGCTCCTCCCGGGTCCACAGCGCCTTCATTGCCTCCACCTGCTCCCGGGTCTGGGTCCACCTGTGCTCGAAGTCGCCGCCCATCAGCTCCGTCTCCTCCCGGAGCCAGCCGGCGCCGATGCCGAAGATGAACCTGCCCCCGGAGTAGTGGTCCAGGCTGGCGATGACCTTGGCCAGGAGGATGGTGTTGCGCTCGGGCACCAGGCAGATGCCCGTGGCCAGCCTGAGCGTCGTCGTCACCGCCGAGGCGGCGGAGAGGGCCACGAAGGGGTCCATCATGTACGAGTAGGTGTCGGGGATCCGCCCATCGTCGGAGCCGGGGAACCTGGAGGACGAGTGCACGGGCAGGACCGGGTGCTCGGGCACCCACATGGACTCGAAGCCCACCTCCTCGGCCTTTCGCGCGAACGCCGCCGGGTCCACCGGGGAGTCGATCACCGTCGGGAAGGAGACTCCTACCTTCATCACCACCTCCTACTGGACATTCTCATTCGTTCCAACGGAGGAACGATTCCATCCCGGCACCCCGGGCAAGGGCTCTCTCTTCTGGGAAATGACGCCTGGGGGACGGTGTTGGGCCATTCTACTGTGGGTTGAGGTCGGAGGCAAGCAGACCCCTTGATGAGGTACCCCGAGGGGTATATACTGGGCCAACATCGAGCAGCGACGAGGTGGATAAAGGATGGGCGGTCCAACCTTCAAGGAGCTACGACGGTCCTACGGGTTCGACGAGGTGGCGATAGTCCCCGGAGAGGTCACCATCAACCCCGACATGACCAGCACCGAGTTCAACATCGGGCATCACGCCTTCGACGTGCCGGTCCTGGCCTCGGCCATGGACGCGGTGGTGTCGCCCACATTCGCCACCCGGATGCACGAGGCCGGGGGCCTGGGCGTCCTCAACCTGGAGGGGATATACACCCGCTACGAGGACCCGTACTCGGTGCTGGAGGAGATACTCTCCGCACCCCAGTCCGAGGCCACGGGGATGCTGCAGCGGGTGTACTCGTCGCCCATCAAGGACGACCTCATAGGCCGGTGTATCTCCCAGATGAACAACGGCACCGTCCGCGCCGTCTCGGTGACCCCCCAGAACACCAAGCGTCTCTCGCCCATGGCCGTGGAGGCGGGGGCCGACATCGTGGTGGTGCAGTCCACAGTGACCACCGCCCGGCACATGTCCCGGAGCTACCGGGGGCTGATCTTCTCGGAGCTGCGCCACAACCTGAAGGTGCCCGTGGTCGTCGGCAACTGTGTGACCTACGGGGTGGCGCTGGAGCTGATGGAGACGGGCATCGACGGCCTGCTGGTGGGGGTCGGGCCCGGAGCGGCGTGCACCACCCGGGAGGTCACCGGCGTGGGCGTGCCCCAGGTCACCGCGACCCTGGAGTGCGCCGCCGCCCGCCAAGAGCACTTCAAGCGCACCGGCCGCTACGTCTCGGTGATAACCGACGGCGGGATACGGACCGGGGGAGACCTGTGCAAGTCCATCGCGGCGGGGGCCGACGCCGTGATGCTGGGGACCCCCTTCGCCCAAGCCGAGGAGGCGCCGGGGCAGGGCTTCAACTGGGGCATGGCCAACCCCCACCCGGAGCTGCCCCGGGGCACCCGGGTCCGGGTGGGAACCAAGGCCCCCCTGAAGAACATACTCTTCGGGCCTACCTCCGTCACCGACGGCACCCAGAACCTGGTGGGGGCGCTGAGGGTGGCCATGGGGATGTGCGGCGCGATGACCATCCGCGACCTGCATAGGGCGGACATGGTCGTCGCCCCGTCCATAAAGACCGAGGGCAAGCTGGCCCAGATGGTCCAGGCCCGGGACTAGGCGTCCCCACCGGCTCCTCGCCCCTCACTTATCTACCGCGCCCACCTACCCCGTGCCCAGCAGCAGCGACCGCACCTCGTCGGGACTCTGCAGCAGGTCGGCCACGCACCGCACCGCGTTGTCAGCCGCCTCCTCGATGCCGTCGATGCCCAGGCGGCCGCCGTCGGGGTGCATCATCAGCCGGTAGGTGGGGGCGGCCCCCGGATAGCCGGTTATCGGAATGGTGACGATGCCGTGGTCGCGGAGCATGATGAACGCGGCTGCCACCGCCATCTCCTCGGCGATCATGGGGGTGTCCTGGTCCTTGGCCCGGGACAGGACGATCTTGCCGAAGTCCTCGGCGGAGATTGCCACCCCGGGGCCCGCCTGGTAGGCATAGTCGCCGTACTTGGGACGCAGACGCTCCATCAACTGCCGGGCCAGGCGTCCGGCCTCCCGTATCCTCTCCGGGTCGAAGGCCTCCATCCCCCTGAGGCCGGCGACGTAGTGGCCGGACTGGGACTCCAGGCCGAACTGGAACACCTGGGTCTGTATCCGCTCCATGAGCTCCTTCTTGGCCACCACGGCGGCTCCCCGGGGCCCCGGCACGTGCTTGTCCAGGGACCACACCGTCACGTCCACGTCGCCCAGGGCCAGGCTCAGGGGCTCGTCGTAGAACACCGCCCGGGAGGCCATGTGGGCGTCGTCGGTGAACACCATGATGCCGTCGCCCTTGGCAAGGGAGATGACCCGGGCCACGTCGGCCTCGGGCAGGTGGTACTTCTGGGGCGTCATGGGCGTGATTACCACCATGCTCCACGGGCCCTTCTCCAGCGCCCGCTCGTAGGCGGCCACGCCCTGGACCTCGTAGAACTTGCCCCCGACCAGATCCACCGCCTGCTGGACACACGGGTGGGAGCGCCCGTTGGGGACGACGGACAGCACGCGGCCGTCCCGCTCCAGGAGTCCGAGCATGATTGCCAGGACCCCGGAGGTGACCCGGTTGCACATGACGGCGCCGTGGTCCCGGGGGTCTCCTCCCACGTGCCGGATGGCCAGCTCCTCGGCACGTCCGCTGAAGTAGGCGTAGAAGGACATCTGGGAGTCCAGGAGGGGCAGGTCCTCGGTGTCCAGGGGAAAGGCGCGCACCAGCCCCGTCATGTTGTAGAGGCTCTCCTTGCCGTGGGTGAGGATGCGCTGCTGGATCATCCTCCGGCCGTGGACCGCCTTCTTCGCCTCGAAGTCCGGCCCGGTGATGACCGTCCCGTACCTGTAGTTCTCGGGCCCGGACAGGATGTCGTCGTCGTGGCCGTTGATGGGTCGCTCTGCGGTCATGTCTTCCCCCTTCATGTAGCTGAGAATTGGGGCCTCGGCGGCGCTATCCCCGGCGCTCCCGCAGCCGGGCCCACACCTGCTTGGGCGTGGCATCTGAGGCTGCGAGCAGCACCAGCAGGTGGTACAGCAGGTCGGCCGCCTCCTCGGGAACCCGGTCCGCCTCGCCCTGCGCCGCCGCGATGGCGGTCTCCCCCGCCTCCTCGATGACCTTCTGGGCTATGCGGCCCACCCCTTCCCCCAGGAGCCGGGCGGTGTAGCTGCCCTCGGGCATCTCCCGCTGCCGGTCCCGCACCAGGGCGAACAGCTCCTCCAGCACCCCCGAGCCGTCGTCTGTGCGCTGGAACCCCTCGGGCATGCCCTCCAGCCGGCTGGAGAAGCATGAGACGTCGCCTGTATGGCAGGCGGGGCCGTCGGGCTCGACCTTCAGCAGGAGGGTGTCGCCGTCGCAGTCCGCGTAGGCCTCCCGCAGGTTCAGGTAGTTTCCCGACACCTCCCCCTTGTGCCACAGGTCTTCCCTGCTGCGGCTGTAGAACCAGACCTGTACACCGTCCACCGTGCGCTTCAGGGAGCCGGGGTTCATGTAGCCCAGCATGAGCACCTGGCCGGTGTTGACGTCCTGGGCGATGGCCGGGATCAGTCCCTGCTCGTTCAGCTTCAGCTCCATGGCTGTCTACCCCCTAGAATCGCCGTCGCCCGGTCCGGCCGTGTCGCCCTCCATGGCTCGGGACAGGGCCTGGGCCAGGTCCTCTATCAGGTCGTCGGCGTTCTCCAGGCCCACGGACATGCGCAGCAGGTTTTCCGGAGTGGTGGTCCCAGGCCCCTCGATGGAGGCCCGGTGCTCGATCAGGCTCTCCACACCCCCGAGGCTGGACGCCCGGGTGAATATCTCGACCCCCGCGGCCACGGCCAAGGCCCGGTCCCTACCGTCCCGCACCTGGCCCCTCACCTGGAAGGATACCATACCGCCGAACAGCCTCATCTGCCGGGCGGCGACGTGGTGCCCGGCGTGACGGGGAAGCCCCGGGTAGTATACCGCCTCCACGCACGGATGGTCGTCGAGGAAGGCGGCGACCTTCGCGGCGTTGTCGCAGTGGGCCCGCATCCGGTATGGCAGCGTGCCGATGCTCCGCAGAACCAGCCAGCAGTCGAAGGGGGATGGGACCGCGCCGCCGCGCACCTGGACGTTCCTGATCCGGCGAAACATTTCGTCGTCGTTGCGGCCGACCACCGCCCCGCCGAGGACGTCGGTATGTCCGCCCAGGTACTTGGTTGTGGCGTGCACCACCAGGTCCGCACCCAGCTCCAGCGGACGCTGCAGGACCGGCGTGGCGAAGGTGTTGTCGCATACGCAGGCGGCCCCGGCCCGGTGGGCTACGTCGACGGCCGCGGCGATGTCGGTGATCTTCAGCAGGGGATTGGAGGGAGTCTCGATCCAGACCAGCCTGGTGCCGGGCCGTAGGGCCCCGGCAAGACGGTCCGGATCGTCCATGTCTACGAAGGTCACGTCCAGCCCCCACGGGACCATGACCTCCCGCATCAGGCGCGCCGTGCCGTGGTACACGTCCCGGGGGGCGACCACGTGGCTGCCCGGAGACAGGGACATGAGCACCGCCTGGGAGGCCGCCGAGCCCGAGGCGAAGGCGGCGGCCCCGGTTCCCCCCTCCAGCTCGCGAAGACACTCCTCCAGGGCAGCACGGTTGGGGTTGCCGTCCCGTGCGTAGAGATAGCCCCGCGGGTACGAGCCGTCGGGGGCCCGCTCGAAGGTCGTCGACAGGTGGATGGGGGGCGTGACGGCGCCCGTGGCGGGATCGACCGCGCGCCCCGCGTGCACCGCCAGGGTCTCCATCCTCATGGGTCGGGCCTCCTGGCGGCGACGGCCGTCTTCCTGTCGCGGCGGCTCGGTCACGCGGCCTCCAGGAGGGCGGGCAGCTCGGCCAGGCTCCGGACCTCGAAGTCCGGCACCGGCATCGCGGGGTCGTGGGCCGCCCCCTCCCGGTTGATCCACGCCGACCGCATGCCGACGCCCCTGGAGCCCAGGATATCGTCGTACAGGGTGTCGCCCACGTACACGGCCTCGTCGGCGCCGACTCCCAGGTCGCCGAGCACCCTCTCGAAGGCCGCGGGCAGGGGCTTGTAGGCGCCCACCTCCTCCGAGGAGAGGACCACCGGGAAATCCCATCCGATCCTCTCCAGCAGCGGGTTCAGGTAGTCCTCATCGGCGTTGGAGAGCACGCCCGTCTTCCAGCGGGCCTGGATCTTCGGGATGGCCTCGACGGCATCGGGATACGGGTCCCGGACACCCATGTCCACGATGGACTTTCGCGCGGCGGCGGCGGGGTCGCCAGGCAAGCGCAGCCTGTCGAAGGTCTCCACGAAGCAGTCCCGCCAAGCGGCCTCGTAGGACTTGAAGGGCGGGCCCTTCTCGGGCTCCTCCAGGTTGAGCCGCGTCTTGCGGAACCCCATCTCGAGCTGCTTCCACTCCCGGTACAGGACCACCGGGTCCACCAGAAGGGACTGGGTGCGGCAGATGTCCCGGAAGGTCTCTATCCACAGGGACGAGTTGTTGTAGGCCAGCGTCTCGTAGACGTCGAATATGACCGTGGTGATCTTGCTCATGGGCTAGGCGACTCCTCTGCGCACGGGCACACCCCTGGAGGCCAGGTGGTCCTTGGCCTGATCAATGGTGTACACGCCAAAGTGGAAAATGCTGGCCGCCAGAACGGCATCGGCCTCGCCGTCCGTAAAGGCCTCGTACAGGTGGTCCAGGCTTCCTGCGCCTCCGCTGGCTATCACGGGGACCGTGACGGTCCGGGAGATGGCCCGGGTCAGCTCCAGGTCGTACCCCTCCTGCCGCCCGTCCGCGTCCATGCTGGTGAGAAGGATCTCCCCGGCGCCCAGCTCCACGACCCTGCGCGCCCAGCGCACCGCGTCTATCCCCGTGGGCGTACGACCTCCGTGGGTATACACCTCCCAGCCGGAGGCCTCGTCGAGGGCCAGGTCCGGGGAAGGGGGCTCGGCCGGAGTGTTTGCTCCCGGTGGGCCGCCGGCCTTCACCCGGATGGCATCGATGGCCACCACGATGCACTGGCTGCCGAACTCGGAGGCGCCCCGGCGCACCAGGGCGGGGTCGTTCACGGCGGCGGTATTCAACGACACCTTGTCCGCCCCGGCCCTCAGCATCCGGCGGATATCCCCCTGGGACCGGATGCCGCCGCCGACGGTCAGGGGAATGAACACCTCCCGGGATACCTGGCCGACCACGTCGACCATGGTGTCCCGGTTGTCGGAGCTGGCGGTTATGTCAAGAAACACCAGCTCGTCGCCCCCCTCCCGGTCATAGAAAGAGGCCAAAGTCGCCGGGTCGCCCGCATCTCGCAGGTCCACGAAGCTGACCCCCTTGACCACCCGGCCGGCGTCCACGTCCAGGCAGGGGATTATGCGCTTGGTGAGCATGGGAACGGGAAGCGGCGGACGCCCCTAGCCATCCTTCCTGAAGATGGCCATGTACTGGTGGGGGTTCACGTCCCGGGACGAGAGGAACCGGAACCCAGCCGCCTGGGCCATGGTCCTGAGCTCATCCAAGGGAATGCGCCTCTCCAGCGGGGGGCCGTGCTCCGTCTCCATCCGGTGCCACTCCAGCACCGTGCACCAGCCCCTGCTCCTGAGGAGGGGGTGGACCGCCTTCAAGAAGCCCTCCCTGTCCTCGTTCTGGTGCACGACGAACGCCAGGAAGGCCCCGTCCAGGGAGCCTTCGGGCAGCGGCAGGCCGGTGGCGCCGCACTTGACAACCTCCACGTTGCCCAGCCGCGCCTCGGCGGCCCTCCGCCGCGTGACGTCCAGCATTTCGTCGGACACGTCCAGGGCGTACAGCTTGCCGTATACCAGGTGCTTTGCCAGGGGGATGGAGAAGTAGCCGGGGCCGCAGCCTATGTCCGCCACGTCGTCGTAGGGCTCGATGGGCATGAAGGTGGTTATGACGAAGGGGTCCACCTCCCGCTCCCGTTCAGGACTCAGGAGGGCGCGGATGTGCTCCTCGTCGGTCATGGACCCTCGCTCCGCCGTCTAGCCGTTGCCCGCCGCCCTCACGGCGGCCCTCAGGTCCAGGTCGCCGGTGTACAGGGCACGCCCTACGATGGCGCCCTCCGCTCCCATGGAGGCCAGCCGCACCAGGTGCTCCTCCCGGGAAACGCCCCCGGATGCCTGGACCGGGCAGTCGATGACACCAAGCAGGGCCTGGAGGGCCTTGAAGTTGGGCTCGCCCAGGGTCCCGTCCCGGGAGATGTCGGTGTACAGGAACCTGCGCACCCCGGCATCCATCATCCCCCGCATCAGGTCGGCGGACGCGACGGATGTGCCCTCCGTCCACCCCTCTATGGCGACCCTGCCGTCCCTGGCGTCCACTGCCACTATCACCCTATCACTACCCCACTCCAGACACAAGCGCTCCACGAGGTCGGGAGACCGCACCGCCGAGGTGCCCAGGACGACCCGCTGGACCCCACGGTCGAACAGGGCCCGGGCCGTTTCGAAGCTCCTGATCCCGCCGCCGCACTGGACGGGGATGCCGGCCTGCTCCGCGATGGCCCCCACGGTGTCCAGGTTGACGGTACACCCCCGGACGGCGCCGTCCAGGTCGACCAGGTGGAGACGAGGGGCCCCCTGCTCCCGCCAGCGCAGCGCAACGGCGGCGGGATCGTCGGAGTACACGGTTTCCCTGGCGTAGTCTCCCTGGTACAGGCGCACGCAACGGCCGCCCCGGATGTCGATGGCGGGTATCACCTCCACGACCACCTACCTCCTGGCGGGACCGTACAGGTGGTTGAGCCAGTCGTACCTGCCGGGGTCGATGCACTTGCCCCTGAACCCCGGGAAGTCGGGCGGATACCTGTAGGCGCGAAACACGTGGTTGGAGAGGCCGAAGCGCTCGTCGTCGCCGAAGAAGGGGTTCACGTACTCCCAGACGACCTCTCCCTCCGTGGTGACCTCGAACAGGCGGCCCGTCATTCCCGCGCACACCAGGGTATTCCCGTTGGGCAGGCGCTGGGCGCCGCTGAGGAAAGAGCTGAAGAAGGCCCAGGGAGGCCGGGTCCGGTAGCACCAGACGGTCTGGTCAGTCCTGGGGTCCACCTCGAGGACGCGCGAGCCCGCACTGGGTGACTGGGGGGCGTGCCAGGCGTTGTCGAAGAGCAGCACGTTGCCGTTCTCCAGCATCGTGGGGTCGTGCTGGTGGCCCAGGACCTGCCGGCCCCACTTCCAGAGGAAGGCGCCGCTCACGCGGTCCACGATGGCCACGGTGTTCAGGCGCCGGAAGCTGGTCAGCAGGTTGCCGTCGGGCAGCACGTTGCAGGCGTTGGCGTGGCCCCACTCGTCCCGGGGCTCCAGGGGGCAGATGGGGTCCCCCCGGGGGTCCAGGTGCTCGTGGGAGTGCCACTCCCAGACGACCCCGCCCTCAGGAGTCACCTCGCGGAACACGTCCCCCCAGATGCCCTGCTCGTGCTCGGTCCCCGGCACGCCCCCCGCGATGCGGCCCCGGAGGTCGTCGGGCACCGGCTCCCAGGCGAGTACCATGGTGTTGTTGTTCGGCAGCCGGCAAAAGTCGTGGTGCAGGGTGCTCTCCTCGTACTGCCAGAAGAGGTTTCCATCCCAGTCCACCTCCATGACTATCCCGCCCCGGCCCCCCAGGGTCACGGGGCTCTTGCCGGTCACTCCGCCATAGAGCAGGTGTCCGTCCTCCAGGAGATAGCCGTAGCTGGCGGGGCGGTACGGCATCTCCCAGCGGTGCACCACGGTCCCATCCATGTCCACCAGGTAGACGGTCTGGCCGCTAAGGGGCGCGAACAAAGTGTATCCCCGGTACGCCCGCTCGGGCTTGTGGGCAACGATACCCATCCGGTTCAACTCCACGCTCGGCCTTCCCTCGGGCTCTCGTTCAGCGGCGATGGCCCCGGGCGTGCCTTACGAAGCCCTCGTACAGGCGCAGGCCCAGGGCGCCGCTCTTCTCCGGGTGAAACTGGGTCGCGATGAGGTTGTCCACCGCAATGATACTACAGAACCTGGGGCCGTACTCGGTTACGGCAGCGATGACACCTTCGTCCGCGGGGTCGGCGTAGTAGCTGTGGACGAAGTAGAAGTCGGCGTTGTCCGGTATTCCCTCCAGCACCGGATGGGCGCCCGTCAGCGCGACCTGATTCCACCCCATGTGAGGCACCTTCAGTCCGTCGGGCAGCCTTCGCGTGACCCCCGGGACCAGCCCCAGGCAGGACGCGTCCCCCTCCTCGGTGCGGTCCATCAGCAGCTGCAACCCCAGGCAGACACCCAGAAAGGGTCTGCCGGACCCGACGAACTCCCGGAGGGGTCCCGTCAGCCCCCGCTGTTCCAACGCCCTCATGGCTGAGTCGCCGGCGCCGACGCCGGGAAGCACCGCCGCCGGGCAGTCCAGGAGGACCCGCGGGTCCCCGGTGACCACCGGCTCGGCCCCGGCCTTGGCCAGGGCCTGGGACACGCTCCTGAGGTTGCCCGATTCGTAGTCGATGACCGCAACCCGAAGGCGTTCAGAGCCGGTCGTTGCACATCGTGGGGATGTCATCACACGCCCTTGGGGATGTTGGCGCTGGAGGTTGTGTCCCGGGAGCCGGCAGAGAGGGCGCTGCCGTCGCGGGGACAGACCGGCGTCAGCCTACACCTGGTCTCCGGTGGCCCTTTCGATGGGCAGGTCCCTGTCCTGGTAGCGGGCCAGGACGAACAGCAGGTCTCCCAGCCGGTTCATGTAGTGGAGGATATCGGAGTTCGTGAGGCCGCCCTCCTCCTTGAGGGCTACACAACGGCGCTCCGCCGTACGCGTGATGGT
The DNA here is from genome assembly GCA_965207305.1 of Dehalococcoidia bacterium. Taxonomy (GTDB): domain Bacteria; phylum Chloroflexota; class Dehalococcoidia; order Lucifugimonadales; family JAGWBF01; genus JAGWBJ01. Next base: position 336,510 of record CBDBMB010000003.1, on the reverse strand, counting down.
GCGGGCCACGTCTATGGCCGCAGAGGCCGGGGAGCCGCCCGGGAGGATGAAGACGTTGGGCATCTCGGCCTCGGCCTCCAGGCCGTCTATGAGCTCCTCCAGCCCGGCCACCATCTCGGCGGTGACGGGCTTAAAATGTCGGTTGAACAGCTCGTACCGCTCGGGGTCGGTGGCCAGCTCCGCCCCCACGATGAACAGCTCCCGCTGGAGGCGCACCAGCACCTCCTTGACCTTGGGGTCGTCGGAGAGGGCTCTGGCCAGCCCCATCGCCGAGACCGCCTCGTCCGTGATGCCGTAGGCCTCGGTATGGGCGTTGTTCTTCGACACGCGTCCGCCGTACAGCAGGCTCGTCGAGCCCTCGTCGCCGTACTTGGTGTATATCTTCTTCCTGGGGGAGGAGGTCATGCGTGCTCCGGCCCGGGGACAGCCCGGGAATAGCCCGATGACAGATTGTAGCACAGGGTATTTGGAGGCGCTATACTGGCCCCACCAGGCAGGGAGGTGCAAGACCATCCGTCTGCCCCAGCCGTCCACCGTCGTTCCCGCGACCAGGGGAACCCGCACTTGGACCGGACCGTTGCATTCGCGGCAGAGAGCTGGCAGGCCAACCGGGTCTTGCACCTGCTGATAGCCTGGACGAGGCATGGTCCCGGCACGGAGAGAGGTGAGCACGATGCCCGCTGAGGTGCGGCTGATAGGCCTGGCCGGAATAGGTGAGGTGAAGGAGGGGGACGACGTGGCCGGGTTGGTCCTGGAGGCGGCCGCCGGGCAGAAGACCCCCATAGAGGAGGGCGATGTCCTCGTCATAACACAGAAGATCATCTCCAAAGCCGAGGGCCGCGTCGTGCGCCTCCGGGACGTGGAACCCTCAACCGTGGCCGCCCGCCTCTCCCAGGGGTCCAACCGGGACCCGCGCCACACCGAGATCATCCTGCGGGAGAGCAGGCGCATCGTTCGGATGGAGCGGGGCAACATCATCAGCGAGACCCAGCACGGGTTCAACTGCGCCAACGCCGGGGTGGACGCCTCCAACGTCCCGGGCGACGACTCGGTGGCCCTGCTGCCCGTGGACCCCGACGCCTCGGCCGAGGCGGTCCGCCAGGCGGTGCGGGAGGCCCTGGGCGTCAACGTGGCAGTGATAGTCTCCGACACCTTCGGCCGGCCCTGGCGGGAGGGCGCGACCAACGTGGCCATAGGCGTGGCCGGCATGGACCCGATGGCGGACTACGTGGGCCGGGAGGACTGCCACGGGCAGGTGATGCGGACCACCGTCATCGCCGTCGCCGACGAGCTGGCGGCCGCCGCGGAGCTGGTCACGGGGAAGGTGGATGGAGTGCCTGCGGTTGTGGTCAAGGGCTATCGGACCGAGGCCCCGGACCCCGAGAGGGCGCAGGGCGCCCGGGCCCTCATCAGGCCCGCAGAACGAGACATGTTCCGGTAGTGAGCGTCGCGGTCTTTCCGGCCCGCGACGGATGGGGCCATGTCCCGGACCCAGGCCGGGACATGGGGCTAGATGTCCTCGGGCTCTTCGGCAGGTTCGTCCAGAAGACCGGCCGGGGGCTGACTCGCCGCGCTGTCCTCGCCCCATGGTGCCGATTCGATATAGTTCTTAAACTCGCGCACTTCCGAGCATTGCTGGCAAATGCCTATGCTCACCGGGCCCACCGGCTCCTCTATTATCCAGTGGTGACGGCACACGACGGCCGCGTCGATGTGTGGCGATAGTGGTCTCGAAGCTTGCTGTACCATTGGGCCCCTCCCCCCTTCTAAGGAGAAAGAATCTAGCACGAGGTCAAAACTATGTCAAGACTATTTCTATACAAATGGCCATGAATTTGGCGTACCCAATTCCTGCGCCTTCCATCCGTTCTAGGGATGTACGCCACTTCGCCGCTATCGGATTTCCTCGTTGCACAAGCCGAAATAGGCGGGCTCCGTGCGCTTTTCCTGGAATCCCGTGGCGGAGTATACTGGGCGGACACCAACGGAGAAGGGCGCCAGCCAGCCTAGAGAAGCGGCCCGCAGGCGCGTGATTCTCGCTACCCAAGATGCAGAGACGCTCCAGAGCAGGTGACAGAGTAGTCCGGCGTCCCAGGGTCCGGGACGTGGGGCCCTCGTCAGTCCAACGGGTCCACGAGCGCCATCCCAGCCGCAGGACCTCGCCCCCCCTGATCCTCTTCTACGGCTTTTCGTGGTTGATAGTGACGGGCGGCGTGCTGCTGCTGCTCCCCATCGCCAACACCGGCGAGGATGGGTTCACGCCCATCGCCAACGCCTTCTTCACGGCCACGTCGGCCGTCACCGTGACCGGCCACACGGTGGTGAATACCGCGGACTACTGGACCACCTTCGGACACGCCGTGATATTCACCCTCATGTTGGTGGGAGGCCTGGGATTCACGACCATCGCCACCTTCCTGCTCATAATCGTCGGCCAGCACATAACCCTGCCCGAGCGCATGCTGATGCGCGACACCATGGGCGTGGACCGCATGGGAGGCCTGGCGGCGGTGCTGCGGAACATCGTCCTAATCGTTCTGGCTGTGTACGCCATAGGCACAGGGACCATCTGGTGGCGAATCCACGAGGACTTCCCGCTGGGCGAGTCCATATGGCAGTCCGCGTTCCTGTCGGTCTCGGGCTTCAACAACGCCGGCTTCTCCATACTGCCCGACGCGTCCAGCTTGGAGAGCTACATGGCGGACTCGGCGCTGCTCGGGTTCGTAGGCTGCCTCATAATCCTGGGGGGTATCGGCTGGACGGTCCTGGTGGACGTGTTCCGGCAACACCGGTTCTCCAGGTTCACCCTGGACACCAAGATGGTGCTCTCGGTCAGCCTCCTCCTGTGGGTAATGGGAGCGCTGGTGTTCTTCCTGGCCGAGTACGACAACAAAGACACGCTGGGCCCCCTGTCGGTGCTCCACAAGCTCGCCCAGTCGGTGTTCCAGTCCGTCAGCGGGCGGACCGCGGGGCTGACCACCCTGGACATGGGCGCGTCTACGGAGCTGACGAGGCTCTTCTACCCGTTCCTGATGTTCGTCGGGGGAGCGGCGGGTTCCGTGGCCGGAGGCGTCAAGGTGGCGACTCTGGCAGTGATCATCGCCGCGACCATCTCCTCGGTCCGAGGCAGGCTCCAAACGGAGGCCTTCGGTCGGGAGATACCCCACTTCCAGGTCCACCGGGCCCTGACGGTGGTGGCCCTCGCCATGACCTTCATATTCATACTGGCCCTGGTCATGATGCTGACCGAGGAGAACATACCCTTCCTCAACCTGTTCTTCGACACCATTTCGGCCTTCGGGACCACGGGCCTGTCCACGGGTGTTCCACCACAGCTCAGCCTTGCCGGCAAGATACTATTCATGATCGCCATGTTCGTGGGCCGCCTGGGACCCCTCACCATGGCCCTCGCTTTGGTCCCAAGGGAAGAGGCCACGGTGTACCGTTTTGTTCAGGAAAGAGTTAAAATAGGGTGACCCCGGGTCCCGGTCTTGTCCTGGGATGGGTGGGGCGGGTCCCTCGGAGAGGACGGAATGAACAAGCAGGTGGTGGTGATAGGACTGGGGAGGTTCGGCTCCAGCGTGGCCCAGGAGCTGTACCAGATGGGCCACGACGTGCTGGGCATCGACCTGGACGAAGAGAACGTTCAGAACATGTTGGGCCACGTCACCTACGCCGTGAAGGCCGACGCCACCAGTGAAGCATCCCTGACGGATCTGGGAGTCAACAACTTCGACGTGGCCATAGTGGCCATCGGAACGGACATCCAGTCCAGCATCCTGGCCACCCTGCTGCTGAAGGACCTGCGCATACCCTACATCGTCACCCGCGCCATCAACGACTTGCATGCCAACGCCATGGAGCGCATCGGGGCCGACAAGGTCGTGTACCCCGAGCGGGACATGGGGCACCGGCTGGCCCACATCGGCTTCGAACCAGGTGTGCTGGACTACATGGAGGTGGCCCCCAACTACGGCATCACCAAGCTGCGCCCCCCCGAGCAGCTCGTCAAGCAGACGCTTGACGAGTCAGGGCTGTCCCGGCCCCGGGACAAGTACGGCGTCGCCGTGCTGGCCATTCGCCGGGGCCGCGAGTACTTCCTGATACCCGCCAAGGAGGAGGAGGTCAAGCCCGGGGACATCCTCATAGTGGCGGGAAACGCCGAGCAGCTGGGCAAGATACAGCTCGGCGACAACCACCGGGCGCGGCCTGAGCCGGAGATGGAGCGGGGGCGGCGGTCTCCCGAGGCGGGACGGGCCGCCTGACATGCACGCCAAGTCCATCCTCGTCCCGGTGAACGGAGACAGGGCAGGCGAGGGCGCCTTCCGCCTGGCCTGCGGGCTCGCCCGGGAGAGCAAGGCCAGGCTGTACGCCGTCCACATCATCGAGGTGACCCACGACCTGCCCCTGGACGCCGAGGTGGACCCGTCCCACGCCGAGGCGGCCCTGGACCGCATCGAAGCCGTGAGCCATGAGGAGAAGTACAGGGTGGAGGCCCAGTGCCTGCAGGCCCGGAGCGCGGGGCCGGCCATCGTCGAGGAGGCCTCCCAGAGGGGCTCGGACCTCATCGTCGTGGGAATCAACTACAAGCGCTACATGGGCAGGGCCACCGGCCGTTTCACCGTCGGAGAGACCGCATCGTACCTCCTGACCAACGCACCGTGCCCCGTGGTCCTCTGGCGGGAGCTGGACGGCGTCAAGACCAGGCACGAGACCCGCTCCCTTGCGCGCTAGAAAGGGGCCCCGTTGCAGGTCCTGATTCTGGGCTGCGGAGTCCTCGGCAGCCATCTGGCGGAGTCCTTCGCAGGCGGCGGCCACCGGATAACCGTCATGGACCCCAACCCCGACCGCCTCGAACCACTCTCCCAGGAGCACCGCATCGAGCTGCTGCTGAGCTCCGATTCCATAATGGACGACCTGCGGGGACTGAGGTTGACCAACGTGGATCTGTTCGTTGCCGCCTCCGAGGACGACTGCACAAACGCCATGGCGGCCCAGATCGCCAGGCACATATTCCACATCCCGGACGTCATCTGCCTGATAGGCGACCCGGACCGGGGCCGGTTCTACCAGGACCTCGGGGTCAACACGGTCTGCCCGACCAGCGTCACCGTGGACACCATTCACGACATCCTGGGCAACGCCGCCAGGGGGCATGGCAGCCGGTGACGTCTCCACGGGAGGACCGGTGTACGTAGTCATAGTCGGCGGGGGCCGGGTGGGCAACGACCTGGCCAGGGCGGTCCTGGCCATGGGCCACGAGACCCTCGTGATCGATCAAGACTCGGACCGCTGCGACGCCATCCGGGGGGAACTGGGGAACGTGGTGCTGCACGGGAACGGGACCGAGGTCGAGGTGCTCAGGGAAGCCGGCACGGTACGGGCGGACGTGACCATCGCAGCCACATCCCGGGACGAGGACAACCTCGCCGTCTGCCAGCTTGCCAAGACCATGTTCCACACTCCCAAGACCATCTCCCTGGTCAAAGACCCCCAGAACGAGGGGTTGTTCAAGCTGCTGGGCGTCGACGTCACCGTGAACACGACGCACCTCATACTCTCCATCATCGAGGCGGAGATACCGGGCCAGTCCCTGGTGCACCTGACCACCCTGACGTCCCCCGGAGCGCTGGAGGCCGCGGAGCGGCAGATGGTCAGCATCAGCATCCCCCCGGACGCATCCTCGGTGGGTAAGCACCTGGGCGAGCTGGTCCTGCCCCCCAAGAGCTTCATATCCCTGGTGGTCAAAGGTGAGGGACCCACCCTTCCCCAGGACGACCTCCAGCTTGAGCCGGGGGACAGGGTCGTGGGAGTGACCAGCCCCGACGAAGAGCAGCTCCTGCACGATACCCTGACGGGGATAGAGTGATGGCCGGCCGCATAGCCTTCCTGGGCCCCGTGGGGACTTTCACCGAGCAGGCCGCGCTGGTCTACGCGCCCGACGGGGAGCTCGTGCCCTTCGCCACCATACCGGCCGCGGCCAGGGCCGTGGTCGCGGGCACGGTGGAAGAGGCCATCCTGCCCATCGAGAACAGCCTCGAAGGCTCGGTGACCTACACCCTGGACATCCTCATCCAGGAGGACCGGCACTTCATCAACAACGAGCTGGTCATCCCCATAGTCCACTGCCTGCTGACCAGACCGGGGACCAGGACGGAGGATATCCAGACCGTCTACTCCCATCCCCAGGCCCTGGGCCAGTGCCGGGAGTTCCTGGAACGGACCCTCCCCGAGGTGGAGCTGGTGGCATCCCTGAGCACGGTGGCGGCCGTCGAAGACATGAAGGGGTCTCCCAGCCCGGCCGCGGCCATATCCCCGCGGAGGGCCGCCGACCTCCACGGCATGGACATCCTGGCCCACGGGATTCAGGACAGGTCCTCCAACGCCACCCGCTTCGTGGTCCTGGCCCCCACGGACCATGCCCCCACCGGGCGGGACAAGACATCCCTGTGCTTCTCCTTCGACCAGGACTCTCCCGGAAGGCTGTACGGAGTCATGGGGGAGTTCGCCCAACGCGACATCAACCTGGCCAAGATAGAGTCCAGGCCCACGAAGCAGTCCCTGGGGGAATACATCTTCCTGGTGGACTGCGAAGGCCATCGGGAGGACCCCCAGGTGCGAGCGGCGATAGACGGGGCTCGGCGTCAGACGTCGATGCTGAAGATACTCGGCTCCTACCCTCGCTGGCAGGCGAAGTAGAAGCCCAGAGGCGTTAAGGGCCGCCGGCGCTGGGACCGTGTGCACTACCGCCGGGCGGCCGTGCGACGGGACGCCTGGCCACCAGACAGAACAGGGCTCCCGACAGTCCCAGGGGCGTCAGGATGGCGAAGGGCAGCACGTAGCTGTCCCGGTTGTCGAACATCCACGCGGCGAACAGCGGGGCCACCACCTGCAGCAGGAACATGGGCGCCATGGACAGGCCCGTTATGGTGGCGAAGGCCCTGGGACCGAAGTACTCCGCCCGGATGGCCACGCTCAGGGGCACCCGGCCGCCGAACCCGATCCCGTAGAAGACGGCGAACAGGACCGCCATTGGGAAGCTGTGCACGTGGGCGGCGAAGGCGAAGGCGCATGCCTGGATGCCCACCGAGACGGCCATCGCCACGTTCTTGGGAGCCCTGTCTCCAACGTACCCCGCCACCAGGGAGGACACGATGCCGGCCCCCATGATGAACGACCAGACGTAGGCCGCCCTCTGCAGGGATATGCCCTGGTCGGTGAGCATGGGCACCAGGTGCACGCCCAGGGTCTGGTTGATCATGGCCGAGAAGGCGATGCCCGCGGTGATGTACCAGAAGGCCGACGTCCGCATCGCCTCCCGGGCGGTGAGGCCGGCGGAGGGCTCGCCAGCCCGGCCGCCCTCCCGGGGGCGGGCCGGGGCGGCGGGGCTCCCGGGCGGCCGGTCGGGGTCGTCCCCGTCCGGGAGGAGGCCGTACTGCTCCGGCCGTTCCCGCATGATCCGGGAGACGGGGACCGCCAGGGACATAAACAGAATCCCCAGGCCGAAGGCGGTAGCCCTCCAACCGATGTGGTCCGGGTTGACGGCCCAGGCGAGGGCGGGCACCAGCAGCAGGCCCCCTATGTAGTTGCCCTCCCCGGATATGGCGATGGCCGTGCCCTTCTTCCGGTTGAACCACCGGTTCAGCACCGCCGTCATGGGGAGCCACGTGCCCGTGGACGCGCCTATCATGAAGATGGCGAAGGCGAGATAGAACACCACCAGGTTCGGCGTCTGGCTGAGGATGATGAACCCGCCGCCGACCACCACGAGGCCCGCGAGGATCATTCGCCTCGGACCCAGCCGGTCGATGTAGTAGCCCGCCACGGGGCCGATGATGCTGCTCTCGAGCTGGGCAAGGGAAAAGGCTCCTGTGAGCTGGGTCCGGGTCCAGCCGAAATGCAGCTCCAGGGTCTTCAGCCAGACGCCCACCGATCCCCACACCGCCCCCGAGCTCAGGGCCGTGAGGACTACGGCGGTCCATACGATCCACCAGCCGTAGAAGAGGCCCTTCCGGCGAGTCCGTGTCCCGGAGTGGTCCATGGGAGACATCTCCCGCAGTATAGCAGTCGGGCGTCGCCACCGTTCTATCCTCGAGCCAGCCGGCTGCGAGCGGGTTGACGGCGTCCCACGGCCCCGGTATGGTGGGCAGCGTCAGACGCGCAGAGGAGACCGTACCATGACTTCCCAAGGCGAGGCTGCCCGGCTTCCCGTCCCGGAACCGGTCCTGGAGCCCGAGATCCCCATCTGCGACGCCCACCACCACTTCTGGGCCTCACGGCCGGACCCCGCCAAGTTCGCGGAGGCCGTGCACTGGCAGGAGCGTTACCTCGTCCCCGACCTTGCCAAGGACATCGGAGGGCACAACGTGCGGTCCACAGTGTTCATCGAGGTGGCGTCCGAGTACCGGACCGGCGGCCCCGTGGAGATGCGTCCCGTCGGCGAGGTCGAGTTCGTCCAGGTGCTGGCCGACGAGAGCGCCGGCGGCTCCCACGGGCCCCTGCGGGCCGCCGCGGCCATAATCGGGCACGCCGACCTGAAGCTGGGCGATGGCGTGAGGCCCGTGCTGGAAGCGATGTGCCAGGCGAGCCCCGACCGGTTTCGCGGCGTCCGCCACTCGGTCGGCTGGGACCCCAGCCCGGAGCTGGCCAACAGGGAAGCCCAGGGCATGCTATCCCATGACAGCTACAGGGCGGGCGCCAGGGTGCTGGCGAGCATGGGCCTGTGCCTGGAGAACTCCCTGTACTTCCCCCAGCTTCAGGAGCTGGCGGAGTTCGCCAGGGCCGTGCCCGACCTGACCATCGTCCTGAACCACGTAGGAGGCCTCGTCCGGATAGGCCCCTACGCCGGCCGGGACGACGAGGTGATACCCGCGTGGCAGAGGGGCGTCCGGGCCGCGGCGGAGTGTCCCAACATCGTCATGAAGCTGGGCGGGTTGGGGCAGGCCCGCTACGGTTTCGACTGGCACCTGCGAAGGGAGCCAGTGGGCTCCGAGGAGCTTGCCGCGTCGCTGCACCCATTCATGAGCTACTGCATAGAGCATTTCGGCCCCGAGCGGTGCATGTTCGAGAGCAACTTCCCGGTGGACAAGGTCTCCTACTCCTACAACGTCGCGTACAACGCCTTCAAGCGGCTGTCCAGGGAGTACTCGGCCTCGGAGCGGTCCGCCATGTTCCACGATGTGGCCGCCCGCGTCTACGGGCTGGGGTCTGCGGGCCCAGAAGCATGAAGTTCGCCCTGTTCATCCTGGCGTCGTGGACCGAGGAGGACACCGGCGCCCAGGGCCGCATATACGCCGAAGCCCTGGAGCAGATCGAGTACGCCGAGGAGCTGGGCTTCGACTCGGTGTGGATAGCCGAGCACCACTCCAGCAGGTACGGCATCTGCCCCTCCCTCATGCCCTTCGTCACGTACGTGGCCGCCCGCACCAAGAGGATCCGCATCGGCACCGGCGTCAGCGTCCTGCCCTTCCACAACCCCATCCTGCTGGCCGAAGAGAGCGCGATGATGGACGTCCTCAGCGGCGGCCGGCTGGAGTTCGGGGTGGGCCGGGGCTCGGCGGACTACGAGTTCGGCAACTTCAAGATCGACTTCGACTCCAGGGACGCCCGCTTCCAGGAGGCGCTGGACGTCATCCTGGGCCTCTGGACCACCCCGAGGTTTACCTACCACGGTGAGTTCTACCAGGTGGACGGCCTGACCCTGGCGCCCACGCCGTTGCAGAGGCCCCATCCTCCCGTCTTCCTTGCCGTGTCGCGCACGCCCGCCAGCGTGGACGTGGCCGTCTCCCGGGACCTGCCCATCCTGACCAGCTTTTCGACCCCCGAGGCGGACAACCTGGGCCTGTTCAGCCTCTACGCCGAGCGCTGCTCCGCCGCGGGAAAGCCCGCCCGGCTGGGCCGCATGCCCTACTTCCGCTTCGTGTACCTGTCCGAGGACGGGGAGGAGGCCCGGGAGTACCCCAGGGAGTCCCTGACCTGGGTCCGTGACCTGGGCGGGCTGCGCCGCACCATCACCAGCGGCGACGAGATCGACGTGGACCTGGACCACTGGCGGAGGACCAGGCCCGTGGACCCGCCCAGCTACGAGTCCGAGCTGGAGACCACCGCCTACTTCGGCACGCCGGACCAGTGCACCCGATGGATCAACAAGCTGCGGACCCTGCACCACATCGACTACTTCGGGGCCAGCATGTCCTTCGGCTCCATGGAGCACGCCAGGGTGATGCGATCCATGGAGCTGTTCGCCACACAAGTCATGCCCAACTTCCGGTAGCCCGAGACCGGCCCTGGTCCCGCGGCGCTGGAGACGGTGACGGACAGCCCGGTCAGGTAGCCGGCCTCGGATGAGTTTGACGGTCCCACAGGGCCTTGCTATACTCGGTCTCGTCATTGGACATGGAAAGCTCGCAACAGCTTTCGTGTCCAGCCGGCTGGAGGTGACTATCCTGGACCGTACCGTCAGCCTCGAGGGGGCCCGCCCTCACCGGAGAATTGCGGAACACCGAAGCCGGCAGCGCCATACCCTCCCGTGCGAGCCTTAGCTTCCCCCTGACCAATCCACCTCGGCATCTCTACGCTCCTATGGTCCGGTTGTCTCAAGGGTACCGAGTCACTCTTGTGCCTTCGGAATCCCCGCCGCCGTTTGTAGCCTCCGTCTAGCACCTCGGCACACCGACTGACGGACCCGTCCTCGAGCCCCTCACGGCCCGTGACCGCGAGACAGACCTGCCCCTATCGTGCCGTAGAGTCCTGCGACCCGGGTGGGCCCCAAGGGATGACAGACGCCAGCAATGATTCACGAAGTGTATGGAGGGTTACAAGCATGACCAGCAGGTTCACGGAACTGGAAACAGAGTCCTACTACGACGCAGAAGACGCGGTCTACCGCGCCATCTGGGACGAGGACGGCAGCGTCCACTGGGGCTTCTTCGATGAAAGCATCGGCTCGGATTTCCTGGCCGCCGGCGAAAAGCTCAACCGGATCATGGTTGAAAAGGGCGCCATCAACCAGAAATCGAATGTGCTCGATCTGGGATGCGGCAACGGGACGGTCGCCATCTGGCTGGCCGGGGAAACCGGCAGCAAGGTAACCGGCATCGACCTCAGCGGTGTCCGCATTGCCAATGCGCAGGAGAAACTCACCCGTCTACGCCCGGATCTACAAGAGCGTCTGGCGTTCGAGAAATCGTCAGCCACCGCGTTGCCCTTCCCGGATGGCACGTTCAGCCATGTCTGGAGTCAGGCAGTGATATACCACGTACCAGACAAGCGCACAGTGCTGAAGGAGGTCTACCGGGTCTTGTCCAAGGGAGGCATCCTGGTATTCGACGACCTCGTCAGGCCCAAGAGAGACATTAGCCCAGAAGCCCAGACCTACGTATATGACAGGTTGCTGTTCGATACGGAGTTCACTTTTGACTCATATCAACAGGCGCTAAAGGACCAGGGGTTCGAGGTGCTGGAGGCCTTGGACCTATCCCCGCACCTGAAGCAGAGCTATCTCTGCCTTGCCGACCGGACACCGAAGGACGACACCTCGGAAGGCGCCGAACACTATAGATGGCTCGAGAAAGCCTACATCGAGACCGCAGCGGCAGTGGATAAGGGCGAGCTTGGATGGGGCCTGTTCGTCTGCAGTAGGTAGCCTCTTCTAAGGCCCACAGCGCCGGCTCTAGCCCAGGGGCCTGTGAGGCCGGTGGGGGGCCAGCCGGCGGCCGGACTCAGTCCATGACGCTGCCGCCGGAGACGGTGACGGAAAGCCCGGTCAGGTAGTCCGCCTCGGAGGAGGCAAGGAAGGCGGCCATCCGGGCTATGTCCGAGGGGTGGGCCACCCGACCCAGTGGAGTCTGGGAGGCCACCTCCTCCATGAACCGGTCGCGGTATTCCTGCTCCGTCTGCTCCTCTCCGGCCAGGGCGCCTGCCAGCAGGTCGATGCGCTGGGTATCCACCACCCCGGGGCAGATGGCGTTGACGTTGACCCCGTGGGGCGCCATCTCCAGGGCCATGCACTGGGTGAGGCCTATTACGGCGAACTTGGAGGTGCAGTAGGCGGCCCGGCCGGCCACGCCGTGCTTCCCGGCGATGGAGGCGATGTTGATGATCCTGCCGCCCCCGCCCTGGCGGACCATCTCCCGGCCCACGGCGCGGGAGCACAGGAAGGTCCCCTTTAAGTTGACGGCCTGGGCCTCGTCCCACACATCCTCGTCCAGCTCCACTACCGGCACGGTGTCCCGACCGTGCCTGGAGGCCGCGTTGTTGACCAGGATGTCGACGCGGCCCAGGCTCTCAACCGCCGTGCGGACCATGCGGTCCACTTGGCCGCTGTCGGTTATGTCGGCCACCGCAGGCACGGCCCTCCGGCCCATGGCCTCGATCTCCCTGACCAGGTCCGCCAGGCCTCCCCAGTCGGACGGGCGGTCCCGGTAGGGGTCCATGGCGACGTCGTTGGCCACGATGTCGGCGCCCTCCTCGGCCAGCCTCAGGGCGATGGCCCGGCCCATGCCCCGGCCTCCCCCCGCGCCTGTTATCAACGCAACCTTGCCTTTCAGGTCGTACACCGCGGCTCCTTTCGCCCGTGCCGTGGGTCTTGGAGAATCGAGGCTAGACGTCCACGCCCGAGGACTCGGCGACGACGTGTATGTCCTTGTCCCCGCGTCCGCTCAGGCACATCAGGACTATCCTGTCCCCGGCCATACCCGGCGCCATCAGGGACACGTGGTGCACGGCGTGGGCCGCCTCCAGGGCCGGGATGATCCCCTCGGTGGAGGAGAGGAGGTGGAAGCCCGCCAGCGCCCCTTTGTCATCGACGGCCACGTAGTCGGCGCGCCCTGAGTCCTTCAGGTAGCTGTGCTCCGGGCCCACGCCCGGGTAGTCCAGGCCCGCCGATATGCTGTGGGTCTCCAGCACCTGCCCGTGGGGGTCCTGCATGAGGTAGGACATGGCGCCGTGCAGCACGCCGGGCTCTCCCGCGCTCAGTGGCGCGGCGTGGCGACCGCTGTCCAGGCCGTCTCCCCCCGCCTCGACGCCCACCAGGCGGACGTCCCGGTCGGGAACGAAGGCGGAGAACATGCCAATGGAGTTGCTGCCCCCTCCCACGCAGGCGACGACATAGTCGGGCAGACGGCCGGCGGCCTCCAGCAGCTGGGCGCGGGCCTCGGAGCCGATGACCGACTGGAAGTCCCGCACCATCATGGGGTAGGGATGGGGACCCACCGCGCTGCCCAGCAGGTAGTGGGTCGTCTCCACGTTGGTGACCCAGTCCCTGATGGCCTCGTTTATGGCGTCTTTCAGCGTCCGGCTGCCCGACTCGACCTGGCGGACCTCGGCCCCCAGCAGCCGCATGCGGTAGACGTTGGGCGACTGGCGGCGCACGTCCTCGGTGCCCATGTAGACGATGCACTGGAGGCCCATCATGGCGCAGGCGGTGGCGGTGGCGACCCCGTGCTGGCCGGCGCCCGTCTCCGCTATGATCCGGCGCTTGCCCATGTGCCTGGCCAGGAGGGCCTGCCCCAGCGCGTTGTTGATCTTGTGGGCGCCGGTGTGGGCCAGGTCCTCCCTCTTGAGGTAGACGCGGGCCCCGCCCAGGCGCCGCGTCAGGTTCTCGGCAAAATAGAGGGCCGTGGGCCGGCCGGCGTACGTCGTGTACAGCTTCCGCAGCTCATCCTGGAACCCGGCGTCCTCCCTGGCCTGCGCGTAGACGGACTCCAGCTCCTCCAGGGCCGCCATCAGGGTCTCGGGAACGTACCTGCCGCCGAACTGGCCGAAACGGCCCCTTGCGTCGGGCAGGCCGGCCGGGCCGGGGCCGGTCTTCACTTCCACCATGGGTCACCTTTCCAGGGACGCAACTCCGTCCCCGCTAAATTCGGTCTGCGCCGCCCTGGCCGCGGCGACGAACGCGCGTATCTTGCCGTGGTCCTTGGACCTGAGGGTCTCCACGCCGGTGGACACGTCCACGCCCCAGGGCCGGACGGTGCCCACCGCCTCTCCCACGTTGTCGGGAGTCAGGCCCCCGGCCAGGAAGAAGGAGTAGCCCTCGCCAGCGAGGGCCTTTGCCAGCTCCCAGTCGAAGCTCTCTCCCGTGCCCCCCTGCAGCTCTCCGAGCTTTCGGTCCAGGGTCACCGTATGGCCGCGGTCCCGGAAGGCCCGGACCTCACGACGTATCTCCTCCAGGGTCTCGCCGCGGTCCCGGAAGAGGGGCACGTGGACCACCCTTATCACCGGGACTCCCACCCCCTCTGCGTAGTCCAGGTCCTCGCCTCCGCATAGCTGGACCATGTCCACGCCTGACTCCGCGACGATGCGCCGGACGTCCTCCAACGGCTGGGCGGCGGTGAGCCCCACCACCTTGGGGGGGCGGTCCACGGCATCCCTAAGGGTGGACACGATGCGGCGGGCCTGGGAGGTCTCCAGCGTCCGCCTGCGGCCCGGCACGAACGCGATGCCGATGAAGTCGGCTCCGGACCGCGCCGCCTCGATGGCGTCCTCGGCCCGCTGAACGCCGCATATCTTGACCCTGGTCCTGTTCCCGGCGTCGTGGAATGCCCTCATGGGGACCCGTCCTTGCCTATACTCCGGGGGCCTATACTCCGGGGGACACGTCTCCCGGCGATACCCATTATACGCCACGCGCCCACCCGGGGCCCCGGGTCCGGCGTTGAATCCTTGTGTTCGCATGCTCAATTGGGATAAACTTGACTAGTCATAACATCGCATGGTGACGGAGGAACGAAGAGGGGCAGTGGACCCGCTACTGGGTAAGCTCGCGTCCGTGGAGGCGCGTCTCCAGCAGATAGACAGCTTGCTGTCGGACCCCGCCGTTTCCACGGACTTCGAGCAGGTACAGAAGCTCGCCAAGGAGCGGGCCTCCATCGAAGGCATCGTCGCCATGTACCGCAAGTACCTGGGACTGCTGGAGGAGCGGGCGGACGCCCAGGCCCTGCTGAGGGAGGACGCGGACCATGGGCTCGCCGCCCTGGCCAAGGAGGAGCTGGAGACCCTGGACGGGAAGCTCCAGCACCTGAAGCAGGATCTGAGGCTGGCGCTGCTACCCAAGGACCCCAACGACGAGAAGAGCGTCATCGTCGAGATCCGAGAGGGGGTAGGCGGGCAGGAGGCCGGCCTGTTCGCCGCCGACCTCTACCGGATGTACACCCGCTACGCGCTGCTCCTGGGCTGGGACGTGGACCAGCTCCACTACAACCCGTCGCCCCTGGGGGGCATAAAGGAAGTGGTGTTCGAGGTCAACGGCCCGGGGGCCTTCAGCCGCCTCAAGTTCGAGCGGGGCGCCCACCGGGTCCAGAGGGTCCCGGTCACCGAGGCGTCGGGCCGCATCCACACCTCCACCGCAACGGTGGCCGTGCTGCCCGAGGCCGACGACGTTGACGTGCAGATAAACGCAGAGGACGTCCGCGTGGACATATTCCACGCCAGCGGCGCGGGGGGCCAGAACGTCAACAAGGTGGCCACCGCGGTGCGGATGGTACACGTGCCCACGGGGACGGTGGCCGTGTGCCAGGACGAGCGCTCCCAGTTCAAGAACAAGCAGAAGGCCATGTCCATACTGAGGGCGCGTATCTACGAGGCGGAGCAACAGAGGCAGGATACCCAGATCACCCAGGCGCGGCGGGCCCAGGTTGGGACCGGAGAGCGCGCCGAGAAGATCCGGACCTACAACTTCCCCCAGGACCGCATAAGCGACCACCGCCTCCGGGAGTCCCTCCACGGCATTCAGAAGCTGCTGGCCGGCGAGATGGACCCGCTGGTGGACGCGCTGGCCTCCTGGGAGCAGGAGAAGCTCCTGGGAGACGGCCTGGCCTGATGCACGGCCACGCCTCCCGGCGCTCCGGGTACGGCCGGCGCCCGAGCTAGCTGTAGTGGCCGCCCTGGGAG
This sequence comes from Dehalococcoidia bacterium, assembly GCA_965207305.1. Taxonomy (GTDB): domain Bacteria; phylum Chloroflexota; class Dehalococcoidia; order Lucifugimonadales; family JAGWBF01; genus JAGWBJ01. The sequence continues at coordinate 320,622 of CBDBMB010000003.1, read as the reverse complement.
ACACCATACAGCAGACCCACGCCGCGCTGGAGGCCGCGGGCATACCCGACGCCCGGCTGGAGGCGGAGCTACTCCTGACCAATGTCCTGAGCGTGCCCCGCCACCGGATCTACGCCTTCCAGGAGCAGGAGCTGACGCCCGAGGAGGCGGGCCTGCTGGAGGGCCTCCTGGAGCGGCGTCTCGGCCGTGAGCCCCTGGCCTACATACTGGGCCACAAGGAGATGTACGGCGTAGACCTTGCCGTGGGCCCCGGAGTCATGATCCCCAGGCCGGAGACGGAGCTGCTGGTGGAGCGGTGCCTGTTCCTGGGCATGATGAGGATGCACGAGGGAGAGATGGTCATCGCCGAGGCCGGGACCGGGAGCGGCGGCATCTCCATCAACCTGGCGATCCATCTCCCCGCGGCGAGGGTCTACGCCACCGAGCTGTCCGAAGAGGCCCTGAAGATCGCCGAGGCCAACGTGCGGATGCACAACGTCCAGGACAGGGTGACCCTTCTCCGAGGGGACCTTCTGGAGCCGGTAAGCGAGCCGGTGGACCTGATCGTCGCCAACCTGCCCTACATACCCACCGACCGCATCGCGACGCTTCAGCCCGAGGTGCAACGGGAACCGCGGGAGGCGCTGGACGGCGGGCCCGACGGCCTGGACGTGATCCGCCGCCTGCTGCGCCAGTCCGTCCACAAGCTCAAGGACACGGGAGTCATGGTCCTGGAGATCGACCCCGGGCAGGCCCAACCCCTGACCGAAGAGGCCCTAGCCCTCTTCCCGGAAGCCGCCATAAGCGTGGAGCAGGACCTGGCCCGCCTGGACCGCGTCTTCGTCATGGAGCTGGGCGCGGCGTCCGCCTGATACCGCACCCCCGGTTACCGGCGGAACTCCACCTTTCGAAACGCCTCGGCGTACTCAACCTGGGACCCAGCAGCCGCCTGTCGGGCCCGCTGGCTTATCCCCTCGGCCGCCTCCTCCGCGGTCCTCCCCCGGTTCTGGCTCTGGTGGCACACCAGGGCCCTGGCCTTGGTGTCGATGTGTCCGCCGATGTCGATGTGCGTGTCGGGGTCGTCGGGGGCCCAAAACAGGATAGTGCCTGCCTTGTGGGTCTCCAGCCCCTCGTCGCGGTACAGCTCCTGGAAGTGCAGGTGGTCCCGGGCGTAGGGAAAGGCCGCGTCGGCCGCGACCTGACCGGCGATGCGGTGGTCCCTGTGCCAGTGGGACTTGCGCCGGTACGGGTCGGGACACAGTATCACGTCCGGCCGGTAGAGGCGAATGGCCCGGACCAACTCCCTGCGAAACTCGTGGGTGTCCTCCAGCTCGCCGTCGGCGTGGCGCAGGAGCACCACGTCCTCCACCCCCAGGACGGAGGCCGCTTCGAGCTGCTCCTTCTCCCTGATCTCGGCCAGGCGCTGGGGGGACATCTCGGGATCGTCGGTGCCCTTGCTTCCGTCCGTGCAGAGGACGTAGAACACCCGGGCGCCGCCCTTCACCCATGCCGCAACGGTGCCGCCGCACCACCCCTCGGCATCGTCGGGATGGGGTATCACAACCAGCACACGGCCGGGCGTCTCGTCCATAAGGCAGCCTCCGACTCTGGGCTTGTACGGGGAAAACCACTCTGCTACAATCGACCGCGAGTGTCAACCCCCGCTCGGACCGCCGGGACGTGCCCGATGGGGGTCCTCCAGAGGGTCCGTGTCCGCTACGGACCCGGTTTTCAGCCCGCCTCTTGGGAGCCCTGCCTTGAGAACGCGCAATTTCACGTGGTCCGACCTGCCTGCGCTGGCCGACCTCAGGAAACTGGTCCGGCGGGCCGGCGGCGAAGAGGACTCCCTTTCCGACGAGCTGCTGGAGGAGGATCTGAGGCAGCCCGGTCTATGCCCCGAGGCCAACTGCACGGTGGCCGTAGACGGGGAGGCCGCCATGGGCTACGTGATAGTGCACCCCGAGCCTCGCATCGGCCGGGCCGTGCTGGAGCTGAACGTCCACCCCCGGCACGCGTGGAAGGGCGTGGAGTCGCTGCTGGTGCAGTCCGGCCTGGACAGGGCCGGGGAGCTGGGGGCCGACTACGTCCACGTCTGTGTCCCCGACCCGGAGCGTTGGAGCGGCCTGCTGCAGAGCAACGGCTTCTCCAAGGTCCGCGAGTACCTGGTGTTGAGGTGGCAGCTACCGGAGCTCGCCGGGCCGGAGCCCCCCGACGGCTTCGAGCTACGAAGCCTCAGGCCGGGAGAGGAGCACCTCCTCACCAGGGCGCAGAACGAGGCTTTCACCGGAAGCTGGGGCTTCAGCCCCAACACCACCGAGGAGGTGGCCTACAGGGTCGCCATGACCGGCACGGGCCACGAAGGGGTCCTCCTCCTCCGGCGGGGAGACGACGTTGCCGGGTACTGCTGGACGCGCATTCTGGGAGCCCCCGGGCGCTCGGTGGGGTTCATCTCCATGATAGGAGTGGTGCCGGCTTACCGGGGTCAGGGGTTGAGCAAGCCGCTGCTGCTTCGGGGGATGGAGTACATGAGGACCAAAGGCGTCGGGTCTATACAGCTCGAAGTGGACGGGGAAAACGCCCCGGCCGTGGGTCTATACACGTCGGTGGGCTTCCGGGAAGAAGGCAGGCTTCACTGGTTCGAGGAGCGGTTGTCCGGGGACTGAGCGTCCTCCGTCGCGGCCCCGACGGGGCCGGCCCTGCGCGCTACCGAAGGCGCGTGCTGGAAGGGGTAGTAGTCGGCGTCGATGGAATCGGGGACCACCACCCCGGCGGTGACTATCATCTTTATGGCGTCGTCCACCGCCAGGTCCGTGGGCGTGACCTGGTCCTCTGGCAGGATTATCAGAAACCCCGACGTGGGGAAGGGCGACGTGGGCATGTATACGGCCAGGAGCTCGTTCCCCTTCTGGTCCTTTATCTTCCCGGTGACCAACCCCACCGAAGTTAGGCCGTAGCCCGGAAACTCCACCAGCACCACGCTGCTGTATCTGCCGTTGCCAGCCACGTTGGAGAACACGTCGGTAGCCTGCCGGGCCGCCCGGTAGACGCCGCTGACCACCGGTATCCGGTCCAACACGTTGATGCCCAAGTCGATGATCCGCTTTCCGACGACCTGCGTCGCCAGGACCCCGGCCAGGTAGACGACGATGGTCAGGGCGACTATGCCCATACCGGGATAGACCGTGATGAACTGGTCCATGAAGTCCTTCAGCAACGGGTCCAGGAAGTCGAAGATGGCCTTCAGGATCAGGAAGGTGATGCCCACCGGGACGATGAGGAGCAGGCCGCCCAGCAATCTCGTGCGAAAATGACGGCCGATGGGCGCCAGCCACTTGGCTACCTTGGGGGACTGTGAGGGCACTGTCGGGGTCTCCTGATGGGCCTACAGGGAGTCGTAAAGGCGGCTGGTCTCCTCGGCGACAGTCTCCCACCCCATGCCTTCGGCCCGCTTGCGCGCCTCCCTGCTCATGCTCTTCCTGAGGCCCTTACTGCCCAGGATTACCTCCAGGGAGTCGGCGAAGGGCTCCGGGCACCGCCAGGACTGGAGGTAACCCGTCCTGGCATGTTGGACCACCGTCGGCAGACCTCCCACCCTGGAGGCCACCACCGGGGTACCGCACGCCAGGGCCTCCAGGGCGACGAGTCCGAAGCTCTCGTAGTAGGATGGGACGACGCACACGTCCGCGGCGTTGTAGTAAAGGGGCAGCAGGCTCTGGTCCACCATGCCGACGAACTCCATCACCTGCCCGATGCCCAGCTCCTCTGCCAGCCCCTTGAGCCGCCGCACCTCTCCGCCCCGGGTCGCATCTCCGCCGACGACGAGAACTTTCAGGGAGTCCTTTCCGTCCATTATAGCCGCACTCTTCAGCAGAAGGTCCACGCCCTTGATGGCCTCGATCCGCCCGACGTAGAGCACGACCCGCTCGCCGTTGAGACCCAGGCGTTTCCTGGCCTCGCCGATATCCAGGGGCTTGAACATGGACAGGTCCACGCCGCAGGGCACGACCTCTATCCGGCCCCGGTCCGCGTCGTAGAGATGGACCAGTGCGTCCTCCTCGTGGGGACTGGAGGCGATTATCAGACGTGCCGCTGAGACAAGTTCACGCTCCACCGCGCCCCGCCGGTCCGACTCACTCTCGCCGGCCTTGGCCTGCATCTTCACGTCTCCCAGGGTATGGAAGGTGACGACGTGGGGCACCCGCCAACGGCTGGACAGGCGCTGGCCGATCCAGCCCGACAGCCAGTAGTGGGAGTGCACCAGCCGGTACCGGACGTCCTCCCGCCGGGCATGGGAGACGAGCTCCTCCAGGAAGGACTCCAGGTACGGATACAGATCGTTGGGGGTCGCCGTCTCCGGCCCGCCCTCCAGGTGCACCAGCCTGACGCTCTCCTCCAGGTGCGTGACGCCCCGGCAATGCCCAGCATGGCTGCGTGTGAATAGGTCGACGGGGACGCCGGACCTGCCAAGATTTCGGGACACCTCGCGCACGTAGACGTTCATCCCGCCGGCCTTGCCCTCGCCGGTGGGAGCCAGGGGGCAGGTGTGGAAGCTTATCAGGGCAACTCGGGCCGCACTCAACTGCGTCTGACCACCATGTGATAGATCGTCCGGTCCTTGCCGCCCAGGTCGTACTTGTACGGCTCGGCCCCCCTCAGGAAGTCGAAGCGGGCCTTGCCCTCTTCTATGGCGTCCTTCACGCAAAGGGCCTTCAGGAGAAGGCCGACGCTGTAGTAGCGATACTCGGGGTTGAAGCCGCTGTTGTACAGGTGTCTGGTATCACCGTAGTCGAAGCACATGGCGGCGGCGACCCGCTCCTGGTTGAACTCCAGGAAGAACAGCCTGAACACCCCGATCCTCGCCATCGCCAGGGCGGCGCTGCGGAAGAAGCTCTCCCGGCCCGGGGTCAGGAAGCTGTCCTTGGTCTCCTTGCTGAATCTCATCAGGGAGAAGAAGTCGTCCAGTCCCGCCTCCACCTCCGCCGGGGCCGAGAGCTTGTAGTAGCGGACCTCGTGGCCCGAGGACTCCAGACGCCTCAGCTTTCGACGCAGCTCGTGGCGGTCCTTCTTGCTCAGGAGCCCGAGGTACGAGTCCCAGTCCGCCGGCAGCATGACCGACGGCGCCACGTCCTCCTCCTCAATCTGCACGGAGTACCCCCGGCGCTGAGCGAGGTCCGGCACGTAGCTCAGGGTAGGAGAACCGCCCTGCAGCGAGGACAGGTCGATGGTATCCCAGTCCTCGTCGTCCAACAGATCCATCAGCGACGTGTAGAAGCTGTCCTCGGACCCGGGAGATACCAGAAAGTCGTTGTAGTCGAACAGGTCCTGGCCGCCCACAAACGAGATGGTGCGGCCCTTTCTCGCCAGCGGGGCTATGCAGGTGACCCCGCCGCGTTCCGTCAGCTCCAGCAGCATCATCTCAGTCCCGTCGCCGAACTGGTCCCACCAGGCCTGCTGCCACTGGGGCGTCATGAAGAAGGTGTTGGCGACACAGCACGGGAGAATGCTCTCCCAGTGGGCCCGGGCACACTGGTAGGAGTCGAGACGGGTGAAGGGAGTCACGCGGACCGCCCTTGGACCATGGACATTAGCTGGGAGCGGCCGATCCCGGCCTCGTCGAAATTGCCGCGGGTCGCCGAGGTGACGACGACGCTGCCGCGCTTCTGCACCCCTCTCATGGACATGCACAGGTGCTCGGCCTCGATGACCACGCCGGTGCCCGCCGTATCCAGGACATCGTGGACCGCGTCGGCCAGCTGGGCCGTAAGCCTCTCCTGTATCTGCGGTCTGCGGGCGGCGACCTCCAGGGCGCGGACCAGCTTGCTGGCGCCGGCTATCTTGCTGGTGGGAACGTATCCCACGTGGGCCTGCCCGAAGAAGGGCATCAGATGGTGTTCACACATGGAGTAGAAGGGAACGCCCCGGAGGACCACCACGGCCTCCTCGTGACGCTCTTCTTCGAAGATGGTGTCGATGGCTGAGCGGGGGTCTACACCCACGCCGGAGAACAGCTCGGAGTACATGCGGGCGACCCGCTGGGGTGTGTCCCTAAGCCCCTCTCTGCCCGCGTCTTCGCCTATGGCCTTCAGGATGGAGGCGACCGCCGTCTCGACGGCTTGCCCCTCAACCATCCTCCTTCATCCTTCCGGGCATCCTTCCGGGCATCCTTCCGGGAGCCGGGTCCATAAGCGGGCGTCCACCTCCTGGGCTTTGTGGGCCGCCGGAGCCCTTGCTCCCCAACCCCAGTTATTATACACACTACGGGGGGCTTGGCTAGACCCATACGCCGCCGGCGCCGTTTCCCAATCGAGCGGCAGCGTCAGGGGCGGAAGAGGCCGGTTCATATCGGTCGGCCCGGGGGCCGGCCTGGGCGGTCAGTCCGAGGGCCAGTCCTCGACCCTGACCAGGCTGTCCACCTGACGCACGACCTGGAGACCGCGCATGCGCTTCAACGACTCCTGGACGGCTTCCTCCCTGGCGGGGTGGGTGGTAACCACCAGCTCCGCCGTCTGGGAACCCGGGTTGGAGTCCTTCTGGATCACCGACGCGATGCTCACGTCCAGGTCTCCCAGCACCCTGGCAATCTGGGCCAAGACCCCCGGCCTGTCGGCGGCGCCCAGGCGGATGTAGTACCTGGTCACCAGCTCGGACATGGGGGCCACCGTCAGGCTGTTGCCGGGCGGAAAGAAGGGCGCCGGTCCGCCGCCCGCCTTCAGCTTTCTGGCAACCTCCACAAGGTCGCCCATGATGGCGCTGGTGGTGGGCTCACGCCCCGCGCCGCGACCGTGGAACAGTATCTTGCCCGTCAGGTCTCCCTCCACCTCCACAGCGTTGAAGACGCCGTCCACCTTGGCCAGCATATGGTCCTGGGGCACGAAGCACGGGTGGACTCGCGCCTGTACCTGGCTACCCTCGCGCCTGGCGATGGCCAGCAGCTTGATGGCATAGCCAAGCTCGTGGGCGTACCGGAAGTCCCTGGCCCGCAGACCCGATATGCCCTCCCTGTGAACGTCCTCGACCCGGACCTGGGTGTGGAATGCCAGGGAGGCCAGCACAGCCAGCTTGTAGCCCGCGTCGATGCCCTCCACGTCGTTGGCCGGGTCCGCCTCGGCGAAACCCAGGTCCTGGGCTTCCTTCAGGGCCTCGTCGAAGTCCATGCCGTCCCGGGCCATGCGCGTCAGCATGTAGTTAGTGGTGCCGTTGATGATAGCCTGAATTGAGCGGATGTCGTTGGCCAGCAGGTCCTTCATGAGAGGGCCGACTATGGGAATGCCGCCCCCGACGCTGGCCTCGAACAGCAGGCTGACGCCCTTGGAGGCGGCGAGAGCCAGAATCTCCTGCCCCTCCTTGGCCATCACCTCCTTGTTGGCGGTGACGACGCTCTTGCCCCGGGAGAGGCTCTGCCTGATGTAGCTGCTGGCGGGCTCCTCGCCGCCCATGACCTCCACCACCACGTGGATGCCCGGGTCGTTCAGCAAGAGAGCGGGGGCGTCGGTGAGGATGTCCCGGGGGACGGGTATCCGGCGCTCTTTGTCCGGCTGCCGCACCAGGACCCTCTTGAGGGAGACGGGCCGGCCCACGGTGCGGGCGACCTGCCGTGCGGGGTCCAGGAGGGCCGCGGCCACGCCACTGCCCACCACCCCCAGGCCCATGAGGCCGACCCCTATCTCGTCGGCCCCATGCGAGGTGTCCCGTGTCACTGGGCGGCGGGCTCGGGAGTCGGTGGTCCGGCCGACTGTCTCATCTGCCCTATCACCCAGTCATATATCTTGCTGTCGAACTTCACCTCCAGCCACCCCTCCTCGGACCCCTCGATCTTCTTCTGGCCCAGCCACTGGTCCAGCGCCTGCTCCTTCAGACGGTCGACCATGATCTGGGAGACCTCCCGTACCTCGGGCCCGCCTGTCACCTTCAGTATGTAGGTGCCGTCGTCCAGGAGAACGGGGCCGCTGGGCCGGTTGTGGGGTATGGGGTCCGTCGACTCGTCCCCGAACAGCGCGGCGTCCAGGCGCGGAAACGCGCCCCTGGGCACCCAGCCCACGTACCCCTCCCGGTCGGCGTAGGGTCCGGGAATGGACAGCTCCATGGCGACCTCGTCGAAGTCGGTGGTCTCCAGCTTGCGGAGCACCTCCTCGGGCGACACGTTCCGCGGCTGCCCCAGTATCGGCAGCCCGCCCTGGGGTTGGACCCGGATCCAGTGGACCTCCACCTGCTCCGACGTGGTGGGAACAAGCTCGCCCAAGGCAGCCTTGAGGCGTGCCCGGTATATGGTCTCCTCGACTATGCGCCGGTACGCCTCGTCGTCGATGTGGCTTTCGTTCAGGAACCGCTGGTAGGTGTCCTTGTACTCCTGCTCGACCTGGCCGGACACCGATTCCTGGCCCTCGGGCACCCTGGGGTAGAAGCGCAGGAGAAGCCCGAACTCGATGTCCTCGTCGGTCACCTGTACCCCGTACTCCGACGCGAACCGTCGGATCACCTCCGCCTCGGACATCTTGTCCGACACCTCGAAGGGCGTCCTGCCCAGGTCGAAGGGCTGTCCCTCGGCACGGGCGTCCGCCTGGAGCACACGCATCCGGTCCACCAGGTCCCCCTGGGTGTAGTGGGTGTTGCCGACCCTGGCAGCCAGCACCCTGGTGGGGGCGACGAACCTGTCGTAGTAGCCGTAGCCCACCACGGCGCCGATGGCCAGGACAAAGACCACTCCGATCGCTATGGCCAGCCGACGCCGGGGCTGGCCGGCGGCACGCTGCATGCGGGGGTCCCGGCTTCGAGACCGCTGGACCCGCCGGCGGCGGTCCTCGCGCGTCGGCGCGGCCGGGTCCTGGGATGGGGGGTGACTATCGCGGGTCGAGTCCAAGCTCTCCTCGGTGGTGTCGTCGGCGTACGTCCGGTCTTCTCGGTCCCAGGGCCCGGCGCTGCGTCTCCCCTGGGCGGATGCGGCTGCCGGCTACGCCAGCTGCCTGACGTGGGCCGGGGTGTAAGCCAGCAGCGCGATATGCCTCGCCCGCTTGATGGCCACCGAGAGGCCCCTTTGGTGCTTGGCGCACACGCCGGTCTTTCTACGGGACTCGATCTTGGACCTTTCGGATATGAACCGGCGGAACTTGGCCGTGTCCTTGTAGTCTATGTAGCTGACCTTGTCCACGCAGAAGTGGCAGATCTTTCGCCGCTGGCTGTAACGTCCCCTGCGAGGCCTGCCCCCTGGACCGGACCTTCTCTGTGTTGACATGACCGGGTTGATACCTCCAATAAGCGCTGTCTAGAAGGGGAGGTCGTCTGGCCCCATCTCATCGCCGCCCCTGCCGGGTTCGCCCGGGAAGTCCTCCGACCGGCTGGAGGACGTGTCGATGAAGCGGACGTCGTTGGCCGTGATCTCAAGGGAAACACGCGTCTGGCCGTCCCGCCCCTCGAAGGTGCGGCTCCTGAGCCGCCCTTCCACGAACACCTTGCGGCCCCTGGCGAGGTACTGGTTGCAAGTTTCAGCCTGCCGTCCGAAGACCGAAACGTTGAACCACTCGGTCTCCTCCCGTGTCTCGCCGTCGGCCGTCGTGTAGCGGTAGTTGGTGGCGACGCTGAAGTTGGTGACCGCCTGACCGTTGGGCGTGTACCTCATCTCCGGGTCCCGGCCGAGGTTGCCGATGATCATCATCTTGTTCATGGTCATAGGGCGGCCCCGCTTCTCTCCATGCTATACGTCAACGGCTCGGAACCGGGTCTACCGGCCGGCCTACTCCGACTCCTGGGCGGCAGCCGGGGCCTCTTGTGCCGGGGCCGCTGGCGCCGGCTCCTCGGCCGCGCCGTCCCCAGCGGGCGTGGCCTCCGCGGAGGCCTGGGCCTCGGGCGCGTCGGCAGAGGCGGAGGGCTGCTCGGCCTCCTGCGCCGTGGCCGCAGCGGCGGCCTGGGCCGCTGCAGCCTGCTGTTGACGGATTTCGGCAGCCCGGGCCATTTGGACCATCTGCGGCGAAGGGGGCGTCGACTCGGGGGGACCGGACTTGGTCAGCAGGTACCGGAGGACGCTCTCAGAAAGCCTGAGGTGGGCCTCCAACTCGGGCGGCACCACGGTGTCCGAGCTGAAACGGGTGAGGAGATAGTTGCCCTCCAGGAAGGTCTGTCCAGCCTTCTTTATCGGGTAGGCCAGCCGCCTCATGCCCCAACGCTCTTCGTAGGGGTCTCCGCCGCCGTTCCGATTCACCAGGGACTTGATCCGGTCCCATTCCCCGGAGGCCTCCTCCTGGGACAGGATGGGACTCAGCACAACTACCAGCTCATAATGACGCAAACTTCACCCCGATGGACGCTAATGGAGAGATTATATCACCAGCCCTCGAACTAGTCATCAAGTCCGGGAACCGGGAACCGGGAGGCGAGCTGTCTCACATCGTCGCGGACTTCCCGGGCCACCCCTTCGTCGCCCAGGTTGGAGAAGCGGCGGACGATGAGCGCGGCGATCTCCTTCATCTCTTCCTCTCCGAATCCCCGGCTGGTAACGGCCGGAGTGCCCAGGCGCAGGCCGCTGGTCACCCGGGGCGGTCTGGAGTCGTAGGGGATGGCGTTCTTGTTGGCCACGATGCCCACGCTCTCCAGGGCCTCCTCGGCGTCCTTGCCGGTGATGTCCAGCGGGGTCAGGTCCACCAGCAGGAGGTGGTTGTCCGTGCCCCCGGAGACGATCCTCATACCGGACTCGGCCAGCTCGGAGGCCAGGGTGCGGGCGTTGCTCACCACCCGTTCCTGGTAGGAGCGGAACTCGGGCTTCATGGCCTCGGCGAAGCAGACGGCCTTGGCGGCGATGACGTGCATGAAGGGTCCGCCCTGGCTGAAGGGGAAGACCGCCCGGTCGACGCCCGACGCCAGCTCCTCGGTGGAGAGGACCAGGCCTCCCCTGGGCCCGCGGAGGGTCTTCTGCGTCGTGGAGGTCACCATGTGGGCATGGGGCAGGCAGGGCGGATGAACACCGGCGGCGATGAGCCCGGAGATGTGGGCCATATCCACCATCAGCCTCGCGCCAACGGAGTCGGCCACAGCCCGGAACCTGGCGAAGTCCACCGTGCGCGGATAGGCCGTGTAGCCGGCCACTATGACCTTGGGCCGGTGCTCTTCCGCCAGGCGCTGGACCTCCAGGAAGTCGATGGTCTCCGTGTCCCGGTCCACGCCGTAGGCCACGAAATTGTAGAGCTTCCCCGAGAAGTTCACCTTGGCGCCATGGGTCAGGTGTCCGCCCTGGTCCAGGCGCATTCCCATCACCGTGTCCCCCGGCTCCAGCAGGGCGAAGTACGCGGCCATGTTGGCCTGGGCGCCGCTGTGGGGCTGCACGTTGGCATGCTCGGCCCCGAACAGGGTCTTCGCCCGCTCGATGGCCAGCGCCTCGACGGTGTCCACGTGCTCACATCCGCCGTAATACCTGCGTCCCGGGTACCCCTCGGCGTACTTGTTGTTCAACACCGTGGCCTGCGCCTCCAGCACATGCCTGCTGGCGTAGTTCTCCGAGGCGATCAGGACAATGCTCTCCCGCTGACGCCGCCCCTCCTGTTGAATTGCTTCGGCGACCTGGGGGTCCGAAAGGTGTAGTGTTGTCACGTGTTCCTTCGTCTGGCCTCTGGACTTCGGCCGAAAGAGGCCGCAGAGGCGGGTATTGGACGCCTAAGTTTATCTTCCCGCGCATCGGCGAGTCAATGCGGGCGTCGGCCGTATGCGATGTTGACAACGGCAAGACCCGGCATGATGATTGAATCAGGACCCCGATCACACGAAGACCGCAAGAAGACGGGGGTCGATGGCCACCAAACGAAAACGCCCTCTCCTGCGCCGGCCGCTCCTCGCCCTCTCGGTGCTCCTCGTCCTCCTGGGTGCGGTGGGCATCGCCGCGCCCGCCACCGCCCAGGAGACCCACGTGCTGGTGGCAAGTGTGGACGGGATGATCAACCCTGTGACCCAGCGGTACATCTCCCGGACCATCGAGAGGGGCGAGAAGGACGGGGCCCGCCTGGTCGTCATAGAGCTCAACACTCCCGGGGGTCTCCTGGACTCCACCCGGAAGATCGTCGAAGACCTGCTCAACGCCCAGGTGCCCACCGCCGTCTACGTCCAGCCCAGTGGCGCCCACGCGGCCTCGGCAGGCACATTCGTCACGGCTGCCGCAAACTTCGCCGTAATGGCCCCCGGCACGAATATCGGCGCCGCCGCGCCGGTGGCCTCGGGCGGGGAGGACATCCCAGAGACCCTGGAGGCCAAGGTGGTCGAGGACACGGCCGCCCTGATGAGGACCATCGCGCAGCAGCGGGGCCGGAACTCGGAGAAGCTGGAGGACACCGTACGCAGCGCCATAGCCTACGACGCGGCCGAGGCCGTGGAGCTGGAGGTAGTGGACTTCATCGCCGAAGACCTCACCGACCTGCTGGAACAGGTACACGGCCGGACGGCGGAGACGGGGGCCGGGACCGTCACGCTGGACACCCGGGGCGTCGTGCTCCGGGAGACCAACATGAACATCATCGAACGGTTTCTCTCCTTCCTGGCCCACCCGGACATAGCTTTCCTGCTCCTCTCCCTGGGCGGGCTGGGACTGGCGATAGAGCTGTTCAACCCTGGGATGATCGTGCCGGGAGTGGTGGGGGTGGTCTTCATACTGCTGGCCTTCCTGAGCTTCGGAAACCTGCCCGTAAACTGGGCCGCGGTGGGCTTCATCGGGCTGGCCCTGGCGCTGCTCATAGCGGAGGTGTTCGTGGCCGGGTTCGGCGTCCTGGGCATAGCCTCCATCGTGGCGTTCGTGTTGGGAGGCCTACTCCTCTTCTCCAGCTTCGGTACTCCCTCTCCGACACTGCCCGACGTCAAGGTGAACCTGTGGCTCGTAGTGGGCCTGACCGCCGGCTTCACCCTGCTGGGCTTTTGGTTCTACAGCACCGTCGTCCAGTCCCGGCGTGCGGCCAGGAGAGCCGGGCCCACGATCCTGGAGGTCGTGGGCGCCACGGGGGTGGCCACCAGCAACCTCGACCCGCAGGGCACTGTGCACGTCCACGCCGAGGAGTGGACAGCTACCAGCGAAGGTGGTACTTTTATTGGGAATGGCCAGACGGTCAGGGTGCTCCGAGTCGACGGCACCCTCCTGATAGTGGCCCTCGTCGACGAAGGGACAGGATAGCTCCAAGCTGAGGAGGTTGTGATGGCGGTAGGCATCGTCGTCGTGAAGCAATACGAGAAGATGGTCGTGCTCAAGTGGGGCGCCCTGGACAGGGTCGCCAGCCCCGGCCTCAGGATGGTCATCCCCATAGTGGAGAGCGGGAGAATGGTTGACCTGCGGGAGCGGGTCCGGCGCGTCCCAACCCAGAAGTACATCACCAACGACAACGTCGTCGTGGACATGGACTTCGTCATTTACTTCAGGATTCTCCCGGAGGAGGCCCAGAGGGCCGTTCTGAACGTGGAGAACGTGGAGCAGGCGGTAATCAACCTGGCCGTCGCGTCCCTGAGGGCCGTCATCGGGGCCACGAGCCTGGCCTCGGCCCTCTCCGAGAGGGAGCGCATCCGGGACACCCTGCAGATCCGGCTGGACGAGGTCACCGGGCGCTGGGGGGTCAAGGTGAGCCAGGTGGAGATCAACGAGGTGGACCCGCCTCCGGGCGTCAAGGCGGCCATGGAACGGGAGAAGTCGGCGGAGGCGATCAAGACGGCCGAGATCACCGAGTCCGAGGGGCAGCGGCAGGCCCAGATCAACCGGGCCGAGGGAGAGAAGCAGTCCCTCATCCTCAAGGCCGAGGGCGACCGCCAGTCGGAGATACTACAGGCCGAGGGAGACCAGCAGGCGGCCATCCTCAGGGCCGAGGGTTTCAGCACCGCCTTGGACCGGATCTACCAAGTGGCCAATACGGTGGACATGAAGACCATGAGCCTTCAGTATTTCGAGACGCTCAAGTCCCTGGGGAGCAGCCCGGCCACCAAGTTCATCTTCCCCATGGAGTTCACGTCGATGCTGCAGCCGTTCCTGGGACTGGGCAATGGCGGCAGCCGCGGCGACGGCAACAAGGACTCTTAGTACGCCTCCCGCCGTCGTCCGGCGAAGGTCCAAAGCGAGGGTCTAGGTCCTCGCTTTGGGGGAGTGCCGGAGTGGGTGCCGCAAGCCCCTTACGGCAATGACTCACATCCCGCCAAAGAGTCGTCCTAAAGGGGTTCGGGCTGGATGAGACCGTAGTCGCCGTCCCGCCGCCTGTACAGCAGGTTGTACTCCTCGGTCTCCCCGTCTCTGAACAGGAAGAAGTCGTGCCCCAGGAGGTCCATCTGGAAGGCCGCCTCCTCCAGGGTCATTGGCTTGATGGCGAACCTCTTGGTCCGCACAACCCTGCCGCCGGCCTCGGAGACTGCGTCTTCGTCTTCCTGGACCTCCGCCTCCGACGGCGCCGGGGCGCCCTCGGTCCTGATGGACGCGTTCCGGCCGGACTTCCTTACCACCTGGCTCCGGTACGCCTTCCCCTTGTAGCGTTCCACCCGCCGGTCCATGACGTCGATGACGGCATCGACAGCCGCCACCGCGTTGGACCCCCGCTCCTCGCCCCTGAGGATGGTGCCGTCGATGTTCAGGGTAACCTGCGCCACGACCGGCGCCCTCTGGGATCGTGACCTCTCCCTCGCCAGCTCCACCAGGGCGGTGGATGCCTCGGGCAGCCGGCGGCCAAGCCGGCCCAGCTTGCGTGAGATCTGGTCCCTGGCGACGTCGGTAAGCTCCAGGTTCTTTCCTCTTATTTCAAGCTCCATCTATTTCAAGCTCCATGAACTCCTCACTCCCAATGGGCACTCCCGATGGGGAGCTCCCATCTCCAATTGTAGGACGGGCCGACAAACCGGACAAGGGCGCGCCGCCCTTCTAGCCGAGGACGGGGGCAAGGAGCTGGGGCACGACGATGTGCCCCTCCTCCCCGTGACCCAAGGAGTCGGTCCGGTCGCCCTGGTGAAGCCACGCCGTGTAGGCGGAGAGCACGGCGTCGCAGCCATGATGGTTGAGACCCGACTCATAGGGGGCCAGCCCGGTCACCACTCCGGACAGCTTGTCCTTCAGGAACGCCAGTCCCCGGGCCGTGTTCTTGGGGGGCATCTTGCCCCCGAACAAGAGCACCTTGGTGGCGTAGGGGTACACCTCGATCACCCGGTAGCCCTTGCCCTCCAGGTCCCGTCTCAGGTCCAGGCCCCGGTAGATCAGGCCCTTGATAATGGAGCGCTTGGTCGTAAAGAAGCAGCCGATGTGCATGCTGGCCAGCTCCTGTTCGGAGGCGCGGCCTTTCTGCTCCAGCGTCGGGGAGCAGGGGCAATCCTCTTCGAGACAGTCCAGGCCAAGGGGCAGGGAGAGGGGAGCATCGATGGCGATCAGCTCGGGGCTGTGGGCCCTGAGGACGTCCATGAGCTCGTCGACGGCCTTGAAGCTGTCAAGGTAGATGAGGCTTCCCTCCGTGTCCAGCAGAGCGAAGTAGCTGCCCCGCTTGGATGACGAGCTCAGGTCGATGCCCATGAAAGACATGATTCCTCCCCTTCCGGGCCGGAACCCGGTGCCAGGCACCGGGAAGGCGCCGGTCCATTTCTTGCGTGTAAGATGCCTACAAGGATCCTGAAGCGATGGGAGGGTGCCCTTGGCGGTCCCTCTAGTCCGGGCTGCGGACGTCGGGCGGCGGCTCGTTGAAGATGTCCAGCGCGCCATCCAAAAGGCTCGCCGCCGCCGAGTAGGGTTCCGACAGGCCCTCTTCCACCTTCTGCAAGAGGCGGCTCATGGCCGGGTCGCTGGTGATGCGTTGCTTTAGCCTGCGGCCAAGCTCCTCCTCGATTGTTCCCAGAAACTCCTCCCCCCTCCGTTCCCGTCTCCTGTCCTCCAGCCTGGATGTACCGGCCAGGGACTCCTTGTGGTCCATGAGGCGCCCCAGCAGATGATCGATGCCCTCGTTCCTGTGGGCCTGGGTGGAGACCACAGGGGGCACCCAGCTCCCATGCTCGGCGGCCATCTCCAGCATCGACCTCACCGCAGCCACCATCCTGTCCGCCCCCTCCCTGTCGGCCTTGTTCACGACGAAGACGTCGGCAATCTCCATCAGGCCGGCCTTGAGGGTCTGGATCACGTCCCCCGCCTCGGGCATCAGCACCACGGCCACCGTATCCGCCACCCCCATCACCCCCAGCTCCGTCTGGCCCACCCCCACCGTCTCCACCATCACCATGTCCTTGCCCGAGGCGTCCAGCAGGCGGACGGCCCTGCTCACCACCCTTGGAAGCCCCCCGGCTGCGTCCCTGGTGGCCATGCTGCGGATGAAGACGCCCGGGTCCAGGTAGTGCCGCTGCATCCGGACCCGGTCGCCGAGAAAAGCGCCGCCGGTGTAGGGGCTGGTCGGGTCCACGGCGATGATCCCTACCGTCAGCCCGCGGGCCCGCATCGCCTCTGCCAGCCGGTCGACGATGGTGCTCTTGCCCACACCCGGCGGTCCGGTCACACCGATACAGTACGCTGTCCCGGTGTGGGGATGCACCTCCTCCATGATCCGAGGACCCCGTGGGTCGCCCGATTCCACCAGGGAGATGAGCCGTGATAGGGCGCGCTGATCACCCTCCAGTAACCGGTTGACGGTATCATCCATAGAGAAGAGCCCGGTGGGTTTGGGGGCGCGTGGAAAAACTGTAGCACCCCCCAAAATTCGAGTCAAGGAGACCCCGGTGTAGGGAAACTGTCACCCGTCCCCGACTGGCAGAGTCGATTCCCGTGTGTGTCTCCATCGCTGAAAATGGTATGCTGGCAGCGGCCAAGAGTGATGGGGTCACGTATTCGGCAAGCCCCGCAAACAGGTCAATTTCTCCGGGACTGTCCAATTCGGGCCCCGGGTCTCACAACCCCCCGCAGCAGTCCAGTATTGACTCGCCGTGAACGCCTGTGTTACCCTCCACTGGCCAAGGTCAGGGGAACAGGACGCCCCCGAGTGCGCCTGTGAAAGGAGTCCACGATGCTTCAGGTGACTTCTCCGGCGTTGGAGAAGATCAAGGAGGTCCTCGCCGAGCAGGGTGAGAACGGGTCGGCCCTGAGGGTGATTGCCGTTCCCGCAGGTCACGGGGGCGTTCAGTACATGATGACCATGGAGTCGGAGATCCAGAAGGACGACACGACGCTGGACATGGATGGCGTGAGGTTCCTCATGGACTCCGACAGCGAGCCGTTCCTGGAAGGCGCGACCATCGACTACATAGAGGACCTCACCAGGGTGGGGTTCGTCATCAACAACCCCATGTTCGCCGCGGCGGGCGGCTGCGGAAGCGGCTGCGGCTGTGGAGCCGGTGGCTGCGGCGGGGGAGGCTGCGGGGGCCACTAGAGACCTCGTAGAAGCGCTAAGACCAGATGGCTGAGGCCCCGATTCCTTCGGGGCCTCAGACGTTTCAGGCCGGAGGGCATACGGGCCGGCATAGGAGGAAGGAGGAGCCATGGACTTCGGGCTGTTCATGATGCCGCTGCACCCTCCCAGGAGGTCCTTCGCGGACTCCTACGACCGGGACATGGAGCTCCTCGTCCAGGCAGACCGCCTGGGCTACCACGAGGCGTGGATCGGGGAGCACTTTACCGAGATGTGGGAGAACGCTCCAGCCCCCGAGCTGTTGATCGCCAAGGCGCTGGCCCTGACCGAGCGCATCGTCCTAGCCACCGGAGTGACCCTCCTGCCCTTGCACCACCCCGTGGACACCGCCCACCGCATAGCCATGCTGGACCACATGGCCCGGGGCCGTTTCTACTGGGGCATCGGTCTCCGGTCCATCGGCACCGACCTCGACCTGTACGGCCTCGACCGGGGAGACATGGCGGCGGTGCGGGACCAGGGAAAGGAGGCCCTGGATGTGGTGCTGGGGCTTTGGGCCTCGGAGGACGGCCGCTTCCAGTACGACGGGGCCTACTACAGGGTCAACGCTCCCGAGGCCCAGCCGGCACTGGAGAGGCGCCTGCACTACCGCCCATACCAGAGACCCCACCCACCCATCGGCGTCGCCGCCTCCACCCCCCGCTCCGACACAATACGCCTGGCTGGGGAGCGCGGCTGGATACCCATGAGCAGCTCCAACCTGCTGGAGGACGACCTGAGGGCCCAATGGGGCATGGTGGAGGAGGGAGCCGCTGCAGCGGACCGCACCGCAAACCGCAGCCGGTGGCGCATCGCCCGCGACGTATACGTCGGCGAGACCCCAGAGACCGCCCGGGAGGAGGCCAGGGTCGTGCTTGGCCGCCCCTTCGACGAGCACCAGTGGATCAACCGCAAGGAGAGCGGCCAGATGGATGCCCTGAAGGTGGACCTGTCCATGTCCGACGAAGCGGTCGACGTGGAGTACATGATGGACAACGTCTGGATCGTCGGCGACCCGGAAGAGTGCGCGGACAAGCTGCGCCGGCTCTACGAGAACGTGGGCGGCTTCGGCTGCCTCCTGGCCATCACCCAGGACCCCGACGACCACACCCTGATGCAGAGGTCCATGCGACTGCTCATCGAGGAGGTGGGTCCCAGGGTCCGGGACCTGACCTAGCGGCCCCTAGAGTTCCTCGCCTGCGACTCGGAATGCCATGTCAGGAGCCGTACAGGTCGCCCCACCAGTCGGGAAACTTGCGCAGGCGTAGGTGCTTGAAGAGGGCGGGGTGGGTCTCAACCGCCTGCCGCATGGCGGCCTCCACGGGCCCGCGTATGGAGAAGTGGGCCTGTGGCTGGGTGCGCAGCTTGAAGAGGTGGTAGCACTCCCGCAGGTTCATCCTGGCCAGGAAACGCCGACGATGGGCGTGTGTGACGACGTACTGCGCCAGGGAGGGCGAGACCTCCGACAACATGCGGAAGGCCTCATCCACACGCCCCATCGCCTCGTCGAACAGGTCCTCTAGGCCGGCGTCCCTCACCAGGTCGGGCGTCAGGTACCCGTTGGAAACGGTCAGGGGCTGCGGGACGTAGGTCTGCATCCGGTGGCGCTTGAACTCCCTGTACGCGCCGTAGTCCATGACGAACTCGAAGGTGTAGTCCACCATCTCCAGCTCCCGGAGGGGTGCGTCGTGGTCGCCCAACCCCTCCAGGCAGCCGTCTATAGCCCGCTCCCGACCCTGGCGGTCCATCTCCTCGACCATGCGCCACACCCGGTGATAGGGCAGCCCGGCGAACCTGTACAGGAGCGCCGAAGCCACCCTCTGCTCGGCCCGGGCGTCATAGTGCACCAGCACGGCCTCCGGGTGACGTTCGTCCGTCGCCTCTCCCCCGGGTGACGACCGTACCTGCCAGTCCCGGGAGGACGCCAGGTAATGGTTGGTCTCGGCGTACTTGATGAGGGTCGGAGTGATCTCCCTCCCCTTGTCCTTCAGGTCGTCGCCCAGGCTGCGCTCCTCCGCCAGCTCCGACGATAGCAGCTTGGTGATGGCGTGCTCCATCAGCCGCGCGTTCACGGTGACTCCCACGTTGGTCAGCGTGGAGGCCGGAAGGAGGAAACGGCAGCTATCGATGGCCTGGCGCCTGATCCGCAGGGCGTATGCCGAGTCCCTCTCCCCGTCGCGCTGGGGCACCCGGCTCTTCAGGTGGGACGTGACGCCCTCCACGGCCCGCGCATAGGCCCCGGACAGATGGTCGCAGGTGTTTATGTAAAGCGCCCGAAGCTCCGGATGAGGGTCCAGCTCGGCGGGGACGTGGTAGTAACCCGGCCCCAGGAGCTGGTAGCGGGAGGACTTCTCCGTGTAGGAGCCCAGGCGGTTGTCCTCCAGGGTGTCGCAAGCCAGGCGGGAGACGTTCTCCACGGCCATGTGCAGGACGGCGTGCTCGGCCACCGACGCGTGGCCGTACCCCAGCACCCACCGCTCGTGGAAGCTGGCCGCCGTCTCACGGCTCACCTGTTGGGCTATCTCATCGAAGGGCTCGGGCCGCCGGGAGGTCATCGCGAACACCACGGCGATCTGCTCCTCGGTCAGGTCCCTGGGGCTAAGGGGGTATACGCGGCGGGGGTGGGCCGTCTCGTCGCCTGTGGACACGGTCTGTGCGGATGACATCCAGATGCCTAGAGCAGCAAGCTCACCGGGTTCTCCAGGTGGGCCTTGACGTCCATCAGGAACCTGGCCCCCTCGGCGCCGTCGGCCACCCGGTGGTCCACGGATAGGGTGGCCTTCATGACGTGTCCCACGGCCACGTTGCCGCTGCGTACCACGGGCTGCTCCGCGACCCTGCCGACGGCCAGGACCGCGGCGTTGGGGGGATAGATGATGGCGGCGAAGCTGTCCACGTCGAACATTCCCAGATTGCTGACGGCGAAGGTGCCGCCCGCGTACTCCTCCGCCCGCAGGGTGCCGCCGTGGGCGCGCTGCACCAGGTCGGCGCTGGCCGCCGCGATCTCCCGCAGTGACTTCTTCTGACACCCGGCGATGGCCGGCAGGATCAGGCCCTCCTCCAGCGCGACGGCTATGGCGATGTTGATGTCACCGTGGAGCTTCAGGTGGTCGCCCTCGAAGGACGCGTTGAACTTGGGGAACCTCTCCAGGCTCATGGCTACGGCCTTGACTATCAGGTCGTTGACGCTCACACGGGGCCCCTGGCCTTCTACAAGAGCATCGTTGAGCTGGGCCCGCAGGTCCACGGCCCTGTCCATGTCTATCTCCGAGGTGACGTAGAAATGAGGCGTCTCCCGCTTGCTCCGGGAGGTGACCCCGGCGATGGCCTGTCGCATCCGCGACAGGTCTATTCTGCCTCCCACGGCAGCGGAGTCGGGGGCCCGCTGCCCTTCTTCGTGGGCCAGTACGTCGGCCTCGGTCACGCGTCCACCGGGCCCGGTGCCCGTGACCGCCGCCAAGTCGATCCCCCTCTCCCGGGCCAGGCGGCGGGCTATGGGGCTGGCCCTGACACCCGAGGGTGGGGCGGCGGGAGCGGCCTGCGCCTCCGGTCCCGGCCCGGACTCACGGGCGCCGGCGGGCTCCTCGCTTCCCTGGGAAGGAGAAGAAGGCTGTGGGGACTGCAAGGCCTCCACCGGCGGGACCGCCTCTCCGGGCTCGGTTATCACCGCGAGCACCTCTCCCACGGGGACGGCGCGCCCCTCCTCGACCACTATCCTCCCCAGGACGCCGTCCCAGAAGGACTCCATCTCCACGGTGGCCTTGTCGGTCTCGATCTCGGCGATGACGTCCCCCCGGGACACCACGTCCCCCTCGGCCTTGTGCCAGCGGACCACCGTGCCTTCCCGCATGTCGTAGTTCATCCGCGGCATCACGATCTGGGTCGCCAAGGTCGCCTCCTGACTCGAGCGTGGGTTGGACGGCGGACCGCCCGTGTCACGGGCAATTCTACACCAAGGGCGGCCCCGGTTGAAGCCCCGCTCGACGGTATCCGCCCGCCCCATACAAACCGAGCCGCCGGGCGTCTTGCCGGCGGCTCTGGCAGTTCGGGTCTTCGCAGTACGGACAGGGGCTAGAGCATCCGCTGGATAATCTTCTCCCCTTGCTCCTTGGTCAGGCCAAGGGACTTGAACGCCAGGGGCCCCTCCTCCAGCACCGGCTCCCTCTTGCCCAGGGTGGGTATCTCCTCCTTGAAGAACAGGCCCGTATAGATCTTGTCTCCCCATGCCATGGCCTTCTCACAGGCCAGCTTCCAGTCGGTGGGGTCGTGCTCCTCGTCCTCCAGCTTGGCGACCCGGTCTTTGAAGAAGCTGTGCCCGTTGTCATGGTTGAAGGTGACACAGGGGCTGAACACGTCCACCAAGGCGAACCCCTCGTGCTGTATGCCGTCGATGATGAGCTGGGTCAGGTGCCGGATGTCCCCGGAGTAGCCCCTGGCAACGTACGTCGCGCCGTTCATTATGGCCGACGTGATGGGGTTCACCGGCATCTCCACACTGCCGAAGGGGGAGCTCTTGGTGCGCATGCCTATGCTGCTGGTGGGGGAGAGCTGGCCGGTGGTCAGCCCGTAGATCTGGTTGTTCATGACGACGTACGTCAGGTCCACGTTGCGGCGGGCGGTGTGCACGAAGTGGTTGCCCCCGATGCCGTACCCGTCCCCGTCGCCGCCCGTGGCGATGACCGTCAGCTCGTGGTTGGCCATCTTGGCGCCGGTGGCCACGGCCAAGGCGCGGCCGTGGAGGGTGTGCATGCCGTTGCCGTTGAAGTATCCGGGCAGGTTGGACGAGCACCCGATGCCGCTGACGGTGAGTATCTCATGGGGCCTCAACCCCAGGGAGGCGCACGCCCTTTGCAGGCTGTTCAGGACCCCAAAGTCGCCGCATCCGGGGCACCAGTCGGGATCGACCGGCCCCTTGAAGTCCTTGGCGGTTAGCTGTACAACGGGTTCGCCTTCGGCCACGCCGACGGTAGCTGCCATCCTGTCACCTCTCTTATACCATGACTTCCTGATAGGGCACGTAGCACGTGGTCTTGCCCGCCATCAGCTCCAGCACTCCGTCCACGATGTGGTGGGGCATGAAGGGCTCGCCATCGTACTTTCGGATGTGTCCGTCCACGTTCAGGCCGGTCTCGCTGCGCATGTACCTGAAGAACTGGCCGGAGTAGTTGTTCTCCACGACGATGGTCTGCTTGCACTTGGACACGATGTCGACGACGGCCTCGCCGTTGAACGGGACTATCCACTTTATCGGTAGCTGGTTGGCGGTAACCCCCTTGTCGGCCAGCTGGACTATCGCCTCCTTGATCACCCCGTAGGAGGAACCCCAGCCGATGAGGGTCACGTCGGCGTCCGCCGGGCCCTCTATGGCGGGCGGCGCTACCTCCTTGATGACTCCCTGGAACTTGCGGGCCCTCTTCTCCACCATCTTCCGGCGCTTGTGGGGGTTGGTGAACTCGTCGCTGATTAGCACCGAGTCCTCGTCATGCTCATCGGTGGCGACCACGTGCACGTACCCCTCCAGCCCCGGGAAGGCGCGGGGGGAGATGCCGCTCTCGGTGTCGGCGTAGCGCTTGTAGCCGTCGGTGTCCGAGGGCTCCATGATAATATCTCCCCGGTCGATCTTGGGCTGCATGTCCACGTCCGCCGGGTCGAAGCTAAACCTGCCCTCGGAGATCAGCAAGTCGGATATGACTATCCCGGGGCACTGGGCCTTGTCCACCAGGTTGAAGAGCTCGGGGACGGTGTTGAAGGCGTCCAGCGCGTCCTTGGGAGCAACGATGAACCGCTCGAAGTCCCCCTGGCTGGCGCCCAGGGCCTGCCACAGGTCTCCCTGCTCCGTCTTGGTGGGCACGCCGGTGGATGGGCCGGCCCGCTGTACGTCGATGAACACCACCGGTATCTCCATCATGGCGGCGCTGCCCACTGCCTCGGTCATCAGGGCGAACCCGCCCCCGGAGGTGGCGCACATGGCGCGGACCCCCGTGTGGGCGGCGCCGATGGTCATGTTGGCGACGCCGATCTCGTCCTCCACCTGCCGGACCATGATGCCCAGGTTGCGGGCGTTCTGGGCCATCCAGTGGAGCACTCCGGTGGAGGGGCTCATCGGGTAGGCCGCGTAGAACTTCACCCCGGCCGCCGCCCCGCCCATGGCCAGCGCCTCGTTGCCCGACCAGACCGCCTGGGGAGTTGAGCCCATGGGCGCGGCCATGGGGAAGGGCTCGAAGTTGGACTCGGCGTAGTCGAAACCGGCCCGGGCCACCCTGACGTTCTCCTCCACCACCGACTCACCCTGGCGTGCGAACCGCAGCCTCAGGCTGTCCTCGAGGATGCTGAAGTCCAGTCCCATGAGGGAGATTATGGACCCCACCGCCACGGTGTTCTGCATCAGGCGGTTGCGGCTGTTAGTCAGCTCTCCCACGGGGAGCGGGCACAGGTGCGCCCCCTCCTGGGCGTCGCCCGCCTTTATGTTGTCGCCGTTGTACACCACACGGCTTCCCCGGCCCATCAGGCCCAGGTGGCGGTCCATCGTATCCTGGTTCAGGCACAGCAGCAGGTCCATCGAGTCCCCGTGGCTGTACAGCTCCTCGTCGGAGACACGCACCACCAGGAAGATGTGCCCACCCCGGATGATGGACTGGTAGGCGTTGTAGGTGTTGAGATGAAGGCCGCGGCGGACGAATATCCGGGCCAGGATGTCGCCGGGGGTGGCGATCCCCTGTCCGGCCTCCCCGCCGATGCCCATCGCGAAGTCGTAGTTTCTAGAACCCATGTAACCACCCCTCCTTGGAGGTCGATCGGGTAGACGGCCCTTCGGCCCCGGGGCCGCCGGCTCCCGCTATTGTACAGGATAGTGACGAGAAACTACAGATGGCCCGTCCCGTCAGTTGTGTACCGCCCTTCCCTCGGCGGCCAGCGCCGCCTCCTTCACCGCTTCGGAGAGGGTGGGATGGGAGTAG
Organism: Dehalococcoidia bacterium; assembly: GCA_965207305.1. Taxonomy (GTDB): domain Bacteria; phylum Chloroflexota; class Dehalococcoidia; order Lucifugimonadales; family JAGWBF01; genus JAGWBJ01. The sequence goes on along the minus strand of CBDBMB010000003.1, from coordinate 296,345 downwards.
ACCATCCACCCCAGCTCCAGGGTGGTCCCCTCGAGAAGACGGGCGATGGAGAGCCCGGCCAGCATCTCGGTCACCTCGGGCCCCACCATGTGTGCGCCCAGGACCTCGCCGTACTTCTCCTCCACCACCAGCTTGACCAGACCGGCGGTCTCCCCGATGGCGGCGGCCTTTCCGCTGGCCTTGAAATGGAACTTGCCCACCTTCACGCCGTATCCCTGGTCGCGGGCCTGCTGCTCGGTGAGCCCGAAGCTGGCCACCTGGGGAACACAGTAGGTGGCCCGGGGCATGTTCACGTAGTCCAGGGGTTGGGTCTCGACCCCGGCGATGGTCTCCACGGCGGCGACCCCCTGGGCCGAGGCCACGTGGGCCAGCGGCAGCTTGCCGGTGACGTCCCCTATGGCGTAGATGCCCGGGACGTTGGTGGCCATTCCGTCGTCGACCTGGACCATACCCCGGTCCATGGCGACGCCCAACCGCTCCAGGCCCATGTCCTCCACGTTGGGCTGGACGCCGATGGCCACCAGGACCTTGTCGCAGTCTATCTCTGCCGCCCCGCCATCGGACTCCAGGGAAAGGCGCACTCCCCCGTTGGCATGGGTGAGCTGGGTGACCCTGGACCCGGTGTTGAAGGTGACCCCGTCTCGCGACAGGGCCCGCTCCAGCGCCTTGCTGATCTCCTCGTCCTCGTTGGGAACGATCCTGGGCAGCACCTCCACCACTGTGACCTTCACCCCGTAGGCGTTGTACAGGTACGCGAACTCCATCCCGACGGCCCCCCCGCCGACGATCACCACCGATTCCGGGAGCTGCCGCAGGGCCAGGGCATGGCGGCTGGTCATCACCACCTCGCCGTCGATGGGGAGGGAGGGAATGCTGCGGGGCCGGGCCCCGGTGGCCAGGATGACGTTCTTCGCCTTGAGGACCCTGCCGTCGGGCGAGACCTCGATGGTCTGACCGTCTCTGAGGGATGCCTCGCCGCTGATGTGGTCCACCTTGTTCTTGCGGAGCAGGTAGGCGATCCCCTTGGTGTTGCGGTCCACCACCGAGCGGCTGCGGTCCACCGCCTTGGAGTAGTCCACCCGCAGGTTGTCGAACTCGAAGCCGAACTCCCCCGCCCGGTGGAGGAGGGAGAGGACCTCGGCATTCCTGAGCAGGGCCTTGCTGGGGATGCATCCCCAGTTCAGACAGACGCCCCCCAGCTCCTCCCGCTCGACGACGGCGGTGCGCAGCCCAAGCTGGGCCGCCCTGATGGCCGCAACGTAGCCACCGGGCCCCGCCCCTATGACGGCTACGTCATACTCTTCCGCCATCCCCACCTTCCATAAACACGCTGGGCCGTAAACACGCTGGGCCCCGTTAACACGCTGGGCCGTTAGTACGCTGGGCCACTAGAACGCCGGGTCACCGGCAAGTTGGAACGATGGTGCGCTGCGCCGGCGGCCTTACCCACTCCCCCCAACCGGCTCCCGTTGAGTGACACATTATAACGCTGGCCGTCAGGCTGTTCAAGCTAGACGGGCGGGACTATAATGGTGCCACCGCGCAGCCGGGGGAGCGCTGCAGGTGCGCCGGCCCCAAAGGAGAAGGCGATGGCCGCAGCAGGCAGCGGGTTCCGAGTCCTCGTCACCGACTACGTATGGCCCTCCGTCGACCCCGAGCGGGAGGTGTTGGCTGCCATAGGGGGAGAGTTGGTGGTCGCCCCCGACGGCAGGGAGGAGACCCTGGCCGCCCTGGCCGAGGACGTGGACGGCATCCTCACCTGCTTCGCACAGGTCACGCCCAAGGTCGTGGAGGCCGCCAGGCGGTGCGTGGTCATCGGCCGCTACGGGGTTGGGGTGGACAACATCGCCGTGGACACGGCAACCCGCCTGGGCATACTGGTCACGTGGGTGCCTGACTACTGCGTGGACGAGGTCTCGGACCACGCCCTGGCGCTCCTGCTGGCCTGGAACCGCCGCATCAACCTATTCGACTCGTCGGTGAAGGCCGGCCGCTGGCACGTGGAGCTGACCATGCCCATTCACCGGCTCAGGGGAAGGACGATGGGCATCATCGGCCTGGGCAGGATAGGGAGGGCCCTGTCCCGCAAGGCGGGCGCCTTCGGGGTGGAGGTGATGGCCTCGGACCCCTTCGTCTCCGCGGAGGACGCGGCGGCCGCCGGCGCACGCCTGGTGGACATGGATACGCTGTTGGCGGAGTCGGACTTCGTCTCGGTCCACACTCCCCTGACCCCCGAGACCCGGAACCTCATCGGCAAGGACGCCCTGGACAAGATGAAGCCGTCGGCGTTCCTCATCAACGTGGCCCGAGGGGCCCTGATCGACGAGGATGCCCTCTACGAGGCCCTGAAGGAGAAGCGCATAGCCGGCGCCGGCCTGGACCTCCTGGTGGAGGTCCCCCCTCCCCCTGACCACCCACTGCTGGGCCTGGACAACGTCATCGTCACGCCCCACGTGGCGTTCTTCTCCCGGGAGTCGGTGAGGGAGCTCCAGGTACGGGCCACCCAGGAGGTGGCGCGGGTCCTGACGGGACGCATGCCCGACAACACCGTCAACCCGCAGGTCCTGACCCAGGCCAACAACCGCACCAGCCTGGGATAGCGGGGACGTGATGGCCGGCGCTGAGTACACCCCTGGGCCCTGCGCCAGGTGCGGCGAGACGCTGGAGCCGGGAGCCTCCTTCTGTGGCAGCTGCGGGACCCGCGTCGCCCCGGTCCCCGGGGGTGGCAGGGTCACCCTCCAGTTCATGGGCACCACGTCCCAGGCGTACGTTTGGGTGACCTGGCTGATTTTGCTTTCTCTGCTGATCATTCCCACCGGCTGGGGTGTAGCCTCGCTGAGCCGGTGGTACGTAAGGAACGTGCGGTTCAGCGACGGCACCTACGCCTGGTTCGAGGGGTACGGCAGCCAGATCTGGTGGTACTTCGTCGTTCAGGGCGCACTGAGTCTCCTGGGGAACTACCTCCGACTCCTGCCCCTGACCCTGGCTTCCATATTCGTCGATGCCTGGGTCAACCTGATGGTCCTGCGCTGGTTCGCACGAAACTCGAGGCTGAGCACCGGGGAGCGTCCGGGGTTCACCGGCACTTACTGGCCTCTGCTGGCGTTCTCCGTTCTGCTGGTGCTCTCCTTCTTCACCATCATAGGCTGGGCATGGGTCCTGTCGGGCCTCATGGGGTGGATATGCCAGAACATGCACATCGGCTCCAGGCAGGGGCTGTTCGTCGGCAACGGTCTGGCATTCCTATGGCGGGGGGTCGTGGCGATACTGGCCAGCCTGCCCATCGTCACCATACCCTGGGCATGGCTCTGGTTCGCCAAGTGGCTGACGAGATGCGTCGTCTTCGAGGACCGCTCCGCATCGGCGGTCCACGCCTAGAGATGGTCTGAACGACCCCGGGCCCCTCCCGTGGACTCGGCATCGCGCGGGGAGCCCAGGTGCCGGTCGAACCACGCCAGCGTCCGGCTGAGGTACTCTTCCCTCAGCCTTGGATGCCCCGTACGGACCAGCCCGTGGGATGCGCCGGGGAACCGGACGAGCTCCACCACCTTGCCCAATCGCTTCAGGGCCACGAAGTACTGCTCGCTCTGCTCGATGGGGCAGCGCCGGTCCTCCTCGCCGTGGAGCAGCAGCACCGGCGTCTCGACGCGGGCGGCGTAGGTCAGGGGGGAGCGCTCCCGCATCGCCTCCTCCGCATCCACCATCCTGCCGCCCCACTGGCGCTCCCCGAAGCTGACGCCTATGTCCGACGTGCCGTACATGCTGGTCAGGTCGATACACGGCGCGCCCACCACCGCGGCGCTAAAGCGGTTGTCGTGGCCCACCACCCAGCTGCTCATGTACCCCCCGTAGCTGTATCCATGGAGGCCCAGCCGCGCCGGGTCGATATCCGGGCGGGCGCACGCCTCCTCCACCGCACTGATAATGTCCAGGTAGTCCTCGCCTCCCCAGTCCCCCAGCACGGCCTTGAGGAAGTCGGCGCCGTAGGTGGAGGAGCCCCTGGGGTTGACGCACAGCACGGCGTATCCCGCCGTCGCCAGCACCTGCTGCACGGGGTTGAAGGCGTCGTAGAAGGACCCGTGAGGCCCGCCGTGAATGTCCACCACCAGCGGATGCCGACGACCCTGGTCGTGGTCGGGCGGCAGCAGCAGGCGGCTCTCTATCTCCACTCCGGCGCGGGAGTGGACCAGCTTCTCCAGCCGCGCCGTGGGACGCTCCCGGTGGTAGCCGTCGTTGTAGCCGGTAAGACGCCGGGACGAGCCCGCTGGGAGGTCCACCACGTGCAGGTCGCCCGAGGAGGCCGGCGACGACGCCGCCACTACCGCGGAGCTCCCCTGGAGGTCCCAGGTCACCGAGGCGAGCTGAAGGCCCCCGCCCCAGATGCGGCGGACGTCGCCGCCCGAGGGGCTGACCTCGCACACGTAGGACTCGCCCCGGGAGTCCGCGATGAAGAGGATGCGCCCGTCCCCGGTCCATGCCAGCTCGGCCGCCGAGGTCACCGGCGCGAACCCGGCCACAGGCTTTATGCCGTCGTCGGTCAGGCGTCTGCGCGAGCCGTCGGGCTCGATCACGAAGACCCATCCCTGCCACCCCGCCTCCACCGCCGGGTCGTCCGAGGCCACCAGGGCGACCAGGTCGCCCGCCGGCGACCAGGTGATCCCGGCCACGCTGGCAAGGTCCCCAGACAGCAGCGCCGTCTCTCCACCGCCCGAGGGCGCCGCGTAGGCCTCGGTATAGGGCACAAAGTCCCGGTCGTCCCGGCGGTTGGAGATGAAGGCGATCCTGGACCCGTCGGGGGACCAGACCGGACCGTGGTCGTCCCAGTCCCCATCTGTGACCTGGGTGATCTGCCCGCCGGCTGCGTCGATGGTGAAGATGTGGCTGTGGGCGTCCCCCCTCCAACCCAGGGTGTCGGACCGGTACCGGATGCGCCGCACCACCGTCACCCGGGGACCTGCCGCCTCGTCATGGCCCTCCGGGGCCCGGTCCGGGTCGTCGTCGGACACCACCGCCAGCCGGGTCGAGTCGGGGGACCAGGCGTACGACCTGACCCCGAGGGGCATCTCCGTAAGCTGCCGCGGCTCTCCCCCGGACAGGGACATCAGCCACACCTGGGCCCTGCCCCCCTCGTCGGGCCTGAGGAAGGCCAGGGAGCGTCCGTCGGGGGAGAAGCGCGGGGCGGTATCCTTTGGGCCTCGGGTAAAGGGCGCAGCGTCCTCCCGGGACGCATCTCCCTGGGATATGTCCATCATCATCACCTGGGAGCACGTCTCCATCGACTTCCTGTCCACCGAGGACCGTACGAAGGCGACTCGGCCCCCGTTGGGCGAGATGCAGGGCTCCGCGACGGTCACCAGGTGGTACACCAGGTCGGGGGATATGGGTCTGGACATGGCTCCCTCCTCTAGCGGCCGGCGTACAGGGCCACCGGCATGGGCTTGAACATGCATCCTTCGACGAACAGGTCGAAGAAGTCCTCGGTGACCTCCAGCTCCACGTGCTCCACGCGGGAGGCCAGCTCCTCGGCTCGGCGGCGCATCCCCCCCGAGACCAGCATCATGGTGGCGCCTTCCAGGGCCGTGTTGCCGGCCTTGACTATCTTCCCAGGAGGAAAGTCGGCGATGAAGCCGATGGCGGCGGCGTTCTCGGCGTTCACGTAGTTGGCGAAGCCCCCGGCCAGGTACAGGGTCCCGATATCCTCCACCGGCACGCCGTACCGGCGGAGGACGATGAGCTGGCCGCAGTAGTTGGCTGCCTTGGCCTGGGCCAGGGCGCTGACATCGGCCCGGGACAGGGACATGCCCATCTCGGGCGCGAAGCTGAAGTGGGTGGCGCCGCCAGGGTAGACGCCCAACTCGGTCATGCGCCCCGTGCGCCGCAGCTCCGCCAGCAGGTCTATGAGGCCGGACCCGCAGATCCCGCGGGGCTCCCCGCCGCCGATGGTCCTGTAGCGGGGCCGGCCCCCCTCCATCCACACCGCCTCCACCGCACCGTCGTAGCCCGGCATCCCGTAGGTGACGTGCCCCCCCTCGAAAGCGGGCCCCGCGGGACAGGACGCGGCCATGAGCCGGTGACGGTTGCCCACCACCACCTCGGTATTGGTGCCCACGTCCACCAGCATGACCACGTCCTCCTCCCGGTCCATCCCCAGGGCAAGCATGCCGGCCGCCACGTCGGATCCCACGTGGCAGCCCACCAGCGGGCCGCCATACACCCGGGCCCCGGGGAAGACCTGGAGGCCCAGGTCCCTTGCCGTTGCGCACAGGACCGTGGAGCGGCGGCGGCCGTCCTCCACCTCCAGCTCGGTGACGGACTTGTAGGGCTTCTCGCCGATGGTCTGGACGTCCAGGCCGAAGAAGAGGTCGCGCATGGTAGAGTTGCCCACGACGACCACCTCGTATATGAGCCGCCTCCGCACCTTGACCCGGCGGGCCATGTCGCGTATCTCGAAGTTCAGCGACGAGACGACGGCTTTACGGAGCTCTCCCCGTTCCTCTCCACCGTCGTAGGAGATGCGGTGCATCACGTCGCTGCCGCCGAACCTCTGGGGGTTCTCGAAGGAGCCCGTGTACAGTACGCGGCCCGTCTCCAGGTCTACCAGGTTGAACACCACCGTGGTCGTGCCCACGTCGACGGCCAAGCCGCAGATCCGCCCCCGGTAGTCGTCGATGGGCCGGTCTCCCTGGTACACGCGGTCCCCCCGGCGAACCGTCTCGGGCTCCGGGTCGGCGTGGCGGCCCAGGGAGCCGGTGAGGATCTTGGGCTGGCGCCGGAGCAGGGCGAACTCGACGTGCGCTTCGGGGTCCAGCACCGTTGCCTGGCACGCCAGACGGTAGCTGCCCCGGAGGAAGCTCTCGGCGGGCGTGGTGGGGGTGAGGGCGTCCATGCCCCTGCGCACCTCGACGACGCACTCGTGGCACTCGCCGTTGCGTCCGCAGGAGGTGGGCACCCGCAGGCGCAGGGCGTCGGCGTGGTCGAAGAGGGTGCGTCCCCGACGGAGGGGCAGCTCGCGCCCGCTATGGGAGAGGGGCGGCACGGCTCACCCCGGGACGGCCGGGGGAGGGACGCAGCGGCAAAGCGGGCCTTGGAGCGGGACTAGAGTTCCCACGCGCTGCGGTAGTCCAGGTTGTCGCTGCCGGTGCACAGGGGCAGCTCTCCGGGAACGTCGGTGCGGAGCTGGTTGCGGCAGCCGAACCCGGCGGTGCAGCGGTCCAGCCGGTCCTTGTAGGGGCATCGCCAGGTGGACACCTGGGTGGCCACGTCCCCCATGTCCTTGTAGATGTCCCACAGGCGGGACAGGCTGGCCTTCAGCGCCTCTCTGTCCACGCCCTCCTGACCCGGCAATCCTCTACCTCGACTCCACAGGCTCCGGGGTCGGCTCCTCGATGCCCAGGAGCTCCTTGGCCTTCTCCACGCAGGCGATGGCGTCCTTGCCGTAGCCGTCGGCCCCCATGTCGTCGGCGAACTCCTGGGTCACGGGCGCCCCGCCCACCATCATGCGCACCGAGTCGCGCAAGCCCTCGTCCTCGAAGGCCTGGATGGTGCGGCCCATGTTGGGCATGGTGGTGGTGAGCAGCGCCGACATTCCTACGACCCGGGCGTCGTGCTCGTAGACGGCATCGATGAACTCCTGGGGCTTGGTGTCCACGCCCAGGTCGTGGACGGTGAACCCGGCGCCCCTGAGCATCATGATACAAAGGTTCTTGCCTATGTCGTGAAGGTCGCCCTTGACCGTGCCCATGATGACGGTGCCCAGGGGCTCGATGCCCGAGGCCGAGAGGATAGGCTCCAGGTGAGCCATCCCCGCCTTCATGGCCCTTGCGGCCACCAGCACCTCTGGTACGAAGATGATGTTGTCGCGGAACTTGACCCCCACCACCGCCATGCCGGAGACGAGGCCGTCGTCCAGGACGGTGTTGGCGGAAAACCCCTCCTCCAGCGCCTGCCTGGTCATCCGGTCGACGGCGTGCTGGTCGCCCACGATGAGGGCTAGGGCCATGGCCTGCATCAGGGGATCGGCGGCGCTGAAGGCGCGCTGGAGCCTCTCCAGCTCCCGGGGGCGGGTCACGTACTCCAACTCAGCCTTCAGGCCCTCGTCGACTATAGCCATACAGGGATGCCCCTCCCGGGCAAGCTCCGGCTACAATTATTGACCCCTGGGCTCGCCTTTGTCAACGAAGGTCCTCTGCCCGGATCCCCGCATCAAAGAGAGATGCCTCAACGAGGCAAGACCGATTTGCCATGGTAATGTTGACAATATATAGCCACTAAAGTTACAATCAGACATACACATCGGCACGAATGTTGAAGTGGACATATGGCGTTGACAAGAAACAGGGCTCCGAAAGAGGCTATCAAGTCTTTCATCCTCAACAACGTGGCAGAGCAGCCCGGCAGCATCGTCTCTGTAACGGCCGAACAATTCCAAGTGAGCCGTCAGACCGTCTCTCGCTACCTCAAGGCACTAGTCAACGAGGGCCAGCTGAAGTCCGTGGGAAACACGAGGGCGAGGACGTACGAGCTGGTCACAACCGTAAGCCACAGCGACAAGATAGCCGTGACCCCGGAGCTCGAAGAGCACATCGTTTGGCGTGAATCCATAGCGCCCTACCTCTCGGATGTGAAAGACAATGTCCTCGAGATATGCGACTATGGGTTCACCGAGATGGTGAATAACGTCGTGTCCCATTCCGACGCGACGGAGCTGACCGTATCGGTCGAGAGGGACGCCGTGTCAGTGAGTCTCATGGTGGTCGACAATGGCATTGGCATATTCACGAGACTTCAGCAGGCTTTTGGCTACGACGACCCACGGCATGCCCTATTGGAGCTGAGCAAGGGTAAGCTGACATCGGCCGCCGACCAACATACCGGTGAAGGGATTTTCTTCACATCGAGGATGTTCAACGATTTCTCGATCTGGTCTGGGAACCTCTTCTACGCACGCCTCAACAGGGGAGACGATTGGTTGATAGAAGCGGAAGACCGCCGGAGCCGTGATGGGACTGTAGTCGATATGCGGATACTCACAGATTCGACGCTGACGACGCGCGCAGTGTTCGACGAGCATGCCAGCGGAGAGATGCCTGACTTCTCGAAGACTCACGTGCCCATATTGCTGGCCAGGTACGAAAGGGAATCTCTGTTGTCCCGGTCACAAGCCAGGCGTGTCCTGGCACGCTTCGATCGATTCAAGGAGGTCCTACTCGATTTCCGGGGAGTCGAATTCATTGGACAGGCTTTCGCCGATGAAATATTCAGAGTTTTCCGCCAGGAGCATCCGGAAATTGACATTATTCCACTAAATGAGTCGCCTGCCATCAACGAAATGATTAGCAGAGTAGCGGCAGCGTAGACTCAGGCGTACCTCTCGCCACGATAGCTATGGCGCCCATACGTTGAAATCCTCGAAACTCGGCTCCCCGCTGTGACCTTCGAAGAAACTACCCATCGCGTTAACCTGGCCGGAATCCAGGTTGTGGCCCAAGTCCAGCTTGGCGACCAGGCGCTCGTTTACGAAGAACCAGCCGGCCCCTTCGAACGCGATGAGCACCAGGCGGTTTCTACTCCGCAGGCTTATGCCTGCATCCTGAAGATAGCCGTCGTCCAGATCGGTGTACTCGTCGTCGCCAACGTCCCGGGTCTTGTGAAACCACCAGGTCCTGTCGGTGATGCCGATAACTTCAAGCCGGTTGAATTCTGGATTCCGTACTATGAATCCATAGCTCCAGTCATCACCTCTGGGGTTAATGAACCCGGCTTCCGCCACCAAGTCCCGCGTCTGAACCCCGGTCCAGTGTGCGCCGATGCTACCAGGCTCCTTTTCTAACTTCCCGTCGGCGGGGCCGTAGCGTCTGGTCAACCGGTCGCCCCCGAAGTTCTCGAACCGGGTGACGGATCCGGCGACCTCATCGCCTTCGAATGCCCCCGTGATGACGGCGACGGCGCCGTCACCGGTTACGTCCGATAGATCGAGACTGGAGACAAACTCGCCGTTGACGAAGAGCCAGCCACGCTCTCCGATGGCGACGACCCTCAGGTGGTTGCGCCCTCCTGGGCCGGTGTTGAAGGTCACGAGGGTCCCGCCCGCCAGCCGCTGGTTCTCGGCGTCCGATGTCTCCCGCCACCCCAGATACCAACGGCGGTCGCTGGTAACCACGACTTGGACTTGTCTGCCAGTAGGGTCGCGTCTAAGCATGAACCCGTAGTCCCAATTGTTGGACGCCGCCGAGTATGGGTTGACAAACGTGGTTTCCACCATCATGTCGGCAATGGAAACGTCGGCGTACTCGGTCTTGATGAACCCGTCGGAAGGGTCGTGCCGCAGCTCCCCGTCGACGGGGCCGAAATCGTGGGTCTGCCCCGGCCGGGGCGTGGCGGCGGGCCGGCGGGTCGGCACAGGCGTGGGACCCGGGGTGCCTGCCTGAAGGGTGGGGATGAGCTGCTGCACTGTACTCTCGGATATGGCGAAGCCAACCCCCTCGACGGGCCTCCCGCTGTCCGTTTCCTCGTAACGAAAGGTGTTGATGCCCAGGATGCGTCCCGACGTGGACAGCATGGGACCGCCGCTGTTGCCGGGGTTGATGGCGGCGTCGGTCTGGATTACGAAGCTGAGGTGCTCCGGGTCGTAGCGTACCGCCGACACGATGCCCCGGGTCACCGTGGCCTCTCCCGGCAGCCCCAGGGGGTAGCCCATGGCCACGACCTCGTCTCCGGGATGCAGGGCCACCGCGTCGCCGAAGGCCAGGGCCTCGAAGCTGCCGCAGCAGATGCTGACCACGGCGAGGTCTCGAACGCTGTCCGTCCCCAGGACCGTTCCGCTATAGGCAGCCGAATCGTTCACGGTAACTGTGACCCGCACCTCGCCTTCGACGACGTGGTGGTTGGTAACAACGTAACCGGTTTGACCCTGGACCTCGAAGATGACCCCCGAGCCGGACCCGGAACCGGTCTCGATTCGCACCACGGCCGGCCTGACCTGCCTCAGCATCGCGGTCAACAGGGCCGCCGGGTCCTTGGTGGGGGTGGGCACCGGCGTCGCAGTCGGCACCGGCGTGGGCGTGGGTACGGGCGTCGCGGTAGGGGTAGGTGTTGGGATGGGCGTGGGGGTAGGAGTAGGCGTGGGTATGGGCGTCGGAGTAGGAGTTGCCGTCGGCACGGGTGTCGGCGTTGGTGTGGGAGTAGGGGTAGGTGTCGCGGTGGGGGTCGGCATGGCTGCGACTGTGGCAGCCATGCGGGCCTCGACGGTCGCGTCGATGTCCGGCGTCGGTGCGGGTGTCTCCGTAGGCAGGGCGGCGGCCACGGCAGCCTCGACGGTGGCCCCCAGGTCCGGCATGGCGGTTGGTGCTGCCGTCGGAGGGGCCGTGGGAGCGGGGGTGGGGGCCTCCCCGGCGCAGGCCATTACCGCCAGCGGTACCAAGGCCAGGGTCAAAAGGCTCAGGACTCTCATTTTGGAATTACCCTGAACTCGTTGTTTGCAACCCCCGGACTGATTGTCCCCACCCTGCTATTCCCCAGCGTTCTGCCCATGCCGTTACCATGAAAATAGGTTCGCAGCACTCCGCTGTCACTCCCGCGAAAGCGGAGTCCAAGGCACTAATATGGATTCCCGCGTGCGCGGGAATGACTATGGGTGAGGGCCCTTCGTCCTGGCCCGTGCCGGACCGCTAGGGGCCAAGCCCGTTGGCTCCTACTCGTGCTCCCGGCACCAGTCCTTGACGGCCCTGGGGATCTCCAGCAGGTTCTCCAGCTTGCTTGCCAGGGGTATGGCGCACTCGGGGGCGATCATGTCCACCCCGGCGTCCATGCAGCGGTACACCTCCGCCCGGACCTGCTCCGGGCCCCGGGCGTAGAGGGTCTCGGGGTTGTTGACGTTGCCGGCCAGGCGGATACGCCCGGCGGCGATGTCCATGGCCTCCTGGGGGTCGTTCTTGGAGTCGAAGTGAAAGCACGCCATGCCCGTCTGGGCAACGTAGTCGAGCCGGTCCAGGGTGTTGCCGCAGATGTGCAGGATCAGGGGGCAGGGGATGCGCTCGGCCATCTCCTGGTGTATCTCCAGAAGGAACTTGCGGTAGTACTCGCCGCTGACCAGGTCCCCGGTGGCATGGTCCGGGAAGGTGAGGGCGTCGGCCCCCGCTTCGATCTGGGCCAGGGCGAAGAGGACCGATATCTCCTTCATCAGGTCCAGGCACCGTCGGGTCTTGTCCGGATCGTCGATGGACATGAGCAGGAAATTCTCGACGCCGAAGACGTGGTAGCCCAGGGTCCACGGCCCCATGGCCTTGCCGATGATGGCCGCCTCGCCGCCGTACTCACGCTTCAGTATCTCCAGGGACTTCAACACGCAACGGTTGTCCGGGTGGTCCAGGAACCCCTCTGGTATGCGCACGTCCTCGGGCTCACGCCAGATGGGGTTGTACATGCGGACGGTGGGCCAGTTGTCCTTCTCCTCCCACTGCATCTCGCAGCCCAGGGCCGAGGACTCCTGGATGATGGAGAACACCGGCATGATGCTGTCGAAGCCCAGCTCCGTGTACCCGGTGGCGGCCAGCCGGGCGTTCATCTCCGGGTCTCTGCAGGCGTCGGGAAAGGGCGCGTCCACCAGGTCCATGAGCTCGACGGTGGCGACGCTGGTGGGGTTGGACACGGGAGGCCTGTCCACAGGCTTTCCAGCCAGGGCGTTCAGCACACGTTCCCGGGGCTTCATGGTTTCGACGAAAGCCATGAGATACACCTCCCTGGTCTCACGGAGGCACTCCTTGGCGACGGAGGATGCGCCCCCGGTCTACGTTGGCGTGAACCCGGCGGTGCCGGTGGTGAGCTGGCCCCGTAGGGCGGCGGACTCCAGCATGTCCTCCACCATGCTCACGTTGCGGGCGTAGGGTAGGAGGAGACGGGCCAGCCGGTCGTGGAGGGCGCCGCAGGGAAAGGAGACCTCCCCCTCGCCGACCACCTCAGCGTCGCCGTAACGCCGGAAGCCCGATGCCACGGCCCTCACCCGGGCCGCCGCGTTGGGGGCCTCTCCCTGGGCCGATATGCGATAGACCCACCGGCCCCCGGACTCGGCCCCGGCGACGTCGAGCATCAGGCCCGACCGGGTGTCCTTGACCGGGCCGTCGGGCAGGGAGTAGTCCGGCGCCTTCTCCACGGCCTGCATCAGCAGGAACCTCAGGGGACGGCCGTGGAGGTCGCCGCAGGGGAAGGCCGCCTGATTGTGGCTGCCCTCCACCGGCTCCATCCCGCCCAGCTCCACCAGCCGGTCCCGGACCTGCCGGATGCGGCCCTCCACGCCCGGCTGACGGCTGAAGCTCCACACGGTGGCGACTCGGTCCCTGGCGTAGAGGCCCACGCTGATGCCGTGGAAGTGGGGGTCCATGGGCGCCAGCTCCAGGCACCGCCCGTACTCAGCCAACACCTTGGCAACGCGTCCCGGGACCGCCTTCCCTGCATGGGTCATGGCTCTCTCCCGGCCCCGGACAACGGCCCTACCCCCGCAGCCGACCGGACAGGGCCCGTATGTGATCGGGGGTCGTGCCGCAGCAGCCGCCGACGATGCTCACGCCCTCGTCGACCAGCATCTGGAACCTCTCGGCCATCCAATCGGGCCCCTCGGGGTACACCACCTCGCCGTTGCGCAGCTCGGGCAGGCCGGCGTTGGAGTGGATGAGCATGTAGCCGTCGGTGGCCTGCCGCATCTCCCGGGCCACGGCCAGCATGCCCTCGATGCCGTTGCCGCAGTTGGACCCCACCACGTCGGCCCCGGCGGCGCGCAGCTCGGCAGCCGCCCGGGTAGGGGTCACTCCCATCATGGTGAAGAACCCCCGGGGCCCCTTGTCGAACACCATGGTGGCGATGGCCGGCAGCTTGGTGTTCTCCTTCACGGCCCTGACCGCCAGGGTGGCCTCTTCCAGGGCCGTCATGGTCTCGACCACCACCGCGTCGGCCCCTCCCGTCTCCAGGGCGGTGACCTGCTCCACGAAGGCCTCGAGCATCTCCCCCTGGGTCACCTCGCCCAGGGGCTCCAGGAACTCCCCGCTGGGCCCCACGGAGCCTACGACGTAGCCGCCGGGGGGAGCGGCGCTTCTGGCGTGCTCGGCGGCCAGGCGGTTGAGCTCCAACACCCTGTCGCCGTGGCCGTACTTCTTCAACATGAACCGGTTTCCGCCGAAGGAGTTGGTGAGCACCATGTCGGACCCGGCCTCGAAGTAGTCGGCGGCCATGCCCCGGACCAGCTCCGGACGGGCCGAGTTGAGCTCCTCGGGGCACCCCCCGGGCTCCAGCCCCCGGGCCTGCAGGTACGTGCCGGTGGCGCCGTCGGAGATGAGGACGTCGCCCCGGGCAAGCCGCTCCATGATGGTTGGGCCCACAGCCTTCACCGGCGGCGGTCTAGGCGTTCCAGCTCTTCATGTTCTCCCGGAACTTCTTGGGGGCGAAGAGACGGAGGGATATGACGGTCCCGTACATGATGGACCCTATGACGGCGATGACGTTCAGGAACGGCCCCGCGTAGGCCACGGCTATCCCTATGACTACGGCCCCCGCGGAGAGTGATCCCATGGCCTTTGTGAGCCCCACCGGCGCCGCCAGCCCTGTACGCATCCCATATCCTCCTGCTCTTGGCCGGCAGAACGCGAAGACGACCGGCTCTCTGGCAGATATTGTATCATGAAAGGCACGGCTGTGGAGGCGGGCGGGCGGCTTCGTCCCTTGACAGGTACGCCGCCCGTGCGCCTACAATGAGGCGCTATGGCTTACAGGGACCTGCGGGATTTCATCGCCCACCTGGAGGACCGCGGCGACCTGAAGCGGATATCCACCCCCGTCAGCTGGGACCTGGAGATCACCGAGATCTGCGACCGGACGGTCAAGAGCGGGGGACCCGCCCTCCTCTTCGAGAACGTCCAGGGCTACGACATCCCCGTCCTCATCAACATCTTCGGCACCGAGCGGCGCATGGCCTGGGCCCTGGGCACCGAGCGCCTGGACGAGCTGCCCCAGCGGGTGGAGGGCCTCCTGGGTATGATGCAGGGGCCTCCCCAGGGTTTCCGGGAGAAGCTGCGGACCCTGTGGCAGCTCAAGGACCTGGCGTCGTACCAGCCCCGGGTGGTGCGCACCGGCCCGTGCCAGGAGGTGGTGCTGGAGGGAGACGAGGTCGACCTCTTCCGGTTCCCCATCCTCAAGTGCTGGCCGATGGACGCGGGGCGGTACATCACCCTCCCCCTGGTGATGACCAAAGACCCCCAGACGGGCGTGCGGAACCTGGGGATGTACCGGGTCCAGGTCTACGACAGCCGCACCGCCGCCATGCACTGGCAGACCCACAAGGTCGGGGCCAGCCACTACAGGCAGGGGGCCGAGCAGGGCGCGGAGCGCATCGACGTGGCCGTGTGCCTGGGCGGCGACCCGGCGACCATCTGGACCGGCTCGGCCCCCCTCCCCCCCGACGTGCCCGAGCTCATGGTCGCCGGCTTCATACGCGAGGATGGCGTGGAGCTGGTGAAGGCCCGCACGGTGGACCTGGAGGTGCCGGCCCACGCCGAGATCGTCATAGAGGGGTACGTGACGCCCGGGGACGAGCGGCTGGAGGGGCCCTTCGGAGACCACACGGGGTACTACTCCATGGCGGACACGTACCCCACCCTCCACGTCACCTGCATCACCCACCGCAGGGACCCCATATACCCCACCATCATCGTAGGCCGCCCGCCCATGGAGGACTACTACATGGGGAAGGTCACCGAGAGGGTGTTCCTCCCGGTAATCCGGATGGTCCTCCCCGAGGTGGTGGACATCAACATGCCCGCCGAGGGCGTGTTCCATAACCTGGTCATCGTCTCCATCAACAAGGAGTACCCGGGCCAGGCGCGCAAGGTTGTCTACGGCCTGTGGGGCCTGGGACTCATGTCCCTGGCCAAGGCCATCATAGTGGTGGACGGCTTCGTGGACGTCCACGACCTGTCCGAGGTCACCTGGCGGGTCACCAACAACCTGGACGCCGCCCAGGACATATTCTTCGCCAGCGGGCCGGTGGACGACCTGGACCACGCCTCGCCCACCCCCAAGTTCGGCAGCAAGGTCGGCGTCGACGCCACCGTCAAGGGGCCGATGGACGGCCGCGACCGCCAGTGGCCCCCGGACATCGTCATGACCCCCGAGGTGAAGGCCCTGGTGGACGGCAAATGGGCGGAGTACGGGCTATAGGGTCCCAGACCCAATGGGAGGGGTCGTGAGTCACGGCGAGGGAGGGCCCTCGGCCCGATGGGCATGCTAGCCAAGCCCTCCGCCCTCCTTCACAAGGCGCACCTCTTCTACGAGGCGGTGCGGTTCGAGCACACCCTGTTCGCCCTGCCCTTCGCCTACATCGGCATGTTCCTGGCCGCCGACGGGCTGCCGACCGTGTCCCAGGTCGTCTGGATTACCGTAGCCATGGTGGGCGCGCGGACCATCGCCATGTCCTCCAACCGGCTCATCCACTGGAAGGAGGACGCGGCCAACCCCCGCACCGCCGGCAGGCACCTGCCCCGGGGGCTCATCAAGCCCTGGGAGATGGCTGTCCTGCTCCTGGTCTCCCTGGGGGTCTTCTTCTTCGCCGCGTCCCAGCTGAACGAGCTGGCCCTGCTTCTGTCCCCGGTGGCCGCCGTCGCGGTGGTTGCCTACTCTTACGTCAAGTACTATAGCTGGGGCACCCACTTCGTCCTGGGTTGGGCCGACGCCATCGCCCCCACCGGGGCCTGGATCGGGGTTGCCGGCAGCCTGAGCCCCGAGTGCGTGCTCCTCTCCTTCGGGGTGGCCATGTGGATAGGCGGGTTTGACATCGTCTACGCCTGCCAGGACCTGGAGTTCGACCAGAAGTACGGGGTCCACTCGATACCCCGGCGCTTCGGGGTGGAGGCGGCCTTCTGGTGGTACCGCTGCATGCACGTGCTCACCGCGGCGTCCCTGCTGGCCGTGGGCATCTGGATGGACCTGGGGGTGCTGTACTACGTGGGCTGGGCCGTAGCCACGGCGTTGCTGGCTTACGAGCACACCTTGATAAAGCCCCACGACCTGTCCAAGCTGCAGTTGGCCTTCTTCACCATCAACGTTTACATCTCCCTGACCCTGCTCCTCTTCACCTCCCTGGCGGTGACCCTGTGAACGCGGCCGCTGCCGGCCCCGTGGTCGTGGGCATCTCCGGGGCCAGCGGCTCGCTGCTGGCCCGGCAGACGGTGGACACCCTCCTGGACCGGGACGTCCCGGTGGCGCTGGTGTGCTCCAACGACGCTAGGCTGGTGTGGCAGGAGGAGATGGATGAGCCGTTCTCCCAGGTCCTGTCCCGGTGGAGCGAGACCCCGCACTTCACGTCCTACGGCATAGGGGAGATGAAGGCACCCATCGCCAGCGGAACTCACCCCGTCAGGGGCATGGTGACCGTGCCCTGCAGCATGGCCACCATCGCGGCCATGGCCCGGGGGCTGGCCACCAACCTGCTGCTGAGAGCGGCGGACGTGAGCCTGAAGGAGAAGCGCCGCCTGGTGGTGGTGCCCAGGGAGACGCCGCTCCACGCCGTGCACCTGGAGAACATGCTGACGCTGGCGCGCATGGGGGTGACGGTCCTGCCCCCGGAGCCCGCCTTCTACCTGAGGCCCCGGGGAGTCGACGACATCGTCGGGTTCTTCGTGAGCAGGATAATGGTCGCCCTGGGCCTGGACGACAGCCTTCCCACCGAGTACCAGTACCAGGGGCCCTCGTCCTGACCATGGTGGGCCTGCGGGACAACGCCAAACGCCGGTACGTGGCGGACATGTTCACCAGGATCGCGCCTCGCTACGACCTGATGAACGGCCTGATGACCGGCGGCATGCACCACAGGTGGCGCAGGGAGGCAGCGGCGGCGGCGACCCGAGGCGTGGAGGGCGCCGCCCTGGACGTGGCCACGGGCACGGGCGACCTGGCCCTGGCCTTGGCACTGCGCTCCGAGGTGTCCCGGGTCGTCGGCGTGGACCTGTTGCCCGACATGGTGGCCCGGGCCCGGACCAAGGCCTGCGACAGGAAGGCGGGCGGCCGGGTGAGCTTCGCCGTGGCCGACGGCCCGTCTCTGCCCTTCCCCTCGGGAGCCTTCGCCTGCGCCGCCACCGCGTGGGGCCTGCGCAACATGCCCGACCCCAGAGAAGCGCTGGCGGAGATGGTCCGCGTGGTCAAGCCGGGGGGCATGGTGGTGTCGCTGGACTCCTTCGCCGTGGAGGGGACCCCGTGGAGCCGCGGGTTCCGCCTCTTCTTCCACCACGTGGTGCCCCTGATGGGCCAGGTGTTCGCAGGGGACCGGGCCGCTTACACCTACCTCCCCCGGTCGGTGGACGGGTTCCTGTCGGCAGAGGATCTGGCGGCCCTCATGGCCCAGGTGGGGCTGGCGGAGGTAGGCTACCGCAAGGCGGGTTTGGGCGCGGTGGGGCTGCACTGGGGGAAGGTGCCGGCCTGAGACCGGCTACTCCGCCTCCACCTCCACGTCGAAGGTGTAGGTTGCGCCGCCGACGGTGACACGGAGGGTGCGGCCCACCGGGCAGGCCGAGGGCGCTTCCGGGTCCACCTCCGCGAGCCTCGAGAGAGCCTCGTGCTCCGAACCGCCGACCCGGGCCCGGTACCGCTGCTCCCGGTACTGGACGTAGGGCAGCGACCTGATCTCCTCCAGCACTCGCTCCCGCTCCCTGAGGGCGTCGTAGGCCTCGTCCACCGTCACTGAGGTGAACGTTACCGTGTCCCCCGGCGCCGCCTGGGCCAGCTTGGGTATGTCCGTGGAGACGACCGTCGCGATCTTGGTGTAGCCGCCGGTGGTGCCGCGGTCGGCCAGCAGCACGATGGGCATGCCGTCGCCGGTCACCTGCACCGCGCCCAGGGGTATCCCGTCGGAGATGATGTCGGCCCCTGTCACGTGCTCTATGGCCGGCCCCGCCAGGCGGTAGCCGGTGCGGTCCGACAGGTTGGTCACGCTGTAGGTGGAGGAGAGGAAGGTCCCGATGCCCTCCTGAGTGAACGCGTCATCCTGGGGGCCCAGGACGACGCGGAGCTCGTGGGCGTGGCCCAGGTCCGGAACGGCCTCCCCGGGGGCCTTTTTGCCCCGCAGCCCGCCGTCGGAGGGGCCGCACCTCAGGACGTCTCCGGCCTGGAGCGGCCGGCCGTCGACCCCCCCAAGCCTGGACCGCCCGTAGGTGGACCTGCTCCCCAGCACCCGCGGGACGTCGATTCCCCCGGCCACGGCCAGATAGCCCCTCATGCCGGCGCGCGCCTGCCGGAAGGCCAGCACGTCGTCCCGGGCCACGGGGACGGCCTCCCACCGGGCAACGGGCCCTCCGTCGATCTCCGGGCCCAGGTCGGCGCCGGTGATGGAGACCACCGCCGGCGCCAGGAAGCGCAGGGAGGCCCCGGAGAAGGTGACCTCCAGGACCGCCGCACCTTCGTCGTTGCCCACGAGGATGTTGGCGACTCTCAGAGAATACTCGTCCAGGGCGCCCGACGATGGGACGCCGTAGCGCTGGTACCCGTACCGTCCCCGGTCCTGGACGGCGGTCAGAATGCCCGGCTCTACGACCTCGATGACGTCCATGGGGCTACTCGCCTGGGGCCCTGACCACGGGCTGATACAGGCCGGACTCGACCTGTCCCGCAAGCTGGTGGAAGGTCTCCTCGGTCACAGGCACGAACCGCAGGTAGTCCCCCGCCTCCACGATCACCGGCGGGTCCCGCCCCGGGTCGAAGAGCCGCACGGGGGTGCGTCCGATGAGCTGCCACCCGCCCGGGCTCTCTATGGGGTACACCCCGGTCTGCTTCTCGGCGATCCCCACGGACCCAGCGGGTATGATGGTCCGGGGCGTCTGGAGGCGGGGCGTGGCTATGCGCTCGGACATGCCGCCAAGGTAGGGGAAGCCGGGGGTGAAGCCCATCATGTAGATGAGGTAGTCCGTCCCGGTGTGGATGCTGACCACCTCGTCCTTGGGAAGGCCGCAGTGCTGGGAGACGTGCTCCAGGTCGGGCCCGTACTCGCCTCCGTAGACCGTCGGTATCTCCACGACGGAGGGGGCCGAGGGGGCGGCTGCGGCCTGGGCCGCCTCCAGGGACTGCAGCCTGTCCACCAGGTCGGAGTAGGCGACCACCAGGGGGTCGTAGTAGACCAGGATGGCCCGGTAGGTGGGCACCAGCTCCAGGACGCCGGGCACGTCCTGGTCCTCGATGGCCATGTAGAACGCGCGCACCCTGGAGCTGATGTCCCGGGATATGGCGTTGCCGAACTCGACGGAGAGGGCCCTGTCGCCTGCCGGCAGATAGGACGGTCGCTGGTACATCCGCAGGGCCGCCGGGTCCCGGGCTACACGAGCCTGCTCAGGGGAACGATCTCGACCCCCGCCGCTTCCAGGCCCGACTTCAGGGCCACGGCCATGTCCCTGGCCCCGGGCGTGTCGCCGTGGAGGCAGAATGTGTCGGCCTTGACCTCGATCTCCTCGCCGTTGGCGGCCGTCGCCGTGCCCTGGGTCACCATCCTGATACTGCGCTCCACCACCTCATCCAGGTCGTGGATGACCGACCCGGGCTTGGAGCGGGCCACCAGGGTGCCGTCGGGGTTCAGGGCCCTGTCGGCGAAGGCCTCCTGTGCCACGCGCACGCCCATCTCCCTGGCCACCTCCGCCCAGGGGGTGCCCGCCAGCACCACCAGCACGGTGTCGGGGTCCACCTCCAGCACCGCCTCGCAGATGGCCTTGGCCAGGTCGCCGCCGCCCGCGGCCATGTTGTACATGGCGCCGTGGGGCTTCACGTGCTGGAGCTTCTTGGTGCGGGTGAAGGCCGACAGCGCCCCCATCTGGTAGACCACATCGTCCTTGGCCTCCTTGGGGGAGACGACCATGTTCCGCCGCCCGAACCCCTGGAGGTCCGGGAAGCTGGGATGGGCCCCCACGCCGACGCCGTTCTCCTCGGCCATCTCCACGGTCTTGCGCATCCACCCCGGGTCCCCGGCGTGGAAGCCGCAGGCCACGTTGGCCGAGGTGATGAACTTGATCACGTCCTCGTCGTAGCCCATCTTGTACATCCCGAAGCTCTCGCCCATGTCGCAGTTGAAATCGATCTTAGCGCCCACCGTCATAGCCTCCTGAAGAACTCTCTTATGTCTTTGGGACGACCCCAAGTCCGGAGATACGACACCCGCCGTCCTTCCGAGTCCCTCCCCGGTCGGGTAGGGAGGAGAATGTAGCCGAGGGACACGTCGGACACCCGTCAAAAGGGCTACGCCCCTCTGCACTCCCCACATTGCTCGGCCTGTCAGGCAGCGAGCTTGTGCAGCCACCAAGATTATAGCGCATGCCTACCGTTCGTGCTATACTTGCGCCCATCATGCCGGGCCTGCAGACAGGACCGCGTCGGAAGCCCTGAACCGGTGACCTCCCAGATCCAAGAGGCCGTCGAGCTGACGGTCGGCGGCTTGGCCACGGTCTTCGTACTCCTTATACTCTTGGTCGTCCTGTTGCTTCTGTTCCAGCGCCTGCTGGCCTGGGGCCCCGTCAGCAGGCTGGTCTCCGGGAGCCCGGCCCCCGACTCCGACCCGGCACAGCGGGACAGGGCCCTGGCCTCGGCCATCGGGGTGACGATTGCCCTGGCCGAATCGGGACGGGGCGGTCGAGCAGGAACGGCCGAGGAGGCCTAGGCCCAGGCGGTGCCCGACCTCAACGATTACTTTCGAGAGACCGGCATCTACCACCTGGATTGGGGGTCCCTCCTCCTGTTGGTGGTGGGAATCGGGTTCATCCTCGTCGCCGTAGCCAAGAAGAAGGAGCCCTACGTCCTGCTGCCCATCGGGCTGGGCATCGTCCTGGGCAACCTTCCGGAGAACGCCCTCACGGAGCTGGCCACCGGCGACCCCCTGGACGCCGGCGCCATCCAGGAATCGGGCATCCTGGGCCTCACCTTCCACTTCGCTCTCTCCTTCTGGAACGTGCTGCCCCCGCTGATCTTCCTGGGTTTGGGCGCCATGACGGACTTCGGGCCCATCCTGGCCAACCCCAAGTCCCTCCTGCTGGGAGCGGCGGCGCAGATCGGCATCTTCGTGGCCTTCTGGGGGGCCCTGGGCCTAGACCTGGCGCCCGGCTTCGATTTCACCAACAAGGACGCTGCCGCCATCAGCATCATCGGCGGCGCCGACGGGCCGACCACCATATTCGCGTCGGCGGTGCTTGCGCCGGACCTGCTGGGACGCACGGCGGTGGTGGCCTACTCCTACATGGCGGGCGTCGTGTTCATTCAACCGCCCATCATGCGGCTCCTCACCACCAGGGCCGAGAGGGAGATCGTGATGCGGACCTCCAGGGAGGTCAGCCGCCTGGAGAAGCTGGTGTTTCCCGTGATGCTGATGGTGATCGTGATCCTCCTGGTGCCCGAGGCCGCGCCCCTCATCGGCATGTTCGCCATCGGAAACCTCTTCGCCGAGAGCGGCGTGGTGCCGCGGCTCAGCCAGTCGGCATCCAACGAGGTGCTGAACGTGGTCACCATCTTCCTGATGATCGCCGTCGGCGCCCAGCTCTCGGCGGACAAGGTGCTGGAGCTGGAGACGCTGGCCATCCTGGGCCTGGGCCTCGTGGCCTTCGCGTGCGGCACCACGGGAGGCCTGATCGCGGCCAAGGTCATGAACCTGGTGGTCAGGGACAAGGTGAACCCCCTCATCGGCTCGGCCGGGGTCTCGGCTGTGCCCATGGCGGCCCGGATCTCCCACATGGTGGGGCAGGAGGCCAACCCCAACAACTTCCTGCTACCCCACGCCATGGGCCCCAACGTCGCCGGGGTCATCGGCTCCGCCGTCGTGGCGGGGGTGTTCATCTCTCTCCTGAGCTAGGGATATTCTGGGCAACCCTGGGCCCCTCCCAGCTTATTGAGCCCACCCGGTAATCAAGTCAACCCCGGGCCCCGCGCTCCGCGGGCAAGGAATTTCCCACCCACCCGGTGGACGGCCAGCGGCCCATGCCGATAGGGTTAGCTGCATATATCATGGACAGATGGGACGGCAGGATAGCAGTTGCTTTTTCTATGCCACGTGCGGTATAATACGCGGCATAGTATCTCTTAAGCAAGATGGTCGCACGGCGCTTCACGGATGAGAACGGCGGCGAGGTCAGGCTCACCGATGAGCGGTTCCAGCACATCCTGAGAAGGCATCCCGAGATGGCCTTTCAGCTTCACAGGTTCGCCGACACCCTCGCAGGGCCCGATGCAATACGGACTTCAAGGTCCAGCCCCACGGTGCGACTCTACTACCGGCTCTACCCGGACCAGAGGGGCAGAAACCGCTACCTCTGCCTGGTCGTCAAGAAGGGAAAAGACTATTCCTACGTGTTAACCGGCTACCTGACCAGAAGAGTCAAGGGGGACTGAGTCATGGCAAAAAGAAAGGTATCCGTTTGGTACGACTCTGAAGGAGACATGCTCGAGGTCCTGTGGGCGTTCAGGGAGGGCTATTTCACCCCCACCGACGACGACCGTATCCTCAAGCGGTTGGACGACGAGGGTGAGGTCATCGGGTTCTTGATTCACGAGGTAAGCACCCTGAAGCAGCCAAGTCCCATGGAGTTCGAGCTGGCCTCTGAGGCCCCGGCCGACGACGTCGCCAACGTAACCACGAGGCGAGCGGCCATCGAGCTGGGCGTCTCCGAGCGCAGGGTGCGCCAGCTGGCCCGGCAAGGCCGGATACGAGGGGCCGTCAAGATCGGGCAGGAGTGGCTGGTCCCCACCCCGGTGGAGGTGGCCCCCGGAAGCCGAGGCCCTGCCGGTGTCGCCGGGCGGGCCGACGAGGCGGACGGCTAGGGCTTGGCCCCAATGAGTGGTTTTCTTGACAGGCAGGCCGGGCGTTAGTAGTATGGAGGCTGTCTCACGAAGACCGATTGCTCCACCCACGTCATTCCCGAGGGACCGGCCCCCGAGCCATCAGGCCAGGGCCACCAGGGTGGAGATGAGGG
The DNA here is from genome assembly GCA_965207305.1 of Dehalococcoidia bacterium. GTDB lineage: Bacteria > Chloroflexota > Dehalococcoidia > Lucifugimonadales > JAGWBF01 > JAGWBJ01. Next base: position 272,379 of record CBDBMB010000003.1, on the reverse strand, counting down.
GGGCTTGAGACCACAAGCTTCTCGCATAGAGAAGCTTTATTGTTGTAAGGCACTTATTGTTGTAAGGCACTGTGCATGACTGAAGTCCAGGCAATAGAGTGGACCGGGCAGAAGCTCCGGTTGCTGGACCAGACGAAGCTCCCGGTGGAGACCGCCATCTTCGAGGCGGGCCAGTACCGGGACGTGGTCCGTGCGGTGAAGGACATGCGGGTGCGGGGAGCCCCCGCCCTGGGGGTCGTCGCGGCCTACGGGGTGGCCATGGCGGCCAGGGACATACCGAGGGACGAGCGGCGCAGCTTCCTGACCCGCCTGCAGGAGGCCGGGCGGGAGATCGAGTCCGCCAGGCCCACTGCCGTGAACATGACCTGGGCGGTGCGCCGCCTGCTGGACCTGGCCGAGGCCGAGCCCGACGTGTCCGACGTTCCCGGCCGGCTTCTGGACGAGGCGCGGAACATGCAGGAGGAGGACGAAGAGGTCAATCGCCGCATCGGCCGGTTCGGCAGCGCGATCGTACCCGACGGCGGCGGCGTCCTAACCCACTGCAACACGGGGGCGCTGGCCACGGCCGGCTACGGCACCGCCCTGGGGGTCATCAGGGCCGGATGGGAGAAGGGCAAGCGCTTCCACGTGTTCCACACCGAGACCCGCCCCTTCCTCCAGGGGGCCCGCCTGACCGCCTGGGAGCTGGTGCAGCTCGGCATCCCCTCCACCCTGATCGTGGACTCCTCCGCCGGGGTGCTTCTGAGCCAAGGCGAGGTGGGCTGCGTGGTGGTGGGCGCCGACCGCATCGCCGCCAACGGGGACGTGGCCAACAAGGTGGGCACCTACACCCTGGCCGTCCTGTCCAGGGAGAACGGGGTGCCCTTCTACGTCGCCGCTCCCACCAGCACCGTCGACCTCGGCATCCCGTCGGGAGCGGAGATACCCATAGAGGAGAGGCGGGCCGAGGAGGTCACCAGCTTCGGAGGTGTCCGGACCGCGCCCGAGGGGATCGGCGTGCGCAACCCGTCCTTCGACGTCACCCCGCACAGGTACGTCAGCGGGATCATCACCGAGGCGGGGATCCTCGCGGAGCCCTACACCGAGAGCCTCGCCCACGCAGTGGCGGGCCCGCCGGACGGCGAAAGGTAGCGGGCGGTGGCCGAGGCACGGATAGCAGTCATCGGCGGGAGCGGCCTCTACGAGATGGACGGCCTGACCGGCGTGCGGGAGGTCCGCGTGGACACGCCCTTCGGGCCGCCCAGCGACGCGGTGGTCGTGGGAGACCTGGACGGGACCGCAGTAGCCTTCCTGCCACGCCACGGGCGCGGGCACCGCATCAGCCCGACCCGGATACCCGTCCGGGCCAACATCTACGCCCTGAAGACCCTGGGCGTCGAGCGAGTCATCTCCGTCAGCGCCGTCGGGAGCCTGAAGGAGGAGGTGAGGCCGCTGGACCTGCTGGTCCCGGACCAGCTCATCGACCGGACCAGGCAGCGGGCCGGCACCTTCTTCGACGGCGACATAGTGGCCCACATCGCCTTCGCCGACCCCTTCTGCGCGGACCTCAGCGCGCGGCTCCTTCGGGGGATACAGGCCAACGGAGCCTCCGTCCATCCGGGGGGCACCTACGTGGTCATGGAGGGGCCCGCCTTCTCGACCCGCGCCGAGTCGGCCCTGTACCGCTCGTGGGGCGCCGACGTGATTGGGATGACCGCCCTCCCCGAGGCCAAGCTGGCCCGGGAGGCGGAGATGTGCTACGCGACCGTGGCCTGCGTCACCGACTACGACTGCTGGCACGAGTCCGGCGAGGACGTGACCGTCGAGATGGTCGTAGCGAACCTCAAGCGGAATGCCGCCACGTCCAAGGACGTGCTGCGCAGGACGGTCCCGGGGGTCCCCGAGACGCGGAGCTGTCCTTGCGCCCGGGCCCTCCAGGACTCTATCATCACCTCCCGGGAGACGGTCCCGCCGGAGGTCGTAGAGAAGATGCGGCCCATAACCGGGAAATACCTGAATTAAGGAGCGCGCCATCATGCCCAGGCAAGACCCCGGAGAACCGTACTACCGCATAGACTCGGACGAGGCCGCCCAGATGCTGGCTGAGGGCAAGGACAGCGTCGCCGTGGTGGACGTGAGACGCGACGACGAGTGGGTCTCGGGCCACGTGACCGGCGCCATCCACATCCCCATAGACGACCTGCTGGGCAGGATCGACGAGCTGCCCACGGGGAAGAAGCTCCTGTTCATCTGCGCCGCCGGCGTGAGGAGCGGCCTGGCCTGCGAGATGTCCGCGGCCATGGGATTCTCCCCCGAGGACCTGTACAACGTCGAGGACGGCACCCCGGTGTGGATCGAGAAGAACCATCCCACCTCGTTCGGGGACGATCCCTAGTCTTCGAACGAACCCTAGTCAAGACGGGAACGAACCCTGGTTAAAGGACAGGCATGACGATTCTGGTAGTTGGGTCCGTGGGATACGACACGGTGGAGACGGCGGCGGGCAGCCGCAAGGACGCCCTGGGCGGCTCTGCGACCTTCTTCTCCGTTTCCGGCAGCTACTTCGCCCCCGTGGGCATGGTCGCGGTGGTGGGAGATGACTTCACCGCGGACTCCGTGGACCTCCTGAAGGCGCACCGGGTGGACGTATCGGGCCTTCAGAGGGCCCCCGGAAAGACCTTCAGATGGTCGGGGGTCTACGGGCGGGACGACGTTAACAGCCGGGAGACGCTGGACACCCAGCTCAACGTCTTCGCCGACTTCAACCCGCGCCTCTCCCCGGAGCACCGCTCCCTGCCATACCTGTTCCTAGGCAACATCGACCCGGAGCTGCAGCTCAACGTCCTGGGCCAGATGGAGCAGCGGCCCAGGCTGGTCGCCGCCGACACCATGAACTTCTGGATCGACGGCAAGCTGGATGCCCTGAGCGAGGTGGTGCGCTCCGTGGACGTGCTGTTCGTGGACGAGAACGAGATACGGCAGTTCGCGGCGGCCCACGTGGGCGCCGTGAACGTGGTCAGGGCCGCCCGGTTCATCCAGAACATGGGGCCGGAGACAGTCATCGTCAAGCGGGGCGACCACGGCCTGATACAGTTCATGGGGGACTCCATATTCGCCGCCCCCGCCTATCCCCTGGACACAGTGGTGGACCCCACCGGCGCCGGCGACTCCTTCGCCGGGGGGTTCATCGGGTACCTGGCCGGGACCGGCGACCTGGGCCACGAGGCGTTTCGGCGGGCCGCCGTCGTGGGGTCGGTGATGGGCTCCTTCGCGGTGGAGTCCTTCAGCGTCGAGCGCCTGGGCGCCCTGGAGCGGGCGGACATCTCCGCCCGGTTCCGGGACTTCGGCAACATTAGCCGGTTCCCGGCATTGAATAGCACCGAGACGCTGCCCTGGCGCGACGGAGCGGCGCCCATCTGACCATCTATGCCGGGCGAGACGCGGCACAGCCCCGTTTCGACCCGACCTGTTTGGACCCGACCTGTTTGGACCCGACCTGTTTGGACCCGAAAGGAGGAATGCTTGGCATCGAGACCCAATGGAGACATTAAGGACCCTGCCCTGGCCGCCCAGGGGGTTGGACGCATAGCCTGGGCGGCCCGGGAGATGCCCGTGATCGCCCGGATCTCGGAGAGATTCCGGAAGGAGCAGCCCTTAAAGGGGTTGCGCGTCTCCGGGTGCCTTCACATCACCACGGAGACGGCAAACCTGGCCCTGGCCATGAAGGAAGGGGGCGCCGACGTGGTCCTGTGCGCCAGCAACCCCCTGAGCACCCAGGACGACGTGGCCGCGGCGCTGGTGCACGAGTACGGCATCCCCACCTTCGCCATCAAGGGCGAGGACAACGAGACCTACTACAGCCACATCCACTCGGCCCTGGACCACGGCCCCAGCATAACGCTGGACGACGGCGCGGACCTGGTGACGGCCATCCACAAGGAGCGGACCGACCTGCTGAAGAACATCGTCGGCGGCGCCGAGGAGACCACGACCGGCGTGATCCGGCTCCAGGCCATGGCCGAGGACGGCGCCCTCAAGTACCCGATAATCGCGGTGAACGAGGCCGACACGAAGCACTTCTTCGACAACCGCTACGGCACGGGGCAGAGCACCCTGGACGGCATCACCCGGGCCACCAACATCATGTGGGCAGGCAGGAAGGTCATCGTCTTCGGCTACGGATGGTGCGGCCGGGGCGTGGCCAACCGCGCCCGGGGCATGGGCGCCCACGTAACCGTCATCGAGGTCGACCCCGTGAAGGCCCTGGAGGCCATCATGGATGGCTTCGCCGTCACCAACAGCATGGAGGCCGCCAGGACCGGCGAGGTGTTCATCACAGTCACCGGGGGCTTCAAGGCCATCGGGCGGCAGCACCTGGAGCTGATGCGGGACGGCGCGATCCTGGCCAACAGCGGGCACTTCAACGTGGAGATAGACATTCCCGCCCTGGAGGAGATGTCCGACAGCAAGCACGAGATCCGCTCCTTCGTGGAGGAATACCGGCTCAAGGACGGTCGCCGCATATACCTTCTGGCCGAGGGCAGGCTTATCAACCTGTCGGCGGCAGAGGGACACCCCTCCAGCGTCATGGACATGAGCTTCGCCAACCAGGCCCTGAGCGTGGAGTACCTGGCCAAGAACGGGGGGACCCTCGAGCCGGGAGTGTACCCCGTCCCCAAGGAGACGGACCGCGAGGTGGGCCGCCTCAAGCTGAGCTCGATGGGAATCGAGATCGACAGCCTATCTTCCGAGCAGCAGGTTTACCTGGAGAGCTGGGAAGAGGGTACCTAGACCCCCTCTGCGGTCCCCACCGCGGGACCCGGAGGCCAACAGGAGGAGAATACATGGCCTTTAGCTTTAGCGATTCACCCAGCTATCTTCTGACCTCGGAGTCGGTCACAGAAGGACACCCGGACAAGCTGTGCGACCAGATATCCGACGCCGTCCTGGACTCAGTGCTGGCCAACGACCCCATGGGCAGGGTGGCCTGCGAGGCGTGCGTCACCAACGGCCTCGTGGTCGTGATGGGTGAGATTACCACCAACACCCACCTGGACGTCCCGCTGCTGGTGCGGGAGACCATCAAGGGCGCCGGATACGTCAACGCCGACTACGGCCTGGACTACAAGAGCTGCGGAGTCAGCGTCTCCATACAGGAGCAGTCCAAGGACATCAGCGCCGGCGTCTCCCGGTCGCTGGAGCTGCGCGAGAGGGGCCAGGCCAGCACCAACCGGGAGGACATGGACGCCATCGGCGCCGGCGACCAGGGCATGATGGTCGGCTTCGCCTGCAACGAGACACCGGAGCTGATGCCCCTGCCCATCGCCCTCTCCCATCGGCTGTGCCGCCGCCTTGCCGAGGTGAGGAAGAAGGGGCTCATCCCCTATCTCAGGCCCGACGGCAAGTCCCAGGTCACGGTGGAGTACGCCTACGGCGTGCCCAAGCGGATCGACGCGGTGGTCCTCAGCGCCCAGCACTCGCCCGACGTGGAGAACGACGTGATCTCCAGGGACCTGATGGAGCACGTGGTCCGCGAGATCGTCCCCGGAGAGCTCATGGACTCGAACACCAAGTATTTCATGAACCCCAGCGGGCGGTTCGCCATCGGAGGCCCCGCCGGGGATACGGGCCTGACGGGTCGGAAGATACTCGTGGACACCTACGGCGGCCTGGCACGGCACGGCGGCGGGGCCTTCTCGGGCAAGGACCCGACTAAGGTGGACCGGTCCGGGGCCTACGCGGCGCGCTACGTCGCCAAAAACCTGGTGGCTGCGGGCCTGGCCGACAGGATGGAGGTGCTGGTGTCCTACGCCATCGGCGTCGCCACGCCCACCTCCGTGAGCCTGGAGGCCTTCGGCACGGGCAAGGTGGACGACCAGGTCATCCACGACCTGGCCGTCAAGCACTTCGACCTCCGGCCGGCGGCCATAATCGAGGACCTGGACCTGAGGAGGCCCATATATAAGGACGTGGCGGCCTACGGCCACTTTGGCCGCGACGACCTGGACCTGCCCTGGGAGCGAACGGACAAGGCGGCCGAGCTACGGGCCGCGGCCGGCCTATAAGGGGCAGGGCTGTATTCCGGCTCGGGGGCCGGAACGCCAGGGGCCACGGCGCTGGCTAGGCCGGAAACACCTCATGGCTAGCATCAAGTTCGGCACCGACGGCTGGCGCGGCGTCATAGCCGACGACTTTACCTTCGACAACGTCGCCCTGTGCGCCCAGGGCCTGGCCGGCTACCTCCGCCAACAGGGCCCCGTCGACGGCGGCCTGGTGGTGGGCTACGACACCCGTTTCGCCTCCAAGGAGTTCGCCGAGCGGGTCGCCGAGGTGATGGCGGGCAACGGCATACCCGCCCTCCTCACCTCGTCTCCGGCGCCCACCCCGGTGGTCAGCTACAACGTGCTGCACCAGAAGGCCGCGGGGGCGGCCATAATCACCGCCAGCCACAACCCCGCCGGGTGGAACGGCTTCAAGTTCAAGCCAGACTACGCCGGCAGCGCCACCCCCGAGATAACCGATCGCCTGGAAGCGGAGATAGCCCGGGCCGAGTCCACCGGAGTCCGGTCGTTGCCGCTGCAGACCGCCAGGGCCCAGGGACTGGTCCGTGAGCTCGACCCCGCGCCTCCCTACCTGGAGCAGGTGGCCCGGCTGGTGGACCTGGAGGCCATCTCCCGGTCGGGCATCGGTCTCGTGGTGGACGCCATGTACGGCGCCGGCGCCGGCTACGCGGCGGCGCTGCTGCCCCGGATGGCGACGTTGACCGAGATCCACGGGCACGTGAACCCCGCCTTTCCCGGGCTGGAGCGGCCGGAGCCGGTGGACTCCAACCTGGTCGAGCTGTCCCAGGCCGTGCTGGAGCGGGGCGCGGACGCCGGTATCGCCTTCGACGGGGACGCCGACAGGGTGGGTATCGTAGACGAGAAGGGACGGTTCATAACGCCCCTCCAGACCTACGGGCTGCTGGCGCTGTACCTGCTGGAGGCCCGGGGAGAGCGCGGGGCCCTGGTGAAGTCGCTGACTACCACGTCGATGATATATTCCCTGGGAGAGCGTTACGGCGTGCCGGTGTTCGAAACGGCGGTGGGCTTCAAGCACATCTGCCCCATCATGCTCCGGGAGAACGCCCTGATGGGCGGCGAGGAGAGCGGCGGTTTCGGGTTCCGGGGGCACATCCCCGAGCGGGACGGCCTGCTGAGCGGCCTGCTGGTGCTGGAGCAGATGGCGCGGTCGGGGAAACGCCCCTCGGAGCTGCTGGATGACCTATACGCGGTGGTCGGTCCGCACCACTACCGGCGCAGGGACAGGTCCTTCCCCGCCGATGACAGGGAACGTCTCTCGGCCAGGCTGGAGCAGGCCGAGCCCGACCGGATCGCCGGCACCCCCGTTGTACGCGCCGACTCCCTGGACGGGCGGCGGTACACCCTGGCAGGCAACCAGTGGCTGCTGATTCGGTTCTCGGGCACCGAGCCGCTGCTGCGTATGTACGCCGAGGCCGGGAGCCCCGAGAAGGTCGAGGCGCTCCTGGACGCCGCCGAAGAGCTGCTGGGCCCGTAACGCCCGCCGAAACGCCCCGGTTTTGCGCCCCTGTCCGCTCCCGAGGTATTGATAAGCGGGAGCTATGCATATAGAATACAGTTTTGCGGCCAAAAAATCCGAACAGGGGGGCGGGTGATTGAATGTCCTTGGAATTCACTTGATGCTAGAGTTGAGGGAATGCAACCCGGAGCTACTGGATGACCTACCCTACATTCGGGAGACCCTCAACAGGGCAGCCACCGAGGTAGGGGCGCACATCGTAGGCGACACCTTCCACCACTTCCAACCCCACGGCGTCACCGGAGTCCTCGCCATCGCCGAGTCCCACATCTGTATCCATACGTGGCCGGAGTACGGGTACGCGGCGGCGGACATCTTTACGTGCGGGACCTCCTTCGACCCACGAGACGCGGCGCAGATAATAGTGGACGGCCTGGAGTCCAGGGACCACTCCATAACCCAGCTGCGCCGGGGCGTCCTTCCCCAGACCGTGGCCAGCTCCTAGCCATGGACACCCCCGGCAAGTGGCACTTCGAGCTGGTCACCAACGACATGATGGTCCTCTACCGTATCAGGGACGTGGTCCACACGGGTAGGACCAGCTACCAGGCCGTGGACATCCTGGACACCGAGACCTTCGGCCGCTGCCTGGTCCTGGACGGCAAGACCCAGTCCACCGAGGTGGACGAGCACGTGTACCACGAGGCGCTGGTCCACCCCGCTTTTCTCCAGCACCGGGGGCCCGCGTCGGTGTTCATCGGCGGGGGCGGAGAGGGCGCCACCCTCAGGGAGGTGCTGACGCACCGGAGCGTGGAGCGGGTGACCATGGTCGACCTGGACCCGGAGGTGGTGGGCCTGTGCCGCCGCTTCCTACCCCGACACCACGGGGGCGCCTTCGACGACCCGCGCGTCGACCTGCGCCACGAGGACGCCAGGGAGCACCTGGCCTCCACCACCGATACCTACGACGTCATCGTGCTGGACCTGGTGGACCCCCTGGAGGGGGGGACCTCCTACCTCCTGTACACCAGGGAGTTCTATGAGATCGCCAAGTCCAGGCTCAACCCAGGCGGCGTGCTGGTGACCCAGGCCGGCCCCGCGGGGCTGCTGAACTATGGCGAATGCTTCACCGCCGTGGCCAGGACCCTGTCCACCGTCTTCCCCCGGACCTACCCCTACGGCATCTACGTCCCCGCCTTCACCACCCTGTGGGGCATGGTGATGGCCTTTGCCGAAGACCCTTCGGCTCCTCACGGCTCCGGCCCTCAGGACCCGGACCCCGGCCACATCGACCGCCTGATAGGCGAGAGGATGGCCACGGAGCCCCGGTACTACGACGGGCTCACCCACCGGAGCATGTTCGCCCTCCCGAAGTACTTGCGGAAGAGCATCGCCGAGGAGCAGCGCCTGGTGACCGACCGCGAACCCGTGTTCATGATCTGACGGCGCCACGCCGGACCCCCGAAGGAGGGCAACCGGCGGCCTCCGGCGGCCGGTCACTCCACAGACCCGGGCCCCTTGGACACCTCCTCATCGTTCTGCCCCAGGAAGGTGCGCCTGACGGTCTCCTCCAGCAGGCCGTGGACCTTGATGATGGTCCTGCCAGTCAGCACGGCCACGGCAAGAAGCAACAGGACGGGCACAGGCACGGAGAAACGCCCCAGGGCGAGGAGCTCGGTGACCAGTGGGATGGTCCAGACGGCCGTCATGATCAGGATTACCGCCAGCAGGCTGTCCCGGAAGATGTTGCGCAGGGCGCCCCTGTGCCACATGGTCGAGGAGTCGAACCGGTCGCCGAAGATGTTGGCGCTGAGGGCGTCCGCCATGACCCGAAGCTGGCGCCAGAGGATGGCCCCGGCAGGGACGCACAGGACCATGGTGGCGGAGCCGACGATCAGCCCCAGCAGGCTCTTCTGCAGGTTGACCATCTCGGCCAGCGGCTCCACGAAATGCACCAGGAAGGTCCCCGCGGTGATCAGCACCACTATTATGCCCAGGTTGAGTATTATCACCCGGCCTGACTGCTGGATCACCTCGGTGACCTCGCTCCTGAAGGTGAACGCCCGGCGCAGGGTGCCAAGCCAGAAGGAGAGCTGGGAAACGTAGTAGGAGAGAAGGCGCGGCGACCGGCGCGCCAGCAGGCCGGCCGTGCGGTCGGAGGAGCGGAATATGAAGGGGTACATTACGGAGGTAATGGCGGTGGTCACCGCTATGATGGGATAGAGGGACGGGGCTATGGCCTTGTGGTCGGCCCCCACCTTCACCATCGCCAGGGAGAACTCGCCAATCTGGGGCATTCCCGTGCCCACCTGCAGCGCCGTCCGGCCGTCGTGACCGGTCACGAATGTGCCCAGGGTGTCGGCGAACACCTTGCCCGCCACGAAGACCACCGAAACGATCAACGCGGGGCCGATGAACTGCGAGAAGAGGGAGAGGTCGACCAGCATCCCCACCGATACGAAGAACAGGGCGGCGAACATGTCCCGCACCGGTCCCATTACCTGCAGCATCTCTTCGGCGTGGTCGCTGTCCCCCAGCACGGTCCCTATGATGAAGGCGCCCGCGGCCGCGGATACCCCAAGCTCTCCCGCCACCAGGGCAAGCCCAAAGCAAAGGGCCAGCCCCGTGATTAGCAGGGTCTCCCGCGACCTGAACCTGGCCACGTAGTCTATGAGCTTGGGGGCCAGCAGCCCTCCCAGGACCAGGGCGGACACCATGAACAAAGCCAGCTTGACCACCAGGACGCCGACCCCCGCCGCGTCGGCCGTGCCCGAGGTGGCGACGCCGGACAGTATGCTCAGCAGTATGACGGCGACGAAGTCCTCCACCACCAGGATGCCGATAATGAGCTGTCCCCGGGTCTCCAGGAGCTGGTCGGTGTCCCGCAGCATCTTTACCAGGATCGCCGAGCTGCTGATGGAGAGGGCTGCCCCCAGGAAGAAGGACTCCTTGCCCGACCACCCCAGCAGCAACCCCACCTCGTAGCCCACCGCGATCATGAAGGTCATCTCGATGACCCCGATGAGGACCACCCGGAAGCCCACCTGGCGTATCCGCTCCCATCCGAACTCCAAACCCAGGGCGAAGAGGAGCAGCACCAGGCCCAGGTCGGAGAGCAGCCGTATGGTCTCGACGTTGTGGATGGGAGGGTCCGGCAGGGTGAAGGGGCCGATGATGAACCCCGCCAGCAGGTATCCCAGGATAGGCGGAAGATTGAGCCGCCGGAAGACGACCAGGGCCCCGCCGGCGACGGCCATAATGATTGCGAAGTCCCGTACTAGTGCGAAGTCCTCTGACATGGCGTGGGCGGTGGCGCGAGGTTACGACAAGCCTGGATTATATCAGTCTCGCGGCCTGGGGCTCATTGGTATGGACGGGTGACATATTGGGAAAAATCGCGGGGATAGGATGCACGGCGGAGGCGCCGGACAAGGGAGACGCGCGACAGGCAAGAGCCGCTCCGACGACGGCCTGGGTTGGCAACAGGGGCGGGCCCGTCAGCTGTCCTGGCGTTGGTAGACCTGGAGCCGATGCCTGAGGCTGTCCACGATGAACACCCTGCCGTCGGCGTCCAGCTTGACGGACGTAGGGCCCCACAGCCTGCTCTCCACGTTGGCCGACTCGTCCCGCACGAAGTCGCCCCAGGGAGTCCGCTCCACCGGAGGCTCCAGGTCGGCGTTGTCCCGCTCTTCCAGGATATCCTCATTGGCTAGGAACCACTCCTGGGCCCACTTGGAGTAGCCAGACTCGCCTCGCAGCTTGGCGATGAACGCCCCGTCGGGGCCGAACACCTGCACCCGCTCGTTGCCCCAGTCGGCGACGTAGACGTTGCCCTCCCGGTCCACCGCGGCTCCGGCGGGCCGGTGCAGCTCCCCGTCGCCGTGGCCGGGGGAGCCGAAGGTGGCCAGGTGCCTTCCCTCGCCGTCCAGCTTCTGTATCCGGTCGTTGCGCCAGTCGGCCACGTATACGTTCCCCTGGTGGTCGACGGAGACGCCCCACGGCATATCGAACTCTCCCTCGCCGCTGCCCCTTCTGCCCCAGCTCCCCAGGCACCTTCCGTCCCTGGTCCACCTCTGGATGCGGCAGTTCAGCCCGTCGGCCACCAGGAGGTTGCCCTCGTTGTCGAAGGCGATGCCGGCGGGGTGGTCGAACTCGCCCTCCCCCCTGCCTCGGACGCCCCAGCTGGTCAGGAACTCCCTGTCCTTATCGAAGACGGTGATGCGGCTCAGGGCCTCGTCGGAGACGTACAGGTTGCCCTCGGCGTCCAGGGCGACGCACGCGGGCCACATGATCTCTCCGTCCCCGGAGCCGCCCGTGGAGAACTCTCCGAGGAACTCGCCGGCGACGTTGCACACGGTAACGCGCTTGGTTGAGCGGTTCCCCTCGAAGTCCAGGTTGCCCCGGCTCACCACGTACAGGAGCCCGTCCCCGCCGATGGCGACGTCCACGGGGTTGGTAAAGCCGAACCCCCTGAGAGCGTAGCAGCCGACGGTATGGGTGTATCGATATGCGGCCGTGGTCGTCATCGCATCTCCCCGCGCGCCCTGGGGTACGTCAGCCGAGCTGGTACTCCCTGGTGGCGACTATGAGCTGGAGCGTCTCGGTGACCCGCTGGGCAGCGGCGCGGTCCTCGTCGGGGCTCCCGAACCTTACGTCGCCACCGCCCTCGGTGTAGGCCAGCAGCTCGTCCCTGGTCCGCTGAGACACCTGGAGCGGACCCATCAGGTCCAGGCAGGTGTCCACCAGGACATCCGCGGACACCTGCTCACCCTGCGCCCTGACCCTGTCCACGATGGACCGGACCCCGGGCTTCTCGGCATTGCCGAACTGGCCGGCGGCGAAGTTGACCCGCTCCACGAGGCTGCCGGTGGTGATCCACTCCACGCCCGTGTGCCACCCCTCCACGCTGGGCGGGTCGCCGAGGCTCTGGCCCATGATGCCTGGCTGGGCGCCTATTAGCTCGTCGTCCACCTCGGGGAACCTGAGGCCCCCCGAGAGGCGGGCGGCTCCGGCGACCATCTCCGCGGGGCTCTTCACCTTCCGGAAGGCGGCCTCCTTGAAGAAGTCCGAGTTGAACAGCGTCCGCAGCATGGACCGCACCTGGTACCCGTGCTCGAAGTAGGTATCCACCAGGGCCTGTATGGCCTCCGGGTCCCTGGGCGGCACGGTATTCCACGCGGGCACCTGGGGCTCGTCGGCCACGAAGAAGTTGTACAGGTGGCGGGACAGGAACCGGGCGGTGGCCGGCTGCCGGCAGACGATGTCGATGATGTCCTCACCATTGAAGTGCCCGGTGTGGCCTAGGAAGGTCTTCTCGCTGTCATCGTGGTTGCCGTCCACGTACTCGAACTGGTAGTCCTGGCGCCCGTAGGGCTCCACGTTCATCTGCTCGGCCCTGGCCGTGTGCAGGGAGGGGTTCCTTATGCTCCATCCGGTGAAGGCCCGGGAGGCCTCGTAGACGTCCTGCTCCGTGTAGTTGCCGACCCCCATGGCGAACAGCTCCAGCAGCTCCCGGCCGTAGTTCTCGTTGTACCCGTCCTTGTGGTTGTCCTTGTTGTCCAGCCAGAAGATCATGGCCGGGTCCTTGGACAGTTGCAACAGCAGGGTGTGGAAGCTCCCCAGCCCATGGAACCGGAACATGTCGATCTGGTTGGCGATGACCCTGGGCTGGCTGAGCTTGGTGTACCCAGTGGCGAAGACGCCGTGCCAGAAGAGGGATATCTTCTCCTCCAGGGGCCGCCGCGTATGGACCATGCGGTAGACCCAGTGGGCCTGGGTGGGCGCGGGGGCGAAGAAGCTGTTCATGCCCACGTGGTATCGCCGGAGGATGTCGTCATTGTCGATGGCGGGGGGAGCCTTCTCGGGGTGGAGCAGCCGCTCCACCATCGCCTCGTAGCCGATGTCGACGTAGCCCTCCAGCTCGTCGCGGGTGGCGCCGAAGCCGGCCCGGCGCATCAGGTGGGCCATCAACGCGATATCTGTCGACGACATATGCTCTCCTTTCGGTGCCCGGTCACGTCTAGTCTACATCCATTCAGGGACGCTTATCAATTCCCCGTTCCGCGGTGGCGGCCGTCAAGATTCAACATCGGCATCCCAGTCGACGCCGGTGTCGAATATGTTCCCCCTGACCCGCACCTTGTGCCGCAGACTCCCCATCAGCTCGGCTCCCCGGTTGTCGTATGGAAGGACACGGGCAACAGGCTTGCCGTGCTTCGTGATGACCAAGCCGTCTGAGTCAAGCTGGTCCAACAACGCCAGGCACTGTTCCTTGAACTCTGCGGCCCCGATCTCTTTCATTTGTGACCCCTCCCAATATGGTCATGTTATATGACTAGTCGGTCCTTATGTCCACTGCGCTGGGCCCATTCTCAAGCGTGCCTTATCCAACGCCGCGCGCCACCAGAGTCTAACCGTGATCGGTGACGTCCCACATGGGGCTATACAAGCGGCTCGATTGCCATCGGCCTAGCCCCCATGCCAACAGGAGGGACGCACCTCGCGGCGCCCACAAGAGGCGTTCCTCACAGTTCGACGCGGGAATCCCGGCGGACCGGGGCCCCGGCCTACGCCGACAGGAGCCTGGCCGCCGTCTCCCGGGCCTCGTCCCAGTTGCCCACTATCTGGTCGGGGGGGACACGCTTCAGCACGTCCAGGGCCCGCAGGTTCCGGGCTGGCATGCCCGAGAGACCCATCACTATGCAGTGGGTGTCCTGGATCACCGCCGTCTCCACGAGCTGCTCCACCACCAGCGCCGCGCTGTCGTCCACGTACACCGTGTCCGAGAAGTCCAGGATCACTACCTCGTGGTCCCGGATGTCCGCGCCGATGGTGTCGATGAGCTTGCTGGAGGAGGCCACGGTGAAGGTGCCCTTGAGGGACACCAGGCCCACCCGGGCGGTGAAGCCGTCCCCCTCCTCCTGGCCCTGCTCTGGGCCGAAGAAGGTCTGGTCCAGCAGGGGCACGGAGATGACGCTGTCCATCTCCAGCCGCTCGAACTGCCGTGCGCTGGTCACCGCCGCCGCGATCATCCCCACGGCCACGGCGGCCACCAGGTCCAGGAACACCGTCAGGCCCAGGGTGAGCAGCATCACCACGAGGTGCTCCCGCTGGACCCGGTGCATCCGGCTGAGAAACCGCCAGTCGATGGTGTCCAGGGCCACCTTCACCAGGATGCCCGCCAGGACGGCGTTGGGTATGGAGGCCACGAAGCCGCCCAGCAGCAGCACCATGGCCACCAGGATGCCCACTGAGATGACCCCCGAGGCCAGGGTCGCACCCCCGGCCCGGATGTTGGCCACCGTGCTGGGGGTGGCTCCGGACCCTGGCAGCCCCTGGATGAACCCGGTGAAGACGTTGCCTATGCCCTGGGCCAGCAGCTCTCTGCTGGGGTCGTGGCGGGTGCGGGTCATCGAGTCCCCCACCAGGGCGGTGAGCAGAGTGTCCACGGAGCCCACCAGGGCTATGACCATGGCCGGCTCCACGGCCCGCACTATGGCGCCGAAGTGGAAGTCGGGCATCTCGAAGGAGGGCAGGTCCGTGGGCACCGCGCCGATGGCCGGGGTGGCGGTGAGCCACAGCAGGCCCATCAGGGTCCCCACAGCCAGGGCCACCAGGATCGCCGGCAGGTACCTGTCAAGCCTGTTGGGCCAGAGGACCGCAGCGGCCAGGGTGGCGGCGGCTATGGCGAGGGCGCTGCCCTGGAAGTGCTCTACCACCCCCGAGAAGTTGCGCAGGGTGGCGACGGGCCCTCCCGCGGCCACGGGGGCCCCCAGGAAGGGCAGCGTCTGCACCAGTATTATTATCACCCCGACCCCGGACATGAACCCCGATATGACCGAGTAGGGAGTGTATGTGACGTAGCGCCCGATCCTCAGGAGGCCGAACAGGATCTGTATCAGCCCCGCCATGATGACGATGGTGAACGCCTCGGCGATGTTCTCAGCGTGGCTGGCGACGATCACCGCCATGGCCACGGTCATGGAGCCCGTGGGGCCCGATATGAGGGAGCGGGTGCCGCCGAAGACGGCGGCAAAGAAGCCCACCGAGATGGCGCCGTACACCCCGGCCGCCGGGCCCAGGCCCGCCGCCAGCCCGAAGGCCAGCGCCACGGGGAGGCTGACCACCGCCGCGGTGACGCCGCCCAATACGTCGCCGCGCAGCTTCGACAAGTCGTATTCCAGGCTGGGGATGGAAAGACGGCTCAGGTAGTCCATGACTCGTGCAATACTACCAGCCTCCGGGCAACCTAGCCACCCCGCCCGCCCCGGGACGGCGCAAGATGCCACAAGACCGCCACCCTCTACTCGACGGCGAGGATAGTTTCCTCACACCGCTTCGCGGCATTCGGAATTACCCAAGGCCTTGTGAAGGCCAATTAAGGGGATGACAATGGCGGTTCCCCCCAACCCGTCGTTCAGGCGCAGGCCGGAACCCCGGGGGAGGAGTACGTGGATGCCCGCTCTCGCGGGCAATGACGCAGAGGGCTGCGAGGCTGTTTTCAGAGTAATGTCATGCAGGGAACCGTTCACCACCCCGCCCGACGCGGGGCCGGGGCCCCGGTTTACCGGCGCGCCGCGGCTACGGGAAGCGGGTCCGAGGCGCGGGCCCGAGGGCGCGGGCGCCGCCCCCCAGGGGGACCCGGGAGGGTCACTCCAGCCAAGTGACGACCTCCGAGGGTGGCATGCGGTGGGTGGTGGGGACCGCCACGGCCCTGCCCAGGAACACCACCCCCACCATGGCCCAGGCCTCGTCGGCGCCCAGGATCTCGGCCAGGCCGGGGATCCTGGTGAGGCCGCCGGTGCTCCAGTCCATGCAGAGGCCCTCGGCAACCCCCGCCAGGGCCATGTTCTGCACTGCGCAGCACGAGGTGGCGTAGTTCTCCCGGGTCACCTCGTCGTTGTCCCCGGGGAGGCTGTAGACGTACACCATGGCCGGAGCGTTCAGGACCCGGTCCCGGCTGGCGTCCGCCGACCGCCGCTTGTGCTCCGGGTTGGGGTTGACCACCCCGTCGTAGGTGGACTGCCACGCGGCCTCGGCGATCCGGCTCCTCATGGCGCTGCCCTTGACGACGGCGAAGAACCGGGTGGGGTCGGTGAGCCGGTGGTTGGGTGCCCAGACCGCGGCGGAGAAGAGCCGCTCCAGGGTCTCCCGGGAGACGGGGTCCGCGGTGAACTGCTTCACGCTGCGCCTGCGGAAGATGGCGTCGTAGACGCCCACGGCGCTGGCCGGTATCTCCACGTCGTTGCTGCTCAGTTTCATATCCTCCTCCTCCAGACCCCCCGCCCGCCGCTGTCGGACATCACCCGATAGTTGTACCACCGGTTATGTCACCCTGGCAAGGCGGCCAACCCCTCCCGTCGTTGGCACTAGGACGGGTCGCAGCAGGCTGGAACTCAACCCCCGCCCGCCGACGCGGGACGGTCGGCGGGAGCCGAGGGCGGCGCCGCGATGGACACCAGCAGCGCGGCCAGGGAGACGGCGGAGGCGAAGACGACGAAGGCTACCCGGTAGCTCTCGGTGGCGTCGAACATGAATCCGGCCACGATGGGGCCGAGGGCCTGCCCCCCGATCTGCACGGGCAGGGCGACCCCCCGGATGGAGCCCAGGTGCCGGCGGCCGTAGTAGTCGGCCCACGCCAGCCTCAGCAGCACGTGCAGGCCCCCGACGCCGGCCCCCAACGCCGCCGCGGCCGCCGTTCCCTGCAGCAGCGTCGAGCTGGCCGCGGCCCCCACTGCGCCCGCCGCCACGGTGAAGCCGCTAAGGGCCAGGAGGTACCTTAGGGGGACCCGCCTGGCCAGGGCCGACCAGCAGAGGCCCCCGGGGACCTGGGAGAAGGCAAAGACGCTCACCGTCACCGCCGCCGCGAAGCCTGACATTCCCTGGTTCAGGTAGTGGGACGCCTGGTGCAGGCTGACCCCCGCCTGCACCATGTACCCGGCGGCGGAGAACACCGCCATCAACCAGAAGGCGCGGGTCACCACGGCCTGTCCCAGGGTGAAGCTGTACTCCAGGGCGGGCGCTGGGGCGGGGTCGCCGGGATGGGCGCCGCCGCTCGAAGGGCCGCCCTCCCGAGGCGGGTGCAGGTCCGGCTCCAGCCCCATGTCCTCGGGACGGCGGCGCATCAGCAGCAGGGCGGGCAGCACGGCGATGGCCAGGGTGTACAGCCCCAGGGACATCCACGCCACCCGCCAGTCCCAGGCGACGATGATCAGGTGCGCGACGAAGGGCATCAGGGCCAACCCCGTCCCCTGGGAGCCGTTCAGCAGGCCCAGGGCCGCCGGCCGCCTCCGGATGAACCAGTTGCTGACGGCCGTGGAGGTGCCCAGCTCCAGGGGACTGGCGAAGGACATCCTTCCCACCAGGTACAGGAGCAGGAACGCCCACGACTGGGTCACGTAGGCAAGGCCGATGGCGCAGAAGCCCACCAACGCCCCGCCCGCCGCCACCATGGTCCCAGCGCCCCGCCGGTCGATCCACCATCCCACCACCGGCGACACGGCCACGGCGCAGATGCCGCCCAGGCTCACGGCGCTGGAGAAGAGCCCGCGGGACAGGCCCAGGTCCGTGGTCATGGGCACGAGGAAGATGGACAGGGTCGCCACGGCCATGACCGGCCTGGAGGAGTAGCTGGTCACCGCCGAGACCAGCAGTATCACCCAACCATAGTAGAAGGGAAGAGAGCGTGCCAGCCTCGCCTGCCACCCGGGGACCTTCACCGGGCAGCGTCCGCCCCAGCCCCGCCGGCAGGCCGGTGGACTGTCGCGACTGCCTGAGTACACGCCGTGGAGGTGCCGGGGGCCATGCCCTTTCGCCCTACCCCTTTCGCTCTACCATAGAGGCGCCCATTATCGCAGGTACCCTACCGGGGAGCAAAAGGGCTGGTCGGTCCTCACGCGGCGACCTGGGATTCCTCGCCTACCGTTCGGAATGACGCACTGGGGCCTGCTCGGGATGACACATGGGCTCGGCCCGGCCTTTCCCGCCCCCCTGGGTCCCGGCCTGCGCCGGGACGACGGGTGGAAGGGATGGCCCGCTCCCTGGGCCCCGTCTCGGCGCCCGGATAACGGATAGGGCGGAGCCGGCGAGCCCTTGGAGCGCGGGGGATGCTATAATCTACCCATCTGGCCTGGAGAACGCTCCCGGCCCTGCCCCGGCGCCACATCTCCGATGGGGGACCTCCCATGGCCGACGAGCTCCTGGTGCTACAAGAGAAGCCTCCCTGCCGGTACATGATCGCCGGGTGGAAGCCCCAGTGGTCCGACGGCGGCGAGATATCCAGCGGGCTCCCCAAGTACCTCATCGACAAGGTGGGCGCCCGCAAGATCGGCGAGATGAGCGACACCGTATCCATGATGTGCTACCCCTTCCAGGTGCCCGGCACCCACGACGCCTTCCGGCCGGCCGCCTCCTTTGCCGAGGGGCTCCCCACCACCGGCATCGTGCGGGACAACGGGTTCTACTACGCCGGCGACGGGCTGGTCATATTCCTGGGCGAGGAGCCCTGGTTCCGAATCGACCTGTACACCCAGGCCTTCTTCCAGGCGGTGAAGGAGCTGGGCATCCAGCGCACCGCCGCGGTGGAGGGGTACAACGGTTCCGCTCCCCCCGAGCTGGAGAGGAGCGTCAACTGCTCCTACAGCCGGGCCGACATGAAGGAGGAGCTGGAGGGCCTGGGCGTGCGTTTCTCCAGCTATGGCAGCGACCGGCGCAGCGGACCGACGATAGCCATGGCGCTGATCACCCTGGCCCACTACAACTACCCGGACATAGAGATGTTCCGCCTGGGCTCCATGGCCCCCATGTACTCGTTCCTCACCGCCAACAAGGAGCCGGTGGGCATAACCAGGGACCACCGGTCGTTCTACGACATCATGCGCAGGCTCAGGACGACCTTCAAGCTGGACATCGACCTGGGGGACCTGAAGCAGAAAGGCGACGCTGAATCGGGACGCCTGCAGTCGATGCTGGAACGGGTCGCCTCCTCCAACTCCAACGCCAAGGAGATCATCGAGAAGGCCCGGGAGGAGTTCAACTACACCCCCTTCGTGGAGCCGGTGGAGCTCACGCCCTCCCTGGACAAGGCCCTGGACGACATCCTCCGCAACGCCCCGGACCAGCCCGACGAGGAGTAGCGCCTACAGCAGCAACATGGCGTCCCCGAAGGAGTAGAACCGGTACCCCCGCCGGACGGCCTCGCCGTATGCCCGCAGCACCTGGTCTTTTCCCGCAAAGGCGCTGACCAGCATCAGCAGCGTGGTGCGGGGCAGGTGGAAGTTGGTCACCATGGCGTCCACCATGCGAAAGGTGTGCCCGGGCAGGATGTAGATGTCGGCCCATCCCGAGCATGCCCGGATATCCCTCCGGTCCCCGCCGCCGAGTCCCGATCCGACCTGCTCCAGCACCCGCACCGATGTCGTGCCGACGGCCATGATGCGGCGGCCCGAAGCCCTGGCCTCGCGCAGCTTGCGCGCCTCGGTCTCGGCAAGCTCGAAATACTCGCCGTGAATGGAGTGGGCGGCGGGGTCGTCCGACCTCACGGGAGCGAAGGTGTCCAGGCCCACGTGGAGGGTCACGAAGGCCAGCTCGACCCCCCGGGTCCGCAGCCCGTCCAGCATCTCCCGGGTGAAGTGAAGCCCGGCGGTGGGGGCCGCGGCGCTCCCCGGCTCCCGGGCGTACACGGTCTGGTACGCCTCGGGGTCCTCCAGCCTGGCATGGATGTAGGGAGGCAGGGGCACCTGTCCCCACCGCTCCAGGCCTTCTTCGGTGGACAGGCGCACCACTCTGACGCCGTCGGGCTCGGCCTCCAGGACTTCGACCTCCACGTCCTCATGGCCGGCCCTCGGGACCCTGGCCCGCACCCCGGGCCGGAGGGGGCGGGCGGGCTTGGCCATAACCCTCCAGGTCCTTGGACCCACGCGGCGGAGGAGCAGGAGCTCCACCCTGCCGCCCGTGGCCTCACGCCTCCCCACCAGCCGGCCGGGAAGGACGCGGCTGTCGTTCATCACCAGCACGTCTCCCGGGTCGAGGTAGTCGGGCAGGTCCCTGAACGAACGGTGCTCCACCGACCCCGCGCGCCGGTCCAACACCAGCAGCCGGCACGAGTCACGGGGCTCCAAGGGAGTCTGGGCGATGAGCTCGGGGGGGAGGTGGTAGTCGAAGTCGCTGGTCTTCATCGACAGCGGGGGACCGCAGCCCGGATACCGTTGGCTACGGCTCCCCGTGGATGCTGATGCGGGCTGCCGTAAGCGTGTTCACCAGGAGCATGGCAATGGTCATGGGCCCCACGCCGCCGGGCACGGGCGTTATCGCCTCGGCCTTCTCCGACACCGCCGCGAAGTCCACGTCCCCCACCAGGCGGTAGCCGGACTTGCGCGTCTCGTCAGGGACCCGGTTGATGCCAACATCCACGACGACGGCGCCCTCACGGACCATATCCGCCGTCACGGCGTTGGGGCGGCCCATGGCGGCCACCAGAACGTCCGCCTGCCTGGTCAGGGTCCCCATGTCCCGGGTGCCGGTGTGGCAGACGGTGACGGTGGCGTTGGCCCCCTCTGCCTTCTGCATCAGCAGCATGGCAAGGGGCTTGCCCACGATGTTGCTTCGCCCGCAGATGACCACATGACTGCCGCCGGGGTCGTAGCCGTTCCTGAGCAACAGCTGCTGGACCCCGCCGGGAGTGCCGGGCACGAACGGCCCCTGTCCCTGGGCCAGCCTGCCGACGTTCACCGGGTGGATTGCGTCCACGTCCTTTCCCGGGTCGACGGCGCCCAGGATGGCCGTCTCGTCCATGTGATCTGGCAGGGGAAGCTGCACCAGGATGCCGTGGAACCTGGGGTCGTCGTTGAGCTCCCGGACCTTTTCCAGCAGCCCGTCCTGGGACAGGCTGCCGGGCAGGTGGACCGTCTCGGAGAACATGCCCACCTCATCGCAGGCCCTGCCCTTGTTGCGCACGTATATCGCCGAGGCCGGGTCGTCCCCCACCAGCACCGCGGCCAGCCCGGGGGTGACGCAGTGCCTGGCGCGAGTCTCCTCCACCCCCACGGCGACCTCGGCCCGTATCTCCTTGGAGGTAGCCCTGCCGTCCAGTATCTTCGCCATCCTCGCTCCCCGCCGTTGGACTCGCGCCGCCGCCATGATAGCACGGGGCCCCCAGCCCAACAATCTCCCAGCCCCGAACAGTTAGACACCCCCAATACCCGTGGCTATAATGTGAATAATCATGCTCACCACCGGGGTAGACATCATCGAGATCGAGCGTATCCGCCAGGCCTTCGAGCGCTGGGGAGACCGGTTTCTCCGCAGGATATACACCGAGGGCGAGGCTTCCTACTGCCGAGGCAGGGCCCCCAACCTGGCCGGACGCTTCGCGGCCAAGGAGGCGGCGATGAAGGCCCTGGGCACCGGCCTCCGGGGCGTGGGATGGAAGGACATCGAGGTCGTCAGGAACCAGGCCGGGGCCCCCTCGGTCCGCCTGCACGGGAGGGCCAAGGCCCGGGCCGAGACGCTGGGAGTCCGCGAGCTGTCCCTCAGCCTCTCCCACTCCCGCAACTACGCCGTGGCCTTCGTCGTGGGACTGATCCCCGGGGCCGAGTGACGCGAGCCCCGGCGCCGCCATGAAGATAGTCACCGTCGACCAGATGCAGGCCGTGGAAGAGGCCTCGGCGGCCGCGGGCACCAGCACCGACACTCTCATGGAGAACGCGGGACTGGCCGCGGCCCGCCTGACCCGGGAGGCGGCGGGAGGGGCCGCCGGGGTCCGTATGTTGGTCCTGATCGGGCCGGGCAACAACGGGGGAGACGGCCTGGTGGCGGCGCGGCACCTGCGCAGATGGGGAGCGGAAGTGACCGCCTACGTCCTGCGGCCGCGCCGCCCGGAGGACACCCGCCTGGACGAAGCGACCCGGGCCGGCGTCACCATCCTCCACGCTGGCAACGATCCCCAGGGCCGACTGCTTAGCAGGGAGCTCGGCCGGGCCCGGGTGGTGATGGACGCCGTGTTGGGCACCGGCAAGGCCCGTCCGCTGGAGGGCGAGGTCCGGGACGCCATGCTGGCGGTCACGTCGGCCAGGGTCGCCAATCACGGGCTCATCGTCGTGTGTCTCGACGTGCCCACCGGCATGGACGCGGACACGGGGGCGGTCGACCCGGCCTGCCCGCGCGCCGACCTGACCGTCTCCTTCGGCTTTCCCAAGACGGGGCACTTCCGGTTCCCCGGCGCGGCCCACGTGGGCAGGCTCGAGGTCGTGGACATCGGCATCTCCCCCGACCTGTCACGGGGCCTGGACCTGGAGCTCCTCACCGGAGGCTGGGTGGGAGAGAGGCTGCCGGACCGTCCTCCGGACTCCCACAAGGGCACCTTCGGCCACGCGCTGATAGTCGCCGGCTCGACGAGCTACGCAGGCGCGGCATACCTGGCTGCCCAGGCGGCGGCGCGGATGGGGCCCGGGCTGGTGACCCTGGCCTCTCCCCGGGGCATCTACCCGGTCGTGGCCTCGAAGCTCACCGAGGTGATCCACCTGCCCCTGCCCCAGGACGAAGACGGGCGGATAAGCGCCGCGGCCGCCGGGGTCATAGGACAGAACCTGGCACAGTACACCTCGGTGGTCCTGGGCTGCGGTTTCGGCAGGTCTTCCGGCTTGGCGGAGCTGCTGGGGGCCCTGCTATTGGAGGAGCCGGTCCCCCGTGTCCCGGTGGTCGTGGACGCCGACGGCCTGAACAACCTGGCCCGGATCCCCGAGTGGTGGAGGCGTGCCCGCTTCCCACTGGTGGTAACGCCTCATCCGGGAGAGATGGCCACCCTGACGTCCCTGTCCACCGCCGCGGTCCAGTCCCGCCGCGTGGAGGTGGCCAGGGAATACGCGGCCAAGTGGGACGCCGTCGTAGCCTTGAAGGGCGCCCACACCATAGTGGCGGCCCCGAGCGGCCCGTGCCGGGTCAGCCCCTTCGCCAACCCGGGCCTCTCATCGGGGGGCACGGGCGACGTGCTCACGGGCATCATAGGGGGGCTCCTGGCCCAGGGCCTGTCGCCCGAGGACGCCGCCTGCTGCGGCGTGTACCTCCACGGCCTGGCCGGGGAGACGGCAAGGGAGCGGTTGGGAGACGCCGGGATGCTTGCGGGGGACCTGCTCTCGCTCTTGCCGACGGCGGTCCGGGACGCCAGGCGGGGCCGCCCGGCCTGAGGGCGGGCCAGGGGCGCGCCGTTACGGTCGCTATCCCGTTATAATGAACGAATACACTCCAACAGGAGGCGCAAGATGGAGCTTGGCCTGGAAGGGAAGGTGGCGATAGTCACCGGAGGCAGCTACGGAATAGGCAAGGCGGCCGCGTGGCGCATGTCCATGGAGGGCGCCAGGGTCGCCATCTGCGCCCGGCGGCAGGAGGTGCTGGACCAGGCCGCCAACGCCATCCGCGCCCAGTCCGAGCGCGAGGTCCTGACGGTTTCCGCGGACGTCTCCATCGCCTCGGACGTGGACCGGGTGGTGGACGCCACCCTGGAGCGGTTCGGCAGGATCGACATCCTGGTCAACAACGCGGGTCAGTCCGACGCCCGCGCCTTCGAGAGCGTCACCGACGAGGAGTGGCAGGCAGACCTGGACCTGAAGCTGTACGCCTCCATCCGTTTCGCCCGGGCCTGCATCCCCCACATGCGCAAGGTCGGGGGAGGAAGGATCATCAACGTCACCAACCTGGGGGCCAAGGCCCCGGGGGCCAGCTCGGTGCCCACCTCCGTCTCCAGGGCCGCGGGCGTGGCCGTTACCAAGGCCCTCTCCAGGGACGTGGCCAAGGACAACATCCTGGTGAACACGGTATGCATCGGCCTGATCAAGAGCGGCCAGCACGAGCGCCGTTACGAGGGGCTAACGGCCGGAAACCCGGGCTTGGGCCAGGAGGAGTTCTACGACCAGATGGCTTCGGGCAGGGGCGTGCCCCTGGGCCGCGTGGGCGAGCCTGAGGAGGCCGGGGACGTCATCGCGTTCCTGGCCTCGGACCGGGCCAGCTACCTAACGGGAATCGCCGTCAACATCGACGGGGGCGGGTCGCCGGTCGTCTGATTCCCGGAAGCCTCCCACCCTGGAGCCTCCAGTAGGACCGGCGGCCTCGGCTGCATACGCCTCGTCCAATATGTCGACGACGTGGCACACGCGGCCCGGCACCCCGGCCCTCCGCAGGCCGTTCTCGAGCTGGATTACGCAGCCGGGATTGGCCGTCGCGATGATGTCGGCGCCGGTGGCGGCCACCCGTTCCATCTTGCTGTCCAGGAGCTGGTTCGAGAACTCCCTCTGGGTGACTGAATATATCCCCGCGGCCCCGCAGCATCGGTCCGAGCTCTCCATCTCCACCAGGTCCAGGCCCGGTATCGATTCCAGGACGGTCCGGGGCGCCACGGTGATCCTCTGGGCGTGGGCCAAGTGGCAGGAGTCCTGGTAGGTCGCGGTGCCGTGCACCTGGCCCTCGGGACGCCGGAAGGACAGCTCCACCAGAAGCTCGCTGATGTCCACGGTGATGGCGGCGACACGCTCGGCCCTAGCCGCGTACACGGGGTCGTCCCGCAGCAGCTCCCCGTACTCCTTCATGGTCGAGCCGCAACCCGCCGAAGCCACCGCGACCCTGTCCACGCCGGCTTCCAGGAACACGTCGATGTTGCGCCGCGCCATGGCCCGGGCCGTTTCCGGGTCGCCGCTGTGCAGGTTCAGCGCCCCGCAGCAGCCCTGGCCCGTGGGGACCAGCACGCGGCAGCCGTTTATGGCCAGCACCCGCACCGACGCCTCCATCGTGCGGGGGTGGACCAGGGGCATCACGCAGCCCGACAGCAGTCCCACCGACATCTTCGTCTCCCCCACCGCGGGGACCACCTTTCGCGATGGGCCGAAGAAGGGCCGGGAGAACGACGGCAGGGACCTCTCCAGGGCTGCCAGGTGCGGAAGGACCCGATCCAGCAGGCGCGACCGGCGCAACAACCCCTGGAGTCCCGAACGCTGGTACAGGTACATCAGCATCGCGCCAAGCCTCAGGCGCCGGGGATGAGGCAAGGCCCCCCGCAAGAAGAGCGTCGTGGCCAGCTTCATCGCCTTCGCCGTCTTGCCGCGCCGGGCCACCTGGGCCCGGGTGTGCTCCATCAGCCGGCCGAAGGGGACGCCCGAGGGGCATACCGCCTCACAGGCACGACACTGCAGGCACAGGTCCCAGTGGGAGGCCACCCGCTCGCTGATCCCCAGGCGCCCCTCCTTGACCGCCTTCATCAGGGCGATGCGCCCCCTGGGGGACTCGGTCTCCAGCCCAAGCTCTACGTAGGTGGGGCACGCGCTTAGGCAGAGGCCGCAATGGACGCAGCGATACAGGTCCTCGTCCCTGGGCGAATCGGGGCTCAGGAAGCCGGGCTCCAGGTTGAGAGGCGTCTTGGGACGAGTGGTCATGCCGGCATCCTCAGATCCCCCCGACGAACCGGCCCGGACTGAGTATGCCCTTGGGGTCCATCTCCCTCTTGACCCGCCGCATCAGGTCCAGGCCCGCCACCTCGTCGCCCCACACGTCCATCCTGCGCTTCAACGCCAGGGGGCATCGCTCTATGACGGCGTACCCACCACAGGCCTCCGCCGCCCGGCGTACCGTCCTGATGGTGTCCTCGACCAGCTTGTCGGCCTGGGGCTCCAGCTCCTCCGCCCACTCCAACACCCGGACCAGGCCGCTGCCTGGATCGACTACGATGCCCCTGGCCAGAGGGGTCGGGCTGCCGCCCATGGAAGCGACGAAGGTCGCTACGCGGGAGGGTAGAAGCCCAACCCTGACCATCAGCCTGGCCCCCCCTTCACCGGCCCATCCCAAGTCCGTGACGGACCGCCACACCTCGTCTCCCTCTGCGTTCATCAGGGGGGCGACGTTGCATGCGCCGCCCGCCGCAAGCACCTCCGTCGCCTGGGACACCTTGCGTCTCACCGACAACTCGCTGCCGGAGAAGAGGGCCGCAACCACCGCCGCGGCGCGGGGCGTACCCAGATCGGGCAGCCGGTTCACCGCTCCCCGGTCCATGACCTGAAGCGCCTGGGGCCGGCCGGGCAACGCCAGGACGTCCTGCGACAGCTCCACCGCGGCATCCAGAGAGCCTACGGACGCGGTCACGGTCCCCTTGGCCGCCGGCAGGGGAGTGACCTTGAAGGTGGCCTCCACGATCACCCCCAAAGTGCCCAAAGACCCGGTGTACAGCTTGTTCAGGTCGTAGCCCGTCACGTTCTTCACCACGCGGCCGCCGCTCTTTGTGATCTCTCCCGAGGCGCGGACCACTTTCAGCCCGATGAGCCAGTCCCTCAGGCCGCCGAAGGCCAGACGGGAGGGACCCCCGGCGTTGGCAGCCAGGACACCACCCACCGTCGCCCTGGCAGGCAGCGGGAACTCCAGCGGCAGGGTCTGGCCGTGGCGGGCCAGCTCCCCACGGAAGGAGTCGATGGTCATGCCGGCTTCCGCGGCGGCCACCAGGTCGGCCGGTTCGTGAAAGGCCAGACCGTTCAGCCGCTCCAACCCCAGCACCAGGTCCAGGCGGGTGGGCGGGTTCCCCAGTCCCATCTGGGTCCCGCCTCCCCTGGGCACCACCGCCAAGCGACGGTCCGACGCCAAGCGCATCACGTCGGATACGGTTTGCACATCTGACGGCAACGCCACGGCCTCGGCCGCGACTCCATCCACCGAGTACGCCGCCGGGTCGGCGGGAGATGGGACGGCCTCCCTCCCCAGCAGGCCCACCAGAGTCTCCGAAAGCGACGGCAACAGCCTTGCTCACCGGGCCTGCCGGGCGGAATGAAGCCTCATGGTATGGACGGCGTCCAGACTGAGGAGAATGGATAGCCCGGCCTGAGCCACGAGGTCGGTGTTCGCATCATATGTATGCCGCGGGACCCGCGCTGGAGACGGCGCCCCGCTGGGCGGCGTGGTCGTACTCCGGGCCCCCTGGAAATATCTTGCCCGGATTGAAACGGCCCGAGGGGGAGAAGGCGTCCCGCACCCTCTCCATCGCCTCCATGTCCTCATCGGTGAACACCAGGGGCATGTAGGCCTTCTTCTCCAGGCCCACGCCGTGCTCTCCCGTGAGGGTGCCGCCCATCGCCACGCAGACCTCCAGCATCTCGCCGCCGGCCTTCACGGCGCGTTCCGCCGCGCCGGTCTCCCGCTCATCGAACAGCAGGCAGGGGTGCAGGTTCCCGTCGCCGGCATGAAAGACGTTGGCGACGAGCAGGCTGTACTTCCGGGCGATCCTCTCCACCTCCCCCAGCATCTCCGCCAGCCGGGTCCTCGGGACCACCCCGTCCACCAGGTAGTAGTTGGGGGCCAGGGTCCCCAGGGCCCCGAAGGCGCCCTTCCGAGCGGACCAGAGCCGCTCACGCTCCCGGGCGTCGGCCGCCAGCCTGACCTCCGACGCCCCCGAGTCGTACATGGTGGCCTCGACGTCCGGCCCGAGCCCGCGGGTCTCCTCCTCGAGGCCCTCTACCTCCACCAGGAGCACCGCCCCGGCATCCGCCGGGAACACGCCCTTGGTCACGTTGAGGATGGCCTCGATGCACACCGAGTCGATCATCTCCATGGCGGCGGGCACGACTCCCCGGCCTATGATGGCGGACACCGCGTTGCATGCGGCATCCACGTCTGGGAACACACCCAGCAAAGTCGTCGTCGACTCGGGGACGGGCAGCAGCCTCACGGCGATCTTGGTTGCGATGCCGAAGGTGCCCTCGGAGCCCACGAAGACCCCCCGCAGGTCGTACCCGGGGATGTCCCGGGTCTTGCCGCCCAGCCAGACTACCGACCCATCTTCCAGCACCACCTCCATGCCCAGCACGTGGTTGGTGGTCACGCCGTAGGCCAGGCAGTGGGGCCCGCCGGCGTTCTCGGCCACGTTCCCACCCAGGCTGCAGGCCCGCTGGCTGGAGGGGTCGGGGGCGTAGCGCATGCCATGCTTCCGGGCCTCGGTATCCAGGTCCAGGTTCAGGACGCCCGGCTCGACGACCGCCAGGTGGTTGGCGGCGTCCATCTCCAGGATGTGGTTCATACGGGTCAGGGATATCTGGATGCCTCCCAGGGAGGCTATGGCCCCGCCGCTGAGACCGGTGCCCGAGCCGCGGCCGATGACCGGCAGCCCCTCGGCCTGGGCCAGCGCCACGAGGCGGCTCACCTCCTCGGTGGACGTGGGGAAGGCCACGGCCAGGGGCATGGCGGTATCGATGGACCCGTCATACTCGTACACCAACAGGTCCTCGGGGTGATGGACCACGTTCCTCTCCCCCACGATCCCCTGGAGCCCCTGGACTATGTGACGGGCGTCAGCTGCCACGTCGTCTCCTAAACCCGATGGAATACCAAGATGATAGCCGACGCCCACTGGGGGTTGCAAGCTGGCCAAATTGCCTTTGACTACCTCTCTCCATCCAGGGATGCTCTGAACAACCCCAGGCCCCTCCCGGGTTATTGGGCCCGCCCTCACCTAAGCAGAGGGACGGGGCCCCCGCGCTCCGCGCGGGCAAGGGATTCCTCCCGCCGAGTGGACGGCCAGCGGGCTTATTGAAGCCATTCCTAGTATACTGGGGCGTCTCCCGCAAGAGACCCAGGAGGTGTCAGTTGGCCTTCGCAGACGACATGGAGAAGAAGGCGGAGCCGGTACGCCGGGCGATACTGGAGCACCCCTTCGTGACGGGCATCGGGGACGGCACCCTGGACCTGGAGAGCTTCAAGTACTACGTCCGGCAGGACTACGTGTACCTGATCGACTACAGCCGCGTGATGGCGCTGGCGTCGGCCAGGGCGCCCGACCGGGAGACGATGGGCTGGTTCGCCCGCCTCCTCAACGGGACGCTGAACACCGAGATGGAGCTTCACCGCGGCTACTGCGCCAGGTTCGGAATCAGCAGCGAGGAGCTGGAGGCGACCCAGGCCTCCCCCACGACCGTCGCCTACACCAGCTACCTGCTGAACGTCGCCCACCAGGGCTCCTTCGCCGAGGTGGCGGCGTCGTTCCTGCCCTGCCAGTGGGGATACTGGGAGATCGGAGACCACCTGGCCAGGAAGGGGAAGCCCAAGGGCGCGCCGCTGTACCGTGAGTGGATAGAGATGTACGTCTCCACCGAGTACAGGGCGCTGGCGGAGTGGGCCAGGTCCCTGGCGGACCGGGTCGCCTCCGAGGCCGGCTCTGCGGAGCTGGAGCGGATGGAACGGGCCTACCTGACCAGCCTGCGGTACGAGTACCTGTTCTGGGACATGTCGTACCGGCGGGAGGAGTGGCCCGTATGACGGACCCGGTCTCCTGACAAGACGCGAGGGAACCCCGTAGGCGGAAGCCGGGAGATCCAGTGCCCCGGGGGTCGACCACAGGACCTCCCCAGCGGCCGCGGGCGGGCGCTACTCTCCTGAGGGCTCGCGGCAGATCTTCCAGCGCCTGCCTTCGTCCCCCTCCTCCTTGCACAAGAACCGTTCCAGGATCTCTTCGGGGACGCGCTCCTCTATCCCATCCAGGTAGGGCCCATCCAGGTCCCGGCCATCCAGGTCCGGCCAGCGGAAGTGGAACCGGTCCCAGGAGGGCCCGCGCCCGTCAAAGCCCGGTGGGGGCTGAATCCAGCGACCCCTTCGGGTCTCGGCGTACTCGGGCCACTCGCCAAGGGTCACCTGGACCTCCAGGGTCTCACCACCGCGGACCACCGTCAGGGTCACCTGGTCCTGGGGCCGGCTGGCGTTTAGCTCCGCGATCAGCTCGGCGGTGTCGTCGACGGAGACTCCATCGACGGCGGTTATCACGTCTCCACCATCCCCAGGCCTGCCCCGGCTGCCTGTACCCGACTCCACCAGTCCCGCGTCCTCGGCGGGGCTGCCCTCGGTGACGCCGGTCACGTACACTCCCCGCTCCACGGCGAGGTCCAGGCGCTGGGCGAGGTCCGCGTCCACGTCCGCTACCCGGATGCCCAGCCAGGGGGAACGGATGACCTCCCCGGCCTTCAGGTCGGGAAGGACCTCCTTCACGTCGTCAATGGGCACGGCGAACCCCATGGTCCTTTCGCCCAGGGGCGACAACCTGATGGCGGTGTTGATCCCCACCACGGCCCCGCTGGAGTCCAGCAAGGGTCCCCCGGAATTGCCGGGGTTGATCAGCGCGTCGGTCTGGATCACGTTGGGGATGAGCCGTCCCACCGAGCTGGGCAGGTCGCGGCCAAGCTGGCTGATGACGCCGACGGTCACCGAGCCCTCCAGGCCAAAGGGGTTGCCGATGGCGATGGCCATCTGGCCGGGCTTCAGGTCCGACGAGTCGCCCAGCGCAACGGGTGTCTTTCCGGAGACGACCGACGGGTCCACCTTCAGCAGCGCTTGGTCCCCCGCAGGATTCCTGCCCAGTATGGCCGCCTCCGCGGAGGTCCCGTCGCTGAACCTCACCCTGGCACCGGCGGCCCCCTCCACCACGTGGTTGTTGGTCACGATGTGGCCCTGGGAATCGATGAGGAACCCGGACCCGACGCCGGTCTTCCAGGGGTCGTCGCCGCCCTGGCTGGTGCTGACCTCGACCACCGAGGGGCTGACCCGCTCGTAGACGTCGATGACCACCTGCTCGTCGAACAGGACGGAAGCGGAGGCGGTGTCCAAGTACCTCTCTCTCCCCGGCCCCAGCCACAGGAACGCAACCGCCACCATCACGGCAGCGGCTACGGCGGCAAGGCCAAGGGCCAAACCCTTCGCCACCCCGGTCATACGACACCTCCCCAACGTTTGACCGGAGTGTATGCCGGGGTTCTTAAGAACCTATTAAGCCTGGCGGAGGACCGGGTCGACAAGACGCGCCGGCCCCGTACCCGACATCGGGCCGCGGGAGCCTGGCTACGCGGTCTGGGCCCTGACGTCCGGAGGGAGCAGATTGGGTATGGAGTCTTCGATGGGGTAGGTCTCGGGGCACGCTTTGCAGAGGAGGGCGCCCGTCACCACCTCGTCCCCGTCTTCACGCTCGACCTTCAGCTCCAGCGGACCCTTGCACACGGGACAGGCCAGGATGTCCATCAGGTCCTTCTTCATACTTCCTCCCAAGCCAACCGTACAGCCGGCCGGCACGTGTTCATCCCTCGATGCCCTTCTCGATGAGCATCTTGAGGATGTCCGCCAAAAGGAACACGATAACGCCTATGACCAGCACCGCCGTGGCCCCCGTCATAAGGTTGGCAGCTTTCCGGAAGCCACGAGCGGGAGGTTCCTCATCCGAGTAGGTGCCGGGCTCATCCGAGTAGGTCCTGGGTCTCAGGAAGCGCACCAGGTAGAACATGTAAAGGGCCAGCACCACCTTTACGACCAGGACCACGACGTACGCGGTGCCAACGAATTCCGACGTCAGCCGGGCGAAGGTCATGATCACGCCGGTCACGATCAGCACAGCTATGGCCGTGTTGACCATGGCCCTGAACTGCTGGCCCAGCCGCCGCAGGGCCAGGCCCTGGTCCCCCTCCAGGGCCCTGATGTTGGGCCGCAGCACCAGCAGGTAGAACATCCCTCCACCAACCCAGGATACGGCCGCCAGGGCGTGGACCCACCGGATGACGAGGAGCAACACGTCGGGAAAGCTCATGGCTCTACCGACCGCCAACCTGCCAATCGCCGCCCCGC
Organism: Dehalococcoidia bacterium; assembly: GCA_965207305.1. Lineage (GTDB taxonomy): Bacteria > Chloroflexota > Dehalococcoidia > Lucifugimonadales > JAGWBF01 > JAGWBJ01. The sequence goes on along the minus strand of CBDBMB010000003.1, from coordinate 240,246 downwards.
CGGCCGCCTAAGGACCGGGAGCGTCATCGCTCTGTAGCCAACTATCTGTGAGGAGGCCGCCAATTTCAACCGCCATTCTATTTGCGGCCCGCCGGGCAGTCAATCTACGCGGTGAGCACGGGTCATGCCGTAGTTGACACTAAATGGAATTGGAAATAAAATTCCTGCTACTCCGAGAGGGGGGCTGGAGAGGGATGAGGGACACCAGGCTGCGGCGGCTTCTGGCCATCGACTACCCCATACTCCAGGCCGGGGTTCCCTGGGTATCCAATCCCGAGCTTGTGGCAGCCGTCTCCAATGCCGGTGGGCTGGGGGTCCTCCACCCCTCGGCGGGGATGGCCCCGGACGGAGACATGGCCGGCAACCTGCGCGAGAGCATCCGCGCGACCCGCCGCCTGACGGCCGCGCCCTTTGGAGTCTGCTTCTACCTGGCCAACCCGCAGGCGGAGGAGCTGATCGACGTGGCCCTTCAGGAGGGGGCCAGGATCGCCGTCACCTACGGCGGCAGCCCGGCCCTGTTTACCGGGAAGCTCAAGGGCGAGGACGCCGTCGTGCTGCACCAGGTCTCCACCGTGCGCCACGCCAGGGGGGCCGAGGCCCAGGGCGTCGACGTGGTGATCGCCGACGGGTACGAGGGGGGCGGAATCCGCGGGCCCGAGGAGATCCCCAACCTGGTCCTGGTGCCCCAGATCGCCGAGGCCGTCTCCATACCGATCATCGTATCCGGAGGAGTGATGGACGCCCGGGGGTTCGTGGCCGCCATGGCCCTTGGCGCCCACGGCGTCCAGCTTGGGACGCGCTTCGTGGCCACCCACGAATGCATCGCCCATCCCAAGTACAAGGAGGCCCTCCTGGGGGGCCATCGACACGGGCACCGTCGTAGCCGGCCGGTACCATTGGCCGACTCGGCTCCTGCGGAGCGGCAAGAGCATCCGGTCCAAGAACACCGAGCCGCCCCAGGACCAGGACAGGCAGGAGTTCTGGGACGGAGAGCTGGGGGCGACCCAGATACGCGAGGCCATTCTCGACGGCAACCTGGAGAGCAGCGTGGCCTACTGCGGCGCGGGAGTCGGCCTGGTCTCGGAGATAATGAGCGCCGCCGAGGTGGTCGAGAACCTGGCCTCGGGGTCACGAACGGTCATAGCCGGCCTCCGCTAGCAGACCCACCCGGCGCCCGCGGCCCGGGGCATCCCCTGGTGCCTCGTTATTCCGGAGCCTCGTCCAGCTCCGCCGACACCAGCTCCTCAGCCATGCCCAGGACCCTCTTCCGGCGTTCGGCGTCCATCTCCCGACCCTCCAGGTATAGACGCAGGGCGTCGATGGGGGTGAGCCCCTCGGCCACCGCGGCGGGAATCCTGGTCCTGCGGTCCTGGTCCACTTCCCGGGTGATCGCCGCGACGTAGTGGGCGGCCGACAGGGCGTGGCGGATGTCTTGCTCCCTCACCCGGTGGTCGAGGTCGGCGGGCAGGCTCATCCGCAACCTCACGATGGCCCCCCGAACGTCCTTGGACATGATGCTCCGCACCACCGTCGCCGTGGGGTCGTCGTCCCCCGGCCGAACGGCCGCGTCGATGGTGAGGAAGGGACGTGCGTCGACCCGCTGGAACTGGAAGTCCTGCAGGCGACGCCCCTGGGGCGCCGAGGGGTCCAGGTCGACCACGCAGAACCCCTTTTCGTCCTTCTCCTCGCTGAAGTCCACCCGCTCCAGGCTCCCCGAATACACGATCTTGGGGTCGTCTCGTAACACCTGGTGCTTGTGGATGTGCCCCAGGGCCACGTAGTCCAGCTCCCGCTTGCTCAGCGCGCTGAGGTACAGTGCGTGGTCCTGCCCCAGCATCATGGAGCGCTCGGTGCCGGTGGTGGCGCCGTTTACCGTTACGTGCCCCGTCAGGACCGCGGGCACGTCGGGGTCGAGGGCCTGTACCTGGCGTTCGACCCCCTCGGCGAACAGCTCCTCGATGCGCTGCCTGGCCTGCTCGATGGTCAGCGACCGGGCCTCCTCCCGGCTCAGAAGGCGGCTGCGCCGGGGCCAGGGCACGGCCACGATCTGGATGGGGCCGTTTCTCGTGGCCAGGGTATACGTCTGCAGGTTGTCCCCCACGTACAGTCCGGGTACCTGGAGGGTATGGAATATCTCTATGGCGGTGGCCCTGCCCACGGCGTTGGGCAGGTCGTGGTTCCCCACCAGCAGGAACACCGGTATCCCCGCTGCCGACAGCCGGGCCAGCCGTTTGGCGAACTCCCTCTGATGGGTCTGGGAGGGGTCCCGTCCCTTGTAGGCGTCGCCCGCCAGGAGCACCAGGTCCACCTGCTGCATCAGGGCGTACTCCACCAGCTCGTCGAAGGCGGAGAGGAAGTCCAGCAGCCGGGTGGACAGGCCCGTCGAGGGGTCCGTCCGCCCGTAGTTCTCGACCCCTATGTGGAGATCAGAGAAATGGAGAATGCGCATGGCAACTATTCGGGACTACGCCCTTGTTCCTTCGGGAGCCGGACGGGCAGCTCGGGGGCGTGCCCCTGGTCGGCCCTTCGCGGCCTCTACCACCCATGCTCCAGCTTGTCCCTGAGGATGGAGACCAGGTCGGCTACGGGGACCCGGAGCTGGCTCATGGTGTCCCGGTCGCGGACGGTGACGGCCCGGTCCTCCAGGGTCTGGAAGTCCACGGTGACGCAGAAGGGCGTGCCGATCTCGTCCTGGCGGCGGTAGCGGCGGCCGATGCTCTGGGCGTCGTCGTACTGGGTGGCGAAGTGGGGACGGACCAGCTCGTGTACGGCTCGGGCAGTGGGGGCCAGCTTCTCGTTCCGACTCAGGGGCAGGACCGAGGCCTTGATGGGCGCCATCTTGCGGTGGAACCGCAGCACCACCCGGGTCTCCCCCTTGGCCGACGACGGGTCCGGCTCCTCCTCGTAGGCGTCCAGGAGGAAGGCCAGGGCCGCCCGGTCCACTCCTCCGGAGGGCTCGATGACGTAGGGGTAGTAGTGCTCCTTGGCCTCCTCATCGAAGTAACGCAGGTCCTGGCCGCTGGCCTCGCCGTGACTGCGCAGGTCGTAGTCGGTCCGGTTGGCGATCCCCTCCAGCTCGGCCCAGCCCCAGGGGAACCGGTACTCGATGTCGTAGCAGTCCCGGGCGTAGTGGGCCAGCTCGTCGTCCCCATGCCTGCGCAGGCGCAGGTTCTCCCTTCGTATGCCGTGCTTCACGTACCAGGAGAACCGCTCCTCTACCCAGGAGTCCAGGTGTGCACCGTCGGTCCCGGGCTTGACGAAGTACTCTATCTCCATCTGCTCGAACTCGCGGGTCCGGAAGGTGGAGTTGCCGGGGGTGATCTCGTTGCGAAAGGCCTTGCCGATCTGTGCGATACCAAAGGGCAGCTTGCGGCGGGAGGCCACCAGCACGTTGGCCAGGTTCACGAAGATTCCCTGGGCCGTCTCCGGACGCATGTATACCTGCGACGCACTGTCCTCCACAGCGCCCATGAATGTCTTGAACATGAGGTTGAAGGTCCGTGGGTCGGTGAGCTCGCCGCCGCACGCCGGGCACGCGGATGTGTCCTCCAGGTCGTCGGCGCGGAACCGCTGGTGGCATGCCTTGCACTCCACCAGCGGGTCGGCAAAGTTCTGGACGTGGCCGCTGACCTCCCACACCCTCGGGTGCATCAGGATCGCCGCATCCAGGCCCACCATGTCGGCCCGCTCCCGCACCACCGAGCCCCACCACGCCTCCTTGACGTTGCGTTTCAGCTCCACGCCCAGGGGCCCGTAGTCCCAGGTGGCGTTCAAGCCACCGTAGATGTCGCTGCTCTGGAACATGAACCCTCTCCGCTTGGACAGGGAGAGGACCGTGTCCATTTCGACTCGCTCAAGATAACGCACCAATGGCCGGACTCCTCTCGGTTTTCCAAGGCCGGGGGGGCGCCCCGGGACTACAAGCCTATCAACTCGCCCACGTGGTGTAAAGGATTGTTTTTGCCCACACCTTCCGATACAATCCCCATCGCCAAGGCCCCATCGCCAGAGCGCGGCCGCTCAGGCGCCGGGGCACCGGGCAACGTTCACGTCGTGACGGCGGACCTCCGGTTCGGGAGTAGCAATGGTGCAGGGAGCGCTGGGGAGCGTCCGGGTCCTCGACCTCAGCGGAGACATCGCCGGGTCCTTCTGCGCCCGGCTGCTGGCCGACTATGGCGCCGACGTCATCAAGGTGGAGCCGCCGGGCGGAGCGCCCCTGCGGCGCATGGGCCCCTTCTTCCAGGACGACCCTCACCCGGAGAAGAGCCTGATGTTCCTCATCCACAACCTGAACAAGCAGGGCGTGACGCTGGACCTGGAGCAGGAGGCCGGGCGGCGGCTCTTCGGCGAGCTGGTGGGCCAGGCCGACGTGGTCGTGGAGACGTTCAAGCCGGGGTACATGGCCTCCCTGGGACTGGGGTACGACCGGCTCGAATCGCTGAATCCCGGCGTCGTCCTCACCTCCATCACCCCCTTCGGACAGTCCGGGCCCTACAGCCGCTACGAGGGGGAGGAGATCGTCAGCTACGCCATGGGCGCCATCATGAGCATCAGCGGCACCCGCGACCGGGAGCCCCTGAAGCACGGGGGCTTCCAGGCCCAGTACGAAGGAGGCCTCAACGGGGCGGCCGCCACGTCCATGGCCCTGCTGGCCCAGCAGCTCTCGGGTGAGGGGCAGCACGTGGACGTGTCCATCACCGAGTGTGTCAGCTCCACCATGATGGCGAACCAGACCCTCTACTCCTTTACCGGGGGCATCCAGGCCCGCCGGCCCCCCACGGGCAACGACTACGGGCATCCGATGGCCTGCGCCGACGGGTGGATAATCAACCAGACGGGCGGGGGGGCGAGCTGGGACGACATCGCCGGGTTCTACGGGAGGCCGGAGCTGCTGGAGGAGCGGTTTCGCGACCGGCGCTCCCGGGAGGCCCTGGGCGAGGAGTTCGACGCGATTCTCGTGGACGCGATCAAGGAGCGGGGCAAATGGGAGATGTTCGAGAAGGCGTCGGACATGCGGATGCTCTTCGGGCTGGTCCAGACCCCCGAGGAGCTGCTGAAGTGCCCGCAGCTGGAGTCCAGGGGCTTCTACCGGGAGGTGGAGCACCCGGTGATGGGAAAGCTCAAGGTGCCCGCCGTCCTCTTCAGCTACAGCCAGACGCCGTACGAGCTGCGCCGCCCGGCGCCGCTCCTGGGCCAGCACAACATCGACGTGTACTGCGACCGGCTGGGATACTCCAGGGGCGACCTGGTGCGCCTGAGACAGAACGGTGTCATATGACCGGCGAGACCGCCACCAGGGCCGGTGCGGGCTGATGCCAAAGCTCCCCCTCCAGGGCATTCGGGTCGTCGACTCCACCTACGTATTTGCCCTGCCCTACACCGGCGCCCTGCTGGCGGACCTGGGCGCAGACGTGATCAAGATCGAGGGGCCGGGGCGACCGGACATCACCCGGCCCGGGGGGTACGCGGGCTCGTTCCCGGAGAACGAGATCGGGGAGGACTGGTGGAACCGGGGCTCCACGTACAACCTTCTTCACCGGGGCAAACGCTCGCTGACCCTGGACCTGACCACGGACAGGGGCCGGGACCTGTTCCGCGACCTGGTGAACGTCAGCGACGTCGTGATGGAGAACTACACCCCCCGGGTGATGCGCAGGTGGGGCCTGGACTACGCGGGCCTGAGGGCCGTCAAACCGGACATCATCATGGTCTCGAACACCGGCTACGGCCATGGAGACGGCCCCTACTCGGGCTATCCCGCCCAAGCCACGACCCAGGAGGGCACCCACGGGCACTGCTGGGTCACCGGCTACCACGGCGGCCCGCCCTCCAAGGTGGGCGCATCGTACGTGGACTTCCTCTCCACGTGGACGGCCCTGTTCGCCATCGGAGCGGCGCTGCGCCACCGGAACCTCACGGGCGAAGGACAATGGGTGGACCTGGCGATGTACCAGGCCGGCGTAATGTTCGTATCCGAGTACCTGATGGACTCCCAGGTCAACGGCCGCCCGGGGGACCGCATAGGCAACCGCCACCCGTACCGCGCTCCACAGGGGTGCTACCCGGCCAAGGGCGAGGACCGGTGGATCGTCCTTTCCGTGGGCTCGGACGGCCAGTGGCGCGACCTCTGCGGCCTGATGGGCAAGCGCCATCTGGCCGAGGACCCCAGGTTCGGCGGCAGCCCGGGGCGCATGAAGAACCACGACGAGCTGGACGCCATCATCAGCGACTGGACCCGGGGCCAGGACCGGTACGACCTGATGGAGCAGCTCCAGGCCGCGGGAATCCCTGCCGGACCGGTGTTCGACAACCGGGACACCCACCTGGACCCCCACTTCAAGGCCCGCGGCTTTCTGGAGTACGTCAGCCACCCGCCGGACAGGGGCATAGGGACCAGGCCGTTCATCGGCCGTCCCTACAAGTTCTCCAAGAGCCCGGTGAAGATACAGGGGCACACTCCGGCGTTTGGGGAGCACAACGGGCCGGTGTTGAGAGACCTGCTGGGCGTGGGCGACGCCGAGTACGGGACGATGGAGCGGGAAGGGACCATCTCCCCCGTCCCGACCACGGGCGAGCCCGTCCTGCCCGACTCCATAGAGGAGCAGCTACGCAAGGGGCGCATCTCCGGGTGGGACCCCGACTACAAGACCCGACTCGGCATTCCTTGACACCGTCATAGCCCCAGAGTAACCTGAAATTGGCGGCAGGCCCACCCGCCGCCGCACGGTACCCCAACCACCCTCCAAGGGCCCGTAGCTCAGTGGTAGAGCGGCCGGCTCATAACCGGTAGGTCCCAGGTTCGAACCCTGGCGGGCCCACCATACTTGACGGTAGACAGAACCGGGGCGTGCAGAGCCACCTCCTCGGCGTCCCTTCCACCTATAGGAGCATCCTCCGGCATGGGGATGGAGTAGCGCAGCAACGCGTTGCCGGGCATCACCACGATCTCCTTCACGAAGCTCTCGATGAAGGCCCTTCTCTCCGTCAACTCGCTCTCGTTGAGGAACACGCTCAGGTCCTGGGCATAGGCCGTGATGGTCTCCACGTCGTCCAGCACCTCCCTGCGCTGCGAGAGCATGGCCCTGGCCTCCTGCGCCGACGCCTCCAGCTTCTCCTGCCGCTCCCTGTGGTCTCTGATGCGGGGCTTGAAGTCCTCAATGTCCAGGTCCGTGGTCTCCGCCAGGTCGTAGAGCCGCCCCAGCCTGCGCTTCACGTCCTCTAGCTCTGCCTCGACGGTCTGAAGCTTCTGCCGCTGCTCCCTGGCGATGCCGTCCATCTCCTCGTCCACCAGCTTCACCAGTTCCCGGATGTTGGACTCGGTGAGCACGTTCTCCCTGATCTTGCCCACCACCATCTCCTCGAAGCGCCGGGCGTTGAGCCTGGGGGTCTCGCAGGCGTCCCTGCCCCGCTTCATGATGGACTGGCAGACGTAGTAGGCGTACTTCCCGCTCTTGGCGTCCTGGCCGCTGAGCGCCCCGTCGCACGTCCTGCACCTGACCATCCCGCTGAGCAGGTAGGTGCTGCCGACCCTGCGTGGGTGAGTCTTCCTGGGTGCGCGTGAGCGCATCCGCTTGTTCACCCTCTTGAACTGGGCCTTGGAGACGATGCCGGGAAACGCCTTGTCCACTCTGACCGGCTCGGCCTTGTCCTTCCCGTTCCCGCCGACGCCCCAGAGAAGGGTTCCGGTGTAGGCTTCGTTGCGGAGGATGATGTGGACGCCGTTCTTGGACCAGAGCCTGCCCGTGGGGTTGGCGATGACCTCGGCGTTGAGGGTCTGGGTGATGTCCAGGATGCCCCTGCCCGACTCGGCCATGTCGAAGATGCGCTGCACCACGGGAGCGGTGGCGGGATCGGGTTCCAGGGTGGGGCGCCTCTTGGCCCCGTCCTGCACCATGAGCTTCTGATAGCCGTAGGGCACGCGGCTGGCGACCCAGAAGCCGCGTGAGGCCGCCTCCCGCATTCCACGCCGAACCTCCTCGGCAAGATTTTCGCTGTAGAACTCGTCCACCGACTCGATGATGGCCTCCATGAGCCTGCCGGTGGCGGAGTCGTCGGCGTGCTCGGTGATGGAGACGACGCGGACGCCCTTGCGCCTCAGCATGGACTTGAAGGCAACGGCGTGCTCCCGCTTACGGGTGAACCTGCTAAATTTCCAAACAAGAATCTCCGCAAACGGGGCCTCCGGCTTGCTGGCCTCGTCCAGCATCTTCCTGAACTCCGGCCTGTCGGCGATGCGTCCGCTCTCGGCCTCGTCGATGTACTCGCGTGCGACGACGTAGCCGTTCTTGTCGGCGTGGTCCCTGAGCGCCCGCAGCTGGGCGGCGACGGACAGGTCCACGTCCTGCCGATCGCTGGATACCCTGGCGTACAGGGCCACGGGGGTCGGGTTCTCTGAGTGCTTATTCATGCTCGTCCTCCTCTGCGATGGGTTGTAACTCACTCGGCGGCTGCGTCAGGCGCAACCGTGACTCTAAAGCGAAGTCCCACGGCGCGCACCACCTTCAAGATGGTGATGAACTCCGGGTTGCCGTCGGCGGACAGCGATTTGTAAAGGCTTTCCCTGCCCAGCCCCGTCTCCTGCGCCACCAACGCCATCCTCCGTGCGCGGGCGATGTCTCCCAGGGTCGTCAAGATCAGCCGCATGTCGCCCTCTTCCAGGGCGGCGTTCAGGTAGGCCGCCATCTCCTCTGCGGTCTCCAGATGCTCCGATGGGTTCCACCGCGTGGTCTTCATCCTTGCCATTCCCGCCGTCCTTGCGTCCGCCTACGGCTCTATGGCAAACCGGGCTATGACGGTCAGACGAAGCTCCGTCTCGCCGCCGCTGATAGGGGTGAGGCTCTCGGAGTCGGAGAATACGAATTCGCGCAGACCAAAATTGGCGCCAGTAAAGCCGTCCGATGCGGGTGACTCGCTAACGGACAGAGCCTGGCCCAGGGTCACACCCGCCAACTCCGCAAGCTGCTCCGCCTTGGCCCTCGCCTCCTCAAATGCCTCCCTTCGGAGTTCCTCCATGAAGGGCTTCGGGTCCTCCACTGTGAATCTGATTCCGTTGATTCTGGCAAGGTCGCCCCCCGCCTCCGCCACATCGTCGATGAGGGGTCCGACGGCTTCAAGGTCGCGCACCTTGATCGAGGCGAAGTTGCTGACGACATAGCCCATGAGCGTCCGCCTGCTCACGTAGCTGCCGTCCCGTTCGATCTCCTCGTACCGGTACTCCGGTCTGATGTCGAACGATGTGGTCTGGATGTCTGCGTCAGACAGGCCCCGCGCCTTTACGGCCCCCACAACCAGGGCAATTGCATCTAAATTAGTTTAGGCAGAGTATAAAATTGGGGTCAGTCTCATAAGGAGATTGGCCGATGGACAATAGTAGCCCTGCTTCGCTTACGGAGCATTTTAGCAGCCTCGATGACCCGCGTATAGACCGAACCAAACGCCACGAGTTGATCGACATTCTTACTATTGCGCTCTGCGGCGCCATAGCGGGAGCGGACAGTTGGGTAGACGTGGAAGCGTTCGGCAGGCGCAAGGAAGGATGGTTGCGCAGTATGCTGGAACTGCCCAACGGCATTCCCTCGCACGACACCTTCGGCAGGGTGTTCGCCAAGCTGGACGCTGAGCAGTTCGAACGCTGTTTCACCGAGTGGGTGCTGGCAGTCAGTGAGGTTCTGCAAGGTGATGTGGTGGCCATAGACGGCAAGGCGGTGCGACGCTCGCACGATCGATACGTAGGGAAGGGCGCTATCCACATGGTCAGTGCTTGGGCATGTGCGAGCGGCGTGACGCTCGGGCAGACCAGTGTGGACCGACGCTCCAACGAGATCACGGCGATACCCCGGTTGCTTGAGATGCTCGCGGTCGAGGGATGCATCGTGACGATAGATGCCATGGGCTGCCAGAGGGAGATTGCATCGAAGATACTGGAGGAGGAAGCCGACTACGTGCTGGCGGTCAAGAGAAACCAGGTACTCCTGCACGAGGGAGTGGTCGATGTCTTCGACCTCATCCGCAACTCCTGCTTCGACGACATAGACCACGACTACCACGAGACGGTGGATGCTGGTCATGGACGAGTCGAGACGCGCCGCTGCTGGACGGTGTCTGACCTCGGCAACGTCAGATACGTCGATGAGTACAGGCGATGGCCGGGGCTGACTACGCTGGCAATGGTGGAAGGTGAGCGACGCATAGGAGACAAGACGACGATGGAGTCGCGCTACTACATATCGAGCCTGCCCAACGATGCGAGTGCCTTACTCAGCGCGGTGCGCAGTCACTGGAGTATAGAAAACCAGTTGCACTGGTCGCTGGACGTGACGTTCAATGAGGACGGGAGCCGGGTGCGTAGCGGGAACGGGGCCGAGAACTTCTCCGTGCTGCGCCGCATGGCTCTGAATCTGCTCAAGGCCGAAAAGTCCACCAAGCGCAGCCTCGCCGGTAAGCGAAAAGACGCCGCCTGGGACAATGACTACCTACTCAAGGTCCTTGCTCAATAAGATGCGATTGCCCTGCCCCCACAACCCTCGACATTGCCTCAGCAGCATCGGTTCTCGCCTGAGAGACCGTCTCTGCCTGCGCCTCAATACCGATGCTGAGCACGGCCAGGTCTGGCTCGACGCTCAGTCGGCCTTCCCCGGTCACCAGGATGCCCCCTTCAGCTTCCGCCGACTGTGCCTGCTGCATCGAACTCGACAGTTGCGCCGTAGCTGCGCTGACTGCCGTTAGCGCCTCCGCCAACGCAACATCGGCGGCTACCGAGCTCTCATCCACGTCGGCGGGCGCATCGTCTGTGCAGGCCACGGCCAGCGCCATTGTCGCAATCACTGCTAGCACGGCCAAAAGCCCCAATCGCTGTCGTACCATCTCAACCCTCCGTAGCCTCCGGTGTGGCGAAACGTTGCCTTCCACCCTATTGTAGGCCATAGGATACCTTGACACAAGAGGGACCGGCACGGATGGCCATCCCGCCTCGCAGTCGGTCGGCAGTGCGTCGCACGGCCCCCGAGGTGGGGGCGCGCAGGGGGACCCCTTCCATGGTCTTCGAAAATTGAGGCCGTCGGCGCAGTGCGGGGGGTGTACAGGAATCTGAGTTTCGTCGGTGATGCATCAAACGGGTCCTGGCAAAGCTGAAACAGGCGTAAATCGACCCTCTACCGGACGTAAGCTGTGAACACTTTCGTGAAAGGGCGGATTCCGGTCGGCAATGACAAAAAGGGGCTTGAGGTGGGGGTGCATGACGCGGCCCAAATCGGCGGCCCGATGACAATAGCGGCCAAAAAGTGCGCTTGAGGTGGGGGTGCGTGACGTCGGGCAGATCGGCATGTTGAGGCGCGTCTTGGTCCTCCTGAGGACGTTGGCGCATCCTGATTTGGGGCGTGATGCGGTGACACGTCACCTCGTCGAGAACGTCGAAGAGGACGAGAACGGGGTGGTCGGCGATCCCGCCACTTCTGCAACAAAATGCCATTTTGGGAGCTGTTGGGGGCTGACACGGTAAGTAAGGGGAAGGCCCTTTCACACCCTATAGGAAGTCCTGGGAACGGCGCGGTGGGGCAGTTGGAACACGCTCCCGTGGCAAGTTGCTGTCGAGTCGGGGTTCTCCGGGTGAGACGGCCGTAGGCAGGAATCGTAGCTGGGGGACGAGGGGAACGAAGGTGTGTGGCACGGCGGCGAAAACTGCCTGATCGGTCGGTTCTGCAACGGATTGTACTTTGGTGGGCGGTAGCGGAGATGCGTGACCGGTCGCGTCTGCAAGTTGTCCCAGCAAAGCTGCTGGGACGACCCCTATTGGAAACGTTCGGAACGGAAAGGGCGGTCATTCTGGCACCTGATGCATCACGGATAATGGCCTTCTGAGGAGGGAATATGGCGGGATGGTCATTGTGGCGCCTGGTGCGTCAGAGACAACGGCCGTCTGTGGAGGGAGTACGGCGGCGGCAGTATCCATGCGTCACCCAGGACACCGTGTTGGGCGAGGGCCTCGACGTTGGACGTGATGATGGGCACGTCGTCCTCTGCGTCGGCGATGTCTAGGAAGGCGGTCTCGTTGGCGGAGGACTCGAAGACGAAGAGCACATGGGGCAGGCGTCCCTTGTGATCCCGCTTCGCCCAGCCGCTCCGGAAGTAGCGTCGGTAGGACCGCAGGCGTTTGGGGATGCGCTTCGGCGTGATGGCCCTCCGCTCGAACTCCAGCAGGTAGGGACGTGACCGGCCCTTGTACTCCAGGGTGAAGGAGGCGTCGGGGTGGATGACGTAGGTGGTCTGGTCGTGGCGGTAGCCGATGGTTGAGCGGTGGGTGGGCAGCAGGTCCCACATGTCGTGGTCCGGGGAGCGGGCGACCTCGGCGGAAAGGGCGGCAGCGAAGCCGACGACGCCGGCGTGGTGGCGCATCTGGGACTTCAGGGCGCGCAGGGCGGTCCCGACGTAGACCGGCGGGTTCGAGTCCGTTGGTTCGGGACTCCAGCGGTCGAGAGCGAGGCCGACGGCGGCCCGGTCCCTGCGGGCCAGGTAGGTCAGTCCCTCGTCGGTGAGCATGAGCACGGAGTTATCCTCGCACACGAGGTTGTGTTTGCGGAGGGAGCGCAGCACCTGGTTGACCCGGCGCAGGGTGACTCCGCCTATGAGTCCCGCAAGCTGCTCGCGGGTGCACAGGGGCCATGCGGCCAGCAGGTCCAGGGCGTCCTTCCCGGCGCGGGTCAGTTGGACTGCAAGGGAGGACGTGATCTGCTCGGCAGGCTCCGGCATGGCGGCCTTCACACGCGAGGAGTAGAGGTCTTCGAGGTCGGGCTTCGGATTGTCGCGGAGGAAGGGGTAGGACTTGTCCAGCAGGCGGTCCATCCACGCCAGGATGTCCGCCAGGGATGTGTCGGGGTAGATGCGCACGGGCGGGTCGTGGTCCAGGCCGCCGCCGCACTGCTGCCAGACGGCCCCGGTGTGCTCTCCGGCCAGAAGCTCCCCCTCCGTCGCAACAAAGGTCCTGCGGTGCTCCGACGGGTCTCCCAGGGAGCGAATCGCCCTGCGGGTGGCCTGGTCTGCGTGGGTCAGCACCATCGTGGCGAAGGGCTTCTCGCGGCTGGGGAGGCGCTCGACGCTCCTCAGGCGGTAGCGCAGGTTGGAGGTGGGCAGCGTCGCTCCCTGGCGGACGATGCCGATGGAGCGGCCTCCAGAGAGAGTTACCAGCATGTCGTAGGGGCCGCTGCGGTAGTGGTCAACCCGCACGGGGTCACTGTGGGAATCGGCGTCGGCGATCATGGCGGCGACGCGGTGGAGCACGGCCACGGCGTCCATGCGCTCGGCCAGCAGCCGGAACCACTGCCTCGACACCGGGTACTCGGTGAGGAAGTAGTCGGTGCCGTGCTCGACCCTCCCTCCGGCGACGATGCCCTGCTTCGTGGGGAAGTACCGCTGCTGGGGGCGGGACCCCAGGACGCTCAGTTGGTGCGGCACGGAGTCCACGAGGCCACGCTTGTCGAGCTTGCCAAGACGGTCGCGGAGCGTGGATGCCGGAACCCTGCCGAAGCGGGACAGCTCGTCCACGGTGGCCAGGGGCGCGGCGCACAGCAGCCGGAGGGCATCTTCGAGGGCCTCAGACAGACGCTTGGAACCGGCTGCCGACTTTGCCGTCGTTCCGCCGTCCTTCAGCCGCCGCCTGGCCTGCGCCTGGAGTATCAACCGCTCCTCGGCGTCCTCCAGCGCCTCTGCGCTCTTACCCACGCGCTCCAGCACCGCGTGGGGTATGGTCCGCCCCATGTGGCCGCGATGGAGGAAGCGCCACAGGGTGTGGCGGGAGACGCCGAGGGCCTTGGCCGCCCTGGGCTTGCCGTGCAGCACGGCGTAGGTGCGCACGTAGTCCCGGACCGCCTCGTCGAGGTCCGATCCGGCCTGCGCCGCGCCGTTCGGTGCTTGTGTTCGTGAATTCGTGACTGCCAATCCGATGCTCCGCCTTGTCAACAGTCCCCCAACATCCCATCTTGAACGGGAAAGTGCTCGCATGTAATGCCTCGCAGGACGTTGTTATGGGACGGGATTTGTGGTAGAGGCCGATGCCGGGTGCTGGACTCACCTCCGAGCGATGCGGGCCGCTCTTGCGTCCTTGGCTTGGATTCCGGGCTGCCGGTCATCGGGCCTCCGTCGAGTCTGGGGAAGCGGAGAGCGTCTGCCAACGACATATAACGGGTGACGCCTGCGTCACCACCTTGTGGGCCACCGGATTGTCATGCTTGTCACCCATGAGCGGCTCATTTGCCAGTCTCCCCTTCTAGCGGGGCCTCTGGCCATGCCAAGACAGACCGGGACACCTTCCGACGCAGGTGGGTGCGTACGATCATCCGGGCCAGGATGCGTAGTCCTTGTTGCAACTGCGCTCGCTGTTTGGGCGTGTACGCCGCCGACGATCCATTCGAGAACATGGCGATGCTCATTGATGGTCTCTTTCTATCGGCCCTTCTCATCCCGCTCCTCCGTGCCGTTCTTGGCGGGATTGCAGACTGGCCTCTCCGCCGTTGACGCCGGATGTCCGGCGTCCTTTAGACCAGTCTGTTGACCTGGGAGAGCGAGCGGTATCCCTCGGAAGGGACTACATCGATGTAGCTGTCTCAGAAGGTGGCGTACCGAACAGCGAAGGGCGATATGTCCCCGGCTTTAGCGGTGGCGGGGCGATTCGGCGAGGTGCCCTTGACCCCTTAGCGAGGAAGAGCGGGGCGACCGGTGTGAGAAGTCAAACGCTGATTGTGGTCAGGCTGCCGGGGTTGGGATCGGGAGCCCAGGGACCGGGTCGGGGGGCCAGCCTGCGAGCGCGCGGTCCCGCCAGAGCCGCCAGAGCGTGCGCAGGTTGAACGCCGTGGCCAGCAGCGTCCATTCGACCTCTCTCAACCCGCGCAACGTGAACCTCCAGGCTCCCATCTGAGCCTTGAGGATGCCGAACAGCGGCTCGATCAGTGGCGCCCGGCGGCGGTACGCCTGCTGCGCCTCTTGCGTCTCCATCCAGAGACGGTGGCGGCGCACCGCGGCCTCGTGGGGCCTGATCTGTAGCTGGCGTCCGCTGAACGCGTTGGGCGTGCAGTCGCCGAAGGTGGGACAACCCGTGCAGACCGACGCGGAGGCGGGCTGATAGATTCGCACGGGCACGCCCTCGCTGACCCCCGTCCTGACGAAGGAGATCCGCTCGCCGTTGGGACAGCGATAGCTGTCGGTGGCCTCGTCGTAGACGAAGCGGTTCTTGTGGTAGCGGTTGGCGACCCGATGCCAGCGGTCGGGCATCACCACCTGCTGGTCGCGTTGCTCGCTGGCTTCCAGGTGCGGCCCCGCGTGGTACCCGGCGTCCGCCAGCGTGAGCGGCGTCCGCACCCCCGTCTCCTCCTCCGCCCGCTCCAGCATCGTCGTCAGGTTGCCCGCGTCGTTGGCGCTGTCAGCGATGTCCACCGCCGTGACGATCATGCCGTTCTCCTCCTCGCCCGCCAGCGGCGAGACCATGGCTTGGGCGTTGTAGCCGGTCATTGATCCCTGGCGCACCTTGAGCGCCCGCGCGTCCGGGTCGGTGAGGTTGATGCGATTCTTGTTGCGCTTGCGGACGGCCAGCTCGTCCAACGCCTGTCGCGCCTGCCGCACCCGCCGCCTGAGCGTCTCGCGGTCGGTCAGCCGCTCCGGTAGGCGCGCGGGAGCCGGGTCGTCGCCCGCTTCGTTCTGGGCCTCCAGTTCGGCGATAGCCCGCTCCGTGCGCTCCAGCAGCGCGTTCAACTGTTCAGCGTTAAGGCTGCGGGCGTGCGCGGCGTTGGCGTGCACCTTCGTGCCGTCCACCGCTTGCACCGCCAGGTCCACCAGTTCCAGCGTCACCGCCGTCCTGACGGTGCGCCGGAACAGCGTGCGCATGCTGCGCCGATGCTTCTGGTAGAAGCGCCAGAGCGTGTTGTGGTCGGGGTGCTGCCAGCCGGTCAGCCACAGGCAGGGCAACTGGTCGCGGCAGGCCGCCTCAAGCTTGCGGCAGGAGCGGACGTTGGTCGTGAAGCCGTAGAGCCACACACTCAGCAGCGCGCTCGGGTGATAGGCTGGCGCACCCATCGCCTCCCCGTTGATGTCCACGCCGAGTTCGGCCCACTCCTCCCGGTCGAGGGTGTCCACGAACTCGGCCACGAAGCGGGCGGGATGGTCGGCGGGGATCAGTTCGTCAGGATCAGCTCGTCAACGGTCGGGGGCATCAGCCACGCTCGGTCCCGAGTCATCTCGCGATACGGCATCATGCAACTCCTTGTTATCTGCTAAACCCCTCACCCGTCTCGTCCATTATCGCCTATCGGCGAAGACTTTTGAGACAGCTACATCGATGTAATGGGGCTTCCAGCCCATTGATGCGTCAGCGCATGACCCTGAAGGGTATCTGCGTGGTGTTCATGAGGTCTTACAGGTGTCCGATAGTCGGGGGCGACATGTAGGGCCTTGCCTCCATTGGCCGAAGATCGCAATGCGGCAGGGGTAAGCCTGATTCTGAAGAACGATGGTGTGATGTCAGAGCAAGAACTTGAACTCCGCAGGGCTGGACAGTTGCAGAGCAGAGCAGGGCAGAGCCAACAATCGGCATTGACTACGGCCCCTGTGTTACTGTATATTTAGCGAAGTGTTTGCGCTGTCCGCGCCAGGTGATATTAGTGACTGGAATGTTCCGACTTTCGAAGCCAATGGCTATTCTGGGCCTGGCTCTTGCGCTGGCCCTCCCGGCGATTCTTCTGGCCTGTGGTTCTGAGGAGCCGGCGATGACCCCCGCTGAAAAGGACAGGGAAATCCTGGTTGCCCTCTACAACGCCACAGATGGACCCAACTGGAGGGTGTGGAGCTTTCAGGAAAACAACTGGCTGAGCGGCTATCCTATCGGAGAGTGGTACGGCGTTACCACTGACGAAGGGCGCGTGACCAGGCTGGAGCTCTACGGGTTCGGTCTAAACGGGGAGATACCCTCGGAGTTGGGCGGCTTGACCTACCTAACGGAATTGCACTTGGGCAACAGCCTGTTGAGCGGAGAGATACCGCCGGAGTTGGGCAACCTCTCCAGCTTGGAAGTGTTGTCTCTAAGCGGCAACGACTGGGAAGACAACGAACTGACAGGCACTATACCCTCGGAGTTAGGAAACCCCTCCAATCTGAGAAAGTTATATCTCGGGCAGAACCGTCTGAGTGGTGAGATACCGCCGGAGTTGGGTGGCCTCTCAAATCTGGACACACTGCAGCTTTATGCTAACAATCTGAGCGGGGAGATACCGCCAGAGTTGGGCAACCTCGCCTTGGTACAGCTGTACCTCAGTGGCAACGACCTGAGCGGTTGCATACCAAGTGCGCTTCAAGACGTGCCTGATTCCGACCTTCTCCACCTCGGCTTGTCTTTCTGCTGAGACCCTCGCGCCCTAAGCCGGGCCATTTAGCTATCCGGCCGCCTCCGTTATCTCTATGCCGCTTATGGTAGGGGGTTCCACGGGCTTTGAGCGCTCTCCCGTGTTAGAAGTGGTGACGGGCGTGTTGGCCAGGGCGTCCACAACGTCCAGCCCCTCAACTGCAATGCCGAAGATGGTATATCTTGGGCAGGGCGGCTTCCTGGTGCATGATGAAGAACTGGCTGCCGTTGGTGTTGGGGCCGGCGTTGGCCATCGCCAGGGTGCCCGGAACGTAGTCCCGGGTGACCGGCTCGTCGGCAAAGCTGTAGCCCGGGCCTCCCATGCCGGTGCCCTGCGGGTCACCGCTCTGCACCATGAACCCCTTGATTATGCGGTGGAAGATGACGCCGTCGTAGAAACCCTCCCGGGCCAGGAACACAAAGTTGTTCACCGTGTTGGGCGCCTCGGACGCGAAGAGCTCGAAGACGATGTCTCCGGCGCTGGTGTGCATCGTCGCGGTTATCTTGGCGCTGGGGTCTATGGACAACGGGGGCGGTGAGCTGTACTGCTTGGGCATGGTTTCTCCTTGTGTCGATTCATCCGTCTGATTCACACTGGTGAGGTCCATCGTGGATTCGGGGATTGGCGTGGCCGTGGCAGGAGCGGGCGCAATAGTTGGTTCACCGGTTGGCGTAGGCTCCTCGCCTCCGCACGCCAGGACAATCGCCATCATGGCTGCTGCCAGAACCGCTATAGTAGGCTTGAACATCGGCTTTGCGTATAGCCTCATGCAGCGCATTCTGCCTGTTTAAGGCTTTGGGAAAACCATCACAATTGCCTGCACTTTGTCAATCCGGTCTTCAGGCGGACGGCGCGCCGAAGAGCCGGGTTCTGGTGCCGCGCAGGTAGTGTGCAGCGACAAAGCCAAGGGGGCTTGCGAGCGGTCGTAAAGTGGTCTCTGAGCGGGCGGAACACGCCGGACAGACCCAGGTCGCGGGCTGAGTCGTGCTCCTCGGCGAGGCCGTAGAACTGGCTGCCCTGCACCTCGTAGTCCGACAGGCTGCGCCGCGTCCGGTCCGACACGGCGGCGCGCATACGGCCGGGGACGGAGTAGTGGACGGCGGGCGACGCGAACTCCGGGAAGACGCCGGAGATGAAGAGGCAGACGTCCGCGATGCGCTTGTAGAAGCCGAAGCGCTGCTCCAATTCGGCGTTGGCGCAGTGTCGCACCAGGCTGTCGATGTCCATGTCGTTGTAGACAACGCGCCTGCGTATGCCGCGCCGTATGCGGACGGGGACGGCGTAGCTGTTGATGCGGGTGAAGGAGGCGAGCATGTGGGCCAGGTAGTCCAGCACGCCGCGAATAGAGAGGAACTTGACCACGTCCTGGGTGTCGAAGACGGGCAGGTCGGCCCGGCCGTCCCGCTCCAGGGTGTAGCCTGCGGTCTCCAGGTCGCGGAGGGACTGCCTGAGGAGCACCTCGAAGTAGAGGGCAGGGCGGGGGAGACCATCAGGAACGTCTCCTCGTCGGCCATGAGACGCTGGAAGACCTTCTCGTCACCGAGTATGGCCGCGCGGAACTGCTCGTCCTCGTCGATGAGGAGCTTGAGGCGGTCCGCGTCCGCGGCGCCCTGGGCGGCCTCGCCCACAACGAAGTCCAGGTCCGTATCCGTGAGGACAACCATCCTTGGCGGCGTTTCAGTCATATTCTTGGCCCACTGGTTTCGCTTTCTGAAACCTTTGCATTCTTGCCTTCGGAGACCTTTGAACAGCTCCGGCGTATCTCGTGGCGGAGACGAGGTTTTTCGTCATTCCCGTGAAAACGGGAACCCAGGGCGATTCTTCCGAATCTGCGCAGCTTTGCGAGCATAGGCTCAGATTCCTGCTTTCGGAGACCTTTGCATAACTCTCGTCTATTGGGGAGAATATGCAGGAAGAGTCTGGATGGGTCAGGAGGGAGCTATGCACCGAGAGATGGGGCATCCAGGCAGAGAGTAGTGTATTGACTATCTTTCCGTATTTTCAATATGATGGACTAGGTACTGCATTTTATGGAAGGATGGTCAAGAGATGAAAGCTAAGAAGAAGAGGCTCACCCTGGATCTGGACCCTGCCTTCCAGCGGCGGCTGAAGGCCATGTCGGCGCTCAAGGGCGTCAGCATGCGTGGATACTGCCAAGCCGCAATCGACCGGGAATTGACGAGGGACGAAGCCAACGGCTTGGGCGGCCTGCTAGCTGATAAGCCAGATCACGAGCTGTACGCAGAACTCCAACAGGAAATTTTCGGAGATAAGACCCTGCCGGGCAACTCCGCTGACCTCATTCGAGAAGCCCGCGAGATTAGAGTTGCTGAGATGGAGGGATGGGCGTGAGCGGGTTTGTCGTTGTCGATGCGAGCTTGGTCGTCAAATGGTTGGTGAGGGAGGACCACACCGACAAGGCCCTTGCAGTTCTCCGTTCTTGGCATGACGAGGAGGTTACCCCGGCCGCTCCCTATCTTCTGCCCTTTGAGGTTGCCAACGCTCTCCACCGGAAGGTACTGCGAGGAGAGTTGAGCGTCGCAGACAGCACCCGCATGATCGCACAATTGCTGAGCTCGAGACTTGAACTGCATCAGACCGCGGAGCTTCATGCAAGAGCCCTAGAGTTGGCAAGCGAGTTCCAGCAAGGGGCAGTCTATGACGCCCACTACTTGGTCTTAGCAGAGGAATTCAGTTGCGAGTTGTGGACCGCCGACCAGAAATTCTACCGGGCAGTGAACGACCGGATCCCCAATGTCCGTTGGATAGGGGGAGCTTGATGCCGATAAGAGCGGAGGTTGTACCGTCTCGACCCGCGTTGAACTTCTTGAGGCGCTGCTTCCGGTTCGTCAGCGTAGAGTGGCCCCATGCTGAACGAGAGCAGTTGCCCGACCAGGGATTTGAACAGAGGTTCCGGGAAAGTTGCATTCAACACTTGGACGGATGGATTATTTCGGAGGAACGCGAATTTCGGCTCGGCGCGGGGCTCGATACTGCATCAGGCGTATCTCATGAAATAGACATCGTAGCTCGTTGGTCAAACGCAACCAGTATTGTGGAGGCGAAGAATCTCGGCGGTATGCCTGGGAAAAACGACATCATTGTCTTCTTCGCCAAGATCATTGATTATCTGCTTGCAAACCCTGAGCTAGCTTTGAACGACCTTTGTTTGGCGTTCATGTCCAGAAATTCGTTTGAATCAAGTGCAATGGCCACCTGCTTAGGTCTCGGAATACATCCTGTCGCATCGGATATACGCCCACTTCCCGTTCTGGTGGACAATGCGATTCGCATGGAATCGGAAATACGGAGCGGGTTGGTTGTGCCTAGTGAAACACTTCAACGATTGGACGATTTATGCGCCTCGCTAAACAATTTGGGTTCCAGATTACACGAGGTCTGGCCTGACAACCGATTCGGTTATTTGTCCGAGGATAGCATTCTCGTTAAGGCGATTACTCCGCAGCCCACGCATGAGTTGGCCAGCCAACTCCGGCAAGCCAACAGCGACTGTATCGATCTCCTCAATACATTCAGATCTGTATACTCCTGAGGTACAAAGGGGCATATGGCCATGAACATAAGCAGCTACAACATCACCGAAGTCGGATATCACTACATAGGCTTGCGCGTGCTTGATGGTATGGGAGCCTCAGCCCAACGCAGCCAGCAATTGGAAGCCATATCCAGCAACGTCCGGAAGTTTGTAGGCGATAGAGCTTTGCGTCTCATGCTGCCAGAACCAAGGGGAACATTCCTCACAGTAGGCCAAAAGGTCTGTGAGGAACTGGTCCACTTCGAATTTGCTTTCTCGGAACATGGCGGCCCTTACGAATTAACTACCAAAGGCCGAGATGTTCTCGGTTTACTGAAGGAGCAGCGCTATCTGGAACTCCGCAAAGTGATGGCTTCTGTTCACTTAAGAACCTACGCCAATCTGCGTGCCATAGTACAGGCCCATCTTGACGGTGGAGCGATCTGGCAACCTGTCGTGAGTTCCGTCCATCTCGACCAGCCGGGTTATTTGCAAGGGCTGCTTGATCCTACTTTCGAGCGAAATGCGTCTACTACACTGGCCAAGGCTCTTGATCAAAACGCGTTGCCGACTCCCAAAAAGATAGAGGACGCCTTACGCGCCAAAGTCATCACACATGCGATGCCCGCACAACGTATGGGGGTGGCCCTGTTTCGAGCCATCTGTGACCGCCTGGTTAGTCTCAGGTTGCTCAACAGAGCCCGCACTGCCCGACACAAGTGCGAATTCGAAAAGACTTATTCGCCTTGTGTGGTGCAGCATCCTATGAAACCCTGGCATTCACCTTTGCAAGTCCTTCTGGATAACGGTGAGTCGTACCGAATCTTCATAAGCGAACCAGCCGCAACCGACCCCAACTACCAAGATGCCTTGTTGTCTGCGATTGATCAGGCGCTCTCTGAGATGTCTCCAATAGGAGGCTACTACGACATTCCGGACCTCCGTGACACTGTATGCGAATATCTGATGATCCCGGAGGCTGCTTTCGACGATGGCTTGAATTGCTTGCTAGATCGACAACCAGCAGTTTTGTCGGTCGGCTTACAGTACGACAAGATTACTGCCAAGCGGAGGCCTCTGGTACGAAACCGGCAAAACACTCAGCTGCATAATTTGATAAGGAGAGTCTGATGCTCAATCTCCCTAGAAGACAAACCGGTTCGATTCCGTCTCCATATGAACGGTTGGGACTCACCGACTTACCTTTTCCGTCGGAGCCGTTTTTGGACCCGTACAGCAACGACCCTCGTCGTAATGGTTCCATCTACGCCCAATCTCCGGTGAAAGATGCCATCGAGAAATTCGACCGGTTGCTGATCCGTCCCAACGATTTCCTCAACCGCGCGAAGATCGCGTCACTGTGGGCTGCTGGAGATAGCATAAGTGGTCGAGGCATGGGAAAAACCGCTCTGTTGCGGTTCTTTCAACAACGGATTAACTCAGATTGGGGTCTAACTCAGTTTAACGGGCAATTCTCCGCGGCGGTCATCTATGTGGCTTTTCCCGACCAGGTGGATCGCCGTTGGATGGAGCAACTGGCGTGGGCTGCCCTTGTGGACACTTGCCAGAACGGGGTTCTAGATGCGGCGAGGGCTGCTCTACGCCGTGAATTCCTTACCGATGATCAAGTTATGTCTGTGGTCGACGATAATGGAAGCACTGACTATAGCAGGTTGCTCAACGACGCCGTTCTCTCAGGCAACGGCATATCTGCCACTGAGTTGGATCATAATTTAGAGGAACAATTGCTCAATGACGGAGTGGAGAGAGGACCAGCACGCGCTCTAGCAGTGGGCACATTTGAGGACTTCCTACGCAATCTACGTAGAGATGGGAATCTTCGCCCTTACTATATCCCACGCGATACTAAGGGACTGGACTATTCCCGCGCACTCTTCTTCAACGACATCGTACGCTATCTCCGTTCTGCTGGGTTCGCGGGAGGTTACTTGTTCGTAGACGACATTGAGAACTTGACTGACCAAATGGCGCGCCGACACCGGGTCGAATTTGCCAAGGAGTTTGGTCTTTGCACAGTGCGGCCGGGGTATGCCAATACGGAGTACTGGTTCTTCTCATGCGTACTAACCACTCATCAGCAGTCCGTAGCAGGGATATCCCAAGCTTGGAGTGAAGCTGGCTTGGCAGCAATGGCTCGCCTGGACCCAGGTGCGCCCACATCAGTAGAACTTCCATTGCCGACGCCAGACCAAGCTAGAGCCATCATTATTGCGCACCTGGACCATTTCCGTCTCAACAATGAGGACAATGGGACGATAAAGCCCTTCACTGAAGAGGGATTGCAGGCCCTAGTTGAGATTAGCCAGCATCCCCGCATGCTGCTGGCTAATGGAGCACATATTGTAATGCAAGCCGTACAAGGCGACTCAACCGATATAGACGATAACTTGGTACAGGAGGCGTTGAGCGGTATGGTAACTTCCTCTGGTCCAGACTATACGGAAGGACTCGAAGGAGCTCTATGATTCTCTAGATGTCCTATCCCCACCGTGAAGGAAAGCGTAGGAGTACTGAAAGCCATCGAATTAGCCCAGCCACAATAGCTTTGGGGACGTTGGAGCTAATCTTGACTCTCCGCAATATGGGTGTGGCGCCGATTGGGGTGAGTTCACAATCCCATCCAGAGCTCAAAAATAGTTCTGCCTACAGTCAACTCCGGCCCACCAGCATGTACTGAATTCATAACACGCCCGTTCAGGGCGACCTCTGCGGTGTCCGCTCCCCCCATCGGGCTGTCGTCCGGCGTGGGGATAGTGTAGACGATGGTGGCCTTGCCGGGCTTGACCTCCACCTTCTTGACGAAGGAGTGAACGAAGGCCCTGGTCTCGGTCAACTCGCTGTTGTTGAGGAACTCGCCCATCTCCTCGGCGAAGGTGGCGATGGTGTCGGCGCTGTCGAGGAACTGCCTCCGGTCCTTCAGCAGAGCCCTCGCCTCCTCTGCGGCGACCTCCAGCTTCTCCTTGCGGTCCCAGTGCTCCTTGATGCGGTCCGAGGCTTGGGACATCTCGATGTCGGTGGTCTCGATGGCGTTCCAGATGCGGGCGAGACGGTTCTTCACGTCCTCAAGCTCTCCCTCGATGCTCTCCAGCCTGTCCCGCTGCTCGCTGGCCACGCCGTCCATCTCCTCGTCCACGATCTTCACTAGGTCCCGGATGTTGGACTCGGTGAGGATGTTGGCGCGGAGCTCATCGACGATGATCTTCTCGAACCTCTTGGCATTGAGCCTGGGGGTCTTGCAGGTGCCCTTGCCGCGCTTCAGGAGGGAGTGGCAGATGTAGTAGGTGTACTTGCCGCTCTTGGCCTCGGCCGCCGTCATGGAGTTGCCGCAGGTCTGGCACTTGGCCAGTCCGCTGAGCAGGTAGGGGCTGGAGATGCGGCGGGGGTTCACCTTCTGGGGAGCGCGGGACTGCATCATCCGGGCGATGCGCCGGAACTCCCGCCTGGAGACGATGGCGGGGTGGGCGTCCTCGACGCGCACGGGAGGCTGGCCGTTCTTGGCGTTGTTTCCCCAGACCACGGTCCCGGCGTATGCCTCGTTGGTGAGGATGACGTAGATGGTGGTCTTGAGCCACTTCTTGGCATTGGCGGTGGGGATGCCCTCGGCGTTGAGGGTCTTGGCGATGTCGAGGGTGCTCCTGCCCTGGAGGGCCATGTCGAAGATGCGGCGTACCACGCCGTCGTTGGGCGGGTCGAGCTCCAGCCTGGGGCGCTTCTTGGTGCCGTCCTGGACGTGGACGCGCTTGTAGCCGTAGGGGGCGAAGGTGGTCATCCAGAAGCCCTTGGACGCGGCCTCCCGCATCCCTCGGGTGACCTCCTGGGCGAGATTCTCGCTGTAAAATTCGTCGACGCTCTCAATGATGCCCTCAAGCAGCCTGCCGGTGGCGCTGTCCTCGGCCTGCTCGGTGATGGACACCACGCGGATGCCCCTGCGCCTCAGCATGGACTTGAAGGCGACGGCGTGCTCCCGCTTGCGGGTGAACCTCGAAAATTTCCAAACTAGAATCTCCTTGAAGGGCGCCTTGGCCTTGCCGGCCTCGTCCAGCATCTTCTGGAACTGGGGCCGGTCGGCCACCTTCCCGCTCTCCGCCTCGTCCACGAACTCGTGGACGACGAGGTAGCCGTTCTTCTCGGCGTAGTCCCTGAGCGCCCGAAGCTGGGCGGCCACGGAGTTTTCCACGTCCTGGCGCTCGCTGGAGACCCTGGCGTAGAGGGCCACCGGTATCAGGTCGAGTCGGTCGTTCATCAGTCTCTCCTCCCTGTCTCTTCCTGGGCTGTAGTCGTGCGGGAGCGCAGCCATTCCAGCCGCTCTCGTCTGCGCCACTCCCGCTCCTCCATGAACAGGCGTATCGCCTGCCTGAGCAGCTCGCTCACGGAGAGGTCGTCCTCCCTCATTACATTCCTCACCTGCGCCTCCATCTCGGGGGGCAGGGAGAAGGTGATGGTCTTGGATCGCCTGGGCGTGGTCATGCTCTCTCTTTTTGCTTTCCTGTGTAGTGCTATGTCCTACTATACACTATACCGACTCCGGCTTGCAAGCCCTACCAGGGGCCGACCGCAGCCGGCTTGCGCCTGCGCCCGGGCATGTCCGAGGAGACCATCTGGGGTTCGAGGACGGAGGCGTGGCCTTCGGGCACGGCGACGACCACCACCCTCGTCAGCTTCTCCATGCGTATGACGGGCCGGGCGAGGGCGGCATAGCCGTTGCCCCTGGCGTAGCGCGCCGTGCCGTAGCGGGCGGCCTGGTCCGCCAGTGAGCCGGGGGGTATGGACCTGCCTGGGCGGGGTATGCCGCCCCGCTCTCCGCAGACGGGGAAGTCGCCTGGGGTCCCGAAGCCCCGCGTTCGCCGGGCGACCTTGGCCCGGAGATCGGGCAACCTTCTTCCGTTCATGGGGACTCCCTCGTCCTCGCTCGCGTACAGGACGACCATGAGGGGCGGGTGGCGCAGCACCTCGGCCAGCCGGATGGCCACGGCGACGTAGGAGCATCGAAACGCCTGCTGCAACTTCAGCACGTCCAGCCCCCACTCCAGGGCCAGCGGCGCGAAGGCCCTGGGTTGCATCAGCACCGCCGCGGCGAACCGCTCGGCCTGAGTGCATACCCTCCGGTCGGGCGGCGAGCCCGACTCCATGTCGCACAGGGTCTCGTAGATGATCTCGTAGGTCTCATGGATGACAGAGTAGTCCTGCGTCCCCTCCCAGAGGTCCTCCCGGTAGTGGATGTCGTAGCCGCCTCCCGGTGCGCTGAAGTGGATGCCCTTCGCGTCCATGTGCCTGCTGCCCGACACCTCGCCGAACCCGGTCCGCTTCAGCAGGGCCTTCAGCTCGTCCATAGTGGGGCGGGCGGGCACATCGAAGTAGCGCACGAAGCGCGCGGCCAGGGTCTCCGGGTCCAGGGCGTCGCGGGGATGGTCGTCCAGAAGGGTTCGGCAGAAGTCCTCTCTCGTTCCGTTCATTCCAGCAGCCTCTTTCCGGTGTAGCGTTCGTACATCTCGACGATGAACCGCTTGGTCTTCAGGGTCATGGGGCCATCGGGCCGGGTGCCCACGCGGAACACGGGGTCGGCCAGCACGTACTGGTAGGCCCGCTCCACCTCCAGAGGCTCGTCGTCCCTGGGGTCTCCGCTGCCCAGGCGCCTGGCCAGTTGCAGCAGGTCGTTGACGTCCACCCCGTAGAGGATGGACAGCTTGTTGATGAGGTTGACGCCGGGCCTGCGCTCGCCCCGCTCCACCAGGGAGAGGTAGGAGCTGGAGACGCCGGTGAGCCGCTGTACGTCGCGGAGGCTGTTCTCCCCCCGCAGGCGCTTGAGGAGCGGCCCGATCTCCTCGTCCTGGTCCAGGCCTCTGTCGTCGTCAAGCTCGTCCATGTCGATTCCTCCTGCCGTATCGCTGGCGTATCACTTTATGAGAATCAAATAGCGATACGGCTAAATTGTTACATCGGAGCAAGTGATTTGTCAAGTGCGGAGATTTACTGACCCTTCGGCCTTGTCATGATGTACACCATATTGATACACTTACGGCGTCTCGTACACCTATTCTGATATTTGCTGGAAGTATACATCACCGGCGCTGCTGAAGGACACCCCCAGAAGGCGCGCCGGGCACCGTGAGAGAGGGATTCGAGAGACGTATCGTGAGTAGCAAGGGAAAGCTCACCAAGGCACAGGAGCGGCGGCGCATGGAGGGCCTGCGGACGCTGGCCCGCATCATCGCACGCCACTACCTGGCCAATCCCCACCTCTACGGCAACGGCTCATCCCCGTCCAACGGTCGCCAGGCCGACGGCGGGGAGTCCGCCCGGAGGGAGGGCGCGGCGTGAAGCGCAGGCAACCGGCTTGCCGGGTGAAGGTCAAACCGAGCGCCGTGTGGGAGCGTCTCAACCGGCTCAACGTCACCCAGAACCAGCTGGCGGACATGGTCGGCATCACCTCCGGCTACCTCTCGCAGCTAATGACCGGGACCCGCTCCCCCTCCGCCGAGGTGCGCAAGCGGCTCCAGGAGGTCCTGGAGATCCCCGACTTTGACGACCTGTTCGTCTTGGAGGTGGTGGAGTGAGGCCCGTCGCCCTTCCGCCCCCCGACCTTCTCCTCGGAGGCACTTTCCTGCCAACGGACTTTCCCGAACGCCTGGAGCACTTCAAGGAGGCCAGCGACCTCACGTGGGATGCGATGGCAGCGTGCATGGGCGTAGACCCGCGCCAGCTCCGGCGCTGGCGGCACGGCACGAGGCCCAGCGGTGACGGGCTGTTCGCCCTGCTCACCCTGGCCTCCCAGTTCCGCGGCGGCGTCCACATGCTGCTGGGGGTGAACATCCTGCTGCCGGAGCCCCACGTGCTGAAGGCCCTGGCCGAGGGCGCGGGCTTCAGAGGGGCGTTCCTGCCCGACTCATCGTCCCCGACAGAGCAGGACGAGGAGGAGTAGGGACGTGGGAGTGCAGCAGCGGGTCCACCGGCCCGTCGAGTTCGACTTTCCACCGGACTTTCCCGACCGGCTGGTGCGTTTCAGGGAGGCCAGCGGGCTGAGCACCAAGGCGCTGGCCCGTCTTCTCGGCATCAGCCCCTACCAGCTCAGGCAGTGGTGGACGAGGGGCGTGGCCCCCAGCTCCGCCCACCTCTTTCTGCTCCTGACCCTTGCGGGGGAGATGGGCCTGCGGGACGGCATCCTGATGTGCCCCGAGCGGGACGTGCCCGAGGCCGTGGACCTGGACGCGCTTCCGCAACGCACAGCCTGACGGTCGCCAGCCAGGCGACGCAATCGTGATCTTCAAGCAAGGAGGTATGGACATGGCAACACTGGAACGGGACCGGATCGAGGCGTGGCCGGAGGACTTTCCGCAACGGCTGGAGCGGTTGAAGGAGATGGCCGGCGTCTCCTGGAAGCGGATGGCCGAGCTTGTCGGCGTGACGGACCGGGGCGCGCTGAAGTGGCGCAGGGGAGGTAGGCCCTCGGCGGCCCACTACCTCGCCATCATGGAGCTGGCCCGCGACATCCCCGGCGGCTACGACCTGATGATGCACGGGGAGGACTTGGCGGCCGAATCCACGGGCTGACGGCGGGAGAACGGGATTCTCCCGACGCCGTCGAGAGAATTCGGGTCCACGGACACAGAAGGCTGGGCGGGTTCAACCCGCCCAGCCTTCCTTGTTGTCAGTCCCTTCCGACTCAGGTTCTGAGCCTCGTCGGGTGAGCAGCACGCGTCAACTGTCCTTCTCATCCCCCTTCACATAGTCGGACATACGCTGATAGAACTCGTCAGGTTCCAAAAAGGTCCGCGCCTGGACGCATAGCTCTATCGCGTAGTTGACAGCAGCTTCCATCGTAGAGTGCCACGCTCCCCACCCGCTTGGTGTCCTTACGTCGAAGGGTCTTTCCCCGCGCGCGTAGTGAATGGAAACAGTAAAGTCCTTGTCATCTGTTACAGTCGCGCTCTTTCCATCTTCGGCCAGCGCCACGACAAACACCCCGTCGTCGCGCTTGATGGTTCGTTTTGCACCGCCTTTTTCCATCGCAATATCCTCGCCTCGCTTAGTCTGGGGCACCTGCCGTTCTTTCAATTCAGGGTAGGCTCTTGGATGTGTGTGCCTCTAGCATCCGTTTAGGATGGAAAGTCGGCAAGTCGACTCTCACCCAATTATAGTTGAAGGGGATGGGATGCTACAACCAAGGTCGACCCCTGAAAACTGGTGTAAGCGCCCCCTCGTCACCTTCTAACGACGCCCTGTCGGTCCCGCCTCGACGCCCTACGGTTGAGGGCGCGATCGAGGATTCCGAAGGCCCGGTCGATGCCTAGGCGCTTCACCCTGGGCGACGGCTCCTCCTCCTGCTTGAGGAGTGCGTGGGCGACGAGGTCGGCCATCTGGAGCAGGTGGTCCGAGTGGGAGCTTCGGAATGAGGGGCCGCCGATGACCCTCTCTATGGGGATGTCCTTGGTCCGCTCTCCGTCCTCCCAGGCCTCGAACTTGCTGGGGACGTGGTTGCGGCTCCTGAGCCTCCGGTAGAGGCGGGCCACCATCTCCTCCCTGCCCTCGTCGAAGATGAGGAATGCGTGGCGGTCGGCGGAGGCGACGGAGGTGTTGATGCGGTTGAGCAGCCGGTCGAGGCTGGCCCGCTCGTAGCCCATCACGTCGGACTTGCGGAGGCAGACGTTGATGATCTCCACGCCGTCCGATGCGCGGGCGGCGTCCTCGATGAGGCGAAGCCCCCCGGTGAAGACTTCCGCTCCGTGCTTCGGGGAGAGCCTGCGGTCCGCGCCGTCGATGCGGGCCAGCTTGCCCCGTCCCGCCAGCAGGTCGCAGGCGTGAAGCTCCCGGTCGACCGGCACGTTGTAGCGTTCTTGCAGGTCAAGCCGCCAGTCGCGGATGCGGTGGTTCAGGTCGTTCCACCGCTCGGCGTCCACACCCAGGGCGGAGCGGACGTAGCAGCGTGGACCCTCGGACTCGTCGATGTAGTACAGTCTCATGGCATTGGTTCTCCCGTCTGGTGTTGAGAATTACGCCGCCGGTAGCGGGCTCACGGGCCGGTGGCCGCCCGGGACGAGCCAGGCCCTTCCCAGCGGTCCCTCCCGCTCCAGCAGGCCCCGGTGGGAGGCCAGCAGGGGCACGGCCACCCTGAGACGGGCCATCTCTTCCTGGGCCACCCGCAGGAAGTGCGTATGGGCGATGTCGTCGTCGAAGACCACCAGCACGACGGGCGGCGCTCCGTGGTCGTCGATGGGCCGATGGGAGGAGTAGTAGCGCAGGTAGGGAGCCAGCCTCTGGCTCATGGTCACGGGCCGCACGGCCCGGCGCTCCCACTCCAGGAAGAAGGGCCGGACGGCGTCGCCCCGGCGCAGGATTCCGAAGGCGTCGGGGTGGATGGAGCGCATGCCGCCGAAGTAGCGGAAGTACCTCGAAGCCCTCCTGGGCGGGTCGATCTGGTCGACCTCCCATCCCAGGTCGCGGGCCTGCCTGGCGACGTCCGCCACAAAGCCGTGGACGGCTCCGGTGTGCTCCATGTTGCGCAGGAGCTGGCGGCTGCGCCTGCCTGAGACGCTGCGCCAGTCTCCGGCGTCGTTGGGAGCTGAGCTCCACCGCTTCCTGGCCCCGCCGACGGCGGTGCGGTCCCTTCGGGCAAGCATCGCAAGGCCCTGGTCGGTGAGGGTCAGGCGGCGTCCCCCTGCGGGGACGCGGGTGACAAGACCGAACCCCTGGAGGGCGGACGCGATCTCGTAGGTGCGGCTGCGAACGAGGCCCAGGAGCCCGGACAGGTCGTTGAGGGTGATCCAGGGCCAGTCGGACACCACGTCGAGGACGCGCTTTTCGGCTGGTTTCAGCAGCGCGGGCAGCATGTAGTCGGGGACCGGTCGCGACGGGGCGTCCGGGGCCAGGACCTCAGGGGGGTGAACGCGTGCCAGGGGCCGCTCGGCGGGAAAGGCGCCGCCCGTCCCCATGCGGTCGATGGCTGCGCGCAGGTCGATGGCGGCGCTGACAGACGGCAGACGCCACACCGGGTCGCTGGTCGCTCCCGCCGTCGCGTCCCGTTCCAGGGCGAGGACCGTGGTGGACCGCGCTCCGGACAGCAGTCTGCGGGTATAGCGCAGGCTGGTCTCGTCGGGCGTCACAAGGAGGATGCCACCGAAGCGCGGCCCGTCCACGAGCCGTCCAATCCGCTTGGAGAGGCCCGTCCGGTCGGCGGTGCGTCCTTGCCGTACCAGGCCTATGGTGCGCCCGCCGGGAAGCGCGATGGCCGCGTCCATGGGCATGGCCCGATACCAGCGGAAGCGGATGGGGTGGTGGATGTTGGCGACGGCGGAGGCCAGGCGATAGACGACGGCCACGGCGTCGAGCCGCTCCAGGAGAAGCCGGCGCCACTGGTTAGAGACGGGGCGGGACTGGAGGAGGGCGTCCACGGAGCGGCCCTCCTCCTCGGCCAGGAGTTTCAACCCGGCGGCGGTGAGGTGGAACCTGCGGGTGGGCGCGGTGAGATCGGTGGCGTGGGGGACGGCTGCGACCAGCCCCGCGTCCTCCAGCCTGTGGACGGCGCCGTAGACCCCGCCCCTGGACCAGCCGGAGACGGCGACCGCCTCCAGCCGGTCGAGGAAGGGCATGTCCGCAAGGAGCCGCAGCAGCTCTCCGTCCAAGGGCCTCATTCCTGGCGCTCCTCATCCGCCGCCTCGGGCGGGGAGTCTCCGGGGTTGCGGCCGCGCTTGGTGCGCACGTTGCCCCGCTTGGGCTCCTGGGACTCTCCGCCACTCTCGGGGGTTTGGACGTCCTGTCCGTTCTGGCGCTTCCTCAGCTCGTCCAGCTCCTTGCGGTACTTGTCCACCAGGTCGCGCAGGTCGGCGTCGTTCTCGTCGATGTCCCATCCCGTCGTGATGTAGCTCTCGGCCTGGGCGCGGATGCGCTCGGCCACGCCCGGGTCTCCCTCTTCGGGCTTGGCCACCTTCATGGAGAAGGCGTCCATGCGCTCCGTGCCAACGGTGGCGCGGACGTAGCACTGGTGGACCGGCAGCGACGTGATGTCGTCCTCGGTCACGCGCTCCTTGCCCAGCTCCCACACCATCTGGCGGGCGTCGGACCCGGCGATCTGGAAGACGGCGAGGCAGCCCACGTTGGCAAGCAGGGTGTCCTTCATCGTGCGGGAGAGGTCGTCCAGCTTTGCGAGGCTCTGGGTGGCCAGCACGAAGCTGGCCCCGAACTTGCCGAGCTCGCTGAGCATGGACTCGTAGTCCACGCCGGGCATGGACTGCATCTCGTCCACCACCACCAGCGCCCCGCGCCGCTGCTCGAAGGACAGGTTGCCCTGCTCCCGGATCACGGCGTCGACGAGGTTGAGGAGGGACGCGCCCACCAGGGCGGCCACGTCCCTTCCCGCCTCGCCCTGGGCGGTGGACACCAGCAGGACGCCGCCGTCGTGGATGACGCTGCGCATGTCGATGGTGGACCTTGCCTGTCCCAGTATGGCCCTGGCCTTCTTGGAGGAGGCGTAGTAGGAGAGGCGGGTCTGCACCGGGGCCAGGGCGTCGGCCTTGGTGTCCCGCCGCCACCCGGCGAAGTCCCTGGCCCACCACTGGAGCAGGAAGGGGTCGTTGACCTTGGCCAGCACCTCGGCGCGGAAGTCGTCGTCGGCCAGGATGCGCAGCCCGTCGAGGATGGTGTACTGCTCGCCCTCGTCCCTGCGCTCGTTGGCCTCGTGGAGGCTCTTGACGGTCTGCTCCAGGATGGCCTGCATCCTCGGCCCCCACTGGTCCCACAGGCCCTTGCAGATGCGCACCACGGAGTCTGCGGTGCGGTCCCGGTCGGAGAAGACGCGGGCGTCCAGGATGTTGACGCCGGGCGCTCCCCGGTCGTCGGCCAGGTCGATGAGCCACACCCGGTCTATCAGGGACTCCGGCACATGCTCCAGCAGTCCGCCGACCAGGTCGGCGTGGGGATCGACGACGACGATGGCGTCGCCGTCCCTTCCGGCCGCCTTCTCCTCCATCTTGTGGCGGACGATGTGGTGCATCAGGGTGGACTTGCCCATGCGCGTTCGGGCGACGTAGAGGTGGTGTCGTCGCAGCAGGTCCGGGGGGAAGTGGATCTTCCTGGGCGCCCCGGTGGTGGTGTCACCGACGTGGGCGCCGCCGCTGACGTTGCGGGCCGTGGGCAGCAGCACACGCGCCCCGGAGCGGGCCACCAGGGGCGTCTCGTCCCTGGCTCCGGGCGGGTGCCAGAGGCAGGCCGCCTCGCGGACGCCCACGACGCTGCGGCCGCCGAAGAGTCCGGGGCCAGAGGGATGCAGCACGTCGGGGTCGGGTACGGCGGGACGGACACGGCTCGCCTTGAGGCGCGCTCCCGCCGGGTTGTCGTAGTGGCGGTAGGCCGCGGCGACCGACCCCAGAAGCTCCCTGGCCCGCTGCGGCCCCGTGCCGACGGGCAGTATCGCCGTGACCTGTATCTCGGCGTCGAAGGCGATGCGGGAGACCTTTTCCTTGATGAGCAGGGGGTCGAACACCCGGTTCTTGGCCTTCTTGATGCGGTGCCACAGCCAGCCGCCCACCGCGAGACCGAGAGCGATCCCCGCGCCCAGCGCAACGGCCTTCCAGGTCTCCCCCGCCTGCACCCACAGGTAGCCCTGGACCGCCGCCAGCGCGCCGACGCCCAGGACGGCCAGCGTCACGCCGTCCATCTGCAGGGGCCGGGTCTGGTAGGTGTAGGAGGGCTCGTACCGCTCCGGCACGGGCTTCTTGTGGGCCTTCTCCAGGTGAGCCTGCGACCAGTCGGGTCCCAGGGAGCGCAGCATCAGCCGCGCCACCACGCGCTCCCCCTCGTTGAGGTTGGAGAGGGCGCCCATGAGGGCGATGAGGGGGTCCGAGCCGGGGTCCAGCAGGTCATCGTCCCGGAAGACCCGGAGGGGGACGTACTCGGGGCCGTCGGCCCTGAGAGTCATGCTCCACGCCTGCTCATCGTCGCGGACCCACAGGGGGTCCTCGCCGGGGTGCAGCTTCTGTATCTGGGCCTGGGGATAGCGGGCGGCGATCTGGCCCCGCACCACCTGGTCGTCCAGGCAGCGGGCCAGCAGGGTCACGCCGGCGGCGTCCCCGGCAAGCTCCAGGGAGAAGGGCTCGGGGACTGCGATGGAGCCGAGCATGTTCTCCACGCCCAACAGCGTTCGCTCCCCCGACCTGGGAGGCGTCACCTCCAGCAGCGCGGGTTCCTTCTTGTTCTCGTTCTTCAGCCATTTCATCGGGTTCAGCTTCAATTGGGTTACTCCTTTCGCTACAGGTTCAAATAGATGTATGGGCGGGTAGCGCCTAGTGGCGGCCCGGCCTCCACTCGATGACCTCCGTCTCCTCCGGAGTGGCCTCGATGCGGACGGGGAAGCGGTGCCCCTTTGCCAGCAGCAGGCCGTCTCCACGGGGGCATGAGAGCAGCCATCGCTGGAGGTCCTCGGGGAGGTCGAAGGCGTCGCCCACGGTCGAGATCGCCGCCGCGTCCTGCTGCAAGAGCAGCTTGAAGGCTGCGTTCTGGAGGAGCGCTCGCCCGGAGTGGCCGGTGATGGTCCTCGACGAGTCCTCGGAGAGGAGGTCCTGGACGTCCTGGGTGATGAACTGCAACCCCAGCCGGTGCTTCCTGGCCCGCTTCGCCATCGAGACCATGAAGGCCGCGCCCTCGGGGTGCTGCATGATGCTCCACACCTCGTCCACGACGAGCAGCCTCGGCTTGGGGTCCTGGGCGGCTGCGGCCCACACCGTCTCGGTGCAGACCATCGCGGCGGCGGGCCGAAGCTCCGGTTCGAGCAGCCGCAGGTCGAATACGGTGACCAGGGCCTCGTTCCCCAGCAGGTCGTCCCCCTCGTCGGAGAGAAGGTTCTGCAGGCTGCCGGTGGCGAAGGGGCGCAGCAGGCGCGACAGCTCCTCCGCCTCCCGTTCCAGGAAGGCGTAGAAGTCGCGGAATCCGGTGCGCGCCCCGGCCTGGGCGTAGTAGCCCGCCAGGGCGTGGTCGAGGGAGGCGCGGCGGTCTGCGGACAGCCGCTCGCCCACCATCACCTCGATGAGCCGTCTGAGGCTGCCGATGCGCTGCAGAAGCTCCTCGGCGTCCCCCTTGTCGATGACGAAGGGGTTCATGCCCTGGCCCGGCACGCCGGGGGAGAGCACCCTGCCGCCCGCCGCCCTCGCCATGTCCGCGTACTCCCCCTCGGGGTCGATGACGTAGGCGGTCACGCCCCGGCACAGGCCTCTGAGGACTCCCAGCTTGGTTGCGAAGCTCTTGCCCGAGCCGGAGCGTGCGAGGACGGCGGTGTTGGCGTTCAGGTGTGTTCCGTCCCAGGGGTCGTAGACCACCGGGGAGCAGGCCCGCATGTCGATGCCATAGAGTGTGCCCCTGCGGGTGTCCAGGTCGGGGGGCGAGAATGGGAAGAGCCTCGCCAGCGACGACGTGTCCAGCGTCCGCCACACCGCCACGGCGTTCAGGGCCAGGGGCAATGTGGAGAGGATGCCCTCGCGCTGGCGGAAGGCCAGGTTGTCGAGCTTCCCCAGGGTGGCGGCGAAGTGTCCCTTGGCCCGCTGGGTCATCTCCTTAAGCGACGCCTCGTCCTTCGCGTGCAGGGTGACGGACAGGGAGGCGTGGAAGAGGCGCTCCCGTCCGCGCTGCACCTCGTCCCTGAGCCGGGTCACGTCCTCCAGGGCGATCTGAGCCTCCGGCGACATGGTGCGGCCCCGCTTGAATGACAGGGACTGGGCCGACTCGAAGCGCACCTTCTGCCACTCCAGGGTACGGGCGGCCTGCTCCGCCGGGATCGGCCCCAGGTGGATGGACAGGTCCATGGGCGCTCCCGCCGCCATCAGCCCCTGGAGGAAGCCGGGCGCCAGGGAGCGGGGCCACCTGCCCAGGTGGAGGGAGCGCACCAGGCGGTCTCCGACCCGCACCTCTCGGCGGCGCATCTCCACCTCCACCGGAGTCTCCTCGTCCATCTCGGCGGGGGTCCCGCCCAGGGCCGAGGCCAGCATCAGCATCCGCAGACGCCTTCCGCCGAGGGGGTGGACGGACAGCCCGGCCCGCGCCAGAAGGCCCCGCAGCTCGTCGAAGCGGGCGAACTCGCAGACGGCGTAGAAGCGCCGGTCGAGGACGCCGTCCCTGGTCTCAAGGTCGGTGAGCAGCCGCCGGAGCGACTCCGAGGCGTCCCTGGTCTGCGGGGGGAGGCTGTCAGGCTGCGCCTCTCCGAGCTTCTGCCTGAGCCTGCCCAGGTCCGGCGGGTGCTGTCGGACGAGGAGTTGCACGGGGAAGTCGCAGGCGTTGAGCGCCCCGGCGAAGGCTCCCAGCTTCGGCTCGTCAAGCTCCAGGCCCATCACCTCGCACACTCCCAGCTTCACCCCGTCCAGCCGCACCGGGCCGTCGTCGTCCAGGTGGGACACCATGAAGAAGAGGGGCAGCTCGGGGGGCGGCTTGGGGGCGGGCGCCCGGGGTTCGGTCGATTCTTGGTCATGCGGGGCGACGGCTTCGACGGGCCGCCCCTCCGCTCCGTTGCTCTTGTTTCGTCTCAGCAGGTTCTTCAACTCGGTTCTCTCCTTTGCGCTAGGGGGTCGGGAACGGGACGAGGCCGCTTCGCAGGAGTGCGGCGACGCCCTTGGCCATCAGCACCAGCACCAGTCCGACGACTGCCAGGACGACGGCGCTCTTGGCCCTGCCGCCGCTCCGGTCGTCCGCGCCCTCGGCCATCAGGATGAAGCCCGCCCAGACGATGGCGAAGAGGCAGAGGCCGGAGGCGGCGTAGGCCATCGCGGTCAGCACCCGGTCGAAGGCGTCCAGCATGGCCTGCTCCTCGGTTGGGGTCGCGCCGGTGGTGGCCAGCGCGACCCCGATGAGGAGGGTTGCGGTCAGGAAGCGCCTCACCACGGCCACTCCCATCCCAGCCGCTCGAACCAGCCGCGCAGGCCGTCTGCGGGCGACTGCTCGGCGGGCGGGTCCTCCGGCTCGGGCTCCGGCAGGACCAACGCCGTGAAGGGGTCGTCCGATCCCACCGCGGACACAAGGCCCAGGGTCTCTTGCCTGGTCCGGCTGACGGGGGACCGCTCCACCACCTCCGCCTTCACGTGCTCCGGGTGGACGATGGTGAGGGTGATCTCCTTGTCGATCGTCCTGGCGGGCACGTATGCGTAGGCGTAGGCGGAGACGGTGTGCTCCGTCGTGGTGCCGTCGTCGTGGGTGACGGTGATGGTCTCGCTGTCGCTGTCGGAGTCGCTCGCCCCCGGCCAGTACAGGCTCACCGTCTCGGTGCGGCGCTCAGTCCGCTCCGGGTGGTGGGTGAGCTGCGTCAGCGGGGGCAGGGGGATGCGGAGACTGGCGGCCAGGCTCACGTCCACGCTGACGGCGTGGACCGCCTCGCCGGTCGGCACGTCGAGCCGGAAGCTCGTCTCGCCGCCGGGGACGAAGGGCACGCTGGCCCTCGACGCTCCCGTCGCCGCCGTGACCGTTCCGGTGACGGCGGCGACCTGGGCGTCCATCACCGCCGTCTCGGTGACGCTCTCGTGTCCGGACACGGTCTGAAGCTCCACCAGGTGCTTGATGCCGGTCACGCACTCGGACTCGATGACGCCGCTCACGGTCCCCGGCGTCCAGCCCAGAGTGGTCATGCGCAGGTCGCACAGTTCACCCTCGACCTCGGGGAGCGGGAACGGGATCCTGTCGTGCTCGACGGTGAGCGCCCCGGCCTGGCCGAGGTCGTCCTCCCACGAGACGGTGAAGGACGGTGTGGGGCCGTGCAGTGGGAACCTGTAGCGGCCGACCTCCCTCTCGTCGAGCCGGTCCGACGCCCAGAAGCGCAGCCACGTCCCGTCCGGCCCTCCGAAGGCCCGGATGCGGATGTCCACGCCCGTCGCCGCTCTCAGCGTGACGGTGGCGCGGTCGCTGGAGACCGTCAGCCCCTCGACGAAGAGGCGCCTCCCCTCCACCGGCTCGGTCAGCTCGAAGTCGATCTCGTCCCGCCACGGCTCGTGGCCGTCGGCCAAGGCCGACTGGGGAATGGTCGCGACCGACACCGCCAGGGCGACGGCCGCCGTGACCGCGAGGAAGCCCCTCGGCTTCTTCCGATCCCTGCCCTTGCCGTTCCCGTTCAGGGTCTCCTTATCGGCCTCCATGCGCTTGGGCTTGCCGAACCAGCGGTGGGGACGGAAGGGCATCCGCCCGCCCGCCTTCTCCCGGCCCTTGCGCTTCCGGCTGAGCTTGCGCAGGGCCTTGCCCGCCCGCTTCGCCATCAGGCTGAAAGGGCCGGGACCGCTCTTGGTCGGCAGGACCGGCGCGGGCGGCTCGCTCCGCACCAGCTGGGACGGCGGCCCGAGGTAGAGCCTGGCTCCCAGCCGGTACTTCAGCAGGTCGGCGGCCACCAGGGGCAGCCGCCTCCCGCCGATCTTCCCGGCGACGGCGATCAGCCCCGCCAGGCCGAAGAGGACGGCAATGGCGATCCTCACCTCGGACGGCCCCACGGGGGCGTAGCGGTACACGCCGTAGGACAGGGCGCACACCGCCGTCATCGCCACGATCTGCGGGAAGGTGAACCACAGCAGCACCCTGTCCTCGGCCTGCACGTGGGTAGGAACCTCGTGTTCTCTCATGGTCATCCTCCTTTCCGTCGGCCTAGCTGCCGTCGCCGGTGCCGGTCCCACCGTCGTCGCCGCCGCTGTTGGAGGGGTCGGGGATGTTCGGGTCCACGGGGTTGCCCACCACCGCGTTCATCACCAGCTCGACGACTCCGTAGGCCACCATCGCCAGGACGATGCCCGCCAGGGCGGTCATCATGGCGCTCTTGCCGCGCTCCATCTGGTGGGGCGCTCCCGACGCGGTGAGGTACATGTAGGCCCCGTAGATGAAGAAGCCCACGCCCACGGCGCCGACTATCCCCAGCAGGATGCCCACCAGGTTCGATATGGTCTGTGTCAGTTCATCCATTCCTCTGTCTCCTCTCTCTGTATTGCTTGCCGGGCGTCCTCCGCCCGGTCTTCCTCGATTCCGTCTCCATCGGTTCCGTTGGGTTGGCTACCTGCACATTGCTCCCACCTCCTCGGCGTTCTCGATCGGGCCGGGCCGCGCCCGCCCCGATTGGTTGTCGCTACTCGTCGCTGCTGCGGGGGGACTGTCCCCCGGCGTCTCCGCCCCCCGACGGGGTCGCCATGGACGCCGCCGAGCTGAGGCCCGATGTCGCCGCCGACAGGCCCGCGCTGGCGGCCATCGCTCCCACGGCCATTCCTCCCGGCCCGCCGGTCGCTCCCCCGGCCACGAGTCCGAGGACTCTGGCGGAGCGCACCATCGAGGCGGGCAGGTTCATGCCGAAGTAGAGGGTGGAGAGCCAGGCGTCGAAGGTGCCGGCGTTGCCCAGGAGGGACGGCACCCGGGTTGCCATGTAGACGAATCCCAGGGACAGCAGCAGCTTCCAGATCAGGTCCTGCACCGGCTCGAAGGCGGCAATCGCCGCGAACTCCTTGAGGAATCCGAAGCCGAGGGCCAGGGCGATGAGCTGGATGGCCTGCTGGAAGACCGTCGTCATGAAGAGCCTGAGCCAGTGCCTTCCCCAGCCCGCCGTGTGGGGCAGAATCCACAGCCCCAGCGCGATGGGGGCCAGGGCCAGCAGGATGTCGATGAGGGCCAGGCGCAGCACCATCTGGACGACGACATACAAGACAAAGAAGCCGTAGACCATGTAGAGGGCGGCCAGCAGGAGCGCCATGCCCACGCTGCCCGCCTCCACGGCGGTCAGCAGCGTCCTCAGGGTCGAGAGCAGCATGTCGCCCGGGGTGACGTCGAGGGAGTAGGCGACGAAGCCGGACACGGCGTCGGCCACGTCCAGGACCAGGGCACACCACCACAGGGACGATGCGGCAGCAACCAGGCCAAGGACCAGGCGAGGGACCATCTCACGCCAACCGGCCTGGGCCCGGCCCACGTGGTCGGAGATGATGAGGGAGAGGCCCATCCAGCCCAGGATCACGACCAGGGCGGCTGAGGCGATGGCCCAGACGACCATCCACGCCTGCTGAACGAGCCAGTGCCCGTAGGTGAGGCTCTCGGGGGTTCCGGTGATGATGTCGGCCATCGGCTATCCGCCCCCGCAGTTGTCGGCGTCCTCGCCCGTAGCCCGCTCGACCACCCCGCAGAGGGAGCCGTGGGTCCCCTCGATGACCCAGCCGGCAAAGGCCTTGGCCCAGCGCGCCGGGCTGAGGGCGGAGAGGATCTTCTTGAAGATGTTCCCCGGCTGGTGGACGGGGACGACGGCGTAGAAGTCGCCCCGCTTCCCGTCCTCGGACTCGGCCAGCATCACCAGCAGGTAGGAGCGGTCCTTGTCCAGGTCGGGGTGCTCGTCCAGGTCGGGGTACTCCCAGGAGTACTCCCAGCCGTCCGAGCGCTCCTTCTCCCCGCCCTTGACCCGGTACATCGTCGATATCCAGTCGCCGGTGTCGGCGTCGCGGACGGCGTAGAAGAGGTTGACTATCTTGCGGTCGAAGAGGGGGCGGGCGACGAACTGGCCATCGCCCTTGCGCTCCACGAAGTCCCGGTCGGCGTTGACCAGGACGATCCCATCCGGGGGCGGGGCCTGCGCCAGGGCGGGGGTGCTTGCGGGGATGGAAACGAGCGCCGCCAACAGCAGCGCGGCGGCCAGGGGCATCAGCCTCCTGGCTCCGCCGAGGGTCCGTCGGACGGTCGTCTTCGCTCCCATGTGTTCGCCTCCTCGCAGTCGGGGTTGTTCTAACTGTCGTCGAGTCTGGGGAGTCGAAGACCGCTTAGGAATGGTGCGTGAGGGGGGCCTGCGTGCAAGCCCCCCTCACGGGGCCTGCCTATCCACAGGCCCTTTGTGATGTCATGGGGGTGTACAGGGATTGGCGTCAGTTGCATTTCTGCAAGTCGCTGGCGTTTCAAAGCTGAAATGGCGGGAAAGCGGGGCGGGGTTGGCAAGTTGGCAAACGATATTTGGTCGGGGCAGGTTCCACGGATGTCGGCGGAGTTGCAGAAATGCAAGTCGGCAAGTCAGCCACATCGGAGCAAGCAATGGGGTGAGAACCCCTACAGGACGCCCCTCTACAGGACATGAGCGAGGAGGTTGGACGTATGGAAGAGACGCGGGTGAACGGCACACAGGAGGAGGCGATGGACGGGGCCGGGTCGGAGCGGGACCGGAACCACAGTGAGGAGGCGCTGGACGATGACTCCCCGGCGGACGAGGGTTATGGGGGCGACAGCGGAGGCGACGCACCGGACATGGAGAAGCTGCGTCAGCTCAGGTTGAGCGGGTTTCTGCGGGAGCTGGTGCGGGCAGAGGGTAGGATGGAGTCGGCGGAGCTGCTGGGCGTGGCCTACCGCACGCTGGTCAAGGCCGAGGAGTCGGGCGAGATCACGGGGCGCATGGGCGATGCGTTGGAGCGGCTGGCGGGGACCGGCGACGACCCCGAGGTGGCGCGTCTGCGGCAGTTGTTCGGGGTGCTGGAAGAGCGGATGCAGGCACTGGAGGTCGGCCTCGAAGGGTTGCGTAGCGCTGATCAAATGGCGGCCTCGGCTGGGACCGAGAAACCCCCTCACGTGCAGGGGGAGGCAGAGGCCGTCGGGGAACCCATGCCGGACGCGGGGACGGCTGCCGGGGACGGGGCGGAAGTTCAGGCGCAGGAGGGCGGCGGGGAAGGGGCGGGCCGGTCGGAGACCAGGGCCGCCCCTCCCGGGGACGCACCTCGACCACGGAGACGGAGGATTCGCCGGTCGGACCCTGAGGTGGTCACCGTGCATCCCGCCGAGGACGACGTGGATGTCTACGGAGCCGCGTGGCCGCTGGTCAAGGAGTGGCGCAAGCTGCGGGCCGGCCATCCCAACCGGGGGAGCAGCCTGTCGTGGCTGACGACCCACGTGCGCGTGCTGGAGCTGGAGCTGTCGATGCTGGAGGAGCATGGGCTGACGCTGCCGCCGGAGACCCAGGCCCTCAGGGGCTTCGCCCGCCGGGGCCAGACCAGCTGGCGGTGGACGGCTCTGGCAGAGACCAGGACGGCGCTCAGGAAGCGCAAGCTGCTGCGCTGGGTGCGTCGGATACTCACCCTGGGGCTGTGGCGGAAGTAGGCGTCGTGCGGGGGGTGTTTGCAACATTGCCACAACGCCGCAAGTGATCTGTGCCGGGACGCCCCGAATCGGGGGTTTGGCCCTTCCCTTCGCTCGTTCGTTGGGGTAATAATTGACTCAGTTTCTGGCTTTTCCAGCGTTTCGTGCCGAGAAACCTGGAGGGTTTCCGTCCCCCGAATCCGGGACCGGCTGCATAGGATCGAGCCTTCGCTCTCCGAACAGCCGCCCAGGGGTCTGACCGGATGGATTGAGCCTCGCTCTCCCGATGGTCGCCCATGAGGGACAAGCTGTCAATAATCAGGAACATTAGGCCAGCATATTCAGAGACATTAGGCCACCCTGAATGCCAGTGATTTGGATTCTGACAGGATGCTGCGGGTCGGTCAATCACCTCCCTTCTTGCTGAGGATTTTGGCCACTTTGCCCAAGAGGGCGCGGTGAG
Source organism: Dehalococcoidia bacterium (assembly GCA_965207305.1). Classification (GTDB taxonomy): domain Bacteria; phylum Chloroflexota; class Dehalococcoidia; order Lucifugimonadales; family JAGWBF01; genus JAGWBJ01. The sequence continues at coordinate 197,825 of CBDBMB010000003.1, read as the reverse complement.
GAGAGAGCCTTTCCCGGTAGCTGGTTCCCTCGATGACGATCTGGTAGCTGGTGTTGGCCAGGCGGTCCAGGGCGCTGTTGCCCAGGATGGGGTCGTCGAAGAGACTGAGCCACTCTTCGATGGCCCGATTGGAGGTGACGACGAAGCTGGAGGCCCGGTGCTTGGCGATGATCAGCCGGTAGAGGTCCACCGACTGAGGTCCGGTGAGGCTGTGCAGGCCCAGGTCGTCGAGTATGAGCAGGTCGGGGGAGAGGAAGGAGCGGAAGGTCTTGTCCACCGAGTTGTCCACCCTGGCCTGGGCCATGGCTTTGAAGAAGTCGTCGGCGTGGATGAAGCGGACGGTGTACCCGGCTCTGACGGCGGCGTGGCCGAGGGCTTGAGCCAGGAAGCTCTTGCCGACGCCCGCCGGTCCCATCAGCAGGACGTGCTCGTGCCTGTCGAGGAACTCCAGCGAGAAGGCGGCGTCGAGGAGGCGGCGGTCCAGGGTGATTTCGGACGTCCAGTCGAAGTCTTCCAGTCGGCAGGTCTCCTCGAAGCTGGCCCGGTTCAGGCGGATCTCGATGCGCCGGTTCTCCCTGCGGCTGACCTCGTCGGCCAGGATGATCTCCAGGAAGGCAGTGTAGTCCAGTTGGTCCCGTCGGGCCAGGGCGATGCGCTCGGGCAGGGTGTCCAGCATGGCGCTCAGCTTGAGGGTCTTGAGCAGCGGGGCTAGGTCGGGGTTGCGGACGTTACGGGTCATGTCAGATCTCCTTGTGGTGTTGCGTTGGGGTGGTGGCCGTTGACCAGGGCGAAGACGGAGCCGGGCCGGGCGAAGCGTCCCGTAGGCAACGGATCGGGATACGGCAGCGCATCCTGCTGCTCCAGGGCTTCGATCAGGATGCGCTCGACGCGGTGCACGTCGATGAGGTCCACGTCCAGGGCCTTGCGACAGGCGTCGTTCAGCCTGTCGGGGGTGTAGCGCTGGGCGAGGCGGAGCAGCTTGTGTCCCTGCCGCACCTTCGCCCAGGGCGTGGGGCCTTCGAAGAGCCGGTCGGCGAAGGCGGCCACCGCTTCTCCCAGCTCCGCTGCGCTCTGCGTGATCTTGTCGGGCGCCCGCAGCGTGTAGGCGATGAACTCCTTCGGGTAGTCGTCGGGATCGGTGGAGCGTCTGCCCTTGGACTGACGGGGATGGACCTTGATCAGCTTGCCCTGGTGGTAGATGCGCACCAGCTTGCTGTCCAGCGCGATCTCCACCTGCTGCCCCGGATGGCACAGAGCCGACGGCACCGAGTAGAGGGCGTTCTGGCAGGTCACGTGGTGGTCGCGCTGCACCTTGGCGTTGCGCCAGTGAGTCACCTCGTAGGGCTCGCCGTCCCAGGGCAGCAGCGTCTGGCGCTCCTCGGCGTCGAAGACCTCCACGGGCTTGCGCCTGGTGGTGCCGTGCACCCGCTGTCCGGCCACCTCGCGGCACCAGTGGAGCGCTTCCTTCCGCATGTGAGGCAGGTCCCTGAAGTCGGCTCCCTTGAAGAAGCGCTCCCTCACGTACTGGACTCCCCGCTCCACCTTGGGCTTGTCCCTGGGGTGGCGTACCCGGGCCGGGTCGGTGATGAAACCCCGGCGCTGGGAGTACTCCAGGAAGCCCCTGGTCAGCCTGGGATGCAGGGCGTCGGCCCCGGCCACCGCCGCCGGGAAGTTGTCGATGACCAGGTACTTGGGAATGCCGTCGAAGAAGGCCCAGGCCGCTTCCAGTCCGGCGACCACGTCCTCCAGCTTCTGCCCGTGGGTGGGCCAGACGAAGCTGTGCCGCGAGTAGGCCAGCACAACGATCAGCGCCCACACCGTCCGGCGGCGGCCCGTCTCCGGGTCTTGGGCGAAGCCAAGCCTCCCGAAGTCCATCTCCGCCACCTCACCCGGCGGGCTCTCCTCCATCCGCACCGTCCTGGTACTGCGGCCCCGCCAGTTGCGGCGGGCCACGAAGCGCTGAACGGACGGATAGGAGACCTCGCAGCCGCGCTCCAAGAGCAACTCCCGAATGCGGGTCAGTTGCAGCCGGTCCTCAACGACCCACCGTTGAATCTGGTCGGTCCAGGGACCCAGCCTGTCCTCTATCGGCGTCCTCGCCCGCCGCGGTCCCGCACGGCCTATGGCCGCCAGCTTGCTCAGCTGCTCCTCGCTGGGAACGGGTCCGTCCCGGGACAGCCCCAGCCTCTCAGCTGAGGCGATGTACTTGCTCACCGTGTCCCGAGCAAGCCCTGTCCCCTCGGCTATGTGGCGCTGGCTCTCCCCCGCCTGCCAGCGCCGGATGACTTCTGCTATTTCCACTCTGAATACCTCCTTGTAGGCCATCGCTTCACCTCCTACTTGAAGTGTCGCGATGGTCTGTGGTCAGGCGCTCAGAGTGGCCTAAATATCCTGATTATCTGGCCTATAGTTCGTGAATATTTAGCGATGTCAATAATCAGGAACATTAGGCCAGCATATTCAGAGACATTAGGCCACCCTGAATGCCAGTGATTTGGATTCTGACAGGATGCTGCGGGTCGGTCAATCACCTCCCTTCTTGCTGAGGATTTTGGCCACTTTGCCCAAGAGGGCGCGGTGAGGAGAGAGCCTTTCCCGGTAGCTGGTTCCCTCGATGACGATCTGGTAGCTGGTGTTGGCCAGGCGGTCCAGGGCGCTGTTGCCCAGGATGGGGTCGTCGAAGAGACTGAGCCACTCTTCGATGGCCCGATTGGAGGTGACGACGAAGCTGGAGGCCCGGTGCTTGGCGATGATCAGCCGGTAGAGGTCCACCGACTGAGGTCCGGTGAGGCTGTGCAGGCCCAGGTCGTCGAGTATGAGCAGGTCGGGGGAGAGGAAGGAGCGGAAGGTCTTGTCCACCGAGTTGTCCACCCTGGCCTGGGCCATGGCTTTGAAGAAGTCGTCGGCGTGGATGAAGCGGACGGTGTACCCGGCTCTGACGGCGGCGTGGCCGAGGGCTTGAGCCAGGAAGCTCTTGCCGACGCCCGCCGGTCCCATCAGCAGGACGTGCTCGTGCCTGTCGAGGAACTCCAGCGAGAAGGCGGCGTCGAGGAGGCGGCGGTCCAGGGTGATTTCGGACGTCCAGTCGAAGTCTTCCAGTCGGCAGGTCTCCTCGAAGCTGGCCCGGTTCAGGCGGATCTCGATGCGCCGGTTCTCCCTGCGGCTGACCTCGTCGGCCAGGATGATCTCCAGGAAGGCAGTGTAGTCCAGTTGGTCCCGTCGGGCCAGGGCGATGCGCTCGGGCAGGGTGTCCAGCATGGCGCTCAGCTTGAGGGTCTTGAGCAGCGGGGCTAGGTCGGGGTTGCGGACGTTACGGGTCATGTCAGATCTCCTTGTGGTGTTGCGTTGGGGTGGTGGCCGTTGACCAGGGCGAAGACGGAGCCGGGCCGGGCGAAGCGTCCCGTAGGCAACGGATCGGGATACGGCAGCGCATCCTGCTGCTCCAGGGCTTCGATCAGGATGCGCTCGACGCGGTGCACGTCGATGAGGTCCACGTCCAGGGCCTTGCGACAGGCGTCGTTCAGCCTGTCGGGGGTGTAGCGCTGGGCGAGGCGGAGCAGCTTGTGTCCCTGCCGCACCTTCGCCCAGGGCGTGGGGCCTTCGAAGAGCCGGTCGGCGAAGGCGGCCACCGCTTCTCCCAGCTCCGCTGCGCTCTGCGTGATCTTGTCGGGCGCCCGCAGCGTGTAGGCGATGAACTCCTTCGGGTAGTCGTCGGGATCGGTGGAGCGTCTGCCCTTGGACTGACGGGGATGGACCTTGATCAGCTTGCCCTGGTGGTAGATGCGCACCAGCTTGCTGTCCAGCGCGATCTCCACCTGCTGCCCCGGATGGCACAGAGCCGACGGCACCGAGTAGAGGGCGTTCTGGCAGGTCACGTGGTGGTCGCGCTGCACCTTGGCGTTGCGCCAGTGAGTCACCTCGTAGGGCTCGCCGTCCCAGGGCAGCAGCGTCTGGCGCTCCTCGGCGTCGAAGACCTCCACGGGCTTGCGCCTGGTGGTGCCGTGCACCCGCTGTCCGGCCACCTCGCGGCACCAGTGGAGCGCTTCCTTCCGCATGTGAGGCAGGTCCCTGAAGTCGGCTCCCTTGAAGAAGCGCTCCCTCACGTACTGGACTCCCCGCTCCACCTTGGGCTTGTCCCTGGGGTGGCGTACCCGGGCCGGGTCGGTGATGAAACCCCGGCGCTGGGAGTACTCCAGGAAGCCCCTGGTCAGCCTGGGATGCAGGGCGTCGGCCCCGGCCACCGCCGCCGGGAAGTTGTCGATGACCAGGTACTTGGGAATGCCGTCGAAGAAGGCCCAGGCCGCTTCCAGTCCGGCGACCACGTCCTCCAGCTTCTGCCCGTGGGTGGGCCAGACGAAGCTGTGCCGCGAGTAGGCCAGCACAACGATCAGCGCCCACACCGTCCGGCGGCGGCCCGTCTCCGGGTCTTGGGCGAAGCCAAGCCTCCCGAAGTCCATCTCCGCCACCTCACCCGGCGGGCTCTCCTCCATCCGCACCGTCCTGGTACTGCGGCCCCGCCAGTTGCGGCGGGCCACGAAGCGCTGAACGGACGGATAGGAGACCTCGCAGCCGCGCTCCAAGAGCAACTCCCGAATGCGGGTCAGTTGCAGCCGGTCCTCAACGACCCACCGTTGAATCTGGTCGGTCCAGGGACCCAGCCTGTCCTCTATCGGCGTCCTCGCCCGCCGCGGTCCCGCACGGCCTATGGCCGCCAGCTTGCTCAGCTGCTCCTCGCTGGGAACGGGTCCGTCCCGGGACAGCCCCAGCCTCTCAGCTGAGGCGATGTACTTGCTCACCGTGTCCCGAGCAAGCCCTGTCCCCTCGGCTATGTGGCGCTGGCTCTCCCCCGCCTGCCAGCGCCGGATGACTTCTGCTATTTCCACTCTGAATACCTCCTTGTAGGCCATCGCTTCACCTCCTACTTGAAGTGTCGCGATGGTCTGTGGTCAGGCGCTCAGAGTGGCCTAAATATCCTGATTATCTGGCCTATAGTTCGTGAATATTTAGCGATTCGCTGGCCTAATGTTCCTGATTATTGACACTCTCACCGCGCCGTCCTGTGGTCGTACTGCGGGCCGGTCGCTTTCACCCATCCCACCGCGGCTCTCCCTGATTTGATCCTGGGCCGAGCTGCGTCTTTTTCACGGCATCGAGCAACTGAAAGGAGGTCGAAGACGGCATGGACGGTTCACGGACACAGGACAACGGAGAAGGAGGTGCGAACATGACGGAACGGTACACGGGACCCAGCGCGAAGCGGATCGCAGACCTGCTGCCGCACCGGGTGAGCTTCGAGCGCGGTTGGTTCTGGACGACGGCCGTCTGCCACGGGGCCAACTCCGACGGGCTGGCGTTTCGGCAGAGGCCCGACGGCGAGGGCATCGAGGTCAAGTGCCACACCGAGGGCTGCGGCCGGGGCGTGATCGTCACCGAGCTGGAGGCCCTGGTGGGTCAGCCCATCTGGACGGCCTACGAGCCGGTGGCAGCGGCAAGGGATAAGGCTCCCGCGAAGCAGCCCTGGTGGAAGCGGAAGAAGGTCCTCGTGGCCGGGGCGGTCGTCCTGGTCGTCGGGGCGCCGCTGCTGACGCTGGACGTCGAGCTCTTCTTCCTCAACCTGGTCGGACTGGGCATCGGGCTGCTGCTCCTGCGGCGGTTCATGCCCCGGCGTCCTGTAAGGCGACGCTGACCGAGCGGGCTTCGGCCCCTCACAACCCATTCCCAACATGCAAGGGCTGTCTCCAACCGGGGGCGGCCCTTCTTCTTTGCCCGCAAGTCGGGCGCGGATCGACGGCAACACAAAGCTGAAGCACTAAGGAGGTGCGCAATGACGACGGCGACATTGGTGACTCACGGACGGACATTGGACTCGGCGGACAGGCCCCGGCGCAGCCTGGAGGAGCTGGTCGACCAGCTCTTCGCGGCGATGGGGTTCAGGGAGGACACGGCGGTGACGGAGACCAGCGTGACCAGGAGCGTCCACGACGCCCGGCGGCTCAGGCAGGCAGGGGACGAGGACGGCGGATTGGCGGTCCTCGCCGGCATGGACATGGCGAAGGCGGAGAAGCGGGAGGCTCGCTGGGCCTTCTCCGAGTGGTCTCAGCTGGTCAGGCGTCGGTTCAAGGGCCAGGGGGTCATGGTCTACAGCCAGGGGACGGGCAGGGCCGCCGCCCTGGTGCCCCACGGCGACGGCGGCACACTGGAGGTCGCTGCGGTCCTGGGGATGCGCTGGCGGCCCGGCAAGGTCGTCTCGGGACGCAGCCTGCGGGGCCTGCGTCCCCTGAACGGGGGTGCGTGATGGTCGCGGCCAACGTGGACTGGGCGGCGTTGAAGGCGCGTCACCCCCTGGGCGACACGGTGGAGGCGTCGGGCGTGCGTCTCAGGGGAAGGGGGCGCGTCCGCCAGGGCGTGTGCCCCTTCCATGACGAGGCTGAGGGAAGCTTCACGGTGTACGAGAACTCCCAGAAGTTCTACTGCTTCGGCTGCGGCCTGGGCGGGGACGTGCTGGACTTCATCCGGCGGGTCGAGAACCTGAGCCTGCCGGAGGCCATCCGGCGTCTTGAGGGCGGCGCTTACCCCGTCTCGACTCGTCCGGCGACGTCGCAGCGTCGGCACGCAGCGCCGCTTCCCCCCAGGGACCCTGCCTTGCTTACGGCGGCGGGGCGGTTCTACGCCGGGCAGCTCCGGCGCAGTCCCGCCGGGCTTGGATACCTGGCCTCGCGGGGCGTCGGCCTTGACGCCGCCGTGCGGCTCGGCCTTGGCTTCGAGCCGGGGCTTGGCTTGCGAGAGGCCCTTGCGTCGGCCGGTTTCCCTGAGCGACGCATCAGGGACTCCGGCCTGTTCACCGAGCGGGGTTCGGAGCGGTTCGCCGGCATGGTGGTCGTTCCCGAGGTCTCCGGCGGGCTTGTCCGCTGGCTCGTGGGCCGGGCCTTGGACCCTGACGTGAAACCCCGCTTCCAGGCCCTGCCCGGCCCCAAGCCGGTGCTTGGGCTTGGGCGTCTCGGTCCCGCGCCGCCTTGGGCCGTGGTGGCCGAGGGTGTCTTCGACTGGCTTGTCCTTGCGGGCTGGGGCCTTCCCGCCGTCGCCGCCCTGGGAACCCAGGGGCTCGAGCGGGTGGCCTCTGCGTTGCGGGGCTGCCCCAGGGTCTTCCTCGCCTTCGACAACGACGAGGCGGGCCTTGGGGCCACCGGGACTCTTGCGGGCTTGCTTGGCCGGCGCGCCGCATCCGTCGTCCTTCCCCAGGGCGTCGGCGACGTGGCCGAGCTTGCCTGTCTTCCCAATGGCCGGGCCGTCTTGCTCCGGCTGCTTGCACGGGCGGCCCTCTCCGCCCGCTAGCTTCCGCCACTCCCCCATCCCCACTTTCCCCTAACGGAGCCTCCACGCTCCGCCCCTTGCTTGCGGGGCTCGCTCCCGCCCTTCACGTCCCCACTCTCACCCGCTCAGGAGGTGCTATGCCCATTTCACGACGGGCCACGCCCGCGCACGGATTCCCGTAGGGGACTCCGCCCATCGCTCGTTCGCTACAGGACACACAAGGAAGGAGAATCGAAATGTTCAGCAGGAACGGACACAGCAACGGCAACGGGCACAAGCCCGACGCCGCCATCACCACCGAGCACGACCCCGCATCGAGTGCGGGGCAGGCCCTGTTCTGGGACGGGCTCTCGCCCGCCGTCAAGCAGGCGCTCGACCAGCCCCTCGACCCCGCGCTGGTCTCCCAGCGCAAGGGGCGCGGGGGCAGGACCTTCGACTACCTCGAAGGCCACGTCGTCATCGACCAGGCCAACGCTATCTTCGGCTTCGGAGGCTGGGGATACGAGCTGGTCGGCGACGTGACGCTGCGCCGGATCGAGACGGTCAATTCCCAGACAGGAGAGGTCAAGACCGAGGTCGGCTACAGCGCCCCGGTGCGGGTCACCGTGGCCGGCGCCCTGTCCCGCACCGACATCGGCGTCCACCCGGTCACGGAAGATAACTTCGATGGCCATGACACGGCGATGAAGGCCGCTGTCACCGACGGCATGAAGCGTGCCTTCCGCAGCTTCGGCTGCCAGTTCGGGAACGGTTTCTATGGCGACCAGCCGTCGGCGACCGCTCCGAAGCCGGAGCGGGTCCCGGTGCAGGCCAACCGCAACGGCAGGGCCGGTCAGGCCCGGTCCAACGGCAGGTCGGCCCAGGCTCCGCCGCAGCCGACGACCCGGAGTGAGGAGCAGGTCGAGACGCTGCGCAAGCGGGTCATGGAGCTGTGCTTCGAGCAGGGCCTCGACGAGGAGCAGGTGCTGGCCGCTGTCCAGAAGCAGACGGGCAAGAGCATCGAAGACCTGACGGCCGCCGAGCTCGGGAAGCTGGTGGAGGGCGCAGACAAAAGGCTCCAGAAGATACGGCAGGCCCAGGCCGCCTAGCCGTCCGGTCAACTGGGAACTCGACATCGAGCGGGGTGGTCTCCATCCAGGGGGCTGCCCCGCTCTCTCACTACAGGAAAAGGAGGTAACGACCATGACCACAACGACCGCAACCCATACACCCTGGGGTCGGACGAGCGCCGGCGACATCGTGGAGCTTGCCGAGGGAATCTGGCGGGTCTCCACCCCCAGCCACGCCGGGCTGAAGCTCAGCCGGGAGCGGTGGGCCGAGCTGCCCGCCACGGTTCGCGAGACGATGATCACTCCCGCCTTCGCCGAGGAGGACTGCGAGGAGCCCATCGTGCGACTGCTCCTGGGCATCGCCGACGACAGGGACCGCGAGATGGCGCTCACGGTCGCGTGCTACTTCGACCGCTACGCACCCGCGCTGCCATACCTCCGCCACTACCCGCCGGGCCTCCACTACCACGCCATCTCCTGCTGGGACGGTCCGACCGCGGCCCCCTTCGGGCGGTTCGACACCCGCGTCGAGGCCGAGTCCTTCGTGGGCGACGCCGAACTGGTCCGAGCCAACGGGAGGATGGAGGTCATCGAGTGCACCGGCGGCTTTCCAGTGTGCACGACGCGGGGAGGAAGGCCATGACCGGACAGATGGACGGCACAACCGACGCTTGCCGCTACTGCGGCGGTCCCGTGGTCAGGCTGCCCAATTGCCGGTGGTGCGGGATGGTCATCTCCACCATCGGCGAGGCGATGGACTGGCTGGCGGGAGAAGGGAGGACGAACCATGGCCACGACTACGACACGGGACAGGCCCCGCAGCCTGCCCAGCACCACCACTAAGCTCCAGACCGAGATGGGCAGCCTGTTCGTCACCGTCTCGACGGACGAGGACGGCCAGCCCTTCGAGGTCTTCGGCTTCTTGGGGAAGGGCGGCAGCTTCCAGCACGGCGTAACCGAGCTGGCCTGCCGCCTCATCTCCCTGCACCTGCGCAGGGGGACCCCGGTCGAGGAGATTGTCGACCAGATTCAGGGCATACAGGAGATGGCGCCCTTCTGGAACAACCTGGGCGACGGCAGAAGCGTGCCCATCCACGGCCTCGGCGACGGCATCGCCCACATCCTCAAGGCCCACCTCCGGGCCAGGGAGGAGAGGGAGGCCCCACAGGCGGAAGCGGAACAGGAAGCAGAGGTGAAGGCGGCGGCATGACCGCTCCCTTCCCTCACCTAACGGACACAAGGAGGCAATGACGATGACAACGACGACAGACATTGACAGGGCGGAGGTCTTCTCCCGCCCCGCTGCACGGTTCGACGGCGACGGCAACATCGAGGTGCGGGCATCGGCGGCCCTCGGCTGCCGCCGCGCCCTCTGGTACGCCGCGACCGGCTACGAACCCACGAATCCCCCCAGCGACGACTCGCTGACGGCAATGGAGGCGGGCAACGCCCTGGAGCCGGTGGTGGCAAGGGCGATGGAGCGGGCCGGCTGGAGGGTGGACGCCGCCGACCCCCATAACCCGAAGCAGGTGGCGGTCCGGGTCGGTCCGAACATCCTGGTCACCGGCCACCCGGACGGGGCGGTGCGCCTGCCTCTCACGGGAGACGAGGCCCCGCCCCAGCCCTTCCTCTTCGAGGGAGAGCCGGACACTCCCGCCTACGGCGACCCTATGGTCGTCGAGATCAAGACGCGGGGACCCGAGGCGTTCCGTCGCTGGCGGACGCTGGGGGCCGAGCGCAGCCACCCGGCGGCGGTGGCCCAAGCCGCCTTCTACACCCTCGGAGAGCTGGGGGAGATTCGGGACACGGTCATCGCCACGATGGACACGGGCGACCGCACATGGGACTGGGAGCGGATACCCGCCGACAGACTGGAGACGGCCCTGCAGGACGCCTGCGCCTGGCTCGGCGAGCTGGGCGCTCACCACGTCCAGAACGGGCCTGACCCCGACGCCCTGCCGGACCGGGATTTTTCGTCCAGTAGCTGGCAGTGCCGAAGCTGTCCTTTTCTGGACATCTGCCTGCCGGGAATGGCCGACGCGACCGAAGAGACGGAGTCAGAAGGAAAGGAGGTGACGGACGAGGAGGCACGGGACGCGGTGGCGGCCTACGCAGAGGCTCAGGAGTCCATCAGGGAGCCGGAGAAGGCCAAGCGCACCGCGCTGGACACCCTGAAGGCGTGGATGCGCCGCCAGGGGGACGCGAAGGCGACCGTCAACGGAAGGACGGTCAGCCTCGTGCGGACGACACGGTACTCCGTGAACCACAAGAGGCTCAACGAGCTGCTCGACCCGGAGGTCCGGGCCGACGTGGTGACCGAGGGCGAGTCGGAGTACGTGCGGGTCAGCTAGACGCTCTCACGCTGGAGCGCAGGACGGGGCCGTCTTCCCACCTACGGGAGCGGCCCCGCTCTCATTCAAACGGGCGCGGCAGACCGCGCCACAACATCCACAAGGAGGAAATCGAAATGGCACGGACGATCAACAAGGTAGAGCTGTTGGGCAGGGTCGGCACCGACCCCGAGATGAACTACACCCCCGGCGGCACCGCCGTCACCAAGCTGCGGCTGGCCACCGACCGCCGCCACCAGGACGGGGAGACGACCGCCGACTGGCACAACATCGTCGTCTGGGACAAGACCGCCGAGGCGGTGAACCAGTACGTCTCCAAGGGCCAGCGCATCTACGTGGCCGGACGCCTCGTCCAGAACACGTGGGAGACCGAGGACGGCCAGCGGCGCTCCCGCACCGAGGTCCACACCCAGGAGGTCGTGTTCCTCGACGGCAACGGAAACGGCAACGGGCAGGCGGACGACGCCTCCCCCTTCGGGTAGGCCGTTCAACAACATGACAGCGACGCCCGTTCACCCGGGCGCATGAACCACGGGGCCGCTTCCAATCTACAGGAGGCGGCCCTGCTTCTGTTGTAACCGCTAAGCAAGGAGGCCGAAGATGACAACCACCGCGGCGATACACGCCGACACCCCATCGACAAGCTCCCAGATTCCCCTCTTCCAGACCGAGGTGGAGGCTCCCGTATCGAGTACGGGGCAAGCTCTGCTGGACGCCCTGCGCAGCAACTTCAACCTGCTGGGCGAGATCGCCATGCGCTACGCCGTGGAGGTCCAGCCGGAGCGCTCCGGGGACGACCTGCCCTCCATCGGCTGCCCCGCCGACGTGTACTCCCTGCTGGGGCCGGAGATGGCCCCGCTGGCCCAGGAGCAGCTCAGGGTGCTGCTCCTGAACACCAAGAACGTGGTCGTCGGCCAGCGGGTCGTCTACCAGGGGAACGTCAACTCCTCGATGGTCCGGCCCGCCGAGGTGCTGCGCCCCGCCGTCGTCGAGGCCGTCCCCAGCATCATCGTCTGCCACAACCATCCCTCACAGGACCCGACGCCCAGCCCGGAGGACGTGGGCATCACCAGGGAACTGGCGCAGGCAGGCAAGCTACTGGGCATCGAGCTGCTGGACCACGTTGTCATCGGCGGCAAGCGTCATGTCAGCCTGAAGGAGCGGAATCTCCTGTCCTGACGACACACCCCGTCAGGCTCTCACGCAGGGGCATCGTCCCCGCGCATCTCCTCAACACAGCACAGCAAGGAGGTGCACCATGCTCGCAACCCACACCATAGACCCCGAGGACCTGTTCACCATCAGCGCCGGGGGATTCTCGGCCACGGTGGACGCCTTCGCCCGGGACGACCGGACGGAGGGCCTCTGGTTCGTCTCGATGGTCGGCTCCCAGACGGCGCTCAAGGCGATCTGGGCCTCGCTCCTCAAGCAGCCGCCCGACACCGCCCACATCATCAGGGGCGCGGACGGGATGGCGCTGCACGGCGGCTACCAGCGCTGCGTCATTCCCTACGAAACGATAGGGACCTGGACGACCAAGATCGCCCGGCTTCGCGGCTCGGGCGCCTGGCACGCGCTGGTCTATACCAAGACCGCCGAATACGCCTACGAGAAGGACTCGTTCCTTCTCATAGCGCAGAGCCAGGAAGAGGCCCCAGCACTCCACCACCGCTTCCTCGACAAGCGCAGCCCGCTGCCGCTCCACGACTCCTGGGCCGGATGGCTCTGGGAGCGGGGCATCGAGGAGGAGGAGATCATCCCCCTCCAGTCCGTGGGGGTCTCCGCCTACAGGTGCTCCCCCAAGGCCCAGAAGCTGCGAGAAGACCTGTCCTATGCGGTGGCGTCGGGCAGGCTGACGCTGCCCAGGGAGGAGACAGCGGCGGCAGCAGGGGCCACGCCATGATCGGCTACAGCTATGACGACGGCGGCCGGGCGGCGGCGGGATACCGGGGCAAGACCGGGGACTGCGTAGTCCGCGCCATCGCCATCTGCGCCCGCGAGGACTACCTCGCCGTCTACCGGACGATGGCTGAGCACATGAAGCGCAACGGCTACGCCGCCAGCGGCAACGCCTATGCCACACGGGAGCGCAACCGCAAGACGCCTCGCCGCAGGGGTCAGCTCAGCGCCCAGCGCGTCCAGGACCGCGTCCTCGAAGCCTACGGCTTCCGGAAGGTCCGCCTGCCGGCGGGAGAGCGGCCCACGTTCAGGGAGGCGCACCACCGGTACGGCGACTGCATCGTTGGCACCACCAAGCACCTGGCGGCCATCGTGGACGGCGTCCTCCGGGACATCTTCGATGGCCGCACCTACGAGTGGGACGGCGAGACGCGCGAGCGCAAGGCCCAGTCCGTCTGGGTGCGGTCCCAGGCGACGGACGACTAAGCAAGAAAGGAGAGACGACATGAGACTAGCTGCCCAGGCGAAAGGCGGCTACTACCCGACTCCCGAGCGGGTGGTGGACCTGATCGCCGAGCTGATACACACCCCCTCGGGCTACTACTACCGGGAGCGGGAGACCCTGCGCATCCTGGACCCCTGTTGCGGTGCCGGGGACGCGCTCCAGAGGCTGGCCGAGAACCTCGACCGGCCCAACTCGATACCCATCGAGACCTACGGCGTCGAGCTGCACCGCGACCGGGCGCAGGAGGCCGAGAAGCGGCTCCACCGCACTCTGGCGGTCGACCTGTTTGCCACGTCGATAGCCAACGGGGCCTTCGGCCTGCTGCTCTTGAACCCACCCTACGATTGGGACTCGGAGGACAAGCGCGTCGAGCACGCCTTCCTGACCCACTGCACGCGCTACCTGGCCGAGGACGGCCTGCTGGTCTTCATCGTCCCCAGGCAGCGCCTCTCCTACTCGGCCCGCTACCTCTCCACCCACTACGGGCGGATGCAGTGCTGGGCCTTTCCCGACCCGGAGCGGGAGGACTTCGACCAGGTCGTGCTCATGGGCTACCGGAAGGAAGACCCCGTCCCCGACGCCTACGCCGAGGGGATGGTGATGGAGTGGTCGGTGGGCCAGCCGGAGCCGCTGCGCTCCCGGCGCGACCCCTACTCCTACGGGGAGTACACCCCAGCCACGTCACCACGGGGCGACGTCCTGTTCACGACCCGGACCGTCGATCCGGTCGCCGCTGCTGCGGAGGCCAGGCGGTCGGGGCTGTGGATGAACACGGACATCACCGACACCCTCTGGCCCGCCGGTGACGCCCGCACCCGTCCTCTGATGCCCCTCCGTCTGGGGCACATAGCGATGCTGGTGGCGGCGGGCTTCCTCAACAACCTCGTCCTGGAAGGCGGCGGCACGCGCAAGCTGGTCAAGGGGCGCACGTCGAAGGCGATGGAGCTGGTGGAGGACTCCCCGGAGAAGGAGGTCCACCGCGAGAAGCTCAGGACCACGGTGGTCGCCCTCGACCTGGACGACGGGCTGATCGAGGACATCGAAGCGTAGACGGCTCGCCCTGGGCCGCTCCAACGAGGCGGCCCGGACCGGCTGGACCTCGCACACTCGAAGGCTACTCAGCACACACACACCCCTATGGGGAAAGGAGAAGAAGATGCAGACGCAGACCATCATGGTCATGGAGCCCTGCTCGCGGTGCGGGCAGCCCATCGCTCCCGGCGAGCCCGCGATGCAGACCGCCTCGGTGGACATCGACGACTACGGGAGGGTGGTGTCCTCGCCGGTGAGGTCCTACCACCTGAGCGGGAGCTGCTACGAAGACCACAGGGCAGCCGAGAAGGCCCGGATAGCGGCTCTGAGAGCCGCATAGACGGCTCCTGCGCGGGGCCGTACTCGCCGAATCACCAACCGCATCAACGGAAGGAGTTGAACCATGCCACGACCAACGAAGTGGGACCGTGAGGTAGCAGACGCAGTGTGGGCCAGGCTCCAGGAGCTGGCCGACGCCAACGGCCAGACATCGCCACGTGCATTCGTGGCAGCCGTCCGGAAGGACGCCACCGCCCTCGTTGAGGCACTCATCGAGGACGCCATCAAGCACCACGAAGCGAGCGCCGACGACGAACCCTGGGACGACGACGCTGTGCTGCCGCCGGAAGTCGAGCGGCAGATCGCCGAAGCCCACCGGAACGACGACCTGGCGCTCCGCGACAGCGGGTACTAGCCATGCTCATCAAGCAATGGCTCCTGTCCGCACACGCCGACCACGAGGACGACGACACCACGGAAGGCGTCGACGACCTCGCATCGCAGCTCGAGGAGCTCTGCTCCCACTACGCAGCTGAGTACGGCCTGCGCATCTACTACGAGGACCTCGGCGAGACGCCGAACGAAGGAAGCAGTTGAACCATGGCCAGCATGGCGCTCCCAACCGAAGGCGATGGGCCACTGCCCCCGCCACGGTTGGGTCTGCATCGACTGCCTCGCAGCCATCTGCCGGCAGGACGACTGCGCCGACCGGCTCCAGCGGTGACGAGCACCGCTTCACCACGTCTGCAAGGAGGTGAACACCATGGCTGACCAGCGCTACCACTACAAGGCGGGCTACGGCCCGACCGAGTGCGGCATCGACTTCGACACCGACAACTACAAGTCGACCACCGACGTCGCCGAAGTCACCTGTCGGGAGTGCCTCGAAGGCATCTTCCGCACGATCACTGCGAACCCGAAGCTGCGAAGACGCTTCGTTATCGCAACGATCAACCCACAGGTCTACTAGACCTGCGATGTGACCCGGGGGAGCACCACCTCCCCCCGGGCACGCCCCCACGGCATCCCACATTTGCGGTTGACTCGCCATTGAGCCGCACATCCAGCGACGCACCTGCGCCTCGCTCCGTTCGGCCGCAACACACCCTAAGGAAGGAGACACGGAATGAACCTCGGAGAGTTCATCGACAAGTTCAAGGAGGCCATCGCCCGACGGGTGGTGGAGTCCTACCCACCCCTGTACCGCCCGTCGGAAAACGGCGGGGTGCTCCCACGCCTGCTCCGCAGGCCCCTGGGGGCGCAGGCCGACGCCATCAAGGGCGCGGCCCTCTCCCTCGAAGCCCACCGGGGCACGACGATCGTGGGAGAGATGGGCACCGGCAAGACCTTCATCGGCACAGCCACCGCACACATGGCGGGCTTCAAGAGGGTGCTGGTGCTCTGCCCGCCCCACCTGGTGTCCAAGTGGAAGCGGGAGGTGGAGATGACGGTTCCCGGCGCCCGCGCCGCCATCGTCACCTCCATCACCGACCTGGAGCGGCTGCGCCTCTCCGTCGGCTCGGGCCCGTTGTTCGCGGTGATGAGCCGGGAGCGGGCCAAGCTGTCCTACCGCTGGAAGGCCGCCGTCATCTACCGGTGGGCCGTGTCCGGCGGGACCGACGACAGGCCGGCGAGGCTGTTGCGGAAGAAAGAGACGGAGGAGCCCTTCCGGGTTCCCTGCTGCCCGACCTGCACGGCGCAGATCGTGGACAAGGACGGGGTGCCCCTGACGGACAAGGTGCTGAACCGCAGGAAGCACGTCTGCGTTGACTGCGGCTCGCCCCTCTGGCAGGCCGACAACTCCGGCCCCGCCCGGTACCCCCTGGCCGACTACGTGAAGCACCGGATGAAGGGCTTCTTCGACCTGCTGGTCGGAGACGAAGTCCATGAGTACAAGGCGAGAGGCTCGGCCCAGGGCATCGCCGCCGGCACCCTTGCGGAGGCCTGCGGCAAGTCCCTCAGCCTTACCGGCACCATGATGGGCGGGTATTCGAGCACACTTTTCCACCTCCTCTACAGGTTCTCGCCGGAGATTCGCACGGAGTTCGGGCGTTCCGACGAGCGCCGCTGGATTCAGCGGTACGGCTTCGAGGAGGTCTCCATCGGCAAGGACGACGACGACGCCCTGGAAGACGGGCGCAACAGCCGGAGGCGCAGCTTCCGTAAGGTGGTCAGGGAGAAGCCGGGCCTGGTGCCCTCCGCTCTCTTCCACATCATCGGGAACACCATCTTCCTCAAGCTGTCCGACGTGGCGTCGGGCCTGCCCGACTACGACGAGCAGATCCTGGTGTCCAGCATGGACACGGAAGAGGACTCGACCGGCTACTCCCAGCGCAGCGCGTATAACACGGTGTTCAAGGAGCTGAAAGCGGAACTGACAAAGGCACTGAAGTCCGGCTCCAAGCGGCTGCTGGCCACATACCTGCAGACCCTTCTGGCCTACCCGGACGGCTGCACACGCGGAGAGACGGTGTTCGACCCCCGGTCGGGCGACATCATCGTCGCCGTGCCGCCACTCTCCGAGGAGAAGCTGTACCCCAAGGAGAAGGCGCTGGTGGACCTAGTGGCCGCCGAGCGGATGGCCGGACGCCGGGTGCTCGTATACGTCACCCACACGGGGACGCGGGACATCACCGGGCGGATGGACGACATCCTGACCCGCCACGGGTTCCGGGTGGCGGTGATGAAGGCCGACGCCGTGGCCCCCGACAAGCGGGAGGCGTGGGTGGCCGAGAAGGTCAAGCAGGGTATCGACGTGCTGGTCTGCCACCCCAGGCTGGTGCAGACAGGACTGGACCTCATCGACTTCCCGACCATCGTGTGGGATGAGGTCGATTACAGCACCTACGTGATGCGGCAGGCTTCCCGCCGGTCGTGGCGCATCGGACAGACCCGCCCGGTCAAAGTCGTTTTCATGTCCTACAAGAACACCCTGCAGGCCGACGCCCTGAAGCTGGTGGCACAGAAGCTGCAAAGCTCCCTCGCCGTGGAGGGCGAGCTGCCCGAGGACGGGCTGGCGGCCTACGGGGACGACGGGGACGACGTGATGATGGCCCTGGCCCGCAAGATCGTCAGCGGCGACGAGGAGGAGGCCGACGACGAGTCGATGGAGGAGGCGTTCGCCCAGGCCAGGAACGCCGAGGCACAGGCCGAGGAGTACCTGGTGGACGACGGCTGGAAGGCCGTCGAAGTCGAGCCGGAGACCATCGCGGTCAACGGCAACGGCCACTACGCCAACGGACACGACGACCTGTTCGGCCAGACGGTCGAGCTGGCGCCGGTGGACGGGCACTCCGCAAACGGGAACGGCCACGCGCCCGCCCCGGTCAACGGCAACGGTGGCAACGGGCACCACGACGACGGCGAGGACGACGGGCCTCAGCAGTCGCTGTTCTCCTGGGCCGAGTTCATGGCAGAAGAGCCGGTCAAGCCCAGGAGTCGCAAGGCCCAGGCTCCGTCCCTGTCCCTCTTCGAGTGGGCGGTGGAACGGGAGCTGGAGGAAGAGACGGTCGGCGCTGGCCGCTAGACCGCAGTTTTCGGGGAGAGGCCGTCGCCATCGGAGCGGCGGTCCTCCCCCGCACGGCAACGAGAAGCGAGACAGAGAAAGGAGAAAGACCAATGGCACGCGTGTTTGTGTACGACGACAGAGAGTTCCCCGACCCCGACCCCGAGATGACCGTCGACCAGGTGAAGGGAACGCTCGCCGACTTCTACGGCGAGATCGCCAACGCCGCGGTGAAGGAGACCAAGAGGGGGGACGATACCGTCTACGAGTTCCAGCGGCGGGTGGGCACCAAGGGTTGCTCCACCCGGTAAGGAGGGCATCCGATGGACACCCGCACTTTCGCAGGGCTGCTGGCGGCGACGCCGCCGACGGACCTGAAGATCATTGAGCTCACGGCGGAGCTCACACGGCCCGACGGCGGGCTCGACCTGGACGCCGCGGCCGCTCGGCAGAAGGATGTCGAAATGGCCTGCGCCCAGGCCCAGGACTACGCCTCGGCGACGGGGCGCTTGAAGGAGGCGCTGCGGTGGCAACTGCGGCCCCGGCGCTGATCAGCGGCCTGGCTGAAAAACTCCTGCGGCGTCCGCCGTCGCTGCGGGAGCTGGTCACCATCGTCGGGTACGCCGACGACTACGCATGGTTCACCGGGCTGGTGCGCCGCCTCTTTCCCGAAGAGGCGGAGGCGGCGCTCTCGGCCCCCGACGTGCGCGCCAGGGTGGAGCGCTTCGCCAACCTCTTCGGAGAGAAGCACTTCCCCCTGTACATGCCGGTGATCGAGTTCTTCTTCGAAGACGGGGAGGAACCGCCCTGGTCCTGGCTGCGGAGGGGCATCTCCTTCGACCTGATGGGGTTCGGCTACGACGCCCTCCACGAGCTGTGGCACGGCTACCACGAGGGTCTCTCGGCCCTCATCCTGCTGGCCAGGCCCGGCGACCACTACTACGAGGGACCCGACGGGATACGGACGGCGTGGCTCGAATGCGCCGCACAGCGCATCCCGCAGACGACTCTGACCCGGATTCCCGAGGGCGGAATACCCCTGGAGGACCTCACCTGGGCGCTCAAGGACACGAGGTTCGAGGGGGCGGCACAGGCCGCTGCCTGGGTCTTCGCGGAGACCGGCAACTTCTTCCTCGACCATTGCTATGACGATGGCAGCTACGACGGGTTCTGCGACCCGTGGGAGGACGAGATCATCGCCGAGGGGACGGAGGAGTGGCGCAAGGCCAAGAGGCTCATGGACTCCGTTTGCAAGCTCAGCGACTGGCTGGAGGAGGACCTCCCCGGCCGTTTCGCCGAGATGCTGGACTTCGTCCTGCCCCGGCTGCCCGAACACGACAAGGAGGACAACGAACATGACGACTGACGTCGAAAGGACCGAGTGGTCCCTGCCGGGCGGATCGGACCTGCCCAGGGATAGGCTGAACCTACAGCTTGAGGTATACGACGAGACGCTCCTGCTGCGGGGCTTCGACGGCGAGTCCCAGTGGGTGCGGACCGTCTCGGCGGACGAGATCGCCAACGTGTTCATCCAACACATGGGGGCCTCCTCGGGACTGCTGCCCCAGGACGCCCTCTGGTGGAACCAGGGCGAGACCGGGCAGGTGGTGGCCCTCTGGAGGCCGCCCCAGGTCTGGCCCGTGGCCCTGCAACGGGAGGCGTTCAAGCCCCCCGCCCGGCTCCGGCTCCCCATGCCGGGGCTGGTCTTCGTCTGCTCGCCGGGCCGCGCGCCCTGGGTCTACGCGGCCCTGGAGCGTCCCACCGACCCCGACCAGATGCTCTACAAGATGCCCGCCTTCAACGTCTTCAGGGACGGGCGGGTCTGCCCCGGAAGCCACAAGTTCCCGGAGGAGGTCGGACTCATACCGGAGTCCTTCTTCCAGTCCTACTTCTCGGGCACCGGGGACAGCAAGGAGCGGTCGAAGAAGCACCCCGAAAACCTGCACGCGCTATGGGAGGAGATAGATGGAGAGACTGACTACCCGGTTGAGGACCTTGTTCCCCAGTGCACGGTGGCCCAGGTCATCGCGGCATCCCAGGGGAGACGGGGCTACGGCTACCGCTAACGGCGGGCCTGCCGCGACCAAACGCCCTAAGCCGGTCGGCTACCTCGTCAATCACAAGGACGGGCTGACCGGATCGAACGGCATCGGCTACGACTACGTGCTCGGAGCGGGCGGCCTCTACGTGCAGTCCGAGAGCGCAAACCTGACGGCGAGAGTGCTCGTCGCTCCCTGCATGGTGCGGGGGCTGGCTCCCGTGGCTGAGAAGGTGGAGCTGGCCCACGGCCCCATCCCGGGCAGGCTCTTCCAGCGGGGGCTGGCCTGGTTCCTGGACGACACGGACACCGAGTGGTTCTTTGCCGTGCGGTGGGAAGAGGGCTCCTACCGGCTGGTCGTGCCGCCACAGGAAGGAACGGCCACGTCCCTCGAATACGAGCCGCCTGCGGGGGTGGTCGCCGAGTTCCACTCCCACGGGACCTCACGAGCCTTCTTCTCGAAGACCGACGACAAAGACGAGCAGGGGTTCCGCATCTACGGCGTCGTGGGACGCCTCAACAAGTACCGGCCCGAGCTGAGACTCCGGGTCGGCGTCTACGGCCACTTCGCCCCGGTGGAGTGGTCGCAGCTCTTTGACGGCTTGCCCCACGGCCTCCGGCTGGTGAGCGAGGAGCCGGAGGAAATCGAAGAACAAGGAGGTGAGTGAGAATGCCCTACTACCTGGACAACGAGTTCCTGCTGGACAACCCCTGGATAACGGTGGTGGGCTGCGGCGGGACCGGCGGCTTCGTCGCCGAGGGCCTCTGCCGCCTCTTCCAGGGGCGGGAGGCCAGAATCGTCCTGGTCGACCACGACCGGGTCGAGCCCCACAACCTGCTGCGCCAGAACTTCTACGCAGGGGACGTGGGCGGCTTCAAGAGCCAGGTCCTCGCAGACCGGCTGGCCAAAGCCTACGGGCGGCCCGTCGGCTACTCGGTGTACCTCTTCCGTGAGTACGACGAGGACTCCCGCACCAACAGGCACAGCTACCCCGGCCTGATCGACTTCGGCGAGAGTCTGATAATCGGCTGCGCCGACAACGCCCTCGCGAGGAAGGCGATGGCCGAGTGCCTGCCGGGACACCCCGCCCGCTGGCTCATCGACGCCGGCAACGACACCAACTGGGGACAGGTCCTGGTGGGGAACGTCTCCGGCCGCGTGGACTGGGAGGAGCCCCCCTTCGAGGGCGACACCTGCTACCTGGCCCCGGCGCCCACGCTCCAGCGCCCCGACCTGCTGACGGCAGTATCGACCAGGCCCCCGGACGTGGACTGCGCGGCGGCCCTCGACCTCACCGACCAGGACCCGACCATCAACCAGATGATGGCGTCGCTGGTGCTACAGGTGGTCCGCCGCATGGTGGCGGGAACCTGCCCCTTCATGGCCCTCTACCTGGACATGGACCTGGGAACGGTCACACCCACCTACGTCACGCCGGAGGCGGTGGAGCGGACGGTGGGGACCTACGCCGAGTGATCGGCGCACGCAATGGAAGTCTTGGAACGAACAAGAGAGGAGAAACCATGTCTGACGAAAAGGCAACGACCACGACCACGTGGCAGGATAAGCACAGCGGACTGCGCAGGCACGAGCTGATGACGAAGGAGCTGGGGGACACCATCCCCGCCCTCTACGCCAACGAAAACGTGGCCGACTACGACTCCGTCGTCGCGCACGCGAAGCTGTTCACCCCCTTCAGCAACTGGACCTGGTACGTCACCGAGTGGGAGGCGGAGACTGGCCTCTGCTTCGGCCTGGTGCAGGGGTTCGAGGAGGAGCTGGGGTACTTCAGCCTCGACGAGCTGGCTGAGGTGGCCGTCTTCGGCGGCGTTCCCGCCGTAGAGCGCGACCTCTACTGGAAACCGACGACCCTGGGCGAGATCAAGGGGAAGTCGAAAGTCGCGGCGTAGGGGATGGTTCGCTCACGCGAGCGCAGCACGCACACACATATAAGGAAAGGAGAAGACCATGCCAGACGAGACCGGAACGGAAACGACTCGCTCGGACGCGCCGGGCGTGAACGACAGCCCCTTCGGCGACGCGGCGGACACCACGCCCGCCCCGGTTGCCGGAGAGCAGGACTCCGCCGAGAAGACCGAACAGGACGGGCGAGGTCCTGAGGACGCCGAGAGCAACGACGGCGAGAGTGGGACGGCGGAGGAGAAGGAAGGCTCCGACGCCCCGGACAAGGCCACAGAGGAACCGGACGGCCTGAAGGTGGTCGTGTCCATCAAGGGAAGCAGGGCCACCATCGGGGTGCAGCAGCCCTCGTCGGACCCGCACATCGAGTCCTTCGACGACGTGGACGAGTCGGCGCTGACCCGGGAGGTGGCGGCGGTGATAGAGAGGGCCAGGGCCAGGTGGGAGGAGTCGCCGAAGCACCCCGCCTACGAGAGGCCCGCGCCACCGGCCAAGCGTCGCAACCGGCGTCAGCAGGGGGCGGCGCAGGAAGCGACCGCCGAGGCGGAGACGGAGCAGACGCAGCAGCAGACGCTGCGACTGTTCTAGGACGGGCCGACGGAGCGCAAAACACGGGGGCAGGATGCCGCATGATGGCATCCTGCCCCCGCCGACCATGTATGCGGCCTTTTTTGCGTTTCAGGAGGATTGCGCGTCCATGTATGGGGTCTCTCTTGATTTCGGGGACGGTTGGGAAACATAGAAGGGAGGCGTCAGGCCTTGTTTCCTAGTCGCCGCTCCGGTCTTGGCCGGTCTCCTTCCGGAGCGTCTCGTAGAGCCGCCGATACTCCTCCGCTTCATCCAACCTACCCTCGGCCTCCAGGTCGCAGCTGATGCGCAGGGCGAACGGCGGCGCGAACGCCT
The DNA here is from genome assembly GCA_965207305.1 of Dehalococcoidia bacterium. Classification (GTDB taxonomy): domain Bacteria; phylum Chloroflexota; class Dehalococcoidia; order Lucifugimonadales; family JAGWBF01; genus JAGWBJ01. The sequence goes on along the minus strand of CBDBMB010000003.1, from coordinate 175,032 downwards.
TGCACGACTCGCTGACGGTCCCGACGTCAAAGCCGTTCTTCCGTTGCTCCAAGTAGTAGCCCACGCTCACCCGCTCGTTGGGTGAGCTCTCGGCCCCACAGAAGGCGCTTTCAGTGTCTGCGTTCTCGTCAAACAGGTGCTGCTCGTTGACCTCGAACCTCTTGTTGGTTTCCACTGCACACGTCGATGACCCATCTCCATAGACTGTCATGTCCTACTCCATCCATATGTGGGCGCTTTTTGCGTTTGCGGAGCGCACGGACGAGGGCGCGGGCCATGCATGCAGCCCTTGTTGCGTTTCAATGGAAGGGCGACTCGCCCGGGTCCCAGCGCCAGATGGCATCGAGCGAGTCGGGGATGTGTGCGTTGGTGAGATCGCCCGGCCAGTAGGCGGCGCGCTCGACCTTGGCGAGGCTGGCCCCCTGAACCTTCCATCCGGGGTTGGACTCCCGGACCGCGCGGGCGATGTCGCCGAGCGTCGCGCCCCGGGTGCAGAAGTCGTCGACGACGATCACGAGGCCGGGCTCGCCTCCGATGGGGGCAGCCAGGTACACCCCGTCCACGGTGGCGTCCCGCTCGGCCGCGGAGGCAATGCCGGTGAGGCTGGGATGCCGGTCCTTTGTTACGTGATGCGGAAGCCACTCCCAGCCGCGGGACAATGCAAGCGTGGACGCGAGTTTCGACGCCGGCGTGTCGTGTTGCGCAATGTTCTGCCCAGAAGAGACCGAGGAGACGACGACGATGCGCGGGTTCCCCGGGGGGAGGAAGTCCTCGAACGCCGCACAGAACGTGCGGATGGCCGCCTTCGCGGCGGTGGGTTCGCCGTACTTGAACTGGTTGAAGCGCCGGGTCCACTTCTCGTAGGGCCGGTCCGTGATGCGGAAACCGATAGTGAGCAGCCCCAGATCGCCGACCGGGAGCCGGTTGATTACCATCAACCGGCCCATCACGCCGTAGTTGTCCGCGGCCTCCTCGCCGAACATGCGCGCCGCGTAGCTGGACGGCGTTTCCGTTGCCGGTCTCGTTACCCCGGCCTCATCGACGAACAGGAGCGCAGCCAAGCGCGCAGCCTCGTCGTCCGCCGCGTTGGCGGAGGGCATCTCCGTTGCCGGTCCCTCTTCCTTGTCCATGCGTTCTGCTCCTGTACGATCCTGTATACGACCCCAACTGCTGTGCGGTCGGCGGTCCCCCGCCTCCCAGCCGCCCCCATGCGGTCATGGGACATCCTGCCCCACTGAATCAAGGATGCGGCCTCTCTTGCGTTTCCGGCGTCTACCTCTCAGTCACGGCCATGTGTGCGGGCCTCTCCTTCAGCACCGCAGGCCGCCGTTGTTGACCTCCCGCTACCCCCGGCGGCGGCCTGAGCTCCGGTGAACCATTGCTGAACCAGCTGGTCTTCTCCGGAGAAGCGCCGCGACCGGCGCTGCATGGGAAGGCGCTTCGCCCGTGGACTGCCGGGTCCCGCTGGCGGCGCTGCCGCCGTCCGATGAAGAGGCTTCGATGCTCGCCACCGGATGTGGGGGAGGCGAGGCGCTGGCCTGCCCGGCGGAGCCGCCGTCCTCAGACTTATCGTCATCCACCACCCGCACCGTCAGCGCGCCGATTTCCATGCCGTTGTAGTCGGCGTCGGAGCTGGTCACCGTGAAGGTGATGGTCGCCGTTTCGTCCTCCTCGTCGGAGTCCTGGGCGGCGCGAACGATCACCCTCCTGCCCGGGCCGCCGTCATGGCCCTGGTCCCAGTTGGACCGGGTGAAGCTCAGCCGCGACGGCGACAGCGTCACGTCGGGGTTGTCGCTGCTCATGGCGACCGTAACCGTGCTCGCGGGCTGGGTCTCCGGGAACATGTAGAAGGCCGCCTGGTACAGGTCCCCGTCCGACGTGCTCCGGTCGCCTTCCCCGGCCTCCAGCCCGCCGTGGGGCGCTTCCACCCGGAAGCCGATCCGGTCCCGGTCCGCGTCCACCACCTTGACCACGATATCGGGGACCACAACCCCGTTGTACCCGCCGCCGCTGACGGTCTGGGTGATGGTGAAGTCGTTGTTGTTCGCCGCGTCGTCGTCCGCCTTGGGCCAGAAGCCGATCTCCTGGGCATCCTGCCAGTTCTCCGGGGTGAATGTGAGCCTGTTCTGCAACCCCTCGGTCCAGAGGTCGGCGTCCAGCTCCACTTTGCTGGCGTCGGTCCGCAGGGTTACGGTGACGTTCCCGGTGGGCGCCGCCTTCAGCCGCAGCTGGTAGAAGCAGCCTCCGGCCTGCTCGGGGTAGTTCTCCACCACGATGCTCGTCCCGCTCATGTCGTCAGGCCACGTGCCCGGGCAGTAGCCGCTCAGCGACAGCTCCACCTCGCCGCTCACGCCGCCCCGGTCGTCGTCGGTCACCGTCACCGGCAGGCACTGCTCATCGGCGTAGTCGCCGCTGTAGCGGTGGCAGATGAAGGCCAGGTCGTTGTCCACGTCGTCGTCGTCCTGCAAGGCGGTCACGGTGATGGTCAGAGGGACGTTGTAGTTCTCCGGCGTGAAGGTCAGGTTGCGGACCGGCGACAGGGTGATCGTCCCGCTGGGGTAGCTCAGGGTCACGGTCACGTCCTCGGAGGGCCGGGTGCGCAGGACAACCTGGTACTCCGTGCTGCCCCCCTCGTCCACGTGGATCTCGGTCCGGCCGGAGCCGCCGGCGGTGAACCGGGGCGCCGCGTCCGGGTCGGTGACGGTCACCGTCACGTCGGGCAGGATGAAGTAGTCGTAGTCCGCCGAGGTGGCCGCCTGGTCGATGACGTGGGTGATGGTGTCGGTCTCGTCCGCCGTGTCTTGGTCCCTGGCCGCGTTGACGTACACCGTCTGGGCCCGGCTCCAGTTGGAGGGCGTGAAGGTCAGTTGGTTGGTGGTCAGCCGCACGTCCGGGTTGGAGTGGGACAGGTCGATGACCACGTTGCCCGTGGGCCGGGCGTCCAGCCGCACGCTGTAGCTGCCGCGGCCGCCTTCCCGCAACGTGAGGCTGGTGGGCCGGATGGTGACGCCGCGGTCGCCGGCAGCGGCCGCCTGTGCGCCGGGCACCGACTGCACCGTCCAGTCCCCCACCCGCTGGTCGTAGCGGGCCCGCACCCGGTACTGTCGCATCGAACCGGACGGCACTTCGTAATCGATGAAGAACCGGTAATCGTTAAAACCGTTGTAATGGTGCGCCAGCGGCATCCACCGGACGCCCTCGTCCTCGCTGTACTCGATATCCCAGGAGCGTACCGGGCCGTGGTCGGGGTGATTGGAACCGGACTCCGGTTCGCTCCAGGTCACCATTTTGGCTCGGGGGCCGGTGGCGATGGCCTGCACCAGGGCGGGCGCAGTGTCCGGAGCCCCACCCGCCAAGCCGGAACGGGCCTGGATGGTGGCGGTGTTGTTGTTAACCGGGTATTCGTACACCGTACCCTCGTGCCAACTGCCGCCGTTATCGGTGTCCGCCACGCAGGCGGCTTCGGTGGTATGCACCAGGGTGCGGCGGTCGCTGGCGATGCAGACGTTGTACGAATCGTCGGTCAGGGTGATGGTCGCCGTGGCCGGCTCGTTCGGCACGCCGCCGTCGCTCAGGATGAGGGTCAGCGTCGCCGCCTCCGGTTTGCCCTGGGAGCGCCGGTAGTCCGGGTTTTTCAACCCAGGCAGTGTCCACACGCCATTGGAGTAGGTTCCCTCGCTGGCGACGTATTCCGTCACCTGCGCGCCCGATGGCAGCGCGATCTGGACCCGGGCGTCGGCCGAATGTTCCGGGCCGTTGTTGGCGGCGAGGATGGTGTACGCCGTCTGATTGGCCGCCGCATCGGAGCTGCTGCCGTCGGCAACGCTCAGGTCCGTCATTGGACCGACGTGGAAGGTGTAAGTGCCACTGTCTGTGTACTCGGTGGGGTCCGTCGTGTCCGTCGTGTCGTCGTCGTACTTGGCCTTGATGGTTTGCGTGACGGTGTAAGTTCCCAGGGTAGCGAACTCCAACCAGATATCGTATCGGAAACCTAGGTACCAAATGTCGTCGTAAATGACCCCGTCGGTGCCGGAGCCGTAGAACGAGGTTGCCACATTACTGGAGTGGTACCAGCTGGACACCTCTCCCGGACCGGACACCTCCACTTTGAGGTCTCCGACCTGGTAGGTGGGGTAGGTTGCATCCGGAACGCCCCATTGGTCGTTGTCATTCGTCGTTTCCCAGTCCAAGTGTTCTAGGTTATCGCCGAGAAAAATTCCGGGTCGGCCCTTGGGTCCACGATCGATCTCCTCAAAACCGGTGGACCATACCATTGCGTCGGACATGCTGTCGGAACTGATCGCCCGGCCTGCCGGATCGGGGATGTGCACAACCACGCTGTGCGGATGGATTATGTCGTGCTCCCCGGCTTCCGCCACCGCCGTTCCTCCCAGCGCGACGATTTCCAACGAAGCGGAGCTACTGCAAGGATGGTTGGTGATTTCTACGCAGTCGTACCAGGTGAACAAGTCAACTGTCCCATCGCGGAGCACCACCTGATCCCCCTCCCGAACAGGCGCCGAGCCCAGGCATACCTTCGCCACGTTGTCCGATATGTCGTCGTCAAAGGGGCCGTTGCCTGGCGGGGGATTCCCGGTTAGCGTCGCCGTGAGGCACTGCTCATGCACTGTGGCGTTGCTTGACACCCTGATCGGCAGGGTCACGGAATTTGTTTGTACCCCCGTTGTCAGTGTCCCGACATTGAACACGCCATTGCTGTATCTCACCTGTTCCGGCACTGACCTTAAGCCTAAATTAGTTTCGTACGTTGGGTCGCCGGAAACGGACAGACCGTCAGTCAGTTCAACATCAGCCTTCAGGTCAATCGGCGGTGTGACAGGATCTCCTCCTCCTGGATATGAATAATCTCTACTTGTGGTGATGGTGAAATTTACGGTGTCCCCCGGTGAAGGGAATAAATCGTCCACTGACACGGTGACTGTATAATTCCCCCCCGCCTGAATCTGGCTCTTGTATAGTAGGTCATTACTATATGACCAGACCCGAGACGTGTTGTTTCCTTTGTGGATTTTACTCTCGAAGGATGACGTGGTCACCTCTCCCTCGAATTCGTGCGGGTAGGCCTCTTTATTGAATGGTATGGGATCACTAGATAGATATTTATGGATTACCCCAGCATGCAGAGTTTCACGTTGCAGCCCCCCGAGTTCGGGGATCGACCATTCCAGGGAATATCTATCGTCCCCTTGAGACACGCTCCTGTCCGGCGCCAGCACTTCCAAGGAAGGCGCACCACCTACTTGATCGTAGTCGCCTGGCGCCAGGAAATAGCTTGATTCCTTGGGGTACACTACTCTCACTACGACTTCTACGTCATAAGCCGTCCTGGACCCGTGGTTAACAACGATAATGTCTAGTATTTGATGACGACTTGCGAGCCTCAGCTCGGGAACTTCCAGGGTTAAACCCACGTCAACGTAGTCGTTATCACCGCCCGGCTCCTGCGCCTGGGCCGGTGCAGAGAATGCGAAAGCAGCCATGGCGACGATGGCTGACAGAACGGAGAGCGACACTATTCTGGAGAGCTTCATGGCTAGTGTTCCCCCTGGAGGTCAAGATGTTGTGCAGCGGGCAACACGGATGGTCGCCCCGAGAGCTCGGGCCACGGGCCTGGAGACAAACGGGCTCCCGTGTACTCCCGGCAGCTATTGATATGCCGTATCATTCGTTCACAGTCGATGACAGCGATTCTCGGCAACCTGCGAGGGAGACCCGCCGCTACGGGCCGGTCTCGAAAGGTGAGGCCAGAGGCCACCCGGAAAACGGGGCGTCGGATGGACGCAGCCCACTACTAGCAGGCATGCACCTGCTGGTACCGAGTCTCAATTGTGTTGCAGAACCAGCAGGGTCATAGATTTGGCTGTGCAATAGAATGACCGCAGCATCGCACTATGTCCATATCGTATTCGTGTATTTCTCGTATCTTTGCCGTATCAGCACTGTATAGCCAAAGGAGGAGGCGGGAGGGATCCTTCGCCCATCGTGACCGGCGGTGGGGAGGAGGTGGAACGGCGCCGGGTACGACGGCACGGGCTGGGTGCCGGTGGAGCACGTCGTTCTACCGTGATCGGCGCCTTACGTGCTCAGGCATGGGCTCCTATTTCCCCTGCATTCCGGCCGCGGTCAGCCATCGCTCAGCTCGGCGACCTTCTGCTTCAGCCACCGCAGGCCGCCGTTGTTCACCCTGGGCTCGGACACCCAGTCCGGGGAGGTCGGGTCGCCCAGGAAGAACCGCGGGATTATCGAGTTGGTCACCCCGGCAAGCCGGTCGACCTCGTCCTGGACGTCGCCCACGACCTCGCTGTATGCGATCCCGGCCTCCGTCAGCAGCGCCGTCGCCTGGTTGTAGCGGTCCGCCGCCGCGGCGCCGGCGTTGGGGTCGTAGTAGATGACGAAGGAGACGGCGGGGGTTGAGTCCGCCGGGGCCTGCTGTGGCTCCGACTGTTCCTCCTCCGGTTCCGAGTCGCCGGTGCCACCCGACTGGCCCTGCTCCGGCTCAGAGTCCCCTGTCCCTTCCTGCTGTCCCTGCTCTGGCTCCGAGCTGCCTGCCCCCTCGGATTCGTCGCTGCCGGGGGTGTGGCGCACCCAGGTGCAGCAGTCAATCCGAAAGCGGTAGCCGTCGTCCTCCCAGACCGAGGTCTCGATGCGGAGCAGGTAGTGCTTGTCGCCGTCGAAGGCATCGAGCTGGAGCTGGCAGACGCCGTTCGGGTCGCAGTCCTCGCCCTCGACGAAGGTGTTGTCGTATTCGCTTACGTCGAAGGTGATCCAGGTGTGCTCGTCGAGCTTGCTCAGCGGCTCCTTCCTCTGACGCTCGGTCAACTCGACCTGCCGCTCGCTCACAACCCACTCGATGTAGTAGGCGACGTCCGAGTTCTCCGCGTGCGGCCAGGTGAGCAGTCCCCCTTCGGACACCGACTCGCCTGGGGGTGCGACCGGCTCCGTCTCGCCCGGAGTCGTGACCGGGGCATCGTCGTCATCGCGCACGGTGACCGACACGGAGCCCACAGACACGCCGTCGTAGCCGCCGCCCGACGCCGAGTGGCCGACGGTCGCAGTCCTGCGGTCGCCCTGGTTGTCCACGTCGTCGTTTACGCCGGTCACCGTGACCGTCTGCGGGTCGGACCAGTTGCCGGTGGTGAAGCTCAGCGACGACGCGCTCACCGTGGCCGCGCTGGTGTCGGAGCTGGACACCGAGATGGTCACCGTGCCGCTGGGCCTCGTGTCCAGCACCACGTTGTAGCTGCCGGTGCCGCCGTTCTCGCCGACCTCCAGCGCCGACCTCGACACGGTGACGCCCGGAGTCGTGACCGGCGGGTCGTCATCGTCGCGCACGGTGACCGACACGGAGGCCACCGACACGCCATCGTAGCCGCCGCCGGACGCCGAGTGGCTGACGGTCGCGGCCCTGCGGTTGTTGGGGTTGTCCACGTCGTCGTTGACGCCGGTCACCGTGACGGTCTGCGGGTTCGACCAGTTGCTCGTCGTGAAGGTCAGGGACGACGCGCTCACCGTGGCCGCGCCCGTGTCGGAGCTCGACACCGAGATGGTCACCGTGCCGCCGGGCTGGGTGTCCAGCACCACCGTATAGTCGCCGGTGCCGCCGTTCTCGCCGACCTCCAGCGATAACCTCGACACGGTGACGCCCGGGGTCGTGACCGGGGGGCCGTCGTCGTCGCGCACGGTCACTGCCACCGAGTCCACCGACACGCCGCCGTATCCGCCGCCCGTGGCCGAGTGGGTTACGGTCGCGGTCCTGCGGTCGTTGGGGTTGTCCACGTCGTCGTCGACGCCGGTGACCGTCACCGTCTGCGGGTCGGACCAGTTGCCGGTGGTGAAGGTCAGCGACGGCGGGCTCACCGTGGCCGCGCCCGTGTCGGAGCTCGACACCGAGACCGTCACCGTGCCGCTGGGCTGCGCGTCCAGAGCCACCGTGTAGTCGCCGGTGCCGCCGTTCTCGCCGACCTCCAGCGATAGATTCGAGACGGTCACGCTCGGCGCGGTGGTGGCTCCGCTGCCCTCGGACGAGTCCCCGTCCGCCGCCTGGCCGTCGATGGTGTGCCGCGCCGTCACCCGTACGGCGTAAGTCGTGTCCGCGGTGAGGCCCGTAATCCGAAAAGTGCCGTCATTGGCTCCGGCGCTCCCGTTGCGCTCGACATCGCTGTAGCTCTGCACGCCGGTCTTCCACTGGACCACGTAGCCGGTGTTGCCCGCCACGTCGGTCCACGACACGTCCAGCTTGGTCGTGTCGCCCGTCACGGGCCTCACGGTGATCGCGCCCAGCGCGGGCAGGGTGGAACCCGAGGTCTCGGCGGTCGTCAAGAGCGCGTGGGGATCCGTCTCGGTGTCGATGGCCGACACCCTGACCGTGTACGTCGTGCCCGGACGCAGGCCGGTGAGCCTGTGGGTGACGTCCGTCGTCTCCCCGCCGTCGCCGAACGAACCCGAAGCGGTGCGGCGCTGCACCACGTACCTGTCTGCGCCGGAGAGGGCCGTCCACGCAACGTCCAGCATGTCCGTCGATCCCGCAACCGGCGTGATGGTGAGGCCCGTCAGCGTTGACGAGGAGCTGACTATTGCGATGGAGAAGACGGTTTCGAGGACGTTGCCGGCGGTGTCCTCGACCCGGTACGTGTAGACGGTGGGCGGGCCCGTGCCGGCTTCCGTCGGCTTGCCGTCGATCCGGCCACGGGCCGGCGTGGCGTCAAAGTACAGTCCGGGCGGCAGGTCCGGGCTCACGCTGAAGCTCAGGTCCCCGGTCCCTCCCGCAGCCCTGGGAAGCCGCAGCGAGTCGATCTGGCTGTCCACCGTGTACGTCCGGTCGGCCACGTTTGAGTCGTCGAGCCAGGAGATGGGAGGCGAGGACTGCGTCGTCCCCGAAGCCTCGCCGGTCGCAAGCGCCACGTCGCTGCCCGTATCGGTGTCGATGGCGCTCACCCTGACCGTGTACGTCGTGGCGGCCGTCAGATTCGACAGCCGGTAGGCCGTCCCGGTGGTCTCCTCCCCCTCATCGAAGGATGCGCCGCCGGTCTTGTGCTGCACCAGGTACCTGTCGGCGCCCGGGTACGCCGTCCACGACACGTCCAGCCTGGTCGTCTCGCCTGACACCTGCCTGACGGCCAGTCCGGGCAGGCCCGAGCTCGTCGTCGTGCCCGTGCCCTCGGAGCTGTCGCCGTCCGCCGCCTGGCCTGCAATGGTGTGTCGCGCCGTCACCCGCACGGTGTAGGCCGTGTTCGCGGTCAGGTCCGTGATGCGGAAGCCGCCCGCATTGGAGCCCGCACTGCCGTTGCGCTCGGCGGCGCTGTAGCTCTGCACGCCGGTCTTCCACTGGACCACGTAGCTGATGTTGCCCGCCACGTCGGTCCACGACACGTCCAGCCTGGTCGGATCGTTGGTCACCGGGCTCACGGTGACGGAGCCCAGCGCGGGCAGAGTGGAGCCGGAAGTCTCAGCGGTCGTAAGCAGAACGTCGGGATTGGGGTCGGTGTCGATGGCCGACACCCTCACCGTGTAGGTCGTGCCCGGACGCAGGCCGGTGAGCTGGCGGGCGGCGCCCGTCGCCTCCACGCCGTCGTCGAGCAGGCCCGAGGCGGTGCGGCGCTGCACCACGTACCTGTCCGCGCCGGAGAGGGCCGTCCACGCTACGTCCAGCTTGCCGGTCGATCCAGCAACCGGCGTGACGGTCAGCCCCGTCAGCGTTGACGAGGAGCCGACTATGCCGATGGAGAAGACGCGCTCGATGGCGTTCCCGGCGGTGTCCTCGACCCGGTACGTGTAGAGGGTGGGCGGGCCCGCGTCGGCCACCGTCGGCGTGCCGTCGAGGCGGCCGCGGGCCTGCGTGGAGCCGAACGTCAACCCGGTCGGCAGTGCCGGACTCAGGCTGAAGGTCCGCGTCCCTTGCCCGCCCGTAACCCTTGGGAGCCGCAGTGTGTCGATCTCCTGGTTCACGGTGAAGGTCTGGTCGGCCACGCTGGCGTCGCCATCCCAGGAGATGGGAGACAGGAACTGGGTCTTCTCCGATGCCTCGCCGGTTGCCAGCGTTACGTCGGGATCGGGGTCGGTGTCTATCGCGCTCACCCTGACGGTGTAGGTCGTGCCTGGCGTCAGCCCCGACAGCCGGTGGGCCGTCTCGGCGGTCTCCTCCCCGTCATCGAAGGACCCGCCGCCGGTCTTGTGCTGCACCAGGTAGTGCTCGGCGCCCGAGACCGTCGCCCACGACACGTCCAGGGTGGTGTTCTCGCCCGACACCGGGCTGACCAGCACCTCAAGTGCCGCCTGCGCAGAGACGGAGCCCGGGGCAGCCAGGCCGGGCACGATTACCGCAACGGCCAGCACTGCGGCGAGGATGAGGGTGCGAGCGCTGGAGATTCTCACCTGCTGCGCATCCCGCGAACCGGCCCGGGTCTCCGCCCGTTCAAGGAAGCGTCAGCGGCCATGAGAATGCGTCCCATCCGGCCTACGGAAAATCGGGGGGGGGGTAGAGTGCCTGCGCCCGGTGCACAGCGAACCGTAACCCCGGCCAGGTCCGCCTGGGCGGCCAGGGCTGCTTTCATCTCATCTACGTGCCATGCGAAGTACAAGCGCCTATCTCCAAATGGATTGGCTACGACGCATGGCATTATCTCACAGATAGCGTGCTGTCTGCGAGTTCTATAGTGTATCTTTTGTATCATTTATGAATAAACTTCGGTAGAATGAGGCCGCGTTGGCGCTGCTCGTCTTGGGTTCAGGTTCCATGGGGATGGGGGTGGGCCGCCCGCTTCGGAAGCCGTCCAAGGTGAGACGAAGTGAGTCGGAGTGACGTCAAGGATGGGGTCAGTGCAGCGGGGCAATCCAGCCGTACCTGTAATGCGGGGTGATCGGAGGCGCGCAAGGGAAGAGCCTCCAGCCCGATGGTCATGCCGCCCCGGAGGTCGGTGGCCTTGATCGTCGCGGCGGGTGTTGGCGTCTCTATGGCCCTGGCGTTACGGAGGAGGAGCCGCTTCCGCCAACGGGCGCGATCGGCGTCTTGAAACCAGATGACTGGCAGAGGAGGTGGCCTGACATGTACTCCAAGGTGATTGTGCCGCTTGACGGTTCCGAGCTTTCCGAGCAGGCGCTGCCCTACGCGCAGCTGGTCGCCTCCTCGATGTCGGCGCCCATCGAGCTGCTGGAGGCCTGCCACATCCTGACTCCCGCCGTGCTGGACACGCACACGAGGCATGTCGTAGAGGTGATGCTCTCGGAGAGGCAGCGGCGTGCGGAAGAATACCTCGCGGGCGTGCGCGACCGGTTGGAGGCGTCCGGCAACCCGGCATCGGTCTCGACGCTGCGCGGCGTGCCCGCCGACGCCATAGTGACCCATGCAACGGCCGACCCCAGGGCGCTGGTCGTCATGTCAACCCACGGAAGGAGCGGGACCGCTCCCTGGACCCTGGGCAGCGTAACGGACAAGGTGCTTCACGCCATCCCCAACCCACTGCTTATCGTTCGCGCCATGGTGGCAAGCCCGGCGACTCGGGTGGAGGTCAAGACGGTCCTGGCCCCGTTGGACGGGTCCGAAAGGGCGGAGCTGTCGCTTCCCCACGTCGCCGCCATGGCGGGAGCGCTCGGAGCGAGCATCTCCCTGCTGAGGATAACCCCAACCACTGAGTACTACCGGGAGCACCTAGACTACTTGCCGCTCGGGAGTGACGGGAAGCCCCAGAGGATTTCAGAACAGCAGGCATCCGCCGACGCCAGGGCGGTGGATGAATACCTCTCCAGCGTGAAGCACCGCCTGAGCTGTGAGCATGGCCTGGAGATCGCCATTGACCACCGGCAGAGCCTGAACGTGGCTCAGGCCATCATGGACGGGGCTTCTCAGCAGCCGACCCTGGTGGTGATGGCCAGTCATGGCCTCGGAGGGGCCGCACGGTCGGCGGTGGGCAGCATCACCGGACGGGTGGCACGCCACATCGCCGCGCCGGTGCTGGTCATCAGGTGAGCTCGCCATGTCTCGTGCGCGCAAGATTCAGGCGATATTCCTCGCAGCCGTTCTCACCCTCATTGTCCTCTTCCTGGGGGCAGGCTGGCACTACTCCGGCGAGATCGAGAGGCGCGGGTTCATAGCCCATCACGAACCGGACCCCCTCGACCTCAGGGTGACGGCGATTGGGGACGGCCGGATCACACTCGCGGCCACCTCAGACACCGAGCAGGACGGCCGCTGGGACAAGCCCGGCGTCTGGGGACTGGAGTCGGCGGACACCTACAACCAGGTGGCCGCAATCATCGACGCGACCGGCGACGCCGTGGTCCGAGAGGTGACAGCCCTGGGTCCCCTGCCCGGAGTCGGGGACCGCGTGCGCGTTGACTCCTATGCGTATCCCGGAGACCCGCTCATCGCGCACGGGATAGCGTTCCGGGAGGTCGGCGTCCCGGCCTCCCTGGGTACCTTTCCCGCCTGGCAGACCGACGGCGAGTCAGACACGTGGGCAATACTCGTGCACGGGCAGGGAGCACACCGCCGGGAGCTCCTGAGGATCCTTCCGACTCTCGTGGGGAGGGGATATCCGACGCTGGCCATCACCTATCGGAACGACGAGGGGCACCCGTCGGACCCCGATGGGTATTACCGCTTCGGAGCCGAGGAGTGGGAGGACCTGGAGGCCGCCGCAACCTTCGCTCTCGCCGCCGGGGCGAGGGACGTCATACTTGTCGGATACAGCATGGGCGGGGCGATAGTCGTCAGCTTCCTCTACAACTCGGTGATCGCCGACCGGGCGAGGGGTGTCATTCTCGACTCTCCGGCCCTCGACCTCGAAGAGGGCATCAATTTCAACGCGGCGCAGGAGCGGGTGCTCGGCGTCCCGCTACCGGGTCCGCTGACGTGGCTGGCCAAGTCGCTGACCTCACTCCGGTTCGGCATCGACTTCGACGCCATGGACCATCTCGACCGCGCTGCGGAGCTGCCGCCCTCTACCCCCATACTGCTCTTCCACGGGAGCGACGACTCGTCGGTGCCCGTATCGACGAGCGACAAGCTGGCCGAGGCGCGCCCCGACATCGTGGAGTACCACGTCTTCTCGGAGGCCACGCACGTGGGCTCCTGGAATCTCGACAAGGAGAGGTACGAGTCGGCGGTGTACGGCTTCCTGGAACGGCTCGAACAGGCTCGATGACGGAGGATGAACGTGCGCATACATACCAGTGGCTGTTCCGCCACATGAACGAAAGGTAGAAGGAGGCTCCCATGGCGATGGTCTTGCGAGGGATTGGCGGACTCATGATGGTCTACGCCGCGGTGTACCTTGCGCAGTACCTCTTCAGCGCGCTCTACGACAACCCGCAGCGCGTGTGGGACGTGATGAACGTCGTTTCGGGGGTGGGCATACTCATCGCCCTGGTAGTGAACCTGCGCGGGGTGCTCTCCCAGCCAGCCGGCGAATCGACCACACTGACCCGGGTGGGCGCCCACGCGCTGTTCTACGCCAGCGCCGCCCTGGCGATCTGGTTCTTCCACAACTGGATTAGGCTGCTGACCCTGGAGGAAGGCGAGTCTACAAAGGTGCAACACGAGGTGGTCTGGCAGATCATAGCGGTGATGATCCCTCTCGTGCTCGCCACCACGGGATGGGGGCTCTGGCGGGAGAAGTCCCGGCACCGGTGAGCGGGCGAGATGTCAGTGGCCCGGCAGTGGTTCGATGAAACGCTCGGGAGCTTGCCATTCAGTTGGAGAAGACACCACGCACGGAGCGTTCCGAGGCGGTCGGTTCCCTGATCCGCGAGCTACGCGAAATCGCGGGAGAGTACAGAACAGACTGGAAGGGGATGCTCCCATGAGTCTGAAACACCTGGTATTGGTTGCAGCTCTGGTGGGGGCCTTTCTCACAGCGTGTGCCGAACCCGAGATCGTGGTTGAAATGTGCCAGGGGTGTTGCGGGCACGGTGAAGAGGACAGGATGTTTTGGGACCCCCAGGGAGCACCGCCAACCGCACGTCTTGAACACGACGTAGCCAACTCCGCTTTGATTGTCGCCGGAGCCTTCGTGGGGGCAGAGCCGGCCACGCGCGACCTTGGCGGCGAGATCCGGCCGGCGATTATCTACACCTACCGGATCAAGCGGATACTTGGCGGGCACAACGCGGCGAACTACGAGAACGGGCAGGAGGTCGACGTAACCGCGTCGTACTGTGACGGAAGCCTGTGGGGGAATACCCCTCCCGACCTCACGGAGAAGGTCATGCGGCAGGTCTTTCGGAAGCACACGCCGATGTTTGACCATGACCGCGTGAACATCCTGTTCCTGAGCGAGCGTGACGGCGAACTATGGACCGGACGGGCTGGCCCGCTTGCTGCGGAGTGGTGGACTGTGACTCCGGTCCAGCACGTCTTTGACGAACGGTACTACCAGATCGACCTTGACCAGGACCTGTTCCGATACCAGCACTATGCCAATGGCAAATGGGAATGGGCGGAAATGTCCCTGGCGGAGCTGGACGCCTTCATTAGAAGGTAGTTTGCACAGGCCCGCGCTCTACCGTTCTCCAGACGCACATACCCTCAGCGTGGGCCGATATACCGCTCGTACCATCCGGACCCGAATATGTACCCGTCCCGCCGGACGGCCCAGGAGTGCTTGATCTCCTCACGGCCCGTGGCGACATTCAGGAAACACATGGTCCACCCAGCGCCCGTCTTCCGAAGCACCCAGGAGGGTCATCGCCGTAGTTAGGAAGGCTGCTACTCGTCCAACATCGCCTGGAGCCATCTCAGCCCGCCCCAGGTGCGCCCGTCGTGAGACTTGCCGTCTATCCTGTACCAGCGCGGGAGCCGGACCCCATCCTCAGGAGGGCCGGCGTCGGGGTCGGTTTCTCCATACTCAACGGTGCGGTACCGCAGGCCGGCCTCCTCGATCAGGGCGTTGCCGGTGTCCAGGCGCTCCTGGGCTTCCGCATCAGCGGGAACGGAAGGCGGCAGGAACACCACGAACTCATGCTCATGGAGCTCCGGATGCCAGATCAGCTTCTCGTCCCAGACCTGCTGGAGGTCCCAGAGAAGGCGGTTCATCATGTGTATGGCGGACTCATGCATGCGTTCTGTTTCGTCAGGAGGGATGAGCCCATCGAAATCGTAGAAGTCCCCGTCAACGTGGACGCATGTCACTTCGTCTTCCGCGTCGTTGAGGCCGCACTCGGTAAGGATCCATTCGCCTCTGTTCCTGCGGTCGGGGTGCTTGTAGAAATAGGATTCGATATCCCAGGTTCCGGAGGTTATGTCATAGATGGCGTTCGTGTGAAAGATCTTGTGGCTCAGGGTCCACAGGATGCTGTGAGTCCTAACCCACTTTCGGGCTGTCACTTTCGGATACTTGACGGCACTACTCAACGAGATGGCACGCGTTGTCTTGTTCTGGTATAGAAGGTCAGTAAGCAGAACGCACTTGATCGGATTACCGTCATCGCTGCCCGTGGTGAAGATCTCTGCGTATCTCTCGGGGTTCACTTCATGGTGAACGCTGCAACCGTCGACGGCGTCCTTTAGGGTCTCGAAGTAGCCATCGGCCTCGGCCTGCGCCGCGTCCCTGTCGGCGGCGGTGTCGGCGATCTCCTTGTCCTTCTCGGCTACAGTTACCTCGAGCAGATCGTTTTTGAACGCCAGCGTCTCGATGACCTCCTGGGCCTTCTCATGCTCGGCCACCAGGGCGGCCTGCTTGTCGTGCAGCTCAGCCAGGTCGAGCGTCGTCTCGTCCAATGCGTTCTTGTAATAGGCGCACTTGATGATGTTTCCGTCGCTGTCATGGGTGACGTACTTGTCACAGGCTGGCAACTCGGGATATTTCGAGTCCGCCGGAACACCTTCGGGCAGGTCCCAGTTCACCGCGGCCATGACCACGCCCGTCAAAGTGATCATCAAGACCGCAATGCCAGCTAGCGCAACGGCTGTCTTCTTTCTCATGCTACTGCTCCTATCCTGCCCTCTTGCATGTCGAATCCAGAGAACCATTCATCGGTTGGAGGAGGCCACCCGGCGCGGTCTGCGGCGGGCTGAGCTCCAGATTGGCGACCATTGCTGAAGCGTTCGCGTACCCCATGGCCTATAGGGTCGTGTCGAGAAGGGGAATGGCAGAAGTGAGGTTGACTTGCGCGGCATCTCCGCGGCGACCATTGGTTGAGTCTCAGGAAAGGGACCGGCGGCCGTGTATCTTGGCGACGCTCCAAGAAGGATCGGAGACGGCTTCTGTAGTGGGGAGGGGAGATGACGGGTGACCCGGAGGCGGGCCGTCGCCTGCGGGGTCTCGGCGCCTATGCAGTCGTGGATTAGTGGCGCCGAAGCTCTTTCGGGCCGACCGGCGCTTACTGCTATCTCATCTGCAGGCCATGCGAATGGCAATCGCCTATCCTCAATGCAGATTAGCCATAACTCATGGCAGTTTCTCACAGATTCTGTATCTTTGCAATGCCCTTGAACTTCTAACTATATCATCTACGTACCAATCCGCGATGGACTCGGCGAAACTGAAGGTTGGCTCGCTCCCGCCTGGGGCTCTGTCGGCTGGGAGGATGGAGATTGGTGGCCCGGCCCAGTAGGCCGGCCATAGGCGGAGGAAGTGAATCCAAGCGATGCCGTAGATGGGTCCTGAACAGTGACGCTACCCGGTCTTCGGTGGCAACAGCTCGCAATGCCGCAGTCGCGGCTCTGGTCGGGCCCTACAGATTTGCGTCAGACTCGTCCAACCACTCCCGGCCAGTAGCGTCCTTCGTCAGCATCGCGACAACCTCGTTGACAGCCTTCAGACACGACGAAAGCACCGGCACGACCGGTGGGCGGTTGATGCCCTCACTCTCGATCCTTGAGCCATAACCTGGGCTGGCCTCTTCCAATTCCTTGTCTCTGAAGCACACATCCGTTTCCACTTCGATCTCAACTCGGTCCTCGTACCCCGTGCCTTTCAGATACTCCAGGAGGGCCAGCCCCGATTTCATACCATGGGTCAGGGTCGTGGGTACGGAGTCGTCTCTGAGATGTGCGGTTGCCGTGGAGTGCAGATTGACTACGTTCACGTGGCGGTGTTTGTCTATGTTGCAGATCAGGTGGAGCATCCAGAGGTGCGTACCTGCTGTGCTGTGGCTGTGGTATGGCTGGAGGCTCTCGATTGCGCTGGCGGATGCGAGTCCCACTCCACGCAGCTTTCTCTTCTTCTCCTCCTGATACCTGCGTTCACATATGAAGATCGGGAACTCGTTCTGGCGGGTTGGAGCTTCCTGGTTGTGGCGGACCAGTTGCCACACCAGGTGGTCTAGGGCTGACCGCAGGTTGTAGGCAATTTCGCCGACTCGAATGGAGTGGTCAACGAGCAGTTCAGGAGGGTCGGAGCCGACCACAATTGGGGAGCCTCGCTCGATCTCAGCGATGAGCCTTCGCTGCTCCCTCTCTCTGAATTCGTCGATATCCCCTTCGAGGTTCCGCAAATTGACGGTTGCCCGCTTGACCTTCGCCTTCACCCCTTCGAGGTCCATCAGGTGCATCAACTCCTTTCGGGGAGAATCTGTAGAATCCCGGATGTAGGAATCGAACGGCAGGCGGCGCAGGAGCCTACCGTCTGACAATCACCGGTCAGCCACGAGCGCCCTCAGGCCCTGCCGCCACATCGGGAGGTTCCCCGGTTGCAGCAGGGGACGACCGGCTATGCCGCTCTTCCAGGTGCTCGGGCCAGCGCTAGGGCCCTGCCTCCTCTTGATCGTCACCCTTGGCCATGCGGTAGCCCACCCGGGGCTCGGTCATGACGTAGACGGGGTTGGCGGCGTCGTCCCCCAGCTTGTTGCGCAGCCTCTTGATCACGTTGCGCACCAACCAGGGCTCGCCCTTTCTCTCCCGGCCCCAGACCCATTGCAGCAGCTGGTCGTGGGTCAGCACCCGTCCGGGTACCGCCGAGAGCCGCTGGAGCACCTCGTACTCGGTGGCGGTCAGCTGCACCGGACGCTCGGCCACCGTGACCCGGCGCTCGGCGTAGTCGATGCGCAGCTCTCCCACGGTATAGGGCGGCGGCGGTTCGGCCCATCCGGGCGCTGACCGCCCGCGCAGGGCCGCCCTGATCCTGGCCGCCAACTCCGTCGGCGAGAAGGGCTTGACCACATAGTCGACGGCGCCCATGTCGAACGCCCTGGCGATCACGTCCTCGTCGCCGTACACCGATAGGAATATCACCGGCACGTCCGCCGTCTCGAGGACGGTGTTCATCACCTCGATGCCGTCGCTCCCCGGCAGCAGCATGTCCAGCAGCACCAGGTGGGGTTGGCGCTCCTCCATGAGGCGGGGCACCTCCGCCGGGTCTGCGGTCACGATGGGCGAGTAGCCCGCCCTGGACAGGGCGTCCCTGACGTACCTGAGCGACTGGGGGTCGTCGTCGACCGCGAGTATGGGCACCTGCTCCCGCGACGGGCTCAGCTGCACGGCGGGAGGCGGGAGCTCGACAGGCGCTCCCACCTCGACGGAAGGCAGGGTGAAGGTGAACCGCGTCCCCAGTCCCGGGCCATTGCTCTCGGCCCAGATACGGCCTCCGTGAGCCTCCACTATGCCCTTGCAGATGGCGAGGCCCAGGCCGGACTGGACGCCGCCGCTCCCCCTGTCACCTCCGTCGGTCCGGGAGAACCTCCTGAACAGGTGCGGCAACAGGTCCGCCGGCACGCCCCTTCCCTCGTCGGATACAGATATGGCGACCTGGGAGTCCTCCCGCCTAGCGCCCACGCGGATGGGAGAACCCTCGGGCGAGTGCCTGGCGGCGTTGGAGAGCAGGTTGCCCAGGACCTGGACGATGCGGCCCCCGTCGGCGACGACCCAGGGCAGGTCCGCAGGCAGGTCGATCTCAACGCTGTGCCTGCCACCCGCGCTGGTGAAGGCCTTCCTCGCCTCCTCCAGGAGACTCCCCACGTCCGTGGGACTCGGCTCCACCGACAGCGTACCGGTCTCGATGCGGGCCACGTCCAGCAGACCCCCTATGAGGTCGTGCATGCGGTCGGCCTGCAGGTCGATGATGCGGAAGAACTGGGCGATCTCGGCCCGCTCCATGGAGGCCGGGCCGTTCAGCACGGTGGCGGCGGAGCCCTTGATGGAGGTCAGGGGCATCCGCAGCTCGTGGCTCACCATGGCCAGGAACTCGGCGCGCAGCCGCTCCAGGTCCTCCAAGGAGGTCAAGTCCTGGAGGGTCACGACGATGGACTCGACCTCACCATCCTTGTTGTGGATGGGCGTGGCGTTGACCAGGACGCTGACGCTCCGGCCGTCGGGCACACTCATGACGATCTCCTCGGCCCGCACGGTCTCCGCCTCCGCCAGCACCTGCGCCAGCGGCAGCTCGTCCAGTTGCACCTCCCTCCCGTCCCCGCGCCGTACGGTGATAACGTCCAGCAGCTGCTCCGGCGACTGGTCCGGGTCTCTGAGGACGTCGACCAGCCGCCGCGCCTCCCGGTTGAACGACACCGGGGCGCCGGTCCTGGCGTCGAAGACCACGACGCCCACCGGCGAGGTGTTGATCAGGGTCTCCAGATCGTTCCTCGCACGGAGCTCGTCCCGGTAACGTCGGGCGTTGGCGATGACCAGCGCCGCCTGGGATGCGAACATGACGAGGGTCTCCTCGTCTTCGGGCAGGAACTCACTGTCCCCCTCACTATCGGCGACGAATATGTGGCCGACATGCTCTCCCCGGTGATGCACGGGCGCGGCCAGGAAGGACAGGACGGTCTGCACCGACTCCGGAGGCAGGAATGTGGGCAGGCCCATCGCTTTCAGGTGTCCCAGCATGTCCGGGGTGCGAAGGGGTTCCGAGAGGCTGCCCAGGTACTCGAAGATGCGCATCCCGTCGGGGGTGTCCCAGATGCGCCTCGCCTCCTCCTCCGTCATCCCGGAGGAGAGGAAGTCCTGTATCCGCTCCCCATCGTCCAGCAGCGTCATCACCCCGTAGCGGGCCCCGGTGAGGGACCGTGCCGAGTCGAGCACGCCCTGCAGCACGACGTCCAGATCGAGGCTCTCGTTGATGCGCAGGCTCGCCCCGCTCAGCCGCGATAGGCGGTCGCGCAGCGCCCGGTTCTCCCGTTCAAGCTCGTCAGATCGATTCACTTCCGTCACCTCGGTTGGCCCCGCGCAACTCCGGGTTTACCGGAGCCGCAGTGTCTGAAGCTCGGGTCTGGACTGATTATATCAAGATGATACGCCGATAACACGTAAACGATACGACTTCGGAGCTCAAAAATACGTGGTGGATGCGACCTGCGGGGTATAGTCGATTTCGTGGATGCTTTTGGGGACAGACGCAGGCCCACACGATTCGCGGGCAGCATTCCAGCCATCGATAGGAGTGCTCGGAGCATGTATCTGAGCCCAGGACTGGCCAAGTACGAGATTCTGTCGCTGCGGCGGCTCATGGCTGTGCTGAAGCGGCACAGGCGGAGACGGTATCGACGCTATGGGTTTGGCTCCAGTCCATCGTACAGTCCCTGGCATCCCGCGCGCCGCATGGAATGCCATGTAGGCTGCCAACCGGGGAGGGCTCGGAGGTTGGGCTAGGATTGCGAATCGGGTGTCTCTCCGTCATGGGTCCGAGGATGGACGCAGGTCACCGCTCATGGTGGTTGGACGGGAGCAGGGCGATCTGGGTCCGCTGATTGAGCCCTGGTTTCTCTGCGCTGCGCACTGAATCGCCAATCCAATTGGCCTGTAATGGCAACAGTTGTCCTATATGTGGTCGTAGCTATGATGAGGCTCATTCTTGACCGGGTATCTTGCCCGCACTAGTGCGCGAAGGCCGTTCGCCGTCATCGCCGTCTGGGTCGCGGCCGTCGTGGTCGCGGGCATCCTCGCCATCGACGGGGAGGTGGCCCCGGGTCCGGCGCCGCTTACCGATGTGCTCGACGCCGCCACGACCTCGGAGTTCCGGCTGAGCGACGGCGCCGAATCGGTGCGCGCCGATGCCCTGCTGGAGAGGCTCCGGGGAGCCCGCCAGATCAACGAGGTGGTCATCGTCCGGTCAGAGACCGTGACCGTGGACTCGCCGGAGTTCCGTGCCAAAGTCGAAGCGATACACGGCGAGCTCCTCTCCCTGGGGAGCGAGACGCTGACGGGGGCCTTCCACTATTACCAGACTGGCGAGTCGTCCATGGTCTCCGCCGACCGCAGGGCCACCATAATGCCCCTGGTCCTGTCCGGCAGCCTTGACGAAGTCGTTGAGGATCTTCCGACCCTACTACGGGTTGTGGAGGGCGCGGATGGCAGGGACGGCTTTCGCGTGCTCATGGTGGGGGAAGCCAGCGCCGCCCACGACTACAGCGAGCTGGCCGAAGACGACCTGCGGTGGGGGGAGCGCATCGGAGTCCCGCTGGCCCTTGTCATTCTCCTGGGTCTATTCGGCACCGTGACGGCCGCACTCCTGCCAATAGGGCTGTCCCTAGTGTGCATCATCGTCGCCCTGGGCTTGACGGCGTTGATAGGCCAGGCCTTCGACCTGATCTTTCTCGTCACCCTGATGGTCGTCATGATCGGATTGGCCGTGGGAATTGACTACTCGCTGCTCATCGTGTCCCGGTTCCGGGACGAGCTGGCTCGCGGACTGGAGAAGAACGCTGCCATCGAGCGGGCCTGTGCAAGGGCGGGGCGCACGATCCTCTTCAGCGGTGTCACCGTGGTCGTCGCTCTCTGCGGACTCCTCATCGTCCCGTTCCCCTTCTTCCAGTCCCTGGGCCTCGGGGCCATCCTCGTCGTGCTGGTCTCGATGGCGGCCACCCTCACCCTGTTGCCGGCGGTCCTTGCGCTGCTGGGCCCGAGGATCGAACGGCTGCCAATCCCCTTCTTCGGCAGGGCAAGGAGCGACGCATCCGAGTCATCGGGGCGGCGGTTCTGGCACTTTGTGACCCGCGCCGTCACCCGCGCCCCGGTCGTCAGCATCATCGCCGTGGCCGCGCCGATGATCGCCGCCACTGTCTTCTACTTCCAGATACACACCGGCATCAACGGCGTGGACTCCTTCCCAGAGGGTTCCCAGACCAGGGAAGCCTTCTTCCTCATGGAAAAGCACTTCTCCTTCGGGTTGGCCAATCCCACCGAGATCGTCATCCACGGCGACAGCGGAAGCCCCCAGGTGCAGCGGGCGATTGCCGAGCTGCAAGCCTTTCTCAGGTCGGACGGCCGCTTCCTGGTCCCTGACAAGCCCCTGGAGGTCAGTCCCTCCGGTGAACTGACCCTGTTGACGATAGCAATCCCAGGCGAACCCCGCAGCGGTGAGGCCATCGACGTGGTGTCCACCGTTCGGGACAGCTACGTCCCCGACGCGTTCGACGGAGTCGACGCCGAGGCCCTGGTCGGCGGCGTGGCCGCGGAGTCCGCCGACTTCTACTCCGTCATTCGCTCCTACACCCCGGCGGTCTTCGCCTTCGTGCTGGGCCTGAGCTTCCTGATACTGCTGGTGGTGTTCCGCTCGGTGATAGTCCCCGTCAAGGCCGTCCTCATGAACCTGCTCTCCGTGGGCGCGGCCTTCGGGATGGTGGTCCTGGTGTTCCAGAAGGGAGTGGCAACGGACCTACTGGGGTTCCAGCACGCAGAGGTCATCGACGTGTGGATACCGCTGGTCATGTTCTCCGTCCTCTTCGGCCTGTCGATGGACTACCACGTGTTCCTGCTGAGCCGAATCCGGGAGCGGTATGACGAGACGGGCGACAACGCAGAGGCGGTGGCCTACGGCCTGCGGTCCACGGGAGGAATGATCACCGGCGCGGCCCTGATAATGGTGGCGGTGTTCGGAGCCTTCGCCTCGGGCAGAACCATCATCAACCAGCAACTGGGGTTCGGACTGGCATTTGCAATTGTCCTGGACGCCACCCTGGTCCGGTCGGTGCTCCTCCCCGCCACAATGGCCGTGCTGGGCAGGGCCAACTGGTACTTGCCGTCCTGGCTGGGTTGGCTTCCCGACCTGGGAATGGAGGCGAGAGAGACGGGGTTGAGAGAGTCCGCTCGGTAAGGGCCGAAGCCAAGGCCCAGACGTGGGTTCACCGGTCGCTCCCCGTCGTTGCCGCTACAACCCGCAACGCGGTAGAATGTGAGTTGTACGAGTACGCCTTCGAGAGGAGCATGCATGGCCCACGCGAAGACGCCGACCCGTCCGTCGGATGAGATCGCCCGCTTGGGCGACGAGATCTACGAGCGAGACATCCGGGCGCAGGTCGAGGCGGACCACCACGGGAAGATCGTCGCCATAGACGTCGATAGCCAGGACTACGCCATCGGCGACGGAATCATAGACGCGTCGGACCGGCTTCGAGCCGCCCGTCCCGACGCAAACGTTCGGTTCGTGCGCGTCGGGCATAAGGCTGTGCATCGCTTTGGAGGCAGTTCCGTGAGGAGAGCCGGGTGATCGAGGGGGTCGTGAACGCTGACCATGAAGCCGTAGTGACCATTCCCTTGAGAGGTTCGGCTGGGCAGGAACAGGAGATTGAGGCTGCGGTCGACACGGGCTTCAACGGATATCTGACCCTGCCGTCGGCCTTTGTCGCTGAGTTGGGGTTGACCCTCCTCGGCAACGTCCAGGCTGAACTGGCCAATGGCAGTTGGGACGACTTTGACGTGTACGGGGTTTCGGTTCTCTGGGACGGCCAGCCGAGATATGTGCCGGCGGATGAAGCGGACGCCACCCCTCTCGTTGGCATGGCCTTGCTCGACAGCCACACCTTGTACGTCGAGGTCGAGGACGGGGGCCGCGTCGTAATCCAGGCCAAGGCATAGCCTATGAGGGCCGGTTCTCTAAAGCCGGACCTCCCAGCGAAAAGTTCGCAATTCAGTCTTGGCAGGCCCACTATCGGAACAGTTGTTCGTGCCCTTGGTATGAACGGAGAGGCCCTCGCTTAGTTCTTCCTTGATTCTGTCCAAGTAACCGGGTCCACCTCAGCAGCAGTGGGGTATGTTTTATCGCCAGCTTCCCCGGCGCGGCGAGCCCGCCGGCCAGTCCGAATCGGGGGCGGCTCCACCGTCCCATCAGGAGGAGACCTGTTATGGACCTGCGGCCCTCTCCCCGCCAAAGGGAACTTATGGACCGGGCCTATGACTTGGCCACCAAGCGTTTTGCGCCCCGGGCGGGGAAGTACGACCGCGCCGCCGCCTTCCCGGCGGAGGACTACCAAGACCTGCGGACATCGGGGTTCCTCGCGTTGTGTGTGCCAGAAGAACACGGCGGCTTAGGGGCCGACTTCGAGACTTACTGCTTGGTGGCGGAGCAGATCGCTCAGGGCAACTCTTCCACCGCCCTGACCAACAACATGCATGCTCTCACCATGTTGATTATGGGCCCGCTGACTCAGGATATAGCCCTGCCCGTGGAGGTGCGGGAGAGGCATGAGGAGCTGACTGCCCGGCGCTACCGGGAAGTGGCCGAGCGGGGCGTCTTCTACGGGCAACCGCACAGCGAGCCCGTCGAGTCCGGCAACGCCGACCGGTTGCAAGTGGGCGGACGCCGCTTTGGCACCAAGGCGGTACCGGCCGGAGGGGGCTACCTGGTCAACGGCCGGAAGTTCTTCGTGTCGTCGGCGGGCGAGGCGGACTACTACGCCACACCGGCACTCCTGGAAGGCGAAGGTTCTTGGGAGGAAAGGACCCTGTACCTGGCCATCCCCGGGGATGCCACGGGCATGGAGTTTTCCGGTGAATGGGACCCCCTGGGAATGCGGGCCACGGTGAGCCGAGACCTGACCTTGACTGACGTTTGGGTCCCGCTAGACGCCGAGATACTGCCGCCGGGTGTCTTTGGTCAACTGTACCAGCGTCAACCCCACTTGTTCCTGGGCTTTGGCGCGACCTTCCTGGGAATCATGCAAGCAGCATACGACTTCACTATCGCCTATCTCACCGGCCAAGTCCCGGGAGGGAGGGGCGTACAGGAAGAGGATCTGACCGGACCTGCCGTGGCAGACATGTTGTTCACTTTGGAAGCCGCTCGCGCTCTATACTACCGGGCCATATCCGAACAGCGCTTGGATCCCCCGGTGGAAAGCGTGCAGCGGGCCCGCGCCGCCCACGTCCAGATACAACGGGCTGTGGTGCACTTGACCGCAGAAGCGATCCGAGTCTGCGGCGGCAGGGCCATCCTCAAACGATACCCGCTGGAGCGCTATTACCGCGACGCCAGGGCATTGGCGGTTATGCGGCCTTGGACTCAAGACATCGCCACCCAGCAGACCTGGCAAGCCGCCTTGGCCCAAGAGCCGACCGGAGCCTCCTGGAAGTCCAGCTCGTAATCCGACCGCCGGTCTCTCCCCTCCCTTGATGGGTCGAGTGATGGGTCGAGTGATGGGTCGAGGATGCGCCGTGGCGTTTTAGGACAGACGATCCTAAAACGACATGAGCCATCCCGGAGTTTACAACTGAGAATCCTGTAGGGATCAACTTCGTCCTTCCGGCCTTGAGCCGGAATCCAGGAGGTCCACTCGCATCACAAGACCGGGACCCTTCGCCTTGAGGCTTTAGCCGGCCCTCTAGTGAGACCCCGTTTCGCCCCACTGGGAGAGTGCCCCAAGATGTTCGCCAAGATTGATAGCTATTGCAGAGTGCATGCCTTGATGGCATAATGCGGTCATGCCGGTACAGATTACGATAAGAGGTGTCCCCGAGGAGGTTCGCGACGAGCTGGCCGCGCGTGCGGCGCTTCGACGCCAATCCATGCAGGAGTTCTTGCGTGGAGAGTTAGAGCGCATCGCGTCCCGGCCCTCCATAGCCGCATGGCTGCAAGGAGTCCGGGACCGCAAGGCAGTGGCGGAAACCCGTGTGCAGCCGTCTAGTATCCTTCGCGCCCGTGACGCCGACCGGACTTGACGACTGTCGTCGACGCATCTGTGCTTGTAGCGGCGCTGGTCGACTCCGGGCACGAGGGTAAGTGGGCGGAGTCGCTACTTGCCGAAGGCGGTCTGGCTGGGCCGGAGCTGGCTCTAGCCGAAGCCAGTAACATACTACGCCGGTTGGAACGGTCGGAGCAGATATCGCGCATCGAGGCCACTACAGCCCATGGCGACCTTTTGAAGCTTGACATCGAGTTGTTTCCCTTCGCCCCCTTTGCCGACCGGGTGTGGGCTTTGCGAGGGAACCTGACCAGCTACGATGCCTGGTACGTTGCTCTAGCAGAGACACTGGATTGTCCGCTGGTTACGCTCGACCGAAGACTCAGCCGTGCCAGCGGCCCCAACTGCGAAATCATCGCTCCAGCCAGACCCTAGAGGACCGCCCCCACGGCGATGAGCGCGATCAGCCACGAGGCGAGCAGAAAAACAAAGCCGCAGTGCCGTCGGGAGGGCCCGGTTGGTGCGGTCACCATTCAGACGCGCGAAGGGCGGATCGGAGTAGACCCGATGGCCGGCAAGATGCCCAGGAAGTCGACCAGGGGCGCTGAGGAGGCCGGGTCGAAGCCGGTGCTCCTCTCGGGCGGCAACCCCCAGATCGCCAAGGGGGATGGCGATGCCCCCGTGCAGGCCTACATTGCGGCCATGCCCGGCTGGAAGAGCGACGTCGGGCGCCGGCTGGACGACCTCATCGTGCGCACCGTGCCCAACGTGCGCAAGGCCGTCAGGTGGAACTCGCCCTGGTACGGCGTCGAGGGCCGGGGTTGGTTCGCGAGCTGCCACGTCTTCACCCGCTACGTGAAGGTGACCTTCCTCAACGGGGCGTCGCTGCGGCCCGTTCCGCCCGGCTCGGGCAAGGACAAGGACTCGCGCTGGGTCGACGTCTACGAGGGCAAGCTCGACGAGCAGCAGATGGCCGAGTGGATCCGGCAGGCGGCCGAAATGCCCGGCTGGGACGGGTTTTGACATAGCGTCAACCATCCAGAGACACCAATGGCCCTACATTCTAAGCTCCAGCCGAGGCCGGAGCAGCCGCTCTGGGACCCCGGTCTCACGCATGAACCGGACCAGTGTTCGGTGAAGCTCTAAAGCCACCTCCGTCCGCGTCTCTATGACGTTGTCAAGCTGGTGCGGGTCGCCGTGCAGGTCGTACAGCTGCGACACTCCCGGCACTGGGCTGTAGAGCAGGCTCCACGTGCCCGAGGTGACCGTCGTGACCGGAGGCTCCTGCAGGGTGCGCAGCAGGTTGTCCACCGAATGGACCGGGTCGCCAGGGTTTGCGAAGGGAAGGCTGCTGACCACGTAGTCGCGTCCTTGACGTGAGGAGTCCTGCAACGAGGGGGCAAGGGAGAGGCCTTGAACGAAGTCCGGGACATCGATGCCCAGCAGGTCCAGCACCGTGGGCATGACGTCGATCGCGGAGCTCATGCCCCGATAGGCGCCGGGTGATATTCCCGGCGCGCGAATCAGGAGAGGGAGGTGGACGATCTCCTCGTACAGCGGGGAGTAGCTCCACTGGGAGCCCGGTTCATCGTACGACCGGAGCGTCCCGTCCGGGTACTTGTCCGAGCTCATCTTGCCGAACAGGCCGCCGTGCTCGCCGAAGTAGAAGCCGTGGTCCGTGGTGAAAATGACGACCGTCCTGTCGGCAAGACCCATGTTGTCGACCGACCGGAGGAGGAACCCCACCCAGGTGTCCACCATGGTGACCTCCCCACAGTACGTGGCGTGTCCCTTTCTCAGCTGCTCCTCGGTATAACCGGGCACGTCATGCCAGTTTCCGTACAGCGGGAGCACCAGCGCGCCGTCATATTCCGGCAAATACAGCTCGGTATAGTAGGGTGGCGCGTCCCACGGTTCGTGTGGGTCCCAGGTGTCCACATACAGGAAGAAGTCCTCCTTGTAGTGCCTTTCCAGCCACCGCATTGCGGCCATGAACGTCTTGGGTGCGTTCCTGTCCGCCTCGTTGCGCCACGCGGCCCTCACGTCCAGGGACTCGTGATGATAGCCCGGTTCGGGGATCAACGACCACAGGGTGTCCTGTCCCGTGTTCATGAAGAACGATTGAAAGCCCCGGTCGTAGTTCATTCCATCCCTGAGATAGTACGGGGTGTCGACGGATGCCGCCGTGTGAAAGCCGTGCTTCGCCAGGATCTCCGCCAGTGTGCTGACTCCCGATGGAAGCGGCTCCCATCCCATGAAGGACATCGTCCACCGTCCCGTCTGATGGTCGGCCCGGGTCGGCATGGTCGGGAAAGCGGCGGAGTAGTGCGCGTCGAACCGTACAGCTTTGGCCGCCAGTGCATCCAACGAAGGCGTCTTGATGGCGGGATTCCCGTAGGCGCCTATGTGGTCCCGGCGAAAGGTGTCCGAGACAATCCAGATGACATTCACTGTGCCCGCTCCCAAGTCAACAGGTGATGAGTGTGTTTATCACAAAGCGACGCATCAAGAAAAGGGCGGCGGCGGCCGGATTGACGGTACAGAACGAGCTCGCTGCCGCAAGAGGGTGGGACTCCGGCATGCTGGGGCTTTGACGACTCGGCGCAATAGCGGGCATAATCGGGCGGGAAGCTATCCCGGCGGCAATAGAGGCAGCAGTAGAGCAGTATGAAACAACCGGCGCTGACACGAGTGGTAGGGGCCACCGGGCGGCTGGTCAACTCACCTGGGTTCGAGTACTTCATCATCGCGGTCATTCTGGCCAACGCCGCGCTGCTGGGGCTGGGCACCTCCTCCCTGGTCGAGGGGCGGTACAGCGACTGGCTGGAGATGGGATATGACGCCGCGCTGGGCGTGTTCATCGTCGAGGCGCTGCTCAAGATGCTGGCCCTGTCTCCCCGCCCCCTCCGGTATTTCCGGGAGGGGTGGAACGTATTCGACTTCCTGGTGATAGTGTTCTCCCTGGTGCCGGCCACCGGCCAACTCGCCATGATTACCCGCCTGGCTCGGCTCCTGCGGGTGCTTCGGCTCATCTCGACGATCAGGGACCTGCGCCTCATCGTCGCCGCGCTGGTCCGGTCGATCCCCAGCGTGGGCCACGTGATGATGCTGATGAGCATTCTGGTCTACATATACGCCATCATGGGCTACCAGCTGTTCCACGAGCACGACCCCGAGCACTGGCGCAACTTGGGCATATCGGTGCTGACCCTGTTCAACATCATAACCCTGGAGGGCTGGACCGAGATAATGTACACCGCCATGGAGCTGCACTCCATGGCCTGGATGTACTTCGTCAGCTTCGTGGTGCTCGGGACCTTCGTGGTGATCAACCTCTTCATCGCCATCATCATCAACAACTTGGACGAGGCCAAGGTCGAGCGCCTGCGCGAGCTGGAGGGCCCGGTGTCCAGGGACGAGCTCCTGAGGGAGATCCGGGCTACCCAGGCCGCCCTGCAGCGCCTGGAACGCCGGCTGGACGACGACGACAGGCCATGACGGAGCGGCGGCTCCGGTGCGCCTCCGGACCCGCCCTTCGACCGGCGCCAGGCACACCCTCCCCCGCTGCAACGCCACACCCACGGGGCTCTTGCGCGGCGCTTTAGTGTATATTAACGTGTTGACTTATGGTATACTTAGCACTGCGATAAGTATATACACCGCCGTTGGGCTAACCTGCAGATAGAGGAGACTGCCATGATGCGAGTCAACCCGTTCCGTGTGCTGAGAGACGACCATACCGGCAGGGCGAAGCTCCTGCTCCGGCTCCAGGGTTCCAACAAGTGCTTCTTCATCACCCTCAGCATGGAGCAGGCCAGGTACATCGCCGCCGAGATGAACGGCCTGGCTACGGACCACTGCTCCCATCACCGGATTCTGGGCGCCTTTGCAGACGCCTTCCGCGCCATCATGGTCAGCGTGAACCTGAGGGAGGTCGGCAACGGTTGCGTAGCGGGGGCCATCCGCGTGGAGAGCGGGGCCAGGACCATCCAAGTGGACGTGGACGTCGCCGTAGGCTTGAGCATCGCCATCCACCAGGGTCTCCCCGTGTACCTATCCGGGGCACATCTCTTGCCCAAGGAGGGGCTGAACGCGGCCCATGCTGCGGCGGAGCCCTTGGACCCGCCCCAGATTCCCGCCGCGTTTAGAGAGGTGATCGAGGGGCTGGACGCCCTGTGAAGTAGGCCAGGCACCAATACGGCGCCACACGCCGGCCGTCCGGGTACCGTTGGCGCACGGGCGGCCCTACGCCCTCAGCGTCCGCAGGGTCGGTCTGAGGATGCCCAGCCAGACCACGAAGGCCATCATCATCAGCGCGGCGCCCCCCAGTGACGTGGCCCACCCCCAGTATTCGCCGACTGCCCCCAGGGGCAACGCGCCCATGTAGTGCATGGCCGCCCCTATGAGCCACAGGCTCATCATGCGCCCCCGAAGCTCCGCGGGAGTGCTCAGCTGCAGCACCGTCGTGCCCATCGAGAAGAAGCCGGTGAAGCCCACTCCCGTGAAGAACAGCAGCACGAGGGAGACCACGTAGACCGGCGATACGGCGAACAGGAAGAGCGTGACCCCAAAGAGGCTGATCATGCCCAGCGCCAGCCGGCCCTTGTGCCGGGGGTCCCCCAGGGACGCCAGGAACAGGCTGCCGGCTAGCGACCCCACGCCGGCTATGGTGAGCAGAAGGCCCGCCCCGTCGGCACTCATCTCCATCACTTCCTTGGCAAAGGCCGGCAGCACCTGCAGGTACGATGACCCGAAGAACCCGAAGGCGAAACCCAGCCCCACCATGGTAAGGGCCACGGGCGTAGACGCCACGAAGCGTAAACCCTCCGCCAGACCCTCGAGAACGTTCCCGTCTGCGGCCTGGCCGCCGGACCTGAACCCGGTCAGCAGGACCAGGAACGTGGCGCTGATGGCGTAACAGAGAGCGTTGAGGTACAGGGCCTGTCCAATGCCCGCGTACTCGATGATCACCCCGGCCAGGGACGGCCCAAGTATGCGGCCCCCGTTGTACACGGCCATGTTCAGCGAGGTGGCGCTTAGGATGTCCTCCTCGTCCACCATGTCCGGCACTATGGCCATCTGCGCCGGCAGGCTGAGCCCCTGTATGGTTCCGAGAACGAAAGAGATGGCGTATACGTGCCAGGTGGCGATAAGCTCGTAGATTGCGAGGGTCGCCGTCACGACGATTAGCGCCATGACGATGGTGCGGCTGCAGAACAGCAGCCAGCGCCGGTCGAACCTGTCCGCGAACAGGCCGCCAAAGGCCAGCATTGCCGCGTTGGGAAGGCCGTAGAGGGCGATCACCACCCCAAGCCGGGCCGGAGAGTCCGTAAGCTCCAGCGTCAGCCAGCCCAGAATGAGGAACTGCATCCCCATCGCCGCCGACAGCCCCATGCCCGAGACCCAGTAGAGCCTGAAATGGCGGTGCCTGAGGGCGCCGACGGCCTGCGGGCCGGCTATGGCGCGTACTAAGCGGGTGGGGCGAATGACTGACCTCGTGTCAACCCGGCTTGCCCTTTCCCCTCCGAGGGGGGTCGGGCGAGCTACCGCGCCGGCCGCCGGCGGGGGCCTGGAGCGGGTCCCTGGTACGGCCTACAGCGTCGCGGACCTGGTGTGGATTCCCGATGCCCCATCGGGTCTGGGCGGGCCGTCCTCCTCCGTCTGGGGGGTGCCGTCAGCCTCCACGCAGCGGACGTGGAACTCGTGGCGTCCCTCCTGGAACGGCCAATCGTAGCGCCAGATCACCCACGTGACCTCCGACAGCGGGGTGCGCAGCTCCGCCTCGCGCCATTCGGGCTCGTCGTCCAGGCGCACCTCCACCCGGGAGATGCCCCGGGCCCCGGAGTAGGCGATCCCGCCGATGGGGACCAGCCTCCGGTCGCCGTCCTGGACCACCGAGTCCACCGCTACCGTATCCACCACCGAGGTGGCCTTGACTATCGCCTCCTCGGAC
Organism: Dehalococcoidia bacterium; assembly: GCA_965207305.1. Lineage (GTDB taxonomy): Bacteria > Chloroflexota > Dehalococcoidia > Lucifugimonadales > JAGWBF01 > JAGWBJ01. The sequence goes on along the minus strand of CBDBMB010000003.1, from coordinate 143,291 downwards.
CAGCCGCGTTCGACCCAGTAGCCCTCCTTGTACTCGCCGACGACCTCCATGCCTGTGATCCACTTGGGCTGCTTCATGCCGTAGCGGTCAGGCAGCCAGATACGAAGCGGGAACCCGTGGTCGAAGGGTATCGGTCCGCCGTCCCAGTTGTATGCGAGCATGATCCGCTCGTCCGAGTCGATCAGGTCCAGGTCCACCGTCTCGTAGAACCCGTCCCCGCTGGTGATGTACAGGTACCGGGCGTCGCTCTGGGGCTTGACGTCGGCAAGGATGTCCTTCAGGCTGGCGCCGGTCCAGTAGGTGGTGCCTATCAGCGGTCCGCCCACCCGGTTGGAGATGCAGCTCAGGGTGACGAACTCGTTGCGGGCCTCGTACCTGGCCCGGAGGTCCTCCAGCGTCAGCTCCATCGGGTTGTCCACCAGGCCCGTGATGGGAAGCGTCCACGTCGCCCCCTCGATCACCGTCGGCTCCGACCGGATGAAGACCTTGTAGTGGTCCCGGACGGCCGTGTACTCCGGCCGCGTCCCCAGGGCCGGCGTCACGGGGTCGTTTTCGTTGGGCAGGCTGGTGATTGGCCCAGCCTTGGGCATGTTGGTCTTCATCGCCTCCAGCTCGGCTTCCAGGCGGTCCCGCTCGTCCATTTCGAGGACCCGCCCAAGGCCCGCGCCGACCACGGTGATAGAAGCCGTGGCCACGCCTATCTGGATGAGGAACTGCCGCCTGCCCACGACCTCCACGGACCGCGTCTCCCCCTGCTCCGGTGGCACGGCGGCAGTCGTGGAGACCTGGGGCAGCAGCCTGCGGGCCGTGACGGCCGCGGCGACGCCCCAGATGCAGAACAAGCCCAGCACCCACAGAAAGATGAAGGGCATAGGCGTCGAGGACGGGGACATGGTTCCCGATATGGTCGCCACCGGCAGGCCGATGATGGCGCCCACCAGGAGGCCCAGGCCGGGTGCGCCGCCGTCTCGCAGCCGTCGGACCATTCCATATACGACGATGGTTGCCACCACTCCGGCGACGCCGAACACCAGGACCGCCTGGATGTGCTCCGCCGTCTTGGCCGTCTCCGCAACATCGAGGCCCAGGAGCCCCAGGGTATCGATCATCAGGTCGATGCCGAAGGTCACCACCGGCCCGGGCAGAATTCGGGCGATCCAGTCAAAGACGTCATACGGTGCGAACGAGAGGTCCAGGAGCTGGTCTGCCAGGTACATCAGCGCAACCATGGGCACGGTGAGCAAGACACCGGCCAGGGCGCCGAACCCGACCGTCTGAGCCTTCATTGGATGCCCCCCTTCACGAGTCCTCGGCGACCCTGGCAATCCACCCGCTGGCGATGACACCGGTCCCGGCTCGCCGATGCGGATTGCCGGGAGGCCTGGATTAGTGGTATCGGAGCAGCCGTCTCCTACGTGTCTTACGCTGGTCACACGGATACGGATGTAGGGACAGCATAGTCGGGCCCCGGTAGCCGGTCAAGCTCCTCACGGTCTCGAAGACACTTGGGCCGTCGCTGTGCTGCCGGACCGGCCCCCTGCTGCCGACTAGCCACCAGACGGCAACATTCGTAGAATGGTAGGTCATGGCAGCTCGCGGGAGGGAGAAGAAGCTGCGGCGCATAGCCATTATCGGCGGCGGCGTGTCGGGGCTGGCGGCCGCATGGGCGCTGGACCAACACCGGGACCGGTTCGACTTCAGGCTGTTCGAGGCCCAGGACCGGATCGGCGGAAACGCGGTGACCGCCGACATGCCCCAGGACGACGGCAGCTCGGTCCCCTTCGACATCTCCGTGACGGCCTGCATCCCGTCCGTCTATCACCACGTCGTGCTGCTGATGAAGCAGCTCGGCATCGAGCTGGTCGAGACCAGGTTCAGCTACAGTGTGAAATACCGCGGCCAGGTCTACGCCCACGACTTCGACTCGGAGATAAAGGAGCAGCTTCAGTCCGAGATCGCCAGGTTCCAACGAGTCCTGAGGCATCTGCACCGGTTCGGCCGGCTCAGCCGCTCCCGGTCCAAGTTCGTGAACGCCCTCAACCCGTTCAACTACGTCAGCATGGGTACGGTCCTGAACCTGGGCGGTTTCTCCGGGGACTTCCGGTACAAGATACTGAAGCCCATGTTCGTCAACTTCCTGATGGCTACCAACGTGTTCGACATGCCCGCGGCCCTCTTCAGCAGGTACCTCGAGTTCTTCGACATCGAGACCGCCACCCCCATGCAGACGTGGGACAGGGGGACCCGTCGCATCTACGAGGGCCTGTCGGCCAATTTCAGGGACAAGATATACCTCAAGCGGCACGTCCGAAAGGTGTACCGGCAGCCGTCGGGCGTCCTGGTCGAGGACGAGGACGGCGTCAAGGAGACCTTCGACGACGTGGTCTTCGCGTGCAACGCCAACCAGACGCTGATGGTCCTCGACCGGCCCACGATGCTGGAACGGTACATCCTCTCCTCCATACGATACGAGAGCGAGCTGCACAACCATACCATCGTGCATTCGGACCCGTCGGTACTTCCCGACAACGAGGTGAGTCCCCTGAAGACCCGGAGCAATCACATCGAGCAATACGGCGCCAGGCCGGACAACTATGAGATCACGTACATCATGCACAACCAGCAGCCATGGGCCAACCGGTCGGACAAGCCCTGCCTTGTGACCTACAACCCCATCAGCCGGATCGATGGACGGAAGGTCATCGGAAGGTGGTGGTTCCAACACATAGTGCACGACGTGCGCCACGTCGCGTTCCTCATCCACCTGTTCCGATTCATCCAGGGCAAGAGACGGACCTGGCACTGCGGAGCCCATACGCTGATCAACAGCCAGGAGACCTGCTTCGTGAGCGGGCTCGCCGCCGCAACACAGATGGGCGCGGACTATCCTTTCGACGACCCCGAGGCAAGGCGGTCCTTCAACCATTACGGGAGCATCTTGTACGGTTGGCGTTTCAAGAAAGCGAAGGGCCGAAAACCTCCGGCCACTCGTGGCAGAGAGTAATCGACCGATAAGGTATACTGTATGTTGAGGACTGAAGGAGACTGGAGCAATGACTGTCTCTGGGGGCACGACAGCTACCCAAAAGCTGAGTTTGCTTGAAGAATTGATCCTCATGCTCCTCAACGAGGAGAGCGGCTATTTTCATCAGGTGCCCGGCTGGAACCTGAATTGTGCCGTCACCGGCGCCGTACTGGCGGACCTTTCCCTCAGGTTCCGCATCGACACGGACGAGGAGTCTCTATTCCTTGTAAACGAGACTGAGACCGGCATACCCGTTCTGGACCCCATTCTGAAGGAAATCGCTGAGGAGCCGGCACAACGGAACGCCCAGTACTGGATCGAACGGCTCGCTCCCCGGGCGGAATCGATCATCGATTTCACTTTGCAGCGGTTGGTCGACCTGAAGATCCTGGAACACCACGACGGCGATTTTTGGACTCTGATCCCTCCCCCGGGGCAAATGGGGCTACTCACCGCGTATGTCGAGGTCCCTACGGACCAGTTCGTCAAGACCCGCATCAGCAGGGCAATATTCGACAACGAGATCCCCGACCCTAAAGACGCCATCATCATCTCTCTCATAAACACGTGCGACGTCTTTCGTTTCATGTTCCAGCTCGACGACGAGTCAGAGGAGCGCATCGAGTTCATCTGCAACACAGATTTGATCGGACGTTCCATCGCCGCCGCGGTCTCCCACAACCTCGCCGGCCCGCTGCTTAGACGCTCCGCTCTGACCAAGAAGATACCGACAGTCTCCCTGCGCAAGCTGCTGCTCAGTCCCCAGCTCCGCCAGGGCAACGTCCCCGCGCTCTTCGCGGACCTTGCCCAAGAGTACGGCCCGGTGTTTCAGATACACCCTCCCTTTTCCAAGCCCATGATCTTCCTCGCCGGCCCCGAGACGAATCGCTGGGTCCATCGCCGCGGGCGCATGCACCTGAGAGCCAGGGACTATTTCGAGGACTTCGAAAAGGTCTACGGCGCAGCCGGAGTGTTGCCTGCCCTGGATGGCGCCGACCACTTCCGGCTGCGCAAGTCCCTGTCGGCGGCCTACTCCCGCAACAGGCTGGCGGGGCAGCTGGACGATCTCTACGGGCATGTGCGGAAGCATATGGCGCAATGGAAGGTCGGGGACTCCTACCCCGCAACGCGCATGAGCCGGCTGATGATAAACGCTCAGATCTCACCCCTGATGATCGGCGTCGAGTCTCAGGACATCATCGACGACCTGTTGAAGTTCAAGGAACGGGCCCTCAGCGTTCACATCATGAGGATCATGCCCAAGTTCATGCTGAAGACCCCCGCCATGAAGCGCCGCACAAAAATCATCGCAGCCCTGCTCGAACGAGTCCAGAGGGTCCACACCCCCGCCCAGAGAGCCGGAGCACACCGGAACCTGGTGGACGATTATCTGAGCCTGCACGCCAGCGATCCGCAGTTCGTACCCGAGTCCAACCTGCGATTCGCTTTTACCGCGGCGCTGGTGGCCAGCGCATACCTTGGAGACACCTTTAGCTTCGCCTTGTATGCCATGGCCTCTCAGCCGGAGATGTACGCCAAGATCCAGGCCGAAGCCGACGCCCTGTTCGACAAAGGCGACCCGGATAGCGAGGACTTCACCCCCTCCGCCATCGACGTCACACACCGCTTCCTCATGGAATGCTTTCGCATGTATCCCATCGTCCCCATGTCCATACGAAACGTGATGAACTCGTGCGTGGTCGAGGACTACGAGCTGCCGGTGGGCTCACGGATCTTGATTGCCCAGACAGCCTCACACTACATGAAGGATGTCTTTCCCGACCCCTTCACTTTCGATATCGACCGCTATCTGCCGCCGCGCAACGAGCACCACGGCCCCGGGTACGCCCCCTACGGGCTGGGCACCCACACGTGCCTGGGCTCCCGATGGATGGAGCTGCAGTTGGCCGTCAACGTGCTGATGGTCGCGCACCACTTCACGCTGAAGGTGTCCCCCGAGAACTTCAAGCTGAGGTTCAACCCCTTGCCGTCCCTGAAGCCGAGCAAGAAGCTGAAATTCCTCATCGCCGAGCAGAGGCGCGATTTGAACGCCTGACGGGCCATGGAGTCGCCCGCAAGACTGGGTAGAGCGTCTAAAGCGGTTTGCGGGCCAGGAAACAGTACAGCGGCGTGAAGATTCCGGCCCTGCCGCCCGCCACGTAGGCCTTGGCGGTGCGATCTAAGAGCGCCACGACCTCCGCGGATCCCTTCGGGAACATCCCAAACGCCTCGGCCAGCCTGGATACTCCGATGATCGCCTTCCGGCCCAGGGGAGTCCTGCGCAGGGCGTTGCCCAGCGTATTGCCCCGGGTCTCCATGGGCTGATACCACGGTGTGCTTGTACCGTTCTCCTCGACGGCCCGGTCCCTTGCCTCGATGACCTGAAATCCCGCCGCTTCGAGAGCACGGTCCACCTCGCCCATGGTCGCTATGTCCTTGAGCGCGATGCCTTGCATCAGGTCATGTTTCATAGCCCGGTGCCGGTCGTCGCCGGCATCGAACTTGTCCGTCATGCACATCTCCTGACCCCAGAAGAGGGCCCCCGGTTTCAGCACGCGGTATATCTCGGCGAACGCGCCCGCCTTGTCCGGCGCGTGGCACGTCGACTCGATCGCGTAGCCCCCGTCGAACGTGTTGTCTGCGATGGCCCCCATGTCCATGAAGCTGCACGCGACGTAGTCGACCATGTGCTCGAGCCCCGCCTCGGCGTCCAACGATCTCGACTTCTCCAGCTGGGTTTCACTGATATTGACCCCGACGGCCCTGACACCAGCCTCTCGGACGACGCGGCGCATTGGGCCGCCGATCCCGCAACCGACATCGATGACCGTCATGCCCTCTCGCAGCTCCAGCTTGGAGATCATGAGTCGCTGATGCCGAACCTTGGATTCATCCAGGCTCTCCCGGGGCGATAGCGGCGCGAAGTGGAGGGACTCGCCCCAGCCGAACACCATGAGCTCGTTGCAAAGGTCGTAATATTCCTCGACGGTCTCGGCGTGGTCGTAGCCAGTCGGCTCGGCGTCCTCCACCTGCGCTCTGCCCATCCATCCATCGAAGCGGTCCACTCGACTGTGGACGTCCGACCCCTGGTACGCGGCCTTTAGCCCGTTGGATAGTTTGAGGAGTCGCATAAGCCTCTTTCCTACGACACACCCTGCCCCTAGTGGCGTCGATGCACGTCCTCGATGGCAACGTCGAGATCGTCCCACGCACGCTGCACCATCGAGCGTAGGCGCGCATTCTGATACGCGCCCCAGACCACCATGGCGGGCAGCACCACCAGAATGGAGACTACGAGGGAATAGACGATGGTAATGGTCGCCGTGATGCCGAACTGCTGGGATGCAAGCAGGGGCGATGCTATCAGCACTCCGAAACCGAAAGCCGTGGTCAGCGCGGAACCCAACAGCGCCGAGCCGGTGGTCGCGAGGGTATTGACCGCCGCCTGCTCCGGGTTGCGCAGGCGAGCGAACTCCTCGCGGTAGCGGTGAATCACGTGGATGGTGTAGTCCACGCCGATCCCGATCGACAGCGCCGTGATGATCGAGGTGACCAGCGTGTAGGGAATGCCCAGCAGCGCCATCGTGCCCAGCACGCAGATGAGGACGAGCACGATGGGCCCCACCGCGACGAGTCCCAGCATGGGCTGGCGCAGTGTCACCCAGAAGAAGATGGACAGGATGCCCAGGGCCACGGCGACGGTGATGCTGATCGACTCCGTCTGCCCGTCGGTGATCTGGTCGGTGACGGCAACCGCGACGATGCTGCTCGAAGTCGCCGTGACGGCGCTGTCGTCGCCGAGCCATAGCTCTTCGATGTCGTCGTGGAGCATCCTCGTTCCCCCGGGATCGCCTGGAAAGATCGGGAACTGGAGAAGCATCGTATCGATGCCCTCCGGATCGTTGACCATGAAATGCGCCAGGCCGGGCTCTTTCTCGAGGAGCTTGTCGATGAGCTCCTGCATCAGCTCCGGATCGAGCTCGACTCCGGAAGAGGCTGTGCTGAAGAGCTCTGCCAGCTCCGGGTCGTACTTGTCGCCGGGCTCGCCGGAGTCGTGGGTCCAGTCTTGCAAGAACCCTTCATAAGATCCCTGGACCGTACCGGTGGCGACCCTCGGTCGGAGCCGCTCGTCCTCGAAGGCGCGTGTGAGGTCGCGGAGGTTCAGGAGCGTCCTGCTCTCTGTGGCCTCGGCCCTGACCAGCAGGCTGGCGACCTCCGTAGAGCCGCCGACGGCCGCTTCCAGGGTGTTCATGTCCGCCAGCACGCTCCCACCGCGGGGCAGGACGTCTTTGATGCTGAATTCGGACTTCAGCCCCGTGGCGGCGTACCCCAGGCCGATGGTGATGAGGACCACCGCGACGAGATAGGGAGCCGGCCGGCGCGTAACCCATCTTCCAAGCCTCTCCGTCATCCGGGGGATTCCGGGCAGCGCGTTCGAGATGGGTCGGGCGGGCTTCAGGGTGCCGCGCGACTCCCGCCGTCGGTCGATGATCAACCGTCCAGCGGGAATCAGCGTCAGCATCACCACCAGGCTCATCCCCACGCCCAGCCCGGCGACTACGCCGAAGTCTCCAATGACCCCGATGGGCGAGAACAGGGTCGCCAGCAGGCTGACGATCGTAGTAACGGCAGCCAGCATCAGCGGGATTGTGACGTGCCGCAGTCCGACCCGTATGGCCGGTGCGACCGGCTCGCCTGCGACGCGCTGCTCGCGGTAGTGCGAGACCGTCTGGATGGCGTAGTCCACCGTGAGGCTGATGAGGATGACGGGCACCATCGCCGTGAGCGAGCTGGGAGGGCCTATCAGGCCCAGTCCATCCGGTCCAAGCCACCCCTCCACACCGACGACGCAGGCGATTGCCAGGATGAGCCCCAGCAGTGTCAGCAGCATATCCGAGATGGTGCGTGTGAAGAGCACGAGCAGCACCGCTATCAACACCAGCGCCGCCAGTATCAGCGGCGCCATCCCCTGCTCCGTCGCCTGCTTGTACTCGTCTTCGACGATGACCGGGGACAGGCTGCTCACCGTCAGCGGGCCCTCATCCTCCGCGGCCAGCTCGCTGATCCTCCGCTCGGCGTTCTCGATGCCCTCGTCGCCGGTATCGGTCAGCCGGATGTTGGCGATCGCGATGGGAGTGCCGTTCGCGTCAGTCCCGGTCATCGCCTCTAGGACTTCCTGGACCCCCGGCGCCCTGCGCACGGAGTCGATCTGCGCCTGGGTGACCGACTCGAAGTCGTCCACCTGGAGCGCGGCGCCCACGAGTGTCGAGGGAGCGACGATCGGGTTGGCTGGCGCCAGGAGGCCGCCCACACTCGGGTCGAGGACGGCTCTATCGATCAGCGAGGCCATCTGGGAGAGGCCGCCCGGCGTGAGGGCCTCCCCGCGGAAGATGAGGGTTGCGACTCTGACGTCGCCGGAGTCGCTGAACAGCTCGCTGACTTCACGAGTCGCGTCGGCGACCGGGTTCCCAGGCGGGAGGAACGCCACGTCGGCCCCCTCCGTCGGCGGGAGGCGCAGCGTGGCCCCCGCGGCCAGGATGACGGTGACGATAACGAGGCCGGCTATGGTGACGTAGGGGCGGGCCGTGACCAGCCGGCTAAGGCGGTCGAGTATCTGGCTCATGGCGCGGCGCCGCCCGGTGCAACGGGGTACGGGCTGGCCGAATCACTCTGGGCCGGATAGAACTGGGCGCAATAGGCCCGAAAGGGCATGATCTCGCCGTCGGAGCGGCAGAGTCGGGGACGGGACCGGTACCGCTTGCGGCTCCAGATCACCACGTCTTGAAGGACGTCCCGCTCCTGTAGGCCCGACATGAACCTGTTCATGATGGAAGCGCGCAGCCCCACCGGTAGAAACCCCAGGCCCGCGATCATCCGCCTCGGGTTGCGGAGCTCCCCCACCTGCGACGCCAGCGACAGGTCGATGAGCGTCCCGTCCACGGGTGTCGCCAGCACCCAGAGGTGCAGGTCCATCCCGATGGTGTGCTCCCGGATCTCCACGAACGAGTAGCCCAGCCCGAAGATGCGGGTCCTGGCGGAGACGTCGAGGGTGAATTTCGCGATCTTGGAGATCCGCTGGGTCCTCCTGAAGTCGAAGCTGCTGTCGAGACTGGGCCCTTCCACCGACACTCGGGCGGTGCGCGTCACGCTGTCGTACCCGTGGACGTAGCGCAGGTGGCCCAGGTCCACGGAGTTCTCCGTCGTCTCCTGGGGATGGCCGGGGAAGCGGAGGGTCCTGATCTTGAGGTCGCTCCATCCGGCCTGCTCCGGCGCGGCGGGCAGCGCCCATTGGGGCTCCCGTCCCTCGATCCCCCACCAGGCGAAGACCATGTCCAGGACCTCGTGTGTCTCGAACACTCGCAGCCTGGCGGTCTTGGGCGGGTCGGCGTAGGGCGTGGCGACGCACTGCCCCGTCGCGTCGAACTCGAAGCCGTGGAAGGGGCAGACCAGCCGGCCGCCGCATATGCGGCCTCCGGCCTCGGGCCCCAGGTCGGCCCCCAGGTGCGGGCAATAGGCCTCGGCCACGCAGACGCGGCCGCTCTCGTCACACCAGACGACTATGTTCTCGCCCATCCAGGTCTTCTGGATGAGCTTCTCCTTCAGTACGGCCTGGCGGCTTGCGACGAAGTACCAGCCCTCGGGAAAGGGGGATGGCAAGGGAGTATTCGGGAGCTCCCTACGTTGGGTTGACATCGACCAAGGCTCCTCCGTTGGCTGGCGGCTTCCTTCCTGTCCTGGCTTCCGCCTGGGATACCGGGCCGCCTTCCCATCCCGCCCCATATATCCGCACTCTATCACGTCCCGTTTCGGCTTGGCTATCTTCCGGCACGACAGCCTCAAAAGAAAACTTCCGCTTCCCCCTCTTCGGCATCCTCCACTCTCATCAGCAGGGCTGTGAGAATGGCGACCAACGAAAGGAACCCCGCAATCGTAAACAGGTTCTGGAACACCGTCACCCCGGCTGCGATCAGCGGGCCTTCGGTCTCCTCGTAGGTCGCTCCGATGGTCACGTCGGCGGTCAGGCTGTAGAACCGCTCTATACCCCATGCGGACAGGGCCGCCAGTCCCAATGCCATCCCCACCATTCGCGATGCAGTGACCAGCGAGGCGGCGGCGCCCCAGTAGTTGCTGGGCGCCGCGCTCAGGGCGCTGACCCCGATGGGAGGGATCACCAGGCCGAACCCCAGTCCGGCCATGGCCAGGGGCACGGTCAGTCTGAGTTCCGCCACCTCCGTCTCCCAGCCGCTCATGAACAGCAGGCCCGTTCCGATGAACGCCAGGCCGGTGATGCACACCGGCCGCACTCCCGTCCAGCGTAGTATGTAGCCTCCCACCACGGCGCCCACCGGGATGGCGGCCGTAAGCCGCACAAGGTGCAGAGCGCTCTCCCAGGCCTCCTTCTCCATGACGGTGCCGGCCATCAGGGGCACGGCCACCAGGGAGATGATCAGGGAGACGCCCACCAGGAACTGGGTGATGTTGGCCGACACGAAGGCCCTGGAGGTGTACAGGAACGATGCCAGCAGGGGCTGGACCGCCCGCCTCTCCGTCACGATCAGAACGGCGATCAGGAAGACGCCAACGGCTGCCATGAGGTACGGGACGATGGACTCGCCCGCGAAGATGCTCCTTTGCGACAGCGCCATCGTCAGGACGGTCAGGGCCCCCCCGAGGGCCAGCGCGCCGAAGTAGTCCATCTTGGCCTCGGGGTTGGAGCGGTTGGGCAGAAGGGCCAGCAGGGCTATCAGGAAGAAGCTCTGGGGTATGTCCAGCCAGAATATCCACCGCCAGCCGATCCACTCTATTATGGCTCCCCCGTACAGAGGGCCCAGCACGGACCCGGCCTCGGCCGAGGCGGCCACCAGCCCTATTGCCACTCCCCTTCTCTGGGGCGAAACGGCCGCCACCGCCATGGCAAGGCCTATGGGGACCGTGGCGCCTCCTCCGAAGGCTTGGAGCACCCTTGCCGACACTATCCACGAGAAGTCCGGCGCGACGGCCACCAACGCCGACCCGATGGAGAAGAGCACCAGCGCCGCCTGGAACATCTTGACCCGGCCGTAGACGTCCGAGAGCCGCCCTGCCAGCGGCATTGCCACGGTGTAGCTGACCAGGTACCCAGTTACGATCCAGGACGCCCTGTCCAGGTCCGTGAGGGGGATCTCCAGGTCCACCATGACGCTGGGCAGCGCGGCAACCACTACGGTCTGGTCCAGGGCGGTGGAGAATACCCCCAGGCAGATTATCCCCAGGACGACCGACTGGGAGGACTCCAGGGAGGTGCGGAGAGACCTGACGGTTCTCAAGGGGCGGGGGTCAACTCCGGAAGCTGGATGTCCACCGGTGCGTCGATCTCTATGGTCAGCAGGCGGCTGGTCTCCGGCGCGTCGTCCTTGAAGACTTGGCCGGCTATCCTGAACTGCCGCAGGGTGTGCTCGGTCTCGTCGAGCCACCAGGTCAACGTGATTGCGTAGCCGGGGTCCACCGACGTGATGAGGTCCGACATGTCCTCGGACGCGACGTTTCCATCTATGCGAATGGTGTCAGCGCCGTCGACGCGCTCCCGGCCCGTAATGGCCGTGTCCTTCATGACGGGCAGCAGCTTGCTCAGCGTAATCCCCATCCCCTGGAACTTGAATGGCACCTGCTCCAGGGGCAGGGATAGCCACGGCGCGTCTTTGGAGAACTTCATGTATGCCTCGTCCCCCACCGCCAGTATCCCGATCTCCACGAATCCTAGTCCCGGCGCCTCCACGTCCACCAGTATCTGGGCCCTGTCGGGAGACTGCACCGCTCCTTCCACGGACTTCAAGGTCGTCCCGAAGAACTTGGACCCCGACTCCTTCTCATCGATCATCTCGAACTTCGCGCTCGCCATGCCCGCCAGCTTCTCCACCGCGCTCGCGACCAGGTCGTCCAACGTCAGCTCCGGCTCCGGCGTGGGAGTGGGAGTCGGCGTTGGCTCGGGCGTGGGAGTGGGCGTGGGTGCGGGGGTCGACGTCGGCTCCGGTGGGACAGTCGGCGTAGGAGACTCTCCCCCGCACGCGGCCGCCAGGACCAGGAGACCCAGGACCAACGCGGCGATCGAGAACCCGTGACCTGCTATTTTGGACAAGTCCATCCGTATATCTCCTTTATCCCACAGCCACGAAGAGGCAGGCGTGTCCGCCTCGGCAGGATGATTATCCAGCATGGTGGCACACCGGGCCTTGCAGGTCAATAAGGGGCCTGACCCGGGAGTAGGCCACACCGCCTCCGACGCCGGGAGGGATGAGCAGTCCGGGGTGGGGGGAGGGCCCGACCTTGAGTGGTCACAGGCTCCCGTTCCTGCTAACATTACCGGAATTATCTCGCGGGGCCCCGACCCATCCGGCGACGGGGCCGACCACTCCCCCGCCGCTCCCGCCCCCGTGGGGCCCGCGCCTCCGGGAGTGTGGAGGGTAGATTGGAGGCTGCAATGACGGGCGAAATGGTCATCGAGACCGACGGGCTCACCAAGCGCTTCGGCAAGATCACCGCGGTGGACGACCTCTCCATGGAGGTGCACAGGGGCCGCATCTACGGGCTGCTGGGTCCCAACGGGTCCGGTAAGACCACCACCATGGGGATGCTCCTCGGCCTGCTGAGGCCCACGGCGGGCAGCTTCAGGCTGTTTGGCTCCAGCGAGGGGCACGAGGAGTCCCTGCGGCGCGTTGGGGCCATCATCGAGAGCCCCGCCTTCTACCCCTACATGTCGGGGCGGCAGAACCTGGAGTACTTCCGGTACATCTCCGGGCGCGGCTCGCCGGCCGAAGTCGACGGCCTGCTGGAGAGGGTGGGGCTGGCCGGCCGGGGCGATGACAAGTTCCGCACCTACTCCCTTGGAATGAAGCAGCGGCTGGGGATAGCCTACGCCCTGCTGGGCGACCCGGAGATAGTGTGCCTGGACGAGCCCACCAACGGCCTGGACCCCGAGGGCATGATCCAGGTGCGTGACCTGATACGGGGCCTGGGCGACGGCAACCGGACGGTGCTGCTCTCCAGCCACCTGCTGCACGAGGTGGAGCAGGTCTGCGACAGCGTCACCATCATCTCCAAGGGCCGGCTGGTGGCCCAGGGCGAGGTCGCCGAGCTGGTGCGTTCGGCCAGGGGCGAGCAGGTCCGCGTGAAGACCACCGACGACGTGAGGGCACGGGAGATACTGTCGGCCCTGGACTGGGTCGTCGAGGTGAGGGCGTCCGAGGACGGCGCTCTGTTCGTGACGGCCCCCATCGAGCGGTCCGGGGACCTGACGGCGGCCATGAGCCGTTCCGAGGTCTACGTCACCGAGATGGCGCCCGGCGGGATGTCCCTGGAGGAGTATTTCCTCGACGTCACCGGCAGCGACGAAGGAGGGGCCGAATGACAGCCCACGTCCTGCGTCTGGCCATGGGAGAATGGCACAAGGTGCGCCGGCGGTGGATACCCTGGATACTGCTGGGCCTCATCATCCTCGTCTCCCAGGGCGTCCTGTGGGGCTTCTACGCCGGGTATCACATCAGCGACGACCCCTTCGGCTCCCTCGTGCCGCCCTATGAGTACAGGGACAGCGAGGGCGTCATCGTGGTGACCTGCGCGGACGTGGCGGAGGGCCGGGGCGAAGGGCAGCTCGCCCTCATCGCCGAGAGGTTCCCCGAGGACGGGCGCGAGGAGCTCAGCGCGGAGATGACGGCCTGGGTCGGGACCTGCGAGGGCTACCTCACGCCCGACGAGGCGCGGGGCGCCTTCACCCTGCCCTACAGCCTTGGAGTGGCCGAGGGAATATTCCCGCTCTTTGTCATCCCCGTCCTGATCCTGGCGGCGACCGTCATGGGCGTGGAGTACGGCTGGGGCACCCTGAGAGCGACGCTGACCAGGGGTGTGGGACGCTGGCAGCTACTCAGCGGCAAGCTCGTCATGCTCATGGCAGTCACCGTAGGCATGGTCATCCTCATCGGGGTCGTTACCGGGGTCTCCAGCATCCTGGCGGGGGTCGTACCGCCCGGAGAGGATGGGTCGCTGGTCGCGGGCGAGAGGCAGGCGTGGCTGGACGCGTTCGAGGGGCTGGGCAAGCTGATGTTCGCCCTGGCCCCGTACGTTGCCCTGGGCGCGTTCCTGGCCGTGCTCACGCAGTCCACCGCCCAGGGCATCGCCCTGTCCCTCGGCTACTACGTGCTGGAGATGATACTTGCTCCCCTGCTGGGCAGCATAGCCGACTGGCTGGAGAGGGTCCTGGAGGCCGCCCTCCTGGGCCAGAACGTGGGTGAGTGGCTGACCTCGGGGTACGTGACCGATGCCCAACAGTCCCTGGGCGTGGCAGCCGACCAGCCGGACACCATCCGGGCCTTCTTCGTAGTGTTGGCCTACATCGCAGCCCTGGTCGCCGCGGCGGTCTGGCTCTTCCAGCGCAGGGACGTCACCGGCGCAAAGGGCGAGTGACCTAAGCCCGACCTATCCTCCCCCGGGCGACCAGTTGTAGATCCTAGTCAGGCTGCCGCCCATCAGCGTAGCCCGGTCCGCGTCCGACAGCCGGTCGGTGACGCGGAAGGCCTCCACGCCCTGCTCGAAGGTCAGGAGGTTTGTCGCGCGGGTCCAGTCGGTGCCCCAGAGGCAGCGCTCCAGCCCGTAGGCGTCGAACACCCGGCCCAGCGGCTCCCATATGTCGGGGTAGGGGAACGGCTCGTGGGACAGGGTGCAGGCCCCGGATATCTTGATGGCCACGTTGTCCAGCTCCGCGGCCGCAAGCACGTTGTCCAGGTCGGCGAAGGGCTCCGGCGGCGCCGGCGGCTCGAAGGGCTGGGCCAGGCCCACGTGGTCGATGATGACCTGGGTATCGGGGTTGCGGCGGGCCAGCTCCCGCAGCAGGGGCAGCCTGCCCGCGGCCATGATGTTGACCGGGACCCCCGCCCGGGCGCTGGCCGCTAATATGCCGTTGAGGCCCGGGTGGGACGCCTCGAAGTCCTGTCCCACCAGCACCCGCACGCCGACCATCCCCGGCGTCGCCGTCCACTCGGCGACATCTTGTTCGACCGTCTCCGAGCCGGGGTCGAAGGGACGCACCAGGCCGAACTTGTCCGGGTGCTGGGCGTATACTTCGAGGGCGTAGCTGGCGTCGTAGCCGTATATTATGTAGGGCGATATCAGGATGGCCCCGTCGACGCCCACGGCGTCCATCGCCGCCACCATGTCGTCGCCGGTGACCTCGTCCGGCCCCTCCAGCCGTCCCTGCCAGGGCCGTTCGGGACGGTTGCGCTCGTAGCAGTGCACTTGACAGTCGATCGTGGGTGTCCGGGTGGCCATAGTCCCCCTCCTTCTCGGTTGTCGTATGCGTGGCTGGGGCTCATTCGCCCGCCACCCACTCCACCACGCGCTCCCCGATCATGAGCGCCGTGGCGTAGAGGCCGCCGGACCTGGGGACCCGCGGCGCCACCGAGGCGTCGGCGGCCCACAGCCCCTGAACCCCCTTGACCCGGCAATACTGGTCCACCACCGCCATCGGGTCCGAGTCCGGCCCCATCCGGCAGGTCCCGGCCACGTGCCTGGCCGTCCCCACCGTCTGGCGTATCCACAGGTCCAGCGCGTCGTCGTCAGCCAGGACGTCGTCCGCCGGGCTGATCCGGTGGTCGACCACGTCCTTGTACGCGTCGGACTCCAGAAGGCTGGCGCCGAACCGCACGCCCTCCCTCACCCGCCGCGCGTCGTTGGGGTGCTGGAGGTAGCAATAGTTGAAAGACGGTTGCACGCCGGGGTCGGCAGAGGCCAACCTGACGTATCCAGACCCCTCAGGCAGCCCAAGGGTGCACGATATTCGCGCCGCCCGCTCGGGCGGGACGTCCCCGGTCATGTACCTGGTACGTACGCCGGCGACCCGCTCCGCCCGCTCGTCGACCACGGTGCTGGTCCTCAGCAGCATGTCGTTGACCTCCCTGGACCCCTGGGAGGTGTAGTGCAGGCTGAAGTGCGGAGCATCGAGGCCGTTTGTGAGGGTCTTCCCGTCTTTGACCTTGAAGGTAACGTGGGCGCTCAGGTGGTTCCACAAGCCCTGCCCCACTCCGGGGAGCTCGCGGACCAGGGGTATGCCGAACCGATCGAGCTGCTCCCTGGGGCCGATCCCCGACAGCATGAGCAGGTGGGGCGACCTGAGGGCCCCCGTGCTCAGGACGACCCGGTCCGCCCGCAGGGTGAACACCTCTCCGCCGCTTTCGGCTTCCACTCCCACCACCCTGGAGCCCTCAACCAGCACCCTCCGGGCGTAGACCCCTCCCCGGACCGTGAGGTTCAGGCGGTGGCGCACCGGGTTGAGGTGGGTGATGGCGGAGCTCATCCTCACGCCGTCCAGGTTGTTGGTGGGAGTCACGCCGACTCCCGATGGGTTGGGGCCGTTGGTGTCCCCGGTGGCGCCGAACCCCGCCTGCAGGCAAGCGTCGTAGAAGGCCCTCTGGATGTCCGGCCAGGTGGCCGACTGGCGGCGTCTGACGGGCATCGGCCCGTCGGTCCCGTGGAAGTCGTCCTGGATGTCCAGGTCCCTCTCCATCTTCCTGAAGAAGGGCAGCACCTTGTCGTAAGACCACTCGCCGTTGCCCAGGGAGGCCCAGGTGTCGTAGTCCTCGGGGAACCCCCTCTGCATCGCCTGGCCGTTGATGGAGGACCCTCCCCCGATTACCTTGCCCTGGGCCACGTGGACGTCCCTCTGCTCCTCGGTGAGGGTCCCGCGCAGGGCCCAGTTGTGCTCCGAGTCCGGGGACTCCGCGTATCTGGTGTGGCCGAACTTCACCTCGTCCGGCAGGGTGGCGAAGTCGGGATAGTCGTTCCCGGCTTCCAGCAGCAGGACCGAGGTGCTCGCGTCTTCGGCCAGCCTGCCGGCCAGCACCGACCCGGCCGCGCCCCCACCGATGACGATGACGTCGTATATCATGGACCCTCTCCGAATCTCCGTCTGCGCTTAGTACCGACGGAGGACATTATAGCCCTTGGGCCCTGGGGAATGCACCGGGTAATGCACTGTGTCCCGGTATCCCCGCCGCAACGAGAGGGCAATGGAGGGGAGGACGGCGGCCGTGGGTGTGTCCGGCTCGCCGGGCCGTTATGGGATGATGCCCAGCTCCCTCAACATCTTCTGGGTGCCCTCCAGGTTGGCCAGGCTTCCCAGGTCGACGTCGGGGGGCTCCAGGGAGGCGAGAGGAGGCAGGTCGCCCACAGGCTGCACGCCGCCAGCCAGCGGATACTCCTTGGTCTCCTTGGCGAAGTGCTCCTGGGCCACGTCGGAGAGCAGGAACCCCACGAGCCGTTCGGCGGCGTCCCTCTTGCCGGTCTCCTTCAGGATTCCGGCGCCGGCTACCAGCACCAGGGCCCCCGGGTCGCCTCCGCTCAGGAAGTGGTTCCGGGCGCCGAAGCCAGGCCCCTCCTCCTCCAGGAATCGCTCCAGGTAGTAGTGGTTCACGAAGCCCACGTCCACCTCGCCCCGGCCCACCGCCGCCACCGTCGTCGAGTTGCTGGGATACGCCTGCGGGTCGTTGGCCTGGATTCCCCGGAGCCACGCCCTGGCCGCGTCTTCCCCCTCCCTGACCCTGAAGGCCGTCACAAAGGCCTGGAACGACGAGTTGCGCGGGGCCCAACCTACGCGGCCCTTCCATTCCGGGCCCGTGAAGTCCAGGATGGACTTCGGCAGGGTGTTCGGGTCGATGGCCGAAGTGTTGTAGACGACGGTCCGGGCCCGGCCCGAGGTCCCCACCCACTCGCCGATGGGAGACCGCAGCCGCCGGTCCACCTTGAACAGCAGCTCGTCCGGGAGCTCGGCCAGGAAGCCCGACGCTGAAAGAGTGCCGAGGGAGCCTGGGTCCTGGAGGAACACCACGTCGGCGGGCGTGTCTTCGCCCTCCTCGAGGACCGTGTTGACGATGTCGGTGCTGCTGGCGTACTTGACCCGTATCTCGACCCCGGTGTCTTCGGAAAAGACTTCAAGAATCGGCTCGACCAGGGTCTGCGAGCGGCCGGAATATATGGTCAGGGCCTCGTCGTCCCCCCCGCAACCCGCCAGCACCCAAGTTGCCAGCAGTCCCAACGACAGTGTGATGGCCGCCAACAGGCGGAGCTTGGCGCCGGGCCAACTGGACCAATTCATGCTGTCCCTCCTCGACAGACCCTGGTCTAGGAGCATAGTCGCCGTACAGGCGGTATGAGGTCCGGAGAATAGTCTGGCCTAAGACCAGAGATTAGTATATACAAGTACTCGAACTACGTCAAGAGATAGCCATTGGCTCTGGATAAAGATACCTCGCCCAGAACACCCAGTCCTCCCCCTCACCGAACACCCGCCGGTTGTCCGGCTCCCATCCCGATGTCGAACGGAGCCCCTCCCCGGTCCCATACTTGCCGTAGCGGTACGACAGGTGGTACAACTAACGGGACGGGTAACATTGACGTAGACTCATGGCGGGGATTGCTGCGCGCGGCTACTCGCGTATCCCGCACATGACGAGACCGGGTGGGGAGGCTTTATGCGAAGGAAGCACAGGGTGATGGTCGACTCTGTCGAGTGCGACGGCCCCGTGCGGCTGCTGCAGGCTCGCGGACGCATCAACGTTCTCACCGCCGATCTGTTCGAGGCCCACGCCAGGCGCGCCTTTGGAGACACCGACTGCGACGTCATAATAGACGCCTCCGAGGTGTCCTATCTCAGCACCGCGGGCCTGCGGGCGTTTTTGCGTCTGTGGCAGGAGCTCAAGAAAGAGGACCGCAGCCTCCACGTCTGCGCCCTCAGGCCGTACATCCGGGAGGTCTTCCAGATAATCGGGTTCGACCAGTTCATCCCAATCCATCCGGACATCGCCGCGGGCCTCGCCGCCGTGGAGGGCCGAACGGAGAGCTGACGCCGGCGGTTGTGCTGGCCGTCCACCGTTGGGTGGGAGCTCCTTGCCCGCGCGGAGCGTGGGGCGGGAGGGTGGGCTCAATAATCTGGTAGAGGCCTGGGTTATCCAGAGAATCCCTAGAGCCAGGGGCCGCTCCGTTGGTATCCGCCCGTGACCTGTAGCGCCGTTCCGGACACCCAACGGGAGAGGGGGCTGGCCAGGTAGAGGACGGCCTGGCCGATGTCCCTCGGCGTTCCCAGGCCCAGGGGATACTGGCGTTCCTGGGCGGCCCGCTCCTCCGGGGTCCAGCCGAAGTCCCGGGACTCCACCAGCGCCGGCATTATGGCGTTCACCCTCACGCCCCTTTCGGCCACCTGCGCCGAGAAGCCCACCGTCAGGCCTATGAGCCCAGCCTTGGTGGCGTTGTAGGCGGGAGAGCCGTCCTTGCTCGCCGCGACCCTCGCGGCCTGGGAGCTGATGTTTATGATGCACCCGCTGCCGGCCTTCAGCATCGGCCCCAGGGCCGCCCTGGAGCAGTAGAACACGCCGCTCAGGTTGACGTCTATGGTCCTCTGCCACTCATCGTCAGGAAGGTCCCATGCGTGTCCCCGGGGCGCGTCTATGCCAGCGTTGTTGACCAGGACGTCCAGGCGGCCGTACTCCCTCAACGCCAGCTCCACCAGCGAGTCGGCCTGCCGCGGACTGCTCGTGTCCATCACCATGGTGGCCGCTTCGCCCCCTGCCCGGCGGACCTCCTCCGCCGTGGAGGTTGCGTCCTGGATGTCGCCGATGACGATGCGGGCGCCGGCCTCGGCCAGGACGAGGGCAATCCCCCTGCCGATGCCCTGGGCAGCCCCGGTCACGATGGCCGCCTGCCCGTCCAGCCTGATGTCCGCAGCCACCACTCCACCTCCTTGTCGCCGCCAGGGCCCGGGGTCGCCGCCAGGGTCCGGGTCCCTGGACCCCTGCGACTTACACTGTCAGCCGGGCCCCGGGGCGTTACGCCCTACTGCATCGCGACCGTGGCGGCTTGCTGGACCCTCAACAGCTCGTCCGGAGTCATGCAGGCATACTGCTGGTTGCCAACCGCGATGATCTCCAGGAACTCGGCTGCCGGCACCGCTTGGATGCCCTCCAGCCCCAGGGACATAAGCGCCACGAAGGCGGGGTTGTTCCTGCCGAACTCTTCGAGGCAGCTCAGGGTCTCCTCGGTTACGCCTCCCATGGCCCACTGTATGCCGTTGGCGAATATCTTGATGTTGGTCTCCGGGTCGATGCAGTGGGACACGGTGGCGCCGATGGACACCGCGTGCAGCGGCCGGGCCGCGACCATGGTCGCGAACTGCTCATCGGAGAGGTTGTCCCGGACACAGGCCGCTTCCGAGTCCGAGAGCAGCGCGACGATGTCACTCCCGGTGGCGCCGGCGTGGTCGTCCAGGCCCGTCCAGAGGGTCACCGTGAAGGCCTTCTTCTCTTCGTCGTTCAGGCATTCATAGATCTGCACGTTGTGGGCCAGGGTCATGGCGGCGTCGATGGGTTGAGACCCCAGCTGCACCCCAAGCCTGATGAAGATCGCGTCCGGGTGCACCAGTCCGACCTCGGTAATGCAGGACCGGGACTCCTCGGCCCATCCGCCCGCCTGGGCATCGAGAAACACGATGCCTAGCAGCACTGCGTTTTCGACTGTAAGGCAATGGAACAGGGGCGCGGCGGCCGAGGTGTCGGACCCCGCCATCATGAGCGGCATGGCCAGCAATATCTGGTACACCCCGCTCCCAACGGCGTCCTCGATGCAAGCGGACTCGAACTCCGTGAGACGGTCCATCAAGTCCTGGCCGGTAGTCGCGCGGGTAATCCTGAAGTCCATGAGTGAGTTCGCAGCCTCGGGGACGGCCGTCGGCTCCGGCGCCGCGGTCACCTCCGGCGCGGCGGTTGGTGGTGGAGTCGTCGCCGTTGGAGCGGCGGTCGGCTCCGGGGCGGTGGTCGGTGGCGGAGTCGTCGCCGTTGGAGCGGGGGTCGGCGCCGGCGTGTTGGTCGGCGGGGGAGTCGTCGCAGCCGGGACCGGGGTAGGCGCCGGTGTGTTGGTCGGCGGGGGAGTCGTCGCCGTCGGCGCCGGGGTGGCGGTGGGGTCGGCCCCGCCGCACGCCGCGGCGAACGCGACGAGTCCAAGGGCCCCGGCCAGCAGGGCCCCCGCCAGCAGGGAGATGTGTCCTATGGAACGCAGCTTGACCACGGGTAAGAGCATCTTCTCGTCCTCCAGAGAGGTCAGGCCGTCCCGCCTGCGCCCGCAGTGTATTGGGTGCAAGGGTCGGATTGCAACTGTTGACCACCAACGAATCTATCTCGGGGGGCCCCGGGCGTCGAAGAGGGGAAAGCTGTTGACTACCTGCCACCGCAGGTCCGAGGTCCAGCCCCCGCCCTCCCAGTCCGCGCCCGCGGCGTCGGACTCGTAGCGGAAGAGGACCAAGTCGAAGACCCGGCCTCGAGCTGCCAGGCCCACGCCGTCGATTATGCCCTCGGCGAACCGCACCGCGCTGTCGAACACCGGGGCGGGCATGTCGGCGCACTGGAGCAGCGCGAAGCGGAAATGCTGCCCCACCGCCGTGGCGTCCAGGTTGTGCTGCGCCAGGGTCTCCGCCACCTGGGACCGCAGCCGGGCGATGGGCTGTCCCCCGCGGCCGGTCACGCCGACGCCCGTTATGCCTCCCCCGGCGTCGGCAAGCTCCACGTAGATGTTGCCCCGGTTCCCGGCCTCGGCTGTGATGCCCTGCCGGCTCACGAATGCGCCGGGACTCCTGCCTCGAAACGCCGCCGCCGCCTCTTTCAGGCTTGCCTCGATGGACGGCGCCAACGCCTCCCGGCAGCGGAGATAGCCGGTCAGGGGCACGTGGACGGCGTGCATCTCCGCCGCCCAGCGGCCGTACTGGTTGCATGTGATCTGGCGGGCCCGGTGAAGGCCGGCCGTGAACGAGGGCTCCAGCGTCAGCGATATGCCGTATCGGATGGACAAGGGACTGCTCCTGGGAAAGACTGCCCGGTGCCGGGCCTACCGGCGCCCCTGCTTCCCGCGGTGGTCCGCCACGACCCGGCCCTCCTTCAGCACCATCAGAAGGTCGGCCAGGTTCTCCACGTCCTCCAGCGGATTGCTCCCCACCACTATCAGGTCGGCGAGCTTCCCCACTTGCACTGTGCCCAGGTCGGCGCCCCTGCCGCACAGCTCCGCCGCGTCCCTGGTGGCGGCCAGCAGCGTTTGCCACGTCGTCGCGCCGTCCTTCACCCACAGACCCATCTCCAGCAGCGCCGAGTCGCGCAACGGGTACACGTCCGACCCCAGGGCCATCTTCACCCCCGAGCGAAGGGCCTGCTGGAACCAGTTTCGATGGGTGTCCACCGCCGCCTCGGCCCGCACCACCAGGTCCGGCGCCAGGTTTTTCTGCTCGACCCAGCGCTTCTCCCGGTCCGACGTGGCCTGGGAGGGCGTCAGGTGGGTGATGCCCAGGGTCGGGACGTACCAGGCCTCCCGCTCCATGAAGAGCTGCATGCACTCCTCGTCCATGATGTACCCGTGCTCGATGCTGTGGGCGCCCATGGTGAGGGCCGTCCTCACCGCCTCCGGGTTGGTCGCGTGGGCCATCACCCTGTAGCCCCGCTGGCGGCAGAGGGCGAAGGTGGCCGCCAGCTCCTCCTCCAGCAGGAAGCTGTGCACGTGGCGGTCCCAGAAGGGGCCCATCACCCCGCCCGAGAGGTTCAGCTTGATGTGGTCCACCCCCTGCTTGATCTGCTCCCGCACCGCGTTCACGAAGCCGTAAGGCCCGTCGCACTCCCGGGCGTGGCCCGAGGTCAGGAAGTGCCCCGCCGTAGTGGTGAGGAAGTTCTTGCAGGCGAACACCCGCGGCCCATCCACCTCCCCCGACGCAAAGGTGTTGCGCCATGCCACGTCCATGAAGTGGCCCGCGCCTCCGCACCGGACCCCCACTACCCCCGCCTCGGACATGCCCCGCATCAGGTTCTCCCCGAACCGGGACGTCTGCTGGGCCACGGTGATGTTGGGGTCCGTGGCGTACTCCGGATGGATGTGTACGTCCCACAGCCCGGGGAGCAGGTAGGCGCCGCCCAGGTCCACCACCCGCGCCCCCCCGCTGCCGGGAGAGCGCCCGCCGCCGGTAATCTCGACGATGCGGCCTTCCTCCACCACCACGCTCGCCCCCTCCACGGGCTCGGGGTCCACGCAGTCGATCAACGTGGCGTTGGTCAGCACCAAGGTCATGTCCGCCTCCCGGTCTGCCGTTCGGCCGGAGGGTTCCCTTCCGCACCGATGCTTGATTCTACCACCCCGGATGACGCCAATGCCTGTATAATCCTCCGCATAGTGAAGAGCGGAGCGTAACTCGTCATACCCGCGAAAGTGGGTATCCAGAGGACCCCACAATCAAGACCGCACGGAGCGCGTCAGGAGCGTGGCATGGCGACCATAAACTCGGTGCTGGGCCCATTGGACACGGCGGACCTGGGGTTCACCCTGCCCCACGAGCACCTGATCGATTCCTCCGCCGGCATCCGCGACACGTATCCCGAGCTGGAGCTCCGCGGCCAGGCCCTGGACATGGCCCTGGAGTCCTTCCATGAGGCCAAGAGGGGCGGGGTCGACACCGTCGTCGAGGTCTCTCCCCTGGACCTGGGCCGGGACGTCCTCCTCATGAAGGAGGTCTCCGAGAGGACCGGGGTGCAGTTCATCTGCTGCACCGGCTGCTGGCTGGACATCCCCCGCAGCTTCTGGGGCCGGGACAAGGACTTCATCGCGGACCTCTGGGTGCGGGAGGTCGAGCAGGGCATCGACGGCACGGATATCAGGGCCGGCATCATCAAGGTGGCCACCAGCGACCCCATCACCCAGCAGGAGGAGCTGATGCTGCGGGCCTCGGCCCGGACCCACCTGCGCACCGGCGTGCCCATCACCACCCACACGCCGGCCGAGTCGCGCATAGGCCTGGAGCAGGTGCGCATCCTCTCCGAGGAGGGCGTGGAGCCCCACCACGTCTACGTGGGGCACCTCAACAACACCCTCGACCCCGACTACCACCGGGAGCTGGCCCGGCTGGGGGTCTGGCTGGGCTGGGACATAAACAACCCCTCCGGCCGCCCGGGCCTGCCCCCGTGGCAGCAGAGGACCGACTATCTGAAAGAGCGGTTGGACGACGGCCTGGCCACCAGCATGATGCTGTCCCACGACTGGAACATCGTCCTCTCCCGCATTGGCTCGCCCGGCATGCCCGGCAGGGACCAGAACCCCGACGGGTACCTGTGGATCAGCCGCGCCATAATCCCCAGGCTGATGGAGGCCGGGGTCCCGGCGACGGTCATCGACCGGATGATGATCGACAACCCCCGCAGCTACTTCGAGGGCCTGCGCCCCTCCGACTAACCGACCCCTTCTGCCCCTCGCCCATTGACTCCGCCTGGGAGAACATCGGCTAGGGTGTCCCACGGCGGGTGTTGGTCCGTCCTTGACTCGACCACGGTGGGGTGTTCTACTGACGGCTGTCTCCGGTCAATACTGAAACCTCCTGGAGGAATGCGATGGACGGCGGTCGGGGCGATAGATACCCGGTCCAATATAGCGTGGACTATCCTGACGGTGATAGGAACCGGCTGAGCGCCCTCCTCAGGATAGTCCTTGTCATCCCGATACTCGTGGTTGGCGCCCTTGTGAGCGGCTACACCTCGAGCGGCGACCCGACAATCGATGAGGTCATCTCCCCTCTGTTTGCGGGCGGCATCGTGTGGGCTGCCACGCTGCTGATGCTTCTGTTCAGGCAAAAGTACCCCCGCTGGTGGTTCGACTGGAACCTGGAGCTTCAGAAATTCGGCGCTCGGGTAGGCGCATTCCTCTTCCTGCTGCGGGACGAATATCCTTCCACGGACGAGGAGCAGTCCGTCCACCTCGACATCCCATACCCCAACGCACAAGAGGACCTGAACAGGTTCTTGCCCATCGTAAAGTGGCTGTTGGCCATCCCCCACTACGTGGCACTGGTCGTTCTCGGTGTCATTGCACTAGTGGTTACGGTCCTCGCCTGGCTGGCGATACTGATAACCGGGAGGTATCCCAGAGGGATGTTCGACTTTGTGGTTGGAGTAGGCAGGTGGGGATACCGGGTCCTGGCTTACGTGGCCCTGCTGACCACAGACAGGTATCCGCCCTTCCGGCTTGGAGACTAGCAACGGACCGTCGAACCCAAGGTGCGCGGCTGAGGGAGATCTGGCCGGCGACCTAGGTGCTCGTCGCTGACGTCCTGGAACCCGTCCTCTGGCTACCGAGCAGGAGCGGCCTGATGGGCGAGAGTGGGCCGTGTAAGGCCAAATTGCGAACCTTTCGGCGGGAGGTTCAACCATAGGCATTCGATCTGCCTACTCTTGGACCGGGCCCCACGAGTCTGCTGTTGGTGATGAGCGGAGGCTCGTTTCCCCAACCAAGAGATGCGCTGCACGACCCAAGGGCTTGTGCCGCCAGATCAGAGGTGTATGAAGGACCTATTCTATCCTCGCGGATTTGGCTAGGTTGTGTCTTGCACACAGGATTCGAACGTTTTCTATCAGTATGCTTGTTCCACCCTTGGAGTACGGGAGTTCGTGGTCGAAGTGAAGCTGGTCAGTTGCACAACATATTACACACCGTCCCCTGTCCCGCTTGTACACCTGTTGCTTAATCGAAGAGGGAATCTGGCGACTAACCTCACGGTCGATGGCAAACACTTCACCGGGGGCATCGGAGTCAAAACTGGCTTGTTCCAGTCTGAACTTGAAGACTCGTCGCATCCCGCTTTTGGGATATCCGTAATCTCTCAAGAGATAGAGCCCTCGATCCGTCCAGATTCCAGGCAGCATTTTTTCGTAGACACGGAAAACCGCAGGTGCAGCGTTTCGCTGCTTCAGGTTGTCTACGGAATCAGCAAACTTGCCATTCTCGGTGGGCTTGCCATTGGCGTTGTGGCGTGGCTGATCGTGAGCCTTCGGGTCTGGGGTATCCTTTGTCTTGCTCACGTCGTGCCCTTCATAGAAGAGCACCGTCTCATCAGAGCTCATTTCGTCCTCGTAAGGGGCATTCGGTCTCCTGGACATTAGGATGATGCCGTGGGCAGGCGGGCTCCTGAAGTTCATGCCACGCTGGAGCGACATACCTTCGCGTCCACACATTTCCAAATAGCTCAGGATCTCATCTTTCAAACTGAATCACCACAAATCGAGCATATTGGTCCTGAGTCTATGCAAAGTTGCTGGTGGGCCTATTTTGACGGTAGACAGAACCGTCTTCGAATTGAGGCTGGGCAGTCTGTAAACCCACCGAAACGATGTTGCGTGGTCTCTCTTGGGCTGCCTACCAGCGTTGCGCCTATCGTGGCTTCCAGCATATTCAATGGGGCGCACGCATTCACAATCCCAGCATTTTGCGTCACTCGTGACTGCCTCTCAGCAGGGCGACGAATCCAGCCTGCTCAAAGTCTCGGTCGTAGGCGAGCGCCTCAGTCAGGTCACGTTCTTCCATTATGAGGAAGCTCGCGCAGTCCGTTAGGCTCCAGGTCTGATCCTGGCGTGCCTCGTATCGTCCCACCGCTGTCCAAAACT
Organism: Dehalococcoidia bacterium; assembly: GCA_965207305.1. Taxonomy (GTDB): domain Bacteria; phylum Chloroflexota; class Dehalococcoidia; order Lucifugimonadales; family JAGWBF01; genus JAGWBJ01. The sequence continues at coordinate 116,798 of CBDBMB010000003.1, read as the reverse complement.
GGTCCTCAGTAAGCCAGACAACCTCAATGCTTGGTCTGCCACGAAGACTCTTCGCCCATTCAGTTGCACGCTGTCGCATGTACTCGCCACGGGTCGATGCGAAATTGAGTACCTCGACCACAACCATATGGGTCGTGACCAGTTGGTCCGCGATGGATTCTGAGCTCAAGTCGAGTGCGCGGGCGTGAAGGTCGTCTCGGTTGTCGAGTAGTGCGATCCAATATCCACTGTCAGCGAACACCACACGCATTACGGTTCCTTCTTCGGATGACCGTACATGTAGTGTTTGTAGTTGACAGAGCCATCGGTGGGTCGGTCTCGTCCGTCATCCGGGTACTTCTCAATGAGGTGCCTGGCCAACATTGACATGTCTCCGATAGCATTCGCGCCCTTCGCCGCGGCTTGAACGGGAATCTCCTCAATCACCAGGGCCACTTCCGCTCCCTCGGCAATGTCCAAGGGCTCCAGGGGCGTGAGAACGCCGTTGGAGTACTTGGCCTTCACGTTCGCAATCATGACGCTCCCCTCTGACATGGCTACGGCCTTCGGGCAACTCTCAGCGTCCTATGTGTGCTCAAGACCGTTCTGCCCTCATCATACTCCTGATGGCTGCTGATCATCAATGGAAACGCTGCCTTTTCTTGGTCGGCGCTATTGACAACATCCGCTTCGGTGGTTTATGCTGACCGATGGATAGTAATGATACTATATCTCAATTATCAACGTAATGGTGGCCTTGCCCACTGTCCGTGTCGAGACCGTACCTCGTCGATTGGACGCGTACGAAGCTCAATACCAATGATCCGAACGTACTCCACGGTTGGCGACGACAGGGAACAATGATACTAAGACTCAACACGATGGCGGAAACGGTAGCTGACGATTGTGATATCAGTCGTCCCGCACGGAGCAAAACCAGTGTAGAAACACGCACCCGTCTTGGGCGCGAGGCAAAGAACAACGAACCAACTCGATCTAGATTTCGAAAGCAAGGAAGCTAGGAGAATCGATGAACAGCTTTACCAACGCATCAATCCCCCTGAAACTCTTCGGCGTCGTCCTGGCGCTGGCTCTTGTAGCGGTGGCCGCCTTAGTGGTGACTCCCACCCAAGCCCAGAGCCCGGACAACGACTACACCGACCCCCAGCCCTGCGGCCCCGGTGCCGGGGACGCCTTCATGGAAGAGCCCCACGAGATCACCGAGGGCCACTTTTACCTCTTCGACGCCTACTGGGAATGGGTGACCGAGGAGGACGATTCCGAAGACGATCGCGAGGACGCGAACTACCTGCACCTCAATGAGTGTCCGCCAGAGTTGGTCACGACCACCGAGTATGACGACGAGGGCGCGGAGATTACAGTCACCACCCTGTCCGACTCCGATATCGACATCGGAGAGGCCATCTTCCATGTGAGGAACGAACACTACCAGGTGGATGTGGTCGCCACCAACGCAGAGGCGAACGCCGGACAGTTGGTGCTGGACGAGTATCCTGAGGTCCGCAAGCTATTGGGTCTTGGGAAGAATGACCCGGTACCCCAGGGAACCCAGGTCTGGTGGCTGCAACTGGACGACCCGGACACCGCCGACAAGAACGAGACCTCGGACCTGACCCTGGGATTCTCGACGCGACACCTGGACGACGACCAGTACTGGGACGCGGACGACGGCGCCCCGCCCCTGCGCTACCGATTGGTGGTCGAGCGGTATCCCGGACACCCGGGCAATCATCCGGGCTTCGTGGCCTACCGCGCCCCCAAGCCGAACGACGGCGCACAGGCACACGCTGAATTCGTGTGGTCCAGCACAGCGCCCGGCATCAGCGAAATGCAGATGGAGCCTGGGACAGAAATAGAGAACCTACAGTGGATCTTCACCGAGTCCGGCACCTACGAGATTTGGGTACAACTGGTTGCATACGTGCGCGAAGACAACCCTCATGAACCTGGGGAAGAGGATTACGACGAGCACTGGACTCCGATCAGCGATAATGTCACCGTGACCAGCGAGGTGAAGAAGTACGTCGTCTACGTCGGCGACTTGCTGGCCGAGGTGGAGCCGCCTACGTTTGGCGTCATCCGCAGCGTGCCGGAGAACTCCCCGGCAGGGACCGACGTCGGCGACCCGATCCTGGTCTTCTCGGAATCGAGTAATCTGGAGTACAGCCTCTCCGGCGACGGCCACGAGAACTTCGCCGTAGCATCCACGACGGACGCCGATCCATACTCCGTCCAAATCAGTGTGGCCGAGGGCGCCAACCTGGACTACGAGACCAAGGCGACCTACGATCTCACCCTGGGGGTGACCAACACGATAGATCACGAGAGCAATCCCGACCACAGCGTGGACCATACGCTGGCGGTGAGGATCGAATTGGAAGACCTGGGGCCGTACGTGACCCTCAGCGTTGACAACGAATCCCCGGCGGCTAGGGAGACGGTGCATTTCTCGGTGTCCGTATTCGAACTGCCCTCGGGTACCATTCCTCACTACGATTGGCGAATCCGCCGGGGCGATAGCTCGCAATGGCATGATCTGCCTCCCGAAGTGAATCCGCGGCCCACAACCCAGTGGTCCACCAGCGAATCAGGAGGCGTGTCCAACACCTACCACGTAAGAATCAACTACCAAGACGGAGACCATCTCGAGTTCATTACTACCCAGGAAGTCCGGGTGACCTGGGGCAACTGACGCCTGGAATCGGGCGGCGCTTACCACGCCGCCCGATTCGATGTGCGTCTTGGTGCTGCATTTCACCGTAAGGTGGTCGAAGCATGAGACACTCCTTTTCAGAGATTCGCGCCCACAGGACACTGGTTGCTCTATGCCTGTCAGTCGTCTTGGCCGCGCTGATGGCGACCACGACCGCTGACACGGCGGCGGCCTCGCCGCCCCCTTTGCGCTTCGACCTTTCCTTGGAATCGAATCCGCAAGCTTATGAGAGGCAGTCCAGCCCACGCTGGGAATTGACCGTCTGGAACAATGCCATCGATGGCCAAGCGGTTGACGTGTGGAACGTCAAGGTCAAGATCACTCCGCTGCAAGTAACGAACTGTCCAAGAAACTTTTGCGATGTAGAGTTAGAGTTGTCGTCAGGGACGTTCGATCCTTTAACGGGGATATGGACGATCCCATTCATTCGATCAGGAGAAAGCGCTCGGAGCAGATGGTGGCAGGAGTTGTTCCAAAGATCCCCCTACGAAGAGACATCCCCTGAAGGTGTGTTTCCGCTACACTTGCAGGCCGCCATAATCGATTCCGTGCCGAGGGAGCCTCCAGAGCTAACTGCGAACAATGCGATTGAGCAATGGTTCATCTTTACAAGTCTCTCAAACCCGTGGGGAGGGGATTACGCATTCGGCGACACGGGCGTGGATATCCGTACTGATCGCCTAGTTCCTGATGAGAATGGCCTGATGACCTTCCGCGTGAATGTATTTAACAAGCGTTTGAGAGACAGGCACGCTATAGGCCTTATAACTAGCAGCGATGTTGATCTCACTTCGTATGGCGTAGTGGTCCATGTCGAGTTGGAGGGCTTACGGCTCGCCGGAAGTGTAGATGCGTCGGACGGAACCCACTTTGACCCCATCACAGGGCTCTGGGATGTGGGCACGTTGGATCGGAGTGGGGGATATCTAGAGATTCCGGTGAGTCTCGGGCTGGAAGATATGCCATTGGGGCAACGCTGCCTGACCGCGTCGGTGGAGGAGGTCTTTCCCCCCTTCGATCTGGACACACGCAAGCGGGCGAACGACGTAGCCATTTTGTGCTTGAGCAGCGGATTGCCGCCGATCAGCGAAGGCGAGATCCTCTTATGGTGGCTCCACGACTGCGTGGGCGTTACGGCCCACCCCTGCGGAGACGATGGTGGCATTAAGCTGTTCGCGTGGACGGACGGTGATGATTTCGATGTGCCCAGTTTACACCGGCTGCCTAGTGCCTTTTACTCTGAACCGAGGTCTTACTATGAACCGAGGTCAATGCTCTTCCATGTACAGGACCGCGTTGGGCGCGAAATTGATGCCGACAGCGATAGTGTAACGGACAGCACCACTGTCTCGTGGCAGACCGCACGGAAGGAGGCGCCCGCCCACCTCGCTAAGTCAGGCGTCCGGATTTGGTATTCCAGGATGGGTTTCAACGACAACTTAGCCGACTGGCGCGATACGGTCTGGACCATGACGGTGAGCGGACTGAACGGCGCGGCTGCCCCGGGAAGGGTCAAAGCCCGCTTTGACAGTTTAACCGCAGGTACGTTACTTGATCCCAACCCCACGGCCTCGAGAACGTTTAATCTGACAAGGCCAGTCACAAGGCATACTGATTTTTTCATGGAGTTCGACAGCCTGGGCACCTACGTGGTGAACTTCCACGCGCTGGCGACCCGCACCGACGGAACAGAATATGAAGACGATGGCAATTACACCTTCCGCGTGGGGCCGATAGCGGAGTTGGAAGTGCGGGACGGAGGGCACAGCCCGCTAGTAGTATCGGACCAGCGAGCCTACACCATCAAGGCGGCGAACAACGGCCCGGACGAGCCCCCGGCGGTGGTAACCCTCACCGGCGTGCCCAAGGGCGTGGAGGCCATTACCACTGACGGAACGTACCGGGAAGTGTCCTGCGCAAATGGAGTCTGCGATGCGGTCTGGGACATCGGACGCGTGCCCGTCACCCCGGCCGAAGCCCCCAGAGACCAGTTGCTGTTACCGACACTGACCCTCATCCCCCCGCTTGGCGTGGAGGTCGTCAACCGCATCCAGGCCGCCATCGCTGCCTCCAAGTATACCGTGTGCATCATCGACGGCGACGGCCGTGATGTGTTGCCGAAACCGGCGAGCCAGACAGCCTGCGAGGCGACCAGCGGCAACAGCTGGCACTCCACCGACTACTTCGACTACGTAGACGACAACAACGAAGCCTTCATCCAGTCCCGCACCGGAACGGGCGAGAGAGAGTCGCACGGCCTGCGGGCGCAGTTCTACCCCGACCCTCCCATAGCCATCGTGCTGTGGGACGAGCTGGAGTCGGTGCACGGCCTAGTGGTGTCGCACTACGAGGTGTGGTCGGCCCCGGCGCCGTGCCAGACCCCCGGGGAGGATGACGCCGTGGTGGAACGGAGTATAACCATCCACCTGGACTACTCCATAGACCCGGACACCCCCACCTGCTACGCCGTGCGGGCGGTGAACAACGACGGCACACCCGGCTTCTGGTCGGAGCCCGTGATGGCGACCGACGATATCCCGGGCCAGCCGCGACTATCGGTGCGGGGCGGCGATCCGGTCAACGAGGGCGACGCCGCCCAATTCACGGTCAGGGCCTCCCCGGCGCCCGCCGCCGACGACAGCCTCACCTTCCACTACACGGTGATCCAGCGCGGCGGCTACGTAGCCGCCGGGGATCTGGGCCGGAAGGAGGCGACCATAGGCAACAGCGGCCGCGCCACCATAACCGTGCCCACCGTGGGGAACGATACCGACGACGCCGACGGGGAGGTATTCGTCACCCTGAACAACGGCGAGGGCTACACGGTGTCTTCGGACCGGTCGGCCAGTGTCGAGGTGAGGGACAACGACAATCCCGAGGTGTCCTTCGCCGACGACCCGGCCACGGCCACCGTGAGCGAGGGAGATGGCACTTACGACGTGGTGGTCAACCTGGTTCCGGCGCCCCATGCCGCCACCAGCATCAACTACCAGATCGGGGGCGTCGCCGAGGCCGGCGAGGATTTCATGATCGGCGGCCTGAGCAACGGCTTCGGGACGGTCACCGCCGGCCCTGGGCAAAGCAGCGTTCCCATCCGGGTGCGGCTGAGCGACGACGGTACGAGCGAGGATGATGAGTGGGTGGACATCTACCTGCGCGCGGGAGAGAACTACGACGTGGGAACTCCGTCCCGCTACACGCTGACCATCACCGACAACGACGGCCCCGGGGCGCAGTTCGCCCGGGCCGATAGCGAGGTTGGCGAGTCCGACGGGAGCGTGGGCGTCACCGTCAACCTGGTCCCGGCGCCCACCGAGGACGTGACCATCAACTACACCGTTGGCGGCGGCACGGCTCAGAGCGGCGACTACAGCATCGAAGGCTTAACCGGCTCTTCCGGGTCGGTGACGGTCTCCGTCGGGATCACCAGCGTCGACATCCCTGTAACCATCAACAATGACGGCGACTCCGAGCGCGACGAGACGGTGGTGCTGACGCTGGGGAACGGCTCGGACTACACCGTCGGGACGACTCGGACGCACACGCTGACCATCCTGGACGACGACCGGCCGCGGGCGGAGTTTGCCTCCGCTGAATCCACCGTCGTCGAGGCGGACACCACGCACCCCGTGACGGTCAATCTCCGCCCTGCCGCGCCCGCGGGCGGCCTGACCCTGAGCTATGACGTGAGAAGCACGGCCACGCGCAACCGGGACTACCGCGCCTCCGGCACGGTGCAGGTTTCGGAAGACGCCGAGAGCGTTGACATTCCGGTGAAGATCATCCACAACGGCGAAAGCGAGCCGGACGAGACGGTGGAGCTGACGCTGCGGGTCGGCTCGGGAAACAACGTGGGCGAAGAAAGCGTGCATAGGCTGACCATCACGGACAACAACCTGCCTATGGTCGCCTTTGAGACGGCGAAGGGCAGCGTGAGTGAGACGGCGGGCTCCCACCGGGCGGTCATCACCCTGGAGCCGGCGCCTCACGAGGATCTCACCATCGGCTACACCGTTGGTGGCACGTCCACGGAGGGAGTGCACGGCCAGCACGGCCCAGGCGACGACTTCACCATCAGCAACTCCGGGACGGTCACGGTCCCGCGCGGGCGGAACCAGGTCTTCGTGCCGATAACCATCGTCAACGACTCAGACGCCGAGGGCGACGAGACTCTGACGCTGACGTTGACCGGCGGCGACGGCTACGCCCTCGATACGTCGGCGAACATCTACGAGCTGACCATCCTGGACGACGACGCGCCGGAGGTATCGTTCACGGCGGCCTCGGGCGAGCCGGACGAGGGCGCCGGCACGCACGTGGTGCGGGTCAGGCTGGACGGGCAGACGGACAATCCGGTGACAGTGGGCGTCAGCGTCAGCTTCCCGCCCAATATCGGCTCTGACAACACCGATGACCACAGCGCCATTCCCGGCAGCGTTACGATTCTGGCGGGGATGCTCGAAACCGAGATCGAGATAACCATCACCGACGACAACCTCAACGAGGCCGACGAGGTGGTCGTCCTGACTCTGGAGCCCGGCACGGGATACTCCCTGTCGCAGGACAAGCCCACGGAGTACACGCTGACCATCGTGGACAACGACGCGGACGAGAACACCCCGGTGGCCAGTCGCGACCATCCCCATGTCCACGGGCAGGGCTCGACACATTTTGAAGTCTACGAAGGCCATACGCGGGTCCCGACGTGGTACGTGACCGGGAACTTCGCGGAGGATGTGATCTTCCAGTACGTCGGCGGAACGGCGACCCTGGACGAGGACTTCCGCTTGTTCAACATAGACGATCAGATCGAGAAGGTGGGCGACACCTTCACGGTCCGGTCCCTTGAGTCCCCCCACGACTCCGACAGGGAAGCGGGCCTCCGTTGGGCCAGGTTCACGTTCGACCCGATACGAGACCAGGAGCGGGAAGGCGGCGAGACGGTTATCCTCCGGGTGCTGAACGGCCCGGACTACACCGTCGAGGAGCCCACCGAGCTCACCATCACCATCATTGACTAGAAGCAACCGGCCGGCGTCCCCACGGGGCCATGGGCTGAATGCGGCAGTTCGGCTGCCGACCATTGGACGCCAACGCGCCGGTGCTGATGCGGACTTGGTGAAACGCAAAGAGAGCGGGATACATGCCGGTAGAGAGGGAGGCCATCCAATTCGGATAGCCTCCCTCTCTTGTACCTAAGCGGTCGCCGCCCCCGGCCGCATCAGCAGTGCGGCGTAGCCCGGGGCCACCACGTGGTCCACCGACACCTTCCCTGCGCCGTCGTATCCGGTGCGGAAGGCGTACTCCACCTCCGCGCCCCAGGGCACGCGCCCGCCGACGCGCACCGCTCCGCCCCTGGCCGTGCCGTCCCTGCCGCGAGCGCCGTGCACCACCATCCCGCTGCGCTCTCCCTTCTTCCAGCCCAGCACCTTCAAGGCCACGGGCATCACCCGCTCCGAGTCCTCCGCCCGCCGGAACAGCGCCCCGTGCAGCTTCCTGAGGACCACGGCTGACGGGGTGCTTCTGCCGTTCATGATCTGGGAGAGGTGACCGGAGCTGATGCCCGCCCTACGCGCCACCTCGTTCTGGCTCACGTTCAACTCGTCCATCCGCTCCCAGATGAACTGCCGGTCGATGTCGGGGCACTGGGCGGACGCGACCTTCGCACGTCCCTCAAGCACGGCCTCGACCCTGGCCTGGAGCTTCACCCCCATGCTACGGTGCCCTCTGGACACCTGGCTGAGGTACCCGGCGGACACGCCGACCTTCTCGGCCAGCTCCTTCATGGTTAGTCCGAGGGCGCGGGCGGTCTCCCTGATGAAGCTGCTGGCCTCACTCTCGATCACGTCACCCTGGCGGTTGGCGCACCGTGCAGGGGCGACCTTGGCCGGAGCGTTCAGCGCCGACTCGATGCTGGCCTGCACCTTGGGTCCCATGTTCCTGCGGCCACGGGCCACCTGGGTGAGGTAGCCGTAGGAGACCCCCGACCGGTCGGACAGTTCCAGCATGGTCATTCCGAGGGTCCGCGCGGTCTCGCGGATAAACGTGCTTTCGCTGTTTACCTCACTGGTCTGGCGGTAGACGATGCTCTGTCCGGGGACCTCGCCCAGCACGGCCATCGCCTTCTCCCGCAGGTTGGGGGTCCAGGGCTTCTTGCCCGTGCCGACCTGGGACAGGTGGCTTGCGCTGACGCCCATCAGGGCCGCAAGCTCCTTGACGGTGAGGCCGCGCTTGCGTGCCGCGGCCCTGAGATCGCTCTCGGGCCTGCCCCTGCGCTCGGCGGTCGCCGCCGCATCCGTCGTGGTTTCCGTGTCCTTGGTCCGATTGGTCCTCGTCGTGGTTGCCGTCGTCATGTCGCTTCTCCTTTCAATGAAGAAGCGGGACGGCCTACCACCCCCGTGGGGTGGAGACAGTCCCGCTCGAATTGGTTGTCCCGAATGCCGGGACTGTCTCCGTGGGTGGATTGGTTGCTGTGGCTGATGGCCGGCTGCGGCGTCCTCCGTGTCGCTGTACTGGGCAGGCTCTACGTGGGGAAGCCGTGCGCGGGCAATGTCAATGCCCGCCGTGAATTGGGCATAGTTCCTCCTGGGTGGGTGAGTGGATGGGTGAGGCGGGACCGGGTCCCGCAAGCAAGGGGGCGGAGCGGGCAAGCTCCGACGTGTGAAACGGCTTGGAGAGCCGGGACGAGGGGAGCGCTAGCTAGCGGCGCACTCGGCCCAAGCAAGCAGGTGTAAGAAGGCAGCGCGTCCTCTCAGGGGTTGCAAGAACAACCGCGCCGCCGATGCGACCGAGGAGGGTGCGGAGAGCCGGGTCAAGGGCAAGCCTTCGCTAGAGCCTGCCTCGTACTCGATACGAGAGGCTGGAGGCCCCGGAGGCTGCGCTCCGAGACGACCTTGCCGGGCCGCCAGCGCATCCCCAGGACCGCAGCGACCTCCAGCGTCCCGTTGCCGTTGGGAACCAGCGCTGAGGCTCTGCCTACGCCCTGGCTGTAGAGCACCGCGCCCCGGTCTCCGAACCGCCGCTTCACCAATGCCTTCCACTCGGAGAAGGCCCAGCGAGCCTCCCTCGGCGTGGCCTGCGCCACGTTCGCACTGCCCAGCGCCGCCAGCGCCCCGTCCACGTTTCCGGCCTGCCTGAGCCGCCTCGCCTCGTGGATGGAGCGGGTTGCGCTCCGCTCCGCCGTCTCGGTTTCCGTGTTCGCCGAGAACAGCGAGTCGATCAGGTTGTCCACCAGCTCCTCCAGGCTGCGCCGGGGCCGCATCGTCTCCGTGTCCATCGTCTGTCCGTGAGTCGCCAATGTCGCCGTCGTCATCGTGCACCTCCTACGTGCCTGTGTTTTGTGTTGCCTTGAATCCGTTGCCCCCTCTTGCGGGCAAAGAAGTAGGGGCCGCCCTCGGAGAGAGCGACCCCTGCGTGTTGGTGCGGGTTGTGAGTAACCCGAAGCCGTCAGCGTCTGAGTCTGCGGACCGTGCACCGGGGCATGAACCGCCTGAGCAGCAGCCAGCCGATGCCCAGGCCGAACAGGTTCAGGAAGAACAGCTCCAGGTCGAGGGTGAGCAGCGGCGCGGCGACGACCAGGGCGACGACCCCGGCCACCACGACCTTCTTCCGCTTCCACCAGGGTTTCTTGGCCTCAGCCCCAACCCCCGCATCCCTGACCGGCTCGTAGGCCGTCCAGATCGGCAGACCGGTGAGGGCCTCAAGCTCGGTGACTATCACGCCGCGACCGCAGCCCCGTGTGTGGCACCGTACGTCGATGCCGTTGCCGTCGGGTCGCTGCCGAAACGCCAGCCCGTCGGACTTCCCGCCGTGGCACACCGCCGTGCTGGTCCAGAACCACCCGTTGTGGAAACTCACGCGATGCGGAAGCAGGTTTGCAATCCGCGCCGCGCTCGGCCCGACGTACTCCTCCCTCGTGTCCTGTGTCCGTGATTCGTCCATGCTCGTTACCTCCTTGCTCAATGTTGTGTGCCGTTGCCGAAGACGCAGCTCGCCCAGGGTGGATTATCGTCAGTTGGGAGAAGCTGCGAGACGTGAGGCGGCCAGCCTGCGAAGAGTTCATCGCAGTCGCTTGACATCTATAGGAGCATCCGGCGCGTGTCGTAGCTGCGGTGTAGCCGCGAGCCAGCCATCCCGCAGACGTGTCGAACTGGCCGAGGCGACAGGCGCACTTCGACCAGTTTGCCGGGGACGGGGCGCTCATGCGCACCCGTCCTCCTTGGCCCGACGGAGAGGCGATCAACCCCAGCCGTCAGACCTATGCCCAGCGACCGGAGCGATCAACTCCGACCGTCTGGCGGGTGTCCTGCGGGTGAGGGACCAACGTCAAACTTCAACCGCCGGACTGAGCCGGGGACGGAGGCCCTTGCGTCAACTCCGTCGAATCGGCCCGCGCTGGTTGCGAAGGACCAACGTCAAACTCCGCATTGCCAGCATTCCCTCTTGGGCAAAGCCCGTGCAACAGGGATCACGCACCCAGGTTTCTATGGTCGGAAACCTTGGAGAAAGCCAAACAGTGAGGCAATTATCGCAGGTCTCCGACGCCGAAAAGACCCCACGCATGCCCCCACCCCGAAAATTGCTTCAAAGTTCACTCCCGCATCCGCAATGCGGAGCATCACGGCGAAGGCCGCGACCACTTCAGTGTCAGAAAGCCCACGACCCGTCCCACGATCTCGCGCCTGGCCAGCGCCTTCTTTGTATCGAAGAGGGCCTTCCTGCGCCAGCTGACCTGGCCGCTGCGGTCGAGGCCGTGCAGGGGCTGCTTCTCCGGTGGCAGCGTCATCCCGTGTTCTTCGAGGAGCGCCAGTTCTACCTCCAGCAGACTTTCTCGCTCGACGAGCCACTCAAAACCCCTTCCCTCGTTGGGGTGAGACTCCTTCAACGCCCGCCACCGGACGATCAGGGACCAGGCGTCTCCGAAGACCTCCTCGTCGTCATCGGCGGGCTCAAGGGTCACCAGATCGGGGTACTCGCGCCGCATCGACGACTTTGACGCAGGACTTCCTTCGCTCACTGACCCTGCATCATCGCCTTCCTGGGAGGGACCGGCGCCGGCGTGACCGGCCCCGGTCGTCTTCGGACTCACTGTGCCCTCCTTTGCCAGAGCCTCCACCGCGCCTTCCACCCTGGACAGCCGCCTGCGCGCCTCCTTGCCCAGCGACTCCATCCCGCTCTCCAACTCCCCCAGGCGCTCCTCCAAGGCGTCGTTGCGCTCTCGCTGGCGGGCCGCTGTCAATAATCAGGAACATTAGGCCAGCGAATCGCTAAATATTCACGAACTATAGGCCAGATAATCAGGATATTTAGGCCACTCTGAGCGCCTGACCACAGACCATCGCGACACTTCAAGTAGGAGGTGAAGCGATGGCCTACAAGGAGGTATTCAGAGTGGAAATAGCAGAAGTCATCCGGCGCTGGCAGGCGGGGGAGAGCCAGCGCCACATAGCCGAGGGGACAGGGCTTGCTCGGGACACGGTGAGCAAGTACATCGCCTCAGCTGAGAGGCTGGGGCTGTCCCGGGACGGACCCGTTCCCAGCGAGGAGCAGCTGAGCAAGCTGGCGGCCATAGGCCGTGCGGGACCGCGGCGGGCGAGGACGCCGATAGAGGACAGGCTGGGTCCCTGGACCGACCAGATTCAACGGTGGGTCGTTGAGGACCGGCTGCAACTGACCCGCATTCGGGAGTTGCTCTTGGAGCGCGGCTGCGAGGTCTCCTATCCGTCCGTTCAGCGCTTCGTGGCCCGCCGCAACTGGCGGGGCCGCAGTACCAGGACGGTGCGGATGGAGGAGAGCCCGCCGGGTGAGGTGGCGGAGATGGACTTCGGGAGGCTTGGCTTCGCCCAAGACCCGGAGACGGGCCGCCGCCGGACGGTGTGGGCGCTGATCGTTGTGCTGGCCTACTCGCGGCACAGCTTCGTCTGGCCCACCCACGGGCAGAAGCTGGAGGACGTGGTCGCCGGACTGGAAGCGGCCTGGGCCTTCTTCGACGGCATTCCCAAGTACCTGGTCATCGACAACTTCCCGGCGGCGGTGGCCGGGGCCGACGCCCTGCATCCCAGGCTGACCAGGGGCTTCCTGGAGTACTCCCAGCGCCGGGGTTTCATCACCGACCCGGCCCGGGTACGCCACCCCAGGGACAAGCCCAAGGTGGAGCGGGGAGTCCAGTACGTGAGGGAGCGCTTCTTCAAGGGAGCCGACTTCAGGGACCTGCCTCACATGCGGAAGGAAGCGCTCCACTGGTGCCGCGAGGTGGCCGGACAGCGGGTGCACGGCACCACCAGGCGCAAGCCCGTGGAGGTCTTCGACGCCGAGGAGCGCCAGACGCTGCTGCCCTGGGACGGCGAGCCCTACGAGGTGACTCACTGGCGCAACGCCAAGGTGCAGCGCGACCACCACGTGACCTGCCAGAACGCCCTCTACTCGGTGCCGTCGGCTCTGTGCCATCCGGGGCAGCAGGTGGAGATCGCGCTGGACAGCAAGCTGGTGCGCATCTACCACCAGGGCAAGCTGATCAAGGTCCATCCCCGTCAGTCCAAGGGCAGACGCTCCACCGATCCCGACGACTACCCGAAGGAGTTCATCGCCTACACGCTGCGGGCGCCCGACAAGATCACGCAGAGCGCAGCGGAGCTGGGAGAAGCGGTGGCCGCCTTCGCCGACCGGCTCTTCGAAGGCCCCACGCCCTGGGCGAAGGTGCGGCAGGGACACAAGCTGCTCCGCCTCGCCCAGCGCTACACCCCCGACAGGCTGAACGACGCCTGTCGCAAGGCCCTGGACGTGGACCTCATCGACGTGCACCGCGTCGAGCGCATCCTGATCGAAGCCCTGGAGCAGCAGGATGCGCTGCCGTATCCCGATCCGTTGCCTACGGGACGCTTCGCCCGGCCCGGCTCCGTCTTCGCCCTGGTCAACGGCCACCACCCCAACGCAACACCACAAGGAGATCTGACATGACCCGTAACGTCCGCAACCCCGACCTAGCCCCGCTGCTCAAGACCCTCAAGCTGAGCGCCATGCTGGACACCCTGCCCGAGCGCATCGCCCTGGCCCGACGGGACCAACTGGACTACACTGCCTTCCTGGAGATCATCCTGGCCGACGAGGTCAGCCGCAGGGAGAACCGGCGCATCGAGATCCGCCTGAACCGGGCCAGCTTCGAGGAGACCTGCCGACTGGAAGACTTCGACTGGACGTCCGAAATCACCCTGGACCGCCGCCTCCTCGACGCCGCCTTCTCGCTGGAGTTCCTCGACAGGCACGAGCACGTCCTGCTGATGGGACCGGCGGGCGTCGGCAAGAGCTTCCTGGCTCAAGCCCTCGGCCACGCCGCCGTCAGAGCCGGGTACACCGTCCGCTTCATCCACGCCGACGACTTCTTCAAAGCCATGGCCCAGGCCAGGGTGGACAACTCGGTGGACAAGACCTTCCGCTCCTTCCTCTCCCCCGACCTGCTCATACTCGACGACCTGGGCCTGCACAGCCTCACCGGACCTCAGTCGGTGGACCTCTACCGGCTGATCATCGCCAAGCACCGGGCCTCCAGCTTCGTCGTCACCTCCAATCGGGCCATCGAAGAGTGGCTCAGTCTCTTCGACGACCCCATCCTGGGCAACAGCGCCCTGGACCGCCTGGCCAACACCAGCTACCAGATCGTCATCGAGGGAACCAGCTACCGGGAAAGGCTCTCTCCTCACCGCGCCCTCTTGGGCAAAGTGGCCAAAATCCTCAGCAAGAAGGGAGGTGATTGACCGACCCGCAGCATCCTGTCAGAATCCAAATCACTGGCATTCAGGGTGGCCTAATGTCTCTGAATATGCTGGCCTAATGTTCCTGATTATTGACAGCCGCCGCAGAACCCACGCCCTCCTGCAAGGCCCGCTCCAGGGCCTCTCGCGCCCGCCGCGACAGCCGTCCCGTCTTCGCGCTCTCGGCCACCGTGCGCTGGTCGATCTCCAACACCCGCGCCGCGCCCTTGTATCCCCGCTCCCGCACCAGCTCTTGCAGCAACGTCATGAGCCTCATGTGGTACATGTTCTCCACGTCTCTGCTGTCCTCGATGCCGTGTTCGGTCGTCTTCATGGCAATTTCCTCCTTCTCCGAAAACTCGTTCCAGCTATGAATTCCACCAAGTCCGTGATTCGCCCGATCTCTCGCCTCGCGTAACGCACCCCCACCTCAAGCGGACTTTTCGGCCGTTTTTGTCATCGGGCCGTCGATTTTGGCCGCGTCATGCACCCCCACCTCAAGCCTCTTTTTGTCATTGGAGACCGGACTCCGCCCTTTCATCAGATTGCTCACCGTTCACCTCCTGTAGAGGGGGGTTTGCCCCTGATTTAGCTACGAAATCACGACTTTGACCACTCAGTCACAAAAGTCCATTTCCTGTACACCCCCAATACTGCACGAAACGGGCCTCAGATAAGAGGGCATGGATGGTGCCACCATGCGTGGGGTCTTTTTCGGCGTTTGATTTGTTCACACTCTCCTGCGGCGGCCCAAACCGATAGGCCGCACGAAACCTCAGGGAGGTGAACGTCTTGGCGCAGAAATCGAAGCTCCGGTCATTCAGGCGGCTCATTCCGCTGGCGATTGCGTTGCTGCTGGCGGCGCTGGTCGCCGTCCCCACCAGCAACCTCGCCCTGGCCCAGTCGCCGCCCGCAAGTGAGATCGTCCTCGTAAACGAGGGCAGAGAATTCGTCGAGCGCAAGAAGGGCGGCGAGTTCGTCGCACGGCCCCTCTTCGACCGCAAGCTCCAAGACCTCTTCTACGCCGTTCGCGACGCCGACACCGGCGACTGGATATCCGCCATGTACCGGGTCAGGGGCGGTGAGAAGAGGCGCTCCGACGGCTGGGAGTACTCCTGGGAGTATCCCAAGCTCGACGAGCAGCCCGACCTGGACCCGGACCGGGCCTACCTGCTGGTCATGCTGGCTCACGCCGAGGACGGCAAGCAGGGAGACTTCTACGCCGTCGTCCCCATCCACCAGCCGGGACGCATCTGGGACAAGATTCTGAGCGCCCTCAACCCCTCCCGCTGGGCCAGGGCCTTCGCCGGCTGGGTGATCGAGGGAGTCCACGGCACGCTGTGCGGCGTGGTGGAGCGGGCCTCGGGCGAGGACGCCGACAACTGTCGGACGGGGAGCTAGCCCATGAGCGACATCCTCACCGGGACTCCCCCCGACCTCACCTACGCCCACCACCTGGTGCAGCAGGCGTGGATGGTCGTCTGGGCCATCACGTCGGGCGCCCTAATCGTGATCCTGGGCTGGATGGGGCTGTCCCTCATCGTGTCCGAGCACCTCGGAAGGTCTCAGACAGGTTGGCGGGAGATGGTCCCCCGTCTGGTGCTGGGGCTTGTGGCCGCCGCGTCCTCCCTGTGGTGGTGCGCCCTGGTCATCGACGTTGCCGACGCCGTGTCCGGCTTCGTCGCGGTATCTCTGAACGTCACCGCCGGGGACATGCTCAGGTCCACCCTCAAGACCCTGCTCACCGCAGTTCAGGCCGGAAGCGTGGGCATGGCCCTGCTGCTGGCCCTTCTCTATCTCGTCTACGGCTTCTTCGTCCTCTACGTCATCGTGCAGATGATCCTGCGCCTTGCGTTGATCGACATTCTTCTCGCCCTGGCTCCCATCGCGTTGGGGCTGTGGATTCTGCCCCACACGGCGGGCTGGGGCCGCCACTGGCTCAGGCTATTCATGACGACGGTGTTCCAGCAGGCGATCCAACTCATCGCCCTGGCGTTGGGGTTCGGGTTCCTGAACGAGGTGGCGCAGATAGCCGCCTTCGAGCCGGTGCAGGACCTGGTGTGGAAGCTGCTGATGTCCCTGGCCTTCGTCTACATGGCGACCAGGGTGCCGTCGCTGCTGGGCAACGCCGGCACCTTCGATAGCTGGCTTTCGATGCTCTACTTCGGCATGAACCTGCCCGCGTCCTTCGTGCGCTCTGCAAAGACCATCGGGCTGATGGCCGGGGGAGCGGCGGGAGGACCGGGAGGCGTTGCGGTTGGCGCGGTTGCGGCCAGCGCGGGGCTGTCGGCTGCGGCTGGCGGCCTCAGCTCGGCGGCGTCGATGGCGACCCCGTCGGGCGGCGGAGACATGGGCGGCGAAGCCCCCAGGAGCGCGAACGAGTGACCTCAACAACAAGGACAACGAAATCACCAAGGCGCGGCAAAGAGTGCGCCGACCAACGCGACGACGGAGGCGGAGCGATGTGCATGTGACGGAGCTGACAGACACCGACCGATAGAGACGAGCGGAAGGCTCGAAGAACGAAGGGAGAAAAACGAATGGAAAACCTGACACAGACCATATCGAACCTGGTGGGCATCCTGCTGGGAATCGTGGGAGTCGTGGGCGTGGGCTTCTTCATCTACGGGGCCTACCTGTACCTGACGGCATCGGGAGCGCCCCACCAGATGGAGCGCGGCAAGAGCGCCATGATGACCGCCCTGGCGGGCATCGTCCTTGCGATGGTGGCCTACGGGGTCGTGGAGCTGGTGATGAACGCCGTCGTCGGTTCCCCGGTGGATGTCACCGTGCCCGATCCGACCCCGGCACCCACAGAAGTTCCCGATAAATAGGCGGGCAGGAAGGAGAAAGCAATGAGAGAACACGAGGTACCGACCCACGTGCAGGCCGAGGACAGGGTGCTGCTGTGGTTCACCTTCCCGCAGATCGTGGCGGTGGTGGCGGTGTGCGCCCTGTCCTACGGCGCATACCGCTACGCCCCCGTGGGGCCGAACGAGGTGCGGATGGGAATCGCCGTCCTGTTCGGGCTGACTGGGATCGCCGTCGTCGTGGGAAAGATAGGAGGTCGGCGGCTGCCGCTGGTGGCCGCCGACCTCCTCAAGTACCGGCTTGGGGCGCGGGTCTACGCCGGGCCTGTGTCCGGGCTGGCGCGTCCTGAGTCGCCCGCCCCGTTGCAGCCGGTGAAGAGCGGCCCCGGCCCCCTGCGGCTGATGGCGAGGCGGGCCGGAAAGGCCCTCAAGAGGCTGCGCCGCCGCAGGAAGCAGAAGCGCAACGGGGAAAGAAAACCCTTCCGTCCCCACTGCTGGTTCGGCAAGCGCCGTTCCCGCAAGGCGGGCCGCGACAGCCAGGGCCACGGCCCGAAGGGCTGGATAGCGGTCATGGCGGTCGTTGCAGTGGCGGCCGCCGCCACCGTCCCCCAATCGGTTTTTGCAGACGGCCACGAGCCCTGGCGGGACGAGATCGAATTCGAGGTCACGGACCCGGTCGAGGGGCGACGGATATTCGTCGAGGCGCTCACCGTCTCCGGCGACAGGGCTGCCGTGTCCCTGAGAGCGGCCACCGACCTGGACATCCGGGTGCGGGCCTTCGGCGGCAGCCAGGGCACGTCGCTCCGCTTCTGGGGATCGGCGAGTCTCGCCGAGGGAGAGGCCATCGACTACTCCCTGCCCCTGCACGGCCCTATGCCCTCCTTCACGGTCTCGTGGGAGGACACGCTGGGACAGGCCGGTGCGCTCACCTGGGAGCATGACCGGATACCGTACCCGCTCCCCGAAGTCGAGGGCGAGCTGTGCAACCTGAACGTGATCTCCCTCGGCTGGACGCCGGGGATCGTCACCGGCGTCGTCGAGTCCGACTGCGTTGACGCCGTCGAGCACCCGGTCGAGCTTCAGACGGTGGTCGGACATGAGAGCGTCACCGAGACGGCGCTCATGGACGCCGGGGTGACTGCCATCACGGGGACGGTCGTTGCCACGACGGGAGCATCGACCGCGAGCGTCGCATTCGTCCCCGACGGAGAGACGAGCTTCCGGCTCGCCGTGCCCACAGGCGAGGCGATTCACGCGGTGAGCGTGGACGTGAGCCTTGAGGCGACCCTAAACATCCCCATCCCTCCGCTGACGACGCTCACCCACCACCCGGAGCGGACGGAGAAGCGCACCGAGACGGTGAGCCTGTACAGGCCGGGGACGACCCGGACCGTCAGCGAGACGGTCACCGTCACCAACGACGACGGAACGACCACGGAGCACACCGTCTCCGCCACCCTGTCGGTGCCCGGCGAGACGGTGCAGAGGGACGTGACCCTCACCATCGTCCATCCCGAGCACGTCAAGGCTGAGACGACCGACCGGGAACCCCTCACCAGGACAAGGGAAGAGTCCCTATCCCTGGCCTCCGGCGTCGGTTCCGACGACGCCTTTGTCCTGCTCACTCTGCCCCAGCCCGAGCCGCAGGACCCACCCGCCGAGCAGACGCCAGCAGGCGACCCCGCATCAAGTGCGGGGCAGGCTCTGAGCGACTGGTTCCGCAGATTGGGGTGGGAGTGGCCCCCCAGTCAAGCTGAGGGCAGGCTCTGGTGAGACGGGCATGGACGGCAATCGTTCTGGCCGGGGCTGCGCTGGCGACCGTCGGCGCGGCCCCGGCGGAGAAGGAAGCGATGCTGGCCGCCTTCGATGCGGTGCTGACCGCGATGGCCTACGCCGCCGCCGGACTCGCCGTCTTCGCCGTCGTCTGGGCGGGCTTCGTCCTGATGGCCGAGGGCGCGGAGGAGCGTGGCGGCGGCAGGGCCAAGACCGCAGTGGTCATGGCAGTCGTGGGCCTGGTGCTGGTGCTGCTGGCCAAGGCCGTCGCCGCACTGCTGCGCAGCGGCATCGTCCCGTTCCCCACCCCCTAGCACGAAGGAGACAACCGAGTTGAAAGAGCTGCTCGAACGAATCAAGAGACGAAACACGGAGCGGACGGCGGACGCCGCGCCGCCCGAAGGGACCGCTCCGGTTCCGAAGCCGCCCCCCGGTCTGCCCCTGTTCTTCATGCTGTCGCACCTGGGCGAGGACGGCCCGGTGCGGCTGGACGGGGTGCAGCTGGGCGTGTGCGAGGTGATGGGGCTGGAGATCGACGAGCCGAAGCTTGGGGCCTTCGCCGGGGCGCTCAACGCCCTCGACTTCCCGGTGCAGCTCCTCATGCGCCAGCACCCGCCGCGCCTTGGCGGTCTGCGGGAGAAGCTGCAAGAGGCCCAACCCGACGACCTGCCGCCGCAGACGAGAGCGGCATCGGAGTCGCTCAGGCGCCTGCTCACCGACCTAGAGACCCGGGACGGCATCCTGGACCGGCGCTTCTACGCCGTCTGCGAGCACTCCCGTATCGACGAGCTGCGGGGCCTGCTGGCGAGGGCCGGACTCTCCGTCCACCCCCTCAGGGGCAGGCAGCTTCGAATGTTCCTTGTAGCCGCAGCCCTGGGTGGCTCGCCTGTTGACGTGGACGAGAACGAAGAGATCGAGGTGCAGGTCAACCGGCGCGACATGCGCATTGGCACGCATCTCATCCGCTCCCTTCACCTGGGCAAGTGGCCGAGATCGCTGGCCCCGGGGTTCCTGCAAGGACTCATGGCGGCGGGAGCGCCCATGGACCTGTCCATTCATCTGGGGCCGATCCCCGCCGAGCAGGCGGCCAGGACATTGGAGTGGCAGAAGGTCAGGTTCGAATCGGCGCAGAGTCTCTCGTTCAAGCGTGGCCGCACCATGTCGCCGGAGGCCGAGATCGCCCTGGAGGACGTGACAAGGCTCAGGGACGAGGTGCAGAGGGGCAGGGAGCGCCTATTTCACTCCTCTTTATCCGTGACCCTCCACGCGAAGGACGAGGCGTCGCTGAAGGAGATGACCCAGAGGGCCAAGGCCCATTTTGCCGCCACTCTCGGCAAGCTGGACAACCTGGCGTTCAGGCAGCGGGAGGGGCTGCTATCGACCTTGCCCCTGGCCCTGAACGCCGTGGCCGAGTGGCGGACCCTGGACACGTCCAGCCTTGCGAGGCTCTTCCCCTTCTCGCCGCCGGACCTGGACACAAGAAGCGGCACCCTCTACGGCATCGACATGCGGGCCTGCTCCCCCGTGGTCTACGACCCCTGGGACGGCACCCATCTCAACGCCAACACGGCAGTCCTCGCACGGTCGGGCAGCGGCAAGTCTTTCGCAACCAAGCTGGGCGTGCTCAGGGGATTGACGCGCGGCGTCACCGCCTACGTCATCGACCCTGAAGGGGAGTACGCGGACATGGCTCGCGCCGCCGGAGGCCGTGTGCTGTCCCCCGGAGTTGAGGGCCAGGGCATGAACCCCTTCGTCATCGACCGGGGCGACGACGAGGAGCTGTTACAGCGCATCGGCAGCCTCAGAAGGCTCATCGAGGTGATGGTGGGAGAGAGCCTCGGAGCGGAGCGCAGGGCCTCCCTCGACCACGCCCTGGCGGGCTACTACGCCCAACACCGCGAGCGCACAGGCTTCCGCGATTTCTACACATACCTGGAAGGGCAGGCCCCGGACATAGCCCACCTGCTGAGGCCCTTCGCCACCGGCAGCCTCCGCAACCTGCTCTCCGACGAGGGAGACGACCTGCTCGGCAACGAGGCGTTGGTCACCGTCTTCGATCTTCGCCTCCTCGAACCAGAGCTGAGGCCCGCAGCGGCGATGGTCTGCACCGAGACGGTGTGGGCGGCGGCCGCCCAGAACCCCAAGCCGAGGCTGCTGGTGGTGGACGAGGTATGGAGCATCATGCAGCACCCCGAGGGCGCGGCCTTCATGGTGTCTATGGCGAAACGCGCCAGGAAACACCGGCTGGGGCTTCAGTTCATCACCCAGGACGTCCAGGACCTTTTGTCCGAGGACTCGTCGAGGACCATCACCGGCCATTCGGGGAGGGCGCTTCTCCAGAACGCCGCCTTCAAGCTGCTCTTGCAGCAGGACGCGGCGGCCATAGGCACCGTGGGTGACGCCTTCGACCTGCCCGAAGACCTTCAAAGGTGGCTGCTCTCCTGCCCGCGCGGCGACGGCCTGCTTCTGGCCAGGGGACAGCGATTCCCCGTCCGCATCGAGGCCACCCCGGAGGAGACGGCAGTGATCGAGTGGAGGCCGGGCGGACAGCGATAGGACGGCGAAAACGCAGAAGAGACCCATACATAGGGAGGAGTAACAGAAATGAAACAGAACCCGATACGAAGACTGTTTGGAGGCCCCGACAAGACCCCGGCGCTGCTTGCGGTGACGCCGCCGAGGACGGGGGAGCGCACCCTGCTGGGCGTGGAGAACCTGCTCCAGTCCATCGCCGTGCCCGAACCCTTCTCCCTGGAGCTTGCCGGGGACATGGACGGCGTGACGCTGATGGCCCGCTGCATCGACGACCGGGTGGTACGCGGCCAGATCGCCGCCCACTATCCCCAGGCCCGCATACAGGAGGTGCATCCCTGGGAAGACCCGCTGTGGCTAAGGGAGGGGGAGCAGGCATGGTCGATGACGCTCAGGGCCGACGGCCCCGAGTATGTCCCCCTGCGCACCTTCCGCGACGACGACCTCCTCGACCCCGGCTCCGACCCCCTCATCGCCCTCATGGGCGCGCTGTCGTCCCTCCACGAGGGGGAGCGGGTGGTGGCTCAACTCAAGCTGAACTCCCTCGGCCCCGACTGGTCCCAGCACCACATGGAGAAGGCCCACAAGCGGCCCGGCCAAGAGCAGCGGGAGCCGTCGTATACCTACCAGACCAAACCCCTCCAGATGGACGGGGTGACGATGGCCGTCCTCGGCATCGGCGCTCTCGCAGCCCTCCAGGGCTACCTGTGGGTGCAGGGCGGCGAGACGTGGAAGACGGTGCTGCTTGGCATCGGAACGGCCCTGGGGCTTGGCATCGGTGGCTGGGCATGGCACCGCTTCAAGAAAGCGAGGAACCGGGTCGATGACCCCCTGCTCATCAGGGAGAAGGTCTCCCGCATCGCCTTCGACGCCGAGATACGGGTCACGGCGATCATGCCGGACGACACGGGGCGCGAGCGGGCCGAGGAGCTCATGAGGAGGGTTGCCGCCGCCTACCGGCACTTCGACAACCCGGCAGGGGCGAGGTTCAAGGTGAGCAAGGTAAGGCCCGTCGCTCCCGCCCCGGAGAACCTGCATCCCACAGGCCCCGGCCTGTTCGGCAGGCGCAGCGTCCTGGGGGTGCGGGAGGCCGCCTGCCTCTGGCACCCGCCGGGAGCGGGGAACGAGACGCCGTTGGTGGAGCGGTCTGGCGCACGGGCGCTCAGCCCGTCGGCGAAGGGAGTCAGGGGCGGTGCGCTGGTGGGCGACACCACGGCGGGTACCAAGAGGGAGATCAGATTCCCCGACGACCTGCTGCGCCGTCACCACCTCTACGTGGCCCGCACCCGCATGGGCAAGTCCACGCTGATGCACCACGTGGTCGTTCACAAGATGCGGGAGAAGGCGGCGGGCAGGGACGAAGACGCCATCGTGGTCATAGACCCCCACACCGACCTGGTGGCGGGCATCCTCGAACACGTCCCGGAGGAGATAGCCGACAGGGTGAGGCTGATAGACCTGTCGGACGCGAGCCGCTCCCCCGGCGTCAACCTGCTGGACACCCGCGTATTCGCAGACCGCGACCGCACCGCCGACTCGGTGGTGCGGGTGGCCAAGGGCCTCTGGGACCAGTGGGGGCCGAGGATGCAGTCGATCCTGGAACAGACCGTCAAGACGCTGCACGAGGCCAACGAGCAGATGGAGGCCGAACAGCAGTACACCATCCTCGATGGCCTGAAGCTGCTCTCGGACGATGAGTTCGCCAAGCAGGTGCGCAAGAGGGTCTCCGACCCCTACCTGCTGGAGTGGTGGGCCAGGGACTTCGGCAAGTGGGGCCGCCAGTACAAGGCGGAGGCCCTGGCCCCCGTCCAGACACGGCTCTCCTACTACGCATCGTCCAAGCGGGCCAGGGCCATCCTGGGACAGCGCCGCTCCACCATCGACCTGAGAAGGACCATCCACGACGGCGGCGTGCTGCTGGTCTCCACCTCCCAGGGAACGGTGGGCAGGGACGTGGCCGCGCTGGTGGGCGCGTCGCTCCTCAACCTGGTGGACGCCGTGATCCGCGAGCAGGGCAGCCTGTCTCTCAGGGAGCGTCGCGGCGCGCTGGTCGTCGTGGACGAGATGCAGTCCATGCCCGGCGTGGACTACGAGTCGATGTTGTCGGAGCTTGGGAAGTTCGGAGCGTCCTTCGTGCTGGCGACCCAGAGCCTGGCCAAGCTGGACGACCTCTCCCGCACCATGCGGGACACCATCCTCGCCAACGTGGGGTGCCTCGCCGTCTTCCAAGTGGCCGGCTCAGACGCCAGGACCCTGGTGTGGGAGCTTGGCAAGGACCGGGTGTCCGAGGACGACGTCGTGTCCCTGCCCGTGCACCACTGCTACGTCCGCGCCACCGTGGGCACCGAGCGGATGCCCGCCTTCTCGATGGAGGTGCGCAAGCCTGAGGAAGGAGACCCATCGGTCGCCGACCGCATACGTGCAGCTACGCAAGGCTACACCGTCTCGGCCCGCCAGGGAGACTACGCCGACGCCGAGGGCCACGAGAAGGTGGACGAATTTCACAAAGGCGTCGAGGCATTGGAGCAGGCCGAACGGGAGGAGAACGACGAGCAGGCGACCGAGAACCACACCGACGAAGAGGACGAGGAGGTCGGAGAATGAGACCCGCGGGACTGGAAGCTCAGATCATCCGCATCCTGGCCGACATGCCCTACCTCAATCGCCGGGAGATGGTCCCGGTCACGGGCCGGTCCAAGGGCGCGGTCCACGAGGCCGTGGAGAGACTTCAGGCAGACGGCCTCTGCGACTCCGTGCTCCACGCCGTCGATCCCTTTCCACCCTCCCGGAGGTTCCACCTCACCGGGGCGGGGCTGCGCAGGCTTGCAGATGGGGACGGGATGTCGCTTGACGACCTGGTGCGTACACACCCCGTCTCCGCCGAGTGGCGGCGAAGCCTGATGGAGCGCATGGACGCCCTGGCTTCCATATACCACGTCGCATCTCTCGCTTCCGACGTTGCCTACCCCCTGCGTTTCCGCTGGTACCGCTCATCCAAGCTGGACGCGGGTATAGAACTTCCCGACGGCAGGACCGTCGGCATCGTGAGGCAGGGACCCACCGCCGACCGCTCGGTCTTCGCCCAGCGCCTCTGGCGACTGAAGGACGAACCCATGCCCGGAGTCGTCCTCGTCCTCACGACGGACGCCGTCCGTCTCAGGCACGCCCGCAGGATGCTCTCGACCACAGACGTTCCGTCCCTCCTGGCCGTCGAACGCGAGACGGTCATGGCCGACGTAGACGCCCCGATCTGGACTCCGGCCCAGGTCCACGCAGCCGTGAGCCTGCGCTATGCGCTGGACAGGATGGACCCCGGCGGCGCGTTTCCGGGGGAGCCGCAGCCCGGACTGGCGTCGGTCCCCGCAGACCTGCCCGTCATGGGAACGGTAGCCGACATGGCCGACCACATGCTGCCCGTGACGCTCAGACCCGCCGAGAAGCGCGCCCTCGACCTGGTATTCGACTGGCCCTGGATCGCCCTCGGCGAACTCGCCGGTCTGTTGGAAGTATCGCCCCAGCGGGCCTCGCAGCTGATCAATCCACTGGAGGGCTTCAGCCTCGTCGTCAGGCCCCGCGAAGCGGAGGGACGGCTGGCCCTCACCGACCGGGGACTGGCCCTCCTCGCCCGCAGGGACAGGACCTCGGTGGCGGCGGCGAGGAGGAGGTTGAGCGTCGCCCCGGAGGACGCCAAAGGGCCTTTCGAGTGGCGCAACCTCACCGGCAGCAGGAGCCGCCAGCTTCTCAGGAACATCGAGCACACCGAGGCCGTCCACGTCTTTCTGTCCGCGCTTGCGAGCCAGGCCCGGCACCTGGGATGGGAGATAGCGCAGCTCGACCCGCCCAGGAGGGCGTCCCGCCACTTCCGCCACGACGACCGGTTGCGCGCCGTCTACCCCGACGCCTTCGGCGTCCTGCGCAGGGGCGAAGAGACGTGGGCCTTCTTCCTGGAGTGGGAGCGAAGGGCCGTGCGGCCCTCGACGATGGCGACGCGGCTCGCCCCCTATCTGCGCTACTACTCGTCCCACCGTCCCATCGACGACCACGGGGCCAGACCCGCCGTTCTCATCGTCTTCGACGACGACATCGCCGCCACCCACTTCCTGCGCGTGGCGAGGGAGCGGATGCAGGCCAGCCGGGTCACGGTCCCCCTGTGGGTCTCCCACAAAGAAGCCATCGACTCCCTGGGACCGCTGGGACGCGCCTGGCGCACCCCGGACGCCGCCTGGGAGCCGCCCCAGTCCCTGCCGACGGAAGCGAAATGAACGACGCAGGGAGCGTCGCGAAAACTCCCGCTCAATACCCGATAGGAGATGGAAAGCCGATGCGTTCACCGGATAACGATATAGCAAGAGGCCCCCGGAGGAGCGGAGGACGGAGCGCCGTCCGGCTCGACGCGGCGGCCCTGGGAGACGGCTCACTTCGGTGATCACCTCCCGGAACCGGCCCGCCGGGGTCGATACAGACAGACCCGGTCCCATGTCGAAGTCGGCGCGTGGGGAGCGACCGCCCTCCGGTCGCATCCGCCGCCGGATGCACATGGCCTTGGGAACAACAACCCAAAGCTTTACGACATGGAGGATAGACATGACCAACATCGATCACATCGACGGATGGAGCGAGATGGAGCCCCTTCAGGGCGCCGACATGCCCGAGGACTTCCCCCAGCGGCTCGTGCGCCTCAAGGAGGCCAGCGGCCTCTCCTGGCGCGGCCTGTGCAGGGTCACCGGCATCGACTACAAGCTGCTGCGAAGGTGGCTCAAGGGCTGGGCGCCCAGCGGAGGCTCCATGCTCACCCTGGTCATCTTCGCCAACCGCATCGGATGCCTTCCGATCCTCCTGGGGGAGGAGCTACGGATGACCCACTTCAGGAGCTAGCCGGCACCCCCCGCCGGCGCCCTAACCGGCGCATCGGCGGCGCGGCGGGGTAGGACACCACAACGCCGCCGGGCGCTCGCACCCATCCGTCCGTGCCCGGCGGCCACCCAATACACCTGTAACGAGAGGCCAGCGGCCCAACGAACCGCCGCTGAGATTAGGCAACATGAAAGACACCAATAGAGAAGATACGAGGAACCGGCAAAAGAAGAGGCCGGGGAGGGATGCTCCCGAGTCGTCCTCCGACAGGCCGGTGGAGTCCTATACTCCTCAGCAGCGGAGGACGATACGCAAGGGGCTGCGCATCCTGGCCAAGGTCGCCGTCCGCGCCCACATGCGCAGGAACGCGGCTCACTCAGAGGATGACGGCGAGGGCAGGCGGTGAACGTCCCGCCCAACCTTATCCCCGGCAGACTCGTTGGAGATGGCCGCGTGAAGCTAGCATCTTGGCATAGCACGAAAGCCGTGCTATTATGTACTTATGATTGTCTCATTCAGAGACGGCGGTACAGAGGACATCTTCAACGGGCAATCCACTCAAGCGGCCCTGCGGGCATGTCCCATGCCGATATGGGGAGTGGCTCATCGAAAGCTTGACCAGATCGATTCCGCCTCCGTTCTGGGAGACCTCAGAATACCTCCCGGCAACCGCCTGGAACGGCTGGCAGGAGATCGAAGCGGGCAACACAGTATTCGCGTCAACGACAGGTATCGAATCTGCTTCACGTGGACACCTGCCGGACCCGCCGACGTCGAAATCACCGACTATCACTGAAGAGGAGAGTGAGCATGGTACGCATTCCCACCGATCGAGAGCCTACGCATCCGGGCGAGATGCTTCTGACGGAGTTCCTGCTGCCCCTCGGAATGACTCAGCGCGACCTGTCCAATGCCATTCACGTGCCCTATCAGAGGGTCAACGAAGTCGTCCGAGGGAAGCGGGGGGTCACGCCAAGCACCGCCCTGAGGCTCTCTAGGTTCTTCGGCACTTCGCCCGGCTTTTGGATGAACCTGCAACTCCGTTGGGACCTCTACCACGCCGAGCGTTCCGAGGCTGAACAGATCGAGGGCATCCTTCCGCGTGAAATGGTCAGCGCGCTTGGGGAAGACACGGGTTCGATGACGACGATGCCGGGTGTTGCAGGCTAGTAGTGGCCCACGGGAACGACAGGAAACAGGAGGAGGACTCACAGATGAACAATAGAAGCGACTACACCCCCGTGGCCCTCTACGCCAGGGTCTCCAGCGACAGACAGGACGTGGACCTGTCCGTGGCCGCACAGCTGCGGGCGCTCAGGGAATACGCCCAGAAGAACGACTACGTGGTCGTCCGCGAGTACGTGGACGAGGCCGAGAGCGGGCGCGTCGCCGACCGCCCGGAGTTCCGCAAGATGATCGACGAGGCCGCCAAGCCCGAGGCCCCGTTTAGAGAAATCCTTGTCTGGAAATTTAGTAGATTCACCAGAAAGCGCGAGCACGCCGTCGCCTTCAAGTCCATGCTCAGGCGAAAGGGCGTCCGCGTCGTCTCCATCACCGAGCAGGCCGACGACACCGCCACAGGCAGGCTCCTTGAGGGCATCATCGAGTCCGTCGATGAGTTTTACTCGGAAAATCTTGCGGAAGAGGTTCGCCGTGGGATGCGGGAGGCCGCTTCCAGAGGCTTCTGGGTCGCCAGCAGGACGCCCTACGGCTACAACCGCGTCATGGTGCAGGACGGAGCCAAGAAGCGGCCCACACTGGAGATCGACCCTGACACTGCTCCCGTCGTCAAGCGCATCTTCGACATGGCCGAGTCGGCCACCGGGATGACCGAAATCACCCGCACCCTCAACT
This sequence comes from Dehalococcoidia bacterium, assembly GCA_965207305.1. GTDB lineage: Bacteria > Chloroflexota > Dehalococcoidia > Lucifugimonadales > JAGWBF01 > JAGWBJ01. The sequence goes on along the minus strand of CBDBMB010000003.1, from coordinate 88,515 downwards.
CAGAGGGCATCGCCAGCGCCACCGGCAAGCTCTGGTCCAAGAACGGCGTCCACTTCATCCTCAGAAACGAAGCCTACACGGGAACCCTCCTCTGGGGCGTCGGTGGGAAGGGCAAGGATGAGCCGGTAAGGGTGGACAAGGCGTTCCCCGCCGTCGTCTCCAAGGCCCAATTCAACCGCGTCAAGCGGCTCATGCGCTCCCGCGCTCCCAAAAGGAACCACCCTCGCAGGGTGGGAAGCTCCTACCTGCTCAGCGGGCTGGTCAGGTGCAAGTCCTGCAACAGGGCGCTCTCAGGCCAGGACGCCAAGAGCGGCCAGTTCGCCTACTACGTCTGCCAGTCCATCATGAAGCGGGGCAAGAACGCTTGCACGACCCCTAGGCTCAACGCACGACGCTTCGAGGAGATGGTGGTGGAGAGGATACGGGAGAACGTCCTCACCGAGTCCAACATCACCGAACTGGTCAAGATCGTGGACGAGGAGATGGATGGGGTCGCCGCCGAGCAGCGGCAGAAGCTGGAGACCATCGAGGCCGAGCTTGATGAGGTCAAGCGCAAGCTGGGCCGCGTCTGGCACCTGGTGGAGAACACCGACCTCGACATGGCCGACGCCTCGGAACGCATCAGGGAGCACCGGGAGCGTCAACAGCGCCTTGAGGACTCGGCGGCCGAGGCCAGGACCATCCTCTCCCAGCGCAGGGAGGTTTTGGACGACGTGGAAACCATCGCCACCTATGCCCAGGACATGAGCGAGTTCCTGAAGGAGAGCGAACTGACCGAGCGCAGGGCCTTCATCGAGTCTTTCGTCAAGGAGATCGTCGTCATGCCCGACAACGCCCTCCTCCGGTACACCATCCCCATGCCTCAGGATGGACCGGTAGGAGGGAGAAACGCCGAGGAGATGGCCCTGAACGGCTCGGTTCTGTCTACCGTCAAAAATGGTGGGCCGGGGCGTACCGATTTGCGAACTTTCCGCCGGGAGGTCTGCATTTAGGAGGACGATCCTTCCACACTCCCGATGTCGGGCCTTATGAGGATGTCTGCTGTGATCCGGTGTAAAGTTCAGTCTCCAGGACCGACTCCAGGTTAGTCCTCTCGGTAGTTCGGCGCGCACCATTCCTGACTGCAATTTAGCTTGGCCAAAGCAAGACAGGCCGTTCAAACATCACTGGACCGTACCAAAGGATGGCGAGAGACTCCGGCACCGGGACGGGCTTCTGGTCGGAGACGCGGAAGTAGACGAAGGCTTCGCGGGTCTCTCCCATTCCCAACTTGACGTCTCGAAACGAGTCAGGGAGATCGGACGTCTCTTCATGCCACCGCAGCGACTCCAACAAGAACTGCAAGCGCCCGAACTTGTCCGGGGCGGGAGAGAGCTGAAAACAGAGTTCCATGGCTTGCAATTCTGCTTCACTGGACGTTATGCGAAGCCTGACCCGTAGAGTACGTTCGTCGAGGGCTTCCACCGGCCCCAACGCGGTCAGAGCATACGAAGGTTCCATCCCATTCCCTGTGGATGCAAACGCCTCCACGGGGTCACCTACTTTCACGACTGTGGGCACGGGCGTGGTCGTCCATTGAGACCCTCCGAGCCTCTCGCTGACTCCGTCCAAATGTGGCTCGTCCCATGCTGTTCCTAGCGATTCCTGATCGACCATGAATCGCTCCAGCGTCTTCACGCTCCGGTCAAGTTCCACCATGACGATCTGCTCGGTGTCATCCAGATAGTGAAGCTCGGTGAAGGGCCGGTCGGGCAACGAGTTTTCTTCGGAGCCAAAGAAGACGTAGCCCTCGTGTGATCCTCCCTTGATGAGCGCAAGGTCGGCGGGAAAATCATGCCTGTCTTTCCCGTCAATGATCTCCCAAGAGACACGGTTGCCTTCTTCGTCTTCATCGGTCTCCAGCAGCGCACCGGGGAAGGCAACGTCACGTAGTCGCCATCTTGGGAGGATGGAAGTGATGCGTACAGGGAGCCTGACCAGAGTGTCGCCGACACATTCAGGTGAACCCAAGACAGTCACCGCGAATGGCGGCTCTTTCCAGCTACTCTGAAGCTGTACGGATTCTCCGATTGCGGCTCGAGTTTCAGGCTCGGCGGCGCGGCTCTCTTCCGCGTGGCCTCCAATGTCCCACTCTCCATTCTCGAACAGACACCACACCAGAAGACGGTCACGGCGCCCATCTTCACCTGGTCCCATGAGTTGACGGCGGGACCTGTGAACTTCGCGAGCCAGGTCTTCCCGTGTTCCCAAAAGCAGTGCCAGTGCTAGGTCAGTCAACTCACCGACTTCCACATTAGTCCGAACTACTGCCGCAGCCCTGTCGTTACTGAGCATGTGGGCCTCCATCACCTCTATCTTCGTGCTGCGAAACTGCGCGGCACGGTTGGAGTCCCAGTAGTCCTTCACCAGCAGGTCGTAGTGGTCTTCGACGATTTCATCCCACTTTACGGGAAGGCTCCGCGCTATCTCCTCCTCTACATCACTATTCGAAGAGCGGAGTCGTCTAAGAATCGCCGTCAGTCTCTGTCGAACGGCCTCCTCGATACGGTCCTGGGTATTGGACTCGATCCCCCAGTAGTTTCGTTGCGTGTCGAAGGGCCGCCAGAATCCGTCCACAAACTCACACCCAACGAGCAAGTGTGCTGACGAGAGTAGGTCTTCCTCCTCCCGTCTAATGATCTGATCCACCTCGCGGGCCAAGTCCTCCGGCACCCCGAGTAGAATCGCCAGCGCGATGTCGGGGAGTCTGTCGAGGCTGGAGTTGGGACGTACGACCGCTATGGCCTCGCTGTCACCAATCCGCTTGACGAACACCACGCTTATCCTGACCCCTTTAAGCCTCTGGGCCTGGCCAGCGGGCATGTCGGTTCCGTGACGACGAACATGCTGTTCGACGAGCATTCGCCAGCCGTCCTGCAAGTTCCATCCGATCTCGAAGTCTGAGTGTTCTGCCGGGTCGTTCGAGAGTCTACGGGGTAGCTTGGGCAGCATGACGAACAGCAACCACTTGAGCATCTGGCGCAATTGATTCATATCAGGTCCTATCCGAATCAGTGGTTTTCGGGCGAAACCCGAAGAGGCTTGATAGGGTCTGTATGCTCGCGTCCAACTGCTAGCTCCCCTTATGCAGATAGGCTGCTGGCGTAGGAGGGTGGGCGGGCTGAGGAATCTTCGTCGAGCGGTGGGAGCCCATTCACTATAGCCATCGTTTCAATGCTGACAGTGGTGATGCGCTTCACCAAGTCGATGATGTAGCGGGGATTGCCCATCTCCGCTCCCCAGTCATTAGGATCGTTGGTGATTCCGCTCGCTTTGTCTGTCCTTACCTGATATCGGTCGAGCAGCCAAGCCAGGGCAGAGCGAGGCCCGACAACATAGTCATGAGCTTCGTCAGGGATACCCGTGAGCGTAATCCACTCGTTGTAGACGATCTTGGACGGGTCAGTGGCTTTCGCTGTGCCTCCCCAGCGCATCTTTCTTACGCGATACCGTTCTGGCTCTTCCGGCGCCTTGGACGAAAGCTCCTCGATGAGCGGGTATGGCTCGGCCTGCTCATAGCCAATGTGTAGGTCTAGGAGCCTCTGCCCTGCCTCAGAGAAGGCACGGAAGGACTCGACTGTTGGGACTTCTGGGATACGCGGCAGCAACTTCGCGAGGTCGGCCGCGTAACACTCCCGGTACTCCGGCGAGTGCAGGATGCCGTAGACGTAGGAGAAGATGTGGTCTTTGGTCACCCAGTGCCCATAGCGGGCGCGGTAGGCATTCAAGGTTTCATCGGTGATGTTATCGCGGCGGGATGGCTCATCTGGCAGCAGCGACTCTTGGGCGGAGTTTGACCGTTCCTCATAAACGTATCGCGGGAGCATCTGGCCTCTCTGGCCAGATGCTCCCGCGATAGCGCCTTCGGTAACGGCATCGACAGCAATGACCGCTGGTGAGCGTCCCGACGCGCGAAGGCCCCGCTCAACGAGAATTGCACGATTGGGGGTGTCCGGCATAGGGAAGAAATCCGGAATCTGATAGACAGAGTTGTTGAGCACTCGGTCCATATAGAAGTGCTGGCGAAAGAATGGTCGATAAATGGCAGACCGGAATCCTGAAGGATGCACTTCTGCTAGTAGACCACGCCTTGCCCGTGATTCGGCGGTGCCATCCCACTTGAACCGCTTCGGGTCGCGCTTCACCGTACCGGCTCCGCCCTTCAGGACTTCGACTTGCTCGTTGTAGAACGCCGATTGGCGTCCGATGATAGTCCGCAGCTTCGTGTTTGAGGAGTTGAAGACCCATGTATCGCGGTTGGTCTTGGCCCCAAATGATGAGTGTTCGAACACGGGATTCAGGGACCGGATAGACTTTTCGCTCTGAATGACTGCGACCGGGCGCAAATAGGTGTAGGTGGTGCTGCGTTGGTTGAGCCAATCGCCCTGTTGATTCGGCGTGATGGGAATCCACTCGACTTCTGCGAACCCCGATTCGCTGACGGCCTTCAGCTTTTGCTCGCGGGTGAGATAGTCGCCGATGTCGTGGTAGTGGATGGCGGCCCCACCCTTGGGCACAGCACCGGGCCGCTTCACCAGCATCAGCACAGCTACGCCTGCTCTGCTTCCGCTCCCGAACACCTTGCCACCCTCTCTCTGCGAAACCTCCCCCGATGTTCGTTGGTTGCCCCTCAGGTCATAGACGTAGACTGCATGGAACTCCTTCGCCAACGTCTTGCGAAACCCGTCGAAGCTCTTACCTTCAAGGAATCCGCTGTTGGTGACGAATCCAACAATGCCTCCGTCACCCCCCTGCACTCGATCCGAGGCCCATCGCATTGCCCGCACGTACGAGTCATAAAGTGATGTCTTCAACCCCTTGGACTCCGAAAGTGCGATGTAGCTGCGGACTATCTTGCGATCCAGCGTAGGGTAGGGCCGATTCGCGTTGTCGTCCTCGTGGCTCCCCTGCCCACTGGACCAGGGAGGATTCCCAACGATCACTCGGAGGTCCAAGCCTAGCTGGTTCTCTATGCGAGCATTGTTGCGCGGGAAGAATGTCGCATCTTTCCGGTCGCCCGCCTCTGACGCTTGGAAAGTGTCGGTGAGTACGATGCCCTCGAACGGCTGATACTCTCCTGCTATCTCCGCGAATGCCGTCTCTATGTTGACGGCTGCGATGTAGTAGGCCAAGAGCATTATCTCGTTGGCGTGCAACTCCTTCCCGTACTTGCGAAGGAGCGCATCCTTGTCGATGTAGCCGCTCTGCAACAGCCGCGTCATAAAGGTGCCCGTGCCGGCGAATGGGTCGAGGATATGGACGTCCTCATCCCTCAGCGAGGCCCCAAACTCGCGGCGCAACAGTTCCTGCACGCCCCGTATTATGAAATCCACTATCTCCACCGGGGTATAGACGATCCCGAGCGAGTCGGCGTCCTTGGGATAGGCTACCTTGAAGAAGCGTTCGTAGAGCTCGTTCACGACTCGCTGCTTGCCTACAGCGTTGTCAATCCCTTCCACACGTCGCCTTACGCTCTCGTAAAAGTCGGCGAGTTCGGCGGTTTCTGCCTCAAGACCGTACCCCTCCAGCACCTCTACCATGCTCTGCATCACCCGGGATACGGGATTGCGTTCTGTGAATTCCTGACCGCCGAATAGGGCATCGAACACCGGCCTGGTTATCAAGTGCTGGGAGAGCATCGCCGTGGCGTCGTCATCTGTGATGGAGTCATTGAGGTTGCTTCGTAGAGCAGCCACGAACTCCCCGAACTGAGCGCCCACCTGACCGTCACCAGACTCCACTAAGGCGTGGATGCGCTCGCGGTGGTGTCGGGCTATCTCTGTAACCGAGTCGGCCCACTTCTCCCAGTACCGCCGTTCTCCGCAGCGCTTCACTATCTGCGCAAAGATGGCCGTGCGGAGTTCTCCCATCTCCATGCCTAACTGCACGCCCTGCGTGACATACTCGGCGGCGTTCTCTCGCACTTGAGCTTCGCCGTCGGCACCGTTGCCTCCGTTCCCTACGCCAATGACGGAAATTGGGCCGTCGGTGCTGTTGTTCAAATCCAGCTTGTTCACATAGGCATCGAATCGTTCGTCGTGCGCACGCAGAGCCTGCAATACCTGCCAGACGTGGCTGTAGGCGTCGTTGCGGTCCAGTGCACCTTCGGGATCTTCTCCGGAAGGCACTACGACTGGCAGGATGATGTAGCCATAGTGCTTGTCCTCAGTCTTGCGCATCACCCGTCCAACCGCCTGAACGACGTCTATTTGAGACTTGCGCGGCTGCAAGAAGAGGATCGCGTCAAGGGCGGGAACGTCGATTCCCTCAGTGAGGCAGCGGGCGTTGGAGAGCACATGGCAGGTCTGAGCCGTGGCCTTGTCTGAACGAAGCCATGACAACAGCTGGTCTCGCTTGACGACCCCGCTCTTGCCGTCCACGTGCTCTCCCTTGATTGAGAGGTTCCTCGTCTCCCCGGCCTTATCGTCCTGCTCCAGCTCGACTAGCTCTACAAAGCGCTTGGAGGCGGCTATGGTGTTTGAGAAGGCAACTGCCCTGTGCATCGGCTCGCTATCGTCTGCGAACTCACGACCTTCAGGATCAATCTTGGCGAGGCCATTCAGACAGCCGATTACTCGTCCAACATCGGCCAACTCCTGTCCTTCGGCCAAGAGCCTCTGGTAGTCGCGGGCAATCTGCGATTCGCTCATCACCAGAATCGTGACCTTGTAATCGCTCAACAAGTCGGCCTCGACTGCTTCGGCAAAGCTCAGGCGATGAAACTCGCGCCCGTACTGCTCCTCCTTGTCCATAGAGGCGACGTAGATGTCCTCCTCCTTGGCCTTTAGCTGAGCTGACTGGGCGTAGATGCGTGGCGTCGCTGTCATGTAGAGCCGCTTCTTCGACTCCACCTTCTCATTGTCGTGAACCAGCAGAAAGGATGACCCTTCGTCTGCCCGAAGTGCTCCGGTGGTCCGGTGCGCCTCGTCACAGACCACAAGGTCGAAGGCGGGTAGGCCCATCCGGTGTGCTTCAGCGATTACCTCCATTGATTGGTAGGTGGAGAACACAACCGTCATCCGCTGTGAGGAGTCGGCACCAGCCGATTCGGCAAGCAGTCTCGCGTCCGTAGTGGCGGGAGTGGGCATGTCGTAGGCGCGGGTACTGTCACCGTCGTCCCCCCTGCCCACCTTCACGTCAGAACAAACAGCATAGGCTCGCAGGGAAATCTCGGCGTCCGCTCCCCACTCCCGCATCGATTGAGCCAGTAGGGAAAGGGAAGGCGCGGCGAACAACACTCGTCCGCCCTCGCCGGCCACCTGCTCAGCTATTCGTAGTGCCGTCAGCGTCTTGCCTGTGCCACAGGCCATGACTAGCTTGCCTCTGTCGTTCGCCTGAAAGCCCTCGATCACATCGTTGAACGCTTTCACTTGGTGAGGCCGAAGTTGCTTGCGAGGCAAAGTCCGGAGATCGGCGTCCTCATCCGCCAAATACGGAGACCAATCGATGGACAGCCCGTCGAGGCCGAAGAAATCGACCCGCTGCACCGGCGGATCGATCCTGGTTAGGGCCATCTCCGCGTTGTTGCTCCACTCCGTCGCCGTGGTGAAGATGTATCTCTCAACGTATGGAGCTCCGCTGGGCTGACGCTGGGAGTCAGCCAGGAAGGAGTCGATGTTGCCCTTGGCGATATAGTCTTGGCACTTGCACTGGATGGCAACCAAGCCGCCGTCGTGACGCTCGGCCACGATGTCGATACCGATGTCACTGTTGTCCCGGCCCGGCCATTCGGACCATCGCCAGACCTTGGCAAATCTTGCTCGATAGGCAGGGGCGGTGTTGAGTACCTTCTTCACCAAAGGCTCAAACGCCAAGCCACGGGCCTGAGGGTCGGGGTGACGCTCACAAAGGCGTTCGTATACTTCAGCGAAGCCGCTCATCGTTCCTCCCAGCCGGATTTCGTGCCCTGACAAATAGAAGCCAGATCAGATGGCTGCCATGCACCCTACACCCCACCAAAGGCCCCAATCCAGTTTACGCTGTCAATGTGTGCGCTCACCGCTTGGTGGAACCTCCGGTCTGCGGTCCACAATTCGCAACCCAGACTCTCCGCGAGGGCAAGATAATGGGCGTCGTACACTGCCCCTTGCTGAAGGAGGCTTGCCAACTCAAGCGCCCTGCGGTGAAGCTCCGTCCCATGATGGAACGCTATGCCGAAGGACATCAAGTCCTCCATGAGCCCCGCTGCGACATCAACGGCAAAGTCTCCCCGCGCGACTCTGCGGTGGAGGGCGTTGGCGACCTCGAAGGACATGAGCTGGGGCGCAGCCAAACGGGAGCCCTCGTCATCCCAGCGCCGGACCAAGTCCGTGGCCTTATCCGAGTGCTCTTCTTCGACCAGCCACTTGAAGGCCACGCTCGCGTCTACGACGACATATTCGCTCATGACCACCCCTTGGTTTCAGAGTCCCTGATCTCACGGGCCTCCCGAATCAGGTCAACCGAGTCTCCGGGCAGCGGACGGCCTCCGAAGAGTTCCTGCCGTCGCGCCACGACGCGCTCGAAGGACTGACGGTCGAAGCTCCCTCCAAACGAGACCTCGGACTCATCCTTGGCCAACTCCCTGTCTATGGCCGTCTGGCAGTACTGGCGCATGGTGATCCCCTTGAGCGCAGCAACGACCTTCAAGCGTCGCTGTATCGAAGCGTCTACATCCAGGGTGAGTCTCTTTCTCTCGGCTTCCATGCTGCAAATGCTCCTTTACGAGGTCCTACTGAAGCAAGAATACTGCAAACACAGAAAACCTTCAATGCGTGCACCGAAATTCGGACAACAAAAAGGCCCACACACATGGACGAGCGGTCAGAAACGCAAAGAAGGCCACATACATGGCCGTACCGGGGGAGGACGCCGAGTGGCGTCCTCCCCCTTCTGCGGGTCGGTCTAGCGCCCCGCGCCGACCGGCTCGGCCTCCCGCTCCCGTTCCACCGCCCACTCGAAGAGGGACTGCGACAGGACTTGGGTCTTCCGTCCCTTCGGCTTGACCGGCTCCTCGGCCATGAACTCGGCCCAGGAGAACAGTGTCTGCTGAGGCTCGTCGGCCTCGTCGTAGTGACCGTTGCCATTGCCGTTGGCGGGCGCGTGCCCATTAACCGGAGCCAGTTCAACCGTCGGCCTTATACCAAACAGGTCGTCATGGCCGTTGGCGTGGTGCCCGTTTCCATTGACCGGGATTGCCTCCGGCTCCACATTCACCAGCTTCCAGCCGTCGTCCACCAGCAGCTCCTCGGCGGTGGCCTCGGCGTTGCGGGCCTGGGCGAAGACCTCTTCCACCGTCTCGGCGTCGGAGTCCTCCTCGCCGCTAACGATCTTCCGGGCCAACGCCATCATCAGGTCGTCCCCGTCGTCCCCGAATGCGGCCAGCCCGTCCTCCGGCAGCTCGCCCTCGACGGCGAGGGAGCTTTGCAGCTTCTTCGCCACCAGCTTCAGGGCGTCCGCCTGTAGAGTGTTCTTGTAGGACATGAACACCACCTTCACCGGCCTCGTCTGCCCGATGCGCCAGGACCGTCGGGAAGCCTGACGCATAACATAAACCGAATAATCAACCTCCCCCCAAACCAGGGTGGGAAAGTCGATGAGGTCGAGGCCGGTCTGCACCAGCCTGGGATGGCAGATGAGGACATCCAGCCCCTGCTTCACCCTGTCCGCGATCCACGCCTCCCGCTTATTTGGCGCCACCGCGTCGGCCTTCATCACCGCCACCCGGAAACCGTGACGGGTAAGGATGTCGTCCATCCGCCCCGTGATGTCCCGGGTCCCTGTGTGGGTGACGTAGACCAGCACCCTGCGCCCCGCCATCCGCTCGGCGGCCACCAGGTCGATGAGTGCCTTCTCTTTCGGGTAGAGTTTTTCTTCCGACAACGGCGGCACCTGGACGATGACGTCGCCCGACCGGGGGTCGAAGACCGTCTCCCCTCTGGTGCACCCGTCAGGGTAGGCCAGCAGGCTCTGAAGGTACGTTGCCAGCAGCCGCTTGGAGCCGGACTTGAGGGCCTCGGCCAACTCCTTGCGCAGTTCCTCGAACACCGTGTTGTAGGCCGTGCGCTGGGAGTAGCCGGTGGCGTCCTCCTCCGTGTCCATAGATGACAGGAGTATCTGCTCCTCGTAGTCCGGCAGACCCGACGCCACGTCGGAGAGTCTGAGGAACACGGTGTTGCCAATGAGGTGGAAGAGGGCTGACGGGGCAAGCCCCGGCCGCTCCCTGACCACCTTGCGGAACTTCTTGCGCCTGCTGTTGCGCCCGTCCTCCGTGGACTCGTCGTCGGGCTTGCCGATGGAGTGCTCGACGAAGCCGTAGCGCTCGATCCAGCGCCCCTCCTCGGAACGCTCGAACTCCGTCCTGATCTCAGGTGAAAACCTGTAGAGCAAGTGAAACAGCGTCGAGCTGTAGCCGCCGGTGAGCGTTCCCGTGAGCGTGAGGGACTTGCCGCAGGCGTCGGCGAGGACGCCGGCGGCGATGCCCTGGGCCGAGCCGCGCCCCTTGAACTCGTGAATCTCGTCCCCTATCAGCAGGTCGAAGAACCCCCTCATGTGGTTCTTCACGTAGTCGGCGAGGGGATACCTCTTCGGGCCGGACTTGTCGGCCTGCCAGAGAGGGGAGCCGCAGTCCGGGCAGACGTGCCGCCTGCGGTTCAGGTCGGCGTCGGTCAGGGGCACCCCGTCCTTGTCCGTTATCTGCGCTGTGCAGTCGGGGCAGCAGGGAACCCGGAAGGACTCCCCCGTCTCCTCGTCCCGCACCAGTCTGCCCCTGGAGGTTGCCCACCGCATTGTGACTGCGGCCTCCCAGCGGTAGGACAGCTTGGCCCGCTCGCGGGACATCACCGCGAAGAGGGGGCCGGAGCCGATGGAGAGACGCAGCCGCTCCAGGTCGGTGATGGACTCGACGATGGCGGCGCGGGCCAGGGGAACGGTCTGCTCCACCTCCCGCTTCCACTTGGGCACGAGATGGGGAGGGCACAAGACCAGCACCCGCTGGAAGCCAGCCAGGTACGCGGCGGCTGCGCCAATGAACGTTTTCCCTGTTCCCATTTCGCCCACCACGTTGGTGCCCTGGTGGGCCTCTAGGGAGAGGGCCGCGCCCTCTATGGCGTCGGCCTGCGCTCCCAGGGGAGTCCTGAGCAGGCGGGGCAGTGCGCCGCCGTTCTCCGAGGGCCGGTAGAGCGGCGGGTAGGACTCCACCACCCGCTGGGCGATGGCGTCGCGGTACGTGTCGATGAACTCTCCGAGATTCATGTCTTTCTCCTTGCTTCATGGAATGTGCCTCGTCCAGATGGTGCGAGGCGTTGGAGCCTCGTGGGGTGCGGCTCGATGGCGAGCCGTCTATGCTGTCCTGCGGGAGCTTCTGTGGGTGGATTCGGCGGCCCTGGCGTCCTCGTAGCACCGGCCCGTCAGGTGGTACGCCCTCACCGGGGAGGAGACGGCCCTCCCACGGTCGTCGATGTCCACCGAGGCGGTCTGCATGGCCGGTTCTCCGGGGAGGAGACGGCCCTCCCACGGTCGTCGATGTCCACCGAGGCGGTCTGCATGGCCGGTTCTCCGGGGAGGATGGGCTTCCCGCATCGGCAGCAGGATTCCATCGTCATGGTCGCCTGCATCGTTCACCTTCCCTTCCTTATATCTACGGGTGTGTTGCGTCCGAAACGAGGCGAGGCCCCGCCGTCCGTTTCGGGACGAAGCGGGGCCTCGTGGTTGCGGCTGTGGTGAGCCGTCTACGCTGCGATCTCGACGATCTCGCCGTCGCCCAGGTCCAGGGAGACGACGGTGGTCACCAGCCGCTCGCGGTAGACCTCCTTCTCCGGCGTATCCTCGACCATCACCATCTCCTTGGAAGTCTTGCCCTTGACGAGGATGCGCCTGCCCTCCGATTCGAGGACCAGGTTGTCGAGGAAGCCCGCCGCCACCAGCATCGCCATATGCCCGCGCCTGAGAGGCATCAGCGGCCTGGTTCGGTTGTCCTTCGCGGGCCACAACGAGTCGGTGATCTCCGTGCTGGTCCACAGCCCCGACCGCCTTGCCTCGGCAGCGGACGCCACGGGATCGACGGTGCGGGTGGTGAACAGGATGTCGCCGCTTGGCGACGTTGCGGGGGTGTACTCCGGGTAGGAGTAGGAGTCCCGCTGTGGGCGCAGGGGTTCCGGCTCCCCCAGCGCCCACTCCATCACCATGCTCTCGGCGGCAGCGTCGGGAACGGGGTCGGCTTTGCGGTAGCCACAGAGCACCACCTGGTCGAACATCTCCCGCTCAGGGACCGGGAACGACCAGCACCGCATCCGACCGTAGTGGGTGGACAGGTAGCGTGCCGAGTAGGAGAGGCGCTGCCTGGGCACGATGAACACCAGCAGGCCGCTCTCGGCCAGGTAGCGCGTGCAATGCGTCAGGAAGCTGTGTTCGACGCGCTTGTCTTCCGAATCCCAATCATATGGCGGGTTGATTAGGGCGAGGCCGAAGGCCCCGTTGGCTATGGACGTCGCGAACATGTCCGAGGCGAGGGTGTGGTGGAGCCGCTTGTCGGCCTCCTCCGCCCGGTCGCGGTGCAGTTCCACGCCGTAGGTCTCGATGGGAATGGCGTTGGGCCGGTCGAGGCGTTCAGCCAGCCTCTGGAGTGCGTCCCCTGCCCCGCAGCAGGGATCGAGGATACGCAGGGTCTCCCTGTCCCTGTAGTAGTAGCCGGTGGGGGTGTGGATCAGGTCGGCGATGAGGTCCACCACCCTCTCGGGCGTGGGGTAGTAGCCACCCTTTGCGAGTGCAGCTAGTCTCATGTCTCTTCTCCTTTCGTTTCTCTGTGTGCCGCTTCAGGCGGCGATTGCGATGTCCTTGTATCCGTTCTTCTCCAGTCCAACCACCTCTCCTATGGCGAGGTTGCGCTGGAAGCAGAGCACTTGGGTCGTGCCGATACTCTCGGCGCACGGCACGCAATAGGCGGTGATCAGCTCGGCGCGGTTGGCGACGGTCATGCGCCGCACCAGCGTCGAGCCGCCCTCAGGCAGCGTGTGCCGGTAGAGCGTGACCGATGGGTCGCGCCGCTCCGCCTCCGTCGCCGGTCTGAAGAAGTGGGGCTGAACGGAACTGACCAGGTGCTGCGCACCGTCGTGGGGGCAGTAGCGGCAGGTGTTGCCGTCCGGCGAGAACCTGCGCCAGGCCCCGCCGTTGCGCTGGCCCCGCCGCCTGTTGCTGCGCTTGGCCTTCCTAAGCGTCCTGTCCATCAGCCGCCTCCCTGGGCAGAGTGAGCCCGCCCGACGCAACCGCCTGGGACAGGTCTTCGCGGAGCTTGTCGGCCTTGGGGGAGCACCGGTAGGCGGAGACACCGACGCTCTGAAGCGGGACTATCTCCCCGTTGTCGATACCCCGTTCCCAGAGCCAGTCGGCCCAGGAGCCGTGCAGGGGCAGTGGGCTCCGCCGGTCGAGGAAGCGATGGTGGAGCGCCGGGGCCTCCTCCTCCGACTGCGCCAGCAGCAGGAAGGAGTCCTTCTCGTATGAGAACTCGGCGGTCTTGGTGTAGACGAGGGCGTGCCAGGCGCCGGTGCCGCGAAGCCGGGCGATCTTGGTCGTCCACGTCCCGATGGTCTCGTACGGCACCTGGCACCGCTGAAAGCCGCCTGAAAGTGCCATTCCATCCGCACCCCTGATGAGGTGCGCGGTGTCGGGGGGCTGCTTGAGGAGGGACGCCCAGATCGCCTTGAGCGCCGTCTGGGAGCCGACCATCGAGACGAACCAGAGGCCGTCGGTCCTGTCGTCGCGGGCGAAGGCGTCGGCGGTGGCGCTGAAGCCGGCCGCCGAGATGGTGTAGAGGTTCTCCGGGTCTATGGCGTGGGTTGCGAGCATGGTTAGGTCTCCTTTCGCTGTGAGGGTTGAGTCGATGCGCGGGGCGAGTCCCCGCATGGGGGCCGGACGGTTCGGGAGCGTCCGGTCAGGGCATCAGCCCCTTCTCCTTGAGGCTGACGAAGCCCTTGCCGCCTATGACCACGTGGTCGAGAAGCTCGATACCGAGGAGCTTGCCCGCCTTGGCCAGGTCCCTGGTGATGGACACGTCCTCCGGGCTTGGCGATGCATCACCGCTAGGGTGGTTATGGGCCATGACCACGGCAGGCAAGGACTCGACCACGGCGGCCCGGAACACCTCGGCTGCCCTCACCACCGACGAGAACACGTTCCCCTGGTATACCGTGCGCTGGCCCAGCACCCGGTTCCTGCGGTCAAGCAGCAGGACCCTGAGCTGCTCCTGGGCAAGGGCTGACATCTCCTTCCCCAGCAGGTCGTGCACGTCGTGGGGGGTGTTGATGGAGGGCAGGTCTTTCGTGGTGCGCTCCGGCTGAGTCTCGACCTCGTAGCGCATCGCCAGCTCTCCCAGCAGGCTCAGGTTGCTGCGCAGAGCCGCGAGCAGCGCTTGCCCCTCCGGGTTGGCGCTTGGGACCTCGGTAGGCGTGACGTTCTTCTTCCTGGTCATGTGGGCCTCCTTGTTGTCGATTCGGAACAGAGAGCGGGGCCGCCCCCCGTGGATGGGAGAGCGGCCCCGTGGTGGTGCGCCCGGCAGAGGCGACGGGCGTCGGTACGCGGTTGTGGGCTGAGCGGCCTAGAAGGGGGAGTCCTCCTCGCCGTCGTCGCTGGCCCCGTTGCCGTTGTTGGAGTCGAGGAAGACGACCTCTTGGGTGTGCACCTCGGTGCGGTGGCGGCGCTGGCCGTCCTCGCTGTCCCAGCTGTTCTGGACGAGGCGTCCCGCGACGTAAACCCGCTGCCCCTTGCCGACGTACTGGTTCACAGCCTCGGCGCTCTTGCCCCAGACCACGATGTTGTGCCAGTCGGCGGTCGTCTCACCGTCCTGGTGGCGGCGGTCCGTCGCCAGCCGCAGGGTGGTGATCGCCGTGCCGTTCGGCGTGTAGCGCATCTCCGGGTCCGTCCCGATACGTCCCAACAGCTCGACCTTGTTTATCGTGCGTGCCATGTCATTCCTCCTGACGTGGTGTGGCGCGGCCAGTGCCGCGCCCTGCTGAAATGCGAGCGGGGCCGTCCCCAGTGGAGGGAATCGGCCCCGTCCTGCGCTCCCGCTTGGGAGAGCGTCCAGCCGAACTTGCCTTAGCGGGCGTGGCCCCTGATCTCGCCGATGGTCTTCGGCTCCCAGTACAGGTCGCGCTCCACGGCGGGGACGCCGCCGAAGACCCTCGCCTCCGCCAGCTCGGTGAGGTCGAAGTAGCCAAGCTCCTCCTCGAACCCTTGGACGAGGCCGAAGCAGGTTCCGGTCTCCGGGTCCCACTCGGTCACGTACCAGGTCCAGTTGCTAAACGGCGAGAACAGCTTGGCCGGGGCGAGAACCGTGTCGTAGTCCTTCGCGTTCTCGTTGGCGTAGAGGGCGGGGATGGCGTCCCCCACCTCCTTCGTCATCAGCGCGTGCCCGCGGACGCCGCTGTGCTTGTCCTGCCACATCGTGGCCTTCTCTGTCGCGTTGCTCATGGTCTCTCCTCTCACGTGGGGTTTGCTGTGACTCGGCGGGGCCGTCCCGGTAGGTGGGAACAGGTCCCGTGTTGCGCTCCTTGGTGGGAGCGTCTAGCTGACCCGCACGTACTCCGACTCGGCCTCGGTCACGATCTCGGCCCTGGTCTCGGGGTCGAGGACCGCGTTGAGCTTCTGGTAGTTGACGGAGTACCTGGTGGACTGCACGAGGCTGACCGTCCTTCCGTTCACGGTCGCCTTCGCGTCCCCCTTCCGGCGCATCCACGACTTGAGGGTGTCGAGGGCTGTGCGCTTGACCTTCTCCGGCTCTCTGATTGCGTCCTGAGCCTTCGAGTAGGCCGCCACCGCCTCCCGAGCTTCCTCGTCGCTCACCTCCTCTCCTTCGATCTCCTCCGTCGCATCGACCTCGGCCCCACCCGGAAGGCAGATGTCCAGGAAGGAACACGACCTGCACTGCCAGGAGTTGGCCGAGAAATCCCGCTCCGGCAGAACGTCGGGGTCCGGCCCGTTCTGGACGTGGTGCGCCCCAAGCTCGCCGAGCCATTCGCAGGCGTCCTGGAGGGCCTTCTCCAGCCGCCCGGCAGGGATGACCTCGTGGTCCCACGTCCTGCTGCCGGTGTCCATCGTGGCGATCACGGCCTCCCGCATTGCCCCGTATGTTCCGAGGGTGTAGAGGGCGGCCTGGGCCACCGACGCCGGATGGCTGCGCTCCGCTCCCAGGGTCTGCCACCGCCTGAACGCCTCCGTCCCCCTGGTCTTCACCTCGACCACCACCTCGTCGCCGTAGGCCGGAACTGCGTTGCCGAACAGCAGCGTCTGGACCTCGGCATCCGCCTCGTCGTGGGGGAGGGGCATCCGGCCCGTGGCGTCGGGGTGTCCCGTCACCACGAGGTTGGGGCCGACGCGCACCGAGACCTGCTGCGGGTCCTGGGGGTCGGCGGCGTCCACCTTCCAGCCCGCCCGCGCCATCGCCCGCGCCACCACCGGCTCCAGGGCGTTGCCCGCCTCCATCGCGGTCAGCGAGTCCTCGCTGGGGAGATTCGTGGGGGTGTAGTTCGTTGCGGCGTACCAGAGGGCGCGGCGGCATCCCAGGGCCGCCGACGCCCGCACCTCCAGGTTGCCGTCGTCGTCGAATCGTGCGGCAGGGCGGGAGAAGACCTCCGCCCTGTCAGTGGTTGTCGTTGTCATGGCTGTTGCCTCCTTGTCTCCTGTAGATGAGAGGCGGGGCCGCCCCGCGTGGAGACAGCCCCGTTACGCAAGCCGCTCACGCGGCCGCCTTCGCCTGCACTGCTTCGGCGTCCACTGCCTCCCTCTCCCGTTTAGCCTTCAGGTGGGTCTTGAGGACGTGGGCGATGCCGTCGCCGAGTCCGTGGACGGGGACGCTCCTGCCGTCGCCAAGCTGGTTCCAGAACGGCTGCATCTCGGAGATGCCCTGAATCTGGTCAATCACCTCCTCCAGAGGCGTACCTCTTCGCAGGTGAAGGGAGATGAGACGGCAGGCCAGTTCCGTCACCCCGTTCTGGAAGCTGCCGCCCTTCCCTAAGTGTCCAAAGACCTCGAAGGGCGAGCCCTCCTCGTCCAGGGAGACGGTGATGAACAGACGTCCCATCTCCGTTTGCAGCTTCGTGGTCGTGCTGGGCAGGCTGCGAGGTCTGGCCCGTGTCGTAACGGTCATGGCCTCACCCCGATTGGCTGGCAGAACGGGCGCTTCTGGCTGCACTCGACGGTCTCCACCGCCCGTACTTGTCCACCGTGTCCGGGTCGTTGGCGAATGTCTCGGCCTCCACGCGGGTGTCGAAACGTCCGAGGGGCTCTGCCCCGTGCCCGTTCCGGTAGGTGGTGGTGTGGTAGTGGACTCCCGGCGGATAGTTGCGAATGAATGGGAGCGCGGGGCTGTAGCGGTCGAAGTAGCCCGCTACCGTGAGCGCCATCGCCCGGTCCCGGTCGTCGCCGAGGCCCAGAAGCGTCCTGACGATGGACTCCTCGCAGTCCTCCTCGGCGAACGTGGGCGTGTACATGGCGTCCCGCACCTCGGTGGGAAGGGAGTCCCATCTCTCCCGGCTGAGCTTCAGCCCGCCGTGGCTGGGCGTGGAGACCCGCAGCACTCCATCGGCCAGCTCCTCAACGTCGTGCGTCCAGCCCCAGGGCGTGTAGGTCAAGGTCGTCGTCACCATTTCGTCTTCTCCTTCCTGTAATGAGAGAGCGGGGCCGCCTCAGGTGGAGACGAACCCCGCTCGATTCCGTGTGCCGGTTGCCGGTAGGCTAGGCGGCCTGCGCCTGCCTCTCCCGGAGCTTGTCGGCGGCGGCCTCGACCAGCGGCCCGATCTCGGCAGCCGTCAGGTCGTCCAGGTCCTTGCCCTTCTGCCGTTTGACGGCGGCCCGCACCTGCGCCTCGTCGAAGCCCTGCTCCCCGGCCAGCTCCATGAGCTGCTTGCGCAGCGTCTGGACCTGAGAGTCGTTCCGTCCGACCTGAGCCTGTGTCCCGTTGCGCCGATTGGCCTGGGACGGGGCCGACCTGCCGTTGGCCTGCGCCTGAGCGGGAGCGCGCTCCGCCGTGGGCGGGTTGACCACCGGCGGCTGGTCTCCGTAGAACCCATTGCCAAACTGGCAGCCAAAGCTGCGGAACGCCCGCTTCATGCCGTCCGTGACTGCGGCCTTGATCGCCGTGTCGTGGCCGTCCAGATTGTCTTCGGTCACGGGGTGAAAGCCGGTGTCCGTGCGGGGCAGCGCGCCACCGACGGTCACCCGCACCGGGGCACTGTAAGCCTTGGCGGTCCTGACCTCCCCGGTCTGGGGATCGACCGTCTCGATGGTGCGCAGCGCCACATCGCCGACGAGTTCGTAGCCCCACCCGCCAAATCCGAAGATGCGGTTGGCCTGATCGATGACGACGTGGCCTTCGAGGTAGTCAAAGGTGCGTCCGCCCCGGCCCTTGCGCTGGGAGACCAGCGTGGGGTCGAGGGGCTGACCAAGCGCCTGCTTGACGGCGGGCGACAGCCCGTCCCAGAGCAGGTCGTGCTCGCTGACGATTGCGGCGTCGGGCTTGTGCCCGTTGCCGTTCACGTGGACGAGACCGTTGCTCGCCCCGTTGCTGTGGTGTCCGTTGCTTCCGTTAGTCATTGTGCTTCTCCTTGTGCGGTGTTGTTCCAGTAGTGGATGGATGATGCGGAGTCCCAAAGGGAGTCCGTGAGCGGGCAAAGGCCCGTCGTGAATTGGGCATAGGTCCTCCTGGGTAGTCAGAGTGGGGATTGGGATGAAGCGGGCCGGAGAAGGCCCTGTAGAGGGAAGCGAGAGGGGGAGTGGCGGGGGTTAGCGGGCGGAGCGGGCCGCCCGTGCAAGCAAGCGGAGGAAGACCGAGCGCCCCTGGGGAAGGGAAGCAAGCTCGGCCACGTCGCCGACGCCCTGGGGAAAGGTGACGGCGGCGGAGCGTCTGCCAAGCAAGCCCGCAAGCCGCCCGGTGGCCTCAAGGCCCGCCTCGTCGTTGTCGAAGGCGAGGAAGACCCTGGGGCAGCCCCGGAGAGCCGAGGCCACCCGCTCGACGCCCTGGGTGCCGAGGGCTGAGACGGCGGGGACGCCCCAAGAGGCAAGGGCAAGCCAGTCGAAGACGCCCTCGGCGACGACCGCCCAAGGCGGCGCGGGGCCGAGACGCCCAAGCCCAAGCACCGGCTTGGTGCCGGGGAGGGCCTGGAAGCGGGGAGTCCGGTCGGGATCGACGGCCCGCCCAACGAGCCAGCGGACAAGCCCGCCGGAGACTTCGGGAGCGACCACCATCCCGGCGAACCGCTCCGAACCACGCTCGGTGAACAGGCCGGAGTCGCTGACCCTGTCGGCGGTGAAGCCAGCCGACTCAAGGGCCTGCCTAAGCCCGTGCCCCGGAGCGAAGCCGAGGCCGAGCCGCCCGGCGGCATAAGGGCTGACACCCCGCGAGGACAGGTACGCCAACCCGGCGGGGCTGCGCCGAAGCTGCCCGGTGTAGAACCGCGCCGCCGCCGTCAGCAAGCCCGGGTCCCTGGGCGGCAATGGCGCAACCCTGGGACGCCGAGCCTCAGCCGGACGTGGCGCAATGCCCGCAGCAGGCCCAGGGCTGCCGTCAAGACGCCGGATGGCCTCCGGCAGGCTCAAGTTCTCGACACGCCGGATGAAGTCCAGCACGTCTCCCCTGAGGCCGCAGCCGAAGCAGTAGAACTTCTGCGAGTTCTCGTACACCGTGAAGGAGCCTTCGACCTCTTCGTGAAAGGGACAGACGCCCTGGCGGACTCTGTCCCTTCCCCTCAGCCGCACCCCTGATGCCTCCACCGTGTCGCCCAGGGGGTGACGGGCCTTCAGCGCGGGGATGTCCACGTAGGCCGTGACCATCACGCACCCCCGTTCAGAGCCTGTCTCGTGCTCGACACGAGGGGACGCAGACCCCGCAGGCTGCGCCCGGAGACGACCTTGCCGGGCCGCCAGCACATCCCCAGGACCGCCGCAACCTCCAGCGTCCCATTGCCCTGGGGTACCAGGGCGGCGGCCCTGCCGGTGCCCTGGCTGTAGAGCATCGCCCCCCGGCCCCTGAACCGCCGCTTCACCAGCTGCGACCACTCGGAGAATACCCATCGAGCCTGTCGCGTCTCAACCTGCGCCATGTCCATGCCGGCGAGAACGCCCAGGGCGCTGTCGATGTCCCCCGACTGCCTGAGCCGCCGCGCCTCGTGGATCGTCCGCGTTGCGCCTTGCTCGGCCGCCTCCGGCTCATCCGTGAATCCCATCGCCGCGAAGAGCTGGTCCACCAGCTCCTCCAGGCTGCGCCGGGGCCTGTCCACCGTGTCCATCGTCCGATTCGTCGTTGCCGTTGCCGTCGTCATCGCGCACCTCCTTCGTGCATGTGCTTTGTGTTGCCTTGAATCCGTTGCGCCCGGTTGCGGGCAAAGAAAGAGGGGCCGTCCTCGTGTGAGGACGACCCCTTGCGATTGGGATGGGTTGTGCGAGGCCCGGAGGCCCCGTAGTCAGCGTCGGAACCTCCGCACCTGAGGCCGCCGCATGAACCGCCTGAGCAGCAGCCAGCCGATGCCCAGGCCGACCAGGTTCAGGAAGACGAGCTCCCCATCGAGTGTCAGCAGCGGTGCCGCAATCACCAGGGTGATAACCCCGGCCACCACGACCTGCTTCCGCTTCCACCAGGGACGCTTCTCAGTGGCCCCGGCGGTCGCCTCCACCACCGGCTCGAAGGCCCTCCAGATGGGCAATTCGACCAGAGCCTCCAGTTGGGTTATCACCACGCCAGGGGAGCATCCTCCGGTGTGGCACTTGGTCTCGATGCCCTCGCCGTCCGGCCGCTGCCGGAACGCCAGCCCGTCCGACTTGCCGCCGTGGCAGACGGCCGTCGTCGTCCAGAACCAGCCCTTGTGAAAACTCACCCGGTGCGGGAGCAGGTCTGCGATCCGCCTCGCACTGGGTCCCGTGTACCGTTCCGCCATGCTCGTTCCTCCTTCCGTTGTCCGTGCTTGTGATTCGTCCATGCCGTCTTGACCTCCTTTCGATGCTCGATGCCTTTGACGCCGTGCAAAAAATACGCAGCTCGCCCCGGGTCACATCACGTGGAAGCAAACTTGGGAGCTGCTATTAGGGGGGATTGCGACCGGCCTGCAAATTAGTACCTGACCGGCGAGGTGAGAGCGACGCAGCCCTACGACGATGTCACAGGACGGCGTGCGTTAGAGCTGCGACCCAACCGCGTGACGGTTGCGCCGCAGACGTGAGGAACTGGCCGGGTGCTGGGCGCACTCCGACCAGGGTGTCCGAGGGGGCAAAGCGCGGTGAGCGCTTCAGCCTCTGCGAATGTGTCCCGGCATTCGAGACGGACTCGGGGGAGCAACGGCTCGACCCCTCGACCGGCTCACGCAGCGGGAAGGCGCTTGTCCCACCGGGGCGGGCCATCGGGAGAGCGAGGCTCAATCCCTCCGGTCCGACCCCTGGGCGGCTGTTCGGAGAGCGAAGGCTCGATCCTAAGCAGCCGGTCCCGGATTCGGGGACGGGAACCCTCCAGGTTTCTCGGCACGAAACGCTGGAAAAAGCCAGAAACTGCGTCAATTATCGCCCTAACGGTCGAGTGAAAGGAAGGCTTGGGAGCGGGTTTCTGGCCAACTCAGCGTGAATCACTCGCTCCGAATTAGCGCCGGTTTAGCAGCGGCTTAGCAGCCTTCGGAAACCGGCCCTGGAGCCGTCTCCGTGGGCTACTTCCGCCACAGCCCCAGAGTGAGGATCCGGCGCACCCAGCGCAGCAGTTCCCGCCTCGCCAGGGACCTGCGCGTGTCCGCCAGCGCCGTCCACCGCCAGGTGGTCTGTCCCCTGCGGCCAAATCCCCTGAGCGCCTGCTTCTCAGGCGGCAGGGTCAGCCCGTGCTCCTCCAGCATTGCCAGTTCCAGTTCCAGCACCCGCTCATGCGTCGTGAGCCACGACAGGCTGCTGCCCTGGCTGGGATGGCTGGCTCGCAGGCTGCGCCACTCTTCGATAAGAGGCCATGCGTCGCCGTAGACCTCCACGTCGTCGTCGGCAGGCTCCACGGTGACCACCTCAGGCTCCTTGCGCCGCTCTCTGTAGGGTTTCTTCGGGCGCAGGCCCTCCACCGGAGGTGCATCGCCGCCATCCGACCGGACCGCCTGCTCCCCGCCAACGTCGTCCGCCTGGGTACCTTCCTCGTCGTTGCCCTCGGCATCGGTCCTGCCAGCCGCCCCCGCCCGAAGCTCGTCCAGTCCGTCCCGCAGCTGCTTCGCCATCGCCTCCATGCCAGACTCCAACCCAGCCATGCGCTCCTCAATCTCCTCGACCGACTCCCTGAGCCTCGTCGCATCGGGATTGTCGCCCGCGCTCGACAGCCGCTCCAGGGCATCGCCCATGCGTCCGGTGATCTCGCCGGACTCCTCGGCCTTGACCAACGTACGGTAGGCAACGCCCAGCATCTCGGCGGCCTCCATCCGGCCCTCCTCCCGCACCAGCTCCCGCAGGAATCCCCTCAGCCTGTGTAGCCGCATCCTTTCCGTGTCTGTGGCATCGCCTACTTCCCTGGTCGGCAGGTCGGCGTCCGGCGTCCCGTCGTCCTCGGTCTCCTCAACCTGCGTGCCGTTCAACTGTGCCTCGTTCATGTGACCACCTCCTTCTGTTCAATGTCCGATAGGGAGATGTCCTATAGAGGGGATTCACCACCCTCGTTTAGGTTCCGCTCCCCAAATCGCTCGCTCCGATTTAGCAGAGTTACGCTCCGCTGTTCCGGTTTTGCGACTTGCATTTCTGCAACTTTCGCCCAAATCGGGTGAACCTGCCCTTATCTCGAAGTGCTCGCAACAACGGCCCAACACCCCTCCGTTTCAACCTGTATCAGCTACGAAACCAGCCCCGACTTGCATTTCTGCAACTGACCAAAATCCTTGTACACGGGCAGTACATCACATCCGGCCCTTTGGGATGGAGGCCCCGTGAGGGGGCCTCCCGCGAGCGTCCCCCTCACGGACCGTATTTTTTCGCCCCCCGACTCCCCAGACTCGATGGGAACAGACGACCCCATCAAGAACGGGAGGAGGCGAAGACATGGCGGTCTCACCGGCGATCAGGCAGACCCTTAGCAGAGCCAGGAGACTGATTCCTCTGGTAACCGCGCTGCTGCTGGTGGCGCTGGTGGCGATTCCGACAAGCACCATTGCCTTGGCCCAATCGCCGCCCTCTAACGAAGTCACTCTCGTCAACGAAGGCCGGGAGTTCGTCGAGCGCAAGAAGGGCGGCGAGTTCGTTGCCAGACCCCTCTTCGACCGAGAGATAAAGGACCTCTTCTACGCCGTCCGCGACGGCGACACCGGCGACTGGATATCCGCCATGTACCGGGTCCGGGGCGGCGAGAAGAAGCGCTCCGACGGCTGGGAATACTCCTGGGAGTATCCCAAGCTGGATGAGCAGCCCGACCTCGACCCCGACAGGGCCTACCTGCTGGTCATGCTGGCAGTGGCCGAGGACGGCAAGCGGGGCGACTTCTACGCCGTCGTCCCAATCCACGAGCCGGGACGCATCTGGGACAAGATTCTGAGTGCCCTCAACCCCTCCCGCTGGGCGAGGGCCGCAGCCGGGTGGGTCATCGAGGGAGTCCACGGGACGCTGTGCGGCGTCGTGGAGCGAGCGTCGGGCGAGGACGCCGACAACTGCGACGGTGGGAACTAGCCCATGAGCGACATCCTCACCGGCACTCCCCCCGACCTCACCTACGCCCACCACCTGGTGCAACAGGCGTGGATGGTCGTCTGGGCCATCACGTCGGGCGCACTGGTGGTCATCCTCGGCTGGATGGGCCTGTCGTTCATCGTGAGCGAGCACCTGGGCCGCCAGCAGACTGGTTGGCGGGAGATGGTGCCCCGGCTGGTGCTGGGCCTGGTGGCCGCCGCGTCCTCCCTATGGTGGTGCGCCCTGGTCATCGACGTGGCCGACGCCGTGTCGGGCTTCGTCGCTGTATCCCTCAACGTCACCGCCGGAGACATGCTGCGGTCCACCCTGAAGACCCTGCTCACCGCAGTTCAGGCGGGGAGCGTGGGCATGGCCCTGCTGTTGGCAGTCCTCTACCTCGTCTACGGCTTCTTCGTCCTCTACGTCATCGTGCAGATGGTGTTGAGGCTTGCCCTCATCGACATCCTGCTGGCCCTTGCTCCGATTGCCCTGGGGCTGTGGATTCTACCGCACACGGCGGGATGGGGGAGGCACTGGCTCAGGCTCTTCATGACGACGGTGTTCCAGCAGGCCATCCAGCTCATCGCATTGGCGCTGGGGTTCGGGTTCCTGAATGAGGTGGCGGCCATAGCCGCCTTCGAGCCGGTGCAGGACCTGGTGTGGAAGTTGCTCATGTCGCTGGCCTTCGTCTACATGGCGACCAGGGTGCCGTCGCTACTTGGAAACGCCGGGACCTTCGATAGCTGGCTCTCGATGCTCTATTTCGGCATGAACCTGCCCGCGTCGATGGTGCGGTCGGCCCGGACCATCGGGCTGATGGCGGGTGGCGCTGCCGGAGGTCCGGCGGGCGTGACCGTTGGAGCGGTCGCTGCCAGCGCGGGTCTGTCGGCTGCGGCGAGCGGCCTCAATTCGGCGGCTTCGATGGCGACTCCATCGGGCGGTGGCGACATGAGCGGCGACGCCCCCAGGAGCGCCAGCGAGTGACCTCAACAACAACGACGACCAGGCGGACGTGGGCGCGGCCCGCGCCGATAGACGAACGAAGGAGGTGGGAGCGATGTGCAGGTAACGGGAATACAGAACACAGACCGATAGACCGACGGACAAGACAGGGCGGGGAACGCCCGGCAAGAAAACGATAGGAGAGGAAACGAATGGAAAACCTGACACAGACCATATCGAACCTGGTGGCCATCCTGCTGGGGGTCGTAGGAGTCGTGGGCGTGGGCTTCTTCATCTACGGAGCCTACATGTACCTCACGGCGTCGGGAGCGCCCCACCAGATGGAGCGGGGCAAGAGCGCCATGATGACCGCCCTGGCGGGCATCGTCCTGGCGATGGTGGCCTACGGCGTCGTCGAGCTGGTGATGAACGCGGTCGTCGGCTCCCCGGTGGAAATCGAGTTGCCCGACCCGACGCCCGTCGCCGAAGAGTAGACCGAAGGGAAGGAGAACAACCATGAGAGAACACGAGGTACCGACCCACGTGCAGGCCGAGGACAGGGTGCTGCTGTGGTTCACCTTCCCGCAGATCGTGGCGATGACGGCGGTTTGCGCCCTGTCCTACGGCGCATATCGCTATGCACCGGTGGGGCCGAACGAGGTGAGGATGGGCATCGCCGTCCTGTTCGGACTAGTGGGCATCGCCGTTGTCGTGGGGAAGGTTGGAGGTCGGCGGCTGCCGCTGGTGGCCGCCGACCTGCTGAAGTACCGGCTTGGGGCACGGGTCTACGCAGGGCCGGTGTCCGGGCTGGTGCGGCCCGAGCCGCCCGCGCCGGTGCATCCGGTAAAGGGCAGCCCCGGCCCGTTGAGCCTGATGGCGAAGCGAGCGAAGAAGACCATGCGCCGCCTTCGCCGAAGGCGCAAGAGCCGTGAGAAGAAGGGTAGAAGGATGCCCTTCCGTCCACACCGCTGGTTCGGCAAGCGCCGACGAACGGAGATGGATAGGGACAACATCAACGACAATGGGAATGGGAGCGGGAGCCCCAAGGCCCGGAGCCGCAAGAAGCTCCCCAAGCACTTCATGGCAGTCGTGGCCGCAGTCTCACTGGCGGCGGTCACGGTCGTCCCCCAGTCGGTCCTGGCCGACGGACACGAGCCGTGGCGGGACGAGATCGACTTCGAGGTCGAAGAGCCGGTGGAGGGGCGGCGGATATTCGTCGAGGCCCTCACCGTCTCCGGCGACCGCGCCGCCGTGACGCTCAGGGCGGCGACAGACCTGGACATCCGGGTGCGGGCCTTCGGAGGCAGTGAGGGCGCGACCCTGCGTTTCTGGGGATCGGCGTCCCTGGCCGAGGGCGAGGCCATCGACTATTCCCTGCCCCTGCACGGCCCCATGCCGTCCTTCACCGTCTCGTGGGAGGACACGCTGGGACAAGCCGGGGCGCTCACGGTCGAGAGCGAGAAGATTCCTTATCCATTGCCCGTTGTTGAAGGCGAGTTGTGCGACCTGAGCATGATCTCCCTGGGCTGGACGCCGGGAACCGTGAGCGGCGTCATCGAGTCGGTGTGCGAGGTCATCGTCGAGGAGCCGGTTGAGCTTCAGACTGTGGCCGGACACGAGAGCGTCACCGAGACGGCCCTCATGGAGGCCGGAGTAACGGCCATCGCGGGGACGGTGAACGCCGCCACCGGCGCATCGAGCGCCAGCGTCACCTTCATTCCAGACGGAGAGACGAGCTTCAGGCTCGCCGTTCCGACCGGCGAGGCGATTCACGCCGTCAGCGTGCACGTGAGCATCGAGGCGAGCCTGACCATCCCCATCCCGCCGCTGACCACGCTGACCCACTACCCGGAACGGACAGAGAAACGCACCGAGACGGTGAGCCTCTACAGGCCGGGGGCGAGCGACTCCGATAGCGACAGCGAGACCATCACCGTCACCCACGACGACGGCACGACCACGGACCACACCGTCTCCGCCCATGCCTACGCCCACGTGCCGGGCACGACGATCCAGAAGCAGGTCACGCTCACCATCGTCCATCCCGAACACGTCAAGGCCGAAACGACCGACCGAGCACCCATCACCAAGACAAGGGGCGAGTCCCTGTCACTGGCTTCCGCCGTTGGTTCCGACGACCCGTTCCAGACCCTGACGCTGCCCCAGCCAGAGCCGGAGGACCCGCCCGCCGAGCAGTCGCCCGGCGGCGATCTCACCGACTGGTTTCGCAGATTGGGATGGGAGTGGCCGTGGTGAGGCGTCTATGGACGGCAGTCCTGCTGGCCGGGGTTGCGCTGGCGACCACCGGCGCGGCCCCGGCGGAGAAGCGGGCGATGCTCGATTCCTTCGACGCGGTGCTGACCGCGATGGCCTACGCCGCCGCCGGACTCGCCGTCTTCGCCATCGTCTGGGCGGGCTTCGTTCTGATGGCCGAAGGGGTGGAGGAGAGGGGCGGCGGCAGGGCCAGGACCGCTGTGATCATGGCCGTCGTCGGCCTGGTGCTGGTGCTGCTGGCCAAGGCCGTAGCCGCCCTGCTGAGAAGCGGCATCGTCCCGTTCCCCACCCCCTAGCGAAAAGGAGAACACCGACTTGAAGAAGTTTCTTGACAGGATCACAAAGCGCGGAGCGGTGGAATCCGCCACTCCGCCGGACATCGTGGGGGCTGATACGACGTCGGCCTCTCCATCAAGCGAACCACAAACTCCGACCCCCAAGCCGCCGCCCGAGCTGCCGCTCTTCTTCACGGTCTCGCACCTGGACGACGACGGCCCTGTTCGGCTGGATGGGGTGAAGCTGGGGGTGTCCGAGGTGATGGGACTGGAGATCGACGAGCCGAAGCTGGGGGCCTTCGCCGGGGCGCTCAACGCCCTCGACTTCCCCGTGCAACTCCTCATCCGCCAGCACCCGCCCCGCCTGGGCGGGCTGAGAGAGAAGCTGCAACAGGCCCAGCCCGCCGACCTTCCCCCACAGACGAGGAAGGCCGCCGATTCACTCGGCAGACTCCTGACCGAGCTTGAGACCCGTGACGGCATCCTCGACCGGCGCTTCTACGCCGTGTGCGAGCACGCCCGCATCGACGAGCTGCGGGGCCTGTTGGCGCGGGCAGGACTCTCCGTCCATCCCTACACCGGCAGGCGACTGCGGATGCTGATGCTGGCCTCGGCCCTGGGTGGCTCGCCTGTTGACGTGGACGAGAACGAAGAGATCGAGGTGCAGGTCAACCGGCGCGACATGCGCATTGGCACGCATCTCATCCGCTCCCTTCACCTGGGCAAGTGGCCGAGATCGCTGGCCCCGGGGTTCCTGCAAGGACTCATGGCGGCGGGAGCGCCCATGGACCTGTCCATTCATCTGGGGCCGATCCCCGCCGAGCAGGCGGCCCGCACCCTCGAATGGCAGAAGGTCAGATTCGAGTCGGCGCAATCACTCTCCTTCAAGCGGGGACGCACCATGTCGCCGGAGGCCGAGATCGCCCTGGAGGACGTGACCAGGCTCAGGAACGAGGTACAGAGGGGCAGGGAGCGCCTATTTCACTCTTCATTATCCGTGACCCTCCACGCGAAGGACGAGGCGTCGCTGAAGGAGATGACCCAGAGGGCCAAGGCCCATTTTGCCGCCACTCTCGGCAAGCTCGACAACCTGGCGTTCAGGCAGCGGGAGGGGCTGCTATCGACCCTGCCCCTGGCCCTCAACGCCGTGGCCGAGTGGAGGACGCTGGACACATCGTCTCTTGCTCGCCTCTTTCCCTTCTCGCCGCCTGACCTGGACACCCGCAGCGGCACCCTCTACGGCATCGACATGCGGGCCTGCTCCCCCGTGGTCTACGACCCCTGGGACGGGACGCACCTCAACGCCAACACCGCCGTCCTCGCAAGGTCGGGGAGCGGCAAGTCTTTCGCGACGAAGCTCGGCGTCCTCAGGGGCCTGACCAGGGGAGTCACCGCCTACGTCATCGACCCCGAGGGGGAGTACGCGGACATGGCCCGCGCTGCGGGAGGACGGGTCCTGTCCCCAGGCGTGGAGGGCCAGGGGATGAACCCCTTTGTCATCGACCGGGGAGACGACGAGGAGCTGTTACAGCGCATCGGCAGCCTCAGGCGGCTCATTGAAGTCATGGTGGGAGAGAGCCTCGGAGCGGAGCGCAGGGCCTCCCTGGACCACGCCCTGGCGGGCTACTACGCCCAGCACCGCGAACGCACAGGCTTCCGCGATTTCTACACATACCTGGAAGGGCAGGCCCCGGACATAGCCCACCTGCTGAGGCCCTTCGCCACCGGCAGCCTCCGCAACCTGCTCTCCGACGAGGGAGACGACCTGCTCGGCAACGAGGCGTTGGTCACCGTCTTCGATCTTCGGCTGCTGGAACCCGAGCTTAGGCCCGCAGCGGCGATGGTCTGCACCGAGACGGTGTGGGCCGCTGCGGCACAGAACCCCAAGCCTCGGCTGCTGGTGGTGGACGAGGTGTGGTCGATCATGCAGCACCCCGAGGGTGCGGCCTTCATGGTGAGCATGGCGAAGCGAGCCAGGAAGCATCGGCTGGGGTTGCAGTTCATCACCCAGGACGTCCAAGACCTCCTCTCCGAGGACTCTTCGAGAACGATCACCGGCCATTCGGGAAGGGCGCTCCTCCAGAACGCCGCCTTCAAGCTGCTGCTTCAGCAGGACGCGGCGGCCATAAGCACCGTGGGCGACGCCTTCGACCTGCCCGAAGACCTCCAACGCTGGCTGCTGTCCTGCCCGCGTGGGGATGGCCTCCTGCTGGCGAAAGGACACCGCTTCCCCGTCCGCATCGAGGCTACGCCGGAGGAGACGGAAGTCATCGAGTGGCGGCCCGGAAAACACTAGATGAGCGCAAGGAGGACGAGACATGACGAGCAACGGAGACCGAACAATCGAAGCGAAACGGGACTACGAACCGACCGACGACCCGAATAGAGAAAGGAAGCGAACCATGAAACAGAACCCGATACGAAGACTGTTTGCAAGCGACGACAAGACCCCGGTGCTGCTGGCGGTGACGCCCCCCAGGGATGGGGAGCGGACCCTCTTGGGCGTGGAGAACCTGCTCGGCTCCATCGCCGTGCCGGAGCCCTTCTCGTTGGAGCTTGCGGGGGACTCAGACGGCGTGACGCTGCTGGCCCGCTGCATCGACGACAAGGTCGTGCGGGGCCAGATCGCCGCCCGCTATCCCCAGGCCCGGATACAGCGGATAGCCGCAGAGGACGACCCCCTGCTCCTGGAGGAGGGCGAGCAGGCGTGGGGGATGACGCTTCGGGCCGACGGCCCAGATTACTGTCAATAACCAGGGTCTTTAGGACAGCGTATTCACGAACATTAGGACACTCTGAACGCCGCTGATTTGGATTTTGACAGGAAGCTGTTGGCGGGTCAAACACCTCCCTTCTTGCTGAGGATTTTGGCCACCTTGCCCAGAAGGGCGCGGTGAGGAGAGAGCCTCTCCCGGTAGCTGGTGCCCTCGATGACGATCTGGTAGCTGGTGTTGGCCAGGCGGTCCAGGGCGCTGTTGCCCAGGATGGGATCGTTGAAGAGGCTGAGCCACTCTTCGATGGCCCGGTTGGATGTGATGATGAAGCTGGAGGCTCGGTGCTTGCCGACGATGAGCTGGTAGAGGTCCACCGACTGTGGTCCGGTCAGGCTGTGCAGGCCCAAGTCGTCGAGGATGAGCAGGTCTGGGGAGAGGAAGGAGCGGAAGGTCTTGTCCACCGAGTTATCCACCCTGGCCTGGTTCATGGCCTTGAAGAAGTCGTCGGCGTGGATGAAGCGGACGGTGTACCCGGCTCTGACGGCAGCGTAGCCCAGGGCCTGGGCCAGGAAGCTCTTGCCGACGCCCGCCGGTCCCATGAGCAAGACGTGCTCGTGCCTGGAGATGAACTCCAGGGAGAAGGCGGCGTCGAGGAGGCGGCGGTCCAGGGTGATTTCGGACGTCCAGTCGAAGTCTTCCAGTCGGCAGGTCTCCTCGAAGCCGGCCCGGTTCAGACGGATCTCGATGCGCCGGTTCTCCCTTCGGCTGACCTCGTCGGCCAGGATGATCTCTAGGAAGGCGGCGTAGTCCAACTGGTCCCTTCGGGCCAGGGCGATGCGCTCTGGCAGGGTGTCCAGCATGGCGCTCAGCTTGAGGGTCTTGAGCAGCGGGGCCAGATCGACGTTGCGGGTCATGGCTGACCTCCTTCGGTTGGGTGATGGCCGTTGACGAGGGCGAAGACGGAGCCGGGCCTGGCAAAGCGTCCCGCAGGCAACGGATCGGGATAGGGCGACGCATCCTGCTGCTCCAAGGCTTCGATCAGGATGCGCTCGACGCGGTGCACGTCGATGAGGTCCACGTCCAGGGCCTTGTGGCAGGCGACGTCCAGCCTGTCGGGGGTGTAGCGCTGGGCGAGGCGGAGCAGCTTGTGGCCCTGCCTCACTTTGGCCCAGGGCGTGGGGCCTTCGAAGAGCCGGTCGGCGAAGGCGGCCACCGCCTCTCCCAGTTCCGCCGCGCTCTGCGTGATCTTGTCGGGCGCCCGCAGGGTGTAGGCGGTGAGCTCCTTCGGGTAGTCGTCGGGATCGGTGGAGCGACCGCCCTTGGACTGACGGGGATGGAGCTTGATCAGCTTACCCTGGTGGTAGATGCGCACCAGCTTGCTGTCCAGCGCGATCTCCACCTGCTGCCCCGGAGGGCACAGGGCCGACGGCACCGAGTAGAGGGCGTACTGGCAGTTCACGTGGTGGTCGTGGTGCACCTTAGCGCTGCGCCAGTGGGTGATCTCGTAGGGCTCGCCGTCCCAGGGGAGCAGCGCCTGGCGCTCCTCCTCGTCGAAGACCTCCAACGGCTTGCGCCTGGTGGTGCCGTGCACCCTCTGTCCGGCCACCTCACGGCACCAGTGGGCCGCTTCCTTCCGCATATGAGGCAGGTCTCTGAAGTCGGCTCCCTTGAAGAAGCGCTGCCTCACGTACTGGACGCCCCGCTCCACCTTGGGCTTGTCCCTGGGGTGGCGCACTCGGGCCGGGTCGGTGATGAAGCCCCGGCGCTGGGAGTACTCCAGGAAGCCCCGGGTCAGCCTGGGGTGCAGGGCGTCGGCCCCGGCCACCGCCGCCGGGAAGTTGTCGATGACCAGGTACTTGGGAACGCCGCCGAAGAAGGCCCAGGCCGCTTCCAGCCCGGCGACCACGTCCTCCAGTTTCTGCCGGTGGGTGGGCCAGACGAAGCTGTGACGGGAGTAGGCCAGCACCACGATCAACGCCCACACCGACCGGCGGCGTCCCGTCTCCGGGTCCTCAAGCGACCCCAGCCGACCGAAGTCCAGCTCCGCCACCTCGCCCGGCGGACTCTCCTCCATCCGCACTGTCCGGAGACTGCGGCCCCGCCAGTTGCGGCGAGCCACGAAGCGCTGTAACGACGAATAGGACACCTGGCAGCCCCGCTCCGACAGCAACTCCCGGATGCGGGTCAGTTGCAGCCGGTCTCCGATGAGCCACTGCTGAATCTGGTCGGCCCAGGGAGCCAGCAGTTCCTCGATAGGCGTCTTCACCTGCCGCGGACCCGGGCGGCCGATGACAGCCAGCTTGCTCAGCTGCTCCTCGCTGGGAACGGGTCCGTCACGGCACATCCCCAACCCTTCAGCCGAGGATATGTACTTGCCCACGGTGTCCTTGGACAGTCCCGTGCCCGTGGCTATGTGACGCTGGCTCTCGCCTGCCTGCCAGCGCCGTATGACTTCTGCTATCTCCACTCTGAACACCTCCTTGTAGGCCATCGCTTCACCTCCTACCTGAAGTGTGTCGCGATGCTCCTGTGGTCAGGCGTTCAGAGTGTCCTAAAGACTCTGGGTATCTGTCCTAAAGACTCTGATTATTTCGGCCCTTTGCTGTCCTAAAGTTCCTGGTTATTGACATTACGCGCCCCTGCGCACTTTCCGGGACGACGACCTCCTCGACCCCGGCTCCGACCCCCTCATGGCCATCATGGGGGCGCTTTCCAATTTGAACGAGGGGGAGCGGGTGGTGGCTCAACTCAGGCTGAATTCCCTGGGACCCGACTGGTCGCAGCACCACCAGGAGAAGGCTCACCAGAAGCCCGTTCCCGACCGGTACGAACCGTCCTACAAGTACCAGACGCGGCCCCTCCAGACCGATGGGGTGACCATGGCCGTGCTGGGAGTGGCTGCGTTGGCGGCCCTGCGGGGCTACCTGTGGGTGCAGGCGGGGGAGACGTGGAAGACGGTGCTCATGGGCGTCGGCCTGGCGGCAGCCCTGGCCGCCGGGGGCTGGCTGTGGCACCGGATCAAGAAGGCCCGCAACCGGGTGTACGACCCGAACCTCATCAAGGAGAAGGTCTCCCGCACCGCCTTCGACGGCGAGATACAGGTGACGGCCATCCTGCCCGAGGACACGGAGCGGCAGCGGGCGAAAGAGATCCTGGAGCCGGTGGCCGCCGCCTACCGCCACTACGACAACCCCGCCGGGGCGCGCTTCAAGGTGAGCAGGGTACGGCCCATAGTCCCCCATCCAGACGCCATGCACCCGTCAGGCCCCGGCCTGTTCGGCAAGCGGAGCGTGTTGGGAGTGCGTGAGGCCGCCTGCCTGTGGCACCCGCCGGGAGCCAGGGACGAGACTCCCCTGGTGGCCCGCGCCGGGGCCAAGGTGCTGCTGCCCACCGCCCGCAGCGTCAGCGGGGGCGCCCACGTCGGCGACACCACCACCGGGACGCCGAGGAAGATTCACTTCCCCGCCGACCTGCTGAGACGCCACCACCTCTACGTGGCCCGCACCCGCATGGGGAAGTCCACCCTGATGCAGCACATCGTCCGCCACAAGATGGAGGAGAAGGCTGCGGGCAGGGACGGCGACGCCATCGTCGTCGTCGATCCGCACGCCGACCTGGTGGACGACCTGCTCAGGCACGTGCCGGAGTCCCTCGCCTCTGAGGTGAAGCTCATCGACCTGGCCGACGAGCGGGGAGCGCCCGGCATCAACCTGCTGGACGCCCGCGTCTTCACCGACCGCGACCGCACCGCCGACTCGGTGGTGCGCATCTGCAAGGGGCTGTGGGACCAGTGGGGGCCGAGGATGCAGTCCATCCTGGAGCAGGTCGTCAAGACCCTCCACGAGGCCAACGAGACCAGGGACGCCGGGGAGCAGTACACCATCCTGGACGGCCTGAAGATACTCGCCGACGGCGACTTCCGGGCCGACGTGCTGGCCGAGATCGACGACCCCTATCTTGTGGAGTGGTGGGGCAGGGACTTCTTCGGCTGGCGCTACGAGACCCGCTCCGACGCCCTGGCACCGGTGCAGACCCGCCTCTCCTACTACTCGTCGTCCAAGCGGGCGCGGGCCGTCCTGGGCCAGTCCCGCTCCTCCATCGACATGCGGCAGGTGATCCAGGACGGCGGCATCCTGCTGGTCAACACCGCGCAGGGCAAGGCGGGAAGGGACGTGGCCGCCCTGGTGGGGGCGTCCCTCCTCAACCTCGTTGACGCCGTGATCCGGGAGCAGGGCAGCCTACCGCGAGAGCAGAGGCGAGGCGTGCTGGTGGTGGTAGACGAGATGCAGGCCATGCCCGGCGTGGACTACGAGTCGATGCTCAGCGAGCTTGGGAAGTTCGGGGCCAGCTTCGTGCTGGCCACCCAGAGCCTGGCCAAGCTGGACGACCTCTCCACCACCATGCGGGACACCCTCCTGGCCAACGTGGGATGCCTCGCCGTCTTCCAGGTGGCGGGGAGCGACGCCCGGCAGCTGGTCTGGGAGCTGGGCAAGGAGCGGGTGACCGAGGACGACATCACCTCGCTCCCCGTCCACCAGTGCTACGTCCGCGCCACCGTGGGCACCGAACGCATGGACGCCTTCTCGATGGCGGTCAGGAAGCCGGAGCCGGGAGACCCCGCCACGGCAGAGCGCATCTGGGCCAGGGCCGAGAGCTACCTCACGCCGGCTAAGGAGCTTGCCGAGAAGGACGCCGGGTTGCAGGAGCTGGTGAAGAAGTACCGCGAGCAGCTGGAGAGACTCAGGAACGAGCAGCGGTCCAGGGAGGCGCAGGGGTCCCAGGACACCCAGGAGGCCCATAGCGGCGGCGAGCAACCGGCCCAGGAGCAACCCAAGCGCAAGCAGCAGCGAACCAAGCGCGACCAAAACCCCAGGAACGACGCCCCGGAGACACCCGACGAGACGGGCGGCGAGGAGCGTGGGGAATGAGGCCCGTGGACGACGAGCTGCTCGGGCTGTTAGCGCACATGCCCTTCCTCGACCGGCTGGAGATGGTCGCCGTCTCCGGCTGGTCCAGGGGAGGCGTGTACAGGGCCGTTCCCAGGCTGGAGGACGCGGGGCTGATCGCCTCGGTCCCCCACGGCACCGACCTCATCGCGCCCACCCGCAGGTTCCACCTCACCGCCGCCGGACTGCGCCGCCTGGCCCATGACCGGAGCAAAAACCTTGAAGACCTGCTTCGCGACCTGCCCGTCTCGGCCCGGTGGCGGCGTGTCCTCCTGGAGCGGCTCGACGCCGCGGCCGTCATCTACCGCGTCGCCTCCGCCATCGCGAACGCCGCGCACCCCATCCGCTTCCGCTGGTACCGCGCCATGCCGTTGGACGCCGCCGTGACCCTGCAAGATGGCCGAACCATCGGCATCGTCCGGCAGGGACCAACCACCGACAGGACGGGTTTTTCTAAACGGCTCTGGCGGCTCACCCAGGGGCCGCAGCCCGGCATCATACTGCTGATCGCCCCCGACCGGGTCCGGCTGCGCCACGCCCGCAGGAGGCTACCCCATACGCAGGCCACGGTCCTCTTCGCCCTGGAGCGCGAGGCCGTAATGGGGTCTTCGGACGACCCGGTGTGGCGGCTCCGCTCCATCAACGCCGCCGTCAGCCTGCGGGACGCCATCGACAGGATGGACCGCCGGGGCGGGCTCCCGGCCGAGCGGCCTCTGGAGCGGGGCATCTCCCTTCCCCCGGACATCGACGGGGGCGAATCGGTAGGCGACGTCCCCGACTTCCTGCTACCCGCCCTGCTCAGGCCCGCCGAGAAGCGCGCTCTCGACCTGCTCGCCGACTGGCCCTGGCTGGAGCCGGGGGACCTTGCCGGCCTGCTAGGGGTCTCCCAACCGCGCGTGTCCCAGATCGGCGCGGCGTTGGAGGGCTTCGGCCTGGTCGTCCGCGTTCCGGCCTCGGAGCGCCGCCTTGCCCTCACCGACCTGGCGCTGTCGATGCTGGCCCGCAGGGACCGCACCGCCGTGGGCGGGGCCAGGAAACGTTGGAGCGCCGCCCCCACCGACGCCGGCGACTGGCGCGGCGTGTCGGGCAGGCGCAGCAGACAGCTCCTGCGCGACGTGGAGCACACCGCCGCAGTCCACGGCTTCATTGCCGCCCTGTCGAGGCAGGCCCGCGACCTGGGCTGGGAGATGGACCAGCTCGACCCGCCCATCAGGGCCTCCCGATACTTCCGGCACTTCGGCGGCAGACGTTCGGTCCACCCCGACGCCTTCGGGAGGCTCAGGCGGGAGGATGCCCCCTGGCCCTTCTTCCTGGAGTGGGAGCGGCGGGCCGTGCGCCCCGTCACCATGGCCGCGCGGCTGGCTCCATACCTGCGCTACTACTCGTCCCACCGCCCCACCGACGACCACGGAGCGCGGCCCGCCGTCCTGGTGGTCTTCCATGAGGACATCGCCGCTTCCCATTTCCTGCGGGTGGCCCTGGAGGAGATGGTGCGGACGCGGACTCCCCTTCCGCTGCTGGTCTCCCACAGGGGGCTGCTGGAGCGGGAGGGACCGCTGGGACGGGCCTGGCTGGTGCCCGGAGGAGGGTTCGAGCCGGACTTCCCTCTGCCGCAGCCCAGAACAGGAGGCGACGCGCCATGAGACTCTACTACATCGACGAGTCCGAGGGGGCCGCCTGCTACGTCCGAACCGCCCTGGGCGTGGACGCCGAGGCGTGGAACGACCTGGACGCCCGCGTGCGCAACTGGAGGCTTGAATTGGAGGAGCGGTACGGCGTACCAACGGAGCGGGAGCTTCACGCCTGCGATCTGCTGGCCGGTCGGGGCAAGTTGGCCCGCATCGACGGCGCGGACCGGAGACTCGCCCCGGAGCAGGGCGCCGAAATCTTCACGCAGGGGCTGCGCCTCGTCGAGGAGGCCGCTCGGGCCACCGGCGGGGTGGAGGTCGTCAACGTGTGCCTCCGCAAGGCCCAGGTCATGGCGTATGAACGGGTCAGCCTCGACCGGCTGCTCAACCGCATCAACACCTCGGTGGCGGTGGCGGATCGCCACGCCTTCCTCATCTTCGACGAGGGCAGGGAGGAGATGGCAGCCCGCCTCTACGGCAGGCTCAGGAGCCTCAACCTCGTCCCCAGCAAATACGAGAGGTGGGAGGACGGCGCGCGCTCCAGGGACATCCCGATAGCGAGGGTCATCGGAGGCCCCGCCTTTCGAAGCTCCCACTCCGACCAACTGCTCCAGATGGCCGACCTCATAGCCCACGCCCTTCTCAAGCAGGAGGAGCAGCCGTCTCCGAGGGTGAAGCGCCTGGGCATCGACCGGGCCTTCGGCATCCTCGACCGCGCCCTCAACCGCAGGGCGTCCAGGCAAGACCCCCAGGGCATCGTCAGGAGATAGCGTGGGGGGCAGGGCCGGTCGAAGGCGAGTTCTACCTGTCCCGGCCTCTCCGCTACTCCTCCCCGTCGGCGTCCGAAAGGCCCGTGCCGTAGATCATCAGCTCGAACCCTCCGGGCACGGCACGGGAAATCTGTACGATGCCGTAGAAGCTGCCGCCCTTGGGCCTTCCCCCTCCCGCGAGCCACTTCTGCACGGTGCGCTCCGTCACCCCCAGGAACCGGGCCAGGTCTCCTCGCGTCATGTCGGCCATCTCCAGCAGGCGTTCCAGCCGCTGGGGAAAATCCTCCGGCCAGGGTGGGGGCGCCAATTCTCAAGGTCCACCGCACGTCCTTCCATAGCCATTGCGTCACCTCCTCGGTGTCGGAGTTCCCGCCGCCCGCTCCAGGCCCAACGATACACGGCCGGACTCCGCCAATCCAATGCGGAGGGAGGGCGTGAAGACAAAGAAGAAGGCCGGACGGTCGATACCGTCCGGCCTTGCATTCGCCGATGGGGAGTGTCCTGGGCAGGCTTCCCCCCGCGTCACGTCTCTCCCCGTCAGGCGTCCGCCCCGTCGTCGTCCAGCATCAGGTCGTAGCCGCCGGACAGGTCGCGGGCCAGCTTCAGGATGGCCCAGAAGTAGGCCCCCGAGGGCGGCCCTCCCCTGCGCCACTTCAGCACCCCGCGGTCCGTGGCACCGAGGGTCTCGGCGAACTCCCTCCACGACAGCCCCGACAGCTCCCTGAGCCGCTCAAGCCGCGTCCCGAAGTCCTCGGGAAAGGCCGGGATGCTGTGCTCCTTCATAGGTGTTCGTTCCATCGTAGTCATGGCTTCCTCCTTTATTTTGAGATCAGGTTTGTTCTTGCCGCTGTGGGTCAGCCGTTCCCCCCGGCAACAGGTCCTCCGGTCCCACCCCTTCGGGCAGGTCCCGGTCGGGCTGCATCAGAATCCCTCTCCTCAGTTCCATCGCATCGGCGATGGTGAGCAGCAGGAAGAGGTGGGCGTGACCGGGGGCCACTCCCCTGTTCCTCCACTTCCTGACCCGGTCGGGCCTGACGCCCATCAGGCGGGCCAAGCCCCGTGCGGACAGGCCGCTCTCCTTCAGGAACAGCTCAAGCCGCTCTGGAAAGTCCGCTGGAAAGTCGTACTCGACTGGCCGGTAGACCCGCTTCTGCACTCCCACGTCCTAATCCTCCTCTCCGTCCTCGAATGGGGCGACATCGACGCCCAGGCGCAGTTGACCGTCCCGCGCGGGCGGAATGACGTGCACCCCGAAGAGGATGAGGAAGCCGCCGGGGACGCGGGCCGCCAGCAGGATGAGGGCGTTCAGCCCGTCCCCGCTGGGCTTGGTCCCCTTGCGCCACCGCTCAAGCTGGCGCGGGTCCACGCCCGCGCAGGCCGCCAGGATGCCCCAGGAGAGGCCGGTGGCCTTCTTGAAGGCGTCCAGCCGCTCGGCGAAGTCCTCACCTATGAGGCCGTCCTCGACGATCAGGTGGGACGGAAGAAGGCCGCCTCTCATGCGACCTCCTCCAGGATGAACAGGTCGTCGAACTCGGTGACGCCCAGGACGTCCATGAGCTTCTTGCGGAAGGCCGCCGAGGGGCGGCGATGCCCGCTCATGAGCTGGGACAGGTAACTGGACGAGGTACCGACCAGCCGCGCCAGCTCGTTCTGGGTCATGTTGAGCCGGTCGAGGGTCGCCCACACCCTGTGGGAGTTGAGCCTGACCCGGCATCCCCGCTGCCTGCGCCTCACTCCCCGTCCTCCTTCCGGACCGCTCCGCCGCCATCGGCCGTCCGCCCGTCGGCAGGCGCGGAGCCGTTGCGGTACAGGTGAGGGTTGGCCAGGTGGTGACGCGCGATGATGCGGGCCAGCACCCGCAGACCCTCGATGCGCCTGCGTTCCTGGTTCTTGGTCAGCCTCTGCTTGGGCTTGCTATTCACGCGATTCGTCTCTCTACCAAAGCCCGGCGCTGTCACGAAGGTATGGCCTTGGGGAGCGCCGGTGTTGTATACTCAGTCCCGTAGTAGATAGGGCGTTCTGTATGCGTAAGTGTAGCAATATAGTGACAGCAAAGGCAATGGTTAAAGGGCAGTTATTCCGCTTGTCAACTGAATTCCTTGACAATTGCTCGCAGTTTTGTAACAATACTTTAGCGCGAGTTTAGCAGTGATTACGCAGGAGCAGCGTGCGCGCAACTGTTCGCAGCTACGGGCTCGAAGGGGAGACGACATGGACGAGCTTGAGGATAACCAGGACTTGGACGAGAGCCGGGAGATCGAGGGCGACGACGCCATAGGCCCGCTGCTCAGAAAGCTGAGGGGAGACCTCAGCCTCCGGGACGTGACCGGACGCATCGGCGTCTCCTCATCCTACCTCTCCCAGATAGAGCGGGGAGACCGGCAGCCCGGCTCAAACGTCGTCCGCAAGCTGGCCGCCCTCTACAACGTGGACGCCCAGGAGCTTATGAAACGGGCCGGACGTGACCCCTACATCGACCCCTACAGCGACGAGGCGATGGAGGTGGAGCGGGCTTACCAGTACGTGCTGGCCGACCCCGCCTTCCGCGTCGGCACCCGTCCCGACGGCCCCATCACCATCAAGACCAAGCGGTTCATCGTCGAGATGTACGAAAGGTTCGCCAACAAGAGGCTGCTGGAATGAACGGAACGAGACAGGACTTCTGCCAAGACCTGCTGGACGACGCCTTGGCATGGGGGCTGGACCCCGAGGGCATCGCCGCCCGCTTCGTGCGCTACTTCAACGTGTCGGGCCATCCCACCATGGACGAGCTGACCGCCCTGCTGGAGAAGACCGGGTTCGGCACGGTGACGGGCAAGTGCAGGGAGAGCCTGGACGTGAAGGGC
Source organism: Dehalococcoidia bacterium (assembly GCA_965207305.1). Taxonomy (GTDB): domain Bacteria; phylum Chloroflexota; class Dehalococcoidia; order Lucifugimonadales; family JAGWBF01; genus JAGWBJ01. The sequence goes on along the minus strand of CBDBMB010000003.1, from coordinate 48,453 downwards.
ATCCATTTCAGTTCGCCCGACGGCGGCTACGACATCCACTACCGGGATGACCTGTGGGAGGGGTCCAAAGAGCACACCGTCCTCCACGAGACCTACGAGATCATCGACGAGACCCTATGCGACCTCTACTCCGGCTCCGTGCCAATGCGCAGGGTGTGCTGGCAGGCCGACCGGTTCGCCGCAGCCGCGCTGATGCCCCCGGACGTGTTCGCCCTCGTCGCCGAGGCGTCGGGGTTCGACGTGGTGGCCCTTCAGGAGATGTACCAGCGCGCCTACTCGTCCGTCGCCATCCGACTTGCAGAGGTGATGCGCCGTCAGCCCCTCCTCGCCGTCCTGTACGAGCGCAAGGAGAAGGGAGACCCGCGCTTGTGGCCCTCGACAGCCACGCTTGATGACTTCACCGCGAAGGTGGTGGCGCGGACGCCGGGATTCAGGATCAGGATGCAGAGGCGGCCCCTGTCCTACCTGCGAGGGATGCTGCCCCGCAGGGGAGCTCCACCAGCGCCGGGGGCGGTGGCCGAGCGGGTGATCCTCACCGGCAGGCCCGTCTACGTGGAGCGGGTGAGCGGCTACGACCTGTGGCGGAACGATGACGTGACGCTGGCCGCCAGGCCCGTCATCTGGTACGGACGAGTAGCCAAGATAGCCCTCGTCGCCGTGCCCCACCGGGACCGCTCGGTGCTGGCTCCGCAGCTGGGCCATGCCTGCTTCGAGCGCATCCCCCACGCCCACCAGGTGCTCTAGAGGAGCGGGTTGGCGCAGACGGGAGTGGCTACAGCGGCTGCGCTCCCACGACTACAGAGCAGGAATGAACAGGAAGGAGAGACCAATGAACGACCGACTCGATATGACCCCCGTGGCCCTCTACGCCAGGGTCTCCAGCGACCGCCAGGACGTGGACTTGTCCGTGGCCGCCCAGCTCAGGGCACTCAGGGACTACGCCGAGAAGAACGGCTACCTCGTCGTGCGGGAGTATGTGGACGAGGCCGAGAGCGGACGCATCGCCGAACGGCCCCAGTTCCGCAAGATGCTTGACGAGGCCGAAAAGTCCGAGGCTCCATTCAAAGAGATTTTGGTCTGGAAATTTTCGAGATTCACCCGCAAGCGCGAGCACGCCGTCGCCTTCAAGTCCAAGCTGAGGCGCAAGGGTATCCGCGTCGTCTCCATCACCGAGCACGCCGACGACTCGGCGACCGGCAGGCTCATGGAGGCGATAATCGAGTCTGTAGATGAATTCTATAGCGAAAATCTGGCCGACGAGGTTAGGCGGGGGATGAGAGAGGCCGCTTCCAGAGGCTTTTGGGTCACCAGCTACGCCCCCTACGGCTACAGGAGAATCATGGTCCAGGACGGTGTCAAGAACCGCCCGAAGTTGGAGTTGAATCCTCCCGCCGACGCCGTGGTCCGGCGCATCTTCGACATGGCCCTAAAGGGCAAGAGCATCCTCGACATCACCAAGACCCTCAACGCAGAGGGCATCCCAACCATGAACGGCAAGAAGTGGCTCAAAACCACCGTCCACACGATGCTGGACAACGAAGCGTACACGGGAGCCGTGGTGTGGGGAATCAGCTCCGGGGACGGCCATCCGCCCGTAAGGGTGGAGGACGCCCACCCTGCCATCATCTCCAAACGAGAGTACCAGCGAGTGACGAAACTGCTCGGCTCCCGCGCTCCCAAGCAAACGAATCCCAGACGGGCATCCAGCCCCTACCTGCTGAGCGGCATCCTCAAGTGCAAGACCTGCGGCAGGGCCATGTCCGCAGCCGAGGCGAAGAGCGGCAAGTACACCTACTACGTATGCCAGTCCCTGATGAAGCGGGGCAGCGGCACCTGCAAGACCCCCAGGCTCAACGCCAAGAAGATCGAGAAGACCATCGTCGATGAGCTTCGCGCCAACATCCTCACCGAGTCCAACATCAGAGACCTCGTGAAGCTCCTAGACGAAGAGATGGACGGAGCGGCCCGGGAGCACCGTCAGAAGCTGGAGAGCATCGAGACGGAGCTTGAGGAGGTGAAGAAGCAACTGGGCCGCGTTTGGCACTTCATATCGAAGAGCGACAGCGTAGACATCGCCGCCGCCTCGGACCACATCGTGGAGTTGCGGGAGCGCAAGGAGAGTCTGGAGAGCGCCTCAGACGAGGCACGGGCGGTGTTGGCCGAACGGCGGCAGTATCTGGACAGCGCCGACACCATCGCCACCTTCGCAGAGGAGATGGGCGAGTTTCTCGCGACCAGCGAGTTGACCGAGACCAAAGCCTTCGTCCACTCCTTCGTCAAGGAGATCGAGGTCAAGCCCGGACGAGCGGCAATCATCTACTCCATACCCACGCCGGAAGACAGTCCAATGGGTGGTGCGGACTCCGCTGAAGTCGCCCTCAAAGGTGGAGTTCGCAAATCGGTACGTCATGGTGGGCCGGACTGGACGAAATCAAGAACCGAGGCCGACTCCCTGGTCACCCCGTCCCTGGGCATGGGCACCGTGTACGTCAGCGTCGCCTCGTCTCCCACCACCTCGATGCCCTCAACGAAGTTGCGGATGAGGGCCTTGCGCTCCGGTATCGTTCCCTCCTTCAGGAACTCCCGGAAGTCCGCCACGTACCGCGCGATCTCCTCGGTGTCGGGCAGATCGACTCTCCGCTGCTCAAGCTGGGTCTCGGCGTCCTCTCTGGCAGCCTCCAACTGCTCCTCACGGTGCCGCAGGGACATGATGCGGGGCGACAGCACCTCCAGCGTCAGGTCGCTCGTCTCGATGGCTTCGTAGAGCTTCCCCAGACGCCTCTGCACGTCGGACAGCTCCGCCTCCACAGACTCCAGCCTCCCTGCAAGCTCACCGGCCATCGCGTCGATCTCCTCCGCCACAAGCTGCGCCAGCTCCACGATGGTCTCCTCGGTGAGGATGCGCTCCCTGATCTTCTCCACCACGAACTCCTCCACCCTGGAAGCGTTCAGGTAGCGGGCGCTGCACGTCCCCGCTCCCTCCCGGAACAGCGTCCCGCAGATGTAGTAGGCGAACTGGCCGCTCTTGGCTCCCTGGGCCGAGTAGGGCCTGCCGCACACACCGCACTTGAGCAGCCCGCTCAGCAGGTACTGGCTCCCCACTCTGCCGGGCCTCTGCACCTTCGGGGCCCGCTCGCTCATCGCCCGCTGCACCTCGTCGTACAGCTCCTTCGACACCAGGGCGGGCCACGCTCCCTTGACCTTCACCGGGTCCTGGGCCTTCTCGTTCTTGCCTTTGACTCCCCACACGGCTGTTCCCGTATAGGCTTCGTTTCGCAGCACGTAGTGGAGACCGCCCTTGTACCAGCGCTTGCCCCGGTTGGTGACGCCCCGCTCGTTCAGCTCCCTGCACAGCTCCTTCAGGCCGTGGCCCTGGAGCGACTTCTCGAATATCTCCTTCACCACGGGGGCCGTGGCCGGGTCCACCTCCAGCGAGGGACGTTCCTTGGGTCCGTCCTGCACCTTGATCTTCCGGTAGCCGAAGGGGGCCTTGGAGCCGAGGAAGAAGCCTCTCGATGCGGCCTCCCGCATCCCCCGGACGACCTCCTGTGCAAGATTTTCGCTGTAGTATTCGTCCACTGACTCGATGATGCCCTCCAGCAGCCTGCCGGTGGCGTTGTCCTCGGCCTGTTCGGTAATGGACACCACCCGGATGCCCTTGCGCCTGAGCTGGGACTTGAAGGCCACGGCGTGCTCCCGCTTGCGGGTGAACCTTGAAAACTTCCAGACCAAAATCACCTCAAAAGGAGCCTGGGGCTTGGAGCCTTCTGCGATCATCTCCCGGAACTGGGGCCGGTCGGCTACCCGGCCGCTCTCGGCCTCGTCGATGTACTCCCTGGCCACGGAGTAGCCGTTGGCCTTCGCGTACTCCTTGAGCGCCCGCAGCTGGGCCGCCACGGACAGGTCCACGTCCTGTCGGTCGCTGGACACCCTGGCGTACAGGGCCGCCGGCGTCAGGGGCTGTAGGTGCTTCTTCGTCATGTCGTCCTCCTCTGGAATCGTCTGTTCCCTCAGTCGTGTCGTCCGTCACTGCGACGCTCTCAGGCGGCGTCGTTCGCTCCAGGCACCACTGCGACCTGAAGTCTGAGTCCCACGGCGCGCATCACCTTCAAGATGGTGACGAACTCCGGGTTGCCGTCGGCGGACAGCGACTTGTAGAGGCTCTCCCTGCCCAGCCCCGTCTCCTGCGCCACCACCGCCACCCTCCGGACGCGGGCGATGTCCCCCAGCGTTGCCAGGATCAACCGCATGTCGTCCTCTTCGAAGGCGGCGCTCAGGTAGGCTGCCATCTCCTCTGCGGTTTCCAGATGCTCCGACGGGTCCCATCGCTTGGTCTTCGTCCTTGTCATTGCCGCCGTCCTTGCTTCCATTGCGTTCATCTACGGCTCCAGGGCAAACCGTACTCTGACCGTCAGACGAAGCTCCGTCTCCCCACCGCTGATGGGGCTGCTCTCGTAGTCGTAGGCAGCTATCTGGCGCAGGAAATCAAGATCGGAGCCAGGCAAGCCGTCCGCCGCGGCGGACTCGCTTATCGACAGGGCATGGCCAAGCGTCACGCCTGCTAGGCCCGCAAGCTGCTCCGCCTTGGCTTTCGCCTCCTCGAATGCCTCCCTCCGGAGTTCCTCCATGAAGGGCTTCGGGTCCTCCACGGTGAAGCTGATTCCGTTGATCCTGGCAAGGTCTCCCCCGGCCTCCGCCACATCGTCGATGATCGGACCGACGGCGTCCAGGTCGCGTATCTTGATCATTGCAAAGTTGCTGACGACATAGCCGACGAGCTTCCGCTCACTCACGTAGCTGTCGTCTCGTTCGATCTCCTCGTACCGGTACTCCGGTCTGATGTTGAACGACGTGGTCTGAATGTCTTTGTCGGACAGGCCCCGCGTCTTGACGGCTGCCACAACCCTCGACTTTGCCTGAGCCGCATCGGTTCTCGCCTGAGAGACCGTCTCTGACTGCGCCTCAATACCAATGTTGAGCACCGCCAGGTCCGGCTCCACGCTGAGACGGCCTTCCCCGGTCACCAGTATGCCTCCGTCAGAATCAGCAGCCGCAGACTGCGCCTGTGCCAACGATTGGGATAGCTGGTCCGTCGTTGCGCTAATGGCGCTCAACTCTTCCATCATCGCGTCCTCGACGGCGGACGAATCGTCGGTGCAGGCTACAGCCAGCCCCATTACCGCAACAGCTGCTAGCACGGCCAATAGACCCAAGCGCTGTCGTATCATCTCAACCCTCCGTAGACCCCCGTGTGGGGGAAGTTGCATTCCATCCCATTGTAGGCCATAGGATACCTTGGCGCAAGCGATTCACGACAACCCTGGCAGCGGTTGAGAGCCTGTAAATCCGTCATTCAGGACTACGAGGGAGAGTCGAAGTGTCAGGCGTCGGCTTCTCTCAGCCCCGTTATTCCCGCCCTCTATGGGCGGTTTCTCCCTCAATGTCCTTGGTGTATCGGCATGGCGGCGTGGACCGGTACCCAGTGCAGCCCCAGAAGCGGCCGCGCCTGCCATTGATCACCTGGAGCACGCCCCTGCCGCAACGCGGACACTTCGTCGCGAGTTCGCCGATCTGCCGCAGGTCGTCGGATTCCCTTAACAGTTCCGTCACAAACTGGGATGGCCGCACAGGGTCGGTCACCAGGTATGCGCCGTTCCGCGCCCGGGTCATCGCCACGTAGAAGAGACGCCTCTCCTCCGCAAATGGATAAGCTCCCCCCGAGACCGGGGGCAGCACGAGCTCCAGCAGCGGATCGTCCTCCACCTTCGAAGGGAACCCATAACGACCGTCGTTGAGGTCGAGCAGGATCACGTAGTCGGCCTCGCGGCCCTTCGCTCCATGAACCGTGCTGAACTCCACTCGTAGCGACCTGCTCCGCCGAATCGACTGGACCACCTCGCGGCCCTGCCGGTAGCGCCCCAGCGCAAGGACGCTGCGAGGCTCACCCTGCGCCCTTGCCTCGATGTCCTGCAACGCCCGAGCAACGCCGCCAGCGGGACTGGCGTCGGCGACGATGGTGACGCCCTCGTCCTCCGCTCCGCTGGCGGACATCAGGGGTCTCTGGGTCTGCTCCGGGTTCCGCTTCACGAACTCGGTCGAGGGGCCGAGTATGCCGTCGGCGAACCGGAAGGTCAGGCTCAGCGTTCGCTCCTCCACGTGGCCGAGCAGGTCTCCGCAGTCGCGCAGGAGTCCGACGTCGCTCCCCGCGAACCTGTAGATCGACTGCCAGTCGTCGCCCACCAGGAAGTAGGCCACGTCCTGGTCCCGGAGGGCGTGTATGAGCGCCATCCTACCTGCGGATATGTCCTGGAACTCATCCACCAGAACGTAACGATACTGAGACTTCCATCGGCCCTCACGGATATGCCCTGCGGCGACGTTGATGAGGTCGTGGAAGTCCAGCTCCCCTTGGTCCGAGAGCAGCTTCTGGTAGCGGTTGCGCACCTGCTCGAAAACGGCAAGGAAGCTCTCATTGCGCCAACGGCCCCCGCTCTCGCGAGCGCGGGCGCGAAGCGTCTCGGGCGAGAGGCCGCCGGTCTTTACGTGATTCAGGAAGGTCGCCAGCAGCCCCGCCAGCGACGACGTCTGCTCCTGGCCGAGTTGCCGCACCAGGGTTTGGCGAGGTACCTGCTCGAAGCTAACCCCTGCCTCTTCGAGGCGCTTGCGCAGCGTCTCAAGCAGGATGCCCCGCCGGTGTTGCCAGCTGTAGGTCTCCACCAGCGTCGAGCCGTGTTGACGGTGGATGTTCCTCTTCCACTCGACGCCCTCCACGTACCCTCTCCAGCCGGGGGGAGGGCGTCCATGTTCGTTGAGTGCGAAGTGCTCGATGTAGATGTCGTGGCCGGGCAGGAAGAAATCCGGCTGGTACTGCCTGTGTTGGTTCGTCGCCGTCGCTGTCTCGTACCGGTCTTCGTACCGGAACTCGACGCCGTGTTCCGTCAGGTAGTTCGCGATGGACAGTTCCTCGAAACTCTTGACCAGATCCCCGCTCAGGGTCCGCAACTCGACTTCGCGGACGTACTCCTCGTACTGGTCAAGGGTGTCGAACTCGAAGGCCGATCTGTAGGGCGCGTGGTGGTAGACGATGAAGTCGATCACAGCCCTCGACTGCTCCAGGTCGTTGAGTAGCTCGCCGATGATGTTGTCAACTGCGCGCCTCAGCGCCAGTTCGTCCTCGGCCAGCTTCGATATGGTGGGAGCGGACTCGGACTCGGCTATGACGCGGCGACCGAAGCTGTGGAAGGTGTGGACGTGCGCTGCGGAGAGGTCGCCCTTGAGCCGTCCCCGTATCTCATCGGCCGCCTTGCGGTTGAATGCCAGGACCAGCACCTCGTTCGGGCGAACACCCAAATTGTGAACGACATGGGCGACCTTGCCGACGATGACCGCGGTCTTGCCCGTTCCCGCGCCCGCCAGCACAAGGGTCGCGTCCTCGTCGGTGGCGACGGCTTCGGCCTGTTCATCCGTGAGAGGGTTACCCAGCGTCTCGGATGCGGCTTGCTGTACGGAGGGCTTGGAGTTGGAAATGAACAGGCTGTTCGCACGCCTTCTTGCCGCCTCGAACCCCGCAACCGATTCTAGGGGCGAAAGCCGCTCCGCCGTCTCTGACGCTTCTTGGTTCAGGCGTCCACGGGTGAGTGCCTTGCATTGCCGTAGAACCGGCGCTAGAGACTCGTGAAGCTTCCGGCAGTCGCTGTATCGGGCGTAGCGGTCGGCGGCGAAGTGTTGTCGAACCTGCTCATCGAGCCGCTTCAATTCAGGGCTCAAAGCCTTGGCGACCTCGACGGTGCTCGCCAACACCGCGTCCCGGACCCGTGCAGCTCTGCTCTCGTCAAGTCCTCCAACTGACCGCTCGGTCCCATCTCCCAACTGTATGGTCAGCCGATGCCACAACAACGATGGTGAGACCGTGATTGAGTCGATGGCTCCGACGGGCACCTCGTCGGATGCTCCACCCAGGCGTCCCCCGAAGGTGAGCGTTTCGTCGGTCAGCGACACACGCGTCGGCCCAACAGCGAATAGGCGGTAGAGCCTAGTGCTCTCGGCGGCGATGCGTATCTGGTGTCCGATGTCATCTCCGGCCATGCGCTATACCCTATGCGACCAGCCGCCACACGAGCAGGCCCACGACGGCTAGCAACACGACCACGGCCAAGCCGAGCCTGACGGCCAGCCGTCTCATCCTTCTGCGGGCGTCACGCTCCTTCTCGTACCGCTCCTCCATCTCCTCTAGCGCCTGCCGGTCGGCGGCTGCGGCGTGCACCGCCTCGTCGCGCTCCCGCTCCAACGCCTGCGCCCGTTGGTCCAGCTTCACCAGCCTCCGTTGAAGCCTGTCCTCCCGCCCAATAGCCCGACGCAGCAGCTCCTCGTCGCTCACCCGCTCAGGCCCCTCCATCTCCACGTAGACCCTCCGGCCCTCCCTGCGCACCTCGACCTCTCCACGCCGTATCATCCGGTCCAGCGTCGAAATGGAGACCTCCATCTCCCGCGCCGCCTCCGCCTTCGTAATCCAGCGCACCCGCTCAGCCATGTCTCCCGTTCTCACCCTGCGGCCTGCGCCGCCGCCACCAGTCGAACAGGCCCAGCCCCCGGCCCTCGGTATCGGGCTCCTGCTGCACCGCCTCTAGGGCCTCCACGCGCTCCGTCAGGTCCTCCACCAGCTCCCTGAGATCATCCACGGCCTTGATCACACGCCGCATGTCAATAATCAGGAACATTAGGCCAGCGAATCGCTAAATATTCACGAACTATAGGCCAGATAATCAGGATATTTAGGCCACTCTGAGCGCCTGACCACAGACCATCGCGACACTTCAAGTAGGAGGTGAAGCGATGGCCTACAAGGAGGTATTCAGAGTGGAAATAGCAGAAGTCATCCGGCGCTGGCAGGCGGGGGAGAGCCAGCGCCACATAGCCGAGGGGACAGGGCTTGCTCGGGACACGGTGAGCAAGTACATCGCCTCAGCTGAGAGGCTGGGGCTGTCCCGGGACGGACCCGTTCCCAGCGAGGAGCAGCTGAGCAAGCTGGCGGCCATAGGCCGTGCGGGACCGCGGCAGGCGAGGACGCCGATAGAGGACAGGCTGGGTCCCTGGACCGACCAGATTCAACGGTGGGTCGTTGAGGACCGGCTGCAACTGACCCGCATTCGGGAGTTGCTCTTGGAGCGCGGCTGCGAGGTCTCCTATCCGTCCGTTCAGCGCTTCGTGGCCCGCCGCAACTGGCGGGGCCGCAGTACCAGGACGGTGCGGATGGAGGAGAGCCCGCCGGGTGAGGTGGCGGAGATGGACTTCGGGAGGCTTGGCTTCGCCCAAGACCCGGAGACGGGCCGCCGCCGGACGGTGTGGGCGCTGATCGTTGTGCTGGCCTACTCGCGGCACAGCTTCGTCTGGCCCACCCACGGGCAGAAGCTGGAGGACGTGGTCGCCGGACTGGAAGCGGCCTGGGCCTTCTTCGACGGCATTCCCAAGTACCTGGTCATCGACAACTTCCCGGCGGCGGTGGCCGGGGCCGACGCCCTGCATCCCAGGCTGACCAGGGGCTTCCTGGAGTACTCCCAGCGCCGGGGTTTCATCACCGACCCGGCCCGGGTACGCCACCCCAGGGACAAGCCCAAGGTGGAGCGGGGAGTCCAGTACGTGAGGGAGCGCTTCTTCAAGGGAGCCGACTTCAGGGACCTGCCTCACATGCGGAAGGAAGCGCTCCACTGGTGCCGCGAGGTGGCCGGACAGCGGGTGCACGGCACCACCAGGCGCAAGCCCGTGGAGGTCTTCGACGCCGAGGAGCGCCAGACGCTGCTGCCCTGGGACGGCGAGCCCTACGAGGTGACTCACTGGCGCAACGCCAAGGTGCAGCGCGACCACCACGTGACCTGCCAGAACGCCCTCTACTCGGTGCCGTCGGCTCTGTGCCATCCGGGGCAGCAGGTGGAGATCGCGCTGGACAGCAAGCTGGTGCGCATCTACCACCAGGGCAAGCTGATCAAGGTCCATCCCCGTCAGTCCAAGGGCAGACGCTCCACCGATCCCGACGACTACCCGAAGGAGTTCATCGCCTACACGCTGCGGGCGCCCGACAAGATCACGCAGAGCGCAGCGGAGCTGGGAGAAGCGGTGGCCGCCTTCGCCGACCGGCTCTTCGAAGGCCCCACGCCCTGGGCGAAGGTGCGGCAGGGACACAAGCTGCTCCGCCTCGCCCAGCGCTACACCCCCGACAGGCTGAACGACGCCTGTCGCAAGGCCCTGGACGTGGACCTCATCGACGTGCACCGCGTCGAGCGCATCCTGATCGAAGCCCTGGAGCAGCAGGATGCGCTGCCGTATCCCGATCCGTTGCCTACGGGACGCTTCGCCCGGCCCGGCTCCGTCTTCGCCCTGGTCAACGGCCACCACCCCAACGCAACACCACAAGGAGATCTGACATGACCCGTAACGTCCGCAACCCCGACCTAGCCCCGCTGCTCAAGACCCTCAAGCTGAGCGCCATGCTGGACACCCTGCCCGAGCGCATCGCCCTGGCCCGACGGGACCAACTGGACTACACTGCCTTCCTGGAGATCATCCTGGCCGACGAGGTCAGCCGCAGGGAGAACCGGCGCATCGAGATCCGCCTGAACCGGGCCAGCTTCGAGGAGACCTGCCGACTGGAAGACTTCGACTGGACGTCCGAAATCACCCTGGACCGCCGCCTCCTCGACGCCGCCTTCTCGCTGGAGTTCCTCGACAGGCACGAGCACGTCCTGCTGATGGGACCGGCGGGCGTCGGCAAGAGCTTCCTGGCTCAAGCCCTCGGCCACGCCGCCGTCAGAGCCGGGTACACCGTCCGCTTCATCCACGCCGACGACTTCTTCAAAGCCATGGCCCAGGCCAGGGTGGACAACTCGGTGGACAAGACCTTCCGCTCCTTCCTCTCCCCCGACCTGCTCATACTCGACGACCTGGGCCTGCACAGCCTCACCGGACCTCAGTCGGTGGACCTCTACCGGCTGATCATCGCCAAGCACCGGGCCTCCAGCTTCGTCGTCACCTCCAATCGGGCCATCGAAGAGTGGCTCAGTCTCTTCGACGACCCCATCCTGGGCAACAGCGCCCTGGACCGCCTGGCCAACACCAGCTACCAGATCGTCATCGAGGGAACCAGCTACCGGGAAAGGCTCTCTCCTCACCGCGCCCTCTTGGGCAAAGTGGCCAAAATCCTCAGCAAGAAGGGAGGTGATTGACCGACCCGCAGCATCCTGTCAGAATCCAAATCACTGGCATTCAGGGTGGCCTAATGTCTCTGAATATGCTGGCCTAATGTTCCTGATTATTGACAGCCGCATCCTCGCCTCCAGCCTGTCCAGGGGCGTCGCCAGTTCCCCGTCGGGATCGTCCAGGCCGGCCATGAACCGCTGCACGGCCAGGGCCATCCTCCCCGTCAGCCGCTCACGGCCCAGCGCCAGCGCCACCGTCTTCCGGTTCACCCCCAAGAGGGCCGCCGTCCTGCGCTGACCCTCCCGCTGTACGAGGTACTCCACGACCCACTTCTGGTCGGGCTTGCCGTCTCCGGCCCTCGATTTCTCCGTCAACTTCCGAGATGTCATATTCGCCTTCTATCGGGGTGGGCCGCTTCTGCAATTTTCGGTGGAACCGGTCCTTGACAGCGACCGGTCACCATTTTCGGCCCAACCCCCGAAATGTTGCATGAATCCGAACGTGGCTGGCCCGAAATGTCCGCTCCTGCCCATCACCCCTTTTCGCGTCATGCACCCCCACCTCAATTCCTGCAATATCCGGTGGGCCAGCATGGGCCGCAGACGCCGCCAATGCGCCGATTTTGCTCCTCAAAGACGCTTCACAGCCGCGTCCCTACCTACATCCCGCTCAAAATGCTGACCGGTCAGGGTGGTAAAAGTGCAACTTTGGCGTCTCCGGCGTGCTCCCCAACTTTAGCACAGCTTCTCCCCAACTTGTACTTTTGGCCGTTGACCGGTCGAGGTCTGTGCAGCCCCTTTCGTAGCTGAAACAGAGGAATATGACCGGTCTGGCGTATTTTGAGACCCTGCCGGAGGTACAACTTGTACCGTTTTGCGGCCCCCAGACCGCAGGGAGGGCAGATAGCGTCGATACAACGCTATCTATGTCTCCCCCTATTGGATGCCTCTACAGGAGCACTGGCACGCATGCGGTGGTACAGCGGGTCGTAGACGTAAGCACTCAGCTGGGACAGCCTCAGCCGGGGGGAGGACGGCGCCCACAGGGGCCGCCAGGACTCCCCCAGTATCCCCCTGCGTGACAGCACGGGCGTGCAGGACGCCAGGACGGGCAGGGACATCCGGTTCATCCGTCCGGCGGTATCCACGTAGGTCTCCTCCACCTCCTCGGTGTCCACGACGAACAGGGTGATGGGGTACGGCGGCTGGTCTTCTTTGTGCTCGTTCGACCAGTAGTAGTCGGCGAATTCGTCCCGGGGGAAGTTGACGGTCGATGGCCGAGCCAAGACACGCGCTGGGGCGAAGCGGGTTGAGCGTCGGCAGTCTAGGACTAGAGGCTATTACGCCTGACAAGTGACCGGTGATCGGTCTTCCAACGGCGAGACGAATTTAGCTCGCCTAGCGTCTTTGCCGCTCTAGGGCAATAGGTGCCCGAACGTGCCGATTAGAGCCTCCAATCACGCGAGGCTAAAGAAAGATCGTCAGGCCGATTGAAAATACCAGCCAGAAAGCTCCTTCTATCCTAACCGGCAGTGGCTTCTATCGATGGAGTGAGAGGTAGACTGCTCCTTGCCCTACCCTTAGCCAAATTCCAAAACCGAGTTACTGCGGTCGGCGGGGATGACGGCCTACTACCGCCAGGGCCAGCTCCTCGGGTGTCGTCTTGATGCTAATGTCGGCGTCCAACTCGGCCTTTGACGGCTGGTACCCCGATTTCACTTCCTGCTGTTGCTTCTTGGGCTTCGGATTCTCATTCATGGCCCTATGTAATCTCCCGTGCCCAACCGACAAGTTCGTCGATGGGCCGCATCTGATCTAGTCGCTTGGTCAGCTTGTGTGTCGTGCTTTGGCCTTCGGCCATCCTCACTAGGTGTCCGGCGCCGCCCTCTGCAACCACGCCCTTGCGCCAAGCGTTGAACACAATCTCCTGCGGGCATATTCCCAGGCAGATCAGATAGTCGTACTGTTTATCGAGGCGGACGTGGTTGAACTGGAAGGTCTTGTTGGTCCCCAGCGAAGCAGTCTTGACCTCAATTCGAGCCTTGCCGATTTGTCTATCTGTAGGCGATGCCCGATTCCCGTTGCTCACGGGTATTCCATGGGCGTTCAGATACTGTTCGATGAATTGCTCCCCAACCTCACCTCGATTGGTGTTGCCGAGCCGTCTGTATTCGATCAAGGGTGAGTCCGTCCACATGTCCTTTGGGACGTTGTTGCGGATCACTTCCCGCATGATCTCTATCGGATTTACGGACTCTGCCATATAGCAGACCCTCCGCCCTTCCAGAGCACCAGGAAATAGGAATGGTTCTTGCGGGCATGTACTTGACGTACAGCGGCGCTCACGCCGGGCCGATTGTTGCGCATAGTCACGAACAAGTCCTCCGCTACGAATCCCATCTGCGTATACGTCTCCATGAGTTCGACATGCGTGAACCTCTGCCGATTTGAGCACACCTGGTCCTGACACTTGACAATGAAGACGCCGCGGTCTCGGAGTACGCGGTATGCTTCGCGCCCCGCATCCTCGTAGAGTTCCAGCACCGCCTCATGGTATTTGCCATCCGTCTGTCGGCCAGACCCATTATTCCGATAATGAGACTCGAACGCTGGATGCGCCGTATGTGCGGACCCTCCGGGGGAATGCATGTATGGAGGGTCTAGGACGACGCAATCGATTTCGCCATCCTCATAGGGAAGGTAGCGGCAGTCAACTCCATCTAGGATGTCGGTGGCCCGCAGATCGTACTCGTCCCTTTCCACGTTGCGCCAGAACACGCCCTTACCGTAAGTCACATCCGCTACGATGCTACCCGGCTTGACATATAGACTGAGGATGCGCGGGAACACCTTCTCGTTCCCGTCTGCGTAGGCACTCAGAACCAGGTCATTGGTGGCGTGACCATTACGGACAGTTCTCATGCCACCAACTCTGTATGGTCCTCGACGAGTCCCTGTAGGGTATCGGCATTCGTGCGGTTCACCACTTTGGCGGCGACCCTAACGGTGTCACGGTCCCTGGTACCAAGCGCGATCGCTTTGCCAAGAGGCCCGCCTCCTGCGTTAATCCCCTCAATGGCGTGCTCGCTGTTCTCCTTGCCGTGGACGTAGGTCTCGCCCACGGCTCCAAGGCCGCTGAACGGCTTCCCTGGGCCATTCCAGGTCTCTCGCAACCGATGCGCCAAGTACCACGCGCTCCTCTGCGTGATGCTGAGCGCCCTGTGTAGCTTCATACTGGATATTCTCTTTAGGTTGGTAGTTAACAGATAGATCGCGATGGCCCATGTGTGATAGCCGAGCTTGGAACCCTCCATGACGGTACCCGTCCGCACACTGAAGCGCTTGCGGCATTCCCGGCACCGAAGCGGCATGGTCTTGTGCTTCGCCCCTATCTGGACGTCCGTAGAGCCGCAGTGGTGGCACGCCACACCGGCCGGCCATCGGGTGTCCATGAACCACGCCTGGGCAGTGTCATCGTTGGGGAACATGCGGACCAACTCGATAAGCGAGAGGCCCTTGCGGCAGTGCTTTCTGGGGACGGAATATGCTTCGTTCATGCTATACCTTATAGTGCCCAAGAGCCGGGTTTGTCAAGCGGCTTTGAGCACTTCTCGTTCCGCCCCGTCCTGCCCTTGCATGAGTCCCAGAGTCGCTTCCCTTACGACTCATAGCCATTCCTTAGACCCATCCATCAGGTTACCTCGGGGCATTCAGCGACATTCTCTTTTGACCCACAAGGACATTCTCTTTTGACCCACAAGAAGACATGCTCGTCTCCCACACGGCCCCCTTTTCTCTCACCAGTGGTCGAAACCCTGCTGGGAGCCCCAAGCAGGGCCGGGATCGAGTGCGCTTAACCTGGGCCCGGAAGCGTGCGGTCCGGTGGTACCACCGAGAGGGTCGCTCCATCCTCCGTACAGATGCCGCCTGCATCGCACGATTGACCGGTGACCAGACTGAACCGGATGTCCTCATTCCCTGCGGGGTCAAGGAAGAATATCCAGGCATTCTTCAGCCCTTGCTCCGTATGCCGCCGAACCCCCACCACCGTACCCCCCGTGACCCGCACCGACGGGGTAGAGGTGCGAAATGCAGCCACCGCTATGTTGAAGGTCACGATCACCTGAGGCCGGTCATCCGTGCCCTTGTGCAGCGCGGACTGAAAGGGGCTCCGCGGGAAGCGTGCTTCTCAGGGCTCATTCTGCTGAGCCGTTTCTCCAGACTCTTGATCCTGTCCCGGCCCAGCGTTGAACTTTTGGGGTACACGGATCCGGGCGTAGCCTAGACGATCTATGTTTTCTCCGATGGTCGCTTCCCGGTCAGAGTTTTGAAAGCCCATCACGTGGACTACGTAATCGGATGGGTTGTCTCCTAGTCCTTCCGGGAAATCAAAGGTGACGGTGAATGTGTTGGATGCCTCATCTATCATGTAGGTGTCAGCAACAACGTCGCCGGGGTCATCCAGTGTCCATGTTCTGTTCCCAGACAAGGGTACCAGAATGCTACCCAACCACTTCCCGTCGTCCACTGTCCTGAGCGAAAAGTTCGCGTACTGTGATCCACGTGGCCGTGGCAATCGAAAACTTGGCTCGGCTCCGTTCAAGTAGGTCCCTTCAAAAGTCACTACTCCGTCTTCATAGGTTGGATGACGTGTCCATTGGATGAGGTCATGGCTTGTATATTCATAACCTTCGTCGAACGGGCGGTTCTCCGGCGAGTTCATCTTTCCTGACCAGTGGCGGTCGATGATGGCGTCCTGACCCGCGAACGCTTTGCGGACTTCCGCTATACCGGGGAGACGGCGCGCTTCCTGTGCTTCCAGGGACAGCCGGTAGTATTCTTGTAAGCTCTCGGTAAATGTCTCAGGGCCCATGCCTGTGAACAGGTCCTGAAAAAGCAACTGGCCCAAGTAGTAGTTGCAATGAAGGCGGTCCCACTCACTCGAATCCGGGTCCCATTCCGAAAGCATCTTGAGGTCGCGGGCCTCGCATCCTCTGCGCTTAGTTTGCAACTGCCCATGGCTCAGGCCCATCTGCCGACCAAACCGATACTCGAACAGATTGGCTAGGCCCTCGTCTATCCAGTTCTCATTGCCGCTCCAGAAGTAGTGAGCGGTTTCGTGGACAAAGCCTAATCGACCTTGCCTCCACTCGTGGGTACCCTGCTGCGTCACCTCGTATTTGGGCAAGTAGCTGAACGCGAAGCCGTAATTTGTGCCAGCGAACTTGTCCGTGACCGCATTTTCGCTGAGCATGATGATGACGTGATCCACCGGCAGTGCCAGGCCCATAGTATTCTCAACGAACTGAACCAAATCCCGCGTTGCCTCAATAGTGCCCGGCCGGGACTGGCTGCCGGTACGGACGATGCTGATCTTGAGATGGGGCGTTAACTCGGTGCCGAGGGAGACTGTCTCAATGGCAGCTCCTCCAGGGCCTAGAACCCGCTGAATCTCGCCCGCGTCGCGAAGGGTGCCAACAGCGGCAATCAGCGTAGTGTCCTCGTCGGTGATGCCGTCCTGGAAGATGGCATGGTCAGTGAGAGCGGTGAGGCGGCCTGCGTCTGCCAGTTCTTCCATTCCCCGAATGGCTAGCGCATCAGTGGTGTCTGGGGAAAGTAAGAACGGCATTGAAAGGAGTTGGAAGACCACTCCTGTAGCATCGAAGTCCAGCGCACAAAGCGAATCTATGATGTCGTACTCGGTCTCGGATATGTTGTCTTGCACCCAAGGAATGTTGAGAGCCGCATAGAGATTTGTCGGCTCCGGGGTGTCCAAACATCCCAACCTGTCCAAGGCTTCGTATTCTGCCACTTGAATGTCGTTTCGTATCCAGGACAGGCGTAGAACTGCATCCAAGTTGGCGACGTCCTCGACGGCCATCCAAAGTAACTCGTCAACGGCCGAACGTTCGAGGTCGGAAAGTCCGTCTTGGACCCAGGTGAGCGTCTGGATTTGCCAGGCCAAGGCTGGATAGTTTCTCACAAGCCATCTGGTGTTGTTTGTCTCATACGTTGACAGCAAAGTCTGCGGCGCTGGGGTCGGTGTGGGCGACGACGTAGGTGTTTCAGTGGGTGCAGGAGTCAGAGTGGGAGTTGGCATTGCCGAAGGCACCGGCGTAGAGGTGTCGGTCGGCACGGGTATTGGCGTTGCCGAGGGTACCGGCGTAGAGGTGTCGGTCGGCACGGGAGTTGGCGTTGCCGAGGGCACCGGCGTAGAGGTTTCGGTCGGCACGGGAGTTGGCGTTGCCGAGGGCACCGGCGTGGAGGTGTCGGTCGGCACGGGTATTGGCGTTGCCGAGGGTACCGGCGTAGAGGTGTCGGTCGGCACGGGAGTTGGCGTTGCCGAGGGCACCGGCGTGGAGGTGTCGGTCGGTGTGGACGGCTCGTCACTACATGCCGCCAGAGATATGACGGACAGGACCACTACGAGGCCGACCAATATCACGTGGTGGATTCTCTTCCGTGACCGTGTACCTACCGACATCCTGAGCCCCCCAGTTTACACATCCAGCTTGAAGCACAAGGTGAAGGTTCTTGATTTTATCAAGTCTGGTGGGCCTGAGTTGACGATAGGCAGAACTATCTTTGAGATGTGGCTCGGCGGGCTGTGAGCCTCGGCACCACCACCATGACTGAGAGTCCGAGCCTCTCTTCGGATGGGCCAGAGCCTACCGAACTGCGAACCCTTTTGGTGGGATGTCGGGCTTTAACTCACTCAGAATTCTCTTTGCACGGACCATCGTTTGTCACGCCGGTGAGGTTGCTGCTGCTCTTGCTAATGCGCAGCATAAGTAGGTTCCCACTCTCCCATGGCTGTTTGCAGACGTTCCATGTGATGGTCCGCTTTGCCCCAACAACAGACTCGGATCCGTCGTCGAAGTCCAGACGCAGCGACACTGAGCCGTCTAGCGATAAGAAGTCTGCGTGATGACCTGCCAGCGAAGCGGACGGCTCAAACTCCATCGTCGTCTTTCCTGATTTCCAGGCTATCTTGTGCAGCGTGTTCGTACTGCCGCCCTCAGTCAATGTAAAGGAAGTGGGAGACAGTACTCCATTTACTCCTGCACTTACACCAATAGACTCACCTATGGCGACAGGGTCGAAGAAAGCCTCATGTACTGCACCCGTGGGCGCGAGGGCCTGCACGACCCAGTCCAATTGCCCCTTTCCGGGCTCAGGTTGGAAGTTACATGGAACCTGGTCGTAGAGTTGATATTGAGTAGAAAACCTGTACAGACCTTGGGGCAGTGGGCGGGCGGTTTTGACGGTGATCCTGTATCCATTTGAGGGATCTTGATCGTTATCCTCCTTCCGTCCTAGAACAAGGTGTCCGTCCTCCCCACGAATCCGGACAGTGTGATATCCAGGTTCTCGGATAAGTTGAGACGCATAGATCTCCGTTCCTTGAGTTTCTCCCGACTTTACTTCTCGCTCCTCCCCCAGTATTGTAGGTGCGCTTCCGTAATACGCCTCCCAGTCTCGGTACCACTGGTAGTAGTTCAAGGCAACTCCAATGCACCTATCATATCCCTCTATGTTCTTTCCCCCTCCAACCCACGCTATCTTCGAGCGAAGTTCGCTTAGAGAGATCTCTGCGCCAAGACTCCCCGCAACATAGTCTAAGCCAGTGATGAACATCGGTGTAACGACGCCGTCCACCAATGCATCGCTTACACCATCCTCCCTCGCAGGCAGCCACACGGGATTCCTAGCATCTATCGTATAGCCACTTGGCAAAGCGCCCCTATAGTTCTCATCAGCGGTTTCGACAAACGTGAAATCTATATCGTCAGTTCTCAATGCATCAGATGCACCAACCACTCCAGATTCAGCCTTGCTCAAGAATAGAACCGCTTCGCGGTTGTCCCATGTAGGGTCCCGACCAAAGGTTGGTGCTCCTACAACAAACTTTGAAGGGCCTGTTCCCTTTAGGTACTCTATCGCTTTGAATTGCAACTGGCCCTCACTGGTAGCAAGTAGAGAAGCCCTGACAATCACATCAGCATCGAAGATGCGTCGTTCCACCGACGCAGTGGCAGCACCATAATGAGGAGGCATCAATGACTCTTGGATTGTGTCAATTGCCGGTGTGGTGGAGGGACTGGCGGTGGTTTGTGGCTGCGACGCGATGGGGCCGGGCTCGACTGATTTAGCTTGCGATGTAGCTGAATCTGTGCTGTTCGGACTCATGCTTTGCGGCTGTCCACACCCTACAGCCAACATCAAGAAACCTATCATGCATGTCAGGATCAAACTACGGGTTGGTAGTTCGCAGAGTGGGTTCGGTATTCGGCTCATGGCTCGCACCATCCTAATGCTTTGTGTGGCTCTGGTAGGTATTGTTGATGCCGTCCACGTCATATGATGTGGGTGTCACAAGGGGACTTCTGGAGTCAATACCACCCATTACGTCGTTCCCCGGGCTGTGTCCCAGCCCCGCGGTGTGCCCGAGCTCGTGCATAATTACTTGAGGCAGGAAATAGTACTGGCTAGGATTGTTCTTGGCGATGACAGGATCATTAGTCCATCGCTTATGTCCAAGGTCGCGCGGGAACTGCGGTGGGTACTCTATCCAGAACGGCTGGCGCCGAAGATCAGGGTACTCACTGGTGCCCTTGTAGACACATGCGATGGATTTGGGGCACTTATCCTCCAGGTTGGTACCCTGAGGATTCCAGTAGCCTCTGATTGTTGTGTCGGCGGCGGAGCTGACGGCTTCAAAGACCACGTAGGATTGCGCTTTATTCCAAGCCGATCCGGCTTCATTGACTGCCGATTTCGATGCCGTCTCGTCTGGGTTGTAGCTCGTAGGAAGATGGGTCGGCTTAGTACCTTCCATGAATGGATTGTCAGTGGTATCAGGATCACCGATGAAGTAGCCAATCTGATGGTCTGCCCGGTGCCATGACTGTTCAACGGGGCCAATTGTCAAGACTGTGGTTGACGTACGGAGAGCACCCGTTGCAGGTCTCTTCCACACCGTGATGTTGGCAGTCCCAGTCCCCAACTCGCAACGGACCAGATAAAATGACTCATCCGAGTCGCTCCACGGAGTGTTGGCGGGGGGAGGAGACTTCCAGTCACAGATATTGGCACCCTTGGCTGATGCCCTTATGTGAAAGCCCGTGCCGACCGGGACATTGAGGTGATATTGGTGATTTGCGCTTCTTTCGGATGTGGGTATGATCCAGTCCAATACAATGCGCCTGTAAGCAAGGACACCCCATTCGCTTGTGCCGATATTGAGCGGATAATCGACTGTGACGGTGACGGGAGCATAAACGGTTAGCCCTCCCGAGTCCCGCGCTCTTATTCGCAGTAAGTGTGACTCCGAGGTCTCACGATTAAGGCCGCCGGCCAAAGTGATCTTTCCTGTGACGCCACTTATCGCAAACTTCCCCAGAGTCGTTACCTGAGAGAAACGAGTAGGATACGTTGTCGCCAGTATCGGGGTCCGTAGTTGGGACGACGCCCACCACTGCGCCAATGGTCGCGTCCTCCGGGATAGAGAAATCATAGGTTGACTGGCTGAACGCGGGGCGCTCATTCACATTCGTCACTGAAATGGTAACACTGGTATCAACGGCTGCCCCTGTCGAGTCTAGTGCCCGTACTGTCAGGCGATATGACGCCGATGTCTCATAATCTATTGACCTCGCTAACGTCACCTCTCCTGTGGTTGCGCTGAGGGCAAACTTACCAGCACTATTGCCAGAAACTATGGAATAAGTCACGGTGTCGCCTATATCCGGGTCGGTTGCAGACACAACTCCGACTCTGCTCCCAATCGACGAATCCTCCAGAATTGTGAAGGAGTAGGTGGATTGGCCGAATGAGGGTGGACTATTGGGAACCTCTACCGTGAACATGATGTCCAACGCCACCGAACACCCACCGGCTGCGTTGCAATGTCTCACCTTAGCGGTGTGCGTCCCAGGTCCAGGGCTGGTGGACGCATTGGAGATCGTCAGATTCGCGGGGTCTTTCGAATCATCGACGTTTTGTGGGCTGAAAGTCGTTCCGGGTATCTCGACCTTGTAGTGGTCTGGCTTAGACCCCAGGCGTGGAGCGCCAGGGCTCCACGTCAACGTGACGCTATCGGCGGCCTTGTCCACCGTTGCAGAACCACTGGTAGGGGAGTATGGTCTAGATTCCTTCTGTACCGTCGCCTTAGCTATCTCTGGTCCGGTCTCGTCGCTGCCTGAATGGAAGGTCAGGGTGACGAGAGCGAGGCTGGCATCGAACGCGTTATTGTCCACGTCTACCCTGACGAGCGATCCGGCCTTAGCTCCAGTCAGTATCCCGCTGTCGTTCTCATTGTCCACTTCAAGCGTGCTCAGCACGGTGCCGGAGGAGTTGACGCGGTTGATGTTGATATTGCCTACGTCAAGGCCAGAGTCCTTGTATATCCCCTTCGAGAAGTCAACGTCCACGTAGATGCTAGTGACGCCTGTCTGCACCTTCCAGACGTCGCTGGTACCACCCAACGCAAGGGGACTCGGGCTGAACTGGAATGCCGTGTTTGTGGAGGATGAAACGCCCACCTTCTGGGTAGCTGTATCGACGGCCGTGCTCCCGCGCTTCAGCGTGGCCGTCACCGTCCCGCCTGTCGCCTCGCATCCGTACAGGGTCAGGGAATAGCTGTATGACGTGCGTCGAGCAGGAACCGTGATGGTCCGGGATGTCATTGAGCACGAACTGTTGAACCCGATGTCGGAATTGCTTGTCGTCACCTCTATGCTGTAGCTGCTGGACGAAACCAAGTCGGATGCCTTCACACTGAAGGAGTCGTTGTCGCCTTCCTCCATAGACGTGTCCAAACCCGATATCTCTATCGACGGAGGAGTAGTGACCTTTACTGACTGAGAGGCGGTGTCTAGGGTCGTGCTTCCGCGCTTCAACTTCGCCCTCACTATCCCGCCTGTCGCTTCGCATCCATACAGGGTCAGGGAATAGCTGTATGACGTGCGTCGAGCAGGAACCGTGATGGTCCGGGATGTCGTTGAGCACGAACTGTTGAACCCGATGTCGGAATTGCTTGTCGTCACCTCTATGCTGTAGCTGCTGGACGAAACCAAGTCGGATGCGCGCACCCTGAATGAGTCTGTCCTACCCTCCTGGATGGATGTAGCCAGCCCCGTTATGTCTATCGATGGACTGGCCACATCGTTGTCCAAGATGGTAATGGAAGCGCTAGAAGGGCTACCAACGTTGTACCCGGTACCGGACAATAGCCTCGCGGTAATCGTCCCGTTCGGCTCATCGACTTTGTCATCCTCAGTTCCCAAGATCAACCAAGCAACGGTAAGGCCAGGGCCTAGCCCGATGCTCTTCACGGGTGTGGCAGTCAGGAATGACGTTCCGCCGGTCGCCCGGAGGTTAATCTCCACATGGGCTGAAGGCGCGCTACTAGCCGTAAACCGGAAGTAGATTGTGCCGCCCTCTGTCACCGGTGACTTGTACCGCGTGACGGTTATGGTGGGATCAGATGCCCCCGCCCCTTGCACACCGTCAGAGTCGGAGTCCTGGGAGCCGTCCTGAGGTATCGCGGTGGGAGTTGGAAGGGGCGGAGAGTCGGAGGATTGTTCACCATTCTGAGGCGGCGTCTGGGCCTGAACAGTGGTAATGAGAAGCGTGCCGAGGAAAACTGCTGCAACCAGCGCGAGAGCAAGCGACGTCCGAATTGGAGCCTGGGCGACGTGCTTCTCGACGGGATATAGAATCTTTGTGGCCAGGTTCGATTTCGGCAAGTGTCTCCTCTTCTATGATGCCCAGTGGTGATGATCATGCACCGGCACAGTTTCGACTAGGGTATCGAAGTTCTTCATTGCCCCTATTTCTCAATGTCTATTCCGAATATCTGACATTCTACAACTTATTGGCAGCAAAATCACTCTCCATAGAGTCTTCCTTCAACCTGTCTCTGTCAGACCGACAGCTGCTCGACGCCTTGGGCAGGTCCCCCTTCATTGACTGGGTGGATATGGTGCTTATCCTAGGTCGCGGCACGGCTACGGGGCGTCTAGCTCCATCGCAGACCCAGGGTGAGTGCTCGCCTCAGCCAGCGCAGCCGCCTTGCTTTCGCCAAGGCCGCTGCCAGCGCCTCCTTCCGCCACCGCAGGTGGTCTTCCCTGCGCGAAGCGTCCAGGGGTTCGGTCTCCGGCGGCAGCGTCAGGCCGTAGTCGCTGAGCATGGCTATCTCCAACTCCCAACGGCGCACCGAGGCCCATGCCCGGTCAACCCGACTGCCTGCTGTCTCACCCTGGGTCCTTAGACTGCGCCACTCGGCTACCAACTGGGCAGCCGGCCCGAAGGCGTGCTCCTCGTCCGGCTGCTCTTCCAACGTGACCACGCCAGCGTCGGGAAGCCCGTGCCCCCGTCGTGGAGGCCGCCACTCCCTGCGCTGACCGTCGCCATCATCGACCCGATCAGGCTTGCTCCGCTCCCGTTTCTCTTCCACCGCCCCGTCCTCCGATCCTCCAACATTGCGTTGCAACTCCGTCAGCTGCTTCGCCTGGGCTTCGACGGTCTCCACCAGTGCTCCATGCGCTTCCTCCAACGCCATCACCCGTTCTTCCAGTGCCGTTACCCTCGCTACAATGTCCCCGGCGTCATCGTCCTGCTCATCCCCGCCGTCACCGTGCTTGTCCCTGAACTCCGCCAACGCCTTCCGCATCCGCCGCGATACGTGACGAGACTCATGGCAGGTCACCATCGTGCGGTAGTTCACCCCTAGGGCCTCGGCAGCCGCCACCTTGCCCCGTTGCTCGACCAGAGCGTCCAGCAGGTCCAGCAGGGGATCGTCCGATAGGGGGGCCTCCGATAGAGGGATGCTCATGCCGTCGCCATCTCCCTTCGCCCCGTCCACGCTGGATTCCTCATGGCCAACCATTGGCTTCTCCTTGCCTCAGAAACTACAACAGACTACAATACAATCAGTACAATAGACTTAGCACCGACCCGCAGTAAAACTGCTCGCCGGATTGTCTACAGGCATCCCGGATTCCCCTTCAAACAGCTACGAATATCACCTGGATTGTATTCTACAATGTGCTCCTAATCTCCTTACAGCCCTCCCAGGGCGAAAGCCGTCCCTGAGCGATTGTAGTCCGACACGTCAGGCTCCTCGGCCCGCGCTCAGGCGGCGGGCCGAGTCGGTGCGTCGTGAGCGTCCTCTGCGGCCATCTGGGCCTTGCTTTCCCCGTGTCGGATGGCCGATAATAGCTCATGCGTTCTTTTCGCTGTGACGCTAGACAATAAGGAGAATATGCCCCATGAAACTCAACCCGATAGCCAAGTTGTTCAAGGGCGGGGAGAAGCCCGCCGTCAAGCTGATGGCCATAACGCCGCCCCGCTCCGGGGAGCGCACCATGCTGGGCGTGCAGAACCTGGTGGAGTGTCAATAATCAGGAACATTAGGCCAGCGAATCGCTAAATATTCACGAACTATAGGCCAGATAATCAGGATATTTAGGCCACTCTGAGCGCCTGACCACAGACCATCGCGACACTTCAAGTAGGAGGTGAAGCGATGGCCTACAAGGAGGTATTCAGAGTGGAAATAGCAGAAGTCATCCGGCGCTGGCAGGCGGGGGAGAGCCAGCGCCACATAGCCGAGGGGACAGGGCTTGCTCGGGACACGGTGAGCAAGTACATCGCCTCAGCTGAGAGGCTGGGGCTGTCCCGGGACGGACCCGTTCCCAGCGAGGAGCAGCTGAGCAAGCTGGCGGCCATAGGCCGTGCGGGACCGCGGCGGGCGAGGACGCCGATAGAGGACAGGCTGGGTCCCTGGACCGACCAGATTCAACGGTGGGTCGTTGAGGACCGGCTGCAACTGACCCGCATTCGGGAGTTGCTCTTGGAGCGCGGCTGCGAGGTCTCCTATCCGTCCGTTCAGCGCTTCGTGGCCCGCCGCAACTGGCGGGGCCGCAGTACCAGGACGGTGCGGATGGAGGAGAGCCCGCCGGGTGAGGTGGCGGAGATGGACTTCGGGAGGCTTGGCTTCGCCCAAGACCCGGAGACGGGCCGCCGCCGGACGGTGTGGGCGCTGATCGTTGTGCTGGCCTACTCGCGGCACAGCTTCGTCTGGCCCACCCACGGGCAGAAGCTGGAGGACGTGGTCGCCGGACTGGAAGCGGCCTGGGCCTTCTTCGACGGCATTCCCAAGTACCTGGTCATCGACAACTTCCCGGCGGCGGTGGCCGGGGCCGACGCCCTGCATCCCAGGCTGACCAGGGGCTTCCTGGAGTACTCCCAGCGCCGGGGTTTCATCACCGACCCGGCCCGGGTACGCCACCCCAGGGACAAGCCCAAGGTGGAGCGGGGAGTCCAGTACGTGAGGGAGCGCTTCTTCAAGGGAGCCGACTTCAGGGACCTGCCTCACATGCGGAAGGAAGCGCTCCACTGGTGCCGCGAGGTGGCCGGACAGCGGGTGCACGGCACCACCAGGCGCAAGCCCGTGGAGGTCTTCGACGCCGAGGAGCGCCAGACGCTGCTGCCCTGGGACGGCGAGCCCTACGAGGTGACTCACTGGCGCAACGCCAAGGTGCAGCGCGACCACCACGTGACCTGCCAGAACGCCCTCTACTCGGTGCCGTCGGCTCTGTGCCATCCGGGGCAGCAGGTGGAGATCGCGCTGGACAGCAAGCTGGTGCGCATCTACCACCAGGGCAAGCTGATCAAGGTCCATCCCCGTCAGTCCAAGGGCAGACGCTCCACCGATCCCGACGACTACCCGAAGGAGTTCATCGCCTACACGCTGCGGGCGCCCGACAAGATCACGCAGAGCGCAGCGGAGCTGGGAGAAGCGGTGGCCGCCTTCGCCGACCGGCTCTTCGAAGGCCCCACGCCCTGGGCGAAGGTGCGGCAGGGACACAAGCTGCTCCGCCTCGCCCAGCGCTACACCCCCGACAGGCTGAACGACGCCTGTCGCAAGGCCCTGGACGTGGACCTCATCGACGTGCACCGCGTCGAGCGCATCCTGATCGAAGCCCTGGAGCAGCAGGATGCGCTGCCGTATCCCGATCCGTTGCCTACGGGACGCTTCGCCCGGCCCGGCTCCGTCTTCGCCCTGGTCAACGGCCACCACCCCAACGCAACACCACAAGGAGATCTGACATGACCCGTAACGTCCGCAACCCCGACCTAGCCCCGCTGCTCAAGACCCTCAAGCTGAGCGCCATGCTGGACACCCTGCCCGAGCGCATCGCCCTGGCCCGACGGGACCAACTGGACTACACTGCCTTCCTGGAGATCATCCTGGCCGACGAGGTCAGCCGCAGGGAGAACCGGCGCATCGAGATCCGCCTGAACCGGGCCAGCTTCGAGGAGACCTGCCGACTGGAAGACTTCGACTGGACGTCCGAAATCACCCTGGACCGCCGCCTCCTCGACGCCGCCTTCTCGCTGGAGTTCCTCGACAGGCACGAGCACGTCCTGCTGATGGGACCGGCGGGCGTCGGCAAGAGCTTCCTGGCTCAAGCCCTCGGCCACGCCGCCGTCAGAGCCGGGTACACCGTCCGCTTCATCCACGCCGACGACTTCTTCAAAGCCATGGCCCAGGCCAGGGTGGACAACTCGGTGGACAAGACCTTCCGCTCCTTCCTCTCCCCCGACCTGCTCATACTCGACGACCTGGGCCTGCACAGCCTCACCGGACCTCAGTCGGTGGACCTCTACCGGCTGATCATCGCCAAGCACCGGGCCTCCAGCTTCGTCGTCACCTCCAATCGGGCCATCGAAGAGTGGCTCAGTCTCTTCGACGACCCCATCCTGGGCAACAGCGCCCTGGACCGCCTGGCCAACACCAGCTACCAGATCGTCATCGAGGGAACCAGCTACCGGGAAAGGCTCTCTCCTCACCGCGCCCTCTTGGGCAAAGTGGCCAAAATCCTCAGCAAGAAGGGAGGTGATTGACCGACCCGCAGCATCCTGTCAGAATCCAAATCACTGGCATTCAGGGTGGCCTAATGTCTCTGAATATGCTGGCCTAATGTTCCTGATTATTGACAGGAGTCCATCGCCGTCCCCGAACCCTTCTCGTTGGAGATCGCCGGGGACGTTGACGGCGTCACGCTGCTGGCCCGCTGTAGAGAGGGCTCCTTCGTCCGCCAGCAGGTGGGCGTCCACTACCCCCAGGCCAGGGTGAACGAGGTCTCCGCCGAGGACGACCCGCTCAGGCTGGCCGAGGGAGAGCAGGCGTGGTCGATGGACCTGCGGCTGAGGGGGCCGGAGTACCTGCCCCTGCGTCCCTACCGGGACGACGACCTGCTGGACCCCGGCTCAGACCCGCTGATCTCCGTCATCGGCTCTCTGTCCGACCTTGAGGAGGGGGAGAGGCTGGTGGCGCGGCTCCGGCTGTCGTCCCTGGGTTCGGACTAGTCCGCCGCCCACCAGGAGAAGACGAACCCCAAGCCCGCCTACGACCCCAACACCTCCGCCTCCAGCGCCCAGCCCAGGATCGACCGCACCAACGCGGCTACCCTGACCATCCTGGCGCTGTTGGCCCTGCCCGCCCTCCAGGGCTACCTGTGGGTGCAGCGGGGCGAGACGTGGAAGGCCGTCCTGCTTGGTCTGGGGGTGGCGTCCCTGGCAGCCCTGGCGGGCTGGGCGTTATGGTGGTTCAAGAAGTGGCGCTCCGGCGGCAAGTACCAGGACCCGGTGATGATCAAGGAGAAGGTCTCCAAGCTCGCCTACGAGGCCCAGCTGGAGGTCACCGCCGTGCTGTCGGAGCACGGCACCGAGAACAGGGCGAAGGAGCTCCTGCGCAACGTTGCCGCGGCCTACAGCCACTACAACAACCCCGCAGGGGCCAGCTTCCGGGCGACCAGGGTTCGTCCTACTGTGGTTCCCGACACGGAGCCGTCGCCTCCCCGCAGGAGTATGTTGGCGGGCCGGAACGTGCTGGGGGTGCGGGAGCTTGCGTCCCTATGGCACCCCCTGGGGGCGGGAGACCAGCTGCCCATGGTGGCCCGCACCGGGGCGAAGGCGCTGTCCCCCTCGTCGAGGAACGGCTCAGGCGGGGCCTACGTGGGAGACACCGTGGTGGGCAAGCCGAGGAAGGTGCACTTCCTCGCCGACGCGATGGGCCGCCATCACCTCTACGTGGCCCGCACCCGCATGGGCAAGTCCACCCTGATGCACCACCTGGTGGTCCACAAGATGCGGGAGAAGGCGGCGGGCCGCAACTAGGACGCCATCGTGGTCGTCGATCCCCACGACGACCTGGTCAACTCCCTGCTTCGGCACGTGCCCGAGGAGATCGTGGACAGGACGTACCTCATCGACCTGAAGGACGACGAACGGTCGCCGGGCATCAACCTGCTGGACGCCCGCATCTTCCCCGACCGGGACCGGACGGCCGACTCGGTGGTGCGCATCGCCAGGGGGCTGTGGGACCAGGTCTGGGGGCCGAGGATGCAGTCCATCCTGGAGCACACGGTGAAGAGCCTGCACGAGTACAACACCCACCCGGACACGAAGGAGGACGAGCAGTGCACCATCCTGGACGGGCTGCGGATGCTGTCGGACCTTCAGTACCGCAACCGGGTGCTGAGGAGGGTGTCCGACCCCTATGTCATCGGTTGGTGGGCCAGGGACTTCCGCAACTGGACCCGCACCCTCAAGGCCGACGCCGTCGCCCCGGTGCAGACCCGCCTGGCCTACTACGCGACGTCGAAGAAGGCCAGGGCCATCCTGGGGCAGCGGCGCTCCACACTGGACCTGCGTCAGGTGATCGCCGAGGGCGGCGTGCTCTTGGTCGCCACCTCCCAGTCGGCTGCGGGGCAGGACGTGTCCGGCCTGGTGGGAGGCTCTTTGCTCAACCTGACGGACGCGGTGATCCGTGAGCAGGGGAGCCTGCCGCCTGGGGAGCGGCGCGGCGCTCTGGTGGTGGTGGACGAGATGCAGGCCATGCCCGGGGTGGACTACGAGTCGATGCTTTCCGAACTGGGCAAGTTCGGGGCCAGCTTCATCCTGGCCACCCAGAGCCTGGCGAGGCTGAAGGAGCTGTCGGACACCATGCAGGACACGCTGCTTGCCAACGTGGGGTGCCTGGCGGTGTTCCAGGTGGCGGCGTCCGACGCCCGGCAGCTGATAGGCGAGCTGGACAGGGACAGATTGGACGAGGAGGACCTGGTGTCGCTGCCGACGCACCACTGCTACGTGCGGGCCACGGTGGACGGGCTGAGGCAGCCCACCTACTCCCTGGGAGTGCGGGAGCCCGAGGCGGGGAGTCCAGAGGCCGAGGAGCGGGTGAAGGCGCGGGCAGAGACGTACACGACCACGGCGGAGGTCATCGCCTCCCAGGACCCGGAGGTCGAGAAGATGGCGCAGGAGTACCGGGATGAACTGGAGCGGGAGGAGGAGGAACAGAGGCAGCAGCAGGCGGGCGGAGCCCCGCCCCCTTCTAACACAAGCAACGGGACAGGGACGGCGAACCAGCCCGGACCCAAGAAGAAGAGGCCCCGCAAGCGGCGCGGGGGCGGCAACCAGGACGCTCCCGTCGCTTCCGGCGGCGGTCCGCCGAAGGATGAATGAGGGCCAGAGAACGGGAGGGGCTGGCCCTGGGCACCCTGGCTGCCATGCCCTTCCTCGACTACCTGGAGTTGGCTGCCGTGTCGAGCCTCTACGAGGAGGCTGCCCACGTCGCCCTCAGAAGCCTTGAGCAGGCCGGTCTCGCCGACTTCGTTCGCCACGCATCCCCTCTAACGGCGTCCACCAGGCGTTGGTACGCTACCTCAGAGGGACTGCAATTGCTCGCCTCGGAGAACGGGACCGGCATCGACCGCCTGCTGCGGACGCATCCGGTCTCGGCCCACTGGCGGCGCATCCTCCTGGCCCGTCTGGACGCCGTGGCCGTGGTCTACCGGCTGGCCTCGGCGGTGGCGGACGCGGTCGGCCCTTCCCGTTTCCGGTGGTATCGCGCCGCCCCGTTGGACGCCGCAATGACCCTCCCCGACGGCAGGACCGTCGGCGTGATCCGGCAGGGTCCCACCGCCGACCGGACGGCATTCTCCGACCGGGTGCGACGCCTCCTGGACCCGGAGCAGTCCAGGCCCCGCGCCCTGCTTGTTCTCATGCCCGACGAGGCGAGGCTGCGCCAGGCGCGGCGGCTGTTGGTTCCCTATTCCGGCCCGGCGTACCTGGCCCTTGAGCGGGAGGCAGGTAGCCTGTCGGACGAAGACAAGGTGTGGCACGGTACGTCCGCTCTTGCGCTCCTGTCGCTTCAGGAGATCATGGGCCATCTGCGGCAGGGCGGAGCGATGCCGTGGGAGAGGCCGACGGCGAGACAGTCCCTGCCCGACGACGGCGAACTGCACCGCATTGAGGACGATGATGATGTCGCCGACCACCTGCTCCCCGTCATGCTCAAGCCAGCCGAGAAGCGGATGCTGGACTGCCTCGCCGACTGGCCATTGATCACCGTCGAAGACCTGTCGGGCATCCTTGGCCTCTCCGACTCCCGCACGTGGCGGCTGGCCGCGCGTCTGACCAGCTTTGACTTGGTCGCGCCAGTGCGTCTTGCAGGTCAGCGCCGCTTCGCCCTCAGCGATGGAGGACTGGCCCTTCTGGCCCGTAGGGACCGGGCCTCGGTGGGGGCTGCCGTGCGCCGCTGGAGCGTCGAACCGATGGACGACGAGCCTCCGTCGTCCTGGCGAGACCTGCCGGGCGCTCGAAGCCGTCCCCTGGCCCGGACCATCGACCACACCCAGGCGGTGCACCGGTTCATGGCGGCGCTGGCGTGGCAGGCGAATGGGACAAAGGGCTACCAAGTGTCTCAGGTTGCGCCACCCCATCACGCCGTCCGGTACTTCCGGTACGGCGGCAGCCTCCGCTCCGTCCATCCCGACGGCTTCGCCGTGGTGCAGACTGGGAGCAAAACCTTCCCCTTCTTCCTGGAGTACGAGCGCCGGGCTGCGAACCCGTTGTACTCGTCCAGATAGATGTAGGACAGATTGAGTGGCAAGGAGACAGGGGAAGGGACCATCCTTTGGGTGAGCTAGACCACAAAGGAGGTCCCTTCCATGAGGGTAGAAAGTGTCCTACCCAAGCCATTGTATCAACTTGCCAGGTCGTCGCTGGTAGAGCTGAGTGAAGATGCACAGACGAGGTTACGCTGGGTGAACTGCTGGCGAGCGCTGAGGAAGCAAGGGTTGTCGAGTTCCGCAGCGGCTGAGACATTGGGTCTGCCGCGGTCAACCCTGTACCGGTGGGACAGGGCACTGAGGGAGGACGGACCCGCCGGTCTGCGTACCAGGAGCCGCCGTCCCAAGCGGGTACGGCAGCGGACGTGGAGTCCCGACCTGGCCCAGGCGGTGCTCAGGCTGAGGGAGGGGCATCCACGGTGGGGCAAGGACAAGCTGGTCGTGCTGCTGAGGCGGCATGGGTGGCAGACCTCCAGTTCCACGGTCGGACGCATCCTGACCAGTCTGAAGACCCGCAACGTGCTCAGAGAGCCCCCGCGCCCCGGCGTGTCGGTGCGGAGGCGCGTCCGCCGGCGTCCCTATGCGGTGCGCAAGCCCAGCGAGTATCGCGCCACGCAGCCCGGGGACATAGTGCAGGTGGACACGCTGGACGTCCGCCATCTACCGGGCGAGGCGTTCAAGCACTTCACCGCGAGGGACGTGGTCTCCCGTTGGGACGTGATCGAGGCGCACACGAGAGCCACGTCCAGGGCGGCGACACGGTTCCTCGATACTATGCGGCTGCGGTTCCCCTTCCCGATCAGAGCGATTCAGGTCGATGGAGGCTCCGAGTTCCGGGCCGCCTTTGAGTCTGCGTGCCGGGACCATGGGATCAGGCTGTTCGTGCTGCCGCCGCGCTCTCCGAAGCTCAACGGGCACGTTGAGAGAGCGCAGAGAACCCATACCGAGGAGTTCTACGACCTGTATGAAGGGGACTTGGAGATCGTCCCGCTGAACCGGGCGCTCCTAGAGTGGGAGCGGGTCTACGACACGTACCGTCCCCACCAGTCTCTAGACGGTCGCACACCGGCCGAGTATATTGAACAATGCCATCCAGAAGTGGTATCCTCTCCACCGTAGCATTCTACTGTCTCATATGTACTGGACGAGTACACCCGTCCACCATGTCCTCCCGCCTCGCACCCTACCTGCGCTACTACTCCTCCAACCGGCCCCTGGAAGACCACGGACACCGGCCCCTCGTGTTGATCGTCTTCGACGACCCCCTGGCCGAGGCCAACTTCCTCGGCGTGGCTCGCAGGGAGATGGAACGCGCCAGGGTCGGGGTGCCCCTTTGGGTGTCCCATAGGGAGAGACTGGAGAAGATGGGGCCGCTGGGCAAAGCCTGGCGCAACCCCGACGTGATGGAACCCAGACATGCCTTGGGATGACCCGATATTGAGCAGACCAAACCATAACCGCCGCAATGTGGCGAAGAGGGGCCTTACGTTCTGGGTATCCCTAGAGATAGCATAATGGAGATATAAGATGACCAAAGCCAGCCTAGAAAAAGGCCGATGCGTGTGAAATAGGGAATCAATTCCATTGAGGCGTATCAAGCGACACCGTAGACAGAATAAGAGAGAAGCGCAGCCTACCTCCTTTGGCCAGGACTGGAGTCGTTCAGGGGCACACAACATTGCGGGGGTGAGCTTCCAGGTAGCGGTCACTGCTAGGCTGCTTGTTGACGCGCGATCTGGTCAGTTGCCATTGACCCGTGCGACTCCCGAAGGCTTCGAGGACATCGACCTTGAATTGCAAGACGAAGTCAGAGCGCTTGTCCAAGTTAAGGAGCGCTCCCCTAGCAACCGCTTCGCACGCTCGGATCTCGTAGATGCTCTAATGAACAAGAGCACAGTGTTGACTGAGAATCCTGATTGCCGCTTTGTCCTAGCGACCAATGCGACACTCGGTGGAGGTCTGTCGGCCACCGGCTGGGATCAGCCACTTTCTCAATACCTCGATAAAGCAGATGCCGATGCGTTAGCTGTGCAACTCGAAGCTTCTTTCGGCGACCCCTACGAGATACTAGACCGAACGCATATCCTCCAAGTTGGATGGGATGTTGTCGAAGCGAGTCGTCGGGATTTTGGACTTACTCTTCAGATTCCCCCGTCGGTCGCAGTGCTGGCGTATTCGCGGTTGGTGGAACAGATTACGGAGATTGCAGTTCGACAGCGTTCGACTAGTCCCAATACCACAGAGTGGATTGCCCCGTCTGAACTGGATGCGCTCGCAAAACGAGTTCTCGATACCGTAGATGTCGATAGCCTTGATGAAGCGGTCCGCGTTGGGATCATCGAGCCTGTTGACTTCAGCGTTCGTGCCGCTCTCTCCGTGGAAGACTTCCTCGCCGGCGTTGACGTTTTGCCAGCTCACATTGCCGCTGACCTGGATCTACCCCGTCCGAATGACGCTCAAGCGGTTATCTCAGCACTCCAGAGTGACAAGTCGGCGTTGCTAACCGGTCCCTCTGGAAGCGGCAAATCGACGTTGGTGTGGCGCACTGCCCGCGAGCTATCCGGCCGTATGCGACCCTATCGTTTGCTCCGAATCCTGCCTGAGGACGTCCCGATTTTATCTAGGTGGATTCGCATTCAAGAGCCCTCCAACAGTTTCCCTCTGCTGTTATGCGCTGACAACCTTGGCCGCCCTGACAGAGTTGGATGGGCTGCTCTCGCCACAGAGTTCATCGCCAGGCCCGGTGTATTTCTACTGGGCGCCTGCCGGGAGGAAGACTATCACCCAAGCCTTGTCGTTGGCCGAACGACAATTGTCGATCCTGCACTTGACCACACCCTAGCAGCATCTATTGCGTCGGCGCTCGCGGACCGCCAGATCGGCACAGTCCTGGATGCAGACGAGGCGTTTCAGGCTTCCGAGGGTCTCTTGATGGAATTCCTGTCTATGCTGCTGACCGGCCGTCGGCTACAACAGATAATTGAGCAGCAAATGGCGGCACGTCTCGTCGAGGGCAAAGCGACAGAGCGGGACATCATTAGATATGTGGCAACTGCTCACTCCGCTGGTGTCTCGCTTCCTGTCGCGGTTCTCGAAAGGATGCTACCTGACAGAGACCTCGCCCCGGCGCTTGCGGTTCTTCAACGTGAACACGTCCTCATTGCAGATGGAGGAACACGATGGCGAGGACTTCATGAACTTCGTTCCACTGTTGCGAGAAACTACCTTCACCAGTTCCCACCCCCAACCGCTGCAACGACCATCGGGCATCTTGTCGAGCATCTCCCAGCTACAGATGCCCGACGTATCGTCGAAGACTATGCTCGCCTAGATGATGACCTTGCGCCTGCAATCGAGGCTATATCCACGATTCTCAGATCACAGAACGTAAGCGCGGAGGACGGCGCACAACTAGTCGGTAGCTTGGCGATGGCGGATGCCTACCACCACGCCCGCGAGTGCCTCCGCGTGATAGAGGGCCTTCGGCCACCGGGACTAGACCCTGAGACCGTACTCCTCTTGTCGTATACGCACCGTTTCGCTGGAGTGAGTTTCGATAGTCTGAAGAACATCAGCCCCGGATTCACACGCCTGACCGAGATTGCGAACGCCCTGCCGGCTCGACCACCCTCATTTAGAGACATGTCCCTCCAGAATCTGTCCCCGGATGCGATCCTGGCCATTGCGATTCAAGGAAGTCCCGAACAGACCATTGAGTGGATCGAGTCGCTTGAAGGTTCTGTCGCGGCGCAGTCGGTCACGGCCAAAGAGGTGTGGCTGCGCCTCGGCGATGCCCCGCTGAATACAAAGGCCCGCCTACTTGCTGCACTGAGGTCACTCAATCCTGCTGAGGGCGCTCCGCTGGCCGCCGATGACTTTGGTGACCTCAACCAACGAATACACCGGCTGGCATCTGACCTACCTGACTGCCTCGATGCGGTCTCCAAGGACGAATCAGACGGCAAGGTTGTGACTGTACATCTACTGGTCCCGGAGGATGAAGCGACGCTGCACGAGCGGAGTATAGAAACGTGCCGGTTGATCTTGGACCTATGCCCGGAAGCGGACATCGCCGAAGTTATCGTATTGACTCCCGACGGCGACCGTTACTCCGTTGGCGACCTTGAGACCGGGCACAAGCGGATTCCTCGGACCAATCTTCCGCGTCCAACACAGGTTGCCATCAATGCGGACTTCATTCGCGCTGGACGATTGTTGCTCGCCTCGCGCTATTGGACCGAGCCGATTCGAGTACTTGCCGAGACTTCCAGGCAACTACTGGATTTGCGGAACGACGCAGTCGCTTGGCTAATCAACCCTCATCACAATGGGAGGCGTCGGCGAGAGGCTGTGACCCTCATTACGTCCTTGGTGAATCAGCTTACTGGCAGTCCCAGAGAACCGGTAGGCGATGGGGACTCCAAAGACCGCTCCAGCGCGAGGGAGGCACTGACCGAAGCGCTCTCGGTTGTTCGAGACATTGCTGCTAGGCCGTCGCCCAGTGACCAGGATAGGAGGCGCTTCGGCGCCAGGTGCAGAAGCGCCGTCAAGCGTCTCGGGAAGGCTAGAGAGGGCAATCTTCCGAAACTCTCATCAGTTGGTGACCCGTTGCCCGATTCGCTGGACGATATGCTCGCACTTCTCGCCAATGTTTTGCTCGCCCAGGCTGAACATAGTGGAGCCTCTGTCACGTCGCTACGAAGGCGTACTGCGGAGACTTGGCCCGACGTTGCTGGCCGCTTCGTTGAAGAAGCGGCAGCCAGCGCCTATCAGACCGAATTGCAAGCTCTGGAGACGGCTGCCAAAACTCTGACCCCAAACTTCAAGGCAGATCGAGTTAGGAACCCCGAAACCGAGTCTGCTCGATTCCCGACGGACTGGTGGGTTGTCCTCATTCCGGCAGAGGACGACGCAACGCCAGCGGGAGAGGATGCTACACCTCCGCTCTTCGCTGACAGCTTGGCAGCAGACATGGCAGAACAGCTCGCTTTCCGTACGTTCATCGTGTTCGAGGCGAATGGACGCCTCTTGCCTCTCAACGCGGTCAAGTTTGGTGTTCCAAACTCTTGGCCAGCGGATGAGAATGACCTGCTCTTCATCGCGTCACAGCTCGGTACCGAAGTCATGCAGTCTTCGCACGTACAGGTGTGGGACCACTTTGTTGCCGAACTGGTTGCAGCTTCCCGCGCGGCCACATTGCTTCGATTGCGCAAGCAAGTGGGCTTAACCGGGGACCAGCAGGCGTTTGGTGCAAGATTGTCATCTGCTAGGGCCGCAGTTGGGGAATGTCACTCGCTCCTTCAAGGCGAAGCGAGCCGGTTGCTCGACCGAGTAGAGCAAGAGCCCGATGGGGATCAGCAGACACTTGCGGGGGAAGTGTATCGCTCGCTGACTCATGCCGAGCTAGGCGATGACGTCGCCGCGCTCAACAAGCTTCGCATCGCTGCACTAACTGTTGATCTCTGACGGTGAAGGTTGATGCGCGAGCCAGTATTTCAGTGTGACGCGCTCCCTTGACGGCAGGGCTGCGATCGCGGGATGATATAGAGTAAGACGCAGTGCGGTAGCAATAGACGAAAGAACCTATGCCCACCAAATCCAGGAACACCGACACTATCACCTTCTCACTCCCACCGGAGACGGCGCAGAATATGAGGCAGGTGGCGACGGAGGAGCAGCGCACCGTCAGCGAGCTGCTCCGTGAGGCCATCCGCCTCTACATGGAGGAGCGGGAGTGGCGCATCACGGAGCGGATGCAGCGAAGGCGCTCACGCCGGACTACGCAGAACCAGACCGACGAAGGAGGAACCAATGAGTGAACGAACCGACCTGATACCCGTCGCCCTCTACGCCAGGGTGTCCAGCGACCGCCAGGACGTGGATCTGTCCGTGGCCGCCCAGCTGCGGGCCTTGCGTGACCACGCCGACAAGAACGGCTACGTCGTGGCGAGGGAGTACATCGACGAGGCCGAGAGCGGACGCATCGCCGACAGGCCGGAGTTCAGGAAGATGCTGGACGAGGCCAGCAAGCCGGAGGCCCCTTTTGCGGAGATTCTTGTTTGGAAATTTAGCAGGTTCACCCGCAAGCGGGAACACGCCGTCGCCTTCAAATCCATGCTGAGGCGCAAGGGAGTCCGCGTCGTCTCCATCACCGAGCACGCCGACGACTCCGCCACCGGCAGGCTCATGGAGGCCATCATCGAGTCGGTGGACGAGTTCTACAGCGAAAATCTTGCCGAAGAGGTTCGGCGTGGAATGCGGGAGGCGGCCTCACGCGGCTTCTGGGTCGCCAGCCGCGTGCCCTACGGCTACGCCAAGCGCATGGTGCAGGACGGGGCCAAGAAGCGCCCAACCCTGGAACCCGATCCCGCCACCGCTCCGGTGGTGGAGCGCATCTTCGACATGGCCGAGTCGGGAAGGGGCATCCTGGACATCGCCCAGACCCTCAACTCAGAGGGCATCGCCAATCCCACCGGCAGGCTCTGGTCCAAGAACGGCGTCCACATCATCCTCCGCAACGAAGCCTACACGGGAACCCTCCTCTGGGGCGTAGGTGGGAAGGGCAAGGATGAGCCGGTAAGGGTGGACAAGGCGTTTCCCGGCATCGTCACCAAGGCCCAGTTCAAGAGAGTGAACAGGCGGATGCGCTCACGCGCCCCCAGGAAGACTCACCCACGCAGGGTCGGAAGCACCTACCTGCTCAGCGGGATGGTCAGATGCAGGACGTGCGACGGGGCGCTCAGCGGCCAGGACGCCAAGAGCGGGAAGTACGCCTACTACGTCTGCCAGTCCATCATGAAGCGGGGCAGGGACGCCTGCGAGACCCCCAGGCTCAACGCCCGGCGCTTCGAGGAGATGGTGGTGGGGAAGATACGGGAGAACGTGCTCACCGAGTCCAACATCCGGGAGCTGGTGAAGCTGGTGGACGAGGAGATGGACGGCATCGCCAGGGAGCAGCGGCAGAAGCTTCAGACCGTCGAGGCAGAGCTAGAGGACGTGAAGCGCAGGCTGGGACGGCTCTACGACCTGGCCGAGACCACGGACCTGGACATCGATGACTTCAAGCCCCGCATCAGGGAGCACCGGGAGCGGCAGGAGAAGCTGGAGGCGTCGGCTGTTGAGGCGAGGGCTTTGCTCTCGCAGCGCAGGGAGGTCCTGGACGACGTGGAGACCATCACGGCCTATGCCCAGGACCTGAGCGTGTTCCTCAACGAGAGCGAGTTGACGGAGAGAAGGGCCTTCATCGAGAGCTTCGTGAAGGAGATCGTGGTGATGCCCGGCAACGCGTTGCTGCGCTACTCCATCCCCATGCCGGAGGATGCTCCTATAGGTGGAAGGGACGCCGAGGAGGTGGCTCTGCACGCTCCGGTTCTGTCTACCGTCAAGTATGGTGGGCTACCGTTTACGGAAGATACCACCGAGCCGTTCAGCGGTATCTGCTGCACTTTTTTTCCTGGAATCAAGCTATCGTCCGGCATGGGGACGGCGTATCGGACGACGGCGTTGTCAGGCAGGAGTTCGATCTCCCTGACGAAGGTCTCGATGAAGGCCCGGCGCTCGGTCAGCTCGCTCTCCTTCAGGAACCTGCTCATGTCCTTGGCGTAGGCCGTGATGGTATTCACGTCGTCGAGGACAGCCCTACGCCGGGCCAGGATCGCCCTCGCCCCCTCTGCGGCGGACTCAAGGCGCTGCTGCCGCTCCTTGTGGTCCTGGATGCGGTCGGCGAAATGGGCCATGTCGAACTCGGTCGTCGTCTCCACCAGCTCGTAGAGCCGGTCGAGCCTGCCCCGCACGTCGGCAAGCTCCGACTCGATGGTCTCCAGCCGCTTGCGCTCATCGCCAGCCACGTCGTCCATCTGCTCGTCCACCACGTTGACCAGGCTCCGGATGTTGCCCTCGGTCAGGATGTTGGAGCGGATCAGCCCGACTATCAGCTCCTCGAACTGACGGGCGTCCACCCTGGGCGAGTCGCAGGAGCCTGGGGCGCGCTTCACGAAGGAGTGGCAGACGTAGTAGGGAAAGGTGCCCCTGCTGGAGTAGCGGCCAGAGAGCGCCCTCCTGCACCGGTAGCACTTGACCAAGCCGCTCAGCAGGAAGGTGCTTCCCACCCTGCGGGGGTGGGTGTTCCTGGGGGCGCGGGAGCGCATTATCCTGTTCACCCGGTCGAACTGGTCCCCGGTGACGGTGGCGGGGAACGCGCCCTCCACCCGCACCGGGTCTGCACCGTCGCTGGCGTTGTTGCCCCATACGAGGGTTCCCAGGTACGCTTCGTTTCTGAGGATGTTGTGGACGGTGGGCTTGTTCCAGAGCTTCCCCCTGGGGCTCTTGATGCCCTCGTCGTTGAGGATGCGGACTATCTTCATCATCCCCTTGCGGGACTCGGCCAGGTCGAAGATGCGCTTGACGACGCCGTTGGTTTCGGGGTCGGGTTGGAGGGTGGGCCTCTCCTTGGGGCCGTCCTGGACCTTGACCTTCCTGTAGCCGTAGGGTGCCATGGGAGCGACCCAGAAGCCGCGGGACGCCGCCTCCCTCATGCCCCGCAAGACCTCCATCCCAAGATTTTCCGAGTAAAACTCGTCCACGGTCTCGATGATGCCCTCAAGCAGCCTGCCGGTGGGGTTGTCCTCGGCCTGCTCGGTGATGGAGACGACGCGGAGGCCCTTTCGTCTGAGCATGGACTTGAGCACGACGGCGTGCTCCCGCTTGCGGGTGAATCTACTGAATTTCCAGACCAAAATCTCCTCAAAAGGGGCCTCGGCTCTCTTGGCCTCGTCGATCATCTTCTGGAACTCTGGGCGGTTCAGCACGCGTCCGCTCTCCGCCTCGTCCACGTACTCCCTGACGACCTGGTAGCCGTTCTTTTGGGCGTGGTCCCTGAGCGCCCTGAGCTGGGCGGAGACGGACAGGTCCACGTCCTGTCTGTCGCTGGAAACCCTAGCGTAGAGGGCCACGGGCGTGCGGTCGGTCTGTTCGGTCTTGCTGCTCATGTGTGCGTCCTCCTGTTTCATTTGCTCTTGTTTCTGCGGGCCTCGGCCCGTTGTCGGCGTTCCTGGATGCGCCACTCCCTCTCCTCCATGTACAGGCGTATGGCCTCGCGGAGAAGCTCGCTCACGGTGCGCTGTTCATCCTTGACCACCTGCCGCACCTGTTGGGCCAGCTCCGGCGGCAGAGAGAAGGTGATGGTGTCGGTGGTCCTGGGCATGGTGGGTATCATCCCCTTTTTTGCCTGTCGAGATATCGCTCAGTCTTACTCTTATCATGAACGAATCAGGCCGCCGAGTCAAGGTTCGCGCCCCTGTATCGGGCAGTCCAAACAGGGTAAAATCGGGGCGAGATATGTCTACGCTGAGGCTCATCCTGTTGGAGGTATTCAGGCGGTTTCTGTGGAAGCCGCTGCTGCTGGCGATCATGGTCGCTGGCCTGGCGGCTACGCTGCTCGCGTGCAGCGACGACGCGGAGCCGGTGCTGCTGGCCACAGAGGGCGACTACCGCCCCTTCAACTTCATCAACGACGACGGTGAGATCGACGGGCTGGAACGGGAGCTCGGCGACGAGCTCTGCCGCAGGGCCGGGCTTGAGTGCGAGTGGGCGCTGAACGACTGGGAGAGCATGATCCCGGACCTTGTGGCGGGGGAGTTCGACGCCATCATGGCAGGCATGAGCATCACCGACAAGCGCGACATGACCATCGACTTCACCGAGCCGTACTACCCTCCCACTCCCTCCGTCTACCTGGCACTGTCGGGCGCGGGCGACGATGCAGTTGAGGGTAAGCTCGGAGCCTACGCCAACACCATCTACTCGGACTACTTCACCGAACGGGGCATCGCGTACGTGGAGTTCAACGACGAGGACGACCGGCTGGCGGCGCTTCTGAACGGCGACATCGACGCGATGCTGGTGGACCACGCCTACGCCACGGACAGGCTCTCGGAGTACGAGGGGCGGCTGACCGTAGTCGGCCCCTCCGTGCTGCTGGACCGGGGCATAGGCATAGGCGTGCGCAACGACAACGAGTTGCTGGCGAAGCTGAACTCTGCCCTCGCGTCGATGAAGGCGGACGGTTCCCTGAACGAGCTCATCCGCAAGTGGGTGGGCGAGGACGCCTCGACCTTCTAGCCGGCGCCGCCGGAGAATCTGCCCGCCCATACTCAGGGCGGTGGTCGCATCGGTCGCCCTCTGGCTGGTGGAGTTTCTTCCCTCATGCCGCATCGCAGCAGCCTCAGACGCCATGCTCTTGACCTCGCTCGGCCTCAAGGCCATCTAGCTTCCGTCCCTCGCCGTCGTCCTCAATGGCTTGGGGCCGTGGCGATGTTTCCGCCCTCTCCTCCAGGTAGGAGCGGATGGCGACGCGGGCCAGGATGCGCAGCCCCTTCAGTACCGCCCTGCGATGCTGTGGGGTGTAGGACGGCATGGAAAACTCCAGGGCCTCTTCAAGCTCCCGGCCTCTGAGCGTCTTTCGTCTTCTCTTTTCTCTGGTGTCTTTCATGGGTCACAATCGCAGCGGTCAATCGTCGGGCCGCTGGCCTCTCGTTGTCAGGTATGGGAGTGGTCCGCCATCGCGGACAGGCGGGACGCAGCTTCAGGTTGTGTCATCGCTATTCCTCCAGTCTGAAAAGGTCGTTGAAGTCGTCCACTCCCAAGGCCTTCTGCATCCGCTCCCGGATGCGGCCGGAAGGGGCTCGCCCCGCGTTCACCAGCATCGAGAGGTAGCCGGGGCTTATCCCGGTCTCCCGCGCGAGCCAGGACTGGGAGCGGTTCAGCAGAGCCAACCGCCTCCAGAGCGCCGCCGCGTCGAGCCGGACGACCGCCCGTCCTCCACGCCTTCGGTGATCTTCCTGCTCGTTGGCCTTCAGTGGTTTCATCGTTCCGGCTCCTATCGGTTCAGCGATTCAAGGGAGTTGCAACAGAGTCTGAACAAACGAAACGGGGTTGAATACTAGCCACGACGACGTGGGACGGAAGGGGGTGCTGGACGCCCCTCCCTCCGGCTCCCACCCTGCGGGAATCTTGGAAATCGGCCTCCGGCCTGATGCACCGTGGGTGTACAGGAGATCGAGTTTTGTCTGTGATACGTCAAACGGGTCGCTGCAAAGCTGAAACAGGGGTAAATCACCTCCCTACCGGACGTAACCTGTGAACACTTCGTTGAAAGTCCCCAGTCCGGTTGAAATCGAGAAAATGCGATTGACGTGGGGGTGCATGACGCGGCCCAAAATCGGCGGCCAATCGGAAAACGGGCCGAAAAAGCCGTTCGATGTGGGGGTGCGTGACGTCCGGCGAAAGACTGACCGGACCGGAGCGTAGTTCCCGGTGGAATGAGTCGTCCTGCCGAACGGAGCTTCAACCTCAGCGCCAACTCGCTCACCTCCTGTGGTTTGCTGTGGTTCATCGGATCGCAGCCCTTGCCAGAGAGTGTGAACAAATCAAGCGCCGAAAAAGACCTCACGCATGGTGGCACCACGCATGGTCTGCAATCGGGGAGCCGTTTCTTGCAGTAGCGGGGGTGTACAGGAAATGGAGTTTGGTGACTGACTGGTCAAAGTCGTGATTTCGTAGCTGAATCAGGGGCAAAACCCTCTCTACTGGACGTGAGCGGTGAGCAATCTGGTGAAAGGGCGGATTCCGGTCTCCGATGACAAAAAGAGGCTTGAGGTGTGGGTATGTGACGCGGGCAAATTCGGCGGCCCGATGACAAAAGCGGCCCAAAAGGCCGCTTGAGGTGGGGGTGCGTGACGCCGGACGGGATAGATTCCGAAGCCGGAACGAGTTCCCCGTCAAGAACGAAGAGTCGATGAGGACGACCCAACACGGCGTCGAGGACGGCGGGGACTTCGAGAACGTGTACCACATGAGACTCTTGGACCTCCTGAAAGAGCTGGCGTGAAAGCTGGGCAACGACAGCACCGAGGCACGCTTCAACGGGCCGCAGCACTCCGCAAGAGAGTGTGAACAACGGATATGCGATCCGGAACCTCCCATGCGCAGGTGCGGAGATGCACCTGCACGCGTGGGGTTACGAAACCGCACCCTTCGCGCTGTAGCTGGGGTGTACAGGGAAGTGGTGTTGGGTTGGAAAATCCAAGTGAGGTCATTTCGTAGCTGGAGCAGGAGGAAATAGCCTCCTATTGGACGTAACTGGGAAGCACTTTGGGGGAAGGGCTCCTTCCGGCAGTGACTTGGAAAACCACGGTGTCAGAGTTGGATATTCCAACTGCGAAGACATGGGCCGGACTTGGAAGAGTCTCGAATGAAACTTGGATTCTCCAGGTGAGAAGGCTTTGGACACGCGGGAGAGTGTGAACAAACGAAAAACGCTTGGATACTATCCACGGTGTGCATCGCCAGTGATGCACCCTCCGAGGTCGTCGTGAATCGCCCTGACAGACGCAGTGGTAGGGGTGTACAGGAAACTGAGTTTTGTGAGGAATCGAAGAGTCGGTCGCGGCAAAGCTGAAATAGCCGTAAACAGCCCCCTACAGGACGTGCTCAGTGAACGACTTTTTGAAAGAGTGCGTTCAGGTCAATCTGCTCAAAACCCGTTGGATGGTGGGGGGCACGCATCGCGGGAAGTCGGCGGGTGGAGCGTAAAACGGGGCGATAAACACCGGGGACGTGGGGGAGCATGACGCCGGGCGGCAACCGGGGGCCAACGGCCTGGCCGGGATGGTGTGGAGACCGTGATAGGACCGGTCAATAGCTCCTGGTCGTCACTGGATGGGACTTGGCGCAAGGCCGCGCTCTCCGGCACGCGGAGGGCACGGGAGAATGGGGAGTGTATGGATACACTGAGGCGCTTGCTGTCCCTGTGGCTATGGTCGAAGTGACAGGCTTGACTATGCACAAGGTCGGATCGTCAAGGATGTGAACTTTAGTTGAAGTGGATATGAACTAAATCAACCGATCTGGGCCATAACGCCGTCAAAGCCTTCTCAACGCCGCGACGGTCTGCTAATAATGGTTGCACTGTTTGGCTTTCTCCAAGGTTTCCGACCATAGAAACCTGGGTGCGTGATCCCTGTTGCACGGGCTTTGCCCAAGAGGGAATGCTGGCGATGCGGAGTGACAAGCCCTTCGCAACCAGCGCGGGCCGATTCGACGGAGTGAACAAGCCCTCCGTTCTCGGCTCAGTCCAGAGGGCTGAAGTTTGACGTTGGTCCTTCACCCGCTGGGCAATCGTCCGGCGCATCGGAGTTGATCGCTCCGGTTGCTGGGCACAGGTCCAACGGCTGGGGTTGATCACCTCAACGTCGGACCCATGGGATCGGTGCGCGTTCAGCGTCTCGCCCCCGGCAAACTGGTTGAAGTGCGCCTGTCGCCTCGGCTAGTTCAGCATGTCTGCGGTCAGGCTGGCAAACAGCTAGGCTACAGCTTCGCAACGCGCCGGTCTGTAGCTCTGAGCAGGCTGGCCGCTTCACGTCCCGCAGCTTTCCCGTTGTCGTTGTTCACCTCGGGCCGGACTGCGTCCTCTTCTCGTTGCGTCATCCTGTGGTTTGCGCCGCAGGTCAGACGCTTCCCCTCATCGCGGCTTCTTCCCGACTGACGATGCTCGTCCTGGGCCGAGCTGCGCCTTTCGCATTCCACTCCGTAACACGCGTCCGGCATTCGACCGTGGGCGGAGTGCGTCTTCCGACGAACGATCCCATCACGCACGCACAACCCACGCCACGGATGCCGCGCGGGTCAACAACCAGAAGGAGGTGCACATGCACATTGAGTAACCGGTAGGCGAGGTCGAGGGCGTCGCAGTCTGCTTCGGCAGCTTTGGCGT
This sequence comes from Dehalococcoidia bacterium, assembly GCA_965207305.1. Taxonomy (GTDB): domain Bacteria; phylum Chloroflexota; class Dehalococcoidia; order Lucifugimonadales; family JAGWBF01; genus JAGWBJ01. The sequence goes on along the minus strand of CBDBMB010000003.1, from coordinate 3,568 downwards.
CTCGACATACGGCCTGGAGTCCACTTCGTCGCTGACGATCGGGGCTTCCGGCTTCTCGCATACAAGACCCATAGCAGTTGGCGAGCACAGGGCCGCTTCTCTTCACCAAGAGGAGCGGCCCTTCTCTTTGCAAACACAAACCCACGGAGACAGTCCCGGCATTCGGGACAACCAATTCGAGCGGGACTGTCTCCACCCCACGGGGGTGGTAGGCCGTCCCGCTTCTTCATTGAAAGGAGAAGCGACATGACGATGGCAACCGCCACGACGATCAATAGGACTCGACGAGGACAACGACGAATGCGGCGGCGCCCGCCGAGCGCAGGGGCAGGCCCGAGAGCGAGCTCAGGGCCGCCGCCAGGAAGCGCGGCCTCACCTTGAAGGAGCTTGCGGCCCTGATGGGCGTCAGCGCAAGCCACCTCTCCCAGGTCGGCACGGGCAAGAAGCCCTGGACCCCCAACCTGCGGGAGAAGGCGATGGCCGTGCTGGGAGAGGTCCCTGGGCAGGGGATCGTCTACCGACAGACCCGCGAGGTAGATGCAGAAAGTACCTTCATCCGGGAGCGCGCACGCGAGATAGGAATCACCATGCTGGAACTGTCCGACCGGTCGGGCGTGAGCTACTCGTACTTGACGCAGGTGGCAAGGGGACGCCGGAACATGGGACCCAAGGTGCAGGCCAGCATCGAGTCGGCGCTTGGGGCTGGCGGCCAGGGTCGCCCCCGCACAGTGCGCCAACCGCCAGGGTGACGTGATCGAGAGTGAGGCCAGCAGCTTCATCAGGGAGACCGCCCGCGCCCTCGGACTAACCATGAGGGAGCTGGCCGAGAAGGTCGGCGTGTCCGCCGGGTACCTCAGCCAGGTGTCCAGAGGGCACCGTAGCATGGGGGTGAAGCTCCAGGCCAGGGTCGAGGCCATGCTTGGGGGACGGGCGAAGGTCGAGTCCGCCCAGTGTCCCAACCTCGACCAACAGGCCGTCTGGGACCGGATGAAGGAGCTCGACGTCAGCCAGAACGAGGTGGCGCGTAGGGCGGGCATCAGCTCCGGTCACCTCTCCCAGATCATGAACGGCAGAAGCACCCCGTCAGCTGTGGTCCTCAGGAAGCTGCACGGGGCGCTGTTCCGGCGGACGAAGGCCGATGAGCGGGTGATGCCCGCGGCCTTGAAGGTCCTGGGCTGGAAGAAGGGGGAGCGCAGCGGGATGGTGGTGCACGGCGCTCGCGGACGCGACGGCACGGCCAGGGGCGGAGCGGTCCGCGTCGGCGGGCGCGTGCCCTGGGGAGCGGAGGTGGAGTACGCCTTCCGCGCCGGGTACGACGGCGCAGGGAAGGTGTCCGTGGATCACGTGGTCGCCCCGGGCTACTCCGCACTGCTGACACAGCCCCAGGCCGGAGCCGCGTAAGGAAGACGGCCCAGAGTGGGCCGCACACACAACGAGGCCCGCACATGCGCGGGCCTCGCATATCCAACAAGACGCCTGGGGGCGTTGCCGGGACCCCAGCGCTCCCACGGGGGGCCGCCCTGCGGGTTCCGACGGCGTCCTCCGGTCACCAAGCATCAGGAGGACGACACCATGAACCTCGGAGACTTCATAGACACCTATCGCAACGCCGTCGCCCAGCGGGTGATGGCGTCCTACCCGCCGCTGTACCGGCCCCCGCATCAAGTGCGGGACAGGCTCTCGGAGAACGGCGGCGAGTTGCCCCGCCTGCTCAGGAATCCCTGGGGGCGCAGGCCGACGCCATCAGGGGCGCGGCCCTCTCCCTACAGACCCACCCGGTCAGCCGTACGCGGTGCAGTAAAAAGGCGACATGCCATGGTCAGCGTGATTGACGGATTCTTGCCCACATCCAGAGCGTCCCGCCGGCGCCTACCGCCGCCAGCGTGGCCACAATCAGGCCCGTCTTCACCACGGTGAACACGGCGGCCAGCCAGGTCAGCGGAGAAGGCTCACCGTCGTAGCTCAGGGCTAGCGCAGCGATGGTGGTATTCTCCAGCACATCCGCAAGGGCGAGGGCCAGCGGTAGAAGATACAGCGGCGCCCCGCCTCGAAAGAGCCGGAACAGCAGAATCGCGAATAGCAGGCCGTACGAGGCCGGAAAGAGCATGTCGACGGTGAGCGCGGTGGTCGCATAGACGACCCGTGCGCCGGCGTCGAGCCGGTCCAGAGCGTCGAACAGGGCCGCCGCCTCTGCAGGTGTGTACCAGCCCCGACCGTCGAGCAGGTCCAGTCCTCCCAGCCGCGCCTGCCGCCAAGCGAGTCCCGCCACACAACCGACGACGCCAATCAGGGCTGCGACCGTCATTCGCCAGGTTGCGAATCGCTCCACCATCCTGCCCATATGCAATGCCTTCACCTCCGCTAAACCGGGTGCCTCCTCAGGACCTGCCCATCACCCGCCCCGTGGTGCAAGGGGGGCCTGCATCATTGCCGCAGGCCCCCTTCCATCGTCTTGCCAATCCGGCTGGGCCGGACTAGTCGTCGTCTTTGATCGTCATGGTTCCCACGGCGTCGGGCGGGTAGAGGGTCCCGGGCAGGTACGCCTCCACCACGAAGTACTCGTCCGGCTCTTCATCGTCGTCGTGCTCCAGCCACACACAACAGCGCCGTCTTTTCCCGGTCTCCCAGGTACACCCCGTCCGTCCATATGTAGGCGTGGCGACACTCGTTGAGGCGACTACCCCGTCATTCTTGGTACTCAGCCTCCCAACGACTCTTGCAGTCTCACGATCGCTTGCTGGATGCGGTGTATAAGGGTAGTGGCAATCCAGTCTCGGTGGCGGACATGGATTGATACGGGAACGACAACGTTGCTTCGCTGCGCCTCTTGGCAATTGCTTAATGGGTGCGCGGAGTGTGCCGACGGCGCTGCCGCTTAGTCGTCGTCCACTATGGTCATGATTGCCTCTCCGTCACCCAAAGTGGCTCCATCCAGCGAATACTCATCCAGAATCACGGTGAAGTACTCATCCGGCTCATCTTTAGTGTCTTGTTCCAGGCATATCTCAAATGTTTTGCTGGTCTCTCCAGGAGCGAATACCGCAAGGTCGGTTGCGGACTTGTAATCAAGGCTGGTAGCGCGTTGGTCCGCACTGGCTAGGGGCAGGGTCAACCACCTTACCGTTACCTCTCTGCCCGATGCTGTGGAGAGGGTTACCTGAAATTCCAGCAGCCCGCCCTCCGTTTCCGACCCATCCCCAACGGACACGGTCGGCGAAGCGTCGTCGTCCGCTACGTTGACTGTGGCTGCACCGTGGGAATTGGACAGAGTGTAACCGTCGCCGGATTTCAGTGTCGCCGTAATCGACCCTTCCAAATCGTCCAGCAAGTCGTCAGTGGTGGCAATGGGTGAGGGTCACGCTGCTGCCGGGGGAGACAACGACCGTCTTCGGCCCCCGTGAATGCGTCATAGTCACCGATGGATTCAATGGCTACGTTTACAGAAAGGTCACCTGACGGTGCATCCGGATGCGCCTCACTGGCGCTGATGGTGAATACGGCGTCTTCACCCTCCGTAATATCTTGACCAGCAGTAATGCTCACTACCCGGCTTGGGAAGGTCGTTGTC
>CBDBMB010000002.1:0-599665 GCA_965207305.1 Dehalococcoidia bacterium | reverse complement strand
AGGTCGTCTGGTCGTGGCGGTATCCGATGCTGGAGCGGTGGGTGGGCAGCAGGTCGAACAGGTCGTGGTCCGGGGAGTTGGCGACCTCGGCGGAGAGGGCGGAAGCGAAGCCGACGACGCCGGCGTGGTGGCGCAGCTGGGCGGCCAGGGCGCGCAGGGCTGTCCCGACGTAGACGGAGGGCTTCCTGAGGGTGAGTTCTGGGCTCCAGCGGTCGAGGGTGAGGCCGACGGCGGCCCGGTCCCGGCGAGCCAGGTGCGTCAGCCCCTCGTCGGTGAGAACGAGCAGGGAGCCGTCCTCCCGCACGAGGCCGTGGTCACGGAGGGAGCGGAGCACCTGGTTGACCCGGCGCAGGGTGACGCCGCCCATCAGTCCCGCCAGCTGCTCACGGGTGCACAGGGGCCACGCCGACAGCAGGTTCAGGGCGTCCTTCCCGGCGCGGGTGAGTTGCGCCGAGAGAGATGACGTGAGTTGCTCGCCAGGCTCCGGCATGGCGGCCTTCACACTGGAGGAGTAGAGGTCTTCGAGATCGGGCCTCGGGTTTGTCGCGGAAGAATGAATGGGACTTGTCCAGCAGCCGATCCATCCACGCCAGGATGCTCCTCAGAGACGCGCCGGGGTCGATAGGCACGGGCGGGTCGTTGTCCCGTCCGTCTCCGCACTGCTGCCAGACGGCTCCGGTGTGGGCAACGGCCAGGAGCTCCCCTTCCGTCGCCGCGAATGTCCTGCGGTGCTCCGAGGGGTCTCCCAGGGAGCGTATGGCCCTGCGGGTGGCCTGGTCTGCATGGGTCAAGACCAGGGTGACGAAGGGCCTCTGACGACTGGGGAGATGCTCGACGCTTCTAAGGCGATAGCGCAGGTTGGAGGTGGGCAGAGTCGCTCCCTGGCGGATGATGCCGAGGGAGCGGCCACCCGACAGAGTGACCAGCATGTCGTAGGGGCCGTTGCGGTAGTGGTCCACGCGCACGGGCTTCTCACGCGGGTCTGCGTCGGCGATCATGGCGGCGACGCGGTAGTGCACGGCCACGGCGTCCATGCGCTCGGCCAGCAGCCGGAACCACTGCCTGGACACGGGGGTACTCGCTGAGGAAGTAGTCCGTGCCGTGCTCGATCCGCCCTCCAGCGACGATGCCCTGCTTCGTGGGGAAGTAACGGCGCTGGGGCCGGGAGCCGAGAATGCCCAGGTGGTGCGGCACGGAGGCCGCCAGGCCCCGACTGGCGAGCTTGCCTAGGCGTTCTCTCATAGTGGAGGCGGGAACGCGTCCGAAGCGGGCCAGGCTCGTCCACGGTGGCCAGGGGCGTTGCGCAGACCAGCCTGAGGGCATCCTCAAGGGCCTCGGACAGGGGGGCGTGTGCGCTCGGCAGTCGTTCCGCCGTCCTTCAGCCGTCGCCTGGCCTGCGCTTGGAGTATCAGCCACTCCTCGGCGTCCTCCAGCGCCTCTGCGCTCTTGCCCACGCGCTCCAGCACAGCGCGGGGTACGGCCCGCCCCGTGTGGCCCCGGTCGAGGAAGCGCCAAAGGGTGTGGCGGGACACGCCGAGGGTCTCGGCCGCATTGGGGCCTGCCATGCAGCACGGCGTAGGTGCGCACGTAGTCCCGGACCGCCTCGTCGAGGTCCGCTCCGGCCTGCGCCGCGCCGTTGACTCTTGCTTCTTGTGGGTTCGTGACTGCCAATTGGTTCTCCGCTTGTCAACAATGTCCCAACGTCCCATCTTGAACGGGAAATTGCTCGCATGTAATGCCTTGCAGGACGTTGTTATGGGGGTCGGAGTTGTGGTAAAGCAGGGGCCGTGATCACGATGCCCTGAGCCGCCGCCAGGATGACGCGGCATTGAGGATGCGGGGCTTGCTTGATGGCGGTTCATCCGCCGGACCCCTTCTCTGACGGCGGCTTCGTGGAAGGCGACGCTGCCTTGGGTATCTCACCCCGCAGATGGGCGCGGACGATCATCCGGGCCAGGATGCGCAGCCCGCGTTGGAGCTGCGCTCGCTGCTCGGCGGTGTAGGGCTCCATCGGCCTGTCGATGGAGGGATCGGAAGCGTCTCCTCCGCTCCTCTTCCGTTGCCCGTTCCTTGTATCTTCTCTATTGCTCTCTCTCATGGGTCACAGTCGCAGCGGCGGTTCGTCGGGCCGCTGGCCTATCGTCTACAGGTGTCCTGGGTGGCCGCCGGGCACAGACGGACTGGCGGGCGGGCTGCCGCCCGGTCTTTACGTCAGTGTGGGCGACCGGAATGGCGAGCGTTATCCCCTGGAAGGGACTACATCGGCGTAGTGGCTTCCAGGGGACTACGCCGATGTATCCAGTGATGGCGAGTCGCAATGGGCCGAGCCCGCCCTCCGGGCTGAGGCCGGGGAGACCGCGGCGTCACTGGGGTTGTCGGTCTCCCTGTCGAACTCAGCGCCAAGATGTTCACCTCCTGCGGTTTGCTGCGGGTCACCGGACCGCAGCCCTCGCCAGAGAGTGTGAACGACCGGGACGCCGAAGAAGACCTCACGCATGGTGGCGCCACGGAAGGTCTCCTATCGGGGAGCCGTTTCGTGCAGTGGCGGGGGTGTACAGGAAATGGAGTTTGGTGACGCAGTGGTCGAAGTCGTGATTTCGAAGCTGAATCAGGGGTAAATCGGCCCCTATGGGACGTAACCGGCGGGCAATCTGTTGAAAGGCCCCAGTTCGGTCTTCAATGACAAAAGAGGGCTTGAGGCGGGGGTGTCCGCACCGGGGAAAATCGACGGTCCGATGACAAGAGTCGCCAAAAGTCCCGCTTGAGGCGGGGGTGCGTGACGTCGGGACGGCGCCGAACGGGACCGGGTGCGGTTCCCGGCGGGATGAGCCGCCCAGGCGGCTGGAGCTTCGATGTCAGCGCCAACTCGTTTACCTCCCTGCGGCCTGCTGCGGACCGTTGGACCGCAGCGCCTGCAAAGGAGTGTGAACAATGGACATGCTGTCAATAATCAGGAACATTAGGCCAGCATATTCAGAGACATTAGGCCACCCTGAATGCCAGTGATTTGGATTCTGACAGGATGCTGCGGGTCGGTCAATCACCTCCCTTCTTGCTGAGGATTTTGGCCACTTTGCCCAAGAGGGCGCGGTGAGGAGAGAGCCTTTCCCGGTAGCTGGTTCCCTCGATGACGATCTGGTAGCTGGTGTTGGCCAGGCGGTCCAGGGCGCTGTTGCCCAGGATGGGGTCGTCGAAGAGACTGAGCCACTCTTCGATGGCCCGATTGGAGGTGACGACGAAGCTGGAGGCCCGGTGCTTGGCGATGATCAGCCGGTAGAGGTCCACCGACTGAGGTCCGGTGAGGCTGTGCAGGCCCAGGTCGTCGAGTATGAGCAGGTCGGGGGAGAGGAAGGAGCGGAAGGTCTTGTCCACCGAGTTGTCCACCCTGGCCTGGGCCATGGCTTTGAAGAAGTCGTCGGCGTGGATGAAGCGGACGGTGTACCCGGCTCTGACGGCGGCGTGGCCGAGGGCTTGAGCCAGGAAGCTCTTGCCGACGCCCGCCGGTCCCATCAGCAGGACGTGCTCGTGCCTGTCGAGGAACTCCAGCGAGAAGGCGGCGTCGAGGAGGCGGCGGTCCAGGGTGATTTCGGACGTCCAGTCGAAGTCTTCCAGTCGGCAGGTCTCCTCGAAGCTGGCCCGGTTCAGGCGGATCTCGATGCGCCGGTTCTCCCTGCGGCTGACCTCGTCGGCCAGGATGATCTCCAGGAAGGCAGTGTAGTCCAGTTGGTCCCGTCGGGCCAGGGCGATGCGCTCGGGCAGGGTGTCCAGCATGGCGCTCAGCTTGAGGGTCTTGAGCAGCGGGGCTAGGTCGGGGTTGCGGACGTTACGGGTCATGTCAGATCTCCTTGTGGTGTTGCGTTGGGGTGGTGGCCGTTGACCAGGGCGAAGACGGAGCCGGGCCGGGCGAAGCGTCCCGTAGGCAACGGATCGGGATACGGCAGCGCATCCTGCTGCTCCAGGGCTTCGATCAGGATGCGCTCGACGCGGTGCACGTCGATGAGGTCCACGTCCAGGGCCTTGCGACAGGCGTCGTTCAGCCTGTCGGGGGTGTAGCGCTGGGCGAGGCGGAGCAGCTTGTGTCCCTGCCGCACCTTCGCCCAGGGCGTGGGGCCTTCGAAGAGCCGGTCGGCGAAGGCGGCCACCGCTTCTCCCAGCTCCGCTGCGCTCTGCGTGATCTTGTCGGGCGCCCGCAGCGTGTAGGCGATGAACTCCTTCGGGTAGTCGTCGGGATCGGTGGAGCGTCTGCCCTTGGACTGACGGGGATGGACCTTGATCAGCTTGCCCTGGTGGTAGATGCGCACCAGCTTGCTGTCCAGCGCGATCTCCACCTGCTGCCCCGGATGGCACAGAGCCGACGGCACCGAGTAGAGGGCGTTCTGGCAGGTCACGTGGTGGTCGCGCTGCACCTTGGCGTTGCGCCAGTGAGTCACCTCGTAGGGCTCGCCGTCCCAGGGCAGCAGCGTCTGGCGCTCCTCGGCGTCGAAGACCTCCACGGGCTTGCGCCTGGTGGTGCCGTGCACCCGCTGTCCGGCCACCTCGCGGCACCAGTGGAGCGCTTCCTTCCGCATGTGAGGCAGGTCCCTGAAGTCGGCTCCCTTGAAGAAGCGCTCCCTCACGTACTGGACTCCCCGCTCCACCTTGGGCTTGTCCCTGGGGTGGCGTACCCGGGCCGGGTCGGTGATGAAACCCCGGCGCTGGGAGTACTCCAGGAAGCCCCTGGTCAGCCTGGGATGCAGGGCGTCGGCCCCGGCCACCGCCGCCGGGAAGTTGTCGATGACCAGGTACTTGGGAATGCCGTCGAAGAAGGCCCAGGCCGCTTCCAGTCCGGCGACCACGTCCTCCAGCTTCTGCCCGTGGGTGGGCCAGACGAAGCTGTGCCGCGAGTAGGCCAGCACAACGATCAGCGCCCACACCGTCCGGCGGCGGCCCGTCTCCGGGTCTTGGGCGAAGCCAAGCCTCCCGAAGTCCATCTCCGCCACCTCACCCGGCGGGCTCTCCTCCATCCGCACCGTCCTGGTACTGCGGCCCCGCCAGTTGCGGCGGGCCACGAAGCGCTGAACGGACGGATAGGAGACCTCGCAGCCGCGCTCCAAGAGCAACTCCCGAATGCGGGTCAGTTGCAGCCGGTCCTCAACGACCCACCGTTGAATCTGGTCGGTCCAGGGACCCAGCCTGTCCTCTATCGGCGTCCTCGCCCGCCGCGGTCCCGCACGGCCTATGGCCGCCAGCTTGCTCAGCTGCTCCTCGCTGGGAACGGGTCCGTCCCGGGACAGCCCCAGCCTCTCAGCTGAGGCGATGTACTTGCTCACCGTGTCCCGAGCAAGCCCTGTCCCCTCGGCTATGTGGCGCTGGCTCTCCCCCGCCTGCCAGCGCCGGATGACTTCTGCTATTTCCACTCTGAATACCTCCTTGTAGGCCATCGCTTCACCTCCTACTTGAAGTGTCGCGATGGTCTGTGGTCAGGCGCTCAGAGTGGCCTAAATATCCTGATTATCTGGCCTATAGTTCGTGAATATTTAGCGATTCGCTGGCCTAATGTTCCTGATTATTGACACATGCGATCCGGAACCTCCCACGGGGCGGTGCGGAAATGCACCTGCCCGTATGCGGGTGCGAACATGCTCCGCCTCCCGAGGGCTTGCGAAGCCTGGGCCACCTCCCGCCGCAGGAAGGGCGAATGGACATGCGGGTCAGGATGCGCAGCGTCTCTCGCCGCTTGACGGTGTGCGCCGCCGCCGATCCATTCGAGGACGTGGCAACCCACTTTGATGGCTTCCTTCTATCGACCCCTTTCATCCCGCTCCTCTTGGCAGGTATTGGCGGGATTGCAGACTGGCCTTTCCGCCGTCGATGCCGTACTACCGGCGTCCCTAGACCAGTGTTTGGGCCTGGGAAAGCGAGCCGGTATCCCTCGGAGGGGACTACATCAATGCAAAGGGGTTGCTGGCCCACTGATGCGTCAGCCTCCTATCGGTGACGACCCTGCGAGGGGCTTCCTCGAAGTCAGGGGGGCAGTACGCAGAAACAGACTCGCTGCAAGTTGCAGATTCGCGCTGTTTCAAAGCTGAGATGGAGAGGCACGTCTCCCTACCGGGCCAAATCACAGAACACTTTGTGTCAGGGGCCGGTTGCAGGAAATAGCAACTTGCATGAGGGTGCGGAACGGACGGAATTGAGCGAGGGATCGTGGCCGCTATCGGCCCGCCAACGGTTTCAGGCTGGCCGAGTGCCGATGGGCTGACCTGTCAGACTACAATCGCTCAGGGACGGCTTTCGCCCTGCGAGGGCTGTAAGGAGATTAGGAGCACATTGTAGAATACAATCTCGGTGATATTCGTAGCTGTTTGAAGGGGAATACGGGATGCCTGAAGGCAATCCGGCGAGCAGTTTTACTGCGGGTCAGTGCTAAGTCTGTTGTACTGATTGTATTGTAGTCTGTTGTAGTTTCTGAGGCAAGGAGGACCGATGGTTGACCATGAGGAACCCAGCGGGGCCGGGTCGAAGGGTGCTGGCGACGGCAAGAGCATCCCTCTACCGGATGCCCCCCTATCGGACGAGCCTCTACTGGACCTGCTGGACGCTCTGGTGAATGACCGGGGCAAGGTGGCTGCTGCGGAGGCCCTGGGGGTGAACTACCGCACTATGGTGACCTGCCACGAGTCTCGTCACGTATCGCGGCGGATGCGGAAGGCGTTGGCGGAGTTCAGGGACAAGCACGGTGACGGCGGGGATGAGCAGGACGATGACGCCGGTGACATTGTAGGGAAGGTAACGGCGTTGGAAGAACGGGTGGCGGCGATGGAGGGAGCGCATGGAGCACTGGTGGAGACCGTAGAGGCCCAGGTGAGACAACTGACGGAGTTGGAGCGCAATGCTGGAGGGTCGGAGGACGGGGCGGAGGAAGAGAAACGGGAGCGGAGCAAGCCTGATCCGGTCGGTGATAACGATGGTCGGCGCAGGGAGTGGCGGCCTCCCAGACGGGATCACGGACTACCCGACGCCGGAGTGGTCACGTTGGACGAACAGCCGGACGAAGGGCACGCCTTCGGCCCGGCTGCCCCGTTGGTGAAGGAGTGGCGGGAGCTTCGAACCGAGGCTGAGGTTTCCGGCGGGCGGGCGGATCGTGCCAAGGCTGCGGTGCGCCGGTGGGAGTTGGAGATAGCCATGCTCAGCGACTACGGCCTGACGCTGCCGCCGGAGACGGAACCATTGGACGCTTCGCGCAGGGAAGACCACCTGCGGTGGCGGAAGGAGGCGCTGGCAGCGGCCTTGACGAAAGCAAGGCGGCTGCGCTGGCTGAGGCGAGCACTCACCCTGGGTCTGCGATGGGGGTAGCCGACTGAAGTAGCTCAAGGCGCCCTTCGCCGTCGGCCAGCAGATCGGACAGTCCGCGGTGGACTCGGCTCTTTCCAAGCGATGGACGGAGGTGGTAGAATGCAACTCGTAGAAGAATGCTCTGTTGGAGGAGCCTCGGAGTGGATGCGCCGGTGTCGGTTGGAGATGGCGCAGGCTCCGGGTCGATTGTCGGGTGAGATATGACGACGCCAGACACATTCACCAAAACCGCAGAAGTGCAAGGCGGCTTCCGGCTGCCCGACCCCCCGCAGCGGGAACCGGATGAGATGACGCAGTACGACCAGCTCTTCAAGTACGGCTATTCCCACGCCTTGGCAGTGCATCTGGGCAACCCGGAGACCACCCTGGTGGAGGCGGACCGCTGGATAGTCGCCAGGCCGGAGTTCAACAAGGCACGCGCCCGGCGCCCCGACCTCTTGGTGGCCTTTGGTGTTGATCCCGAGGTGTATCGCCGGAGCAACGGGTACATCGTCTCGGAGCAGGGGAAGGCACCAGACTTCGTGCTTGAGGTGGCGTCGGAGAGCACCGGAGCAATAGACGTGGGGGCCAAACGGGTGGACTATGCCCGTTTGGGCATACCTGAGTACTGGCGCTTCGACGAGACGGGAGAGTATCACGGGGCGAGGTTGGCCGGAGACCGGCTGGTGGAGGGTCGGTACGAACCCATACCGATAGAGACCGTGTCCGATGGAGTCCTTCAGGGATACAGTCCTGCGCTGAACCTGTACCTGAGGTGGGAGGATGGAGCCCTGGTGTTCTATGATCCTGCCACGGGACGTCCCATCGCCAGCCTGGAAGACGAGCGGCAGGCGCGAGCGGCGGCGGAAGCCCTTGCGGAGGCGCAGCAAGTTCGCGCCGACACAGAGCAAGCCCGTGCCGACAGTGCCGAAGCTCGAGTCCGGGAGTTGGAGGAGCGGCTCCGTAGCCAGGGAGCGTAGCCTCACTGCCGGATCAGTAGGGCAAGGAGCAACAACACCGACCTTAAGGTTATCGAATTGAGTAGATTGGCAGTCCAACTCACCCAAATTGCGGTCGCATCGGCTACCTTTTCTTGGGTCTTGCCCAAGACCTTGGGGCGTAACCCTCGCCGCAGGCCTTTGAAAGCCTTGGAGCCCCCCCCCCCGCCCAATAGCTATTCTGTTTCCGGCCTGCGCGATGATGACATGATGAGCCGCGCCGCCGGGTTCCGACGCCTGCTCACGTTCCGTACCTTGCTGCTCGTGGCCTTGGCCCTGGCAGTGTCGCTGCTCCTAGCCCTGCTCCATGCGCCGGAAGCGCGAGCCCAGTCCGGCGGCCTAAGCCTCACCGTGACCGAGCGCACCGAAAGCAGCCTGACGGTGCAATGGAGCCAACTGGCAGACGTGACGACCTATACCATCATCCTCCTCGGGGGCGACGAGTTCCAGGTGCACACCGCCTCACCCGGAGAGGACACACACGTCTTCACCGGCTTGCAGGCCGACTTCGAGTACGAGTTGAGCGTCAGCGCCTTCCGCAGCGACGCCACCAGCGCCGGCGAGGTTCAGATCAGGGCGCGCACGCTGCCGGCCATCGAGCCGGAGCCGACGCCCGTGGTGGAGCCCGAGATCGTTCCCGAGGTCAGCGTGACCGCCGGCCCTGAGGTGTCCGAGGGCAGCGACGCCGTATTCACGATAACGGCAGACCCGGCCCCCACCAGCGACATCACGGTGGAACTGACCATCACGGCCGGCGGCGACGTGATCGGCGAAGGCGAGACCGGCGGGCAGACCTTAACCGTTCCGGCCAGCGGCTCAGCGACCTACGCCGTGTCCACCGTCGACGACGGCGTGGTCGAATCCCCCGGAACCATTACGGCGACGCTCGTCTCCGCCAGCGGCGGCTACGCCGTCGCGGATGCGCCCAGCGACGCGGCAACCGTACCGGTGACCAGTGAAGACCGGCTCACCCGCACTCCCACGATCAACTTGGCCCAGCCTACCCACGGCACTACTGAATATATACCAACCGTCTTCATATTGCATGTTCTCCCGGCACCGGACAAGCCGCTGTTGATCAACGTGAAATTGTCGCAGGAGAACGACTTCTACGATCCCTCGGATCTGGGGCTGAAGCATCTGCTGATACCGGCCAAACATCACAGCCTGGTGCACAGAATTACTCCGATTGACGACAGCGTGGCCGAGCCTGACGGCAAGCTCACCCTGGATCTGCTGCCGGGAGCGGGATACAAGCCGGGCCCGTACAAGACGGTTACTGAAGTGATCTATGACAGGGACCTGACCGAGGAGGAGCGGAAGAATTACACGCCGGAAATCCAGGTGGTCGGGACGGTCGTCAACGGGGGACCTTACGAAGGCAGCGATTACCGGTTCAGATTCACGTCGAAAAAATCCCTGGCCAGTCCACTTCCCATTACCGTGGAGATCAGCCAGATTGGCGACTTCGTGGCGCCGGAGCGCTTGGGCAAGCGCCAGTTGACCATTCCACCCGCCCCGTCACACTCCTACTTGATCGTGCCTACAGTGGACGACGGGGTTGACGAGCCGCATGGCCGGGTGGTGGCGCGGGTTCTGCCCGGCGACGGCTACGTGGCAGCCGGGTGGTACGGCGGAGAGGAACACAGCGGGAGTGACCACGGCAGCCAGTGGATCCAGGACAATGACGATGTGGAATTTACCCTCGCCACTGGACCGGACATCATCGAAGGCGGCGAGGCGGAGTTCACCATCAGCGCCTCGGCGGCGTCGCCGGCCCGGACAGAAACCATCAAAGCGCTGGTCAGCCAGGGTGGCGACTTCGTGGGCGCTCCCAGCGACCTGGGCCTGCGTACCCTCACCATCACCACCGGGCAGTCCGTCACGCTGCGCGTAGCCACCGACGACGACAGTGCCGATGAAGCCGACGGCTGGGTGAGCCTGTCCATCGAAGGCGCTACGGCGCAGGTCGTCGTATCCGACGACGACGGCGGACAGGTCGCGCAGGTCGGGGATTGCGCAGCCGATGTGTCCACCACCTGCACGGCCCGCGTAGACGGCAAGGTAGGCGGCGTTTTGGATTCCGGCCTCGACGAAGACTGGCACGGCGTCAGCCTGACCGCAGGCCGGACCTACTGGATGAAGGCGTGGGGGTTTGAAGCGGGGGTGTTCTGCATACACGACGCCTGGGGCGATTGCACGCAAGAGCGCCGGGGCTACTTGGACGATGGCTTCGTTTTCACGCCAGAGAAGAGCGGGACCTGGTTCATCGGAGTCCGACCATCGGGAGTTATAGGGCAATGGCCCCCGACCCCGAATCAGACTGTCCCGCCCGGGTTGCTGGAAGTGGAACTGCAATCGCTAGCCGAAATCGCGGAATATGAGAAAGCCTACGTGCTGGAAGTGGCCACCGTCGCCGACGATTACCCCGCCGACGCGACCACCACCGGTCAATTGAGCGCCGACGGCAGCGCGGCCACCGGCCGCAATGAAACCCGCGTGGACGTGGACTGGTTCCGGGTCAGCCTGAGCGCCGGCGTACGGTATCTCATCTACGCCGACTCGACGCTGACCAAGTCGGGACTGGCGCACCCGCTCCACGCCAGGGTCGAAGGGGTGTACGACGCCGACGGCAACCGCGTCGCCAGCGGCGTAGAATCCCCACTGGCGGCGACGGCCCCGGACGCTGTCGTAACTCCGGACGCCGATGGTACCTACTACGTCGCCGTCACGGGCAACTTGTACAACTACCGACTTGCCCGGCATCCTGCCGCGGACACGGGCGAAAGACCTTTTATCGATACCCCCTATTCTCCTGGCAGTAGTTTCACTGCATCCATCGAGTACGCAACCTGCCTGCTGACTGCTCTCGACTGTTATAATAGTTTCTGGGGATTGAGCTTGGGCAACGGGGTTGAATCCTCAGATTGGCACGATGGCGGCGTCCCCTACCAGCTGTCCGTAGTAACTGGGGAGGACGACGACGGCCCCAAGCCGGTGGTGAGCGTCGCCGACGGCAGCGGGATTACCGAGGGGGACTCCGTGACCTTCACGGTCACGGCCAGCCCGGCGCCGGCGGCGGACCTGGCGGTGAGTATCACCGCGGCCACGACCGGAGACTTCGGGTACGGGCCGCTGCCCGGCAGCGTGACCATCCCGACGGGCGGCAGCGCGACGGTGACCATCACCACCACCGACGACGAGGCGGACGAGGCCGACGGGTCGGTGACGCTGACGCTGAACGCGGGCAGCGACTACACGGTGGGCGCGCTGTCATCGGAGACCGTGAGCGTGACGGACGATGACGAGGCGCTTGGGGAGCAGACGCAGGGGTACGAGGTGCCCGCGCAGCTGATCGCCGACGTGCGCGGCTACGCCGCCGAGACGGAGCAAGGCGCGGACCACGTCAACCGCTGGAATCGGGTGCTGGTGGCCTTCGGCGAGCACGACGGCACCGGCGTAACCGGCGGGCCGATGACGGCGGCGGAGGCGCAGACCTACGCCGACAACGGCTGGTCACGGTGGGTCCCGGTGGTCACCGAGCTGACCAACCTGGAGGCGGCGAACAACGACGACCCCAAGCCGGAGATCAGCGTCAGCGGCGGCAGTGGCGTAACCGAGGGCGGGAACGCCAGCTTCACGGTGTCGGCCAGCCCGGCGCCTTCGTCCAACCTGGACGTGAGCGTCACGGTGTCGCAGAGCGGCGACTACGGGGCGGCCACGGGCCAGCGGACGGTGACCGTCCCGACCACGGGCAGCGTCACCTTCACCGTCGGCACCACCGACGACTCTGCCGACGAAACCGACGGGTCGGTGACGGCCACGCTGGATACTCCGGCTGCCGACGCCGGCTACACGGTGTCGGCGACCCAGGGCGCGGCCACGGTGGCCGTGTCCGACGACGACGACTCCAAGCCGGAGGTCAGCATTTCCGCTGGGAGCGGGATCACCGAGGGCGGGAGCGCCAGCTTCACGGTGTCGGCCAGCCCGGCGCCGGCGTCCAACCTGGACGTGAGCGTCACGGTCTCCGCCAGCGGCGACTACGGAGCGACCACGGGCCAGCGGACGGTGACCATCCCCACCACGGGCAGCGTCACCTTCACCGTCGGCACCACGGACGACTCTGCCGACGAAACCGACGGGTCGGTGACGGCCACGCTGGATACTCCGGCTGCCGACGCCGGCTACACGGTGGATGCCACCCAGGGCGCGGCCACGGTGTCCGTGTCCGACGACGATACTGTGGGCTACACGGTGGATGCCACCGTGCTGGCCAACGTGAAGTCGTATGCGGCGGAGACGCATGAAGGCGCGGAGCACGTCAACCGCTGGAAGCGGGTGCTGGTGGCCTTCGGCGAGCACGACGGCACCGGCGTAACCGGCGGGCCGATGACGGCGGCGGAGGCGCAGACCTACGCCGACCGGGGCTGGTCGCGCTGGGACCCCGTGGTCACTGAGCTGACCAACCTGGAGGCGGCGAACAACAACGACCCCAAGCCGGAGATCAGCGTCAGCGGTGGCAGCGGCATCACCGAGGGCGGGAACGCCAGCTTCACGGTGTCGGCCAGCCCGGCCCCTGCGTCCAACCTGGACGTGAGCGTCACCGTGTCGGCCAGTGGCGACTACGGGGCGACCACGGGCCAGCGGACGGTGACCATCCCCACCACGGGCAGCGTCACCTTCACCGTCGGCACCACCGACGACTCTGCCGACGAAGCCGACGGGTCGGTGACGGCCACGGTAAACGCGGGCAGCGCCTACACGGTGTCCTCGACCCAGGGCGCGGCCACGGTGAGCGTGTCGGACAACGACGACGCTACCAAGCCGGTGGTGAGCGTCAGCGGCGGCAGCGGGATCACCGAGGGCGGGAACGCCAGCTTCACGGTCAGCGCCAGCCCGGCGCCTGCGTCCAACTTGGACGTGAGCGTGACGGTGTCGCAGAGCGGCGACTACGGAGCGACCACTGGCCAGCGGACGGTGACCATCCCCACCACGGGCAGCGTCACCTTCACCGTCGGCACCACGGACGATAGTACCGACGAGGCCGACGGGTCGGTTACGGCCACGCTGAACGCGGGCAGCGCCTACACCGTGTCCTCGACCCAGGGTGCGGCCACGGTGAGCGTGTCGGACAATGACGACGCGCCCAAGCCGGTGGTCAGCGTGTCGGGCGGCAGCGGCATCACCGAGGGCGGGAGCGCCAGCTTCACGGTGTCGGCCAGCCCGGCCCCGGCGTCGAACATGGACGTGAGCGTGACGGTGTCGCAGAGCGGCGACTACGGAGCCACCACGGGCCAGCGGACGGTGACCATCCCCACCACGGGCAGCGTCACCTTCAGCGTCGGCACCACCGACGACTCTACGGACGAAACCGACGGGTCGGTCACGGCCACGGTGAACGCGGGCAGCGCCTACACGGTGTCGGCGACCCAGGGCGCGGCCACGGTGTCTGTGTCGGACAATGACGACGCGCCCAAGCCGGTGGTGAGTGTCAGCGGCGGCAGCGGGATCACCGAGGGCGGCTCGGCCAGCTTCACGGTGTCGGCCAGCCCGGCGCCTTCGTCCAACCTGGACGTGAGCGTGACGGTGTCGCAGAGCGGCGACTACGGAGCGACCACTGGCCAGCGGACGGTGACCATCCCGACCACGGGCAGCGTCACCTTCACCGTCGGCACCACCGACGACTCCACCGACGAAACCGACGGGTCGGTCACGGCCACGGTGAACGCGGGCAGCGCCTACACGGTGTCGTCCACCCAGGGCGCGGCCACGGTGAGCGTGTCGGACAACGACGACCCGGTCGTCGAGGAGCAGACGGGCTACACGGTGGACCCGGACGTGATCGCGAAGGTCAGGGAGCTGGCGTCGCAGACGCAGCACGGCACGGCCCACGTGAACCGCTGGAACCGGGTGCTGCTCGCGTTCGGCGAGCACGACGGCGCCGGCGTCACGGGCGGCCCGATGACGGCGGCCGAGGCCCAGGAGATGGCGGACCGGCACAGCAGCCCGGTGTGGGACGAGGTGGTGACGGAGTTGACGGCGCTGGCGGCGGCGTCAACGCAAACGCCGCCGCCGCCGCCCACGCCTGAGGTGAGCGTCAGCGCGGGCAGCGGCATCACCGAGGGCGGCGACGCCGTCTTCACGGTGACGGCCAGCCCGGCCCCGGCGTCCAACCTGGACGTGAGCGTCACGGTGTCGCAGAGCGGCGACTACGGCGCGACCACAGGCCAGCGGACGGTGACCATCCCCACCACGGGCAGCGTCACCCTCACCGTTGGCACCACGGACGATACTACTGACGAGACCGACGGGTCGGTGACCGCAACGGTGAACGCCGGCAGCGGCTACACGGTGTCGTCCTCCCAGGGCGCGGCCACGGTCGGCGTGGCCGACAACGACGCCGCCCCCACGCCGGTGGTGAGCGTCACGGGCGGCAATGGGGTGACCGAGGGCGGCGACGCCGTCTTCACGGTGACGGCCAGCCCGGCGCCGGCGTCCAACCTGGACGTGAGCGTGACGGTCTCCCAGAGCGGCGACTACGGCGCGGCCACGGGGAAGCGCACGGTGACCGTCCCCACCACGGGCAGCGTCACCCTCACAGTCGGCACCACCGACGACAGCGCCGACGAGACCGACGGGTCGGTGACGGCCACGGTGAACGCGGGCAGCGGCTACACGGTGTCCTCGTCCCAGGGCGCGGCCACGGTGGCCGTCTCGGACAACGACGACGCCCCCACGCCGGTGGTGAGCATTTCCGGCGGCAATGGCGTCACCGAGGGCGGCTCCGCCGTCTTCACGGTGACGGCCAGCCCGGCGCCGGCGTCCAACCTGGACGTGAGCGTCACGATCTCCCAGAGCGGCGACTACGGCGCGACGACGGGCCAGCGCACGGTGACCATACCCACCTCGGGCAGCGTCACCCTGACGGTCGGCACCACGGACGATACTACCGATGAGGCCGACGGGTCGGTCACCGCCACGGTGAACGCGGGCGCCGGCTACACGGTGTCCTCGTCCCAGGGCGCGGCCACGGTGGCGGTGTCGGACAACGACGACGCCCCCACGCCGGTGGTGAGCGTTACCGGCGGCAATGGCATCACCGAGGGCGGCTCCGCCGTCTTCACGGTGACGGCCAGCCCGGCGCCGGCGTCCAACCTGGACGTGAGCGTGACGGTGTCCCAGGGCGGCGACTACGGCGCGACCACGGGCCAGAAGACGGTGACCATACCCACCTCGGGCAGCGTCACCCTGACGGTCGCTACCACCGACGATACTACCGATGAGGCCGACGGGTCGGTCACCGCCACGGTGAACGCGGGCAGCGGCTATACGGTATCCTCGACCCAGGGCGCGGCCACGGTGGCGGTGTCGGACAACGACGACGCCCCCACGCCGGTGGTGGAGGAGACGGACGAGGCCGTGCTGGCCGACTGCGGCGACAGCAGGCCCACGGTCCTGATCAACAACCCCACGGCCAGCCGCAGCGACGCGACGGTGGAGTTCGAGGTGAGCCTTGACTGCAAGCCGAGCGGCTCGGTAACGCTGCTGCTGTCGGTGCTCCGCAACGGCGAGATCAGCAGCGATCCGGTCACCTACGCCGCCCTGGACGGCGAGGAAACGTCCATCACGGTCACGGTGGAGATCAGGGACTCCCAGGCGCTGGGCCTCACCCTGGCCTGGAGCTCGGGCGTGGCGAACCGGACCGAAACCACCGGCAACGTGGAGTTCACCGACTAGGCCGGCCCAGCCGGATCGGCATGAGGGTAGGAGGGGGCCTGCTGCAATGCAGCAGGCCCCCCTTGCGCTGGCCGTGGGACGGCTACGTAATGGTGTCAGGATCGCCGGAGTGAAGTTGGATCACCCATCCACAATTCGAAAATGGTTCTGCCTATCGTCAACTCAGGCCCACCAGACTTGATAAAATCAAGAACCTTCACGTTGACCTTCCAATTGGCGGTGTAGGCAGAGCATCGTCCTAACCCTTCATTCCGCCGGCCCAATCCTGCGAAGAACTGGGGGAGAACATCACACCGCGGCATGGGACAGCCGCGACACATCGTGACCAACTGCCCACTCCATGCTGGACTCCGCCAGCACCCCCAGTAAGGGATCAGCGCTGCTACCGCCCTAACGCGGCCTTGCCAACCAGCACGGCCTAGTGTTGCAAATGACAGAGGGCACTAATTGTGCTATGATTTGCCTATGCGCACAGTGGATGATCTGGCTGACGTATACCAAGGTGTCGCCCGTGCCGGGCACGGTGTAGGAACACATCGCGGAGAGTGGATGTTGCGGATCGTTGAGAGCGGCGACATCCGCGACGACGGCTGGCTTGACCTAGATGGACTCAACGAGCTAGGACTCATTCATGGCGTCCGTACCGAGCGTCACTTACTACGACCCTTCGACCTGCTGGTAACGGCGCGTACAGCGTCCACCCAGGTAGCCCTCGTACCGCCGGAGGTGTCGAGAACGGTCGCGGGAGTGACTCTATTGGTGGTGCGAGCGAAACAACCGGAATCCGGTATGGGTCACTGGCTTTGGTATTGCCTCACTTCATCCTTGGGCCGGACGCAGCTCGCCAGGCGGATGACGGTGAGCGCCACTTTCAGGTCGCTCTCGGCCAAGAACCTGGGAGAGGTTCAGGTACCCGTGCCGTCGCCCCGTGACCTTGATGCGGTGGCCCGGCTCGTAGAGGCATCGGAGGAGGCGTATGAATCGGCGATTGAAGCCGCTCGGCTGCGACGCGAGACGCTCCGTGACACCGTGATATATGAATTGGCACACGGGGCCGTACCTGCAACCTTAGGGAGAAGCTCATGACGTTACGCAGACAGGAGTTGGAGTCGAAGCTGTGGCAGGCCGCCGACATCCTACGGGGGCAGATCGACGCCGCCGACTACAAGAACCACATATTCTCCATTCTCTTCTTGAAACGGCTCTCCGACCGGTTCGGCGAAGAAGTGGACAATGCCGTTGCCTCCGGCGTTGCTCGCGACGTGGCCATCAAGGACCGTGACGAGCACGAGTTCTTCGTCCCGGAGTCAGCGCGTTGGGAGTCCATTGCCGCCTCGTCCATGAACCTGGGCGAATCTCTCAACATGGCCAGCCACGCCATTGAGGAGGCCAACACCCCCAGATTGGACGGCGTGTTGGCCTCCACCAACTGGAACGACGAATCGAAGCTGGGAAGTCCAGCCAACCGCGAGCGCATCATCCGCAGCCTGCTGAACCACTTCGGCGACATGAACCTGCGTGACGAGAACCTACGAGAGGACGCAGCGGGCGGAGGCAATGTCCTGGGCGACGCCTACGAGTACCTGATCAACCGATTCGCCGACGACGCAGGCAAGAAGGGCGGCGAGTTCTACACTCCCCGCTCGGTGGTCAGGCTCATCATCGAACTGCTTCAGCCCCGCGAGGGGATGCGCATCTGCGACCCGACGGCGGGATCAGGAGGCATGCTCATCTATGCGGCGCAGTACGTGCGTGAACAGGGCGGAGACGTCCGCAACCTTGCGCTCCACGGCCAGGAACGCAACCTGGGAACGCTGGCCATCGGCAAGCTCAACCTGCTCCTCCACGGCTTGCGTGCCAGTCGGCTGGAGGCGGGTGACGTGATAGCTGAGCCGGGCCTGGTGGACCCGTCGGGGCGAATCCTGTCCTACGACCGCGTTATCGCCAATCCCCCCTTCAGCCTCAAGAACTGGGGTCACGACTTCGCTCCCAACGACCCGCACCACCGCTTCGACCGTTACGGAGCAACGCCGCCTAGGACCAGGGGCGACCTCGCCTTCCTGCTGCACATGTTGGGAGTGACCAACGCCCAGGGTATGGTGGGCGTGGTCATGCCCCATGGGATCCTGTTCCGTGGCGGAGCGGAGGGGAAGATACGGCAGGGCATCGTTGAGGCCGACCTGTTCGAAGCGGTGATCGGTCTGGCCCCCAACCTCTTCTTCGGGGCCAGCATCCCCGTCGCCATCTGCGTGCTGAACAGGGCCAAGCCCGTAGCGAGGCGGGGGAAGGTGCTGTTCGTGGACGCATCCCAAGATGGCTACTTCCGTCCCGGCAAGGCCCAGAACTATATCGACCCTGAGCACATAGGCAAGATCGTCGCAGCGTTCAGGGAGTTTGAGGACGTGGAGCGATTTGCCCATGTCGCCGATCTTGAGGAGATACAAGGTAGCGACTTCAACCTAAACATCAGCCGCTACGTGGACACCAAAGAGCCGGTGGAGGTGATCCCGGTAGAGGAGGCACTGGCTCAACTGAAAGTGGCAGAGCGGCGGCGAGATGAGGCGGTGGCAAAGATGGACGAACTGCTGGCGGAGATGGGCTATGCCCGATAGTACGGCGATCGAACAATGCCGGTGATACTAAGGGAGGGGCCGTACCGGTTCTTCTTCTACGCGAGCGACCGGGGAGAACCTCCCCACATTCACGTTGAACGTGATAACCGCATCGCCAAGTTCTGGCTGGACCCGGTCAGGCTCCAACAGACAGGCGGATTGAGGCGACATGAGATTCGCCGCATTGAGAGGATAGTCGAGGAGAATCAAGTTTCGTTTCTGGAGGCTTGGAATGAACGTTTCAAATCTTAAGGTAAGTGTTCCGGAGACCATGACCATTGAGGTGACCGACGATACCTTGGCCGCCGATCTCTCCGACGGTCGGACCGTATCGGTGCCACTGTCCTGGTATCCCAGGCTCATTCACGCCACGACGGAGGAGCGCAATAACTGGCGGCTCATCGGCGCGGGCGAGGGAATCCACTGGCCCGACCTGGATGAGGATATCAGCGTGGAAATGTTGCTGGGCGGTTGGCCTTCGGGAGAAAGCCAAAATTCTTTCAAGCGCTGGTTGGAAGCAAAGCGGGCAGGGCTTCCTGTGACCATCCACGAAATTCGCCCCCCGGCGAAGGAAGAGACCGAATAGGACCGATGAGACCTTTAGGCGAAGAAGGAGCCATTCCCGACGGCTGGCAAGTGGTGCGCTTGGGGGATGTGGCGGAGGTTGTGACAGGGAATACACCGTCTCGTGAAGTAGCCGAGTACTACGGCGGCGTGGTTCCGTGGGTTAAACCCTCAGACTTATCGTCAGGGAGACTCATAGATTCGTCTGAAGAATACCTCACCGAAGCAGGCGTAGCCGTGTCGAGACAAGTTCCAGAATACTCCGTCTTGGTTTCTTGTATTGGCACAATAGGAGAAGTCGCCATCTCGAGAGTGCCGCTATGCTTCAATCAGCAAATAAACGCACTATTGCCTAGTGATGCGGTACTATCTGCATTTCTCTTCTGGGCGTGCGACCGTCTGGGGAAGTACTTCCTGTCGATGTCTGCAAAAACAGCAGTGCCAATCTTGAACAAGACCGCCTTTTCTGATGTCCGGTTTTGCCTGCCACCGTTGCCGGAGCAGCGGGCCATCGCCACCGTGCTCGACTCCATCGACGAGGCCATCGCGGGCACTGACGCAGTCATAGCCGCTACGGAGCAGATGCGCGATGCCCTGCTGCATGAACTGCTCACACGAGGCGTCCCTGGCTGGCACACAGAGTGGAAGGACGCGCCGGGCTTAGGGACAATACCGGTGGACTGGGAAGTGGTGCGGCTGTGGGATGTGGCGGAGGTAAAGAGTGGAGTCGGCTTTCCGCTGGACAGACAAGGCCGCCGTGACGGAGCGTATCCTTTCATCAAAGTCTCAGACATGACATTGGAGGGCAACGAAACCTTCATCTGGAGTGCGAACAACTACGTCGACTTGGAAGACGTGAAGGAATTGGGAGCAGAAGTGTTCGCTCCAGGTGCAATCGTATTCCCCAAGGTGGGAGCGGCGATAGCCACCAATAAGAAGAGGTTACTGACAGTTCCAACCATCATCGATAACAACATGGCCGGAGTTACCGTTGCGGACGCCAGCAGGTGTAATGGCAGGTTCCTCCATTTCTGGTTTGAGTCCATTGATCTATTCCAGTTCGCCAATGTCAGCGCAGTACCATCGATTACTGGTTCACGTTTGAAACGAGCGCTCATTCCACTCCCAGCATTGTCCGAGCAAACGACCATTGTTGCCAGCCTTAACAGCACATACCAGACTATCGAGCGAGCACGAGAGGAAAGGGATGGCCTACGAATGCTGAAGGCATCCGTGGCGGATGCACTGCTTTCGGGGCGCGTGCGGGTGGGCGTGTAGGAAATGGAAATACAGGTAGTTCAAGGCAATTGGGGCGATAGCAGACAGTACGATATCCAGGTTCTTCTCCAGAACGTAGCCACTCACTTTGCAGCAGGCTTTCGAGAGATTCTTGATTGGCAAATATTGGTCAGGCCCACGAACACCGAAGAAGATGACCCCATGACCTGTTATCGATCTTCCCATCAAGGGCCTTTTCTCATCCTGCTCCAAGCACGTGATAAGTACTGGGCCAAATTCGCTTATCAGTTCGTGCACGAACTTTGCCATCTAGCGTCGGGTTTCGAGCGACTGCGGGGCAATCCCAACAATTGGTTTCATGAAGCCCTTTGCGAACTCGCCTCAATCGTCACCCTTCGGCGAATGGCTAAAAGTTGGCCCGACAACCCTCCCTATCCGAACTGGAGCGACTATGCGCCGTCATTGGCAGAGTACGCTCAAGACTGTTTGGCGAGACCCGAAAGACAGCTACCGACTGGACTTAGTTTGGGTTCATGGCTAGATAGGGAGGAGGAATCCCTGCGTGCCGGCAAATACCAAAGGGACAAGAACGCTATCGTCGCATACGCTCTGTTGTCGCCTTTTGAGGATACCCCCAGCGGTTGGAACACCATTCGCCTCTTGCCGGAGTCAACTGGCACTTTGAGTATCTACCTACACGACTGGCGTACGAAAGGTGAGAATATCGACGGACCCTTTGTAGAACGCATACTTTCGATTCTTGAATCTGGCAGGCTACGGCGATGACTTCCACTCCAGATGAACCGTTGATGGACTGGCGCTCATACGAGGAAACAGTAAAGGACATCTACGCAACCCTCGGAAAGTCGAGGGGCGTGGAAATAGAAGGTTGGGGTCCTACCTGCAAGGTTGAAGGCAAGTCCGGGATCTCCCATCAGATCGACGTTCTCACAACCTTCAGTGACGGGATCCACAAGTACAGAACAGCCATAGAGTGCAAGTACTGGAACAAGAAGGTGCCAAAGGACGTAATCGCTAAATTAGAGTCGATTGTTGAAGACACTTCGATAGACAAGGGTGTGGTTGTTTCAAGAATGGGGTTTACTGAAGACGCCAAGTCCTATGCAGAGTTCAAGAATATCGGCCTTGTGGAGCTCAGGAAACCTGTAGATAAGGACTGGGAGGGAAAAATCAGAACCATCAACATTGACATGCGGATCAATATGCCCCATGTGTACGACTTTCAGATTGTCCAGCCCCCCAGCGATATCTCGTCGGAGAAGACGAAAGTTCAGGTTCAGATTCTTACAGACAGGGCGTTTATCGAGTCTCCAGGATCAGAGGTCATGTCGTTGCAAGAAATCATCCAAGCCGAAATCAAAGATGATCCGAACGAAGGTGACCACGATATCCAATTTGCAAATGGTGCAAGTCTGTCGGTGCCTGACCAACAAGTTAATGTGACGATAAAGGGGATCAGATTTAAGCTTGAATATCACACAGCCGAAGAAAACCTTGAGATACGGGCAGAAGACCATATTTTCATGATGATGGAAAGCCTGTTCGAGGGGCGTCGATACAACATCACACCTGACGGCGTGGTGCACCCGGTGATGAGTTAGTCCAAGATGCCCTCCCCCGCCAAGTTGAACGACTGCAACCACACCGAGGAGCCGGAGCGCGTGCTCCTACAGTGCCTAGGCTGGACATACGTGCCAAGATCGGTGAAGACGCCTGCCTTGGGTGCACTGCTGACGGGGTGAGTGAGAGTGGGAGTGGGAGCATAAGGTGATAAGCTTCTCATACAATGTGCGTATATCCCTCAGGCAGGACTATGTACCCCCGCCATCTCTGTTTGATTTTCAAGCTCGGCCCACGCCACTCACTGGGCCGAGAAATTTCCTGTCTCCACTAGGCGAGAGCGACCCTCGAACCCTTTTGTGGGAGGCTATCTTGCCCTCCAAGAAAGACAACCCCGCATCACCGGTGGTCGAATATGGTCTCACCTTAGAGGACCTTAACGAACGCGTTGTGACCCCACTCAAAGGCTTGCAGCACATAAGGCTCGACGGACGCACAATACCGTTTGGAGGAATGGAGCGTATCGAGATAAGGGCGGAAGGCACAGACCTAGAGCCTCCGTCTTCACCTAACAGGCTTTTGGACCTTCTTAGGCGATTCGAGTGGAGTGGTACATATGTTACGGGCGAGTTCATAAAGGAACCTCGAGTGTGGGGACCAAAGTTCGGTGCGCCTGAACGGCCTGACATGATCCCCGTAGACCTGCTATTCGACAGGTTGGTCACAAATGATCGTCTTAGCCAGGCGACCCGAACCCGCTTCCGTAGTCGTAACTTTGCGGATGCTGTAGAAGCCGCTTTCAAGTGCTTGGACAACGCTGTAAGGGATAGGTCCGGTCTATCGGACAAAGGGGGGGCAGACCTTATGTTCACGGTGTTTAGTGAGAAGAATCCAATTCTCAAACTCAACGAACTACACTCAACGTCCGATAGGAACGAACCAGAAGGCTACAAGCATTTGTTTGCTGGAGCCATGACGGAGATTAGGAATCCACGCGCGCATGAACATGAGCTAAGAGATGACCCCAAGGTCGCCCTGGAGATACTCGCCTTTGCTAATCACCTCATGAACAAACTGGATGCTGCCACAAGGAAAGAGACGGAATCTAGCGAGCCTATCCCATGACTACTCCGTCCAAGCTGAATGAATTCAACCACGCCGAGGACCCGGCTCGTCGCCTACTGGAGCGACTAGGATGGACGTACGTACCACGCGAGACTCTTGCAGCAGAGCGCGGTGACGAAAGGGAGGTCCTGCTGAAAGGACGCTTGCAGGCAGCCCTGCTGCGTCTCAACGAGTGGATGACCGAGGAGCAGGTGTACCGCGCCATCTTCAACCTGGAACACATCGACGCCACAGGCATGGCTCGCAATCAGGCAGTACACGAGTACCTTACGTACGGGATGCCATTGACCGTAGACGGACTGCGGGGAAGAGACTCTCGCATCGTCCGCTTCTTTGACTTTGACCATCCTAAGGGGGGCCTCAACGAATTCGTTGTCACCACCCAGTTCCGTGTCCGTCGGAGCAACGAGCGGGGTGGCGCCGAGGACGATGAGCGCATGGTCATACCCGACCTCGTTCTGTTCGTCAACGGCATACCATTAGTAGTGATGGAGGCCAAGTCGCTGTCACTCTTGGAGGTTTGGAAGTCGCAGGCTGTGCGACAGCTTCGCCGTTACCAGGAGGCGGGACCGGAGTGGCAGGGCCGAGGCGCACCAGAACTGTTCGACTACAACCTGCTGTGTGTGGCCCATTGTGGGGCCGCCGCGGCCTACGCCGCCCTCGGAGCGCCTGAGAACGCTTACTTTGAGTGGAAGTCGGTCCTGCCTTATTCGGAAGATGAGGTGCGTCTACGCTTTGGGGTCGAGCCGCAGGGTCAAGCACAGCTCATCGTCGGCTTGCTGTCTCCTGCAACCCTGCTGGACATTCTCCGCGATTACGTGGTCTATGAGCCGGAGCGGGGCCGTCTGGTTAAGAAGCTGCCGCGCTATCAGCAGTACCGTGCGGTTCGCGCTGCCTTGGAGCGATTGATCGACGACCTTAAGCCGGAGGAACGCGGCGGAGTGGTGTGGCACACCCAAGGGTCGGGGAAATCGCTGACCATGCTTTGGCTGGCAACAAAGCTGCGCCGGGAGGCTCGTCTGGGCAATCCCACTATTGTCGTGGTGACCGACCGGACACAACTGGACCGACAGGTCACCGGCACATTCGAGCGTTGCGGCTTCCCTGCCCCGGAGCAGGCAGCCACCAGCCGGGACCTGCGTCGCCTGCTCACCACAGGCGCGGGCCGCACGATCATGACGACTATCCAGAAGTTCGAGGAGGCACTGACGGCGCCCGAAGGGGAGCTTGACTTGCTCAACGCCTCGGAGAACGTCATCGTCATGGTGGACGAGGCACACCGAACTCAGTACGGGATTCTCGGCGGGCGAGTCTCGAAGGCTTTGCCCAACGCGGCCCTCATCGGGTTCACCGGCACACCGATAGAGAAGGGCTTCAAGCGAAGCACCGTAGGGCGCTTTGGTCCGCTCATAGACACATACACCATCCCCCAATCGGTGTCCGATGGTGCGACGGTGCCCATCTTCTACGAAGCTCGCCTTCCTGAGCTAGCAGTCGAGGGACCGGAGACTTTGGACAGGCTATACGAGGCTATGTTCGGCGACGAGTCTCCCTCTGTCCAGGCGCAGATTCGCCGACGCTACGCCAACAAAGAGACGGTGGCTGAGGCAGAGCGACGCATCGAGATGATCGCCCTTGACATTGCAGACCACTTCAAGGAGAGGGTGCGCCCCAACGGATTCAAGGCCCAGGTGGTTGCGCCCAGCAGGCTTGCTGCCCTGCGCTACGCCAAGCGCTTGAAGGACTTCGGTCTTAGCGCCTATCCCATCATCACCACAGCCCCCAACGACGGAACGGAGTTCAAGGCGGCTCGCGAACTCGACCAAGATCAGGTTGAAAACGCCTTCGTCGATCCCGAGGGAGAGCCTGAGGTGCTGGTCGTGGTAGACATGCTGCTGACGGGTTTCGACGCGCCCGTGGAACAAGTGCTCTACTTGGACAGGGCGCTGCGGGAGCACGGGCTGCTCCAGGCCATTGCGAGGGTCAACCGCCGCTTTTCTCACCGCCGGGACGGAGTGGAGACCGAGAAGACCCACGGCCTAGTTGTGGACTACCACGGCGTATCTCGGGACCTTGAAGATGCCCTGTCTAGCTTCGACCGGACGGATGTGCAGGACACAATGCGGGAGATGGATGAAGATCCGGCGCCGGTTGTCGAGTCGGCGGCTGTCCAGGCCGAGTCACATTTCAAGGGCCGGGATCTCACCGATACTTGGGCGTGCGTCAGCGTCTTCGCGCCGGACGCGTCCACGGAGGGCAACTTCAAGTCCGACCTGTTCGAGCGGTTTAACGCCGACTACAGTCGGTTCTCGCGCCTTATGGATCGCTTCCTGCCCGACCCCCGCGCTCTGGACTACACGGAACGGTTGGCGCGTCTCACGGAGATACGAGCCTACGCCCGCGCCCAGTTCCTTCGCGAGGACGCCGGTGTGGACTGGACCGAGATTGGGGCCAAGGTGAAGAAGCTGGTGGACGAGCGTATCAGTGCCCAGGTGCGGGAGATGATGCGGCCAGTGTCCATCCTCGACCAAGACTTCGAGCAGAAGATCGCCGCTCTCCCCCATGACGAGGCCCGGGCCTCGATCATGGAGCACGCGATCAGGGCGCAGATAAACGAGCGCCTGGCCGACAACCCCGCCTTCTTCGAGAAGCTCTCGGCGCAGCTTGAGCGCATAATCGAAGACCTTCGCAACCGGTTGATCGACTCGGCCGAAGCTTGCCGCCGCCTTGCCCAACTGCGTGAGGATGCTCGAAGTGAGGCCGACATTGCCGCAGAACATGGACTGTCTCCGGTCTCATTCGCCATCTACGAACTGCTGGATGAACGTCCACAGAAGGCAGTCTCTCCCCCAGTAGTGCGAGAAGAGCAAGCGCAGTACCGAACGCCCATCGATGAGGAGACGAAGAGGATCGCGCTCAAGGTCGAGGCCATCGTTGATCGTCACAACGCCGTAGTCGACTGGCGATCAAACTTGGAGGTTCTGCGAGAGATGCGCCGAGACATCAAGCGCGAGCTGAGGCCCGCTGGAGACTACACCGAAGAGCAGTTGGAGGAACTTACGAGCCGGATTGTCGAGTTGGCCCGTAGGAGGAGCGGGCAATGAGCGAGCGGGGCAGCGTCCGCTTCGGCAACACGACCATTGAGTACGAAGTGCGACGCAGTAAACGGCGCAGGAAGACGGTGCAGATTACAATGGACGGCGGCGGCGTGCAGGTCGCTGCCCCCATTACGACGCCTGGGGACGAACTGCAGGCCATAGTGCGCAGGCGAGCGACTTGGATACTCAGCCACGCATCTGGTGAGCTGCTGGAGGCCGTGCCGAAACGATTCGTTAGCGGCGAAACGCTGCCGTACTTGGGACGTAACGCCCGCATGATCGTCGATACTGGGGATGTACGCTCAGCTGAGGTCCAATTCGATCACTGGCGGTTCCGAGTGGCTGTGCCTGAAGGTCTCGAAAGTGAGGAGCGGCAACAGTGCATCCGGCGCGCCATCGTCGGTTGGTATCGCGACCGGGCTATCGAGCGGCTGCCGAATGTAGTTGAACGCTGGTGGCCTCGGCTCGGCCAGGGAGAACGGTCGCGGGTGCTTGTACGAGATCAACGCCAACGCTGGGGTAGTTGCGCGCCCGATGGAACGCTCCGCTTCAATTGGCGCGCAACCATGCTTCCCCCAGCGCTTATTGAGTATGTCGTCGTCCACGAGTTGGCCCATCTGACCCATCGGAATCACTCAACAGACTTCTGGGACTTGGTGGCTGGGGCGCTGCCGGACGCGCAGCAGCGTCGTCAACGCCTTCGAGAAGCGGGGCGCACGCTTCCCCTGTGAAGCACGCGGGCGGCGTTCCCTTACCTACAATTGCTGGCGGCGCTATCCTCCCCTGTTTCGCTCCAAAACATGGCACACTCCGAACGAAATCTGCTCGACGCCCTCAGCCGGATGCCGTTCGTCGATTCGACGGAACTGGCGCTCATCCTAGGCGAGCCCCACGCGACCGTCCACCGCAGGCTGTCCGACCTGCTGGCTGACGGCATCGCCGGGCGAGTCAGCCACGGCACGGTGCACCTCCCGTCGAGCGGGAGATACTGCCTGACGGCGCAGGGCATCAGAGAGACCGCCGACTTCCTGGACTTCGACACGCCCTCGGACTTCGTGCGGGCCTACCCCATGTCCAGGGAGTGGCTGACGTTGCTCATGCGCCGTATGGACACGGTGGCCTCCGTCTACCGCCTCGCCGCCACCATGTCCCCCGGCACGGACGGACTCAGGTCCCGCGTGGAGTTCCACCGCAGGGGCCGGTTCGACGCCACCATCACCCTCCACGACGGCCGCGATTTCGGCGTGGTGCGCCAGGGCCTGGCCCTGCTCAGGCGCTCTCTCCACGACCGGCTGCGAGCCTTGGCCCACTACGACTCCAGCCGCCGCCCCGACGTGATTCTCATCCTGGTGCCCAGCGCGTGGGAGCGGAGGCAGACGGGGAGCTTCTGCGAACGGGTCGATCTGACGGACTTCTTCATCGCCGTGGAGTCCAGGACCGCCCTGGAACGCCGGAACCGCCGCGTCTGGCAGGAGACCACGGGGCTGCCCGGGCGTTCGTACCTGACGCTGGAGCGGGTAATCTCCCGGGGCAAGCCGGGGAGAAGACGACGACCCCTCACCACGTCGCCGGAGCGCAAACGTGCCTCCCTGCCCCATCCCGAGCGGATGGCGCAGGGCGCGTCGGCCTTCGGACTCAGCCCCGCTGAGAAGCGGACGCTGGACCTCATCACCGACCACCCCATGATCCCCCGTGAGCACCTGGCAACCTGGCTCGGCGTCTCCGAGGGCAGATTCAGCCAGATGATGCGCAGCCTGGTGAAGACCTGGGGCCTCATCGAGCGTCACGGCAAACGCGGAGAGGTGCGCTACACGCTGTCCGACGAGGGAATACGCTACGTCACCCACCGGGACCGGGCCGAGCTGCCCACCACGCGGGGCATCTGGAGCACAGAGCTCACCACGGACAAAGAGGGACGCCCCCGACACGTGGGACACCGCATCGAGACGTGGGCGCGGCAGACGAAGCACGCCGACGGCATCACCTGGTTCCTGTCGCAACTTCAGGCTGAGTGCCGTTCCGACCCCGACAGCGCGCTGGTGTGGTCCGTTCCCACCGCCAGGTCAGACCGGGCCTACAACTGGGGGCAGTCCGCCATCGCCCCAGACGCCGTGGGGCATCTCTTGGCCGGGGGCCTACACGTGCCCTTCTACCTCGAACATGAGCTGCGAGCACGTCACCCGCAGGGAGTCATGGCCCGCCTGAGACCCTACACGATGTACTACCACTCCAACGAGCCGGGGGAGGACCAGCCGCCGTTCCCCGTCACCCTGTTCGTCGTGGACACCGAGGAGGTCGAAGAGACCTACGTGAGCACCGCCGCCGGCATGACCCTGATGACCGTGCCCGTCCTGGTGTCCTGCACGCCCGTGCTGTCACGCAGGGGGATACTGGGGGAGTCCTGGCGTCCCTTGTGGGCGCCGTCCTCCCCCCGGCTGAGGCTGTCCCGGCTGAGCGATTACGTCTACGACCCGCTGTACCACCGGATGCGTCCCACCCGTCCTGTAGAGGCGTCCAATAGGAGGCGGGATAGATAGCGTCGATACAACGCTATCTACCCTCCCTGCCGTCTGGGGGGGCGCAAAACGGTACAAGTTGTACCTCCGGCGGGGCCTCGAAATAGCCGAGACCGGTCATATTCCCCTGATTCAGCTACGAAAGGGGCTGCAATGTCCTCGACCGGTCAACGGTAAAAAATGCAAGTTGGGGAGAAGCTGTGCTAAAGTTAGGGCGCGCTCCGGAGACGCCGGAATTGCACTTTTACCACCCTGACCGGTCAGCCGATCATGGGGGATGTAGGTACGGATGCGGGTCTGAAGCGTCTATGAGGAGCAAAATCGGCGCTTCTGCGGCGTCCACGGCCCATGCTGGCCCACCGGATATTGCAGGAATTGAGGTGGGGGTGCATGACGCGAAATGGGGTGGTGGGCAGGAGCGGACATTTCGGGCCACGCAGGTTTGGATTTATGCAACATTTCGGGGTTCTGGCCGAAAATGGTGACCGGTCGCTGTCAAGGGCTGGTTCCGCCGATAATTGCAGAAGCGGCCCACCCCTGTAGAGGACAAAAATGGCTTCCAGGAAACAGAAGGCCGATAAGCAGCCGCCCGACCAGAAGTGGGTCGTGGAGTACCTCGTCCAGCGGGAGGGGCAACGCAGGACGGCGGCCCTCTTGGGAGTGAACCGGAAGACGGTGGCGTTGGCCCTCGGCCGGGATCGGCTGACGGGCAAGATGGCGCTGGCCATGCAGCGGTTCATGGCCGGACTGGACGATCCCTATGGGGAGAGGACGACGCCCCTGGACCGGCTGGAGGGGAGGATGCGGCGGACGGTCAAAGCCGTGGAGGATCTCAGGGAACTGGTGGATGACCTGACGGAGCGCGTGGAGGCCCTGGAGGCGGCGCGAGAGCAGGAAGACGACGCCGAGGGCGGTGGGCTGCGCCTGTTCAGCCGGTGGCGGCGGCGCATGCCGCAGGGTGAGGACAGGAGCGATGGCTGAGCGGGTTCGCTGGGTGGCGAAGGCGGAGGCGGCGCGGGAGATGGAGATCTCCATCTCGACCCTCGACCGGATGATACGGCGGGGAGAGATCGAGGTCCGCAAGGAAGGCCGCCGGGTCCACGTGCGTATGGAGGGGCTGGAGCGGGTGAGCGACGATGAGCTGCTGCGCCGGGCTCTCGCACGGGAGGGGAAGCTTGGGCGGAGGCTCCTGGAATTGGACCGGCGGGCGCAGGCGTTGGAGCGGGAGCGAGACGAGGCCGTGTACGCCGCGTCCGCCGACCGGCAGGCGCTTGAAGAGATGGAGGAGAAGCACGAGAAGGAGCGCGAGGCCCGCAGACGAATGAGGCGGTTGGCCGTCAGGCTTGGGTTGGCCGTGGCCGTGCTGCTCGCGGTCGTCGGCCTGCTCGTGTGGCGGCTGATCGCGTAGGAACTGATCGACGAGTCTCACAACACAGCTGCTCATTAGGTCACTCTTGTCTGGAGGTTTAGTCTTTCACCTGCAAGCAGTAGCACACCGACGCCTCTTGTTCGGAGAATCTCGTTACAAGGGGCCAAAACGAGAAGGAGGTAGACACCCACGACCGATCATGTCGTATACTGCCTTTACCAGTCCATATAGGGAAGCAGATAGGTTCCGCGCATCGAAAGAGCGACTAGCACATACAGATATGCCGATACCATTAGAGGTTGTTATAGAGCGCACGCCTCTTTCCCAGCAGGCTGACCGCCGGCGCCTGAGAGCTTGGAAACGGGTGGTGCAGAATGTTGTAGGAGAGGGGTGGGATGCTGAACCGCCCTTCGCCGGAGAAGTCTTGGTGGGAATCACCTACTACTTCAAAGGAGAGTCTCTGGACGTCGACAACATGCCAAAGCCAATCTTGGACGCGCTGAAGGGGTTGGTCTATGCCGACGACGACCAGATAACCGACCTCATCTGTCGCAAGAGAGATCGGGATAGAGACCTGCAATTCGAGAACCCGTCGCCGGTACTGTTGGAAACCCTCGGACGAACCGAGCAGTTTCTTCACATCACCGTGACCGAAGCACTGAGCTTGGAGGTGCCGTCTTGGTAAGAGATGCGACCGACACCGAATACCTCCTCACCCGCAAAACTGCAGAAGAGTACCGAAGTAAAGGCTATGAGGTCCTGTTGGAAGCACCCTTGGACTTCATGCCGGGCTTTAGGGCCGATCTGCTTGTTCGGAAGGGCGATGAGATGAGGGTCATAGAAGTGAAGTCGAGGCCGTCGCTGGCTGCCGATCCCAAGATAAGCGAGCTGGCGCGACTCATCGAATCGATGCCAGGTTGGACCTTCGAGTTGGTCCTGGTGGGTGAACCGGAAAAGATGGATTCACCTGAAGGCGCACGTTCGTTTGAGAGCGAGAAGATCGTTCAGAGGATCGAGGAAGCTGAGAGGTCCCGCGAAGCGGGCTTGCCCGAGGCCGCTTTCCTGCTCGCATGGTCGGCCTCTGAAGCTGTCATCAGGGTGCTGCTTGCGGGGCAGGGGGTTTCCAGCACGAGCATCACATCGCCCGGCTACGTTCTCGACCAGGGGGTTTACCACGGGGTCATCTCAAGAGAGGACTACGACGCTTTGACCCGTATGCGAAAGTACAGAAACGCCATCGTCCACGGTTTCGGCACGGATGATTTCGACGACGGTCTCGTAGCGGAGCTCATTGCAACCATAAGGCGAATCATGACGACTCCGGCCCTTCGCGACGGCTCCAACGGTCCGACCGCCCGCTAAACGGGCTTCCCGCCCGCACCGGGTAGCCTGAGCCCGTCAACGGTAGGTAGGGCGCACCGCACGGTGCGCCGGTTTGTTGCGGAGCATCGCGGGTCTAGGACTTGCCACTTCTCCGCGTCGCAGGGCAAGTTTGGCCGATGGTTACGAGGCGTTGGGGATTAGGCCCATGCGTAAGAAAACTCTAGGACATTTCGCTCGATACGCCACTGTTCTCTCCGGCGTGTGGCGGGTCCTGGTGTGCTACGCCCACGGCGTCATGTCGGAGGCCCGCAAGCTGACATGGGAAGACCTCCGCAGGGGATTCAGCGTCAACTTCGCGATGGCCCTCTTGAACCTAGCATTGTTCACCTACTTCGTATGGGGATTTGACCATATCGACAGGATGTATGACAGCATCGTGTTGAACCTTCTTCCTGCGTACTTTCCGTTTGTGGCGTTCTATCAGGCGATGCGCCAAGATCCCAAGGATCGGCGACTTGATTGGCTGTTCGCCGGATTTGTGCTTTTCATCTTCCTTGCAGTGCTGTTGTCCATAAGCGATAGGTATGACTTGGACGAGTTAGGGATCAACGTAATCGTGGTGATGACATCGGCTCCGTGGCTGTTCGTATTCGGGATACTGGTACGAGGAAAGAGGATTCTCGCGGTTGGTATGGTGCCAGCAGCGCTGCTATTGATGGCGTACTGGGTTCTGCCAGACCTTTCTAAAGGATTGGAGCCGCATTACGCCTTGATTCCGCTGTCTGTTGTTTCAGTCCTCCTTGCCCTGTGGAGCTTCTTGGTGTGGCTGCTATTCAAGGGCGTCGAAAGATGGCCACAGTCAAAGCATGACACGCTTGGACCATTCTTGGAGAGCCTTGCAATGCTGTTCCTGTTCACTCCAATGATGGTTCTTGCGATATGGGTCCCGAGGGCCTTCCCCGGTGGTGAGGACTGGTCCGTGGTGCTCGCAGCCATGGTCGGTGTCGTGTTCGGCAGCGTGATCTCAGATCCGCTAACACGCTTCCTGCGGAATTACGGGAATCTCCCGTCGGCGCGCAAGGACGAACACGAGCGCCGGGACGCCCCTTGACACAGGCATCCCGGTTCGTTCATGATGTGGGTATGACCTGATATGACCACTAGGGAAAGAAGTATGCCCAGAAACAGAAAGGCCATCACCTTCTCGCTGCCACCTGATATGGACGAGCAAGTCAGGCGGTTTATTGAGGAGGAAGACCGCACCATGAGCGAGTTCCTACGAGAGGCAATCCGCCTTTACATGGACGAACAGGAGTGGCTGCGGCGAGAGCGCCTCCAACGGGCCGAAGCCCGCAGGAACCAACAACAAGCAGGAGGAGGACGAGAAGATGAGTAGACGACACGACCGCACCCCCGCGGCGCTCTACGCCAGGGTGTCCAGCGACCGGCAGGACGTGGACCTGTCCGTGTCCGCCCAGCTCAGGGCGCTCAAGGAGTACGCCAAGGCCAACGGCTACTCTGTTGCCCGCGAGTACGTGGACGAGGCCGAGAGCGGCCGAGTAGCCGACCGGCCCCAGTTCAGGGAGATGATCGCCGAGGGCTCCAATCCGAAGGCTCCTTTTGACGTGATCTTGGTCTGGAAGTTTTCGAGGTTCACCCGCAAACGGGAGCACGCAGTGGCGTTCAAGTCCCAGTTGCGGCGCAAGGGCATCCGCGTGGTGTCCATCACCGAGCAGGCCGAGGACAACGCCACCGGCAGACTGCTTGAGGGCATCATCGAGAGCGTGGACGAATACTATTCGGAGAATTTGGCCCAGGATGTCGTTCGGGGCATGAGGGAGGCTGCATCGAGAGGCTTCTTCCTCGGTTCCAAGGCCCCCTTCGGCTACCGGAAGATCAAGGTGCAGGACGGGGCGAAGGAGCGTCCCTCGCTTGAGGTAGACCATGCCACCGCTCCGGTAGTGAAGGAGATATTCGAGAAGTCTCTGAGCGGATACGGCCTCAAGGAGTTGTGCAAAGAATTGAACGACCGGGGCGTCACCAACCGGGGCAAGCGCTGGTACAAGGGCGGTCTCCACTACGTGCTGAGGAACGAAGCCTATACGGGAACCGCCGTGTGGGGAGTCAAGGGCAAGAACGAGAAGGCCCAGGACCCGGTGAGGGTTGAGGGAGCGTGGCCCGCCCTGGTGTCAAGGGAGTTGTTCGACGGGGTGCAGCAGGCGATGAGCGAGCGCGCCCCGAAGGTGCAGAGGCCCGCGAGAGTGGGAAGCCCCTATCTGTTGAGCGGGCTGCTCAAGTGCGGTGTGTGCGGCAGTCCCTACTCGGCCCAGGGAGCCAAGAGCGGCCAGTTCGCCTACTACATCTGCGGGACGCTGTTCCGGGAGGGAGCGGGAACGTGCAGCGCACGCTATCTGAACGCCCCGAAGCTGGAGACCTTCGTAGTGGAGAAGATACGTGAGCGTATCCTCAACGAGGAGACCATCGTGGCGCTGGTGCAGCTGGTGGCGGAGGAGATCGACGCCATGGCCGGGGAGCTTGCCGACAGGCTAGAGGTGGTCGAGGCGGAGCTAGATGACGTGAGGAAGCGGCTGGGGAAGCTCTACGAGGCCATCGAGACGAGCGAGTTGACCCTTGAGGTCCTGTCGCCCCGCATCATGTCTCTGAGGCATCGCGAGGAGCAGCTGGAGGCTGCCAGGGACGACGCCGAGACCCGGCTTGAGCAGAGGAGAGTGGAGCTGCCCGACACCGAGGAGATAGCCCAGTATGCTGCGGACTTCCGGGCCTTCTTGAAGGACGGGACGATACCGGAGAAGAAGGTGCTCATCCGCAACTTCGTTGAGGCTATCGAGGTGCAGGGTGACGAGGCGACGCTGACGTACACGGTCCCCATGCCGAGGGACAATGCGATGTCGGAGTCGGCCTCGGTTCTTGATTTCGTCCAGTCCAGCCCACCAGACTTGACGGTAGACAGAACCGGGGCGTGGAGAGCCACCTCCTCGGCGTCCCTTCCGCCTATGGGAGCATCCTCCGGCATAGGTATGGTGTAGCGCAGCAAAGCATTCCCCGGCATCACCACGATCTCTTTCACGAAGGACTCGATGAAGGCCCTGCGCTCCGTCAGTTCGCTCTTGTTGAGGAACACGCTCATGTCCTGGGCATAGGCCGTGATGGTCTCCACGTCGTCCAGCACCTCCCTGCGTTGGGAGAGCAAGGCCCTGGCCTCCTGCGCCGACGCCTCCAGCTTCCCCTGCCGCTCCCGATGGTCTCTGATGCGGGGCTTGAAGTCCTCGATGTCCAGGTCCGTGGTCTCCGCCAGGTCGTAGAGCCGTCCCAGCCTGCGCTTCACGTCCTCTAGCTCTGCCTCGACGGTCTCCAGTTTCTGGCGCTGCTCTTTGGCGATGCCGTCCATCTCCTCGTCCACCAGCTTCACCAGCTCCCGGATGTTGGACTCGGTGAGCACGTTCTCCCTGATCTTGCCCACCACCATCTCCTCGAAGCGCCGGGCGTTGAGCCTGGGGGTCTCGCAGGCGTCCCTGCCCCGCTTCATGATGGACTGGCAGACGTAGTAGGCGTACTTCCCGCTCTTGGCGTCCTGGCCGCTGAGCGCCCCGTCGCACGTCCTGCACCTGACCATCCCGCTGAGCAGGTAGGTGCTGCCGACCCTGCGTGGGTGAGTCTTCCTGGGAGCGCGGGAGCGCATCCGCCTGTTCACTCTCTTGAACTGGGCCTTGGAGACGATGCCGGGGAACGCCTTCTCCACCCTTACCGGCTCATCCTTGCCCTTCCCACCGACGCCCCAGAGAAGGGTTCCCGTGTAGGCTTCGTTGCGGAGGATGATGTGGACGCCGTTCTTGGACCAGAGCCTCCCCGTGGGGTTGGAGATGCCCTCGGCGTTGAGGGTCTGGGCAATGTCCAGGATGCCCCTGCCCGACTCGGCCATGTCGAAGATGCGCTGGACCACGGGGGCGGTTGCGGAGTCTAGCTCCAGGGTGGGTCTCTTCTTGGCCCCATCCTGCACCATGCGCTTGCTGTAGCCGTAGGGCACCCGGCTGGCGACCCAGAAGCCGCGTGAGGCGGCCTCCCGCATCCCCCGCCGAACTTCTTCGGCAAGATTTTCCGAGTAAAATTCATCGACGGACTCGATTATCGCCTCCATGAGCCTGCCGGTGGCGGAGTCGTCGGCGTGCTCGGTGATGGAGACGACGCGGACTCCCTTGCGCCGGAGCATGGATTTGAAGGCGACGGCGTGTTCCCGCTTGCGGGTGAACCTACTAAATTTCCAAACAAGAATCTCCGCAAACGGCGCCTCGGGCTTGCTGGCCTCGTCCAGCATCTTCCTGAACTCCGGCCTGTCGGCGATGCGGCCGCTCTCGGCCTCGTCGATGTACTCCCTCGCCACGACGTAGCCGTTCTTGTCGGCGTAGTCTCGCAATGCCCGCAGCTGGGCTGCCACGGACAGGTCCACGTCCTGCCGGTCGCTGGACACCCTGGCGTACAGGGCCACGGGAGTCGGGGTTGTTTCGTTAGTCATGCCTGTCCTCCTTCGTCTTGGTCGGTCTTCGCAGCCGTGCGGGAGCGCAGTCTCTCCAATCGCTCCCGTCTGCGCCACTCCCGCTCCTCCATGAACAGGCGTATACCCTGCCGGAGGAGCTCGCTCACGGAGAGGTCGTCCTCGCGCATCACCCTCCGCACCTGGGCTTCCATCTCCGGGGGCAGCGAGAACGTGATGGTCTTGGATCGTCGGGTATTGGTCGGCATAGTCTCTCTAGGCTCGCATTCTATGTTGCATTGTCTTACTCTACACTATAGGACGTCCAGCTTCAACTGCAATAGCCGTGGACGAGGCCGGACTCATGGCCTTCCCATGAAGGCATGGCTGGGTTCCATCACGTCGGGATTGCGCCAGGCTTTGCCCAGCGGCCCCATCTTCTCCAGTCTCTCCCTATGGGACACCCAAAGGGGCACCCCGACCCTGGCGCGTTCCATCTCCCTGCGAGCCACGCCGAGGAAGTTGGCCTCGGCCAGGGGGTCGTCGAAGACGATCAGCACCATAGGCCGGTGTCCGTGGTCTTCCAGGGGCCAGTTGGAGGAGTAGTAGCGAAGGTAGGGTGCGAGGCGGGAGGCCATGGTGGACGGGTTCGCAGCCCGGCGCTCGTACTCCAGGAAGAAGGGGAAGGTTTTGCTCCCGGTCTGCACAACGCCGAAGCCGTCGGGATGGACGGAGCGGAGGCTGCCGCCGTACCGGAAGTACCGGACGGCGTGATGGGGTGGCGCAACCTGCACCACACGGTAGCCCTTTGTCCCCTTCGCCTGCCGCTCCAGCGCAGCCATGAACCGGTGCACCGCCTGAGTGTGTTCGATGGTGCGGGCCAGGGGACGGCTTCGAGCGCCCGGCAGGTCTCGCCAGGATGATGGACTCTCGTCGTCCATCGGTTCGACGCTCCAGCGACGCACGGCAGCCCCCACGGAGGCCCGGTCCCTGCGGGCCAGAAGGGCCAGCCCTCCGTCGCTGAGGGCGAAGCGGCGCTGGCCCGCAAGACGAACCGGTGTGACCAGACCCAACCTGCCCAGGCGCGCGGCCAGCCGCCACGTGCGGGAGTCGGAGAGACCAAGGATGCCCGACAGGTCTTCGATGTTGATCAATGGCCAGTCGGCGAGGCAGTCCAGCATCCGCTTCTCGGCGGGCTTGAGGGCGGCGGGGAGCAGATGGTCGGCGGCGTCATCGTCAATATCGCTCAGGTCGGCGTCGTCGGGCAGAGAGAGCCTCGAAGTTGGTCGTTCCCAGGGCAACGTACCGCCTGGCCGTAGGTGAGCGAAGACTTCTCCAAGGGACAACCTCGCGGGAGCGGAGGTGGCGTGCCACACCCTGTCGTCCTCCGACAGGCGGGCCGCATCCCGCTCAAGGGCCAGGTAGACCGGGCCGGGATAGCGAGCCAACTGCCGCCGCGCCTGGCGCAGCCTCGGCTCGTCGGGCATCAGGGCAAGCAGGGCGCGGGGCCTGGACTGCTCCGGGTCCATGAGCCGCCTCACCCGGTCAGAGAAGGATGTCCGGTCGGCGGTGGGACCCTGCCGGATCACGCCGACGGTCCTGCCGTCGGGGAGGGTCATTGCGGCGTCCAGCGGAGCGGCGCGATACCACCGGAAGCGGGGAGGGCCGACCGCATCCGCCACCGCCGAGGCCAGCCGGTACACCACGGCCACGGCGTCCAGCCGTGCCAGAAGGATGCGCCTCCAGTGGGCCGATGCCGGATGCGTCCTCAGCAGGCGGTCGATGCCGGTTCCCGTCTCCGAGGCCAGGGTGTTCAGCCCCTGCTGGGTGACGTACCAGCGCCGGGTGGTGTCAGTCAGGGTGGAGGCGTGGCGTATGAAGTCCGCCAACCCCTTCCGCCGCAGCTGGCCCAAGACCTGGCGGGCCGTGCTCTCGGCCATGTCCGATACGGCGGCCAACTCCAGGTAGTCGAGGAAGGGCATGGCCGCCAACGTGCGCAGGGCCGACCCCTCCCGTTCCTTCCCCCTCATCCACCCTCTGCGGCCTTGTCGTCGGATGCGTTAGGGTTGTCCTGGTCGCCGCCCTTGCGCCGCTTGCGGTTTTTCTTCTTCTTAGGCTGGTTTGCCGTCCCGTTGCCGGCGTTGGGAGGAG
Source organism: Dehalococcoidia bacterium (assembly GCA_965207305.1). Lineage (GTDB taxonomy): Bacteria > Chloroflexota > Dehalococcoidia > Lucifugimonadales > JAGWBF01 > JAGWBJ01. The sequence goes on along the minus strand of CBDBMB010000002.1, from coordinate 561,549 downwards.
GCGGATTCCCACCCGCCTGCTGCTGCCTCTGCTCCTCCTCCTCACGCTCCAGTTCATCCCGGTACTCCTGCGCCATCTTGTCCACCTCCGGGTCCTGGGAGGCGATGGCCTCCGCCGTGGTCGTGTACGTTTCTGCCCGCGCCTTCACTCGCTCCTCGGCGGCGGCGCTCCCCGCCTCGGGCTCCCGCACTCCCAGGGAGTAGGTGCGCTGCCTCAGCCCGTCCACCGTGGCCCGCACGTAGCAGTGGTGCGTGGGCAGCGACACCAGGTCCTCCTCGTCCAACCTGTCCCTGTCCAGCTCGCCTATCAACTGCCGGGCGTCGGACGCCGCCACCTGGAACACCGCCAGGCACCCCACGTTGGCGAGGAGCGTGTCCTGCATGGTGTCCGACAGCTCCTTCAGCCTCGCCAGGCTCTGGGTGGCCAGGATGAAGCTGGCCCCGAACTTGCCCAACTCGGAGAGCATCGACTCGTAGTCCACGCCGGGCATGGCCTGCATCTCGTCCACCACCACCAGAGCGCCGCGCCGCTCCCCAGGCGGCAGGCTCCCCTGCTCCCTTATCACCGCGTCCGTCAGGTTGAGCAAAGAGCCTCCCACCAGGCCGGACACGTCCTGCCCCGCAGCCGACTGGGAGGTGGCGACCAAGAGCACGCCGCCCTCGGCTATGACCTTCCGCAGGTCCAGGGTGGAGCGGCGCTGCCCCAGGATGGCCCTGGCCTTCTTCGACGTCGCGTAGTAGGCTAGGCGGGTCTGCACCGGGGCGACGGCGTCGGCCTTCAGGGTGCGGGTCCAGTTGCGGAAGTCCCTGGCCCACCACCCCAGCACGTAGGGGTCGGTCACCCTCCTCAGCACCCGCTTGCGGTACTGAAGGTCGGACAGCATCCGCAGCCCGTCCAGGATGGTGCACTGCTCGTCCTCCTTCGTGTCCGGGTGGGTGTTGTACTCGTGCAGGCTCTTGACCGTGTGCTCCAGGATGGACTGCATCCTCGGCCCCCAGACCTGGTCCCACAGCCCCCTGGCGATGCGCACCACCGAGTCGGCCGTCCGGTCCCGGTCGGGGAATATCCTGGCGTCCAGCAGGTTGATGCCCGGCGAGCGTTCGTCGTCTTTCAGGTCGATGAGGTACGTCCTGTCCACGACCTCCTCGGGCACGTGCCCCAGCAGGGAGTTCACCAGGTCGTCGTGGGGATCGACCACCACGATGGCGTCCTCGTTGCTGTCAATAATCAGGAACATTAGGCCAGCGAATCGCTAAATATTCACGAACTATAGGCCAGATAATCAGGATATTTAGGCCACTCTGAGCGCCTGACCACAGACCATCGCGACACTTCAAGTAGGAGGTGAAGCGATGGCCTACAAGGAGGTATTCAGAGTGGAAATAGCAGAAGTCATCCGGCGCTGGCAGGCGGGGGAGAGCCAGCGCCACATAGCCGAGGGGACAGGGCTTGCTCGGGACACGGTGAGCAAGTACATCGCCTCAGCTGAGAGGCTGGGGCTGTCCCGGGACGGACCCGTTCCCAGCGAGGAGCAGCTGAGCAAGCTGGCGGCCATAGGCCGTGCGGGACCGCGGCGGGCGAGGACGCCGATAGAGGACAGGCTGGGTCCCTGGACCGACCAGATTCAACGGTGGGTCGTTGAGGACCGGCTGCAACTGACCCGCATTCGGGAGTTGCTCTTGGAGCGCGGCTGCGAGGTCTCCTATCCGTCCGTTCAGCGCTTCGTGGCCCGCCGCAACTGGCGGGGCCGCAGTACCAGGACGGTGCGGATGGAGGAGAGCCCGCCGGGTGAGGTGGCGGAGATGGACTTCGGGAGGCTTGGCTTCGCCCAAGACCCGGAGACGGGCCGCCGCCGGACGGTGTGGGCGCTGATCGTTGTGCTGGCCTACTCGCGGCACAGCTTCGTCTGGCCCACCCACGGGCAGAAGCTGGAGGACGTGGTCGCCGGACTGGAAGCGGCCTGGGCCTTCTTCGACGGCATTCCCAAGTACCTGGTCATCGACAACTTCCCGGCGGCGGTGGCCGGGGCCGACGCCCTGCATCCCAGGCTGACCAGGGGCTTCCTGGAGTACTCCCAGCGCCGGGGTTTCATCACCGACCCGGCCCGGGTACGCCACCCCAGGGACAAGCCCAAGGTGGAGCGGGGAGTCCAGTACGTGAGGGAGCGCTTCTTCAAGGGAGCCGACTTCAGGGACCTGCCTCACATGCGGAAGGAAGCGCTCCACTGGTGCCGCGAGGTGGCCGGACAGCGGGTGCACGGCACCACCAGGCGCAAGCCCGTGGAGGTCTTCGACGCCGAGGAGCGCCAGACGCTGCTGCCCTGGGACGGCGAGCCCTACGAGGTGACTCACTGGCGCAACGCCAAGGTGCAGCGCGACCACCACGTGACCTGCCAGAACGCCCTCTACTCGGTGCCGTCGGCTCTGTGCCATCCGGGGCAGCAGGTGGAGATCGCGCTGGACAGCAAGCTGGTGCGCATCTACCACCAGGGCAAGCTGATCAAGGTCCATCCCCGTCAGTCCAAGGGCAGACGCTCCACCGATCCCGACGACTACCCGAAGGAGTTCATCGCCTACACGCTGCGGGCGCCCGACAAGATCACGCAGAGCGCAGCGGAGCTGGGAGAAGCGGTGGCCGCCTTCGCCGACCGGCTCTTCGAAGGCCCCACGCCCTGGGCGAAGGTGCGGCAGGGACACAAGCTGCTCCGCCTCGCCCAGCGCTACACCCCCGACAGGCTGAACGACGCCTGTCGCAAGGCCCTGGACGTGGACCTCATCGACGTGCACCGCGTCGAGCGCATCCTGATCGAAGCCCTGGAGCAGCAGGATGCGCTGCCGTATCCCGATCCGTTGCCTACGGGACGCTTCGCCCGGCCCGGCTCCGTCTTCGCCCTGGTCAACGGCCACCACCCCAACGCAACACCACAAGGAGATCTGACATGACCCGTAACGTCCGCAACCCCGACCTAGCCCCGCTGCTCAAGACCCTCAAGCTGAGCGCCATGCTGGACACCCTGCCCGAGCGCATCGCCCTGGCCCGACGGGACCAACTGGACTACACTGCCTTCCTGGAGATCATCCTGGCCGACGAGGTCAGCCGCAGGGAGAACCGGCGCATCGAGATCCGCCTGAACCGGGCCAGCTTCGAGGAGACCTGCCGACTGGAAGACTTCGACTGGACGTCCGAAATCACCCTGGACCGCCGCCTCCTCGACGCCGCCTTCTCGCTGGAGTTCCTCGACAGGCACGAGCACGTCCTGCTGATGGGACCGGCGGGCGTCGGCAAGAGCTTCCTGGCTCAAGCCCTCGGCCACGCCGCCGTCAGAGCCGGGTACACCGTCCGCTTCATCCACGCCGACGACTTCTTCAAAGCCATGGCCCAGGCCAGGGTGGACAACTCGGTGGACAAGACCTTCCGCTCCTTCCTCTCCCCCGACCTGCTCATACTCGACGACCTGGGCCTGCACAGCCTCACCGGACCTCAGTCGGTGGACCTCTACCGGCTGATCATCGCCAAGCACCGGGCCTCCAGCTTCGTCGTCACCTCCAATCGGGCCATCGAAGAGTGGCTCAGTCTCTTCGACGACCCCATCCTGGGCAACAGCGCCCTGGACCGCCTGGCCAACACCAGCTACCAGATCGTCATCGAGGGAACCAGCTACCGGGAAAGGCTCTCTCCTCACCGCGCCCTCTTGGGCAAAGTGGCCAAAATCCTCAGCAAGAAGGGAGGTGATTGACCGACCCGCAGCATCCTGTCAGAATCCAAATCACTGGCATTCAGGGTGGCCTAATGTCTCTGAATATGCTGGCCTAATGTTCCTGATTATTGACAGTTGCGGCCCGCCGCCTTCTCCCGCATCTTGTGGACGACCAGGTGGTGCATCAGCGTGGACTTGCCCATGCGGGTGCGGGCCACGTAGAGATGGTGGCGCCCCATCGCGTCGGCGGGGAAGTGCACCTTCCTCGGCCTGCCCACCACCGTGTCTCCCACATAGGCCCCGCCCGAGCCGTTCCGGGACGAGGGGAACAGCGCCTTGGCTCCGGCGCGGGCCACCATGGGCAGCTGGTCTCCCGCTCCCAGGGGGTGCCACAGGGACGCCAGCTCCCGCACCCCCAGCACGTTCCGGCCCGCCAGCAGGCTCCGCGCCGGCGGCAGCGGCTCGGTCAGGGGGACCGCCGGGCGCACCCTGGTGGCTCTGAAGCTGGCCCCGGCGGGGTTGTTGTAGTGGCTGTAGGCCGCAGCCACGTTGCGCAATAGCTCCCTGGCCCTGTTCTCGGTGCCGTGCTCAGACAGCACGGCGGTCACCTCCAGCTGGGCCTCGTAGGCGAGTTTGGAGACCTTCTCCTTGATCATCACCGGGTCCTGGTACTTGCCCCCGGAGCGCCATTTCTTGAACCGCCATAAGGCCCAGCCCGCCAGGGCAGCCAGCGACGCCACTCCCAATCCCAACAACACCGCCTTCCACGTCTCGCCACGCTGCACCCACAGGTAGCCCTGGAGGGCGGGCAGGGCCAGCAACGCCAGGATGGTTATGGTGACCGCGTTGGTGCGGTCGATCCTGGGCTGTGCGCTGGAGGCGGACGTGTTGGGGTCGTAGGCGGGCTTGGGGTTTGTCTTCTCCTGGTGGGCGGCGGACCAGTCCGAACCCAGGGACGACAGCCGCAGCCGCGCCACCAGCCGCTCTCCCTCCTCCAGGTCGGACAAAGAGCCGATGACGGAGATCAGCGGGTCGGAGCCGGGGTCCAGCAGGTCGTCGTCATGGTAGGGGCGCAGGGGCAGGTACTCCGGCCCCCTGAGCCGCAGGTCCATCGACCACGCCTGCTCCCCTTCTCTCAGCCTGAGCGGGTCGTCCTCGGCGGAGACCTCGTTCACCCTGGCCTGGGGGTAGTGGACGCCCACCTGCTGGCGGACGAAGGAGCCCTCTCTACAGCGGGCCAGCAGCGTGACGCCGTCAACGTCCCCTGCGATCTCCAGCGAGAAGGGTTCGGGGACGGCGATGGACTCCACCAGGTTCTGGACGCCCAGCATGGTGCGCTCCCCGGAGCGGGGCGGCGTGACGGCCATCAGCTTGACGGCGGGCTTCTCCCCGCCCTTGAACAACTTGGCTATCGGATTGAGTTTCATAGTGCATATTCTCCTTATTGTCTAGCGTCACAGCGAAAAGAACGCATGAGCTATTATCCGCCATCCGACACGGGGAAAGCAAGGCCCAGATGGCCCCAGAGGACGCTCACGACGCACCGACTCGGCCCGGGCTCAGGCGGCGGGCCGAGGAGCCTGACGTGTCGGACTACAATCGCTCAGGGGCGGCTATCGCCCTGGGAGGGCTGTAAGGAGATTCGGAGCACATTGTAGAATACAATCCAGGTGATATCGGTAGCTGTTTGAAAGGGAATCCGGGATGCCTGTAGACAATCCGGCGAGCAGTTTTACTGCGGGTCAGTGCTAAGTCTATTGTACTGATTGTATTGTAGTCTGTTGTAGTTTCTGACGCAAGGAGAAGCCAATGGTTGACCATGAGGAACCGGGCACGGACGGGTCGAAGGGCGCTGGCGACGGCGTGAGCATCCCTCTATCGGATGCCCCCCTATCGGACGAGCCTCTACTGGACCTGCTGGACGCTCTGGTGAATGACCGGGGCAAGGTGGCTGCTGCGGAGGCCCTGGGGGTGAACTACCGCACTATGGTGACCTGCCACGAGTCTCGTCACGTATCGCGGCGGATGCGGAAGGCGTTGGCGGAGTTCAGGGACAAGCACGGTGACGGCGGGGATGAGCAGGACGATGACGCCGGTGACATTGTAGGGAAGGTAACGGCGTTGGAAGAACGGGTGGCGGCGATGGAGGGAGCGCATGGAGCACTGGTGGAGACCGTAGAGGCCCAGGTGAGACAACTGACGGAGTTGGAGCGCAATGCTGGAGGGTCGGAGGACGGGGCGGAGGAAGAGAAACGGGAGCGGAGCAAGCCTGATCCGGTCGGTGATAACGATGGTCGGCGCAGGGAGTGGCGGCCTCCCAGACGGGATCACGGACTACCCGACGCCGGAGTGGTCACGTTGGACGAACAGCCGGACGAAGGGCACGCCTTCGGCCCGGCTGCCCCGTTGGTGAAGGAGTGGCGGGAGCTTCGAACCGAGGCTGAGGTTTCCGGCGGGCGGGCGGATCGTGCCAAGGCTGCGGTGCGCCGGTGGGAGTTGGAGATAGCCATGCTCAGCGACTACGGCCTGACGCTGCCGCCGGAGACGGAACCATTGGACGCTTCGCGCAGGGAAGACCACCTGCGGTGGCGGAAGGAGGCGCTGGCAGCGGCCTTGACGAAAGCAAGGCGGCTGCGCTGGCTGAGGCGAGCACTCACCCTGGGTCTGCGATGGGGGTAGCCGACTGAAGTAGCTCAAGGCGCCCTTCGCCGTCGGCCAGCAGATCGGACAGTCCGCGGTGGACTCGGCTCTTTCCAAGCGATGGACGGAGGTGGTAGAATGCAACTCGTAGAAGAATGCTCTGTTGGAGGAGCCTCGGAGTGGATGCGCCGGTGTCGGTTGGAGATGGCGCAGGCTCCGGGTCGATTGTCGGGTGAGATATGACGACGCCAGACACGACATTTGCCAGGAAGCCGGGTGTTCGGGGAACCTTCGTGTTTCCGGACCCGCCGGAAGACCCGGACGACAAGATGACCAGCTTTGACCATCTGACGATTACGGGCACGGCCCATTCCCTGGCGGTACACTTGGGCAACCGTGAGACGACGCTGGTGGCCGGGGAGCACTACCTGGCGCTGGCTCCCACTCGAAGCCTGGCCGGGGTGCGCTATCCCGACCTGCTGGTGGCCTTCGGGGTGGACCCGGAAGCCTACCGCAGGAGCAACGCCTACGTGATCTCGGAGCAGGGGAAGCCGCCGGACTTCGTGCTGGAGATAGTCTCGCCCAGCAGCGGACGGACGGACCGAGTGGAGAAGCGTGTTGACTACGCGGCTCTGGGCATCCCCGAATACTGGCGGTTCGACGAGAGAGGGCGAGTTTCCGAGGAGCGATTGGCCGGAGACCGGCTGGTTGAGGGCGCGTACGTTGCGGTGGAGATAGAGGAGCTGCCCAACGGAAGCCTCCAGGGATACAGTGCCGTGTTGGGCCTGAATCTGCGATGGTCGGATGGTGAGCTGCTGTTCTACGACCCCGCCACCGGGGAGCCCATCGCCACGTTTGAGAGTGAACGAGTCCGTGCCGACACAGAGCAAGCCCGCGCCGAGGCTGCCGAGGCCCGAGTCAGGGAGTTGGAGGAGCGGCTCCGTAGCCAGGGAGCGTAGCCTTGCCGGCAGACCGGTAGGGCAAGGAATACCAGGCAAAAGTTCGCCCACCACAGCGGTGCCGCTATTGACATCCGCCTCCAGATTGGCGGATTATATACACTGGCCGTTTACGGCAGATACCTATTTGAGCTAGAAGCAGAGTGATCCAGCGCCCGCACGGCGTCGCGGCATAAGTCGGGCGACACAGGAGGGCAAGGAATACCAGGCAAAAGTTCGCCCACCACAGCGGTGCCGCTATTGACATCCGCCTCCAGATTGGCGGATTATATACACTGGCCGTTTACGGCAGATACCTATTTGAGCTAGAAGCAGAGTGATCCAGCGCCCGCAGGCGTCGCGGCATAAGTCGGGCGACACAGGAGGTTCGACGACATGACCAACGCGCTGCGGAGCTCCCCCCCCCCCCCCCCCCCCCCGCATTTCTCGGGGTTCTCTTTCATTGAGGCGCCCCGCCAGAACCTTCCTCACGTTGACCCTGCTGGCGGCGGCGCTGTTCGTGCTGCTGTCTGGAGGGACTGAAACAGCCTCTGCGCAGCAGGCGACGCAGACCTTCGTCGCCAACACCGGCCAGGCAGACGGGGCTGCTACATCTCTGTCCAATGACTACGCCCACGCCTTCACCACCGGCAGCAACCCGGGTGGGTACTCCCTGACCAGCGTCGCCGTGGAATTCGCCTCTATCCACAGCGGCTTCAGCTCTTCATCCCTCACCGCCAGCATCCACACCGACTCCAGCGGGTCTCCGGGCAGCTCCCTCGGGACCCTGACCAAGCCCGCCAGCTTTCCCGTCTCCAGCTCGGACCAGACGCTGGCCTTCACCAGCGCGGGCATCGACCTTGCGGCGAGTACCACCTACTTCCTAGTGATTGACATTAGCAGTGGTGAGCCCTTTTCGAATCTGCGCTTGACGACTTCGGACGCCGAGGACAGCGGAGCCCTGGCCGGTTGGAGCATCAGCGACGGCACTTTGTTTAGAGCATTTTCCTCAACAGCCGCATGGACCACCAGCACGTCATCACCGAAACTCAGCCTCGGCGGCGTCAGCAAGCCTTTCCTGGTTTCGAACTTCGGGCAGGCGAACGGCGGCACCGGCAACTTCGTACAGCACGACCACGCCCAGGCGTTCACGACGGGCGCCAACGCCGGCGGGTACACCCTGACGGGCGTCGACTTCTCGTTTCCGCAAATCAACGACGGCGGGCTGGCGGGGAAGCTGGCTGCCGAGATCAGAAGCGACAGCAGCGGAGCGCCGGGCGCGGTGGTCGCCACCCTGACCAAGCCCGGCACGATTGCCGCCGGCACGAACAGCTTCACGCACGCGGGCGTGGCGCTCGCGGCGAACACCACGTACTGGGCGGTGCTGGACGTCACCCTGGTCCTGTTGCCCGGCGCCAACACCATCCAGAACACCGCGTCGGACGCCGAGGACGCCGGCGGCGCGGACGGCTGGACCATCGCCGACGACGGCCACTACCGGACCTGGAACACCTCGGGCGCCTGGACCTCGTTCAGCCAGTCCCGCAAGATGACCATCCACGGCAGGGCCGTCGAGACCGTCGAGACGGAGACCTTCGTCGCCAACACCGGCCAGGCGGACGCTGGTTCAGTAAATCTGTCCAACGATATCGCTCAGGCCTTCACCACCGGCAGCAACAGCTTCGGCTACAGCCTGCGCAGCGTCGACGTGCGATTCAACGCTATCCAAAGCGGCTTCAGCTCTTCGGACCTCACCGCCAGCATCCACGCCGCCTCCGGCGGGTCTCCGGGCAGCTCGCTGGGGACCCTGACCAACCCCGCCAGCTTTCCCGCCTCCACCTCGGACCAGACGCTGACCTTCACCAGCGCGGGCATCGACCTTGAGGGGAGCGCCACCTACTTCCTCGTGATCGATATGAGCGTTAGTCGGGGTAGCAGCTCTTTGGATTACACGGTTTCGGACAACGAGGACAGCGGAGGCCTGCCCGGCTGGAGCATCAGCCACAACTATTTGGATAGACCCGTTGCCTCGACAGGCGGATGGGGCAACGCCCCGAATGAGTCACTGCAAATCAGCCTCGACGGCGTCAGCAAGCCGCAGCCGTCGCGGGTGAGCATCCTTGGCGACGGCGCCGTCACCGAGGGCGTCAGCGCCAGCTTCACGCTGACGGCGGTCCCGGCGCCCACGGCAGACCTGCCGGTGAGCGTGACGGTGACCACGACCGGGGACTTCGGGTACGGCGCGCTGCCCACCAGCGTCACCATCCCGGCCTCGGGCACCGCGACGCTGGAGATCCCCACCACCAACGACGACGTGGACGAAGCCCACGGCTCGGTCACGGTGACGCTGGTGGACGGGTCGGACTACGACCTGGCCACGTCGCTGGGGACGGCGACGGTCCGGGTGCGGGACGACGACCCGCCGCTGGTCAGCAACCTGGGCCAAGCAGACAGCTCTGTTTCGGCTCATGCGGACTACGCGCAGGCGTTCACGACCGGCAGCAACCCCACGGGGTACATCCTGACCGCCGTCGACTTCCTTTTCAACGCGGTCCGCGACGGCGCGCTGGCCTCCAAGCTGACGGTCACCATCAACAGCGACTCCGGCGGAGAGCCGGGCGCGGTCGTCGGCACACTGACGAACCCCGACTTCACAACGTCGAACACGAGGCGGACCTACGGATTCACGCATGCGCCCCTGCCACTGGAGCCGGACACCACCTACTGGGTGGTGCTGGACCTCACCGCAGTCCCGACCAGCGACAACAGGATCCGCTTCACCGACTCGGACGCCGAGGACACCGCCGGCGCGGCTGGCTTCAGCATCGCCGACAACTACCTATGGCGGATGTGGAACACCTCGGCCTCCTGGAGCACGGATACCGCTTCCGCGCTTATCAGCATCAACGGCCGGCTGCTGCCCCACGCGGACGGTTCCTACACCGTGCCCCTGGACTGGCCGCTGAAGCCGCTCGGTCTGGGCGCGGGCGAGACGTTCCGGCTGCTGTTCATGACCGAAGACCACCGCGACGCCACCGCCGCCGACATCGGCGTCTACGACGCCCACGTGCGGGAGGCGGCCCGCGACGGGCACGCCGCCATCCGGCGCTACGCCGACCACTTCCGGGTGGTGGGCTCCACCGCCGCGGTGGACGCCCGGGACCACACCCGGACCAACCCCAACAACGCTGGGCACACGGACGCGCCCATCTACTGGCTGAACGGCGAGCGCGTCGCGGCGAACAACGCCGGCTTCTGGTCCGACACCTGGGAGAACTGGGCGATGGCGGACCGGCGCTTCGAGAGCGGCGAGAGGAGCACCTCGAACGACTGGCCGTGGACCGGCACCAGGACCGACGGTGCGAAGGAGGCGAACCCTCTGGGCGCCAGCAACGCCCGGCGCGGACGGTTCTCGACCACCGACGCGGACACCGGCCCCATCAGCTACAACACCATCGCCAGCACCCAGGACCACGCGTTCTACGGCATCTCGCCCCTGTTCCGGGTGGAGCCCACGCCGGTGAACGCGCCGCCCGGTGAGCCGGCGGTGATGAGCAACCTGGGCCAGGCGGACGGCGCGGCGTTGACCGTGACGACTGCCGGTACCGTACGTGACCGCGCGCAGTCGTTCACGACGGGCAAGAACGGCGGCCACTACCGCCTCAACAGCGTCGACGTCGAGTTTGCCGAGATCGGCGACTCCGACGCCGCCCGTGATCTGCGGGTACAGATCTGGGCCGGCTCCGGCGGCTCGCCGGGCAGTACCGCCGCCGACGTCCTGGCCGATCTGGCGCGCCCCTCCATGCCGGTGGGCAGCGCCGACCGGACCTTCACCTTCACCTACCAGGGCAACGACGGTTCGGGGCTGCGGCTGGAGCCGAACACCACCTACTGGGTGTATGTATACGACGCGTCCGTGCAGCCCAACAGCACGTACACCCTTCGCGCCACCGCGTCGAACTCCGAGCGCCTGCGGGGCCTGCGCCTGCCCGAGGGCTGGAGCATCGGCGACGGCCACAGTTCCTGGTCGCTCTACCCCAACCCCGCCGTCTCCTGGAGCACCCACTCCGAGGCGCTCAAGATCGGCCTGAACCTGGGGGCCGCCGACGCCTTCGTGCAGTTCCGCACCTGCGCGGGCACGATCTCGGGCAACGACTGCGACACGGGCTGGGTGATCGCCAACTACACCAGGCACGACCCGCCGCCCACCATCACGCTGACCGAGGGCGGCCCGGCGGTGACCTACCAGTGGCAGGCGGTGGACCCCCACGAGCGCCGGCACTTCTACGTCGCCAGCCAGGTGGGTGAGCCGCTCAGCCACTTCGGCGGCTACATCGGGCCGGGCAAACCGGACCGGGACCGGCTGATGTGCCACACCGGGAGCCGCAGCCCCTACAACCTGGGCGACCCCATCGTCGAAGGGCTTGGCCGGGATGGGATCAATTTCGGCTACGGCAGCACCGCCGGCCCGCTGCTGGACCGGCACGACGGCTGCCCCTTCTCGTCGCAGTCCGTCTACGAGAGCGACGCCAACAAGTGGCGTCCGGTGAGCCTCGCCGCGGGCCAGGACAGCGACGCCTTCGACCACGGGACGTTCCTGATCCACCGGCCCTACGCCGTCGGCCACAACTTCTATGAAAATGGCGTGCTGTACCAGGTGGGAGGCTTCGACTACCCCGAGGTGCAGGTGCCGCTCATCATCAGGGACGACGACGAGTGGGAGCAGACCCTGGAGTTCTCCATCGACGACGGGACCACCTGGACGTCCATCGAGGACGGCGGGCTCAATCTGGCCTTCCCGGCCTCGCTGAACACGGGGCGCAAGGCGCACTACTTCTGGGTGCGGACGAAGAACGACCCGCCGGCGGACCAGGACAAGCGCTTCTCCATCAGCGCCGACTTCGCCAAGCCGCTGTTGCGGAGCGGCACGTCGGAGTACTTCCGGTCCCACCGGGTCTGGTTCACCAGCCCCGCCGCCTCGCACCTGCACACCTTCAGAACTGACTCTGCCGTCAGCGCCGGCTCGGTCACGGTCAGCCGCACGCCGGTCCAGGTCGACATCCACGTCGGCGCCAACGTGGTCGGCAACGTGACCTTCCAGGTCGAGGGCTACAAGCTGTACGAGCGCAGCGACAACCAGATCTCGACGGAGACGCCGCCGAAGACGGTGCGCACCGACAGCTTCAGCTTCCACCGCACGCTGGGCTCCTGCGTGGGCTGCCAGCGGCTGCTGGGCGACCTGCCCGACCCGGTGGTGGAGCGCGTGGGCGATTTGAGCTACGCCAACCTGTCCGACACGGGCATCGACCTGAGCTGGCCGCAGGTGGTCGGCGCCGAGGGCTACGAGGTGCGCTACTGGTCCACCACGTCGCCCTTCCCCGGCGTCCCGGCCGACGAGGCCTGGTTCGGGGCCGAGCCCAACGACCCGGCCTGGAACATCCGCCACCTGGAGCCGGACACCGAGTACCGGGCGGTGGTCTACTACGCCGACCACGGCGCGACGCAGCTGAGCACCGCCAGCCCGGTGATCCGCTTCACCACCCTTGCGGCGGGCTCGCCGGTGGAGGCGGAGCCCACGTCGGTGATCGTGGAGCGGGTGCCCGAGGTGTCGATCAGCGCCGCCGGCGGGACCATCACCGAGGGCGAGGACGCGGTCTACACGGTCACCGTGAACCCCGCGCCCGACGCGCCGCTGGACGTCAGGGTGGGCGTGGCCGGCCCCGGCTCCGTGGTCGCCGCCCAGCACCTGGGCGAGCGCACGGTCAACGTGCCCACCGGCGGCAGCGTCTCGTTCACCATCCCCACCGTCGACGACACCGGTTGGGGCTCCAACGGGATGCTCGGCGCGACGGTGCAGTTCGGCGAGGGCTACCGGCTGAACAGGTTCAGGAGCTACGCCTCGGTCTATATCGCCAACAACGACCTCCCGCCGCCGCCGCCGGTCCAGCTCAAGCGCGTCTCCGACACCACGGCGACCGTCGCCTGGAAGCCCCAGGGAGACGGCGCGTCCTACCTGGTCGTCTGGCACGAGAGCTTCACGGGCATTCCGGTCCTGACGGAAGTCACGACCACCGCCACCGAGCACCAGCTCACCGGCCTTAATCCGCAGTCGCACTACGTGGTCTCCGTCCTTCACGGGACGACCCAGCTGGACAAGATCACCGTGCGGACCCTGGCCGCCGGCGCGACGCCGAAGACCTTCACGGTGGACTTCGAGACGCCCGCGCCCAACACGTCCGTGCCGCTGATCAGCGTGACCGCCGACGGCAACGTGACCGAGGGCGGGGACGCGACCTTCACGGTCAGCGCCAACCCGGCCCCGGCGGCGGACCTGGACGTGAGCGTCACGGTGTCGCAGAGCGACGACTCCGGGATATCCATGGAACATCGGACGGTGACCATCCCGACGGCGGGCTACGCCACGCTGACGGTGGCCACCACCAACGACGAGGTGGACGAGCCCGACGGATCGGTCACGGTCACCGTCGACGCCAGCGCCAACCTCGACTACCGGGTGTCCTCGTCCCAGGGGACGGCCGTCGTGGTCGTGTCCGACGACGACGGCGGCTACACGGTCAACCAGGGAACGATCGCGAGGGTCAAGGATCTGGCGTCGCAGACCCAGCACGGCGCGGCCCACGTGAACCGCTGGAACCGGGTGCTGCTGGCCTTCGGCGAGCACGACGGCGCCGGCGTCACCGGCGGCCCGATGACGGCGTCCGAGGCGCAGGACATGGCCGACAATCACAGCAGCCCGGTGTGGGACCTGGTGGTCGTCGAGCTGACGGCCCTGGAAGCGGCCGCGGCGCAGACGCCGCCACCGCCCACGCCCGAGGTGAGTATCACCGCGGGCAGCGGGGTGACCGAGGGCGGCGACGCCACCTTCACGGTGACGGCCAGCCCGGCCCCGGCGTCCAACCTGGACGTGAGCGTCACGGTCTCGCAGAGCGGCGACTACGGCGCGACCACGGGCCAGCGCACGGTGACCATCCCCACCACGGGCAGCGTCACCATCACCGTGGGCACCACGGACGATACTACCGACGAGACCGACGGGTCGGTGACGGCCACGGTGAACGCGGGCAGCGGCTACACGGTGTCCTCGACCCAGGGCGCGGCCACGGTGGCGGTGTCCGACAACGACGACGCCTCCACGCCGGTGGTGAGCGTCACCGGCGGCGGCGGGGTGACCGAGGGCGGCGACGCCACCTTCACGGTGACGGCCAGCCCGGCCCCGGCGTCCAACCTGGACGTCAGCGTGACGGTCTCCCAGAGCGGCGACTACGGCGCGACCACGGGCCAGCGCACGGTGACCATCCCGACTTCGGGCAGCGCCACGGTGACCATAACCACCACGGACGACGACGTGGACGAGACCGACGGCTCGGTGACCGCAACGGTGAACGCGGGCAGCGGCTACACGGTGTCCTCGTCCCAGGGCGCGGCCACGGTCGGCGTGGCCGACAACGACGACCCGGTCGTCGAGGAGCAGACGGGCTACACGGTGGACCCGGACGTGATCGCGAAGGTCAGGGAGCTGGCGTCGCAGACGCAGCACGGCACGGCCCACGTGAACCGCTGGAACCGGGTGCTGCTGGCCTTCGGCGAGCACGACGGCGCCGGCGTCACGGGCGGCCCGATGACGGCGTCCGAGGCCCAGGAGATGGCGGACCGGCACAGCAGCCCGGTGTGGGACGAGGTGGTGACCGAGCTGACGGCCCTGGAAGCGGCCGCGGCGCAGACGCCGCCGCCGCCCACGCCTGAGGTAAGCGTCACTGCGGGCAGCGGCATCACCGAGGGCGGCGACGCCGTCTTCACGGTGACGGCCAGCCCGGCCCCGGCGGCCAACCTGGCGGTGAGCGTCACGGTATCGCAGAGCGGCGACTACGGCGCGACCACGGGCCAGCGCACGGTGACCGTCCCGACTTCGGGCAGCGTCACCCTCACCGTCGGCACCACGGACGACAGTACGGACGAGACCGACGGTTCGGTGACGGCCACGGTGAACGCGGGCAGCGGCTACACGGTGTCCTCGTCCCGGGGTGCGGCCACGGTGGCCGTGTCCGACAACGACGCCGCCCCCACGCCGGTGGTGAGCGTCACCGGCGGCACTGGCATCACCGAGGGCGGCAGCGCCGTCTTCACGGTGACGGCCAGCCCGGCCCCGGCGGCCAACCTGGACGTGAGCGTCACGGTGTCCCAGAGCGGCGACTACGGCGCGACCACGGGCCAGCGGACGGTGACCGTCCCGACTTCGGGCAGCGTCACCCTCACCGTTGGCACCACGGACGACAGTACGGACGAGACCGACGGCTCGGTGACGGCCACGGTGAACGCGGGCAGCGGCTACACGGTGTCCTCGTCCCAGGGCGCGGCCACGGTCGGCGTGTCCGACAACGACGCCGCCCCCACGCCGGTGGTGAGCGTCACCGCTGGAAGCGGGGTGACCGAGGGCGGTGACGCCGTCTTCACGGTGACGGCCAGCCCGGCCCCGGCGTCCAACCTGGCGGTGAGCGTCACGGTGTCCCAGAGCGGCGACTACGGCGCGACCACGGGCCAGCGGACGGTGACCGTCCCCACCACGGGCAGCGTCACCCTCACCGTTGGCACCACCGACGATACTACTGACGAGACCGACGGGTCGGTCATCGCGACGGTGAACGCGGGCAGCGGCTACACGGTGTCCTCGTCCCAGGGCGCGGCCACGGTCGGCGTCGCAGACAACGACGACGCCCCCACGCCGGTGGTGAGCGTCACCGCTGGCAGCGGGGTGACCGAGGGCGGCGACGCCGTCTTCACGGTGACGGCCAGCCCGGCCCCGACCGCGAATCTCGACGTGAGCGTCACGGTGTCCCAGAGCGGCGACTACGGCGCGACCACGGGCCGGCGCACGGTGACCGTCCCCACCACGGGCAGCGTCACCCTCACCGTGGGCACCACCGACGACGACGCAGACGAGACCGACGGGTCGGTGACGGCGACGGTGAACGCGGGCAGCGGCTACACGGTGTCCTCGACCCAGGGCGCGGCCACGGTCGGCGTTGCCGACAACGACGATGCTACGCCGGAGGTGGAGATAACCGTCACCGTCGAGGCCGCGTCGGCGGTGGAGGGCGACGTGCTGGAGTTCCGGGTGCGGCTGTCCGAGGCGTCCACCGAGGAGATCAGGATCAGATGGAACACCGCGCCTGCGTACCACCTGCTGGACGACCGGGCGCACATGACCGACTATCAGTACACGGAGGGTGAGCTGGTGTTCGCGCCGGGGGTGACGGAGCTGACGGCGGAGGTGTGGCTGGAGTACGACGACGATGAGGAGCCGGACGAGTACTTCGTGGTGGAGGCGTACCTGCCCGGGACCCTCTACCCGCCCGACGCCGTGGGAACCATGACGATCATAGACGACGACTAGTCCGGCCCGGCCGGACCGGCAAGAGGATGCAAGGGGGCCTGCGGCAATGTCGCAGGCCCCCTTCCTCTGCCCCACGGGGCGGGTGATGGGCAGGTCCTGAGGAGGCGCCCGGTCTACCGGAGGTGAAGGCATTGCAGATGGGCAGGATGGTGGAGCGACTCGCAACCTGGCGAATGACGGTCGCAGCCTTTGTTGGCGCCGTCGGTTGTGTGGCGGGACTCGCCTGGCGGCAGGCGCGGCTGGGAGGACTGGACCTGCTCGACGGTCGGGGCTGGTACACACCCGCAGAGGCGGCGGCCCTCTTCGACGCCCTGGACCGGCTCGACGCCAGCGCAAGGATCGTCTATGCGACCACCGCGCTCACCGTCGACATGCTCTTTCCGGCCTCGTACGGCCTGCTGTTCGCCGTCCTGCTGTTCCGGCTCTTTCGAGGCGGAGCGCCGCTGTATCTGCTGCCGCTGGCCCTCGCCCTTGCGGATGTGCTGGAGAATACGACCATCGCTGCGCTGGCCCTGAGCTACGACGGTGAGCCTTCTCCGGTGACCTGGCTGGCCGCCGTGTTCACCGTGGTGAAGACGGGCCTGATTGTGGCCACGCTGGCGGCGGTTAGCGTCGGCGGGATGCTCCGGCTATGGGCAAGAATCCGTCAATCACGCTGACCATGGCATGTCACGTCTACTGCGCCGCGGACGGCGCCCCGGGTGGGCCTGTAGGGAGAGGTCCGCGCCCCTGATGGCGTCGGCCTGCGCCCCCAGGGATTCCTGAGCAGGCGGGGCAACTCGCCGCCGTTCTCCGAGAGCCTGTCCCGCACTTGATGCGGGGGCCGGTACAGCGGCGGGTAGGACGCCACCACCCGCTGGGCGACGGCGTCGCGATAGGTGTCCATGAAGTCTCCGAGGTTCATGGTGTCGTCCTCCTGATGCTTGGTGACCGGAGGACGCCGCCGGAACCCAAGTGCGCTGCGCTGCCCCGCCTGGGGCGGTCTACAGAAGACGCACTACGCCCCACCGGGGGCTTGGGTTCCGGCAAACGCCCTGGATGTCTGCTTGAGAGTGCGAAGCTCCGTCAGCCAGCAAGCCTTCGTCTCGTGTGCGGCTCCGTCTGGGCCGTCTTCCTTACGCGGCTCCGGTCTGGGGCTGTGTCAGCAGTGCGGAGTAGCCCGGGGCGACCACGTGATCCACGGACACCTTCCCTGCGCCGTCGTATCCGGTGCGGAAGGCGTACTCCACCTCCGCGCCCCAGGGCACGCGCCCGCCGACGCGGACCGCGCCGCCCCTGGCCGTGCCATCCCTGCCGCGAGCGCCGTGCACCACCATCCCGCTGCGCTCTCCCTTCTTCCAGCCCAACACCTTCATGGCGACGGGCATCACCCGCTCTTCCCCCTGCCTCCGCTGGAACAGCGCTCCGTGCAGCTTCCTGAGGACCACGGCTGACGGGATGCTTCTGCCGTTCATGATCTGGGAGAGGTGGCCGGAGCTGATGCCCGCCCTACGCGCCACCTCGTTCTGGCTGACGTCGAGCTCCTTCATCCGGTCCCAGACGGCCTGTTGGTCGAGGTTGGGACACTGGGCGGACGCGACCTTCGCCCGTCCCCCAAGCATGGCCTCGACCCTGGCCTGGAGCTTCACCCCCATGCTACGGTGCCCTCTGGACACCTGGCTGAGGTACCCGGCGGACACGCCGACCTTCTCGGCCAGCTCCCTCATGGTTAGTCCGAGGGCGCGGGCGGTCTCCCTGATGAAGCTGCTGGCCTCACTCTCGATCACGTCACCCTGGCGGTTGGCGCACTGTGCGGGGGCGACCCTGGCCGGAGCGTTCAGGACCGACTCGATGCTGGCCTGCACCTTGGGTCCCATGTTCCGGCGTCCCCTTGCCACCTGCGTCAGGTAGCCGTAGGAGACCCCCGACCGGTCGGACAGTTCCAGCATGGTGATTCCTATCTCGCGTGCGCGCTCCCGGATGTAGGAACTCTCGGAGGTGACCTCGCCGCCCTGTCGGTAGACGATGCCCTGCCCAGGGACCTCTCCCAGGACGGCCATCGCCTTCTCCCGCAGGTTGGGGGTCCAGGGCTTCTTGCCCGTGCCGACCTGGGAGAGGTGGCTGGCGCTGACGCCCATCAGGGCCGCAAGCTCCTTCAAGGTGAGGCCGCGCTTCCTGGCGGCGGCCCTGAGCTCGCTCTCGGGCCTGCCCCTGCGCTCGGCGGTCGCCGCCGCATCCGTCGTGGTTTCCGTGTCCTTGGTCCTATTGGTCCTCGTCGTGGTTGCCGTCGTCATGTCGCTTCTCCTTTCAATGAAGAAGCGGGACGGCCGCCACCCCCGTGGGGTGGAGACAGTCCCGCTCGAATTGGTTGTCCCGAATGCCGGGACTGTCTCCGTGGGTTTTGTGTTGTCGTTGTGGCTGATGGCCGGCTGCGGCGTCCTCCGTGTCGCTGTACTGGGCAGGCTCTACGTGGGGGAGCCGTGTGCAGGCAGTGCCCGCCGTGCGTTGGGCATAGTTCCTCCTGGGTGGGTGAGTGGATGGGTGAGGCGGGACCGGGTCCCGCAAGCAAGGGGGCGGAGCGGGCAGGCTCCGGCGTGTGAAACGGCTTGGAGAGCCGGGACGAGGGGCCGTTAGCTAGCGGAGCGCAAAGCCCAACCAAGCAGAGTCAAGAGGACGGCGCGTCCTCGTCCGGGTTGGAAGGTCAGGCGCACCGGGGAGGCGTCACCCGGGGGAGAGTGCCGGGACCGTTGGTCAAGGACAAGCCTTCGCCAAGGGCCGCAGCCCCCGGAGGCTGCGCTCCGAGACGACCTTGCCGGGCCGCCAGCGCATCCCCAGGACCGCAGCGACCTCCAGCGTCCCGTCGCCGTGGGGAACCAGCGCCGAGGCCCTGCCTGTGCCCTGGCTGTAGAGCACCGCGCCCCGGTCTCCGAACCGCCGCCTGACCATCTGCGACCACTCGGAGAAGGCCCAGCGGACCTCCCCCGGCGTGGCCCCAGCCACGTTCACGTCTCCCAGCACTGCCAGTGCCCCGTCCACGTCCCCGGCCTGCCTGAGCCGCCTCGCCTCGTGGATGGAGCGGGTTGCGCTCCGCTCAACCGGCTGAGTCTCCGTCTCCCCCGTGAATCCCATCGCCGCGAACACCCGGTCCACCAGCTCCTCCAGGCTGCGCCGGGGCCGTTCCGTCTCCATCGTCCGATTGCCAATTGCTGCCGTTGCCGTCGTCATTACGCACCTCCTAGTGCATTGCTTTGTGTTGCCTTGAATCCGTTGCGCCCGCTTGCGGGCAAAGAAGAAGGGGCCGCTCCCGGAATGAGAGCGACCCCTTGAGTGTTGGTGCGGGTTGTGAGAGCCCGAAGCCGTCAGCGTCTGAGTCTGCGGACCGTGCGCCGGGGCATGAACCGCCTGAGCAGCAGCCAGCCGATGCCCAGGCCGAACAGGTTCAGGAAGAACATCTCCAGGTCCAGCGTCAGCAGCGGCGCGGCGACGACCAGGGCGATGACCCCGGCCACCACGACCTTCTTCCGCTTCCACCAGGGTTTCTTGGCCTCAGCCCCAACCGCCGCGTCCCTGACCGGCTCGCAGGCCGTCCAGATCGGCAGACCGGTGAGGGCCTCAAGCTCGGTGACTATCACGCCCCGACCGCAGCCCCGTGTGTGGCACCGTACGTCGATGCCGTTGCCGTCGGGTCGCTGCCGGAACGCCAGCCCATCGGACTTGCCTCCATGACAGACCGCCGTGGTTGTCCAGAACCAGCCTCTGTCGAAGCTGACGCGATGCGCCAGCAGGTCTGCGATCCGCGCCGCGCTGGGTCCGGTGTACCGTTCCGCCATGCTCGTACCTCCTTCTCCGTTGTCCTGTGTCCTTGATTCGTCCATGTGCGTTACCTCCTTCTGTGTTGTGTGCCGTTGACTCCGTTCCGATGTTAGTGCTAACTCTAAACTGACCCAGTAGCGCTAATTTGGAATTGACCCACCCCGATAGCGGACGCATCTTCGTCGGGAAACCGATTAGGAGGTGCAGCAAGTCAAATGATAGGAGGTGGGTTAGTGAGAGAGTTATACGAGTTGAAGGGCGATGGAAGCTCGATCCGAGGGATATCGAGGGAGTTGGGGATTTCCCGGAACACCGTGCGCAAGTACGTGCGCTCCGACGAGGTGCCCAAGGCCAAGCGGCGAGAGAAGCAGGGGTCGAAGCTGGACCCATACAAGGGTCACATAGATGGTCGGCTGTCGGCGGGAGTGGACAACTGCGTGGTGCTGCTGCGGGAGATCCGGGAGTTGGGCTACGACGGCAGCTATCCGACGCTGACCAACTACGTGCGGCCTCGGCGTCGGCCGCGTCAGCCCCGTGCGACGGTGCGGTTCGAGACGGCGCCAGGCGAGCAGGCACAGGTGGACTGGGGCAGCTTCGCCTATGTCGGAGAGGACGGGCGCAAGCACCGGGTCTGGGCCTTCGTGATGGTGCTGAGCTGGTCTCGGACCATCTACGTGGAGTTCGTCCGGCGCGCCGACGTGGCGACCTTCATCAGGTGCCATCTGAACGCCTTCGAGTACTTCGGTGGTGTTCCCCGCCGCTGCCTGTACGACAACGCCAAGGTGGTGGTCCTGGGGCGTGACAGGGAGGGCAGGCCGGAGTGGAACAGCCGGATGCTGGACTTCTCACTGCGAATGGGCTTCGACCTCCGTCTGTGCCGACCCTACCGAGCGCAGACGAAGGGCAAGGTGGAGAGCGGCGTGAAGTACGTCCGGGGCAACCTGTGGCCCGGTGTCTGTCAATAATCAGGAACATTAGGCCAGCATATTCAGAGACATTAGGCCACCCTGAATGCCAGTGATTTGGATTCTGACAGGATGCTGCGGGTCGGTCAATCACCTCCCTTCTTGCTGAGGATTTTGGCCACTTTGCCCAAGAGGGCGCGGTGAGGAGAGAGCCTTTCCCGGTAGCTGGTTCCCTCGATGACGATCTGGTAGCTGGTGTTGGCCAGGCGGTCCAGGGCGCTGTTGCCCAGGATGGGGTCGTCGAAGAGACTGAGCCACTCTTCGATGGCCCGATTGGAGGTGACGACGAAGCTGGAGGCCCGGTGCTTGGCGATGATCAGCCGGTAGAGGTCCACCGACTGAGGTCCGGTGAGGCTGTGCAGGCCCAGGTCGTCGAGTATGAGCAGGTCGGGGGAGAGGAAGGAGCGGAAGGTCTTGTCCACCGAGTTGTCCACCCTGGCCTGGGCCATGGCTTTGAAGAAGTCGTCGGCGTGGATGAAGCGGACGGTGTACCCGGCTCTGACGGCGGCGTGGCCGAGGGCTTGAGCCAGGAAGCTCTTGCCGACGCCCGCCGGTCCCATCAGCAGGACGTGCTCGTGCCTGTCGAGGAACTCCAGCGAGAAGGCGGCGTCGAGGAGGCGGCGGTCCAGGGTGATTTCGGACGTCCAGTCGAAGTCTTCCAGTCGGCAGGTCTCCTCGAAGCTGGCCCGGTTCAGGCGGATCTCGATGCGCCGGTTCTCCCTGCGGCTGACCTCGTCGGCCAGGATGATCTCCAGGAAGGCAGTGTAGTCCAGTTGGTCCCGTCGGGCCAGGGCGATGCGCTCGGGCAGGGTGTCCAGCATGGCGCTCAGCTTGAGGGTCTTGAGCAGCGGGGCTAGGTCGGGGTTGCGGACGTTACGGGTCATGTCAGATCTCCTTGTGGTGTTGCGTTGGGGTGGTGGCCGTTGACCAGGGCGAAGACGGAGCCGGGCCGGGCGAAGCGTCCCGTAGGCAACGGATCGGGATACGGCAGCGCATCCTGCTGCTCCAGGGCTTCGATCAGGATGCGCTCGACGCGGTGCACGTCGATGAGGTCCACGTCCAGGGCCTTGCGACAGGCGTCGTTCAGCCTGTCGGGGGTGTAGCGCTGGGCGAGGCGGAGCAGCTTGTGTCCCTGCCGCACCTTCGCCCAGGGCGTGGGGCCTTCGAAGAGCCGGTCGGCGAAGGCGGCCACCGCTTCTCCCAGCTCCGCTGCGCTCTGCGTGATCTTGTCGGGCGCCCGCAGCGTGTAGGCGATGAACTCCTTCGGGTAGTCGTCGGGATCGGTGGAGCGTCTGCCCTTGGACTGACGGGGATGGACCTTGATCAGCTTGCCCTGGTGGTAGATGCGCACCAGCTTGCTGTCCAGCGCGATCTCCACCTGCTGCCCCGGATGGCACAGAGCCGACGGCACCGAGTAGAGGGCGTTCTGGCAGGTCACGTGGTGGTCGCGCTGCACCTTGGCGTTGCGCCAGTGAGTCACCTCGTAGGGCTCGCCGTCCCAGGGCAGCAGCGTCTGGCGCTCCTCGGCGTCGAAGACCTCCACGGGCTTGCGCCTGGTGGTGCCGTGCACCCGCTGTCCGGCCACCTCGCGGCACCAGTGGAGCGCTTCCTTCCGCATGTGAGGCAGGTCCCTGAAGTCGGCTCCCTTGAAGAAGCGCTCCCTCACGTACTGGACTCCCCGCTCCACCTTGGGCTTGTCCCTGGGGTGGCGTACCCGGGCCGGGTCGGTGATGAAACCCCGGCGCTGGGAGTACTCCAGGAAGCCCCTGGTCAGCCTGGGATGCAGGGCGTCGGCCCCGGCCACCGCCGCCGGGAAGTTGTCGATGACCAGGTACTTGGGAATGCCGTCGAAGAAGGCCCAGGCCGCTTCCAGTCCGGCGACCACGTCCTCCAGCTTCTGCCCGTGGGTGGGCCAGACGAAGCTGTGCCGCGAGTAGGCCAGCACAACGATCAGCGCCCACACCGTCCGGCGGCGGCCCGTCTCCGGGTCTTGGGCGAAGCCAAGCCTCCCGAAGTCCATCTCCGCCACCTCACCCGGCGGGCTCTCCTCCATCCGCACCGTCCTGGTACTGCGGCCCCGCCAGTTGCGGCGGGCCACGAAGCGCTGAACGGACGGATAGGAGACCTCGCAGCCGCGCTCCAAGAGCAACTCCCGAATGCGGGTCAGTTGCAGCCGGTCCTCAACGACCCACCGTTGAATCTGGTCGGTCCAGGGACCCAGCCTGTCCTCTATCGGCGTCCTCGCCCGCCGCGGTCCCGCACGGCCTATGGCCGCCAGCTTGCTCAGCTGCTCCTCGCTGGGAACGGGTCCGTCCCGGGACAGCCCCAGCCTCTCAGCTGAGGCGATGTACTTGCTCACCGTGTCCCGAGCAAGCCCTGTCCCCTCGGCTATGTGGCGCTGGCTCTCCCCCGCCTGCCAGCGCCGGATGACTTCTGCTATTTCCACTCTGAATACCTCCTTGTAGGCCATCGCTTCACCTCCTACTTGAAGTGTCGCGATGGTCTGTGGTCAGGCGCTCAGAGTGGCCTAAATATCCTGATTATCTGGCCTATAGTTCGTGAATATTTAGCGATTCGCTGGCCTAATGTTCCTGATTATTGACAGTGTCCGCTTCACCGACGACGCAGACATGAACCGCCAGGCCCTGGAGTGGTGCGATGCGGTGGCCAATCGGCGAGTCCATGGGACGACGCACCGGGTCCCCCGAGAGATGCTGGCTGAGGAGCTCGCCCACCTGGGCAGCCTGCCGCCGCGTTCGGGCCTTGCGCCCTACATGCGGGAGGAGCGGAAGGTGGCCAGGGACGGCTACGTCCACTGGGAGAGGTCTCGCTACGGCGTGCCCTGGAGCTGGGCGGGTTCGACGGTCCAGGTGGGTGTGCGGGCCGGTACGGTGGAGGTCTGGTCGGGCGACGTGCGGCTGGCGGTGCATCCCCAAGCCCAGCGGACCGGTCAGCGCCTCACACTGCCGGGCCAGTGGGACGGACTGCCCGGCGGCGATGATCGTCCTCGTAAGGAAGCCGTGGCGGTGCAGATCCCTGTGGGCCAGGTGGAGCGCCGCTCCCTGGAGGTGTACGAGTTGGCAGCGGTGGGAGGTGGGCGATGATCGCGCTGGAACAGGCTCGCCAGCACCTGGAGACGCTGGGCCTCAAGCAGGCCGTCGAAGCCCTGGACAACTCCCTGGACGCTGCGGCCACCAAGAAACTGACCTACCCCGAGATGCTGGCAGAGCTACTCGGCGTGGAAGTGGCCGCCCGGAAGGAGCGGTACATGTCCACCAGGACGAAGCTGGCTCACCTCCCCTTCCACCGGACCTTGGAGCAGTTCGACTTCTCGTTCCAGCCCTCCATCGACGAGCGACAGGTGCGGGAACTGGCCGGCCTGTCCTTCGTCGCTGAAGCCACCAACCTGCTGCTCCTGGGACCGCCAGGTGTGGGCAAGACCCATCTGGCGGTGGCCCTAGCGCTCAAGGCCATCGAGAAGAGCCAGGGGGCCTACTTCGTCCGAGCCTACGACCTGATGGAGGACCTGAGGAAGGCCAGGGTGGAGAACAACCTCCAACGGCGCATGCGGGTCTACCTGTCGCCCAAGCTACTCATCGTGGACGAGTTCGGCATCTGGCCTTACGACCGGGACGCCTCCACCGCCTTCTTCACCCTGGTGTCGGCTCGCTATGAGCGGGGCAGCATCATCCTCACCTCCAACAAGGGCTTCGCCGAGTGGGGTGAGCTTCTGGGCGATACCGTCATCGCCTCGGCCATCCTGGACCGGCTGCTGCACCACAGCCACGTCCTCAACATCCGAGGCGAGAGCTACCGGCTTAAAGGCAAGAGGCAGGCCGGACTCTTCGCCTCCCATCAACTGCTATCGACATCGCCTGAAGCCGCTAGCTCCGGCGACGTCTAAATCCAACAGGCACTCTTGCTTGCCAGAAAGGAGGCGACTTAACGACAAGGTGGGTCAGTTCTAACTTAGCGGAAAAGGGTCAAATCTAACTTAGCATTGACACCGAAGACGCACCCGGGCCGCCAGCGATGCGAACGCATGGGAGACCGGGGTGAAAGAAGACGCAGCTCGCCCAAGGTGAAGTCGGTCAGTGGGGAAGAGCTGCGAGACGTGAAGCGGCCAGCCTGCTTGAGACGGCAGACCGGCGCGTGTCGAAGCTGCGACCCAACCGCATGTCGGTTGTGCCGCAGACGTGCTGAACCGGTCGAAGCGACAGACGCGCTTTCGACCAGTTTGCGGGGGGCGATACGCTGAACGCGCACCCGTCCCCTTTTGCCCGACGGATACGGCGATCAACCCCAGCCGTCAGACCGGTGCCCGACGAAGAGGCGATCAACCCCAGCCGTCAGACCTATGCCCTGCGGGGGAGGACCAACGTCAAACTCCAACCGCCGGACTGAGCCGAGGACGGAGGCCCTTGCGTCAACTCCGTCGAATCGGCCCGCGCTGGTTGCGAAGGACCAACGTCAAACTCCGCATTGCCAGCATTCCCTCTTGGGCGAAGCCCGTGCAACAGGGATCACGCACCCAGGTTTCTATGGTCGGAAACCTTGGAGAAAGCCAAACAGTGGGGTCATTATCGCAGGTCTCCGACGCCGAAAAGACCCCACGCATGCCCCCACCCCGAAAATTGCTTCAAAGTTCACTCCCGCATCCGCAATGCGGAGCATCACGGCGAAGGCCGCGACCACTTCAGTGTCAGAAAGCCCACGACCCGTCCCACGATCTCGCGCCTGGCCAGCGCCTTCTTTGTATCGAAGAGGGCCTTCCTGCGCCAGCTGACCTGGCCGCTGCGGTCGAGGCCGTGCAGGGGCTGCTTCTCCGGTGGCAGCGTCATCCCGTGTTCTTCGAGGAGCGCCAGTTCTACCTCCAGCAGACTTTCTCGCTCGACGAGCCACTCAAAACCCCTTCCCTCGTTGGGGTGAGACTCCTTCAACGCCCGCCACCGGACGATCAGGGACCAGGCGTCTCCGAAGACCTCCTCGTCGTCATCGGCGGGCTCAAGGGTCACCAGATCGGGGTACTCGCGCCGCATCGACGACTTTGACGCAGGACTTCCTTCGCTCACTGACCCTGCATCATCGCCTTCCTGGGAGGGACCGGCACCGGCGTGACCGGCCCCGGTCGTCTTCGGACTCACTGTGCCCTCCTTTGCCAGAGCCTCCACCGCGCCTTCCACCCTGGACAGCCGCCTGCGCGCCTCCTTGCCCAGCGACTCCATCCCGCTCTCCAACTCCCCCAGGCGCTTCTCCAGGGCGTCGTTGCGCTCTCGCTGACGGGCCGCCGCAGAACCCACGCCCTCCTGCAAGGCCCGCTCCAGGGCCTCCCGCATCCGCCGCGACAGCCTCCCCGTCCTGGCGCTCTCGGCCACCGTGCGCTGGTCGATCTCCAGCACCCGCGCCGCGCCCTTGTATCCCCGCTCCCGCACCAGCTCTTGCAGCAACGTCATGAGCCTCATGTGGTACATGTTCTCGATGTCTCTGCTGTCCTCGATGCCGTGTTCGGTCGTCTTCATGGCAATTTCCTCCTTCTCCGAAAACTCGTTCCAGCTATGAATTCCACCAAGTCCGTGATTCGCACGATCTCTCGCCTCGCGTAACGCACCCCCACCTCAAGCGGACTTTTTGGCTGCTTTTGTCATCGGGCCGTCGATTTTGGCCGCGTCATGCACCCCCACCTCAAGCCTCTTTTTGTCATTGGAGACCGGACTCCGCCCTTTCATCAGATTGCTCACCGTTCACCTCCTGTAGAGGGGGTTTTGCCCCTGATTTAGCTACGAAATCACGACTTTGACCACTCAGTCACAAAAGTCCATTTCCTGTACACCCCCAATACTGCACGAAACGGGCCTCAGATAAGAGGGCATGGATGGTGCCACCATGCGTGGGGTCTTTTTCGGCGTTTGATTTGTTCACACTCTCCTGCGGCGGCCCAAACCGATAGGCCGCACGAAACCGCAGAGAGGTGAACGTCTTGGCGCAGAAATCGAAGCTCCGGCCGGCAGGGCGGCTCATTCCGACGGCGATTGCGTTACTGCTGGCGGCGCTTGTGGCCGTCCCCACCAGCAACCTCGCCCTGGCCCAATCGCCGCCCGCTGGCGACATCACCCTCGTCAACACCGACAGAGAATTCGTCGAGCGCAAGAAGGGCGGCGAGTTCGTGGCAAGGCCCCTCTTCGACCGCAAGCTCCAAGACCTCTTCTACGCCGTCAGAGACGCCGACACCGGCGACTGGATATCCGCCATGTACCGGGTCCGGGGCGGCGAGAAGAAGCGCTCAGACGGCTGGGAGTACTCCTGGGAGTATCCCAGGCTGGACGAGCAGCCCGACCTCGACCCGGACCGCGCCTACCTGCTGGTCATGCTGGCCGTGGCCGAGGACGGCAACCGTGGCGACTTCTACGCCGTCGTCCCCATCCACGAGCCGGGACGCATCTGGGACAAGATTCTGAGCGCCCTCAACCCCTCCCGTTGGGCCAGGGCCGCAGCCGGCTGGGTGATCGAGGGAGTCCACGGGACGCTGTGCGGTGTCGTTGAGCGGGCCTCGGGGGAGGACGCCGACAACTGTGAGGGGAGTTAGCTCATGAGCGACATCCTCACCGGGACTCCTCCCGACCTCACCTACGCCCACGACCTTGTCCAGCAGGCGTGGATGGTCGTCTGGGCCGTCACGTCCGGCGCCCTAATCGTGATCCTGGGCTGGATGGGCCTCACGTTCATCGTCAGCGAGCACCTTGGCAGCCGTCAGGCCGGATGGCGGGAGATGGTCCCCCGTCTGGTGCTGGGGCTTGTGGCCGCCGCGTCCTCCCTGTGGTGGTGCGCCCTGGTCATCGACGTTGCCGACGCCGTGTCCGGCTTCGTCGCGGTATCTCTGAACGTCACCGCCGGGGACATGCTCAGGTCCACCCTCAAGACCCTGCTCACGGCGGTTCAGGCCGGAAGCGTGGGCATGGCGTTGCTGCTGGCCCTTCTCTACCTGGTCTACGGCTTCTTCGTCCTCTACGTCATCGTGCAGATGATCCTGCGCCTTGCGTTGATCGACATCCTCCTGGCCCTGGCCCCCATCGCCTTGGGGCTGTGGATTCTGCCGCACACGGCGGGCTGGGGCCGCCACTGGCTCAGGCTCTTCATGACGACCACCTTCCAGCAGGCGATCCAGCTCATCGCGTTGGCGTTGGGGTTCGGGTTCCTGAACGAGGTGGCGCAGATAGCGGCCTTCGAGCCGGTGCAGGACCTGGTCTGGAAGCTCTTGATGAGTCTGGCCTTCGTCTACATGGCAACCCGGGTGCCGTCCCTCTTGGGCAACGCCGGGACCTTCGACTCCTGGCTTTCGATGCTCTACTTCGGGATGAACCTGCCCGCGTCGATGGTGCGGTCGGCCCGGACCATCGGGCTGATGGCTGGGGGAGCGGCAGGCGGGCCTGGAGGCGTTGCGGTCGGAGCGGTTGCTGCCAGCGCGGGCCTGTCGGCTGCTGCGGGCGGCCTCAGCTCGGCGGCTTCCATGGCGACCCCGTCGGGCGGCGGAGGCATGGGCGGCGAAGCCCCCAGGAGCGCGAACGAGTAACGACTAGCAAATCCACAGGCGCGGACGAGACAAGCGCCGACCGATACCACGACGGAGGCGGAGCGATGTGCATGTGACGGAGCTGACAGACACCAACCGATAGAGACGAGCGGAAGGCTCGAAGAACGAAGGGAGAAAAACAGATGGAAGACCTGACACAGACCATTAGCAACCTGGTGGGCATCCTGCTGGGGATCGTGGGAGTCGTGGGCGTGGGCTTCTTCATCTACGGGGCCTACCTGTACCTGACGGCATCGGGAGCGCCCCACCAGATGGAGCGCGGCAAGAGCGCCATGATGACCGCCCTGGCGGGGATCGTCCTGGCGATGGTGGCCTACGGGGTCGTGGAGCTGGTGATGAACGCCGTCGTCGGTTCCCCGGTGGATGTCACCGTGCCCGATCCGACCCCGGCACCCACAGAAGTTCCCGATAAATAGGCGGGCAGGAAGGAGAAAGCAATGAGAGAACACGAGGTGCCGACCCACGTGCAGGCCGAGGACAGGGTGCTGCTGTGGTTCACCTTCCCGCAGATCGTGGCGGTGGTGGCGGTGTGCGCCCTGTCCTACGGCGCATACCGCTACGCCCCCGTGGGGCCGAACGAGGTGCGGATGGGAATCGCCGTCCTGTTCGGGCTGACTGGGATCGCCGTCGTCGTGGGAAAGATAGGAGGTCGGCGGCTGCCGTTGGTGGCCGCCGACCTCCTCAAGTACCGGCTGGGGGCGCGGGTCTACGCCGGGCCTGTGTCCGGGCTGGTGCGTCCTGAGCCGCCGGCCACGTTGCAGCCGGTGAAGGGCGGCCCCGGCCCCCTGCGGCTGATGGCGAGGCGGGCCGGAAAGGCCCTCAAGAGGCTGCGCCGCCGCAAGAAGCAGAAGCGCAACGGGGAGAGAAAGCCCTTCCGACCCCACTGCTGGTTCGGCAAGCGCCGTTCCCGCAAGGCGGGCCGCGACAGCCAGGGCCACGGCCCGAAGGGCTGGATGGCGGTCATGGCGGTCGTTGCAGTGGCGGCCGCCGCCACCGTCCCCCAATCGGTTTTTGCAGACGGCCACGAGCCTTGGCGGGACGAGATCGAATTCGAGGTCACGGACCCGGTCGAGGGGCGACGGAGGGTGTTCGTCGAGGCGCTTACCGTCTCCGGCGACCGGGCCGCGGTGACGCTCAGAGCCGCCACCGACCTGGACATCCGGGTGAGAGCCTTCGGGGGCAGCCAGGGCACGTCCCTGCGCTTCTGGGGTTCGGCGATTCTCGCAGAGGGTGAGGCCATCGACTATTCGCTGCCCCTCAACGGCCCAATGCCCTCCTTCACGGTCTCGTGGGAGGACGCGCTGGGACAGGCGGGAGCGCTCACCTGGGAGCATGACCGGATACCGTACCCGCTCCCCGAAGTCGAGGGCGAGCTGTGCAACCTGAACGTGATCTCCCTCGGCTGGACGCCGGGGATCGTCACCGGCGTCGTCGAGTCCGACTGCGTTGACGCCGTCGAGCACCCGGTCGAGCTTCAGACGGTGGTCGGACATGAGAGCGTCACCGAGACGGCGCTCATGGACGCTGAGGTGACGGCAGTTACGGGAACGGTGGTTGCAGCCGCCGGAGCGTCCACCGCAAGGGTGCCGTTCGTCCCGGACGCGGGGACGAACTTCCGGCTCGCCGTGCCCACAGGCGAGGCCCTTCACGCGGTGAGCGTGGACGTGAGCCTTGAGGCGACCCTAAACATCCCCATCCCTCCGCTGACGACGCTCACCCACCACCCGGAGCGGACGGAGAAGCGCACCGAGACGGTGAGCCTGTACAGGCCGGGGACGACCCGGACCGTCAGCGAGACGGTCACCGTCACCAACGACGACGGAACGACCACGGAGCACACCGTCTCCGCCACCCTGTCGGTGCCCGGCGAGACGGTGCAGAGGGACGTGACCCTCACCATCGTCCATCCCGAGCACGTCAAGGCTGAGACGACCGACCGGGAACCCCTCACCAGGACAAGGGAAGAGTCCCTATCCCTGGCCTCCGAAATCGGGTCCGACGACGCCTTTGCGGCGCTGATTCTGCCGGAGCCTGAGCCTGAGGACCCGCCCGCCGAGCAGACGCCCGGCGGCGACCTGACCGACTGGTTCCGCCGGTTGGGATGGGAGTGGCCCCCCAGTCAAGCTGAGGGCAGGCTCTGGTGAGACGGGCATGGACGGCAATACTTCTGGCCGGGGCTGCGTTGGTGACCGTCGGCGCGGCCCCGGCGGAGAAGGAAGCGATGCTCGACGCCTTCGACGCGGTGCTGACCGCAATGGCCTACGCCGCCGCAGGACTCGCCGTCT
This sequence comes from Dehalococcoidia bacterium, assembly GCA_965207305.1. Classification (GTDB taxonomy): domain Bacteria; phylum Chloroflexota; class Dehalococcoidia; order Lucifugimonadales; family JAGWBF01; genus JAGWBJ01. Next base: position 530,232 of record CBDBMB010000002.1, on the reverse strand, counting down.
TCGCCGTCGTCTGGGCGGGCTTCGTCCTGATGGCCGAGGGAGGCGAGGAACGGGGTGGCGGCCGGGCAAAGATCGCCGTGGTCATGGCAGTCGTGGGCCTTGTGCTGGTGCTGCTGGCCAAGGCCGTCGCCGCACTGCTGCGCAGCGGCATCGTCCCGTTCCCCACCCCCTAGCACGAAGGAGTCAACCGAGTTGAAAGAGCTGCTCGAACGAATCAAGAGACGAAACACGGAGCGGACGGCGGACGCCGCGCCGCCCGAAGGGACCGCTGCGGTTCCGAAGCCGCCGCCCGACCTGCCCCTCTTCTTCATGCTGTTGCACCTGGAGGAGGACGGCCCGGTGCGGCTGGACGGGGTGAAGGTGGGAGTGTGCGAGGTGATGGGGCTCGAAATCGACGAGCCGAAGCTGGGGGCCTTCGCCGGGGCGCTCAACGCCCTCGACTTCCCGGTGCAGTTGCTCGTGCGCCAGCACCCGCCGCGCCTTGGCGGTCTGCGGGAGAAGCTGCAAGAGGCCCAACCCGACGACCTGCCGCCGCAGACGAGAGCGGCATCGGAGTCGCTCAGGCGCCTGCTCACCGACCTGGAGACCCGGGACGGCATCCTGGACCGGCGCTTCTACGCCGTCTGCGAGCACTCCCGTATCGACGAGCTGCGGGGCCTGCTGGCGAGGTCAGGGCTGTCCGTGCACCCGCTCAGGGGCAGGCAGCTACGGATGTTCCTTGTAGCCGCAGCCCTGGGTGGCTCGCCTGTTGACGTGGACGAGAACGAAGAGATCGAGGTGCAGGTCAACCGGCGCGACATGCGCATTGGCACGCATCTCATCCGCTCCCTGCACCTGGGCAAGTGGCCGAGATCGCTGGCCCCGGGGTTCCTGCAAGGACTGATGGCGGCGGGCGCGCCCATGGACCTGTCCATTCATCTGGGTCCGATCCCCGCCGAGCAGGCGGCCAGGACATTGGAGTGGCAGAAGGTCAGGTTCGAGTCGGCGCAGTCGCTGTCGTTCAAGAGAGGCAAGACCATGTCCCCGGAGGCGGAGATCGCCCTGGAGGACGTGACCCGGCTCCGCGACGAGGTGCAGCGCGGACGTGAGAGACTCTTCCATTCTTCCCTCTCGGTCACGCTCCACGCTAGGGACGAGGACTCGCTGAAGGAGATCACCCAGAGGGCCAAGGCCCATTTTGCCGCCACTCTCGGCAAGCTGGACAACCTGGCCTTCCGCCAGCGCGAGGGGCTGCTATCGACGCTGCCCCTGGCCCTGAACGCCGTGGCCGAGTGGAGGACCCTGGACACGTCCAGCCTTGCGAGGCTCTTCCCCTTCTCGCCGCCGGACCTGGACACAAGAAGCGGCACCCTCTACGGCATCGACATGCGGGCCTGCTCCCCCGTGGTCTACGACCCCTGGGACGGCACCCATCTCAACGCCAACACGGCAGTCCTCGCACGGTCGGGCAGCGGCAAGTCTTTCGCAACCAAGCTGGGCGTGCTCAGGGGATTGACGCGCGGCGTCACCGCCTACGTCATCGACCCTGAAGGGGAGTACGCGGACATGGCTCGCGCCGCCGGAGGCCGTGTGCTGTCCCCCGGAGTTGAGGGCCAGGGCATGAACCCCTTCGTCATCGACCGGGGAGACGACGAGGAGCTGTTACAGCGCATCGGCAGCCTGAGGCGGCTCATTGAAGTCATGGTGGGAGAGAGCCTCGGCGCGGAGCGCAGGGCCTCCCTAGACCACGCCTTGGCGGGCTACTACGCCCAACACCGCGAGCGCACAGGCTTCCGCGATTTCTATGCATATCTACAGAGTGAATCACCGGACATAGCCCACCTGCTTCGGCCCTTCGCCACCGGCAGCCTGCGCAACCTCCTCTCCGACGAGGGAGACGACCTGCTGGGGAGCGAAGCTCTCGTCACCGTCTTCGACCTGCGTCTCTTGGAGCCGGAGCTCCGCCCCGCGGCGGCGATGGTCTGCACCGAGACGGTGTGGGCCGCTGCGGCGCAGAACCCCAAGCCCCGTCTGCTGGTGGTGGATGAGGTGTGGAGCATCATGCAGCACCCCGAAGGAGCCGCCTTCATGGTGAGCATGGCGAAGCGGGCGCGGAAGCACCGGCTAGGGCTCCAGTTCATCACCCAGGACGTGCAGGACCTTCTGTCCGAGGACTCGTCGAGGACCATCACTGGCCATTCGGGAAGGGCGCTGCTGCAAAACGCCGCCTTCAAGCTGCTGTTGCAGCAGGACGCGGCTGCCATAGGAACCGTGGGCGACGCCTTCGACCTGCCCGAAGACCTCCAGAGGTGGCTGCTGTCCTGTCCCCGTGGAGACGGGCTGCTCCTGGCGAAGGGACACCGCTTCCCAGTCCGCATCGAGGCCACGCCGGAGGAGACGGAGGTGATCGAGTGGAGGCCGGGTCAACACGGGTAATGCCAGTGCCTGTCGTCCGCTCCGAACGCAGAAAAGAACATACAGATGGCCGTTAGAGGAAGGAGCAATAGAAATGAAACAGAACCCGATACGAAGACTGTTTGGAAGCCCCGACAAGACCTCGGCGCTGCTTGCGGTGACGCCGCCGAGGACGGGCGAGCGGACGTTGCTGGGCGTGGAGAACCTCCTCCAGTCCATCGCGGTGCCTGAGCCCTTCTCCCTGGAGCTTGCCGGGGACATGGACGGGGTGACGCTGATGGCCCGGTGCATCGACGACCGGGTGGTGCGCGGCCAGATCTCCGCCCACTACCCCCAGGCCAGGATAGAGAAGGTGGACCCAAACAACGATCCCTTGCGCCTGGGAGACGGCGAGCAGGCGTGGTCGATGACGCTCAGGGCCGACGGCCCCGAGTACGTGCCCCTCAGAACCTTCCGGGACGACGACCTCCTCGACCCCGGCTCCGACCCTCTGATCGCCCTCATGGGCGCGCTGTCGTCCCTCTACGAGGGGGAGCGCGTGGTGGCTCAACTCAAGCTGAACTCCCTCGGCCCCGACTGGTCCCAGCACCACATGGAGAAGGCCCACAAGCGGCCCGGCCAGGAGCAGCGGGAGCCGTCCTACACCTACCAAACCAAGCCCCTCCAGATGGACGGGGTGACCATGGCCGTCCTCGGCGTCGGCGCTCTCGCAGCCCTCCAGGGCTACCTGTGGGTGCAGGACGGCGAGACGTGGAAGACGGTGCTGCTTGGCATCGGAACGGCCCTGGGGCTTGGCATCGGTGGCTGGGCATGGCACCGCTTCAAGAAGGCGAGGAACCGGGTCGAAGACCCCCTGCTCATCAGGGAGAAGGTCTCCCGCATCGCCTTCGACGCCGAGATACAGGTCACGGCGATCATGCCGGACGACACGGGGCGCGAGCGGACCGAGGAGCTCCTCAGAAGGGTTGCCGCCGCCTACCGGCACTTCGACAACCCGGCAGGGGCGAGATTCAAGGTGGGGAAGGCGAAGCCCGTCGTCCCCGACCCTGGCCTGTTGCATCCCACAGGCCCCGGCCTGTTCGGCAGGCGCAGCGTCCTGGGGGTGCGTGAGGCCGCCTGCCTCTGGCACCCGCCGGGAGCTGGGAACGAGACGCCGTTGGTGGAGCGGTCCGGCGCACGGGCGCTCAGCCCGTCGGCGAAGGGAGTCAGGGGCGGCGCGCTGGTGGGAGACACCACGGCGGGTACCAAGAGGGAGATCAGATTCCCCGACGACCTGCTGCGCCGCCACCACCTCTACGTGGCCCGCACCCGCATGGGCAAGTCCACGCTGATGCACCACGTGGTCGCCCACAAGATGCGGGAGAAGGCGGCGGGCAGGGACGAAGACGCCATCGTGGTCATAGACCCCCACACCGACCTGGTGGCGGGCATCCTCGAACACGTCCCGGAGGAGATAGCCGACAGGGTGAGGCTGATAGACCTGTCGGACGCGAGCCGTTCCCCCGGCGTCAATCTGCTGGACACCCGCATCTTCGCCGACCGGGACCGCACCGCCGACTCGGTGGTGCGCGTGGCCAAGGGCCTCTGGGACCAGTGGGGGCCGAGGATGCAGTCCATCCTGGAGCAGACCGTCAAGACGCTGCACGAGGCCAACGAGCAGATGGAGGCAGAGCAACAGTACACCATCCTCGACGGCCTGAAGCTGCTCTCGGACGATGAGTTCGCCAAGCAGGTGCGCAAGAGGGTCTCCGACCCCTACCTGCTGGAGTGGTGGGCCAGGGACTTCGGCAAGTGGGGCCGCCAGTACAAGGCGGAGGCCCTGGCCCCCGTCCAGACCCGTCTCTCCTACTACGCATCCTCAAAGAGGGCAAGGGCCATCCTGGGACAGCGCCGCTCCACCATCGACCTGAGAAGGACCATCCACGATGGCGGCGTGCTGCTGGTCTCCACCTCCCAGGGAACGGTGGGCAGGGACGTGGCCGCCCTGGTGGGCGCGTCGCTCCTGAACCTGGTGGACGCCGTGATACGGGAGCAGGGCAGCCTGTCCCTCAGGGAACGTCGCGGCGCGCTGGTCGTCGTGGACGAGATGCAGTCCATGCCCGGCGTGGACTACGAGTCGATGCTCAGCGAGCTTGGGAAGTTCGGAGCGTCCTTCGTGCTGGCGACCCAGAGCCTGGCCAAGCTGGACGACCTCTCCCGCACCATGCGCGACACCATCCTCGCCAACGTGGGGTGCCTCGCCGTCTTCCAGGTGGCCGGCTCAGACGCCAGGACCCTGGTGTGGGAGCTTGGCAAGGACCGGGTGTCCGAGGACGACGTCGTGTCCCTGCCCGTGCACCACTGCTACGTCCGCGCCACCGTGGGCACCGAGCGGATGCCCGCCTTCTCGATGGAGGTGCGCAAGCCTGAGGAAGGAGACCCATCGGTCGCCGACCGCATACGTGCAGCTACGCAAGGCTACACCGTCTCGGCCCGCCAGGGAGACTACGCCGACGCCGAGGGCCACGAGAAGGTGGACGAATTTCACAAAGGCGTCGAGGCATTGGAGCAGGCCGAACGGGAGGAGAACGACGAGCAGGCGACCGAGAACCACACCGACGAAGAGGACGAGGAGGTCGGAGAATGAGACCCGCGGGACTGGAAGCTCAGATCATCCGCATCCTGGCCGACATGCCCTACCTCAATCGCCGGGAGATGGTCCCGGTCACGGGCCGGTCCAAGGGCGCGGTCCACGAGGCCGTGGAGAGACTGCAAAATGGCGGCCTCTGCGACTCCGTGCTCCACGCCGTCGATCCCTTTCCCCCTTCCCGCAGGTTCCACCTCACCGGGGCGGGGCTGCGCAGGCTTGCAGATGGGGACGGGATGTCGCTTGACGACCTGGTGCGTACACACCCCGTCTCCGCCGAGTGGCGGCGAAGCCTGATGGAGCGCATGGACACCCTGGCTTCCATATACCACGTCGCATCTCTCGCTTCCGACGTTGCCTACCCCCTGCGCTTCCGCTGGTACCGCTCATCCAAGCTGGACGCGGGTATAGAACTTCCCGACGGCAGGACCGTCGGCATCGTGAGGCAGGGACCCACCGCCGACCGCTCGGTCTTCGCCCAGCGCCTCTGGCGACTGAAGGACGAACCCATGCCCGGAGTCGTCCTCATCCTCACGACGGACGCCGTCCGTCTCAGGCACGCCCGCAGGATGCTCTCGACCACAGACGTTCCGTCCCTCCTGGCCGTCGAACGCGAGGCGGTCCTGGCCGGAGCCGACGACCACATCTGGACCCCGGCCCAGGTCCACGCAGCCGTGGGCCTGCGCTATTCGTTGGACAGGACCGCCCCCGGCGGCGCGTTTCCGGGGGAGCCGCAGCCCGGACTGGCGTCGGTCCCCGCAGACCTGCCCGTCATGGGAACGGTAGCCGACATGGCCGACCACATGCTGCCCGTGACGCTCAGACCCGCCGAGAAGCGCGCCCTCGACCTGGTTTTCGACTGGCCCTGGATCGCCCTCGGCGAACTCGCCGATCTGTTGGGCGTCTCGCCCCAGAGGGCTTCGCAGCTGATCAATCCACTGGAGGGCTTCAGCCTCGTCGTCAGGCCCCGCGAAGCGGAGGGACGGCTGGCCCTCACCGACCGGGGACTGGCCCTCCTCGCCCGCAGGGACAGGACCTCGGTGGCGGCGGCGAGGAGGAGGTTGAGCGTCGCCCCGGAGGACGCCAAAGGGCCTTTCGAGTGGCGCAACCTCACCGGCAGCAGGAGCCGCCAGCTTCTCAGGAACATCGAGCACACCGAGGCCGTCCACGTCTTTCTGTCCGCGCTTGCGGCCCAGGCCCGGCACCTGGGCTGGGAGATAGCGCAGCTCGACCCGCCCAGGAGGGCGTCCCGCCACTTCCGCCACGACGAACGGTTGCGCGCCGTCTACCCCGACGCCTTCGGCGTCCTACGCAGGGCCGAAGAGACGTGGGCCTTCTTCCTGGAGTGGGAGCGAAGGGCCGTTCGGCCCTCGACGATGGCGACGCGGCTCGCCCCCTATCTGCGCTACTACTCGTCCCACCGTCCCATCGACGACCACGGGGCCAGACCCGCCGTTCTCATCGTCTTCGACGACGACATCGCCGCCACCCACTTCCTGCGCGTGGCGAGGGAGCGGATGCAGGCCAGCCGGGTCACGGTCCCCCTGTGGGTCTCCCACAAAGAAGCCATCGACTCCCTGGGACCGCTGGGACGCGCCTGGCGCACCCCGGACGCCGCCTGGGAGCCGCCCCAGTCCCTGCCGACGGAAGCGAAATGAACGACGCAGGGAGCGGCGCGAAAACTCCCGCTCAATACCCGATAGGAGATGGAAAGCCGATGCGTTCACCGGATAACGATATAGCAAGAGGCCCCCGGAGGAGCGGAGGACGGAGCGCCGTCCGGCTCGACGCGGCGGCCCCAGGAGACGGCTCACTTCGGTGATCACCTCCCGGAACCGGCCCGCCGGGGTCGTTACAGACAGACCCGGTCCCATGTCGAAGTCGGCGCGTGGGGAGCGACCGCCCTCCGGTCGCATCCGCCGCCGGATGCACATGGCCTTGGGAACAACAACCCAAAGCTTTACGACATGGAGGATAGACATGACCAACATCGATCACATCGACGGATGGAGCGAGATGGAGCCCCTTCAGGGCGCCGACATGCCCGAGGACTTCCCCCAGCGGCTCGTGCGCCTCAAGGAGGCCAGCGGCCTCTCCTGGCGCGGCCTGTGCAGGGTCACCGGCATCGACTACAAGCTGCTGCGAAGGTGGCTCAAGGGCTGGGCGCCCAGCGGAGGCTCCATGCTCACCCTGGTCATCTTCGCCAACCGCATCGGATGCCTTCCGATCCTCCTGGGGGAGGAGCTACGGATGACCCACTTCAGGAGCTAGCCGGCACCCCCCGCCGGCGCCCTAACCGGCGCATCGGCGGCGCGGCGGGGTAGGACACCACAACGCCGCCGGGCGCTCGCACCCATCCGTCCGTGCCCGGCGGCCACCCAATACACCTGTAACGAGAGGCCAGCGGCCCAACGAACCGCCGCTGAGATTAGGCAACATGAAAGACACCAATAGAGAAGATACGAGGAACCGGCAAAAGAAGAGGCCGGGGAGGGATGCTCCCGAGTCATCCTCCGACAGGCCGGTGGAGTCCTATACTCCTCAGCAGCGGAGGACGATACGCAAGGGGCTGCGCATCCTGGCCAAGGTCGCCGTCCGCGCCCACATGCGCAGGAACGCGGCTCACTCAGAGGATGACGGCGAGGGCAGGCGGTGAACGTCCCGCCCAACCTTGTCCCCGGCAGACTCGTTGGAGATGGCCGCGTGAAGCTAGCATCTTGGCATAGCACGAAAGCCGTGCTATTATGTACTTATGATTGTCTCATTCAGAGACGGCGGTACAGAGGACATCTTCAACGGGCAATCCACTCAAGCGGCCCTGCGGGCATGTCCCATGCCGATATGGGGAGTGGCTCATCGAAAGCTTGACCAGATCGATTCCGCCTCCGTTCTGGGAGACCTCAGAATACCTCCCGGCAACCGCCTGGAACGGCTGGCCGGAGATCGAAGCGGGCAACACGGTATTCGCGTCAACGACAGGTATCGAATCTGCTTCACGTGGACACCTGCCGGACCCGCCGACGTCGAAATCACCGACTATCACTGAAGAGGAGAATGAGCATGGTACGCATTCCCACCGATCGAGAGCCTACGCATCCGGGCGAGATGCTTCTGACGGAGTTCCTGCTGCCCCTCGGAATGACTCAGCGCGACCTGTCCAATGCCATTCACGTGCCCTATCAGAGGGTCAACGAAGTCGTCCGAGGGAAGCGGGGGGTCACGCCAAGCACCGCCCTGAGGCTCTCTAGGTTCTTCGGCACTTCGCCCGGCTTTTGGATGAACCTGCAACTCCGTTGGGACCTCTACCACGCCGAGCGTTCCGAGGCTGAACAGATCGAGGGCATCCTTCCGCGTGAAATGGTCAGCGCGCTTGGGGAAGACACGGGTTCGATGACGACGATGCCGGGTGTTGCAGGCTAGTAGTGGCCCACGGGAACGACAGGAAACAGGAGGAGGACTCACAGATGAACAATAGAAGCGACTACACCCCCGTGGCCCTCTACGCCAGGGTCTCCAGCGACAGACAGGACGTGGACCTGTCCGTGGCCGCACAGATGCGGGCGCTCAGGGAATACGCCCATAAGAACGACTACGTGGTCGTCCGCGAGTACGTGGACGAGGCCGAGAGCGGGCGCGTCGCCGACCGCCCGGAGTTCCGCAAGATGATCGACGAGGCCGCCAAGCCCGAGGCCCCGTTTAGAGAAATCCTTGTCTGGAAATTTAGTAGATTCACCAGAAAGCGCGAGCACGCCGTCGCCTTCAAGTCCATGCTCAGGCGAAAGGGCGTCCGCGTCGTCTCCATCACCGAGCAGGCCGACGACACCGCCACCGGCAGGCTCCTTGAGGGAATCATCGAGTCGGTCGATGAGTTTTACTCGGAAAATCTTGCGGAAGAGGTTCGCCGTGGGATGCGGGAGGCCGCTTCCAGAGGCTTCTGGGTCGCCAGCCGGACGCCCTACGGCTACAACCGCGTCATGGTGCAGGACGGAGCCAAGAAGCGGCCCACACTGGAGATCGACCCTGACACTGCTCCCGTCGTCAAGCGCATCTTCGACATGGCCGAGTCGGCCACCGGGATGACCGAAATCACCCGCACCCTCAACTCAGAGGGCATCGCCAGCGCCACCGGCAAGCTCTGGTCCAAGAACGGCGTCCACTTCATCCTCAGAAACGAGGTCTACACGGGCACGCTGCTCTGGGGCACTACAGGGAAGGTCAAGTCCGACCCCGTACGCATAGAGAAGGCGTTCCCCGCCGTCGTCTCCAAGGCCCAATTCAACCGCGTCAAGCGGCTCATGCGCTCCCGCGCCCCCAAAAGGAACCACCCCCGCAGGGTGGGAAGCTCCTACCTGCTCAGCGGGCTGGTCAGGTGCAAGTCCTGCAACAGGGCGCTCTCAGGCCAGGACGCCAAGAGCGGCCAGTTCGCCTACTACGTCTGCCAGTCCATCATGAAGCGGGGCAAGAACGCTTGCACGACCCCCAGGCTCAACGCGCGACGCTTCGAGGAGATGGTGGTGGAGAGGATACGGGAGAACGTCCTCACCGAGTCCAACATCACCGAACTGGTCAAGATAGTGGACGAGGAGATGGATGGGGTCGCCGCCGAGCAGCGGCAGAAGCTGGAGACCATCGAGGCCGAGCTTGATGAGGTCAAGCGCAAGCTGGGCCGCGTCTGGCACCTGGTGGAGAACACCGACCTCGACATGGCCGACGCCTCGGAACGCATCAGGGAGCACCGGGAGCGTCAACAGCGCCTTGAGGACTCGGCGGCCGAGGCCAGGACCATCCTCTCCCAGCGCAGGGAGGTTTTGGACGACGTGGAAACCATCGCCACCTATGCCCAGGACATGAGCGAGTTCCTGAAGGAGAGCGAACTGACCGAGCGCAGGGCCTTCATCGAGTCTTTCGTCAAGGAGATCGTCGTCATGCCCGACAACGCCCTCCTCCGGTACACCATCCCCATGCCTCAGGATGGACCGGTAGGAGGGAGAAACGCCGAGGAGATGGCCCTGAACGGCTCGGTTCTGTCTACCGTCAAAAATGGTGGGCCCGGATAGACTCGAACTATCGACCTCGGTCTTATCAGGACCGCGCTCTAACCACCTGAGCTACGGGCCCACGCCAGCAACTTGAATTATATCAACGCCGCTATCGGTAGACAAGCCGGAGCCGACGCCCGGCGACCGGTCCTGATAACGGGATGCCAGGTCTCCCGATCGGTGTATCGGACAGTCGTTTGGGGGCTGCCGGACCCCGGCCGGTGAGGAACGGCAGGCGGGCCACGACTAATCGCGGGAGTTTGTGTTGCATCGGGCCTCACCACGGTTATATAATCGGTACGATACCACCGGAACGTGGGTTGGCGACCCTAGGAGGCGGAATGACAGCAGTAGCGGAAGACGGCACGCTAACCATCAACGTCACACCCAGCGCAGCCAAGAAGCTCAGGTTCTTCGCACAGAAGGAAGGAATCGAAGACGAGTTCGGCGTGCGGGTAGGCGTGAAGGGCGGCGGCTGCTCGGGGCTGATGTACACCCTGAGCATCGAGCGAGCGGCCGGCGAAAACGACAAGATCGTCGACAACAACGGCGTGAAGGTGTTCATCGACAAGAAGGCGTACATCTTCCTGGCCGGCACCGAGCTGGACTTCTCCGACGGACTGAACGGGAAGGGGTTCGTCTTCCAGAACCCCAACGCCACAAAGGCCTGCGGCTGCGGCAACTCGTTCTCAGTATAGGGCTCAGTATAGGCCCAGTATGGCCCGGGCCGGGACCGAAGCCGGAAACGCGCGACGCCGCTTCCCTGTGGGGCGGCGTCAGTCTTTACAGCCCCCATCCTGCCCCCATCTTGCCCCCACATTGGAGGAACCGTGAGCCCTCAACACACCCCCTTCCACGAAATCGCCGCCCGGTCCGGGGCCCAGCTCCACGAGTGGCACGGTTGGGAGCTGCCCCGCTCCTATGGCGACGTGGCGTCGGAGTACGGCGCCGCCGTCAACGGGGCCGCGGTCCACGACTCGTCCTACGCGGGCAGGATACGGGCCACCGGGGCCGACACCTTGGACCTGCTCCACCGGCTCTCCACCAACGCGGTGGTCTCCCTGCAGCCGGGACAGGGCGCCCCGACGGTCCTGACCACCGACCGGGGCCGCATCCTCGACCTCGTCGTCGTCATCAACCTGGAGGACCACGTCCTGCTCCTCACCAGCCCCCAGACGCGGCAGGCAGTGGCAGAGTGGATCGACAAGTACACCATCGTCGAGGACGTGGTCCTGACCGACGTGACCCTGGAGACAGCCATGCTGTCGGTCATCGGACCCGACGCGGGTAGGGTCCTGGGGGAAACATTATGTCCCCCCGACCTGGAGCCCTACCAGGCCGCGCCCTTCGAATCCAATGGCTCCCGCGGCCACGTTGTCCGAAGGGACATGGTCGGACACCCCCGGTTCGACGTGGTGACGACCCCTGCCGACGGCCCGGCCCTATGGAGCGCCCTGGCCGGCGCCGGGGCCGTTCCCATGGGACAGGACGCGCTGGAAGTCCTGAAGGTAGAGCGGGGAGAGCCGTGGTACGGCACGGAGATGGGCGACGCCTACAACCCCCTGGAGACCGGCCTGTGGGGCTCCATCAGCTTCACCAAGGGCTGCTACATCGGCCAGGAGGTCATCGCCCGGCTGGACACCTACCAGAAGATCCAGCGCCACCTGGTCTCCCTGGACATCTCGCCGGACGCGGCGGTGGAGCAGGGGGCGAAGCTCACCAGGGAGGGCAGGCAGGTGGGCCACGTCACCTCGGTGGCCAGGGTGCCCACCACGGGCCGCACCATCTCCATGGCCTACGTCCGCAAGGAGGCCGCCGCCGTCGGAACGCGGCTGGCCATAGACGGCAACGACGGCGCCTGGGCCGAGGTCCAGGCGCAGGCCCTGCCCTTCGGCCCCGGCGACTCAGGCTAGGCGGGGATCCTGCGCCCCGCCCCGGGCCCGCGTTGCTACTTCGACTTTGCCTTGAACTCCGGGATGACGTGCTTCCCGAACATCTCGATGGACTTCATCACGGCCTCGTGGCCGATGGTCTCCGTGGCCATGAAGAACAGGAGCTGGTCCACCCCCGTCTTCTCGTGCAGCCTGGCGCCCCTGATGCAGCTCTCCGGGTCTCCGGCCACGATGACCCCACGGTCGGCCAGGGTGTCGGCGTCCATCTGCTCCCACACCTTCTGGACCAGCGCGCCGCCCCCTGACAGGTCCAGGAACCCGTTGCCCTGTCCGGGGTTCCGGCCCGCGTCGGCGGCCACGTAGCGGGCGAAGTTCTGCTGCAGGTGCTCCGGAACGCCTCCCCACTGCTCCACCAGGCGGGCGTATACGTCCTTCTGGTCCTGCAGGTAGGGCCTGTCGGGCCCGAAGAAGGTCTTCAGCGACCTGGCGCACAGATCCCGGGCCTGCCCGCTGTCCTCGGCGCAGTACCCCATGGTGGCGTTGAGCCAGCGGTTGGTGACGAACCTCCCCACGGGCTCCGCCGACTCCACCGTTTCCTTGTACGCCCTTACGTGGGGCTCCATGACCGAGGGCGCCGCGACGCCCAGGGCCATCACCCCTATGCCCTTTTCCGCCGCAATCCGGTAGGTCGCCGGCTGAAGCGCCGCGACCCATATGGGCGGGTGCGGCCGCTGGAAAGGCTTGGGCAGCACCTTCCGGGGTGGCACCTGCCAGAAGCGCCCGTCCCACTGGAACACCTCCGACTCCCATATCTTCGGGATCATCGTCAGGGACTCTTCCCACATGTCCCGCGTGTCCCGGGGATCGATGCCCATCCCCGTCTGCTCGTAGGCGGCGGAGCGGCCGGTGCCGAACTCCACCCGCCCGTTGGAGAGGTGGTCCACCATGGCCACCCGCTCGGCCACCCGGACCGGGTGATGATACGGCAGGATGACTACGCCGAAGCCCAGGCGGATCCGCTTGGTCAGGCGGCTCAAGGCCCCGAAGATCACCTCGGGGCAGGGGGACATGGAGAACCCCGTCAGGAAGTGGTGCTCCACGAACCACACGTAGTCCCAGCCCATCTCGTCTGCCAGGACGCACTGCTCTATGGTCTCTTCGATGACCGCGTGGTCGTCGAGGATGGGACGCTGCATCTCGTAGGCTAGTCCGAACTCCAACCGCATCCTCCCGCCGGGGTGGTGGGCGGCAGTGTATCCTTTCTCCCGGCACGGCGTCAAACGGCGGCCTTGACACTCCACTAGCCACCCATCACCATGGACTGATGCACGACCGCGCCGGACGGCTTGGCCCATGAAGCGCCGCGGGCTCATAACCCTGGTGGTAGCGGTGGTGGCGGTATTCGCGGGCCTCGCGGTGTACGCGGACCTGCCGGACCTGCTGGACCACGTCTCCTCGATCCCAGCCGAGTACTGGCTCATGGCGCTGGCCCTGGCCCTGGCCAACTACGTCCTGCGGCTGGTCCGCTGGCACTACTACCTGGCGCTGCTGGGCATCAGGATAGGCATCGGCGCCAGCACCGCCATATTCCTGGCGGGCCTGACCATGGTATTGAGCCCGGGCAGGGTCGGCGAGCTGGCGAAGTCGTACTTCCTGAAAGAGAAGCTCGACGTGCCCGTATCGGTGTCGGCCCCGGCGGTGATCGCGGAGAGGGTCACCGACCTGGTGTGCGTACTGGTCCTCAGCCTGTGGGGACTGTCCCTGGTACCCTACGGGTGGGTCGCCGGGATAGTGGTGGCCGCGGCCTTCGGGTTGTTCCTGCTACTGGGCGTCACCCGGTGGGGCAGCGGGAGGGTGCTGCGCCTGCCAGTGCCCGGACGGTGGCGGCCCTTCATGACAGAGTCGAGGGACTCCTTCCGGCGCATATTCTCGCCGGGGCCGCTGGCGGTGGCGCTGCTGCTGGGACTGGCGGCCTGGTTCGCCGAGGGGTGCGCCCTCTGGCTGCTCCTGGAGGCCCTGGACGCCGACGTCTCCCTGGGACAGGCGGTATCCATCTACGCCGCCTCCACGCTGCTGGGCGCGGTCACCATGCTTCCAGGCGGCCTGGTCGGCACCGAAGGGGGCATGGTGACGTTGCTCCAACAGCTGGACCTGACCAGGGCAGCCGCTTCGTCGGCCACCCTCGTAGTCCGGATATGCACCCTCTGGTTCGCCGTGGTCCTGGGCGTGCTGGGCCTGGCCTACGTCCAATGGCGCATGAGTCCCGCGCCCGCCGGAATGCGCGACGCCGGAGCCATGCCCGCTAGCGCCACGCCCGAAGCGAGACCCGGCGGCGATGGCCCGTAAGGACCCGCCAGTCGACACTCCTTCCGTCGGAGAGGGCGGGACCTCCCCTGGACCCAACCCTCTCAGGATCGCAGCGGGCCTCCTCTGGTCCATGCGTCCGGTCCAGTGGACCAAGAACCTTGTGGTGCTGCTGCCCCTGGCCTTCTCCATAAACGAGCGGTGGGACCTGAACGACGCCGACCTGGTAGGCGAGCTGGTGCTGAGGGTCGCGGCGGGGGCCCTGGTTTTTTCTGCGCTGTCGGGGGCCGTGTACATCGTAAACGACTCCTTCGACAGGTCCAGCGACGTGGGCCACCCCAGGAAGCGCCACCGCCCCATCGCGTCGGGCGCGGTCCCCGTGGCGGCGGCGCAGGCGGCGGCCCTGCTGCTCATGGCGGCGTCCATCGCCGGCGGGTTCCTGCTGGACGTGGGCTTCGGCATCGTGGGCGCGGTGTTTCTGGTCACCAACCTGGGCTACTCCTCGTACCTGAAGAGGATCATCATCCTGGACGTCATGCTGGTCGCGGCCGGCTACCTGCTGCGGGTCGTGGCCGGGGCGTTGATCATCGACGTGTCGCCCTCCCCCTGGCTGTACAGCACCATCGGGGTGGGCGCCCTGTTCATAGCCGTCGCCAAGCGGTACAGCGAGCTGTCGGCGGCGGGGGCCGACGCCGCCACCCAGAGGACCGTGCTGGGGGAGTACTCACAGGCGTTCCTGGGGCAGCTTGTCAGCATCACCGGCACCGCGGCGGTGGTGGCCTACGCGCTGTACACGTTCACGGCCAGCAACGTTCCCGAGAACCACAGCATGATGCTAACGATCCCCTTCGTCGTCTTCGGACTCTTCCGGTACCTGTACCTGATGAACCGGACCGGCCTGACCGAGAGCCCCGAGCTGGTCATCCTGAGGGACAGGCCCCTCCTCGCCTCCGTCGCCCTCTGGGCGGTGACCTCCGTGGTCATCCTCGGCGTCGACAGATGAGTGACGAGAGCCCGCGTTGACTCACCGGATATCTGTGACTCATACTAGTTCGCACTATGGCAAGGCGGCTCCAGGTCCTATTGGATGAGGAAGAGTACCTAGAAATCCAGGCCGCAGCCCGGAGGCAGCGTATGACCGTCGCCGAATGGGTCCGTCAGGCGCTGCGCAGGTCCAGAGACGAAAAAACCGGCGCCGTCGAAGCCAAGCTCCGCGCCATCGCCTACGCGTCGCGGCACGAGTTTCCAACGGCTGATATAGACGTCATGCTTGGGGAGATCGAAGCGGGACGGCGCCTCAACTCAACCCGGAGACATTGACACCCTCCCAGGCACGACCTACAATGGAAAGTCGGAGTGTGATTGTGGACTACGCGATAATGAAGACCGGGGGCAAGCAGTACCGGGTCAGCCCGGGAGACGTGCTGGACGTCGAGAAGCTCCCGGCTGAAGAGGGCGCCTACGTCGAGATCGGCGATGTGCTGGCCGTGTCCAGGGACGGCGAGCTGACGGTGGGGAACCCCATGGTGGCCGACGCCAGCGTCCTGGCTCACGTGCGTTCCCAGTACAAGGACGACAAGGTGCTGGTGTTCAAGTACAAGCGCAAGGTGCGCTATCGCAGGAAGAAGGGGCACCGGCAGCCGTACACCCGGCTGCAGATCACGTCCATCTCCCATGCGGGCATCGAGATCGGGCAGCCCGAGTGGCCCGAGGAGCCAACCCTCGTCGAGGAACCCGTTGACGAGGCAGCCGCGGTCGCCGTCGCGGAGGACGAGGCCGAAGAAGAGCCGGTGGAGTCCACAGTCGACACCGTCCAAGCCGAGGAGCCCGAAGCCGAGGAGCTCGGAGAGGAAGCCCCGGTGGCCGAGGTAGAGGAGCCGGCGGAGGACGGGACCCCGGTGGAGGCATCCGACGAACAGACCCAGAGCAGAGGTGAGAGCTAATGGCCCACAAGAAAGCGGGAGGCAGCTCGCGAAACGGCCGGGACAGCAAGCCCAAGCGCCTTGGCGTAAAGAGGTTCGACGGCCAGTTCGTGACCACGGGGAACATCATCATGAGACAGCGGGGGACGCGGATCCGCCCGGGCCGGAACGTGGGCTTGGGGCGGGACTTCACCCTCTTCGCCCTGACCGACGGGCGCGTCAAGTTCGAGTGGTCCTCCAAGAACAGGCGCCAGGCCAGCGTCATCCCCGAAACGGTTTCCGCCAGCTAGGAACGGAATGAAGAAGGAGATACACCCCCAGTTCTTTCGAGAGGCGACGGTTACCTGCTCGTGCGGGAACACGTTCACCACCGGCGCCACCAAGGAGAGCATGAGGGTCGAGATCTGCAGCCAGTGCCACCCCTTCTACACGGGACAGCAGCGGGTTGTGGACACCGAAGGCAGGATCGAGCGCCTGCGTAGGCGTTTCAAGATGACCTAGTCCCGCCGTGCGGGACGGGGAATACGGGGGGTTGGGGTGTCGCCGCCTAGCGGAGCCCCCGGCCCCCTAGCTGTGTAAGGAGGGGTCCCGGTTGGCGGAGCAGCGGTTCTTCTACGGCGGCCAGGCCGTGATGGAAGGCGTGATGATCCGGGGCCGCCGCCATTTCAGCCTGGCTGTGCGGCGGCTCAACGGCGAGGTCTACGCCGCGTCGGAGCCCCTGAGCCAGATATACACCGGCCGCATGCGCCGGCTGCCGCTGGTGCGCGGAATCCTCGTCCTCATCGAGACCCTGGTGCTGGGGATCAAGGCCCTCAACCGCTCGGCCGTCCTGGCCCTGGAGGACCAGACGGGAGAGGACGAGGAGGTCCCCGGCTGGGCATTGGCGGCGGTCCTGGCCTTCGCCTTCACCCTGGGCATCGGCCTGTTCTTCATCATGCCCCTGTTCGCCACCCGCCCGCTGGAGGGAGTCATCGCCTCCGAGCCGGTGGTCAACCTCATCGAGGGCCTTATAAGGCTGGCGGTGCTGGTGCTCTACATCGGGGCCATCGGCCTGCTGAGGGACATCCGGCGCCTCTTCGCCTACCACGGGGCCGAGCACATGGCCGTGCACGCCCACGAGGCGGGCCTGCCCCTGGAGGTGTCCAACGTCCGCAGGTTCCCCACCGCGCACCCCCGCTGCGGCACCGCGTTCCTGCTGACGGTGATGGTGGTGGCGATCCTGGTGCTCGCCTTCACCGGACGGGAGCCCCTATGGTGGCTGGTCCTGTCCCGCATCGTCTTCATACCGGTGATAGCGGCCGTCAGCTATGAGGTTATCCGCTTCAGCGGCGCCCACCAGGACAATCCGGTGACGCGGCTGATGGCCGGCCCCGGTCTTCTCCTCCAGAGACTCACGACTCGCCAGCCCGACGACGGCCAGATTGAGGTGGCTATAAGCGCCATGGAGACAGCGTTGGCCGCCGACGAAGGCCGGGAGATCGCGCCGCCACAGGTCGTGGACGCCGAGCCCGCCGCAGGGGTGTCCATGGACACCGGGACCGCCGAGGGCGGCGAGGTCGCCGGCTAGACGTCACCCGGTCTGAAGCAGGTACTCCTTGACCAGGTCCAGGGCGGCCCACGCCGTGTGCTCCCGGTTGGCGTTTCGGTCGCCGGTCCAGTAGAGGTCACGGGTGGCTTCGTACCCGTCCCCCGCCGCCACGGCGATGCAGAAG
Source organism: Dehalococcoidia bacterium (assembly GCA_965207305.1). Lineage (GTDB taxonomy): Bacteria > Chloroflexota > Dehalococcoidia > Lucifugimonadales > JAGWBF01 > JAGWBJ01. Next base: position 512,343 of record CBDBMB010000002.1, on the reverse strand, counting down.
GTGCCTATGGGAAGGCCCGATGACCCTCCCGCCGGACCGGCTACGCCCGTGGTGGAGACGCCGATGTCGGTGCCCATCACACGACGCCCGCCCTTGGCCATCTCCAGCGCTACCGCCGGGCTCACCGAGCCCTCTTTCTTGATGAAGTCCTCGGGAATGCCCAGCACGGTGGTCTTGGAGCCGCCCGTGTAGGCGATGACCCCGCCGTAGAAGTACTTCGAGCACCCGGGGACGCTGCACAGCATGGAGCCGATGAGCCCCGCGGTGCACGCCTCCGCCACGGCGATGGTTAGTCCCCGCTCCGCCAGCAGCTGTCCTACCTCTTCCTCGATCCGGGCCATGTTACTCCTCCCTGGTGTTCGCGTTGGATGTCCGGCCGCCCGGGCCTACCCTGGAAGGGCCGCCTGCAGCACCGCCTGGGCCGCCTCGTAGTCCCTGGCTCCGCCCTTCAGGATGGGCGGTATTATGTAGACCCGGTTGACGCCCCGCTCGACGAAACGGCCCAACGCCTCCAGGGCGATGTCCGTCCCCTCCCGTCCCTTCTCGAGGTCCTCGCGGACCGCCTCGGGGACGGTGCTGAAGACCACCCCGCCCTGGACCATGACCTGAAGCCCGTAGAAGACGGGCAGCGCTAGCTCCTCCCCCGCCGCCGCGTCGTAGGCTTCCAGAAACGCCCCGATATCGCGGGGGTCGAAGACCGGCTGCGTAATGAAGAAGTGGGCCCCCGCGGCGGCCTTCCGCGCGGCCAGCCGGGCCTCGGCCTGGATGCCCCGGGCCAGGTCTATGGACGCGCCGATGCAGAAGTCCGTCGGTGTTCTCAGCTTGGAGGCCCGGAAGTCCGTGCCCCCGTTCATCCCGGCCACGGCCTTTATCAGCCCCGTCGGTGCGAGGTCGTCCACGGCCCCGAGTCCCCGGGCAATGTCCCGCTCCCCGAAGGGGTCCCCCCCCACGACGATCACGTTGTCCACGCCCAGCGCCTGTGCGCCGAGAAGGTGGCTCTCCAGGGCCAGCCTGTTCATGTCCCTGGTGGCCAGGTTGAAGCACACGTCTTTTCCCGTGGCGCCCCTGATGGCCCCCGCCAGCATCGCCGAGTCCACGCGCACCGCCCTGCCGGGGTTGTAGGCCACGCATATGAAGTCGGCCCCCAGACCTCCCGCTTCCTCGACGGCCCTCTCGGCCCCGCCCCTGGGAGGGGAGAAGTCGCAGATGACAACCAGCCCGTCGCCCCGGGCAGCGCACTTGTCGGTTACCTTCATCGCGTCTTCGCCAGGGCACGCCTTCCTTTACCGGGAGACCATCATCTCATATACTTGACGCCAACGCCACACGAGGAGGGTCCATGCCCGCGCTGAGAGTAGGCCACAGCCCCGACGCCGACGACGCCTTCATGTTCTACGCCTTCGCCACGGGAAAAGTGACGGTAGAGGGCTACGACGTGGAGCAGGTGCTGGAGGACATCCAGTCCCTGAACCGCCGGGCGGCCACCGGAGAGCTGGAGGTCACCGCCATCTCGGCAGGAGCCTACCCCGGCCTGGCGGACCGGTACCGCATCATGGCCTGCGGCTCCTCGGTGGGACGGAGCTACGGTCCGATAGTCGTGTCCACCACTCTGAGTGACGCCGGCGAACTGGAGGGAAAGCGCATAGGTGTCCCCGGGGAGCAGACCACCGCCTACCTGCTGCTACGCATCTACTCCCGGTGGGACTTTACCCCCGTGTTCCTGGACTTCGACGGCATTGGGGAGGCGGTCAAGTCCGGGGAGGTGGACGCCGGCGTCATCATCCACGAGGGCCAGATCACCTGGCAGGACCAGGGCTACGCCAACCTGCTGGACCTGGGCAAGGCCTGGGGAGAGGACACCGGCCTGCCAATCCCCCTGGGCTTGGACGTGGTGCACCGGAGGCTGGGGGACGAGGGCGCCCGGCGGGTGGCCCGGGCATTCCAGGCGTCCATAAGGTACGCCATCGAGCACGAGGACGAGGCCGTCGAGTACGCGCTGCCCTTCGGGCGGGGCATCGACGCCGATACCTGCCGCCGCTTCGTCCGCATGTACGTCAACCAGGACACCATCGACATGGGAGACGAGGGCAGGCGGGCCCTGGAGACCCTCTACGGCCGCGCCCACCAGCGGGGCCTCATCCCCGCCGTCCCTCCCCTGGACATCATCGAGCCCTAGGCTTCGCAGGCAGGGCCACCTACGGAGACTGGGAAGAGCTGGCGCGAATGGGGACGCCGGGTAGTCTGGAGCGGGCGATGGGGATCGAACCCACGACAGCTAGCTTGGAAGGCTAGCGCTCTACCACTGAGCTACACCCGCCCGGGGCCGGGAGACGAGTCCCCCGGAGCTTACCTATTATACTGCCCGGCGTGCCGCCTTTTCCACATCGAGTCACTGACGTTCCCGGTTGGTATCGAGAAGGCACACGGGTCTACTCCAAGGCTGAGGGTGTTCGCCGGCGATGCCGTCGGCGAGGCGGGGTAAACTCCTCGGTTCGGGCCTCGGTGGCGAGAAGCAACTCCTTCAGGTCCAGCCTGGTCATCCGCTCCAGCGCCGGATGTCCCTCGTGTTCTCCCGTGGGGGATGATTGGGAATTAGGCCGGTTCTTCGCCCTGCTGTTTCCTTTTCCAAGCGTCATACACCGCTCAGTCTTGGGACCCACGCCCCATTGCGGGTGGCCCGAGGCACTGGCCCGGCTTCAGCCGATAAGCGGGGTGGCCTTCAGGAACACCGGGGCGAACACCAGGGACACTATGGCCATCAGCTTCAGGAGAATGTTCAGCGACGGGCCCGATGTGTCCTTGAAAGGGTCTCCCACCACGTCGCCCTCGACGGCGGCCTTGTGGGGCTCCGAGCCCTTGCCACCGTAGTTCCCCAGCTCGATGTACTTCTTCGCGTTGTCCCACGCGCCCCCGGCGTTGGCCATGGTGATGGCCAGGACGAAGCCGGCCCCCACCGAGCCTATGAGCAGGCCCCCCAAGGCCTCGGTGCCCAGGACGAACCCCATGACCAGGGGCGTGCCCACGGCTATCAGGCCCGGAAGAATCATCTCTTTCAGGGCCCCGCCGGTGCTTATGTCAACACACTTGGCGTACTCGGGCCGCCCGGTGCCCTCCATGAGCCCGGGAATCTCCCGGAACTGCCGGCGCACCTCGTTCACGATGGAGAAGGCGGCCCTCCCCACCGCACGCATGGTCATGGCCGAGAACAGGAAGGGCAACATGGCCCCTACCAGCAGGCCCGCCAGCGTGGTGTGCTTGAGGAGGTCTATCCCGTCCAGGTCCGCGGCCTGGCCGTAGGCGGCCAGCAGCGCCAGCGCCGTCAGGCCCGCTGAGCCGATGGCGAAGCCCTTGCCCGTGGCCGCCGTCGTGTTGCCCAGGGCGTCCAGAGCGTCGGTGCGCTGGCGGACCTCGGGGGCCAGGCCGGCCTGCTCCGAGATGCCGCCGGCGTTGTCGGCCACGGGACCGTAGGCGTCGGTGGCCAGGGTTATGCCCAGGGTCGAGAGCATGCCCACTCCGGCCAGGGCCACGCCGTAGAAGTTGGCCAGCTCGAAGGCCGCGAGGATCGCGCCCCCGATTATGAGCACGGGGACGACGGTGCTCTGCATCCCGGTGGCTATGCCGCTTATCATGGTCGTGGCGGCCCCGGTCTGCGCCGACTCGGCGACTCCCTTGGTGGGCCCGTATTCGTAGGAGGTGTAGTACTCGGTTATCAGGCCTATGATCACCCCGGCGGCCAGGCCCGCGACGATGGCCCAGAAGATGTCGAAGTCGCTGACGTTGGGCGCGATCAGCCCGTCCAGGTCGAGCCAGTAGACGGCAAGGGCAGCGAATATCACCACCAGTATCGCCGACGCGAAGATGCCCCTTCGCAGCGCCCACAGCAGCTGGCCGAAGTCCGCCTGCTCCCCACTTCTGACAAGGAAAGTGCCCAGGATGGACGCGACGATGCCCGCGCCGGCTATCAGGATGGGCAGGAGGGCCGTGTCGGTCTTCCAATCGCCGAAGGCCGCCGCGGCCGCGGCCAGGGCTATGGCGGCTATGATCGAGCCCACGTAGGACTCGAACAGGTCCGCGCCCATCCCCGCTACGTCGCCCACGTTGTCGCCCACGTTGTCGGCGATGACCGCCGGGTTCCTAGGGTCGTCCTCGGGGATGCCCGCCTCCACCTTGCCCACCAGGTCCGCGCCCACGTCGGCGGCCTTGGTGTATATGCCTCCGCCCACCCTGGCAAACAGGGCTATGGAGGAGGCCCCGAAGCCGAAGCCGATCACGTAGGAGATGTCCTGGAAGATGACGTACAGGACGATGACGCCCAGCAGCCCGACGCCGACCACCGTGATGCCCATCACAGCCCCGCTGGAGAAGGCCACCCGGAGGGCCGGGTTCAGGCCGCGCATGGCGGCGGCGGTGGTCCTGACGTTGGCCCGGATGGCCACGCTCATGCCGATGAATCCGGCGGCAGCGGAGCATAGGGTCCCGGCCAGGTAGGCAATGGCAGTGCGGGGCACCCAGGAGTCACCCGTGTACCAGTCGATGAGCAGCCACAGTGCCACGGCCACCACGGCCACGAAGGGAACTAGGGTGATGTACTCCCGGCGCAAAAAGGCCAGGGCCCCCTCTTTTATCGCCTGGGCAATGGCGATCATGGCCTCGTTGCCCTGGTCTGCCCGGCTGACGCGGATGACCAGGGCCACGGCGAATAACAAAGCGACTCCGCCGGCGACGGCGGAGAGAATGATGGGTAGCATTCAGGGCTCCGAGACGGTCAAAGTACCTGCATTGGGCACGTGAGAACCTAACACAAGGGCTAACGATATGTCAAGGTGGCGGGCGCTGCCCCCCTCCCCACACGTTCTGCTCCCACGATGCCAGCTTCTCCTCCAGCTCTCTCTGGCGGAGGGCCATGGTCAGGTCCCCGCGGGTCCGCTCGACGATGCCCCGCATGGCGTCGGTGGTCCGCCTCAGGCCGCCGGTCACCCCCTCGGGAAAGTCCACCGTGACCAGCAGGCTGTATATCTCGTCCATCTTCTGCATGTACTCTTCGCAGCGCCCGGTATCGTTCCTGCGGAGAGAGTCAAGGATGAAGCGGCGCAGCTCGCCTATGACCTCGCCCATGCCGTTGAGATAGGGGGCCATCTCCACCCCGATCTCCTCGGGCAGGGGCAGGGGACTGTCGGAGACCAGGGCCAGGGTTATGTTGGCCTCGGTGAACTCCTTTCGCGCATCGGCCAGGAACCCGGCGTAGTATATCTCAGGCCAGTCCTTCAGCCCATCGGCGGCGCCCTCCAGGCTGGCTCCCGCCTGCGCCAGGAGCCCGCGGGCCTCATCGAAGTCGCCCCGGTGCGCCGCCCGGATGGTGTTGGCCGACAGCCGGATGGCCTCCCTGGAGACCCGCAGCCCAAGCTCCCTGGCCTGGTGCTTGGCGGTGAAGTCGTCGAGGGCTTGCCGGGCCACTCGGGCCATCCGGCCGTCGTCCTGGCCGTGGGTCATACCCTGCCTCCCGCCCTGCTTATTCTCTCGGTCAGCCGCCTGGACGCCTCCGCCGGGTCGGGGGCAAGGCCGACGGCGCTGGCGACGCACACGGCGTCCGCCCCGGCCCGGACCACCTGGCCGACGTTGTCCTCGTTTATTCCGCCGATAGCCACCAGAGGCACGTCGAGCCCCACCTTGGCCCTTGTCACGGCCTCGGGCCCCAGTGGAGGCCGGTCCCGTATGCTCTCCTTGGTGGAGGTGCGGTAGATATTGCCCAACGCCACGTGGTCGGCGCCCTGGGCCCGGGACTCCCTCACCTCGCTCAGCAGGTGGTTGGAGCGGCCGACGATCTGGCCGGGGCCGAGCACGTCCCTGGCCTGGGCTACCGGCAGGTCCGTCTGGCCCACGTGGAGCCCGTGGGCCGCGGAGAGGACGGCAACGTCGGCGTGGTCGTTCACCATCAGCAGGGCATCGTACCGGCCGCACAGCTCGCGCATGGCCACTGCCAGGGGCAGGGAACGCCCCTTGTCCCGCACCTTGTCCCTTAGCTGGAGCATGCGGGCGCCTCCCCGGAGGGCCGCCTCGGCCACCTCCAGCGGGTCCCGTCCCGCGGTCACCTGGGGGTCTATGATGACGTACAGCCCGTACACCCTATCGCCGACCCGGCGCCGCATCTCCAGGCCCTGCTCGGCTTCCACCGAGTCCAGGAGCGATTCCAGGCGGGACAGGGGTCCCCCAGACGCCGGCAGTCCCAGGAGCCGGGCCGAGGCCCTGGCCTGGGAGACGAGGGCCAGGAGGTCTTCAGGAGACCGGGGCCCGCCCGCAGGTCCCGTGCCACGGACCGTGTGGAAGGGCAGCCGGGCCAGGATGCTCCGAAGCCCCGACGCCGTGCCGGGAGAGACGCCGGACCCGGACAGGGCAGCCAGCGCTCGAGTCAGGCAGTCTACCTGGGTCGTCACGGGCTCGACTCGTCCAGGTCATCGCCGAAGTCGCCGGCGTCGAGCTCGCCCGACTCCATCTGGTCGAGCATCTCGTCGAGCTCGGGGGAGCTCTCCTCCCCCATCTCGCTCTGCATCCTTCGCATGTACCGGGCCATCTGCCGGGGGTCCTCCATGTCGTCTGGCATACCCTCGCCGGAGGAGAAATCAAGGCTGTCGCCCCAGGACCTGTGGAAGGAGAAGCGGGAGATGAGGCGGGTCATCTTCCCGCTGCCGCAGTGCCCGCAGGAGGGCTCCGGGGCCCCGGACGCCAGGCTCCGGACCAGGACCGTGGCCCTTCGGCGGCATTCTTGACACCGGTATTCGTAGAGAGGCATCTTCTCCATCGCACCTATTCGGGGTATGGCGCGACCTGATTTTAGCACACGCAAGATGGTCGGTCCGCCACGGACTAGGTCCGCTCGACGGCGTTCTCCACGTGCTCCACAGGCCGGACTATGCCGCGACTGTCGATGTTGATGGCCACCAGGTCGATGCGCCAGTCCGCGTGGGCCTCGTCGGATTCCTGGAGGTAGGTCTCGGCGGTGGTGATGAGCCGCCTCCTCTTGTGCCGGGAAATCGACTCCTGGGGGGTGCCGAACCAGCCGCGGGCCCTGCGCGTGCGGACCTCGACGAAGACGAGACACTGGCCGTCCCGGGCGATGATGTCCACCTCCCCGTGGCGGCAACGGTAATTGGTCGCCACCACGCGATATCCCTTGGCCTTGAGGAAGGCCCGGGCCAACGACTCGCCCCGCGCGCCCAGCTCGCTCTTGGCGGAAGGCATGGATGTCCTACGCCTGCATGGGTTCCAGGCCCAGCGGAGCCTGGCCGTCCAGGGCCCTCCGGAGCGGCCTGCGCCTCGTCCGCTTGGCGGGAGGCGGGTCGGGAGGCCGCATGGGGGAGAAGGACCTGCGGTGGATCGGGCAGGGACCGCGACGGGCCAGGACTTTCAGGTGCCTGGCGGTGGCGTAGCCCTTATGGCTGGCGAACCCGTAGCCCGGATACTGGGCGTCGGCGCGCTCCATGATCAGGTCACGGTTCACCTTGGCGACGATGGACGCCGCCGCGATGGAGTAGCTGAGGCTGTCGCCCCGGACCTCGGCGCGGAAGGGGATGCCGCAGTCCAGGACCCGAACGAAGTCCACCAGGATGTACGAGGGCCTCAGCCGCAGGTCACTCACGGCGCGCTGCATGGCCCGGGCCGTGGCCTCACTGATCCCGTGGGCGTCTATCTCCTGGGGCGAGGCCATCCCCAGACCGATGGCCTTGGAGTGCGCGCGGATATGCTGGACCGCCTCCAGCCGTTGCCCGGGCGTCAGCGCCTTGCTGTCGTCGATGCCTTCGAGCCATAGCGGGGACTCCGGCGCGTCGAGGATGTCGCGGACCGGCAGGACAACTGCGGCGGCGACCACCGGACCGGCAAGGGGGCCTCTGCCAACCTCGTCCACCCCGGCGATTACCTCGTAACCCTGCCGCTTCAGGCCCTCTTCCAGCTCGAAGCTAGGCAACGACCACCCCGGGGCCGCCGCCTTCGGGACGGGAGCGGGCCTCCGGCAGGGAGTCGCCGATGCGGCCGCCCCCGAGCACCTCGTCTCCCCTGTAGAAGACGGCCGCCTGCCCGGGAGTGACGGCCCGCTGGGGTTCCCGGAACCGGACCAGCGCGCCTCTCCCCCGGGGGTGGATGGTCCCGGGGACCTCGGGGGACTTGTACCGTATCTTGACGCCGATCTCGGCGCCGTCCACAGGCTCCCGGCCGGAAACGTAGCTCGCCTCCTCCACCCAGCACTCGGCGCGGTACAGCTCCTCCTCGGGCCCCACGGTGACCACCCCCTCGGCGGCGTCCACGGACAGGACGTACATGGGCCTGGCGCCGGCGATCCCGAGGCCCCGGCGCTGGCCCACGGTGAAGAACTCGACGCCCGGGTGCTGTCCCAGGACGGCGCCGTGGGAGTCCACCACGCGCCCGGGCCTTGGGGTTACGCGCTGCCTCAGGAACTCCCGGTAGTCGCCGCCGGGAATGAAGCAGATGTCCTGGCTGTCGGGCTTGGCGGCGTTGGGGAAGCCCGCCTCCCGGGCCATTCTCCTGATCTCGTCCTTGGGGTACCAGCCCACCGGCAGCAGCGTGTGGCGCAGCTCCTTTTGCCCCATGCCGTAGAGGACGTAGGACTGGTCCTTGTGGGTGTCCACCCCCTTCAGGAGACCCAGGGTGTGCTCCCGGGCCTGGATGCGGGCATAGTGGCCCGTGGCCACGTACTCCGCGCCGAGGAACCGGGCCCGCTCCAGCAGGAAGCTGAACTTTATGCGGTCGTTGCAGGCGATGCAGGGGTGGGGGGTCCTGCCCCTCTGGTACTCGCCGCAGAAGTAGTCGATGACGAAGGCCCGGAACTCCCGCTGCAGGTTGAAAACGTAGTGGGGCATGCCCAGGCGGTGGCACACACGCCGGGCGTCCTCCACGTCGTCGACGGTGCAGCAGCCGCGGTAGTAGTCCGGCACGTCCTCGCCGCCGGCATCGTACAGCTTCATGGTGACGCCGACGGTGTCGTACCCCTGCTCGCTGAGCAGAAGGGCTGCGACGGAGGAATCGACCCCTCCGCTCATGGCTACCACCACCCTGTCTTTCGTCACGCGGCTTCCTCTCTATCCATGAAGCTCAGGCCGGGCCATGAAGCTCAGACCGGGGAATTCGCAATATAGTACCGTTTCCCCGGGCTGCGGGCAAACGGCGGTCCTGGGCGGGCCCCTGACCGTCTATCAACTTTAACAAAACGTTAAACTACCGTTCAAGATACCTTAACGGAACTGCCCTACTCTGAATGGGTGAAGCGGGAGTACAGACGGGGAAGAACCACTACACCCGTCGCCTCTGCAGTCATCGAAGGGCCGGGGACCGGCGGGGATGACCCGGGACCAGGGTCCCCGAGGTTGGAGTGAATTGCTGCGGTCCATAGCGTTGCACCCCGTAGTCCTGCCACTGCTGGAGAGGCGCTTCCGACGGAAGCTGCGGGAAGCGCCCATCCTGTTCCTCCTGTTCCTGTGCGCCTTGGCATCGGTGGTCACCACCGTGGGGATCGTCATCATCCTGCTGACCGAGGCGATACCGTTCTTCAGCGATGTCTCCATCGTGGAGTTCATCACCGGGACCAAATGGAGCCCCCTGTTCTCCATCAAACACTACGGAGTGCTGCCCCTGCTATCGGCAACGGTGTTCATTGCCGGGATGGCCATGGCGGTGGCCTTTCCACTGGGGTTGCTGACAGCCATCTATCTTGCCGAGTACGCGCCGGCCCCGGTCCGGTCGGTGGTGAAGCCTACTCTGGAGGTGCTGGCGGGGATCCCGACAGTGGTGTACGGGTTCTTCGCCATATCATTCATCGCTCCCCACATCGTACAACCCCTGTTCCACACAGAGTCCATCTTCAGCGCGCTGAGCGCCGCCGTGGCAATGGGGATCATGCTCATTCCCATGGTCGTGTCGCTGAGTGACGACGCCATGCGGGCCGTGCCCTCCAACATCAGGGAGGGGGCCCATGCCTTGGGGTCCAGCCCCTTCCAGGTTGCAACCAGGGTCGTGGTGCCGGCAGCCCTTTCGGGCATCGTCGCCTCGGGGCTGCTGGCCCTTGCCCGGGCCGTGGGCGAGACCATGATCGTGACCATCGCGGCAGGTGGGATATCCAACCTCTCATGGAACCCCTTCGACGCCATGCAGACCATCACCGCCTACATCATGCAGGTGGCGACGGGAGACACGGCCAGGGGCACCATCGAGTATCAGAGCATCTTCGCGGTGGCCCTCTTGTTGTTCGTGTTCACCCTGGGCATCAACCTGGCGGCCCAATGGTTCCTGGCCCGGCTCAGGGAGGTCTACGAGTGATAACCCCCTTCGCCAAACGAGGCCCCGGGGGGCGAAACGCCCTGGCGCGCAGGGCCACGGAGCGGACGTTCCTCGCCCTGGCGATATCGGCCACCGCTCTCGGCCTGGTCTCGGTGGGCGTCCTCCTGTACACGGTGGCGGTGGACGGGATCGGTGGGCTGGACTGGCACTTCCTCACCAGCTTCCCATCCCGGTTCCCCGGGGATGCGGGCGCCAAGGCGGCCCTGCTGGGCACCCTGTGGGTCATGGCGTTCACAGCGATATTCGCGGTGCCCGTAGGCGTCGGGGCGGCCATATACCTGGAGGAGTTCGCGGCCAAGAACTTCGTTACCAAGCTCATCGAGACGAACATCAACACCCTGGCAGGCGTGCCGTCGGTGGTGTACGGGCTTCTGGGACTGGCGGTCTTCTTCTACTGGGCCAGGCTGGGCCCCAGCATCATAACCGGCGGCCTGACGCTGGCCCTCTTGGTCCTTCCCATCGTCATCGTGGCGTCCAGGGAGGGGCTCCGGTCCGTGCCGCCGTCCATTCGAGAGGCCGCCATAGCCCTGGGCGCCACCAGGTGGCAGGCGGTGAGACACCAGGTCCTGCCCGCGGCCATGCCCTCGATACTGACGGGCATTATCCTGGCCCTGGCCAGGGCCATCGGAGAGACGGCGCCCCTCATCGTCGTGGGCGCCTTCACGTCGGTCTTCTTCATCCCCAAGAGCCCCACCGACTCGTTCACGGTGTTGCCCATCCAGGTGTATAGCTGGATAACGCGGCCCTTGCCCGGGTTCCACGAGAACGCCGCCGCCGGCCTGCTGCTGCTCCTCGTGGTGCTGCTCATGATGAGCACCGTGGCGGTCGTCCTGCGGCACATGTACGCCGGCAAGAGGACGTGGTGATGGGCGGTATGGCCTGCGGCGGGCGACAGACCCCGCGCTAGCTCTCCAGCTGGGTCGTCTCCGATCCCTTGCCCGTGATGGTGATGTGGGACATGTACGACTCTGCACGGGCCCCGTGCCAGTGCTTCTCCCCGGCGGGGATGTGGACCACGTCGCCCACGGACACCACCCGCTGCTCCCCCTCGGTGGCGACTATGCCGATACCCTCGGTTATGACCAGGATCTGGTCGCTGGTGTGGGAGTGGTAGAAGTTACGAGAGCCCTTGGGAAAGTTCACTATGCCACAGTTGAAGTCCTTGGCCTCGTCGGGGACCACGATGGGTTGCCTCGTAACCTCTCCTCCCGTCATCAGGGGGCTGTTGGCCGGCTCTATGGGGACCTCGGCTATTCTAACTACCCTCACGTTCTCCTCCCGAAAGTGCGTCTGCACGGCAGGCGGCCGTGCGCCCGCGGACTGCGGAAGTATCATAATACATGGGCCCATCCGAGTCCACATTGCCCCAACGCCCGGACCTACCCCTCGGACGCGCCCTCGGACGCGGTCGGAGACGGGGCGGTTTCGGCCCGCCCTTCCCTGGAATGCCGGGGGTCGGGCATCATGAACCCCGCCAGCACCAGGAACCAGGCAACCCCCGCAAAGAGAAGGAAGCCCGGGAGGTAGCTCCCCGTACCGTCCTTCAGAACGCCGACGGCCAGCGGGGATACGAACGTCCCGGCCCCGGCCACGGTGGTTATCCATCCCCAGACTATGGCGACCCTCTCGGGCGTCATGCCGGGAAACTCGGTGGGCAGGGTCAGGAGTGTGGGGACGTACATCCACGACCCCAGGCCGAGGACGATGACGGCTACGTAGGTGACAGCGGGGACTTCGACGAGAAACGACCCCAACCCTCCCAGGGCGGCCAGGACGCCGGGGATGATGAGGAACAGCTTCCTGGGCCCGATCTTCAGGGGCAGAAACCCGCCGAGGAGTACCGCGAAGATGCCGGTGAAGGGCAACAGGCTGGCGATGAACCCGGCCTGGGTGAGGGACATGTCCCGGGTCTCGTGATAGAAGGTCGGAAGCCACGCGGCCAGCGCCACGTACTGGCTGAAGCACGATGCGTCGCCCGCTCCCAGAAGGAGCACGAACCGGTTCCGCAGCACGGACCCGATCTCCCTCCACCTCAGCGCCGGGGCCGGCGACGCGGCCCCGGCCTCCGCCCTTCCGAAGAGCACCCAGGCGACGCCGCCGGCCAGGGCGACGGCCGCGTAGAGTGCCAGGACGCCTTCCCAGCCGACGGCCTCCGCCAGGGGCGCGGCCGTGGAGACGGAGACCACCATTCCCACGGAGAGGGCGACCACGTTCATGCTCGTCACCACCGACCTCTCGCGGGGAGGAAACCACTGCATGACCAGGGGAGCCGTGGCCGGGAATATGACGGCCATGCCCAATCCGAAGAGCAGGCGTAAGGCCGCCAGCCCCAGGAACCCGGGGGAGAGCAGCATCAACACCCCCGCGGCCATGAGGAACCAGGAGCAGGCGTAGGTCCTCTTGATGCCGATGCGGCCGGCCAGTATCCCGGCTGGGACCCCGAAGACGGCTTGAATGAGGGTCACGACGCCCACCAGCAGGCCGGCGCTGGTATGGCTGATGCCGTAGTCGTCGGTGATGAGGGGCAGGACAGGCGCCACGACCGCGAAGCTCGTCCCCCCGGCAAAGTGGGCCCAGACGGTGAGCCCGGCTATGACGTACCTGTAGGAGCTCCGGCGGCGTCCCTCGACCATGGCGAGTCACCAATCTACCGGAGAACGGCCCCGGCTGGCAAGGAACCGCCGCAGCTGGACCGAGGCCGGCGCTAGTCCCGGCGCGCTCCCCTTCGACATCCCAGGGTGCTGCCATTAGCCCCCTACGGTGCTACCATCGGCCCCCCGCGGTGCTGCCATTAGCCCCCTACGGTGCTACCATCGGCCCCCCCGCGGTGCTACCATTAACCCCGCGGTGCTACCATTAACCCCAAGGAGGTCTAGCCCAAAGGAGGTCCCAAATGCCCAAGTACGCCTACGACCACATCCACCTGAGGAGCCCCGACCCCATGAAGACGGCCGAGTTCTACCGGCGCATGTTCGACGCCCGGATAATCGAGACCCCGCAGCCATCCGGGCCCAACCGGGTGGACCTGGACTTCGACGGGCTGATGGTCTTCATCGCGGGACCTCTCCCTTCCGGTGAAGAGATAGAGGGACTGAGGGACCCCCACTACGGCCTCGACCACTTAGGGTTTCGGGTGACAGACTTGGACGCCACCGTGCTGGACCTCAAGTCCCGGGGCGCCGAGTTCTCCATGGAGCCCAGGACCCTGCCCAACGGACTGCGGATAGCGTTCGTCCGGGGTCCCGAGGGTGTGCGCGTGGAGATCCTGGAACGGCCCGCCTAGGCCGCGCCGTTTCGAGACTTGCGGGGGCCTCCGGTCCAACCGACGACAGGCCCTATTCCTTAAAGCGACGCCTTGATGTATAATTGGACAAAATTCCCAAGGGGGCTACCCAATACCCTCTTTCGAGCGTCCCATCCTACCCGGCAGGGCTCTGCCCTATGGCGCGCCCGTACCCCGGCAGGACTTCATCTCTTCGATACACCTTTCGGCGTCATCTCCGGTCTGGAGTGAGGAATATGTCTAGGACGAAACGCGTGCTCCTGGTTCAGCCCGAGTCCGAGGGCGGGAACTTCGAGTACGTGGCGATACCAAGGCAGGGCATGCTGTTCCTGTCGGCTGCGCTGAAGCAGTGGCAGGGCCCCTACCTGTACGACACCGAGATATGGTTCGAGCACCGAAGCGGGAGGATAGACGCCGAGAAGGACCTGGAGGGCGTCGACATCCTCATGGTCACCTGCCTCATCAATGAGGCTCCAAGGGCCTACGAGATCGGCAGGCAGGCCAAGGAGCACCACCCGGACCTGGTGACCATCGGCGGCGGGCCCCAGATGAGCCCCCTTCCCCTGGAGGCCATGGCCCACGGCAAGTTCGACGTGATCGTCAACCGGGAGGGCGAGGACATCATCGGCCAGCTGGCCGACCTCCTGGTGACCTACCGCGGCTCCAATCTCAAGAAGTCCCTGTCCAAGGTGCCCGGCATCTCCTTCAAAGACGACGCCGGCAACCTGATCCAGACCCCCAGGAAGGGAGTGATCGCCCCGGACTTCGTGGAGCTGCCGGACTTCCGGGCCATCCGGGACCTCACCCCCCAGAACCCCATGGCGGGGGGCGTCCTGGAGACGGTGCGGGGATGCACCGAGAAGTGCACCTACTGCCAGGTGATCCAGCAGTTCCTGGGATATCGCCTGATAGACAGGAAGACCGAGCTGAAGCGCTTGCGCCAGCTCCGCCAGCTTGCCGCCGACGGTCTGATCCACACGTCCAGGGACGGGCGGTTCTCGGTCTTCATTTCCGACGACCTCCACCCGCCGCCCCTCCGGGCCGTGAAGTACCGGAACGAGCGACTGGAGCGCCTGCGGGCCTGGAAGGGCCACACGGAAGACATGTACATGATCTGCCAGACCCGGGGCGAGATAGGCCAGGACCCCGAGCTGGCCTCGGCCCTACACGACGCCGGCATACAGATGCTGTACGTGGGAGTGGAGTCGGACAACGCCGAGAACCTGAAGGCCGTCAACAAACGCCAGGACCCCGGGCAGATGCACAAGGACCTGGTCTACCTGAACGAGGTGGGCTTCACCCTCGTGGCCATGACCATCATCGGCCTGCCCTACGATACCGAGAAGAGCATCATGGAGATGGCCGACTGGGTAACCACGGTCAGCAAGTACCAGACGGCCAACCTCCTCACTCCCCTTCCCGCCACGTCCAACTGGGATGGCCTGGTCCCCCTTAACGCCGAGGGAGACCCGCTGGCGGACGGAGAGATGAGGCCCTACCACCTGTACACTGGACGCCAGTTCGTGCACCAGGACGAGCGGTGGAGCATGAGGGAGTCCCGGGAGCTGTTCGACACGTACCACTCCCAGCTCAGCCCCGTGGACAACCTGTACGAGCGGATCTTCCGGCTGGTGGAGAACAACCGGGCCCGCCGCGCCTCGGCGGGCAGGGAGCTGCACGGCACCATATCCGCGCGGATAAACGAGTTCAGCGAGGCGCTGCGGACCCTCTCGGACTCATCCAAAGAGGTCCCGGAGGCCGTATCGGCCCGGCTGCACGAGGTCAGCGAGACCCTCGCCAGGTACCGGGTCCAGCTCGCGGCCACCGGCAGGGAGCTTCCGGAGGTCATCGCCGCCCGCATAGGAGAGGCCACCGAGGTCATGGGTAGGTACAGGAGCCATATCTCCAACACCGGCAGGGAGATCAGCGACACCCTGTCCACCCGGATCAACGAGGTCAACGAGGCCCTCATGAGCCTCTCCACACTATCGGCCAAGCCCGTTCGGTCCAGCGACTGAGGCTGCGGGCCCGGGAGGAAGACGGGAAAGGGTGAAGAGCCGAGTATTCGTCACCGGCATGGGGGTCGTGAGTCCCCTCGGCCTGAACGTCGAATCCACCTGGCAGGGCCTCGTAAACGGTATCTCCGGCGTAGACTACATCACGGACTTCGACGCCGAGTCCTTCGACACCAGGTTCGCCGCCTCGGTACGGGGCTTCGAGGCGACGGATCACATGGAGAAGAAGGAAGCCCGGCGCATGGACCGGTTCGCCCAGTTCGCGACGGTGGCTGCCCAGGAAGCCCTCCAGCAGGCCGACCTTCGACCCAGGGACGTGGACCCCTTTCGCGTCTCGGCCATCGTGGGCAGCGGCATCGGCGGCATCATCACCCTCTCCCAGCAGTACGACACCCTGAGGGAGAAGGGGCCGCGCAGGGTCACCCCATTCCTCATCCCCATGATGCTGGCGGACATGGCGTCGGCCCAGGTCTCCATGGCCACGGGGGTCATGGGCAGGAACTTCTGCGCCGTGTCATCTTGCTCCAGCGGCGCCGACGCCATCGGACAGGCGATGGAGATGCTGCGGCTGGACGAGGCCGACATCGTGCTGGCGGGCGGTGCCGAGGCGCCCATCTGCCCCATCGCCGTCGCCGGGTTCAACTCCCTTCGCGCCCTGTCCAGGCACAACGACGACCCCAAGAAGGCCAGCAGGCCCTTCGACGTGGACCGGGACGGCTTCGTCATGGGCGAGGGCGCGGCCATCCTGGTGCTGGAGACCCACGAGAGCATGCAGCGGCGGGGCGTGCCGCCCCTGGCCGAGCTGGTGGGGTACGCGGCCACCTCCGACGCCTACCACCTCACCGAGCCGTCCCCCAACGGGTTCAGCGCCGCCAGGGCCATGAAGATGGCCCTGGACAGCTCCGGTGTCAGGCCCGAGGAGATCGACTACATCAACGCCCACGGCACCTCCACCCCCCTCAACGACCGCCACGAGACCGAGGCAATAAAGTCGGCCTTCGGTGAGGACGCCCACAGAGTGCCCATCAGCTCCACCAAGTCGATGACGGGCCATCTCCTGGGGGCCGGAGGCGCCCTGGAGGCGATGGCCTGCGTCAAGGCCATCGCCTCGGGTACGATACCCCCCACCATCAACCTGGACACGCCCGATCCGGAGTGCGACCTGGACTACACCCCCAACGTCGCCCGCCGCAAGGAGCTGGGCATGGTGATGAGCAACTCCTTCGGATTCGGGGGGCACAACTCGGTCCTGATCCTGGGCGCCCCCTCCTCGATCTAGGCGTCGGCCGGGCCGCAGGCCTCGACCCACACGCCCCCCATATAGAGGGATGGGCCCCGGGAACGAGTCTCCATCGAGTCTTACCTCTGGGATGGGAGGTCAGTGTGGCCGGACCGGCAACCGTCGCTTCATTGAAGGACTGGATACTACCGGCGGGGGCCGGACCCCCGTGGACTGGCGACGTGCCCCCGGTGATCGCCCAGGTGCTGCGGAACCGCGGCATCGACAGCCCCTCCCGCCTGGCAGCCTTCATCGACCCCGCCCTGCACGACCCGTCGCTCCTGCCGGACATGCCGCACGCCTGCGAACGACTGGCGTCCGCGTTGAAGGCCGGTGAGACCGTGGGCGTCTTCGGCGACTTCGACGTGGACGGCGTCGCCGGGACCGCGGTCGTGGTGCAGGGGCTGGAGGACCTGGGAGGCCGGGTCGTCCCATACATCCCCCATCGCGTCTCCGAGGGGCACGGCCTGAGCGCCGACGCCATACACTCCCTCGCCGAGCGGGGCGTTTCGGTGCTGGTAACCGTAGACTGCGGCGTCGGGGGCGCCGACGAGATAGACCTGGCCGGGCGCCTGGGCATGGACGTGATAGTCACCGACCATCACGTTCCGCCCGCCGTCCTCCCGGCGGCCCTGTGCATCATCGACCCCAAGCTGGGCCGGGGCGAATACCCCTTCGACGAGCTTTCGGGAGGGGGGTTGGCCTTCAAGCTCATCCAGGGGCTCTACGACCTCTTAGACCGGCCGTGGGAGCGGCACCTGCTGGAGCTGGCGGCCCTGAGCACGGTGGCGGACGTGGTGCCCCTGAAGGACGAGAACCGGCTCCTGGTGCGGGAGGGCATCGAAGAGCTCCGGAGGACCCGCAGGCCGGGCCTGCGCGCCCTGTACCGCCGCGCGGGCCTGGACCCGGCCTTCATCGACGCGGAAGCCATTGCCTTCATGATCGCGCCGAGGCTCAACGCCGCCGGGCGGCTGGAGCACGCGTCCACCACCTACCGGCTCCTGATGACCGGCGACCCGGAGGAGGGGGATGAGCTTGCGGCACGCCTGGAGGCCCTGAACCGGGAGCGCCAGCGGATGACGGAGGAGGCGGACCTCCGAGTCCGGCAGCGGATGGAAGACGGTTACGCCGGGAGCCCGGTGCTGGTGGTGATGGACCCCCTGGTAACCCCGGGCATCGCGGGCCTGGTGGCTAGCCGGCTGGTGGACCAATACCACCGCCCGGCGGTGGTCATGTCCATGGTGGACGGAATGCTGCGGGGCAGCGCCCGCAGCATACCCGAGTTCGACGTCGGAGGCGCGCTGGAAACCTGCGGGGACCTGTTCGTCAGGCACGGCGGCCACCGGGCCGCGGCGGGGTTCGAGATGGAGCCGGGGAACCTGCCGGACCTTGAGGCCCGCCTGGGCGCCATCGCCGGGGAACGTCTCGACGGCCTGCCCCCGCGCGCGCCCCTGTACGTCGACGCGGAGCTTCCCGTCGCCCACCTCGTCGGGGACACCTTCCGCTGGCTCAAGCGCCTGGAGCCCTTCGGCGCGGCCAACCGGGCGCCGGCGTTCCTCACCCGGAGCATGGAGCCCCTGAACGTCAAGCCGGTGGGAAGCAACGGCCGGCACCTGCGCATGAAGCTGAAGGACGGAGGGGCCGTCTGGGACGCCATCGCCTTCCGCCAGGGGGACCACGCCCCCGGCGACGCCTCCAGGCTGGACGTGGTCTACAACATAGGCACAGAGCAGCGGGGCGGCGCCGAAGTGCTGGCCCTGAAGGTCCTGGACTTCCGTACCTCCGGCGCGGTTTGAGCCGTGCCTAGACCTGCTATAATGGCCCCGTGCGCCTACTAGACCTGCATCACTGGGGCATGAGCGCGGCCGAAGCGAGAGAGCTCCAGAGGGACCTCGCTCCCAGGGTATCCTGTGAAAGCGCCCTGCCCAGCGACGTGAAATACATCGCCGGGACGGACATCTCCCCTCCGGACGCGCAGGGAACGGTGCGGGCCGCCGTGGTCGTTCTCGAATACCCCGGCCTGCAGGTCGAGGAGGTCAGTCTTGCCGAGGGGCTTCCCGGGATGCCCTACGTTCCCGGTCTGCTCTCCTTTCGAGAGACCCCCGTGCTGGTGAAGGCGCTGGAGTCGCTGAGACTGACGCCCGACCTCATAATCGTGGACGGCCAGGGGTTGGCCCACCCGAGGTCCTTCGGAGTGGCCTGCCACGTGGGACTCATTGCCGACACCCCGACCATCGGCTGCGGCAAGTCCAGGCTCACGGGCAGGCACGGCCTCCTGCCGGAGGACGCGGGCTCACGGGCCGAGCTGGTGGACAAGGGCCGGGTGGTCGGGATGGCGGTGCGGACACGCACGGGCGTGAGCCCCGTCTTCGTCTCCGTGGGGCACAAGGTGGACCTGAGCTCGGCGGTGGAGTGGGTCCTGGCCTGCTGCCGGGGCAGACGAATTCCCGAGACCACCAGGCTGGCCCACCAGGCCGCCGCCGGGCGCCTGGCAGCCGCCAGGACATAGCAACCCGACGAATCCGATGACCCAATGACCCAATGACCCAATGACCCAATGACCGAATGAAAGGTGGACATACATGCAGGACCTCCGGATGAAGCTAGGGGAGATGGACGAGAAGATCCAAGGAGTCCTGGTACGTCTTTGACATAGCCGGCAAGGAGAAAGAGGCCGAAAAACTGGAGGAGGATGCGTCCGACCCGTCTTTTTGGGAGGACCCCCAGGCAGCCCAACGAAAGATGAGGCACCTGGCCCGGCTCAAGGAGCAGGCGTCCCTCTGGCGGGACCTGGATGCCAGGACCTCCTCGCTGATATCCCTGACCGACCTGGCCCTGGCCGAGGGTGACGACTCCCTGGAGGACCAGATGCGGGCCGAGGGGGAGGAGATATCCTCCATCCTGAAGGGTGAGGAGCTCCGGCTGACCCTCTCGGGCCCATACGACGACCGCCCGGCCATATTGTCCATCCACTCGGGGGCCGGCGGCACCGAGTCCCAGGACTGGGCGGAGATGCTTCTCCGCATGTACCTGCGCTGGGCGGAGGACAGGGGCTACTCCGCCCAGGTGCTGGACCTGAGCTACGGCGAAGAGGCGGGCCTCAAGGGGGCCACCATCGAGCTGGACGGCCAGTACGTGTACGGGCTGCTCAGGGCCGAGCGGGGAGTCCACCGGCTGGTCCGCCTGTCTCCCTTCGACGCCAACCACCTGCGTCACACCTCCTTCGCCCTGGTCGAGGTGCTGCCCGCCGCCGACGAGGACCCCGAGGTCAACGTCAGGACCGAGGACCTGAAGGTGGAGTTCTTCCGCTCCAGCGGCCCGGGAGGCCAGAACGTCCAGAAGGTCGCCTCGGCGGTCCGCATCACCCACCTGGCCACCGGCATCGTCGTGGCCTGTCAGAACGAGCGGTCGCAGCACCAGAACCGGGAGTTCGCCATGAAGATCCTGATGGCCCGCCTGCTGGAGAGGCAAGAGCAGGAGAGGGCGAAGGAGCTGGCCCGTCTAAAGGGTGACCACGTTTCGGCGGAATGGGGCAGCCAGATACGGAGCTACGTGCTGCACCCGTACAAGATGGTGAAGGACCACCGCACCGGCCTGCAGACCAGCGACGCCGAAGGGGTGCTGAACGGTTCGCTGGACGATTTCATCGACGCCTACCTTATGTCTACCGTCGGCGCCGAGTAGCCCCGGGGTGTAGGCCCGGGGGTATAGGAGGGTTGGAGCCCCGGCGGGCGCCGGGGCTTCCAGGCGTGGAGCCGAACTACCCTAGCACTGCCACAGGATGTGGCCCATCCTGTCCCGCTTGGTCTGCATGTAGCCCCGGTTCTCCTCGTTGGCCTCCATCTCGATGGGCACCCTGTCGACGATCTCCAGGTTGTAGCCGGACAGGCCCACGACCTTGCGGGGGTTGTTGGTCATGATGCGCATCTTCGACACCCCCAGCTCCGTGAGTATCTGGGCGCCGGTGCCATAGTGACGCAGGTCGGGCTCGAAGCCCAGGGACTCGTTGGCTTCGATGGTGTCCATGCCGTGGTCCTGGAGTGAGTAGGCCTTGATCTTGTTGTGGAGGCCGATCCCCCGGCCCTCCTGCTGCATGTAAAGGAAGACGCCCTTGCCCTCCGTGGCGATCATATCCAGCGCAGCGCCCATCTGCTCGCCGCAGTCGCAGCGCAGGCTGCCGAAGACGTCTCCGGTCAGGCACTCGCTGTGGACCCGGACCAGCACGGGCTCGTCCTTATCCCAGGAGCCCATGACCAGCGCGATATGCTCGCCGGGCTCCACGGCGCTCCGGTAGGCCAGCGCCTGGAACTCCCCGCGGCCCGTGGGAAGCCGCGCCTCGGCCACCTTCTCGATGAGCCGCTCGTGGTGCCTCCGGTAGGCTATGAGCTGCGCGATGCTGATTATCCGCAGTCCGTGCTCCCGCCCGAACTGCTCCAGCTCTGGCATCCTGGCCATGGTGCCGTCTGGGTTCATTATCTCGCACACGACCCCCGCCGGGTACAGGCCCGCGGCCTCGGCCAGGTCCACCACCGCCTCCGTGTGCCCGGCACGTATCAGGACGCCGCCTTCGTGATAGCGGAGGGGGAACAGGTGTCCGGGATGGGCGAAGTCCATGGGGCTGGAGTCTGCGTCGACAATGGCCTTGATGGTGGCCGCCCGGTCCTGGGCGGATATGCCCGTGGTGGTGCCCTTCAGGTAGTCGACGGACACGGTGAAGGCGGTGCCGTGCTTGGCGGTGTTCGCGCCGTTCACCATGAGCGGAAGCTCCAGCTCGTCCAGCCTCGACCCCAGCACCGGCATGCACAGGAGGCCCTTGGCGTGGGTGACCATGAAGTTCACGGCCTCGGGAGTCACCATCTCCGCCGCCATGACCAGGTCGCCCTCGTTCTCCCGGTTCTCGTCGTCGACGACGATGAGAAGCTTCCCTGCCCTGATGTCCTCTATCGCTTCTTCGATGCTTGCCAGGGGCATTTGGCCTTCTCCCGGTTGAGAGGTGGACGGAGCTATCGGGTCACGGCTTGACCAGGCTCTCGACGTACTTGGCCAGCACGTCCACTTCCAGATTGACGGGGTCGCCTATCCGTCTCTCCTTCAGGGTCGTGTGCTCCAGCGTATATGGTATCACGGACACCGTGAAGGATGACGCCCTTCTATTTACCACCGTTAGGCTGATGCCGTCAACCGCCACGAACCCTTTTTCGACGATGTAGGGCATCAGCCGCTTGGGAGTACGAAACCCCATAAGCACGCAGTCGGCCTGGGGCCTCGCCGACTGCACCCTGCCGGTGGCGTCCACGTGGCCCTGGACGATGTGCCCTCCCAGGCGGTCACCGACGGCCAGGGGCCGCTCCAGGTTGACCAGGTCCCCCTCCTTCAATGCCCCCAGGTTCGTCTTCCGGAGGGTCTCCGGGGCCAGGTCCACGGCGAACACGCCGCCTTCGCCATTCCCATGAATTCGGACCACCGTCAGGCAGGCACCGTTCACGGCGATGCTGTCTCCCAGCTTCAGCCCGTCCAGCGCCCGCACGGCCGCCACCGAAAGCCGGCCGCTGCCGGCGTCGTCCAGCTCCATGGCCCGGACCTGGGCCGCCTCCTCGACGATTCCAGTGAACATATCAACCCCCGGCAGCGGGATAGCCCACGACGAGAATATCCTCGTCCAGACGCCTCACCTTCACGTTGCTCAGGCCCAGAACCCGGGACATGGAGTCCGCTCCCGTTCCTCCCACGGGGGTTGGAGCGGACGCCCCGCCGATTACTCTTGGCGCTATGAAGGACGCCACACGGTCTACCAGACCGGCGTCGAACAGGGAGCCGAGGACCCTCTCGCCTCCTTCAACCAGCAGGTCCACCACCCCCCGGCTGCCCAACACATCCAAAAGGGCCGCCAGGTCGATGCCGCCCTCGTCGGCGGCGGGAAGCTGGAGCACCTCGGCGCCCGCGGCCCGCAGGGCATCCAACCGGCTCTCCTCAGCGCCGGCCACGGCGATCAGGGTGCTTCCCGGCTCTTCCAGCAGCCGGGCGCTCGGGGGCGTGAGGGCGTTGCTGTCCACCACGACCCGGATCGGCTGGCGTGGCAAAGCCCGCCCCGCGCGGTCTCTGGCGGTCAGCTGGGGATCGTCGCGCAGCACCGTGTTCACTCCCACCATGATGGCGTCGCAGCGGCGTCGCATCTCGTGCACGTGCCGGCGGGACCGTGGGCCGGTGATCCACCTTGACTCGCCCGTGTACGTGGCGATCTTCCCGTCCAGACTCATGGCGAACTTGGCCGTGACGTGGGGCAGGCCGGTCCTGATGTGCTTGGCGAAGGCCCGGTACAGCTCGGCCGCCTCCCGATCTCCGTCTCCCGTGACCACCCTGACACCCGCCGCCGTCAGGTCGCCGATGCCCCTGCCGTCTATCAGGGGATTGGGGTCCCTGGCCGCCACGTGGACCTCGGCTATGCGGGCCGCGAGAATCGCCTGGGTGCATGGAGGCGTGCGGCCGTGGATGCAGCAGGGCTCCAGGGTCGTGTACAGTGCAGCGCCGGCCGCCAGGCTTCCCGCCTGTCCCAGGGCCACGACCTCCGCATGGCTCTGGCCCGGAGGCAGGGTGTGTCCCTCGCCCAGCATGACGCCGTCCTTCACCACCACAGCGCCCACCGACGGGTTCGGGCTGGTGGTCCCCAGGGCCTTCCTGGCCAGGGCCAGGGCCCGGCGCATCGGTCTCGTAGCCTGGGCCATGTTGCGTGTCCCCTCCAGGCTAATTCTGGACACGGGCCGCCGGGGTGTCAAGCTGGGACACTGGCCGGCGACCCCATCCGGGTCAAGCCGCCCGGCGCCTCCTCACCCAGAGGAACATGCCCCCGGCCACCAACACCAGGGCCGCAGCGGCCCCTTCCACGACCCGCCAGAGGAACGATGTCGTTCCTCTCGTTGCCGCCGTCGTCTCTCTCATTACGACGGTCGGCGCGGCCTCCGGGACCCGGACCACCTGGGGTGTGGGCGAAGGCGCGCGAGTGGCTGGCTGGGCAGGCTCGGAGGGCGCGGGCGTAGCTGCTTCGTCTTCCTCCATCTCGGGGGCCACTATGCCATCGAGCGCATCCGCTTCATCCATCACAGGCGGCCCAGCGGTCTCGTCGCGCTCCACCGAAGTATCGGCTGGTGCGGCTGCCGGTGTGGACGTCGGGGTGTCCGGCTCGGCAGTATCCGGTGGTGTGGGCTCTGGCGCCCCGTCTTCCACGGGTTGCGTGGTAGTTATGTCAACTGCCGCCATTCCGACCAAAGCCTCGGCGTCTGCTACCTCTGGAGACTCCAGGGGCTCCGCGGCCTCCGCTGCAGGGACGGGCGTGGCCTCGGCGACGGCGGGCTCCTCGACCGACCGCGCAGGCGCGGCCGCTTGGACTTCGACGGCCTCGGCCGCCCCCTCCGGTTCCGCGATCTCCTTAGGCGCAACAGCCACAGTAGCCGCCGGGGCAGGAGTGACCGCCGGTTCCTCCACGGCCTTCGCCAGGGCCGCGGCAGGTGTGGGCCCGGGCGAGGGCTCCGGCTCGGCCATGGCCGGCGCATCCTGGGACGCCATCGCCATGGCGGCGGGCGTGGGCGTCTCGGACGCCGGGTCGAGGGCGCCCTCGTAACCTCCTGCCGCGACCCCCGAGACCGCCTCCAGCGCCTCGTCCTCCGCCTCGCCTCGCGTTCCTATGGGCCCAATTGGCTGGTCTTCGGCCCCCTCTCCGGTACTTTCGGGGACGGGTATCCCCGCCGGCGCCGCCTCCAACACGGGCGGAGGCGCGTCGACGGCCGCCGGGGAGTCCTGGGCCCCGGTGACCGCGTCCTCGGTCAGCAGCCCGCCCATGTCCGCAGACAGCACCACCACGAACACGACGGCGGCCACCGACGCGGCTGCCCCGTACGCCCAGCCCGGGATTCCTGAGGCCCATCCCCGGGGGACGCCTTCCGTGGGCGCCTGGGACAGGACGAAGGTGGTCCTGGGCGGGACCATGGGCACCCGCCGCATGAGACCGACGGTGTACCCCAGGGAGTCCAGCTCCTCCCGGCACGCGGCGCAGGCGTCCACGTGAGTCTCGACGCGACGGGCCTCGCCGGGCGCCAGACGGCCGCTCAGGTACTCCGACAGCGCCTCGACGCCGGGATGTTCCCTCCTCTTCCTGAATATGTTCATCACCCTATTCACTCTCTCGACGAAACCGGGCGGGCAAAAGTTCCCGTTGGCCTCGAAGGAAGTCCCGCATGTCGGCCCTGGCGCGGGCGAGGCGAGACTTGACGGTGCCCAGGGAGCACCCCATGACCTGGGAGGCCTCCTCGTAGCTGTATCCCTGCGCGTCGATGAGGACCACGGCCAGCCGCCGCTCCTCTGACAGGGACTGGAGGCCCTCCTGAATGGCCCGTCCCAGCTCGTTGCGGAGGGCCGTCTCCTCGGGCGACTCCTCCCCCGAGGCAGGCTCAGGTACGGGAGGCCCGTCGTCCTCGGGACCGAGGGGGGAGAAGTCCAGGGACAGGGCCGGCCGCGCTTTGCGGGCCCGCATCATGTCCCGGCACTTGTTGGCGACGATCCGGAGCAGCCAGGCCCTGGGGTTGCCGCCCCGGAAGCTGCCGAAGGCCCTGTACCCGGATAGGAGGGCCTCCTGGGTGGCGTCGTCCGCCGACGCCCGGTCCCCCATCATGCGGAAGGCCAGGTTCTGGGCCCTGGCCTGGTGCTCCTCGATGACGCAGTTGTAGCAGCTCTCTTGCCCCGCCCGGTCCCTGACGAGCAGGTATGTATGCGTGGGGGAGTGAGTCTGCATGGCTGCGCCCGGGGTCATAATGGGGAGGCCGTGGAAACACGGCCCACCCTGGGGATGTTAGGTTTCGCCACCACCACCGTCAAGCCTCCCCGGCCCCGGGTCGCCCGGAGACCACGCCCCCAATTCCTCGCCAACAGGCCGGAATCATTCTTGTCCTCCACACCGTCATCCCGGTGACACTCGCCACTTCCCAACCCTCCCAATCTCGCCCTACCATAGTACCTATCCACTCTCCCTCTCCCTGGGGAGAGGGCAGGGGTGAGGGCCACTCTCCCTCTCCCTGAGGGAGAGGGCAGGGGTGAGGGCTAAATGGGAGAAAATGAGAGGAAATGAGAGGGAAACTGAAAATTCCGGCAACGGGGAGACCCGATCATCCCATCCCAAGAACTAATCCAGGAGAACACTGACATGAATGCCCTCAGAGCCCGCGTCAACGCACTCCGCAGGAAGATGGCCCGCCCCCTCGCCGTCCTGCGCCTCTACCGCTTGGCCTACCAGTACTGTATCGACTATTACGCCGCCTTGGTCAACCGCCTCGACCCGCCCAACAGTCGTGCCTTCATCGACCGGGTGGTCTCCGCCGGCTTGCGGCTCCCCACCTTCATGGCGGTACACAAATACCTGGAGAGGTGTCTCGGCCGGGGCGCCGAGCCGGACGCCGATACCATCCTCCACTCCCTCCTCCCCTGGTCCCGGGGCTATCCCACTCCCCACGTCGACTAGGTGCGGGATTTGGTACGCCACGTCTCCTTGACACCCTCCGGCGAAATACCTACAATCCGAGGTGGCGACGGGCCCAGGTAGCAACGGGCGCTACTCGTCACGGCGTGCTGTTCGCCGGGCGGCCGGAAGCCCTGAGCTCGGCCAATCCACGAGAGAGAATCAAGTCCTTGCTCGTAGCCGAAGGCATAGCCTTCGCCGACACCTCCCTGGTCCCCATCTGGGAGAAGGTCCTTTCGGGCGCCAGGCTGTCCCTGGAGGACGGCGTCAGGCTGTTCGAGACCGATGACTTCCCCGCGGTGGGACGCATGGCCGACCACGTCAAGCGGCAGCGGGAGGCCGACCGCGTCTACTTCGTGCTCAACCGCCACCTGAACCCGACCAACATCTGCGTCCTCTCCTGCACCTTCTGTGACTTCGCAAAGAAGAAGGGCGACCCCGACGCCTACGAGATGAGCATGGAGGAGATCCTGGACCACCTGGACGAGGAGACCCGGGAGGTCCACATGGTCGGCGGCCACCATCCCGACTGGCCCTTCGAGAAGTACGTGGAGATCGTCAGCACCATCCACCAGAACTTCCCCAACGTCCAGGTCAAGGCATTCACGGCAGCCGAGATTGACTACTTCTACCGCCGCTGGAAGGTCGACCCGGAAGAGTCCCTGGCCATGCTGAAGGAGGCCGGCCTGCGCTCCATGCCCGGCGGGGGCGCGGAGGTGTTCTCCGACCGGGTCCACAAGCTGCTGCTGCCGGGGAAGAACACCGCCAACCGGTGGCTGGAGATCCACGGCATGGCCCACAGAATGGGCATCCCGTCCAACGCCACCCTGCTCTACGGCCACATCGAGACCTACGAGGAGCGGGTGGAGCACATGATGCGGCTTCGGGAGCTCCAGGACGACACGGGAGGCTTCCTGGCGTTCATACCCCTGGAGTACCAGACGGGGGACACCAACCTCGTGCCAAGGCAGGCGTCGGCCGTGGAGGACCTGAAGACCGTGGCCGCGGCCAGGCTTGTGCTGGACAACTTTCCCCACATCAAGGCCTACTGGGTGATGATAGGCGAGGAGACGGCATCCATCTCCCTCCACTTCGGGGCCAGCGACCTGGACGGCACCATCGGCAAGGAGAGGATCGCCCACGCCGCCAAGGCGGCCAGCCCCGCGGGCCTTGCCAGGGAGCGCATGGTGAACCTGATCCGGGACGCGGGCAAGGTGCCCGTGGAGAGGGACGCACTTTACAACACGGTCCGGGTCTATGAGAACTAGGGTAGGCAAGATACCTTACCTGAACTCGGAGCCGTTCTACTACAGGATGGTCCGGGACGACATCGAGCTCATCCCCCTGGTGCCCTCGGACCTGTCCCGGGCCGCCGAGGCCGGCGAGATCGACGCGGGCCCCGTGCCCATCGTGGACTGCTTCCGGCTGGAAGACCGCTTCACCCAGCTCGGCCAGTTCTGCATCGCCACCCTCAACAAGTCGCGCAGCATCCTCCTGTACTCCAAGCGGCCCATCCAAGACCTCGGCGGGGCCACCATCGGCATCACGGGAGAGACATCCACATCCCGCCGCCTGCTGCAGGTGCTCCTCACCTACCGGTTCGAGATCGAGCCCAAGGAGTACGTCACCCTCAAGGACGAGAGCGACGCTTTCCTCCTCATCGGAGACGACGCCCTGCGGCGGCGTTACGGCGTCCCGGGCTATCCCTACCGCTACGACCTGGGCGAGGAGTGGAACAAGTGGACCGGGATGCCCTTCGTCTTCGCCCTGTGGGTGGTGGACAAGGACATGCCCCAGAGGCGGATGACCTACCTGGAGAACGTCCTGTACACCTGCGTCGACGAGGGGCTGGAGCACATGGCCCAGATCGGCCAGCGGCGCGAGGACGTGCGCATGAGCGGCAAGGAGATCATAGAGTACTACCAGGGCTTCCGCTACTGGGCGGGGGTCGGCGAGATCAAGGCCATCGCCAGGTTCCGGGAGTACCTCACCTCCCTCGGGGTGATCAGCGCGTCCTGATGCTGGACAGCCTTCGCGCCAAGGTAGACGCGGGAGAGCGGGTCACCCCGGAGGAGGGCCTGTTCCTGCTGAGGGACGCTCCCCTGCTGGACCTGGCCCCCCTGGCCCAGGCCGTGCGCTACCGGCACAACCCCGACCCCACCGTTACCTTCGTCGTCGACACCAACCTGAACTACACCAACGTCTGCGACGCCTACTGTACCTTCTGCGCCTTCTACCGTACCGAGAGGGACGAGGACGCCTACACCCACTCGGTGGACGAAGTGATGACCATGTTGGGCCAAGCCGCCTCCAAGGGGGTCACCACGGTCCTTATGCAGGGCGGGTTGAACCCCAAGCTGCCCCTGGAATACTACACCGACCTCGTGCGGGAGACCCGGCGGAGATACCCTCAGATCCATCCCCACTTCTTCTCCGCGCCCGAGATCATGAAGATATCCCAGGTGTCCGAGATGCCCGTCCGGGCCGTGCTGGCTGAGCTGAAGGAGGCGGGGCTGGACACCATCCCCGGAGGCGGCTCCGAGGTGCTGTCCAACCGGGTCAAGCACAAGATCAGCCGCCTGTTCCCCAAGGGCAAGGTGGACGACTGGACCCTGGTCCACCGGGAGGCCCACGACCTGGGATACAGGACCACGGCCACGATGATGTACGGCCACCTGGAAGAGGACGAGGACATCATCGAGCACCTGGAGCACGTCAGGAGCCTCCAGGATGACACCGGCGGGTTCACGGCCTTCATACCCTGGAGCTACAAGGCCGACAACACGGCCCTGGGCTCGCGGGTCAAGAAGCTGGCCGGGCCCAACCGGTACCTGCGGATCATGGCGGTGTCCCGCATATACCTGGACAACCTCCCCCACGTCCAGGCCTCCTGGTTCTCCGAGGGGAAGAAGACGGGCCAGGTGGCCCTCCACTTTGGCGGCGACGATTTCGGCGGGACCCTGTTCGACGAGAACGTGATGCAGGAAGCGGGCTTCTACAACCGCACCACGGTCCAAGAGGTGACCGACATCATCAGGGACGCGGGGTTCACCCCCGCCCAGCGGACCACCCTGTATGAGGTCATCCGCCACTACTAGGAGCCTCCCGACCTCGGCGTTGCTACTATGGGGTACACGGGCATGCTCGGGCCCGCTGCCCCGGCCCTCTCCCACGTACCCAGGCGGGGGACCCGGCGTGGATAACCGAATCGGAGAGTAGAGAGGACGTACATATGGACAACCTCCGCCTTGGAGTCGACATAGGGGGCACCTTCACCGACCATGTCCTGTACGACCAGGAATCCGGCAGGGTCCACACCCTGAAGACCCCATCGACGCCGGAGGACCTCTCCCTGTGCGTCCTGGAGGGCATACACAGGTTCGACGCCGGCCGGGACAGCGGCATCGCGGGCCTGGAGACCGTGGCCCACGGCACCACTGTAAACACCAACGCCATACTGGAGCGCAAGGGCGCCCTGTGCGGCCTCATCACCACCAGGGGGTTCCGGGACATCCTGGAGATCGGGCGGCAGACCCGGCCCAAGTTCTACGACTGGTACGCCGACCGGCCCGTCCCCCTGGTCCCCAGGTACCTGCGCATCGGAGTGACTGAGCGGATCAACAGCAAGGGGGAGGTGCTGGCGCCCCTTAACGAGGAGGACGTGATCCAGGCCGTGGAGGTCTTCAAGAGGGAGTCGGTGCAGGCGGTGGCCGTGTGCCTCCTCAACTCCTACGCCAACCCCGCCCACGAGAGGCGCGTCCGGGAGATCCTGGAGAGCGCCCTGCCTGGAGTCTACCTGGCCGTCTCCACCGACCTGAGCCCCGAGTTCCGGGAGTTCGAGCGCAGCAGCACCACCGCCGCGGCGGCGTATGTCGGCCCCACATTCGAGCGATACGTGGACCGGCTGGGCGAGGCCCTCTCCCGGGAGATGGACCCGGCCCCCAGGCTCTACATCATGCAGTCTTCCGGTGGGATGGTCAGCAGCCAGGCCGCGACCCATCAGCCCCACCTGACCATCGAGTCGGGCCCCGCCGCCGGGGTGCTGGCCACGCTGGAGCTGGGACGCCGGCTGGGCATCGGAGACCTGATCTCCTTCGACATGGGGGGCACCACGGCCAAGGCCAGCCTCATCCGGGAGGGCACGCCCTCCATGCTCAGCATGCTAGAGGTGGGTGGAGAGGCCACCGGGTTCTTCGGGGTCCGCATTACGGGCATGCCCATCAAGGCGCCGTCCATAGACCTGGTCGAGTGCAGCGCTGGAGGGGGGAGCATCGTCTGGACCGACGTGGCCGGCCTGCTGAAGGTCGGGCCGGAGAGCGCCGGCGCGGTGCCGGGTCCGGCCTGCTACGACACGGGGGGGACGGAGCCCACCGTCACGGACGCCCACGTGGTGCTCGGACGCATCGCCCCGGAGCGCTTCCTGGGCGGGGAGATGTCCATCAGCAGAAGGCTGGCGGAGGAGGCGGTGGCGCGCAGGGTGGGAGAGCCCCTGGGGATGGAGCTCCACGAGGCGGCCCACGGCATTCTGGACGTGGTGAACGCCAACATGGTCCGCATCCTCCGGGTGGTCTCGGTGACCCGCGGTTTCGACCCCCGGGAGTACACTCTGGTGGCCTACGGGGGCGCCGGGCCCCTGCACGCCGGGTACCTGGCCCAGGAGCTGGGTATCGGCCGGATCATCATCCCGCCCACCCCAGGCCTCTTCTCCGCCATGGGGCTGGTGTCGGGCGACATCCAGGTGAGCCGCAGCATGACGCGGCTGACTTTGGCCACCCCCGACAACCTCGCCCACATACGGCAGGCGCTGGTGGACGTCGTGGACCAGTGCCAGGACGCCCTGGAGGAGGAGCAGGTGCCCCCGGAAGAACGGGTCCTGGTGCGGGCCCTGGACATGCGGTACGTCAGGCAGAACTTCGAGCTAGAGGTGGTCCTGGAGGGCGGTCTGGAGACGCCCGACGACCTGGCCAGGGCGGTTGACGCCTTCCACAAGCTCCACGACCGCAGCTACGGGCAGAGCAACGAGAGCGCCCCCGTGGAGGTGGTCAACGTCAAGGCCCGGGGCTCCGGCGCCCTTCCCAAGCCCGAGCTGAGGGTACTTTCCCAGGGAACGGCCGACTCGTCCCACGCGCTTACCGGCACTCGCCGAGTGTTCTTTCGGGAGACCGGGTGGACCGACAGCCCCGACTACGACCGGGACGCGCTGCTGGCGGGGAACGTCATCGAGGGCCCCGCTATCGTCCACGAGTTCGATTCCTCCATCGTGGTGCTGCCGGGGCACCGGGCCACCGTGGACCGGTACGGGGACATCGTCATAGAGACCTGACCCGCCCTTATCGTACAGACACAAGGGCTTGAGGAACCACCAAAGCGTCTGTACAATAAACCGTGTAGAATACGAATGGGATGAGGCCAAGCGGCAAGACAACTTGGCCAAACATCTCGGCGCTGACTTTTCCGATATCGTAGCTTTTCAGTGGGAAACTGCTGTCATCGCATCCAGCTATCGTCACAGTGAAGCCCGCTACGTCGCCGTCGGATACATCGGAGACAGACTATATCACGTGGTCTACACCATGCGGGGAGACAAGTGCCGCATCATCAGTCTCCGCAAGGCTAATCCCAGGGAAAGGAGACGATATGGAGACCCCCACTGACATCCGCAAGCTGCCGTTCAAGGAATACGCCAGGATCACGGCCGAAAGAGGCGCCAGGAAGCATGGCAGGCCCAATACGCCCAAGCTGACTTTCGACGAGCTCGTCACGAGTGAACAGACGCCCGACGAGATCGAGGCGGAGTACGGTGAGGAGACTGCCATCAACGTCGGCATCGCCAGGGACCCCGACGCCCCTGAGCTGGACGATGAATGGTTCACCCGCGCTAGGCCCGCAGCCGAGGTACACCCCGAGCTGGTGGAATACTCCCTACGGAGGCGCGGCAAACAGAAGGCCCCAACCAAGGAGCGGGTGACACTGCGGCTGGACGCCGACATAGTGGCCCACCTTCGTTCCAGCGGGCCCGGCTGGCAGACTCGGCTCAACGAGACGCTGCGCCAGACCGTGTTCGGGTCGTAAGGCTAGCCCAGCGGCGTAAGGCCTACAGCACGATCTCGAAGGTGACCCCCGTGGTGTCCTTCAGCTCCAGCCGCTTGGGGTTGGCGTCGGTGGTCAGGTCCTGGTGGTGTAGGCTGTACCCGTCCATGTAGTCGACCGTCTGGGTGGGGTTGGGCGAGTCGTTGAACATGACGAAGGTCATCCCCGGCGGGGTCAGGATGTGCCTGTCCAGGGAGTGCCACACCCCCCTCTTGTAGGCGAAACCCTTGGTGCCGTCGATGAGGAAGGCCCGCACCTCGTCGGGGTCGGGGAACGCCAGCGGGTCGCTCTCGTCGGTAGCGGGCGCTACGGCCACCGCCGCCAGGGAGCCGCTGGTGGGTATGAAGACGTGGGTGGAGTGGAAGTGCCGCTCCAGCTTGGTGAAGGTCATGGTCTGGTGGGGCTGCCACATCACCTTCGCCGTGGCCTCCCCCAGGGGCTGAAAGGCCACGTCGACATCCGCCCGGTGGTCCGGGGGATGCTCCCT
The DNA here is from genome assembly GCA_965207305.1 of Dehalococcoidia bacterium. GTDB lineage: Bacteria > Chloroflexota > Dehalococcoidia > Lucifugimonadales > JAGWBF01 > JAGWBJ01. Next base: position 479,343 of record CBDBMB010000002.1, on the reverse strand, counting down.
GGCATCCCAGATGTCGCCGTAGGGGCCGAAGGCCTCCTCGGTCATGGGTTCGATCTTGAGCCTCACCGTCCGCGGCATAGGGGTCACCTCCCGGCCATTGATGGGTAGGACGATAGCACCATCGTGCTACCGGGTCAACATCCAGGGAAGAGGGAGGGCCCTCGACCGCGTATCCTAGATGGTCGGCCAGCCTGTACAATGGTGCCCTGCCCAACCGTCCGGCATCCGTCGGGTGGGTCCGGCCGGCAGGCACGGACCGGACCAACGAGAAGGAGGACCCGGAGTATGAAGCTGACCATAGACAGGACACAGCGTCTGGGGGTCATCGAGGACCTTCCCTACGCCAAGGCCATCAAGGACAACGAGCTGAGGGACCTGGTATACGACGCGTGGGCCATGTCCCTCTCTTCCAGCAGCTTCGAGAGGATCAACGACATGCCCTGCTCACCCGGGCCGGGGGGAGCGGAGCTGAAGGGCAGGGGTCAGGCGGCCCACCTGAACGGAGTCGCGCGCATCGGAGTGTCCATCGCCCAGGGTCTGAAGGACGAGGTGGGGCACTTCCAGGTCGACGTGGACGAGGTGGTCGCCGGCGGGCTCTGCCACGACCTGGGCAAGGCCTGGGAGTACGACCCGCAGAACCTGGAGAGGTGGTCCGACCACAGGATAACGGGCCAGCCCTCCCTGCGGCACCCCCTCTTCGGGGTATTCGTCGCCCTGACGGCTGGGCTGCCGGAGCAGATCGCCCACATCGCAGGCACCCACTCGGCGGAGGGGCGACACATCACCCGGAGCCTCGTCGGAGAGATCATCGCCATCGCCGACGAGACATTCTGGAAGGTCCTCATCAGCGGGCGGCTTCTGGAAGAATAGGCCAGGCCGGCGTCGGCCGCACACCCGACGCCACGTCACCCGTGGGATGTGCCGCTTGCATCGGGACGTATGCCGCACACCTCGGCCACCAGCTCGTAGGAGCGCAGCCTCTCAGCGAACCCGTGGCAGATGGTGACGATGCTCAGGTCATCGGTCTCGTAGCTCTCGGCAACCTGCAGGATACCGTCCCTCACCTGTTGGGGGTCCCCGTCCACGCAGACCCGGGTGTACTGCTCTACGAACGCCGCCTCTTCTGGGGTGTAGCGGTAGGCCAGGGCCTCGTCCACCGTGGGGACACCGTGGGCCCTCCCAGTCATGGACTGGAGGCGGGCCAGGTTACGGCTGGAGGCCAGGCGCAGCGCCTCTTCCTCGGTGTCGGCGCACAGGACCTGTACCCCAACGTGCACCTTCGGCTCCGACAGATAGTCGGACGGCCTGAAGTTCTGGCGGTAGGCGTCGACGATGGCGGGCCCGTCTTTCACACCCAGGCCAAAGTGGTGGGCGTAGGCGTAGGGCAGTCCCAGCTCCGCCGCGAGAAAGGCGCTGTCGACCCGGGACCCCAGCAGCCACACCTCGGGAGACGTCTGCTTGCCGGGGCCCGACTTGATGCCCGCGAAGGGGTGCCCGGCCTCCTGGCCGTCGGCGAGGTAGGCCAGCAGGTCTATGACGTGCCGGGGGTAGTGGCGGATGTCCTGGGGCCGTCCCGGGTACGCCAGGGCCAGAGCGGTGATCTGGTCGCTGCCCGGGGCCCGGCCCAGTCCCAGGTCGATGCGTCCCGGATACATCGACTCCAGCATGCGGAAGGACTCGGCCACCTTGAGGGCGCTGTAGTGGGGGAGCATGACGCCGCCGCTGCCCACCCTGATGTTGGCGGTGCGAGCGGCGATCTGTCCGATGAGTATCTCGGGAGCGGTGCCGGCGAAGTTTGGGGTGCTGTGGTGCTCCGCCACCCAGTAGCGGGCGTAACCCCACCCCTCGGCGGCTACCGCCAGCTCCACCGTCTCCCACAGCGCCTGGCCGGCGGTCGCTCCCGCCCGGACCGGGGACTGGTCGACGACGCTGAGGGTCAGGCCCTGGTCCACCGGGTTTCCGCCGCCCCCATCGTCAGTCTACAGTCCCTTGTCAGCCTGCAGCCCCCTGTCAACCTACAGGATGTGGTAGAGCAGCAGGTGCTCACTCAGTACGTCTAAGGCGAAGTCGTTCTTGTAGTCCCGCAGGACCGAGTGGATGTGGTTGGCGCCGTCCTGCCGGTTGTCGAACTCCACCACGAAGGGCATCCCGTGGAGGCGGTAGTAGTGAGGCACGCCCTTCTGGACGGGGCCACCCCACGCGAAGTGAATCCGGTCCAGCCCGCCTTCCCTCAGGTAATCGATCTTTCCCTGGGCCAGGTCCGCCGGGAGTTGGTTGACGTACTCCGTGGCCAGGGCCATCAGCATCTCCCGCTGGGTGCCCGACATCTGGGAGGCGGGGAGGCCTTCCTCCGCGGGCAGGGAGACGCGGGTGGCGTTGTAGGTGATGATGTCCAGGGGCGCCGAGTCATAGATGACGGCCTTGGATTGCTGGGACTGGTCCAGGCTTTCCATCAGCTCGAAGCCCAGGTCCTCCCGGTCTCCCAGGATTCGTAAGCCCTTCTTGGGTCCCTTGTGCACCTCCGCGGGGTTGGCCCCGAAGAAGAAGGGCGTGGAGGAGATGACCTCCTCCTTCCAAACGCTGAAGTGGATGGAGATGTGGTGCCCCTCGACCCTCCATGCCCAGGGCGTATCGCCCTTCGGGTCTCCGAACACCGTCCAGTAGTAGAGGTCCGGGTCCCGGCTGTAGGTGACGATGTTCTGCTCCACCTCCAGGGGCCCCAACACGTCTTCGTGCTCGATGATCAGGTTGGCCTGCTTGTTGGAACGCTCCGTCAGCCCGGTGGCCATCAGGGCGAGGGCCAACTCCCTCTGGGGCTCGTCCATGTCCCGAAGGGCCAGACCGTGGCGGTTGAGGGGAGGGTAGTACCACAGCACCCTCTCGCCGTCGGCGTATTGGAACGTGGCCTTGGACCTCTGGTCGGCCGAGAGGCTATCCAGGAAGCCGGATGCCGCATCCCTCATCTTGATGGCGGCGGAGCTCCCGTTCTCAGTGGTCCTTGGGTCTGTCTTCATGATGGGGCACCTCGCGCGGTGGAGTAGCGGCTGTAACGCCGGCGCGACCGGCGGCCGGTCCGCAACCCGAAGTTTAGTTGAGGGCCCATGGCGTGTCAACCTGCGCCGGAGACGTAAGGAGCGGGCCTCGACGCGGGGGCCCGCTCCTGCTCCTGCCCTGTTGCGGGTGCTACGCGGCCTCTGAGCTCCCCAGCAGGAAGGTCAGCTCCCGGACGTCCTGGAGGTCCTGGAGGTGGTCCCCGGCCAGCCGGATCACCTCCTCGGTCCGCCGGGGGTCCAGGATGCCGTCGGTGAGGAAGCGGAACTTGCTGAGGCTGGCTTCCCTCGGCAGCGGGTTGGCCCGGTCGCCGGGGACGATTCCGACGGTGCTGGTCAGCGTCCGCCCGTCCTTCATCGTCACCCAGGCCCGCGCCGTGGGGCCGTCCTCGGAGCCCGACGACTCGGTATCCTCTGAGACCCGGACCCTGGCGGCCACGGCCCGGACACGGTCGTCGTCGATGGCCTCGGGATAGAAGGTGGTAACGTCGGCGCTCCCGCGCACCAGGGCCGAGGCGATGGAGTAGGGTACGCTGAACTTGGCGCTTAGCATGTTGTGGGGATAGGACCCCACCATCTCGGGAAGGTACCGCTTCAGCCCCACGTCGATGGTGTCGACCTCGTCCAGCGAGAACCCCTCTTGGGTACGGACCGCCAGGGCGGCCTCGATGGGCGGGTGAAGGGTGGCGCAGCAGGCGTGGAATTTGGTGTAGTTCTGCTGTATGCGGTACTCGCCCCCCAGCCCGTCCAGCACGACGTCGGGATCGAAGGACTCGCCGATGATGGTCCCGAACACGTCCGACGGACCGTCCTCGACACCGGTGAACCCCGCCTGGTACATGTGTAGGGCCAGGATGCCCATGAGCCCCGAGCGGCCGGGGTAGGCGTTGCGGATGGTGGCCCCCTCGAAGCAGGGACGCCACGTGTTGGCGGGGCTCATCCCGCTGGCGACGTTTATGAGGGCCCGCATCTGACCCGCGTCCAGCCCCTTCAGCTTGCCCACCGCCACCGCGGTGCCGATGACGCCCCAGTGGCCGTGGGAGTGGACGTTGGGACGGACCACGGTGGCGGCGCCGATACGGGACTCCACCTCGTAGCCCACCAGCATGGCCTCGATGAACCGGCGTCCATCGACGCCCATCTCCTCGCCGATGGCCAGGGCGCCGGGCATCGTGTGTATCGAGGGGTGTCCGCCGCCGAGCCGGTTGCCCTCGTCCATCTCCAGGCCCACGCCCGCCGTCGCGTTGACCAAGGTGGCCAGCATCGGCTCGGCTTTGAGGGGGTGCCCGAATACGGTCGCGGTGGCCGGACCCGACCGCTCGGCGACCTGCCTCGCCAAATTGGCGTTCTCCGGCAGCCGGCTGCCGGCGAGGATGGCCCCAACGGTGTCGAGCACCACGTCGCGAACGCTGGCCACGGCGTCCTCGCTCAGGTCCTCGTACTTGGTATCCGCGATGAACTCGGTAACTCTATCCAGGTAGTCTGCCATCCCACTCTCCTCCGTAGTACGGCCTTCTCTCCCCTTATGGCCTCCCCCAGGGAGGGCTGCGCGGGTCTAACGCACCCTGCCGCCCAGGGGAGAGCGCGGGCCCTCGGCGTCCATGAACCGGCCGTATCCGGCCTCCTGCTCCAGGGTCCCCTGGTTGTAGAGCACCTGGCCTCTCAGCAGGGTCATCCAGGGCCGGCCGCTTATCTCCCATCCCTCGAAGAGGCTGAAGCCCGAGTTGCCGTGGTGCTCGGCGGAGCGGACCGTCATCTTGCCCGACGGGTCGAAGATCGACAGGTCGGCATCGGAGCCCACCTGTATCGTCCCCTTGCGCGGGTAGAGCCCGAAGATCCTCGCCGGGTTCTCGGACATGACCCGGGCCAGCCAGGACGGGGGGAAGCCGCGCTTGATGACGCCCTCGCTGTACGCCAGGGGCGCCAGGGTCTCGACGCCAGGCGAGCCGAAGGGCACGACCTCGCCCTCCTTGTTCAGGAATATGTTGTCCCACCCCTCCTGTTTCAGCTCCTTGGGGTAGGGGGCGTGGTCGCTGGCGACCGTCGAGATATAGCCCAGCTCCAGCCCATGCCACATGGCGGGCTGGTCCGGGCCGTCCTTGGCCCGCAGGGGCGGGCCAATCTTGGCCAGGGGGCCCACCTTCGCCATCTCCTCGTCGGAGAGGAGCAGGTACTGGGGGCAGGTCTCCGCCCAGACCCGCTGCCCCGTGGCCTGGGCCTGCTTGATCCGCTCCAAGCCCACCTCGCTGCTCAGGTGGACGACGTACAGGGGGCAGTTGGTCACCGCGGCCATCTTCACGGCCCTGTTGATGGCCTCCTCCTCGGCCCACGTGGGACACGCCTCGGGGAAGTGGGTGGGGTGGGTGTGCCCGTCGGCGATGAGCTTGTTCTCCAGGTAGTCGATGATGTTTCCGCTCTCGCAGTGCATCTGCAGCACGCCGCCGCCCTTGGAGACCAGCTCCATGGCCTCGCAGATGTAGTCGTCGTCGCACATGCGGCCGGCGCGCTTCTTGTAGGTCATGAACATCTTGAACGACTTGACGCCCATATCCAGGGCCCGGGGCAGGCTCTTGAGTATGTAGGGCTGGTTGGCCAGGATGTAATGGAACGAGAAGTCAACCACCGCGTTGGAGGAGATCTCCTCCCGGTGGCGGTTTATGGCCTGGTCCAGGGTCTCGCCGCCTTCGGTGTCGTAAGTGCCGAAGGGGACGAGGGTGGTCAACCCCGCGTGGGCGCCGGCGATGGAGCCGATCCCGTAGCCGTCGGTGCGGTCCAGGTGCACGTGGGAGTCTATGAGGCCGGGAAAGACGTGCTTCCCGGTGGCGTCGATATAGCGGTCCGCGGGAGGGAAGGTCTCCGGGTCTCCCACCGCGACGATCTTCTCTCCCTTGATGGCCACGGCGCCGTCGCTGACGCTGGTGGCGGTCACGATCTGGCCGCCGTGTACGATGGTGTCTACCCTGTTCTCCTGCATCGGTCCTCCTCCAGTGCTAAGCTGGGGCCCCGGTCGACCTTCGGCCTAGCCGGGCATGCGGCTGACTCCCTCCAGATGCCCGGTCGTCACGTGCAGCTGGTTCCTGGCCCTAGTGCCGGATGCGCAGGCCCTTGCCGGGGGTGGCCCCGGTGTGCTCTCCCCCATCGATGACCACTTTTCCGTTGACTATCACGTAGGGTATTCCCAGGGGGAACTGTTTGGGGTTGGTCCTAGTGGCCGGCGCCTTGACCGTCTTGGGGTCGAATATGGTGATGTCCGCCTTCATCCCGTCCCGGAGCAGTCCCCGGTCGCGGATGCCCAGGCGTTGGGCTGCGAAGGACGTCATCTTCCGTATGGCCTCGGGCAGGCGCAGGTGCCTCTCCGCCCGTACGAACTCGGCAAGGATGACTGGGAAGCAGCCGTAGCTGCGGGGGCTGGGGAAGTCTCCCAGGAGGACCGCGTCGCTCCCAACCATGCCGCAGGGGTGGGACACGAACAGCGGCAGGGTCTGGGCGTTGGTGCCCACCGACACGCCGCAGATGCCCAGCTCCTCGTCCACCAGCAGGTCGAATAGGCAGTCCAGCTCCTCCTCGCTCCGCAACCGAGCGATCTCCGCCAGGGAGAGTCCCTCGTACTGCTTGTTGTGGGGCTGGCGGAAGTAGGTCAGCCACGTTTGGCCCAGGTCTCCCAGGGCGTTGGTGGAGCCGGCCATCTCCCGCTTGAGGCTTTGCCGATCGTCGGCGGACTGCAGCGCCTCCATCAGCCGCTCGGGGCCGCCGTCCTTGGCCCAGTTGGGGATGCCGATGATCACCCGGGTGCTGCTGTAGATGTAGGGATAGCAATCGAAGGTGACGTCCAAACCCTCGTCACGACCGTTCTCCACCAGCCCGATGAAGTCGTACTGGCTCCCGGCTCCCCGGGCCCGCTGGCGGTAGTGGGTCAGGTGTACGGGGATGCCGCTCTTGCGGCCGATCTCGATGGCCTCTTCCCAGGGGGCCAGAATACCATTCTTGGCCAGGCTGGCCCGGGTATGGGTATGGTAGAAGCCGCCCAGGGACGCGGCAACCTTGGAAAGCTCGATGAGCTCGTTGGTGTCGGCGTATGCGCCGGGCGGATAGTCCAGTCCAGTGGAGAGGCCGCAGGCCCCCTCCTCCATGGCCTCCCGGACCACGGCCTTCATGTCCTCCAGCTCGGCGGCAGTGGCGGGGCGGTCGTTCCAGCCGACGGACCAGATGCGGACCTGGGAGTTCCCCAGGATCATGGCCACGTTCACCGACACCGTGCCGTCCATGGTGGAGAGGTACTCGGCGGTGCTCAGCCAGCCGGCGGGACCCGGAGGCTGGCCGTTGAGGCCACGGTCCAGGACGATGAACCGCTCCTGGTCCTCGTGGTTCTTGAAGGGGGCCATGGAGTTGCCGTCGATGCCCATCAGCTCGGTGGTTATGCCCTGGCGCACCTTGGGCTCGTGCAGCGGCTCCCCCAGGATGGTGAGCCCCGCGTGGGAGTGCACGTCGATGAAGCCGGGGGAGACCACGTGACCCGAGGCGTCGATGGTCCGGGCCGTCTCCACGTGGCTGGTATCGCCCCTGATGACGCTGAGCGTGTCCCCCTCGACGGCGACTGACCCATAGTAGCCGGGATTGCCGGAGCCGTCGATGATCAGGCCGTTCTTGATGAGCAGGTCGACCAAGACATCCTCCCATGGGTCCCGACTGCGTTGGTGGGTGGGCTCTAAGGTGCCGGACGACCCTAATTGTGACCCCGGGGCATGGTGCTGTCAAGGTTGGCGACGCTTGCCGGGGGCCTCGGCGGGACGTCTCTACACCGGGTACCTCTTCAGGAGCTGGCGGGCGATGATGAGCCGCTGGATCTCGTTGGTGCCTTCGCCTATGATCATCAGCGGCGCGTCGCGGTAGTAGCGCTCCAGGGCGTACTCCTTTATGTAGCCGTAGCCGCCGTGGATGCGCATGGCTTCCAGGGTGACCTCTCCACATATCTCGCTGGCGAACAGCTTGGCCATGCCCGCCTCCAGGTCCACCCGCTCCCCCCTGTCCTTCTGCTCCGCCGCCTTGTAGGTGAGGAGGCGGGCCGCCTCGATCTTGGTGGCCATGTCCGCCAGCTTGAGCTGGATGGCCTGGTGCTCCGCGATGGGCACGCCGAAGGTCTTGCGCTGCTGGGCGTACCGCATGGACGCCTCGAAGGCCGCCGCGGCCACCCCCACCGCCCTGGCGGCGACGTTTATGCGCCCCGTCTCCAGGCCGCTCATCACCTGCTGGAAGCCCCGGCCCTCCTGGCCTCCCACCAGGTTGTCCGCCGGGACTCGAAACTCCTCGAAGATGAGCTCGCAGGTGTCCAGGCCCCGGTATCCCAGCTTGTCCAGGTCCCGACCGACCCTGAAGCCGGGACCCTTCTCGACGATGAAGCAGCTCATGCCCCGGTGGGGCGGGTCCGCCTCCCGGTTGGTCTTGGTCAGCAGGGCGAAGGTGTCGCCGTGCCTGCCGTTGGTGATGAACATCTTGGTGCCGTTGATCACATACTCCTCGCCGTCCCGCACCGCCGTCGTTTGGATGGACTGGACGTCGGTGCCGGCGTTGGGCTCGGTGAGGGCCAGGCCCCCCCGTTTGTCGCCCCGGGCCATGGCTGGGAGGAACCGCTGCTTCTGCTCCTCGGTGCCGAAGGCGGAGACGACGTGGGCCATGATGTGGTGGGTGCCGATGACGCCGCTGATGCTCATCCACCCCTTGGACAGCTCCTCGAAGATGGTGGCAAAGGTGGTGTAGTCCAGGCCCATCCCCCCGTACTCCTCTGGAATGGTGATCCCGAACAGCCCCATCTCCTTCATCTTGTCGATGACCTCCAGGGGCACGATGTCGTCCCGCTCGTACTCGGCGACGATGGGGTCCAGCTCGCGTTTCACGAACTCCTGGACCATCCCAACGATCTGGGCGCGGGCCTCGGGCGGCGTCTTGATCGTCACAGGCGTCTCCTTCTTGCTCGTGTTTGGGCTTCCTCGTAGTTGGGCCCCATTGTACTAACGGCCATGAGCGCGTTCAACCGAACGTTGCCCTTGAACAGGAGCCGGGCCTATAATTGGGCGCAGGCGGGGACTGGACAGATGCTGCTGGCCGTAGACATAGGGAACACCAACATCAGCCTGGGGGTCTTCGACGGCGACCGCCTGGTCTCCACCTGGCGCATAGCCTCGGACCGCAGGCGCATGGCCGACGAGTACGGTCTACTGCTGGCCAGCATCCTTCCCCTCAAAGGCGTGGAACGGGCCCAGGTGACGGCCGCGTGCATGTGCAGCGGCGTGCCGACCCTCACGACCACCTTCGAGGAGGCCTGCCGGGTCCACTTCGGCGTCTCTCCCCTCACGGTGACCGCCGGCGTCAAGACGGGGGTGAGCATCCTCTACGACAGCCCCCGGGACGTGGGCGCCGACCGCATCGTGGACGCGGCGGCGGCGTACAAGACGTACGGAGGGCCGGTGATAATCGTCGACTTCGGCACCGCGACGGTGTTCGACGCCGTCTCCGGCGCCGGGGAGTATCTTGGGGGAGCCATCTCCCCGGGGATGGACGTGGCGGCCGAGGCCCTGTTCCTCAACACTTCGATGCTGCGTCGTGTGGAGATGACGCCTCCCAAGACGGCCATCGGACGCAACACGGTGTCGGCGCTCCAGTCGGGCCTGGTGCTGGGCTACGTCGGCTTGGTGGAGGGGATGGTCGCCCGGTTCAAGCAAGAGCTCGGGCAGGACTCCCGGGTGGTCGCCACAGGGGGCCTCGCCCATGTGATCGCCCAAAGGACGGGCGTGTTCGACGATGTCAACCCCGATCTGACCCTGCTGGGGCTGCGCATCATCCACGACTTGAACGCGGCGGTCCCGACCTCCGGCACGGAACGGGAGGCCTGAAGACGTGCCGGGCAGGCTCGATAGAGCGCAGGTCGTTCTGGGAGTAACGGGCAGCATCGCCTGCTACAAGGCGCTGGACCTGGCCAGCAAGCTCACCCAGGCCGGGGCCCTGGTGGACACCATCATGAGCTACGGCGCGACACGTTTCGTGACTCCCCTGGCCTTCCGCAGCATCACCCACAGGCCGGTGGTCACCGACACCTTCGACCCCGACTCGGAGCTCTCGGTGGAGCACGTGGCCCTGGCCCAGAGGGCCGACATCCTGGTGGTTGCGCCGGCCACGGCCCACCTCATCGCCAAGGTCGCCGCCGGCCTGGCCGACGACCCTCTGACCACGACGATTCTGGCCACTGCCGCGCCCGTTATGGTGGCACCTGCGATGGACGGCCACATGTACGAGAACCCGGCGACCCAGCAGAACCTGGCCACTCTGCGGTCCCGTGGCATCATCGTCGTCGGCCCCGCCACTGGCCACCTGGCGTCGGGCATGGTCGGGCCGGGCAGACTGGTCGAGCCTGCGGAGCTGATGGGGCACATCAGCGCAGTCCTCGCCCGGGGGGGAGACCTTGCCGGGCGCACCATCGTCGTAAGCGCCGGGGGCACCCGGGAGCCCATCGACCCGGTGAGGGTGGTCGCCAACCGCTCCTCGGGGAAGATGGGGTATGCCCTGGCCGAGGCCGCCCGCGACCGGGGCGCCGACGTGGTGCTCGTCGCCGCCCCCACGGACCTGCCCGATCCGGTGGCGGTCAGGACCGTCCACGTGGAGACGGCGTTGGAGATGCGGGATGCGGTCTTGAGGTCGTCAGAGGGGGCCCACGCCCTGATCATGGCCGCCGCGGTGGCGGACTACCGGCCGGCGACGGCATCCCCCGAGAAGGTGAAGAAGGGCGCCGAGACCTGGTCCATCCAGCTGGAGAGGAACCCGGACATCCTGAACGAAGCCAGGGGGCCCCTGGTGAGGGTCGGGTTCGCCGCGGAGAGCGAACGGCTGCAGGAGAACGCAAGGGCCAAGGTGGCGGGGAAGTCCCTGGACCTGATCGTGGCCAACGACATCACCAGGGACGACTCGGGGTTCGCCTCCGACACCAACAAGATCCTGCTGGTGGACAGGCACGGGAACGTGGAAGACCTGCCGCTGATGTCCAAGTACGACGTGGCCTCCCACATACTGGACCGGGTCGCAAAGCTGCTGCCCGCGGCGGACTAGGCCCTCACCAGCCCACCGCGGCGCCGTCCTTGCGCGGCTCCGAGCCACCCTTCAGGACCCCCGTATCCGGGTCCCGCTGGATGACTTGGCCGCCGCCGAACAGGTACCGGTGGTACCCCTGCACCAGGAAGGCGTTGTGGCCCCTAGCCCTGAGGGCCTCGAAGGTGCTCTGGGGGAGGCCCTCCTCCAGCGCCACGCCCCGGCCCAGCTGGATGCTGAAGCGGAGAGCGTTCAGGGCCTCCTGAGGGTCCATGCCGAAGTCGATCATGTTGACCAGCACCTGGAGGTGTCCCTGGGGCTGCTGGAAGGCCCCCATGACGCCGAAGCTGAGGACGAGCTCACCCTCCCGGGTGGCCATGGCGGGAATGATGGTGTGATAGGGGCGCTTCCCGGGCGCCAGCTCGTTGGGGTGCCCGGCCTCCAGCGAGAACAGGGAGCCCCGGTTGTGCAGGGCGATCCCGGTCCCCGGGACCACGAGGCCGGTGCCGAATATCTCGAACAGGCTGTTGATCAACGAGCAGCCGTTTCCCTGGCCGTCCATGCAGGACACGTACACAGTGTCCCCCGAGGTCTTCACCACCCCGGGCGAGACCTCGGCCATAGCCCGATCCGGCCTCACCAGACCCCGGCGTTCCGCGGCGTACTCCCTGGATAGGAGCCGCCGGGTGGGCACGTCCACCTTCCTGGGATCCGCGATGTACCGGAGGGCGTCGGCGAAGGCCAGGCGCATGGCCTCGATCAGGTGGTGGTAGGTGTCGGGGGTCTGGGGCCCCATTCCCGGGATGTCGAACCCTTCCGCGATGTTGAGGGCCATCAGAGCCGCCAGCCCCTGGTCGTTGGGCGGGCACTCCCAGCAGGTATACCCCCGGTAGTCCGTGGAGATGGGCTCGTCCCAGTCGGAGGCGTGGCTGCCAATGTCATCCTCGGCAAGCCAGCCGCCCTGCTGCTGCACGAAGTCGGCCATCCTGCGGGCCAGGTCGCCCTTGTAGAAGGCCTCGGCGCCGCCCTCGGCGATGGTGCGCAGGGTTGTCGCCAGCTCCGGCAGCTTCACCACGTCCCCGGGCCGGGGAGCACGCCCGTTCAGCATCAGCTCGGCTCCCGACGGGAGCTGGGAGAGCTGCTTCATCCCGGCTTGCCATAGCCAGGAGATGACGTCGGACACGGCGAAGCCTTGCTCGGCGTACTCGATGGCCGGTCCCAGGACCTCTGCCAGGGGCATGGTGCCGTGGGCCGACAGCAGCTTCTCCCAGCCGTCCACCGTGCCTGGGACGGTCACGGCGTGGGAGCTGAAGTAGGGATAGTCGGCGTGGCCCGCCCTCCGGAGCTCCTCCGACGAGGCCGCCGCCGGGGCCCGGCCGCTGGCGTTCAGGGCGGAGACCTTCTTGTCCTTGTCCGTCCACACCAGGGCGAACAGGTCGCCCCCTACCCCCGTGTAGAAGGGCTCGACCACGGACAGGGCCGCCGCCGACGCCACCGCGCCGTCCACGGCGTTGCCGCCCTCCATCAGCATACGCAGGCCGGCCACCGCCGCCAGGGGCTGACTGGTGGCCACCATACCGTTGCGGGCGTGGACCGTCGAACGCCTGGAGTCAAAGAACATGGGCAGCCTCCCGGCCCCGCCCGTTGGACCGGGCTTGGCCGTGGCTATCCTACCATATCTCTCCCTTGACGCGCCCACGGTGGAGACGTAATCTGGTGGTGCTCTCCATGCCACGGAAGAGACGGATCGGAGGATGAAATGGCGGAAGGATACTCGGCCCCCGAGCAGCTTGCCGACACCGGCTGGCTGGCCGAACACCTTGGAGACTCGAACCTGCGGGTTGTCGATGCCGACGTACAGGCGGCGTACCAGCGGGGACATATCCCGGGAGCCGTGCTGATCCCAGACAACTACGAGAAGGACCCGGACACGGGCCGCGTCCTGATACTGCCGCCGGAGAAGTTCTCCAAGATGATGGAAGACCTGGGCATCGGCGACGACACGCTGGTGATCGCTTATGACAACTCCCGAAGCCTGTACGCCGGGAGGCTGTGGTGGGCGATGCGCTACTACGGGCACCAGGAAGTGAAGGTGCTCAACGGCGGCTGGAAGAAGTGGCTCCGGGAGGGGCGTCCCGTCAGCCTGGACGCTCCCGAGCCCAGGAGCGGCGTCACCTTTACGTCCAGGCCCGACCCGTTCCTCAACGTCACCACCGACGAGCTGAAGGAGAGGTACAACGCCCCCGGAACGGTGGTGTGGGACGTGCGGACTCGGGGCGAGTACACCGGAGAGAACCCTCGGCACAACCGCAGGCCGGGCCACATCCCCGGCGCCAGCCACATGGAGTGGGTGGAGATGATAGACCCGGAGACTGACATGTTCAAGCCGGCGGAGGAGATGCGCCGCCTCCTCACGGAGAAGGGGATCACCCCCGAAAAGGAGGTGTTCGCCCATTGACAGGGCGGCATCCGTTCGGGGAACGGCACCTTCGTACTCAAGCTCCTCGGCTACGACCGGGCGCGTAACTACGACGGCTCCTGGGGAGACTGGGGCAACCGGGACGACACGCCCATAGAGCAGGGAGGCTGAAGGCGCACCGGTTTCCTTGCCACGACTCCTGAACCGTAGTATATTGGGGCCGACCGTCCCCCCTAGGGGGAATCCCATAGCTAGCTGAGGAGAGTCCAACGTGTACACCAAACAAGCCTTGAGCCAGGACCAGTGCCTTGCCGCCATCAACGCGGTTGCCGAGGCGTTCAAGAGGGACCACCCCGACGCCCAATGGACCCTCGCCATCGTGGACGACGGCGGCAACCTGATGGCCTTCACCAGGTCCGACGGCGCCGGTCCCCTGCTGGGCCGAAACGTCATAAAGAAGGCCTACACCTCGGCCATGACCGGCGCCAGTACCAAGGTGTTCGGCCAGCCGAGGGAGGGAGAGAGCGATTTCGCGGCCGCCCTGGCAGAGCACGACTGGAACGTGACCGAGTGGGGCGACCCGATGATGATGGTGATCTCCGGCGGCATTGCCATCAAGGCGCCCGACGGCTCCCTGATGGGCGGCATCGGCGTCTCAGGACTGCCCTACGGCCCGGGAGACCACGACATGTCACTGATCGGCATCAAGGCGATGGGCCTCTAGCCACTACCCGTACCGTGACGCCTCGATGGCGGAAACCGGGGGGACGAACGCACCCACCGGCCATCCAACCCCGCCACGAGGAGCAAGGGCAAGGCAATCGGGAGGTGACCGGCATGGCGCGGATAGAGGGTCTGGGTCACGTTGGAATATACGTACACGACCTGATGGCCCAGCGGGACTTCTGGTCCAGGGTCATGGGACTTCAGATAGCCGACGAGGACCTGGATGGCCTGGGCATGGTGTTCCTCAGCTCCCACCCCGATGAGGAGCACCACGAGTTCGTCCTCATGAGGGGGAGGGACGTGCCAAGGGAGGCCAAGGTCGTCCAGCAGGTGTCCTTCAAGGTGCCCACCATCGACGACCTGAAGGAGTACCACGCCAGACTCGTGGCCGAGGACGTGGAGATCGAGCGCATCGTGAGCCACGGCAACGCCCTGGGGATGTACTTCTTCGACCCCGAGGGGAACCGCATAGAGCTCTACTACAAGACCGGATTCCCCGTGCCCCAGCCCCACGGGGAGGCCATCGACCTCGAAGCCTCCGCCGAGGAGCTTCTGGCCAAGGCCAGGGCCGCCATCCCCGGCGACTAGACCCCGCGACCCGGCCCATCGTAGGGAACCCACGGGAGGCCCCCATGTCCGACCAAGCCCTGGACCTCAACCCCAAGGAAACGGCCCTCATCATGGTCGACATGCAGAACGACTTCTGCCATCCCGAGGGGTTCTACGCCCGAAACAGGGACCGGATGACCTCCATCGGCCTGGTGCCCGAGCTGGTGGAGGGACGGGTCGGCACAATGAAGGAGCTGCTAAGGGCCGCCCGGGAGGCGGGCCTGTTCATAGTCCACACCCAGATCGTACGGGACGACGACCCCTCCCATTACATGTGGAAGATCCACAAGGTGGTCCCGCGCACCTTTCAGGCGGTGTCGGGCGCCTCGGAAACGCCCCTGGTGCCCGGCTCCTGGGGGGCGGAGACCCACGATGAGCTGGCCCCGGCGGAGGGGGAGCACGTCCTGGTAAAGCGCGCATTTTCGTCCTTCTACCAAACCGACCTGGAGCTGATGCTGCGCCGCAGGGGCATCCGCACGGTCATCATAGCAGGAACGGTGACCTATGCCTGCGTCCTGCACACCGCCTTCGACGCCAACGTGCGGGACTTCGACGTGGTCATGCCCTCCGACGGCGTGGCGTCCTGGGCCGCAGACCTGCAGGACCCGACCCTGCGCATCGTGGACCTGATCCTGGGCGCCAGCGTCTCCACCGGCGAGCTGTTGGAGCTGCTGGCGGCGGGCAAGGTCTCCCGGTAGACCGCCGACCCCATTCTTAGCGACTTGGACGCCCGGTTCCTGACGATTTTGACGAAGGAGGGACCCATGCCACGAGGTAACGAGCCCCTCGGGGACATCGCCACAGAGGTGCTGTTCGAGAACGAGCGAGTGAAGATATGGACCCTGGTAGTCGACCCGGGTGAGGCCAGCCCGTGGCACCTCCACCCCCGGGACTACCTCACCATCACGGTGGAGGGAGACCGGATCTCCCTGGAGCACGAGGACGGGTCCACGGAGGCGAGCACCCACGAGCCCGGCCGCTGGAAGTGGCATGGGGAGCACGTGGTGCACCGGGTGGTCAACGACGGGGCGACCCGCTACCGCAACATCCTGGTGGAGCTGAAGGACTAGGGCGGAGGGCCGCTGGGCCCGTCGGGAGGAAGACCATGACAAGAGTGATAGTTGGCGCCGGCGAGAACACGTACGAAGTGCTCTATCCGTGGGGCAAGGTCCCCGAGGGCACGGCCTTCGGCAACGTCAGCCACACGGCCACCGACTCCAAGGGGCGGGTCTATGCCGCCCAGAGATCCGACCCGCCGATGCTGGTGTTCGACGGCGAGGGCAACCTCCTGAGCACCTGGGGCAGCGGAGACCTGGTGGACCCCCACGGCATCTACATCAGCCCCACCGACGATATCTTCGTCATCGATCGTGACTACCACCAGGTCCTCAAGGTCGACACCAATGGACGGGTTGAGATGCGGTTGGGCGACCGGGGAAAGCCCTCGGGACAGGCGCCCTTCAGCCACCCCGCCGACGTGGCCGTATCCTCCTCGGGGGACATTTTCATCTGCGACGGCTACGGCAACTCCAGCGTTCACCGGTATACGGGCGACGGCAAGTACCTGGGCTCGTGGGGCTCACCTGGCAAGGGCCCCTCGCAGTTCACGACGCCCCACGGCATCTGGCTGGACGAGGACGACCGCGTCTACATATGCGACCGGGAGAACGACCGCGTCCAGGTGCTGAGCATGGAGGGCGACTTCATCATGGAGTGGGCCGACTGCTGGCACCCCATGGACATCTGGATGGACTCCCTGGGGAGGTTCCTGGTGACCGACCAGAGCCCCAGAGTGTCCCTGTGGTCACGGGACGGAGAGCTGCTGGGCCGCGCCCGCACCCTCCACAACGGCCACAGCATATGGGGGGACCCCGACGGCCACCTCTACACCGCCGGCAACGACTCCCGCCTCACCAAGTACGCCAAGCTGTAGCTTGCGCCAAGGCGGCCCCGGCTCCCGCATGCACCCGCAGCCGCCGGAGTGCGGCCTCGTTGACCTCGCCCGCGGGTCTTGGCTATAATCCAAGCACGATGGGGATGCTCAACACGCCCCATCGTCGAAGGGGGATAGTCCTGGAGCCGGGCCAACTGGCGCGCATGGCGGTTGATTTAGCCTCGGAGAAGCAGGCCGAGGATATCGTCATGCTGGACATCCGGAAGATGACTGGGTTTGCCGACTACTTCGTCATCATGAGCGCCAACAGCCGGCGGCAACTCGAGGCCCTGCAGGAAGACCTGGTGAAGTCTCTCAAGGAGTCGGGGGTGCTGCTCCACCACAGGGAAGGTACCGCCGAGTCGGGCTGGCTCCTCCTGGACTACAGCGACGTGATAATCCACCTCTTCGGCGCCGAGGAGCGGGACTACTATCGCCTGGACCAGCTCTGGTCCGGCGCGGCAGAGGTCGTCAGGGTTCTATGATCCAGCCGTCCACGGCGCGCTGGTAGCTCACGATCTCGTCGGGCTCGAAGAACAGCGCGATCTCCCGCTGGGCAGTCTCCATCGAATCGGACCCGTGGATCAGGTTGCGGCCTATGTCCACGGCCAGGTCTCCCCGGATGCTGCCGGGCGGCGAGCTCAGCGGCGCGGTCTCGCCCATGGTGTTCCGGGTCAGCCTGACGGCGTTGGGCGCTTCCAGCACCATGGCGATGATGGGCGCCGACGTGATGAAGTCCACCAGCCCCTGGAAGAACGGCCTCTCCCGGTGCTCCCCGTAGTGCCTGCCCGCCATCTCCAGGTCCATCTGCAGCATCTTCATCGCCGCTATCTTCAGCCCCCGGCTCTCCAGCCTGGAGATGATCTCCCCCGCCAGCCCCCTCTGGACGGCGTCGGGCTTGATCAGTACCAGTGTTCGTTCCATGTCGCTCCTAGCTTCCACTCCACCGCCGGCCTCCGTCGAGGCCCATAGGTGGATGGTCCACGTCTCCTAGCGGTCGACGGGCCGAGGGACTCTCGGCCGCCCTATGCTCGGCCTCCTCAGGTACATCGGCTGCAACGACCTGGGGTCGTCGGCTTCGCCACGGCCAAGCCTGCGGCTGGAGATGGCGCCCAGGGACCAGAGCCGCGCGGAGGAGGTGTACCCCTCCACGACCACGGCCCGGTCTCCCAGGGCCTCGGCAAGACGTCCCCCCCGGGACCGTACTCCCTCGCCGCAGATGAGGGTGGGCTCTAGGACAGAGGCCGCCACCTCGTCCATATCGCACACCCTCTCCTCCTCCAGCTTGCCCCAAGCAGCCCCGTGACCCTTGAAGAGGGCGGTGGCCACCGCTCCGCGGCCCGCGTCGATCAACGGCCGGACCGGCAGTCCGATGGCGGCATAGGGGTAGGCCTCCATCTCCAACGTGCCCACGCCCACGAGAGGGAGCCTCAGGGGCAGGGCCAGGCCCTTGGCGGCGCTCATCCCCACTCGGACGGCGCTGAACCCGCCGGGCCCCAGGGCGACCCCGATGCCCGCCAGGTCCCCCGGCTTCCCATCCACCATCTCCAGGAGTCGCCGGATGGCCGGCATCAGCTCCCGCGTGTGGTTTCCGGTAGAACACCAGGACACGCTTGCAACGGCCTCTTCCTCGCGCCAGAGGGCGGCACCGGCGTACCGGGTGGAGGTGTCCACCACCAGCAAGAGGCCCCGAGCGCCGTCGGCCTTCACGTCTCCCGCCTCGCCCAGCGGTCCAGCTTCCTCCACGCGGCCCTGTTCCCATCGCCGGCAGACTGCACGGTTATCCGCCGTTCGTTGTCCTGGGAGCCGTAATCTAGGGAGACCCAGGTGCTCTCAGGGGGAAACATGGCGGCGGCCCGGTCGGCCCACTCGACCACGCAGACGTCGCGCCCCAGCAGGTACTCGTCCAGACCCAGGTCCCACGCCTCGTCGTATCCGTCGATCCTGAACAAGTCCACGTGGTGCAGGGTCATGCGTCCGAGGTACCGAGTCATTATCACGAAGGTGGGGCTCCGGGCGTAGCCCTCTACACCCAGGCCCCAGGCTATGCCCTGGGTCAGGCACGTCTTGCCCGCGCCCAGGGGTCCGGTCAGAAGGAATATGTCACCCTCTCCGGCCGCCTCTCCCAGGGTACGCCCGATGTCCTGGGTCTCTTCGGCGCTGTGGCTCACCAGCTCAAGGGTCACAGACATGCTCGCGGACCCGGTCCGGGCCTCAGCGCCCCGCTCCCGTAGAGTGCGGAGAGAAGTGGTCCCACCCCTTCCGGTGGACGGCCACGGGCCCGCCGCTCGCGGAGTCTACGACGGCAACCTCTCCCACCGGGCCGTCGCAGACCGTTCCAATGACAGTTGCCCGGGATGGAAGGGCGTCGAGCACAGACTCCATGGTCCCCTCGGCCGCCGTGAACAGCAGCTGATAGTCCTCACCGCCTCCCAGGGCCTTGTCCATGTACGAGTCGGGAAAGGCTTCCCGGAGAGAGGGGTGGACGGGGACCGTGTCCGCGTCCACCCTGGCGGAGACCCCGCTGGCCCGGCACAGCTTGGACAGGTCGTCGACCAGCCCATCGCTCACGTCCATGGCACATGACACGCCCTGTTTCGCCATGGCAACACCCTCCGGAACGCGAGGGCTGGGCCTGCGATGGGCGTCTGCCAGGTACCGGGAGGCGGCGTCGGCGATGGGGGCCTGCCCCATGAGGAGGTCGAGACCGCCCGCGGATGACCCGACGCAGCCGGTCACGGCCACCAGCTCCCCCAGCACGGCGTTGGAGCGGAGCATGGGCGGCCCCTGGCAGGTGCCCGTCAGTCCCACGGTAACGAACACCGACGTGGACCGCACCACGTCTCCGCCAACGATGGCGACCCCGTACTCATTGCCGATATCCAGCATTCCGGTGTAAAGGGCTTCCAGGTCTTCCACCTCCTGATCGGGAGGCAACCCAAGGGTTACGAGGGCGTACAGCGGCAGGCCGCCCATGGACGCTATGTCGCTCACGTTGGCCGCCATCACCTTCCAACCCAGATCGTACCAGGGGGTAGTCATGCGGGTGAAGTGGACCCCCTCTACGGCCGTGTCCGTCGTCCAAAGCTCGGTGGTCTCGCCGCAGCGCCATGCGGCGGCGTCGTCCCCGTTGTCCACCAGGATGGGAAAGGAGTCTCGGGCCGGGGCGTCACCGGTCCGTCTCTCCGTCGCCAAACCGGAGAGAAGGTCGATAAGGCCAAACTCGCCCATCTCCCCTACTTTCACGGCACGCATTATAATGCCTTGGGCGCCGCCGTCTCAAGGACAGGCACGGTGGGCTATAATGGGTCGCCAGCCGACCGTCTCGGAGGTACATGCCTTGCGGGCCCTGATACTCTCGGACATACACTCGAATCTCGAAGCGTTCCACGCCGTGGTCCAGGACGCCGAAGAAAACGGCGGCTTCGACCAGATATGGGGCCTTGGAGACCTGGTGGGGTACGGGCCGGACCCGGTCGCGTGCATAGAGCTGCTGAGGAGCTACGACCACGTCTCGGTGGCGGGCAACCACGACCTTGCCGCTTCGGGAGCCCTGGACACCGACAGCTTCAACTCTCACGCGCGGCTGGCGGCCCGGTGGACCGCCTCCCAGCTATCCGAGGAGCACACCCGGTACCTGCTATCCATGAAGCAGGTGGTGCAGATGGACCCGTTCACCCTGGTGCACGGGAGCCTGAGGGCCCCAGTGTACGAGTACCTGGTGTCCATCGAGTCCGCCATGGGCACGTTCTCCCGGCTGGAGTCGCCCTTCTGCCTGGTGGGTCACTCCCATATTCCGTTCATCTGCCGGGAGGCGGGAGCGCTGTGCCGGTTCGACCCCTTCCCAGAGGGCGAGGAGGTGCCCCTGGGAGAGGAGCGGCTGATAGTCAACCCGGGCGGAGTGGGGCAGCCCAGGGACGGCGACTACCGCCCCAGCTACGCCGTGTATGACGATGCCATGGGCACGCTGCGCCGGCGCAGGGTGGCGTACGCCGTCGACGAGACCCAGGAGAAGATGCGAAGCGCGGGCCTGCCCGACGCCCTGGCCCGACGCCTGAGCCACGGCGTGTAGGGAGAGAGCCCGCCACTCTCGAGAGACTCCTGACCCGCCAGACCCCACGCCTACACTTGGGAGGCCTTGTTACACCTGCGGCGAATCGTGTAAACTAACCCTTACGACAGCGCGGCCCGCTAGCTCAATTTGGTAGAGCAACGGACTCTTAATCCGTGTGTTCTGGGTTCGAGTCCCAGGCGGGTCACCAGCCCCCTTCAATAGCCCGGATGTCTTCTCACCACCACCCGGATCGTCCCACCCCAAGCCGAAACGGTGGCCGTCCGAGCCGCAGAGCGGCCAGAGCAAGAGACCCACGGTGACCATTGCCGCGCTCCCGACCTAAGGGAGTCAAGCTACCGCCGTCCCGGCGCTAATGAGCAGGCGACAAGGAGGAGAGCTTGGAGATCACGAAACACCAACCGGGGATGTTCAGCTGGGCGGACCTGGCAACGCCCGATCGGCAGGGGTCCACCCGCTTCTACACGGAGGTCCTCGGGCTGGAAGCCACCGAGGTGCCCGTCAGCGAGTCGATGGTGTACGTGACGATGAGCAAGGGCGGCAAGAGCGCCTTCGCCCTCTTCCAGATGGACGGAGAGATGAAGGAGCGGACCGGCGGGCACCCGACTTGGACCAGCTATTTCACCGTCCAGAGCGCCGACGACACCGCCCAGCGGGCCAGGGGCCTGGGCGGCAACGTGCTTACCGAGCCTTTCGACGTTTTCGACTCGGGCCGGATGGCTATATTACAGGACCCGACGGGCGCCGTGTTCGCGGTGTGGGAGCCCAGGAAGGACATCGGCGCCCACGTGTTCGGCGAGCCCGGCGCCCTGGGCTGGACCGAGCTGTACACCGGCGACACGGACACCGCATCCCGGTTTTACGGGGGGCTGTTCGGATGGTCCGCCGGCCCGGGCCCGGGCGGAGACGATGACGAATACACTGTATTCCTGCTGGACGGGACGCCCGCAGCGGGCATGATGGCCATCAAGAAGGAGTGGGGCGAAGTCCCTCCCCACTGGTCCATATACTTCGTCGTCGCCAGCCTGGACGCGACGACCAGGAAGGCCTGTCAATAATCAGGAACATTAGGCCAGCGAATCGCTAAATATTCACGAACTATAGGCCAGATAATCAGGATATTTAGGCCACTCTGAGCGCCTGACCACAGACCATCGCGACACTTCAAGTAGGAGGTGAAGCGATGGCCTACAAGGAGGTATTCAGAGTGGAAATAGCAGAAGTCATCCGGCGCTGGCAGGCGGGGGAGAGCCAGCGCCACATAGCCGAGGGGACAGGGCTTGCTCGGGACACGGTGAGCAAGTACATCGCCTCAGCTGAGAGGCTGGGGCTGTCCCGGGACGGACCCGTTCCCAGCGAGGAGCAGCTGAGCAAGCTGGCGGCCATAGGCCGTGCGGGACCGCGGCGGGCGAGGACGCCGATAGAGGACAGGCTGGGTCCCTGGACCGACCAGATTCAACGGTGGGTCGTTGAGGACCGGCTGCAACTGACCCGCATTCGGGAGTTGCTCTTGGAGCGCGGCTGCGAGGTCTCCTATCCGTCCGTTCAGCGCTTCGTGGCCCGCCGCAACTGGCGGGGCCGCAGTACCAGGACGGTGCGGATGGAGGAGAGCCCGCCGGGTGAGGTGGCGGAGATGGACTTCGGGAGGCTTGGCTTCGCCCAAGACCCGGAGACGGGCCGCCGCCGGACGGTGTGGGCGCTGATCGTTGTGCTGGCCTACTCGCGGCACAGCTTCGTCTGGCCCACCCACGGGCAGAAGCTGGAGGACGTGGTCGCCGGACTGGAAGCGGCCTGGGCCTTCTTCGACGGCATTCCCAAGTACCTGGTCATCGACAACTTCCCGGCGGCGGTGGCCGGGGCCGACGCCCTGCATCCCAGGCTGACCAGGGGCTTCCTGGAGTACTCCCAGCGCCGGGGTTTCATCACCGACCCGGCCCGGGTACGCCACCCCAGGGACAAGCCCAAGGTGGAGCGGGGAGTCCAGTACGTGAGGGAGCGCTTCTTCAAGGGAGCCGACTTCAGGGACCTGCCTCACATGCGGAAGGAAGCGCTCCACTGGTGCCGCGAGGTGGCCGGACAGCGGGTGCACGGCACCACCAGGCGCAAGCCCGTGGAGGTCTTCGACGCCGAGGAGCGCCAGACGCTGCTGCCCTGGGACGGCGAGCCCTACGAGGTGACTCACTGGCGCAACGCCAAGGTGCAGCGCGACCACCACGTGACCTGCCAGAACGCCCTCTACTCGGTGCCGTCGGCTCTGTGCCATCCGGGGCAGCAGGTGGAGATCGCGCTGGACAGCAAGCTGGTGCGCATCTACCACCAGGGCAAGCTGATCAAGGTCCATCCCCGTCAGTCCAAGGGCAGACGCTCCACCGATCCCGACGACTACCCGAAGGAGTTCATCGCCTACACGCTGCGGGCGCCCGACAAGATCACGCAGAGCGCAGCGGAGCTGGGAGAAGCGGTGGCCGCCTTCGCCGACCGGCTCTTCGAAGGCCCCACGCCCTGGGCGAAGGTGCGGCAGGGACACAAGCTGCTCCGCCTCGCCCAGCGCTACACCCCCGACAGGCTGAACGACGCCTGTCGCAAGGCCCTGGACGTGGACCTCATCGACGTGCACCGCGTCGAGCGCATCCTGATCGAAGCCCTGGAGCAGCAGGATGCGCTGCCGTATCCCGATCCGTTGCCTACGGGACGCTTCGCCCGGCCCGGCTCCGTCTTCGCCCTGGTCAACGGCCACCACCCCAACGCAACACCACAAGGAGATCTGACATGACCCGTAACGTCCGCAACCCCGACCTAGCCCCGCTGCTCAAGACCCTCAAGCTGAGCGCCATGCTGGACACCCTGCCCGAGCGCATCGCCCTGGCCCGACGGGACCAACTGGACTACACTGCCTTCCTGGAGATCATCCTGGCCGACGAGGTCAGCCGCAGGGAGAACCGGCGCATCGAGATCCGCCTGAACCGGGCCAGCTTCGAGGAGACCTGCCGACTGGAAGACTTCGACTGGACGTCCGAAATCACCCTGGACCGCCGCCTCCTCGACGCCGCCTTCTCGCTGGAGTTCCTCGACAGGCACGAGCACGTCCTGCTGATGGGACCGGCGGGCGTCGGCAAGAGCTTCCTGGCTCAAGCCCTCGGCCACGCCGCCGTCAGAGCCGGGTACACCGTCCGCTTCATCCACGCCGACGACTTCTTCAAAGCCATGGCCCAGGCCAGGGTGGACAACTCGGTGGACAAGACCTTCCGCTCCTTCCTCTCCCCCGACCTGCTCATACTCGACGACCTGGGCCTGCACAGCCTCACCGGACCTCAGTCGGTGGACCTCTACCGGCTGATCATCGCCAAGCACCGGGCCTCCAGCTTCGTCGTCACCTCCAATCGGGCCATCGAAGAGTGGCTCAGTCTCTTCGACGACCCCATCCTGGGCAACAGCGCCCTGGACCGCCTGGCCAACACCAGCTACCAGATCGTCATCGAGGGAACCAGCTACCGGGAAAGGCTCTCTCCTCACCGCGCCCTCTTGGGCAAAGTGGCCAAAATCCTCAGCAAGAAGGGAGGTGATTGACCGACCCGCAGCATCCTGTCAGAATCCAAATCACTGGCATTCAGGGTGGCCTAATGTCTCTGAATATGCTGGCCTAATGTTCCTGATTATTGACAAGGCCAAGGGCATGGGCGCCACGGAGGTGATGCCGCCGACGGAAGTGGAGGGCGTGGGCCGCTTCGCGCTCCTGCAAGACCCTCAGGGCTCCCACGTGTCCTTCATCCAGCCGGCGTAGCCTACGGCGGCCCACGGCCCGTTGCGGACCATGGCTCGGGTTGACAAACCCGCTGTGAATGGTGCAACATGCCAGCACAACGGGTGGAGACCTCCAGCACTCGGTAGGTGGAATTCGAACAGGTCCCTGACAGTGGTCCGATTCCTGCCGATGGGTGCCGCTGGGCACCTTTTTGTTTTGAAGGCCGGGCGTGACGTTGCCACAGTCGTAGAGGGGCTGGGAAGCGAAGTCTGATGGAATCGAACGGTAACGGCAGTACTCCGCGAATCAGCGTCCAGGGCATGTGGAAGATCTTCGGCGACGACCCTGAACGGCTCATGGAGCCCGAGTGGCAGGAAAAGAGCAAGGACGAGATCCAGGAGGAAACAGGGAGTGTAGTAGCCCTTCGCAACGTGTCCTTCGACGTACAGGAGGGGGAGACCTTCATGGTCATGGGTCTGTCGGGCAGCGGCAAGTCGACCCTGGTGCGCTGCCTCATCCGCCTGATCGAACCCACGGCGGGGGAGGTGTGGGTAGAAGGGGAGGACGTCACGGGGTTCAACCAGAAACAGCTAATAGACCTGCGCCGCAACAAGACGGCCATGGTCTTCCAGCACTTCGGGTTGATACCCCACCTGAAGGTCATCGACAACGTCGCCTGGGGGCTGGAGATCCGGGGAATGGACAGGGCCAGCAGGTACGAGCGCGCCGTGGACGTCCTGGAGAAGGTGGGCCTGGCGGGTTGGGAAGAGGCCTACTCGGGAGAGCTCAGCGGCGGTATGCAGCAACGGGTCGGGCTGGCCAGGGCCCTGGCCTCTGACCCCGACATCCTGCTGATGGACGAGCCCTTCAGCGCCCTGGACCCCCTCATCCGACGGGGCCTGCAGGACGAGCTGATACGACTGCAAGAGGAGCTACACAAGACCCTGGTCTTCATAACCCACGACCTCGAGGAGGCGCTAAAGCTGGGAGACCGGATCGCCCTCATGCACGGCGGCGAGTTCATCCAGGTGGGGACTCCCGAGGAGATCGTGTCCCTGCCCGAGGACGAGTACGTGGGCGAGTTCGTCCGCGGAATATCCAAGACCCGGGTCATGGGCGCCGCCAGCATCATGGAGGAGCCCAACGACCTGACGGCCTCCGAGTACCGGACGTACCCCTCCTGTCCCCCCGAAATGCCCATCGACGAGCTCGTGCCCCTGGCAGCGGAGACCGATCTGCCCATCGCGGTGGTGTGCGACGAGGGGCGCTTGCTGGGCACGGTGTCCCGAACGGCCCTGCTCACCAGCATCGCCGAGAGCCAGAAGTCTCAGGCGGAAGAGGTAAGCTCCACCTTCAAGTAGCCGGGACTCGCTCCCCGCGGAGTCCCCCGGTAAGCCGCCAGAGGCTCCGGCACCCCAGTCGGGTGCCCTGGCACCCACGGCTAGGACGGCTCGTGGATGGTCTGCCCCCTCTGCACTCCCTCTTTCAGGCGTCCATATTCGGAAGCGATCTCCGCGCCCAGGATGAGGATGAGGGCAGACAGGTAGGTCCACACCATGAGGACGATGACCGAGGCGATGTTGCCGTAGAGCTGGTCGTACTGGGCAAAGTGCTCCAGGTACCACAGGAACAGGTTCTTGCCCCCCTCGAACAGGACCGCGGCGACGATCGCGCCCACCCATATGTACTTCCAGTAGGTCTTGGTGTTGGGCAGCACCTTGTAGACCATCGCGAAGATGGCAAAGCTCACCAATAGCGCGGGCATCTTGAGCAGGCCGGACACCACACCTCCACCCAACAGGCTGGACAGGCTCCCATCGCCTGTGTCGATGGACGTCGCCCACTGGAACACCGTGGTTATGCCCACGGAAAAGAGGAAGAGGAGTGAGATCCCAAGGGCCATGGCAATCTGCCGGGGTTTGTTCTTGTAGAAGGGGAGGTCCTTATGGACGTCCCACGCTCGATTGACGGCCCGGGTGATGGACCCGAATACTGCGCTGCCCGTCCAGAGCAAGCTCAGGACAGAGCCGATGCCGAAAGCGGCGCGGAGCTTGACCACACCCTCGACGCTGTCACGCACGAAGGCCTCGGAGCCCGGCAGGTACTCGATGACGAACTCAATGATCTCCTCCTGCCGCTCGGGGGAGTTGGCCACGACCCCGACGATGGCGCTCAGGCCCAGGACGAGAGGGAAGAGGGATAGGATGGCGTAGTAGCTTACGGAGGCCGCCATATGGGTGGCGTCGTCGTCGCCCATCTCCTGGATCACCGCGGTGGCAAGCCTTACGGGAGTGGTCTTGCCCAGTCTCGTGGCAGAGAGGTCGCGCTTCAGCCGGTCCACCCCTTGGCCGACGATCCTTCCGGTGATCAGGTATCTGTCAACCAGCCGCTCCACCCAACCCATGACCTTCGCCACGGGCGGTATCCTGTAGGCCAAACGAGTGAATATGCCTGCCGTGGGGTCCATCTTTACCATGTCCGAGCCTATAAGAGAGAGGCCAGCTGCACAACCCTGTGGCAACTGGCCTCGTTCTGTCCCTCGGGTCTAGGAATTCCCGGAGAGCCGCTCTCTCCGGCTTCTAGGATTGCTTCCCGCCTCCCCGGTCGAAGGGCGCCTTGACGACGACGGCGACTCCGCTTATGGTCCCCGAAACGGCGTCCCTCACGGTCCTGCCGGCGGCCTCGCCGATTTCGTTGGCGGCTTCTATGGCACCCGTCGCCGCGGCTGACGCGGCGTCCTCCGCCTTGACGCCGGTGGACTTGACGGACTCGATGGCGCCTTCCACGGCGCTCCTGGCGACGCCCGCAAGGTCGCCGCCCACGTCGGACGTGCCCTTGATGAGGCCCCGGCTGCTGTCGGTTATGGCGCCCAGCACGTCGGCCCCCACCTCGTTGGCTCCCACGGCGCTGCCCGTGACTATGGACTTGGCCGTGGTGGCCAGGTCGCCGCCCACCTCACTGGTGCCTCTGATGGCGCCCTGGGCGATGCTGGTGGCCGCGTCCTGCACACTCAGGCCCAGGTCCTTGGTAGTGGTGATGGCGCCCTCGGCGGCGCCCCGGCCCACCTCAGCCACGTCGGCGCCCACCTCGCGGGTGCCCTGGATGGCAGCCCGCACGGTGTCGCTGAGAGTGCCGGCGGTAACCGTCGTCACTTCTCCGACCCCTTGGATGGTGCCTATGACGGCGCCCTTGGCCGACGACGTCACGTCGGAGCCGGCCTCTATGGCTCCCGTAATGGCGCCCGATACCCCGTCCGTGACCAGGGCAGTGACCTCACGACTCACGTCCCTCACGCCCTGCAGGGCCTTGACGGTGTTCTCCCGGGTCGTATCGATGGTCGTGCCCAGGACATCGCCCGCGCCCTTGATGGTCTCCACCACAGCATTCCTTAGCATGTTGCCGATCTCTCCCAGCGGCATTGTCACCTCCCCTTACGTGATATAGCGAATTACTCCCATCATTGTATCACCAACAGCGGGGTATCACCAACGGTGAGGTATCACCAACAATGGGCAAGTGAAGTCCACGCCGTCTGCGGTCTGTTTGGCGCCACCCAGGACTCGCGGTCATTTACGCAATTGGCCGGCAGCCGTTGAGAGCCGGACGCTAACGACGGGCGATTGGCGGGGTGGATGGGGCGAGGCCTGGGTAGGTCGCCAGGCGGTCTAGGTCCTCGCCGCCACTCCCGGGCCCGCCTGGGTCCGGCGCGATGCCGCGTCGGGAAAGAAGACGTCCAGGACTTGCTGGGCGATGCCCTGGGCGTCGAGCTGCAGCCGGTGCCTCTGGTCGGCGGCGGTGCCGTGCTCGATGAACGAGTCGGGCATGCCGATGCGGTGGACCGACACTTCCTCCAGCCCGGCCTCGGCCAGGGCTTCCAGCACTACGGACCCGAATCCCCCCGCCAGCACGTTCTCTTCCACCGTTACGATGCGTCGGGTGTTTCGGGCCGATTCCAAGAGCAGGTCCACGTCCAAGGGCTTCACGAAGATGGGATTCACGACCCCGCACGAGATGCCATGCCGGGCAAGGGTCTCCGCCGCCTCCATGGCCGCGCTCACCGGCTTGCCCAGGGCAAAGATGACCACGTCTCCGCCCTCCCTGATGACGGAGCCCTTGCCCAGGGGCAGGACCTTGAGGTCCCCGTCCATGGGAGCGCCGGTGGCCGCGCCCCTGGCGATGCGGATGGCGAAGGGCCCCCGGTGCTTGTAGGCGGTATAGACCAGGTGCTGCAACTCGTTCTCGTCCATGGGAGCCGCCACGACGGCGTTGGGGAGGCACCGCAGATACGAGATGTCGAAGGCGCCGTGATGGGTCTTGCCGTCCTCGCCGACGATGCCCGCCCGGTCGGCGATGAGTGTTACCGGCAGGTTCTGGATGCAGACGTCGTGGACCACCTGGTCGAAGGCCCTCTGGAGGAAGGTGGAGTAGATTGAGACGAAGGGGTTCAGCCCGGCCGAGGCCATTCCCGCCGCCATGCTGACGGCGTGCTGCTCGGCGATGCCCACGTCGAATACCCGATCCGGGAAGTCCCGCCGGACCTCGGCCAGGCCGGTGCCCTCCAGCATGGCGGCGCTGATGCCCACCACCGTTTCGTCGCCCTGCATGAGGCGGGAGAGGGTCCCGGCGAACACCTTGGAGTAGGTGGGAGCCCCTGAGGAGTCCCCGAGAGGGGAGCTGGGCTGATGGAACTTCACCGGGTCGTCCTCGGCGGGCTCGTAGCCGTGCCCCTTGTGGGTCACGACATGGACCAGGGGCAGCGAACCCGGGGACGTCCTGGCCTGACGGAGGGTCTCCTCCAGCTGCTTGAAGTCGTGGCCGTCCACCGGGCCCAGGTACTGGAAGCCCATCTCGGTCCAGAACATGGTGGGGACGATGAGGCCGGCCAGTCCCGTGTTGAACCTCTTCACGAGACTGTACATCAGCTCGCCCGTCGGCACTCTCTTGGAGAGCGCCTTCATGCGGTCTATCATGGCGTTGAACTCGGGGTGGGTGATCAGGCGCTTGCGCCAGTTGGTGAGAAAGCCGATGTTCTCGGAGATGGACATCCCGTTGTCGTTGAGGACAAGGATGAAGTTCTTGGGGCTGAGGTGGGCGATGTTGTTCAGCGCCTCGAAGCTCGAGCCGGAGGTCATCGCCCCGTCCCCGACCACCGCGATGGTCCACGAGTCCCGCCGGGACTTGGCGGCGCCCTCGGCGATGCCCAGGGCGATGGAAAGGCCGGTGCCGGCATGGCCCGCGCACAGAGTATCGTGGGGGCTCTCCCGCGGCTCTCCGAAGCCCGAGAGGCCGCCCTCCAGGCGGATGTTCTGGAAGTCGTCGCGGCGCCCCGTCACCAGCTTGTGGGTGTAGGTCTGGTTGGTCGTGTCCCACACCAGGCGGTCGTTGGGGCTGTCGAAGACGCGGTGTAGCGCCAACGTGAGCTCCACCACCCCCAGATTAGAGGCCAGATGGCCGCCGCGCTCGGTTATGACGGATATGATGGTGTCCCGTACCTCTTGGGCCACCTGGGTCAGCTCCTCGTAGGTGAGCCCCCTCAGGTCGCCGGGCGAATCGATCCGGTCCAAGAGACGTTGGGACATGGCAAACCACCTTTATGGAAAGTCGGCTGCAACGCCGGACCAACACGGGAAAGACTCTCTGGCATGATTGTAGGCACGCAAGGCACAGATTACAAGCTCTAACCGGCACCGGTTTTGCCGCAGCCCATCCAATTGTCACGCTAGTCGTGGCAAAACGGGGGTCAATCGGAATGGATGCCGCCACGCCTGCCCGAAGGCGCTGTCCTACTGCGACCGGGCGGTGGCCCTGAAGCCCGAGGGGTTTGCCAAGGGACGCCAAGGGCTTGGCCAACGCCCTGCTGGGCCGGGACGAGCAGGCGACAGAGGACTTCCGGGCGTTCTTGTCTGGCTACATATTCCCTCACGCTGCTTCTCCTCATGCTCCTCCCCGGTAACATGACTTTTTGAAGCAACGATACCCTCTTCGGCAACAATAATTATGAAGCAATTCTGCCCCTTGTGCCGCCCGTCCTGTTGGGCTACAATCACAACCGCTGAAGCTACGCTTCGACCTTGTGCTGCGGGGGTAGTTACCATCCTCGGAAGGACGCCACGTTCACCGTGTTTTGGGGTGACCTATCCCCCTTGCCGGGTGGCGTCTTGGGTTGGGCGTGGCTTCAGCAATCGCGCTCCAATGCATGGTGATCCGGCCAAGGGGGTTTCCATTCCACCGCGACGCCCTGCCGGCCAACCCTCTGTCCGTTCCGCATTGCTGAAGTCCGCACTTTGGTCATCGGGTGCTGAACACCCTTCGCTGGGGGTCCCGGTGTCTTGGAGACAAGATCCACCTGACACTGAGGACGGGGGTCGTTGGTAGTCGAGGGTGGGTAGTAGCACCTGAACCCTATCTCCAAATACTGGTCCATCTGACCTGCCCGATCACGGCGGTGAGGAAGGGATAACACCAACGATGGGAGGAAAGACGAGACCATGTCGACCAAAGAGCTGCGCAACCGTGTTGACGCCCAGTGGCGCGATCAGGCTTCGGCGTGGGGCCAGGAACACCACGACCGCGAGCGCAAGCTGATCTACGACTACCTGGACCAGGATGAGACCATCATGGGGCTGGTGGGCTGCACCTGGGGGCCCGCGTCGGCATTCCTCGAGGGAGCGGGGCTCATGATGCGGCAGCAACGGCTCAAGGGGGCCGCCGTCGCCACCGACCTCACCGTCTACCTGATTGCCCACAAGGGCCTCAACAAACTGGTGACCCAGTTCCCGTTGCCCAGTATCACGGCGGTGGAACACGCCGGCGGAATAGTGACCGTGGACGGCGACGGTATCCACAATTGGGCGATGGCCCCAGCCGATCCCTTCCAAATTCGAGATGTTGGCGGCGACCAGGGCCGCCGCTTCGCCGAACTGGTGCAGCGGCTCCAGACCGCGCCACCTTCAAGCGTCGCCCCGCCCTCCGCCGGGCAGTACGTCGGAATGAGCAAAGTCCAACGCTTTGACGCTCAGTGGCAGGAGCGTTCCCGAATGCCAGGCCGACAAAAGCAGGGCTTTCTTGCCGGCCTGGTGGGAAACTTCCTGGGCAAGAATCTCAAGAGCTACGACAGCGAACGCGGGAAGCTCTACGAGGTCCTCGATGAAGACGAGAACATCGAGTACTGGCTGGGCGGCCGCTGGGGTTCACCCGGCGATTTCGAGCTCCAACCCGCGTTTGGCGGGATGATGCAGCCTGGGAAAGGCCACGATGGCATCGCCGTGGCCACTGACCGCCGCGTCCTCCTGTTGCGGACCGGTCTGCTCGGCGCCGGGGTGGTCGAGCTGCCTTACGACCACATCGATGCCGTGGAGTACAACGACGGGTTGATTTCCTCTGGAGTCGATTTCCAGGGCAGCGCAATCGAGCCCTACAGCTTCTACTTCGACCACAACAACAAAGCCGGGGTCAAGGGCGGGGCCCGGCGTCTTGTGGATTGCGTCCGGCAGCATCTGGCGGTGTAGCCGCGGGAGGACGAGGACTAGACCCCCTACGCCGCCCCGCCCATTTGTATATCCACGGGGCAGTGGGTGCTAAGACGGGGGAGTTCTTACGGACTGTCTAGGAGTCGTGGGGGTAAGCGGGGGACAACCGACCACCGGGACTTCTCGGCGTCAGGGAGGGCTGAGCTATAGCGAACCGACGGGTAACCAGCACTGGCAAGGATAAAGTACCTGATCCTACCCGGATATTGAGACAAGGAGGTACCCAATGGAGGTAAAAGCAAACATAGATACTGTGCTGCTTGGCCGGATATTGGCCGGGATCATAATCGTGGCTGCCTTTATCTATAGCATCTATGCAGCGACGGAATACAACGGATTCTGGGCCTTCCTGTCCTCTATCATGCTGCCGCTGGCGGTAGGTTTTCTGATCATAATGGTCACAGAGGTCTTAAGGGAGATGCAACAACGTGGGAAGCGGGATGGCTCGTAGGGTCCTGCGCCATCGATTCCGGCGTCGCCAAGACTTCCAGGGTCCAGCTAGGGCTTCAACTGGCGTCCTTCAAACAGAGAGGAGTTGGGAAATGGCGGCTACCCCGCGTTAGCCGCCGCCGCTCCAAAGCCTCGTGACTGAGTGCCCGCGCCAGCGGGGAGGTGAGTCATATTGCGTATTGGATTGGCAGGTTTGGTTATCGTACTGGCAGCGGTAGCTTGCGGGGGACAACCCGCGCCCACGGTGGCCGACTATGCGACTTGGCGCGAGAAGCTGTACCAAGCCGAAGCAACGAGGAGCGAAGAGACATGGGGCGATGTGACACACTTTATGTCCAAGAGGCTGGAGTACTACGAGGACGTGACCGCGCCCGAGGAACTGGAGGCTTTTCACGACGCCATGTTTGCCTTTCAAAAGGCACGGTATGAGTTCATCCGGAGGCAGGACCCGGTAGCACCGGCTGTCCAAGATCTTGCCGAAATGGAAGGCGAGGAGGGCGTCGCTGAGGTACGCGCCCGCGGAGACAGAGTCCGGACCCTCATGGGGACGCTGGACGACGAAACCCTTGCGCTGCTGAATAGTGCGAATTGCTTCAGGTAGGCTTGCGGGAGAGGGACCATGAAACACCTAATTCTGACTATCCTAGCCCCCGCCCTGCTGTTGGCGGTGGCCTGCGCCAGCGACAGCAAAGAGGCGGTCATCAAGGAGACCCTGGACTGCATGGCCGCGAACGACCCGGGCTTCGAGCAGAGCATGATGATGATGTTCCCCACGGCCCAGAACCTGGATGATGCTAGGAAACAGTACACCTACGTGAGCCAAGCCGCCCCACTGGACGACCTGAAGGCGGCTAGGGATCAGGTCTGCCGAGACAGGGGGTAGCGAAGCGGCCAAGGTTGCCCTGGGAGCATCGGCAGTTCGTAGGAGGTACCAAGTAGTCTGCTGGCGCCGGTGATGGGTGGCGCGCAGAAGGGCAAGTCGAATTGGTTTACTGTTGTACCTGAGGGCTGATAGGCAAGTTCTGCGATCGGAGCTGGAGGTGACGATATTGCAACGGACAAGAAAACTACTGCTCCCCGCCATCGCGGTGGCTCTGCTGATGACGCTGGCCGCCTGCGGCGGCTCCGACGCGCCGGCGTCGCCCTCCGAATCTGGGACCACGGCCGCGCCGGCAACAGACGAGGGAACGGTGGCAACAGACAGGGCCGCGCTGGTCGCCTTCTACAATGCCATGGACGGGGACAACTGGACGAATAATGAAAACTGGCTGAGCGACGCCCCCTTGGACGAATGGCACGGGGTCGCCACCAACAGCGAAGGCCGCGTCTTTAATGTGCGCCTTACCGACAACCAGCTCAGCGGGGAGCTGCCATCCGAACTGGGGAGCCTATCTTTCCTGATAGTGCTGGGGGCCGCGGAAAACCAGGTGAGCGGGGAGATCCCACCGGAGCTTGCCAACCTCTCTTACCTGGCAAGCCTGGAGCTCGATGGCAACCAGCTAAGCGGTGAGATACCGTCCGGACTGGGCCCCCGACTGTCCAGCCTGATTCTTTCCGGCAACCAGCTGACCGGGGAGATACCCCCTGACCTGGGCAATAACTCCGGCTTGCGGGCCCTGCATCTGGATCTCAACCAACTGACTGGGAAGATTCCGCCCGAGCTGGGCAACCTCTCCAGCCTGGAGTATCTGGTCCTATCGGCTAACAACTTGAGTGGGGAGATTCCGCCCGAGCTGGGCAATCTCTCCAGCCTGAAAGGTCTAGACATATCTGGTAACAACTTCACCGGGGAGATACCGTCCGAGCTGGGTAGGCTCTCTCACGCGGAATCTCTGCATCTTGGAGGCAACCTGACCGGGTGCGTACCGAGAGAGTTGCTAGAGATAGAGTATAGCAACTTCGCCGGGCTCAGTGAGCCCTGCTGAGCCTCAGTCCATACGCCAAGCAGCGCCGTTGCTGTAGGTCTGTTCGTGGTCGGTCTTCCTTCCTCTTCGAACCAGTCCCTACGACCTCACAGCGCCTTCCGATAGCGGTCTAGCCCACGGCCACGGATTCGCCCATAGCAACCTCTTATGGTTGCCGTGGATGTCCAGATGGAGCGGGCAGCGACTATTCCATCATGGTCTGGTCCGTCTTGGAGGGGAAGATTGATCAAGGAGGGTAGGCCATTGTGAGTGTGGTGACAGCATTGGCGGTCCTTGCCGCCATCGGCTTGCTGTTCGCTCTGGACCCGGGCGGGGCAATCGCGGAAAGCGGCCTGCCCGAATTCCAGGAGATGGGCTGGAAGCAGCTCGTGGTCTGGGGCCTCCGCACGATAGGCGTGGTCCTGGCGCAGCTGGTCATCATCGTGTTGTGGCTGTGGCCCAAGTACCGGCCCCCGCAGACGAGCACGTGGTACTCTGAGACCCCGAACCCTGAGTCAATGCCTGCGGCGGCGGTATCTGCGCTGCAGGGCCACGCGATATGGACCAAGACGATGCTGGCGTCCATCATCGAGATGTGCCAGCGCGGCACGCTGCGAATCGAGGCCGTCGGAACAAGGGTCGGTTTCCTATACCAGCTATCTCGGCTGGGCCCGGCGCAGTATGACTGGGAGCGAACGATATGCAACAGCCTGCCGTCGCGTGCCACAACAGTCGATGCGCTACGTGAACGGATAGATAAGCACAGCGATGTCATCGGCGACCAGATAGGCGACTACCTGCAGCAGCGCGGCTTTTTCCATGACAACCCGGTGCGAGTCAGGAGGGAGAACTCCGACGACGGAGGAACGTGGTGGATAATCGCGAGCATCCTGACTGGTGTTGGCAGCGGGTTCTGGGCGGCTCTATGGCTCGACGCGTGGTGGGCGAACGCCCTGATCGGCGTGTTCGCGGGTCTCGTGTACTCGTTTGTTACAGTGCAGATGACGATGCCAAGTACGGGCATGCTGAAGCCAACGCCGGAGGGGGCGCTGGAGATAAGTCAGTGGCTTGGCTGGAAAGC
Source organism: Dehalococcoidia bacterium (assembly GCA_965207305.1). Taxonomy (GTDB): domain Bacteria; phylum Chloroflexota; class Dehalococcoidia; order Lucifugimonadales; family JAGWBF01; genus JAGWBJ01. The sequence continues at coordinate 443,755 of CBDBMB010000002.1, read as the reverse complement.
GTCCATGGCCGGCTCGGCCCCTCACGGTGCTTGGAGCCAATCGGATCCCATGCTGCCCTACGCCGTCGCGTTCGATGTGGCCCAGCCGTGGCTCGACGTTGCGGCGTCTGCTCCGCCGTGGTTCGGATCACGCGGGGAGTCCTCCTTGCCGGGCGACGACCTGGACGCGGCCTACCGCGCCTTCATGCACGCGCCGGAGTGGTGGCTGGCCGGACGGTCGGAGGATGCGGCCAAGGCGGCCGCCCAGTGGGGCCATGAAGAGGAGCTCAAGCTGCTCAAGGATCTGGAGCAGCTCGATCGGGAGCCGTCGGACAGCGGAAAGGCTGCGTATCCCGAGGCCACCGGAGAGATTGAAGCGACCGCGCGAGAGCTGGAGTCGCAGCGCGACCCTCCCGCAGCCGCTGCAGCGTCGCCGTCGGCCTGGCACCAGACGTACGGCTCGGAGTGGATGGTTGAGGAGAAGAAGGGTGGCGGGTGCCTTCGAGGGTGCCTCTTGTGGGTGGTGGGTCTGGTCAGCGTAGGTGGGCTGATTCTGGCAGTGGTGGCCGTCATCAACCTTGTCTCACCAGCGGTGGAACCCTGCCCAGCGGACTCTCCAGGCATCCTGCACCACGGGCAGCTCCTCGTGGTCCTTGATCTGGTGGCAGACGAGTGCGTGAGCGTTGTTGGAGAGGTGGCGTCGCGGGACGTCGGCGAGCTGGTGGTGGAGGTGGACCGGGACGAGTACGTGCAGTGGGTGAGGGTCATCGGACCGGCGGACATCCTGGAGCAGGTTCCCGTGGGCGGCAGGGTTCACGTGGCCGGGCGGATTGGAGAGCATGCGGACGGGGGGTACGTAGTGCGATATGGGGTGGACCGAGGCTGGTGGGGGAACCTCCGGGAGAACCTCAAAGGACTGTTCTGATACTGATTCCCGTCCTTCGTGGCGCCGGTCTCAACCGGCATGGGGATCGCTCAAAAGGGAAGCGCCCGGGGCCCTGGTCCTGGTAATCAGGTGTGGGGCCCCGGGCGCTCCATTACGAGTCGCCGTCGTTATGTCAAGGGTACTATGGGATCGAGGCTACTCGGTGGGCCAGCCGTCGGGTGTCTGGTTGCCGTCGAGGGCCGCTTGTACCGCTGCGGCGGCATCGGCGGTGATCCAGCCTGTCCAGACCTCGGTGTTGCCGTTGAGCCACCACAGGGCCGCGTCGTTGGTCTTGGCATCTGGGTTGGCGTCTATCCATCCGGCTACGGTCGTCCACGGCTCGATGCCGAAGCTCCAGTTGCGGAGCATGGCCACCACGTCCGGGGCACGGGCCAGTACGTCGGGGGCCACGGCTATGAGGATGGTCGCGTCCTCGTAGGCGCATGCCTTGGTGGTAAACCAGCACTCGTCGCTGTAAGGCGGCTCTTCCAGGCGCACCAGGTCCAGGAGCAGGGGCGGGTCGTTGGTGCCCCACTGGTATCCCAGCCAGGGCTCCTGCTTCTCGTAGGCGCCGTACAGATCGGCGTTGGCCGCGGCCCCGTCTCCGGGGTTGACGACGTGCACGTGGTCGTCCAAGCCGTACCCGGTTATCTGAGCGGCGTTGACCGCCTCGCAGGCCCAGCCGATGACGCAGGATACCAGACGCGCCTTACCTCCCGTCTCCGCGGTGGCGAAGAGCATCTTGTACTGGTCTTCCTTCAGGTCTTCGACGCTGTCCAGGTCAGGGTACTGCTCTTGGAGGTAGGCGGGGATGACGAAGGCGGACTGCCAGTCGCTGCCGAGGCTCTCGCCTATGGCAACCACCTGCCCCATGGACTGGGCCTCCATCCAGGCCTCGTCCTGGTTGGGAAGCCATATCTCCATGGTCACGTGGGTATCCCCGGCGCGAAGTCCGTTGAACAGCGGCAGGGTGGCGCCAAAGACGGTGCTGGTGGGATACCCGTACCCGAACTCCACGATGTACTGGGCGATCCGGTTCTGCACCTGGGCGCTGGGCCAGTTGAGGTCGCTGAAGATGATGGTCTCCTTGGGCGCGGCCATAGCCATCATCGCGCTCTCTACCGCTTTGTCTATGGTCATGGCGAGCTCTTCGTCGGACATGCCCGACTCTTCGGCCGCCGCCATCACCATGGCCTCGATCTCCTCGGCGGAGACGCCCTGGGCCACCGCCTTGTCTATGGCCATGGAAAGGTCCTCGGGGGTCACGCCCTGCGCCGCCACCTCGGCCACAGCCTTGTCTATGGCCATGGCGAGCTCCTCGCCGGTAACGGCCGACGCCATGGCGGCCTCGGTAGCCGCCATCACCATGGCCTCGATCTCCTCGGCACTGGCGCCGGGCTGGGAGGCCACTGCCGCCTCCACCAGGTCGCTAATCTCCTCGGCGGACACGCCCTCGGCCGGCTGCATGCCCGCCATTGCCGCCTGCACCAGCCCGCTGATCTCCTCGGCGGACATGGACTCGGCCGGCTCCATACCAGCCATTGCCGCCTCAACCGCGGCCTGCACCTCCGCGGCAGTAGCACCCGCGGGCGCCGGGGTGGGGTCGTCTCCTCCACACGCCACTCCCAACACGAACAAGAGCACCATTGGGACCAGTAGCAATAAGGTACGCTGTAGCTTCATGCCAGACTCCTCTTCCTGACGGATAGTCTCCGGATAGGCCCCACACGGGGCCGGGTGTCAATTTCTCACAGAGTACATTGGCTTGTCAAGAGACGGGGGCTTGTCAAGACACCGGGCCTTGTCAAGGGACCGGCTCAAGTGCTCATACCCACGGCCTTTTCTGCTGGCCGCGCGCCACCGCCTGGGTCAGGCGATCGATTATTATGGCAAGACATACGATGGCCAGCCCGGCTATGAGGCCGTTGCCAGGCTCGTTCTTCTGGAGGGCCCGCAGCACGTTGTCGCCCAGGCCGCCGGCGGCCACCATGCTGGCGATCGTCACCATCGCCAGCGCCATCATGGTGGTCTGGTTGACTCCGGCCATGATCGTGGGCATCGCCATCGGGATCTGGACCTTGGTGAGTATCTGCCAGGGCGAGGACCCGTAGGCCCGGGCCACCTCGACGGTCTCGGCCGACACCTGGCGGATCCCCAGATTGGTCAGCCGTATGACCGGGGGGACGGCATAGATGATGGTGGCGAAGATACCGGCCGGCTTCCCCAGGCCGAAGAATAGGATGCCCGGGAGCAGATAGACGAAGCTGGGCATGGTCTGCATGGCGTCCAGAACGGGACGCATCAGGTTGTCCGCCATGCGGCTCCGGGCTCCCACCACGCCCAGGGGGAAGCCGACGGCAACGGCGACGGCAACGGCCACCACCATCAGCGCGATGGTGTCTACGGTGTTTGGCCACAGGTCCATGAACCCGACGAAGAGCAGGGCGAGGAAGGTGAAGACCATGAGGGCCCAACGCCCCACCGCGAAGGAGAGCAGGGCGAGGCCTACTACGACCGTCGGCCAGGGCAGCCACTTGAGTCCCTTCTCGATATTGACGATGGCGTGGGTAACCGCGGTGCTCAGCCCGTCGAACAGCCAGGCGCCCTCCACGGTCAGCCAGTCGACGGTGTCGTCGATGGCTTCGGACGTGACTCCCCGCACCGTCCTCTCCAGGGATATAGAGCCATCGGTGGAAGTCTTATGGTACAACGTGGTGGGGAAGTCCATCCCCGGTTCCCAGATCAGAAGGCTTGCCAGCAGCACCACTACGACCGCCGCCGCCCCGATGGCCCAGCGATAGAGGGGCGGGAGAGAGCCCAGAGGGATGCGCGGCAATGGGACCCTGGCCCCTGATTGAGCCCGTTGAGTTTGAGCCATGACAAGCCTCCTAGATGCTGTTCGTCACATCGACGATTGGGACATTCCGAACGCCCCTGATGCCATGAGCGGCGCGGATGCCAAGGGCTCGAGAAACACTCTTCTTGGGGCGGACAGGCTTCGTTGCTGCTTCGATAGGAAACCCCCGCGTGGGGGACAAGCGGATGGGCTGTTCTTCAAGCCGGAGCTCGCCTTGCTGCGCGGGCTATATGATAGTCCAGCCCATAGGCTCGATGCAAGACGAGAAAGCGGTGGGCCCAGCGCTACGGACGTTCGGCCGTCTCGACGGGCCCTAAGGGGCCATACGGGGCCCGCCGAAGGGACGGCCGATGGACAACGCCAGGGACTCGGGCAGGACGGTGACTTCGGAGGCTTGCGGAACGCCTGCCTCGCCCGGCTGACTCGCTATCATGACCAACGCGCCCGGGGTCAGGTCCTCGGGACCGCCTTCCCGCTGTATGAAGACGGTGACGGTGGTGTCCTGGCCCACTTGTACCCGAATCGGGCCGCGTGAAGTGGTCAGCTCTAGGACTCCGCCGTCCACGGATTCCAAGACGCCCGTAAGTGCTCGGCCGGCGGCCCCGGGGGCTTGGCCCGGAGCTTGGCCTGGAGCCTGGCCCGGGACTTGGAACGAGAAGACCCGTCTTTCCCCCGGGATGGCAGCGATTCCCGCAGGCGGACCGAGGGGAGCGGCCCCGGCGCTGCCGCCCACCAACGGCCTCGTCTGCGTAATAACCGTCACGCCTTCTTCAGGGGTCTCCACGGTCACGCCGCTCCCGCCGGCGCGCGCCTGGGCAGCCATGACGGCCGCCTGCATCGACAACGCGGCCAGCTCCTCCTCCGACAGGCCGCTCGCGGCCCCCATCATTCCCCCCAACGCCTGCCGGACGGATGGCTGAGCTTCCAGGGCGAAATCCAGGCCCTCGGGTACGACCCTGATGCTGGCGGCCTCCAGCACCCCTTCCTCGTTGCGTTCACCCTCGAGGGTCACGCGAAGGCCCGGAGCGAGGTCTTCCAAGCCCCCTTCCGACTCGGCGATAACGGTAATGCCGGTCTCCGCCCCTATTCCGACCTGCAGCGGACCGATGGGAGTGTCTACCGCCATAACACCGTCCTCCAGGGATGCCACGGCGCCTATCATCTGGTCGCCGGGGCGGTCTCCGGGGCCATCTCCGGTCCCGGTGAGACCACCCGCTGTGCCCCCTGCCAACCCGGAGAGGGTCTCCTCCAGCTCATCCAGGTCTTCGGCCTCCATGTCGCCCGCTTCCATCCTGCCGGCCAAGTCACCCAGGCGTTCCAAGCCGGGCGCCGCGTCCGACGGGCCCGTCAGCGGGGAGACGACGGGTGCTTCTTCCTCATCGTCGTCGAGGACGACGATGAGGACCCCGCCCAACGCCCCGCCCAGCACCAGGGCCAGGAGGGCCGCCCAGAAGAAAGCTCGGTTGGTCATGGGTCCCTCCTATGGCTTGCCGACGGTTATTCGTACCTCAGGGCTTCGATGGGGTGCAGGCGGGACGCCCGCACCGCGGGGTATATCCCGAAGAAGAGGCCGATGGCCGCCGACACTATCAGGGCAAGGACGGGAATGTCCCCGGTGGTGACCGTCTCGAAGGCCTGGTTGCCCAGGGTAACGCCGTCCAGCACACGGGACAAAGCCAGCCCCAGGAGGACGCCCACGCCGCCACCTCCGACGCTGAGTATGGTCGCCTCGGACATGAACTGAAACAGGATGTCGCGGCGCTTGGCCCCCACCGCCTTGCGTATGCCTATCTCGCGGGTGCGTTCGGTGACCGACACCAGCATTATGTTCATGATGCCGATGCCGCCCACGAGCAGCGATATGCCGGCGATGGCCCCCAGGAATATGACGAAGGTCTCGGTGGTCTCCTCCACGGTCTCGATGAGGTCCTGCTGGTTCACGATGGTGAAGTCGCTGTCCCCGGTGATGCGGTGGCGCAGACGCAGCACCGTCTCGATCTGCCGCGTGGCCGCGTCCATGGACTCCTCGTCCAGCACCTGCACGGTGATGCTCTGGACCGTGACGCCCCCCTGGGTGGTGCGCTGGGCGCTGAGCCGGTAGTAGGCCGTGGTGATCGGGACCAGGGCCTGGAAGTCCTGGCCTATGCCCGTGCCGCCCCTGCTTTCCAAGACGCCTATGACGGTGAACTGGCGGCCGTTCATGCGTATCCTCTGGCCCACCGGGTCGCGGAGCCCGAAGAGCTCCCGGGCCACCTCCGACCCCAGCACGGCCACGGTGGCCCGGTCCTCCAGGTGGTGGGGGGCGATGAACTGGCCCGATTCCACGGGCGCCATGCGCACCGACTCGTAGCTCGGGGTCACGCCCACCACGGGCGCCGACGTGTTCGACCTTCCGTAGACGATCTGGGCGAAGGTGTTGATCTCGGGCGAGACGTCGACGACCGTCGGGGTGAAGACCGGGTCCAGGAGGGCATCGGCGTCATCCAGGGTCAGGGCGGAGGAGCCGTCGAAGCTGAATGGCGGCGTCACGAAGAGGAGGTTGGAGCCAAGGGACTCGATGCCCGAGGTGATGCTCTCCTGGGAACCCCTACCGATGGCCATCAGGGTGATGAAGGCGGCGACACCTATCACGATGCCCAGAAGGGTCAGACCTGCCCTCAGCTTGTTGGCCCCCAGGGATACCAGGGCCGTGGCGATGATGGTATAGGGTGTCATGGGGCGGCCTCGCCCTGAATGGGGGAGTCGGGCTGAATGGGGGAGTCGGGCTCATGAGAGGAGCCGGGGCGCCGGTCGCTCACCACCAGGCCGTCGAGCATGGAGATCACCCTGCCCGTGCGGGCGGCTATGTCGGCCTCGTGGGTGACAATGATCACCGTCTGCCCCTGGTCACGGTTGAGGGTCTGGAGAATGTGCATGATCTCCACGCTGTGCTCGCTGTCCAGGTTGCCCGTGGGCTCGTCGGCCAGCAGTATGGCCGGGCGCTTGACCAGGGCACGGGCGATGCCCACCCTCTGCTGTTGCCCCCCCGAGAGCTGGTTGGGCTTATGGCCCGCCCGGTCTTTCAGGTCAACGCGCTCCAGCGCCTCCATGGCCCTCTGACGGCGGCGCCTGTCGTTGCCGTAGAGGAGGGGGAGCTCCACGTTGGCCAGGGCCGTGGCCCGGGGCAGCAGGTTGTTGGACTGGAACACGAAGCCGATTCGCCGGTTACGTATATCCGCCAACCGGTCGTCGCTCAGCAGCCCGACCTCGGCGTCCTCGAGGAAGTAGCGCCCGGAGGTGGGCACGTCCAGGCACCCGAGCACGTTCATCAGCGTGGACTTACCGGAGCCCGAGGGGCCCATCACCGCCACCATCTCCCCCTGCTCCACCTCCAGAGTCACCCCGCGCAGCGCGTGGACCTCGACGTCCCCGACGGAGTAGACCTTGGTCACGCTCTCCAGCCGTATCATGGGCCTCCGCGCCCAACCCCGAGTGGCCGGAGGCCGGGACCGCCGAAGGCCCGGAAGCCCCCGAAGCCGAACTCCGAGGAGCCGCCGACTCCCTCCATGACGATGAGCTCTCCCTCGCTGAGACCTGCCTCCACCACCACCCAGAAGTCGTCGCTGGAGCCGGTGGTGACGGCGCGCTCCCTGAGGACGCCGTCCTCGGACACCAGCACCGTGGGCTGGGTGAAGCTTCCGCGCAGGGCCTGCAAGGGTACGAGCAGCACGTCGGGCTCGGAGCGCAGGACCAGCTCGGCGACGGCGGTGAGCCCTGACCGCAGCTCGACCCCCGGGGGAGCCTCGATTCGAATGCCCACCTCGTAGGTCACCACGCCCTGCTGGCTAACGGCCTCGGTGGCCACGTAGGAGACCGTGCCAGTCAGGACCTGTCCGGGCAGGGCATCCATGATGACGTTGGCCAGGGCCCCCGTCTGGACGTACAGGACGTCGATCTCGTCCACCGCTCCGTTCATCTCGATCACGCTAGGGTCGACCACGGTGGCAACCACGGTGCTGCGGCTGACTGCATCGCCCACCTCCACAGCGACGTCGGTGACGACGCCATCGATGGGAGCGATGAGTGTCACGCCCTGGAGACGCCCCTCCGCCGTCTCAGCCGCCGCCGTCGCGGTAGCCAGCTCGGCCTCCCGCAGGGCCACCATCAGGGGGTCCGGGGGCTCGGCTATAGACTCCCGGGCTTCCTCGGCCTCCCGGAGGGCCAGAACCGCGTCCTCCACGTCCATCTGGGCAGCGACTAGATCTGTGCGCAGGGACTCGCTCATGTCATCCGTGAGCACGGTGGTGTCTATCCCCTCGCCCGAGCCCGGCCGCAGGTCGTCGAGCCCCACGACTTGGGCCCAGGCCTGCCTCTCCAACAGGGCCGCCAGGTCGGCCTCGGCTTCGGCCAGGGCAGTCCGGGCGGCGGCCAGCTCCTTCTCCTTGCTGTCCAGGGCGAGAGCGTCCGGCGGCTCCAGGAGGTCGGAGAGCCTGTCCTGGGCGTCGGACAGCGAGTCTTCGGCCCTGGCGACCGCGTCCTCGGCCTTGGAGATGGCGGTGGCCGCCGGCGTCTCCAGGTCCTCCAGGGCGGACCGGGCATCGACCACCTTATCCCAGGCGTCGGACATCTCGTCGCCGATGCAGAATACGTTGGCCTCCGTGGAAGGCTCCTCGCACTCGGCTAGGATGTCGTATGGGGATAGGTGCGTGAAGGCGTATACGGTGTGCTCGTTCCAGGCCGTGGCGGGGTCGTCGACCAGGGGAGGCGGAGGGGGACTGAGGCCCACCTCACTCCGGTAGAACAGGGCTGCCAGGTCCACGCCCCACCGGGACAGTAGCTCCTCGGGGGACATGGCGCCGTCGACGTCCGCCGGGAGGATGCCCAGCCACCGTTCGAAGGGCAGCCCGTAGTCCTCAACCGCGGCCTCCAAGTCTTCGGTGGCTGTGTCAATCTTGTCGGCCCACTCCTGCTCCGTCAATGACTGGTCGCGTCGGGCGTTCTCCAGGGCCACCTGGGCCGTCTGAATTTGGAACATCAGGTCATCGACCTCTCTTTGGCCATGGGACGTTAGAGAGGCGATGTCATCCTCGATGGTGCTTATCTTCAGCAGGGCGTCGGCCACTGCCGACTCGGCCGTGGCGAGCTGGTGATCGGTAGTCTCCAAGAGGTCCAGCAGCTTCTCCTCGGCGACCCGGACGGCTTCGTTGGCATTGGTCACCTTGGCATCGGCCTGGTCCAGCTCCAACGGGGTATGGGGATTCTTCGCATCGGACAAGGACTCCTCGGCCGCCGACACGTCCACGCGGGCCCTGGCCAAGGCTTCCTCCAGGGAGGCCACCGTGTCGTCGTCCAAACGGGCCAGAGGCTGTCCGGCGGTGACGATCTGTCCCTCGGCCACCGTCAGCTCGCCCAGCGCGCCCTGGGTCTCGAAGGCGGCCGTCTCGGCGTTGGGGAAGACCAGACTCCCATTGATGGAGATGGAGGTGACCAGGTCGTCTCGTTGTACGGGGATGAGCTGCTGGTCCTGCGCCAAGTCCTCCCCATCGGCGCCGGCCACGAGCTGGTACGCGCCGTAGGTGCCCCCGGCTCCGCCGCCGAAGACGATGAGCAAAGCCAGCCACTGCCAGGGCCTCACGAGTTTGAGGGCGCCCAGTACCCTGGTCATGTCGGTCTCTCCAACTCCGTCGTTCCCCTTTCGCCCGACGCCGGTCCCCACGGAGGCTGGACCACGCGGCCGGGAACCACTTGGCACGACCCAATTCTACACACGTTTATGAAGTTCCTGTGAAGGGCGAGCCCCAATGGATCAGGGTCCGGGCGGAGGGCCGGCTTGGTTGCAGGGGTTGACCCCACAGCCTTGTCGGACAGCGCAGAAAGACAAGCCCCGCGCCTGTGGGTGCGGGGCTTGTCAAGTGTACGCATAGGATTGGCGGCATTCAAGATGAATCTATCCAATGTGCTATCTGAGTCATGCGGTCAAATGGAAAGGCGCGAGTATTGCCGAGTCGCTCTACTTCATGATGAGCGGCTAGTGCCCGTTCGATAATGTGATTCGGGTAGTCCATCTTGAAACGGTTCTCTTGAAATTCGTCATAATCAAGCGTCTCGATTGAGCCGTCCCAGTGACAACAGACATCGATGTCTAGGTCTATCCATTGGAGAGTGGTCCCGTCAAACTCCGCGGGCATGGCTATGTTCGAATACCAAAGATACTCATTGATACCATGCTCCAAGAAGTGCCACACGTTGTACCAACGATCTGCAAAATACATCTCGATACCGGCGTCTGTGGTCGCCGCTGGTCGGTCAGCTCCCCTGTCGATGGGAGTCCCAGCAGTAACCTGCACACGTATCATGGAACCCGCTAGCTCAAGAAGTTGGCCGGTGTAGATCTCCCGAGTAGTTCCGTCATACTTCTTGGAGACGATCGTAATCGGTCCGAAGGCTTGTTCTTCCATCCCCACTCGCCTCGACTGTGCTTCCGAGCACATCGGATTGGGTTATGTCTACTTGTCCGGTCTCGTAAACGCCACCCCGGCGCCTAGACAGCAATCTTCGGCGCCAGCTCCCGGTAGCGGCAGAAGGCGTTGGCAAGCTGCATCTGCCGGGGCGTGCGACATTCGGGGGCAAACAGGTCGGGAGAGCCGACCAGGACACAGACGCAGCGGGCCCTGGAGGTGGCCACGTTGAGCCGGTTCAGGCTATACAGAAACTCCATCCCGTGGGGGGCCTCTTCAGGCGTCGACGTGGCCATCGAGTAGACCACGATGGGGGCCTCCTGGCCCTGGAACTTGTCCACCGTGCCCACCCTTCCCCGGGGCAGCCGCTCCTGGATCTTGAACACCTGGGCGTTGTAGGGGGCGATTATCAGGACGTCGTCCCACGCCAGGGGTTTCTCGCGACCGTCGGCGTCAACCCACACGGAGTCTCCATCGACCAGGCTGTGGACCAACGCGGCAACCTGATCGGCCTCTTCGTCAGAGAAGCTCTGGTTGCCGTGGTGCGACACCGGCAGGAAGCGGAGGCCCGTCCCCGCAACAGGTCCCGGAGAGATGACCCTCTGGCCGTCCAGCCCAAAGCGGGAGCCGAGCCTGCCCTCGTAGAACACCTCCGACGTGAAGGCGCAGATTTCGGGATGGAGCCGCCAGGTCTCTTCCAGGAACAGCCCTTGATGGGCCTCGATGGTCTGGCGGCCGCCCAGCAGATGAGCGAGGGCCGACACCCCTGTCCCATCGGGATGGGAGCCCTGGGTCGGCTGGTCGAGCTGCTGCGGGTCTCCAACCAGGACCAGGCTTGGTCCGGCGTGGGAGATGGCCAGGACGTTGGCCAGCGACATCTGCGCCGCCTCGTCCACGAACAGCACGTCCACGCTATCGCGGGCCTCCGGTCGGGCCCAAAGCCAAGCGGTGCCCGCCGCGACCTGGCAGCCGCCGGCAAGCTCCGCAAAAACCCGGTCGTTGCTGTCCGTCAGGGTCACGCGAGGGTCTTCCGGCTCCTCCGTGATCTTGCCGCTGATCTTCCGTACGGCCTTCAGGTCCAAGTCCCGCTCCTGGGCGGCCTCCAACGCCGCGGCCAGCAGATTGACTATCACCTTATGGCTGGTGGCGGTGATGCCGACGCGGGCGCCGTTCCGGACCATGTCGCAGACCATCCGGGCGGCGGTGAAGGTCTTGCCCGCTCCGGGCGGCCCCTGTATGGGCAGCACGCCGAAGCCGGGCGCGTTGGCGATGCGCAGGGCCGCCTCCAGGGCCGTCTCACCAGGACGGCGGACCGGTCCGCCTCCAAGACGCGGCGGGGCCCTCAGCAGAAGGTCCCGGGCTGCCCGGTATGCTCCGTCTGAGAAGATTCCATAGTCAGCCACGTGCTCCCCGATTCGCACCAGCGCGTCCTTGAGCACGTCGGTCCTTACGATGTCATGGGCAAACACCGCTTCGGGATGCACGTCTTTGGTCTTGCCACGCTTCCTGATGTCTACGGTCCGGTTGCCTGTGTCGATGGACACGAGGGAGCCGAGGGGGTCCCCCCCGGGCATGCGCAGCTCCTCCCCACCCCGGAGGGCGGTCTCCTGCACCGGGAAGCTGTAGCGATGGACGGGCAGCCGGCCGGCGTCGTCCACCTGCCTCTCGAACTCGAGCTGCGCCACGGCCTGGCGCTCGTCCATCAGGTCGTCGATGGAGCTATCGCTCAGCCGGAAGAACTCCCACCAGGCGGCCTTCTCCTCCCGGCGGTGCCAGTCCAGTATGTTTGCCAGCAGCCAGCGGGCGTGCTGCTCGGGGTTGCGGTCCGCTTCCGACGCCGGGACGCCGCCGGCAAGGCGCTCCACCAAGGCCCTGATCATCTTCTGCCGTTCCGTGAGCTCTTCCGTCGCCTCGCCGTCGCCGGGTCGGGGGCGCTCGATGACGGCTCCGCCGTCGACGAGGCCCCGGCGGATGCTCTCCAGCCAGTCGCGCAGGTGGTAGGTGGAGGCGCAGTCGTCCCGGTTGTAGCCCTCGACGGCCTCCTTGTGCTCCCCTCGGATGGCCTCCGGGTATCCCAGCTCCAACGGGGCGGAAACCCCGTATAACGCGGAGTTGGCCTCGCTCAGGGGCACGTCGCGCTGGAACCCGAAGAACTTCTCCAACTCCTTGATGGAGTAGCTTTCGACGCCGGCCCTCAGCCCTCCCCTCACGACCCGGTACAGGTCGACGAAGAGGCCCGCTCGGAGCATACGGTCCACCTCCTCCTCGCGAGTGGCGTGGCGGCCCATCAGACGCTTCATCGCGCTGGGCTCGTAGGGAGCGAAGTGGTAGATGTGCAGGTCCGGATACGTCTTCCAGTGGGCCATCACCCAGTCGACGAACTGCTCGAAACTGCGCTTCTCCTCTTCATAGGAAAAGGCCCAGAGCCCGGTGTACTCCGGGACGCCGGCATCGTTGGCCGCCAGGTAGCCGAACAGGTACTCCAGGCCTGCCGGTCCCACAAAGGGATCGCCCTCGAAGTCGAAGAAGATGTCCCCGCGGGACGGCTCGGGCAGGCGGGCGAAGCCCCCGTTGGGGTCGGGCTCCAACAGCTCGTACACTGGACTGCCCTTCTCCCGGCCTTCGACCTGAAGGCGGGCCTGCTCCCGCACTCGCTCGTAGGCCGCGGCGGAGCCCCGTTCCGGCTTCCATTCCAGGGGCAGGGGCAAGGAGGCCAGCGCCGACGTGGTCGTGACTCCCCTGTCCTTCAGCTCGTCAATCTGCCGGTTGTATATGCCCGCCACCAGGCAGAGATGGTCGTCGCCCCGCCTGCGGGAGTCGCACTGCCGGCTCCAACGGCACACGTCGCAGTGCTCCTTGGGGTCGGGATAGGTCGGCTCCCAGGCATGACCGCCCAGAGCCGACTCCAGCCAGGCCTTCACCAGCCGGCAATAGGCGGCGTAGTCGTTGGTGCGGTATGCCTGCGGCTCGAACTCGGTCCATGGAGCGACCACGTACATGCGCTCGGGGAGCACGCCCTGGACCGAGCGCACCAGATCGGAATAGAGGGCGAGCTGGAGAATGGTACCGCCCCTGGTCTCCCGGGCCAGCTTGGTGTCGATGACCTCGTACGACCAGCCACCCAGATCGCTGGGGACGTCTACCCGCCTGAGAATGTCGGCCCGGCCGCTCCACACTCCGTCGGCAAGGGCGCCCTGGACGATGACCTCCCTCCCGGAACGCATGGCGTCGACGGTGGCCGCGACGGTCGCGGCGTTTATGCCCACGCCCTCGACCAACGTGACCTGGTGGCCGGTGTCCTTCAGGTGCTCGACGTAGTCCCGCTCGTGGGCAAGCCCCCGTTGGCGCAGCAGCTCCAACATCGGGTCCCAACCATTGGTGGCAGCCCGTGTCCCGGCCGCCACCTCCGCGTTCAACTCCGTGAGGTGGCGGCAAGCAAGGTGGTTGACCAGGTCGCTGGCGCTTAGCTGGAGGCTCCCGTCGACACTGTGCACGATGCCCAGTTTATCCCATTCCTGCCCCGCCGCCTACACCGCCTGGACGGGAGTCCCGGCCCACCGGAGACCTCGCCACGCCGGTGTGACGGCGGGCGGAGCCGGAAGACCGGTCCCCTGCCCGGTGTACCCAGGCTTGTTGAAATCCAGTCCTTGCAGCACCAACGTAACAGGTGGTACAAAGACCGGGGCGCACAGAGCCGACCCGTCCCGAACGTTTCCCTGGCGTTCCGTTACAGACGAAGCAACGGGCTCCGCAAGCGCCCCATAAGTGGAAGGAGCACATATTGGACCTACGGACCGGCACCTGGGTCGCGGCGCTGATGGCGATTGCCGTCGCAGCAGTGGCGGCCTGCGCCTCCGACGGGGATGCCCCGGCCGCGACCGAGACGGCTGTCCCAGCAGCCACACAAGATGCCGGGGACCCGGCATCTTCCGCCCCGACCTCTGACATTGCCGCCACCGCCCCCGTCGCCTCTCCCGAGCCCACCAGGCCACCGTCATCGACGCCAACTCCAACGGACTCCGGGCTGTTTGCGGACGCCTACGACTCGAACGTAGCCATGGAGAGGCTGCTCGCGGGAGTCGGACCGGCGTCCATCTATGACGCTACCGCGCTGGACGCGGCGCTGGAGGCGATCAGGGACAACCGGGACGTGTCGCAGGTGCCGGTGCTCATCGACTTGATGCGCTTCCTGATAGGGGCGGCCGCCGAATCCATAGTCTTCACCCTGGAAGACCTGACGGGCGAGAAGTTCGGGAGGAACTGGAACCGGTGGATGGAGTGGCTGGGAATCAACGCCTCGGACTACACGACGCCCGAGGAGTACCCGCACTGGAAGTCCAGGCTGTACTCGATGGTCCACCCCCGGTTCGGTGGGTTCCTGGGAGACGCGGGGGAGACCGCGCGCATCGACCTCACCGAGGTGGTCTGGGGAGGCGTGATGCCGGACGGCATCCCGGACCTGATGAACCCCAATACGCTGACGGCAGCCGAGGCGGGGTACATGCACCCGAATGACCGGGTCTTCGGCGTCTCCATCAACGGGGAGCACCGGGCCTATCCCTTGCGCATCATCAACGCCCACGAGATGGCCAACGACGTCCTGGGAGGCGAGCCCATCTCGGTCTTGTGGTGAACGCTCTGCGGCTCCGGAATCGTGTATTCCGCGAAGATAAACGGAGAGCCAACCACCTTCGGGACCTCGGGCCTGCTGTACCGCAGCAACAAGCTGATGTACGACCGGGCCACCCGCAGCCTCTGGATATCCTTCCTGGGAGAGCCGGTCATCGGCCCCCTGGCCGACAGCGGCATCGTCCTGGACTACTATCCCGTCGTGGTAACCACGTGGGAGGAGTGGGCGTCGGAGCACCCGGACACGACGGTGCTGTCCGACGACACGGGGCTATACTCTGCCAGCTTCTACACCTCCGAGTGGAACCCCGACTCCATCTACTACGACTACAGGGCGGACCCGCAGACGATGTTCCCGGTGTGGGAGCGGGACGGCGTCCTGCACGCCAAGGACGAGGTGCTGGCGGTAAGCCGCGGCACGTCCCACAAGGCCTACCCCATATCGGTCCTGAACGAGGAGAGGGTCGTCAACGACGTGGTCGGTGGAACGCCCGTCGTCATATTCGCGGGCGACAGCACCCCGGAGGCGCGGGTATACGCCCGGAATTCGGGAACGTTCCATCTCGATGCCGCTTCACCCTCCACGGAGGGTGCGCCCAGCCGCGTCTACGATGACCAGGGCGTCGCCTGGATGGTGACGGAGGATGCGCTGGTCAATTCCGCCGACGGGAGCGAGACGCTCCCCCGGCTCCCGGCCCACGTCGCCTTCTGGTTCGGCTGGTTCGCCTTCCACCCCGATACCGATCTCTACCGGGGGGCCCCTTGAGCGCAGCGAACGCAAGAGAGTAAGGCCTGTTCCCAGGGCCGACGGGACAGGCAGCCGGCGCCTACTGTCCCTCGGGAGGGAAGGGGTCCCGCTCGCTGACCAGCGCCTGGGCCTCCCGGATGGACAGCCCCCGGCTGGTCTTGTCGCCCCAGAGTCCCTTGACGTAGGTGAGCACCTGGACTATCTCCTCGGGGCTGAGCCTGTCGCCAAAGGCGGGCATGGCGCTCTTGAAGCTCGGGTTCAGAGGGTCTTCCAGCATCTGGCCTCCCTGGCTGACGATCCGGTACAGGAGGCCGTCGGCGTGGTGCCACGTATGCCCGTCGCCGTTGAGGGGCGGCGCCGGAAGGGTGCCGTCGGCCTTGGCAATATGCCAGTCCTGCTGTCCCTCGCCGCCAGCTCCGTGGCACACGGAGCAATTGGAGACGAACAGCTCCCGACCCGTCGGCTGGGCCTGGGCATCGGGAATGTCGCCCGACGTCGAGGCGTCATCACCGGGAGACGAGCAGGCAGCCAACAGCACGAGCATCACCAAGGCGAACTCGGCAGCCCTCACGTTGATGGAACGAACGCAACGGACCATTGGCAAGACCCCCTTTTGCTGCGCCGGCAGACTCCTCGAGAGCACCAGGCTTCCTGTCTATTGTAAACCGTGGACGTTCACAGTAGAAACATCCGGCGTCCTACCTGGCCCGGCCAAATCCGGCGGCCTCTGGCTGGGGCAGGGTCGTCCTCTCGCAGCCGACTTCACCGGAGGTCAAGGGGCCGAGAGGCAGCCTCCAGCCGGTCACGCCGGCCTGAGCTTTCCGCGCTGTAGCGACAGGGTGGCCGCGAGGGCGACGGCAGCAAGCGCCGCCATCAGCACGAACGCCCCGTCGTAGCTCTCCCATCGGTCGAAGATTACCGCTCCCACGAAGGCGCCCAAGCCGCCCGTGATCTGGTGTACCGCGTTGATCAGCCCGCTGACGGCGCCCAGCCGGGACGGGCCGAACAGGTTGCCGGCAAAGACGACCGTGAGCGGGGCCGTTATCAGAAGGGTGAAGCCATACAGGAACGCGAATGCCGCGATGGCCGGCGTCTCCTGGACGAACAGCACGAAAGCGAATACGGGCAGCCGCATCACGAAGCACAAGACGACCGGCCTCGTGACTCCGAAGGCGTCGGAGAGAAAGCCGGAGAAGAGGACGCCCATGAGCCCCAGGATGCCCATCAGAGCCAGCACGTTTCCGGCCAGCAGGCTGCCCATGCCCTGGTCTATGGCGAAGGCCACCACGTGGGTCGTCACGAAGAAGTCCTGGAAGCCGCATATCCCGTATATCAATACGAGCAGCCACAGCTCCCTGGACCCGAAAATGCCGCGGAGAGGCGAGTGAGTGCCGGCTGGAGCCGAGGGGGACGGTCCCGCGTCTTCTCCTCCTGCCCTCTCAACGTCTGAGGATGGGCCGCAACACGACTCCGGGGGGCGAGACCTGACCGCGGCCAGCACCAGAGGCACCACGACCACCAGGTTGGCCGCACCCAGCACGGCATACGATGTCCTCCAACCCAGGGCGCCCAGAAGGGAGGCGAGGGCCATGACGATCACCAGCTGGCCGATGGCGTGGCCGGAGACGGCGACGCTGTTGGCAAACCCTCGCCGCTGGACGAACCACCTGGATATCATCACGCTGACCGTCGGGATGGCGGTGGCGGCGTGGCCGACGGCGTAGACCAGTCCGTATACGACGAAGAGCTGCCAATGGGACTGTATCTGGCCCGTCAGACCTATGCCCACGGCGCCGACCAAGCCGCCGGCGGCAAGCACCGACCGTATGCTGTACCGGTCGACTAGGCGCCCTGCCACAGGCATTGCCAGGGCCGAGACCAGCATGAAGGCCGCGAGGGCCAGCGAAAGCTCGGAGCGGCTCCATCCCAGGTCATCGGTCATGGGCTTGAGCATCAGGCCGAAGGCGTTCCGCGTGCCGCTGTTGATGAACAGCACGACGAACCCCGTGGCCAGGACTATGGAGCTGTAGTCCAGCCTATGGCCCATCACCATGCAGGCACGTCCCTCGCCCGGACCGTCTAGCCCATGCGCCGGTACTGTTGCTGTGCCAGGGTCTGGTAGGTCACCGGCGACAGGGCGGTCAACCCTGCGTCCACCGGCAGCGTGACGCCGTTGACCCAGCGGGCCTCATCACTGGCCAGGTACAGGGCGGCGTAGCCGATGTCCCAGGCGTTCCCTTCGGTGCGCAGCGGTGCTGCGTCGCGACGTGTCCGCCGCAGCTCGTCGTCCATTCGCGGGGCCACCATGGGCGAATAGACGAGACCGGGGGCGATGCAGTTCACCCGTATACCGTCGGGCCCGTGGTCGGCTGCCATGGACATGGTAAGCCCGATGACCGCCGCCTTGGAGGCGGTGTAGGGCGTGCTGCTGTGGGCCCTCAAGCCGGCGATGGACGAGATGTTGATGATGCACCCCCCGTCCCCGCTTTCCATCATCTTCGGGATGGCGTACTTGCTGCAAAGGACGATGCTCTTGACGTTCACCGCCATCACGTAGTCCCAGTCCTCTTCGCTGACATCGACCACGGTGCCCCGTCGGGAGATGCCCACGTTATTGTCCAGGATGTCCAACCGTCCATACCGCTCCAGGCACGTTTCAACCATCACCTGGCACTCCGCAGCATCGATGACGTTGGCCTGGAACACCGACGCTTCCCCGCCCTCTTCCTCGATCATCGCCAGGGTCTCCTCGGCCCGTTGGGCGGCGGCGTCCACGAGCAGGACCCGGGCGCCCTCCCGGGCGAACAGCACGGCGGCAGCCTTGCCGTTACCCACTCCCGGCCCGCTGGAACCGGCCCCGGTTACTATCGCCACCCTGCCTTCCAGCCTGCGCTTGCCCTCAACCATCGTCGACCTCCGTCCGTGACCGTCCGCGCTTGCCGTCACCATCCGGCAATCGGCCGGGGTTGTCAAGCCGGTCCACCCGCCGCAGCCATCGCCGGGCGCCCCGCTTCGTGCCGGTTGAGCGGAGGGCGACGCTCACTGTCTGGGGAAAATGAGATCCGCAGCTCACGCCTACGAGCCGACGCTGGTGACTGTCTGGGCCCGCCAGGCTGCTTGAAGAACGTGCAACTCCTGCGAGCGGGACGGGGCCCCGCGGGGCGTTATCCTCCGAACGGGTCTGGCGTAGCGGTCGCATCCAAGGGCGGGGACGGCAACTCCGGTGCCTCCAGCGGCGACTCAACGAACAGCGACGGCGCACAGCCGACCAACCCCGGGGCGATCCGCGCCAACGTCGTCAACTCGTCCTCGCCGCCTTCTTCGGCCCTGACCATCGCGGCTATCACGGTGGCGATGTCAGCGTCCGCCAGCCACTCGATGATGCAGGCCTCCGCATCGGGTGTTAGCCGCCGCAGGTTCACGTTACTATCTAGCCAGCCCAGGCCATCGGCCATTGCCGCGATGAAGATAGACGGCGCGCAGGTGACCAGGTCGGCAATCCATTTGCCGACCTGGTCCGGCGTCGGTTCGGCGGCGCCCCAGAACATGACCTCCGCCACGTCGGGTCTGGCTAGCCATTCCCGCAGACAGGCCCTCTCCACGGATGTTACGGCTTCTTCGAGCCCGAACATCTCCAGCACGCCCTCTACCGTCACTTCGGCTATGAGATCGGGGGCGCACTGCAGCATCATCACCATGATCTCGTCCTCTAGCTCCGGGTCGTTGCCGACCAGTCGGGCGATGTCGGTTTTGTTGACCCAGTCCGTCAGGCATTCCTTGCCCTCGGAGGTCATCGGCATGAACAGGTCCAATATAATGCCGAAGCCAAGGGCCAGGATGGTGCGGGCGTTTGCTTCGTCTAGGCATAGGAAGACTAGGCTCATCTCCGCGTCGTCCAAGCTCTCCTCGTAGCTGAACACCGGCATGTCTAAGAGGGCGACCAAGGAGTCTTCCGCCAGACCGTCGACGACGCAGTCGTACTCGGCGGCGGTCAGGCTGTTGATTACGTCCATCCAGGTGGTATCCAGCGTAATCTCCGGCAGGCCCGGGGTGGGTGTTTTGCTGGGCACCAGCGTCGGCGTAGGGCTAGCCGTGGGTGCTGGGGTGTTCGTGGGCTGCGGTGCAGCGGTAGCCGTGGGTTGCGGGGTGGGCGTATCGTCGGGCGGTGGCCCAGTGGGTGACTCCATTGCGGGCTCGAATGTAGGTGTCGCGGTCGTGGCTGGCGTCGCGGTCGGGGCCGGAGTAGGACCCGGACCGTCGCAGGCAACGACGGCAATGATGGCCAGTAACGTCAGGGCGAGGAGTGCCGTTACCGTTCGGAGCATGGTCACTGCTTGCCTCCTGTTGGCCATTGATTGGCTTCGCTATGACCGACGCCCGTCCCTTTGGCGGGAAGGGCGAAGCTGCGAGAGCAAGAAGGAAAACCACAGAGCCAACAAACGCCCCAGCCAGAATCGCCAGCTCAGACTGTGCCCTGGATGATGGGGGACCGTTACTCAATGGACTAATGCGCCTCGCTGCCAGGCCTAGCGGGTCCTGGCATTCTGGTCTATAATACAAGAACACACTTGATTAGCTCACCAAGGTTTGGACGCAAGGAACGGACCTTTCCCCCGGCCCCTTCTCTTCTTGTTCACTCCCCGCTGATCCACCTGTGTCGCCACTCTAGATTAGGGAGTCCGTTCTCGTATGACTTATCGCTCTTCGCCTACCCGCCTGCGCCCGGCCAACCGCACCCAGCATCAAGCCGTTTGCGATGACTGCGGTATATCTGCCACCCTACCCTTCCGGCCAAGTCGGGGCAAGCCGGCGTACTGTCCCTCATGCTTCAAAGCCCGCCGCCGCGGGCATTCTCCGATGGCCAGCACCAACGGAAACAAGTCGGGTACCACAAGCAAGCAAGCGTTCGATGACGCCCCCTCCAACGGTGTGGTGTTTTCTGAGATGCCTTTGAAGGCCGCTACGAAGGCGGCGATTTCCCGAATGAACATATCAAGGCCCACACCCATTCAGCAGAAGGCCATCCCTCATCTAATGGCGGGGCGAGACTTGATTGGTCAGGCGCGTACAGGGTCCGGAAAGACGCTGGCGTTCGCGGTGCCCCTGACAGAGCGGTGTGACCCGTCACTCCGTCAGGTCCAAGGGCTTGTGCTGGTGCCGACCCGTGAACTGGCCATTCAGGTAGCCGGAGTCATGGAAGCGCTGGCTTCTTCACAGCGGCTCCGGGTTGCACTACTATATGGCGGCCGGCCCATGGGGCCGCAACACACGGCATTGAGGAACGGCCCTCACGTCGTCATTGGTACTCCGGGCCGGACTTTGGACCATCTACGGCAGGGGACACTCGACCTGGGTTCAGTGCGATTTCTTGTGCTGGACGAAGCGGATGAAATGCTGGACCGGGGGTTTGCCCCCGATGTCGAGTCCATCATAGGCCGGACGCCCAACGAGCGGCAGACGGCGCTTCTGTCCGCAACCGTGCCTGGGTGGGTGGCCCAGACCGCCGCAAAGCACCTGCGTCGGCCGGTAAGGGTGGAAGTGGACGCGGGCATGCAAGCGCCGCCCACCGTCGAGCACCTGGTCTACACTATCCAGAGCGGTGACAAGATGCAGGCCCTAAGGGCGCTGCTGGACCGTCGAGACGGTGCCTCGGTCATCGTCTTTCTCAAGACCAAGCGCAGGGTCAAGCAGCTGGCAAGGCAACTGGATTCCTTGGACTACCCGGTAGGGGCGCTCCAAGGAAATCTAAGCCAGAGCGCACGTGAACGGGTGATGACGGACTTCCGCTCCGGGACCGCGTCGATCTTGGTGGCGACGAATGTGGCCGCCAGGGGCTTGGACTTCGAGGATATTGGACAAGTCATCAACTATGACCTGCCAGACTCGGAGCAGCTGTTCACCCACCGCGTTGGACGGACTGGCCGTATGGGCGGCTCGGGTGAGGCGGTAACGTTCATTACGGTGGATGACGAGCGGAAGTGGCGTGAGATCGAACGGGGCCTCGGCAAGAGGTTCACCAGGAAGCCCTGGCAGGGTCGGTATGGCAGTGGCTCTTAGAGAGCAACCCCTGCAGCGCCCAGTTGGAAGCTCTTTGCGATCGACGGCTCAAGGCAGACAGGCGACATGGAACCCTACTACGAGAGCAACGGACTGACCACCACCGCCGGCAGTGGCCCACGGTTGAACGGGAACTCGTCAAGTTCGATTGCTGGGGGCGGCCCCACTCTACACTGCCCCTACGTCCTCGTCCGGATTACCTAATCTCGAACCACCCAAGCCCTCCTGCTGTGCGGAGGCTCCGTTCCCGGGTACGACGGAGGTACGGGGACTCGTGACGTTCTTACACGCCCCGTCGGTCGTGGAGAACGACCACGTTTGCGTTCGAGAATTCGGGGCTCTTCATGATGTGCCCCGTGAAAAGCAGGCCCTTGTTCAAGGTCATCACCCTTTCGTAGTTGGCGGACGCCAGCTCTAGAGTAGAAAGGACGGCCGGATCGAATATGCATACCCGGTTGACCTGCCCGCTGCCGAGCCTGCCTCGCTTGGCAACGTAGCGCATCGCCACCGCATCCTCGGACCCAATGCCAAATTTCTTTAGCAGCTCCTCGAGCAACTCTTTCGAAAGGCTGTGAACTCGTTTGCCGAATGGCCATAGTCGCATTGTCTTTCTCCTCCTCTTGCAGTCAGATGCCGCGATGGCAGGCCATCAATGGGCCTCCCGTATCGCATGGGAGCGTAGTATCTGTGATGGTGACCGGGGTACCCTGTCGTCTGAAGCAGTCGCTACAGTAGACTGAACGGTCGCTCTAGACTGGAAGGCACGGTGGGGTCCGGGCTCGAAACAGGGAGAAGGCAGGTCCTCGTCACCTCCTCGGAGACCTCATCATCAGAATAGCTGACGCGTATAGTGGGTGGGCATTGCAGAAGGCGCAATGTGCCCTGGGAGGTCCCGAGGAAGCTGGAGGAACCGAAGCGTGAGCTAGGGGGCCAGGAGCGAGCCAAGGAAACTCAGAGTGCTGCCACCAGGGTTAGTGTACCACATAACCTAGACAAGCGTCATATCGGGCAAGGGCCCGAGGGAGGGTCATGACTGCTGGACCGAACGCACCCAGCTATAGGCCATCTGAGGGAGAGCCGATGGCGGCGGCGTCCTTCTCAATCCACGCCTGATGTAAGATAGGTCCCGAGATGAGGGCAGACACCGATCGTCCCATTCTCAGAGGCTACCTGCACCTAGCCAGCGCGCTGGTCGCCCCAGGCGCGCTTGTTGTACTGGTGTTGGTTGCAGACTCTCCCAGATCGATCGTTGGCGCCGCGATCTTCGGTGCCAGTCTCGTGGTCCTCTACTGGACCAGCGCGAGCTATCACCTGCTGGCAAGGCGGCGCTTCCGGGGATTCATGAGCAGGCTGGACCGCTCGATGATCTTCATCTTCATCGCCGGGGCCTACGCGCCTTTTGTCCTCAAGCTAATGAGCAACGCTTGGGGGATACCCATTCTGTCGGCCGTGGGCGGCCTGGCGTTGACCGGCTTTATAACGACCCTGGCCGCCCCTCCGGCCCCGAGTTGGGTACGGGTGGCGATGTATCTCATACTGGGCTGGATCGGAATCGTAGGTATAACCGAGCTGGTAGGATCGCTCCCGATCGAGGCCCTGGCGCTGCTGGTCCTGGGAGGGGTACTCTTCTCCATTGGGGGCGCGACATACGCAACCAAGCGTCCCGATCCGTTCCCGCGGGTCTTCGGCTACCACGAGATCTTCCACACCCTCCAAGTTGTGGCCACCGCGCTATTGTACTGGGTGGTGGCGGTGTATGTCATACAGTCCTAGTCGCTCCGACCCATCCCTCTGCAACCAGTTGAGGACCGCAAGAGGAGTGACAGGTGGGCTACCAAACGGCCATACCGATTTGGAGGGAAATATCCCCCGGCAATGGTGTCGGCAGATGGTCTCAGGATTTAGGCCGGTTTACCGAAGACCTTCAGCCGCTGCGCTGTAGCTGTCACAGCTCGGCCGATCCGCGAACGCCCCGATAACCACGCGGGTCTCATCTGCAGCGCGGGCAGCTCCGCGGATCGACTCTCGTGCGCCTTCGCCAGCACTCCTCCTGCGTCGTCTAGGTGCGCGGGTTCGTACGGTCGGATCTCCATCAGGGCTCGAGTCGGGTGTGCCAGACGAACTCATGCTCGGGTAGCAACTCTGGGTGGAACGCGCTGACTAAGTCTCGCAGCAGGACGTCCACGCGGAAGCTCTGCCCGGTCGCGAAGATGTCGGCCCCGCGGGCGAACTGATGGATGGCCTGCCCCTCGCTCAGCGCCTTGAATGAGGCGTTGAGCGGCTGGTAGGCGAGGGAGCCGGCGACGGTATCACCCAACCGGGTGTCCGCGAAGTAGGTGGTGTCGATCCAGATATCGGCGTCCGCGCCCAGGTCTATCACTCGTTCCAGCGGTAGCGGCGAGGTCAGCGGTACGTCAGTGATCTCGCGCTGGAGGATCGGGATTCCACCGGCATCCTCGATCAGCCGGATATCGATCCGGTTGGCTGGCTTGGTCGCCCAGAGGCCCGCGTTGTTGATCGCACCGAAGAGCACGGTCGGCGCCTCCGTCGCGGAGTCGGCGACGTGTTGTCGGAGGGCCTCGTATTTCACGATCACCGGCTCGAGGACCTCGCTCGCTCTTGCCTCGGCGTTGAAGAAGAGCGACACGAACTTGATCTCCTCGGCGCTGCCAAGGGGCGGCTCCCAGTATGAGTTGTAGGCGACGGCGTTGAGGCCCAACTCCCGGGCCTGGTCGGTCAGGTCATAGCTGAACGCCACGTGAAAGAGCTCCGGGGCAGCGTCCAGGATGGGTTCAAAGCTGTTCGACGCACGTGCGGGGATGGCGAGCCCGTCTTCGAAGCGGCGGTTGATGTTCGGCAGGTAATCGAGCCCGCTGGCCCGGACGTTCGCACCGAGCACGGTGTCGTAGAGGCCAAGGGTCTCCAGCGCCACGAACCACCCGCTGCCGGAGGCGGTCCAGAAGCTGCCTGCGGGGATCGGGATGACGTGCGCGCCTGCGAGATCACCGGAGAGGTCAGGCGTTGGCGCCCCGCATTGGACAAGGACGTACGTCACCTGCCTGGCGTTCTTGACGTTGGGGACGGGCTCGACCGTGAGGACCTTGTAGTGCCCCTGGTAGCGCACGCTCCAACCCTCGGCGTAGACCGCCTCTACCTTGTCCGGGAAGTAATCAACACCTGGCTGGAAGTCGGTCAAGCAACCGCGGGGGTTGCTGGTGATGGGCGTAGTAGTTGGCGTCGCAGTTGGGACCTCTGTGGGTGTAGTAGTTGGCGTCGCAGTTGGGACCTCTGTGAGCGCAATAGTTGGCGTCGCGGTTGGGACCTCTGTGGGCGCAGTAGTTGGCGTCGGCTCCGAGTCGCTGCAAGCCACGGCGATCCCCAGGGCCGCTAAAGCCAGCAGCCAGATCGCAACTCTGCGGGTTGAAAATTGCTTGATCACCAAGTCCTCCAAGTCTATTGATATTGTGTGCTCAGTAGGTTAATGATACCAAGTATATAGAATAGAGCATTCTAAACATAGTTGCAAGTACAAAGTAAAGATATATAGTATCAGTATGAAGCCCAAGAAAGAACTCAATCGCATGGCAGGTGCATGGCACGTGAACGCGCGGGGCGCATTTGGCTACGAAAAGAGCCAGAAATGACAAGACCCCTAGGAGTGAGTCCCCCGGGGTCTGGCGTTGACTAGTGGGTCGCCTGAGTTCGTGGTAGAAAACTTGGCTCCCCAGGTAGGATTCGAACCTACGACCTAGCGGTTAACAGCCGCCCGCTCTACCACTGAGCTACTGGGGAACAGTCGTGAAGGGTGGGCCGGTTAAGGCCCACGTTTCGATTCTATCACCAGGGGGCGTTGGGGCTCAAGCGTTGGCGCTACCGGCCAGCCGCGGTATCACGTGCCTAGCCATCAGCTCGAGCTGCTTCATGACCTTGTCCTGCTCCAGGCCCGGCCACTGGAGACGGAAGATCATGTGGGTGACGCCCAGCTCCTCCTCGTACCGCTGTATCTCCGAGACGATGTCGTCGGGTGTCCCGATGAGGAACCGGTCCCGGGCCAGGTCTTCGAAGGGCATCTCGAAGCTCTCCTCGCCGGGTAGTGCCTTGTCCTGGCCCCAGTCGGCATAGGCCTGGTACTTCCCCTCCAGGTGGGGGCGGCTCTCGTACATGGCCACCTCCTTGTCCTCGGCGACGTACATCTCCCGCATCATGGGCAGCGCCAGTGGTCCGGCAACGCCGGACTCCTCCAGAGCCCCCCGGTAGATGTCCATCTGGGCCATGATGGTGGCCACAGTCGCGTGGGGATTGACCAGCCAGGAATATCCCAGGCGTCCGGCCCGCCGAATGGCACCGTCGTTGTTGGCGGCGACCCATATGGGCGGGTGGGGCTGCTGCATGCAGCGGACCGTCGAGGTCACCCTCGGCACCTGGTAGAAGCGGCCGTCGAACTCCACCTCCTCGCCGGTCCAAAGCAGTTTCATCACCTCCAGGGCCTCCACCATGCGGGGCACCCTCTCCTCGCGCCTGACGCCGAAAGCCGCGTACTCCTCCTCCCTGTAGCCGAGGCCGATGCCGAAGATGAACCTGCCGGAGCAGATGGCGTCCATAGTCGCCACCATCTCGGCCATCTCCACGGGATTGTGCAGCGGCACGAGCACGATGCTGGAGGCCACCTCCATGCCGTCCGCCTCGGCCGCCATTCTGGCCAGGAAGGGGATGCTCGTCGGCATGGTGAACGGCGCGGACAGGTAGTGCTGCCCGGCGCAAATCATGCCGAACCCGCCCTCCCTGGCGGCCCGGACCTGCTCCAGGTTGTCCTGTATCTTCCGCTCCATCGATTCCCCGGCCAGATACTGGTTGGTCAGCAGCAGTCCCAGCTTCATCGTTACCTCCAAGGAGTTCCGTAGACATGGGGGGTCCGAAGACGTGAGACAATTGTAGCCCGCCGACGGGCTGATGACCAGAGACGGCTGTTGCCCCCCAGCCCTGCAGCCGGTAGAATCCTGTACGTACCACCGGGGAGGCAGGGATGAAGATAGCCAGGTTCCGACAGAAGCGAAGGGTGGCCTACGGCGTGGTCGAGGGCGACGAGGTCGCCGAGATCCGGGGCAGCATCTTCACCCGGTTCAGGATAACGGACACCCGCCACGATCTGGGCGACGTGGAGCTGCTGGCGCCCACGGACCCGTTGCAGATATGGTGTCCCGGGCTCAACTTCGCCGAGCACCTGGAGTTCGCCGGGTCGGTGCTGGGAGCGGAGAAGACCCCGGGGTCCCAGCATCCCGAGCCGTGGCAGAAGGGCAGAAACGCCCTCAACGCC
Source organism: Dehalococcoidia bacterium (assembly GCA_965207305.1). Lineage (GTDB taxonomy): Bacteria > Chloroflexota > Dehalococcoidia > Lucifugimonadales > JAGWBF01 > JAGWBJ01. The sequence continues at coordinate 416,809 of CBDBMB010000002.1, read as the reverse complement.
CACGAGGGCCGCATAGTCATACCCAAGGACTCATGGGGCGGCGTCCACTACGAGGGCGAGGCCGTGGCGGTCATCGGCAGGCAGTGCCGGAGAGTGGCGCCGGACCAGGCGCTGAGCCACGTGCTGGGGTTCACCTGCGGCAACGACGTCAGCGAGCGCGCCTGGCAGCGGGACGACTGGACCTTCTGGAGGGCCAAGGGGTCGGACACCTTCGCCCCCGTCGGGCCGTGGATCGAGACCGACGTGGACCCGGCCAACCTGGAGATGGTGGTCAGGCTCAACGGCGGCGAGGTCCAGAGGGCCAACACCCGGGACATGCTTCACGACTTCCCCACGGTGATCAGCTACATCAGCCAGCAGGTCACCCTCTACGCGGGAGACCTGGTGTTCTCTGGGACCACGGGCAGCACCACCGCCATGAAGCCCAACGACGTGGTGGAGGTGGATATCCGGGGGATCGGCGTACTCCGCAACTACGTCCACTCCGAGGAGTAGCCCGCGCCGCGCCCCTCGTATTGTCTTTCCAGCCTGTCAATTCTATACTGTCACCTGATATGGAGGATGCCCAGACCCAACCCGACGGGCCTACGGAAGAGCTCCGGCTATTCCCGCTGAACGTGGTTCTGTTCCCCGGCATGACGATGCCGCTGCGCATCTTCGAAGAGCGGTACAAGCTGATGATCGGCGAGTGCCTGGACACCAAGGAGCCCTTCGGGGTGACCCTCATCCAGGCGGGGGCGGAGGTCGGGGGCGGGGCCACTCCCCACCTGACCGGCACCACGGCCCGGATCACCAACGTGGAGCGCCTGGAGGACGGGCGCATGAACCTCGCCACCAAGGGCGAGAGGCGGTTCCGCATCGTCGACACCGTCCACGAGGTGCCCTACTTGAAGGCGCGCGTCCGCTATCTTCCTGAAGATGCCGGCGAGGTGGACCCGGAGGAGCTGGCCAAGCTGCGCGGCCTGTTCAAGGAGTACCTGCGCGGCCTGGCCTCCCTGCAAGGCGGCTGGGTGAGGCAGGCGCAAGCGCCGGAGGACCCGGGGGCGCTGTCCCACACCGTGGCCCACTACATGGAGCTCCCGGCCATGGCCAAGCAACGCCTGCTGGAGCTGGCTTTCATCCGAGAGCGGATACACTACGAGGTGCCCCTGCTGGAGGGAGCGAACCGCCGCCTCAGGGAGCAGATCGTGGGGCGCAGCCCCTACAAGGGGGCCCGGCTGAACTAGGCCTCGCCCCCCGTAGTTGTGCAAGCAACTACGGTCTCTCCGGCGGTTTCCGCCTATCCTTGAGGCTTCCTAGCGGGGACCACCTGGCCGTTGATCCTGATGGCGCCCCCTGAGGGCACGAACCCGGAGAAGAGCTCGGGATGCAGTATCTCGGCCATGATCTCCAGGCCGTCTATGAGCCGCGGCCCGGACCTGCTGAAGTAGGCGCTGGCATCCACCGCGAACACCCTGGACTGTTCCACGGCGGGGAGGGAGCTCCACCCCTCCCGCTCGGTGAGCAGGGACACCTCCTGCAGGGCGCGCTTGGCGTCGAAGCCGCAGGGCGTGATCAGTATCACCTCGGGACGGGCCTGGAGGACGCGCTCCCACTCGACGCGAAATGACGGCGTGTGCTTGTCGCCCAGGACGTCCTCGCCCCCGGCCATCTCCACCATCTCAGGTACCCAGTGGCCGGCCACCAGCACGGGGTCCATCCACTCCAGGCACGCCACCCGGGGCCTCGTGTCCGCCAAGGCCGCCCGGGCCTCGACCGCCTCCACCCTGCGACGCAGGGAGCCGGCGAACCGCTCCGCCTCGTCCCGGGCCCCCGTGGCGTCGCCCACCTTCAACACGTCCCCTATCACGTCGCCCACCGAGCTGGGATCCAGGGACAGTATCTCCGGCTTCCTGGCCAGGGTCTCAGTTGCGTCGGCAACCTGCCGCGCGGTGATCGCTCACTCCCCGCACAACTCCTGGGTGAGGAGCAGGTCGGGTTCCAGCTTCTCCAGGAGCTCCACGTCGATGTCGTAGATGCCCTTCCCCTCGGTGAGACGCTCCTCGATGATCCGGTGTATCTCGCCGCTGGAGTAGTCGCCATCCTGGAAGATGCTGTGCACGATCCACGGCAGCTTCCGGGCCTCGGGCGGGTAGTCGCACTCGTGACTCACGCCCAGCAGATGGTCACCCAGACCCAGAGAGTAGACGATCTCCGTGGCGCTGGGCAGGAAGGAGCAGATACGCATCGGACCTCCTTGCGTCGTCGGTCGGGGCGTCGTCGGTCGGGACCGGCTACCCGCCATTATGCCACGGCGGGGGCCCGATTGGTAGGAGCGCGACGGGGCGGGCCCGCGCGGGCTAGCCGGCGTTGTTGGAGCCGGCGCCATGTATGGTATAGTGTTGGCGGTCCGCCCGCCCCGGCAGCAGGCCGGGCCCTTCGGCCCAGACCTCCCTCGGCCCGATTAGCGTACCAAGGAGGAGTGATGGCCCAGCAAGGGGAGATGCACAACCTCCGTCTCGTGTCCCACAGCGACCTCGGAGGCTTCGGCAATATCGGCGAGGGTGTGGCCCTGCAGCAGGCCTCCGACGGGCGCCGCGTGCTCTGGCTGGCCCACGAGGGCCCTCCCAAGGACGTGACCGCGGTGGACGTCAGCGACCCGGCCAACCCCCGTGTGATCGCCCAGACGGAGTTGCCCCACGACCAGATCCGGTCCAACTCCTTGGCGGTGGTCGACGACCTGCTCCTGGTGGCCTACCAGGTCACCCGACCGGGGGTCTCCGACGCCGGCATGGGCGTGTACGACATCTCCAGACCCGAGGATGTCAGGCGGGTCAGCTTCTTCGACACCTCGGGGCCCAGCTCCAGGGGCACCCACTGCCTCTGGTGCGTCGACGGGAAGTACGCGCACCTGAGCACCGGTGCCGCCGACTTCACCCCAACCGACCCCAAGGACGACCAGTTTCACATGATTGTCGACGTCGGCGACCCGGCCAGGCCTGCGGAGGTGGGCCGCTGGTGGCTGCCGGGCACGCGGGAGGGAGACGGCACTCCCCCACCGGTCCGCCACCCGGAGCACGACGTGGGGTACCGGGTACACAACGTCAACGTCTATCCCGACCGTCCCGACCGGGCATACCTGGGCTACGTGGACGCCGGCATCGTCATCCTGGACATCTCGGACCTCTCGCGCCCCAGCATGGTCACCCAGCTCGACTATCACCCGCCCCTGACGGGGTTCACTCACACCGTGCTGCCCCTATTCGACAGGGGTCTGCTGGTGGTGGCGGAGGAGGCCAGCGAGCACGACAACTGCGAGGACTGGCCCAAGGTCGTGTGGGTGGTGGACTCCAGCGTGGAGACCAACCTGGTTATGTTGAGCACCCTGCCCACCGACAAGGACAAGTACTGCGCCATCCCGGGACGATACGGGGCCCACAACCTGCACGAGAACCTTCCAGTGCCCACCTCCCACGTCTCCGACACCATCGTGTACAGCACCTTCTTCAACGCGGGCCTGCGGGTCCACGACATCTCCGACCCCTTCCGTCCCCAGGAGATCGCCTACTTCGTGCCGCCGGTGCCCGAGGGCACCCGGGCCAACTCGGTGAACGACGTCTACGTGGACGAGGGGGAGCTTATCTACACCGTGGACCGGATAAAGGGCGGCCTCTACATCCTGGAGCCGGCCTGGTAACCCCGATGAGCCCCAAGCGCATAGCCGAGCCCGACCACTTTCCCTGGCTGGACTACCGGCGTTACACGTTCTCCCTGGGAGTCGAGAAGGCTGGGGTGGTCTTCCTCTCGGGGGAGACGGCCAGCGAGTACGACGCGGCCAGCGACCGGGTAGTGTGCCACGGAAACGTGGTTGATCAAATGCGCCTGGCCTACGAGAAGCTCAGGCTGTCGCTGGAATCCCTGGGGGGCGGGTTCGACGACGTGGTCAAGACCGTCGACTATGTGGCGCCGGCCGGCCTCGCCGAGTACCGTGGCACGGCCGACGTGCGCCGGGAGCACTTCAAGGGCCGCTGGCCCGCCTCCACGGGCATCGTGGTGGAGCGCCTGTTGCGGTCAGACGCCCTGATCGAGGTGGACGCGGTGGCCGTCCTGGGCCGCGAAAAGGAGCCCGTGGACCCCGGTTGGCCCCGCTACCAACGTCTGACCTACGCTCCCGGCGTCAGGGCCGGAGCCCTGCTGTGCGTCTCGGGGTTCACCGGGGCCATCGAGGACGCCGACGGGCAGCGCAGGTACCCGGGCTCCCCCGCCGAGCAGACCGCCGCCGCCCACGACTCCATCGGCCAGGTGCTGCACGCTGCGGGAGCGGTCCCCGGGGACGTGGGGAAGTCTTTGGACTACATCACCCCCGCCTGCCTGGAGGGCTATGCCGACACCGGCGATGCCCGGCGCCAGTTCCCCAAGGACCGGCTGCCGGCCTCGACGGGCGTCGGCGTCAACCGCCTCCTCCATCCCGACGCGCTGATCGAGGTCGAGGCCACGGCCGTGCTCGGAGCGCCCCGCCAGGAGGTCGAGGTGCCCGGCTGGCTTGCCCCGGCCGGGCCGCCGGCTCCGGCCGCCGTCCGCCAGGGGCGGTTCCTGTTCATCTCGGGGCAGACGGCGGTGGACCGCAGAACGGGGGCCGTCGTCGGGGAGGGGGACGTCCTGGCCCAGACCACCCAGGTATACAGCAACCTGAAGGCCGTGCTGGAGGCGGCGGGCGGGTCGATGGCGGACGTCGTGAAGACCACGGAGCTCATCACTCCACCGGGCCTGAGGGGATACCGGGGCGTGGGAGACATACGGCGGAGGTTCTTCGGCGATGAGTTCCCAGCGGCAACCGGCGTGGTGGTCAGCTCCCTTCTGCGGCCAGAGCTGCTAATCCAGGTGGACGCCACCGCCATCCTCGACTAGGGGGCGAGCATGACGACGCCCGGACCTTCGGCGCTGACCCCCGACATCGAGGCCCTCATAGGACGGGAGTGGGTCTACCACGCACCCGAGGAGATCGGGGCGGCCTCCATACGCAAGTTCGCCCTCTCCATCGGGGACTCGAACCCCGTCTACTCCGACGGGGCCTACGCCTCCGGCACGTCTTACGGGGGAATCATCGCGCCGCCCACCTTCGTGTGCGAGACGATGCAGTACATGGTCGGCGCGCTGGACGAGGCCGGGGGGCCCGCCGCACGAGTCCAGCTTCCGCTGGGCCTGGAGATCCGCGGCTCCAATGACTACCACTTTCACCAGCCCCTGCGCCCCGACGACCTGCTCACCGTCCGGTGGAAGGTGGCCGACATCCGGGAGCGGGACGGCAGCACGGGGAAGCTGCTCATCGTCACCTCGGAGATCAGCTACTCCAACCAGCACGGGGCGCTGCTGGCCACCAACACCGAGACGAACCTGTTCCGAGTGTCGGATGCCCCTGTGCTGGCCGGCTTGGCAGCCCCGCCGGAGACCCCATCCACAGCGGAGGGTCCGGGAAGCTCGACGCCTCCCCGCCGCCTGGACCGGCCCCTCTCGTTCAGGGACGTAGGCGACGGAGACCGGCTGCCGGAGCTGCAGAAGCGGATCAGCCTGCCCATGATGGTCTTCTACGCGGCGGCCACGTGGGACTTCCACCGGTACCACTACGACATGGAGTACGTGCGGGAGAAGGGGTTCGAGCGTCCCTTCGTGGACGGCCAGATGCTGGGGGCCTTCCTGGCCCAGATGCTGTCCGACTGGACGGGCGACCCGGGGACCATACGCCGGCTGGGCTTCCGCTTCAGGGAGTTCGCCTTCCCCGGGGACACCCTGACCTGCCGGGGACGGGTCACGGGGACCGAGGCGGGCGAAGGGGGAGGCTCGGTGACCTGCGAGCTGTCCATCGTGCGGCAGGACGGCGCACTGGTGCTGGGGCCGGGGCACGCGGTATTGGCGCTGCCCTGACGCGGTGACTACACGCCGCGCCGCTCCCGCCGGAGCAGGTCCGTGGCTTCCACGTCCACCGTCAGCCCGTCGACGACCACGGCGTAGTCCCGCCGAGCGCCGTCCACCGTCACCTTTTCGTTCAGCACGTCGTCGAGCACCAGGGCCGGGTCCCGCTCCAGGGGGTCTCCGAAGCCGCCGCCGCCGCCCGAGACGATGGTGACCACGTCGGAGGCGTCCACGGGGATGAACGCCCCTTCTCTGGGCAGCTCCTGGGACTCGGACCCGTCGAAGTTGCGCACGATGCGCGTGAGGGTGCCGTCGCTGGCCCCCAGAAGGCCGGGCCCGGGGATCTTGTGCCGGTTGGAGTGGGTCCCCACGTAGGTGTCCACCAGCATCCGGTAGTCCTTCCGAATCCCCACACCGCCCCTGAACCGCCCTGCCCCCGCCGAGTCGGCTATGTACTCCAGGCGGTCGGCCATCATGGGGAACTCCAGCTCCATGGCCTCTATGGGCAGGTTGGACGCGGTATGCACGCCCTCTATGCCGTCCTTGACGGGCCTGGCCCCGCCGCCGCCGGCCAGCGTCTCGTAGTAGATGAAGGTGGGCGGCCCCTGGCTGCTGAACCCCATTCCGTGAACGCCGTGACTCCCCGCCTCCAGGTTGGAGTCGGTGGCCGCCCTGTCGCTGGAACCGCCGAGGGCGGCGAAGAGCAGGTCAGGAAGCTGGGAGCACACCTCGAACCGCGCCCCCACCGGGGAGGGTGGCCTGGGATTGAGGATGGACCCCTCTGGGATGATCATCTCGATGGGCCTCCAGAACCCGTCGTTGCCCAGGGCACTGGGGTCCAGCAGGGAGCGCAGGACCCAGTATGCGCAGGCGGCCGTCCCGGAGTAGGGGTTGTTGAGGCCCCACCTGGTGGGCCCGCCGGTGCCGGTGTAGTCCAGGGTGATGGTGGGCTGGGGTTCGTGCTTCACCGTGACCTTCACCCTCATGGGAATGGGCTCGTCGCTGTCCAGGTCGTCGTCCAGGTAGTCCACGGCCTCGTAGACGCCCTCCCTCAACCGCCGGATGCCCTCGCGCACCTTCGTCTCGGAGACCCGGAGCAGCTCGTCCATGCCCGAGCGCAGCACGTCGATGCCGTACCGTTGGGCCAACTCCTGCATCCGGCGCACGCCCACCTGGACCGAGCCCACCTGGGCGCGAATGTCCCCATCCCGGCCGTCGGGGTCCCGCACGTTCAGCAGGACCACCTCCAGCACCTCCCGCTGGAGCTCTCCGGCCCTGTACATGCGGATGGGCGGGTACCGGATGGCCTCCTGGTATATCTCGGTGGCGTCGCCCAGGGCGCACTGGCCAGGGGCCTTGCCTCCCACGTCGGGCCAGTGGCCGGTATTGCCCACGAAGCCCAGGAGGTCGCCGTCGTGGAACACGGGACCCACGAAGGTCACGTCGGCCAGGTGGGACGGGCCGCCGCTGTAGGGGTCGTTGACCATGAACACGTCGCCTTCCCGGATGGACTCCCTGGGGAACCGCTCCAGGATGGCGGACCCGGTGAACATGAAGGAGCTCATGTGGACGGGCTGGCTGATGTCCCCGATGCAGACGATGCGGCCGTCGGCGTCCAGTATGACGCTGGAGCAGTCCTGCCGCTCCTTGATGTTGGTGGAGTACGCGGACTTTATCAGCGCGGCCAGGATCTCGTCGGCGATGGAGACCAGGGCGTTGCCCAGGACCTCGGTGGTCACGGGGTTCAGTCTGGCGCCGGCCATCGGCACCTCCCTTCATGGGTCCGGCGTGGGTCCGGGCGTGGGTCCGGCGGCGGAGCCGTGGGCCGCGCCTACGGGCGGCTGATCTGGTGCCCGCCCCGGGCGTAGGACGCGGTGTTGGGGTCGCCCGGCAGGAACTCGCCGCGGCCCTTGGTGCCCACGACCTCGTCGTTCTCGATGATCACGTGGCCCCTGGACATGGTCAGGTCGGGCATGCCCAGCAGCTTGAAGCCGTCGAAGGCCGAGTGGTCGGTGTTGCCGTGCTGGCCGTCGACCACGTGCACCCTGCCCGGGTCCCAGATCACCAGGTCGGCGTCGGACCCCGGGTTCAGGCAGCCCTTCTTGGGATAGAGACCGAAGAGCTTGGCGGGGTTCTCGCAGAACACCTGCACCAACCTGGGCAGCGTGATGCGGCCCCTGTTCACTCCGTAGCTCCAGACCACGGGCACCATGAACTCGATGGTGTTCAGGCCGTAGCGGCCCTCGAAGATGTTCTCCCCGGTGGCCCCCGCCGGCGTGTCCTTGAGGGTCGCGTCCATGCCGCCGGTGAGCTTCTGGCGCTTGTTGGTGCCGCCGGAATCGCTGGCGATGGTGTCGATGGTGCCGTCGGCCAGGGCGGCCCACAGGGCCTCGCAGTCATCCGCCTCACGCAGGGGCGGGCCGACCTTGCCTATGGGGCCCTTGGTCAGCACCTCGTCGTTGGTCAGGGTCAGGTAGTGGGGGCAGGTCTCGGCGAACATCTTGAGGCCCTCGCCCTTGTACCGGCGCACCACGGCCATGGCCTCCTTGGTGCTGAGGTGCACCGGGTAAAGGGGGCAGTCCAGCACCTGGGAAAACACGGCCGACCGGTTCACTCCTTCGGCCTCCAGTATGTTGGGCTGGGAGCGGAGGAAGTAGGGGGGCGAGGTGTTCCCCTCGGCGGTGTACTGGTCTATCAGGAAGTCGATGCATGGCCCGTTCTCGGCGTGGACCATGGCCATGCCCCCGTCCTTGGAGGCCAGGTCCATGATGCGGATCATGTTGTCCTCGGGGATCTCCATGCCCCGGCGCCGGTAGGCCAGGAACATCTTGAAGGAGATGACGCCCATGCGGATGATCTCCCCCACGGACTTGTTGAAGCTGTCCCCGTCGGCCGGGGTGTAGGTGCCGTGGATGGCGTAGTCCAGGTATGAGAGCCTCTCGGCCTCGTCGATGAACTGCTTGATGACGTCCGCCGTGTAGCCTTCGAACCCCCAGGACCTGACGTTGCCCACGAAGGCGATGACGGTGGTTATGCCCCCGTAGGCCGCGGTGATGGAGTAGTCGTCCATCTTGTCGTTGTATACCGGATGGCAATGGGAGTCGATGGCCCCGGGGAGCACGTACTTGCCGGTGGCGTCGATTATCCTGCCGGCCTCCCGCGACGGGTCGTCGGTCAGCTCGACGACCCTGCCCTCCCTGATGACCACGTCCCGGCGGGTGATGTCCTGGCCGGTGACCAGCATCCCTCCCCTGACTATCACGTCGGCCCTGGTACTGGTTGTCATGGCAGACTCTCGCTTTCAGGCAGTCTTGTTGGACAGCCGTTTTGCTGGACAGCCCCGTTGTTGGACAGCCCGGTTGCTGGACAGAATGTAGCACGTGAGGCGGGTTGGTTCAAGGGGACGGGCTAGGCGAACCGTGGAGGTGGGTAGAGCCGGGACCAAGGGAGGAGGGCGTTGACGATGTCTTCGGTTTCGGGGACGGCGTTCCGGCTCCGGCACCTGTTCAGGTACTTGTAGACGGCCATGAAGTCGGGGAGCCGGTACCCGGCGGAGGCCACCCTGAGGATAAGGTCATGGGAGTCGGGCGGGGTCCGGCGGTCGGCGTAGGCCACGGCACATTCGAGAGAAAACTCATCGGCCAGGCGTCGGATGCGGAGGACGGCGAGCGGAAGGGCCATCTTCCGGCAGAGGGCGTTCACGCGGGCTCTCAGGGCGTTCATATCGTGTTCTCCTTTGATCTATTTGGGCAGGTCTATTTTGGGTGAGGGATAGGCAGCCCACAGGGGGATGAGCTCTTCCAGCTCCTGAACCCGCTTTCCGAGGTCCTCGATCTCGCAAATCCGGACAGCGAAGGACATGGTGTAGCGGGCGGCGCGGAGCCGGACAGCCTTATCGGGGTCCTCCATGGCATCGGCCAGGACGGAGACGCTGCGAAGCATCAGCCCCTGGAGCTCCCGGCGGGCCAACTCGGCCGACTGCCGGCGGATTCGGGTGAGCTCGCTGCGGAAGTCATCGTCTTCCATCCAGCGGTAAATGGTGCTCTGCCCCACCCCGGAGGCGCGGGCGGCCTGAGCCACGGAGGGGGAGGCGGCGATGATGGAGAGGGCGGACTGCTGGCGAAGGGTAAGGCTGGAATTTTTGACCTCCCTCTCATTTCCTCTCATTTTCTCCCATTCTGCGGGTATCGACTTCCCCGACCCTCGGTCCCGGCCCCGTATAGGGCACGGGGCAGGCCCTGGGCCGGGATGACGGTGGGGTCCGGGTGGATCGGCCGGGTTGGATGGCCGGGGTCGCTTGGTCCTAGTGCGGCTTTTTGGCATTGGGCGGACCTGGCGCCTCAGTGGCGGGGTTGGATTTGGTCGTCAGACCATGTTCTTATGGTAAATCGGGGGCGCCGGGATGGGGAAAGGGCGCGTGTCACCCGCTCACCGCGCCTGGGTCCCGGCCTTCGCCGGGACGACGCCCTCACCCCTGCCCCTCTCCCTGGGGGAGAGGGGGAATGGGTCACGCACGGGCGATGGCCCAGATGCTGACGTGGAGCGTGCCCTCGTCGGGGAGGACGCTCAAGCCGTAGGAGATACGCCACTGGCCATCGGTGTACTCATACACCACGACGGGCGGCAACAGGCGCTTGGCGATGATGTCGCCGTGCTCGAAGGGGAAATCTCTGATGTACTCCAGCGCCGCGTCCACACTTGCGCGCTCCTCTCCCCTGAGGGAGTCGTAGAAACGACGGGCGGGACTGTCACGGCCCAGGCTGAGGCTGTTAGGCACTCTGGGATTGCAGGTCGTCTAGGCTGATGCGGTCCGACTGACTGCCTATCGCCGCCAGGGTTTCCCGCCAGAAGGGATCAGCGTCAACCTCTTCCGGCGTCAGCGGGGGGTCCTGGGTGAATGCGAGGGCTCCATACTGACGAGCTCCACACATGGGCGCCGTGGCCTTGGAGGCGCGTACCACCTGCTTTGTCGTCAGCTTGCCGTACTTATGGACTGTAGTGTGAATCTCGACCCAGTCGTCACTGGAGAGGGGCAGACCGGCCGGGTAGCAACAGGGACCGATCTTGTAGAGGTAGGCGGGACCTCGCGTCTCCATTACTTGTCGCATGGTGATCACCCCGGCCCCCGCCATTCCGTCCAACTCACGCACTATCCCGTTGTCCTCTGCATTGGGGCCATAGTTGTCCCACATGTACTGGAACCCGGTCATGGTCTGTCCGCGAAGCCGGTAACTGGCCTCGTCCAGCAGGTAGGTCAGCTTGACGAGCTTGGTCCGGTATACGCCCTTGCCGAGAGCGTGGAGCAGGCCTGCCAACACCGCTCCAGGGCGACTTAACACGGGTTCCTGGGTGGGGGGTGCATTCATGGCTTGTCTCCTGCGGCGATGGAGCGCTCTCCGTTGCTTTCATTCTTGTCCACTGGCTCTCGGTCCATTTTATCACCCCTCTCCGCAGCTAGGGTCCGGTCCTCTCCAACTTCCTCCAACCCTTGCATCGCGGGAATCTCGGGCACCCCCAGAATTCGCCGTGCCTGCCGGTACGCAACATCATCACACTTCTGCATGCCGTCACGGGGCACAGGGGTCTGTCGAACGCCACGCCTTCGACCCTTCCTCCCAACGTGGCCAGGTCTTGAGCGGAGATGAGCTCTATTGGTTTGCCGCGCACAAACTCCTCGACGCCGCGGGTGAACCCTCCAGTGCAGGCTAGAATTCCACTGTCGGCACCAAAATGCATCATGCTCCCCAATAGCTCCCTGGCAATTGATGGCCCAACAGGGTCTTGATGGCCCTTACACTGGACTACGGTGGTCTTGCCGTCCTTCCGTAGGACGAGGTCGACCCCTTGGTCCCCGGAGATGGGAGTCGATTCCACGCGGTAGCCCAGACGCCTGTACAGAGTCGCCAGCTCCCGCTCGAATTCAGCCCCCCTTAGGGATAACCAGTGCTCTTGGAATTTCCTGCGTCGTGCGCTCTCAGCCTCCCACTGTGCTCTGTCGACCTCCCGCCGCGCCCGCCGTGCTTTTCGCTCCGACTCCTCGGCTTCGCGTTGGGCTTCTTCAGCGTCCCGCCGTGCCCGCTCGGCCTCTTCTTGCATCGCTCTATATGCAGTGTGTGCCTCTTCGTAGAGCTTGATCCGTGATGCAAAGGGGCCTTCCAACAAACGACGCCTCTTGAATCGCACGATAGCCGGTCGAACGGACACTGAAGCGATCAAAGCGACTATGGGGCTCCCCATTATGCCCCACGCGATCCCGGCATGCACGCTTTCCGTGACAACGAACGTGACCAAAAAAGCGACTGAGAAACCGACCAAGAATGCGGAGAGCCAAGCCAGGTCTGAATTGAGCCCTCCATATTTGTAGAGTACGTATTCCTCCCAGGTTATCCCGAAGTCCTGCACATCAGGCTCTTTCATGCTCATGACTCTGGGCTTGTTCTTCAGCAGTCTGCCGAGTACTCCAAGTAACGGCCTCGGGTCGCATCTAGCCACATAAGGAGGCATTATGCACAGTCGCCCTTGCAACTTCTTAAGTCGATGTGATCTATGTCGATGTTCTCTTGAGTGCTAAGCTGGCGACGCGCTTTGCGAGCCATGCCACGTGAGATGTATTGTTCTGGTAATCGTTTTACGATGAAGCTACCTACCTCGGGGCCTGTGAGTTCGAACCCTGATACGTGCAAGTGGTAGTGAGCGTTACCGAGCATAGTACGTGTCCATTTCGTGCAAGACTCTTCGCCTCTCCGCGTCCTTGGGGCCAGGCCATCGGCTTGGGCATAGTGGATACTATGCCCTCCCCAACCTCATGTGGAATCCCGTCCGAGTTACTCTGTGGCGGGCCGTTTGCTTGGAAGCACCCCCATGCGGCATATCGTCATGTAAGAATCATAGCATCAAGCTACCAGGCATGTCCAAGCTGTCACCATTGTCCGGAGAAGTGCAAGACCGTTCGCTCCGCTCCTGGCCTGTCTACCGTCAGCGCCGTGCAAAGAGGCCCTTGTGTAGCCTTACACGCAACACGTCATTCCTCGGCTACGGCTCGGAATCAGTATGGCCGTTCCAGGGCCACATCGGGGGATGAAAAAGCCGGTGCCGCCGCCCGTCATTCTGTTGCGCGGTCCCCGGCCCGTCATTCCGCACGGAGCGGAGGGAGGAACGTATCCATGCCGGCGAGTACTGTGCCCCTGGGCCTTGTGGCGTGGCGAACTTGTTGGAGGGCACCTGAGATTCCTCGCCCTACGGCTCGGATGACAGCGAAGAGGGCGGCTCGGAATGACAGGCGGGGCGGCTCGGAATCACTGTGGCCTTGGTAAGGCCACACAAGGGGATGAAAACGAAGGGGCCTCACCCATCGTCATTCCCGCGCACGCGGGAATCCATATTGGTGCCGTGGACTCCCGCTTTCGCGGGAGTGACGGGGGAGTGCTGCGGGCCTATTTTCATGGTAATGACTGCGAAGGGGACGGCTCGGAATGACTGCGTAGAGGTCGGCTCGGAATGACAGGCTGGGGCTCGGAATGACTATGGCATTGGTAAGGCCACACAAGGGGATGAAAACGGCGGTGCAATCCTCACCGTCATTCCGGCCCCCGAGCCGGAAGCCAGGGGTGGGGGGCCTCCTTCCTTACGCGCTGGGAGGCACGACTGGTGCGGCCCCCTCGCCACCCCTGGGTCCCGGCCTTCGGCGGGACCCAGGGGTGGGTGATTCCATTCCACGCCGACCCGCAGGGGCTTCTCTTGTGGGTGCCCAGTAGGGACGACCCCACGACGGGACCCGGCAATGGGCTATTCTCGGAGGAACGACGTGGGGGTCGGAGTGGTATACGGAGCGCGTCCTATTTCGCAGGAGTAATGGGGCGCAGGAGTAATGGGGCGCAGGAGTGATGGCAGGTGTGAACAGGCCCTAGTCCGCCACCGCCACCTGCCCGCCTATGGTCGGCCGCGGCTCGCGCATGTAGTAGACCAGCGCGGCGGAGATTGTGAGCAGGACAAGGTTCGACCATATGGCGATGTCGTAGGTCCCCCGCCAGTCGTATAGGACGCCGCCAAGGTAGGCGCCCAGGCCGGAGCCCAGGGGCATGACGCCGAACATGGTGCCGTAGATTGTGGCCAGGTTGGCCACGCCGAACCTGTCCGACGTGTAGGCAGCCGTGATCCCGATGACGGCGTTCCACGACGAGCCCACCAGCATGATGCCTATCAGGAGCGCCGCCAGCCCCAGGGAGGGTATGCCCAAGAAGGAGATGCCCATGGACAGGAGGACTATGACGAACCCGAGGGCCCTGAGCTCGTAGGAGAAGGCGAGAAGGAACTTGCGGTTCCTGGAGCGGTCGGACAGGTGGCCCAGTATGAGGGTCCCGACTATGGCCCAGAGGCCGATGAGGCTGAAGCCGGCCGCCCCCACCATGGGATGGTAACCGAGGTCCTGGGCGTAGGAGACGAAGTGAGCATTCACGAAGCTCATGGAGTACCCTCAGACGAAGTAGCCGAAGGTCAGCTTCCAGAAGAACCCCGTGCGCAGCGCCTCGCCGAAGGTGGCGTCGGGCTCGGCCTCCACCGCCGCGGCGGTGGACTCGGAGGACGGGGAGGGCTCGGCCCTGCGGGGCGCAAGCCCCACGTCACTGGGACGGTTCTTGACGAACAGAACCCCCACCGGCAGGATCACGGCCAGCAGGAGCACGCCCAGGAAGATGTACGCATCCCTCCAATCGAAGAGCACGACGAAGCTGGATGCGGCGGGCACCAGTATGATGGCGCCGATGGAGCCGCCGCCGGTGATGAGACCCAGGGTGAGGCCCCGGTTGGTATGGAACCAGGCGCTTACTATCTTGGTGAGAGTGGACCCGGTCCCCAGGGTGAGGCCGACGCTCATCACGGCGAAGATGAGGTACAGGTGGGCCAGGTTGCCTATGAGGGGCAGGAGCAGGAGCATGGCGCCCATCAGCACGACCCCCGACAGGGCCACCACCTTCGGGCTGTACCGGTCGGCCAGGAACCCGGCCACGGGACGCAGCAGGCCCGACAACATGAAGGTGGTGCCGAAGGCCAGGGAGAGGGTCGCCCGGCTCCACTCGAACTCCTCGGTCATGGGTTTCAGAAACACGCCGAAGGAGAACTGCGTGCCGGTCATGCCCATGGTGATGAGCGCGCCGCCGATGACGACGAACCAGCCGTAGAAGATGTTGGTGCGCCCTACAATCCGCATGGCGTTGGACCCAATCTTACGGCACATCCCCCGTCATGGCAACGACCGGTCCCCGGCATCCCTCCACCTCCGGGGCTGGTCGGCCAGGGCCTGGAACCCCAGCTCCACGCACAGCTCCCTGAAGGGCTCCCGGGGCACGCCGGTCCACCGCAGGTCCTCCAGGCGTTCCTCGATGGGGACGTCGGTGCGGAGGGTGGCCAGCAGCTTGTAGAGGGCGGCCCTCTCCCGGTGCTCCTCCAGGCTGGCGGAGGCCGCCGCCGCGCCCCGCACGGACACGTCCCACTCCGCAGGGTCCCGGGGGATGTCCTCGACGCGCCCGTATCGGGAGAGGAGGCGGGCGCTGGTCCCGGCGCCCCACTTGGGAACGCCGGGTATGCCGTCGTTCGCGTCGCCGACAAGGGCCAGGTAGTCGGGAATCGACCGGGGCTCGACCCCGAACTTCTCCCTGACTCCGGCCTCGTCCAGCACCGTCCCCCTGCGCCTGTCCAGGCAGACCACCCGACCGCCCCTGACCATCTGGGCCAGGTCCTTGTCGGGGGAGCAGATGACCACCCGCCCGGCCTCCTCCACGCCGCACCAGCGGGCGGCGGCCGCGGCGATGGCGTCGTCGGCCTCGAACTCGACCATGGGCCAGACAACCATGCCCAGGGCGGATGCCGCCCGCTCGGCCAGGGGGAACTGGGACGCCAGGTCCTCGGGGACACCCTCGCCGGTCTTGTAGCCGTCGAAGAGCCGGTTCCTGAAGGACTCGATGACGTGGTCGAAGGCGCACGCCACGTGGGTGACGTCGTCGTCGTGGACCAGGTTAATGAGGGTCTGAAGCAGGCCGCGGACGGCCGCCACGGGGCGCCCGTCTGGGGCGTACATGGGGGGCATGGCGTAGTAGGCCCGGAAGAGCTCGAAGGTGCCGTCGACCAGGTAGAGGCTCATGGACCCTTACGGGACCCCCGGCCCGGTCCCTACTCCGTGGCCCGCTTGTTCAGCTCGGTCTGTACGATGAACCACACGGCGGGAGAGAAGACGAACCACAGTATGAATATGATCCACCTGCTTATGTTGCCGTCGGTCAGGTACTCGGTGGCCTCTCCCTGCTTGTACCAGGAATAAATGCCGACGATCGGTAGCAACGTCAGGACCGTCCAAAGGCCCGCGCTGCCCGGCAGGTTCTTGTACTCGATCATCTCCTTGGACGTCACGTAGAACCAGTAGATGCCGTAAATGGTCAGCGTGATGATGAACAGGAGCACCTGCATCCACATGTTGCGCCGCTTTATCATGTGACCCCCTCCCTACACCGTCCTCAGGCGTTCCCCGTGCTCAGGGCCCTACACCGTACTCAGACGCTCTCCGTCCTCAGGGCCCCGCACCGTGGTCAGGCGTTCCCCGCGCTCCGGGCCAGCCTCTTCCTCAGCCGGGCCGTGGCCCGCTCGTCCACCGCGCCGTCTTTCACGACCACCCCGTACACCTCTTTGGCCGCCTCCGGGGATATCCGGTCGTCCACCAGGTCGGCCAGGACCAGGGACGGCTCCCGGCCCAGCGGGTCTCCGAAGCCGCCGCCGCCCGCGGTCCGCACGCTGACCACGTCTCCCGCCTGCAGGTGAATGCCCGCGGTCACGGCTCTCACGGACCGCTCCCCGGGCGTGTCCGGGTTTATGACGAAGGCGCTGGGAGAGCCGCTCAGGCCTCCCTCCAGGCCCTCCGCCGGATGGGTCTCCCGGTCGGCGGTAGTCGACAGGATGGTGTCCTCAGCCAAAACGCGGGTGTCCCGCCGGATGGGCATGCCACCGCGGAAGCTGCCCGGGCCGCCGCCGTCCCTCAGGAGCTCATACCGGAGCACCTGTAGCGGGTAGGCCAGCTCCATGCTCTCCACGGGCAGGTTGGCGGAGCCCGAGGCGTGGATGCGGACGGCGTCGGTGCCGTCCCGGGTGCGCCGGGCTCCCAGGGCTCCGGCGAAGGTCTCGTAGTCCACCCATGGCTGGTCGGAGCCCGGCAGCGTGCCCCCGTAGGTGCACAGGGAGTGGGGCCCCGAGGGAGCCAGGGACTTCTCGGGCATCGCCTGGACCAGGGCGCCCACCACGACGTCGCCCAGGATGCCGCAGCTCGTAGCCCGGGCCCCCACCGCCGCCGGCGGCACGGGGTTGACCAGACACCCCTCGGGCGCTACGACGCGGACGGGTTTGTAGGTGCCAGAGTTGGGAGGCAGGTCCGGGTCCAGGAGCATCTTGAGGACGAAGTAAACGACGGACAGGGTGGCGACCGTGGGGACGTTCTTGCCGCTGTCCATCTGGGGGTCCGTACCGGTGAAATCGAACTCCACCATACCGTCCTTCACGGTGGCGGCGCACTCGATGCGCACCGGGGTGTCCTGAAATCCGTCGCTGTCCAAGTAGTCGACGAACCTGTAGGTGCCCTCCTTCAGACGCCCTATGAGACGGCGCATCCGCCTCTCGCTGTAGTCCAGGAAGTGCTCGACGCAATCCAACATGGTGTCGGCGCCGTAGCGCTCGCACACCTGGTGGACGCCGCGGACCCCAACGTGGAGCGCGGCCATCTGGGCCTGCAGGTCCCCGAGGCGCTCCTCGGGGGTACGGCTGTTGGACATGATGATCTGGGTGACCCCATCGTCCTCTCCCAGCTCGGGGTACACGCGCACGGGGGGCAGTCGGATGCCCTCCTCGTATATGGTCTTGCACGCCGCCGACTCGCTGCCCGGCACCATCCCGCCCACATCGGCGTGGTGGGCTATGTCGGCGACGAAGGCCACCAGGGAGTCCTCATAGAACACCGGGGACACGGCGGTGATGTCGGGCAGGTGGGCCCCCCCGCCGCGATACGGGTCGTTGGCCAGGAACATGTCGCCGGGCTTCAGGGTGTCCTTGGGAAACCTCTTAAGCACCTCGCCGATCAAGCCGACCATGGAGCCCAGGTGCATGGGCACGAAGGGCGCCTGGGCGATGATCTGGCCCTCGGGCCCGAAGATGCAGGTGGAGCAGTCCCTCCGCTCGCGGATGTTGGGAGAGTGGGACGCCGTGATCATGGCGAGCCCCAGCTCGTCGGACACGGACAGGAGCAGGTTCGCGACCACCTCGGCCAGGATCGGGTCTACTTCGGTCTTGGCGCTCAACCGTTCCCCCTACGTCGAGATTAGCAGGCTCAGGTACTGGTCCACGTTGGCCTCCTGGCCGGGCAGCAGGACGGTGGTCGAGTCCATCTGCTCGATCACCGCCGGACCGGGAACTCTGTCCCCGGGCTCCAGGCTGGGTCTCCAGTACACCGGGCACTCGCCGAACCCGTGCTCCTGGCCAAGGTAGACCTCCCTGGTGGAGCTGAGGGCCCGGCGGTGGTCGCCGTCCCCCGGGGAGCGGGCCTTCAGCTCCGGCTGGGGGCCCGGGGCGCGCACCTGGAGGCGAAAGTGGACCATCTCCACCGGCATGCCCCTGCGGGCGTAGCCGTATCCCTCCTCATAGGTGGCGTGGAAGTCCTCCAAGAGCCGATCGACGGCGCCGGCCGGGCTTCCATCGGCGTGGGCGACGATGGGAAGCTGGTGGCCCTGTCCCGCGTACCGCATCTCCACCACCCGGGTGCTCCCCGCCGAGGAGCGGTCGATTCCCTCGCTCCTGAGCCACCTGGACGCGCGGCCCTCCAGTCCCGCGAAGACGCGCTCCACGGTGCGATGGGCCACGGCGCCACGGGGCGCGGGCGCGTGGTCCCGCCCGTTCCCGTCCAGGGCCAGCACGTGGGACTGGCTGAACTCGGCTCGGACGTCGGCCATCAGCAGCCCCAGGGCGCAAAGCACCCCGGGGGCCTCGGGGACGAGCACAGTGCCGATGTCCATCTCGGCGGCAAGCTGGACCGCGTGCATCGGGCCGGCCCCTCCGAAGGCCACCAGCGTAAAGGTCCGCGGGTCGTGGCCCCGCTCCACCGAGACCACGCGAACGGCCCGGGCCAGGTTGCTGGTCAGCACCCCGTTGGCGCCGTAGAGGGCCCTCTCGATGGAGAACCCCATGGGGCCGCACACGTCGGCCTCCAGGGCGCGACGGGCCGGGGCCTCCTGGAGGGCAACCCGGTCCCCGAGATTCCGGCTGGGGCTGAGGCGGCGGGCCACCAAGTTGGCGTCGGTCACGGTGGCCCGCGTGCCGCCCAGTCCGTAGCAGGCCGGGCCCGGCCTGGCCCCGGCGCTCTGAGGGCCGACCCGCAGGAAGCCGCCCTCGTCCACCCACAGGATGCTGCCGCCCCCGGCGCCGATGGAGTGGACGTCCAGGGACGGCTCCAGCACCGGCCACCCCCCTATCTGACGCTCCCGGGAGACGAGGGGCGTGCCGCCGTGGACGAGGCAGACGTCGGTGCTGGTGCCGCCCATGTCCAGGGTTATCAGGTCCCGGTACCCGCTGGCCCCGGCGACCGCGGCGGCCCCCACGACCCCGGCGCTGGGACCGGACATCAGGGTCACGGTGGGGCGCTCCTTGGCGGTGCGCAGGGCCACGGTGCCGCCGTAGGAGCTGGAGATTCGCGGCGGCGAGGACACGCCCAGGGCCTTCACCCTCCGTCCCAGACGGTCGAGGTAGCGACGCATGACGGGCAATAGGGCGGCGTTGAGGGTGGTGGTGGAGAAACGCTCGAACTCGCGAAACTCCCTCAACACCTCCGAGGAGATGGAGACCAGGGCCCTGGGAAAGGAGCGCTTGAGCAGCGTGCGGGCCCTGCGCTCGTGGACGGAGTTGCCGTAGGCGTTGAGGAAGCAGATGGCCACGGCCGGGACTCCGGCCTCCCTGAGCCTCTCGGCCGCCCGGGTCACCGCACCCTCGTCCAGGGGGGTGAGCACCCGCCGGTGGACGTCGACCCGCTCGGGGACCTCCAGGCGGAGGCGCCTGGGTGCCAGGGGCCGGGGCTTCTCGATGTCCAGGTTGTAGAGGTGGGGACGCCTCTGCCGGGCCAGCTCAAGGACGTCGCGGAACCCCTCGGTGGTGATTATGCCTATCTCGGGGAGGCGGTCCTGGAGGACGGCGTTGATGGCCACGGTGGTGCCGTGGGCCAGGGAGTCGAGCTCCGCCGGGGTGATCCCCTGCTCCGGCAGGACCTCTCCCAGCCCCTCTACGGTGGCCGCCGAAGGGTCGTGGGGGGTCGAGGGGTACTTGTGCAGGTGCAGGGTCTGGGTCTCGGTGTCGAAGATGACGAAGTCGGTGAAGGTGCCGCCGGTGTCTACGCCTGCGAAATAGGTCATCGGGCCCTTTCCGTAGGGGCGCTACGCCGCCGAGGTTGGGAGAGTGGATGTGCCCGGCCCCCCAGCGGACGGCGCAGACGCAGCCGCCGAGGCCGGAGGCAATCGTAGCAGCCGAGTCATGGGCCGTCAAGCTTGCGGGCTGCTATACTGCCAGGAATGAACGGCCTCGCCCTAGGCATGGTGGTGCTCTCCGCCGTGGCCCACGCGACGTGGAACTACCTGCTCAAAGACGCCGTCCGCCCGGAGGTGTTCACCTGGTGGCTGCTGGCGGCCATCAGCGTCCTGTTGCTGCCCCTGGGTGCGGTGCTGG
Organism: Dehalococcoidia bacterium; assembly: GCA_965207305.1. Lineage (GTDB taxonomy): Bacteria > Chloroflexota > Dehalococcoidia > Lucifugimonadales > JAGWBF01 > JAGWBJ01. The sequence continues at coordinate 396,184 of CBDBMB010000002.1, read as the reverse complement.
CGTGGCAGACCTCGGTGGAGTCCCCGGGCTGGTGGTACGTCCTGGGCACGGTTGGGCTGCACGCCCTCTACTTCCTCTTCCTGGGGCGGGGATACACCCACGGAGACCTGTCCCTGGTGTACCCCGTCGCCCGGGGCATGGGCCCCATGGCCGTGCCGGTGCTGGGAGTCGTCCTGCTGGGTGAGGCGGTCTCCGCCCTGGCCGCGGGAGGGATAGCCGCCATCGTGATCGGCATATACACCGTGTACTGGTGGGGGAGCATCCGGGCGGTCCTGAGCGACCCTCTCCGGTTTCTGAAGGACCCGGGCGCCAGGTACGCGCTGCTCACCGGGGCGGTTATCGCGACCTACTCGGTGTGGGACAAGGTGGGGGTACGGTACGTGGACCCGCTGCTGTACATGTACCTCATGTCCCTGGGCACGGGCCTGACGCTGACGCCCTACATGGTGCGGGTCCACGGCCTGGACAAGCTGGCCGAGGAGTTTCGGGCGGGGCCCCTTCGGATCGCCGCTGCGGGCCTGCTGACCTTCCTGGCCTACGGGCTGGTGCTGTCGGCGTTGGAGTTCTCCCGAGTCAGCTACATATCACCGGCCAGGGAGGTGGGCATCGTGTTCGGGGTGGTCCTGGGGGCCACGATGCTGAAGGAGCCACTGGCATGGGGCAGGCTGCTGGGCTCCGGGGCCATCGTGGCGGGAGTGATACTCATAGCCCTGGCCCCGTGAGGCGCATCCATGGCCCACGCCGGGGGGGCTACCGGCGCTCGGCCAGGCGGTAGATGCCTTCGTTCCGGGAGAGGACGTACAGGTTGCCGTCCAGGTCCTCACCGAAAGAGGTGATGAGGAGGTCCGACTCGGCCAGCAGGGCCTGCTCCCCTACCGAACCGCCTTCGAGGCGAAGACCCCATATCCGCCCGGAGCAATAGTCGCCGTACACGTAGGCGCCGGCCAGGTCGGGTATCCCGTCGCCCCGGTAGACGTAGCCGCCGGTGACGGAGCAGTTGCCGTCGGTCCGGGGGTACTCCCACACCGGGGGAGCGAGCACGGCGGAGTCGCACGCCGCCTCCCACCGGAAGCGGTGGAGGCCCTCCATGCACCTCCAGCCGTAGTTGCCGCCGCCCTCCAGGAGGCCTATCTCCTCCCAGGCGTTCTGTCCCACGTCGGCAGCCCACAGGCGGCCGGAGGGGTCGAAGGAGAACCTCCAGGGGTTCCGCAGGCCGTAGGCCCATATCTCCCAGCGGACTCCCGGCTCTCCGACGAAGGGGTTGTCGTGAGGTATCCGGTACGGCTCATCGGGAGACGACTGGGACACGTCTATCCGCAGGACCGACCCCAGCAGGGTCTCCAGGTCCTGGCCGTTGTCCCCGGGGTCCCCGGCGCTGCCGCCGTCGCCCAGGGCCACGTACAGGCGCCCGTCGGGCCCGAAGGCGATCTGCCCGCCGTTGTGGTTCCCGAAGGGCTGGGGTATCTCGATGACGACCAGCTCGCTGTCGGGGTCGGCCCTCAGCGGGTCGCCAGGGCTCACGGAGAAGCGGGACACCACCGACCGCCTGGGACTGCCGGCTGAGTAGTGGACGTAGAAGAGGCCGTTCCCGGCGTAGCCGGGATCGAAGGCCAGCCCCAGGAGGCCCTCCTCGTTGTTGACCTCCCTGACCCTGTCCCTGATGTCCAGGAACACACCGGCTTCGGCGGCGTCCTGCCGGTTGGGAAAGAGACGCACCAGGCCCGCCTGCTCGGTGACGAATAGGAACCCTCGACCGTCGTCGGGCTGGGCCAGATTGGTCAGCCTGCGGAACTGGAGGTTGGGGAACGCCCGCACCACGTCGAGCCGGGGCAGCGGCCCTGGAGCTGGGGGCGGGGCAGCGGTGCCGGCAGCTTCCGGGGAGGGCGTCGGGGGCGGATGAGTCTCCGGCTTCCTGACGGGAGGAGGCGGGGTAGCATCGGAGGTCGGCGCAGCCGGCATCGGGGACGACGAGAGGGCGGGGGACGTTTCAGGCGCGGGTACGATCGGGCCGGCGGCAGCCGGCGACGGGGTTGCTACGTGGGGCGACGGGGTATCCGACGAGGCGCAGGCGGCCGCCAGCAGGGCCAGGAGGACCAGGGCCTTGCCCAGGGTCTTTGCATTAGAGCCCGGGCGAATGGAGCTCGGGCCGATGGAGCGCCAGGGGTCACGCCAGGGGCTCGGCAAAGCTCAGCTCGTGGCCGTCGGGGTCGGTGATGTGGAAGTACCGCTCGCCCCACTCGCCGTCCCTCGGCTCGTCGGGCTCCAGGCCGCTCCCCTTGATCTGACGGTACCGTTCGTCCACGCCCTCGACGCGGAGGATTACGCGGCCCCACCAGGCGGGCTCCCTGGAGGGGTCCAGGACCAGGTTGAGGGAGTCCCTGCCGACCCGGAAGCTGGTGAAGGAGGCGTTCTCGCCCCCGTAGGACATCTCCAGCCCGACGTTACGGTAGAACCGCACCGCCCTGGCCATGTCCCGCACGGCCAGGGTCACGGCGCTGATGTGCTTCATCGTCATCGGGGCCCGTCACCTCCGCGGGTCTCGTCCCACCCTCGACCCGGCCACCGGCGATTGTATCGGCCAGCCGTCGATTCCACAAGGGCCGCTGCGTTGATATTCTCGGTACGCGAACATAGAATGATGGCACTAGGACGGCACGAGGCGGAAGACGACCCTAAGACTGTGGAGGAGGGTAGCATGGCGCTGGAGGGTAAGGCCGCCCTGGTCACCGGGGGCGGACGCGGCCTGGGACGAGCCATCTCCCTGAGACTGGCCGAGGGAGGAGCCCGCGTCGCCGTCGCCGACATAGACGGCGGGACCGCTGGAGGGACGTGTCAGGCGATCCGCGACGCCGGGGGGAAGGGTGTGGCCATCCAGGCCGATGTGGCCGACCTGGACCAGATCGACCGCATGGTCCGGGAGACCCTGGAGGCCCTCGGTAGCCTGGACATCTTCGTGAACAACGCCGCGGTGACCCAGGCGGCCCGGATCATGGACATCGACGAGGAGCTGTGGGACCGCATCCACCGGGTGAACGCCAAGGGGGCCTTCTTCTGCATGCAGCGGGTCGCCCGGGAGATGATGCGGCTGGGCAGGGGCGGGCGGATCATCAACATGTCGTCGGTGGCGGGCAAGGGGTTTCCCGGCGGCTCCAACGCCGCCTACGCCGCCGCCAAGGCCGGCATCATCGCCATGAGCCAGCTCGCGACCCACCCCTTTGCCGAGCATGAGATCAACGTAAACTCCATCTGCCCCGGGGCCGTGCGCACGCCGATGCTGGAGGCCACCAGCTCCCAGCGGGCCCGGGAGGAGGGGGTCTCCCTGGAGGAGATGATGCGGCGCGCGGAGGCGTCCATCCCCCTGGGCCGGATCATCGAGCCCGAGGACATAGCGGAGATGGCGGCGTTTCTCGCCGGGCCGGGTGGGCGCAACATCACGGGACAGGCCTTCAACGTCGACGGCGGCGTGGTGATGCACTGAAGGGCCGCCACACTCGACGCTGAGCCATTTAGGAGGCAGTATGATAGGAGTTCTCACCCACCACTGGGCCAAGGAGGACAAGCTGGAGGAGGCGCGGGCCCTGCTGGACAGGAACGGTACGGCCCAGAGCAAAGCGCCCGGATTCGGCAGCCGCCAGACCCTCTACTCCCTGACGGACCCCACCAAGATCACGACGCTGGTGACCTGGGACAGCAACGAGATATACGACGCCTGGCGGGCCAGCCCCCAGCGGGCGGAAGCGATGGCGGGGGCCGACCAGCTCTGGTCGCGGCACCCGGAGTCGGAGCGGTTCGAGGTGGTCGACTAGCCGGGCACGTCGACGTCCAGCAGGGGCGCGTGCTGCTGGCCGCCATAGATGTCGCTGTCGCCCAGGTCTCCGGAGAAGACGGGCCGGGGGATGCTGAACTTGATGGCCAGCGCGTTGTCGCAGTGGAAAAAGAGGACGTCGTCCTCCTCCTGACGGTACATGCGGGCCACCCGCTCCCTGGTGATGGCGTTGGACTCCTTGACTCGCTGGTACACGCCGGCATCGTCGAACATGATGTCGAAGGTCAGCACAAATGGGCCCGCGTTCTTGCTGCGGACCAGCTTGGTCACTTCCCACAGCTTGGGCATGTCACCTCCGACGTGCGGCGGGGAACCGGCCGCTAGACTTGCACCATCTCCCGGGGAAACATCTCGTAGGGGTCGTCGGGCTCGACCACGTGGTTCAGGTTGAACCTGTGGACAGGGCCCCGGTTGAGCACCGGCGGGCTGTAGGGGTACGCCATCCCGGTGATGAGCCCGTGCCACTCGGGCACCGGGTGGTGCAGGGCCAGGCCGGCGCAGCTCGTGCATATGGACTCGGCGAGCCCCTGCTCCGGCGCGGTGACCTCGATGAAGAGGCACAGCTCGTGGGCCGGGGTCTCCACCGGCTCCAGGGAGCCCATGGCCCCGTTCCGCCCGTACACCCGGAAGTGCAGGGAGTAGTCCTTGTCCACCTCCAGGCCGCCGAAGGCCTCGTGGATACGGTCCACCTGCTTCTCCCGCAGGCTCTCCAGCCAGCTATCGATCTGCCGGATGATGATGGGGTCGCGTATGCCGCCGATGGCCACGCTCTGCTGCCCGGCCAGCTCCACCCCCTCCAGCTTGACCGTGTACCTGTCCGCGGGCACCCATCTGCTGTCCGACACCTTCACGGCCCGGTCCGAGACCGCCTCGTAGCGGGAGCTGGAGGTGTCCAGCATGCCGGAGCACTCGTAGAGGTGGTAGGGGTCGGCATTCTCGTACAGCGTGTGGGACGCCACGCTCTGGGGAGTGCACCAGAGGTGCTCGCCCGGCGGCTCCACCACGAAGTGGTCCTTCCTGATGTAGGCGAACATGCAGTCGGGCGACTTGCGGATGGCGGCGCAGGCGGCGCCGCACTCCAAAGTCTTGGCCGCGTGCCACACCGGGGCCTCTGGGAAGCCGTGGACCATGGGCAGGGCGGCGAACAGGGACGTATCGCTGGAACGCCCGGCCAGCACCACGTCGGCCCCCTCCTCCAGGGCCTTGGCGATGGGCTCGGGGCCCATCATCCCGACGATGTGGATGCTGCGGTTGATCACCTCTTCGTCCAGGGCCGGGGCCGGCTTCAGGGGGGTAATCTTGCCGTCGTGGAGCTTGCCCTGCAGGTACTCGCGGTCCTGCTCCGAGTGGACCAGGGCCAGCTTGAAGTGCAGGTCCTCCTCCTTGGCCACCTCCAGCGTTACGTCCCGGACCAGGTTCAGGCCCAGCTCGCCGCCGCCGGTGCCACAGGAGCCGATGATGAGGGGCACGCCGGCCTTTCTGGCCGCCAGCAGCATCAGCCGCAGGTCCCTCTTGATGGCCGACCTGGGGAACTGTCCCCTGCCCGTGGCCAGCGGGTCGGGCCCCGTGTCGGTGGAGCCGGCGTCGCAGGCGATGAAGTGGGGCTCCAGCCCCATGGCCTTGGTCAGAGAGCTCTCCAGGAAGCCGGAGCCCAGCATACCACTAGGGGCCACGGCCCGTATCTCGTCCACTCTGCACCTCCTGCTGGTCTGGAATTCAAGACGGCCCCACTTGGGGGCGCGTTGGCCCGGCGGGCCTACTGGGCGGTGTAGCCACCGTCCACGGCCAGCTCCGCGCCCGTGATGTAGGAGGCCTCGTCCGACGCCAGGAACAGGACCGCGTTGGCGACCTCCTCCTGGCGGCCCCGCCTGCGCATGGGAGTACCGTCGATCACCAGCCGCTCCTCGTCGTCGGAGTAGGCGGGCTGGTTCATCATGGGGGGCATGAACCCGGGGTGGACTGAGTTGACCCGGACGCCCTCCTGGGCATGGCGGACGGCCATGGCCTTGGTGAACAGCCTGACCGCGCCCTTGGAGGCGTGGTAGGCGCCGTGCCCGAAGGGGTTGCCCACCAGCCCCATGATGGACGATATGTTGACGATGGAGCCGCCGCCGGCCTCGATCATGTGGGGGACCGCGTGAATGGTGCCCAGGTACACGCCCTTGGCGTTGATGTCCATGATGCGGTCCCAGCCGTCGACACTGGAGGAGTCGGGGTAGAGACGGCTGCTGATGCCGGCGTTGTTCACCAGGATGTCCAGCTTGCCGAACCTCTCCACCGTCTTCGACACCACCGTCTTCCAGTCCTGTTCGCTGGTCACGTCCATGGAAAGGAACATCGCCTCGCCCCCGGCCTCGGCGATCTCCGCCTCCACCTGCCGGCCCTCGGCCTCCAGGAGGTCTCCGATCACGACTCTGGCCCCTTCCCGCACGAACAGCCTGGCTTCCACCGCGCCCATGCCGTGGGCCCCTCCGGTGATTATGGCGACCTTGCCCTCGAGTCTCATCACACGTTACCGTCCTCGTTGGTAGCTGCCCTCGACGGGGGCGATACAGTAGCCATTATAAACGCGGTGGCAAGATACACGCCCAGCAGCATCCACCAGGCCTGGTCGTAGCTGCCCAGAGCGTCGCGCATGTAACCCGCCGCCGGGGCGCCCACGCCCGACGCTATCAGGGTCACCGGAAACACGATCCCCCTGATGGCTCCCAGGAACGCCCTTCCATAGTAGGCCGCGAATATGTAGGTCTGCACGACCATGCCGACCCCGACGGCCATGCCGAAGGTGATGACCGAGGCGAAGAGGGCGGCCTCGTTGAGGGCGTAGATCATCAGGAGTACGGCCAGCGCGAAGCCCAGGTAGGACGACACCGCAACCCAGCGGATGGGAAACCTGTCCACCACCCATCCGGTGGCCAGGGCCATGATGGCGGCCCCGGCGGCGTCGGCCGAGAAGGCGTAGGACACGACCAGGGGGTCGAAGCCCCGCTCCTCGACGAAATAGGGTATGCGGTGGAGGCTGGCGGCGCCCATCCCCAGGCCGGCCAACGCGAAGACGAGCATCAGCTTCCACATGGTGGTGGTCCGCAGGGTCTCGCCCACGGTCCAGACCGCCTCTGCGCCGGGGTCCTCGGGCATGGCGGAGCCCGAGGGCACGGCTTCGGGAGAGGGGTCTCCGTCCACCGCCAGCCCGAAGTCCTCGGGCTGACGTCTCAGGAACAGGGCGCCCAGGGGTATGGATATCCCCATGAAGACGATGGCCAGTATGACCCAGGCCTCCCGCCACTGCACCTGGTCGATGAGCTGCTGGGTGATGGGGAGAAAGGCCACGCCGCCCAGGCCCAGCCCGGTGCTGGCCAGGGCCAGGGCCCGGCCCCTGACCCGCCGGAACCACTTGGCAACCGGCACCGACGTCACCAGGCTGTTGGGCGCGGCCAGGCCGCACACGCCCAAGATGCCGAACAGAAGGATGACGTGCCAGCCGGCCTCGGCCCTGGATACGCCCAGAAGACAGACGCCGATTATGGTCGCGGCGACGACCACGAGGACCCGGGGACCGTACCGGTCCAGTATCCGTCCAATCAGAAAGCTGGACAGCCCCGCCGACAGCCCCCGGGTCGTCTGCGCCCACCCGAACTGGCCACGGCTCATGCCCAGGGCCGCCCCCATGGGCAGGACGAACAGGCCGAAGTTGAGGGTGCCCGTGGCCATGGTGGAGAAGTTGATGGCGAAGGTGCTGGCGACGATCACCCAGCCGTAGAAGAGGCGTTTCTGGACGAGACCCACCAACCCGCCGGTGGAGGTGGTGGCAGCCACGCTTCTACGACCGGCGCTCGCCGGAGGCCCCTTGGCCCGCCGCAGGGTCCGAGGGTGGACGTTTGCGGGTGGGAGACTCCCAGAGGCAGGTGTAATCGTACTCCGCCACCAGCTCTCCCCTCTGGTTGTGGGCGGTCACCCGGAAGGTGACGAACTTGTTGTCGCGCCGTTGGAACTTGTCGACGACCTCGGTGACCGAGGCGATCACGTCGCCGGGACGCACCAGGGTCTCCTGGAACCGGACGTCGGTGGACACGAAGGGGGTGCTCCGGGGGGCGGCCACAGACTGCTCGGGGGCGATGTACCCCCGGGCCTCGATGACGTCGTTGCGCCGCTGGGGAGCGTAGGTGTAGAGCATCGTTGGAGGCGCGAACACGCCTGGGAACCCCATCTCCCGCGCCGCGGCGTCGTTGACGTAGACGGGGTTCTCGTAGCGGACGGCCCTGCAGTAGTCGGCGATGTTCTCGGCCGTGACTTCGTAGACGAGCTCAGGGGAGCGGTCGCCCACCTGGGCCACGTCCCACTCGTATACTCTTTCGGCGTCTGGGTGTCGCTCTCCGGTCATGTGCATCCCCCATTATACCGCGCCAGGGCCGCTGGCAGGCTACGGGGTTCCTGACATTCCCCGCCTGCGGCTCCGAATCACTATGGCCTTGCCAGGGCCACACAAGAGATGAAAACGAAGGGCGTGCACCCATCGTCATTCCCGCGCACGCGGGAATCCATATCGGGGGCCTTGGACTCCCGCTTTCGCGGGAGTGACGGATGGAGAGCTGCGAGCCTATTTTCATGGTAGTGGCACGTGAGGGCTCTCCTCAATCCGGAGGCCTGCCCCACCAGGTGACCCGCTCGGGAGTGATGCGGATGACCGGGTTGGCGTCGATGTCCATTTGCTCGTATTGGGCGTACTTGCGTCTCAGGAGCCCTATGTCCCGGCCGTGCTCCGGCCCCGAACGGAGCAGCAGGGCGCTCCCAGTGACCAGGCCGTACCAGAGCCGGGACCAGTCCTCGTCGTAGTGGTCCAGCACCAGCGAGACCCTGGGGTTGGCAAGGATGTTACGGACCCTCTTCAGCCGCTCGACGGGAGCCCGCTTGGGCTTCCGGTCCAGTACGGAGTAGAAGCTCTCGCCATCGTAGGCGAAGCAGACCGGCACCACGTGGGGGGTCCCGGAGGGGTCCGCCGTGGCAAGGCGAGCGACCCTGATGGAGTTGACGAAGGAGGGACCGGGAGAGGCCTCTTGTGACATCTTCCTAGTGTCCTGTCTCCGAAGTTCGTTGTACCGTCGGGCCCCTCCCCGGGTTATTGGACCCACCCTCCCACCCCGCGCTCCGCGCGGGCAAGGAACCCCCACCCCTGCCTCCAACAGGCAGGCATTGGCAGACCGGCACTTGGCGGGAGACAGACGTATTCAACGAACCTGTGACACAGCACACTAGGAATGCTCCGAACCACCCATGCCCCTTCCGGGTTGTTGGGCCCATGGCGCCCCAGAGTGCCGGGCGACCTTCCGGGTCGGACGGCACGACCCAGTCGACGGGCGCTACGCGTCGTAGGCGAACCCCAGGGGGTCCTCCATGGTCCTGATATTCTCCAGGGCGTTCCTGGCGGCGTCCTCGAGGACCGGGTCTTCCCGTTTGACGCAACGGACGAGGGCCTTCTTGGCCAGGCTGCCGCCGATCTCCCCCAGGGCCCCTACGGCCGCCAGCTGTACCTGGCTATCGTCGTCGTGGAGGAGGGCGATAAGGTGGGGCGCCACCTCCTCGTCGTCCATCTCCCCGCAGGCATTGGCCGCCTCGTACCTGACCGGCGGGTTGGGGTTCTGGAGCTCACGGACCAGGAGGTCCAGCCAGGCGGGCTCGCCGGTCTTGCCCATTGCGTAGATGGAGCTGCACTTCAGCTTGAGGTCGTCGCTGTCGTAGGCCCAGCGGATGTACCCGTTCACGTCCTCCACCCGGAACGACGCCACGGACTCCAACGCCCGCCGGCGCACCTCCAGCCACTCTTCGACGTTGGTCAGGGCCGCCAGGAGAGCGCACCTCACGGCGTCCGCGTCCTTCTGCAGGAGCTTTCCGTCCTGGGCCAGGGCCGCGAACCGGCCCAGGGCCACGGCCGCCGCCGCCCGGACCTCTCCGGACTTGTCCGAGTCAAGGATGGCGACGAGGGTCCCGATGAGGGAGCGGTCCTCGTACTCCCACAACCCGGAGATGGACCGCTCCCTGACCCCCCGGTCCGGGTCCTTGAGCCCCACCTTGAATATGGCGCTGAACTCCAGCTCCGCGTTGTCCTCGGCCATCTCGACCAGGCCCTCGATGACCTCGCACTTCCGGGCGACGGAAACCCTGGCCCAGGTCCGGGCAAACTGGCCGAGGTCCGAGGGCGACAGGTCCGACAGGTCGGTAAGGGTCGGATAGCTCAATGCCGTGTCCTGGTCGGCTATGTGCTCCAGGCAGGTATCCAGGGACAAGACACCACTCCTTACGCGATGTTGCCCATTGTCTTGGGAGATGGTCCCGCGGCGGCAGCTCCACCGCGTCCGCTTGCTTGCCCTCTTACTTGGATGACACCGATACGCTGTCGGCGTACAGGGAGGGCACCCTGACGGCCCCCCCTACCCAATGGGCCTCACTCTCGATCCCGCGGAGGCTCTCCAGGACCCGGTATACGTTGCCGGATATGACGGTGTTCTTCACCCGGCCGGCCACGCGGCCTCCCTCCACCCTGTACCCCAGCAGCACGTTGGCGTTGAAGTCTCCCCCGAGGATGTTGCTCTGGCCCGCCCCAAGGAGCCGCTCCACCACCAGGCCGGTACCCATGTCCCGGATCATTTCCTCGTAGCTGACGTCGCCGCTGTCCACCACTATTACGCTGGACCCCGGGGACGGCAGGCTGCTCACGCCCCGGTGGGCACTGGCCGTGCTCTCGACACCGGCCTGGGCCGCGCTCTGCAGGTCGTAGAGGAAGCTGCCCACGGTCCCCCTGTCCACCAGGGACAGCTTCCGAGTCGGCACCCCCTCGTCGTCGCACATGCGGCTGCCCGGCGAGTAGGCCGTTTGCGGGTCGTCCCACAGGCTGAACCGCTGGTCCATCAACCGCTGACCCTGCTTGCCCACCAGGGGGGACACGCCCTGGAGAACGGCCTTGCCGCTGAATCCCGCCATGAGCGGCGACAGCAACGCGCCGGCGAACCCCCTGGGGGTGAACACGACGGGAACGGCGCCCACCGGCGCCTCGACCACCGTCCTGGACAGGTCGAGCTGGGTCTCGATGGACTCCACGATCTCCGTGGTGTCCCGGATGGGGCTGCACCAACTCCTCCCGTCGGACACGAGGAGCATGTCCTCGCCCTTTACGACGGTGCCGTGGAAGAACACGGAGAACACGCTCTTGGTGTAGCTGGCGGCGCCCCCGGAGGAGTTGAGCACCGTAACCGTGGTCACGCCCTTGGCGACGACGCCGTCGCACGTCAGGTCCGGGGTGTGGCGGGCCAGCCGGTCCACGGCGGCCTGGCCCATCTCGGCCATCTCCTCCACCGGGACGGAGGGCGTTTCCTCGTCATAGACGTCCACCGGCGAGAAGTCGCGGCGGCCCGGGAACTCCAGCCGGGCTTCCGGCCCATAGGGGCCCATCTCCAGTGCCTTGTCCACGAGCTTGCCCGGGTCACGGAAGTCCGACGTGGATGAGAACCCTATCCTGCCATCCTTGACCAGGCGGAGGGCAACCCCGGAGCTCTCGCGGCTCTCCACCAGCTTCAGCCGGTTGGCCTCGAACATCACTGGCTCATCCCTGCGGCTGACGTGGAAGACCTCGGCCGCCTGGGAGACCCTTCCGGCCCGTTCCAGGAGCGCCTCCAGGAATGGGTCGATGGCGGGGGACTCTCCGGCGCCGGCGGGCATCAGGCCGTCCCCCCGATGAGGCATTTCTGTATCCGTATGTGGGGGCTGCCGTTGGAGACGGGAAGGGGCGACTGGCCGCCCTTGCCGCAGCCGCCTCCCTGGTTCATGTCCAGGTCGTCGCCGATGGAGTCCAGGTTCTCCAGGGTCGTGAACAGGTTCCCGGAGAGGAGGACGGGGCGCATGAGCTCCTCCACCCTGCCGTTGCGGATGGCGAAGGACTCCCCCGCCGAGAAGGTGAACTGCTCCATGGTCGTCATGCCGCCGTACCAGTTCCGGACGTACAGCCCGTCCTTGATGTCCGAGATCATGTCCTGGAAGGTGGTGTCTCCGGGCTCTATGTAGGTGTTGGTCATGCGCACTATGGGCGGGAACTGGGAGCTGATCGCCCGGGCGTTCCCCGTGGGGGTCTCGCCCATGGCGGCGGCGGTCTCCCTGGAGTGGAGCCGGCCCACCAGGTGACCCTCCCTGAGCAGGTAGGTCTTGGTGGCGGGGACGCCCTCGGAGTCGTACTTGTAGCTGCCCCGGAGGCCGGGGACGGCCGCTCCGTCGACCACGTTGATATGGGGGCCTCCGAAACGGCGACCCATTACCATGATGTCCCGCAGCTGCTGGTTTTCGTAGACGTGGTCCGCCTCGGACAGGTGTCCGAAGGCCTCGTGGATGAACACGCCCGCCAGTATCGGGTCCAGCACGACGGTGTACTCGCCGCCCTTGACCTGGGGGGCCTTGACCAGGTCCACCGCGCGGCGGGCCATGGTCTCCGCGTCCTCGTGAAGCGTCTCGACGAAGGAGTAGTCGCCATTGGAGCCAAGGCTGAGGCTGGACTGCTGGACCTCACCGCCGTCCCGGACGGCCGCGCTCAGGTTCATGCTGACGTCGACCTGGCCCTGCTCGACGTAGGAGCCCTCGGAGGTGGCGAAGATGCGATTCCGGCGGCCGTCCCCGTACCGTATGGACGACGTGGTGACGCCGGGCACGCTCCAGATGGTCTCGACGTACTGGTCGAGGAGGGACTTCTTGTCGCGAATCGGTATGGCCAGGGGGTCCTTCACCACCACCGGCGGGACAAAGTCCACGACCGGCTCGACGGGAGCAAGGGATATCTGCTTCTCCCCCACCAGGCGGGCGTTGCGGACCGCCGCGGCGACCTTCTCACGGAGCCCTTCAAGGTCGTTGAAGGAAGCGAAGCCCCAGCCGCCGGAGAGGGCCCGGACGCACCCGCCGACCCCGGTGGAGTGCCCTATCTCCTCCAGCTCCCTGCCCCGGTAGCGGATGTGGGAGCCCTCCACCTCTTCGACCCGTATCTCGATGTACCGGGCGTCGTGCCCGGCCAGGGCGTCCTGAATCCTGTCGCGGATGTTGCCGTTATCGTCCATGCGCCTTCACTGCTCTATCAGGGTATCTGTAGACCGGAGGGGCCAAGGGACCGTTTCCTACGCCCGGGAAACAGTCCAGCCAGTATAACACACCGGGCAGGCCGGGACCGCCGCTGCGGAGAATGTAGTGTCTCCCCAAACCGGGACACTACCGGAAGAGGGCCCGCAGAGTCCCCAGCACCACTTCCGAGAACACCGGAGTCCAGACCCCACCCGTCATTACCATGAAAAATAGGCTCGCAGCACTCCCCCGTCGCTCCCGCGAAAGCGGGAGTCCAAGGCACCAATAATGGATTCCCGCGTGCGCGGGAATGACGATCGGTGATGTCCCTTCGTTTTCATCCCCTTGTATGGCCCTAGCAAGGCGATGGCGTTTCCGGCCCCATCCTAAAGGGGAACGGGCGTTTCCTGATCCGTCTCAACCAGCCCTGCATATGGGGAGACGGGACGAAAAATTCTTATGTCCCTCTCATTGTCTCTCATTTTCTCCCATTCCAACGTATCGGTCGAACTGGAGGAGGAATTCTGGGGGGCGCCGGCGAACCGGAGATTCCGGGGAGGGCGGAGCCAGGGGCGCCTTGCCCACGTTCTATGATAGGCGGTCGTTTCTCGGGATGGGAAGAGGCAATTGTCAGCGGGACCGACGGGTCGTGATGAAGTCGTGGCAATGACGTGTTGGGCGGGAATCCCCCATCCGCACCTGGATTCCCGATCGAACGCCGGATGATATAATCCCGACAGGCCGGGGCGGCGAGGGCGGCCAGCTATGTGCGGCGTCGGGCGGGTCCCGGGCGAATCTCTAGAGGTTGGGGGCCACATGCCATGCAGATGCGATCCATAACAGCCAATCCGTCCCAGGTAATCGTAGAACAGCTCGTGGCGTCGGGCGTGAAGTACGTCTTCTACAACTCGGGCTCCCGGGAGGCCCACTTCTTCGACGCCCTCCACGAAAACCCGTCCATCAACGGCATCCTGGCCCTTCACGAGGGGAGCGTGACCGCCATGGCCGGGGGATACACCCAGGCCAAGCTGGACCCGGCGGTCATGGTGGTCCATCTTGGAGCGGGGCTCGCCCAGTGCCTGGGCCAGCTCATCAACGTGTGGACAGGCAGCCTGCCCGTGGTGGTCATCACCTTCGCCGGCGACACGGGGAGCTTCGCCGACGCCATCGGCCTCGACCTGAGCCACAACTTCGGGCCGACGTCCATTTCCACGCCGTTCACGAAGGCAAGCTGGACCGTGATCGAGCCCGAGGGCCTGCCCCAGGCCATCGACCGCGCCATCCGGGTGGCCACCACTCCCCCGGTGGGCCCGGTCCACATCGCCGTATACGACCGGCTGCTGGGCCCGGGCCAGGTGACCGCCAACATCGTCGAGGGCGCCATCCCGGACGTCCGGTCCGGCTATCCCGACGACAGCGACGTGGAGCAGATCGTGCAGGCGCTGAACGACGCCAGGCGCCCGGTGCTCCACGTGGGCGACGGGGTGTGGAAGGGCGGCGCCGAAGGACAGGCGGTGGCCCTTGCCGAGCACTTCGGCCTTCCCGTCGTGTCCGACATGCGGGACCTGCGCTCCGTCCCCACAAAGCACCCCCTCCACGCCGGACGGGCCGTGCAGTCGCTGGAGACCCTGGACCCGGACCTGATCCTCTGCGTCGGCGTCCGCCACAGCGGAGACGGCCTGGCGTCGGACTACGGGCCGTTCATGAAGGCCCGGAGGGTCATCGCCGTGGGCCCGGACATGGAGAACCTGAAGAACGTCCCCGGCCTGGACCTGGCGGTGATGGCCGACGTGCGCCGCACCCTGGACAGGGTCCTGGAAGCGGCCCGCAGCGGCAGGGAGCCGGAAGAGCTGGCGAACCGGCGGGCCCGCGCCCGGGAGGAGGCGGCCTCCCTCCGGGCCCAACGCAGGAAGGCCGCGGAGAGCACGGGGCCGGAGGCGTCCCGGATACGGGCGTTGGTGCTGGGCGATACCCTGGACGAAGCCCTGGAGAGGAGGGGCGGCGGCATGGTGCTGATCGAGCAGTTCGCCGTGCCCCTCGACGTCCTAGGGGGCTCCGGAGACCCGGGGAACAATGTGTACATCCGGCCCGCGGGGGGGTCCGAGGGATACGGCGTCGGCGGGGCCATAGGCGTCAAGCTGGCGGCCCCCGACCGCCCCGTGGTAGGGCTGGTGGGCGACGGCTCGGTGTACTATGCGGACTCGGGGATCTGGACCGCCGCCCATCACGACATCCCGCTGCTGTACGTGATACCCAACAACGAGGCCTACGGCATCGTGGCCGGGTACTTCGGCCAGGCGGGCGGGTACATGAAGCAGAGCGGCAGCTACGGCGGCGTGGTGCTGGACAAAATAGACCCCGTCAAGATCTCCGAGGCCTTCGGCGTGGAGGGGATGCACGTGGAGGATGAGGACCGGCTACAGGAAGCCATCGAGCACGGCCTGGACGTGGTAGAGAGGGAGAAGCGGCCGTTCCTCCTGGACGCGCGCCTGATCCGCGGCCTGCCCGAGGGCGGGCGGGCGGAGACGCCGTTCAGTTTCCGGGATTCCGTGCTGAACGCGTAGTGCGTCTAGGAAACCTCTGGCAGGCGCAATCGCACGGAACGTCAAGCCCCTCCCAGCTCGCCTCTACTTGGTCACACCAGTGGCTGGGAAGGTCCGCGCCGTATTTGGACATGAAATGCGACTGTTCCGCATACCCATGCCCCAAGATGGGTGCGGCAGCAATGCAGTAGTCACAGACATCATACCGAATGGTACCGTCAACCACGATTCACCCCCTCGAAGCGGTCCCTGCTAGAGTCTAGAATACCATGAGGCATAGGAGACCGAAATGCGAGCCATCAATAATAGCGCGCCGCAAATCGTCACTACACCAACATTCGACTGGCTATCGCAGCATGCAAAAGCTTGTAGTTCACGAATACTTGTCGGTAGCCCGTATGTGAACGATGGCATAGCCAATTTGACTAACTTGGCCTCCAAAAAGGTATCTCTGACCCTGGTTACTCGAACCGACTTGCGAGATTTCGCCCTCGGAGCTTCTAGTCTAGATACCCTTTGCAATCTCGCTAGAGACGGTGTCGCCATTCGCAGTTTGAGCCATTTCCACGCAAAAGTGTACATATTCGATTGCAGTTCTGCGTTGGTAACCTCCGCGAACGCCACATTTTCTGGCATGTATCGGAACCTTGAGTGTGGCCTAGCCACAGAAGACAACCAAGTGGTGAAAAAACTTGCTAGGTCTTTGTTGAGTGGACTCGGTGCTGAGAACCCGCCCCGCACAGTGAAGCTCGAGGAGCTCGAATCCCTGCATGTCCCACTGAAGGCTATCAAAGCATCTCTACCCAAACCGCCCAGCGTTGTGCCGATGGCAAACATATCCGGGGTTGAGGCAACGTTCTCGATATCCGACCAACAGATGTTGCTGGAGGGGTTCAGAGGCTGGCTGAGACTCACGTTACGTGGAGTATTGGCTATGCCTGAAAGTGGGTTCGGTTTGCAGGACTTGGTTAATGAATGTGGCAGTGTAGCGGCCAGAGAGTATCCTAAGAATCGACACGTAGCGGCAAAGCTACGGCAGCAGCTTCAGAGGCTACGTGACATAGGCATAGTTGACTTTGTTAGCCCGGGGCAATACAGGCGCACGATGCACTAGGCCTTGGGCCTCCCTCCGCCACCACCTTGAAACATAGAGATGATGTCGGTCATCGCCGCCAACCCTGAATCCTCGAAGGCTGAAGTCGATTGGCGGCTCAGGACTGCTGAGAGTACACCCCTTCGGACGAACTCCAGGTTGAGTACGTAGTCCACATCCTTGAATGCCATTCGCACCTGATTTTCCATACCCCGCCAGCCATAGCCATCGATGACCCAAATCAGCTTCCAACCGGCCTCGTCAAGCTCCTGTTGACGGTTGATGTATGCATCGACGATTTCCTGAGGCTTCGAACCAGTCCCAGAGTAGAAATTGGTTTCCACGTTAAAGGGCCGGCCATCCAGCGTGACGACCATATCGAACCTGCGGTCCCTGAGGCGGTCGGGAACGGCGACCCCCTTGATGCGCTCCAACGCTGAGAACTTCTGCTGAGTCCTAACCTCCAGGCCTGGATGCAGTTTAGCAAGCCGGCTTACAAAAGTTTCGACCAAACGCTCCATGGAACGCCCACTGCGGTTCTTCCGAGCGTGGGTGTCAAGCCCTACTTCAACCCCCGTTATGTAGCCTCTCAGGTCCTGCAGCGACGCCAGCAGCGATGTGATGCCTGTCTTGGTGCAAAAACCGACGATGTGTTCGATCTCCGAGGCCGACAGTTCGGGTTTCGAGAAATCAAAGTCAGCATATCCCTCTGCAGTTTCCAAGTTTTCCAGGACCTGAAACTTGCGCTGCCTGACAGCGATCAGGATGGGGATCGCCTTGGATGATTCAGGATACCTGACCAATAGCTTACGGAGAGCCTCTTCGGGATTTCTCGAGCCGGCCACGCTGCCCAAGAGGGCAATCTCGATTTTCAGCCTTTCCACATTGGACCTGACTTTGTGCCAATCGACGAAGAAATCGTAGGTCCTATTGGTGGGCACGAGGGTTTTGAGAAAAAGATCGACCAGCTCGTTCTCGTTGCGAATGGCGAGAGTCTCCTCGTATGGCTTAAGCGCTGCCATATTATTGCCTGCCCTTCAGAGTGGTAGACTATTTCCGTTGGCCGGTATCCCCGGTCTCGTATTCGTACAGATGCAGAATGACACTTGGCGAGAGGGGGCCCGTGGCGATACTAGCTTCCTCGGCCTGGCTGGCAAGGCCCGTCAATTGGGGCTTATTGTATCGGAAGCCGTTTGAGTGTCAACATGATTGGAGACGGACGTCGCACGCTCTCGCTCTGCTGATACAGCCAATAGACAAACTCAGGGCGAAACACGAAATATTGCACTTACGCCAGCCGGAAATGTTGACAGTCACGGGGGACGGCAGTACGATTCGCTAGGTATCCGGGGAGTCCGACCCCCGCATCTTTCGGGGCGCCAGGAGACGGGGGGACAGGAGACGGGAATGCAGCAGACCACGGACCCCATCAGCCGCGAGGTCATCAAGAACGCCCTGCTAAGCGCCGCGGACACCATGGCCCTGACGGTGGTCCGCACCGCCCGGTCGGCGGTGATCAAGCACGCGATGGACTTCTCTACCGCCCTCTTCACCGCCGACGGCCAGCAGGTGGCCCAGGGCCTGACCATTCCCGTCCACCTGGGTGCGATGGCCCCGGCGCTGCACGGGGTCATGAACGCCTTCGGCGACGACGTGCAGCCCGGCGACGTGTTCGCCAACAACGACCCCTACGAAGGCGGCAGCCACCTTCCCGACATCTTCCTGTTCAAGCCCATCTTCTCCCGGGACACGTTGGTGGGCTGGAGTTGCTGCATCGGGCACCAGACGGACATCGGCGGCAGGGTGCCCGCGGGGAACGCCACCGACAGCACGGAGATATACCAGGAGGGGATACAGATCCCGCCCATCAAGCTCATCGAGGGCGGCGTCCTGAACCGGGCCGTGTGGCGCATCCTGGAGAAGAACGTGCGGGTGTCCGACAAGGTAATGGGGGACATCCAGGCCCTGCTGGCCGCGACCCGCTTCGGCGAACGGGACCTGCTGAAGCTGGTGGACGACTACGGCGTGGAGGAGATGAAGCTCTACATGGCGGACATCCTGGACACGACGGAGCGCCTTGCCAGGGCAGACATCGAAAAGCTGCCCAAGGGCGAGTGGGAGTTCACCGACTACCTGGACAACGACGGCCTGGACCTGCGGCCCATCGCCATACACGCCCGCCTGAAGATAGAGGGAGACCAGGTCTTCGTCGACTTCGACGGCACCTCTCCCCAGGCCAGGGGCTCCATCAACCCCAACTTCGCCTTCACCAAGTCGATGGTGTACGCGGCGGTGAAGTGCGTGATCGACAACGACATCGAGTCCAACAGCGGCTTCTTCCGGGCCTTCCACATAACGGCGCCCGAGGGCTGCTTCGTGAACCCCCAGCACCCCGCGCCTGTGGCCGCCCGGGGCATGTCGGGCCTGCGGGTGTCCCAGGTCATCTTCGGCGCCCTGGCCCAGGCGATGCCGGAGAAGGTGCCCGGCGTGTGGGGCGGCGGCGAGGTGGGCCTCAGCTTCGGCGGGTACGACCAGGACCGGAGGGGCTGGGTGTACCTGGAGTTCAACAACGACGGGCCAAGGGGAGGCGGCCCATTCCAGGACGGGCCCGACGGCCTGCCCAGCCCCGTGTCCAACACGGCCAACACGCCGATAGAGAGCGTGGAGGCCGACCACCCCCTGATGGTGGAGCGGTTCGAGCTTGTCCCGGACTCGGGCGGCCCCGGCAAGTTCAGAGGGGGGCTGGCCTACACCCGGAAGTTCCGCGTCCTGGCCGACGAGGCCACCTTCCACCTGCGCTCCGACCGGCACGACTTCCCCACATGGGGCGTGGAGGGGGGCAAGCCGGGGACCCCCATCGAGAACTACATCAACCCGGACACGAACCCGGACCAGGTGGCGCCCAAGCTCCTGACGACCATGAAGAAGGACGACGTGTACCACCTCATCCAGGCCGGCGCGGGCGGATACGGGGACCCCCTGGAACGGGACCTGGACTCCATCCTGGACGACCTCCAGCAGGAGAAGCTGACCGTCGACCACGTGCGGCGGGAGTACGGCGTGGTGGTCGACCCCGACACGCTGCAGATCGACCTGAGGGCCACCGAGGAGCTGCGGGCGTCCATGAGGGCGGGCCGCGCCGGGTAGCCCCCGCCCCGATACGAGGCCGGGGCCAGCGCCCCGGCAGGAGAGCCGTAAGATGCAACAGGCCACCGATCCCGTCACCCGCGAGATCATCAAGAACGCCCTGATGAGCAGCGCCGACACCATGGCGCTGACGGTGGTCCGGACGGCGCGCTCCGCCGTCATCAAGCACTCCATGGACTTCTCCACGGCCCTCTTCTCCGCCGACGGGCAGCAGGTGGCCCAGGGTCTCACCCTCCCCTCCCACCTAGGCTCCATGGCCCCGGCCCTGGAGGGCATCATGAACGCCTTCGGGGACGACGTCCACCCGGGGGACATCTTCGCCAATAACGACCCCTACGAGGGCGGCAGCCACCTGCCGGACATCTTCCTCTTCAAGCCCATCTTCGCCTACGACACGCTGGTGGGCTGGAGCTGCTGCATCGGCCACCAGACGGACATCGGGGGCCGCATTCCCGGGGGCAACGCCTGCGACAACACCGAGATATACCAGGAGGGGCTGCTGCTGCCTCCCCTGAAGCTGTACGACAAGGGCGTGCTGAACCAGGCCGTCTGGCGCATCCTGGGAAAGAACGTCAGGGTGCCCGAGAAGGTGCTCGGGGACGTCCAGGCCCTCCTGGCCGCCGTCAGGTTCGGCGAGCGGGACCTCCTCCGCCTGGTCGACGACTACGGCGTCGAGGAGATGAAGAGCTACATGTCCGACATCCTGGACACCACGGAACGCATGACCCGGGCTGAGATACAGGCCCTGCCCGACGGCGAGTGGGAGTTCACCGACTACATCGACAACGACGGCATCGACGCGCAGCCCATCGCCATCCACGCCAAGGTGAAGATCGCGGGCGACACCGTGTACGTGGACTTCGACGGCACGTCGCCCCAGGCCCGGGGCTCCATCAACCCCAACTTCGCGTACACCAAGTCCCAGGTGTACGCGGTCATGAAGCACCTCATCGACGAGTCCATCCAGTCCAACAGCGGCTTCTTCAGGGCCTTCGAGATCACCGCACCCGAGGGCTGCTTCGTCAACCCCCAGCACCCCGCGCCCGTGGCTGCCCGGGGCCTCTCGGGGTTCCGCATCACGGCAACCCTCTTCGGCGCCATGGCCCAGGCGCTGCCGGGGAGAGTGCCGGGGGCCTTCGGCGGCGGCGAGGTGGGCCTCACCTTCGGCGGCTACGACCGGAACCGCAAGGCCTGGGTCTACCTGGAGTTCAACAACGACGGACCTCGGGGAGGCGGGCCCTATTTCGACGGCGCCGACGGCCTGGCAGCTCCCGGCCGGAACACCGCCAACACCCCCATCGAGAGCATCGAGGCCGACCAGCCCCTGATGGTCGAGCGTTTCGCCCTCGTCCCGGACACCGGCGGCCCCGGCAAGTACCGGGGCGGCCTGGCCATAACGCGGGAGTTCAGGGTCCTGGCCGACGAGGCCACCTTCCAGCTACGCTCCGACCGCCACGACTTCCCGCCCTGGGGCGTGGACGGTGGCAAGCACGGCACGCCGACCCGCAGCTACATCTTCAAGGAAAGCGAAGGGCCGGACACGGGAGCAGGAGAGATCCCCAGCAAGCACCTGACGACGCTGAAGAGCGGCGACCTATACCGGCTCATCCAGTCCAGCGCCGGGGGGTATGGAGACCCCCTGGAGCGGGACGTGGACTCGGTGCTGGACGACGTGGAGCAGGAGAAGATGACCCAGGGCCACGCCCGAGCCGAGTACGGCGTCGTCATCGACCCCGATACCCTGGCGCTGGACCCGAGGGCCACCGCGGAGCTCCGGGACAGAATGCGCCAAGCGCGAAACGAGAAACAGGGATAGGCCATCGGCCGTGGAACGGTCTCTCCATCAGCAGGCGGCCGGCAGGCGGCGCGTTCCGGGAGGCAAGTGATGGACGCCGGTTTCACGCTGCCGCGCCGCGCCGGTGAGGCCCCGCAAGTGGGCAGCGTGGTCCCGCAGCTCCAGGAGACCCAGCAGAGCCCCGCCGAGGTGTACGAGAAGGTGGCGGTCTGGGCGTTCTCCGCCCTTGCCGGGGTGCGGGAAGAGCCGACCCGGATATCCGTTCCGACGACCCGGGCCCTGTGGCTCGACGAGGGAGTGGACACGGTCCACGACGACGCGTTCATGCCCCCCGGCGGCGGACGGGAGTTCGCCCATCTACACGCCGACGGGAGCATGCACCTCCACGTGGACGGCGCGGTCGCCCGGGAGGTGTACGACAAGGGATGGGGATGCGCCCATCCCCTGGACCCGAGGAGCTGCATGGTCTACGCCGCCAGGGACGACGACGAGATCGAAGTCATCAAGCGGGTGATAGCCGAATCGTACCGCTACGCAACGGGGAGGGGTACTCCCTAGCTGGGCCCTAGCCGGGCCCTAGCCGGGATGTGATTGGCCGCACCAGGCCTCCGTCCACCCAGGCCCCCGGCCACAAGGAGGACGCCGTGACGATACCAGATACCCTGACGTTCTATCGCGAGCACGCCCAGGACTACTCCAGGGTGTCGCACGACTTCCTGGGACAGCAGTACACGGACCCATCCCACCCGGAGATCTCCAACGACCGCCAGATCCTGGCGCGCCTCAAGGTGCTGTCCCCGGGGAAGAGGGGCCTGGACGCGGGCTGCGGCGCGGGGGCCCGGGACGTTTTCCTGCTATGCCAGGAGGGGTTCGACATGACCGGGGTCGACGCGGTGCCCGAGAACATAGAGGAGGCCGTCCGCCGCCATCCGGAGATCGCCGACCGGGTGTCCGTTGCCGACCTGAGGGAGCCGCTACCGTTCCCCGACGCCTCCTTCGACTTCGTCATGTGCAACGCCGTGATCCAGCACATCCCCCCGGAGGTCATCCGGGCCGTGACCCTGCCCGAGCTTGCCAGGGTCCTGCGTCCCTCGGGAGTCCTGCAGCTCATGTTCAAGAACGGGCGCGGCGTGGCCACGGTGCTGGACCCAGACTACGGTATCCGGCGCAGCTTCCGGCTCTACGACGAGCACGAGGTGGCGGGGATCCTGGAGGACCACGGCTGCCGGGTGCTGCAGCCCGAGTCAAAGGGCAAGCCCGGCGGGTTCATGTACGTGACGGACGTGAAGCCCATGCGGTACTGCGTGTTCCACTCCAGGAAGCGATAGCCGCCCTGCCGGCATGGTTATGTCAACGGGCCACCCGTGGAGTATGACATGAGCCCCACGGCAAAGCTGGAACCGGTCCCCGAGGACTGGGAGAGGGCCCTTGCCATCGCCGCCCACCCCGACGACCTGGAGTACGGGGCAGCAGCCGCCATCGCCAGATGGACCGACCAGGGGAAACAGGTGGTCTACCTGATGGTCACCCGGGGAGAGGCGGGCATCGACGGCATGCCTCCCCACGAGACAGGGCCCATCCGGGCGGAGGAGGAGCGCCGCAGCGCCGCGGTGGTGGGCGTGGACCAGGTGGAGTTCCTGGACCACCGGGACGGCGTCATCGAGTACGGGCTGCCTCTGCGCAGGGACCTGGCGCTGGCGATACGGAAACACCGTCCCCAGATGGTGATCACCCTGAACCACCGCCTGACCTGGCCCGGCGGAGGGCTGAACATGGCGGACCACCGCAACGTGGGCCTGGCAGTCCTGGACGCCGTGAGGGATGCGGGCAACCGGTGGGTCTTCACCGATGGGTCCGGAGAGGGTCCCGAGCCCTGGAACGGCGTAGAAATGGTCCTCCTCAGCGGTTCTCCCGAGTCCACCCACGGGGTGGACGTGACGGACCACTTCGACCGGGGGGCCGCCTCCCTGGCGGAGCACAGGACGTACCTGGAGGCCCTGGGCAACGCGGACCGGACCCACAAGATGCTCCGCGAGTTCGCCAGGGACGCCGGCAGGGCGCTGGAATGCGACCTGGGCGTCCTGTTCCAGGCGGTCCGGCCGTGAAGCCGTAGGGACATCCTGCACGTGGGAACGCCCCCAGATAGAGGCCGGGCAGATAGAGGCCGGGCAGCTAGAGACCGGACGGTGTTCTACTACGACGGCGGCTGCGGCTTCTGCAGGTCGGCGATGGCGGTGGTGTCGCGAATGGACGTCCGCCGACGGGTCAGCTGGGTCCCCTATCAGTCGCTGGAAACCCCGCCCGACGGCCTGACATGGGAAGACCTGGAGCGGTCGGCCTTCCTGGAGACGGAGCAGGGTAGCCTCCACGAAGGCTTCCACGCCTTGAGGAGGCTGACCCTTCTGCTGCCTCCCTTATGGCCGTTGGCGCCCCTGCTGTGGCTGCCCGGAGCGCCCTCATTGGGCACGGGCCTTTACCGGTGGATCGCCCGAAACCGGTACTGCATATCGGCGTGCGGGACCGCCTCGACGAGGCGAACGGGCGGGCGAGAGCATAGCAGTCCATGAACATGTGCCCACGTGGCCCGAAGGAGTCCCACTCAACACAACCGGCCTCCCAGCAAGGAGGCCGGCATGGGCCCCGGGGCCAGCACCACCCGGCCCGGGGTTGGGATGAAGGAAACCCTTAGGCCTTGGCCGCCATGGCGCCGCAGACCGTCTCCATGATCAGGCGTGTGACCACGTAGGGGTCCATGTTGGCGTTGGGCCGCCTGTCCTCTATGTACCCCTTCTGGTTCTTCTCCACCTGCCAAGGGATCCTGATGGAAGCGCCCCGGTCCGAGACGCCGTACCGGAACTCCTTGTAGGAGCAGGTCTCGTGCAGCCCGGTGAGACGCTCTTCGATGGCGAACCCGTAGTTGGCGATGTGCAGCTCGTGCCTGGTCCCCAGCGCCTCGGCCGCGTCCACGCATGCCTGGTAGTTGGACCTCATGGTCTTGGTCGAGAAGTTGGTGTGGGCCCCCGCGCCGTTCCAGTCGCCCCGGGCGGGCTTGGGGTACAGGGTGGCATTCACGTCGTGGTCCTCGCCCACCCGGTACAGCAGCCACCTGGCGACCCATAGCTGGTCCGAAACGGCCAAGGCCGGGGTGGGGCCTATCTGGAACTCCCACTGGCCCGGCATGACCTCCGCATTGATGCCGGAGATGTCCAGACCGGCCTCCAGGCACTTCTCCAGGTGCTCCTCCACGGCCGGCCTACCGAATACCTCGTCGGCCCCAACGCCGCAGTAGTAGCCGCCCTGGGGAGCGGGGAACCCGTGGTCGGGGAAGCCCAGGGGCCTCATCCCCTTGAAGAAGGTGTACTCCTGCTCGATGCCGAAGATGAACTCCTGGTCCGCGTACCTCGCGGCAGCCTCCGCGCACGCGGCGCGGGTGTTCGACCTATGAGGGCTGAGGTCCGTGTTCAACACCTCGGTCATCACCAGGAGACTGTTTTTGCCCCTTGTAGGGTCCGGACAGCAGAACACCGGCCTAATGACACAGTCCGACGCCGACCCCATCGCCTGGTTGGTGCTGGACCCATCGAAGCCCCATATGGGCAGGTCCTCAACGCCGGGAACATCCTTATCCGAGTCCACAATCATGGTCTTGGATCGAAGCTTCGGTGTGGGAATACTCCCGTCTATCCAGATGTATTCGGCTCTGTAGTTACTCATCCTGCCTCTCAAGTAAGTTTGGATTTCCGGCGTGCGACCATGTTGCAGCCGCAGTTGGCCGGGGCAGATATAGAATAACGCATTTCCGGACTCCGGGCAACCTAGCCGGTCATCCGGGCGCCAGCCCAAGAGGGAGCCCCCGCCGTGCCTCGGCTCGGCTTTCGCCCCGCGTCAGCTCGCCGCGGAGGGGACCATGACCGGGTCCCGGCTGTCCTCGACGGCCCGCCGGAAGGAGTCGACGAGCCCGTCTTCGGACCGCCGAAGCACGGTGGTGTTGACGGTGAGCAGGATGCGCCGGGACCCATCGTCGGGGTATATGAATACCCCCTCCCCCTCCAGGGAGGAGGCCAGCTTGCCCACGTCGATGTCGGGGCCCACCGTCATCGGGAATATGTTGGAGCCGTCGGCGAAGGGCCGCACCTCGATGCCGGGAATGTCGTTCAGGCGGGCGAACACCGACCGGGCCCTGTCCATGGCGGCGTAGAACCGCTCCTCGAACCCGTCGATGCCCTGGAGGGCCAGAGCCGCCGCCAAGGACGCCGATGGGAGCCCCCCTCCGAACATCCTCCTGTGGTGGTACATGTCCTCGACGAACGCGGCCGTGCCCGCCAGCATCGCGCCGAAGGGGGCCCCGAAGTACTTGTACAGGGACACGTAGACGCTGTCGTAGAGGCCCGTGTAGCGCTTAAGGTCGACCCCCGTCGCCGATGCCATCATGTAGAGGCGCGCGGCGTCCAGGTGGGTTGCGATGCCCCGCTCGGCACAGAACCCGGTGATCTCCTCCATCCGGTCAAAGGGCACCACCCGGCCCTCCTGACGGCGCACCGGGCTTTCGACCACCACGGCGCCTATACGGTTGGCCACCCTGCCCGTCTCGGACCGCTCCACCGCTTCCCTCAACTCGTCGAGGGTGAAGTCGGGCCGCCCCTGGCCGAGAGGGACCAGGTTGATGCCGCTGAGGCCGGCAACGGAGTCCCCGGTGTCGTTGTACACGTGGCCCTGCTCCTGGACCACCGCCCGGGGCTTGACCCCGCAGTGCTTCCGGATGGCCAGGTGGTTGGCCAGGGTGCCCGTGGGCATGAACACCGCGGCCTCTTTGCCCAGCATCCCGGCAATCCGCAGCTCCAGCTTCTCCACGGTGCCGCCCCGGGAGAAGTCGTCCAGCTCGAGGCCGACGTCCCGGTGGAACTCGGACAGGCGCCGGAGCATGTCGCCGGGCTCCTTGGGCTCCCCGTCTCCTCTGAAGACCACGTGGGTGGACTGGTCCATGGTTACTCTATCCTGAGCAGCTTCTGCAGGTTGCCGCCCATGACCAGCGCCCGTTCCTCGGGGGTCATGAAGTCGCAGTGGAGACGGATGAGGTCCAGGTTCTGCTGGTAGGTGCAGGTCCTGAGGGCCCAGGGCATATCGGAGCCCCACACCATCGCCTCGGGGCCGAAGTTCTCGTAGACGGTCCGGATGATCTGCTCGTGACGAGGGTAGGGGTACTCGAACTCCTTGCCCCAGATGCCCCAGTTCTCGTAGGCCAGAACGTAGCCCATCTCCAGGTGGAAGTTCCCCAGCTCGAACAGGGGGAAGAACTCCCGGGGGTTGTCCACGTACTCCGGGTGGCTGGGATGCTTGACCCAGGCCCCAAGGTGGCAGTCGATGACGTGCATGTCGGGGTACTTCTGCAGCACGTTCTTGATATGGCTGATCTCCTTCAGGTACGCCTCGCGGCCGTTGAACCCGGTGTCCATGTACACGGGTATGCCGAGGCGCAGGCACTCGTTCCACAGGGCGTCGCACTTGGGGTCGTCCACCGGCTGGCCCTTGATGACGTGGGTGTGCAGGGCCCGGAAGCCGTTCTCCTCCACGGCCCTGGTCAGCTTCTCGATCTCCCCCTGCAGGTACTTCTCGTCCCGGGTGACGTCGTACTCGATGGCCACGGTACCGATCAGCCTGTCGGGATGCTCCTTGATGGCGTCGGCGAAGTACACCTCCCGGCCCCAGCTATGCTCCATGTACCCGGCGAGGACGATCCCCTTGTCGACCCCGATGAAGTCCATGTTGGCGATGAGCTGGTCGGGGGTGTACTCCATCTTCTCCATGGAGACGGCGCCCCGCTGCAGCCAGACGTCCTCTCCATGCTTCTTCCACTGGAAGCGGTTGAACCGACCCACGCGGAACCCCACGTCCTCACCGGCCTCGGCTATGTACTTGGGGTCCTCGTGGCTGCTGTACATCCTGCCCCAGGACGGGCGAACGATCTTCTGGAGCTCCGCCCTGTAGGCCGCCTCGTCCTTGTAACCGGCGGGCCCCGCCTGGTCGGGAAAGATGTGAACGTGGTTGTCGATTATCACTCTACCGACCTCCGTAGAATGTCCTGCGGTCTTGCCACTATCCGAACAGGGCCGCGATGCGCTCTCCGACGATGGTGTCCTCGCCCTCGCTGAGACCGAAGACGTGGATGGCGATGAAGTCCTCCCCGTCGCGGACCCTGGTCCATATGGGCGGGTCTCCCGCCTTCAGACGGTCCACCACGTCGGTAAGGCTCATGCCCGTGGCCTCCTGGTCGACCCTGAGGACCACGCCGTAGGGCATGTGGCCGACCACGTTGTCGATGCGCTGGACCGTGATCCCCGGTACGCCCGCCAGGGGGGCCATGATGGCCCGGCACTGCTCCTCGGCCTGGGCCAGCCTCTCCTCGTGGTTCATGGTCATCCAGCGTCTCACGGCGGCCACCGCGCCGACCATCTCCTGGCGGTCCACCTTGTGGGGCCTGCCCACGCCCCGTATCCGGCGTCCCTCGTAACTGGCGAAGGACTGGAGGCCCAGCTTGCGTATCATGTCCTTGGTGCCCAGGGCCAGGCCCGTGGACTGGGGCGCGCCCATGTACTTGGCCGCGATGCACTGGAAGTCGGCCCCCATCCGGACGTGCTTGCCGAAGACGTCCAGGGGATATATCTGGCCCGCCGAGTCCACCAGGACGGGGACGTCGTGGGCGTGGGCGATCTCGATGATGTCCTCCAGGGGCAGGGCCTTGGGGTCGGGCTCCTGCTCCACCGCGTAGAAATGCACCGCGGCGGTCTTTGGGCCGATGGCCTTTTCCAGGTCCTCCCTGGTGGTGCCGTCCTTGTCTCCGAACTCCACCAGCTTGGCCCCGGCGAGCTGCAGGCAGCGGTCATACCAGTAGCGCTGTCTGGTCTGGATCAGGATCTCGTCCTTCATGCCCGTGGTGTCGGGCAGCTGCTGGATCTTGTCGTCGTCGTCCCCGGCCATCACCGCCGCCGTGGCCAGGGTCAGCGCGGAGCCGGCCCCCGAGGTGATGTAGGCGGCGGGTACGTCGGCCATCTTGGCGATGGCCTCCCCGGCCTTCTCCTGCAGGTGCATCAGGGGGATGTAGGGGCCGTCGGCCCGCTCCATCGCCTCCTTGACCTCGGGCACGGGAGTCGACCCGCCCAGCATGGTCACGCTCCCGATGGCGTTGATAACCGGGGTCGCCCCCAGCTCCTTGTAGATGTCTCCCCAATCTCCGGCTGCCATGAGTCCTCCTTGTTATGTTTATGTCAACGTGTGGTCTCAAGCCCACGGGCCCGAAGGCGCGTCGGACGCCGGGCCCGGCTAGTCGTCGGCCTGCAGGACGGCCGCGGAGCCTATGCCCAACGCGGCCAGGGTCCGCACCACCTCGGCTCTGCCCTCGGGGCTGATGGGCCGCCCGGGCGGGCGCGGGGCCCCGCAGTCGATGCCCAGCCGCTCGCCGATGGCCGCCTTGACGGTAGCGTGCAGGCCGAACCTGTCCACCAAAAGGTTGAGGTTGGTCGCCTTGTCCTG
Source organism: Dehalococcoidia bacterium (assembly GCA_965207305.1). Classification (GTDB taxonomy): domain Bacteria; phylum Chloroflexota; class Dehalococcoidia; order Lucifugimonadales; family JAGWBF01; genus JAGWBJ01. The sequence goes on along the minus strand of CBDBMB010000002.1, from coordinate 367,166 downwards.
GGCCTCCTCGGCCCGCCCCAGGTCGCCGGCCACATAGGCGTCCCAAAGCTCCACCCACAGCTCGGGGGCTATGTTGGGCGGCCCGTCTATGCAACCGACGGCGCCGATGGTGAGGGCGGGCAGCATGAGGTGGGAGTGGCCCACGAAGCAGCTCAGTCCCATCTTCGCGAAGGTGCGGATGTTGGAGATGTCCATGGGCGAGTGCTTGAGCCCCGTTAGCTGAGGGACCTGGTCCTGGATCTTCCGCATGAGGTCCGGCTTAACCTCGACGCCGGTGGCCTTGGGGATGTTGTACACGAAGAAGGGCAGGTCCGCGGCCGCGGCCACGACCCGGTAGTGCTCCACCATCTCGTCGTCGCTGCGACCGTAGAAGTAGGGCGGCACGCAGCATATGGCGTCCACCCCGGCCTTGGCCGCGTGCTCGGCCATCCTGGCGGACCGCAGCGTCGTCGGCGAGCCCACGTGCATGATGTTCTTTATCCTGCCCCTGGCCTGGTCGGCGGCTATCTCGGCGATGCGCATGTTCTCCGCATCGTCCAGGAGAACGCTCTCGCCGGTGCCTCCGGCCACCCAGAAGCCGTGGGCGCCCTGCTGGATGTTGAACTCCATCACTTCCCTGAAGGCCGCCTCGTTCAGCCCTCCGTCCTGCGTCATGGGGGTCAGGAAGGCGGGGTACACGCCACGGAACTCGGACATCGACTCACCTCCCGGAATCGTATTTGACCGCCCGTGAAACGCCGCGGGCACGGACGGTTTACAGTCTCCGTATTATACACGCGACCCGCCCGGCGGCCTAGACCGTCCAGGGCTCGCGTGCTAAACTCCCCAAAACCGCACCCCGAGAGTACAAAAGCCCGAGGGTGCAGAAGAAGGAGGAAGCGATGCCTCTCCACGGAAAGCAGAGAATCGGCTTGATGGTACCCCCCGCCAACACCACCATGGAGGACGACTTCGACCGCTGGCTGCCGGACTCGGTGCGCGTCCACGTGAACCGCATGTACTCCCCGCCGACCCCGCCAAAGAACCTGGTGGAGGCCCTCCAGGCCTATGGAGACCACATCGAGGACACGGCCCGTACCATGGCCCAGGTACCGCTGGACGTGATGGCCTTCGGTTGCACCAGCGGCAGCTTCCTCAACGGCGTGGGCTACGATGCCCAGATCATCGACAAGATCCAGGGCGTGTCGGGCGGGGTGAGGACCGTCGCTACGGCCAAGGCGGTGGCCGACGCCCTGAAGGAGCTGGGGGTGACGAAGATCGCCGCCTGCTCCCCCTACCCGGCGGAGGTCAACGAAAGGCTGCGCCAGTACTACACCGACTCCGGGTTCGACATAGTCAACTTCCAGCCCGTCGACAGCGATAAATATCCCATGGACTACAACCAGTTCCCGCCGGGGGTGGCGATGGACCTGGCCCTCAGCGTGGACCGCCCGGAGGCGGAGGCCATCTTTATGAGCTGCACCGCGTTCAAGGGGGCGGCCGAGTCCATCGAGGCGATAGAAGAGGCGACGGGCAAGCCGGTGGTGACGGCCAACCAGGCCACCTTCTGGGCGTGCATGAGGGCCCTGGAGGTCACGGAGCCCATCCAGGGCGGCGGCGTGCTGATGAGGGAGCGGGTGGCGGCGTAGACAAGGCCGCCGGGCCAGGCGAGGGCCCCTCGGTCCCATATCCGGCGACGGCCGGACCATGAGCCAAAGGAGAGGTGCGACATGGGTGCCATAGAAGACATCGCCCTGGACCTGATAGGCGGAGTGCGGGGCGGCAAACCCGCCCCCCGGCTGGTGGAGCTCAGGCCCTACCTGGCCTCCGACTACATGGAGGACGCGGCCCGGTTCATGCTGGACCACCCCAACCGGGCCATGATCATCACCGGCTTCTTCATCCCCGTCCCGTACAAGTTCCCGCTGCCCGAGGGCGGCTCCGTGGAAACGGACGGTCCGCCGGGGGCCTACTTCCTGGGAGAGGCCCTGAGGGCGCTGGACTTCCACGTGACCTACGTGGCCGACCAGTGGTTCAGCTTCGTGTTCGACGGGGTGCCGGGCGCCGAGGACTACGTCGAGTTCCCCATGGCCGACTTCAAGGAGAGCGACAACTACAGCAGGAAGCTGCTGGAGGAGAAGGAGCCCTCGGTGGTGATCTCCACCGAGCGGTGCGGCCTGACCCGGGAGCGGCGCTACCTGAACATGATGGGCTGGGACATCAGCGAGTTCACCGCGAAGCTGGACTACCTGCTGGAGAACCATCCCCACACGGTGGCCGTGGGGGACGCGGGCAACGAGCTGGGGATGGGAAACTTCGCCCCGTTCATCGGAGACCTCCCCCACCCGTTGGCTGAGCCGGCAGTGGTACCGTCCACGAAGCCGGTCCTGGGACGCTCCTCGGACTGGGGCTGCTATGGGCTGGTGACCGCCCTATCCAAGCTGGCTGGCCGCGACCTTCTCCCAACGGGCAAGCAGGTGCAGGAGTTCATAGTGGACATCTGCGACAGGGGGGTCGTCCGGGGAGACGGCCGCAAGGGGTACGAGGTGGACAACCGGACCCTGGAGGAGCAGGGAGAGGTGCTGGACCGGCTGCGCGGCGTCCTGAAGGACGCGGGCATCGAGGTGAGGAGCGGCTAGAGGCCTGGATACGTCGTCGGGCGCCGGAGTCTCGGGCTGCCGGATCCCACCGGCGCGGAGCCCGTGTGGAAAGACCGGCGGACGTCTCCCCCCTGGTGTACTGCCTTCGGCCGGAGGCACCTACGCCCTTCTATTCCGATTGGACGACGCCCATATCTTGACGGCGGGCAGTCTGGGTCCAGCGACCTACGCCAAAGGGTCCTACTTCTACCTGGGCAGCGCCCTGAATGGCCTGGCCGGGCGCGTCGGGCGGCACCTGACCCAGGGAAAACGCCTCCGCTGGCATATCGACGCGCTTACAGAGGTGTCCTGCCCCATTTGGGTGTGGTGGCGTGAAGGGCCCGAACGGCTGGAGTGCCATTGGGCCCGGATCGTTCTCTCCGCCCCCGGATCCCGGATACCCGTGCCTGGATTCGGCGCTTCTGACTGCCGGTGCCCGAGCCACCTGGTCTTCTTCCCCGACACTGTGTCTCCGCCTATGAATGCCGTCTCGGTTCCAGGAATGCTGATAGGCGCCGCCGGATGACAGACCCGGGCTGCATGCCTTGCCTAATGCATGGTAGACAAGAACTGGGGAGCGTTGAGGATTCTCGCTCCCTCATGCTCCCCAAGTGGCAGCAGATGCCGCCGGTCGCCGGTGACCAGGTAGTCGGCGTTCGCGGCCGCCGCACAATCCAGGATACGGTTATCGGCGTGGCCGCCAGCGATCACCTCCGGGAGCCCAGGGGGGTCGAGCACCGTGGCAGCATCCGCCAGAGTCCTGAGAGCGTGGGACGAGCGTTCTTCGTCCCAATCGAACTTGCCCCCGAGCACCTCCGCAACCTCGTTCAGGATGAAGGGGGAGAGGTAAAGATCGAACCGTCCCCTCAGGGCCAGCTCGAGGATGAGGCGCTCGTTGCCAGGGAAATTCAGACCGGAGACGATAACGTTGGTGTCCAGGACCACTCTCACGCCCGGGACGAGCTGACTTCGGCCCTGTGCTCTTCCACCAAGCGGGCCACGTCCTCAGGGCCGAGGCCCTTCTCCCTGGCCTTCTCTTCGCCGTACTGGAGCAGCTGTCTCCACTCGCACTCCTCGATGTAACGGAGCAACGCCTCCCGCAGAAACTCGCTCCTGGACCTGCCGTGCTGGCTTATCACCTGGTCCACGCGTTCCGCCATCTCCGGCGACAACGAGAAGGTGATGGTCTTGGTAGTTCGCGGCATGCCAACCTCTTGTTATCGAGTCTTACTCAGATGGTGCACCAATTGCGGACTCCTGTCAACGATCGTTGCTACGTCGTTATCTGTACTCTTGCCTCTGTATGTTCGGGTCGTTCGGCTCAACGAGTGCGGATGACAAACCTGTGCTGCATGCCGTAGTATGTTGGGCAGGACGCAGGCGACTCCAGCACACGCGAGGTCCGGGACTGTGAACAGGTGGTTCGACTACTCTCCCATAATAGACAGGCCGGTGATACGGTGGCCGGGAGGCGCCCGGGTCGCCTTCTGGCTGTCGCCCAACGTGGAGTACCTGGAGTACGACCCGCCGGCCGCCAGCAGGCCTCCGGGGTTCGTGGGGGCCGGGATTCCCACGCCCAACCTCCAGTGGTACAGGACCCGGGACTACGGCAACCGGGTGGCCTTCTGGCGCATGCTGGAGGTGATCGACAAACACGACATGCGTTGCACGGCCTCCCTCAACGAGGCGGTGCTGGACCACTTCCCCGAGATCAGAGACGCCATGGTGGCGCGGGACTGGGACTACATGTCCCACGGCATCTACAACAACCGCACCCTCCACGGCGTTAGCGAAGAGGACGAGCGCCGCTTCTTCGTGGACTGCGTCGAGACGCTGAAGAGGCATACGGGGAAGCGGCTCAAGGGGATGCTGGGCCCCGCCATATCGGCCACAGTGAACACGCCCGACCTGATGGCCGAGGCCGGCCTGATCTACCACACGGACTGGTGCCACGACGACCAGCCCTTCCCTCTGAAGGTGAAGTCGGGCCGCCTCATCTCCCTGCCCTACACCCTGGAGATGAACGACAGCGCCGCCGTCGCCGAGTCCGCCAACGACGCACCGTACTTCGCCCAGATCTGCAAGGACCAGTTCGACATGCTCTACGAGCAGGGCGCCGAGAGCGGCCGGGTCATGTGCATCGCCCTGCACCCCTACTGGATAGGGGCCCCCCACCGGATCAAGCACCTGGACGACATCCTGACCTACATACTGTCCCACGACGGCGTGTGGAAGACGACGGCCGAGGAGATCGCCGAGTACTACATGGACAACTACTACGACACGGTGGTGGCATACCTGGAGGAGCGGCGGCAGGACCTGAACCCGGCCCCCCAGAGCCCGGGTCCCGGTCCCCAAGATATGCGACGGGAGCCAGAGGCATGACCGCCGCACGGCAACCGGGGATGGACCACGACTTCTACCCGTTCTCGTCGATGGCGGCCAGGGAGCCCCTCACGTGGCCCGACGGAGCGCGGGTGGCCTTCTGCGTCATCGTCAACCTGGAGCACTACGAGCTGAAGCCGCCCGAGGACGCGTTCACTCTCAACCGCAGGTACGGCCCGGCCCGCATGCGCCCCTTCCCGGACATCACCCGGGCCTCCCACCGTGAGTACGGCAACCGGGTGGGCATATTCGGCATCATGAAGCTCCTGGACAGGTACGGCATGAGGGCCACGGCCGCCATGGACGCCGTCATCGCGGAGACCAATCCCTTCCTGGTCAACGAGGTGATGAAGCGCGACTGGGACGTCATCGGCCACGGGGTGAGCGCCAACCGGCTCATCACCTCGGAGATGTCCGAGGAGCAGGAGCGGGCCCACATAGCCAGGTGCGTCGGGGCCATCGAACGGGCCACCGGACGGGGACCCTCGGGATGGCTCGGAGTCGAGTACAGCGAGTCCAGGCGTACGCCACACCTGCTGGCCGAGCACGGCATCCGCTACGTGTGCGACTGGACGGTGGACGAGCAGCCATACCGGATGAAGGTCGACGGCGGCGCTCTGTACTCCCTGCCGGTCACCACCGAGCTGGACGACCATACGGTCCTGGGCATCCGCAACATGCCCATCACCGAGTACGCGCAGGCGGCCACGGACACCTTCGACGTTCTGCACAGGGAAGGCGCCCAGAACGGCCGGACCCTCGTGTACAGCATCCACCCGTGGATAATGGGCCAGCCCTATCGACTCAAGTACCTGGAGCGCATCCTGGCCCACGTCGCGGGCCGCGAGCAGGTCTGGAAGGCCACGGGGGCCGAGATAATCGACTGGTACGCCGGGCGCCAGAACGGCTAGCTCCGGCCTGCGGCACGGGCCGGGCCAACCGGTCGTGAGAGCGGCAACCCCCACCCAAAGGCCGTAGAGACACTCTGCCAGGAGACACGCCATGATAGTCATGTGCCCGCCCGTGGCCCTGGGCGACGACGCCGAGTCCCGGGCCGACATGCTGCGCAAGGCCGGGGAGCTGGAGTGCACCGCCATCGCTTCGCACGTTCCCGAGGACTGGCCCGACGGCAAGGTGGCCGAGGCCCGGGCGTTCCTGGACGAGCACGGCCTGCGCGTGGGCGAGTACGTCCAGTTCCGCTTCGACTTCGCGTCGGCGGTGCCCGAGGAGCACCGGGCAGCGATGGCCGACTACAGGCGCCAGCTACGGCACGCCGGGACCATGGGCGCGGCCTTCGTCGGGTTCAACATCGTGTGCGACCGGGCTACTCCCCGGATGTGGACGGAGGAGACGTGGCGCCGGTGCATAGGGGCCGTCGCCGAGCTGGCCGCCGAGGCCGAGGGCGCCGGGATGGACGTGGCCGCGCATCCCCACTACATGAGCCCCCTGTTCTCCATCGAACGGGTGGAGGAGCTGCTCGCCTCGGTGCCCTCCCCCCGGCTGAAGGTCCTCATCGACATCGTGAACCTGACCAGCCCGGAGATGGTCTACAGGACGACGGAGCTGGTGAACGACGTCTTCGACAGGCTGGGGGACCGGATAGTGGGCCTGCACGCCAAGGACGTGGTGATGTCCGGGGGCGGGAACACCATCGTCCACGTGGACGAGTCCATCCCCGGGACGGGCCTGATGGACCTGGCGACGGCGCTTCGCCGGCTGGACGGGCTGGGGCGGGACGTCACCCTGCAGGTGGAGCACCTGGGCTACGAGGACACGCTCCAGGGCGTCGCCCACATCCGCAGTCTGGCGAGGGACGCCGGCATCACCCTGGGCTAGGCGGGGGAGCGACCAGCCTGGGAGGACCCGCCGCGGCCCCAGGGATGCCGGCCCTAGTAAAGGATCATGTGGGTGGGCACCAGGCGTTGAGCTTCCGGGTCCACCGCCAGGGCCAGCCCATCCAGGGTGTAGGCTCCCAGCAGAGGCGGGGAGCGGTCTTCGCCGAAGACCACCAGGGTTGTCACGCTCTCGCCGTCTATCGTAGCCCACGCCTGTCCGTAGTCCATCTCAATGCGGCGTCCATCGGCTAAGAGGAAGCGGCGCTTCCCCGAGGGAGCAACGCCCAGCTCCCGCAACAGGCTGCCGGGCAGCGTGGTGTAAGCCGCGCCGGTATCCACCGTTGCTTCAATGTCACGGGTCTGTTGGCCGTCCAAGCTGGCAATCCGCACCGGCCATCTGAAGGTCCCCATGCCGAACACCTCTCTTGGGGTCTTGTCTAGCCAGACTTGGCTTTGGCCCTGGAGCGGCGCTTTTTGGGAGCCGGCGCCTCTTCTGGCTCAGTGGGCGGCTCAGGCGACTCGGCGGGCGGGCCGGGGGGCGCGGCCTCGGCCTTCTTGGTCGCGGCGATGCTGGCCTTCAGCGCGTCCATCAGGTCGCTCACCTTGCCCTTGGGCGGTGGCGGGGCGGCGGTCACGGGCTGCTGGGCGGTGAGCTTCCCCTCGATGGTGCGCTCCAGGGCCAGCCGGTACTCGTCCTGGAAGATCTCCGGCTGGTAGGGCGCAGTGAGCTGGTCTATTAGTATGGACGCCATGCCCATCTCCTGGTCGGTGATGGCGATCCTCTCCTCGGGCAGGTCCAGCTCGTTGGTCCCGCGGATCTCGTCGGGGTAGTGCATCGTGTGCATGGAGATGGCCTTCTGGTAGGGGCGAAGGCAGCATATGTGCTCCTTTTGACGCAGGGAGACCTTGGCGATGGCCACCCTGCCGCTGTCCTCGAGGGACTGCTTGAGCAGGTAGAAGGGCTTGACCCCGACGCCCTCGGGCTCCAGCATGTAGGAGCGCTCGAAGTTGATGGGGTCGATGTCTCCCAGGTCCACGAACTGGGTGATCTCTATGACGTGGGTGGAAGGCACGGGGAGGTTCTCGAAGTCCGCCGGCTCCATCTCCAGGTACTGCTCCTTGGCGTACTCGTAGCCGCGCACGATCTCCGAGGCCTCGACCTCGGTCTCGTGGTACGGGCAGTACCGCTTCTGGCGGATGCGGTTCCCGCACGCCTTGTGCAGGGTGACGAAGGAGAGGTCCTTGCTCTCGGTGGCGGTGTACAGCTTGATGGGGATGGCCACCATCCCGAAGCTCACCGCGCCTCTCCATATCGCTCTTCTGGCCATGGGTGTACCTCCTGAAAGACCACCAACCGGTGGAGTCTACCCACTCACCCGCCAGCCACGGACCCATTTCACCACGAACGGCCCGCCCGAGAATAGTGTACGGGCCACCCGAATTTGGTCAAACCGCGCACGTGCGCCCATCAGGCGAAGTCCGCCAGCAGCTTCGGCCACCCCGGCGCGTCGGCGACGACGCAGTCTCCGGGAGACTTGTCGTCCCGAAGCGCCTTGAACATGGGATAGGTCAGCTCGCCGTCCTCGCTGAACTCGCCGTACTCCACCTGGCAGACGACCTGGGGCCGGCACCAGAACATCAGCCGCCGGACCCGGGGGAGGGAGCGGAAGGGACACTCCTCGACGTGAATACGCTGGAGGTCCCGGCCCAAGTCCCTGGCGGCGGCCCCCGATAGTCCCGCGGACACCTGCCCCACGAACACCAGCCGCCTGTCGTCGTCGTACAGCCCCAGCAGCAGGCTGTCGAAGGCGCCCCGCCTGCCCCCGGAAAACGTGTAGCCGCCTATGACGAACTCCGACTCACGGACGCGCTTCACCTTCAGCCAGTGCCGGCTCCGCCTCCCGGGCAGGTAGGGGCTGGACTTCTCCTTGGCCACTATGCCTTCCAGGCCGTGCTGGCAGGTGGCCTGGAAGAAGGCGGCCCCATCCCCATCGACGAGGTCGCAGACCTGGGCCAGGTCGCTGGGCCGGACTATCTCGTGGAGGCGTCTCTTCCGGCTGTACAGGGGCTCCGACATGACCGAACGACCCTCCAGGTAGAGGAGGTCGAAGGCGATGAAGTGGACCGGGTTGTCCCGCCCGCCCCTGCGGCCCGCCGCGCCCAGACGCCTCTGGAGCAGGGGGAAGCTGGGGCGGCCGTCCGAGTCCAGGCACACCAGCTCACCGTCCAGCACGACGCCGCGGGCGCCCACCTGGCCGGGCAGGTCCGCAAGCTCTGGAAAGCTGCCGGTGATGTCCCGGGAGGTGCGGCTGAGCAGCCGGAGGCGGCCCTCTTCGAGGAACGCCATGGCCCGGATGCCGTCCCACTTGAGCTCGAAGAAGTGCTCGGTGGAGTCGAAGGGGTGCCGGGCAAGGCGGGCCAGCATCGGCTTCACCGTCGCGGGCAGACCCCGGGAGACCCTGGATTGGACTACCGCCATACTCTTCCGTCCGTAGAGCCTGGCACCAGCATATACGACCGCCGTCGAGGGGGTCAACCGGCCTCGAAGCGATGGGGGGATGGGCCTGCCGGCCTTCAAAAACCCCTTGTGTGACCAATGGCCCCAGGGGTGGGTGCTGCTATAATTGTAGGTTGAACCACCGGCATCACGCCGCCGCGTGGCGGCACCACCACCGGCAGCCGGCCCGGCACCGGAGGGAAGATGATATTCATCGGCACATCCGGATACAACTACCCGGAATGGAAGGGGAGCTTCTACCCCGACGACCTCCCCACGAGCAAGATGCTGCCCTACTACTCACAGCAGTTTTCCACCGTGGAGATCAACTACACCTTCTACCGGTTCCCCAGCGAGAAGGCGGTGGAGGGCTGGAGGGCCGCCACGCCGGAGGGGTTCACCTTCACCCTAAAGGCCCCGAGGCGCATAACCCACGACGCTCGCCTGAAGGACTGCCGGGAGGTGATCCAGGCCTTCAGCCTTCGCGCCCGATCCCTGGGCGACAAGCTGGGGGTGCTGTTCTTCCAGCTGCCCCCGTCGTTCAGGGCGGACACGGAGGCGCTGGACTCGTTCCTGGACTGGGCGCCGCCCGACCTGCGGGTGGCGATGGAGTTTCGCCACGCCTCCTGGCACTCGGAGGAGGTGTTCCGCAGGCTCAGGTCCGCCAACGTCGCCATGTGCATAGCCGACAGCGAGCGAATGACAACGCCCGTGGAGGCGACGGCCGACTTCGGCTACTTCCGCCTGCGGGACGAGAGCTACCAGCAGGAGGACATCGACTCCTGGGCGGAGGCGATACTGGACCATTCCAAAGACTGGAAGGACGTCTTCGTCTACTTCAAGCACGAGGAGAAGGGCACTGGGCCGGCGTTCGTCAGGCAGCTCGAAGCGAGCCTCGAGGCGCGCACGCCGGCCTAGCCGCCATGCTGGAGGAGTATCGAAGCAAGCGGGACTTCTCCCGCACCCGGGAGCCGGCCCCCGCAGACGGGAGGTCCGGCGGAGGAAGCCTGCGGTTCGTGGTCCAGAAGCACGCGGCAAGGCGGCTCCACTACGACTTTCGTCTGGAGGTGGACGGGGTCCTCAAGTCCTGGGCGGTGCCCAAGGGCCCCTCGGCGGACCCGAAGGAGAAACGCCTGGCCGTTCACGTGGAGGACCACCCCCTGGAGTACGCCACCTTCGAGGGTGTGATAGCCCACGGCAACTACGGCGGGGGCCAGGTCATCGTGTGGGACACGGGCGCCTACTCTCCCGACGAGGGAGGCCTCTCCTTCGGGCACAAGGAGGAGTCCGAGGAGCGCATGCGCGCGGACCTGGAGAGGGGGAAGCTCTCCTTCACCCTCCGGGGCCGCAAGCTCAAGGGGTCCTGGACCTTGGTGCGCACCTCCAGAAACCCCAAGGACTGGCTCCTCATCAAGCACCGGGACGAGCACGTGGACACGGAGCACGACCTGGTGGACCAGGACCGGTCGGTACAGTCGGGCCTCACGCTGGAGGACCTGAAGGAGGGCCGGCTTCCCGAGCCGGCCTCCAGCGGCGCCGCACTGTCCGCGCTGGGCACGCCCGGCGACTTCCCGGCAAGGATGAAGCCGATGCTGGCGCGGACGGCGGACAGGCCCTTCTCCCACCCCAACTGGCTGTTCGAGCCCAAGCTGGACGGGCACCGGGTGCTGGCGTTCATCCAGGGGGGCAACGTGACCCTCCTGAGCCGGAACGGCAACGACCTGACCTCCGCCGTCCCGATGATAGTCCAAGAGCTGGAGGTCCAGCCCGAGGGGGAGCTGGTGCTGGACGGGGAACTGGTGGCCCTGGACTCCGAGGGCCATCCCGACTTCGGCCTGCTCCAGCAGACCATGCACCTGGAACCCCGGTCCGTGGACCGTCCCGCCGAAGACGCGGTCCTGGCCTACTATCCCTTCGACATGCTCCACGTCGACGGAAGGGACCTGCGCCGCGTCCCCCTGTTCCAACGCAAGGAGGCCCTCGGCCGGGCGCTGATCGGGGGCGACCACGTCCGGCAGGTGGAGTACATCGACGGCGAGGGCGAGACCTTCTACCGGGCCGCCTCGGAGCTGGGCCTGGAGGGGATGGTGGCCAAGAAGCGGGACAGCATCTACGAACCCGGGCGGCGCAGCGCCTCGTGGCTCAAGGTGAAGGGCGTGCGGGAGCAGGAGCTCGTCATCGGCGGCTATACGCCCGGGACCGGCTCCCGGGCCTCCACCTTCGGCTCCCTGATGGTGGGATACTACGAAAACGGAGCTCTGAAGTACGCCGGCAGGGTGGGCAGCGGCTTCGACTCCCGCTCCCTGGAGACCCTGAGGGCATCCCTGGACGCCATAGCGGCAGACAGCAGCCCCTTCGCGCCCGACCCGGAGGTGGACTCCACCGAGGCCGCCTGGGTACGGCCCCTCCTGGTGGCGAGGGTGAAGTTCGCCGAGTGGACCCATGCCGACCGGCTCCGCGCCCCTGTCTTTCTTGGACTCCGCACGGACGTGGACGCCGGGTCCGTCACCCGGAGCGCCGAGGAGACGGTGACATCCGCGCCGGCCACGGCCCCCGGGGACCACCCGGCGCAGGCCGTCGACGACGTGCCCGCCCTGCTGGAGCAGCTCTCCGGGAAGCAGGACAAGCTCCTCCTGACGGTCTCGGGCCACCGCATCGGGCTGACGAACCTGAACAAGGCGCTGTGGCCCGAGAGCGGCGCCGGGGGACCCTACACGAAGCGGGACCTGGTCCGGCACTACCTGGAGGCCAGCGACCTCCTGCTACCCCACCTGAAGGACCGCCCCCTGACGTTCACCCGCTACCCCAACGGCATACACGAAGGGAGCTTCTACCAGAAGCACTCGGATCTGAAGCGGCCCGAGTTCGTGGAGACGGTACGCCTGTACTCCTCCCACAACGAGGGGGACGGCGACTTCATTATGGCCAACAACCTGCCCACGCTGGTCTGGCTGGCCCAGCTCGCCAGCATCGAGCTGCACCCGTGGCTGTCCCGGGTTACCCACCTCCCCGACGCGGCCCACCTGCCCACCACCTTCACCGGGTCCAAGGAGGCGATTGACGCCAGCGTCCTGAACTACCCGGACTTCATCGTCTTCGACCTGGACCCCTACATCTACTCGGGCAAGGAGAAGTCGGGGGACGAGCCCGAGCTGAACCGCCGGGCCTTCTCCAAGACTGTGGAGGTGGCCCGGGAGCTGAAGGACATCCTGGACCAACTCTCCCTGTCGTCCTTCATCAAGACGTCGGGAAAGACGGGCCTCCACATCTACGTGCCCGTACTGAGGCAGTACGGCTACCCGGTGACCCGCAGCACGTGCCAGCTCATAGGCCGGTTCCTCATGCAGCACCTGCCACAGGACGTGACGATGGAGTGGACGGTGAGCAAGCGCTCGGGCAAGATATTCCTGGACCACAACCAGAACGTCCGCACCAAGAACATGGCATCCATCTACTCCCTGAGACCCGCGCCCAACGCGCCGGTGTCCACCCCCCTGCGGTGGGAGGAGCTGGACCGGGTCTACCCCACGGACTTCACCATCCAGACGACTCCGGACCGGCTCAGAGAGGTTGGAGACCTATGGTCAGGCATCCTGGCGGCCAAGCACGACCTGCGACGGCTGCTGGAGGAGGCGGTGTAACGGACTACCACCGCTGACGGCAGGAGGCCACGATGTCAACCAGAGAGACGCAAGACCCGGAGAAGCTACCACCGATCCATCCGGGTGAGATCCTCAACGAGGAGTTTCTCCGTCCGATGAACATCACCCAGTACCGGCTGGCCAAGGCCATCGGCGTAGACGCCCGCAGGATTCACTCCATAGTCCACGGACGGCGCTCCATCACCGCGGAGACAGCCCTGCTGTTCTCGCGCTTCTTCGGGAACTCACCGGAGTTCTGGATGGGACTACAAGGCCAATACGACCTCGAGACTACGGAGGACCGGATGTCTCGAAGGCTGGAGATGGTGGCGGCTTACTCGCCGGGGCCGGCCGCCAAAGGGGTCACGGACTAGCAGTCCGGGGACCATAGGGGCCTCACCAGAAGCCGGTCCCCGTGACCCAGTCCCAGGTCCTCCCAGGCCTCCCGGTCCAACTCGATGGCGTCCTCGGCCAAGTGCGGCAGGACAGCGACGCTGAACCTGAAGGGGGCCGGCTGGAGATTGTCGGAGAGGGGGCGGGCGAAGCCCTCGGCCAAGCGGTGCGTACCGTAGGGCGGGGCGCCGATGCGCCGGGCCGCAGCCTCGCCCACCCAGGCCACCCTGACTCCCATGTGGAACTCGGGCCCGCCGCCCCGGGCAGCCCTGAGGTACAGGCGGGCCGAGGCCAAGTCCCTCCGTTTCCGGAGGGTAGCCGGCAGGTCTACCGCCTCTCCCGCGTCGTCGAGGAGGACCCCGTACAGGTCGGCGGCCTGAGCCCGGGACACCCGCCCGTCCAGGACGTCGTCCAGGACCCGGCCAGGCTCCCGCTCCAGGGGGTCGCCCCAGCCGCCAGCGCCCTGGCTGCAGATACGCAGCACGTCCCCCGCCTTCAGAGGAAAGGCGGTGGCCTTGCTGCCGTGCACCGGGGAGATGGGCACCGTCTCCCCATCCCTCAGGACCTCGAACCGCGCGAGGGCCCCCGGGTAACCGCCGAAGACCCCGGCGGGGGGGATCATGGCGTGCTCTCCCATCAGCGAGAAGGTGCCGTCCGAGGGGATGCGGTACTCCCGGACCGTCCCCAAGCCCCCGCGGAACCTGCCCGGCCCCCCCGAGTCGGAACGCAGGGACATGCCCAGGAACGTCAGGGGATAGGCCCTCTCCAGCACCTCGATGCCCCGGGCGTTGGTGTTGCCCGACCGGATGGGCCTCACGTAGTCCATGCCGTCGCGGTCGGCCCGGGCGCCTCCCCCTCCAGGGTCGGACCCGTAGAAGATGAAGGGCCTGGGACTCCCGAAACGGGTGTCGGCGCCGGAGCAGGTCATGTGGTGGGTGGAGGAGCCCTCCTCGGAGGAGACGCGCTCGGGCACCACCTCGGCCAAAGCCACCATGGCCGAGATGGCCGCCTGGCCGACCTCCTGCTGGCCGCCGGCGGCAGCGGGGGCCATGGCGTTGAGGATCGTCCCCTCGGGAACGATGGTCCGGATGGGGCGCAGGTAGCCGGAGTTGATGGGGCCGCTGGGGTCCAGGGCGGCCTTCACCCCCATGAACCCGTAGGATGCCCCCATGGGCAGGGTCACGTTGTTGGGCCCGCCCGTCTGAGGAGAGCTTCCCGTGTAGTCCACGGTGACGCCGCCGTCTTCGATGCGGACCACGGTCCTGATGCGCAGGTGGCCGGGGGCGACCCCGTCGCTGTCCAGGTACCCCTCGTGGACCAGCGTCCTGTTGGGGAGCCGGGATATGAGCGCCCTGCACCTGCGCTCGTAGGAGTCCAGCACGCCGCTCCAGATGCGCCGCACCCGCTCCCTGCCGTACCTTTCGACCATGGACGTGATGCGCTGGGCGCCCACCCGGCAGCCGGCAAGCTGCGCCAGCAGGTCGCCTCGCATCTCGACGGGCACGCGCACGTTGTTCAGGATCAGGTCCATGATGTTGGGGTCGATCTCGTTGTCCCGGCCCATGCGTATGATGGGTATGCGCAGCCCCTCCTGGTACATCTCCGTGGCGTTGCCCGATATGCTGCCCGGGACCATGCCCCCCACGTCGTAGTGGTGGACCCTGGTGGTGGAGAAGGCCACCATTTCGTCGTCGTAGAACACGGGCACAGCCAGCAGGACGTCGTTGGGGTGCAGCCCGCCGTCCCGGGGGTCGTTGCCCACGAAGATATCTCCGGGCAGGATGTCGCCTCCAAAGCGGGCGAGCAGGGCCCGGAGCTGGAAGCCCACGGGGAAGATGTGTATGGCGATGGAGGTGCCCAAGGCCAGCATCTCGGCCCGGGCGTCGAATATGCCGCAGGAGAAGTCGCGGCCGTGGTGGGCGACGGAGGAGCGGGAGGTGCGGAGGATCACCTCACCCATCTCCCGCACGATGGACTCCAGGCGGTTGCGCACCACCTCGACGGTGATGGAGTCGATGTCCCCGGCGACGGGCCTCATGCGCCCACTCCCGGGTCGACTGGCCTGATGAGTATGTTGCCGTAGCCGTCCACCGATGCGCCGCACCCGGGAGGCACCAGGGTCGTCGACGTGGTCTCCTCCAGGATGGCGGGCCCGGTCAGGGACGCTCCGGCGGCCAGGGCAGCCCTGTCGTAGATGGGGCAGGTCACGCGGCCGCCCTCTTCGCCAAAGTAGACGGGGCGGGTCCCCAGGAGGGCCGCACCGGCCTCACCGGGGGCCAGTTGAGGGGCGACGGGCCTCTCCAGGACGCCCACGGCCCGGACCCGCAGGTTCACCAGCTCCAGGGGCTCCTCGGGGAGCTGATAGGTGAAGAGCCGCTGGTGCTCCCGGTGGAAGGCCTGGGCCATCTCTTCGAAGGACCGCCGGTCGACCGCCGCTCCGGAGGCGGGCACGTTTATCACGTGGAACTGGCCCGTGTAGCGCATGTCGGCCCCGAGCTCGAACCGTCGTTGGCCCTCGCCGACCCCCTGCCGCTCCAGGTCCTCCGCCAGGTCCCCGACCATCTCACGCAGCAGGGAGCCCACTCGGTCCGGGTCAGCTTCGTCCAGCGCTACAGTGTAGGTGCGCATGGCGTCGTGGACCACGTCGGCCAGCAGCAGGCCCGCGGCGGAGAAGTTGCCAGGGGCCGGGGGGACCACCGCCGCCGCCATGCCCACCTC
Organism: Dehalococcoidia bacterium; assembly: GCA_965207305.1. GTDB lineage: Bacteria > Chloroflexota > Dehalococcoidia > Lucifugimonadales > JAGWBF01 > JAGWBJ01. The sequence continues at coordinate 351,079 of CBDBMB010000002.1, read as the reverse complement.
CCAGGCCACGTAGGCCGCCACGAGAGGCCCCGCCCCGCCAAAGGCGACCAGCGTGAAGTCCCGGGGGTCGCGGCCCCGGGAGATGGTCATCTCCCGGAGAAGGTCGGCGGCCCGGGTATCGTTTATCTCCAAGACCCCGGCGGCGGCCTCCTCCACGGTCATGCCCAGGGGCCGCGCCACCTTCTCGGCGAGGGCACGCCGGGCGGCCTCCACGTCCAGGGGCAGCCCGCCGCCCAGGAGGGAGCCCAGCCTGCCCAGCACGACGTAGGCATCGGTCACCGTGGGCAGGTCGCCGCCCCTGCCGTAGCACACGGGACCGGGCAGGGCCCCGGCGCTCTGGGGGCCCACCTGGAGGTTGTTGCCGTCGTCCAGCCAGGCGATGGTGCCGCCGCCGGCACCCACCTCCACGATGTCTATCATGGGGACACGAATGGGCCAGCCGCTCCCGGGCCTGTTCGGCTCTTCGAACAGCTCGTACTCCACGGTGGACAGGGGCGTGCCTGCCTCGATCACCGAGGCCTTGGTGGTGGTGCCGCCCATGTCGAAGGTCACCACGTTTTCCAAGTCCAAGAGCTCCGCGACGCGGGCGCCGGCGATGGAGCCCGCCGCCGGGCCCGACTCCAGGATGTGCACCGGGTGCCGGGCCGCCTCCCGGGCCGTCATGACGCCGCCGTTGGACTGCATGACCTGGAGGGGCGTCGCGAGGCCGCGCTCCCTGAGGTTGCCCTCCAGGTCCGTCAGGTACCTGTGCACCACGGGATGCACGTAGGCGTTCAGCGCCGCCGTGCTGGTGCGCTCGTACTCGCCCAGGGCCGGCACGATCTCCGATGAAAGGGTATGGTACAGCCCGGGAAAGCGCCGGGTCAGCACCTCTCCGGCCTGGCGTTCGTGGGCGGGATTGGCGTAGGAGTGCAGGAAGCACACGGCCACAGACTCGATGCCCCGGGCGGCCAGGTCCTCCAGGACCGCTTCCAGCTCGGCAGGGTCCAGGGGGCGGGAAACGCTGCCGTCCCAGGCGACCCGCTCGTCGACCTCCATTCTCCAGCGCCGGGGCACGAAGGTGTAGGGCTTGTCCATCAGCGGGTCCAGCACGTGGGTGCGGGCGCTGCGCCTGAGCTCCAGGATGTCCCGGAACCCCCGGGTGGTGACGATGGCGGTGGGCGCGCCCTTGCGCTCGACGATGGCGTTGATGCCGATGGTGGTGCCGTGGGAGAGCCTCGTGAGAGCCGAGGGGTCGATGCCCGCTCCCTGGAGGGCCTCCCAGACCGCCCGGACGGGCTGCTGCGGGTCGGTGAGGGTCTTGAGGTGGAACATCTCGCCGGTGGCCTCGTCCAGGCCCGTCAGGTCGGTGAATGTCCCCCCGATGTCGATGCCCAGACGCAACGTCTACGCCAGGCCCCGGGCGAACTCCAGCCATGCCTGGGCGCACCGCTCGGGCGCCACGTGGGCAACGTAGCCGAAGACGCCGTCGATGACCGCCACCTTGCAGTCTGGGACCATCTCCTGGACACGCCTGGCCGTCTCCGGGTTGTGGATGATGCCCGACTCCCCGGTGATCACCAGGGATGGGACCTTCAGGTTGACGAACATCTCCGGGACGTCCCGGAGGATGTGCGCGCCCATGCCCTGCATGACCTCGATGGATACGCCGTGGGGCTGCCTCAGCTTCTCCTCCGCGTGCCAGCGGACCAGGTCGGGGTCGACGTCCGCGTCGAACCGCTCCGGGTTGCTGCCCAGGATCCAGTCCTCGAAGCCCCGCTCCAGAAGGGGCCCCCAGTCCCGCATGCCCGGCCGCTCGGCCAGCTTTGAGTCCTCCTCGTTGGGCACCACGTTTATCATCGTGAGGCTGTGGACGCGGTCGGGGTGGTCGTAGGCGTACTGGAGGCAGACGTAGGAGCCCGTTGCCTCCCCGATGACGTGGACCTTGTCGATGCCCAGGCGGTCGAGGAACGTCCCCATCTCGCCGGACCACTCCTTGAGGGTCCAGTGGCGGCCGGGAGGGGGCACCGTGGACCCTCCCTGGCCCCTGCGGTTGACCCGTATGAACCGGTAGTGGCGGGCTATGGTGGGGACCCAGGCGTAGTACATGCGGCTGCTGCCAGTGTTGCAGTGCTGGTACACCACCACCTCGGACTTCTTCCAGGGATCGGTAAAGTCGTCGTCCTCGTAGGCCATCTCCAAGGTGGGGTCGATCGATATCCTGAGCATGACTCCTCCTTACTACGCGAGCATCGGCTTGGGCGGGCCGCTAGGCCAGCTTGAACAGGCGGCGCGCGTTGTTGCCGCCGACGTCCTCGATCTCGTCTGACGAGAACTCGGCGTCCCTCAGGCTTCCCAGGGGGTCCAGGTCCGCCGGCGGGAAGGGGTAGTCGCTGCCCAGCAGCAACCGGTCGCTTCCCACCCGGTCCCTCAGGTACTTCAGCGCGGGTGCGTAGTGGAGGATGGTGTCGTAGTGGAACCGCCGCAGGTAGTGGGAAGGAGGCTGCCCCGGGGCGTCCTCGGGGGCCATGTTGCGGTAGATCCGGTCGAAACGGCCCGCCTGGTACGGGAAGTAGCCGCCGCCGTGGGAGAGGACGAGGTCCAGGCCGGGGAACCGGTCCAGCACCCCGCCGAAGATCAGGGAGCCGACGGTGATGGTCGTGTCGTAGGTGTAGTGGACCAGGGGGTTGAGGTTGTACTTGGCGGCCCTGGGAGGCGGGACCGGCTCATCGGGGTGTATGAACACCGGCACGCCCAGCTCCACGGCAGCGGCCCAGAAGCCGTCCAGTGGAGCGTCGCCCAGGTTGGTGCCCGCCACGTTGGCGGCGATGACGGCGCCGTTGGCCCCCAGCTCCCTGACCGCGTACTCCAGCTCCCGCGCGGCCAGGTCGGCGTCCTGGAGGGGGACGGCGGCCATCGCCGACAGCCGCCCCGGGTGGCCCTGTATCTCCTCGAACAGGGCGTCGTTTATGGCCCTAATCCAGCGGGCCCCCAGGGCGGGCGGCAGGCCGTACCCGAAGGCGTCGGTCCACACCGAGATCACCTGCCGGTCTATTCCCAGGCGGTCCATCTCGCCGACGCGCCTGTCCAGGTCCAGGAGGTCCGGGAACATGGAGAAGGGCCGAACGCGGAGGCCGTAGTCGAAGCAGAGGCACCGGCCGCCGCTGACGGCCTCGGCCAGGCGCACCCCGTAGCTGGACGGGTACTTCTCCAGGCGCTCGATGGCCTTCTTGGGAACGTAGTGGCAGTGTATGTCTACTTTCACGACTTCCCCCTGCACACCGGGTGGGGTCGTGGGTCCTCGGTCAACCGGGCCGCCGATGGGAGTAGTATACGCGGCGCGGGGGGAGGCGACAACACGCCAGGGCAATCCGTGCGGAGGCGGGGACAAGGGCCGCGCGGGAGAGATACAAGGGCGGCCGGTCTGCGTAGTAGCTAGTGGACCGGCAAGAGCGCCGTGGTATCCTTAGTCCGACGGCGCCCTGGACCGAACACCCACCCGGACTCGCACGGAGACGACATGCACCCGTCTTTTTGTACTAACTGGGGACGACCCATCCCGGTTCTGGCCGCGGCGATCGTGGCACTGGCGGCGCTGGCCGCCCTGGCCGCGGGATGCGCCCGGGCAGAGCCGACGGCCACGACGGCACCCACCCACACGCCCGAGCCCACGGCGACCGCGCAGCCGACCCCCACCCCGCTGCCGCCGGCCACGGACACCCCGGAGCCCGAGGAGACCGCCGGGGCCGAGGACGCCGCGCCCCCGACCATCACCCCGACGCCCGGCACGGTGGGGAGCGCCGCGCCGGAGCTGGCGGGCATCTCGGGCTGGATACAGACGGAGCCGTTCACCATCGAAAGCCTGCGGGGCGGCGTGGTCCTCATCGACTTCTGGACCTACACCTGCGTCAACTGCATCCGCACCCTGCCCTACCTGACGGCATGGCACGACCGGTACGCGGACCTGGGGCTCACCATCGTGGGAGTCCACTCGCCCGAGTTCGAGTTCGAGAAGCTGAGGGGGAACATCGAGAAGTCCATCGAGGAGCACGGCATACAGTATCCCGTAGTCCAGGACAACGAGTTCGAGACCTGGCTCGCCTTCAACAACCGGGCCTGGCCGGCCAAGTACCTCATAGACAAGGACGGCATCATCCGGTACAGCCACTTCGGAGAGGGCGCGTACGACGAGACCGAGGAGCTGATCCGCGAGCTGCTCACCGAGGCGGGCGCCGACGTGTCGGCCATCGCCCCGGGCACCGACCCCGGGCCAGACCCCGACAGACGGGCGTACCAGAGGGACGGGACCGGCCAGACCAGGGAGCTGTACGCGGGCTACGTGCGGAACTTCGCCGTGCGGGGGGCCTACATCGCCAACCCGGACTACTACTCCGCCCCCCTGGACATGCCGTACGACTACACCCCCTCCGACGAGTACCGCAACCACTTCCTGTACCTGAACGGCTCGTGGATAAAAGGCGCCGAGAGCCTCACCCACGGGCGTCAGACGGACAACCTGGAGGACTTCATAGCCCTGCGCTTCCACGGCACCAGCGTCAACGTGGTGACGGACTTCGACGGCGGCGAGCCCATCCGCGTTTACCTGACCATGGACTCGGAGCCGGTCCCCGAGGACGCCCGGGGCTTCCACGTGCAGTCGGAAGACGACGGGAGGACGTTCTTCGAGATAAACGAGCCCCGCATGTACAACCTGGTGCGGCTGGAGGAGTACGGCGGCCACGACCTGATGCTCAGCAGCGACTCCGACCGTTTCGGCGTCTTCGCCTTCACATTCGGCTCCTACGCGGAGGGGCCGTGACCCGGCCGCCGCGACACCCGGACGGACGGCGTTCGCATCATGGATGAGATGACCGCGACCCGCGATGGGAAAAGCCGGTGAAGAAGACCCTGGCGCTCGTCCTGACGGGGGTGGTGGCCATCGCCGCCCTGCTGGTCTCGCTGACCATCCTGGTCCTCCAGCCCTGGGACGACGCCGACGAGCCCGAGACTCCCGAGACCTCCGGCGTCCCCATCGCGGCGGACACGGAAGAGCCCCAGCCGGAGATCACGCCCATCCTGGCCACCACGGACCTGGGCCTGGCCCGCAACCGCATATCCTTCCTGCTGGAGGGGCCGACGGGCTTCGTCACCGCGCCCCAGGTCTCGGTCACGTCCCGTTACCTGCCGGAGGACGGGTCAACTCCCGTGGCCGGGGGCTCGGCCACCGCGCAATACTTCGTCTGGCCCTACGGCGTCCGCGCCAGCTACGCCACGAGCCTGGAGTTCGACAGGCCGGGCAGGTGGGACCTGGAGGTCATGGTGCCGGGGGATGACAGACAGGCGGCGCGCATCCCGTTGGTGGTGAAGGAAGACACCCACACCCCCCGCCTGGGTTCGCCGCCCCCCCGGGGGGACAACAAGACCCTGCGGGACGGAAGCCTGGAGGAGCTGACCACCTGGTCCACTCCCGACCCCCAGCTCTACACCTCCACCATAGACCAGGCCGTTGCCAACGCCGACCCGACCATGATAGTCTTCTCCAGCCCGGGGACCTGCACCAGCCCTACCTGCGGCCCCCAAGCTGACACGGTCAGCATGGTCAAGGACAAGTACCGGGACGACGCCAACTTCATTCACGTGGAGGTCTACGACAACCCCGCGGCCATACAGGGGGACCTGGACAACGCCCGGTACTCTCCCATCGTGGAGGACTGGGGAATAACCCGGGCGGAGGGGTACCTCAACGAGTCGTGGGTGTTCATCCTGGACCGGGACGGCCTCATCTCCGCCAAGTACGAGGGGTTTGCCTCGGCGGAGGAGCTGGAGATGGGCCTCCTGGCAGTGCTGAACTAGGAATCTGTCCGGCCCCGCCGGCCGTATTAGCAGGTGGACCGATGACGAAACGCTCCCCGGCTAGAACACTGTTGCTTCCGGCGGCGGCGCTGGCGATTCTGCCGGTGCTGCTGCTGGCGGCCGCCGCGTGCGGGGGGACGGAGGAGCCCGCACGGTCCCCAACGTCCGGGGCCCCGGCTTCAGGGTTCCCGGGCTCGCAACCGGCGGAGGCCACTCCGGCCCCGACGGCGACCCCGCCCCCGACGCAGGCGCCGACCCTGGCCCCGGGCCCCTGGCCCGACGCCCCCGAGTTCAGCGGCATCGTCAAGTGGCTCAACACCCCGCCGTTGACCATGGAAGAGCTCCGGGGCCGGGTGGTGCTCATCGACTTCTGGACCTACACCTGCATCAACTGCCTGAGGACCCTGCCGTACATACGGGACTGGAACAGCAAATACGCCAACCGGGGCCTGGTCATCGTCGGAGTACACTCTCCCGAGTTCGAGTTCGAGAAGCGGGTGGACGGCGTCCGTGAAGCCATAGTGCGAGAGAGCGTCACGTGGCCCGTGGCCATGGACAACGACTTCAGGACCTGGTGGTCCTACAACAACCGGTACTGGCCCCACAAGTTCCTCATAGACCACCACGGCCGGATCATCTACGACCACATCGGAGAGGGCGCCTACGACGAGACCGAGAGGATGATACAGGGGGCGCTGGCCAGGGCCGGGTACGACATATCCGGCATCGACATCGGCGGGACCATCGAGACGCGCGGTCCGCGCACCCGCACCACCAGGGAGCTGTACGCCGGCCTGGGATGGGCCGGAGGCGAGTACCTGGGAAACCAGCTTCCAGCGGGGGACCGGGAGGGGCTCTACCAGGACGACGGGTCCAGACAGGAGGGACAGTTCGTCCTGCACGGTGCGTGGTACTTCGACACCGAGAGCGTGCGGCACGGGCGTAGCACCCAGGACCTGGAAGACTACGTGGCCCTGAAGTACAAGGCGGCCAGCGTCAACGCGGTGATCCGGCCCGACGACGGCCCGTCCTTCCCGGTGTTCGCGGTGCTGGACGGCGGGCCCATACCCGAGGGGCTGCGGGGCGACGACATCCTGGTCGACGACACGGGGCGCACGTACTTCGAGGCCCAGGAGGCCAGGATGTACAACGTGGTGCGGGGCCCCGAGGTGGCCACCCACGAGCTGGAGCTGCACGTGGACTCGGACCAGTTCGTGCTCTACACGTTCACCTTCGGGGACCGATAACCCCTGGGCCCCGCTCCCCGCCGCCCTGCGCCGGTCCCCTCGTTGACGCCGCCCTTTCGTTGACACCGCCCCTTCGTTGACACCCCAAGGGGGGTCTGATAGGCTGCGCATTGCGCCGCCACAGGGGGCGGGCGCCCTCGAGGAAGCGGGGAGGCAGCCGAGAGCTCCATGGTCACACTCGTCACCGGGGCCACCGGGTTCGTGGGCAGGGAGGTGGTCAAGGCCCTGCTAGCCAGAGGCGTCGAGGTCCGGTGCTTCGTACGCACGCCGGGCAGCGAAAGCGTCCTGGGCAGCAACCTGGACGTACACTACGGCGACGTGCTCGACCCCGCGGCCCTGAGGGCGGCCTTCTACGACGTGGACGTGGTCGTGCACCTGGTAGCCATCATACGGGAGCGGGGCTCCCTCACCCTGGACGGGATCAACCACAGGGGGACAGCCAACGTGGTGGAGGCCGCCGCAGGAGCGGGCGTGGGCCACTTCATCCACCAGAGCGCCCTGGGCGCCCGCGACGACCCGAGCTACGCCTACCTGTACAGCAAGTGGCAGGGAGAGCAGGCCGTCATAGGCAGCGGACTGCCCTACACGATACTGCGGCCGTCGATCATCTTCGGTCCGGGGGACGAGTTCGTAAACCTCCTGGCCAGCCTGGCCAAGGCCTTCCCCATCGTCCCGATACCGGGCACGGGGAGAAACAGGTTCCAGCCCCTGGCCGTAGACGAGATGGCCCGCTGCCTCGCCGAGACTGCCGGGCGGGAAGACCTCATCGGCAAGGTGATCGAGCTGGGCGGCCCCGAGCACCTGCCCCTGGACGACCTGGTGCGCACCGTAGCCCGGACCTGCGGGGTACGGCGCCTCAGGGTACACGTCCCCCTGCGCTTCATGCGCCCGGCAATCAGGGCCATGGCGGCCCTTACTGGGAGAGCCCTCGCGACCCAAGACCAGCTCCGCTCCATGGCCATCCCCAACGTCGCCGGGCTGAACACGGTAGAGGAGACCTTCGGCTTCAGGCCCAGGCCGGTGGCCGGCAACATAGACTACGTGAAGAAAATAGGCCTCCGGGACGCGCTGAAGACGGCCCTCACCGGCTCCATGCCGGCCCATATCAGAGACGGCTAGGAATGGGTTGATCGAGTACAGCGACGCCCTCGACCGGCTTCTGGGCCTGATCGACTACGAGCGGGTGGCCTTCTCTAAGGGAACCAGGATCCGGTACGACCTGTCCCGGATCGGGGCGCTGCTCTCCCGGCTTGGCGACCCCCACCTGGGCCGGCCCACGGTCCACGTGGCGGGCACCAAGGGCAAGGGGAGCACCTCCGCCATGTGCGCCAGCGTCCTGTCGTGCCAGGGATACCGCACGGGCCTGTTCACGTCCCCTCACCTCCACACCTTCCGGGAGCGGATCAGGCTGGACTCCAGCCCCGTGTCCGAGGCCGAGCTCGCCGGCCTGGTGGAGGGCGTGTGGCCGCACCTGGAGTGGGTGGGCGAGAACGCGGGGCATGGCGAGGTTACGATGTTCGAGGCGGTGACCGCCATGGCCTTCCTCCACTTCAGGGCCCGGGCCGACGTGCAGGTGGTGGAGGTGGGCCTGGGGGGCAGGCTGGACACGACCAACCTGGTGGAGCCCACCGTGTGCGCCATCACCTCCCTGAGCCTGGACCACACCTCGGTCCTGGGAAACACCATAGAGGCCATCGCGGGGGAGAAGGCGGGTATAATCAAGGACGGGGCCACCGTGGTTACCGCGCCCCAGGCCCCGGGGGCCATGGCCGTGATCGAGTCCGTATGCCGCGAGCGAGGCGCGCGGCTGATCAAGGCCGGCGAGGAGGTGACCTGGACCAGGGACTCCCACGGGAGCTGGGGCCAGGAACTGACGATCCGAGGCCGCCTGGGAGAGCACCGGTTCACGATGCCGCTGCTGGGCGGGCACCAACAGGAAAACGCCGCCGTGGCGGTGGCGGTGCTGGAGTCGTTGCGGGAGGCGGGGGTCCAGGTCTCCGCCGACGCCCTGGCCCGGGGGTTCGCGGGAGTATCGTGGCCCTGCCGCATGGAGGTGCTGAGCTCCTCGCCCCTGGTGGTGTGCGACGGGGCGCACAATGACGACTCCGCGGCCCGCCTCAGGCGGTCGCTGCGGGAGTACCTGGACTTCCAACGTGTCTCCCTGGTGGTTGGAGTCTCCGAGGACAAGAACATGGCGGCGATAGTGCGCGAGCTGGCCGCCATCGGCGGGACCTGTCCCGAAACGCCTCTCCGGGTAATCGCCACCCGCTCCCGGCATCCCAGGTCGCGGCCCGCGGAGGAGGTGGCCGAGGCGTTCCGCCAGGCCAGGGCCGGCCTGGAGGTGATCGCTGTCGAGGGGGTCGGCAAGGCCGTGGCCCGGGCGATACAGGACTCCCAGCCGGGCTCTCTGGTGCTGGCCACCGGCTCCCTCTTCGTGGCGGCCGAGGCCCGGGAGTCGATCCTGGGAATCGAGCCAGAGCTGTATCCTGACCTGGCCCGACGGCGCAACGCCGCCGTCGGAGGGAGGGACCGTAGGTGAGCCGTGGATAGACGCAGGGCGGTCGTCACGGGACTGGGAGCGGTCACGCCCCTGGGGCTGACGGCGGAAGAGTTCTGGAAGAACCTGGTGGCGGGGGTATCCGGCATAGGGCCCATGACCCTGTGCGACCCCACCGACTTCACGTGCAGGATCGCCGGCGAGGTGAAGGGCTTCGACCCCGGCCAGTTCATGACCGGCAAAGAGGCCAGGCGGATGGCGCGCTTCTCCCAGCTCGGGGTGGCCGCCGCGCTGATGTCCCTGGAGGACGCCGCCCTGGAGCTATCGGCGGAGAACGCCCACCGGGCCGGCGTGATGCTGGGCAACGGGAACGGCGGGTTCCCCACCATCGAAGCGACCTGCCGGGTGCTGGTGGAGAAGGGCGGGATGCGCATCTCCCCCTACTTCTTCCCGATGATACTGCCCAACATGGCCGCGGCGAACGTGAGCCGCACGGTGGGCGCCAAGGGCTACAACTCCACGGTGACCACGGCCTGCGCCGCCTCGAACCAGGCCATCGGAGAGGCCCTGGAGGTGGTCCGCCGGGGCGCAGCCGACATCATGCTCACCGGCGGGACGGAGGCGGGCATCAGCCAGCTCGGGCTGGGCGGCTTCGCGGTGATGAAGGCCCTGAGCACGCGAAACGACGAGCCTCAGAGGGCCAGCAGGCCCTTCGACGCCGAGAGGGACGGGTTCGTACCGGCCGAGGGCGCGGTGGTGATGATCCTGGAGGCCGAGGAGCACGCCCTGGCCCGGGGGGCCGCGATACTGTGCGAGGTCGCCGGGTTCGGGTGCAGCAGCGACGCCTACCACCAGGTGCAACCCGAGGAGTCGGGCGAGAGCACCGTCGCGGCCATGGCCATGGCACTGGAGGACGCGGGGGTAGGCCTGGACGAGGTCGACTACATCAATGCCCACGGGACGTCGACGCCGCTGAACGACGCCGTGGAGAGCGCGGCCATCAAGCGCCTCTTCGGAGAGCTGGCGGGCGGCATACCTGTGAGCTCCACCAAGTCCATGATCGGCCACTCGCTGGGGGCCGCGGGGGCTCTGGAGGCGGTGCCCTGCATCAGGTCCATCACCGACGGCGTGATACACCCCACGGTGAACTACGAGTTCCCGGACCCGGAGTGCGACCTGGACTACGTTCCCAACGAGGCCCGGAAGAAGGACGTGCGGGTCGTCCTGTCCAACGCCTTCGGCTTCGGCGGGCAGAACGCCTGTCTGGTGTTCAAGCGGTACGAGGGCCCCGGCGCCTAGTCGTCGTACCCGGCCCCTCCCCCGAGGTTTTGGCCCGCCCTCCCACCCCGCGCTGCGCGCGGGCAAGGAACCCCCGCCCACCGGGGGATGGGCACCTGGCAGAACACGGATCGAGCGAGTGGCCTATCCCCCGCCGATGGCGGGGACGAAATGGATTTCTCTAGCCTCGGCCACCTTCTCCAGGAGGCCCATGCGGGCGACCTCCCCGTCCACGGCCACGGACACGTTGGGGCGCAGCCGACCGTCCTCCACCAGCCGCTCCTTCATGCCCGGGTAGAGCCGCTCAAGCTCATCGATGATCTGCCGGACGTTCCTGGCCTCGATGTCGACCTGCTTCACGCCCCCGCTCAGGGGCTGCAGCATGGTGGGTATGAAGACCGCGGTCATCTATCCCCCGTTCTTCCAACGGGCCTCGAGGATCTTGCCGGGGCTCATGGGCAGGGTATCCATGCGGACGCCTATGGCGTCGTGGATGGCGTTGGCCACGGCGGCCATGGGGGGCACGATGGGCACCTCTCCCACGCCCCGGGCGCCGAACCGGTGGCCCGGGTTGGCCACCTCCACGATGACGGTGTCGATCATGGGCAGGTCCAGGCTGGTGGGCATCCGGTAGTCCAACAGGCTGGAGTTCATCATGCGGCCCTGGTCGTTGAAAAAGTACTCCTCGTTCAACGCCCAGCCGATGCCCTGCACCGCGCCGCCCTGCATCTGGCCCTCGACGTAGCTGGGGTGGATGGCCTTGCCCGCGTCCTGGACCGCCGTGTAGCGGAGCACGTCCACCTTGCCGGTGTCGGGGTCAACCTCCACGTCCACCATGTGGGTGGCGAAGGCGTTGCCCGCGCCCCTGGGGTCGACGCTGGCCCGTCCGATGATGGACCCGCCCTGGCTCATGGCCTCGACGAACTGCCCCGCCAGCTCCCGGAAGCTCATCCGGAGCTCGGGGTCCGAGCGGTGGGACACTCCGCCGTCGACGTACTCGACCTCGTCCACCGACGTGTCCCATATCTTGGCGGCGCGCTCCACCATCTGCCGCTTCACGTCCTCGGCGGCCTCGATGGCCGCCCAGCCGCTGGCGAAGGCGACGCGGCTCCCCCCGGTGAGGGCCGTGTAGCCGATGGAGTCGGTGTCGACCACCGTGGGCTTCACGTCCTCGTAGGGGATGCCCAGCACCTCTGCCGCCTGCATGGCGATGGAGGCCCTGGTCCCTCCGATGTCCACCGACCCCTCGATGAGGCTCACCTTGCCGTCGGAGTTGACGGTTATGGTGCAACTGGACTGGAACCCGATGTTGAACCAGAAGCCCGACGCGACGCCGCGGCCCCGGTACTTGCCGTCCTTGGGTCCCTTGTCCAGGGCAGTGTTGTAATGGTCGTGGCCCTTGGCCGCCTCCAGCACCTCCACGTTGCCCACACGGGCGAAGATGGGGCCCTCAACCCTGCGGGTGCCCTCCTTGGCGGCGTTGAGGAGCCGGAACTCCAGCGGGTCCATATTCAGCTTCCTGCAGATCTCGTCCATCACCGTCTCAACGGCGAAGGCGGCCTGGGGGGCGCCGGGAGCGCGATAGGCAGCCGTCTTGGCCTTGTTGACGACCACGTCGTACCCGTCCACCTGCCCGTTGGCGTAGTCGTAGCAGGCGAAGGCGCAGTTGACGGCCGGGGCGACGCTGGCGCCGGGATAGCCGCCCCCCTCCATGGCGATGGAGGCCTGACATGCAGTGATCTTCCCGTCCTTGGTGACGCCAACCTTGATCTTCATCCACGAGCCCGGGGCCGGGCCCGAGGACTGGAAGACGTCGGCGCGGGTCATAGTCAGCTTGACTGGGGCCCCGCTCTTCTTCGATAGCAGGGCGGCCAGGGGCTCCAGGTAGACGGGTATCTTGCCGCCGAACCCGCCGCCTATCTCCATGGGAGTCACCTTGATGTTGGACACGGGAAGGGCGAGCAGCTGGGAGAGGTCGTCCCTGACCGAGAAGGGCCCCTGGGTGCAGCACCAGACGTTCAGCCGGCCGTCCATGTTCCACAGGGCCGTGGCCGAGTGGGGCTCGATGTACCCCTGGTGCACCGAGGCCGTCTCGAACTCCCGCTCCACCACCAGGTCCGCCTCTGAGAAGCCCTTCTCCAGGTCCCCCATCTCGAAGCGGAAGTGCTGGGCCACGTTGCTGGGCTTGTCGGCCCTCTCCCCCAGCTCGTCGGTGAACAGGTCGTCGTGGAGCAGGGGTGCGTCGGGCTCCATGGCCTGCCGCACGGTCATGACCGGGGGCATCTCCTCGTACTCCATCTTTATCAGCGCGGCGGCCTCCTCGGCGGTGTTGGGGTCGATGGCCGCCACGGCGGCGACGGCGTGCCCCTCGTAGAGCACCTTGTCGCCGGCCAGGATGTTGTTGCTCTTGTACCTGTTGTACTTCCAGCCGGGGACCTGGACCTCGGGAGAGCCGTCCTGGGGGAGGTCCCTGCCGGTGACGACGGCCCTGACGCCGGGGTGCGCCTCCGCCGCGCTGGTGTCGATGGACTTTATGAGGGCATGGGCATGGGGGCTCCGGACCACGACCCCGTGGAGGAGGCCCATCAGCTTGATGTCGGCCCCGTACTGGGCCCGGCCGGTCACCTTGTCCACGCCGTCGGGGCGGACGGGCCTGGTGCCGACTACGTCGTAATCCACCTGGGACAGCACTAAGTTAGAGTCCAAGGGTCACCCTCCTTCTTCTACGTCCGCCCGGCTTCTACGTGCCCGGGACCAGGTTGAGTTTGGGTTGATTATAGCACCGGCCGGGGGGCCGTGCCACGGCAGCCGGCGCTACTCGTCGTCGTCGGCGTACTGGGCCTTCAGCGACTCCACCACCGCCGGGTCGGCCAGGGTCGTGGTGTCGCCCAGGGCCCGGCCCTCGGCCACGTCCCGCAGGAGGCGGCGCATGATCTTCTGGCTGCGGGTCTTGGGCAGCTCCGCCGTGAAGAATATGTCGTCGGGCCTGGCGATGGGGCCTATCTTGGCGGCCACGTGCTGCTTCAGCTCGGCGACCAGGGCGTCGGATGCCGGTACGCTCTCCTTGAGGGTGACGAAGGCCACGACGGCCTGGCCCTTCACCTCGTGGCTCCTGCCGATGGAGGCCGCCTCGGCCACGGCCTCGTGGTCCACCAGGGCGCTCTCCACCTCCATGGTGGAGATGCGGTGGGCGGACACGTTGATGACATCGTCGACGCGGCCCAGAAGCCAGAAGTAGCCGTCCTCGTCCCTCTTGCAGCCGTCGGCGGTGAAGTAGGTGTCGGGATAGCGGGACCAGTACTGCTCCACGTACCGGTCGGGGTCGCCGTATATGGTCCGGAGCATTCCCGGCCACGGCCTCCTCAGAACAAGGTAGCCGCCCTGTCCGGCGCCCACGGGGGCGCCGGCCTCGTCCACGACCTCGGCCTGGATGCCGGGGAAGGGCCTGGTGGCCGAGCCGGGCTTGAGGGTGGTGATGCCGGGCAGCGGTGCTATCAGTATCTGGCCCGTCTCCGTCTGCCACCACGTGTCCACCACCGGGCACCGGCCGCCGCCGATGTTCTGCCAGTACCACATCCACGCCTCGGGATTGATGGGCTCTCCGACGCTGCCCAGCAGCCGCAGAGATGAGAGGTCGCGCCTCCTGGGGAACTCCTCGCCCCAGCGCATGAAGGTCCGGATGGCCGTGGGGGCTGTGTAGCAGATGGTGGCGCCGTACTTCTCGACAATGGCCCAGAAACGGTCCCGGTCGGGGTAGTCGGGGGAGCCCTCGTACATGACCGTCGTGGCGCCGTTGGCCAGGGGGCCGTACACGATGTAGCTGTGGCCCGTGACCCAGCCGATGTCGGCGGTGCACCAGTAGACGTCGTCCTCCTTGAGGTCGAACACCCACTTGGCCGTGGCGTAGGTCCCCACCATGTAGCCCGCGGTGGTGTGGACGATGCCCTTGGGCTTGCCGGTGGTGCCGCTGGTGTACAGCAGGTAGAGGATGTCCTCGGCGTCCATGGGCTCGGCATCGCACCTGGCGGACTGGGCGTCGACGAGGTCGTGCCACCACACGTCCCTGCCGGCGACCATCTGGTCGTCCGCGGTGCCGGTGCGCCGCACCACCAGCACCTTCTCCACCGTGGGGGCGCCCTCCAGGGAGGCGTCGGCGTTCCCTTTCAGGGCCAGGACGTTGCCCCGGCGGTAGCCCCCGTCGGCGGTGATGAGCACCTTGGCCTGGGAGTCGTTGATGCGGTCCCGCAGGGCCTCGATGCTGAAGCCCCCGAAGACGACGCTGTGGGGAGCGCCGATGCGGGCGCATGCCAGCACGGCGATGGCCAGCTCGGGGACCATGGGCAGGTAGATGGTGACCCGGTCGCCCTTGCGGACCCCGAGGCTCTTCAGGGCGTTGGCGGCCTTGCACACCTCCCGGTGGAGGTCCCAGTAGGTGTACACCTTCCAGTCGCCGGGCTCCCCTTCCCACACCAGGGCGGCCTTGTTCCGCCGGGCGCCCAGGTGCCTGTCCAGGCAGTTGTAGGCGACGTTGGTCTTGCCGCCCACGAACCACTTGACGAAGGGCGGGTCCCACTCCAGCACCTTGTCCCACTTCTTGAACCAGTGCAGCTCCTCGGCGAAGCGGGCCCAGAACCCCTCGAAGTCCCTGTCGGCCTCGTCGTAGACCCCAGGGTCCCGGATATTCGCCTTCCGGGCGAACTCTTCGGGAGGCGGGAACCTGCGCTCCTCCTGGAGCAGTGCGTCGATGTTGCCGGTCTGCTCTACCACCCTCGTCACCTCCGCGGCCCCGTTTGCCGTCGGTGTTACAGGCCGCCTTCGGAGGCCCCGCCGGGAGCCTCTCTGGGAACCATGATAGTCAACCCGAATGGGTCTGTCCACACTCGGCCTGGAGCGGCACGGGGCCCTTGTCCCGCCGACGGATGGCAAGTAGAGTATACGTGCACCCCGCAGGCGCCCCGCTCCCATACCAGATGACCGCAGCGCAACAGATACTGGACGGACTGAACGCCCCCCAACGGGAGGCGGTGGAGACCATAGAGGGCCCCCTGCTCATCGTGGCGGGGCCGGGCAGCGGCAAGACCAGGGTCATCACCCACCGCATCGCCTACCTTGTCCGGGTGGTAGGCATCAGCCCCTACCGCATCCTGGCGGTGACCTTCACCAACAAGGCGGCCAGGGAGATGAAGGAGCGGCTCCAGCACCTGGTGGGGGAGAGGGCGGACCGGCTCTCGGTTAGCACCTTCCACTCCTTCTGCGCGGGAGTCCTGCGCCGGGACGGCAAGCACGTGGGCCTGGAGTCCAGCTTCACCATCTACGACGACGAGGACCAGATGAACGTGGTGAAGCAGGCCATGGAGCAGGTCGACCTGGACCCCAAGCGGTACCCTCCCAGGGCGGTGCAAGGCGTCATATCCCGGGCCAAGTCGCTGCTCATGGACTCCCATGCCCTGGGACAGGGCCACCAGTCCTTCTTCGAGGAGCGGGCGGCGTCGGTGTACCAACGGTACGAAGAGCTGCTGGCCAGGAACAACAGCGTGGACTTCGACGACCTGCTGCTCAAGACGGTGCAGCTATTCAGGGACCACGACGACGTGCTGGCCAAGTACCATCGCCGGTACATCCACGTGATGATCGACGAGTTCCAGGACACCAACGTGGCCCAGTACGCCCTGGCCAAGCTCCTGGCCGGCGGGCACCGGAACATCTGCGTGGTGGGGGACGCGGACCAGTCCATCTACTCCTGGCGCCACGCGGACATACGCAACATCCTCAGCTTCCAGAAGGACTACCCCGAAGCGAAGACGGTGACCCTGGCCCAGAACTACCGCTCCACCGCGCCCATCCTGAACGCCGCCAAGGGGCTCATCTCCGCCAACCGGATGAGGCTGGACAAGGAGCTGTGGACCTCCCAGTCCGAGGGGCATCCGGTGGTGGTCCACGAGCTATACACCGAGAACGAGGAGGCCCAGTTCGTCCTGGGGGAGGTGGGCCGCTTGGGTAAGGAGGAGGGGTTCAGGGCCGGAGACTGCGCCGTCATGTACCGGGTCAACGCCCAGTCCCGGGTCCTGGAGGAGGCGTGTCTCCGGTACGGCGTCAAGTACCGGCTGGTTGGGGGCGTGCGCTTCTACCAGCGCCGGGAGGTGAAGGACGTTACCGCCTACCTCCGGCTGATACACAATCCCGACGACGACGTCAGCCTGTCACGGGTGATAAACGTCCCTCCCAGGGGCATCGGCCAGCGCTCCCTGGAGGAGGTCCGGCGCTGGGCCCAGGGCCAAGGGCTGCCCGTGTACCAGGCATTGCTGAAGACGTCCGAGGACGGCGCGGCCGACCCCCTCCTGTCCACCAGGGTCGCCAGGCTCGTGTCGGGCTTCGTAAGGCTCCTGTCGGACCTGACCGAGGAGAGCCGCCGCCTGGACGTGGTGGAGCTGATCGACGCCGTCCTGGAGCGGACGGGCTACCAGGCGTATCTCCAGCAACGCTTCGACGACCACGAGGAGCGTTGGGAGAACGTCAAGGAGCTGCGCACTGCCGCCCAGGAGTTCCGGGAGCTGGACCCCCCCGAGGGGCTGGGCCTGCTGCTGGAGCGCCAGGCGCTGGTGGCCGACGTGGACAACTACCAGGAGAGCCCCGACGCCGTAACCCTCATCACCCTCCATCAGGCCAAGGGGCTGGAGTTTCCCGTGGTGTTCATGGTGGGCATGGAGGAGGGGTTGCTCCCTCACTTCCGTTCCCGGGACAGCGACCAGGAGCTGGAGGAGGAGCGGCGGCTGTGCTACGTGGGCATGACCCGCAGCAAGGAGCGCCTGTACCTGCTGCGGTCCTTCCGCAGGGGCTTCATGGGCGGACACGCGCCTTCGGGCCCCTCCAGGTTCCTGTACGAGATACCCAGGGACCTGACGGCCTCTCCCGCTCCGGCGCCGGAGCCCCAGAGGTCGTCCTGGGGCATGTGGGAGCCCCCGACGCCCAGCCCGCGTCCCAAGCCCGACGTCGACGGCCTGAAGACGGGCCAGAAGGTGCGCCATGGCACCTTCGGAGAGGGGATCGTCGTGAGCTGCGCCCCCTCGGGCGACGACTACGAAGTCACCGTCGCCTTCGACGGCGCGGGGGTCAAGCGGCTGCTGCTCAGCTACGCCAACCTGGAGCGGCTGGGCTAGCCGGCGCTGCCTTGACACCCCTGGGGCCCCCTTGTACACTCCAGGCGACACGAAGCCGGGGGGTCTCCCAGAGTCCAATGTCCTCGGAGAACAAATTCCTTACGGATGAGGTGCGCCAGCGGGCGCTGGGCCTCCAATCGGGGCCGGCGACCCTCGATGTGGAGAAGGGCGCTGTGGCCCGGTTCGCCGAGGCGGTGGGGGACCCCAGCCCCCTGTACAACGACGAGGCGGCCGCCCGGAAGACCCGGCTGGGTAGCCTGGTGGCGCCACCCACCTTTTTGCGCTCCCTCCGGCTGGAGCGTCCCACCCTCCCCGACTCGCCCTTCGAGAGGCTGCTGGACGGGGGAAGCGATTGGGAGTACTTCGAGCCCGTGCGGGTGGGGGACCGCGTCACCGGCGTGGTTCGCATCGCCGACCTATGGGAGAGGTCCGGCAGGCTGGGGACGATGCTGTTCACAGTCCTGGAGTTCACCTACACCAACCAGCTTGGCGAGCTGGTTGCCACCCAGCGGAACACGCTGATCTACTACTAGCCGTTCGACCACTCGGGGGAGCGCCCAAGTCGGGGAAAGCAATGAGTGTATTCTGGAATGACGTGGAGGAGGGGGCGGAGATACCGCCCCTGGTCAAGCGCCCCACGACGCGGCAACTGGTGCAGTACGCGGGGGCGTCGGGGGACTTCTACGAGATCCACTACGACAAGGACTACGCGCAGGCCAACGAGCTTCCGGGCCAGATCATCCACGGGGCCCTGAAGAACGCTTTCCTGGCCCAGCTGGTGACCGGCTGGGCGGGCGAGGACGGCGCCCTCAAGAGGCTGTCGTGCCAGTACCGGGGCATGGACGTGCCCGGGGACACTTTGGTGTGCAAAGGCACCGTGACGCGGAAGTACGTCCAGGACGGCGAGCACCTGGTGGACTGCGACGTCTGGCTGGAGAACGGCAAGGGGGAGAACACCACCAGGGGGACCGCCACCGTGCGGCTGCCCCGCCAAGGTCCGTAGGGGAGCCCCCTGGTCTGGGCCCGTGGAGGGGCCCCGGCTGGCGGGCCCCGGCAACGAGGAGCGTGACATGCCCGACGTGGTGAAAGACAAGGTGGCCGTGGTGACCGGCGCCGGACGGGGCATCGGCCGGGGAGTGGCGATGCTCATGGCCGCCCAGGGGGCCAGGGTCGTGGTAGTCGACCCGGGCGTGAACGTGGACGGTACGGGGACCGACGCCACCCCGGCGGACCAGGTGGTCCGGGAGATAACCGAGGCCGGCGGCTCCGCCGTCGCCTGCCACGAGTCGGTGGCGACCATGGAGGGGGGCGAGGCGGCGGTCCAGGCCGCCATCGACGCCTATGGCAAGCTGGACGTCGTCGTGACCTGCCACGGCATACTGCGGGACCGCATGGTGTTCAACATGACCGAGCAGGAGTGGGACGACGTCATCGCCGTGCACCTGAAGGGCACCTTCACGGTGGTCAAGCACGCCTGCATCCTGTTCCGCCAGCAGCGGTCGGGACGCGTCATCACCTTCACCTCCGAATCGGGGTTGGTAGGCAACTCGGGCCAGGCCAACTACGGCGCCGCCAAGTCGGGCATAGCCGGGTTCACCAAGGTCGTGGCCCGGGACATGGGACGCTACGGCGTGACCGCCAACTCCATCGCGCCCAGGGCGCAGACGCGCATGATCGGCAACATCCCGGCCTCGGCCAGCGCCATCAGGGCCCAGGGCGGCGTGGCCGGCATCGCCGGCGAAGAGGACCTGGGCACCGCCGACCCAGACGACGTGGCGCCTTTCGTGGTGTACCTGGCCAGCGACTACGCCTCCAACGTCAACGGCCAGACCTTTTTGGTCTATGGGGGCGACGTGGCCCTGATGTCCCAGCCCAGGCCGGAACGCTGCATATACAATGACGGCCGGTGGTCCCTGGACGTCCTGGCGCCCCTGGCCCGGGACTACCTCACCCGGGGCATCGGCAACCCGGCCCCAGCGCCGACGTCCTGAGGGCCATGAATGCCTAGCCTACGGCCCGGAATGGCTATGGAGTCGCGGAGGCCATAAAGGTGAAGCCCAGAACGGGAGGTGACCCGCCGTGGAGGGTCTGGTCCAGGACAAGGTAGCCATCGTCACCGGCTCCGGACGGGGCATCGGGAGGGGCATCGCCCTGCTCATGGCCGCCCAGGGGGCCAGGGTCGTGGTAGTCGACCCGGGTGTGAACATAGACGGGACGGGGGCCGACGCCACCCCGGCGGACCAGGTGGTCCGGGAGATAACCGAGGCGGGCGGCTCCGCCGTCGCCTGCCACGAGTCGGTGGCCACCATGGAGGGAGGAGAGGCGGCGGTCCAGGCCGCCGTCGACGCCTTCGGCAAGCTGGACGTCGTCGTCACGTGCCACGGCATACTGCGGGACCGCATGGTGTTCAACATGACCGAGCAGGAGTGGGACGACGTCATCGCCGTGCACCTGAAGGGCACCTTCGCCGTGGTGAAGCACGCCTGCATCCTGTTCCGGCAGCAGCGGTCGGGGCGTGTCATCACCTTCAGCTCCACCTCGGGGCTCTACGGAAACTCCGGACAGGCCAACTATGGAGCGGCCAAGGACGGCATCGCCGGGTTCACCCGGGTGGTGGCCAGGGACATGGGCCGCTACGGGGTCACGGCCAACGCCATCTCCCCCAGCGCCTCCACCCGCATGATCGTGAGCGTGCCCGGTGCGGCGCGGGACCTGCGTTCGCAACGGGGGATATCGGGAGGCGGAGGGGACGCCACCGAGGCGGTGCGCGGAGAGGCAGACGACCTGGCGCCGTTCACCGTTTGGCTGGCGTCGGACGAGGCGGGCCACGTCAACGGGCACGTGTTCCACGTTGCCGGCGGCCTGGTGAGCCTCCTCAACGAGCCGGAGCCGGTGAAGACCATCCATGCCGAGGGGCGGTGGAGCGTGGAGGACCTGGTCCGGGTGTTCCCGGCCACCATAGGCGTCGAACTGCCCAACCCGGCCCCGGCCCCTCCGCCGCAAGCTTAGGGCCAAGGCGTAGGGCCCAAGCTTAGGGGCGCAGAGCGGTCAGTCCCGGAAGCCCGAGGCCTCCCGCCACTCCAGATACTCCCTGATGCCCGACACCAGGTCGTAGGCCGGCCGGAACCCCACGTCCTCCCGCAGGCGCGTCACGTCCATGCAGCCCCGGGCCGTGTCAGGGCGTAGGCTCTGCTCCTGGTGGCCCGGGTCGTCGACGATCTGGACCGACGGCCTGGCCTCCTTCATGGCCCGGGCGATCTCCTCCAGCGTGGGGGCATAGCCGGAGGCGATGTTGTACTCGCCGTAAGACAGGGACGGGGCATCGAGTATGGAGCAGATGGCCGAGGCGGTGTCGGCCACGTAGGTGTAGTCCCGGCTGGCGGTGCGGTCGCCGAGACGTATCGCGTCGCCGCGGACCACGTCCCGGGTCCACTCGTACAGGACGGACATCACGGCCCGGTGGCCGGTGACCCGCTCCATGGGGCCGTAGGGGGAGCTGAGGCGCGTGCTCACGGTCGGGAACCCGTGCAGCTCCCCATAGCGGCGGGTGAGCAGCTCGCTGGCGTACTTGGTGGAGGCGTACAGCGTGTGTGGGTATAGCTGGATCTCCTCCTGAAGGATGCCAGCCGGGTCGAGTCCCTCGCCATACACCGACCCGGAGCTGACGTACAGGAACCTCTCCATGGACAGGGTGGTGGCCAGGTCCAGCAGGTTGGCCGTGCCCGTGACGTTGATGTCCACGATGGAGCGGCTGCGGTCCCGCTCGATGTCCCTGCGGATGCCCGTGAACACGGCGGCGTGGACGATCTTGGTGACGCCGCGGCCGGCCGCGGCCCCCTCCAGGTCCGCGGGCTTCAGGATGTCCCCCTGGACGTAGGTGATGGACGAGGAGTGCTCCGAATGGTACGCCTTCACCAGGTCGTTGGGCGGCACCAGGTCGAAGCACACCACCTCGTGCCCCCGCTGGGCCAGTGTCCTGACGATGTTGCTGGCAACGAAACCGGTCCCGCCGGTCACCAGAGTAGCCACGTTGTCCGCCTTTCCGGGCCCGCCGGGCCCGTCACGTTGTCACTTGACCGCTCGGCCCCGCATACGGAGCGGGCCGGGGCGGAGCGGGCCAGGGCCACGGCTCAGCCGCCCTTGGCCCGGACCTTGGAGAGGAACCCGCTCGCGCCGCCGCTGAGCCACGGGAGCCAGCTGGTCAGAAAGAAGCGCGCGCCCTTCTCGATGTACCCCTCAACCGTGTCGTCGGCCACCAGAGCCCCGGCGACCCTGCCCGCCGCCGTGATGCGCTCGATGCACCGGTCGATGACCGCCAGCACCTCCGGGTGTCGCGGCTGGCCCGTATGTCCCATGGTCTGGGCCAGGTCCGACGGGGCCATGAAGTACACGTCTATGCCGTCCACCGACAGTATCTCGTCCAGGTTGTCGACGGCCTCCGTCTCCTCTAGGAGGGCCACCACCAACGTCTCCTCGTTGGACCTGCGGAAGTAGTCGGCAACGCCGTAGGACTGCCGCCCGGTGTACATGCCCCGGTACCCCTCGGGGCCGTACTTGGCCGACTTGGCCGCCCGGTCGGCCTCCTGCTTGCTGTTGACGTGGGGCACGACGATGCCCGTGGCGCCCACGTCCAGGGCCCTAGTGATGAGCCAGGGCTCGTTGCTGTTGACGCGGCAGACGGAGGTGACGCCCCACAGGTCGCAGGCGCGGGTCATGTGGGCCACCTGCTCCCAGGTCAGGGAGCCGTGCTCGGTCTCCAGCCACATGCCGTCGAAGCCCGACTCTCCCATGTAGTCGATGACGTCGGGGCTGTTGGGCCCCCCACCCAGTACGGCGGCGCACCCGCCTTCCCTCAGGACCCTCTTGACCCGGTTCTGCCTCATATCGGCCATCCTACCTCCTCCACGGCTCGTGAAGGGCGCGTGCGGCGCCCAGCCGGGCTCCCGGCATAGGTCAGGCTACCATCGAGGCGAGAGCCCGGTCAACATGGGTGGACCCGGGCCCCGGCCGCCCGGCTCCAGCCTCCGCCGGAACGGGCAAATCTCCGCCGCTGAGTCGTTGCGGTCCTTGTTGACTTGTGTGGTATGGTATCTTGATTCTGGCAGCAGGGTAGACGGTCAGGAAGAAGGGGTGTTGAGTGTCGGAAGCCGTAACCGGGACCGATGGCGTCACAATCGCAACCGGTCTCTCCCCCAGGAACAACGGAGCTTCTCGAGAGGCGTCGGTAGAGCTCCTGAACGAGATCTCCGCTCAAGGGCTGGACAGTGTGCGTGTTGGGGACCTGTCCATCGAGAGCTATGCGTCCGCCGCCGGACGGGACACGGTGGACGCCCTGAAGGAGCTGGCGTCGGACCTGAAGGGGGCCCGGGTGCTCCAGCTGAACTCCACGCCCTACGGAGGGGGCGTCGCCGAGCTGCTGCGCTCTCACGTACCACTACTCAGGAGCCTGGGCATCGACGCCCACTGGAAGACGATCCGCGGCGACGACCCCTTCTTCAACGTGACCAAGGGCTTCCACAACGCCCTCCAGGGCGGATCGTACGAGCTGGACGACGCCGGCCGGGACGCCTACCTGGCCACCAACCAGCGGAACTCCCGGCGCCTGGATGACGGCTACGACTTCGTGGTGGTCCACGACCCCCAACCCCTGCCCATCAGGGCGCTTCACGGCGGCGCGGGGGCCAGGTGGGTCTGGCGCTGCCACATCGACACTTCGGCGCCCAGTCCCGCGGTGTGGAACTTCCTGCGGCCGTACACGGAGCCCTACGACGCCATGGTGTTCACCATGGATGCCTACGTCTCCCCGGACGTCCCCCGGGACAAGGTCTCCCTGATACCCCCGGCCATCGACCCGCTGAGCCCCAAGAACCTCTCCTTGAGCAAGGACCTCTGCAGGCGGATCGTCAACTGGCTTGGCATCGACCCGGACAGGCCCCTGGTCACGCAGGTGTCACGCTTCGACCCGTGGAAGGACCCCATGGGCGTGATACAGGCGTACAGGATGGTCAGGGAGCAGATGCCCGGCCTCCAGCTCGCCATGCTGGGGCACCTGGCCATGGACGACCCGGAGGGCTGGCGGATATACGACCAGGTGGTCGAGGCCACCCGGGGCGACACCGACATCTACCTGTTCACAAACTACACGGCGGCCAGCAGCATCGAAGTCAACGCCTTCCAACGCTACTCCGACGTGGTGATCCAGAAGTCCATACGGGAGGGGTTCGGGCTGGTGGTGTCCGAGGCCCTGTGGAAGGGCAGCCCCGTCGTGGCGGGCCGCGCCGGAGGGATACCCCTCCAGCTCGAAGACGGCCGCGACGGCTACCTGGTGGACAGCATCGAGGAGTGCGCCGAGAGGGTCTTGCACCTCCTGCAACACCCAGCCAAGGCCCGGAGGATGGGCCAAAACGGC
Organism: Dehalococcoidia bacterium; assembly: GCA_965207305.1. Taxonomy (GTDB): domain Bacteria; phylum Chloroflexota; class Dehalococcoidia; order Lucifugimonadales; family JAGWBF01; genus JAGWBJ01. The sequence goes on along the minus strand of CBDBMB010000002.1, from coordinate 326,659 downwards.
CGCAAGCACATACGCGCCAACTTCCTCACGCCAAGGCTGCTGTCGGACGAGATCAGGCTGCTGAAGTCCCTGGCGTAGGATCGGGCGGTGGCTCAAGCTTCCCTCCTCGATCGACATGCTCGACTGGCCTGTACGAACTGACTGCAATAGGGTCGAGATGACGCAAGACCAGACACCGATGGATAAGGAGCAGGAGCAGCCGGAACCCGCTCCCAAGCCCAGCCTCGACGAGGTGTGGCCCGTCCACCCCACAGCCAGGTGGCCCAAGGGCCTGAGCCTCAAGCGAGAGGACCTTTACTAAGACAGGGCCCATCTCGCCCGATGCTTGTCACAACGTGCCGGCCCGGACGCCACCCTCGACAGGCCTGAGCGGAAAAACCGCATCGAGCTGGTCGGGCTATAGCCGCCTCTTCACCCGTGGCCGGCCGGAGCGCCGGCTCACTTGCCACGCCCGTAGCCCCGTGCTACCATGCGTTACGAGCCGGGGGGCCTCGAGGGGCGCTCCCGCCGCCGCCAGCCTGCACCCCTTCCGGAGGCCGCCGTGGACAAGCCCATCGTATACACACTGGCCACCTGACCCACCTGCATCAAGCTGCGAGAGTCGTGGGCTCTCCAGGGGATCGAATACGAGGAGCGCCAGGTGGACGACAACCAGGAGTGGCTGGACCAGCTCCTGGAGTACTCGGACTCGGCGCCGACCATCATCCATCCCGACGGCCGCGTGGAGATAGGCTTCGAGGGCGAGGTGGGGTGAGCGCTGGCCTAGGGGCGGCGTGGCCGTCCGGGGACTCGAGGGCACGGGCAACGACCAACGAGGAGGGACCGGGACTATGAGCAAGAGCGCCGAGTTTCGCAGGCTTCTGGCCTCGGAGCCGTACGTGTTCACCACGGGCATGTTCACGCCCCTGCAGGCCAAGATAGCCCAGGCCGTGGGGCTCAAGTGCGTATACATGAGCGGGCTCTCGTCGGCGCTGGGCCACCTGGGCAGGGCCGACCTGGGGTTTCCCACCATGACCGAGATGACGGGCTGGGCCAAGAACATGGTCTCGGCCACGGACCTCCCGGTCATCTCCGACGCCGACGATGGCTACGGCAACGCCCTGATCACCCAGCGGACGGTGCAGGAGTACGAGCGGACGGGCGTGGCCGGCATACATATCGAGGACCAGCGGCTCCCCAAGCGCTGCGGCCACCTGGCTGGGAAGTACTGCATACCCGTAGAGGAGGCGGTCCTGAAGATAAGGGCCGCCGTCGAGGCCAAGTCCGACCCCGACTTCTTCATAATCGCCCGCACCGACGCCGTCAGCGCGGTGGGCGGCAGCCTGGAGGAGGCCATCGACCGGGGCAAGCGCTATGCCGACGCCGGGGCCGATATGGTGTGGTCCGAGTTCCCGGGCACGGACCTGGCCGACGCCGAGGTGTTCGCCCGGGAGATACAGGGCTCCTTCCCCGGCACCCCCATGGCCTTCAACTACTCCTCCTCCCTGAGCTGGTCGGTGCTGGAGGACCCGCCATCTTTCAAGGACCTGGCCGACATGGGGTACAGGTTCATCTTCATAAGCCTGGGGGCCATCCACGCGGCCATGTACGCCGAGTGGGACTTCCTCAAGGACCTGGCGGACAACCAGGAGCAGGCCCAGCTACGTCTGGAGCGCCTGACCAGGGGCCACCCCACCGAGAACCACCACACCATGGGCGACTTCCAGCACTACCAGAAGCTGGAGGAGAAGTACCTGCCCGAGCAGATGGTCAGGGAGAGGTACAGCACCACCGAGGGGTTCGGCGCCCGCCCCTGACGGCCGCAAGGCCATCCAAGACACGACTTTGTGTCAAAGTCCACCGCCCAGTCCATCCAAAGAGGAGGAGACATGGCCAGAGAGACTAGCGTGGTGACTCCGGAGAGGTTCGCCAGCGGGTTCACCTACCAGGAATACGTGGACCAGATCAAGCTCAACAAGAGCTGGTTCGAGAAGCTGTACGACACCTTCCACCTCGACGAGGACGACGCGGAGTTCTTCCGACAAGCCGCGGGCCAGGCGGGCGGCCCGGCCAAGATGATGGTCATCGGCGAGGACTGGTGCCCCGACGTGTACCGGGGCATGCCCGTGGCCGCCCGCATCGCCGAGGCGGGCGGGTTCGAGATGCGGGTATTCCCCAGGGACTCCCACATGGACATCATGAACGAGTTCCTCAAAGAGGGAAAGTACGCCTCCATACCGGCGGTGGTGTTCTACACCGGGGACCACGAGTACATAGACCACTGGATAGAGCGCCCCGCCGTGGCCGACCGGGAGATGGACGAGATCCAGGAGCGCGTGAAGCGGGAGAACCCCGACGCCGACGAGCAGCGGGTCCGCGTCCTGGCCCGCCCCCTGAACCAGGAGCGGTTCGCCGAGTGGATGCGTCACTCGGTGGCCGAGATACGGGCCATGCTCTCCAAGCACGTAGGCTGAGGGGGCCTGCCTCCACCCGGAATGCCACGAAAACGGGGTGGGGTGCCCTCCCCACCCCTGGGTCCCGGCCTTCGCCGGGACGACGGGGGCTGAGAGCCAAAGCGGGGCTGGTGTAGCAGCGGGGGCTCTCCCGGCGGTTGCCGCGTGTGCGCTACGGCCGGGCGACTGTCAGCGTGTAGGAAGCCGGCGTCAGCGTCCCCGGGGCCAGGGCCGCGACCACCACCACCAGATCGTCCAGGTCCTTCAGGCCGGTGACCGTGAGATCGCCTCGGTTGTCCCCATCCAGGGGAATCTCCCGCACGCGGACCTCCTCGCCCACCTCTATGACCCGCACGACGTACTCCTGGGGGATGGGGCCGTCGACCCAGGCGAAGCCGTCGGCCTCCCAACCGCCGTCCCTGTCCAGCAGCGGTCCGCCCCCGAGGGACAGGCCGGAGACGCAGAACCCCAGGCCGTTGATGGCGTCGTCGGTCACGTGGCTGAACCGCACCAGCACGGCTTCCCCGGAGTAGGCCCCCAGGTCCACCTGCTGGTCGATCCAGCCGTCGCTCCGGCCTGTGTAGCCGGGGCCGTAGCTGTTGCCCACGGGGTCGTGCGTCGAGGAGGCGGGGGTGGCGACGATGTCCCAGGTCTCGCCGCCGTCGGTGGAGACCTGCAGGTAGCCGTAGTCCCAGTCCTCCTCAATGTCGAACCAGACGTCGTACCGTAGCATGGCGTCCCCGGCCCCGGTCAGGTCCACCTCCCGGGTCAACGTGGAGGTGATGGAGTCGCCGCGGTTGCTCCACCAGCAGCCGGCACCCTCGGGCGGGTCCGGTACCAGGGGCACTGCCGCATCTCCCTGGAAGCGGACCACCACGTCGCCCTGGATTATGTCAATGGCCGTGTACTCGGCCGAGTACTGGTCGATGGATGACGTCCGTATCCCGGGCTCGTCCATCCGCCCGTCGGCGTGGACGCTCACCTCTCTGTCCGGGTAGCCGTAGGGCCCGCTGGGAGCATCCAGGTAGTTGGCCACGGTCCAGTCGCCAAAGACGTCTCGAAAGGTGACGTCGTAGCCCAGCCTGGACAGGTAGGCGTCCACGCCCCGTATGCCGTCCGCCGGCTCCGTCACCAGAAGGACGATGTCCTCCATCGTCCCGTAGTGGCCCGTCAGGTACTCGAAGAACAGGTTGCCCGCGCCGTAGTGGACGCTGTTGAAACCGTCCAAAGGCCAGTTGACCAGCGAGCCGCCGGGGGACTGGAGGAAGGCCCGGGGGCTCAGGGTCTCGTATCCGGCGACGGCTGTCGCCACCTCCGCCAGGCCCTCGTTCACCCACGTCTCCTCGGAGGGGTCGGCGTTCCAGTGGATGGCGTGCTGCAGCTCGTGGGCCAGGACGGCCAGGTACTGGCGGGAGCCGACCCTTAGGCCCGACGACATGTATATCATCTCGCGCTGGTTGCTATGCTCACGGACCAGCGTCGGGTACTGGTTCACGGAGGAGAAGTAGCCACCGGCCCCGCTCAGCCGGGCGTGAAGGATGGTGAGGTGGGGGTCGTTGTCCACCCCGGGCACCCACTCGGTGCCGAACGCGGCGGTGACCCGGGGGTATATCTGCCCCTCGAAGGCCTCTGCCGCTTTCTCCAGATCGTCCCGGGACACCCGGAGCCCCTCCTCCACGTACCAATAGGCGTGGGGGCTCACCAGGGCCAGTGTGGCCTCGCTCTGGTAGTTGCTGACGTCGCTGAGGTCCGTCAGCCAGAAGGTGTCCACCCGTCCCTCGGCATAGCTGACGGGCTCGACGTTCACCACCCGGGGTATGGGGTCGCTGCTCTTGAGCACCAGAGATGCCGTCAGATGGTATAGGTCCCTCTCCGGGGGGGCGGGGAAGACCCGGGAGGTGGCTGGGGCGCCGGTGGGGTCGACGGAGGGCGTGGACGGCCGGCCGGCGGAGGGCGTCCGCGGCTGGCCGGGGCCGGGGGAGGTGGGCGCGGGCGTCGACGCCCCGCCGACCGTGGGCGCATCGCCGGGTACGATGGTGGGAGAAGGCCATGCCTCCGGGCTGGGGGATGAGACCTCGGGCGGCGCGGGGGGCGGCGTCTCGCCAGCCGGGGTGCGTCCCAAATCCGAGCAGGCGGCAAGCAGCACGGCCGCGGCGGCAAGCAGGTACGCCGCGCCCGCCGCCAGGGCCCCGAGCCGCGTCGTCGTGCCCAACCGTCCGGGGCCGCCGCCCATCCGCCGAGGGCCTGTCAGTTGAACCTGCCCATTGCCGTCTCGATCCCCTCATCCAGCAGGCACCGCACGGCCTGCTCCACCATCGTCACCGACTCCTCTATGACACCGCGCTCGTCTGATCTCAAGGGCTTCAGGACGTGGTCCATGCCGGCGATGCCCTCGGGGGCCTTGCCGATACCCATCCTGATCCTGGGGAACTCCTGGCTTGCGATTGCGTCGATGACCGACCGGACGCCGTTGTGTCCCGCCGCGCTGCCGCCCCTGCGGATTCGCACCTTGCCAAGGGGCAGGTCCATCTCATCGTAAACTACGAGCAGGTCGCCGGGTTTGGATGCGAAGCGGGTGAGCAGGTAGGCCACGGCGGCGCCGCTGTCGTTCATGAAGGTCCTGGGCTTGGCCAGGACCACCTCGTGCCCGTCCACCGAGCCCCGGCCCAGGGCCGCCAGCTTGCGCCTCTCCCTGAAGGGCACGTTCCACTCCCGGGCCATGTGCTCCACGCACCGGAACCCCACGTTGTGGCGGCTGTTGGCGTATCTTCTGCCGGGGTTGCCCAGGCCTACGATGAGCCGCATTGCCGGATGGCCCTAGGGCGCCCTCGGGGCCGGGTCGCCCAGCAGCTTCAGGAAGCCGTCTTCGTCCAGCAGCTCCGTGCCCAGGCGCTGGGCGTTGGCCAGCTTGGAGCCCGGCTCCTGGCCCACCACCAGGTAGCTGGTCTTCTTGGTGACGTTGGAAGAGGTGGCCCCACCCAGCTCCTTGACGCGCCTCTCCGCCTGGGAGCGGCTCAGGGACGAGAGGGTCCCCGTGATCACGAAGCTGAGGCCGTTCAGGCGCAGGTCGGCCTCCCCCTGGGCGCCGCCGTCGGCGATCTCGCGGAAGAGGCGGACTCCCGCCTCTCGCAGCTTGCGCACCACCTCCAGGTTCCGCTCCACGGTGAAGTACTCGACGATGCTCTCGGCGATCTTCGGCCCGACGCCCGGTATGGATGTCAGGTCCTCCAGGGTCGCGTCAGCAAGCTGGTCCAGGCTCGCGTAGCGTTGGGCAAGCAGGTCGGCCATCTCGGAGCCCACGTGAAAGATGCCCAGCGCGTAGAGTATCCGCGACAGGGGGCGCTCCTTGCTCCGCTCCAGGTTCTCCAGGACCCGGGAGGCGAGCTTGTCCCCCATCCTCTCCAGCTCCAGGAGCTGCTCCTTCCGGAGGCTGTACAGGCCGGCCACGTCTCCCACCAGGCCCTGGTCGATGAGGATGCGGCACCACCGCTCCCCCAGGCCGTCGATGTCCATTGCCCCCTTGCTGACGAAGTGCTTCAACAGCTCGAAGAACTGGGCGGGGCAGGACGCGTTGGGACACCGGTGCATCGCCTCGTCCTCGGGTTTGACCACCGGAGTGTCGCACACGGGGCACCGGTCGGGCATGCTGAACTCCCGCTCCTCGCCCGTCCGCCGCTCCAGCACCGGCTCCACTATCTGGGGTATCACCTCGCCGGCCCTCTCCACCACCACCCAGTCCCCTTCGCGGATGTCCTTGCGGCGGATGTCCTCCTCGTTGTGCAGCGTCGCCATCTTCACGGTGGCGCCACTGACGTTGACGGGCTCCAGCATGGCGAAGGGGTTCAGGCTGCCCGTCCGACCCACGTTGATGCCAATTCCCAGCAGCCGGGTGACGGCCCGCTCGGCGGGGAACTTGTAGGCGATGGCCCAACGGGGCTCCCGGCCCACGTAGCCCAGAACGTCCTGGAACTCGAAGGGGTTGACCTTCACCACGATCCCGTCGGCCGCGTAGGGGAGGTCGTGGCGCCGCTCCAGCCAGGAGCGGTACAGGTCCTCCACCTGCTCCAGGTCCGTGCAGACCTCGTTGTGCGGGTTGGTCCTGAAGCCCAGCTCCTGGAGGGCCAGGAGGCTGTCCCAGTGGTTGTCGGGCATGGGGCTGGAGCCGCCGTTCTCGGTGTGCCCCAGGCTGTACACGAAGATCTCCAGGTTGCGGGAGGCGGTGATCCTGGAGTCGAGCTGGCGCACGGACCCGGCGCAAGTGTTGCGGGGGTTGGCGTAGAGGGGCTCGCCCCGGGCCTGGCGCTCTTCGTTGAGACGCCGGAAGCTCTCGGCGGGCATGTACACCTCGCCGCGCACCTCCAGGACCCGGGGCGGGTCGCCCTGCAGGCCCAGGGGAATCGACCGCACCGTGCGGAGGTTGGGCGTCACGTCCTCGCCGCGAAAGCCGTCGCCCCGGGTGGCCCCCCGGAGCAGGCTCCCGTTCTCGTAGGTGAGGGACACGGCCAAGCCGTCGATCTTCAGCTCGCACACCATCTGGAATCCGGCGCCCTCGAGGAGCTGGGTAACCCGGTTATGCCACGCCTCCAGCTCCCGGTACTCGAAGGCGTTGGCCAGGCTGAGCATGGGCCGGACGTGCCGGACCTCGTCGAACCCCTCGACGGGGCCCGCCCCAACCCTCTGGGTGGGAGAGTCAGGGGTGACCAGCTCCGGATGCTCCGCCTCCAGCTCCCGCAGGGACCTCATCAGGCGATCGTACTCGGCGTCGCTTATCAGCGGGTCGTCCAGGGCGTGGTACCGGTAGTCGTGGAAGGAGACCTCTTTCCTCAACCGCTCCAGTTCCGCGACTACCCCTCGGTCCGCCATAAGCCTCGCGCCTGCTCCCTCCCAGGGTTGGACCGGCCCAACCCAGTGTACCAATACAATATAATATCAGACCGCCGCGAAAGTCCCCCAAGGAGCAAGCCCGATCCTGGTGACCCTTGGGGGGCCGGGCCTCCGGAGGAGTAGGGCTGAAGGCCGGGCCGCGGGGCCCTCTCAGCCTCTGGATGGTCCGCTCCCCACCCCTGGATTCCGGCCTTCGCCGGAAAGACGGGTTGGGTAGGGGCGAAAGCGGTCGGCCAGGTCCCCGGAGGCGCCGGGGGAGGGCCCGGGCTCCAGCTTCAGCACGGTCTCCGGGGGCACGAGTCCGGAGAACAGGTCCGGGTGCATGAGCTGGGCCAGTATCTCGATGCCGTCGATGACGCGGGGACCGGGCCTGCTGAAGTACACGTGCTCGATCATGTAGACCTCGCCGCTGCGAACGGCCCTCAGGTCCCACCAACCCTCCTGGTCGGCGAGCCAGCCGGCCTCCCTCAGGCCCCGGGCCAGGTCGGAGGAGCAGAGGGTCAGGAGCAGCACCTCGGGGTCGGCCTCCAGCACCTGCGACCACTCCAGGCGGGCTGCGGGACATCCCGGCGAGAACCAGCGGTCCCTACCGCCGGCCAGCAGCTTCATCTCGGGAATCCAGTGGCCGCCGACGACCAACGGGTTCACACCCTCCAGGGAGAATACCTCGGGCTTCCTCGTGGCCCTGGCCGCAGCGGCCGTGGTCCTGTAGAGGCGCGCTTGCAGGTCGGAGACCAGGCTCTCCGCCCTGGCGGAGACGCCCGCCGCCTGCCCCACCTCCCGGATGGAAGCGAAGATGCCCGAAACCGTTTTGGGGCTCAGGACCACGACGTTGGGGTGAATGCTGCACGCGGCCACGGCCTCCCGCACCTGGGAGGCATCCACGTCGCACAGGGCGCACACGTCCTGGGTCAGGACCAGGTCCGGCCTCTCCCTCTCCAGCCAACCGGCGTCGACCTCGTGGGTGGGCCTGCCCTCGTCGGCAAGCTCCTTCATGCGCCGCTCAACCTCGTCGCTGGAGAGGACCGACGGGTCCACGAGGCTGCGGCTGACCACGAACTTGGCCGCGGCTTCGGGCGGGTAGTCGCAGATGTCCGTGACCCCCACGACCTGGTCGCCGAGGCCCAGGGCAAAGGCGATCTCGGTGCCGCTGGGGATGAGAGAGCATATCTTCATGAGGGTCCTACTCGAAACCCAAAGTGCGGCCCCAGGGGCCTATCTCTCGTCATTATATGAGAAAAAGGGCGCCTTGTGCCCGGCCTTACCACGGCCCTCCGGCATCTCGATAGCCCCCTGGCCCTGGCCGTTTGCTATAATGAGGGCCAAGCCCGCGGCGCGCAGCCCCCGGCCCTCTTGGACAACGGGGCTTGGACAACGGGCCCGGCCGGGCCCCGCGGGAGGGCCCCGATGGGAGGACAATGAGGTACGACGTCGTTATCGTAGGCGCCGGCTCCGCCGGGTGCGCCCTGGCCGCGCGCCTGTCCGAGGACCCCGGCAGGTCGGTGCTCCTCCTGGAGGCAGGGCCCGACTACCCCAACGTGGACCAGCTCCCCGAGGACCTGAAGGACGGCTACAGCTCGGAGCTGGCGTCCCTGCAGACCGGGGCCCACAACTGGGCCTTCGTAGGGAAGCCCAGGCACGACCGGCCGGGGGACATGCTGGTGCCCAGGGGCAAGGTGATGGGCGGCACCAGCGCCATCAACGGCCAGGTCTTCCTCCGGGGGCTGCCCGAGGACTACGACTCGTGGGCCGCCCAGGGCAACGACGAGTGGAGCTACGTCAAGCTCCTCCCCTACTTCCGCAAGATGGAGACCGACCAGGACATCCACGACGACTTCCACGGCACCGACGGCCCTACCACCGTCCGCCGCCACAAGAGGGAGACGTGGGAGCCCCTGCAGGCCGCCTTCTACGAGGCGTGCGTCGCCGCCGGCTTCCCGGCCGACGAGGACATGAACAACCCCGACTCCACCGGGGTCGGGCCGATACCCATGAACAACGTGGACGGGCTGCGCATAAGCACGGCCCTGGCCTACGTCAACCCGGTGCGCCACCGGCTGAACCTGACCATCCGCCCCAACGTGCTGGCGCGCCGCATCATCTTCGAGGGAAGGCGGGCCGCGGGCGTGGAGGTGGAGAGCGGCGGCGAGAGGTTCACGGTGGAGGGTGAGCAGATCGTCCTGTCCAGCGGCTCCATCGCCTCTCCCCAACTCCTGATGCTGTCGGGGGTGGGGCCGCCGGAGCACCTGGCCGAGGTGGGCGTTCCCCTGGTCCACGGCCTTTCCGGGGTCGGCCAAAACTACCGGGACCATCCACAGGTGCCCGTCCGGTTCAGCGCCAGGGACGGCTTCCCCATGGACTACAGCGCCCCCAGGTCCCAGGTGGGCCTGCGCTACACGGCTCCGGGCTCGGACCTGCGGAACGACATGCAGACCGTGGCGAACTCCTTCTCCACGCCCATGGGGGACCTGACCTATCCCGGCGAGGACTTCCGCCTCTCCGCCGTGCTGGAGCTGGCCGCCGGGTCCGGCGAGGTGAAGCTGACGTCGCCGGACCCCCACGTGCAACCCAGCCTGGTGTACCGGTTCCTGGAAGACCCCTCGGACCTGAGGCGTCTCCGCGACGGGGTGCGCATCATACTGGACGTGGTGGAGCAGGAGGCCTACAGGGACATAATCAAGGAGCGCCTGGAGCCCACCGACGCCGACCTGGAATCGGACGACACCCTGGACGCCTGGATGCGCAACAACGTGACCACGTCGCAGCACCTGAGCGGCACGTGCAAGATGGGGCCCGCATCGGACCCCATGACGGTGGTGGACCAGTACGGCCGTGTCCACGGGCTGGAGGGCCTGCGGGTGGCGGACGCCTCCATCATGCCCAACGTCACCCGGGCAAACACCAACGCCACCACCATACTCATCGGCGAGCGCATCGCCGACTTCATCAAGGAGGGCCGCTAGTGAAGTACGACGTCATAGTGGTGGGGGCGGGCTCCGGCGGGGGCGTCCTGGCAACCAGGCTGTCCGAGGACCCGGGCCGGTCCGTCCTCCTGCTGGAGGCGGGCCCCGACTACCCGGACTTCGAGCACCTGCCCGACGACCTCAAGTACAGCACCACCGAGGCCGCCTTCCAGAAGGACGCGGGCCATAGCTGGAACTACGTGGGCATCGCCACGCCACAGCTGGAAGAGCCCATGCTGGTGCCCAGGGCCAAGGTCATGGGAGGGTGCAGCGCCCACAACGGCCCGGGCCCGATGTTCTTCCGGGGAGTCCCCGCCGACTACGACGCATGGGCGGCCGCCGGGAACGACCTGTGGTCCTTCGAAAGGGTGTTGCCCTACTTCAGGAAGATGGAGACCGACGAGGACGTGGGTACGGCGGGGATAGAGGCCAAGTACCACGGCTCCGACGGCCCCATCCGCGTCCACAGGCACAAGAGGGAGAGCTGGTACCCCTTCTCCGAGGCCTTCTACGAGGCCGCGTTGGCCGCCGGGTTCCCCGAGCACCCGGACGTGAACCATCCGCGGCACACCGGCCTGAGCCCCCGGTGCGAGAACAACGTGGACGGCGTCCGCCAGAGCACGGCCCTCACCTACATCAACCCCAACCGCCACCGCCTGAACCTCACCATCCGCGCCAACGCCCACGTCACCCGGGTCCTTTTCGACGGCAACAGGGCGGTGGGGGTGGAGGTGGAGAGCGGCGGCGAGACGTTCACCGTCGAGGGGGGCGAGATCGTCCTCTCCGCCGGCGCGGTCGGCTCCCCCCAGCTCCTGATGCTCTCGGGAGTGGGGCCCGCCGACAGCCTGCGGTCCCTGGGCATTCCAGTGGTCCATGCGTCCCCCGGCGTAGGCGGGAACATGCGGGACCACTCCGCCGTGCCCGTGGTGCTGGCGGTGCGCGACGGCGTACAGCTCCACCCCGAGGGCACCCGCCAGCACGTCATCCTCCGCTACACGTCCGAGGGCTCGGACCTGCCGGAGGACATGGTCATCAACCCCTCCAACTTCGCCTCCAGGGTCAAGTACGGGGGCAGCGCCCTGGAGGGCGAGGGCGTGTCCATCAACTGCGGCCTCTACCTGGCCGTGGGTGCGGGAGATCTCTCCCTCACATCCAGGGACCCTCACACCCAGCCGCACATGGACTTCAGGTACCTGGCCGACCCCTTCGATATCAAGCGGATGCGGGACTCGGTCCGCCTGCACGTGCGCATGGCCGAGGGACCCCAGCTCGGGAAGGTCGTGGCAGGGCGGATCACCCCCACCGACGACGACCTGGCCACCGACGCCGCCTTGGACGCGTGGCTCCTGCGGAACGCCCGCACCTGCTACCACGTGTCGGGGACCTGCAAGATGGGGCCGTCGACCGACCCCACGGCGGTGGTGGACCAGCACGGGCGGGTCCACGGAGTCGAGGGGCTGCGCGTGGCCGACGCCTCCATAATGCCGGACGTGATCCGGGCCAACACCAACGCCACCAGCCTCATGATCGGCGAGCGGGTGGCGGACCTGATTAGGACCCAATAACCGAGGCCCGGCAACCGGGCACAAGGAGGACGCCATGCCATCGTTCTGGGAGAGCATTCAGGTAGACGGGGACAAGATGGACATGTACGTCAGCGTGCCCAGCGGGTCCGGTCCCTTTCCAGGGGTCGTGGTGATACACCATGGCTCCGGGGTGGACCAGTTCACCAGGGCCATGGCCGACAAGCTGGCGGGGGACGGATTCGCCGCGGCAGCGCCCGACCTGTTCCACCGGATCCCCGAGGACAGCCCCCTGCGCTCGGCCCCTCCGTGGGAGCGCCTCCACGACGGCCAGATAGAGGTGGACGTCAACGCCACCGTGGACTTCCTCCAGGGCCACAGGTCCATCCGGGGCGAGAAGCTGGGCATCGTGGGCTTCTGCATGGGCGGACGGGTCGTCTGGCTGATGGCCGCGGCAAACTCCGCCTTCCAGGCATCGGTGCCCTACTACGGGGGCAACATCATGGTCCCGTGGGGCGAAGGGGTCACGGCCACGCCCTTCGGTAGGTCGGCGGAGATACAGGGAGCCGTCCTGTTCCACTTCGGCGTGACCGACGCCAACCCGTCACAGGATGACATGCGCAAGCTGGACGCGGAGCTGACCCGGCTGGGGAAGGACCACGAGTTCCACAACTACCAGGGGGCCGGACACTCCTTCATGGACCACACCAACCCCACGGACCACCGCCCCGCCGTCGTGGAGGAGTCCTGGCCCAGGACCATCGCCTTCTTCAACAAGCACCTGGGATAGGCCCGGAGCAACTCATCCAGGCTGGGGAAGCCTTGCGGGCGCCCTAGCCGCCGGTCCCGACCCAGCCCGTCTGGGACACGTCGATGATGACGCCGTCGGGGCCGCCGTACTTGACCTCGACGTTGGCGTGACGGGGGCCGTCCATGCCGACGCCCAGGGCCTTGTTGATCTCGTCACGGGGCTTCGAGCCCGCCTCCTCCAGCCTGCCGGACACCTCGTCCAGGTCCTCCACCTCGAAGCCGATGTGGTGGATGCCGCTGTATCCGACGCCGTACTCGGGGCCGGCCACCTGGTCGTTCTTGAAGTTCAGTATGGCCATGTTGATGTTGCCGTCGGTCAGGTAGTATCCGGAGGCGTTGGCGCTGTCTATCTTCCCCGCCTCCTTGAGGCCCATGACGTCGATGTAGAACCGGGCGGTCTTGTCCGCGTCCTGGGTGGCGATGGCGATGTGCTTTATCTTGGCCATGTCGTGTCCTCCCGCCGTTATTCCGGGTACACGATAGCACGTCCCCGGCGGCGCACGCCAGCCCCGGCGCTCCTTGACTTCCCGGCGTCGGTGGCATAGCCTTTTGTTCGACAAGCGGCCACATCCCGACGATACGGAGAGAGAAATGCCCTCGTATGACGCCATCGTGCTGGGCGTGGGGGGAATGGGCAGCGCGGCCCTGTACCACCTGGCCCGGCGCGGCCTGAAGGTGCTGGGCCTGGAGCGGTACGACATCCCCCACGACATGGGCTCCTCCCACGGGGTCACGCGCATCATCCGCCTGGCCTACTACGAGGACCCCTCCTACGTTCCCCTGCTCCGCCGGGCCTTCGAGCTGTGGCGGGACCTGGAGAAGGAAGCTCAAGAAACCCTGCTGGTCACCACCGGCTCGGTGGACGCCGGGCCGCCGCAGGGTTCGGTGATCCGGGGCTCCGTGGCGTCCTGCGAGACCCACGACCTCCCCCATGAGCTGCTGACCAGCAGGGAGCTGGCCCGCCGGTTCCCCGGGTACAACCTTCCCGAGGAAACGCTGGCCAACTACCAGCCCGACGGCGGGTTCCTGATACCCGAGAAATGCATCGTAGCCCACGTGAACGCAGCCGTCGCGGCGGGAGGCGAGGTGCACGGCCGCGAGCGGGCGCTGTCCTGGGAGCCCAGGGGAGAAGGAGTGGAGGTGCGGACGGAGCGCGGGACCTACTCCGCGGGGCGGCTGGTCGTCTGCGGCGGGTCCTGGACGGGGCGGCTGCTGCCGGAGCTGGACAACCTCCTGACGCCGGAGAGGCAGGTGCTGGGCTGGTTCCAACCCCTGCGGCCCGAGCTGTTCACCCCATCGGTGTTTCCCGTGTTCAACGTGGCCGTGTCCGAGACCGAAAAGTACTACGGGTTCCCGGTGTTCGGGGTGCCCGGGTTCAAGGTGGGGCGGTTCCACCACCTCTCCGAGGCCGTCGACCCCGACACCATGGACCGGCAGCCCAACGCGGTGGACGAGAAGGTCCTCCGGGACTTCACCGACCGCTGCTTCCCCCAGGCCTCGGGGCCGGCCACCATGCTGAAGACCTGCATATTCACCAACACGCCGGACGAGCACTTCATCCTGGACGTCCACCCGGACCTGCCCCAGGTGTCCATCGCCGCGGGCTTCTCGGGCCACGGCTTCAAGTTCTGCAGCGTGGTCGGGGAGATAATGGCGGACCTGGCGACCAGGGGACACACGGGGCACGACCTGGGGCTGTTCAAGCTCGGGCGTTTCGCCTCCGAGGGGTAGCAGGGCTCACCTGGCCTCCCCGGGCCTCCCTGGATAGGCGCCCCGGCCCTACAGGGTCATGACGACCTTGACGATGCCGTCCGTGTGCTCCTCGTACATCTGGTAGGCCCGGTTGATGTCCTCGGCGTTGAAGCCCATCCGGTGGGTTATCATCCTGGAGGGGTCTATCCAGCCCCGGTCCGTGAGCTCGACGATGCTCTCGATGTGCAGCGTGGGGTTCGCCGTGCGCGCCCCGGTGGTGGGGATGATGGTGGGCTGTAGCTGCATCCACGGCCTGGTGTCCACGGGCAGGATGTCGTCGGACTGCATCCCGAATATCACCACCCTGCCGTGCTGGCGGACCAGCCGGAAGGCCAGGTCCAGGGTGTCCGGGTAGCCCGCGGCCTCGACGGTCACGTCCGCGCCCTCACCCCGTGTCAGCTCGGCCACCGCCTCCAGCACGTTCTCCCGGTCTGGGTTGATGGTGTGGGTGGCTCCCAGCTCCCTGGCCAGCTCCAGGCGGTTGTCCAGGGGGTCCACCGCGATCACCTTCAGGGCCCCCTGCTTGGCCGTCAGCATGGTGAAGGACAGACCGATTGCGCCCTGTCCCATGATCACCACGTTCTTGCCCAGCACGCTGCCCATCTGCTGGCACGAGTAGAGGACGGTGCCCGAGGGCTGGCACATGACCCACTCGGCCAGGTCCCCGTGGTCGGGCAGACCTATCATGCGGCCGGGGGCCGATGCGATGTACTCGACGAGACCGCCCTTGTCCGATTCGGGCAGGACGATGACCCGCTGTCCCTCCCTGAACTCGTCGGTGCGGCTCTCCACCACCGTGCCGGCGCACTCGTGGCAGGGCTTGCCCAGGATGAGGGGGTACTCCTCCTCGGGATGGAAGTCCCCGTACCCGTGCCGGATGTCACTGCCGCATATGGACACGCACTCCAGCCTGATGAGGCACTCCCCGTCCCGGGCGACGGGCATCTCCGCGTCCACCATCTCGAAGCGCTTGGGACCGGCCAGGTGTGCTGCCTTCATGGTCGGAAACTCCTGGGTGAAGTGTGACGCCGCACGCCGTGTGGGGCAAGTCTGGTACAAGATACTCCATCCTCACGGAAGCGGCAAGCGCGGCCCCCGGCGCGGACGGTCCTCGATTGACTTGGCCGCGCCCCTGAATTACACTCCCAGCGTCCGGCGGGACCTTGGGAGGTTGTATCCATGCACATCACTGACGAGACCCTCAGGGCGATGATACGAGACTACCAGGGCTTCGAGCTGACCGACGAAGAGCTGGCCCTGGTGCGGCTGGAGGTGGACGCCTACACGCGGGAGGTGGAGGCCCTGGGAGACCTGGACCTGTCCGCCGTGCTCTCGGGCCGGCTGCTGAGGGCCCAGGAAGGGGGAGAGTCCTGATGGCAGACACGCAGCTTGCCAGGCTCACCATATCCGAGCTTGCCCCGAGGATCAGGGCCGGGGAGGTCTCCCCCGTGGAGGTCACCGAGGCCGCGCTGGCCATGGCCGACCGGCTCCAGCCGACCATCAACTCCTTCATCACCATCCTCCACGACGACGCGCGCAGGCAGGCCAGGGAGGCCGAGGAGGCCCTGGCCCGGGGCGACTACCGGGGGCCGCTGCACGGCATTCCCATCGGCATCAAGGACAACATCGCCACCGGCGGCATCCGCACCACCGTGGGCTCCAAGGTGCTGGCCGACCACGTGCCCGACGAGGACGCCCACGTGGTGCGGCTATGCAAGGACGCCGGGGCGATAGTCCTGGGCAAGGAGAACCTGGAGGAGTTCGCCGCCGGGCCCACGTCCATCAACGCCCACTACGGGGCGGTCCACAACCCGTGGAACCTGGACCACGTGGCCGGGGGCTCCAGCGGCGGCGGCGGTGCCAACGCGGCGGCCTGCGTGACCTTCGCCTCCCTGGGCACCGACCTGGGGGGCTCCGTGAGGGGCCCGGGCTCCTACTGCGGCATAGTCGGGCTCAAGCAGACCTTCGGCCGCGTCAGCCAGCGGGGCCTGCTGGTCACCAGCTTCAACGGCGACCACATCGGGCCCCTGACGCGCTCGGTGGAGGACAGCGCCCTGGTGCTCCAGGCCATGGCGGGCTACGACCCGCTGGAGCCCAGCACGGTGCCCGTCCCGGTGCCCGACTTCACCGCGGACCTGGAAAGGGGAGTCAAGGGCCTGAAGATGGGCATCCCGTCCAACTACTACTTCGACCTGCTGGACCCGGAGGTGGAGCAGACCGTGCGCCGGGCCATCGCCGCGCTGGAGGAGCTGGGAGCGGAGCCGGTGGAGGTGAGCATACCCTCGCTCAGGTACCATGGCGCCATGCGCTTCTCCTTCATGGCGGACAGCATGGTCGCCCACGAGCCCTACCTGAAGTCCAACCGGGAGGACTACGGCCCCACCGTCCTGTACCGCACGTTGGGGGGCCAGTTCGTCCTCGGCACCCACTACGCCAAGGCCCTCAAGGTCCAACGCCTGCTGAAGGAGGAGCACGCACGGGTGCTGCAGCAGGTCGACTTCATCGCAACGCCCACCATGCCCAACCCGGCCCACCGCATCGACCAGGAGACCCTGCGCATCGGCGACGTGGAGCAACCCGTCCGGGGCCCGGGCTCGGGTATCGTGTCCCGGTGCACCCAGCCCAGCAACGCCACCGGCTTCCCGGCCATCAGTGTACCCTGCGGCTTCAGCGGGGCCGGCCTGCCCATAGGGCTGCAGATCATCGGCCGCCCCTTCGACGAGACGACCCTGTTCCGGGTGGGCCGCGCTTACGAGGCCGTGTCCCCCGCCCGGGGCCGCCGCCCGGCCCTGGTCGACCAGGGGTAGGCGGGGCCGGGGGCAGAGGGGCGCGGCAATGACCAGGGATGAGGTGCTGACCCTCCTCCGGGCGCACAAGGATACTCTGGCCCAGCGGTTCGGCGTTACCCACCTGGCGCTCTTCGGCTCCTACGCCCGCGACCAGGCAACACAAGCCAGCGACGTTGACATACTGGCCCGCTTCGACGGCCCTATGGGGTCGAAGCGCTTGTTCGAGGCGCAGGCCTATCTCGAAGACTTGCTGGGCCACCCGGTTGACCTGGCTACCGAGAAAACCCTGCGCCAGGAGGTGCGCCCCTACGTCCAAGCGGAGGCTATCGACCTCTCAAAAGAGGGGATGCCCATGCCTGACACGGGTTCGCAGCCAACCCGGGAGTGGCGTTTCTACGTCGAGGATATGATCGAGTCCTGCGGAAGGGTGTTGGAGTACACGTCCGGACTCGACCAGGCCGCGTTCGTGACCGACATGCGCACCCGTTACGCCGTCATGCACAATCTCACCCTCATGGGCAAAGCGGCCACCAACGTCCCGAAGGCGGTGCGCGAGGCGGACTCCCAAATCCCGTGGGGCAGAATCGCAAAGACGGGTAACGACGTCATTCACCGGTGCTGGTCCATTGACGACGACGCCACCTGGGATGTCATCCACGAGTACATACCCAGACTGCTGCCCCGGCTAAAGGCCCTGCTAGCGGGGCATGGCTGTTCTCCAACTCCAGCCGCACCACGATCCAGGTAATCGAACCCGGCTGAGCGCCTGACTGGGAAACGGCCCTACGGCTGCGGCACGGGGGCGAACCGGGCGTCGAAGGCCAGCATCTCCGAGAGGCCCACGGTCTCGAAGAACTCTACCGGGCTCACCATGTCGTCCAGCAGCGCCTCAGTGGTGCCGTGGGTCTTCAGGTGCTCCATCACACCGCCGATGACCTTGCAGACGGTGAACATGGCGGCGCCGGGGTAGATGACGATCTTGAACCCCAGCTCCGCCAGCTCGGGGGCTGGGATCAGCGGCGACTTCCCCTTCTCCACGAAGTTGTACAGCAGGGGGACGTCGAACTCGCGGGTGACCCGGTCGATCTCCTCGGGCGTGCGGATGGCCTCGATGAACAACACGTCGGCGCCCGCCTTCACGTACTCCTGGCAGCGGTTCAGGGTGTCCTCCAGCCCGGTGACGGCCAGGGCGTCGGTGCGCACGATGATCACGAAGTCATCGTCGGTGCGGGAGTCCACCGCGGCGCGGATCTTCTGGCACATGTCATCGGCCGGGATCACCACCTTGTCGTCCAGGTGCCCGCACCGCTTGGGGACGTCCTGGTCCTCGATGTGGATGGCGGCCACCCCCGCCCGCTCGTACTGGCGCACCGTCCGGTGGATGTTGAGGATGCCTCCGTAGCCGGTATCGGCGTCGGCGATGACGGGCAGGTCCACCCTGGCGACGATGTTGGCGGCGTTGGCGACCATCTCCGTCATGGTCGCCATGCCCAGGTCGGCCTCGCCGACCCGGGAGGCGGCGGTGCCGCTGCCGGTCATGTATATGGCGGGAAACCCCACCCGCTCGATGATCTTGGCCGTGAGGCAATCGTAGGCCCCCGGCGCCACTATGATGCCGGGCTCCCGGAGCATCTGCCGCAGCCTTGTGGTGGGTCTCATGGGTCCCTCCTTGTGAGTTGGGAGAGTGCCGGTCCTAGATCGGCGGGCGTCGCTCGTACCAGCGGGCGTGCCGCTCGTAGGTGTGGCCCACCCGCAACACCGTGGGCTCGTCGAAGGGCTTGCCCACCACCTGCATCCCCACGGGCAGGCCGTCGGCCGTGAACCCCGCGGGCACCGACATGGCCGGAAGTCCGGTTATGTTAAACGGCGCGGTGAAACTGGGGCCATGCATGGTAGACGCCGGGTCGTAGACGTCCATCCTGGCCGCCGGCTGGGTCATGGTGGGGGTCACCAGCACGTCCACCCCCTTCATCACCTCGGCCGTCTCCCGCTTTATCACCTGGCGGACCCGTTGGGCCTGCACGTAGTCGCTGGCGTTCAGAAGACCGCCCAGGCGGAACCGTTCCCGCACCATCTCGCCGAAGTCGTGGGCCCGCGTCTGCAGGTTCTTCTCATGGAAGGCGAAGGCCTCTGAGAGCATGATGACCGAGTTGACTCCCCGCTCGTACTCCAGGCTGGGAATGCTCACCTCCGTCAGGTTGGCCCCCAGGCCCTCCAGGTCCACCAGGACCTTCTCGACGATGGACTGGACCTCCCCGCTGACCGCCGGGTTCGGGGAGAAGAAGAAGTCCCTGGGGACTCCGACCACCAGCCCGCGGACGTCCTCCCGCAGAGAGAGGGAGTAGTCTGGCACCGGGGCCCGGCTGCTGGTGGGGTCCCTGGGGTCGTGGCCCGCGATGGCCTGGAGCATGTGGGCGGTGTCCTCCACGGTCCAGGTCAAGGGGCCGCAGTGGTCCTGGGACCAGCTCAGGGTCACGACGCCGGCCCGGCTCACGCGGCCGTAGGTGGCCTTGAGCCCCACGGTGCCGCACAGGAACGCGGGGCCCCGTATGGAGCCGCCGGTGCAGGAGCCCAGGGCGCCCATGCAGAGCCCGGCGGCCACCGCGGCGCCGGAGCCGCTGCTGGAGCCGCCGGGGATGTGCTCCAGGTTCCAGGGGTTCCGGGCCGGCTGGAAGGGGGTGGTGAAGTCCGGGCCGCCCAGGGCGAACTCGTGCATGCTGAGCTTGCCCAGCAGCACGCTCCCGGCCTCACGGTATCGGGCGATGACGGTAGAGTCCTCGGAGGGGACCCGGTGCTCATCCACCCGGGACCCCGAGGTGGTGCGCACGCCGGCCGTATCGTACAGGTCCTTGTGGGCCAGGGGGATGCCGTGCAGGGCGCCCCGGTACTCACCCTTGAGGATCTCCGCCTCCGCCGCGCGGGCCTCGGCCAGGGCCTCGTCGGCCAGGACCGTGATGAAGGCGTGGAGCCTCCCGTCCACCGCCTCGATGCGGTCCAGGAACGCCCGCGTCAGCTCGACGGGGGACAGCTCGCCCCGGCGTATCAGGCCGCCGGCCTCGCCTATGGTCAGGTAGCACAGGTTGGTGTCGGCGCCGGCCATTCTCTTCACCCCCAATTTCGTTCAAGGTGCAACCAGATGGGCAAGGTGCAGCCGGATGGGAGAAGGGACCTCGGCGTTCAGGCCCCTTCACGAGGGGACCCGGGAAGCCGGCCTCTCCCGCCCCGGCCATTAGGACGGCCAGTCGGCTTGGAAGGAGAGGCTTATCTCCTCGGCGCCCAGCTCCACCGAGTGGAGCTTCTCGATGTGGGGAAGGTACAGCTCGTAAAGGGGCTTCAGCTCCTCGAGCTCGCTCTCGGTGAGCCCCAGGCCTGCCCTCTCGGCCATCAGCCTGAACTCGTCCATGGATATGCTCCCGGGACCTTGAGTCGACATCGGCAACCTCCTTGGATGAGTCCAGGACGAGGGATGAGTACGGTGGATGAGTACAGCGTTGGGATGAGCACAGTATTGGACGGGAAGCGAGTCATTGTCAAGCTAACGCAGCGGGTTCGGGCGGCGCCAAGCAGCCTTGACACCGTCTTCGGGCCCGGTCTACCATCGGTACGGCCATGACTGCCATCGCTGTCAGCTCCCGCCTTGACCCGCCCGTCCATCTGTCCCCCCTTCATCTCTCGAATGGAGGCCGGCCATGAGGTACGTGGTCAACTGGCCCGCGAGGATGGAGGAGATGGCCTCCTTCGTGGGCCTCGACGAGGACGCCAAGGGGCTCGTCCGGGCCAGCGCCCCCATGATCGACGAGCACGCCAAGGCCCTGACGGACGCGGTGTACGACCACTTCATGGCATATCCCCAGGCCCGGAAGTTCTTCCTGACCGAGACCGGCGAGGTGGACGAGGAGAGGCTGGCCCGGCGCAAGCACACGCTGATCAGGTGGCTCAGGGAGACCGCGGCCTGCGACCTGGACGAGCGCTTCGCGGGCTACCTGCTGGCCATGGGGATAAGCCACGGCTACCCGCCGGCCCACCGGGAGCACCTGGGGCCGGTGCCGTCGCGGCACATGATTGGCACCATCTCCTTCGTCCAGTCCGCCATCGCAGACCTGCTCCTCCGCGAGATGGAGGATACCGAGCTCGCCCTGCGGACGAGCATGGCCTGGAACAAGCTCCTCATGGTGGAGCTGGTCATGCTGCTGGCGGGCTACATCACCGAGCCCGACGGCGCGCCCTGAGTTGCCGGCGGCGCGATTGTCGAACAGAAGGCATCCGGTTGTTGGGCCTTGGAGCAGTCTGGTACAATCCCTTGGGGCTCTCCTCGTGACCTGCAAGCCTAGGCAACCCGACGGTGTGAGTGGAACAAGACGATAACCGGCAGCCATCGGAGAAACCAGGGTTCTTCGCGTCCCTGGCCTACCCCGATTACCGGCGCCTGTGGATAGCCACTGCCACATCCCAGTCGGCGGCGTGGGCGCTCATCGTCCTCCGGGGCGCCCTGGTCTACCGGATGACCGAGTCCAACGCCTGGGTCGGGTTCGCGACCATGGCGGCCCTCCTGCCCAGCCTGGTGGTCACGCCCCTCTCAGGCCTGCTGGCCGACCGGTTCGACCGCCGCAGGGTCCTGGCCGTCACCTACGCGCTGAACCTGGCCCACACCGTGCTGCTGGCCTTGCTGTTGTTCCGTGGGGACTCGGACGGCTACCTCATCAACGAGTACCACATCCTGATACTGGCCGTGTTCAATGGCTGCATCCGGGCCACGGAGCTTCCCACGAACCAGGCCCTGCTGCCCAACCTGGTGCCCCGGGAGCGTCTGCTCAACGCGGTGGCCCTGAGCCAGTTCATGCAGCAGGGCTCCCGCATGATGGGCCCCCTGGTGACCCTGCCCGTGATCCGCTTCGCCGACCCCGAGCCGGCCTTCTTCATGCCCGCCGCCCTGTACGCGGTGGGATGGTTCCAGGTGGCCACCATCGGCACGGTCTCCCGGGGCATCATCGACGTGGGCCGGGGGGCCGTGTTCAACTTGGTGGCGGGGGTCAGGTACATCTACACCCACCCTCTGCTCCTGTACCTGGTGGGTCTCACGGTGCTCCATTGCGCCCTGACCATGGCCTTCGAGTCGGTGTTCCCATTCTTCTCCCGCACCGAGCTGAGGATGCTGTCGGAGCAGGGGGTGTTCGAGGGCCCGACCTACCTGATGATAGCCGTGGGCGGCGGCTCCATGATAGGGAACCTCAGCCTGGCACGGGTCCAGGACCCGGGCATCAGGGGCAAGCTGTTCCTTGGATTCGGGCTGCTCAGCGGCGCGGCCCCAATGATGCTGAGCTTCACCTTCAGCGTGCCCACGGCCATGGCCGCCGCTGCGTTCATGGGGGCCATGACGGCGGGGTTCATGACCCTCAGCCACGGCATGGTCCAGTTCATCACGCCCGACGGGCTGCGGGGGCGGGTGATGAGCGCCAACACGTGGCACTCCCAGGGCGCAATGGGCGGGTTCAACGCCGTGAACGGAGTCCTGATGGACCTGTCATGGATGACTGCGCGCTTCCTCCTGAGCGGGACCGGGCTGATCTTCATATGGCTGATGATAGGCACCTTCGTCACGGCCCACCTGCGCACCATCTACTCCAAGGGAGTGGAGGCCCTGGCCCCAACGTAGGCGCACACGGCCCGCCGGGCCATCCCTGCCCGGCACACTCGGCTCCCCGTACCCCTCGCCTTGCCGCGCCCCTTCGCCCTCAGGCAGCCGAGAGCCGAGCCTCCACGCAATGGCAACACCCCACAGCGCCCCTCTCCGTCATGCCGTCGCAAGCAGGCATCCACGTACCCCCGGCCACACCCCTGGGTTCCGGCCTTCGCCGGAACGACGGGTTGGGCAGTTCGCCAAGGGGGATACTGCAAACGTGTTCTTCATGGCAACGACAGGTCCCCCTCGTTTGCGGAAGCCGTCCTCCAGTCCTATAATGACTATTGACACAATGATATTGGCAAGAACGCTGCGAAGGAGGGGACCATGGAGATCGGAAGCACCAGGATAAACGCCGGCACGGTGGAGTTCGCCCTTCAACACCGTAACATCGACGGCGGCAAGGTCGGGGCGAGCAATCCCGACCAGGGCGTGTGCATCCAGGTGATGGCCGAGGTCAACGGCAGGGAGACGGAGCTTCTGCGGTTCGATTGCTTCGACGTGGTGCCCCACTACCACTACGGCCCCCAGAAGAAGAACGAGCGGCACAACCTGGACGTGACCACCGCGGGCAACCCCATCGGCTGGACCATTACCCAGTTCCGGGAGAGGCTCGGCGAGATGATCGTCCGGGCCGGCTACGAGGAGGTTGCCGAGACCATCGACCGCCGCACCGTGGCAGGAGCGCTGGATCAGGTGGAGGCCACCGCCCGGGAGATGGCGCGGACCCAACGGAGCACGGTGATACACAACCGTGGAGACGAGATCATCGACGCCGGCGTCATCCGGTTCGGGCTGGAGTACCGGAACCTGGCCAACGACGGGGGCCTGGCCATCCACGTCCTGGGCGACGAGGCGGGCCAGGAGGTGGAGCTGCTGGCCTTCGACTGCTTCGTCAACGCCCCTCACTACCACTACGGGCCGAGGAACAAGAACCACCGCATCTACTGGGACACCACCCTGGTGCCCAACACCCTTCGCTGGACCCTGGACCAGTTCAAGGCCGGGAGGCTGCCGGCCATGATCCAGAGGGCGGGGTATCCCGGAATAGTCGCCGACCTGGACCAGGGGCTTCTGGACCTCAAGCTGGAGGAGCTGGAGCGAAGGGCCATAGCCAAAGAGAAGGCCAACGCCGAGGCGGCCGACTAGCCGGAGCAGGGCCCCCTAGCGGGTTATCCCCCTGCCCCGCAGCTCCCGGATACCGGCCTCGTCGTATCCCAGCTCGGCGAGTATCTCGTCGGTGTGCTGGCCCAGGGCGGGAGAGGCCGGTCCGGGGCGCAGCGGGGCGCCATCCATCCGGACCAGGGCCCCGGCCATCTTCAGGTTCCCCACCAGGTGGTGCTCGAGCTCGACCGCCATCCCGTTGGCGTCCAGCCCGCCGTCCTCCAGCAGCTCCTCGGTAAACCTGACCGGCGCGCAGGGGACTCCCGCCCCCTGCAGGAAGGCCACCCACTCCGCCGAGGTCCGCTCCAGGAACCGGGCCTCCGCCTCCGCCACCAGGTCCCCGCCGCCGGACCCGTGACCGTCTTCGGCCGCGGCCGCCGGGTCTGGAGAGCCCTCCAGGCCCATGGCATCCAGGAACTCCCGTCGCAGGGACTCGCTCAGGCAGCCCACGGCCAGAAAACCGTCCCGGGTCCTGTACGTGCGATAGTAGATGTTGTCCGGGGCGTTGGTGTGGAACCCCCGGTACAGGTCCTGGAGCTCCGGGTAGCCCGCTCCTCCCGACTGGGCCCTGTTCAGATCGCGGAGCAGGTCCCCCTGGACCTGGGCATCCTCCACGTCCACTCGGAGGAAACGCTGTAGCTGCAGGGCGAGGGCCGTGGACAGGAGGGACGCCTCGACCCTCTGGCCCTGGCCCGTCTTCTCCCGGTGGTACAGGGCGGCGCAGACGGCCCACGCCATGGCCACGCCGGTGCACACGTCGACCACGGGGTTGAACAGGTGCTGGGGCACACCGCCAGCCTCCTTGCCCTCCGACGCCATGAGCCCCGAGGTGGCCTGGACGATGATGTCGTAGCCCGGAAGGTGTCCCATGGGGCCGCCGCGGCCGAAGGCGGTGTTCTCGCAGTAGACCAGCCGGGGATTCAGGGCGCGCAGGGTGTCGTAGTCGACCCCCAGGCGGGCGGGCACGTCGGGCCGGTAGTTGACCACGACCACGTCGGCGCCGGCCGCCAGACGGTGCACTATCTCCTGGCCTTCGGGCTTGGACAGGTCCAGGGGAAGGCTGCGCTTGCCCCGGTTCACCGCCATGAAGGTGCGGCTCTCCAGCGGCACGAACTGGCGGAACAGGCGCCAGGGCTCGCCCCACGGCGGCTCGACCTTGACGACGTCGGCGCCCATGTCTGCCAGCAGCATGGCGGCGTAGGGCGCGGCTATGATCTCGCTGAGCTCCAGGACCTTGAGGCCGTGGAGGGGCCCGTTCATGGGGCCGGCCATGGAGCGCCCCCGCTCCCGCGCCCGCCGGCGGGGGTCATTCCTGATCCCGGGCCTGGGCCCCGGCCTCCCCCTCGGCCCCGGCCTGCTCCGGAGAGCCGGCGGCGGGAGGGTCGTCGGACTCCTCGGCGGCGGGGGAGCGCTCCTTCATCTGGTCGTCTATCCAGCGGCGGATCTCGTTCAGGGCCGGCGGGGAGACGTAGAACACCTCGATGTCCGAGGGAAACTGGACCCTGTGGTTGTCCCCCACCAGCAGGATGGCGGACTCGTCTTCCTCGAGGGTCCCGTCTATCCTGGAGGCCATGCTCTCGTAGCGCTTGCCGGTGACGTCTATGTAAGACTGCATGGCCAACGTCGTCACCTTCTGGCTCACCAGCCCCACGGTGAGGCAACGTTGCCAGTCGGTGCTCTCCTCCACCAGGACCTGCTCCTCCAGGGCCTCCAGCCGGGCGCCAGCCTCGAGACGCCGCCGTAGCATCCCGTAGCCCCTGGGGTTGATCTGCTCCACGAGGGTCGCCCCCTCTTCGCCCGGCAGGAAGACCGTCTCGTGGTATATGCGGCTCACGGGGCCCAGGGCCGACTCCAGGCTGGCTATGTGCTGGTCGGAGCCCGCCCAGTACCTGTCCAACATCTGTCCCAGGTCCTCGGGCACCTCCATGGGGACGACGAACAGGGGGACCAGGTACAGCTTCCGGCCCTTCCGGAACCGCTCGGCGTCGGGCTTGGGCATCTGGCTGAGGGTGCTCATGCTCGTTGGCTCTCGACCTTCGGCGCTACACCGAGACGCGGGCTCCCTGGTCCGACGAACGCTGCACGGCGTCCAGCAGGTGGTGACGGGTCACGGCAAGCTGGAAGTCCGGGTCCGAGCTCTCGTCGCGGCGGATGGCCCCGGCCAGCCGCCGGTAGAGCTGGGCCACGTTGAAGGGAGGGCCCAGGGGAACATCGTCTGGGACGGCGGCCAGCTCCCGGGGCACCCGGATCTCCTCCATGGAGGCGCCGTCTCCCCTTGCCCCCATCAGCCGCACGTCGGCGTACTGCACCATCTGCTCCGAGGCCGCGACGACGGTGCCCTCACGCCCGTACACCTCCATCCGCCAGCCGGTGCCGTGCCACGGGACGGTGGCAACGTGCACAGAGGCAACGGCGCCGTTGTCCAGCACGCCGCTGATAAGGACGTTGTCCGGGGCCGTCACATCCACCTTTCCTCCCGTGTCCGATAGGGTCCACTCCGGGACCTGGGTGGAGACCTTGGCCGACACCTCCACGAACTCGCCCACGCAGAAGCAGACCACGTCCACCGAATGGCCGGCAGATATGGAGAGGGTGTGGCCGCCCTTGGCGCCGTCAGCCATCCACGCCCGGCCCGAGTCGCGCTGCAGGGCGCCGGGCAGGAACATGGTCATGTTGCAGGACAGCACGTCTCCCACGTAGCCGTCGGCCAGGATTTTGCGGAGGTGGATAAGAGCCGGGTCTCCCCGGGCCTGGAGGCCCACCATGTGGCGGACTCCCCTGGACGCCGCCAGGGCCGACATCTCCCGCGCCTGGTCCAGGTTCATCCCCAGGGGCCACTCGCAGAAGACGTGCTTCCCCGCCTCCAGGGCGGCCATCACCATGGCGTGGTGCATGGGCACCCGGACGGAGACGGAGACCAGGTCCACGTCCGGGTGGGCCGCCATCTCCCGGTAGTCATGGAAGGCCAGGGGCGCGCCGTAGTGCTTCGCCGACTCCTCGGCCGTCTCCCTCCGGGAGGTGCACACGGCCGCCAGCTCGTACTCGGGGAGGCGCAGGAGGGCCGGCAGATGGGCCCTCTGGCTCCAGCCGTAGTTGACGTTGGCCCCGATCAGCCCTATGCGAATACCGTCGCCCGCCATTGGCGCCCTCCCGGCTACCTGCCTTCTTTGATCCAGTCGGCGACGCGCTCGCCTATCATTATCGTGGTGGCGTTGGTGTTGGCCCGCACCACGTCGGGCATTATCGACGCGTCTGCGACCCGAAGGTTCTCCAGACCACGGACCCGGCAGTACTGGTCAACCACGGCCATGGGGTCCGAGTCGGGCCCCATCTTGCAGGTGCCCGAGGAGTGGTGCTGGGTGCCCACGTTGCGGAGCATCCACAGGTCCAGCGCGCCGTCGTCGGCCAGCTCCTCGTCGGTGGGGGCGACGCGCTCCACTACGATGTCCCCGTACGTCTCGTGCTCGGCGATCCTCGCCGCCAGGCGTATGGCCTTGCGGGTCCGCTCCCTGTCCCACGGGTCCGACAGGTACCGGTAGTCCAGGTGGGGCTGGACGTGGGGGTCCGTGGACTGGAGCCTCAGCTCTCCGGCGGAGACCGCGTTTTGGAGGCCCACACTGATGCCGAACAGGTTCCCCTCCGCCTCAACCATGACTTGGGCGGGGCGGTGCTCGCTGGTCCACAGGTTGGGGGTGATCTGCATGTCGTTGGGGGTGTCCGACCCCTCGACGGTGTACCTGAGGCCCACCTGTATGCCAGGGGCCAGCAGCTCGTGGGGGTCTCCCCTCCCGCGCAGGACGATGAATACCGAGGGGTGGTCCCTGAGGTTCTGGCCCACGCCGGGGATGTCCTGGACCACGTCGATGCCGTGGCTCCTCAGGTGCGCCGCGGGGCCGACGCCCGACAGCATAAGCAGCTGGGGAGAGGCGATGGCGCCGCTGCACAGCAGTATCAGACCGCCCTCGGCGGTGA
Source organism: Dehalococcoidia bacterium (assembly GCA_965207305.1). Taxonomy (GTDB): domain Bacteria; phylum Chloroflexota; class Dehalococcoidia; order Lucifugimonadales; family JAGWBF01; genus JAGWBJ01. The sequence goes on along the minus strand of CBDBMB010000002.1, from coordinate 298,690 downwards.
AGCGCTCGCCCCCGCTGTCCACCTCCACGCCCGCGGCCCGCTTGCCGTCGAAGAGTATCCTGCGGGCCGTCACGTTGGCCTTTATGGTCAGGTTCAACCTGTGTCGGGCCATGTTCAGGTAGGTCAGGGCGGTGCTCATCCTGACGCCGTCGATGTTGTTGAGGGGTCTGGCGGCGACGCCGTAGGCCTCTGGGTGGTTCTGGTCGGGGTCGGCGGGGAACCCCAGGGCCAGGCAGGCGTCGTAGAAGGCCCTGGCGTGGGGCAGCCACTCCTCCCGCCTGTAGCGGCGCACGGGGATGGGGCCGTCGCTGCCGTGGAAGTCGCCGCCGGGGAAGTCCCGGTCCGTCTCCAGCTTCCGGAAGTAGGGCAGCACCTTGGTGTATCTCCACTCGTCGTTCCCCCAGGCGGCCCAGTTCTCGTAGTCCTGTGGCACCCCTCGGAAGAAGACCTGGCCGTTCACGGCGCTGGAGCCCCCGGTGACCTTGCCCCGGGGTATCTGGGTCTCGCCGGCCTCGGGGTTGGCCGTGGCCACGTAGCCCCAGTTGTGGGGCCCGTAGGCCGAGCGGTAGACGTTGTTGCCCTGTTTCAAGTCGTCGGGCAGGTGCTCGAACTCCGGGTAGTCGGGGCCCGCCTCCAGCAGCAGCACCGAGCGGTCCGGGTCCTCGGACAGCCGGGTGGCGATGACGCTGCCGGCGGAGCCGGCCCCCACCACGATCACGTCGTACTTCATTACAGCACCCCCTCAAGCAGGCGAAGGGTCCCGGGCAGCCGGCCTGGCCCGGGCAGGCCACTGGAATCCAGGCTCCCAGCCGCTAGGGAGGAAGTGTAGCAGCGGCCAAATTTACCGTCAACATGAGGGGGTTAGCCACGGTCCGCACCAACTTCCGGCTCTCGTGCCAATTCCGAGCACAGCGAGGAATCCAAGGGGGTTGTTGGGAGTCACTACCCCGATTCAGTGTCGTATCCCCTAGCCCAACCGTGGGGGAGGGTAGAGCCGGGACCAGGGGAGGAAGGCGCGGATACGCTCTCTCACGGTCCCAATTTACCCACTCCGCCACTGGAATCATCACCGGTAAGGACCTGCCGGATATCGGCGGCGTACTTCACCTCGGAGTCGTCCTCGGGCAGGTAGCCCAGGACCTGTCGGGCACTGGTGAGGGACCAGAAGCTGCGGGCGTTATCGCTGATCCCGTAAACGATGAGCCAGGGTATGCCGTGCTCGTTCTCGATGTTGGGTGTCTCGATAGCCTTGGTGACAAGCTGGCAGAGGTCCCGCTGGCTGATGTAGGCGCCCAGGTGACGCTTGTAAGCCCTGGGGTCGTTGGGAAAATCCTCGATCCGCACCTCTTGCGGCAGGGCCCCTCGGGTGTAGCCGATCCGCAACATGACCACTTCGAGCTTGCGTCCAAAGGCGCCGCAGGCGAATAGAAAGCCCAGGTGTTCGTAGGTTGCCTTGCACCAGCCATAGAAGTTGTTCGACAGGGGTAGCTCATACGGTTCGACCATCTCCTTTTTCCTGTCGTGGATGAGGGTGTCCTCGTACCAGTCGGCGGCATGATTCGAGCTGGCTATCACCACGCGCCTCACCCCCTCCTCATAGGCCACCCGATACACGTTGTAGGCCATCTCCACGTTGACCTTCTCATCGTAGAAATCGTCCAGGGGCTGCCCTCGTCGCCGCTTGTAGGCCAGGTGGATGACCGTGTCCACGCCCTTGAAATGCTCTCGATACTTCTCCAGGTCAGGATCGCTCAAGTCCGCGATGATGACAGATTCCAGTTTCCTGCCTTCCACATCCTCATGCTTCACGTCGAACAGGGTCAGATCATACGTTTCCCTTAACGACGGTAGGATCTGGTGAGCTATATAGCCCGTGGCGCCCGTTAGCACTACCTTGCGCTGTGTCATTGGTGAACCATCCCTTCTGCGGAGAGCTCGTGCCGGGCCCAGTGATGGGCCAAACCCATCCGGCCGTCAAGCCCTCCGGCAGCACGAGTACGCCCATTGAAGCCACTCTCCCACTAATATGGGCCCGGATGAGTGATTTCAAGTGTAGACCGTCAGCGATAATGGGACAAGAAGGAGTCTGTCTCATAGACCGGTGGGCGAGTTGACTAACCCAGGTGTGGGAGCGATGGGCCTGAAGAGAGGTCGGCCCGTCCAGCTCCACCGGCCGCTTGTGCTGCGAGCCTATTCTCATGGCAATGACGTGGGCACAGGGACCCAGGGCCGGGGAGCAGTCCTTTCCTTGCGCCGGTGGCTGTGGTATTTTACCCACTAGGCCCCATGTACACGACGGGAGGGCTGCATGCGCGTACTACTGATCGCGACGAACCGCCACGACCGCCTGATGAGCAGGATGGACGCCAGGCCAATGCCCATCGGGCTGGCCTACGTGGCCGGACACCTGGACCCTGAACGGCACACCGTGAAGGTGCTGGACCTGATGTTCTCCGAGGACTACGTGGAGGACACCAACAGGGCCGTGTCCTCATTCGCGCCGGACGTAGTGGGCATATCCCTCCGGAACTTCGACAACCAGAGCTACCTGGACACCCAGTGGGCGCTGCCCATGACCAGGGACGTGATCGACCTGGTCCGCAAGATCAGCAAGGCCACGGTCGTGTGCGGCGGCCCCGCCTTCAGCATCCTCCCCAGGGAGTGCTTCCAGTTCCTGGCCCCCGACCTGGGCGTCGCCGGGGACGCGGGGGAGACCTTCGCCCAGCTTGTCGACCGGCTGGAGGACAACGGCGGCCACCGGGACCCCCAAGGCCTGAGCGACCTGCCCGGGCTGGTGTACCGCGAGGACGGGGAGGTGGTGATCGCGGGGGGGCAGGCCGCCTCCTCGTCCTTCCCGAAGCCGCCGCTGCTGGAGCAGCTCGACATGGCCCGATACGAGCGGGCGGGGTTCGGCATCGGCATTCTCACCAAGCTGGGGGACTTCTTCTACCCTTCGTCGGACGAGGACGCCGACGAGGCCTCCTGGCGGGTCATCCGCCCCGTGGAGGAGGTGGTCCGGGAAGCCGCCGACATGAAGGCCCGTTTCGGGCTGCGCAAGGTGTTCTTCGTGGACAACGGGTTCAACATCCCCCTGGCCCACGCCAAGTCCCTGTGCAACGCCCTCATAGAGTCGGGCCTGGACCTGCACTGGAACACCTGCCTCACCCCCATACCCTCCTCCTGCGACGCCGACATCGTGGGCCTGATGCGGGACGCGGGCTGCAAGCTGGCCATCATGACGGGGACGGGGGGCCACGACGACGGCAACATGTCCAGCAGCCTGGAGAACCTGGCCCGTGTCTGCCACACCTGCGAGGAGGGGGGCCTCCATTACACCCTCTCCCAGTACTTCGGGGAGCCCGGCGAGACCAGGGAGACGGTGGAGGAGAAGCTGGCCTTTCTGAAGAGCGTCAGCCCCGCCGTGGCATCCCTTCGCGTGGGCATCAGGGTCGTCCCCGGCAGCCCGGTGGCCCAGGCGGCGTTGGACGAGGGGCTGATCACCGGCGAGGGCGACCTGCTCCGGCCGGTCTTCTACCTGGCCGAAGAGGTGAAGGACTGGATCGCCGACCGCCTGCGGGAAGAGGCGGCGGCACGCCCCCGTTGGAACCTGATGTAGGAAGTTTCGGATAGCAAGAAGGAGGCTCGTCATGACGGCCACACCCCATGGGACGGGATACGGCTCCAACAGGCCCGTGGTGATGGGACGCAACGGGATGGTGTGCGCCGGGCACCCGCTGGCCTCCCTGGCGGGGATTACGGTGCTCCAGCAGGGCGGCAACGCCGTCGACGCCGCCATCGCCGTGGCCGCGGCCCTCAACGTGGTGGAGCCCCTCATGTCGGGGATCGGCGGGGACGGGTTCATCCTCGTCCACTGGAACGGCTCAGGGAACGGGCGGCGCAAGCCCGGGGTCAGGGTCGTCAACGCCACGGGAGCGGCCCCGCAGGCGGCCACCCGGGAGAGCTACATGCCCGACGGCATCCCCATGAAGGGGGCCGGGTCAGTATCCGTCCCGGGCCTGCTGGACGGCTGGGCCGAGGCCCACGACGCCTACGGAGACCTGAAGTGGGCCCAGGTGTTCGAGCCGGCCATCGACCTGGCGGAGAACGGCTTTCCAGTGAGCCACGTGGTCTCCCAGAGCATCGCCGAGGACGAGCTTCTCCAGACCTTCCCCACCTCCCGGGCGGTCTTCGCCCCCGACGGCAGGCCGGCGGCCCCGGGGCAGACCATCTACCAGAGGGACCTGGCGCGCTCCTTCAAGAGGATTGCCGCCGAGGGCCGGGACACCTTCTACCGGGGGCAGATAGCCCGGGCCATCGCCAGGTTCAGCCAGGACAACGGCGGCGCCCTGTCGATGAAGGACCTGGAGGGCCACCGCACCCGGTGGCAGGACCCCATCTCCACCACCTACCGGGGCAACACCGTGTACGAGGCCCCACCCAACTCCAGCGGCCACATCCTGCTGCAGGAGCTGAACGTGGTGGAGACCCTGGACATCCGGGCCCTGGGGTGCAACACCGCGGAGAGCATCCACGCCATGGTGGAGGCCAAGAAGCTGGCCTTCGCCGACCGGGAGGCCTACGTGGCCGACCCCGAGTTCGTCGAGACGCCCATCGCCGGCCTCCTGTCCAAGGAGTACGCCAGGGAGCGCGCCGCCCTCATCGACCCGGGACGGGCGGCAGTGGGAGTCCAGGCCGGAGACCCGTGGCGTCACCAGGGCTCCCCGTCCCCGGGCCGGAGCAAGCTGCGCGTCGGCGGCGAGCGGGAGGACACCACCTGCTTCTGCGTGGTGGACCGCTGGGGCAACGCCGTCTGCCAGCTCCAGAGCATCCAGAGCCAGTGGGGCTCCAGCCTCATCGCGGGGGACACGGGCATACTGCTCAACAACCGGATGACCTACTGGCACCTGGAGGAGGACCACGTCAACTGCCTTCAGCCCGGCAAGCGGGTCCGTCACACCATGAACCCGGTGATGGTGTTCGACCCGGCGGGCAGCCTGCTGCTTGTGTGCGGCACGCCGGGCGCGGACACCCAGGTGCAGACCAACCTCCAGGTGATCAGCCACGTCCTGGACTTCGGCATGACCGTGGCCGAGGCGGTGGAAGCCCCCCGCTGGCGGAGCACCCAGGACGGGACCGAGTCCACGGTGCCCCACTCCTGCCCCGACGAGCTCCATATCGAGGGCCGCTTTCCCCAGGACGTCAGGGACGGCCTGTCCGGCCGGGGACACCGGCTGAACGTACTGGGCGACTGGGGAGGCACCGGCAGCGAAATGATGATCCAGGTCCACCCGGAGAGCGGCGCACTCATGGGCGCCGCTGACCCCCGCCGGGACGGGTACGCCGTCGGGTGGTAGGGCCGGGGCCCCGCTTGGATGCGCCCATCCGTGGGACTGCCCATCCGTCCCAAGAGAGGTTGAAAAACCCCAACGCGTCTGCCACCATAGAGTCATGCGAATAGGCGCCTTCGAGATACACGAGCCCGTGCCGGACCTGCGGGAGCCCCACGCCATCACCATGGTGCGCCCGTGGGTGGACGTGGGCAGCGCCGTCAGCATAGCCCTGGCCCGGCTGGAGGGACACCTGGGCATAACCGAGCTGGGGAAGCTGGCCAGGCCCGGCAACTACTTCGACTTCACCAGGTACCGTCCCAAGATGCGCATGGTGGAGGGGCGCCGGGAGGTGTCCGTCCCCAACAGCGTCATCAACTACACCCAGCCCGAGGAGGGGCCCGCGCTGATGTTCTTCCACCTGCGCGAGCCCCACGCCTCCAGCGAGGAGTACACCGACTCGGTCCTCCAAGTGTTTAAGCATTTCGGCGTGCGCCGCTACTGCAGGCTGGGAGCGATGTACGACGTGGTGCCCCACACCCGCCCCCTCATCGTGACGGGGGACGCGGGGAACGTCCCCATGAGGAGCGGCGCCAGGCTCCGTCCCCGGAAGAGCACGTACCAGGGCCCCACGTCCATCACGAACCTCATCTCCGAGGGCGTCCCCAAGATAGAGCCGGAGATCACCTCCGTCAGCTTCATGGTCCACCTGCCCCAGTACCTGCAGCTGGACGAGGACTACGCCGGCGCCGCCCGGCTGCTGGACGTTCTGTCGGCCATGTACGACATCCCCCAGGGCCTCTTGCCGCCGGAGCAGGGGCAGCGGCAGTACAAGGAGCTGGACAGCGCCGTCGAGCGCAACTCGGAGCTGAAGGCGCTCATCGGGCGGTTGGAGTCGCAGTACGACGCCGAGCGGGCGTCGGAGGAGACCGACCCGCCGGCACCGCTGTCGCCCGAGGTGGAGCGGTTCCTGGAGGAGATGGACCACCGGTTCACCGATCCGGGTCAGCGGGAGTAGCCCCGCAGGCGACCCGGGCCATTGGTCCCTGCGGCGCGAGGTTGGAATGGCGTTCACGTTCGAGAGAGGAGACCCGGCGCGGCCCAGGGGGCACGCACTGGCCTACTTCCGCGCCTCTCACGACCCCGACAAGCTGTACGCCACCTACATCATCGTGCTGCCCATCTCCGTGGACATCGGCAAGTACGTGCCTCCCTTCCTGGCATCCCAGCTTGGGAACGTATCCCTCAGCGATTTCTCGGCCTTCGCCATGCCGCCGGTGCCCGAAGAGGTGGGCAGCCACCGGGAGCTGGAGGGCCTGGCCGAGATCAGGGACGACGACCTTCTGGACGGGGGGACCGTAACAGCCTCGGGCCTGTCGGACATGATGCAGACCGTCACCAGCCTGGTGGGCGAGTACGCGCAGGTCTGGGCAGACAGCCCCAAGCCCGCCATTCCCCTGGACAGCGCCGAGGAGGTCCAGGAGGACTCGGTGGGGGTGAACGAGGTCCTCTACAGCCTGATGAACGAACGGGACCGGCTGGCGGAGCTGTCCAAGATCGTGGGCAGGCTGCGGTTCGCCGTCGAGGGCAACGACACCGATACCCGGGACGAGATGAGACACGAGGTGGGCCTGCTCAGCCGCTACCTGCCCGAGCAGTACCACATACCCTTGCTGCTGCAGGCCCTCATGGACTCGTCCACCCGCGGTGGCGAGCTGGCCCAGCTCTACCTGGACCGGTGCTACAAGCTCTCCAACGGGGACGACGCCGGCGCCCGGGAGCTGGACGAGCGCATCCAGAGCCTCAAGCCGTCCACGTAGGCGGCCGGGGACCCCGACCTCCTGCGAAGGAGTCTCCTCGTAACCTCCCATGCTATATTCCGTTGCCATAACAACACACCACTGCGCCCCACTCCGTCATTCCAGCCCCCGAGCCGGAATCCAGGGGAGCGCGGCCGCCTTCGGACGCACTAGAAGGCAGGCCCGGTATGGCACCGCTCCCCACCCCTGGGTCCCGGCCTTCGCCGGGACGACGGTGAGGAAGCGTCACACGAGAGCTTCTTGAGCGAGTAGCAGGGTGCGGCTGTCACACCTGAGCCTGACCAACTTCCGAAACTTCTCCCAGCTAGAGCTGGACCTGCCGCCGGGAGTGGTGATCATCCACGGGCAGAACGCCCAGGGAAAGACCACGCTCCTGGAGGCGATGTACATCCTCGCCATCGCCCGGTCTTCCCGGGCCGAGAACGAGATAGAACTGGTGAGGTGGGGCGCCGTCGAGGAGGGCGAGGACGCCATCGTCTCCGGGACCGTCGACCGGCGGGACGAACGGCTGAGGGTGCACGTCGGCTACCACTGTGCGTCCCAGCCGTCCTCCTCCTCCTCCCCTGCAGGACGGCCCAGGGTGCGCAAGGAGATCAGGGTAAGCAGGGTGCGGCGCACCGCCGCGGAGCTGGTGGGCCTGGTGAACGCGGTCCTGTTCACCGCCGACGACATCCAGCTCGTCGGCGGCCCGCCCTCCAGCCGCCGTCGCTACCTGGATATCCTCCTGTCCCAGACCCAGCCCATCTACCTGCGGTCCCTCCAGCGTTACCAGCGGGTGGTGCAGCAGCGGAACCGCCTGCTGAGGGCCCTCCAGGAGCACCGGGCCGAGGAGAAGGAACTGGCCTTCTGGGACGGGGAGCTGGTGACGATCGGGGCCGGCATCATCGACGCCAGGCGCCAGGCGATGACCGCGCTCTCCGACCTGTGCGCCCAGCGACACCGGGACCTGGTGGACGAAGATGAGGGCCTCTCGGTAGAGTACCGTCCCAACGTGCCTCTGGACACGGTCTGCCCCACCATCGCGGACGTGGGGCGGGCGATGGCATCGGCCGTGGAGGCCGCGGTCCTAAAGGACATGGCCGTCGGCTCGACCACCGTCGGTCCCCACCGGGACGACTTTCAGATGCGCCTGGGGCAGGTGGACATGGGGAGCTACGCCTCCAGGGGGCAGGCCCGGACCGTGGCCCTGGCCCTGCGGCTGGCCGAGGCCGCCTACCTGGACTCGGCCAGGGGAGAGGCCCCCATCATACTTCTCGACGACGTCCTGTCAGAGCTGGACGCATCGCGGCGCAGGAAAGTCCTGGAGCGCGTCACCCGGTACCAGCAGGTGGTCGTGACGATGACCGAGCCGCCCGACGCCGAGGTCGTAGCCGGCGTGTGGAGACCCCAGGCCGGACCACCCGCCCGCGTATCCTTCTTCCGCCTCGAGGACGGGGCCGTAGTCCCAGACCCGGCGATGGGAGATAGCCTGGGTCAGCCAGGCTGACGGCGGCGGCCAGGGCCCCTACTCGGGGCCTCCGTCGGGCCCTCCGTCGGGCATCTGGGGGCCCGGGTCGTCGGCATCGGGCCTGGCTCCCAGGCCCCTACCCGGCGGCGCGCCGGGCTGCTGCCGTTTTTCCCTGGCGCCGGCCAGCCCTTCCAACTCCAGCTCCTTGGGAAGCTGGATGGTGCGTACGGGGTAGTTTATGACTATCCCCTCATCGTTCAGGCGCCTGTGCAGCCGTTGCATCAGCTCGGTCCTGAGGCGGAAGCTGGCCAAACGGTCCCGGGACTGCATGAAGAGCCAGAAGTTCACGTTGGAGTCGCCAAAGCTGTCGTACCCGAACCATCCGCCATACTCAGGCACGGAGTCCTCGGGGTTGGCCGCCATCACCTCGTCCATCACCTCTTTGGACACCCGCTCCACGGTCACCAGGTCGCTGTCGTAGCTTACGCCGCACTCGAGGTAGACGTTCACCGCAGGGATCGGCCTCTGGTAGTTGGTCAGGATGTTCTCGGCGAACCTGGAGTTGGGGACCACGACAAGGTTGTTTCCCCAGGTACGGATCCGGACGCTGCGCCAGCCCACGTCTATGACGTAGCCGGCAATCCCACCCTCCAGCTCGATGTAGTCCCCGGGGCTCACGGCCCCTTCGGTCATCACGTAGGTCCCGGCAAACAGGTTGGAGAGGGTGGGCTGTATGGCGAGGGCCACGGCCAGTCCGCTGAGGCCCAGGCCGGCGATCAGCGGACTGATGTTGATGTTGAACTGGTCCAGCACAAGCAGCCCGCCCAGACCATACACAATGGCGGCGGACACTCGCCTGACCAGCGGTTGCAGCTGGGGGTCCAGCCGGAACTTGCCCCGGGTGTCCGCCGTCTCCACGTACCAGTCCAGGGTCCTGGAGATGACCGATGACGTCGCGGCCACCCCCAGGACGATGGCCAACGCGGCGGTGACCGTATTGACGACCCTCTGCTCTCCGTCGGTCAGGTCCAGGGGAATCGAAAAGGCCAGGAAGCCCCCCAACAGGACGACACTGAGAACGATGGGCTTCCGGATGGCCAGCGCCAGCTTGCCGTCCAGGTCGGTGGCGGTCCAGTCGGTGGCCCGGAGTACCAGGGGAAACAGGACGAGACCGACGATGGCGGCGATAACTATGGACCCGGCGAATATGGACGCGGCGAAAACGGCGTCCGCCCAGGGGGCGTCCCCCAGACCGAGCACCGCCAGACGGGAGGCGGTGGTGGGCTGCGGCGCCAACGCCGACAGGATAGGGGTCCACATGACGTTACAACCCCGGGATCCTGAGCTGGACCCCCGCCTTCTCCTCCTGGAGGTAGGCTACGGCGACGGAGTCGAAGGCCCCCCATCCACGAAAGAGGGCCTCCACGTGTCTCTGGTCCACCAGGTTGGACAGGTCCATGGGGACGCCCAGCTCCCTGCCCAGGTCGGTGGCCAGCCTGACGTCCTTGGCGGCCAGAGCCGTGGCGAACCCCGGCGCGGTGTTGCCCTTGAAGAGAGAGTTGCAGAAGCTGTTGGTCAGCCGGTAGGAGGCGCCCGAGCTGTTGGACATGACGTCGGCCAGCACGGCCAGGTCCACCCCGGCCTTGACCCCCAAAGTCAGCGCCTCGGCCAGCAGGACCCCGTTCCCCATGCTCACCAGGTTGTTGCAGAGCTTCACTATCATGCCGGCGCCTATGGCCCCGCAGTAGACCACGTGACTCCCCATGGCTTCCAGGGCCGGCCTGATGCGGTCGAACACCGCCCGGTCGCCGCCCACCATGAGGGCGAGGGTGCCCGCCGCCGCGCCGGTGACGCCACCGCTCACGGGGGCGTCCATGACGGCCACCCCCTGCTCGGCACATATCCCGTGGACGCGGCGGATGGCGTTGGGTGAGTTGGTGGACAGGTCGACGTATATGGAGCCCTCCTTGGCCCCCTGGAGCACGCCGTCCTCTCCCAACACCACGGCGTCGACCTCCCTGGGACCGGGCAGGGACGTGAAGACCACCTCGCTGCCCGGGACCGTGTCCCTGGGCGTATCGGCCCAGTCCGCTCCCATCTCCAGCAGATTGGTGGCCGACTCCCGCCGCAGGTCGTGAACGGTGACCTTGTGACCCGCCTTGATGAGGTTGGCGGCCATGGGATTGCCCATGTTCCCAAGGCCGATGAAGCCCAGATTCATCGGACGCAGCCCTCCCCGGCGTCTAGCTCTGCACCAGGTCTCTGAGGGCCTCGGTCAGGCCGGGGAGGATGTTCTTCCAGTCCCCCACCACGCCATACCGGGCCTCTTTGAAGATGTTGGCCTCGGAGTCCTTGTTTATGGCCACGATCACCTTGGCCCCCGAGCAGCCGGCCATGTGCTGGCTGGCTCCAGAGATGCCTACGGTGATGTACAGGTCGGGCGTGATGGTCACTCCCGTGAGGCCTATCTGATAGCTGGTAGGCACCCAGCCGGAGTCCACCGCGGCCCGGGAGGCGCCTATACCCGCGCCGATCACCGAGGCCAGCTCCTGCAGGTCGGCGAAGGGCTCCGGCCCCCCCAGCCCACGGCCGCCGGCCACCACGATGCCCGCCTCCTCCAGCTTGATGCCCTTCGCCTCTTCCGTGACGGTCTCCACCACGCGGGACCTGGCCATGGATGCGTCCAAGTCCACGGCGCAGTCCACCACCTCCGCATGGCGTGACTCGTCGGCCTCTAGGGGCTCGTACGCCTTGGGCCTTATGGCGGCCATCTGGGGCGTGCCATTGCACGACACGGTAGCCATGGCGTTGCCCCCATACACGGGACGCGTTGCCAGCAGCCTGCCCGACTCGTCCATTCGCACTTCCAGGCAGTCCTGGGCGAGGCCGGTCGCGAGCCTGAAGGCAAGACGCGGGGCGAGGTCCCGGCCCGACGCCGTTCGTCCCATCAGCAGCACCGCCGGGGCCACCTCCCTGGCGAGACTCTCCAGGGCCGCCAGGTACAGGTCCGGATGGTACTCCTCCAGCAGAGGATGGGCCACGGCGTAGACCCGGTCGGCCCCCTGCCTGGCGGCTTCTTCGGCGACACTGCCTGGGTCTCCGCCCAGCAGGCCTATGGCCAGCTCCTGCCCCAGGCTGTCTGCCAGCCCGCGGCCCGCGGCCAGTATCTCCTTGCTGGTGGAGCTCAGCTCCCCGTCTGCGGTCTCCCCAACGATCAGAACGCCCTTCGCGTCCATGAATGGAACCTCCACAGTCGTCGCTATGCCAATGGCGCGGTCCGGCGTGGTCGGGCAGGTGTCATGGGATACGGGAATCCACGACCGGCGGCGACGCTCAGATGAGCTTCGCTTCCCGCAGCTTCAAGGCCAGGTTGCGCCCAGCCTCCTCCTCGGTATCCCCCTCTATCATCTCGCACTCCGTCTCGCTGACGGGCACGAACAGGTCCACCAGGTCCAGGCGGGGCGCGATCTCCCCGGCGTCCATCCCCAGGTCCTGGGCGCTCCACATCGTCGGCTTCTTGCGGGTTGCCGCGAGAATGCCCCGAAGGGTCGGGTAGCGCGGCTGGCCCAGCTCATTGCTCACCGTCACCAGCGCCGGCAGGTCCGCCTCTATCACCTCGTACCCATCGGGCACGATTCGCTCGACGACCACCTTGCCGTCCCCCACCTCCACCTTCCTTGCGATGGTAATGCACGCGGTCCCCAGGATCTCCGCCACGCTCAGGGGGACCTGGGCGTTGTCCCAGTCCGACGCCTGGCGCCCGCAGATGATCAGGTCGAACTCCCCGTGTTTCCTCACCGCCGCGGCCAGGACCTGGGCCGTGCCGTAGCTGTCCACCGGGTTCTCGAAGGTCTCATCATCCACCAGGACAAGCTCATCGGCCCCCATGGACAGGGGCTTCTTCATCACGTCCATGGCAAAGGCCTTGCCCATGGATATGACGGTTATGGTGGACTCCTGGGAGTCCTTGATCTGCAGCGCGGCCTCCACGGCGTTCTCATCGAACCCGTTCACCACGGGCGGGATGTTCCCGGGGGTGACCACCCGCTTGTTTTCCCGGTCGACCTGAAACGCCGACGCGGGCATCTCCGGGTCGATCACTTGCTTGGCGAGGACGACGATATTGAGGGCCATGGGAACTCCTGGGTGAGTGTTGGGACCTGCTCGAAGCCAAGCTGAAATATAGCACCGGCCCCTGTGACTGTCAACGAAAAGACCCGGCGTCGCGTCGGGCGTCTCAGGGCTGTCCGAGTCCCCTGCCCCTGCGCTGAAACACGTACATCAGCAGCACCGCCGTGGGAATGGCGAGGATGATCAGCCCCAGGAGGACAAGGAACGCGAGGGGACCCAGCCCAACCACGGCGTCCAGCTGGTGCTTGACCCAGTCCATGAGCTCGGGATGTCCCGCTTCGGACTGATGGGCAAGGACCGCCAGCAGGACCATGTCACATCGCGGCGGATGAGGATCTCAGCGTTGGCTGGGACTGGTACTTGATCGAGTAGCGCTTCTCGCGTATGGAGAAGGCGGTCAGTCCAGCCCCGACCAGAAGGAGGCAGCAGAGGGCAAAGGGGATGTCGTAGGAGTCGTAGAGGGTGAACAACACGCCGGCCAGGAGAACGCTGATGGCGCCGCCTATCTGGTGGGACATGAACGAAATCCCGTTGAGGGTAGCCAGGTTCCTCAGCCCGTATATGTCGGCGGTGAGGGTGGCGGTAAGGGGTATGGTCGCGATCCACGAGAAGCCGGTCATCACTGCGAAGCCCCACAGGTTCCACGGCATCGGCGCCAGCAGCAGGGTGACGAACCCCAGACCCCGAAGCCAGTAGACCGCCGCCAGCACGTTCTTGCGGGTGAACCGGTCCCCCAGCGCCCCAGCCGTGATGACCCCGACTGTGTTCAGCCCCGTCAGGACCCCGAAGGCGGTGGCAGCGATGGACCTGGAGTACCCGGCATCCTCAGCCCAGGGGACAAAATGCATGGAGATTATGCTGGTGGTGAAGCCGCACACGAAGTAGGCGGAGGAGAGCTGCCATATGGGAAACGACCTGAACGACTCCAGCCATCTGTCGGCGTCGAGGGGAGTCCTGCCCGGCTCGGGAGCCGGCTTCCCATCCTCCGAAGGGGGGTCTGCGACCCCGTCGAGCTGCAGGCCCATGTCGCTGGGACGCTCCCTCAGCAGAAGAAAGGCCAGGGGCAGGACCAGCACCAGGACTATTCCTCCCAGGAAGACCCAGGTGATCCGCCACGACGTCAGGTCCATCATGAGGGCCGAGAAGGGGACCAGCACCATCCCGCCCACCGAAGCGCCGGCCGTGGCGATGGCCATGACAGTGGCCCTCTTTCGCCTGAACCACCGGGCCAGCAGGGCCCCCCCGACGTTGATGGAGGCTCCGCTGGTCCCTATGGCTATGATCACGCCATATACCAGGATCAGGTACAGGAGGTCGAAGGTCAGGCCCAGCAGGGCGGTGAAGGTCCCGATGACGACCAGGGACACCAGCATCACGCTGCGGGCCCCGATCTTGTCGTATATCCGCCCGATGAAGGGCTGGCTCACGCCGCCCACCAAGGTCGCGACCATGAACACGACGGAGGTGGCCGTGCGGTTCCAGTTGAACTCCGCCTCCATGGGGGTGACGAACACACCGAACCCGTTGCGTGCGCCGGTGCTGACGAAGGCGATGAAGAAGACGACGCCGACCAGGACCCACCCGTAGAAGAGGGGAGACCGGGACCCTTCGCTGCCCAAAAACGCCGGTCCTTTCCGGAGCCGCAGCCCCACTAGCAACCGAGCTTAGCACGAGGGGCGGACAACTACAAGGTACGACTGCCGGGAGAAACCGTCAGCCGCCGAGCACATCCCTGGCCGCGCTGTCTCCGGCGATCCTGCCGAAGACGGCGCCGGCCATGAGCCCGGACCCGCCCGGGTAGTTGTAGTAGAAGAGACCCCCCACCAGCTCCCCGGCGGCGTAGAGGCCGGGTATGGCGGTGCCCTCGCAGTCCTGGACCTCTCCCCGGCCGCTGATCTTCAACCCGCCGAACGTAAAGGTGATACCGCAGGTTACCGCGTAGCCCAGGTAGGGGGGCGTATCGATGGGGAGAGCCCAGTTGGTCTTGGGAGGCTGTATGCCCGACGTGCCCTTTCCGTCCAGGACAGTGGGGTTGTACTCCTTGTCCTGGACCGCGGCGTTGAAGTCGGCCACGGTCCTGACCAGCCCCTCGCTGTCGATGTCCAGACCCGCTGCCAGCTCCTCGATGGAGTCCGCTTTGGCCATCGTCACCTGGGGTATGTGGTACTCGTCCCGCAGGAGGTGTTTCACCTTGTCGTCGAATATCTGGAAGGCCACGCCCTGGGGCTGCCTGAGGACCTCCCGACCATATGTGACATAGGTGTAGTTGCGGAAGTCGGCCCCCTCGTCCACGAAGCGCTCGCCATCGACGTTGACTATGATGCCGAAGGGGTAGGAGTGCTTCTGGTACAGCTCGGTCACCATCCGGTCGCCGACGGGCGGTGCGTTAAGGTCCCAGGCCACCGCGTGACAGCTGCTCCAGTGGCCGTGGGGCTGGGCACCGATCTCCAGCGCCGCTTGGATGCCCTCCCCGGTGTTGTAGGGGATACCCCGCACCTTGGCAAGCTCCCAGCCGGGGCCCAGGTACCTGGCCCTCATCTCCGCGTTGGCCTCGAATCCCCCGCTGGCCAGGACTACGGCGCCGCCCAGGATCTCGCCGAACCCGTCGGGACCCTGGACACGCAGCCCCGACACTTTCCCGTTGGCGTCCTGGACCAGTCCCAGCCCCCTGGTGCCGTAAACGACGTCCACGCCGTTCCTCTCGGCCACTTCGAACTGCTGGTCGGAAAGGCCCTTGCCCGCGCCCACGGCCTCGACGATCAACCCGCCCCAGAACCGGTATTTGTCGCCCACCTTGAACGCCTGCCGGCCAAAGGAGAGGACGAAGCGCACCCCCTTCTCCCTGAGCCACAGCAGGGTCGAGTGGGACCTGCTCACCAGAAGCTGCGCCAGCTCGGGGTCGGCCCGTCCTGCGGTGACCCGCATCAGGTCGTCGTAGAACGCGTCCTCGGTATAGGAGCCGACGTCCACCGACTGCTCCTCATCGGCGGACATGTCGGGCACCAACGCCTTGATGTCGTCTATGCCCTCGTAGGCGCAACGAATGATGCCGCCCGTAAAGTAGGTGTTGCCGCCGCGGAAGTACTCCGGGGCCTTCTCCACGACAAGCACGCTGGCTCCCCGGTCCCTGGCCGCTATCGCGGCGCACAGGGCCGCGTTGCCGGCCCCCATTACGACCACGTCGTACCGATCTCTCACTGGTCTCACCTTTCAGGACCCTGGGTCTTGCACCCCCCTGGGATGCGCTGAGAGAATGATAGCGGGTTTGAGGACTAGCTACAACCGATGAACTTGGGCGATGAACTTGGGCGATGAACTTGGGCGATGAATCTGGGTGCTTTCGCGCCACATAGCCACTTGTCATCACTGGAAAAAATGCTTATACTTAGTCACCGGTTTTTCGGGTGTGGTACGCCCGCAAGCCGGAACCGATAACAGCGCCTAACAACACAGGTGCCCAGAGGTCTCATCGGTAAGGAGGTGCCATGTCCAGGATCAAGGTCCTAACAGCCCTGCTGCTCGCGGGACTATTCGCTCTTCTAATTCCCCTGTCCCTAGTGTTGGCCCAGGACGCCAGCGGCACGGCCAGCGTGCAGGACAGCGACAGCACCGAGTACAGCAACCGGCTGAGCGACCAGCTATCTATCGAGCTGATGGACCTCGATGCCCTGCCCCCCAACATGGCCTATGAAGGCTGGCTCGTCTCCGACGACGGCAGTCGCAAGGAGAGCGCCGGGATTCTCGTGACCGACGCCAACGGCGCCGTGAGCCAGACCTTCGGGCTCATGGCCGACGGCGAGGCGACCGGCGAGAACCTGTTCGCCGCTTTCGACAAGTTCGTCATCACCGTCGAGCCGGTGCCCGACTCCGACCCCGGGCCCTCGGACGAGATCGAGGCCATTCACCAGAAGCCCGCGGCGGCCATGGCCCACATCAGGAATCTCACCTACTCAGCCGAGGGCAACCCGGCTTACGGATCAGGGAACTTCCATGAGGGTACGCCCAAGGGCAGCGCCGTCGGTCTGCGGGAGCAGGTCGGGGTGGCCATCCAGCACACCGGACTGGGCTTCGAGGCCTCCGAGCTTGAGATGGTCCAGCAGCACGCCTGCCACGTCGTGAACGTCATCGAGGGCGCCGGCGGAGCCAACTACGACGACGCCTGCGGCGACCCGGGAGACGGGACCGGCATCCTCAACTACTCCGACTCCACCGCGGCGCAAGCCGGGATGGCCGCTGCTGCGGCGCCGGACGAGGCCGTCATAGTGGCCAACGGCCAGTTGGCCATCGAGGGAGCCAATGCCGCCGCCAAGTCGGCCACCCAGGCCAAGGCCGAAGCCATGGCAGCCATGGCCAGCACGGACGTCGCCGTCGGCAAGATACACATAGGCAACGCCAGGGACCTCCTGAACAAGGCCATGGGCGAGGCCTCGGGCGCCTACACGGCGTCCCAGGCGATGGGCACCTACACCATCGCCCCACCGCCGGACACGGGCGACTACAACGTCCCCACTATGGCCCTCCTGTCCCTGCTGATAGGAGCCGCGCTCCTGGTCAGCGGCGCGCTGGTCTTCCGGCACAACAGGGCCACGACCTAACGCCACCGCAGGCAAGCGAACCAGAAGGGGCGGGTCCTCGGACCCGCCCCTTCCCTTTACCGGCCCTCGTGACCAGTCCGCGGCGGCTCTGATACAATTACCGCGCCCCGACTATCCGGCGCCAGGGAGGACACATGAAAGCGTTCACCGGAGGCACACTCATCGATGGCACAGGCTCCGGTCCCCTCCAGGATGCGGCGGTAGTAGTCGGTGACGACGGGCGGATACAGGCAGTGGGACGCGCCGGAGAGGTGCGGGTGCCGCCCGGGGCCGACGTGGTCGACGTATCCGGCATGACGCTGCTGCCCGGCCTGATAGACTGCCACGACCACCTGGGCGTACACGAATACGACCTGTGGGGTCGCTGGGGTCTTGGAGAGCCCGGGAGCACACGGCATCTTCGGACCGCCAGGATCCTGGAGCAGACGCTACTGAGCGGATACACCACGGTCCGTGACGCCGGATGGCTGGACGCGGGTTTCAGGCTCGCCGTCGAGGAGGGCCTGATCGCCGGGCCCCGGCTCCAGGTCGCCGTGGGCCCGATATCCGCCACCGGCGGCCTGGCGGACAAGAGCAGCCCCTCGGGACACCATCCCCCCGTGCAGGCTGACCCCAGCCTGCCCGACGGCGTCGCCGACGGGGTGGACGAGGTGCGGGCCATGGTCAGGGAGATGGTCCGAGTGGGGGCCGACGTGATAAAGTTCGCCACCACCGGCGGCGCGGCTTCCAGGCGGGGCCACGGCCCCAAGGACATCGAATACGGCCTGGACGAGGTGCAGGCCCTGGTACAGGAGGCCCACGCCATGGGCAGGCGCGCCATGTGCCACGCCCTGGGCGGACCCGGCCTCCGCAACGCCATCGAAGCGGGCGCCAACTCCATAGAGCACGGCGCCTACCTGGACGAGGACCCGGACCTGGTCAAGATGATGGCCTACAAGGGGACCTTCTTCGTGCCCACCCTAAGCGTCTACACGTTCCACGGCACCAGGGGCACGCCCCATGGACGGGAACGGGCCCGCATCCTGCGTGAGCACCACGTAGAGAGCATCCAGAGAGCCTTGGCTGCAGGAGTCAAGGTGGTAGCCGGGACCGACGCGGGAGGCTGGGGACACCCCAACAACGCCATGGAGATAAAGTGCCTGGTGGATGCCGGCATGACGCCCATGCAGGCCCTCGTCGCTGCGACGGGATGGGCCGCCGAGTGCCTGGGCCTGGAGAGGGAGACCGGCACCGTCCAAGCGGGAAAGTGGGCGGACCTGGTGGCCGTGGACGGCGACCCGTTGAAGGACGTTGCCATCCTCCAGGACGCGGAGCGGGTCAAGCTGGTTATGAAGGAGGGGACCGCCTACGTAGACCGGGTATGATCCCCCGATGACCGCGTACGGTACACCTCCACCGCGGCCCCCGATAGGACTCCCCCCTTGATGGGCGGACGGGTCTTCTTGACCCTCACCCGGACCGCCTCCAATGGGAAGCGGTCCAGGCAACGTCCGGCGATGCCTTCGGCCAGGGACTCCAGCAGGCTCCTGGGCTCAGAGTCCATGACCTCTTTCACGACCCGATAGAGGTGCGTGTAGCTCACCGTATCGTCCCTGGAGTCCGAAGAGCCCGCGGCCGCCAGGTCGAGCTCGGCCTCGAGGTCGACCTGGAAGGGCTGGCCCAGGGACTGCTCCTCGGGACCTCCCCCGTGATAGGCGTAGAAGGACATCGCCTCCAGAATTATCCGGTCAGAGGCCACTCACATCCCCATCCCGGGCCCGTGGTCACTTCGGCCCGGTTTGCCGGCGTCGACGGTGCTCACGCCTCGACCGCTCCGCTGCGCCCGGCCATCTCCCGGGCAAGGGCAAGGAGGTTCCGGGCGCGCTTGACCACGGGCACGTCTATCATATTCCCGTCCAGGGAAGTGGAACCCTTGCCCGCCGACTCGGCCTCCTCCCACACTTGGACCACGCGCCGGGCATACTCCAGCTCCTGCGGGCTGGGGCTGAACATCTCGTTTATTATGTCAATCTGCGCCGGATGGATGGCGAACTTGCCTCTGTATCCCAGGCCCCTGACGACCCCCACGTCCCTCCTCAGCCCCTCGGGGTCCTGGTAGCGGACGTATGGGCTGTCCAGGGCCGGCAGCCCCGCGGCCCGCGCCGCGATGGCCACCATCGCCCTGGGCAAGTAGACCTCGTGTCCCTCGTCGGTCCGCGGGATACCCATGTCGTCCGTGTAGTCCTCGGCGCCAAAGGCCAGGGCCACGACCCTGCCGGAAGCCCCCGCCATCTCCCTCACGGCCATGACCGCCCGTGCGTTCTCGATCCACGGGACCAGCTTCAGCGCCCCGGGCTCCAGGCCGGCCTGGGCCTCCGCCACTCCCATCAGCCGGTCGCACTCCCGGACGTCCTGCGCCGACTCGGCCTTGCCTATGCTGACACCGTAGAGGTGCGGCCCCACCACCGCCGAGAGCTCGTCGCGGGTCAGTCCGGTGTCCAGGGAGTTCAGCCGGACCATGACCTTCCTGCCCCGCCCGGACAGGGACGGCGCCATCCTGGCCACTATCTCCCTAGCGTTGACCTTCTCGCCCGGCGGCACCGAGTCCTCCAGGTCCGCCACGATGACGTCGGCATCGAAGGACCGGGCCTTCTCCAACATGTTCGGACGGTTGCCGGGTACGAAGATCAGGCTTCTGAGCAGGTCCACTGCAGCCTCCTGGCAATGGGAGGGAACGGGTTGGATGGGAGTATAGCACCCCACCGGAGCGGGTGAAAAGACTACGCGTCGTCGGACGCGGCGCCCGCGGGGTGGGCCGCCGGCCCCAGCAGGGGAGTCGGCCGGCCGTAGAAGGTGAGAATGGTCCCCGCGACGATGATGCCCGTCACCACCAGCGCGGCGGTCTGAAGGCCGCGCACGTAGTACGTCTGGCTCTCGCCCGGCGCCAGGAGGTCGATGGCGGCCGGCAGCACGAGTCCCAGGGCAGAGGCTGCGATGGTCGCGCCCAGCGTGTGTCCAACCTGCCGGGTGGTCTCGATCATCCCGGAGGCGAAGCCGCGGTTGATCAGTGGCACCGAGTTCATGATCACGGCGTTGTTGACGTTTTGGAACATGGCCACGCCCAGGGCCGCCGGCGCCATCAGCACGGGAATCAGCCAGAAGGAGACCCTGAGAGCCAGGGTGCCCACTAGTATGATGCCCAGGGCGATGAGCACCATGGCAACAGGCCTCAGGAACTTGGGCCGGTACTTGTCGTAGTACCAGCCGGCCACGATGGGAACGAACATGCCGAATATCTCCTGGGGGACGAGCACCCAGAGGACGAATATCGGGTCGAGTCCGAAACCTCGCTCCACGACGATGGGCATGAGGGTCATCACCGCCAGCATGGACAGATGGAAGGTCATGTTGGAGAACAGCGCAGCCGAGAACAGCTTGTACTTGAACAGGCCGAAGTCCATGAACGGCTGCTTGATGCGCATCTGCACCACGAAGAAGAGGGCCAGCAGGGCAACGAACAGCAGATGCATGGGAACGTGGTAGCTGAGGGCGTCGGAGCTGGTGAAGGACTCCTCACCCTCGTGCAGGTGCATCCCCGACAGGATCAAGGTCGCCACGGCGCCTATGAAGAGTGTCCCGCCGAGCCAGTCCATGGGCACCTGGCTCCGCTGCCAGCGGTCCATCTGCTCCCGCAAGAGGGGCAGGCCGGCCCATACCGCGAGGAGTCCCAGCGGGATGTAGCTGTAGAACATCAGCCGCCAGCTCAGGAACTGCAAGAAGAGGGCGAAAGCGATGAGGCCCAGAAAGGTGCCGAACCGGGCGGCGATGGTGGGCACCGCAAAGGCCCGCGCCCGCTGGTCCTCTGGAAAGGCGGCGGCCAGGATGGCGTTGGCGTTGCCGGTGACGAGGGCCGCGCCGAGGCCCTGGATGCTCCTCAATACCACCAGCTGTCCCAGGCTGTCCGAGAAGCCGGCCAGGCCCCCGGAGACGGTGCCTATGACGGCCCCGGCAAAGAAGACTCGGCTGTGTCCGTACCGGTCCCCCAGGCGCGCCGCCAGGAATACGGTGCTCCCCAGCGCCAGGAGCTCCGCCACCACCACCCACGACGCCGACGCCAGGCTGGTGTCGAAGTGGTCGGCGATGGTGGGAAGGGACAGGGCCACCGGGAAGCTGGCCACCTGGACCAGCAGGTAGGACATGCTGAGGGCGACGAGGACACGGCGCTTGTACGGGGTGTCGAACAGCTCGCCGTAGTTGTCCAGCAGTCTCAAGCGCCGCACCCGGTCATAGCAAAACAGTCCTCTCCCGGCCCTCGCCGCCTACGGCGAAGGGCGCGGCCAGTATATCAGCCATGCCTATCAGGGTCAAAGAGGCATTCCGACCCCCGCGGGTCGGGTCTGGAGCAAAAAGCGGCCGTCTCCGCTATAATGGGCGGAAACGCAGCAGGGGGTTGGCCTTGGTCGCCAAAGACGAGTTTCGCCACTGCATGTCCGAGTTCGCGACGGGGGTCACCGTGGTGACCACCCTGGACGACGCCGGCCAGGTCCACGGCATGAGCGCCAACTCCTTCACCTCCGTATGCCTGGAGCCGCCCCTGGTGCTGATCTGCGTGGGCCACAACACCAACACCTTCGGGTTCGTCGAGAAGAACAAGCGGTTCGGAGTCAACGTGCTCAGCGCCCAGCAGGAGGACATCGGCAGATACTTCGCCCGCAGGCCGCAAGACCGGCACGACGACGTCGACTACGAGTACACCATGTCACCGGGGGGAGTGCCGATGCTCAAGGGCGCCCTGGTCTCCTTCGAGTGTCACGTGGTGAGCTCCCACGTTCACGGCGACCATACAGTCTACGTGGCGGAGGTCAAGGCCGTAGAGCAGGGAGAGCCCAACGTCCCCCTCCTCTTCTTCCAAAGCAAGTGGTTCGCCAACGGCACCATCGGCTGACTAACCACTAGGACTGAAGGGACCGGTCGGCCCGGCTCAGCTCAGCCCCGCCAGGAACTCCTCTATGGCCTGGTTCACTTCCCGGTGCCGCTCCAGCTGAACGTAGTGGGTCGCGCCCTCCACGACGGCGATTCTGGAGCCCTTGATCCGCTGGGCGAGATAGCTGGAGTACTTGACGGGGGTCATCACGTCCTCCGTCCCGCATACTATCAGCGCGGGCACGCGGATCTCATGGACCCGTTGCATGACGTCGAACCGGTCGCAGCAGAGGAGGTCGTTCAGCTTCACGCCGGGACCGACCGCGTCAGAGCGTTGCAGCAGGGCCGCGGCCATCTCGGGATCAATGCGCGCGTACTCGTTGGCCCGGTTGTCCAGCCACCCATCCCGGGCATGGACGCCGTCTTCGCAGTCCTTCAGGTACTTGGGGTGCACCCTCAGCCTGGCGCCCGTCCCGACCAGTACGATGCCCTTCAGCTCGTCGGGGTACTCCAGGGCGTACATCTGGGTGATGGCGCCGCCCATGGAGTGGCCGCACAGCACCACGTCCTCGTAGCCCCGGCCCGCGATGTAACCGCGGACCCATTCCACGTAGCCCTCGACGCTGGTGCAGGGCAGGCCCGCCGGATGTCCGGGAAGGTCTATCCCTACGGCCCCTTCCAGGTGGCGTAGCTGGTAGTGGAAAGACAGGCTCGACTCGCCCGCCCCGTGGACGAAGACCGGCTTCAATGGGGGGCCGCCGGGCGTCGGGCCCTACTTGTCCCCACTGCCGCCGTTCTTCGGGCTGCCGTTACGTCCGTTCCCCCGCTGGGACTTGGCGGCGCCGTTGGCCTCGCCGTCGCGTGATTTTTCGGGAACGCAGGCCAGGGAGACCACCTCATCTTCGTCGTCGGGCTTCCAGAGTATGACACCCTGGGTTATCCGCCCCTGGGATGAGATCTCGTTGAGGCTGGTCCTGAATACCTGGCATTGTGCCGATACCAGCAGCAGCTCCTCGTCCGTCTCCTTGTTCACCACCCTGGCGGCCGAGACCAGCCCAACCTTCGGCCCCGTCTTGTACGTCCTCAGTCCGAGGCCCCCCCTGTGCTGGCCACGGAAACGGTCCACGGGCACCAGCTTTCCGTATCCGTTACGGGTCACCACAAGGAGGTTGTCGTCGGGCTGGACGATCTCCATGCCCACCAGGGTGTCCCCCTGGGCCAAGCGTATTCCCCTGACGCTGCCCGCGGCTCTCGACCGCAGTGGCACCTCCAAGAGAGGGAACCGGACCCCCTGTCCGCGCTCGGTGAACATCATGACGTCCTGATCGTCTGTTCCCAATCTCACCGAGACCAGCTCGTCTTCGGCCCTCAGGTTTATCGCCCTCAGACCGGGCGAGCGGATGTTTGCCAGGTCCTTCAGGCGAATGCGCTTCACCGCGCCCCTTCGGGTGCCCATGACCAGGGCGTGGTCGCTGACCAGGTCCGGCACCGCCACGATGGCGTTCACTCGCTCTCCCTCGGCGACCCTGACGAGGTTGACTATGGGGGTGCCCCGTGACGTGCGGGAGGTGTCGGCGGCTATGTTGAAGGACCGCAGATGGAACACCCTGCCCCGGTTCGTGAAGAGGAGCAAGGTGTCGTGAGTATCCGCCACCACCAGGTCCTGCAGCACGTCGTCATCCCGGGTGGTCATGCCGCGTACACCCTTGCCCCCCCGATGCTGAAGCTTGTAGGTGGTCATGGGTATCCGCTTGATGTATCCCCTGCGGCTCAGGGTGATGACCACGTCCTGATGGAGGACGTACTCCTCCATCGAGAAGGCAGTGACCTCCCCGTCCCTTATCTCCGTCCGCCTCTGGTCTCCGAACCGCTTCTTGAGCCGCTGGGTGTCCTCTTTCACCAGGGCCAGCACCTTGCCGGGGTCGGCCAGCAGCGCCTCCAGCTCGGCGATCCTCTTTTGGAGGTCCCTGTACTCCTCCTCCAGCTTCTCCCGCTCCAGGGCCGCCAGCCGCCGGAGCTGCATGTCCAGGATGGCCGAGGCCTGGACCTCGCTGAGGTCGAGCTGCTGCACCAGGTTTGTGCGGGCCGTCGCCGCGTCGGCGGACGACCGGATGATCTCGATGACCTCGTCCAAGCGGTCGATGGCAAGCCGCAAGCCTTCGACGATGTGAGCGCGCTCCTTCGCCGCCTTCAGGAGGTGCTCCGACCGCCTGGTTATGACCTGCTGACGGTGGTCGATGTAGAGCTGCAGGGCCCGCTTGAGGCCCAGCACCTGGGGCTGGCCGTCCACCAGGGCCAGCATGATGATGTTGAACGACGAGCGCAGGGGAGTGTGCCTGTACAGGTTGTTGAGCACGATCTCCGCCTGGGCATCCCGCCTAAGCTCCACGACCACGCGGATACCGTGCCTGTCCGACTCGTCCCTGACGTCGGAGATGCCCTCCACCCGCCGGTCTCGCACCAGGTGGGCGATCTTCTCCACCAGGGAGGCCTTGTTGACCTGGAAGGGCAGCTCGGTGACCACGATCTGCTTCCTTCCGCCTCGGATCTCCTCGACCTCCGTCCTCGCCTGCATGACGGCCCGGCCATGGCCCGTGGTGTAGGCGTCGACTATCCCCGCCCGGCCCTGGATTATGGCCCCGGTGGGAAAGTCGGGGCCCGGCACCCTCTCGATGAGGTCCTCGACGGCCGCGTCGGGATGGTCGATCAGGTAGGAGACGGCGTCGCATATCTCGGTCAGGTTGTGGGGGGGGATGTTGGTCGCCATGCCCACGGCGATCCCCGACGCCCCGTTCAGGAGCATGTTGGGCAGCAGGGCCGGCAGCACCACAGGCTCTTTCAGAGTGCCGTCGAAGTTCTCGCTGAAGTCGATGGTGTTCAGGTCGATGTCCGCCAGCATCTCCTCGGTGATGGATGCCAGCCGCGCCTCGGTGTAACGCATGGCCGCAGGGGGGTCGTTGTCTATGCTGCCGAAGTTGCCCTGGCCGTCCACCAGCGGGTAGCGCAGGGAGAACTCCTGGGCCATGCGCACAAGGGCGTCGTACACGGGAGCGTCGCCGTGGGGATGGTACTTGCCCAGCACCTCTCCCACGATACGGGCGCTCTTCTTGTACTGGGTGCCGGGCCGGAGTCCCAGCTCCTGCATCGCGTAGAGAATGCGCCGCTGCACGGGCTTCAGGCCGTCCCGCACGTCGGGCAGGGCCCGGGACACGATGACGCTCATCGCGTAGCCCAGGTACGACGTGCGCATCTCCTCTTCGATCCTGATGGGCTGAATACTGCCCGCCTCTGTTACCATGGTCCCTCCCTTTGAATGTCGACCGCTCGCATGTACGAGACCCCGGCAAGGGGCCCTATATCCCGGATGCTATTCGCACTCCACCCGCTCGGCCCGCTCGGTGAAGGCCACGAACAGGTTCTTGAACGCGGGCGGCACCTCGTTCTGACGCTCGGGGCAGCACTGGACTCCCACGACCCAGTCGTGTTCCGGGCTTTCCAGTCCCTCGATAACGCCGTCGTCCAGTCCGTAGGCCGAGGCCAGCAGCCTGGGGGACTTTTGCCCCTCTTTGATGCCCAGACGGTGCCGGCTGTTCACCCGGAAGAAGCCGCCCATTCCCAGTATGGCCGCGAGCTTGCTGCCCGGGGACAGGTACACCATGTGCCGGGCGGACCTGGCGTCGCCGTCCCCTGGGTCGGTCCCGTGACTCGGGACCTCGGTCAGGGGCTGTCCCCCGAAGGCCAAATTGAGGATCTGCATGCCCCTGGACAGCGCCAGCACCGGCATGTCCCTGTCCAGGGCAGCTGCCAGCAGGGCAAGCTCCATATTCCGCCTGTCACGACCCGCCCCCGGACCGTCATCCACCCCGCCGCCGCCTTCCACGTCCGAGCTCCCGGCCAGGAGCAGGCCCGAGACCCCTTTCAGCAGGACGTCAGGAGATCCCGAATCGCGCCCGGGGATGAGGGTGCGAATGGCGGTGTTTCCCCCCAGGGCGGAGGCGTACCTCCTGGCGCTTTCATCCGTACAGGTTGTAATGGCCACCGTGGGCATACCAACATATTGTACCCGATACGGGGATAATTGAACAGCAGCGGGTGACACGTCCTATCGGCCGTTTCCGGTCTTGGCCCCAGGGCCGCACTTTACCATCCCAGGGACTAACTGGTATCCTTGTTATCGCGAAACCGGCGGGCCCGGGGCCGCCCGTGTAGTCGGTACAGAGGCCAAGGCCCCGGGAAAGGAGACGGGATCGGTGGCGGATGACCAGAGTCCTTCCCTGGCACAGGCGCTGACCCAGTTCTTATCGGACCGAAAGGGCAAGAGCTCCCGGGACGGACACCAGGAGCTCAACAGGTTCATCCAGTGGTGCGGCCGGGACAGGACCGTGGATGGACTGACCCCCGCCCAAGTGGCCAGCTACTCCGAGTCGGGCCTGTGGGGCTCCAACTCGGCTGCCCAGCTCAAGCTGGTCAAGTCCTTCCTGACCTACCTGAAGGACAAGGGACACGTCGAATTGAGCCTGGCGCCCAGCCTTCGCGTGTCCAAGAGCAAGAAGGGGACACAGAGGGTGCACTTCAAGTCGTCCCAGGAGCAGGCCGAGCTGAGCCAGGAGGGCTACGACAACCTCCAGGCCAGGCTGGAGATACTGAAGGGGGAGCGGGTCAAGATAGTCGGGGACATCCAGCGGGCCATGGCCGACAAGGACTTCCGTGAGAACGCCCCCCTGGACGCGGCCAAGGAGCGGCAGGGCATGATCGAGTCCGGCATCAAGGAGCTGGAGTCTATCCTCTCCAACGCCGTGGTGTCCAATCCGACCTCGGACTCCGACGAGAAGCGGGTGCGTTTGGGCGCCTCGGTCACCCTCCGGGACCTGGCCAACGGCAAGAAGACGGCGTACACCGTGGTGGACTCCCGGGAGTCCAACCCCACCAGCGGCAAGATCTCCAGCGCCTCCCCCGTGGGCAAGGCGCTTCTGGACAAACTTCCGGGTGAAGAGGTCGAAATCGCCGTCCCCAGGGGGACGCTGCGCTACGTCATAGAGACCATCGACAGCTGACCGACCCCAGCTACTGGTCGGCCTTGGCCGGGTAGGCGCCGCGGGCCAGGGCGTCCAGCTTCACCCCGATGGAGGACCTGAAGGGGCGCACCCGGTTTTCGGCGGCCTTTCGCCCCAGGGGCACCACGAACATCGCGCTCTTGCCCCGGGCGTGGGGCGAGAAGAACTCGGTCACCTCGTCGTCGTAGAAGGTGATGCCAGTGGCCCCCAGCCCCAGGGCATAGGTGGCCAGATACAGCCTCCCGCCCACCACCCCGGCCTCGAGCTGGGCCACCCGGTACCCCCGGTTGCCGAACCGGCCCAGGACCCTCGCAAGGTCGGCCATGAGGAACACCACCGCCGCGGCGTCCGCCCCCAGGGCCTGCTCGAAGCACAGGTGTCCCGCCTCGGAACGGAACCCGCCCCGCCGCAGAAGCTGGAGCTCCTGGGCCCCTGGACCCGGCCCTGGATTCAGCCCTGGACTCAGATAGTACGCGCCGGGCTCCAGCCCCTCCACGGCGTTGACGATCACATACACGTCCAGGAGGCTGTCCGCCCCGGGACCCAGGAAGTCCGCCGGAAGGCGGCCCGTGGACACCCGGAGGGCCGCGTCCAGCTGGAGCAGTGATATGGGCTCCCGGGCGAACCGCCGGGTGGAGCCCCTGCCCTCGATCACCCGACCCAGTCCGCCAGTCGGCGGCAGCTCGGCCCCGGCGGACTCCAACGTGTGAGACCTCCCGGCAGCGTCGGCAGTCCCCGGCTCCGGCACACCCTTCCAGTCCCTCAACTCGGCAACGCTGTCCAGGCGCGACGCCGCCTGCAGGTCCCGCATCTCCGGGTACACGGCCTCGCCCGGAGCGGCCGGCGTCTCGTGGACATCGGTGGGGAGGAGGCAGTCGGGCGCCGGTGGTGAGCCTGTGCCGTCCCCCAGGGGAACGATGCAGAGGGACGCCTCCCTTACGCCCTCCAGTCCCAGCAGCCGGTCCACCTCTTCGTCCACGAATCCCGCGGACACCCGGCCGGGGAGTCCCAGGGCCGTGGCCGTGGCAAGCAGGTTGGCCAGCACGGTCCCAGCATCCCAGAAGCAGTACCTGTAGGACCGGGCGCGGTATTTCCAGGCGCTGCGCCAGAACACGGCGGTAAGCACCACCGCCGCGTCCCAGGCCGGCGCGTCGCGCCCTTCCGCCAGTGAGAGGCATCGGCGGAAGTCTCCCTCCCTCACCCGGTAGAGACCCGCCTCCGGGGGAGAGAACCGGTATACTCCCGCCGGCAGACCATTCAGGTCTCCGCAGACCACATAAGCCTCGACCGGATACAACGCCCCGGCCGAAGCCGCGGCACGGTAGTGCACCTCCCCCGCCGACGGGACCACCGCCCTCCTGATCAGTCCCGAGGAGTAGTGGAGGATCTGGGCCACCGCGGCCACGTCCACGCGCCCGCCTGAACCGCCGCCAGGGAGGGCCGCTGCCTGGATGGCCGGCATCTCCGGAGGGGGAAGGTCCCCTGGCAGGGCAACCAGCGGGCGTCCTTCAGAGGGCTTGTACAGGGGAGGCTTGGATGCAAGGTCGATGTAGGACAGCTTGGTGGAGTCGTGGTATCCCCGCGCCGGCCCTGTGTCTCGATTCCTGGACATGCCTGTCCACCGCCCCCGGTCAGGATATTCTCAGCACGGGAATCGGGCCTCCCCACAGCCGCACGCCTTCGCCGTGCTCTTGGGAGTCGCCGCCGTCCAGGCGACGGGCAAGCTCCGACACGGAGCATCCCAGCACCGGGTGCCGCAGGTCCTCGGCTATCTCCTCCAGGGGCGCCAGGACGAAGGCCCGCCTCCCCATCCGGGGGTGGGGTATCTCCAACCCAGGCTCGCTGACGACCACGTCGCCGTAGAGGAGTATGTCCACGTCGATGACCCTGGGGCCGTTGACAAAGGTGCGGCGCCTGCCCAGCATACCCTCCACACGCTTTGCGGCCTTCAGCAGGGCCCGGGGCTCCAGACGGGTCGTGGCCCGGCACACGCAGTTCAGGAACCGGCCCTGGTCGTGGAACCCCCAGGGCGCGGTGTCATAAATGGAGGAGCACACCTCCAGGGTCACGTCGCGGGACAGGAGCTCCAACGCGGAGCGGATGTTGACCTCGCGATTCCCGAGATTCGAGCCGAGACCCAGGTAGGCGGTTACCGGCTCCAACCTTCGGGCCTCCAACCCCTGACTATGGCGTCGCTCACCCTGACCACTCTCACCATCTCCTTGACGTCGTGGACACGCACGATGTCGGCGCCGCCCGCCACACACAGGGACACCGCTGCCGCTGTCCCCTCCAGGCGCTCCCCGGGGGGCAGCCCGCCCAGGACCATGCCCAGGTGGGACTTCCTGGACGGGCCGACCAGGACGGGCTGGCCCAGCTGCCCAAGCTCCCCCAGCCTTCCCTCGATCTCCAGGCTCTGGTCCGCCACCTTGCCGAACCCGATGCCTGGGTCTACGATAACGTTCTCCCGTGGGACGCCCGACGCCAGCGCCCTCTCCACGGCGGCCCCCAGGGACTCGGCCACTTCTCCCAAGAGGTCCGAGTAGACGTTGCCGTCGCGGTTGTGCATGAGGACCACGGGGACGCCAAACTCCGACACCACCTCCAGCATACCCGCATCGGCCCTCACACCCCATACGTCGTTGATCATGTGGGCGCCGGCCTCCAGGCAGCGGCGGGCCACCCGGGGCTTGTAGGTATCCACGCTGACGGGGACCGAGAGCTCCCGGCAAAGGCGCTCCACCACGGGCACCACCCGCCGCAGCTCCTCCTCCTCGTCCACTGGCACCGCTCCCTCCCGGTCGTTGTACCGGCGGGTGGACTCGGCGCCCACGTCGACCAGGTCCGCACCCTCCTCCTGCATTCGCAGGGCGAGGCCGACAGCCGACGCCACGTCGTCGCCGACGCCGTCCCCCGAGAAGGAGTCTGGGGTCAGGTTGACGACCCCCATCACGTGGGTGCGGCTTCCCCAATGGAAGGGTATGCCTCCGATGTGGGTTAGAAGGACCCGGAGCTGGTCGGTGTGCGACTGCTTGGTCATGCCTGGGGCGTGTCTGGGGAGTCCGAGAGAACGACTCATTGTAACACGGTCCCGTGTAACAGGGCCCGTTCACTTGCACCGTACACACCCATCTGCTAGCATGAACCGGAATCGAGCCAGCCGCGCACGTGGAGAGAGTATGGCGGTGGACAGGAAGGCCGCTGGCGGCCTCGACCGGCTCGGCGCCATGCGGGACAAGGCCCTCGCGGGTGGCGGCGACAAGCGAGTCCAACAGCAGCACTCCAAGGGAAAGCTTACCGGCAGAGAGCGCATAGACCTCCTCCTGGACCCGGGTACCTTCCGGGAGATCGACCCCTTCGTAACCCATAGGACCACGGACTTCGGCCTCGCCGACAAGCAGGTCCTGGGCGACGCAGTGGTCACCGGCTACGGGCTGGTGGAGGGGCGCAGGGTCTTCGTCTACGCCCAGGACTTCACCGTCTTCGGCGGCTCCGTGTCGGAGGTTGTGGGCGAGAAGGTCTGCAAGGTGATGGACCTTGCCATGAAGACTGGCAGCCCCATCGTCGGCCTCAACGACTCCGGCGGCGCCCGCATCCAGGAGGGCGTGCTGAGCCTGTCCGCCTACGGCGACATATTCCTCCGGAACACCCTGGCCTCGGGCGTCATACCGCAGATCTCGGTAATCCTCGGCCCCTCGGCGGGGGGCGCCGTGTACTCTCCGGCCATCACAGACTTCGTGTTCATGGTGCAGGGCATCAGCCAGATGTACATCACCGGCCCCGACGTCATCAAGGCCGTGACCTCCGAGGAGGTGACCCACGAGGAGCTGGGCGGGGCCGCGGCCCACGGCACGCGGAGCGGCGTCTCTCACTTCGTAACGGAGTCGGAGGACGAGTGCCTGTCCGGCGTGCGCCGTCTCCTCGGGTTCCTGCCCTCCAACAACATGGAGGACCCGCCGGTCCTCGACGCGGACGACGACCCCAGCAGGGTGGACGACAGCCTTGCGGAGATCGTGCCCGAGGAGCCCAACCGGGCCTACGACATCAGGGACGTGGTCAACAGGATCGTCGACGGCGGGGAGTTCATGGAGGTCCACCGGGACTTCGCCCCCAACATCGTCGTAGGCTTCGCCCGGATGAAGGGCCGGACGGTGGGCATAGTGGGGAACCAGCCGGCGTACCTGGCGGGGGTGCTGGACATCGACGCCTCGGCCAAGGCCGCGCGGTTCGTACGGTTCTGCGACTGCTTCAACGTGCCCCTGGTGACCCTCGTGGACGTGCCGGGTTTCATGCCCGGCACGGACCAGGAGTACGGGGGGATCATCAAGCACGGGGCCAAGCTCATCTACGCCTACGCCGAGGCCACCGTTCCCAAGGTGAGCCTCATGACCCGGAAGGCCTACGGCGGGGCCTACATCGTGATGAGCAGCAAGCACCTGCGTGGCGACATCAACCTGGCGTGGCCCTCGGCGGAGATCGCCGTCATGGGCCCCGAGGGCGCCGTGAACATCATCTTCCGGGAGCAGCTATCCCAGGCATCGAGCCCCGAACGCACGCGCTCCAAGCTCATACGGGAGTTCCGCGACGCCTTCGCCAACCCCTACGTAGCCGCGGGCCGGGGGTACCTGGACGACGTCATCGACCCTCGGGAGACGCGCCCCCGGATCATCGACTCGCTGGAGATGCTCCAGTCCAAGCGGGACAGCCTCCCGCCCAAGAAGCACGGCAACATACCCCTCTAGGCGGCTTCTCGATGAAGTTCGGGCTGTTCTACCAGCTTCCCTGCGCCGACGACCAGTCCCCGGGCCAGAGGTATCGCGACACCCTCGACCAGATCCGGCTGGGGGACGAGCTCGGCTTCGACAACGCCTGGTTCGCCGAGCTCCACTTCAACGCCAGGTTCTCCATAACGCCCTCTCCCCTGATGCTCGCAGCAGCAGCGGCGGAGACGACCGAGAGGATCCGCCTGGGGGTCGCCGTAAACCTGCTGCCCCTGCACAACCCCATCCGGCTAGCGGAGGACATCGCCACCCTGGACGTCCTATCCGGAGGACGGGCAGAGTTCGGCATCGGGCGGGGCGCCATGCCCAGCCACTTCGAGGGGTTCGACGTTCCCATCGGGGAGAGCCGGGACCGCTTCGTGGAGGCGCTGGACTTCATCATCAGGGCATGGACCGAAGAGCGTGTGTCCTACCAGGGACGGTTCTTCCGGGCCAGGGACCTGACCCTCGCCCCGCGGCCGGTCCAGTCGCCCCACCCGCCCGTGCGCATCGCCTCCAACAGCGCCGACACCTTCGAGCTGGTCGGCAAGCTCGGCTACAACATGTTCGCCACGCCCGTAATCGTCCCCCTCCCGGGCCTGCGCGAGGGGATCAAGACCTACCGGGCGGCCCTGGCGGCCGGAGGCAGCCCGGCCCACGGCGGCGAGCTCTCCATCAACCTGCCGGTGTTCCCCTTCGGCGGCGCCAACGGCGCGGCACAGGCCCTTCAGGCCAGCATCGAGAACTACGTGAAGATACTTTCCGACACCTACCAACACCCCAGCATCGATGCCCTGGCCAGGAAGAACCCGCGGGTCCTCCAGTCCAGGGAGAGGCTGAAGGCGATGACCTACCAGCGGTGGAGCGACGAGGTGGCGGCATACGGGGACCCCGAAGCGTGCCTGAAGAGGCTTCGGTACCTGTCGGAGGGCCTGGACCCGGGAGAGATCGTGTGCTGGTTCAACCCCGGAGGGCTGGTCCCCCACGACATGGTGCTCGAAGCGATGCGCCTGTTCGCCTCTGAGGTGATGCCCCGCCTCAGGTAGCGCCGGCCCCTTGTCGAGAACCAAAGACGTTGCCTAAACACATTGACAAAGCCATGATGGATTTGTTAGAGTCGGGGCGCTCCCGACGACGTTGCATGCCTTCGAATCAGGGCCGCGCGGGAAAGCGTTTCTAAGAGGTAATTGTATGGTGCAATCCTGGCTAGCTAGGCCGAGAGTCCTCGTCCTCATACCGTTCTTGATCGCGCTGCTTGCGTTCGCGGGGTGCCCCAGCGACCCGACGGCCACACCGGCACCAACGCCGGAGCCTCCTGCACCGACGGCGGTCCCCACGAACACACCCACGCCGATGCCCACGGCGACGCCGGTTCCGACAGCTACCCCCACCCCGACTCCGCGGCCCACGGCGACGCCCACCCCCACTCCGGAACCCACGGCGACGCCCACGCCTACTCCGGTACCCACGGCGACGCCCACCCCCACTCCGCTGCCGCCCCCCACGCCTACGCCCAACCCCCATCCGGCGGAGTTCGAGATGATCTGGAACGAGTGGTGCGCAACCCAGGACGACCCGGACATCCAGGCCAACTGCCCGCTGCCGGCCGACGTGGTCGAGGGGGCCATGATGCCCATGCAGATGTCACCCGGTGAGGCGGAGGCGGACTTCCGGGCCAGGTGGAACGAGTGGTGCGCCACGCAGAACAACCCCAACATCCCCTGCCCGCTGCCTTAGTCCTCCACCCGAGCAGGCACAGACACAAAGAATAGGGGAGGGTCTGAGACCCTCCCCTATCTTTTGGGCCGTTAGCGAGCTTGGGGAGCCCCGCTAGCTGCGGCCGCCGGACCGGCGGCGATGCTCACGAAGGGTTCAATTGTTCATGACCACCAGAAGGCCCGCGTCCCGGGCCTTCCTGGCCGCAGCCTCGTCTTCTACGCCGTCCTGCATCCAGATGTACTTCGCCCCCGCCTGGATGGCCTCGTCCACCAGCGGCGCCACGTACTCCGACCGGCGGAAGATGTCGACCATGTCGATGGGGTCGGGCACCGAGGCTAGGTCCGGATAGCTCTTCTCCCCCAGCACCTCTTCGACCATCGGGTTTACCGGGATGATCGTGTATCCCTGCTCCTGCAGGTACTTCGCCACTCGGTGGCTGTCCCGTTGGGGGTTCGGCGACAGTCCCACCACCGCGATGGTCTTGCTGTTCGCTAGCTGCTCTTCTATACAATGCAACGTGTCCAGACCTCCTCTCGGACCGGGCGCGGCCGGGCGTTACCGGCCGCTCTCCTCCCGTACGCGGCTCGCCGCCTCCCTCAGCCCGTTGAGTACGAGGGAGTAGGGAGGCGGGTTCACGTGGGTGTATCCCACGCCCAGGTCCTGCAGCTCCTTGGCGCCCAGCGGGTAGGCCGGATGCCGCAACGGCAGGGAGAACTTGGCCTTGCCCACGCTCTTGATGCGGCCCGCGATCTCCTCGACCTTGGCCTTCAGCCGCGGGTCCTTGGGGTCGGTCACGCCCAGGGACTCGGTCAGGTCCGCAGGGCCTACAGCGACCAGGTCCAGCCCTTCCAGGCCGGCCATCGCCTCGATGTCGTCAAAGGCCCGGTCGTCCTCGGCCATGACCGACAGCAGTATCTCCTCGTTGGAGGTGCGGACGTGGTCCCTCCAGGGGACCGCGCCGTATGACGCGGCCCGGGTGCTGCCGGCCGCCCCCCTCTTGCCCACCGGAGGGTACCTGACCGCCTCCACCGCCCGCTTGGCCCCCTCCAGCCCCTCCACGTGGGGGATGATGATGCCCTGGGCCCCCATGTCCAGTATCCTCAGGATGAGCCCGGGGTCGTTCTCGTAGACCCGGATCAGGGAAGTTACTCCCGCCAGCTCGGCCGTCCGGACCATGGTCTCCACCATGGCCAGGTCGATGGCCGTGTGCTCCATGTCGATGAAGGCCGCGTCGAAACCGGCCAGCCCGATGATCTCCACCACGGCCGGGTCGGCGAAGGAAACGTAGGCCCCGATGGCCAGGTCCCCGTCCCTCATGACTCTCTTGACCCGATTCTCTCGCATGGCAGCTCCTTGTTGGAAGTCCGGCTTGGAAGCCCGGCGGGCGTGGAAAGCCAGCGGCCTAACCCGCGCTTATCTTAACCCAAGCGCGCTTATCTTAACCCAAGTCGGGCCGGTTGGTAAGGGCCGGCCGGTCCGGTCTCGCCGCCGCATGTATAATGGGTCTCGCGGAGGCATGCCCGTCTCATGAGGGGCACGCGGCCCGCGCGGCCCCTGGAGCGACGGGGCAAAGTGCAGTCAGGAGGAGAGGGATGATCAGGGTGGACCTGAACCTGGAAGACCGGGAGGACCTGGCCGCCGCAGGGGCGGGATGGCGGTTCGCGCCGGGACTGGTACCCGGCGAGCCCAACGAGGGCCTTTCCGCGCGGCTGGCCGAGAGCCCGGCGCGGCTTCCGGACTACGACGACTCGGGCTGGGACACCTGCGACGACATCCAGCAGACCGTGTCCTCGGGCTTCACCTTCGGCTGGTACCGCATCGCGGTCACTATACCGGACCGGGTGCACGGCGTCGAGGTGAAGGGCTCGAGGCTCTACTTCGAGACGTGCATCGACGACTACGGTGAGGTGTGGATAGACGGGGAGTGCGACCGGCAGAGGGGCACGGTTGCGGGCTTCAACATTCCCCAGCGGGTCCCCATCAGCCTGGACGTCCAGCCGGGCGCCCGGTACGTCATAGCCTGCCTGGCCGTAAACGGTCCGCTGGCGCAGCCAGGGGGCGGCATCTTCATGAGGTACGCCCGGCTCGCCTTCGAGCGCTAGCGCGGCCCCGGGAGACCGGCGGCTGGTCAGGGGCGTGTCGCGCCGGCCCCCTATATGGCAATGGCGCGGTTGGACCTGCGAGGATCAGGAGGGGTCCGGCCCCTCGCCCATCCGGCGGTCCATCTCCTCGAGGAAGCGCGCGACCTCCGGCGCCAGGGGGGCCGCGTCCTCGTTGCTCTCTCTGGTACGAGCTTCGTCGTAGTTGGACTCCAGCTGCTGGACCAGCTTCTTGGCCTGGGGGTTACGCGCCACGGCCGTCTCCACCTGCCGGTACTGGCGCTGCCCCCGCTCACTCTCCACCAGCCGCGAGGGCAGGCTGTACACGTCGCACATTATCTCCAGCAGCCGCGACACCCCCGAGTAGTCCTCGTCGAGCTGGGCGTAGTGGGGCAGGTGGACCAGGAAGTTCATGGTCTCGATGCCCATCCTTTGGGCCTCCTGGGTCACCATGTAGACTATGCTGGTGGGACCCTGGTAGCTGCTGCGCCTTATGCCCAGCCGCTTGCCGTGCTCCTCGGGCACCGCGCCGGTGACCAGCAGGGGCCGCGTGTGGGGCACCGCGTCGGACACGCCGCCCACCTGGGTGTACCGCTTCACGTCGAAGTGCCTGAGCAGCTCCAGCACCGAGTCTACGTAGTCCTCACCGTAGGCGTGGGGCTCGAGGAGGTGCAGAAACAGGAAGTCGGGACCGTCCTCCCGCTTGGCGCACAGCACGGTGGTGTTGGGTATCGTCACCCGGCGCTCGACGCCCACGTTCATGATCCTGGGCCGGTAGCGGGTGAAGTCGTACCATCTTCCCGGCTTGGCGAGACGCCCCACCTCCTGGGCGCCCAGGTGTCTCTCCAGCCGGATCAGCGCGTGTCTGCCCACGCGGCCAACGTCCACCCACGGCCTGAGGGAGACTATGGCATGGGGCTCCGTGAGCTCCGGTATCGGTTCGTCTACCTGAAAGCCCCCGATGTCCATGGCCCTATTGTGTCAGCCCCGCCTGCCGATTACAAGGGGGCCCCGCCTGCCGATTACATTGGGGGGAGGTATCATGACCCCCGTCCGCCTGAGGGGCCTCGGCATTTGACGGCCCCAGGCTTGCCCGGTGTATAATCACCTAGCCCTCCGCCCCTCGGGTGGAGGCACAAGCACGGCAACCCTGTCCCACGGCGCCAAGCTCCAAGTCGGCAAGCCCGGGGTCAACAAGCCCTAGGTCAACAAGCCCGGGTCAACAAGGAGGAACACATGCAGGCCCTCGTCGTGACCATCCAGATCAAGCCGGAGCACAAGGAAGCCTTCATGAAGTCCATGCTGGAGGACGCCTACGGCTCCGTCACCGACGAGCCGGGCTGCCTCAGGTTCGACGTCGTCGAGGACGCCGAGGACCCCAACCGCATCCACCTGTTCGAGGTCTACAAGGACCAGGCGGCCATAGACGCCCACCGCCAGGCCCCCCACTACCTCAAGTGGCGGGAGACGGTCAAGGACTGGCACGCCGCCGAGGTCATCCGCAGGTCGGGGTCGACGGTCTTCCCGCCCGACTCCGCATGGAAGAAGCAGTCGGCCTCGTAGCCGGACTTCACCGAGGGTAGGCGTGAACGGCAAACCGATAAAGCTGACGGCGCAGGAGGTGGAGGGCCTGGAGCAGGTCGTCTCCGCGGGCCACAAGTGGATCGACGGCTCCAACCCGGCCTATCCGGGCCTGATACTGAAGATCGGCGGCGCCTTCCTGGAGGCCATCGAAAGGGGCGGCCACCAGGAGCTGTACCTCAGCGAGCAGGAGGCCTGGTACCTGCGCGAGATGGTCCCCGCCAACATGAGGGTCCGGGGAGAGACCGTCGGGCAGAGCCTCAAGCGGAAGCTGTATCCCATCCTGCTGGAGTTCGAGGCCGAGAGGTACAGCGAGGCCGCCGTTACCCGCTACGGCTCGTCCAAGGTCGAAGAACCCCTCACCAGGGAGGACGTGTTCAGGCAGGACGCCGGCCCCGAGGAGACCGCCGCGCCGGACGATGCCGTCATGCCCCATCGGCCCCAAGCCCAGGGGCCCCAAGCCCAGGGGACCGACGGTCACGCGAGCTCCACCGGCGGGACGGATGAGACGGGCGAGCAAGAAGAGACCGACGGCGACGGACAGCCGGCCATCGACCAGGAGCTTTCCGGCACTCGGGACGGGGCCGAGCTGACGGGCGATCAGAGCCAGGAATAGCGGGCTCATACGTGAAGCTTCTCATCGGAATGCTGGCGGTCCTGGTCCTCGCGGCAGCGTGTGCCAGCGAGCCCACCCCCTCTCCCACCCCCACCCCGGACACCCGGCCCGACGAGATCCTGGCTGAATTGAGGCGCCCCACGGCCACACCAGTGCCCACGGCCACACCGGACCCTCGCATAGACGAAATCCTGGAGATGCTACACGCGCCGCATCCCACGGCAACGCCCAGCCCCAGGCTGGACGAGGGGTTGACAGCCATCTTGGAGCTCCGCAGCCTGTTCTCCCCATCGTT
Organism: Dehalococcoidia bacterium; assembly: GCA_965207305.1. Taxonomy (GTDB): domain Bacteria; phylum Chloroflexota; class Dehalococcoidia; order Lucifugimonadales; family JAGWBF01; genus JAGWBJ01. The sequence goes on along the minus strand of CBDBMB010000002.1, from coordinate 260,344 downwards.
CGGGGAAGTGAGCGTTCCAACCGACCTCGAGGCCGGGCGCGAGGCCCTAGCCGAGTGCCTGGCGAGGCGTATCTCCTCACCGGCCATTGACACGGAAAGCATGATCAACGCTATGGACATCGACGGGTTGATGGGGGAGATGACCGGTGAGCCGGATGCGGGGGAGCTGGCAGACCTGGTCTTCGCAGGCACTCTATTAGGCTGCTGGTAGCAATCCGCTAAGGCTTGTCAAGGCCACCATCGCCGCCGCTACGAAGGCCGGGACAATGGTGAATAAAGCCCAATTGCGGGCCCCTTTGTCGGTATGCTATAATCCTCAGCGAAGAAAAGAGCGAAGAGTGGAGAAAAGGTCCAGGGGGGCATGATAGACACGGACACGAAGTCTCGAATTATCCGGGACTTCCAGCTACACGAAAGTGACACAGGATCGACTGAGGTCCAGGTAGCTCTTCTAACGGAGAGAATCAGGCAGCTAACGGACCACCTCAGACAGCACCACACCGACGCGCATTCACGCACCGGCCTGCTGAAACTGGTAGGTCAGCGAAGAAGCCTCCTCAACTACTTGACCCGAGAAGACGTCACCAGATACCGTACGCTAATCGCCAGACTCGGCCTCCGCAGATAGCCCCGGAATACCGGGGCTATTTCTCTTTCCTCTTCCTTCAGCGGCTCAACAGAGAGCAGCAACTCAACAGAGAGGTCGTGTAACTTTTACCATGCAATACTCCGTGGAACGCCGCATAGGCGGCAAGAGCATCACCATCGAGACGGGCAAGCTGGCCGGGCTGGCCGGCGGCTCAGTTACAGTGCGGTGCGGCGACACCATCGTCCTCGCCACCGCGTGTATGTCGTCTCGGCCCAGGCCCAACATCGATTTCCTGCCCCTTACGGTGGACTACGAGGAGCGCCTTTACGCCGCAGGCCGCATACCGGGCAGCTTCTTCCGGCGTGAGGGACGCCCCGGCCAGGAGGCCATACTCTTCGGCCGCCTGATAGACCGCCCCATGCGCCCCCTCTTCCCCAAGAGCCTGCGCAACGAGGTCCAGATAATCATCACCGTCCTCTCCGTCGACAAGGAGAACCCGCCCGAGACCCTGGCCATGATAGGCGCCTCGGCGGCCGTGGCCATCTCGGAGATACCCTGCGACGGCCCCGTGGGAGCCACAAGGGTGGGCCACGTGGACGGCCGCTTCGTCCTCAACCCCGACTACGCCGACATCGACAACGGTGACCTGTCCGTGGTCGTCGCGGGCATAAGGGACGCCGTGATGATGATCGAGGCGGCCTCCGTCGAGGTCTCCGAGGAGACGGTGCTGGAGGCCGTGGAGCGCGCCCAGGAGGCCAACCTCATCGTGATAGACATGATCGAAGAGGTGGCCAGGGCCGCGGGCAAGACCAAGATAACGGTGGAGGCCCCCGCCCCGGCGGACGGCCTGGACCGGGAGTTGGGCAACCTGCTGAACGGCCGCCTGACCCAAATCGTGGAGTCGGGCGCCGCCAAGGAGGAGCGGGACAGGGAGCTGGCGCGGCTGGAGGGGGAGGTCCAAGAGAAGCTGTCCGAGGAGTACTCGGACGCCGAGGTCTCCGCCGCCTTCGAGTCCAGCTTGAAGAAGCTGACCCGCTCCCGGATCCTGGAGAAGGGCGTCCGGCCCGACGGCCGGGGCCTCGCGGACATCCGCCCCATATCCTGCGAGGTGGGCGTGCTGCCCAGGGTCCACGGCTCGGGGCTGTTCACCCGGGGCCAGACCCAGGTGCTCACCATAGCCACCCTCGCCTCCACGGGCATGCAGCAGAAGCTGGACAGCCTCAGCCCCGAGGAGACCAAGAGGTACATACACCACTACAACTTCGCCCCCTATTCCACGGGAGAGACGAAGCGCATAGCCACCGGGCGGCGGGAGGTGGGCCACGGCGCCCTGGCCGAGAAGGCCGTCTACGCCTCGGTCCCCAGCGAGGAGGAGTTCCCCTACGCCATACGCCTGGTATCCGAGGTGCTCAGCTCCAACGGCAGCACCTCCATGGCCAGCGTGTGCGGCAGCACCCTGGCCCTCATGGACGCGGGGGTGCCGCTGCACAAGCCGGTGGCCGGCGTCGCCATGGGCCTGGTCCTGGGCGAGAACGGCCAGGCCTCCGTCCTCACCGACATCGAGGGCATGGAGGACCACCTGGGGGACATGGACTTCAAGGTGGCGGGCACCACCGACGGCATCAACGCCCTGCAGCTCGACGTGAAGACCAAGGGCCTCACCCCCGCGCTGCTGCAGCGGGCCATGGCCCAGGCCAAGGAGGGCCGGCTGTTCATCCTGGACAAGATGCGGGAGGCCATCGCCGAGCCCAGGTCCGCCCTCAGCCCCTACGCCCCCAAGGTCGTGCGGATGACCATTCCCATCGACAAGATCGGCGCCCTCATAGGCCCCGGCGGCCGCACCATAAGGGGCATCCAGGAGGAGACGGGCGTCTCCATCGACACCGAGGACGACGGGACGGTCCTGATAAGCGGCGTAGACGACGCTATGATCAAGAGGGCCCAGGCACAGGTCGATGGGCTCACCAGGGAGATCGTCGTGGGGGACATCTTCACCGGCAAGGTCGTCCGGCTCACCAGCTTCGGCGCCTTCGTAGAGCTGACCCCGGGCAAGGACGGCCTGGTGCGCATGGAGGAGCTGGGAGACGCCCAGGAGGACCTGGACATCGGCAGGGAGATCACGGTGATCGTCCAGGAGATCGACCACCTGGGCAGGATCAACCTCTCCCGCCGCGCCCTGTTCGGCGACTCCGATTCCTCGGAGCCCGGCGACAGAGCTGCGGCTCCCCGTCCGGGACCCCGCCCGGGCATGGCCCCCATGGGAGGCCGGGGTCCCAGGCCGGGGGGCCGGGACGGACGGCCGCCCATGGGGCGCGGACGCGGAGGCCCGCCGCGTTCCGGACCAGGGGGAGGAGGACGAAGGCCGCCCTCCAGGCCCGGGTTCCGCGGCCCCGGCCGCTGATATCCGTAACCCACCCCGGCGTCGCCGCGTATTGACCCGGTCGCCGGGGAATATTATCATCTCCGAAAACCCCGGTGAGACCATCCCTTGAAGACGGGTCCAACACCACCGGCGCGGAGGACGAAGTGGCTCCCATGAGGGTGGCCGTAAACGGCGCCACGGGCAGGATGGGAAGAGAGGTCGTGGCCACCCTCTGCCGGGAACCCGACATGGAGCCCGTGGGGGCCGTCTCGGGACGGGACCACGGCGAAAGGCTGGATCTGCCAGACGGCTCGGGCAGCATCCCCATCTCGGTGGACCTCCATGAGATACTCGACGCCACCAGGCCCCAGGTGCTGGTGGACTTCACCACGGCCGGCGTGGCGACGGCCGCCGCGGGCGTGGCCGCCGCGTCGGGGGTGGCAGTGGTCTCCGGGACCACCGGCCTGTCCGAAGACCAGCTCCGGGAGATGGACCGCATCTCCCGGGAGTACTCGGTTGGCATCATCTCCGCCCCCAACTTCGCCCTGGGGGCGGTGCTGCTGCTACACCTAGCGAAGCAGGCCGCGCCCTTCTTCGACTACGTGGACATCGTGGAGAGCCACCACGAGAACAAGATAGACGCCCCTTCGGGCACGGCCATGGCCATCGCAAGGGCGGTGGCCGGGGCCGGGCAATACAAGCGGAACCAGACCGAGAAGCAGACGCTGGCCGGCACCAGGGGCGGCGAGATGGACGGCGTCGGGCTCCATAGCATACGCATGGCCGGGCGCAGCGCCCACCACGAGGTCGTCCTTGGCACAGCGGGGCAGACGGTCACCCTGCGCCACGACGCCCTGGGCCGGGACTGCTACATGCCCGGCGTCATGCGGGCCGTCCGCGAGGTCGTGAACGTGAAGGGACTGGTCGTCGGCCTGGACAAGATACTCGGCTTATAGATACGGGGAAGCAACAGGATGAGAGAAGTGAACATAGCAGTCATCGGCGCCACGGGCGCCGTGGGCATGGAGTTCCTGCGCATACTGGAGGAGCGGCAGTTTCCCGCCGACCACATCCGCCTCACCGCGTCCCAACGCTCGGTGGGCAAGCGCATACCGGTGCGAGGCCAGGAGCTGGTGGTCCAGGCGACGGGCCCGGAGTCCTTCGAGGACATCGACATCGCCTTCATCTCGGCGTCCAGCCGGGTCAGCCTGGAGATGGGCGCCGCGGCCGTGGAGGCCGGGGCCCTGGTCATTGACGACAGCTCCGCCTTCCGGATGCGGCCCGACGTGCCCCTGGTGGTGCCCGAGGTGAACGGGGAGGACGTGGAGTGGCACCAGGGCATCATATCGATCCCCAACTGCGCCACGACTCCGCTGGTGATGGCCGCCCAACCTCTGCACCGTATCAACCCCGTCTGCCGCATCGTAGCCTCCACGTACCAGTCCGTGTCCGGCGCGGGCGGGGCGGCCATGACCGAGCTCAGGGAGCAGACGCGGGGGGCCTTCCAGGGCGGGGCGCCTCCTCCCCAGGCCCACCCCCACCAGATAGCGTTCAACGTCATCCCCCGCATCGACGACTTCGGGCCCGACGGGTACACCAAGGAGGAGACGAAGGTCCGGGAGGAGACGCGAAAGATCATGCACGCGCCGGGGCTGGCCGTGGCCGCCACCTGCGTGCGGGTGCCCGTGTACGTCTCCCACAGCGCGGCGGTCCACATGGAGCTCCAGCGCCCCATGGACCCCGACGAAGCCCGCGACATCCTGGCCGGGGCCCCGGGGATCACCGTCCTGGACGCCCCCGGGGAGGGCCTGTACCCGATGCCCGTGGACGTGGGCGGGACCGACGACGTGTACGTGGGGCGGATACGCAGGGACACCTCCCACCCCAACGGCCTTGTCATGTGGGTGGTGGCGGACAACCTGCGCAAGGGCGCCGCCCTCAACGCCATCCAGATCGCCGAGGAGGTCCTGAGGCGGGACTGCCTCGAGCCCAGAGGAAAGGCCCCTGTGGCCGCATCCTCCCCCGGCCTGAACGACTGAAGTGGGTAACTCGACCTTCCTAGAAGACTGGGCCTACTACGAGGCAAACCGCGACCGGCTCTCGAAGGACTATGACGGAAAGTTTGTGGCCATAGTGGATGGGACGGTTGTAGACTCGGACTATGAATTCGGGACCCTGTCACAACGAATCTATAGGACGTACGGCTACCGCGCCATCGTGATGACCCGTGCGGAGAGAGAGCCTCCGGTGGTGAACGTGCGTTCGCCCCGTGCTTTCGAGAGGTGCGGCGTCTAACCAACCCGGATAGAGATTCCTGTGGGGGACAGCCCAGGACAAGAAACACCGAGGAGGGCCGCTATGACGGAGATAGGCAGGTTGCTTACGGCGATGGTCACACCCTTCGACCAGGAGGGGAAGGTGGACTACGACCAGGCCAAGCGCTTGGCCCACGCTCTCCTGGACTCGGGCAGCGACGGCATGATCGTGTCGGGCACCACCGGCGAGTCGCCCACCCTGTCCACCGAGGAGAAGCTGAGGCTCTTCTCGGAGATCAAGTCCTCCATCGGAGACCGGGGCGCGGTCATCGCGGGCACCGGCAACTACAGCACCGCCGAGAGCATCGAGCTGAGCAAGGAGGCCGAGGCCTCGGGGGTCGACGGCCTGCTGCTGGTGGTGCCCTACTACAACAAGCCGCCCCAGGAGGGGCTGTACCAGCACTTCAAGGCCGTGGCCTCCAGCGTGCACATCCCTTGCATCCTGTACAACGTCACCAGCCGCACCAGCCTCAACATGACCCACGACACCACCATACGCCTCAGCGGCGTCGACAACATCGTGGGAGTCAAGGAGGCGGGCAGCGACATGGACCAGATCGCCCGCATCATCTCCGGGGCCCGGGGCGATTTCAGGGTCTGGAGCGGCAACGACAACGAGACCTTCTACATAATGGCCATGGGCGGCTACGGCATAGTCAGCGTGGCCTCCCACCTGGTGGGCGACCAGATCAAGCACATGATGGGCCTGCTGCTGGAGGGCGACGTGGAGCAGGCGGGGTCCGAGCACCGCCGCCTCCTGGAGCTCTTCAAAGTCCTGTTCGTAGTCTCCAACCCCATCCCGGTCAAGCACTCCCTGAACCGGATCGGCTTCGACGTGGGCAACCCCCGCCTTCCCCTGGTGCCCGCCGACGAGAAGGCCGCGGCAGCCATAGACGCAGTCCTCGACCGCTACGAGATGGACCTGCCGGTACACGGCTGACGCGGGGGCACGGGGATTCTCGCCAGCCACCTACTCCGGGGAAGCACATCATCCACGTGAAGTTGGAGGCTAGCTGCCAGATTTACTTCGCCAGGGAGTAGAAGGAGTACGGATGGACTTCATCGACGAAGTGCGAACCCGCTCCAGCCGCTTTTCCCAACGGTTGGATCGCCTGAACACGGAAGAGGCCACCAAGACTGGCCTTGTTATGCCATTCATTCAGATGCTCGGCTACAACGTCTTCGACCCGAGTGAGGTCCTGCCCGAGTTCACAGCCGACTTCGGAGCCAAGAAGGGCGAAAAGGTCGACTACGCCATCATGCAAGATGACCTCCCAATACTCCTCATTGAGGCCAAGAAGTACGGTGCCCCCCTGAGAGTGGAGCAAGAATCACAACTATTCCGCTACTTCGCGGCCACGGACACGCGGTTCGGAATTCTGACCGACGGCATCATTTACAAGTTCTACTCCGACCTCGACGAACAGAAGAAGATGGACTCGAAGCCGTTCTTCGAGTTCAACATGCTGGACTTCACCGACAGCCAAGTTGACCAACTGAAACAGTTCCACAAGGACAATTTCAACCTGGCGGAGACCATCGAAGCCGCCCGAGAGCTCAAGTACACGAACGAGGTTAAACGGGTACTATCTGAGGAAATGAAGGGCCCGTGTGAGCCGTTCGTCCGCTTCATCCTAGACCGGATCGAGTATCCGGGGTTTAAGACCAAGCAGCGCATCGAACAGTTTACCCCCCTGGTGCAGTCGGCATTCTCTAACTTCGTGAAAGACCTGCTGGACGCCCGGTTGAAGTCGGCCCTAGAGCGGAGCAACGAACAGATCGGTGGGCCCGTGGATGCGCCCCAAAAACCGCAACCTGCCCCGGTGCGAGGCTCCGCTACGGAACTCCCGCTGGATGTGTTTTGCAAAACGCGCTCCGGGATCAATGCCATGGGACGCCAAGAGGCCGATGCCTTCATCTTGTTGGCTGGCTCCACGCTACGGAAGCAGACGGGACCGAATCTGGCTAGAACCTACAGCGACTTGAGGGAGTCCATGTTGAAGAATGGGCAATTGGTCGATGATGGGCCAGATCTGTACCGCCTGACCCAGGATCATCGGTTTGGCTCTTCATCTGGGGCAGCCGTATTTGTGATGGGGGCCCCTTGGAGCGGGCCCAGGGCGTGGAAAGACGCGGAGGGACGAAGTTTGAAGGAGTTGCAAGGGTAGGAATTGACCACCGCGAGAAGGCCCCTCCTACTGCCTGTGGATTTGGCAGCCGTGGCCGTGGTCCTTTAGCATGCAACCTGCAGCGAGGCACACGAGAACCCGACTCACATCATGCCGCCGATGACCTTGACCTAAGGAACGGATGGTCGTGCGATCAGCAGCGTGGGGAACCATTCAGTAGGCAACGCCAGAGCGGTCCGCCACGTTGACTACATATCAAAGACCCAATGGACCGATACGGTCAGCGGGGCCCCGACCGTCAACCTTGGCAGGTATGGCACCGGGAGGACCGTGGGCTACTCCATGAGAGCGTCAATGGTGATATCGCGGGCGTCTATTCCAGCGCGCGCTGGGATGGTGGTGGCCGAAGTGGGATGGACGACCCGCCTCACATCACCGGTTTCTTCACGATGGTCTCCCAACGGCGGGGCCCGGTGGAGACCAGGTGGATGGGGCAGCCTATCAGCTCCTCGATCCGGTTGACGTAGGCGGTGGCCTCGGGGGGGAGCTGGGACATGTCGGTGGCGCTGGCCGTCTGGCCGTCCCAGCCGGGCATCTCCTCGTAGATGGGCCTGCACCTCTCCAGCGTCGCCAGGCTGGTGGGGAACCTGTCCACGGCTTGACCGTCCAGCTCGTACCCCACGCACAGCTTGATGGACGGGAACCCGTCCAGCACGTCCAGCCTGGTCAGCACCAAGGAGGTGAAGCCGTTCAGGGTGGCGCTGTACCGGCCAGCGACGGCGTCGAACCAGCCGATGCGCCTGGCCCGACCCGTGGTGACCCCGTACTCCCAGGCCTTCTCCCTCAGCAGGCCCGCCGTGTCCTCCTCCATCTCCGCCGTCAGCGGTCCCCCGCCGACCCTGGTGGAGTAGGCCTTGAAGACCCCCGTGACCCCCGTGATCTCCCGGGGGCTCAGCCCCAGGCCGGTGCAGGCGCCGCCGATGGAGGGGTTGGACGAGGTCACGTAGGGGTAGGTGCCGTGGTCCAGGTCCAGCAGCGTGCCCTGGGCCCCCTCCAGCAGCACCCCTTCTCCCCTGGCGAGGCTGTCCTGGACCACCAGCTCCGTCTGGCGGACGTAGGGCTTCAGGTCGTTGCCCCAGGCGAAGCACTTCTCCAGCACCTCGTCGGCGGGGATGGGGTCCACGCCATACACCTTGGTCATGAGGGCGTTCTTGAAGTCGATGACCGGGTCCAGCCTGCCCCGCAGGTACTCGGGGTCCAGCAGGTCGCCGACCCTGACGCCGACGCGGGACGCCTTGTCCATGTAGGCGGGCCCGATGCCCGTGCCCGTGGTGCCGATGGCCTTGGAGCCCCGGGCTTTCTCCTCCAGGGAGTCCAGGCGGACGTGGTACGGCATCACCACGTGGGCGCGGTCGCTCACGGCCAGCCGGTGGACGTCGACGCCACGGTCCGACAGCCCCTTCAACTCCCCCAGGAGCACGTCGGGGTCCACGACCACGCCGTTCCCGATCACCGGGGTCACCTGGGGCCATAGAATCCCCGAGGGGACCAGGTGCAGGGTGAACTCGCCGTCCTCGTTCACGACGGTGTGCCCGGCGTTGTTGCCCCCCGCGTACCGCGCCACGCAGTGGGCCTCCCCGGCAAGGTAGTCGACTACCTTGCCCTTGCCCTCGTCGCCCCACTGGGCGCCTATCACCGCGTAGGCGGGCATCTCTCCTCCGACAAAGCCCCTGGGCGGCAAGGCCCGGGGCGACAAAGCCTGGGGTCGCCGGCAGGCGCGCACCCGCCCGGCAACCCTGGGGGAGTATATCAAAGAATGCCCAACCTTGGGAAGAAAGAAAGCCCTATGCTATAATCCTGGTGTACCCCCGCCTCGCGTCGGGACAAGGACGCCGAGGCCCGAACGTGCGCCAAGCCGGGCTCGCTCTGAAGCCGGAGAGGAGAGGCAACACCAGGTGATAGGTGACGACATGGGCGCATTCGACGAGCTGAAAGTGTTCTGCGGCAACGCCAATCCCGAGCTTGCCCAGTCCGTCTGCGACTACCTGAACATACCCATCGGCAAGGCCGACGTGTTCAAGTTCAGCAACGACAACACCTTCGTCCGCATACTGGAGAACATCCGCCAACGGGACGTGTTCATCATCCAGTCCACCTGCACCCCGGTAAACGACAACCTCATGGAGCTCCTGATACTCATAGACGCCGCCAAGCGGGCCTCCGCTGGCAGGATCACGGCGGTGGTGCCCTACTACGGCTACGGCAGGACGGACAAGAAGGACCAGCCCAGGGTGCCCATCACCGCCCGGCTGGTGGCCGACCTGCTGACGGCGGCGGGGGCCGACCGGCTGCTGACCATCGACCTGCACGCCGGGCAGATCCAGGGGTTCTTCAACATACCCGTGGACGAGCTGACGGCCCTGACGACCCTGGGCCGCTACTTCCAGGACAAGGGCCTGGACAACCCGGTGGTGGTGGCCGTCGACACCGGCATAACCAAGCGGGCCAGGGACATGGCCGAGCTGCTGCAGTGCCCCCTCGCCATCATCGAGAAGCGGCGCGTCGGCAACGACGACCATGCCGAGAGCCTGAACGTCATCGGAGACGTGGAGGGGATGACGGCCCTCACCTTCGACGACGAGGTGAGCACCGGCGGCTCGCTGACCTCGGCCGCAGAGGCCCTGGCGGAGCGAGGCGTCCGGGAGGTCTACGCCTGCGTCACGCATCCCATCCTCTCCAACCAGGCCCCCTCCCGGGTGGCGGAGAGTCCGCTGACGGAGCTGGTGGTCACCGACACCATCCCCGTGCCCGAAGACAAGCGGAACGGCAAGATAAACGTCCTGTCCATAGCACCGTTGCTGGGCGAGGCCATCCGGCGCATCCACGAGGGGCAGTCGGTGGGGGAGATGTTCAAGTAGGGGAGCCCGTATGGTTGGCATCCTGGGTAAGATAATAGGCGGCTCCGACGAGCGGGGCGTCAAGAAGTTCCGGTCCACGGTCGAGAAGATCAATGCCCTGGAGCCCGACCTGGAGCGCCTTACCCAGGAGGGGCTGAGGGCCAAGAGCGCCGAGCTCAAGGCGGAGCTGGCGGCGGGGGAAGACTTGGACGACCTCCTCCCCGAGGCCTTCGCCCTGGTCCGCGAGGCGGCCAAGCGCCAGCTCGGCCAGCGCCACTACGACGTCCAGCTCATGGGCGGCATGGTCCTGCACCAGGGGAAGATCGCCGAGATGAAGACCGGCGAGGGGAAGACCCTGGTGTCCACCCTTCCCATATACCTGAACGCGCTGTCGGGGCGCGGGGTCCACGCCGTCACCGTCAACGACTACCTGGCCCGCCGCGACCCGGTGTGGATGGGCCCCATCTACCACGCCTTGGGACTCTCGGTGGCCTGTCTCCAGCACGACTCCGCCTACCTATACGACCCCGCCAAGGAGGACGGGGACCCCAGCCACCGGCACCTGGTGCCCATAACCCGCACCGAGGCCTACCAGGCCGACATCACCTACGGCACCAACAACGAGTTCGGCTTCGACTACCTGCGGGACAACATGGCCGTCGACCCGGGGATGATCGTCCAGCGGGAGCTCAACTACGCCATCGTCGACGAGGTGGACAACATCCTCATCGACGAGGCCCGGACCCCCCTAATCATCAGCGGGCCGGCCCAGGAGCCGGTCCAGCTATATCACACCTTCGCCCGGCTGGTCCCCCGGCTGGACGAGACCAACTACACCATCGACGACCGCACCCGGACGGTGAGCCTCACCACCTCGGGGATCGCCCGAATGGAGCAGTGGGCCAAGGTAGGCAACCTGTACGACCCCGAAAACTATCACCTGGTCCACTACATCGAGAACGCCCTGACGGCCCACGTGCTCCGCAAGCGCGACCGGGACTACGTGGTCGACAACGGCGACGTGGTGATAGTCGACGAGTTCACCGGCCGCAAGCAGCCCGGACGCCGCTGGGCCGACGGCCTCCACCAGGCCGTGGAAGCCAAGGAGGGCCTGAAGGTCCAGCGGGAGAGCATCACCTACGCCACCATCACCCTGCAGAACTACTTCCGGATCTACAGGAAGCTCGCCGGCATGACCGGCACAGCTGCCACCGAGGGTGAGGAGTTCTTCAAGATATACCGCCTCGAAGTGGTGACCATCCCGACCCATAACCCCATGGTCCGGCAGGAGCTTCCGGACCTGATCTACAAGACCAAAGAGGGCAAGTGGCGCGCCGTCGCCGAAGAGATCAAGGAGCACCACGAGGGCCAGCGGCCCGTGCTCGTGGGCACCACGTCCATCGAGGACTCGGAGAAGCTCAGCGCCCTGCTCACCAGGCGGGGCGTGCCCCACGAGGTCCTCAACGCCAAGCAGCACGAACGGGAGGCCCACATCGTGGGGCAGGCCGGCAGGCCGGGCGCCGTCACGGTGGCCACCAACATGGCCGGCAGGGGCACGGACATCGTCCTTGGGGGCAACCCCGAGGGCCTGAAGGTCAGCAGCGATGAGTGGGAGCGGGACCACGACCTGGTGCTGTCCCTGGGAGGCCTGCACGTCATCGGCACCGACCATCATGAGGCCCGCCGCATCGACAACCAGCTAAGGGGACGGTCGGGACGCCAGGGCGACCCCGGAAGCTCCAGGTTCTACGCCTCCCTGGAGGACGACCTGATGACGCGGTTCGGCGGCGACCGCATCAAGGGCATGATGAACCTCGTGGGCATGGACGACGAGACCCCCATCGAGAACCGCATCGTGACCAAGTCCCTGGAGAGCGCGCAGGTCAAGGTAGAGGGCCGCCACTTCGAGGTGAGGAAGCACCTTCTGGAGTACGACGACGTCCTCAACAACCAGCGTACCGTCATCTACGAGCAACGCCGGGAGGCCCTCACCGGCACGGACCTGAAGGCCAACATCCTCTCGCTGGTAGAAGAGGAGATCAACGCCCTGGTGTCCAGGCACCTGCCGGGCCGCGAGGCCCAGGACTGGGAGATCGAACCGTTCCTGGAAGAGCTCAGGACGATCTTCCCCCTGCCGCCGGAGCTCAGCACCCCGGAGGACGTGGCGGCCACGAAACGAGACCAGGTCAACGAGACGCTGCTGGCCCACTCCCGAGAGATGTACCAGGTCCGGGAGGCCGAGATGGGGGAGGAGAACCTCCGCACCCTGGAGCGCCTGCTGATGCTCAGGACCGTCGACGTCCACTGGGTGCAGCACCTCACCGCCACCGACAACCTGCGGCAGGGTATCGGCCTCCACGCCTACGGCCAGCGCGACCCGCTGGTGGCCTACAGGACCGAGGGAAGCCGGATGTTCAGGTCCCTGATGGAGCGGATACGGCACGACATCGTCCACAGCATATACAAGGTCTCCCCGGTCAACGGCCAGGGACGCCGGGGCTCCAACGGCCCCCGGGCCTCTAACGGAGTAGGCGACAGCCCCATGGGCGCCGTCGCGGGGCGCAGGCGGGAGGCCGTCGCGGCGGGAAGTAAGAAGGTGGGCCGAAACGCACCCTGTCCCTGCGGCAGCGGCAAGAAGTACAAGCGCTGCCACGGCTCCAACGCATAGGGCCTCCCCCACCCGATCCCGATGTCCAGCACCAACGACCAGATAGCCGGCCTGTTCGACGACATGGCCACCCTCCTCCAGATGAAGGGAGACAGCATCTTCAAGGTGCGCGCCTACCAGCGGGCGGCGCGCACGGTGGAGCAGCTACCCATGTCTCTGGAGAAGGCGGTCCGCGAGGGAGAGGACCTCAAGGCCATTCCCGGGATCGGCGACGCCATCAGCAAGAAGATCCAGGAGATGGTGACCACGGGCCGGGTGGACGCCTACGAACGCCTCAAGGGAGAGCTCCCCAGGGGGTCCCTCACCTTCATGAACATCCCCGGGGTGGGGCCGAAGACCGCGGTGCTCATAGCGCGGGAGACGGGCGCCGGGACGGTGGAGGAGCTGGAGCGGGCCATCCTGCAGGGACGCCTGGCCGACGTCCCACGCATGGGCGAGAAGACGGCGCAGAACATCCTCCGCCACGTGCGCCGCATGCGCAGCAAGAAGAGCCGCGTTCCCATCGGCGCCGCGCTGCCCATGGCCGAGGAGATCATCTCCCAGCTACGCCAGGCCTGCCCCGGCCTGGACAGGGTCAGCCCCGCCGGCAGCCTTCGCAGGTCTAAGGAAACGGTGGGAGACATCGACATCATGGGCACGTCCGACGATCCAGACGCCGTCATGGACGCCCTGGTGGCGCTTCCCCAGGTGCGGGAGGTGTTGGGCCACGGCAGCAAGAAGTCCAGCGTCGTGGTCCAGTCCGGCCTCCAGATCGACCTTCGCATGGTGGACGCCGACTCCTGGGGCGCAATGCTCCAGTACTTCACGGGAAGCCAGCAGCACTCCATCCTGCTCAGGGACTACGCCAACCAGCAGGGCCTGTCCCTGAACGAGTACGGCATCAGCGACCTGGAGTCGGGCGTCCTGGAGAAGCAGGCCGACGAAGAGGGCTTCTACCGGCGGCTGGGGCTCCCCCTGATACCGCCGGAGATCAGGGAGGGGATGTGGGAGCTGGACCTGGCACGGGAGGGCCGGCTTCCGCGGCTCGTCGAGCTTGGCGACCTCCGGGGAGACATCCACGTCCACTCCGACTGGGCCGACGGCGCCGACTCGCTGGAGGCGATGGTCCGCGCAGCCGCCGCCTCGGGGTTGGAGTACGTCGCCATCACCGACCGCTCACCGGGGCGGGGGACCTCCGCCGGCCTGTCGTCCAGGGACCTCCTGGAGCAGGTCCGGACCCTGGCCTCCCTCGGGGAACGATGCGGTATCCGTGTGCTGTCGGGGTGCGAGGTCGAGATACTCCCGGACGGCTCCCTGGACCACCCCGAGGAGGTCCTCCGGCAGCTCGACATAGTCGTCGCCTCGGTCCATACCGCCCTGGGCCAGAGTCCGGCGGAGATGACGCGGCGCATCGTCAGTGCCATGGACGACCCCAACGTCGACGTCGTGGGCCACCCCACGTGCCGCACGGTCGGGGCGCGGGAGTCCGAGGGCGTGGACGTGGAGGCCCTGTTCGCCGCCGCGGCGGCCACGGGAACGGCCCTGGAGATCAACGGAAACCCCGACCGCCTAGACCTGAAGGACAGCCACGTACAGAGAGCCATGGACCTGGGGGCGCCCCTGGCCATCGGGAGCGACGCCCGTTGCATCCCCGACCTGGCCCACGTCCGGTTCGGTGTCGCCATGGCCCGCCGCGGGTGGTGCGAGTCCCGGCACATCCTCAACACCCTTCCTGCGCCGGACCTCCTGGCCTACCTGAGTACGCCGAAACCCCACCGTCGTTCCCTGCTGGCGGGGCGCGGCTAGCCTGGGAAGCCGGTCATGCCCAAGACCCCCAGCGACGAGGATGCAACCGACCCCAGGCCCGGTGTGCCGGCCACCGGGGAGCCCGAGGCCGTCGTCCACCTCCGCAGGGCGGTCCACGGTGGCAAGCCCTGGCATGAGGCGCTCCTCGAAGCGGTGGGCATGTGGACCCTCCCCGAGGAGTGGCACCGGGGCAGGACCTACCGCTACCTGATCCGGGACGAGGCCTTCGACTGGCTGCTGCTGGCCGAGCGTCTGTGCGGCGAGCTGGACGGCCTGGTCTCATCCAACGACAAGGAACGCCTCCTCTTCGAGGGAGAGCTGCCCGGCGGAATCAGCGCCTCCCAGTTTCGAGACTACCTGGGCTATAACAAGCACCGGGCTTTCCTCAACTTCTGGTACGGCGTGGTAGTCGAGGAGGCGTTGCAGCTCGCCGTGGAGGAGGAGGTCCGAAAGCAGCACCGGGCCCGGGGCTTCCCCGACAGCGAGGACCTGGTGGAGCAGGCCTTCATGCGGCTGTACAGTGAGACCAGGACCGACCTGCTGAAGGAGTATATCAAGGGACGGGGCAGGCCCAGCGGCCGGTCGGTGAACGTCACCGAGATGAAGGAGTTCACCTACGGACTCTTCAAGCGAAGGGTGGAGATATGGGACCCGGCCCGGGTCGCCTCGGACACCAAGAAGGGCCTGGTCAGGCTGGAGGCGCTGCGGACGTCCATCCCCAGGCGCGAGGCCCAGGCTTCTTGACGGCAGCCACGACGGCCCGGGACCGTTTTCGCGGCTGCCTGCTGGGGCTGGCCGCGGGTGACGCCCTGGGCGTTGCACTGGAATTCCGGGCCCCAGGCACCTTCCGACCCATCGACGACATGGTCGGCGGCGGACCCTTCGGTCTGAAGCCCGGCCAGTGGACCGACGACACGTCCATGGCCCTGTGCCTGGCCGCCAGCCTCATCGAGACCGGCGGCTTCGACCCCATGGACCAGATGCAACGCTACCTGCGTTGGCGGGAGGAGGGGTACCTGTCCTCGACGGGGTCATGCTTCGACATAGGCAACACCGTCGCAAGCGCCCTGTCGCGCTTCCAGCGGACCGGCGATCCCTACTCGGGCTCCTCCGACGCCTACTCCGCGGGGAACGGCTCGCTGATGCGGCTGGCCCCGGTGCCCATGTACTTCGCCGGCCATGCCGAGGAGGCCATCGACCGGAGCGCCGACAGCTCCAGGACCACCCACGGGGCCGAAGAGGCGGTCGACGCTTGCCGATACTTCTCCGGCCTGCTCGTGGGCGCCTTACACGGCATCGACAAGGGGACCCTTCTCTCCCCCCGCTATTGCCCTGTCCAGGGCCTGTGGGACAGAAGCCCGCTGTCGGAGAAGATTGCGGAGATAGCCGAAGGGTCTTTCAAGGACCGGGAACCCCCTGAGATCGAGGGGTCGGGCTACGTCGTCAAATCGCTGGAGGCGGCGCTCTGGGCCTTCCACCGGTCGCGGGACTTTCGCGAGGGGGCCCTCCTGGCCGCCAACCTGGGGGATGACGCGGACACCACCGCCGCGATCTACGGCCAGATCGCCGGGGCCCACTACGGGGCAACAAGCGTGCCGGAGGAGTGGCGCCAACGGCTTACGATGACGGCGGAGATCGCCTCGATGGCCGACAGGCTCTACGACCACGCGCAGTCCGGCTAGCAACCGGCGGGTCAATCGCCCAGCTGGGAGAGGACCTCCTGCAGCCGGCGTTCCCGCTCCTGCAGGGACCCGAGCCTCTCCCGCTCCCGCTCCACCACCTCCTCGGGTGCCCTGCCGCTGAACTTGGGGTTGCTCAGGAGGCCGCTGACCCGTCCGAGGTTGGTCCTGCACTCCTCCAGCTCTCTGCCCAGCCTGGTCCTCTCGGCGGACACGTCCACCACGCCGGCCAGGGGCAGCCGGACCACCAGCGGGTCCACCACCAGGGTCATGGAGTGCCCCGCCGGCCCCTCGGCTGCCGCATCCACGATACGCAGGGGCTCCACCCGCGCCAGGGTCCGGATGGCCGGCGACTCCTGGACCACCACGTCTCGCAGGCCGTTGGCCTCCACGGCGGCCTCCAGGAACTGGGCCGCCGGTATCCGGAGCTGGGCACGGGCGTTGCGTATGGCCCGGACCATCTGGACCAGGGCCCTCATCTCCCGCTCCGCCTGGGGGTCCACTTGGGCCGGGTCCGCCGCAGGGTAGGCCGCGACCATGATGGACGCCGGAGGGTCGCCCTCCGCGGGCAGCCGCCTGAGGAGGGCCTGCCACAGCTCCTCGGTGATGAAGGGCATGAACGGATGGAGCAGGCGGAGGGTGCGCTCCAGCACGTGGGCCAGGACCCTCAGGGGAGCCCCTTCCCCATCGCGCAGCCTGACCTTGGCCATCTCGATGTACCAGTCGCAGAACTCGCCCCACAGGAACTCGTACATGACCCTCTGGGCCTCGCCCAGCTCGTAGGTCTTCAGGTAGTCTCCCACGGAGGCGACGGTCACGTTCAGCCGATGGAGGATCCAGCGGTCCTGCCGGTGGTCCACGCCGCGCGGGTCGTACCACCCCTCCAGGGACCGGGCATCCGCTCCGTCCAGGCTCGTCATCACGAACCGGGCGGCGTTCCACAGCTTGTTGGCAAAGTTGCGGCCCGCCTCCAGCTTCGACTCGCCCACCCGCAGGTCGTTCCCGGGGGCCGTCCCCGTCGTCAATGCGAAGCGCATGGCGTCGGTCCCGAACTCGTCGATTAGCTCCAGCGGGTCGAGGACGTTGCCCTTGGTCTTGCTCATCTTGACGCCCTGGGTGTCCCGGATGAGCCCGTGCAGGAACACTGTATGGAAGGGCTCCCGGCCCGTGTTGGCCAGCCCCATCATTATCATGCGGGCTACCCAGAAGAACAGGATGTCGTAGCCCGTCTCCATGACGAAGGAGTCGTGGCCGCCGTCCTCCGGGCGGAACCCCGCCCCGGGATAGAACCGCGCCATGTCGTCGGTGTCCCCGGGCCAGCCGAGGGTGGAGTGGGGCCACAGCCCGGAGCTGAACCAGGTGTCCAGAACGTCGGGGTCCTGCTCCAGGTTCGCGGAACCGCACTCGGCGCAGGCCTCGGGGTCCTCGACCCGGACCGTAAGCGCCCTGCAGTCACCGCAGTACCACACCGGGATGCGGTGCCCCCACCAGAGCTGGCGGCTGATGCACCAGTCCCGTATGTTCTCCAGCCAGTTCAGGTAGACGCGGGTGAAACGGTCCGGCACGACCCGTACCCGTCCCTCGTCCACCGCGGCGTAGGCCCGGCCAGCTATGGAGCTTGCGTCGTCGTGCTTGCCCACGTCCATGAACCACTGGGTGCTGACCAGGGGCTCCACCACCGTCTTGCACCGCTGGCAGTGGCCCACCGAGTGGGTGTACTCCTCGGTCCGCTCCAGGAGCCCCTCGGATTCGAGCTGGGCGACCAGGGCGTCCCGCGCTTCGAACCGCTCGATGCCCTGGTAGGGACCCGCCTCGGCGGTCATGCTGCCGTCCTGGGCGACGACGGTTATCACCGCCAGGCCATGGCGACGGCCGATGTCGAAGTCCACCGGGTCGTGCCCGGGGGTGACCTTCAGGGCGCCGGTGCCGAACTCGGGGTCTATCGCCCCATCGGGGACGATGGGGACCGGCCTGCCCACGATGGGCAGCGTCACGTCCTTCCCGACCAGTTCCTCGTAGCGGGGGTCTTCCGGGTGTACGGCCACTCCGGTGTCGCCCAGCATGGTCTCCGGGCGGGTGGTCGCGACCACCACGTGTCCGCTGCCCGAGGCCAGCGGGTATCTTATGTAGTACAGTCGTCCCTCTCGTTCCTCGTGCTCCACCTCGAGGTCCGATAGGGCCGTGGAGCACCGGGGGCACCAGTTGATGATCCTCTCTCCCCGGTAGATGAGGCCCCTGTCGTACAGGTCGACGAAGGTGGTGCGGACGGCCCTGCTGGGCCCCGGGTCCAGGGTAAACCGCAGGCGCGACCAGTCACAGGACGCCCCCAGGCGCTTGTGCTGCTCGTCTATGGCGTTTCCGTACTCGCGGACCCACTCCCAGACCCGCTCCACGAACCTCTCCCTGCCCAGCTCCTGGCGGCTGGTGCCCTCCCGGGCGAGCTGCTGCTCCACCACCCACTGGGTGGCGATGCCGGCGTGGTCCTTGCCGGGCAGCCATAGGGTCGCGTCGCCTATCATACGGTGCCACCTGCAAAGCACGTCCTCCACGGCCGCCGTCAGGGCGTGGCCAAGGTGGAGCTGGCCGGTCACGTTGGGCGGGGGCATGATGACGACGAAGGGCCTCTTGTCCGGGTCGGAGGAGGGAGCAAAGTAGCCTTGGTCCAGCCAGGTGTCGTAGATGCGGCCCTCGACCTCCGCCGGATCGTACGCTTTGGGTATCTCCGTCATGGCTCCTCGATCTGTGCTCTAGAGGTTCCCCAGAGAGTCCCGGTCATTCTAGTCCGCCTCAGTCATCCAGGGCAACCACCATGAACACCCGCACCTCCGACCCCACGACCCGGGTGGTGTGACCCCTCCCCGTGAGGTCCTCCACCAGAAGGACCGTGCCGGGCCCGAAGCGGCGTGTCTTGCCGTCCTCGGGCGTCACCTCGATCTCGCCGGACAGGGTCACCGTGTACTGGCGTCGAGGCGGGGTATGAAAGTCCTGGAAGTGGCCCGGGGGCGACCTGCGGAAGGCCACCTCCGTGGCACGGCTGAAGGGGGTCGCCTCCAGGGCGCCCTCGGGGTCCGCCGACGCCCCGAAAGGCGGCTCGATGTCCTCGACGTGGGACAGGCCATCCTCACCCACGTATATCCTCGCAAAGGTGGCCACGGCTCCTCCTACGAGTAGGGGCGCACAACCATGCGCCCCTGCGTTCCAGCCTCCCCCATCCGGGGGGGTCCCAAGTCCGGGGCGGTCAGGCCAACGGCACAGCCACCGACAGCCGGGTCTCGTTGCCCACGATCCGCGTGGTGTGACCCTTGCCTGTAAGGTCCTCCGCGAGCATCACGTCTCCGGGGCCGAGCACCTTCGAGGTGCCGTCTCCCAGGCCGATCTCCACGTATCCCGCCAGCGTTATGACGTATTGCCGCCTGGGGGCCACGTGAAAGTCGATGAACTCCCCCGGCTCGGACTGCCGAAAGGTGATGCCGGTGGCCGCCTGCATGGGCGAGGCCTCCAGCGGGCCCGTGGGGGGCCTCAGCTCCTCGAAGTGGGACTGGCCGTCGTCCCCGGAGTAGAGTCTCCACATCATCGTTCGGCTCCTTTGGGACACCCTAGCAGGCCGGGCGGTTCAGCACGTCCTGGTCTATCTTACGGGGGATGAGCTGTCCGCCCCCTCCGGCGCCGTGGAACTGGCCGTTCTCCACCACCACCTTGCCCCGCAGGATGGTGGTGACGGGCCAGCCGATGATGTCCCTGCCCTCCCAGACGCTGTAGTCGCCGATGTGGAAGTCGTTCATGGACAGGGTCTTGCGGATGCTGGGGTCGATGAGCACGATGTCGGCGTCGCTGCCGGGGGCCAGGGCCCCCTTGCGCGGGTAGTAGCCCATGATCTTGGCGGCGTTGGCGGAGGTCACGTCCACGAACCGCTGCAGGGACATGCCCTGCTTGCTGACGCCCTCGCTGAAGGTGATGCCGACGCGGGCCTCGGCGCCGTTGTGCCCGCCGGTGACGTCCAGCACCGACCGGCCCTGGGTCTTCACCGCGTAGCTGGTGCAGTACTCGTCGGTGGCCATGCTGTTGATGCCGCCCTTGATGATCCCCTCCCACAGGGACTTCCGGTCCTCCTCGGACTTCAGCGACGGGTAGGTATGGTACTTCATCCCGTCTTCTTCCTTGTAGTTGTCCGAGTTGAAGCAGGCGTAGTTGTGCAAGGTCTCGCCGTAGATGGGCATGCCCTTACCCCGGGCCTCCTGTATGGCGTTGACCCCCTCCTTGGCGCTGACGTGGACGAAGTAGGTGGCGGCGCCCGTCCACTCGGCCACCCGCAGCACCCGCCGGAAGGACAGGTCCTCGGACATGTTGTTGTGGACGACGTGCATGTTGTGCCACTCGGTGTTCTCTTCGCGGATCAGCTTGTTGTACATGTACTGGACGATATCGTCGTCCTCGGCGTGGACGAATATGAGGCCCCCCCGGGTCACCGCCTCCTCCATCACCCCCGTCAGGTGGCCCATGCCCACTAGACGGCGCTCGTCCACCGGGATGCCCGCCACCGGGCGTATGTTGGTGGTGAATATCTTGAAGGTGGGGAAGCCATCCACGACGGCGTCGTTCATCTGGGCGATGATCTCGGGCGGGATCTCCCCCAGCAGCATGACGTGGTGGGAGTAGTCGCAGTAGGAGTGGCCCTTCCAGGTATCCGTCCTCTCCTGGATGGCCGCCGGGATGTCCACGCCGGGACCCTGGATGGCGAAGTCGGTTATGGTCGTCGTCCCGCCGAAGAGGGCCGACCGGCTCACCTCCTCCGGCGGAGCCGTCAGCAGGTTCGTTCCCGCCACCGGGGCGGACACGTGGGCATGGGGCTCGATTCCCCCCGGCACCACGATCATGCCCGAGGCGTCGATAACCCTGCCAACCTCGGCGGGGATAGAGCCCGGGGAGGCCACCGCGGCGATCTTATCACCCTCGATGGCCACGTCCCAGTCCCCGACGCCCCACGGAGTCACCACCTGGCCTCCTCTGACGATCAGGTCTATCATTCTCCGCCTCCTTAGCTATGTTCCCGTGTTCGCTAGGGAGTATAGCACAGCGCCTACCGGCCTGCACCGGGCTTCCGTATCGGGCGCCCTGCCCGCGCTCCTATTGTTGCCCTTTTCCATGGCCCGGCGTAGAATACCGGCAACGGCGGGTCGCACGTTCCTGGGCGTCGTTCCCGGGCCGCCAGCCCTGCCGGCCCGAGAAGGAGGTACGCATGGGAGCGGTGAGTTCTCCACTGGAGGGGATAAGGGTCCTGGACCTGGGACGGCACCAGGCCGGACCCCGGTGCGCACAGGTCCTGGCAAGGCTGGGCGCCGAGGTCATCAAGATCGAGCGCCTGGGGGGCGAGGAGACCCGCACCCACGGACCCTGGGCCAACGGCCAGAGCGCCTACTTCGTCCAGTACAACAGCGGCAAGAAGAGCATCGCCATGGACCTGAGGAAGGACAAGGCGAAGGGCATCCTGAGGGACCTGGTCAAGGTGTCCGACGTCTTCCTCCAGAACTTCAGGCCTGGCACCATCGCCAAGATGGGCTTCGGCTACGACGTCCTCTACGAGCTCAACCCCCGCATAATAATGGTCAACGTATCGGCCTACGGCCAGTTCGGCCCCTACAAGGAGCGAATAGGCTACGACCCCATAGGCCAGGCCATGTCCGGGATCATGATGATCACCGGCGAGGAGGGAATGCCTCCCATCCGCGCCGGCGTCCCCATCATCGACCGGACCACCGCGCTGCACGCCGCCATCGGCACCCTGGCGGCCCTGCGGGAGAGGGAGATATCCGGCGAGGGTCAGACCCTCGACGTATGCCTGGCGGACACGGGGTACAGCTACACCGAGATACCCATCACGGCGTACACCGGCGGAGGGGAGCTGCCCAAGCGCGGAGAGTCGGCGGCCCCGCCCAGCGGGGCGTACCCGTGCAAGGACGGATGGGTCCTCATCTCCGCCGGCGACCAGCACCAGTGGCCCAGGGTGTGCCGGGCGCTGGGCAGGCCCGAGTGGATGGAGGACGACAGGTTCACCGAGCGGCACAACAGGTCCAAGAACGGCGAAGCCGTAGACGCGGCGGTCCGGGAGGTCCTGGCGGACAAGACCATGCGGGAGGGCATCGATCACTTCACCGCCCACGACGTTACGGCGGCGCCGGTCAACACCATCGCCCAGGCCGCCGAGGACCCCCACCCGTGGGAACGCGGGGCCCTGGTCGAGGTGCCCGACCCCATCGCCGGGAAGATCAACGTCTCCGGCGACTTCTGGCACTTCAGCAGGACCCCCGCGGTGGTCGGCCCCACTCCGATGCCGGGCGAGCACACCGACGAGCTGCTGACCGGCCTTCTGGACTACACGCCGGAGCAGCTCGACGAGCTACGGGCCGAGCAGGTTCTGGGATAGGGTATTGGGGCGCTCCGGCAAACACCATACAAGAGAGGGAAGAGGACCATGGCAACACCGGACGGCATACTATCGGAGCTGATCAGGCAGACTCGAAACGGCGAGATCACCTGGAAGGACGTGACCATCGCCGTTGTAGCCGGGGTGGACAACTACACGTTCACGATCAACAAGAACCCCGCGAAAGACTCGGCCCACCACTCGGTGAACGTCAGCATAGCCACCGACAACCGCGGGACCAAGAGGGAGATAAGCATCCGCCCTTCGCCGGCGGTCGACGAGCTGTACGACCTCGTGCTGGAACGATTGAAGCAGGCCTCCCAGGAGAGCGAAGAGACGATGCTGCAGGAGGTCCTGGACGGCCTCCGCCAGCGGAAGTAATCTACGCGGTGATCCGTAGCTGCATCCCCAAGGCACGGGTGATTCGCATCACCGTAGCGAAGGATGGGTTGCCGTCTTCCGACAGAGCCTTGTAGAGGCCCTTCCGAGTCATGCCAACATCGAGGGCCAGGCGGCTCATGTTGTGGGCACGCGCGATATCGTTCAGGGCCGCGCGAATCAGGCTGCCGTCGCCCGGGTCCTCCTCCGCTGCCGCTTCGAGATAGAGACAGGCCTCTTCTTTGGTGCGCAGGCGATCCGTCACATCCCACTTGGTAAATGTCTCAGCCATGATCTACCTCTCCCTTGCCAGCAGTTTGGCACCTATCTCATCAATGGGCAGGTTCATTCCGATGGATGGCGGCCCGGCATGAACGTGGCGCATCTATCCCGAGGCCCGGGCCGCGATATGCTCCAAAGCGGCCTTGGCCAGGAATCCCGACCGTGTCTCGCCGTCCCGCTTGGCCTGCTTGTCGATCGTCGCAAGCACCCGGGACGGCACGGTGATGTTGACCCGTACCGCCTTGTCGCCCGGAATGTCAGCCAAGTCCACGTCTACGAAGCCCCAGATGCCGCCCCCGTAGTCCGCGTTGGAGAAGTGCACCTCGATGGGCTTGGTCTGGGGAAGCGGATCCCCGCCGGCCAGCATCCCCTCCAAGTGGAGCAGAATCGCCTCCTGGACGGACAAGAAGGCGTCATCCAGGGTATCGCCGCCGGAGAAACAGCCGGGCAGGTCCGGGACCGTAACCCCATAGCTGCTTCCCTCGTCTTTGTGGACCACAATCGGAAATCGCATCAGCGTCCCCTCCAATCCCATCCGGCTTGTCGGAAGATACTTCGAAGTGTTCCCAGAGGGATGTCCTTTGCCGGATGCATCACGGTTACCCGTCCCAGCCTCTCGGGATGGATGAAATGGCGGTGGCTGCCCCGTACTCGGTCGAGCACCCAGCCATCCCGAAGTAGTCACCGTATCACCTCTCGGCTGTCCATGTGTATAGAAGACACACTAGGGGCAGGAATGTCAAGGAAGCCGACGTATTCACGTACTGGCCGCTTGCAAACCGCCCCCACCACGGACCCATAGCCCCAAGAAGCCACAAGATGGAGGTGGAGCCGTGTACGACCTGGTGCTGAAGGGCGGGACGCTGGTCGACCCGTCACAAGACCTGCGGGGCCGGCAGGACGTGGCCATCCAGGACGGGAAGATAGCCGCCATACAGGCCGGCATTCCCGATGAAGACGCCGCACGAGTCATCGACGTGTCGGGCAAGATAGTGGCCCCCGGGCTGATAGACCTGCACACCCACGTCCTCGACTCCTTCACCCGCATCGGGGTGCAGGCCGACCTCGGAGGCGTCTACGCCGGCGTCACCACGATGGTGGACGCGGGAAGCGCCGGCTGCGCCACCTTCGCCGCCATGCCGCAGCACATCATCCCCAACTGCCATACCGAGATCATCCCGCTGATGCACATCTGCCAGACGGGCCTGGCCACCACGCCGGACATCATCGCCGAGAGCGCCATCGACTTCGAGGGCACCCTCAGGGCCGTGGAGCAGCACCGGGGGCTGGTCCGCGGCATCAAGTGCCGCATGGTCTCGCCCGCCCTGGAGATATTCGGCATGGAGATGCCCAGGCTGGCCAAGCGGGCGGCCAAGGAGAGCGGCCTGAAGCTCATGGCCCACATCGGCGACCCCGAGGAACGCTACGACCCCAACGTCATACGGCAGCTCCTCCCCATCATGGAGGAGGGGGACATCATCACCCACTTCTTCACGACCCTGCCCGGCGGCGTCCTGGACGCCAACGGCAAGCTGGTCCCCGAGGCGAAAGAAGCCGCGGACCGGGGCGTATGGTTCGACACGGCCCACGGACGCCAGAACTTCGGCTTCGACCAGGGCCGCCGCATCATAGACCAGGGGCTGCTCCCCCACTGCATCAGCACCGACCTGACGGCGCCGGGCAGGCTGGACCCGGTCCACGGCCTGGTGGAGATCATGACACGCTTCCTGGGCCTGGGCTTCACCGTGGAGCAGGTCGTGACCATGTGCACCGCCAACCCCGCCAAGGCCATCGGCGAGGACCACCGGCTGGGCAGCCTGGCTGTGGGGCGCCAAGCCGACGTATCGGTGCTGGAGCTGAGGGAGGGCGACTGGGTGGTGTACGACGTGCCCGGCGAGACGCTGAGGGTGGACAAGGCCTTCCTCCCCTTCGTCACCGTGAAACGGGGCCAGGTGTTCGCCCCCGAGTTCGGCCCGCGCCCCTGGGGTTGGGAGCCCGACCAGGCCTAGGGGCGTTTCAGCCCCGCCAGCAGACGCCGCAGCCTCCCGCGCAACGAACGCTGGCGCACGAGGTTCCCGGCCACGAACTGCGCCACCTCCGGCCGCCCGGCCACGATGGGGCGGCTCCATCCCCGCAGGGCCTTCAGGCTGGGACGCCCGCCGTCCCAGGGGGGGCCTAGGGTCTCCAGAGGCCGCCACGTCCCTCCACGCTCCGGCCCGACCAGCACGGACCCCCCCGACTCCGCCACCACCAGGACGCCCGCCGCCACGTCCCACAGCTTCGGGGCTCCCAGAAGCACGTACTGGAACACCCCCGTGGCGGCCATCCCCAGCTCGTAGGCGATACTGCCCGTCACCCTCGGCTCACCCAGCTTGCCCCTCAGAGGGCGTCGCACTCGAAAGCCGCCCCCGAAGGACCCGGGCAGGCCCGTCAGACGGTTGGGGCGCGGCCCGTCCTGGGGGGATGGGGCGATGGGTGCGTCTCCGTCCCACGTCCCGCCTCCCCTCCTTGCATGGAGGACACGGCCCGAGGCCTCCCCGGGCCATGGCAGGAACAGCGCGGCGGCCGCGGGCCCGCCACGGTACAGCACTCCCACGGAGACCGCGTACACCGGCAGCCCGTTCAGGAAGTTGGTGGTGCCGTCCAGCGGGTCGAGCACCCACAAGAAGTCCGAAGATGGGGCCTCGTCCCTCTCGGCGTCCTCCTCTCCCAGCACCTCATGGTCGGGGAACCGGGCCAGGATCCTATCCCTCAGGTACTCCTGGGCCTCCTTGTCGGCCTGGGTAACGGGGTCTCGCTCCTTCTTCTCGTCCTTGTAGTCAACCTGAATGGAGCCACCGAAGTAGCCCCGGAGCAGCTCGCCCGCGCCCCTGGCGGCGTCTTCGGCCAGGAGCTCCAGCTCCCGGGCCAGGGTTTCGTCCAGAGGGTGGGCCAGCGTCGTCCTCCCCGGCAGTGTTTCGACGGCGCCAAGTCTCCCGATTATAGCAGCAGGCCCGCGTCGGTTGTCAGCACACCCACCGTGTCATATAATCCTCCCGCGCCGGAGCCGGCCTTTCGACGCTCCCGCGCAACGCCAAACCTTGCCGCGTGGGAGGTTTTCGATGCCAAAGGAGAAACAGGCCTATGAGCTGACCCTGGAGGTGGACCAGATGAATTTCCTGCGCTCGGCCGCCGAGAAGTACGGCATAGCCGACGAGAACAAGGCCGTGCGCGTGGTGATGGACTACATTATGTCCGACCGCGACATCCAGGACAGCGTCTTCAGCGAGGTCCGATGCCTCCGGTGCGGATGACGTCCCCGCCATCCAGCGACGTCGCCGACGGCAAGTCCGTCCGCCGCTCCTGGCTCCTGGTGCCCCTTTCCGACAGGGCCGCCATAGAGGACGCCTGGACCTGGGGGGCGGACGTGGTCTTGCTCGACCTGGCGGAGATGGTGGCCGAAGTGGACAAGCCGGCCGCCAGGGAGGGGGCCAGGCAGGCCGTGGAGTCGGTCTCCAAGGGCGGCGCGGATGTGTTCCTTCTCGCCGACCGGGAGCTGCTCTACGCCGACCTCAGTGCCTCGGTATGCCGCGGGCTGGCCGGCGTCGTCCTCCGGCTGGAGTCGGCGGATGAAGCCGCGGAGGCTGACGGCCTCCTGTCGCAGATGGAAGAGGAGCTGGGGTTGTTGCCCGGCGCCCTCCAGATGGTGCCCGCGCTGGAGACGGCCGTGGGCAACTTCAACGCCATGGAGATCGCCAGGGCCAGCCAGAGGGTATGGGGCTTGACCCTGGGCCGCGCCGACCTGGAGATGGACCTCCGTCCGGAGCCCTCTGGAGAGCTCCACATGATGCCCTACCTGATGCAGCGCCTCATCGCCGCTGCCAACGCAGCAGGCGTCGTGCCGCTGGGAGCCTGGTGGAGGGCCCCCGCCCGGGGACTCGCCGCGAGTCCGGAGGATACCCTGGAGGCCGCCCGGCGGGGAAGGGCCATCGGCTTCCGGGGCTCCATATGCCTGGGGAGCGACCAGGTGGAGGCGCTCAACCTGGGGTACGCCCCGGACCCGGAGGACGTCGCCCAGGCCGAGGCAGTGATACGGGCCTGGGAGCAGGCCCAGCACGAGGGCAAGGCCCTGGCCCACCTGGGCACGCGGACGGTGGACCCGGCCACGGCGAGGGCCGCCCGGGAGCTGACCGCCCGAGCCCGGGCCTGTGCGGCCAGGGACGACGCCAAGGCCCGGGCCGTAGAGCTGGCCAGGGAGGACGCGGAGGAGAGCGGAGCCCCATGACCAGTAGAGCCGTCCGCCGGTCCGGATTGACCATGCCGGTGAACACCCCGCGGTTCGTGGACCGGGCCTGGACCAGGGGCTGCGACTACATAAACCTGGACCTGGAAGACTCGGTCCCCGAGTGGAGAAAGCCCCACGCCAGGACCCTGGTGAGGGAGGCCATCGGCAAGGTCTCCAAGGGCGGGGCCGAGGTGTTTACCCGAATCAACCACGACTACGTCCAAGCGGACCTGGAGGCCATCGTCTGGCCGGGCCTGGCCCGTGTCAACTATCCCAAAGCCGAAACGGCCGACGAGATCCGCAAGCTGGACCGGATCATTACCCGCCTGGAGAGAGAGCGAGGCATCAGGCCCGGCACCGTGCAGATAGGGGCCAACATCGAGACAGCGACGGGCGTGGTCAACGGGTACGAGATGGCCGCCGCCAGCGCCCGCATCGTAGACCTGGGCGGAGGGACAGGCTACGACATGTCCCGAGACCTGGGCATCGAGATGTTCGTGGGGTTCGACCAGTTCGTGTACAGCAAGGGGGAGCTGGAGCTGGCCGCCCGGGTCCTGGGCCTGGAGCCGACCAACATGCCCTTCGTCGCCAACACCACCGGCAGCGTCAGCGACCCCGACCGCGCTTTCCAGGAGGCAGATACCGCCAGAAAGTGCGGCCTCCGCCACGGCAGCGGCCTCCATCCCAACGTGGTGGAGCCCCAGATACGCGGGTTGACCCCGCCTCCCGACGAGGTGGAGGATGCCAGCGGCGTGCTGGAGGCCTACCGGCAGCTGGTGGCCCAGGGCAAGACCTGGGAAGAGGTAAACGGGAGGGTGGTCGACAAGTACGAGGCTCGCAAGGCCCGGGAGCTCCTGGAGTGGGCCGAGGCCTGCGCCGAGCGGGACCGGGAGAAGGCTGAGGCAGTCTCGCGCACCAGGGCCGTGGAAGAGCGCGGGGAGTCCGCCTGATGCCACGCCCGGAACACACCCTGGACTTCGTCCGCCGCTCCAACCTGGTCGTCTCCCTGACCGACGGAGAGGCCCTGGCGTCTCTGGAATCGCCCAAGGGCGCCTGGGAAGGTCACCCCGACGCCGTGACACTGGACCTGGAGGACGGCGTCCCCGATTCCCGGAAGGCCGAGGCCCGAGCCGCCGTTCGCGAGGCCGTTCCCAGGGCCGCCGCGGGAGCCTCGGAGGTGTTCCTGCGTGTGAACCCACCCTTCCTCCACGCGGACCTGGAGGCGGGCATATGGGAGGGCGTCTCGGGCATCGTGCTGCCCAAGGTCGGGACTGCCCAGGACGTAGCGGCAGCCGCCAAGCTCCTGCTGGAGATGGAGAGACTCCGAGGGATCAGGGAAGGCTCCCTGGAGATCATAGCGCTCCTGGGGTCGGCGCTGGGCGTGTGGAACGTCCGGGAGATCGTCGGCGCGGACCCGAGGGTGACCCAGGTCGGTCTGGCAGAGACGGACTTCTGCGCCGACATAGGCGTTTGGCCCTCGACCGTCCACGACCCCTTGGAGTTCGCGTTGGGCCGGCTGATCATGGAGGCCACCCACGCCGGAGTCCAGCCGGTGGGCATCGCCCGCCCCCTGGACCTGGCGGCGACGGACCCCGGCAGGGACGATGTCTTCCAGATGGCGACGGACGGGAGGAACATGGGATTCAAGGGCGTCGTGTGCCGCGACGCCTCGTGGGTGGAGCTGGTCAACACAGCCATGACGCCGGCCCCCGAGCTGGTGGAGTACTATACCCAGGTTAGAGAGGTGTTCGCCCAGGCCGTCGCGGCAGGCACTGCTGCGGTGCCCTTCGCCGGCCGGATGATCGACGTGCCCGTGGACGAGTGGGCCAAGGACGTGCTGCGCAGGTCCGCCGCCTGCCGGGCCAGGGACGGCGAGAAGCGGCGGGCCCTGGAGGAGTAAGGCCTGCCCCCGGGCTTTGCCCGCGCCCGTCCAAGACGCTATAATCGGCCCAACCGCCGCTGCGGTCGGACTCCCCACTCCAAGGAGGCCCGGTAATGACGGCGAGCGAAACCGTGACCCTGTTGGACCCATCAGCCGAGGACGTGCCAGAGGAGCACGCCCTGGCAGCTCGGCTGGCCTCGCTTCAGGGGACCACCATCGGGCTGGTGGACAACACCAAGCACAACTCCGACGTGTTCCTCGAAAACATGGAAGCCCTCCTGAGAGACCGGTACGGCGTGTCCCAGGTCGTGTACCGCCGCAAGGCCAACGCCAATACCCCGGCGCCGCCCGACCTCATCGACCAGGTCGCAGCGCCGTGCGACGCGGTGATCCACGCGGTGGCCGATTGAGGGTCCTGCACGTCGTGGGGTCTCCACGACGGAATAGAGACCGAGAAGAGGGGCGTTCCCGCCGTGACGGTGATCACCAACGCCTTCACCCGCCTGGCCCGGCTCAGGGGTGAGACCCTGGGGATGCCGGCCCATCCCGTGGTAGTGATTGGCCACCCCATAGCCAGCAAGAAGCCCGACGACATCGCGGAGATGGCCCTGGGGGCCCTGCCCGACATCGTCCAGTCCCTCACCGGAGGGACCTCATCCTGATGCCATCCAACCCGCAGCTGAGGTCGCGGCGGCTCCAGGTATCGGCCTCCCCGGAAGCCATAAACGACCTGTACTACCAGCGCGGCTGGACCGACGGCCTGCCCATCGTGCCCCCCTCCGAGGACCGTGTCGTCGAGATGCTCCGAGGCTGCGAGCGAGACCCGTCGGAGGTCCTGGGGCGCTTCCCTCCCGGCGACGGCACAGCCACCGTCGAGAAGGTCGCCATCAACGCCGTCATGGCGGGGTGCGACCCCAGCTACTTCCCGGTGGTCCTGGCAGCAGTGCAGGGTGTCTGCACCGAGGGGTTCAACGTTGGCGGCATCCAGTCCACCACCGGAGGGGCAGCCCCGCTGGTGATCGTCAACGGCCCGGCTGCCGCCCGGCTGCAGGTCAACGCCGACACCGGGGTCTTCGGCCACGGCTACCGGGCCAACGCCACCATAGGCAGGGCCCTCCGCCTCGTCATGCGCAACATAGGCGGCGCCATACCTGGAGTGACGGACAAGTCGACCCTGGGTCACCCCGGCAAGTACACCATGTGCATCGCCGAGAACGAGGGCCGCAGCCCCTGGGAGCCCCTGCACGTGGAGCGGGGCAGCCCCGCGGGGACCAGCGCCGTCACCGTCGTGGGCGTCACTGGCTTCCACCAGATCAGCGACATGACCGTCACGTCGGGCCGGGACGTCCTCGACACCATCTGCAGCTCGCTGGTCAGCCCCGGCAACATGGGCCACTACGTCATCGGCCGCGAGACCCACATGCTCCTGGTCATCGGGCCCGAGCACGCCCAGGAGATGCACGAGGACGGGTTCGGCAAGGACGACGTCAAGGCCTACGTGATGGAGAACGCCCGGATGCCCGTCGGCCGCCTCCGGGGTCGGGGTTACTGGTCCAGCCGCACCTGGCCCACGTGGGTCAACGAGCACGACGACGGCTTCATGGTCCCGCCCGTGTCCTCCCCCCTGAACATACTCATAGTCGTGGCGGGCGGCGACGGGAGGCACTCGGCGTGGCTCCCCACCTGGTCCACCACGCGGGCCGCCACTGTCCCGATCTCGGACTGACCCGGGTCCACGGCGCTACCGAGCATTTCTCCCGCCGACGGCGGCCTTGTCATCAGGCAAGCAAGCTGTGGTATCCTACCTATCGGAATGGGCCGGAATAGGCTGCTCCCGCACTTGTTCCGTCGGCCCTAGATACTGCCAGGAGTTGTTTCCGGCATGCGCTTCTTGATAGACAGGTGGCGGCGTATCGGCGCCCGGCTGTACCTGGCCCTGGGATTTGCGGTGGCGCTGACCCTGGTGTCGGCGGCGGTGGGCGTCTACTACTTCGAGCAGAGCGGCGACGTCAACTACGAAGTGCAGTCGGAGACCGTACCGGCCCTCGAAGGGTCCTGGACAGCCGCTCGGGAGGCGGAGCGTCTGCGTAGTCTGGGGCTGGAGGTGGTGGCCGAATCCGAGTCCGGGTTCCAGGGCCTGGAAGCCGATGCCGTCGCCAACTCCCTGCAAAGGTTGGAGACCGCTCTGGGAGAGGTAACCCTAGTCCCGTCCCTGGCGTCGAACGCCCAGGCCGTCAACGACGCGGCCTACGACCTGGCCGGGATAATCGACAACCTTGCGGCGAACCGGAGCGACCTGCTGAGCGCCAACGAGTCCGCCGCCGGCTATCGCTTGCGCCTGGCGACGACCTCCTCCGGCATCGGCGAGTCCGAGGCGGCCATGGCCGTGTTGAGGCAGGCGCTGCAAGCGAACGACGAGGACACCCTCCGGGCCCTGTGGGACGAGTTCACCCGGCTCAACGCGGCCGGCATCGACCCTGCCGTAGCAGCTCTGGGAGAGGGTGAGGGAGCGTTCTACGTCCGCGGCCTGCAGCTCGCGTTGGAGGCGACCGTCAGGGACCTGGCGGCCTCCTTCGACGTGTCCAGCGCGTCCCTGGATGAGTCCGTATCGGGCCTGCTGGCGGCCTCCCAGGCCCACTCTTCGGATACCCTCGGCCTGGCCGTCAGCAGCTTCGACGAGGGACGGACCCTCCTGACGGGCATCAGCGTGATCAGCGTGATCGTGGCCACCCTGGCGGCCTGGCTGTGGGTCGGCAACGGCATGGTGCGGCGGCTTTCGCGAATGTCCGACCGTATGCGGGGCATGGCCGACGGAGACCTGGAAACACCGGTGCCGGAAGTGGGGACCGACGAGATCGGAGAGCTGGCCGGCGCCCTGGAGGTTTTCCGGCAACAGGCCCTGGAAGTCCAGCGTCTAAACCTCGTCGAGCAGCTGTACGAGGAGCTGCGCCAGACCAACGCGGAGCTGCAGCGGCTGCAGGCCCGCCTCGTGGCCCAGGAGAAGCTGGCCGCCCTGGGTGAGCTGGTGTCCGGCGTGGCCCACGAGATCAGCAACCCCCTCAACTTCGTCAACAACTTCTCCGAGGGCTCCATCGACCTGTACCGGGAGCTGACGGAGATGCTGGAGAACTACCGGGACAGGATGTCGGAAGACGATTCGGCCCTGCTGGACGAGATCAGCCAGGAGCTGACCGACAGCCTGAATCGCGTGCTCGCCAACGGGGGGCGGGCGCTTGCCATCGTGGAGCGCATGCGCAGCTTCGGCGTGGTGGGTGGAGACCCGATGATGACAGACCTGAACTCGGAGCTCCGGAACGCCGTTCAGGCGGGATTCGAGGCCTTACACGAACAGGGGCAGGACCTCGCCGTGAGACCTGTGTACGACCTGGACGCATCGTTGGGTGAGGTGCTGCTGGTGCAGCACGACTTCGGGGAAGCGATCCTGAACCTGGTGTCCAATGCCTGCCATGCCATGCGGCAGAAGCGGGAAGCCGAGGGCGACGCCTACGAGCCGGTCCTTTCCGTTTCGACCCGCCTGGTCGACGACACCGCCGAGATACGGGTCCGGGATAACGGTCCCGGGATCGCCGATGACGTCATTGGCCACATATTCAACCCCTTCTTCTCCACGCGGGACGGCGCGGCGGGGGCCGGGCTGGGCCTGCCCATCGCCGCCGACGTGGCCCGGCGCATGGGGGGCGACCTGTCAGTGGACACCGTGTACGGAGAGTACGCCGAGTTCACCATGACCCTGCCGGCTACGGCGGCCACGGCCCCGGTGCCGGAGCTTCAGGAAGTCGACTGACCGACGGGTCGGACCCCCTCCCGTCCCCGAAACAGGCCTGGGCCTCAGCGGCGCCGCACTATCAGGTAGCTGAAGACGCTGAGCGCAAAGGCGCTGGTGACACCCTGGATGACGATCAGCGTGGTGCGTCTTCGTGGAGTGGACGCGGCCCCGCCCAGGGTGTTGCGGATGCGGGGTATGGCGTCTCCGATGACCGGGATCTCCGCCCGCTCCAGCTCGCGTCGAGGGGTTGTCCCCGGCGTTCCCGCGTCAGGTAACGCCGCCGCCTCGATGGTGGGCGCGGGAGTGGCCGTTGGAACAATAGTAGGTGTGGGTATCGGTATGGGCGCCGGCGTCTGAGTTGGAGCCGGCGTGGGCGTCGGCGTCGGTATCGGCGTGGGGGTTGGCGTCGGCGTGGCTGCGGGCCTTGGCGTCGGTGTGGGGGTGGGTGTCGGAGTCGGCGTAGGCGTAGGGGTTGGCGTCGGGGTCGGCGTGGGCGTGGGCGTCGGCGTCGGGGTCGGGGTTGGCGTCGGACGCGGTGTGGGGGTTGGTGCCGGCGTAGGGGTCGGTGTTGGCGTAGGCGGCGGGGTTGGTGTGGGCGTCTGAGTTGGCGTCGGCGTGGGCGTGGGAGTCGACGTCGGCCTTGGCGTGGGAGTCGCCGTTGGCCTGGGGGTTGGAGTGAGAGTCGGCCCCGGCGTGGGCGTCTCAGTGGGAGTCGGGGTCGGCGTGGGCGTCGGCGTCGCCGTAGGTGTGGGGGTGGGTGTTGGGGTCGGGGTAGGATCGGGGTCCGGATCTGGAACGGGACCTGGATCGGTGGAGCCCTGGTCCAACACGGAGATGGTCTTCGGTCCCCCGCCTACCCGGTAGCCGTCGAAGACGGGATTGACCTCAATTCGAATGGTCCGGCTCGTCGTGGCCACCCCGTCGTCGTCCACCGTATAGCCCATGCTCCGGGTCTCGTGACCGGCGCGAAACACGAAGGCGATGAGCGCGTCCGCGAATGGGCCCTGCGACGAGTCGTATACTATGACCCCACCACTGATATTCTCGGTGGCGCCCGATGGGCGGGGTGGGTCGATGTCTACGACGATTCTCAGCCGGCCGCCTTCCCTCACCGGAGACGGCTCTACGCTCACCAGGCTCACCACCGGCGGTGGCTCTTGTCCACCGACCTCGTGGTAAGGCCGGGAGGTGAGCGCCATGAGGGCCACGCACAGGACCACGAGGATCCCCTTCCAACCAAAGACCCCACGAAGACTCAGCAATTCTCCTAGCGGGCCTTTGCCCCCTCACCTCACTCCCATGGTCCAGGAAGATCCCCGTGCACACCATCCGAATGACGCAACCCAGACGGGTACGAGGCATCTGGAGACTGCGGACAACGGGCCAAGCCGTGGCCATCACGATGGGATGGGCGCCATTGCTCCGTCGGTTGACGGGCCGGCGTCAAGCCGTGGGTTGCTACATGTGCGGTTGTACCGAGGCTGCCACCGACAGCTCGATGTCCCGGATCGCCGCGGACATCGCCTGACCGATCAGGTCCAGCCTGCGCACCTGCTCTATGCGAGGGGCGGCCCTGTCCCGCTCCTGCCTGGACAGCAGCCCGTTGAAGATGCCGCACGCGTCGGCAAGGCAGATGATGACCACGTCACGAGGGTCCGGGATGTCGTCGCTGAACAGCACCCCCATGATGCGCAGCTTCACCTCGCGCTCCACCTCCCCCTGTATGGCAGGATAGCGCCTGGACCGGAACACCCACAGGAAACGGTCGTCCCGGCATTCCAGTATGCCTTGGGCCACCAGCCGGGCGAGTGCTTGCTCGCGGATCTCCTGGGCCCGGTTCGCCGTCCGCTCCACCCAGTAGCGGGCGTTGTGCTTCTCTCCCGCGTCTATCTCCGCCAGCGTCGGGTCGAGCAGGCTGTCGCCCACCGGCGTGGCGTCCACCAGGATCAGGTTTTCCAGGTCGGTGTCGATTCGGTTCTCCAGGGCCAGGTCCATCAGCACACCGCCGGCCAGGGCGTAGTCGAAGGACCAGCTCGGCACATGGGCGAACCTCCCGTCATCGTCGTTGAGCAGGAGCAGGATAATTTCCTCGGCGAATCTCAGCATGATGCTTGCACACTCTCCATCCCGTGAGTGAATATGAGCCATTATAGCCTACCGGACGACCGCGGCGCTATGCGGCCTTACTGCAATTGCCTGGCAGCCCTCCCCGATGTATCATCTATACTGGGGCTGCGGACAACCGCGTTATGGTTTCCGCAATGGCACCACAGCTCCCACAATATAGACTCTTCTCGGGGCGTGGCGCAGCGGTAGCGCGCCTGGTTTGGGACCAGGAGGTCGGCAGTTCGAACCTGCCCGCCCCGACCACTGCCCCCACCACTGCTAAGAAGGCACCACCGCGGTGACGGTGATCTCCACCAGCATCTCGGGCCTCATCAGCTCCGCCTTGACCGTCGTACGCGACGGGTAGTCGCTGGGAAAGAACTTGCGGTACTCTTCGTTGTAGGCGGCGAAATAGCCGGCGTCGGTGAGGTACGACGTCACGGCCACCACGTTGCTCAGCGACGTACCGGCCTCCCGCAGGATGGTATCGATGGTCTCCAGGCAGCTCCTCACCTGCGCCCTGATGTCCGGGTCGAGCTGGCCCGTTGCCGGGTTGGGACTGGCCGGAGTACCCGATACGAACACGAAGTCCCCCGCCCGGATGGCCCGGGAGAGAGGACTGCCCGACTCGGGCAACCCGGGCGGCCTGATCACCGTCTTTTGCGCCATGATTGCACCCTCCTTATTCCTCGTTGCTCACGCGGCCGACGCGGCCCCGGCTATCCAAGCTGCTCGTAGACCTGGCGGTCCAGGGTGACCTTGGGAGAGCTCATGTAGAGCCGCCGGTTCGACGCCGGACCAACCACGGCTCCGGCCACGCTAAGCAGGGCGTAGGCGTCGTTGGGCTTCATGCCCTTCTCATCCACCAGCACGTCCAGCATCTCCCTCACGGCCCGAGTCAGGCACTCGGTCAGATCCCCGTCGTTCTTGTCGTGGCCCAGTATGACGAAGTTGCTCCGGGTCAACGCCCGTGGAGACTTCAGGTTGCGCCCCTTCTCCAGGGTAACGCGGATGTGTACCTCCAGCTGCGCCTCCGCCGCCGTGCCGGCCATGGTGGCCTCGCCCGCGGCCGCGTGCCCGTCGCCCATCACCAGCAGCCCTCCCGGGACCAATACGGGGAGATGAAGCGTCGTGCCCTCACCCAGGTCGTGCAGGTCTATGTCACCGCCATGGGGCCCGATGCGCCCCGATGGGTGGAGCACGTAGGTGGGCGTGGTGGCCACCATCCCCATGTCGGGGCTGAGGGGTATCCGGATACCTCCGGGGAAGGCCAGGTGGTCGCCCTCGATGGGCATGAAGGTCACGTGTATGTCCGGGAACTCCTCGTCCAGGTAGCCGCTGCCCGGCCTCTGCCGCTGGATGGCGTGGTCGATGGGCGTCATGCGTATGAAGTCGATCTTCAACGCGTCGCCGGGCATGGCGTCCCGCACGTAGATGGGGCCCGTAGCCGGTATGGGCAGGGCCGACGGGTCGGGCCCCAGCTCGAATCTCTGGTGGATGGACTCCGAGTCCTGGAGGCCCTGGAACACGTCCCAGGTCTCCACTATCAGCTCCTCGCCCGACTCGATGGTTATGGCCGGGGGCGCGTCGGGGTCCAGGTCGTACACGTACTTGTCCTTGGTGATCCGCTTCATCGAGGTCCTCCTAATCGCCCGAGTAGCGTTTCCGCTCAGGTCCGCTCCACGGGGCCGGCTACGGCGCCGGCCTGTCTTGGCACGTACGGAGATTATACTTCATGTCCGGAACAGGGTCATTCCCTCCCCGGCAATGCAAGCCGGCCCACCGCCGGCCAATGATGTTCAGACCATGGCTTTGGACTATAATGGAGCGGACGCACGCCTCGACCAGACGGCATCTACAACACGACCTCCGATGCGACCCATGCCTAGTAGACCCACCACCATACCGGCGGCCGCCGCCGTCCTCGCGACGCTGGCCGCCGTGCTCTTTGCAGCCTGCTCGGGACCGGATCCGGTGGAGCCCGACGTCACGGCCACGGCCAGGTTCCGGGCGTGGCCGCTGGGAGACCTCGGCGTGTACACCGCCCAGGTCGCCTTCGACCAAGCGGGCGAATGGGGGATGGTCGTATCCGTCGACGGGACCATGGTGCCCCCCTCCTCGTCGACCGACCCCGGCCCCGACACCCCCACGCTGTCGGCAACGGTGATATCCACCGACCTGGGAGTGGGGACCAACCGCCTCGCCTTCGCCATACGGGACCGCGCCTCCAACACCACGGTCAGGAGCCCTGAGGCCGTGGTGTCCCTGTACGGGCCGGGGAACGCCGCCGGCGACCTCACCACGACCATCCAGGTGAAGGAGGAGAGCAGCACACCCGCCGTCGGCTCGCCGGCCCCCGCCTCGGTGAACAAGACGGGCCGGGACGTGCAGACCCTGGACCGCCTGACCACCGCGTCCGTCCCCGACCCGGACCTGTACCGGATGACGATACGAGAGGCGCTGGCCTCGGGCATGCCCCTGGTGGTCTCCTTCGCCACTCCAGGCTACTGCCAGACGGCCACGTGCGGTCCCCAGGTGGAGGTGCTGTCGGAGGTCAAGGAGCGGTACCGGGGGCGGGCCAACTTCATCCACGTGGAGGTGTTCGAAGACCCCCACGAGATCCAGGGGGACCTGGGCAGGGCCCGGGCGGTGCCGTCGGTGGGTGAGTGGGGCCTGCCCACCGAGCCGTGGACGTTCATCGTCGACGGCGGCGGCGCGGTGTCCGCCAAGTTGGAGGCCTTCGCCACCGCCGAAGAGATCGAGGAGGGCCTCGCATCGGTGCTCCAGTAGGCTCCGGCTCAGTCCGCCAGTCCCACCACCAGCAACCCGTCCCGGGTCTCCCTGTAGGTTACGGTCACCGGCTGGCCGAAGGCCTGATGCTCCCTGAGATGCGCCGGGGTGAAGCCCGCGAACCCGTCGGCATAGAACTCCCAGCGGTCTCCCGCCTCGTCCACGATGGCCAGCAGCTCGAGCTCGGTAATGGACTTCGCCCCTACCTCCACGACCATGCCCCGAACCGTCATCGTATCCTCTGGACCGGTGGATGGGCCGTTGCAGGCGATGGCAAGTGAGGCGAGTATCGCCGTCGCAACCGCCCGGGCCATGACACGGGCGCACGGGGAGGTCGCGGGGCGCCGGAGCCGCGCCGCCACGGCGGCTACCAGACCGGGTCGGTGTCGTTGGCGTTGTTGTTGGTGAGGCGCGTCTGGTTGCGGTCCTCGACGTTCATAACGAATATCTCGCCCGTGTCGTAGATGTAGGATACGAAGGCGAGCATCTTCCCGTTGGGAGACCACACCGGCGACTCGTCGACGGCCTCGTTGGACGTGTACCTGGTAACCCCGGCGCCGTCGGCCTTCATCACGTAGATCTCCGGGTTCCCGTCACGCTCGGACACGAAGGCTATCTTCAAGCCATCGGGGGACCAGGATGGCGAGTAGTCGGCGCTGTCGTTGTGGGTCAGTCGCGTCTGGCTCGACCCGTCGGTGTTCATTACGTAGATTTCCCGGTTGCCGTCCCTCTCCGACGTGTAGACTATCTTTTGGTTGTCCGGGGACCACCGGGCATCGTAGTCCAGGAAGCTCGTGAGCCGCATCAGGTTGACGCCGTCCGGGTTGCGGATCATGATCCCGGGGCCCTCTTCGCCGGTGTTGGGGACAAAGGCCAGCCACCGGCCGTCGGAGGACCATCCGTCCAGC
The DNA here is from genome assembly GCA_965207305.1 of Dehalococcoidia bacterium. Lineage (GTDB taxonomy): Bacteria > Chloroflexota > Dehalococcoidia > Lucifugimonadales > JAGWBF01 > JAGWBJ01. Next base: position 221,102 of record CBDBMB010000002.1, on the reverse strand, counting down.
CTCAGCTCGGCGAACTCACCCGAGGTTATCCTCGTGATGCCTGTCTTGGACCCATCGGTGCCGATCACGTACACCTCGGGCTGTCCCGAACGGTCGGAGATGAAGGCGATGCGGGACCCGTCGGGGGACCACCAGTGCATGTGATCCGCCCCGGGGCTGTGGGTCAGCCGCTGGGGCCTGGCCTCCTCGGGCCCCACCTGAAGACGGTTTATCTCCGGATCGCCCGACTCCTCGGAGACGAAGGCCACCCACTTCCGGTCGGGGGACCAGAGGGGGCGGCTGTCGACCGCGTTGTTGACCGTGAGCCGGGTCTGTTCCGAGCCGTCGACGTTAACCGTGTATATCTCCGGGTTCCCGTCCCTGTCTGATACGAAGGCTAACTTCGGGTCCTCACCACCGGAGCAGCCCATGGCCAGGAGAAGCATCGCGCCGCCCGCCACCGCCGCCAGCAGACGCAGTCCCAGGCGAACCGGTCCGTTCCCATCCGAGCGGGAGGTGGTCGACATCATGGCCTCGCCACCAGCCCTCGGGCCAAAGTTCTCGAACAAATTCCACCCCCCACCGACGTTGCTAGTATCGATTCTAGCAAAAGGCAGGATTTAAGACACGTTTAAGAAAGGGCCAAAAAATGCGAAAACTTGGCGACAGGGGAAACCTGCGTCAGCTTCGGGGGGCCAGGGTCGCGAGCACCGGGTTCATGAAGGTGAGGGCCCGGTTGAGCATCGGATGGTCCATGAGCCTGGCAATCACGCCGCTGTGCCAGTCAAAGGACAGGGACTGAAGGTCCGCCAGCTCCTCGAAGACCCTGCCGCTGGCAAACATGTGCATCAGCAGGTTGATCTGCCAGTCCTTGAGCACCTCGAACATGCGGCGGGCGGAGTACCCCACGTCCATCTCGTGGCCCAGGAGGTCCTTCCACTCCCGCTCGTAGGCCGAGAGCCGGTCGGAGGAAAGGTCTCCCAGCGCGAACGCCCCGTGGAGGGTGCCCGCGGCGATCTCGCTGGCCAGCAGGGCGTAATAGATGCCGCCGCCCGTGGTCGGCTTGAGCTGGCCGGCCGAGTCCCCCACCGCCAGCAGCCCGTCGCCGAAGGTACGTGCCAGGGGCCGGAGGGGCACGCCCCACCTAGCCGGGGCCCTGGTTACCCGCGTCACCTTCCCCTCCATCTGCAGGCGGAGGACCAGCTTCTGCAGGTGGCCCAGGCCCCGCCTCCGGCACAGAAGCCCGACCAGGGCCCTTCCGCCGGAGGTGGGGACCATCCACGCGAAGAATCCGGGAGCTACTCGTTGACCGAAATAGACGTGAATGTCCTCCACTCCGGGGGCCATCACCTCCGCCTGCACCCCCGTCGCGAAGTCGCCCACACGCCCCAACCCCACTCGGCCGGTGAGGTCCGAGCCGAACCCGCTGGCCAGCACCAGCGCCCTGGCCTTCAGGGTACGCCCGCCGGAGCCGTTGACCGTCTCGACCCTCCAACCCTGGTCATCGCGGACCACCTCCGTGGCCCTGTGGCCCAGCAGGTACTCCGCGCCCGCGTTCCTGGCCTTCTCCGCCAGGGAGTCCACGTATGAGACCCGGTCCACCACGTGGGCCTGGACGTCCTGCCTGCCCAGCCTCACCACCTCGCCCCCGGGAGCGGCTACCACGGCCGTTTTGACGTCGCGGTGGACCAACTTGGGGTCGATGGGGAACCGGGCCAGGCACTCCCGGCCGACTATGCCGGTGCACAGCTTGTCGCCGATGCGCCGGGTCAGGTCGACCACCACCACGTCGTATCCCCGGTCGGCCAGGTTGAAGGCAGTGTTGTTGCCGGCGGGCCCCGCACCCACCACTATGACATCCCTCATGAAAGGCACCTCCGGAGCCCCTTCCACCCGCTGGCAGAGTGCGGGAGGCTATACCGGGAACGCGGGCCGATTATACTATCGGGCCCGTGGGTTCGCCACACGGCCACACGACGGCCCGCGACGGTATCCATAGCACCGATTCTCCCATATAATCTAGTGGCAATACTGACCGAGGAGGCGACCAATGGCCACATTGACCCTGGCGGAAGCGGAGCAGATCCTGGCGGCGGCCAAGGCCAAGATACTGGGATGGGGCGTAGGCATGAGCGTGTCGGTGGTCGACGCAAGGGGAGACCTGATCGCCATGTTCCGGGTCGACGGTGCCCTCTGGAGGACCGCCCTGGTCTCTCGCGGCAAAGCGGCAGCGGCAGCCGCCTTCGGCAGGCCCAGTGGCGACATCGCCGACAACGCCGTCGTACGGTCTCTCACCACCATCGAGGGCGGCCACTTCGTCCCCGGCAAGGGAGCCCTGCCCGTGTTCAAGGACGGCCAAGTCGTCGGCGCCGTGGGGGGCAGCGGCGGCAGCGCCGAGCAGGACGAGGAAGCGGCCCTGACGGGCATACAGGCCGCGGGCCTCTCCGCCACCGCCTAGTCCTCCGGGCCCGGTAGCGACGTCCGGCCCGGCGCCGGGGCCGGGAGCACGGGCCTAGCCCTGCTCCAGCTCGCTGGCCAGCCTGTCGTGCTCGGCCGCGGCGTCGGCGTCTTCCAGCTCCGTGTAAACGGTGGACATCAGGTAGTGGACGTCGGCGGCGATGGCGCCCGCCCCGTCCACCTCCAGGCTCTCCTGGAGGACCTCCAGCGCCTGGTCCAGCTCCTGCAGCCGGTAGTAGGCCAAGCCCTTGAGGTACAGGGGGCGGGCGGCGGCAGGGGAGCCCTCGGTCCTGGCAAGATACCTGTCGAGGGTTGCCAGCGCCTCCTCCTCGGCCTCGACCTCCAGCTGCGCCGCGGCCCGGGCCTCGTACGCGGCGAACAGGTGCCGGCGCACCTCTGCGTCTATACTGCCGGTGTCGGGCTGGTCCAGGCTCTTCTCGAAGGCGTCAATGGCCTCTTCGCGCTGGTCAAGACCCTCGTGGGCCAGACCCAGAACGTACAGAGACTGGGACCTCTCCCCCGACGTGCGCGCCTTGGCCATCGTCTCTTCGGACCCCTCCACGACGTCCTGGTGCATGCCGAGACGCACCTGGGACCTGCGGAGCAGGTACTCCTGCCGCCACGACTTGGGCAGCATCCCCGTCAACTCCTCGTAGTAGCGGATGGCCTCCTCGTCCAGCCCCTCGTAGTCCAACAGGGCCAGCGCCATGGCTGAATTGGCCGCGACCAGCTTGTTCTGGGCGGCGTCCTCGTTCTTCAACAACCCCCGCCGGGCGATGAGATACGACTCCTCCGCGCACTCCGCAAAGCTCCCGTCCGCAACCTGGTGCCTCCCCTCTCGCGGCTCCAGGGAGAAGTACTCCTCGCACGACTGGACGTCACCCTGGCTCTCGGTGGCGAACTTCCTGTAGCCGTCGTAGACCCGGGCGAGGTTCTGGTAGTAGACGGGCACGTCCGGGGCCTTGGCGACCACCTGTGACATGAGCCGGTGACCTGCTCGCAGGTCCCCCTCGGACAGCTTCTCGGCCGCGGACCCGGCGATGGCAGCCGCCCAGGCGTAGTCCACGTTCTTGTCCCAGGACAGCCAGCCGACGAACACGATGCCCGCCGACATCACCCCCAGGACAAGCGCCCTCACCGGGGATATAGCGGCTCCCAGGCCGGCGGCGCCCCTGGCCCTGCGCTCCCGCTGCCGCCTGGCCCGCCGCTCCCGCCTTCCGGCGCCCCTCTGGACCTCGGCCGCTGGAGCCGGCCCGGCAACCGCCCCCTCGGACCGCCCCATCACCGACGGCAGGACTACCAGGACGGCCAGCATGACCCAGAACGTGACCAGGTCCGGCTCCCGGGCCACCCCGACCATCATCTCGGCCACGCGGCCCGCCACGGTCGCCATGAGGGCGATCAGGACCCACCTGTGAGCCGTGGAGAGCCTCTCCCGGCTGCGCCAGAGCTGGGCCGCGCCCACGGCGAAGAAAGACACGACAAGGCCCACGGAAGCGAAGCCGCCCAGTATCCCCTGCTCCACGAAATGGTGCACGAAGAAGTTGTGGGCCTGGCTCAGGAGGCCGCCCCGCGGGCTCTCCAGGGGGAACGTGTACTTGAACAGCTCGGGGCCGTAGCCGACCAGGGGCCGTACCAGGGCATACGACAGCTCCTCGTACTCGAACCACGGACGGTCCCTGACGAGTCTCCACGAGGCCGCCCAGATGTCGTTTCGGAAGCTCAGCCCCCGGCCCTCCGGCCCGGCAGGGACCACGGTGGCAACCGTGTCCGTGACGTCCCCTTCAGCCACGTCCATGGCGGGCGGCTGCGCGCCCGATGATACGGTGGGGACCAGCCCGCCAACCAGCATGGCTATCACCACCACCGATGCCAGCACCAAGGCGACCCTGGCGGCCCTGGCCACCTCGCGCCGGCGTTCCGGGCCGCGGCGGAGAGACGGACCCGCCAGCCCACGGCAGGCGCGGAGGAGGCCCGTCGCGTCTGGAGTGGGTCCTCCCTCCACCTGTCTCGCGCATCCAGTAAAGCCCCTGGCTCGCGCACCGCCAGCGCCAGCAGTCCCAGGAGCCCGGCCGCGCCGAAGACCGCCAGCAGCGCCCGGGCATCGAGGAACGCAAGGTCGCGGAACGCCAGCTTCACCGTTCCCGCGGGAGAGTAGCTGTAGGTCACGACCAGCAGGGAGACCAGCAGGGCCGAGCCCACCAGCAGGAGGGTCTTGCCGAAGTCGCGCACTCCTTCCGAGAATCTGTCGGGGAAGATGGCCGCCAGGATGCTCGACAACGCGAGGACCCCAATCAGGGCTGCCAGCACACGAACCATCGAGACCCCTGCGAACTCCTCGATGCCGATCACGTCCATCTGCGCCGCCAGCACTGCCGCCGTGAGCACGACGATGAAGCCGGTCAGCAGCAGGAGGTCGGCCGGGACGGCCCGTCGCCTGACTGCGCCCTCCAGCGTGTCGAAGGCCGCGGGCAACCCCAGGAGCGCCACCAAGCCGGCCGGAACGCCGATGAGCCAAGAGCCCCGGGAGTCCGTGAACCACACCGCCAGCAGGTGACCCGCGCCGACCGCGAGGGTCAGAAGCACGACGGCTGCCGCCCGCCCGGAGGTCAGGCCCCAGGTCTCCAGCAGGGCCCGGGCCAGCCCCAAGCTCAGCAGGCCGGTGCCTACCAGGGCGGCCCCGGTAAAGACCGGGTTGGCCATCGTCGACGCAACACGGATGCTGCCCGCCTCACCGACGTTCAACAGGTCGCCCTCGTACCTCTGGACTATTCCGTACACCGCCACGAGAAAACCGGCGGTCACGATCACCGCCAGCAGACGGTAGAGCTGCTGCCTGGTCTTCAGGTGGGTGACGATGACGGCGAAGAGGACAAAGTAGGAGAGGGTGGTGTACAGCGAGTACCCGAACTGACCCGAGACCTCACCCCAGAGACTGATGAAGAAGGACTGGGACAGTGCCGTGGAGATGGTGGCTACCACGATATAGATCGTGGCGGCCACGACTATCCAGCGGCTGGGCTGCTCCATCAGCCAGGCCTGGAGCCTGGCAAGGGGCCGCGACGCCTGCGGGGGGCGAGTCAGTCCGCCTCTCAGCAGCCACTCGACGGTCCAGAGGATGACCATGACGCCGGCCAGCAGGCGCAGCGCCGTCGTCTTGGGCACCTCGACGTAGGCGTTCACCGCCTCCGACGACATGAAGTCCGTGGGGACGAATATCAGGGGGACCAGGGCCACCGTCAGGAGCCACGTAGCCTCCAGGGCCCCGGCCAACCGGCCGGCCCAGAGGAGGGCAGGGGTGGACGCCGTCCCGTTAGCGGCCGCCATCGACTCCGTCCCGACGCGGTTCCATCACGCAATAGTGTAGCAGGACTCGCAAGTAAGGGCTGCGGCCCCTCGGCGGCATGGAGGGTGCGCCGCATAACGCGGCATAGGATACCCGGCTAAGCCGGGAGAAACTCGGAGGAAGCTTCTGGGTCAACCGACCTACGGTGGTCGGTTGAGCCGCCAGTCGTGCGTCAAGCCCTCACTGCGTAGGCACAGGGGTGACTCGATCGACTGGCACAACCCGGGTATCGTTGATGACGACCCGACCCCCTAATGGCCTTTGCAGTTGGACTGTAACGGCATCTGGGCTGTACTCACAATCTCGGACCGGTGTGGAGACGACGACCACCCTGACCTGTACTTCGTCGTCGGTCTCCCGCAGCGACGATACCTGTGGAGGTGGGGCTCCAACACAAGAGCTAACCAAAAACGTGAGCCACCGCGAAGGATAATCCAGCGAGGATGAATCCACCGCTTTCTCCACCTTCACCTCGCAGCATACCGCATCTTCACCATCTTCACTGAGATAATGCCACACCAGAAAGTAGGCCACAGAGACCAACGGCGCAGTTACCACAACTGCCGCCAAAACGAGGACTCGACGACCCGACAAAAACCTGCCCAAAGTAGAACGGGCTGTCATACGGTTCCTCCTGTTGGCAGTGCCTGGCAATGGCCCTCAATCGCTATGGGCATAAATTGAGAATAGCCGAGCCAAAACTCCAACGTCAACGGAACGCGGGATGGCCTACGGGGGGAGACTCCTATGGTCACGGAGCCTCCATAGTAGTCCGAGCCGGGGAAAGCCCGGTACATGGCGAGAGGGAGTCAGGTGGTTTAGACGGAATATAGGCCGCAGAAGCTGACATAGGCCACTGGAGAGCCGGATGCGGTGAAACCCGCACGTCCAGTTCGGAGGGGGCCGACGGAAAAGTGCCCTGAGCAATCTGGGTAACCCGCCGGGGGCCTACCCTACACAAGGCCTCAAAACACGCCATCCGAGTGCCATTACGTTCTTTTTCTGCGCATATGGTTTATGGTATTCTAGTATCAGTTAGCGACGCATCCGGTCGAGACTCAGGGCGTCCTATTTCGAACGTGGGAGAAGTCAAGGAAGCCCGTTTCCGCCGCGCGTCGCCAGCGGTCCCGGCAGTGGACGGTTCCCCTGCCATGGGGCCGACGCCGGCGGGGCACGCAGCCCGGAGGGACCAAACGCCTTATCTGTTCAGGCCGTTTAACAATCTGATAGACGCCATAGGTCGGGTGCCCGCGTCGACGATGGTGGCGGGCACCATCGGGCTGGTCGTGGGCCTAGTGGTGGCGGCCCTGATCTCCGTGCCCCTGTTCAACCTGGACGGCTGGATGTCCTGGGGAGTGCCCCTGGCCATCACCGGCTGCCTGGGCTCCCTGGGACTGTTGATTGGGGCCGGCCGCGAGCGGGACATGCGCAGGTTCTTTCCCCGCGACGCGACGGAAGATCCTTACGCCAACGCCCTGACCGGCAACATCCTGGTGGACACCAGCGCCATCATAGACGGCCGGATCGCCGACCTCGGCCAGACCGGTTTCCTTCAGGGTACCCTGGTCATACCCGGCTTCGTCCTCGACGAGCTGCGCCACATAGCCGACTCCAGCAACTCCCTGAGGCGAAACCGGGGCCGCCGCGGCCTGGAAACCCTGGCCAAGATCCGCAAGGAGACCGGCGTGCCCATCCAGGTGCTGGACGCCTCCCTGCTCAACGGCACCGAGGTCGACGGCCAGCTCGTCAAGCTGGCCAAGGCCATGGAAGCCCCCATCCTTACCACCGATTTCAACCTCAACCGTGTCGCCGAGGTCCACGGCATCCGCGTCCTGAACGTCAACGAGCTGGCCAACGCCCTCAAGCCCATGGTCATTCCCGGCGAGAACCTGACGGTCAACATCATCCAGGAAGGCAAAGAGGTGGGACAGGGCGTGGCGTTCCTCGACGACGGCACGATGGTGGTGGTCGAGGGAGGCCGCAGGTACCTCAACACCTTCCGCGACGTCACCGTCACCAGGGTGCTCCAGACCGCGGCCGGACGGATAATCTTCGCCCAGCCCAAGGTAGAGTAACGGCCCAGGATGCCCGTCCCCGACACGACCACGGGCAGCACAGCGGCGCGGGCCGCCGCACCCCTTGCCAACGGTTCCCTGGGTGTCATAGTGGTGGCCGCCGGGCAGAGCCGCCGCATGGCCGGCGTGGATAAGATCTTCGCACACGTCCTGGACAAGCCCCTCATCGCCCACACGGTCGAGGCCTTGCAGGCCAGCCCACTGGTGGGCGAGCTGGTCCTCGTCCTGTCCCCCGAGAAGGTCGTGCTGGGCAGGTCGCTGGCCAGGGACCGGGCGTGGACTAAGCTCCCTCCAGAGTCCGTCTGCGCCGGCGGGGCGCGGCGCCAGGACTCTGTCCGTCTCGGTCTGGAGCGTCTGTCTCCCTGCCGCTGGGTCGCCGTCCACGACGGGGCCCGGCCGTGCGTGGACGGCGACACCCTCCGGCGCGGGCTGGAGGCGGCCTCGCAGTCCGGCGCCGCCGTTGCCGCCGTCCCAGCCAAGGACACCATCAAAGTCGTCACCAAGGGGAGCAGGGTGGACGCCACCCCTCCCCGGGAGACCCTGTGGCTGGTCCAGACCCCCCAGGTGTTCCTGTACGACATCCTTCAAGAGGCCCACAGGGCCTGCGAAGACGACGTCACCGACGACGCGTCCATGGTCGAGCGCCTCGGCCACGACGTCCACGTGTTCATGGGGTCCTACGCCAACCTGAAGGTGACCAGCCAGGAGGACATGCACATAGCCGAGGCGCTCCTCCGGAGCAGGGCCCAGGGCGGCCGATCGCCGGCGTCCGATGGCTGACCGGGTCGGCATCGGGTTCGACGCCCACCCCCTGGTCCAGGGGCGCGCCCTGGTGTTGGGCGGCGTGGAGATTCCCCACCACCTGGGCCTCTCGGGCCACAGCGACGGCGACGTGCTGGTCCACGCCATCATGGACGCTCTGCTGGGGGCCGCGGGCCTGGGAGACAAGGGCAGCCATTTCCCGCCCTCCGATCCCCGGTACGAGGGGGCGGACAGCCTGGGCCTCCTGGCCGCCGTGGCCCGGCTTCTATCCCGGGCGCGTTGGCGCGTCGTAAACGTTGATGCTACAATATTGGCTCAAAGTCCCAGGCTGGGCCCTTTCATCGACACCATGAAGGAAAAGGTCGGCGGCGCCATCTCCGTCCCTCCCGCCAACGTCAGCATCAAGGCGACCACCACGGACCATCTGGGCTTCGTGGGCAGGGAGGAGGGCATGTCGGCCTACGCCGTGGCGCTCCTGGAGGAGACCCCGTGAAGCTCTACAACACCCTGAGCGGCGAGCTGGAGGAGTTCCGCCCGTCGGGGAACGTCGTAAAGATGTACGTCTGCGGCATCACCCCGTACGCTCCCTGCCACCTGGGCCACGCCATGAGCTACGTCATCTTCGACGTCCTGAGACGCTACCTGGAGTACCTCGGGCACGACGTGCAGCACGTCCAGAACTTCACCGACGTGGATGACAAGATCATCCAGAGGTCCCAGGAGGAAGGGACTTCCCCCGACGAGCTGGCCGACAGGCACATAGCCGAGTATATGCGCAGCATGGACGCCCTCAACGTGAAGCGTGCAACGGTGTATCCCAGGGCCACCCGGGAGATACCCAAGATCATCGAGGTGACCGGCTCCCTCATCGACAAGGGATACGCCTACCCCTCCGACGGCGACGTATACTTCCGGGTCAGCAGGTCGCCCATGTACGGCAAGCTGAGCCACAGGACCCTGGACGGGATGATGGCGGGCGCCAGGGTGGAGGTGGACCCGTCCAAGGAGAACCCCATGGACTTCGTCCTCTGGAAGGGGGCAAAGCCCGGGGAGCCGTCATGGGAGAGCCCCTGGGGGCCCGGCAGGCCCGGCTGGCACATCGAGTGCACCGCCATGGCCCTCAGCTACCTGGGAGAGACCCTGGACATCCACGGCGGTGGCCAGGACCTGGTCTTCCCCCACCACGAGAACGAGACGGCCCAGAGCGAGGCCTACACCGGCAAGGAGCCCTTCACCCGCCACTGGGTGCACAACGGCCTTCTCCACATGGGCCATGACAAGATGAGCAAGTCCCTGGGCAACCTGGTCTCGCTCCAGGAGAGCCTGCGCCGATACAGCCCCGACACGCTGCGCATCTTCTTTCTCAGCTCCCACTACCGGAGCCCCCTGACATACAACGACACGGGCCTTCCCTCCACGGACCGCCTTCGCAACGCCCTGCGCCACGACGGGGCCGACGGCGGGGAGGTCCTGGATCCAGCCCCCTTCAAGACCCGCTTCCTGGAGGCCATGGACTCGGACCTGAACACTCCCCAGGCACTGGCCGCGCTCTTCGACCTGGCACGGGCCATCAACCGGGGCAGGGAGTCGGGGTTGGCCCTGGGCCATGCCCAGGATGCCCTCAGGTCCCTCGGGGGCGTCCTGGGACTGACCTTCGAGCAGCCTTCGGACCAGGGCCGTGACGATGGAAGCCCCTTCATCGACCTGCTGGTGGAGATACGCACGACGCTGAGGACGGCCAAACAGTACCAGCTTGCCGACGAGATACGCTCCCGGCTTACCGACCTTGGAGTGGCTGTGGAGGACGGCGCGGGCGGCTCCACCTGGACGTACCGGTAGCCACACCTCCCAGGGCCATGCTTCCCAGCGACCTGATCCCATCCCTGGTCCGGCTCTTGGGCGCGGCGAACGTGCTCACGGACCTACCCGACCTGGACCGGTACTCCGCCGACGCCCTCTCCCCCGCCCGGGTCTTCTCCGGCGCCGCAGTGCTGGAGCGCATGGCCGACGTGGTGGTCGTACCCCGGTCGGCAGACCAGGTGGCCCAGGTGGTGAAGCTCGCCAGGCAACACCGGGTCCCCGTCGTTCCCTACGGCGGCGGCACCGGCGTCATGGGCGCGGCTGCGCCCATCCAGGGCGGCATCGTCATCGACATGAAGGGCCTCGACCGCATCGTCGATATCAACCCGACGGACCTGACGGCGACGGTCGAGGCCGGCGTGGTCCTGGAGGACCTGTCCCGGGCCCTGAAGGACCGCGGAATGATGCTGGGCCACGACCCGTGGAGCGTGCCAATAGCCACCGTCGCCGGCGCCATCTCCACCAACGGGGTCGGGTACCTGGGGGCCAGCCACGGTCCCATGGGGGACCAGGTCCTGGGACTGGAGGTGGTGCTGCCGTCGGGCGAGACGCTGGCCACCAGGGCCGTCCCCAAATACTCGGCGGGACCCAACCTGAACCACCTGTTCATCGGCTCGGAAGGCGTCTTCGGCATAATCACCAGGGCCACCCTCCGCGTCTGGCGGGAGCCCGAGAAGCGCGCCTTCGCCACCATGGCTTTCCCCGACTTCGACAGGGGATTCGAAGCCGTGGCCGAGCTCTTCGCCCTGGGCCTGAAGCCATCCCTTGTGGACCTCTCCGAGGAGGACGGCTCGGGCGTCCGGCTGTTCATGACGTACGAGGGATACTCCGAGGGTGTCGACGCCGCCGAAGCCAGGTCCCTTGGGGTCTGCCGGACCTTCGGAGGCAAGGACATCGGCCCTTCGGAGACCGTGTCCTACTGGCGCACCCGCCACCGGGCCGGGGAGAGCTACAAACGGGACATGCTGGGACAGCCCCGGCAGGTGCGTTGGGGCCGCCACGGCAGGAGCTTCGACTACCTCCACGTGGCGCTCCCCACGTCCAGGGTGCTGCCCTTCAGGCGCGAGTGCGACGGCATTCTCGCCGCCGGTGGAGCCAGGGCTGTCGAGTACGCCATCTGGACCAGGCCGGAGCTGTTCTCCCTGCTCCTGGTGCCCGACGGCGACTCTGCCGAAGCCGACCTGCGCCGTTTGGGCGAGACCGTGGACCGAATACTGGTCCTGGCCCAGGACATGGGCGGGGCGATGGAGTACTGTCACGGGGTCGGGATAAAGCTGGCCCATCTCCTGTCCAGGGAGATGGGCCAAGGCTTCGACGTGGCGAGGGCCATCAAGGCCGCTCTGGACCCCGACAACATCATGAACCCGGGAAAGCTGTACTAGAGACCGGGGCCTCTAGGCGGCGGTGGCCGAGGCGACGGCGGCCTTGGTGAAGGTCAGCCCGTCGCCCCCCGCCTCCACGTACACGTGGTCCCCGGCCTTGAACTCCCCGGTCAGGATCGCCGTGGACAGGGGGTTTTCCAGATACCTGCGCACGGCCCGGCGTATGGGCCTGGCGCCGTAGGTCGGGTCGAACCCCTCCTGGGCCAGCCACTTGACCGCCCCGGCGTCCAGCTCGAAAGTGATCTGCCGGTCCTCCAGCCGCTGCAACACCTCGGCGGCCATCAGGCCCACGATGCTCTCGATCTGCTCCTGGGTGAGCGGGTCGAAGATGATGATCTCATCGATTCGGTTGAGGAACTCGGGCCGGAACGCCCTTTTCAGCGCGTCCTGGACCGACTCCCGGAGGCGCTGGTCGTCCACGGCCTCCCTCCCGTCGCTGCGGAACCCGAAGGCCTGCCGGCCGGCTTCGCCCGTGCCCAGGTTGCTGGTCATGATGACCACCGTGTTGCGGCAGTCGACCGTGCGGCCATGGCCGTCGGTGAGCCGCCCGTCCTCCAGCACCTGCAGCAGGAGGTTGAACACCTCGGGATGGGCCTTCTCGATCTCGTCGAACAGCACCACCCTGAAGGGATGACGTCGTATCGCCTCGGTGAGCTGCCCCCCGTCGTCGAATCCCACGTAGCCAGGCGGCGCTCCGATGAGGCGCGACACGGTGTGCTTCTCCATGTACTCGGACATGTCGATCCGGATCATGTTGGCCTCGTCGTCGAACAGGAACTCGGACAGGGCCCGGGCCAGCTCCGTCTTGCCCACCCCGGTGGGTCCGAGGAAGATGAAGCTGCCTATTGGCCGCTTCGGGTCGCTCAGCCCGGACCTCGACCGCCGTATCGCCTCGGCGACGGCGACCACCGCCTTGTCCTGGCCCACCACCCGCTCGTGCAGGCTCTCCTCCATGTGCAGTAGACGCTGGGCCTCCCCCTCCAGAAGGTTGGACACCGGTATGCCGGTCCACTTGGAGATGAGGCCGGCGATGTCCGCCTCGTCCACTATCATGTCGGTCTTGTTGTCCTTCAGCCAGTCGTCCCGGTCCCGGTTGTAGTCCTCCTCCAGGCGAAGGCGGTCGGTCCTGAGCCGCGCCGCCTCCTCGTACTCCGACCGCTGGGCGGCGGCCTCCTCCTCGTTGGCCAGCTCCTGTATCCGCCTCTCCCTCGACTTCAGCGCGGCCGGCAGGCTCTCCACGTCGATGCGCAGCTTGCTGGCCGCTTCGTCGATAAGGTCCACCGCCTTGTCGGGCAGGCGGCGGTCGGCGATGTACCGGTGGCTCAGGCGTGAAGACGCGACCAGGGCCGAGTCCTCTATCTGCACCTTGTGATGGGCCTCGTACCTGGGCCTCAGGGCCCGCAGGATCTCCACGGTGTCGTCGACAGTGGGTTCCTCCAGGTACACGGCCTGGAACCGCCTCTCCAGGGCCGAGTCCTTCTCGATGTACCGCCGGTACTCCTGGATGGTGGTCGCGCCGATGCACTGGAGCTCTCCCCGCTGCAACGCCGGCTTCAGAAGGTTGCTGGCGTCGATGGCCCCTTCGGCCCCGCCGGCGCCCACGACGGTGTGTATCTCGTCGATGAACAGGATCACCTCACCCTGGGCGCTCTTCACCTCGTCCATTACGGCCTTCAAGCGCTCCTCGAACTGGCCCCGGAACTGGCTGCCCGCCACCAGGGCGCCCATGTCCAACGCCAGCACCCGCCGGTCCTTGAGCACGTCCGGCACGTCGCCGACCATGATGCGCTGGGCCAGACCCTCGGCAATGGCCGTCTTGCCCACGCCGGCCTCTCCTATGATCACCGGGTTGTTCTTCTTGCGCCGCGTGAGAGTCTGCATGACGCGCCGGATCTCTTCGTCCCGGCCCACCACGGGGTCCAGCTTTCCCTGGCGCGCCAGCTCCGTGAGGTCGACGCTGTACCGCTCCAGGGAGCGGTACTTGCTCTCGGCGCGGGGGTCGGTGACCCGGTGGCTGCCCCTTATCTGCATCAGGGCGCGGTACACCTTCTCCTGGTCCAGGCCGTGGGCGCCCAGGATCCGGGCCGTTTCCCCCTCCCGCTCGAGGGTCGCCCCTATCAGCAGGTGCTCGGTGCCGATGAACTCGTCCTTCATGCGTTCGGCCTCGACCCTGGCGTTCTCCAGCAGGCGGCCCGCCCTGGGAGTGGCATAGATGGCGGTGGACTCGTTGACCACCTTCGGCGACCGATCCAGCGCCTCCCGCAGCTCGTCCTTGACCGCATCGGCCGAAACGTCCAGCTCCTTCAGGATGTCCTGGGGCAAGCCCTGCTCCAGCTCCAGGAGGGACAGCAGGACGTGCTCGACATCCCACTGGCTGTGTTTGAACTTTCGGACGATCTCCTGGGAGTGGGACAGCACCTGCTGTGCCTGCTCCGTGAATTTCTCTGGTGTCAACATCTTCTCGTCTACCTCCTGCTGCGGTCTGACGGCGGCCGAGAGGCCACGGCGTGACTACGCCCGGACGTGACTCTCCTCGGCCCCGGAGGCGAGGGCAGACCGGAGCCTGCCAACCTCGTCCACTAGCTGCTGGTTCCTCTTCTCCAGCTGGTTGATGCGCGTCATCAGCTTGAGGACGACCTCCACCCCCGCCAGGTTGATGCCCAGGTCCTCGGTCAACGCCTTGATGCGCTTCAGATTGGCTATGTCGCTGGGAGAGTAGAGGCGGCGCCTCCCCTGGGAACGGGGAATCCGCACCAGCCCCACCCTCTCGTAGTACCTCAGCGTCTGAGCGTGGACACCCACCATGCGCGCCGCCACGCTGATTACGTAGCACGGCTCGTCGTCCACCGGTCTTTGGGTAGTCACTTAGATCGCCTCCATGCCCGACCGGATACGCCTGAGCTCCTCGAAGAGCTCCCGCTCCCGGTCGGTCAGCTCACTGGGCAGCACCGCTCTGACTGTTGCGTACAGGTCGCCCCGGTCCTTGGGATTGCCAAGCTGGGGCATCCCCTGGCCCGCCAGCCGGAAGGTCTGCCCGTTCTGGGTCTCGGGCGACACCGTCAGCATGACCTTGCCCTTGAGGGTCGTGACGGGCACCTCCGCCCCCAGCACCAGGTCCTCCAGGGGGACCTGCACGTCGGTGTACAGGTCGGACCCCGAGCGCCGGAAGCCGGGGTGGGAGCGTACCGTCACCTCAAGATTGACGTCCGGGCGGCGGCCGTTGCCCCGAGACAGGTGTATCGTCGACCCCGTGTCGACCCCCGGCGGCACCTTCACCTCCAGGCTCTGCCCGCCTTCCGCCTCGCCGGGGTCCGATATCCGGATTCGCCTGGTGGTACCGCGGAAGGCCTCGTCCAGGCTCACCTCCACCGGGTACCGCACCGCCGCCCGGGCGAACCCCCGGTGCCCGCCGCCGGAGAACAGGTCGTCGAAGAGGTTCCCGGTGGACACGCCCCCAAACCCGAAGGCGTCGCCCGGCACCCGCCCCTCGGCGAACCAGTGGTCGAACCCGCCGCCCTGGGAGGCCCGGGCCCGCTCGATGTCGTCGGCATGCTTCCAATCGTGGCCGTAGGCGTCGTACTTACGACGCTTCTCCGGGTCAGAGAGGACCTCGTGGGCCTCGTTTACCTGCTTGAACCTCTCCTCGGCCTCCTTGTTCCCGGGGTTCACGTCGGGATGGAGCTGACGGGCCAGCTTCCTGTAGGCCTGCCTTATGTCCTTGTCCGACGCATCCCGGGAAACGCCCAGCAGCGAGTAGAAGTCTTCAGTCCGCGCCATAGTCACACCTGCTACGGCAATGATACCCTATATAAGGTATGACTGTCAATTATCTATTATGTATAGCATCATCTATTGCTACTAGTCAGCAATCATTAACTTGACAAGTTACACTCAAGTTTCTATAATAGGCCTTGAAAGGTCATCCAAGCCTTATCAGGAAAAGAGGAGGAGACACAACATGTTGCTGAAGCGATGGGAGCCATTCGGGGACTTCAGGCGAGGCGAAAGCGAGCTCGACCGTTTCTGGCGGAGGGCCTTCCCGCGGACCTACTCCCGCCGGCCCGTGGCCAGCTACTTCGGTCCCGTAGCCGTCGACGTATACGAGGAGGGGGACAACCTGGTGGTCCGCGCCACCCTGCCGGGCGTGAAGCCCGAGGACGTGGACGCGTCCATCACGGACAACACCCTCACCATCGAGGCCAAGAGCGCCCTGGAGGAAGAGGTCAAGCAGGAGGAGTACCTCCACCGCGAGCACCGCTTCGGGAAGTTCCGCCGCGTGGTGCGACTGCCCAAGGGTCTGAACACCGACGAGGCCGAGGCCACATACGAGAACGGTGTCCTCACCGTCAGGATACCCAGGGCGGAGCAGGCCGGGAAGAGGAGCCTCGAGATCAACGTCAATGCCCTGGAGGGCTCCAAGTCCTAGTCCGGGGCCGGCCCGTCGGGCCCTCTCCCCCTTGTGATTGGAGAGGGCCCGGAGGCCAAACGGCTCCGGGCACCCTACCGAACCAAAGAGAGGGGGTCGCGGCAGTTCGCTGCCGCGACCCCCTTGTTTGTCGTTCAGTCCCTCACCGCACCGCGGTAGCCTGTACGCAAGCGGGACCGGCGAACAGTCAACCTGCGGCCGTGGGGCTATGCCCGGGGCCGGAATCCCCTGAGGAGCACCGCGGGAAGTCGCTTGAGGGTCTGGTTGCGGGGGTCCACTTCTATTCCCACCGACTCCAGCGCGGTGACGCCCAGCAGGGGCTCGGCGTCCTCCTCACCGAACACGATGGTCCCCCAGGTGAACTCTCCCATGAATGCTATTTCTCCGCCGGTCACGTCCAGCTTGACCTCGCTGCCGTCGGCCAAAGCGTACGTTCGCTGTGCCCTGGGGGTCAGGCCGATGGACTCCAGGTGCTGCCGGGGCACAAGGCAGTCGGTTGCCCCGGTGTCCACCAGGAAGAGCCCTTGCCACACCCGTTCGGGTTCGGCGGGGTTTCGTATGGCCACGGTTACGCGCGTCGCTCCCATTGCACGACCTCCTCCGCCAGACTTTCTTTCCCTGATTATACCAGAACTGATGCTCTTCCCAGTGCCGTTGCAGTGCCCACGCTTTATTGACATCCCATAGGGGCTCTGCTACCATCGGCAATACTGTTTCAGCCTAAAGAGGACGAGCAACCGGGTTTTCACACCGTGTCATTCGTAAAGTGCCTCCGTTGCCGTGAATGCGGCAGAGAGTACCCCGTCGAGCCCATCAACGTCTGCGACTTCTGTTTTGGTCCCCTGGAGCTGGACTACGACTACGACGGGATAGGCAACACCGTCAGCCGGGAGCGGGTCGCGGGCGGACCCCTTACCATCTGGCGCTACCAGGACCTCCTGCCCGTGGACGCCGGCGACGCGGTGGACATCGGCGCCGGTTTCACCCCCCTGGTCAGGTCGAAGAACCTGGGCAAGCTGCTGGGTCTGGACAACCTGTACCTTAAGAACGACAGCGTCAACCCCTCCTACTCCTTCAAGGACAGGGTCGTCTCCGTCGCAGCCACCAAGGCACGCGAGTTCGGGTTCGAGACCCTGGCCTGCGCCTCCACCGGCAACCTCGCCTGCGCCGTGGCGGCCCACGCGGCCCGCGCCGGCATGAAGGCCGTGGTGTTCATGCCCTCGGACCTGGAACGGGGCAAGGTCGTGGGCGCCGCCATCTACGCGCCTGTCGTAATAGCCGTGGACGGCAGCTACGACGACGTCAACCGCCTGTGCAGCGAGGTGGCCGACAACTACCCCTGGGCCTTCGTCAACATCAACATGCGCCCCTACTACGCCGAGGGCAGCAAGACCCTGGGGTACGAGGTGGCCGAGCAGCTTGGATGGAGGTTCCCGGAGCACTGCGTGGTCCCCGGGGCCTCGGGCGCCCTGTACACCAAGATTTGGAGGGGCTTCCACGAGTTCGCCTCCCTGGGCCTGGTGGACGGCCCCGTGGACACCAGGATGCACCTGACCCAGGCGATGGGCTGCTCCCCCATCGTGCAGGCGTTCAACGACGAGGAGGACGTCGTCCGGCCCGTGAGGCCCAACACGGTGGCCAAGTCCCTGGCCATAGGCAACCCCGCCGACGGCATCTACGCGCTGAAGACCCTGCACGAGTCCAGGGGCACGGGCTACGCCGTCCCCGAGGAGGAAGTCGCCGAGGGGATGAAGCTCCTGGCCGAGACCGAGGGGATATTCACCGAGACGGCCGGGGGCGTCGTGGTATCCGGTCTCCGGTACCTGGCCGAGACCGGCGCCATCAAGCGTGACGAGTTGACTGTAGCGTACATCACGGGCAACGGCCTCAAGACCCAGGAGGCGGTGGAGGACGTGGTCCATCCCCTGCCCGTAACCCCCACCATGAGCTCCTTCGAGGAGGCCATCAAGGCCGTCGGCTCCAACGGCAAGTAAGGGCCAACGAGAGACAGCACCCCCTGGATACCCCGCCTTGGTGGAGGATCGAACGCCGGCTGGGCCCGACCCTACGTTCCCCGACCCTACGTTCAAGGAGAGAAAGTACAGATGAGCGGCATCTTGGTTCGAATCCCCACACCTCTGCGCCGTATGGCCAACGGGCAGGACAAGGTCGAGATAGAGGCGTCCAACCTGGGCGAGATCATAGACAGGTTGGAGTCGGACTACCCGGGGTTCAAGGAGCGCCTGCTGGACGAGTCGGGAGAGCTGCGCTACTTCGTGAACATCTACATCAACGGCGAGGATGTCCGGTTCCTCCAGGGGACCGACACGTCCACCAAGTCCGGAGACGAGGTCAGCATCGTTCCGGCCGTTGCCGGCGGCTGCTAGCGGCCATCCCGGCCCTGGGCGGGCCCGCTGGACCCCAGCATTCCCCTGGCCCGCATCCACGCCTCCTTGTTGCTCTGCCTGGCCCCTTCGTCCGTCGGCGTGAACGAAGCCAGAAAGTCCCGGCGAAACGCCTCGAGCTCCCCCTCGGCAATCGCCTGCCTCATGTCCTCCATCAACCGCAGGACGAAGCGAAGGTTGTGCATCGACGCCAGTCTCAGGCCCAAGACCTCCTTCGTCTTGAACAGGTGGTGCAGGTAGGCCGCCGAAAACCGGCGGCACGCGTAGCAGTCACAGTCGTCCTGGACGGGCCCGGCCATGTCCCGAAACCGCCCGCTGGTAACGTCCACCCGGCCCTGGGGCGTGTATAGGGCGCCGTTGCGCGCCACCCTGGTCGGCAGGGCACAGTCGAACATATCGACGCCCCGGTAGACACACTCCACCAGGTCCTCTGGTGCGCCAACCCCCATCAGGTACCTGGGCCTGTCCCGCGGCAGAAGCGGCGTCACCAGCTCCGCTACGGCGTACATCTCCGCCTTGGACTCCCCCACGGCCAGCCCTCCGATGGCGTACCCGTCGAAGCCCAGCGACGTGACGCACTCCGCGGACTCTCTCCGCATGTCTTCGAACACGCCCCCCTGGACTATGCCGAATAGGGCCCCACTCTCCCCCTGCGGATAGCCGCGCCTGGCGTCCCGGCAACGGAGGGCCCAGCGGTGGGTGCGTTCCATGGCCAGCCCCACCGCCTCCCGCCCCTCCCCCACGGCGATACACTGGTCCAGGCACATGATCATGTCGGCCCCCAGGCCCAGCTGGTCGCGCATGGACGACTCGGGGGTCAACAGGTGCTCGCTGCCGTCTATGTGAGAGCGGAACAGGAGACCGTCCTCGGTCAGCCGCCCCAGTCTGCCCAGGCTGAAGGCCTGAAAGCCTCCGCTGTCGGTAAGCATCGGGCCACCCCACCCGGAGAAGGCGTGGAGGCCGCCGAGCTCGCGGACCAACTCGACGCCGGGACGGAGGCCCAGGTGGTAGGCGTTGGCCAGGACTATGCGGGCGCCTATCTCCTCGACCTCGTCGGGTCCCAGCGCCTTGACGCTGCCCTGGGTGGCGACCGGCATGAATGCCGGCGTGGGCACGCTGCCATGAGACGTGGCCAGCACGCCAGCCCGGGCCGACCCGCAGGTGTGCTCTACATGGAACTTCAAGGACCGGTCCATGTGTTCGATGGGCCGCCGGGGCCCAGCCGGAAGGGAAGCTCGAGGCTCAACCGAGGACCCAGGTGTACGCGATCCCGACACCCAGTATGAGCGCCGCCCCGGCGGCCACGACTAGGACCGCGACCATGGATGTGGACACCCTACGGGGATGGGCGGGCCTACCCTCCCGCTCGGCGATCTCCGCCGGAGGGATGTTCAACACCTCCCGGGCCCTCATCTCCTCCTCCGCAAGGACGTATAGAGCGTGAGGCACGTTGGTTGGCAGCCCCAACGCCCCGGAGCCCGCTACCAGGGACCGGACGACGCAGCCGATGAGCTGCTGGTTTAGGCGCTGCTCCGCCAGCCGGGCCAGCGACTCGTTCTGGTACACCGCCAGCCTGACCTGTCTGCTCTTGCCTGGGCCACCGTCCATCGGCCTGCCGTCCTCCCGCACCCGCGCGACAACCCGCCCGGAAATCGCCGCGCGCCTATTACATCAGCCCTGTAAGGATATGATAGAATATCCCCATGCAGCAACAGGAACAGTATCAGCCGGTACACGCCGACCGACACGGGTCGTCCTTCAACCTGACCCTGGTGATAGCCCTGGTGGTTCTGGCCATGGGCATAGTGATCGCCCAGGACCCGCTCATGGTGGCCGTCGGACTTGCCGTCGCCGCCTTCAGCTGGCTGACGACACCGGGCCAGTACATGCTATACCCCGACAGGCTCATAATCGCCTACGGAAAGCCAAGGATACGCCACGTGCTCTTCCGGGACATCGCGGAAGTACAGATGCTCAAGTTCGCCTTCGGCTCCAGGCTGCTGGTGCGCCTCCACAAGGGCAGCCGCATCCTGATACAGCCCAGGGACGCCGAGGAGTTCGAGAGCAGGTTCCAGGGGGCCCTGGAGAGCTACATGCAGCAGTACGGGGGCCAGGAGCAGCAGGAACAGCAACAGCAACAGCAGCAACCTCCCCAGGGCGAGGCCCCGTACCAGCAGCCCGACGACCAGGACAACTGGCCTTCACGGGAGTAGGCCCGCCGCTCACCCGGCCGCCTTGGCCGTTACGGCAACCGCTCCCGCCCTGATTCCTACCGGCGGTGTCTGCGGCGCCGGATGGCGGGATACTCTCCGGCGTCCAGTACCCAGGTTATCCGGTGGACCAGGGCCGCCACCTCATCCTCGTCCAGCAGATCCATCAGCTCCGCCACGTCGTCGTCGGGCCTGACCAGGCGTCTCAGGAACCCCGACAGCGCCTCCAGCAGGTGGGCCGGTATGGCCTCGCCCCCGAAGTCCCAGATCACCGTCCGGACCTTCATCGCCGAGTTGAACGTCAGCCCGTGGTCTATGCCCCACACCTTGCCCACCGTGTCCCGGAGGAAGTGCACCGCCTTGCGGTCGGCGTTGTTGCTGACCAGGTCGAAGCACGCCATGGTGCGCAGGGCATCCGAGTCGGTCTCCCGCAGGTCGTAGTAGGTTACCCGCGGGTCGTGGTCCACGTAGTATTGCAGGGACCCGATGCCGTGGGGCCCTTCCCGGATGACGGTCAGGGGTATGAAGTCCCACCCCAGGACCCGGCTGAGCAAGTAGGCCGCATACTCCCGTTTGTAGAGGGTGTGGTCCGGGAAGTCCCAGAGGGGGATCTCGCCGTCCCGGGGCTTGTAGATGGCAAGGCACTCTGCGTTGGAGTCGCGCACCCTGGCCACGAACGTGTAGTTGGACCCCCAGGGATAGAGCTGGAGGGAGGTTATCTCCCCCCGGCTCATCAGACGCGTCACGTCTTCCGGCGAGTCCAGAGGCATTGCTGGTCTAGCTGCCGGGGATGATCACGCCGGCATCAGAAGTCCACGGGGCCGTGCCCGTTGGCCCGGGGGCACATGTGGCCGTCGGCGTCGATGGGCTTGCCGCACAGGAAGCACCGGGGCCGGCCGGCCGCGCAGACCTTCAGCGCCTCGGCCGCCAGCTCCCGCCCCTGGCTGGCGGTGAGCCAGAAGCTCAGGGTAGCCATGTCCTCGTCCTGGCCCTCGTCCTCGGCCCCGGCGGCGTGGGCCAGCAGCAGAAAGCACTTGTTCGCGCCGTCGTGGCCTAGGGCCAGCCTGCCGACCTTGAACTCCACGTTGGTGGGGCCGCCGCTCCACTGGGGCTCGGGCGCCGCGCCGCCCGGTTCATCGTCGGCATCCGACAGTGAGCTGCCGATCTCCTGGATGTAGATGGCAAGCTGGTAGAGCTGCTCCTTCTCCAGCCACAGGGACGCCGATGCCTCCCCCGATTCCAGGATGAGCCGGAAGGTCCTCTTGCCCGGCTCGCCGATGGCCTCCGGCGTAACACGGGAGGGGCTCCCGAACCTGTATTTCGCCTTGCTTGCGTCCATATCCGGTTATCCGGCCAATCTCCGGGCCGACCACTCTCCGGGGCCCTCCCGTCTACCCTGCGGACGGGCAGGTCGCGCCCTATCCGAAGGCGCGGCGGTGGGAGGCGGCGGTCTCGGAGCACGTGATGAACTCCAGGAGCGCAGCCCGCCCCTCCTCTGTGGCCTCCTTGGCGCGCCTTATCGCCGGGCCTATCTCCGACGGTTGCTCCACCCTCTCCGAGTAGCCTCCCATCGCCCTGGCCATGTCGGCGTAGTTCCCGCCTATGTCCCGGGTATTGTACAGGTCGTGGGACACGCGCATCTGGTTGGTCTCCGCGGCCATGGTCGAGTTGTTGGAGACCATGGTCAGGATTGGCACCCCGGCCCGGGTCGCGGTCTCGAAGTCCAGCCCCACCATGCCGAAGGCGGCGTCCCCCATCCAGTTGATGCAGAGCTTGTCCGGGTCCGCCAGCTTGGCTCCCATCGCCAGCCCCAGCCCCGTGCCGAGGCCGTGGGACTTGCCCCAGCCCAGGTACGTTCGCGGTCCGGCGGCGCGGTAGAAGGGTATCATCTGGTCCCTGGGACTTCCCGAGTCGTGGGTGACGATGGCCTCCGATGGGTCCACCGTCTTCATCAGGTCCCATATGACCCGGTACGGGGTCATGGGCGTCTCGTCGGAGGTCAGCTTGGGCATCCACTCGGCCAGCCAGGCGTCTCGGGCCGCCTTGACCTGCGCGGCCCGTTCTCCGTCGGCGGGGCGGCCCTTGCCGAGCCGGTCCTTCACCGCCTCGATGAACTGGAGCAGCACCAGCCTGGCATCGCCGATGATGGGATGGTCGATGGTATAGTCCTTGTTGATGTCCCGGGGGTCGTTGGTGGCCTGGACCATCACCTTGCCAGGGGGGATGGTAATGGTCATGCCGTGCCTGGTGAAGCTGGTGCCCACCCCGAACACCAGGTCCGCGTCCTTCAGGAAGGTCACCACAGGGCCCGCCGAGGTGGCTCCCCCGGTGCCCAGCGCAAGGGGATGGTCCTCGGGGAAGGCGCTCTTGCCCACCAGGGTAGTCATCACCGGCGCCTGGACCAGCTCCGCAAGCTGCTTGAGCTCCTCGCAGGCGCCCGCGTACATGACACCCTGGCCTGCGTATATCACCGGAGACTTCGCCGCCAGCAACGCCTGCGCCGCGTCGTCCACGTCCCTGGGGTTGGCCACCGCACACGTAGCGCGCACCGGCTGGTACTTGGCGACAGCCTCGTCCGCCTCCTCCAGGGCGATGTCCGACGGGATCTCAACCATCACCGGCCCAGGCCGTCCCATCCTCAGGTTGCTGAAGGCCCGCCGCATTATCTCGGAGACCCTCTCCGACGTGTTGATCCGCTCCACCGTCTTGGTGACAGGCTCGTAGACCCGCACCGAGTCGAAGTGGGGAGGCACACCCATCCTCTCCCCCGGGTGCCCCGCCGGGAGCAGCAGCATGGGCACCGAGTCCGAGTAGGCCGTGGCCACCCCCGAGAAGGCGTTCTCCGCGCCGGGGCCGTACTGCATGGCGAACACCCCGGGGGGGCAGCCGTTGGTCACACGGCTGAACCCGTCGGCTATGCCGACGCCCACGCGCTCCTGCCGACACACGACGGGGCGTATCTTCGCGCCGGCCGCGGCCTCGATGATGGGGGTCGTAGGATAGCACGGAAGGTAGTCCACCCCTTCCTTCTTCAGTATCTCGGCTATGGCGTCGACCACCTTCATCACGGCCTCCTATCCGTCGTCGCCGGCACGGTCCGGTGGGCTGCGGCGACGGTACCATTGTAACCGTCCGTGCAGACCCCGGCAAGGAACCACGGGGGCCCGGCCATGGCCCCTTGTCTTGACTCTTGCGCGAACGCCCTCTTACCATTGACCTGAGTCACGGCAGGTGACCCGGATTTTGCGGCGGCGTGGATCAACGACAAGTCAGGGGGTGGCACCTATGAAACGCTGGGCGGGGGTCGTGCTGGCGGCGGGCAGGGGCGCCCGGATGAAGTCCGGCACACCCAAGGTTCTGCATAAGGTCTGCGGCAGGGAGATGGTAACCTATCCCGTGGCCGCGATGAAGGACGCAGGCATCGGCCGCATCGTCGTCGTGGTCTCCCCCGACAACGCCGAGGCCATGAGAGGGCTGCTTAGCGAGTCCGTGGAATACGTCCTCCAGCAGGAGCCGAGGGGCACGGGAGACGCCCTGCTGAGGGCCGCCGACCTACTGAGGGACCATGCCGACCACGTCCTGGTCATTGGAGCCGATACTCCGCTGGTCAGGGCCGGGACCCTGCGGGAGCTGTCCGGGCGCCACCTGGAGGACGGCTCCCTGGTCACCCTCCTCTCCGCCGTGTGCGACCCGCGGGACGGGCTGGGCATGGTGGAGCGAGACGCCGCAGGAAGGGTCTCGGGCGTGTGCGAGTTCCAGGACCTCCCGCCTGGGGACGCCGCGCCCTACGAGACCAACGCCGGAGTCTACTGCTTCCGGGCCTCGTGGATGTGGGAAAGCCTTCAGGAGGTGGGGCCATCCCCCGGCGGCGAGGTCTACCTCACGTCCCTCATACCCATGGCGGCCTCCCGGCCCGAAGGCGCCGGCGCCCTCCTGGTCGAGGACCCGTCCGAGGTGATGGGCGTCAACGACCGCAGGCACCTGGCCCGGGCGGAGGCCGAGGCCAGGACGAGGGTCCGTGACCACTGGATGCTGGAGGGAGTGACCCTGGTCGACCCCGACTCCATCTTCCTGGACGCCTCGGTGGTCCTGGGCCGGGACACGGTGGTCCAACCCAACACCATGGTGCTGGGCGCCTCCACCATCGGGGAGTCCTGTACCATCGGACCGGGCACCGTCATCCGGGACTCGTCCATCGGCGACGGGTCCCGCGTGGTCGCGTCCTTCGTGGAAGGGGCCACCATCGAGGCGTCGGTGGAGGTCGGCCCCTTCAGCCGTCTCCGTCCGGGGGCCTACCTGGAGACGGGCGTGCACCTGGGCAACTTCGTGGAGGTGAAGGAGAGCCGTCTGGAGCGTGGAGTCGCCGCCGGGCACTTCAGCTACATCGGGGACGCGTCCATCGGGGCCGGCGTCAACCTGGGCGCGGGCATGATAACCTGCAACTACGACGGGGTGGAGAAGCATCGGACCGTGGTGGGCGAAGGGGCCTTCATCGGCTGCGACACCATGCTCGTCGCTCCCGTCAGCGTGGGCCCGGGGGCGGTGACCGGGGCGGGGGCGGTGGTGACCGGGGACGTCCCTCCGGGTAGACTGGCGGTGGGTGTACCTGCTAGAATAGTAGAGAGTAAGAGGTCTCATTCCACTTGAACAGGCCGCCAACCGGAGACCCGATCCATCCACGTTCCCCAAAGTAGGGAGCACGGCAGGGCTTGGATACCGACGACTTATCTTCCAGCCTTTCCCTGGCACTCTTCCTCGTGCTCTTCCTCTACCTGGGAATGGCCCGTGCCCACGCCACGTCCGGTAGCCAGGCGGCGCCCGCCGGCCCCGCTTCGCGCGGCCTGCTTGCCCTGAGCTACCTCCGGTTGGCGGCGGTGGTTGCCGCCGCCCTCTCGTTCCAGGTGCTGCTACTGGGCACTGCATCCCCGGCGATAGCAGTCCACGCCGCCGCCGCCCTGGGCTTCCTGGCCTTCATGGTGCTTCTGGAGGGCGCGGCCGGCGCCGTCTCCCGGCGGTTCCCCTCCGTTGCCGGTCTCCTGGTATCCCCTCTCCTGGGCCCTCTCCATGTCCGCGCCGTCAGGCTCCCCCAGGCGCCGGACAACGGCGCAGATGGCGCCGGAGACGAAGCGGCCGACGCCGAGGGAGACCACGACTCCACCACCGTCGTCATCACCGAGGAGGGCCAGGCTACGCTGGACGACCGGGAGCGCCTGATGATCCGCTCCATCCTCCGCCTGGACGAGTCGACTGCCAAAGAGGTCATGGTGCCCCGGGTCGACATGGTGGCCGTGGACGCCGGCACGTCCCTGAGCACCGTGGCCGGCACGATGCAGGAGCACGGCCACAGCCGCATTCCCGTCTACACGGGGACCACCGACAACATCATCGGCGTCGTCCACTCCCGCGACCTCCTACCCTTCCTGGCCCGCACCGAGGAGCACCCTCCCCTGGCCGAGGTGACCCGGCCCCCATTCTTCACCCCGGAGTCCAAGCGTCTAGACGACCTCTTGCGAGAGATGCAGGAGAAGCGCGTCCACATGGCCATGGTCGTCGACGAATACGGCGGGGTGGAGGGGCTGGTAACACTGGAGGACCTGCTGGAGGAAATCGTCGGCGAGATCGAGGACGAGTTCTCCCCGGGCATGGAGCCCAGGGTCGTACCCATGGCCAACGGCGACATAATCGCCGACGCCCGGGTGAGCCTCGAGTACCTGTCCGACCTGCTGTCGAGCCCCTTGCGCCTGGACGACGTCGACACCGTGGGAGGCCTGGTGTACACATCCCTGGGCAAGATACCCCAGGTGGGGGACTCCGTGACCCATGACGGGCTGCGGATAGAGGTCATGTCCCTGCTGGGCCGCCGTATCCGCAAGCTCAAGCTCAGCCGTGCTCAGGGGTGAGGGCCGCCATCGGCTGCGTAGGGTCCGGCGCGGCCGCCGTCTCCGGGGACAAATAGTAGGGGCCTCTATGAAGAGGCCCCTACTCACGATCGGTTCCTGATCTTTGTGACTAGCGCTTCTTTTGGTCCACCACTACCAGTGGGGCGCTGGCGATGTGGCCGCTGGCCGCGGTCCGGGCCACGATGGTATAGACGCCCTGGCTGAGGGTATCGGGGAGGCCGCCGGTGGCCGTGGCGTTGGTGGTATCGGCGAGGAACGCTCCCGCCGAGTTCGCCTGGCCGCCTTCCAGTACGATGTTGGGGCCGCTACCGGTCACTATCTCGAACAGCACCCACTCATTGGGCTGGAAACCGGCGCCCGCGACCTGAAGGGTGCCACCAACCTCGACCTGCATGGGGATGGGCTGGATCTCCACGACCGAGGTCTGTACCTGGGCACTGGGGCCGGGGTTGTTTGCGGCCCAGGCGACGCCGCTTATCAACGTAACAACCGCAAGGACAAGAGCTATGATAGACAGCCTAGTAGTCAGATACCGCCTCATCGGGCCTCCTTTATGCGTCCGACCAGGGTCTCGAAGGCGACCGCACCCCTCCCGAGTATGCTCGTTCCCTGGGCGCAGGCGAGGTCACGCATAATCATATTAGCAGCCCCTAAGGATGTCAAGGGCTTACGGTACCCTGTGACCGGGAGTTTTCCACCGCGGGCAAACCCCACCCTCCCCCCTCGGTCGACGGCTTGCAGCCCATCATGGCCTCTACGGGTCCCGGCTACGAACGGCGTGAATGACTCCGCCGGCGGCCCGCCAGGAGCGGGGGCCTTGCCCGCGCCCAGCGCGGCGTGGGAGGGTGGCTCAGGAAACCGGGTGGGGCCTAAGCATGGTCCGGAACATCCCTAGACCCTGACGAAAGCGATCAGGGCTCCCGAGAGGACGCGAGTCGAGGCCATCGCCAGGAACACCGCCTCCCACGGCGCGCCCGCCATTTCCAACACGATGCTGAAGATGACTGCCTGGAGGCCTGCGTACAGGTAGCCGTGGGCGTCCAACACCCCCGATGAGGTGCCGGCCATGTGCCGTCCCGCGATGTCCACGGCCAGCGCCCCCATGGGTGACAGGCTCATGGCGAACCCGGCAACCAGAAGAAGGACGGCACCCAGGTACAGGTTGTCCGGGGGCGCCAGGGCGATGCCGACCAACGCCACGGCGCTGATGCCGCAGGACGCCATCACCACGGGCCGCCGGGCGCTCTGCAGCAGCTTGTCCGAGACCAGGCCCCCCAGGACCGGCGCCGCCAGGTATCCCGCGGGCAGGGCCGTGGTGACCAGCACCATCGACGTTATGTCCAGACCCGCCCTCTCGAAGTAGTACAGAGGCACCCAGGTGGTCAGGCCGTAGCGCACCACGTTCTCCAACCCCTTCACGTGGCAGGCGATCTGGAACTGGGCGTCCGTCAGGAGACGCGAGTAGGGGCCCAAGCCCCGAAGACGCCCCTGCCCCAGCTCCTCGGCCCTGGCCGATACCTGGTCCTCCTCCACGTAGTCCGGCAGGCCCACGTCCCTGGGGCGGTCCCGGCTCAGCACGTAGAAGAGCACGCCCATCCCGGCTATCGCCAGGGGAGGATAGCGAAAGGCGGCCCGCCATCCCATCTCGCTCATCACCCACCCGGTTACCAGCCACATCAGCAGCATGGCACCGCCGGCGGACATCATCACGATGCCCATGGCCCTGCCGCGTTCCCCCCGGGGCCACCACTGGGATATCAGGGCGATGCCCGGGCTCCAACACGCGGCGTTGACGAAGCCGTTGACGCACCACGGCAGGGCAAAGCTGAGGGTGGAGGTCCCGTAGCTGGCCGCCCAGTTGAGGCCCGCCGTCAGGAGTGCTCCCAGCATCACCCAGAGGCGCATGCCATACGCCTCCGCCAGGCGTCCGTGGACCAGGTCGCCCAGGGCGAAACCCCAGAGCAGCAGCGCGTTGATGATCCCTATCTGGACGTGGCCAAGCTCGAGGTCCTCTTTGATGACCGGGGCCGCCGGCCAGAAATTGAACCGCCCCAGGTACACGAACAGATAGAACGCGGCAAAGGCAAGGAGCACCCGCCACTTCCACCGGTTGTAGGAGGCGGGGACGCCGGAGTGATGGTCAGCGCTGCCCCTCTCGCCCATTTCGATATTGTGGGAGGCGCTCCCCGACAGGTCAAGATTGGATGCGGAGCCGGGACGAATGGGCGCGACGGGTTCCCGACTCAGGCCCATCTCGGCTATAATGCCCCCAGTCCGGAGAGGTGGCCGAGTGGACGAAGGCGCCGCTCTCGAAAAGCGGTATACCTCCGGGTATCGTGGGTTCGAATCCCACCCTCTCCGCCAGACTTAGCTACACCTCAGTCGGTTTAAGGGCTTAGTTATCACTTCAGATACCGCTAAGGGAGTCGACGGTTTTGGAGCGCAACATGGGCTTGGTGCGAGAGATCTTACTTCGCATCGAGGATGAGAGTTACAAGAACTCACGGAGTTTCACCGTAGAGGGGTTTCCCGAGGTACAAGTCAACTACAACCTTGACCTACTGATTGCAGAAGGGTTGGTGAATGGAAAAGGCTCATGGGCCATAGATGGGGAGACATATTGGGTAAACATACGTGGGTTGACATGGCAAGGCCATGATTTCCTGGACAGTATTCGCGACCAGTCAGTCTGGACAAAGGTGCAGGATAAGGCGACGGTTGCAGGGCACAATGCAGCAACCCTTACTCTTGATATGGTGAAAGCGCTCGCCACGTCCGTTATCAAGAGTGACCTTGGTATTTGAAGCAAACAAGGCTGGATGGGGGAGAGGGTAACCATGTGGGAGACGGCCCGGCTAGTGTTCGAGGTAATCGGGGTCATTAGCATGATAGTAGGTGTGACCAAAGTCGCGCCGAATATGGTCAGAGCAGCAAGGGCTATGGCACCGATAGCCATAGGGTCGGTGGCGACGGTCAAGGTGGCTCAAGTCAAGATAGTCGCATCCGGACTGACGGTTACCATGAGTGTGGCAAAGTTAGTGGCGACTGAGATAGCGCAGGCACAAGGGATAAGAGGAAAGGCGATTCATGCCCTGGTAGCAATGTTCATGTTGGTCTATGCAGTGAAGTTGTTGCCAAGGCTGCTGTTGAAGTTGTTGAAGGCTATAGTTGAAGTGGAGGTAGCCCAAGCGCAATCGGTGGTGATGGTGGTGAAAGGGGCAGCAAGCCACGTGGCCCTACAAGGGGCAGCAAGGCGCATGGCCCTACAAGAGGCAATTGCGAGGCGTGAAGCCTACTCGTGGTGGATGCGTTAGCAGACCTATGCGGGCATACCCTTACCCTTGCCCGGCCAGGACTGATTCACCAGACGACGCGCGGCCTATAGGATCTCAGCATCGGCCTCCGGTGGAGGCGCGTACCATCCATATTTCGTTGCAAAGCCGCGCGGTCGCTCCCGCCCCGGCCTGGCCCAATACTGGCGCGCCCCGCATTCCAACACACGTACGCACGTTCCCTATCGTCAAGGCGTATCAGTCCGCCACACTTCGCGCAGGATGACGTAGGGCGCGTCAACGGGCCTGGCCCGAGGCCCTGCGGTCGATGCTGTGTCAAGTTTGGACCATCACTTGAAGCAGAATGGTTGCCACGGCTAATATGTATGCATGGAAACCGCACACCTATTGCCCGGACTCTGTAAGGTGCTAGAGGAACGCTTAGGCCGACCAGGGTACTATTTGGGAACCGCTGTCGCACTGAGTGCAGCGCTGAGCATAATCGGCGTTCCTGTGATAGCTGCTGTACTCCTTTTTCATGGCCCTGTGCCCGCCGGCCCATTCGTCCGGGCGGTGTACTGGCCCGCCTATTTGGCTGTCTTCGCCGTGGTGTGGTATCTCATGTATCGGTATCTACTCTTTCGCTCGCGTACACGCTTGGAGAATAAATGGGCAGAATTCCGGGAGCATGTCGAAGCCCATATCGAGGAAGATAACTTCGAGCACAGTTGGATAGCCGACGCGAAAGAGCGGCTGGAGGCATTGGAAGCAGGGAATCTGGTTGACGCCAAGTGATGCACCAACTGGATATCGTTGCACGTCAATACACTCTAGGATGGGTGATTCAGATACGAAAACTTGGTCGTCACGTGATTTGGTACTCTATCGCATCAATATGAACACAGGGCCGGGCGGACATCTTCCGCCGGACCCCAGCCCTCGGGGAGCAGCGTTCGCCGGTCCCCAGAGTTCTCCCGACCAACCCCCCACAACAACGCAAGGAGACATCCCATGTCCCAAGACATCCTGGTGGAGCAACGAGACGGCATCGCCACCGTCACCTTCAACAGGCCGGAGCAGCGCAACGCCATCAACTATTCGATGTGGCTGGACCTGCACCGCATCTCCGTGGACCTGGAGACGGCCGCCGACGTCCGCGTCGTAGTCTTCCGGGGCGCCGGGGAGGAGGCCTTCTCCGCCGGGGCGGACATCAAGGACTTCGACCTCTATCGGAACAACTCGGCCAAGGCCCGCGTGTACGCATCGGCGGTGGAGGGGGCCATGGACGCCATCGAGGCCCTGTCCAAGCCCACCCTCTGCCTCATCAAGGGCTATTGCGTGGGCGGCGGGTTCGAGCTGACCCACGCCTGCGACGTGCGCATCGCTTCGGACACGGCCAGGGTGGGCATCACCGCGGCTCGGTTGGGCATCTGCATCGGCTACCGGGAGATGCGCCGGCTGGTCCAGACGGCGGGCCGCTCAGCCGCCATGGACATCCTGCTGACGGCCCGCCTCATCGACGCCCGTGAGGCCCTGAATATGGGGCTGGTCAGCCGGGTGGTCGAGTCCTCCCAGGTCGACGAGCACGTCTACGACACGGCCGCGAGGATAGCCCGGCTGGCCCCCCTGTCCCACAGGGCCCACAAGGAGGTCGTCAGGACGGTCGGCGAGGACCCGGGCCTGACGGCCCTGACCCCGGCGCAGGAGGCCTTGCCCTTCGACCACTTCGACAGCAAGGACTTCCTGGAGGGCAGGGCCGCGTTCCTGGAAAAGCGCCGGGCGGAGTTCCGAGGAGAGTAGTCCGGGCGCAGGAGCGGGCCGCTAGGGCGAGTACCTCTTCTCCAGCTCCAGCCACTCGTCGGTGCGCAGCATCTCCTTGTACAGCCCGCCGTCCATCCTGGGGTGGCGGTCGAAGTAGCCCTTGGTGGTACCCGTGTCCCGCAGCTCCTTCAGCACCTGGTGCATGGCCGACACGGACGCCTGGACGGCGTCGCCCGGGTAGATGAATATCTTGTATCCCAGGCGCTCGATCTGCTCCACGGTCACCTCCGTGGGCAGGGCCAGGCCCAGGGTCGGACCGTTCACCTCCCGGCACACCCGGCGGTGGGCCTCCAGCACCCTGTCCACGGGGAGGTCCATGTAGGCCTGCCCGTCGATCTTCCATATCTGGGGCATGGCCACGTCGGCCCCGGCCTCCAGGTACAGGTTGCTGCGCTCCACCAGCTCATCCAGGGAGATCTCGTCGGCGTCGCTGCGGGCGATGATCACGAAGTCCGGGTCGGTCCGGGCGTCCAGCGCGGCCTTCACCATGCCCAGGGCCCTGTCCCGGGGCAGGATACGGCGGGACTTGACGCTGGGGCTGTTGGGCGGCGTCTCCTGGTCCTCTATGTGGATGGCCGCCACTCCGGCCTTCTCGAACTCTCTCACTGCCCGGGCCATGTTCACGTAGCTGCCGAAGCCAGCCTCACCGTCGCAGATAACCGGGATCCCCGCGGCGTCGGCTATGCGGCCCACCTGCATCGTCGTCTCCGTCAGCGTCTTCAGGCCGATGTCCGGGTGGCCCAGCATCGAGGCCTCCATGCCCGACCCGGTGACGTATGCGGCCTTGAACCCCAGGTGCCGGACCACCAGCCCCGACAGGGCATCCACGCATCCGGGGGCCACCAGCATCCCGGGCTCCGCCAGCAGGCTCCTGAGCTGGGTCGTTGCTCCCATGGCATTCCCCCTCGTCAACCCGGCAGGCGGGCAGGTCTTCGGATTGCCGGGAGTATAGGACCCGGCCCATGGGGTGTCAACCGAGCCGACCGAGTCAACCGGCCTTGTGGCATCACCCCGGCTCGGTTAACATATGGGCATCTTCACCAGGAGGCAGATATGTCTGAGAGGCCCTTCATAACCTTCGCCCAGGCCCAAGCCGCCATCAAGGCCATGTCCGACAAGGCAAGCGAGCCCCCGGGGACCCCCGTGGCCATGGCCATCGTCGACGACACGGGCAACCTCATCGCGTACGCCAAGATGGACAACCTCAGGATGTTCAGCCGGCGCCACGCCCTGCGCAAGGCCTACACCTGCGCCACCATGGGGGCCGACTCCGGCGCCCACGGCGAGGGGCTGCGGAGCCAAGGCAGAAGCATCAGCGACATGGGAGACCACATGCTGACCCCCAACCAGGGCGGCGTCGTGGTCCGCTCCAAGGACGGGGTCATCATGGGCGGCATCGGCGTCGGCGGCTACCCCGACGGCCAGGACGACGAGAAGCTGGCCCGGGTCGGCCTGGAGGCGATGAACATCTAGCCCCGGCCCGTACCAGTCCACGCCGACACGGCCACTGAATCCGGTGGGAGGTTCCCTATGGCCCCCATGACAGACGAAGCGCCCATAGCCGACGAGACCATCCAGGTGCTCCGGCAGATCCCCACCCAGACCCTCATCGACGCGCTGTGGGTCAAGGAGTGGCCCTCCACCTACATCCAGGGGGCACGTCCGTTGCAGCAGGGCCAGAGCATGGCCGGCCGCGCCGTGACCCTGCGGTTCGTCCCCCACCGGCCCGACCTGTTCCGGGACAAGCCCAAGGGCGTGGAGTCCGCCGAGTACGTCGCCTTCGAGCTGTGCGGGCCCGGCGAGGTCCTGGTCATCGACGCGATGGGCTGGAAGTACAGCTCCGTCGGCGGAGACATCAAGTTCATGCGTCTCTGGCAGCGGCAGATCGGCGGCCTCGTCACCGACGGCGGGGTCAGGGACAGCGTGGCCCTCAAGGAGTACGGGTTCCCCGTCTACTCCGCCAGCACCACGGCCAAGCAGGGCCCCTCGGACTTCTGGCCCTGGCAGGTCAACGACGCCATCCAGTGCGGCGGCGTCCTGGTGCGTCCGGGCGACGCCGTGGTCGGGGACGACGACGGCGCCGTCGTGGTGCCCCGCTCCATGGTCGACGAGGTCATCAGGATAGCCCACGAGCGCGAGGAGGTGGAGGAGGTCATCAAGGCCCAGCTTGCCGTGGAGCAGTGCTCCCCCGGCAAGTACTACCCCTTCAACGAACGCACCTGGCAGCTCTTCGAGGAGAAGACCGGCAAGAAAAGAGGAGGTTAGACGCCATGGCAATGCCCGGAAAGTACCTGTTCATAGCCACCATGAACGTGGATGCCGAAAAGGACGCCCTGTTCAACGAGGTGTACGACAAGGAGCACGTCCCCTACCTGGAAAAGGTCCCCGGGGTGATATCCGTGGCCCGGTTCTCCAAGCGGGAGCTGAGGCTGCGCCTGGCCGGGGAGACCAAGACCATAGAGTACCCCGGCGAGCCCAGGTACCACGCCCTCTACGAGATCGAGAGCCCCGAGGTCCTTACCAGCGACACCTTCGCCGAAGCCGTCGAAGCCGGCCGCTGGCCCGCCGAGGTCCGGCCCTACACCAAGGACCGCCGCCACGTGCTCCTGGAGCGCATCTAGCTCCCCGCGTGGGTCCAGGGACAGTTCAACCGGGCCCTCACAACGGCACGTCACAGCGCCCCGCGCCCGACCACCCGAGGGGGCGAGGCTTGTCCTGTGCCGGGGGGCTATCGCGGCCAGGGCTATCGCCAACGGTAAGGAGGCTCCATGTACGTCATCATAGCGCCCATCCAGATCAAGGACGGCCACAAGGACGAGTTCATAGAGGCCATGCTGGACGACGCCCGCGGCTCCGTGCAGAACGAGCCCGGCTGTCTTCGGTTCGACGTCATCCAGGACGCCGGCGACCCCAACCGCATATGGTTGTACGAGGTCTACACCGACGAGGCCGCCTTCCAGGCCCACACCGAGGCCCCTCACTTCATCAAGTGGCGGGACACCGTCAAGGACTGGCGGGAAGAGGGGATACAGGGAGCGGCCCGGGGCAGCCACAACATATGGCCCCCGGACTCCGGGTGGAAATAGGCGTCTTCAGCCGGCGCAGCAGGTGACCCTGCAGGGGGACCTGCAGACGGCCATGCAGGCCCTGAGCCCAAAGAGGCAGCCCCGGCAGGCGCATAGCTGGAGCCCCTCTTTGCTCTCCTCGCCCAGCATGCACTCCACGCCCTCACGGACGAGCCACGGCAGGAGCAGCAGGGCCGTCACGGCGTCCAGCCACCACCAGCCCAACGCGGCATTGGCGACCAGGCCGATCAGCAGGGTAACCGACAGGTAGGTGCAGGCGAGGGTCTCCTTCGCCTCAGTGGCAAGAGACTGAAGACCGCCCCTCGCCGCGACCCGCAGCTTCCAAAGGGCCAGCCAGGGCATGATCGCCACCGAGGCGACGGCAATCCCGATGCCCACCAGGGACTCCTCGGCGCCGCTCCGCTGTGAGATAACCAACGCGGACTGGAAGACGATGGCCCCCGACAGCGCCAGGAAAGTGACGCCGATGAACCGTACCGTCCGCCGCTCCACCACCTCTCCGCGCTCCGGGTCCGCTATCCCCAGCCTCCACAGCACGACGGAGGCCGCGGCCGTCTCGATGTAGCTGTCCGCTCCGAAGGCCACCAGCGCGACGCTGCCCGCGCGGATACCGGCCAACAGAGAGAGGACTCCCTCCGCGACGTTGTACAGTATAGTGAACGCGAGCAGGTACCTGGCTATGCGGAGCACTACTCACCAAAGCCGGCGCCCCGTGTCTCCATGAGCTCGTTGAGCCGCCGGTCGAACTCTCCCTTGATCAGGACGGCGTCGCAGCCCGCGCTTCTGGCCTCCGCCAGCAGGGCGACCTCCGAGTGGGGCCCATAGGCCACGACCCTCGGCCTCTTGTTCCCGTCTTGCACGAGACCCTGGACGATGGCCGTCCAGGTATCCCGCTCGATCTCCAGGTCCACCAGGACCAGCGGCACGCGCCCGGCATCCATCTCACGATGGCCCATCTCACGATGAAACGCCGCCTCCGAAGCCACCTGCGCCACTTCCAGCCCGCACGCCGACGCGGCGTTCTCCACTCGGGGCACGAAGAACAGGTTCTTGGTGACGATCAGCGCCGTTTCCCGTGCGGTCAAGGGCTCCTCCATATCGGAATTCCTGGCCGCCCCAGGCTCATTAGGGCAGTTTACCACCCCGGTCGCCCCGTCGCCAAGGTGCGTACGCGCCGGCCGGGCCGCACCCCGAGTCCTCGGCTGTTGACGCTCACCGCGCCCCACACTACACTACCATCGTCACCACAGAGACAAAGGGGGCCACCGTGGACCGAGCCAACATCCCTTTTCTGTCCGCCACCCAGCTCTCCCAGGCGATACGCGACAAGGACGTGTCACCAGTCGAAGCGCTGGAGTCCTACCTGGACCGCATCGACGACCTGGACCACCGCTTCAACGCCTACCTGACTGTGTGCCGGAAAGAGGCTTTGGCGGCCGCGCGGGAGGCGGAGCGGGAGATAGCCGCAGGCGGCTACCGGGGGCCCATGCACGGAATTCCCGTGGCCGTCAAGGACCAGATGTGGACCAAGGGGGTGCGCACCACCGGGGGCTCCACCTTCTTCGCCGACTTCTTTCCCGAGGAGGACTCGACGCCCATAGCTAACCTGAAGGCCGCCGGGGGCATCCTCCTGGGCAAGACCAACCTCACCGAGTTCGCCATAGGCGGCGCCCAGCGTTTCGCCTTCGGACGGAACCCTTGGGACCTGGACAGGTTCACCGGCGGCTCCAGCATGGGCTCCGCCTCGGCCACCGCGGCCTTCCTCTGCGCCACATCCCTGGGGGAGGACACCGGCGGCTCCATCCGGCGGCCCGCCGCCTGGTGCGGCATCGTGGGCCTGCGGCCGAGCTGGGGCCGCGTCAGCCGCTACGGGCTCATGCCCGGCTCCTGGTCCATGGACCAAGTCGGCCCCATCTCCCGCACCGTGTCCGACGCCGCCATCACCCTGGGCGCCATCGCCGGCCACGACCCCAGGGACCCCTACACCTGGGACGTCCCCGTGCCCGACTACACCGCGGCCCTGACCGGCGACATAAAGGGCCTGCGAGTCGGCCTGGTGGCCAACCTGACCCGGTGGGACCAGGTCGACCCCGAGGTGACCGCCGCCGTCCAGAAGGCCTCTGAGACCCTGGGGCAGCTTGGCGCCGCCGTCGGGGAGCACTCCCTGCCCCTGGGCAGGGACACCGGGACCATGGCCCACGTGCTGATCAACACCGAGGCGGCCGTCTACCACCGGGAGCGCCTCAGGACCGGTCTCCAGCAGTTCGGACGCTCCAACCGGACCGGCCTCCTCGCCGCCAGCGTCATGCCCGCCCAGGCCTATTACAAGGTCCAGAAGCTGCGGTCTTTGGTCCGGCAACAGGTGCTAGAGGCCCTGGACCAGTACGACGTTCTGGTGATGCCCACGGCCAAGACGGCGGCGCCCCTGGTGGGAGACGACCCCGTCATCACCAGCAAGGAGATGGCCGCCTCCCAGGCCCCGGTGCTCACCCGCCCCTTCAACCTGGCCGGATGCCCCGCCCTTTCCATCAACTGCGGGTTCACGTCCTCGGGCCTGCCCATCGGCTTCCAGATAGGCGGAAAGCCCTTCCACGAGGAGACGGTGCTTCGGGTGGCCCACGCCTACGAGCAGGCCACCCCCTGGCACACCATGAGACCACCCACCGCATGAGGGAGGGCGGCGCCTCAGCGAGGTGCATTAGTTGGCCGTTCCAACAGGAGCCTCTTGCGTCAACCCCCGTTAGCAACCGTTAGTCAATGGACTAATACCATGATGTCAGATTGACAAGAAACCAGACTATGGAAACGGCGTAGACCAGCACCACTACAGAGTACAGGACTATGCTGGCTTGCCGCAGCATCCGCCGTTGCGTATCCCACAGGACCAGCACCGCTCCTATCGCCGTCAAGAGCCCGACGTCTAACGCCAACGCCAGCCAGGAATACGCTGTGGTGGCGATGTACAGGGCACCGTCCGGCAGAACACCCACCACGCCGAGCAGCACGAGCCTCATGGCCGCACCGAGCAGGATGCGGGCCGCGGCGAAAGTGATGGCCACCAAGAGCCAACGAGACTGCATTGGTCCTCCTGGGCCGGATTCTACCAGAGGCTAGGACTAAAGCACGCCCCCGCCAGCCCCTCTCGCCTTGACGCTCCAATGGGCCGGTGCTACACTCTCCCCACTCCCGGACCCACGACCCACCAGAGGGGTGCGCAGCTATGGCGGACACACTGATCACTCCCCAGGTCCAGGCGCTCATCGGGCACGAGACTCCTCCCCAGCGGAACCGCTTCCCCATCAGCGAGGAGATGTGCTACGACCTGGCCGACGCCACCGAGGACCCCAACCCCCTTTACGTCGACGCCGAGTACGCCGCCTCCTCCCGCTTCGGCGGCATCCTGTGCCCGCCCCTGGCCACCTGGAAGGACATCGCCCCGCCCATAGGATTCTTCGGCGCGGGCCAGGAGTCCCACTTCCAGGTGCCCCTGCCCTTCAACAGCTACGGCCTCAACGGCGGCAGCGACTGGCAGTTCCTCCGCCCCGCCTACGCCGGAGACTGGATCACCCGCCACTTTCGCATCATGGACATCTACGAGAAGCAGGGGCGCTCGGGCGCCCTGGTCTTCGTGGTGCGCCGCGAGGTGCAGACCAACCAGAAGGACGAGATCGTCAACACCGACAGGCACGTCAGCATACACCGCGCCCTCCCCAAGGGCGAACGCCCCGACGTGGTCGTCAACGCCCGGGACCACCTGGAGACGGTCCGCATATCTCCCCCCGACTCCGACCGTCCCGTCGAGCGCCCCGGGGCGAGACGGGACCCCCAGCGCTCCTTCGAGGACGTTCAGGTGGGAGACGCCCTGCCTCCGGTGGTCAAGGGCCCGATGACCACCACCCATCTGGTGCGCTGGGCGGCCGCCAACGGCAACTACGCCCGCATCCACTGGGACCTGCCCTTCGCCCAGATGCGCCAGGGCATGGCCAACGTGGTGGTCAACGGCTCCCTGAAGAACCAGTTCCTGGGCCAGCTCTGCATCGCGTTCGCCGGAGACGCGGGCTGGTTCAAGCGCTTCTACGTCGAGCACAGGGGCATGGACTACCCCGGCGACGTGCTCACCGCCTCGGGGACCGTGACCGGCAAGCGCGAGCGTGACGGCTTCGGGTACGTCGACTGCGACGTCCAGCTCACCAACAACCGCGGCGAGCGTACGGCCAACGGCTGGGCCACCATCGTCCTGCCCAGGAAGGGGCAGACCCTACCCCTCGTCTGGGACGAGGAGGAGTAGATGCCCGGAGGCGTGCTGGAGGGGGTCCGGGTGCTGGACCTGGGCCACCACGTCTCGGGTCCCTTCTGCTCCAAGCTGCTGGCCGACTACGGCGCCGACGTAATCAAGGTCGAGCCCCCCTCGGGAGACGTGGCCCGCAGGACCGGCCCCTTCGCGGGCGACGTGCCCCACCCCGAGAAGAGCATCCCCTTCCTCTACCTGAACACCAACAAGCGCGGCATCACCGTGGACGTGGCCTGCGACACGGGCAGGAAAATCCTGGCGGACCTCGCGGCGGAGACCGACGTCCTCGTGCACAACCACCCTCCCCTCGAGGCAGCGTCCATCGGCCTGGACTACGCCACACTGTCGGAGGCCAACCCCGGGCTGGTGGTGACGGCGATCACGCCCTTCGGACAGACGGGCCCCTACCGGGACCGCCAGGCCACAGACATCGTCACCTGCGCCCTCAGCGGCATGATGTACCACTCGGGCGACTCGGACCGGGAGCCCCTGCGCAACGCCCTGGACCAGTCCCTCTACGTCGCCGGGGCCAACGCCGCGGCCGCGTCCCTGGTGTCCCTGTTCCAGCGCCTCTCCACCGGCGCGGGACAGCACGTGGACGTCTCAGTCATGGAGTGCCTTGCCACCCACCTCGTCCAGGCCGTGCCCTACTACAGCTACATGGGCGCCATCAAGGGCCGCCGGGCGGTGGCCGGGTCGGGGTTCGAGGAGCTGATGCCCGCCAAGGACGGCTACGTGGTCCCCTCGGTCCAGGGCTCCCAGCCCTGGACCACCGTCGCCGGTCTCATCGGCCTGGAGGCGCTGCACGACGACCGCTTCTCCACCGGCGCCGGACGCATCGAGCACGGCGAGGAGCTGAAGGGCCTCCTCATAGAGGGCCTGTCCCACTGGGAGCGCCACCCCCTCTTCCAGGCCTCGGGCGAGAGCCGCCTGGTCTTCGGGATGGCCCAGGACGCCGGGGACCTGTACGACTGCCCCCACCTGGCCGAGCGGGAGTTCTTCGTCGAGGTGGACCACCCCGAGGCCGGCGCCGTCCGGTATCCCGGCGGCGGCCCCCGTTTCCTGCAGGGAGGGTTCGAAGTGCGCCGGGCCGCGCCGCTCCTGGGCGAGCACAACGCCGAGGTCCTCGGAGACCTTGGCTACACGGCCGAAGACCTGGCCTCCCTCCGAGGCCTGGGAGTCATATAGAGTGCTCCCGGACCGCCTTCCAACTCCTCCAGTCCCCCTCTCCCCGAGGCAGGCGGCGAACTGCCCCCACCGTCATCCTCCAGGCGCTAGCCGCTCTCCCCTCTCCCCGCGGGAGAGGGGCAGGGGGTGAGGACCTTGACCCTGCCCCTCTCGGGCATACGAGTAGTCGACATGAGCCGGGTGTTCGCCATGCCCTACTGCGGCGCCTACCTGGCCGACCTGGGCGCCGAGGTCATCAAGGTCGAGTCCTCCCACTCCCGGTTCATGGAGACCACGCGGCTCACCAACGCCCCCTTCCCCGACAACGACCCGGGCGAGCGCTGGTGGGAGCGCAACGGCACCTTCCAGACCCTGAACCGGGGCAAACGCAGCCTGACGCTGGACTTCCGCTCCGAGGAGGCCCTCGCCATCCTGAAGAGGCTGGTGGCCGTCAGCGACGTGGTCCTGGAGAACTTCACGCCAAGGGTGATGCGAAGGTTCGGCCTGGACTACCCCAACCTCAAGGCCGTCAAGCCCGACCTCATCATGGTCTCCAACACCGGCTTCGGACACAGCGGCCCGTGGAGCAGCTTCGGCGCCATGGCCTCCTCCCTGGAACCCACCCACGGGACGGGGGCGTTCATGGGATACCTGGAGCCCGACGGCTCAGGCCGCTTGGGTCCCGGCTCCGTACCCAACAAGGTCGGCAACTCCTACACCGACTTTCTGGCCACCTGGACGGCCCTGTTCGGGGTAATGGCCTGCCTCATCCACCGGCGTCGGACGGGCGCGGGAAACTGGATCGACCTGGCCATGTACCAGGTGGGCGTGTCCTTCATCGGGGCCGGGCTGCTGGACTTCGCCTTCAACGGGCGCCGCGGCCGGCGGCCGGGCAACCGCCACCCCGCCATGGCGCCCCACGGCTGCTACCCCTGCAGGGGCCCCGACGAGTGGGTCACCCTGGCCGTGCGCGACGACACCGAGTGGCAGGGCCTGTGCCGGGTCCTGGGACAGCCGTCCCTGGCCTCGGACCCCCGGTTCGCGGACCTCCTGGCCCGCATCGAGAACCACGACGAGCTGGACGCCGTCATCTCCGGCTGGACGGCCGGCCGGGGCCAGTACGAGGCGGCACGGGACCTCCAGGCCGCCGGCATCCCCGCCGGGCCGGTGCTCAACGCCCGCAGCATGATGTCGGACCCACACCTCCGCGCCCGCGGCTTCTTCGAGGCTGCGGCCCACCCCCCCGAGACCGGCATCGGCCCGAGGGAGTACATGGGCCGGGGCTGGAAGCTGTCCGGGGCCGCTCCCCGCATCCAGAGCCCGGCCCCCATGCTGGGAGAGGCCAACGACTACGCCCTGCGCCAGGTCCTGGGGCTGTCTCCGGGCGAGATCGACGCCCTGAAGGCGGCCGAGGTAGTGGGCCACGCCCCCGTGGGCGGCGGCCCCCCCGGCACCGTCCCGCTGGACCGCCAGGTGGACCTGGGCTGGCTGGTCGACCACGACCCCGATTACAAGGGACACCCCGAGAGTTCCACCACCGGTTAGGAGGCGGCAATGGCAAAGGTAGGGTTTATCGGACTGGGCACCATGGGAGGCAGCATGGCCTACAACGCCCTGCGGGGCGGCAACGACATGGTGGTCCACGACATCCGCAGGGAGGTGGCGACCCGCCACCTGGAGGCCGGCGCCGTCTGGGCCGACACGCCCAGGGAAGTCGCGGAGGCCTCCGACATCGTCTTTACCTCCCTGCCCGGCCCAGTCGAGGTGGACGCCGTGGCCCTGGGTGAAGACGGCCTGGTCGAGGGGTTGTCCCGGGACAAGGTCTACTTCGACCTGAGCACCAACTCCCCCACGGCCATCCGCCGCATCCACGCGGCCCTGGGAGAGAAGGGCATACACGTCCTCGACGCGCCGGTCAGCGGGGGTCCCCGGGGCGCCGCCTCCAGGAACCTTGCCATCTGGGTCGGCGGCGACAGGGCCGTCTTCGACAGGTGCAAGCCCGTCCTGGACTCCATCGGCGACAAGGCCTACTACGTCGGGCCCATAGGCTGCGGGGCCGTCGCCAAGCTGGTGCACAACTGCGCGGGATACATCTTCCAGACGGGCATCGCCGAGGTGTTCACCATGGGAGTCAAGGCGGGCGTCGACCCCCTGGCCCTGTGGCAGGCCGTCCGACGGGGCGCCCAGGGACGCCGCGGCCCCTTCGAGGGCCTGCCCGAGCACCTGCTCCCAGGCCACTTCGACCCGCCGGACTTCGCCCTGCGCCTGGCCCGGAAGGACGTGGACCTGGCCGTCTCCGTGGGGCGCGAGTACGACGTCCCCATGCGGCTGGCCAACCTCGTCCTCATGGAGATGACCGAGGCGCTGAACCGCGGCTGGGGCCACCTGGACTCCCGCGTCCCCATGACTCTCCAGGAGGAGCGCGCCGGTGTGCAGGTACGCGTCCCCCAAGACGCCCTCGACCGCGCCCTGGAAGCCGAGGGCTAGAAGAAATGGCCGGCAGCCGGCGCATCGTCGACAACAAGGGCGGCTCCAAGGACTGCCTTTGACAAGGACCCGTATAACGTCATACGTTATACCAATGCAGGAGCCTATCACACCCGGTGAGATTCTCATGGAAGAGTACCTCAGGCCGATGGGTATTTCTCAGAACGCCATGTCACGCGCCGTCGGAGTTTCACCCCGGGCAATCAACGAGATCGTTCATGGCAAGCGCGCGATAACGCCCGCGATGTCCATCCGCTTCGGGGCCTTCTTCGGACAGTCCGACGAGTTCTGGCACGGCATCCAGGTCGAATGCGACTTCCGGCGGCTGGCCAGCGCCAGGCCAAAGCTCACCGCCGGTATACGCCCGGCCTCGACCCTGGCACGGTCTCCGCAACCCTGACCCGTCTCGGCCTTGTCGGCGAGAGACTCAGCATGAACACAGCTCTCATTGAGCGAATCCAAGGTCTGCTGCCATTGTATGAGACAGTCCATGGGCAGACGGAGGAGACAGCGACAGAGGAGAGGCGGTAGCCGCCGTCCCCCCGAAACGGGGCACCCCAAGCCCCCGCCAGGTGGCGCGCCAACGCCGCCTGGGTTATCATGGAAGGACACAACGGAGAGGTGCTGGAGTGGTCGAACAGGCGCGTCTGGAAAGCGCGTAGGGGCCTCAAGCCTCTCGTGGGTTCGAATCCCACCCTCTCCGCCACCCCCCCCTCCGCCGCCCACCCACGGGCGGCCCGCTCCCCACTCACGTACAGACCCGGCCACCGCGTCATTGTTACGACTTTCGCCGTGTGCTACGATAGTAGCGCCATGACCGACTCGAAGCACTGGGTGGCCCTCAGCCTGATACCCAACCTCGGCGCCGTCAGGTTCCGCCTACTGGAGGACCACTTCAGGTCCCTGGAGGCCGCTTGGACCGCAAGCCTGGGAGAGCTCAAGGCCGCCGGCATCGATGGCAAGACGGCCAGGGCCATCGTCACCCACAGGGCCGACATCTCCCCCGACGATGAGATGGAAAAGCTGCAGAAGGCCGGCGTCCGGGCCCTGACCTGGAACGACTCCTCCTACCCGCCCAGGCTCAAGGAGATACACGACCCTCCGCCGGTGCTCTACGTACGGGGCGAGATTCTCCCCGAGGACGAGCGCTCCGTGGCGGTGGTGGGCACCAGGAAGGCGACGTCCTACGGCCGGGAGGCGGCCGCGACCCTGTCGCGGAGCCTGGCCGCCAGCGGCGTCACCATAGTCAGCGGCCTGGCCCGGGGCATCGACTCCGTAGCCCACCGGGCCACCCTGGAGGGCGAAGGCCGCACCATCGCCGTCTTCGGCTGCGGCCTGGACGTCATCTACCCCTCGGAGCATCGAAAGCTTGCCAGGGACATTCTCGACCGCGGCGCCCTGGTAAGCGAGCACCCGCTGGGCACCAGGCCCGACGCCCGCCACTTTCCCCGCCGCAACCGCCTCATCAGCGGCATGACCCTGGGCACTCTGGTCGTAGAGGCGGGCGAGATTAGCGGCGCTCTGCTCACCGT
The DNA here is from genome assembly GCA_965207305.1 of Dehalococcoidia bacterium. GTDB lineage: Bacteria > Chloroflexota > Dehalococcoidia > Lucifugimonadales > JAGWBF01 > JAGWBJ01. The sequence continues at coordinate 176,644 of CBDBMB010000002.1, read as the reverse complement.
CCGGCAGGCCCTGGAGCAGAACCGCGAGGTCTTCTGCGTGCCGGGGAGCATCTTCTCTCCCATGAGCAGGGGCACCAACGCCCTTATCCAGGAGGGCGCCAAGCTGGTCATGGGCCATACCGACATCCTGGAGGAGCTGAACCTGACGGTGGTCTCCCACCAGATCGAGATGAGGGAGATGCTGCACCCGGCGGACGGCAACGAGTCGGCGCTGCTGGCCCACCTGGGCCACGAGCCGGTCCACATCGACGAAGTCCGGCGGCGCTCGGGGCTGCCCATCGCTGTGGTCAGCAGCACCCTCTCCATGATGGAGCTCAAAGGGATGGTCCGGCAGGTCGGCGGCATGAACTACACACGCATCCGGGAGGCCGTGGCTGGGTATGGCGGCTAGCACGAAGACCGGGAGCGGCGCACGCTCCTCCAATAGCAAGAGGGCCTCCAAGGCCAAGTCCACGAAAGGCAAGTCCACGGGCTCCACCCGGAGCTCCAATGGCAGCAGCCTGGTCATCGTGGAGTCCCCGGCCAAGGCCCGCACCATCGAGAGGATCCTGGGAGACGGGTACCTCATCCGGGCCTCCCGCGGGCACGTGCGCGACCTGCCCAAGGGCAAGCTGGGCGTGAACCTGGAGAGCAGCTTCGACCCCTCCTACACGGTGGTGAAGGACAAGCAGGACGTGGTCCGCGAGCTGAAAGACCTGGGCTCCAGGGCCCCGTCGATCTACCTGGCCACCGACCCCGACCGGGAGGGCGAGGCCATCTCATGGCACCTGGTCAAGGCCGCCGACTGGGACAAGGGCGGCAAGCCCCTGCACCGGGTCGTCTTCCACGAGATCACCCGGGACGCCGTGAAGGAGGCCTTCGAGCACCCCCGGACGCTGGACATGGAGCTGGTCAACGCCCAGCAGGCTCGGCGCATACTTGACCGCCTCGTCGGATACCAGATCAGCCCCCTGCTGTGGAAGAAGGTCCAGCGGGGTCTCTCCGCCGGAAGGGTCCAGTCCGTGGCCCTCAGGATGGTCGTCGACCGGGAGAAGGAGATCCGCGCCTTCGTGCCCCGGGAGTACTGGACCATCGAGGCCAGGCTCCGAAAAGCGGAGGCGACCAACGCGAAGCGGGACGAGGCGTTCACCGCCCTTCTCCACTCCATCAAGGGCCAGAAGGGCAAGCTCAAGATAGAGGACGGGGACCGCGCCCGGGAGATCGAGGCTGACCTGAAGGACGCCCGGTACTCGGTCTCCCAGGTGAAGACCCGCGAGGTGAAGCAGTCCCCCGCGCCGCCATTCATCACCAGCACCCTCCAGCAGGAGGCCTTCCGCAAGCTCCGGTTCTCCGCCAAGCGCACCATGATGGCGGCCCAGCAGCTCTACGAGGGCGTGGCCCTGGGCAACGAGGGGTCCGTGGGCCTCATAACCTACATGCGGACAGACTCCACCAACGTGACCCCCGCCTCCGTCCAGGAAGCCCGGGGGTACATCAAGGCGAGGTTCGGAGAGGAGTACCTTCCCGACAAGCCGAGGGTATTCAGGCGGAAGGCCAAGGGCGCCCAGGAGGCCCACGAGGCCATCCGGCCCACTTCCATCACCAGGACTCCCGACGAGCTCAAGGGGCAACTCTCCAGGGACCAGCACCGGCTGTACGACCTCATATGGAGGCGAATGCTGGCCAGCCAGATGGCCGAGGCCCGCTCCGACTCCACCACCGTCGAGACCGAGGCCGGCGGGACAGCGTCCCAGAAGACCTACCTGTTCAGGTCCACCGGATCGGTGCTGACCTTCCCTGGGTTCCGTACCCTGTACATGGAGAGCGTGGACGACGGCGAGGAGGAGGCAGGGAAGGGCCCTCCCGCCGGCCTCAAGAAGGGCGACCCTCTGAGCTGCCTGGGCATCGATTCCAAGCAGCACTTCACCCAGCCCCCTCCCAGGTACACCGAAGCCAGCCTCATCAAGAGCCTGGAGGAGAAGGGCATCGGGAGGCCCAGCACCTACGCTCCCATAATCTCCACCATCATGGACCGCCATTACGTGGTCAAGGAGGAGAGCAAGCTGGCCCCCACCTCCCTGGGAGAGACCGTCTGCGACCTGCTCATCGGCTACTTCACCGATATCATGGACACCAACTTCACCGCCAGGATGGAGGACGAGCTGGACGAGGTGGCCCGCGGCGAGCGCCAGTGGGTGCCCATGCTGGAGGACTTCTACGGCCCGTTCCAGAAGGCCCTGGACGTGGCGACGGAGGACATGCCCCGCGTCAGAGTCGAAGAGGCCACCGACGAGGTCTGCGACAAGTGCGGCAAACCCATGGTGATAAAGATGGGCCGCTTCGGCAGGTTCCTCTCCTGCTCCGGCTTCCCCGAGTGCCGCAACGCCCGGCCCATTCCCTCGGAGGGCAACGGGGCCCGCGAGGCCTCCTCCGAGAGCCAGGCCCCGGAGACCACCGACGAGGTCTGCAGCAAGTGCGGCAAGCCCATGGAGATCAGGACGGGTAGGTTCGGCAAGTTCATAGCCTGCACCGACTACCCGACGTGCAAGACCTCCAAACCGATCCTGAACAAGGTCGGAGTGCCGTGCCCGCGCTGCGGCGGCGACCTGGTCCAGCGCCGCGGCAGGGGTCGGGGCCGCGTGTTCTATGGCTGCTCCCGGTACCCCGACTGCGACTTCCTCGTCAACCAGCGGCCCCTGCCCGAGCCATGCCCGGAGTGCGAGGGCCTCATGGTCCAGTCGGGCCGCAGCGGCGCCCGCTGCACCACGTGCGCCTGGAAGGGCGACGCTCCGGCCCCCGAAGAGGCGTTGGCGCGAAGCTGATGTCTAGCGAACCGACCGTCCAGGCCTCCGACGAAGCCCTCGACCTGCTGTGCCGGTTCGGCGAGAGCCTGAAGGGGCAGAAGGGGCGTTCGGAGAACACCGTCAGGGTCTACACCACGGACCTCCGCCCCTTTCTGACCTTCATGGAGACCCATGGCCTGCACCTCCGTGAGCTGAACCGTCATCACCTGCGCCGGTACCTGGCCTGGCTCTCCACCTCCGCCAGAGGCGACGAGGGCGGCTACGCCCGGGTCAGCGTGGCCCGCAAGCTCGTCGCCCTGCGGTCCTTCTACCGCTTCCTGGTCCAGGAGAAGGTGATCGAGTCCAACCCCATCCCGAGAGGCCGGACCTTCAACATCAAGGTCGAGAAGCGGCTGCCAACCTTCCTCGACAGGGCCGAGGTCGACCGGCTCCTGGACTCCCCCGACTCCTCCACGCCCCTGGGACTCCGCGATCGGGCCATGATGGACGTCTTCTACTCGGCGGGAGTGCGCCTGGCGGAGATTCACGGCATGGACGTGGACAGCGTGGACCTGGACGCCGGAGAAGTGAAGGTGCTGGGAAAGGGCTCCCGCGAGCGGATGGTCCTGCTGGGTAGACCCGCCCTTGCCTCCCTGGAGACGTACTTGAAAGCCGGCCGGCCCAAGCTGGCCGAGGCGGCGGAGACGGCCCTGTTCGTCAACCGCGACGGCCGACGGCTGTCTCGGCGCGGCTTGGAGAAGACGGTGGCCAAGTACGCCATGGTCGCGGCAACGCGGCCGGGGGTACACCCCCACACCCTCCGCCACACCTTCGCCACCCACCTGATGGACGGGGGCGCCGACCTGAGGGTCGTACAGTCTCTCCTCGGGCACTCCAGCCCCGCCACCACCCAGATATACACACATGTCAGCCAGCGGGAGGCCAGGGCCGAGTACCTGACCACCCACCCCATGGCCAAGTCCCCAAGGGAAGAGGAAGACGCCGATGGCTAGGTACCTGGTCATCAACGGGCCCAACCTCAACGCCCTGGGAAGGCGGGCGTCGGGCCACTACGGGACCAAGACCCTGGCGGAGATCGAGGCGTCGGTGGCTGAGAAAGCAAGCATCCTGGGCGTCGAGGTCGAGTTCTTCCAGTCCAACCACGAGGGCGCCATGGTAGACTACATCCAGGGCAGCTCGGGCCACGCCCAGGGCATGGTCATCAACGCCGGCGCCCTGACGCACTACGGCTATTCCCTGCGGGACGCCGTGGCCGACGCCGGCCTGCCCGTCGTGGAAGTACACATCAGCAACATACACGCCCGGGAACGTTGGCGGCGGCGCTCGGTGCTTGCCGACGTGGTCCGAGGGCAGATCGCCGGCCTGGGCTGGAGGGGATACGTCGCCGCCCTGGAGGTCCTGTCCCAGCTAGTCGCCGAAGAGGAGAGAGCATGAGCAGCCGTCTGGACTACCTTCACCGCCAGCTCGATGAGAAAGGGCTGGACGCAATACTCATCTCCACACCAGAAAACCGGGTCTACATGTCCGGCTTCACCGGCTCGGCGGGCTACCTGCTGGTCTCACGGGACCATGCCGCCCTGGCCACCGACTTCCGCTACACGGAGCAAGCCGGCAACCAGTCCCCGGACTTCCAGGTGGTAAAGGTCGGCGCCGACTGGACCTGGCTTCGAGACCTGGTCAGGGAGCACGGACACAAGCGTCTGGGCTTCGAGAGCGAGCATGTCACGGTCGCCACATACCGCCAGATCTCCAAGGCCCTGAAGGACCTGCCCTCGGAGGACAGGCCCGCCCTGGCGGCCACTTCTGGGATCGTCGAGGGGCTCAGGACGGTCAAGGACCGGGAGGAGATGGACCTGTTGCAGAAGGCCATAGACGCATCGGACGCGGCCATGGACCTCGTCACGCCGACGATACGGCCCGGCGAGACCGAGCGGGAGATAGCCTGGCGGATGGAGGTCGCCATGCGCGAAGCCGGCGCCGACTCCCTGAGCTTCGACACCATCGTCGCTGCCGGACCCAACGGGGCCATGCCCCACCACCGGCCCTCGGACCGGCCCGTGGCCGAGGGAGACCCCATCGTCATCGACATGGGCGCCAAAGTGGGCGGCTACTGTAGCGACCTCACCCGCACCGTGTTCATCGGGGAGCCCGACGAGACCTTCCGCAAAGTGTACGACACCGTCCTCGGCTCCCAGCTCACTGCCATCGCCACCGTCCAGCCGGGTATGACCGCCGGGGAGGCCGACGCCCTGTCCCGCGACGTCATCGCCGACGCGGGCTACGGCGACAACTTCGGACACAGCCTGGGCCATGGCGTCGGCCTGTTCATCCACGAGTATCCCAGGGTCGGCCCCAAGTCCCCGAGCCCCCTGGAGGCGGGCATGGTCTTCACGGTGGAGCCCGGCATATACCTCCCCGGATGGGGCGGCGTCCGCATAGAGGACATAGTCCTCCTGGGCGATGACGGGGCCACCGTGCTGAGCAAGGCCAAAAAGTAGGTCTTTCCCCTTGGGCAGGGAGGGGTGATCGCATGGCAACACTAGACGAAAGGGTCTCTCACATCGAAGGCGTGATCGACCAGATGAACGAGCGGCTCGGAAATCTGGAGCAGGGCCAAAGGGACCTGCGTACCGAGATGCGCAGCAACTTCCGCTGGACCATTGGTATCACCATCGCAATGTGGGTCACCATCATGGGCGCCGTAATCGGTACCTTGCTGGCGAGCTAGCTTTCCTGGGGAGGGGCCATGACCATTAACTTCGGGGACCTGAGGAGAGGCGTCGCGATAGAGGTGGACGGCCAGCCCTACGAGGTGGTCGACTACGAGAGGCACAAGATGCAGCAACGCGCCCCCGTGACCCGCCTCAAGCTGAAGAACATGCGCGACGGCAAAGTCATCGAGCGCACCTTCCAGAGCTACACCACCGAGTTCTCCCTGGCCCAGGTGGACACGAAGCCCGCCCAGTACCTATTCTCCGACGGCCGTTTCTACACCTTCATGGACATGGAGACCTACGACCAGTACCCCCTCACGAAGGAGCAGCTCGGGGGCACCGTCGCCTACCTGCGGGAGGAGACGGTCGTGGACGTCGTGTTCTACAACGGGCAGGTCATCGACATCCGGCTCCCCACCTTCGTCGAGCTGAAGGTGACCGATACGCCTCCGGGGTTCAAGGGCGACACCGCCCAGGGTGGCACCAAGCCCGCCACCCTCGAGACGGGAGTGTCCATCCAGGTGCCCCTCTTCATCAGCAACGGCGAGACCGTCCGCATAGACACCCGAAGCGGCGAGTACATCGAGCGGGCCTGACGCGACTCTCATACCAAGATAAGACTATGGCCGGAGCCCCCGAACCAAGCCCCGCCAACTTCGGCGGCCGGTGGACCATTGAGAAGCTCGATATACTTAGACGTTACTTGGACTTTTACACTACTGCTCTGAAGAACCGTCCCTATAGATTGATGTACATCGATGCCTTTGCTGGCACGGGTAACGTTAGCTTGCGTACAGCAGATGATGACGCGAGAGCGTTCATTGATGGCTCAGCTAAGCTGGCGATAGACATCGAAGAAAGATCATTTGACCGACTGATATTCGTAGAAGAAGACTCCAACCGCTATGCGCAACTATGCGAATTGTGGAGAAAGAACCCCGATCGGGATATCCAGTTGCATAAGTCCGACGCGAACCGTTTCCTGAGAAACTTGCGGGAAGATTGGAAAGAATGGAGAGGCGTCCTGTTCCTTGATCCATTCGCGACCGAAGTCGAATGGGCCACGATCGAGAAGACCGCCGGGTTCAAGGCCCTAGACACTTGGATACTCTTTCCAATATCGGCTATCAGTAGAATACTGCCCAAATCGAGAAACCCAGACGATATCTCCCCGTCTTGGGCCGGTAGGCTAACAAATATCTTCGGCGACGAAAGCTGGAAGTCGCTATATTACGTCAGCCCTCAGCAGTCCTTTTTTGAGGAAGAACTGTACCAAAGAGACCCCGGTACTGCTGGAATCAGCCATCTCTATAAGGATAAGCTAAGGAACTTGTTTGGGCATAGGTTCATGGAAACTACTAAGACATTTGCGAACTCGAAGAACTCACCCTTGTTTGAGTTCATATTCTGCGTGGGAAACCCAGGAGAAAGAGCAGTCAACCTCGCTAAGCGCGTAGCCGGGTATCTCCTGAATGCTAGTGGATAGTTGAATGGCATCACTCTCCAAAATAGAATGGACCGAGATCACGTGGAACCCCGTCACCGGCTGCACCAAGATCAGTCATGGCTGCAAACACTGCTATGCCGAGAGAATGTCGAAGCGGCTTCAAGCAATGGGGATGGAGAAATACAGCAAGGGATTTGAGGTCTCGATCCATGAGTCCGTCCTTCAGGAACCGTTAGGGTGGAAGGGACACAACCTCGTATTCGTGAACTCCATGAGCGACCTCTTCCACAAAGCCGTTCCAACAGAGTACATTCAGATGGTCTTTGATGTCATGAACCGGACCCCGCAGCACACCTTTCAGATCCTTACAAAGCGCCCGGGACGCGTTGCTCAACTCGACCGCAGGCTGGACTGGACATCGAACATATGGCTGGGAACAAGCATAGAGTCCGAGAGATGGGTACATCGCTTGGACCAGTTGAAGTCCACCGGCGCTTGCACCAAGTTCCTTTCCCTGGAGCCATTGCTGAGTCCACTGCCAACTATAGACCTGTGCGGCATCGACTGGGTCATCGTGGGCGGTGAATCTGGGCCGGGCGCGAGACCAATGAGCCCCGACTGGGTGAGGGATATCCGAGACAATTGTCGGCAGACCAATGTCCCTTTCTTCTTCAAGCAGTGGGGAGGCGTATTCAAGAAGCGGACGGGGCGTGTCCTCGATGGCCGCACCTGGGACGAAATGCCGCGTACGGACGCCGCTTAGGATAATAGACCGAACAGACCCAGTGACTGGGCTTCCGGGTTCGATTACCGGCCGCTTGACCCATAGGCATGACACCAGCGACCGAGGCTGAGGAGAAAACGAAATGCCGCTGAAGAATCCGCCTCATCCTGGGTTGGCCGTGCGCCACGATTGCCTGGAACCCCTCGGCCTGAGTGTTACGGAAGCAGCCCAGAGACTGGGTGTAAGCCGAAAGCAGCTGTCCAGCGTTGTGAACGGTCGTTCCGGCATATCTCCTGATATGGCGATACGGTTGGACAAGGCGTTTGGAGGAGGTGCGGCAACATGGTACTGGTTGCAGGCGGCCTATGATATGGCACAGGCATCGAGCCGTGCCGACAGCATAGACGTGCAACCCATTGGCCTGGAGCCCACACCGCAGCCATGACCAACACCCTCTACTACGGCGACAACCTTGACATACTCCGCCAGCACGTGCCCGACGAGTCGGTGGATCTGGTCTACCTGGACCCGCCCTTCAACTCCAACGCCTCCTACAACGTCCTATTCCGCGAGAAGTCCGGCGAGGACTCCCCTGCCCAGATCAGAGCGTTCACCGACACTTGGGAGTGGACGCTGGAGACCGAGCGCACCTTCGAGCAGGACATCATCCTGAACCCGGGTACGCCCTCGGCGGTCAAGGACATGATTGCCGCCTTCCGCCAGTTCATCGGCCAGAACGCTATGATGGCCTACCTGGTAATGATGACTCCCCGCCTGGTGGAGCTGCACCGGGTCTTGAAGCCCACCGGCAGCCTCTACCTCCACTGTGACCCCACCGCAAGCCACTACCTGAAGCTACTCATGGATGCGGTCTTCGGCAAGGAGAATTTTAGGAACGAGGTAGTTTGGCAACGCACCTTGGCCAAGGGCCTAATGACCAAACGCTTGCCCAACAACCATGATGCTATTCTTGGCTATCAGAAGACGGTAGCAGCCACGTGGAATAGTGAAGCCACATTCCAACCGTACGACGAGAATGCACTTGACGTCAAAACGGCGTCCAAGTACAGTCACCGCGACCCTGACGGCAGGCGATACCGATTAGACAACTTGACCAACCCAAACTCGAACCGACCAAACCTAACCTATGAGTTCCTGGGCATCACTAGGGTTTGGCGATGGACGAGACAACGAATGCAAGAGGCATACGACAATGGCCTTGTCGTTCAGCCTCGCCCAGGGGCCGTTCCCAGCCTCAAACGCTATCTCGACGAGCAGCGCGGCCGGCCGTTGGCAGACGTGTGGACTGACATCCCACCAATAAACTCTCAAGCCAAAGAGCGCCTCGGCTACCCCACTCAAAAGCCTGAAGTCCTCCTCGAGCGCATCATCCGGGCTTCCTCCAACGAAGGCGACGTAGTGCTGGACCCCTTCTGCGGCTGCGGCAGCGCGGTGGCCGCCGCCGAAAAGCTCAAGCGTCGATGGGTCGGGATAGATGTAACCCACCTGGCCGTGGCCCTCAGGAAGAACCGCCTCAAGACGGCCTTCGACCTGGAGCCGGGCCGGGACTACGCGGTGGTGGGCGAGCCCCAGGACGCGGGCGGCGCCCGGGCTCTCTGGGAGCAAGACCCATACCAGTTCCAGTTCTGGGCAGTGTCACTGCTGGAAGCACAACCTCAGTCGGCGCAGAAGAAGGGTGACGACCGGGGCATCGACGGGGTTATCTACTTCCTGGACAGACCACGCCGTACGACCCAGAAGGTCATCATCCAGGTCAAGGGCGGGCACGTCTCGGCCCCGCAAGTGCGAGACCTGAAGGGGGTGGTGGAGCGGGAAAAGGCGGCGTTGGGGCTGTTCATCAGCCTGGAAGAGCCAACGGGGCCCATGCGCTCCGAGGCGGCCAGTGGCGGGTTCTTCCACTCCGACCTGTGGAAGCGGGACTACCCAAAGATCCAGCTTCGGACGGTATCGGAGATGCTGGCCGGGCAGGGGTTTGACCTGCCGCCCCGCCAACCCGCGTACCAGGCGGCGGAACGAGTGCGCCCCGCCGAGGGAGAGCAGGGCGCACTCGTCCCGGCCTCCGACCAAGGGGCGGGCGAGACGATGTGATGAAGGAGCTCGATTACATCACAGTAAGGGGCTTCAAGAGCATCGCGTCCATCGAGGATCTGGAGGTCGGTCCGTTGACGGTGCTCATCGGTCCCAACGGGTCCGGCAAGTCCAACTTCATCGGGGTATTCTCCTTCTTGAACGCCCTCCGAGAGGGACAGTTGAGGGATTATGTCATTAGGGCTGGCGGCGCCGACAAGGTACTGCACTTCGGCTCACGAAACACCGTGCAGTTGCACGTCCATATCTCATTTGAAGATAGAGTAAACAAGTATGAGATCAATCTTGAACCGAATGACCTTGACGAGTTGGTTCCACGATCCGAAACCGTCTTCTTCTTGGACAAATCGAGCAGTCCGCCCAAGCCATACAGACAGGCAATCAAGAGTGCTGGTCGAGAAGCCGGCATAAGCGACCCGTACTCGACGGGCATTTCGTACTATGTGCGACAGCACCTCGATAGCTGGCGGCTCTACCACTTCCACGACACGGGTGTCAACTCTCCCATGAAGAAGACAGCCGACGTCAACGACAACCGGCATCTCCGCACCGACGGGTCCAACCTGGCAGCCTTCCTGTATCTTCTCCACGAGAGGCACCGAGACTCCTATGGGATAATCACTAGGACGGTCCGGCAAGTGGCCCCGTTCTTCCAGGACTTCTTGCTCGAGCCTCAGCGTCTGAACCCGGACAAGATCAGGCTGGAGTGGAGACACGCAGGTACGGATGCCTATTTCGATGCCTCCTCGTTATCGGACGGAACGCTGCGCTTCATGGTCTTGGCAACTCTCTTCCTCCAACCTCAGGAATATAGACCGTCGGTAATACTGGTGGACGAGCCCGAGCTGGGCATGCACCCCTACGCCATCACGTTGTTGGCCGCGCTGATGAAACAGGTGTCGACACAAGCCCAGGTCATCGTTTCCACCCAGTCATCCCTCCTGCTGGACCACTTCGAGCCGGAGGACGTGCTCGTGGCGGAACGGGTCGACGGCGCCACCCAATTCAACCGGCTCAATCCGTCCAAGCTGGAGTCCTGGCTGGAGAGCTACAGCCTGGGTCAGCTCTGGGAGAAGAACGAGCTCGGCGGCCGTCCGGGGAGAGAGTAGCGGGATGTCCCGCATCCTGGTACACGTCGAAGGCCAGACGGAGGAGAGGTTCGTCAATCAAGTCCTGGCACCCCACCTATACAGAGTTGGATACACGGGCGTCGGCGCCCGTCTGCTGGGGAATGCCCGCCAGAGGAGCCGGCGCGGCGGAATCCGGCCTTGGGACTCGGTGCGGAGCGACATCTTGAATCACCTGGCGGCAGACCACGAAACCCTCGCGACCACCATGGTAGACTACTATGGTCTGCCGGATACTTGGCCCGGGAGGGAACAAGCCGGAGCGCGGAACACCTTGAGCGAGCGGGCCGCCTCGGTAGAGGAAGCCGTACTGGACGATATCGCGGGATCTTTGGGTAGCGATTTCGACCGGCGGCGCTTTGTGCCCTACGTGGTGATGCACGAGTTCGAGGGGCTTCTGTTCAGCGACCCTGACCGGTTTGCCCGAGGCATCGGAAGGACCGACCTGACATCCGATCTTCAGGGGATTCGAGACGAATTCCAGGGCCCAGAAGAGATCAACGACTCACCCGATACCGCGCCGTCCAAGCGTGTCCATAACCTGTTCGAAGGCTATCAGAAGCCCCTGATGGGCGTCTTAGCAGTGGAGGCTATCGGGCTCGCCACCATTCGCGCCCAATGCCCCCTGTTCAGCGGGTGGGTCGAGAAGCTCGAGGACCGGGCCAGGTAGCGCCTTGCCAGTCTACACAGTATCCCAGATCACACGCTACCTGAGGGAGTCCCTGGAGCGGGACTCTCTTCTGGCCGACCTGTGGATCAGCGGCGAGGTCTTCAACCTGCGCCGTCACTCCTCGGGCAACAACTACCTCACCATCAAGGACGCCCAGAGCCAGGTCCGTTGCGTGATGTTCCGCAACGGCAGGGGTGCGGACCTGCTGGTCGAGGGCAGCCTGGTCCTCGCCCACGGCCGCATCTCCCTCTTCGAGGCCCGGGGCGACCTGCAGCTGGTCGCCGACCTGATTATGCCCGAAGGCACCGGCCCCCTCTACCTCGAGCTGGAACGCCTGAAGTTGCGGCTGGAGGAGGAGGGACTGTTCGAGCCCTCGCGGAAACGGCCCCTGCCCAGGTTTCCCAGAGTCGTGGGCCTGGTCACCTCCCCAACCGGCGCCGTGGTCCACGACGTCCGCAGCGTCATGGCGCGCCGCTATCCCCTGGCCGAGCTGCGGCTGGCCCCGGCCCAAGTGCAGGGTGACGGGGCGGCCGCGAGCATCGTGTCCGCCATCGACGGGCTCAACGCCGAGGGCCTCGCCGACGTCATCATCATCGCCAGGGGCGGCGGCTCCATCGAGGAACTGTGGGCGTTCAACGAAGAGACAGTGGCCCGGGCCGTCTACGCCAGCCGCATCCCTATCGTCAGCGCCGTCGGCCACGAGCGCGACTGGACCGTGGCGGACTACGTGGCCGACGTGAGGGCCCCCACCCCCTCCGTAGCGGGGGAGCTGGTCGTGCCCGACGGAGCGGCATTGCTCCACGACCTCCAGGCCCGCAGCGCCGGCCTGTCCCTGACCTTCGCAAAGCTCGTGACCTCCCGTCGAACGGACGTGGAGGCCCGGGCCAGGGACTTGGCCCTCCGCGCGCCGGACCTGACCGCCCTCGCCCACAGGGTCGAGGACCTGTCCCGGTCCGCTGCCGCGTCCATGTCCCAACGCCTGTCCCGGATGAAGCAGGACGTCGAGGTCCGGCGCACCAGCCTCCAGGCCCTGGAGCCCCGTTCCATCCTGGACCGCGGCTACGCCATCGTGGAGAAGATGCCCGCCTCCCAGGTCGTCTCACGAAAGGGCCAGGTGGCAGCCGGCGACGAGCTCAAGATCACCGTGACCGACGGCGCCGTCGAAGCCACCGCCGGCAAACGGGGGCCCAAGCCGCAACGCCGGAGACGGGTCGAGACCACCGCGGGGGCCAGGCTCTTCTAGCCGGACCGCGGCCATGCAGTCAGCCTCTCCACAAGACAACGGCCAAACCGAGGGCCACTCCCAGGCGCGAGACCTGTCCTTCGAGGACGCCTACACGCGCCTGGAGGAGACCGTCCGCGCCCTGGAATCGGGGGAGCTTACCCTGGAGGCGGCCACCAACCTCTACGAGGAGGGGATGCGCCTCGTGCAGCTATGCGGCCGGCTCCTCTCCGAGGCCGAGCTCAGGATGACCAAGCTCCGCGAGGTCCACACCGCCGGACCGGCGGACGGGCCGCTTTTCCACGACGAGGAATAGCGTGCTCGGGGTCGACGTTTACACGCATGCCCGCCTCCCGGTTCTTCGTCTCGCCCCGGTTTATGTCAAGCCGCAGTCCGCGTCGGGGCTCCCGTGCTCAGGATAGGCTGGTTCTCCACCGGCAGGGGGCCCGGGTCGTTGGGTCTGCTGGACCATGTCCAGGGTCTCATCGCCGCGAACCGCCTCGACGCCCGCATGGAGTTCGTCTTCACCAACCGCGAGCCCGGCGAGGCCGAGGGCAGCGACCGCTTCCTGCGGCGGGTACGCGACTACGGGCTTCCCCTCGTGTACCACTCTTCCCGTAAGGCGCGCCGGGCCCTTGGAGGACCCGTCTCGGAGCGCCGGCGCGAATACGACCGTCAGGTCATCTCTCGCCTGGACGGGTTCGGACCGGACGTGTGCGTCCTGGCGGGGTACATGCTCATCGTAGGCCCAGAGATGTGCCGCCGGTACACCATGCTCAACCTGCATCCGGCCCTGCCCACCGGCCCCGTCGGCGCCTGGCAAGAGGTCATCTGGCAGCTCATCGAGTCCAGGGCGGACACCACCGGCGCCATGGTCCACCTGGTAACCGAGGAGGTCGACCGGGGGCCCATGGTCTCCTACGTCAGCATACCCATCAAGGGTACCGCCTTCGACGCCGGTTGGAGGGAACTGGAGGGCCGGTCCACCACCGGGCTCCCCATCGCCAGGCTCAAGGAGGACCCGGGTGAGGACCTTCCCCTGTTTCGCCTTATCCGCCAGGAAGGCTACCGTCGGGAGCCGCACCTGCTGGCGGCGACCCTGGACGCCGTCGCCAACGGCCGGGTCCGCATAGAGCATGGGACCGTCCTAGACGCCTCTGGAGCGCCCACGGACGGCTTCTGCCTCAACGACGAGGTGGAGCGGGCCCTGGAGGCCTCCTCCCACGGTGGCGGCGGACCGGAGACGGATTAGGGCCGGCGACCGGCCGAAGCCCACGGCGCGGGGCCTCCCCTGCCGCGCAGAGCGGGGAGCGGGAGGGCGGGCCAAACGACCCGGGGGTGGGGAATCGACGCAACCGCGGCTGCTTGAAGGAAAAGAGCCAGCCCCACGATGGAGCGATAAGTCCTACGCCAAGCGCCTGTACTCTATGGGGAACTCCAGGCACTGGCCGGTGCCCGTAAGGAGCGCTGGCGGCGTCCGCCCGCTGATGCACTCCTCGTCGACGATGCACCGTTCCGCCTCCTTCAGCGAGGGCAGCTCGTACATCACATCCAGCAGGGTCTCCTCGATTATGCCGCGAAGGCCCCGGGCCCCCGTTGCCCGCGTGATGGCCTCCTGGGCGGCCGCCTCCAGGGCCTTGGGCGTAAAGGACAACTCCACGTTGTCCATGCTGAAGAGCTGCTCGTACTGCTTCACGATGGCGTTCTTTGGCTCGGTCAGGACCCTCACCAGCGCCGACTGGTCCAGGGCATCCAGGTAGGTCGTAACGGGGAACCTTCCCACCAGCTCCGGTATGAAGCCGTACTGGAGGAGGTCGGCCGCCGTCAGGTGGTCCAGCACGTTCGGGTCCGCGTGCCCCTTCGCTCCGTTGGCCCTCTCCCCGCCCCAGGCCTCCGCCGGCTTGAACCCCATCGTCCCGTTGCCCCGGGCCAGCCTCCGCTCCACGATCTCCTCGAGCCCGCCGAAGGCCCCGCCGCCGATGAACAGTATGTTGTGCGTGCTTATCTGGAGGAACTCCTGGTACGGGTGCTTCCGGCCTCCCTGGGGTGGGACGTTGGCCGAGCACCCCTCCACTATCTTCAGCAGCTCCTGCTGTACGCCCTCGCCCGAGACGTCCCTGGTTATGGACCGGTTGGGGCCCTCTTTCCTGGCTATCTTGTCTAACTCGTCTATGTAGACGATCCCCCGCTCCGCCCGGGACATGTCCCAGTCAGCCGCCTGGATCAGCCTCAGCAGTATGTTCTCCACGTCTTCGCCCACGTACCCCGACTCCGTCAGGGACGTGGCGTCGGCGATGGCGAAGGGGACGTCCAGCATCCGGGCCAGCGTCTGGGCCAGCAGCGTCTTGCCCGAGCCCGTCGGGCCCATCAGCAGGATGTTGGTCTTCTCGATCTCTATGTCGGACTCGGGGGCCCCGTTCCACACCCGCTTGTAGTGGTTGTAGACGGCCACGCTCAGTACCTTCTTGGCCTGCTCCTGTCCGACCACGTAGCCGTCCAGCGCGTCGTTGATGGCCCGGGGCACGGGGAGCTTCCGGTGACGGACGGCGCCGCGCTTGGTGGCCGACGAGGAGTTCTGGTCGATTACCTGCTTGCAGGCACGGACGCACTCGTAGCAGATGAACACCCGGCCGGGACCGGCGACGAGACGGTTGGAGTCGGTCTCGCCCTTCCTGCAGAAGGAGCACTGGTAGACCCTTCTCCCGTCCCTGCTACTGGCCAAGCCCCATCTCCGATCAGTGCCCCGAGTTCAGCCTTGCAACGGCCGGCGCCGTCCGGGCGGCCGGCCGTGGTTGCGTCGTCTCCTCACGAGGGCCGGAGGTGACGCCCGCTCTGTGCCGGGCTATTCCTGGCCTCCGGGGCTGTCGCCGTTCTCCGAGCCCGAGGAGCCGCCCAGCACTTCGTCCACTATCCCGTACTCCATCGCTTGGTCCGCCGGGAGATAGTAGTCCCTGTCGGTGTCCCGGGCGATCTTCTCGTAGGGCTGCCCGGTGTGCTCCGACAGCACGTTGCGTATCTTGTCCTGCATCCTCAGTATCTCCCGGGCCGCGATCTCGATGTCGCTGGCCTGCCCCTGGGCCCCGCCCATGGGCTGGTGCATGTGCACCGTCGCGTTGGGGAGAGCGTAGCGCTTGCCCTTCTGTCCACCGCTCAGGAGCACCGTGGCCATGCTCGCGGCCATCCCCACGCAGATGGTGGAGACGTCGGGCTTTATGAGCTTCATCGTGTCGTAGATGGCCAGCCCCGAGCTTATCACCCCGCCCGGGCTGTTGATGTACAGGCTTATGTCCCTCTCCGGGTCCTCCCGCTCCAGGTACAGGAGCTGGGCCACGATCACGTTGGCCACGTGGTCGGATATGGGCGTCCCCAGGAAGATGATCCGCTCCTTCAGCAGCAGGGAGTATATGTCGAAGGCCCTCTCCCCGCGGGGGCTGGTCTCGATCACCATCGGTATGATGTTGCTAGGGTTCATTGTCACCGGAGTTTCCTCCTTCTTGGTCAGACGCCCCTTCTTGGTCGGACGTCCCCGCTTGGTCGGACGTCCCTGCCGGCGTCTCATCGGACGTGGATTGGGCCGACTCGTCGGCTGCATCCTCCTGGCCGGGTTCCTCGGCGCTCGCCGCAGGCGGCTCCACGGCCGTCTCCGTCTCCTCGGCGGCCCCCGTCACGATCTGCCCCAGGCGCTCCAGCGTCCTTCGGGTCAGCACCGTGCTCTGTATGGAGACCCGGGCGTTCTCCGACGAGAAGGCCTGTCGTAGGGCCTCTGCCGACTCTCCCGCCCCGGAGGTCAGCCGATCCACCTCGGAGTCCACGTCGTCGGTGGAGACCTCGATGCCCTCCTCCTTGGCGATCTCCCTCACGACCAGGTAGCGGGTCAGCCGCTCCCGGGCGGCGGGCCGGAGCTCGTCCTGCAGCTCGTCCCGGGACTTTCCCTCGTTGCGAAGGTACTCGTCGATGCCCACGTCGCGGTTGTACTGCCCGCGGACCTGCTCGTCGATCATCTGCTCGATCTCGCGGTCCATGGCCAGGTCGGGTATCTCGATGCTGGCACCCTTGACCACCTCGTCCAGGGCCTTGGACTCCAGCTCCCGCTGGGCGATGCGCTCCGACTGCTCCTTCAGGTCCTCCAGGACGCTGGCCCGCAGCTCCTCCATCGTCTCGTAGCCATCGCCCACGCCCTTGGCAAACTCGTCGTCGAGGTCGGCCAGCCCCTTCTCCTTGATCTCCAGCACCCTGACCTTGAACTGGCACTCCTTGCCCGCTATCGCCGTCTGGGGATAGTCCTCGGGCACGTTCAGGGTGAACTCCCTGTCCTCGTCCGCGTTCATCCCCTCCAGGTATACCGAGAACCCCGGGAAGGGGCTGGGGTTGTCCTGGTTGGGTATGAAGTCCACTCCCTTGTCGTCCATCACCTGGTCGCCCGCGATGACACCTTCCACGTCCAGGGTCACCAGGTCGCCGAACTTGACGCCCCGTTCCGCGGGCTGCCACGGTGCCGACTCGTACCGCAGGCGCTCTATCACCTCGTCCACCCGCTCCTCCGTCACCTCCGCCAGGTCAGGCTGAAGGCGCACGCTGCGGAAGTCGCCCAAGTCCACCAGGGGCTCCAGCGGAAGTGTGGCTCTGAACGAGACGGGGTCGGTCTCCACCAGGTCGAGCTGGGGGTCGCCGAACACCTGGATGTCCTGCTCCTCGAGGGCCTTCTCCAGCGCGTCCTGCACGATCTGGTCCAGGCTCTCCTGGATCAGGGCCTCCCTGCCCACGTAGTTCTGTACCAGGTAGCGGGGGGCCTTCCCCTTGCGGAACCCGGGAATGACCACCCGGTTCACGACGCGGCGGTAGGATCGTTCTAAAGAGGGTTCGAGGTCCGTGTCATCTAGCTCTACGGTAAGGACGACTTGGCGTGGCGCCGTGTCTTCCCTGGAGACTTTCAACTACATCGGCTCCTGCGGATAGTGGCATATGGGATTATATCATAACGACTAGTTTGTGAAAAGTTTCTCCCACTGCCCCGACCTCCTCCGCAATTCGCCGCACGGCGCCGCCCTCAGTCCACCAGCCCCAGACCCAGCTCCCGGAGCTGGGCTTCTCCCACGGGGGACGGCGCCCCGAAGAGCAGGTCGGACCCGCTCTGCGTCTTGGGAAAGGCGATCACGTCCCGGATGGACGGCGCCCCGGCCAGGATGGCTACCAGCCGGTCGATGCCGGGAGCGATGCCCCCGTGGGGCGGAGCGCCGAACTCGAAGGCCTCCAGCAGGTGGCTGAACCTCGCCTGCACGTCCTCGGCGGTGTAGCCCAGCACCTGGAATATCCTCTCCTGCAGGTCCCGTCGGTGCACGCGGATGCTGCCGCTGGCCAGCTCGCTGCCGTTGCACACCAGGTCGTAGGCCCGGGACTTGATTCCCCCCATGTCCACCTCTCCCGCTCCCGGCCTGGAGGTCACGTCCAGGTTGCCGGAGTAGACCAGGTCCACGAACTCTTCGGCGGGCGAGGTGAACGGGTGGTGGGATGACTCCCACCTGCCCGACTCCTCGTGCCACTCGAACAGAGGGAAGTCCCGGACGAAGGCGAAGGCCAGGGCGTCCGGGTCGGCCAGTCCCAGCCGGTCTCCCATCTCGTTGCGCAGGGCACTCAGGGGCGGGTTTATCTCCCGGTCGGGGCCCGCCAGCAGCAGGAACAGGTCTCCCGGCCCTCCCGAGAGGCGGCGGGCCAGCTCCGCGGCCGCCTCCGGCGTCATCCGCAGGCCCGGGGCGAATTGCAGGTCCTCCTCCGTCAGCTCCCCCAGCGGGTGGCCGGGGCCGATTCGCACGTGGCTCAGGCCCCGGGCGCCGTGCCGCCGTGCCAGCTCCTCCAGGTCCCTCAGCTCCCGGTTGCTCGTCCCTCCCAGGCCCGCTGCCGCGAAGCCCCGGACCCGGCCGCCCCCCTTCACCACCTGGTGGAACACCCGGAAGTCCGTCTTCAGGGCCAGGTCAGTCACGTCCCCGATCTCCATCCCGAAGCGCAGGTCCGGCTTGTCGGTGCCATAGCGCTCGACGACCTCGTCGTAGGCCAGGCGGGGGAAGGGCGAGGTCAGCCTCTTGCCCGGGGCGACGGCCGCGATCATGGTCGTGTACAGCTCCTCCGTCAGGTCCAGGACGTCCTTCTCGTCGACGAAGCTCATCTCCAGGTCCAGCTGGGTGAACTCGGGCTGGCGGTCGGCCCTCAGGTCTTCGTCGCGGAAGCACCGCGCGATCTGGAAGTACCGCTCCACGCCTGCGACCATCAGCAGCTGCTTGAGCTGTTGCGGAGATTGGGGCAGGGCGTAGAAGTTGCCGCTCTGCAGCCGGCTGGGCACCAGGAAGTCACGGGCCCCCTCGGGGGTGCTCTTCAGGAGTATGGGCGTCTCGATCTCCAGGAAGCCCCGCTGGTCCAGGAAGTCCCGGATGTGCTTTACCACCCGGTGCCGGAGGGCCAGTATCTCCTGCATGCGGGGCCTGCGCAGGTCCAGGTAGCGGTACCTCAGGCGGAGAGGCTCCTCGGCGTCGGACTCCTCGTTGACGTAGAAGGGCGGCGTCCGAGAGGGGTTCAGCACCCGGGCCTCCCCCGCCACCACCTCTACGGAGCCCGAGGGGATGTCGGGGTTCTGCGCCTCGGGCGGCCTCTCCGACACCGCTCCCTCCACCGTTATGACCCACTCGGGCCGCACCTGCTCGGCCACGGCGTGGGGCTCCGGGGCGAGCTCCGGATTGAACACGACCTGCACCACCCCGGACCGGTCTCGCAGGTCGATGAAGACCAGCCCGCCGTGGTTCCTCCTACGGTTCACCCAACCCGACAGCGTCACCCGTTGCCCCACCTGCTCCAGTCCCAGCTCACCGCAGCCAGCGCTCTTATACACTCGGCCCGCTAACCTCCGTCTCCTAATGCTTGGGCGTCTCCTATGCTCTGGATCAAGCTCCCGATGTCCCGTACCTCCGGCTCCAGGAAGCCCTTCACCGCCCCGTGGAGCGCACTGGGATCGCCAATGGGCGCCAGGCACACGGTGTTGAGGCACACGTAGGCCTGGGGCGACTCCGCCGCCGCGTATCCCGCCTGCGCCAGCCTGTCCGGGTCATCCGGATCGATGAACCTCACCTCGGTGTGGGGGTACGGTACGGTGGCCGCCGCCCTCAGCATGCTCCGGGTCTCCGCCCGGTGCGGCGGACCGACCACGCTCACCTCCACGGGCGGGTTCATGAACGCCTCCAGCGCCAGCGCATACCGGGCCGCCGCCGCCTTGTGCAGCCTGGCCACTGGCGCCAGCGCCGCCAAGGCGTCCCGGGCCCTCTCCTTGTACTCGCTCTCGAAGGTCGCGTTGTAGAGTCGGGCCAACGCCCGGGCCGCCGCCGAGTTATCGGCCAGGGGCTTGTCCCTGAACCTCAGGTTCCCCACCGCCTCGGGGTCCTCGGCAAGGTCGAAGAACCCGCCCCCTTCGTGGTCCCAGAGCCGGTCGGCCATCTCGTCGGCCAGACGCCGGGCGCACTCCAGGTACCGGGGCGACGCGGTCTCCGTGTGGGCGTCCAGCAGGGCGTTCACCAGCTCGGCGTAGTCCATCAGCAGGGCCGCGATCCCTCCGGCGTCCCCGGGCACGTACGAGTGCCGGAGCGGCCAGGGGTCCGCCTGCTCCAGCAGGAAGTCGAGACACCCGATGCCCGCCTCCCGCATGGACGGCGAGGCCAGGACCCAGGCGCCCTCCAGGAAGACCGACGCCGCCCGGGCGTTGAGGGCCGTGTACAGCACCCCGTCCACCCCGGGCGAGCCCCGTTGACGCCTCTCGTTCAGGGGCATGGCGTAGTACCCTTCGTCGGCATCCTGGCTCCCGAAGAACATCCCAGTGCCCTTGGCGTACAGGTGGGCCAGCAGGTAGTCCACCACCCCGACGGCCACGCGCCGGTACTCCTCTCGCCCCGTCACCAAGTATGCCCGCGCGTACAGGTCCGTCAGCTCCAGGTTGTCCCCCAGCATCTTCTCGTAGTGGGGCGACGACCAGTCCCGGGCCGTGGAGTACCTGAAGAAGCCACCCTCCTCGGTGTCGTAGAGGCCGCCCCGGGCCATACCATCCAGCGTCCGTTCCACCATCTCCAGCCGCGCGCCGTTGCCCGTGACCAGGTAGCTGTGGAGCAGCAGGTCCAGGGCCGGCGGCGCGGGGAACTTGGGCTGCGTCCCGAACCCGCCGTGCTGGCGGTCGTAGCCGGCCTCCACCGCCTCCACCACCACGTCGACGAAGGAAGCGTCCGGCTCTTCGGCGGCGGTGGCCGCCCCGGCCTTCTTCGCCAGCCTGTCCCGCGCCTTCAGGCCCCTGTCCAGCAGGGTCTGCCTGTCCCCAGCCCACGCCCTGGCTCCTCGCTCCAGCGCGGTGAGGAGACGGGACGCGTCCATGTACGTGTAACCGGCGATCACGTCGCCCTCGGGCGTCAGCAGGGCGACGGTGGGCCACCCGCCCATGTTGTACCGGGCGTTGACATCGGGACGCTGGTCGCTGTCCACCCGCACCGGCACGTAGCCCTCGTTGGCCAGCCGGATCACCTCAGGGTCCGAGAGGGCCGTCTCGTCCATAACGTGGCACCAGTGACACCACACGGCGGATATGGACAGCAGCACCGGTTTGTCCTCCAGCCGGGCCTGGTCGAAGGCGGCCGCGCTCCACTCCTGCCAGTGGATTTCATGGGCCTGGTTGGGCCTGGGTGAGAAGCGGAAAGGAGACACTCGGATCTCGGCTGGACCGGACTTGGCGGGTTCCACGGAGCGTAGCACAGGGCAGACCCCTTTTCAATACGAATGACGCCGGTCATCTGGTATAATGAGGGTTAACGTCGCCCCTGGCGACGAGCCGCTCCCCAACGGTGGGCAGACAGCCTTCGGGACATCACGGAGGGCGCCAATGCTTCCAGAAGTAAGCCTCAGCGACATCACCAGGGAAGACGTGGCCAGAATGGCCGAATGGCTCCAGGACAAGGAGGTCAACGCCTCCTGGTACGGCGCCGACGAGAAGGGGGAGCCGCTGCACATCGGCTACACGCCCTCCCAGATGCTCGACGCCTCCGAGGAGCACTGGCAGGAGGTCTTCCACAGCGACGTCCGGAAGATCTACTCGGTGCACTCGGCCAACGGCGACCACATCGGCGAGGGCCAGATACTCATCGAAGCCCCCCTGTGGGAGGCCCAGCTATTCATCCTGGTCGGCCGCAAGGAGCTCTGGTACCGGGGGTACGGGACCGCGGGCCTCGTCCACCTCCTGGACCTGGCCTTCTACACCTACAACCTGCACCGCGCCTGGGTCGACATCCCCGAGTACAACCTGCCCGCCCTTCACATGTGCGAGCGCATCGGATTCAAGCTCGAAGGCCGTCTCAGGGGCACTCACCCCAAGGACGGCGAGTGGCACGACTCCCTGGCCATGGGACTGCTCACCGAGGAGTACGTACGGCGCCGGGCCCGCCTGATGGAGCCGGAGCCGGCGGGCTAGCACCCGGTTGGACGAACCCGAGTACACCGGACATACGCCGGGCCCCCATCGCCCCGAGCCCGGCGAAGGGCTGGCCCCGGTCTCCTTTCTGGTCCTCCTGTACCGCACCCGCCGGCCCCTGGTCAACATGTCCCTCATCACGGCCAGCGCCCTGGTGTTCCTCTACGAGATCGTCCTGGGCGGCCTCCAGGGGCTGGGGGAGCTGGGCTCCACCGACCGGCTGAACATTTTCCTCCTCACCTACGGGCTGGTCCCCTTCGACCTGACCCGCGCCGGCGACCTCACGCCCGTTTTCGACTCCTCGGGCGTCCTCAGGGACATCAACCCCCCCTTCTCTGTCTGGACCTCGGTGTTCACCTCCATGTTCATCCACGGCAGCCTCCTCCACCTGGTGGGCAACATGCTCTTCCTGTGGGGCTTCGGCGGGCGGCTGGAGGAGAAGCTGGGCCACGTCAAGTACCTCCTCTTCTACCTGGCTGCGGGAGTGGCTGCCGTCTGGACCCAGGTGGCCGTGGACATGGACTCCCCGGCGCCCCTGATAGGAGCCAGCGGCGCCATCGCCGGCGTGGTCGGCGCCTACCTCCTGACCTTCCGGTATCCCAACACCATCTGGCTGGTGATCGTCTTCTTCATCCTGCCCATCATCGTCGGTCCCATCGGGGCCGGGGTGGTCTCCTCGGGCGCCCGGGTGGCCTACATGGCCCATCTGGGAGGCCTCGTCTCCGGCGGTCTCATGATCTCGGGGTACAAGCTCCTCATC
Organism: Dehalococcoidia bacterium; assembly: GCA_965207305.1. Classification (GTDB taxonomy): domain Bacteria; phylum Chloroflexota; class Dehalococcoidia; order Lucifugimonadales; family JAGWBF01; genus JAGWBJ01. The sequence goes on along the minus strand of CBDBMB010000002.1, from coordinate 153,604 downwards.
GGAGAGTCCCTGCGGCCCCCCGCCGGCCCCGCTGGCCCCGCCACTGGATGGAGGCCCACACGGTTCTGGCGTTGACATGCTCCCCATCTCCGACATCAGCCTCTACCAGACTCACAGGCCGTACGTCAACATCGCCCTCATAGCCCTCAACACCATCGTCTTCGCCTACTCGGTCTTCCTCAACGACTTCGACCTCTTCCGGTTCAACTACATGTTCGGGCTCATACCGGCGGAGCTGGCCGCCGGGCGGGTGCTGGAGGGCGTCCGGGTACTCACTCCCAGGGGCCCCGTCGACGTGGACATCGCCTCGCCCATCGGCCCGTGGGGCACCGTGTTCACATCCATGTTCATGCACGGCGGCTGGATGCACTTCATCGGCAACATGCTGTTCCTGTGGGTGTTCGGCGACAACCTGGAGGCCCGTCTCGGACACGTCAAGTACCTGCTCTTCTACCTGGGTTGCGGCATCGTCGCCGTCTGGGCCCACGTCATCACCGACGTCAACTCTACCGTCCCCCTCATCGGCGCCAGCGGCGCCATCTCGGGAGTCCTGGGTGCCTACCTGGTGCTGTACCCTTACAACCGGGTGACCACCCTTATCTTCATGCTCTTCATCACCGTCATCCGCATCCCGGCGGTCCTGCTGCTGGGGTTCTGGTTCGTGCTCCAGCTCTTCCAGGGCGTGGGCTCCCTGGGCCCCGGCTCCGGGGGAGTGGCCTACATGGCCCACGTCGGCGGCTTCGTCGCCGGTGTCCTGGCCATGGCCCTCTACAAGCTGGCGGTGGGCGAGCCCCTCCTGCCCAGGGGCCGCCGGGAGGCGGGCCGGTCCTGACGCGTCCTTGCACCCCCCAAACGGCCATGCCGGCTCACGTTGACCCCCCCATAGGGCTATGCTAACCTATTAGCTGCCATTCTCAGGCGTGACCCAGGCGTTAGTAACCCTGTCCAAGGAGCTGCAACACCCAACATGGACCTGACGGACCGCAAGCTGCTCAACATAGTGCAGTCCCGGTTTCCCCTGGCGCCGGAGCCCTACCGGGAGATAGGCGAGAGCCTGGACATCTCCGAGGCCACCGTCCTCGGTCACCTGGAGGACCTCCGCCGCCAGAACGTCGTCCGGCAGATCAGCGCCATCTTCGACACCAGGAGGCTGGGTTACAAGACCAGCCTGGTCGCCATGGCCTACGATCCGGAATCCCTGCACCAGGGGGCCCTGGCCATCAACGAGCACCCCGGCGTAAGCCACAACTACGCCCGGGAGGGCTCCTTCTACAACCTCTGGTTCACCGTGGCCGTCCCCCCCGGCGACAGCATCGACGACACCGTGGAGGTCATGCGGGAGAGGACGGCCGCCCGGTCCTGCCGCATCATGCCCACCATCCGCTTCTTCAAGATCGGCGTCAACTTCGACATGGTCAAGGGTGTCAGCGCCGCCTACCAGTACAGCCCCGACGGCTACGACGGCGCCGCCCGCCGGGAGGACTGGAACACACCGGTGGCCCTCAGCGAGTTCGACATACGCGCCATCCGGGAGCTCCAGGAGGACCTGCCCATGGTGTCCAGGCCCTTCGACGACATGGCGGCGCGTCTGGAAGTCTCCCTCCCGGGTCTCTTCGACATCGCCCGGGAGTTCCAGGAGCGGCGCATCATGCGACGTTACAGCGCCGTGCTCCACCACCGGAGGGCCGGCTTCACCCACAACGGCATGGGAGTGTGGCGGGTGCCCTCGGAGCAGTCCGACGAGGTGGGCATGAAGATGGCTGCCCACCCCGCCGTCACCCACTGCTACGAGAGGCCCACCTTCCCCGACTGGCCCTACAGCCACTTCACCATGATCCACGCCACCTCCCGGGAGGGTTGCGAGGAGGTGGCCCGGGAGATCTCCGACTCCACGGCCGTCACCGACTACCTGATGCTGTACAGCACCCGGGAGTACAAGAAGACCCGGGTCAGGTACTTCGTCTAAGGGAGAGGCAGGTTGCCCCAGTACTACCCCGTATTCCTGGACCTGAAGGGCCGCGCGTGCGTCATCGTGGGCGGCGGCGAGATAGCCGAGCGCAAGATCGCCAACCTGCTGGAGTGCGGCGCGGTCATCACCATGGTCAGCCCCCAGGTTACCCCCGGCATCCGCGCCCATGCCGACGCGGGCGACATCCGCTGGGAGGCCCGCGAGTACGTCGACGGCGACCTGAAGGGCGCCTTCCTGGCCATCGCCTCCACCGACGACGAGGACGTCAACCGGGCAGTGCACGAGGAGGCATCCCGGGAGGGGATAGTCCTCAACGTGGTGGACCGCACGGCCCTGTGCAGCTTCATCGCCCCCGCCGTAGTGCGCCGGGGCGAGGTCACCGTGGCCCTGTCCACGGGGGGCGCCAGCCCGGCCCTGGCCCGCAAGCTCAGGGAGACCCTGGAAAAGAGCGAGGTGCTGGAGTACGCCTCCCTGGCGGGCGTCCTCTCCTCGGCCCGGGCGGAGATCAAGCGCCTGGGCGTCGCCGTCCATCCCGACCGGTGGCAGGAGTGCATCGACGGCGAGCTCCTGGCCCTGGTGCAGGGCGGCAGGTCCGACGAGGCCCTGGCCCGGCTCCTCCATATGCTGGTGGACGGCCGGGAGCAGGTCGCCGCAACCCGTCCGTGAACCGGGGCCCGGTCCCGAGGGCTACCCAGCCATGACCCAGCATCCCCCCGAGTCCACTCCCCAACTCAACCGGAAGCCCGTGCTCGTGGGCACCCGGGGCAGCGGCCTGGCCCTGCGCCAGACCGAGGAGGTGCTGGAGCGCCTGCGTACCGCGAACCCCGAGCGCGAGTTCCACGTGGTCACCATCCGCACCCAGGGCGACGCCTCCCCCAACGCGCCCCTGGCGGGCCTGGGCCGGGGGATCTTCGTCAAGGAGATCGAAGGAGCCATCCTCCGGGGCGAGATAGACATGGCCGTCCACAGCCTCAAGGACATGCCCACGGCCCTTCCCGATGGACTCACCCTCGGCGCGGTCTGCCGGCGGGGCAACCCCAGGGACGCCCTGGTAAACCGCTGGGGCTGCCGCCTGGAGGAGCTGCCCGAGGGCGCTCGAATCGGCACCAGCAGCCCCCGGAGGGCGTCCCAGCTCCGGTCCCTGCGACCCGACGTGCAGGTGCTGCCCATCCGCGGCAACGTGGACACCAGGCTCCGAAAGACCCGCGGAGACGACTATGACGGCGCCATACTGGCCACCGCCGGGCTCGAAAGGCTGGGACTCCAGGACGAGGTCGCGGAGCACCTCTCCGTCAACGACTTCGTTCCCGCCCCCGGTCAGGGAGTCCTGGCCGTGGAGGTCCGCGGCGACGACGCCGGCGCCCGGGCACTGCTGTCGGAGCTGGAGCACCACGAGACCAGGCGCTCCATCACCGCCGAACGCGCCTTCCTGGAGGCCCTGGGAGGCGGGTGCCAGGTGCCCGTGGGCGCCTACGCCCGCTGCGACCAGGAGACCATGGTCCTGACCCTGTACCTGGGCTCCGAGGACGGCGCCCGGGCCTTCAGGACCAAGGTCCGGGGCCGTGCCCGCAACCCCCACGAGACGGCGCTCGACGGCTACCAGCGGCTGGTGGAGCGGGGCGCCGGCGCCCTGCTCCGGGAGGCCCGCGGGTAGTGCCTCCCGGTAAGGTCTACCTCATAGGCGCCGGGCCGGGGGACCCGGGGCTCATCACCGTCAAGGGCCTCGGCCTCCTGCAGCGGGCCGGCGTCGTGGTCCACGACCGTCTCGTGGACAGCCGCCTCCTGGAGCAGGCGGCGCCCGGGGCCGAGATGGTCTACGTGGGCAAGGCTCCCGGACGGCGGGCCATGGAGCAGGACGCCATCAACGACCTCCTGGTCGACCGCGCCTCCCGGGGCAAGCTGGTGGCGCGTCTGAAAGGGGGCGACCCCTTCGTCTTCGGCAGGGGTGGAGAGGAGGCCCTGGCCCTGGCGAGGGCGGGAGTCGCCTTCGAGGTCGTGCCCGGAGTCACCTCGGCGGTCGCCGCCCCCGCCTACGCCGGGATACCCGTGACCCACCGGGGCCTGGCCAGCTCCTTCACCGTCGTCAGCGGCAGCGAGGACCCGTCCAAGGACGAGTCCTCCGTGGACTGGGCCCGGCTGGCTAAGACCGGCGGGTCTTTGGTCGTGCTCATGGGCTGGAGTTCCTTGGGTCCCATCACGGAGGCCCTCGCCCAAGGAGGCATGGACCGGGATACCCCAGCGGCGCTGGTGCAGTGGGGCACCGAGCCCCATCAACGCTCCGTCACCGGCACCCTGGGCAACATCCTGGCCCGAGCCCGGGACGCCGGCCTGGCGCCCCCGGTGGCCATGGTCTTCGGACCCGTGGTGGAGCTTCGCACGGACATCCAGTGGTTCGAGGCCCAACCCCTCTTCGGGAAGCGCATCGTCGTCACCCGCTCTCGGTCCCAGGCGTCGGTGCTCTCCCGCATGCTGGCCGAAGCCGGCGCCTACCCCATCGAGCTCCCCACCATCCGGACCGTGCCCCCCGAGAGCTACTCCGATCTGGACGGGGCCATCCGCTCCCTCTCCGGCTACGATTGGGCCGTTCTCACCAGCGTCAACGGTGTGGACGCCCTCTTCGGCAGAATCGCCACCCTTGGCCTGGACTCCCGGGCCCTGGGAGGCGTCAAGGTCGCCGCCATCGGCCCGGCCACGGCCCAGGCCCTGGCCCGGTACGGAATCCGGGCGGACCTGGTGCCCGGCGAATACGTGGCCGAGTCCGTCGTCGCGGGGATGGAACGCCTGGGCGTCCGGGGGGCCCGGGTCCTGCTGGCCAGGGCCGACGTCGGGCGAAAGGCCCTGCCCGAGGGTCTGACCCGACTGGGGGCCGAGGTGGACGACGTCACGGCCTACCGGACCGTCGCCCCCGACGACGCCCGCCGGCGGGCCGCCGAGGTCCTGACCGTGGACACGCCGGACCTCATCACCTTCACATCCTCCTCCACGGTAACCAACCTGCTTGCCCTCCTGGACGGGGACTCGTCGCTGGTGCGCGACCTGCCCTCCGCCTGCATCGGGCCCATCACCGCCCGCACCGCACGGGAGAGGGGGCTCAGGGTGGAGATCGAGGCCGGGGAGTACACCGTGCCAGGCCTCGTCCGGGCCATCACCGAGCACTACGGCTGACCGGGCATGCCATAGGTGTGAGGTGGAGGAGCCGTGAACGTGCTCATATGGCCCGGTCACGGCGAATTGGTATAATGAGACTGGGCCACGTTTCCATGAAGGCCCACCACAGGGACGCCCCGGGCGCGGCGTTCCCCGCCCAACGGAGGGTGAACAACAAAGGAGGCAGGCCAAGATGGTAGCCTTTCCCGAGCTTCGCATGAGACGCCTCAGGGAGCTGGAGCCGATGCGGGTCCTATCCCGAGAGACCCGCCTCTCTCCCAGCGACTTCATCTACCCCATCTTCGTCACCCACGGCAGGGACCTGCGGGAGCCCATAGAGCCCATGCCCGGCTGCTACCAGCTCTCCATCGACCACCTCCTCGCCGAGGTGACCGAGGCGGCGGACCTGGGCATTCCCGGCGTGCTCCTCTTCGGCATCCCCCAGAACAAGGACCCCTGGGCCCGGGAGGCCTACGACGAGCAGGGGATCATCCAGGAGGCCATCCGGGTGATCAAGCAGGCCGTGCCCGACATGCTGGTGATCACCGACGTTTGCCTGTGCGAGTACACCGACCACGGGCACTGCGGCATCGTCGACGGCGGCCGCGTCGACAACGACGCCACCCTGGAGCTGCTGGCCCGCACCGCCCTGTCCCACGTTCTTGCGGGCGCCGACGTGGTCGCCCCTTCCGCCATGATGGACGGCCAGGTCAAGGCCATACGCACCACCCTGGACCAGAACCGCTTCAAGGACGTGCCCATCATCGCCTACGCTGCCAAGTACGCCTCCGCCTTCTATGGACCCTTCCGCGTGGCCGCCGAGTCCGCCCCGTCCTTTGGCGACCGGCGCGGCTACCAGATGGACCCGGCCAACCGCCGCATGGCCATGCGCGAGATAGAGCTGGACATCGAGGAGGGCGCCGACGTCGTCATGGTGAAGCCGGCCCTCGCCTACCTGGACGTCATAGCCAGGGCCCGGGATAGCTTCAACTACCCCATCGCCGCCTACAACGTCAGCGGCGAGTTCTCCATGCTGAAGGCCGCCTCCGCCAACGGCTGGCTCGACGAGCAGCGCGCCGCCCTGGAGGTGCTCACCGCGATCAAGCGCGCCGGCGCCGACGTCATCCTCAGCTACTACGCCAAGGACGTGGCCCGCTGGCTCCGGGAGGGCGCCTCCCTGTAAGAGCATCGGCTGCGCCCTGGCAGGCTGTTGACATAGGGAGTGTGCAGAGGGACAGCGGCGCCCACGTAGAATGTCCGGAGCGGCTCGATTTGGAGGCCCATGGCCGGCGGTACCGACGATCACCCGATCGATGACGTGTGGGGTTCCCGCGAGGGGGAGCCTCAATCCACGTCGGGCGGCTGTGGGTGTGGCTGTGGGTTCTTCGTCCTGCTCCTGGCGGTCGTAGTGATAGTGGGCGCGGTGGCTTACTGGCAGGGGTTCTCACCCGGATTCATCGAAGAGTTGCTCCCATGGGGCGATGAAGATAACGGGTCGCTCCAGTCCGACGCCGACGATGCCAAAGAGGGAGAGGGCGGTCCGAACGTCGCGCCGCCTACTGCCCCGGCCACGACCAGTACAGCCGTACCACCCGGGACAATCTCTCCAACCGTAAGGGCAACGAGTATGCCCGTTTCGGGCCGGACGCCTGCGCCGGTCTCCCAAACTGCGCCGCCGCCCCTGGCGACTCCCGCCGCGACGCCGGCGGTCCCTCTTCCCACGCCTGGTCCAGCGTTCATCGATAAAGACGCCGACGGCGACGGCCTCATCGAGGTCTCCAACTTGGACCAGTTGGACGCGATTCGCTACGACCTCAACGGAGACGGGGAGCCGGACAGTGGTTCCGGTGCAGAGTACTACGCTGCGGCATTTGCCAACGGCGCAGGCAAAGTGGTCTGCAGCCAGGGCTGCAACGGCTACGAGCTGACCCGGCCTTTGGACTTCAGTCAAGCCGGCAGCTACGCCTCCGGATCAGTCAGCGCCGCTTGGACCGGCGGCACAGGGTGGCCGCCCATTGGGACCAAGAGTAAGCCGTTCGACACCACCTTTGACGGCAACGGGCATACAATCAGTAACCTGTACATCGACCGTACCGGAAGCGCAGGCCTGTTCCGCCATGCCGGCAAATCGAGCGTGATACGCGCCATCGGCCTGGAGGGTGTCGAGGTGTACGGGCGTGACGACGTCGGTGCGCTGGTCGCAGTGAATCGAGGGGTCGTCAGGGCGAGCCACGCCACGGGCAGCGTCACTGGCAACGCCCACGTGGGCGGGCTGGTCGGCACGAATTTCGGCCCTGGCCTGGTCCTGGTCAGTGGTCCCCCTGGCGAGATACACGGCGCGGTCCGCGCCAGCTATGCGTCGGTAAGCGTGTTCGGCGATCGTCTCGTGGGCGGACTGGTCGGGAGGATGACCGCTTTCTCGCAGGTCGTCGCCAGCTACTCCACCGGCGCCGTCTCCGGGCGGCACACCATAGGTGGATTGGTAGGCCAGAGCAAAGACAGCACCGTAGGCGCCAGCTATTCCACGGGCGTGGTCTCGGGGGAGGATACAGTCGCCGGGCTGGTAGGCAGCACCAACGGCACCATCACTGCCAGCTATACAACCTCCAGCATTTCGAGGGCAAGGAGTATCAATGGGCTGGCTGGCCAGGTCACGGGCGCCACAATAAGGAGCGGTTACTGGGATACCGAGACCTCCGGACTGACGATCAGGGCCGACCGCGAGTACCCCCAGGGCAAGAGCACTGCTGAATTACAGTCTCCAACCGCATACACCGGAATATATAGCAACTGGAACACCGACGTGGACGATGCTGACGGTGATGGCAACCCCGCCACCGGGGCCGACGATTTCTGGGACTTTGGCACAAGCAGCCAGTATCCCGCGCTCAAAGTAGACTTCGACGGGGACGGCACCGCAACCTGGGAGGAGTTCGGCGGGCAACGCGCGAGTGTGCCCTCCATCGATGGAGGGGATGCGGCAGCCAACGGCAAATATGACACCGATGGCGACCGCCTCATAGAAGTCTCCACCTTGGAGCAGTTGGACGCCATGCGATACGACCTTGACGGCAACGGGGAGTGGGACGACGAATCCGGCGAGGTAGCCTACGCTGCGGCATTTCCCGTGGCCGAGATGGAAGCGGTCTGCGAGAAGCGTTGCAGCGGCTACGAGCTGGTCCGGTCACTGGACTTCGGCAGGACCGAAAGCTACGCTTCCGGCTCAGTCAACGACGCCTGGCTCACGGGCAGCGGGTGGCTGCCGATCGGCCGGGAGAACTCTCGCGATGCTAGAAATCGTTTCAGTACCACCTTCGAGGGCAATGGACACACCATCAGCAACCTGTACATCAGCCGACGCACCGGGCGGGTCGACCCTGGGTCGGCAGGCCTGTTCGGGTGGACCGACGATGGAAGCGTAATACTGGGAATAGGGCTGGTCGACGTGGAGGTGAGCGGGGTTGATAACGTCGGCGGGCTTGCCGGTCAGAACCGGGGCGCCATAAGTGGGGCCTACGTAACCGGCACGGTGTCCGGCAGCCGGGCCGTGGGTGGGCTGGTGGGGAAGAATACGGGCCAGATCAGCCATAGCTACGCCACCAGCAACGTGTCCGGTAGCCGGGAAGCCGGCGGGCTGGCCGGGGACGGTAGCGGAAAGATATTCACCAGCTATGCCACAGGAGCCGTGTCAGGCACGGATAGAGTGGGCGGACTGGTTGGAAGGAATGGGAGTGGCATGGTCAGCGCCAGCTTCGCCAGCGGCAACGTTTCCGGCGACGAAGATGTTGGCGGCCTCGTCGGCTATACCTCCGCCAGGATCATCGCCAGCTACGCCACTGGCAGCGTGTCGGGCCATAAGGCAGTCGGTGGGCTGGTAGGGGTAAGGGCAGGCAGGGTAGTCGCCAGCTATGCGACAGGAAGGGTGTCGGGCAATGAGCACGTCGGCGGACTCATAGGGACGAGTTCACCGAGTTCTGGCAGAGCCGTCGACAACTACTGGGACACTCGGACCTCTGGGTTGGACATTGGAATCGGACACGGGATCCTTGAAGGGGTCGAGGGGAAGACCACTTCCGAATTGCAGTCGCCTTCCGGATATACCGGCATATACAGTAACTGGAACGCGGACGTGGATGACGCCGATAGAGATGACGACCCAGCAACAGGGGGAGATGATCCCTGGTACTTTGGCACATCTCACCAGTATCCGGTCCTGAAGGTCGACTTCGATGGCGACGGCGTCGCAACCTGGCAGGAGTTTGGAGACCAGGGGGCGGCGCCGTGACCCATGGGACCTTTCTGGAGCAGACCCACCGAAATCCTGGTACAATCACCGCAGCCATCACGACACGGGGAGGTGGACCATGATCGACCTGATAGTAAGGGGCGGGCAAGTGGTCACGCCCTGGGGCGTGGGCGACTGGGACGTGGCCGTCGAGGGAGAGAGGATCGCCGCGGTGGCTGCCCCCGGCTCCCTTCCCGGCGACGTGGGCCGGGTGGTCGACGCATCGGGCAAGCTAGTCGTGCCCGGAGGCATCGAGCCCCACTCCCACGTGGCCATGCCCATCTGGACCTCCATCACCGGGCACCCCCACATGGCCCCCGCCAGGCCCATGGCCCCGCCCGCGGAGACGGCGCCCCCCGACGAGGCCAGCCGGTCGGCCCTCTTCGGCGGCACCACCACCATCATGGACTTCGCCCACGTGGAGCCCGGCAGCGACATCTTCTCCGCCATCGAGGAGAAGAACGCCAGGTGGCGGGGCAATTCCTACTGCGACTACACCTACCACTGCATGCTCCTGGGCGACATCTCCCAGAGGACCATCGCCCAGGTGCCCGAGGCCATCCAGTCCGGCTTCCCCACCTTCAAGATATTCACCACCGACATCATGCCCCAGTCCCGCATCCCCCCAGGGGTGGGCTGGCAGGCCCGCATGGGGCACATCTCCGCCATCATGGAGCAGGCGGCCGCCAACGGCGGCATGCTGACCGTCCACTCCGAGGACGACGACATGGTCCAGTACAACTACGCCAAGCTGGACCGGGAAGAGCGCACCGAGTGGTTCAACATCTACGAGGTGCACACCAACATGGTGGAGGACGTCTCCTTCCGCCGCGTGCTGCGCCTGGCAGAATGGACCGGCGCGGCGGTGTACTTCGTCCACGTCAGCGCCAAGGAGGGCGTCAACTCCATCCTGGAGGCCCGGGGCAAGGGCCTTCCTGTCTACGGCGAGACCCTGCACAACTACGCCTGCTTCAACGCCGAGGACTACAAGAAGCCCGACGGCATGAAGTACCACACCTACCCGTCCCTCAAGTCCGAGGAAGACCGTCAGGCCCTGTGGGACGGGCTCGTCAAGGGGGGCCTCAACACCATCGCCACCGACGAGTTCTGCTCGTCCTACTCGGTGAAGACCCACGGCAAGAGCGTCAACGACATGACCGGCGGCCACAACGGCACCGAGGCCCGCATGGGCATCACCTACAGCGTCGGCGTGGGGGACCTGGGAATGTCCCTCCAGCGCTTCGTCGACGTCACCTCGGCCAACGCCGCCAAGATCATGGGCATGTATCCCAGGAAGGGCGCCATCGCCCCCGGCAGCGACGCCGACATAGTCCTCATAGACCCCACCATCGACAGGAACCTGGACCTCAGCGACCTGCACATCAGCGACTACAGCATCTGGGAGGGGTGGCCCATCCACGGCTGGCCCGTGACCACCATACTCAGGGGCAAGATCGTGGTCGAGAACGGCCGGTTCTCCGGAGACCCGGGAGGGGGCCGGCTCATCCCCCGCAAGATCGACGCGGACGTCCTCAACCGGCCCGCCTGCTAGACCGCCCTCTCTCCTCTATGCCCATTTGGGCCCCTCTGGTGGACGAGAGCCGGTCGGGGCCAATCCCTTCCAGGGAGGCAACCAGGAGGCAGATAAAGACGAAGGAGGGCAGCCATGATTGACCTGCTGATCAGGGGCGGACAGGTGGTCACGCCGTGGGGCGTGGGAGACTGGGACGTGGCAGTGGAGGGGGAGAAGATCGCCGCCGTGGCCTCCCCCGGCTCCCTGCCCGGCGACGTGGGCAGGGTCATGGACGCCGCCGGCAAGATAGTCGTCCCCGGGGGCATCGAGCCCCACGCCCACATCGGCTTCCCGGTGCCCGGCCGTCCCGGCGTGGAGTCCGCCGGACCCGAGCCCGCCAGCCGCGCCGCCCTATTCGGCGGCACCACCACCGTCACCGACTTCGCCATGGTCCACCCGGGCATGGACATCCCCCAGGCCATAGCCGCCAAGGAGGCCCGCTGGCGGGGCCAGGGCTACTGTGACCACTCCTATCACTGCACCCTCCTGGGCAACTTCCAGCAAAACGTGGTGGACCAGGTGAAGGAGGCCATCCAGTCGGGCTACCCCACCTTCAAGATGTTCACCACCAACATACGCCAGTCGGCGGGCTGGGAGGATGACAGGCACTGGATGGCCCGCATGGGCCACGTCAACGCCGCGATGGAGCAGGCGGCCGCCCACGGCGGCATGATGTTCATCCACTCCGAGGACGACGACATCGTCCAGTACATGTACAAGAAGCTGACCGAGGAGGAGCGGACCCAGTGGTACTACATCCACGAGGTCCATAACAACATGTCCGAGGACGTCTCCTTCCGGCGCATCCTGAAGATGGCCGAGTGGACCGGCGCGGCCACCTACTTCGTCCACGTCAGCGCCAAGGAGGGCGTCCGGGCCCTGGAGGAGGCCAGGGGCCGGGGCCTTCCCCTCTACGCCGAGACCCTGCACAACTACGTCAGCTTCACCGCCGACGACTACCGCCGGGAGAACGGCCCCATCTACCACACCTACCCCTCCCTCAAGTCCGAGGAGGACCGGCTGGCCCTGTGGGACGGCCTGCTCAAGGGCACCATAAGCTGCATGGCCACCGACGGCTCCTGCACCGACTTCAGCATGAAGATGTCCGGAAAGACCATCCTCGACGTCACCGGCGGCCACCACGGGGTAGAGACGCGCATGGGCATAACCTACGGCGAGGGCGTGGTCAAGCGGGGCATGTCCCTCCGGCACTTCGTCGACGCCACATCCACCAACGCCGCCAAGATCATGGGCTACTACCCGCGCAAGGGGGCCATCGCCCCGGGAAGCGACGCCGACATCGTCTTCATAGACCCCGCCATCCACAAAAACCTGGAGCTCTCGGACTTGCACCTGGGGGACTACAGCGTCTGGGACGGCTGGGAGATAAACGGGTGGCCGGTGACCACCATCCTCCGGGGCAAGGTAATGGTGGAGAACGGCCAGTTCTTCGGGACCCCCGGAGACGGCAAGCTCATACCCAGAAAGGTCGGCTCCGACATCCTCAACCGGCCGCTGTGCTAGGCGGGCGCCCCCCTGTCCTTTAGGAGAACCCTTCGGGCACGGGCCTCATCTACCCAGGTCCGCCGCGCCGGGCAGCAGCGCCAGCAGCTCCTTCACGGCCTCGATGCCGTCGGAGACGTCGTCAGCGCCCAGCCACCCCTCGTAGAAGTTGGAGTGCAGGCTGTTGGCCACGTGGAACAACCGGCGCATCTCGGGCCGGCCCGTTTCGACAGCCATGTTGCCGATCACCCGGAACAGCTCCCTGTGCCCGCTGTGCTCCCAGCCTCGTTTCTCGGCAACGGCCTTGACCGCGTGCGCCGCCGCTCCCCAGGCCTTCTCCGAGGCTTGAAGTAGGTCTCCGGCGCCGACGTACTCTTCGGCTTTCGATATGAACTGGCGGCTGATTGACGCGTGGTCCGTCGTTTCGGCCATCCTAATTCCCCCTTGGCGATTGGTCGGAGAGGTCGCACCTCAATTATAGCCCACGGGGGTTCCCATTGCGAAGCCGGGGCCAAGGGGCTAAAATGTCAGGGATAAAACCGTACGCTTAAGGAGGGCCCCCAAGAATGCTGAACAGCCTCATCAAGGTAGTCGACCGGGTGTTCCCGGCCCGAATCGCCCACGCCCACTGCGACATCCCCTGCGGCATATACGACCCCATCGGCGCGAAGATCGCCGCCCAGACGGTGCAGAAGATGGTCATGCGGATACAGGCCCTGGAGGAAGGCGACGACCACGTGGCCTACGCCAACACCATGTCCCGCTACATCGCCGTCAAGGAGCAGCACGCCGACGTCTGCAAGGGCGAGCTGGACATCCTCTGGCACGACTACTTCCGGCCCGAGCACGTGGAGCAGAACCCGGACATCCACACCCAGATATGGAACGCCAACAAGCTCTGCTCCAGGAACAAGCAAGCCGTGGACTTGGACGCCGCCAAGGAGCTGGTGGCCACCGTGGACAAGATCGCCGCGATATACTGGGCCACCAAGAACGTGGAGTACAAGGACGATTTGGCCGAGGTCCGCTTCGGGGCCTAGGCGACCCACTGGACCACACGCGCTCCACGGGTCCTGGACATGATTCCGGTAGAATGGGGCCGCCCTTGACAAGACTGCTCGAGGGCGGCCCTCTCTATTGGCTGCCTTGGCTGGCGGCCTCCGTCCCCTTCGTGGTCCGCGGGGACAGCATGTGCCCCAACTTCGCCCCCGACCAGTACGTCCTGGTGCGCCGGCTGCGCAGGAACAAGGGGCCGGGCAGGGGGGACGTCGTCGTATTCCGACACCACCTGCGGCCCGGGATGGACCTCCTCAAGCGGGTGGTAGGGCTGCCCGGCGACCGCGTCAGGGTCCGGCAAGGCCGCGTCTATGTCGACGGACGGATGCTGGAAGAGCCCTACCTGTCCTCCGTGCCCCGTCCCGTCGAAGGGGCTGGAACGCCGGACGCGCCCGGACGGCCCGACGCCGAGGTCGAGTGGGCCCTCCACGACGGCCAGTATTTCGTGCTGGGGGACAACCGCGACCCTTCCCACCCCGGCCGCCCCGACGACAGCCGCCGGTTCGGCCCGGTGGAGCTGACCTCCATCGTGGGCGCAGCCTGGTTCAGGTACTGGCCGCCCGGCGCCTGGGGCCCTCTGCCCCCCACGCCTGCAGGTACGGCCTGAACAGCTTCTCTGGCGGCCTCACCAGGGGCTGTGCCTTCCTTGCCGCGCGAAGCGCCCTGGACGGGGGACACCGCGCGGACGAGAGGACCTAGGGCAGCCCCAGCCGGGGGATGGGCCTTCCTTGCCGCGCGAAGCGCGGGGCGGAAGGGCGGGCTCAGCATCCCGGGGGGTGGGGAACACCGCGCAGAGGAGAGGACCGAGGAGGCCTCACCCGAGGGCTGTGCCTTCCTTGCCGCACGAAGCGCGGGCCAGGGGCGCGGGCTCAAGACCCCGGGGTGGGGCCTGAGGGCCAAAGAACCCCTAGTACTTGAACTCCTCCCGCACCGGGCTGAAGATGTCCAGCGCCACCGCCCGGCCCGAGATGGACCTGGCCTTGTGCTCCACGTTCCCGGGAATGATGTACATGTCCCCCGGCTTCAGCACCCGCGCCTCGCCGGCGATCTCCATCTCCATCTCCCCCTCCACCACGATGCCCCCCTGCTCGTGGGGATGGGTGTGGTTGGGCACCTCCGAGTCTGGCTCGATCTCCACGAAGGACAGGAGCATGTTCTGGCCCCAGAAGGTCTTCGTGGTCACGCCCGGCGCCAGCTCCTTGGCCTCCCTGCCCTTCGCGTCGTGGAAATACATCGCCGCCTCCTAATCGACCTGCTCGGCCCCCTTGGCCTGGGCCGGGTTACCATTAAACCACGCCCTCCGCGGCTTGGCGACCTGACGGCCTCCGGTTGCGGGCCCTCGGGGCCTGGAGTAGAATGGGCCATCCGGACGGCGCCAGGGGCGGGCGAAAGCGCCGGCCCCAGCGTCCCCCAAGTGTCCTAAGGAGGCCTCATGGCAAAGGGAGAAGCGGACTTCGACAACAGGTTCACCAGCGCCTTCGGGTTCCCATCGGAGCGCGCCGCGACCAAGGTGAAGGACAGCCTCACCGAGCCCGTGCGCCGGTTCATCCAGGAGTCCCCCTTCCTGGTCATGGCCACCAGCGACCGGGAGGGCAGGTGCGACGCCTCTCCCAAGGGCGGCAAGCCTGGGTTCGTCCGCGTGCTGGACGACCGGCACCTTCTGGTGCCCGACGTGGCCGGCAACAAGCTGTTCCAGTCGTATCTGAACATGGACGAGAACCCCTACGTGGGCCTCTGCTTCTTCATCCCCGGCATCGCCGACATCGTGCGGGTCAACGGCCGGGTCTCCATGGTCACCAGGGAGGAGCTGGACCGCCACCAGGTGGAGGAGTCCATGTACAACCCCGACGGCTACCGGGGCGTCCAGCAGGGCATCGTCGTCGAGATCGAGGAGTCCTTCGGCCACTGCCCCCGCGCCCTCAGCTACTCCGACTTCTGGGACCCGGAGCGCATCCGGGAGAAACGGGGCACGGCGCACCCGGTCCGCATGCGTCCCGCCGTTCCCACCCCCGCCGGGTCCTGAACCCCGATGCCGGCGGGCTCGGACCCGCCGGTACGCCCCCACACGTAAAGAGGTGCCATGGTGGACAAGGCAGACATACCCTTCCTATCCGCGACCGAGCTGGCGGCCCTCATCCAGAAGCGGGAGGTCTCCCCAGTGGAGGCCGCGGAAGCGTACCTGGAGCGCATCCAGCAAGTCGACGGCAAGCTGAGCTCCTACATAACGGTCTCGGGCGACCACGCCCTGCGGGCGGCGAAGACGGCCGAGGACGAGATCGCCGCTGGCGGCTACCGCGGCCCCATGCACGGGATCCCCTACGCCGTCAAGGACCAGTTCAACACCCGGGGCATACTCACCACCGGCGGCTCGTCGATACTCGCCGACTTCATACCCGACGACGACGCCACCGTCATCGCCAACCTCGACAGGGCCGGCGGCATCCTCCTGGGCAAGCTCAACATGAGCGAGTTCGCCATGGGCACGGCGGTAGCCCACCCCTACGGCGTGCCCCACAACCCCTGGGACCTGGGGCGGAACCCCGGCACCTCCAGCAGCGGCTCGGGCGCGGCCACCGCCGCCTTCCTGTGCGCCACCTCCCTGGGCGAGGACACCGGGGGCTCCATCCGCGGGCCGGGCGCCTTCTCCGGTGTCGTGGGCCTCAGGCCCAGCTTCGGCCGCGTCAGCCGCCACGGCATGATCGGCGCAGTCTGGTCCATGGACATGGCGGGCCCCATCTCCCGGACCGTCGAGGACTGCGCCATAACCCTGGGGGCCATCGCCGGCCACGACCCCAACGACCGCTACACCTGGGACGCTCCGGTGCCCGACTACCTGGCCGCCCTGGACGGCAGCGTCGCGGGCATGAGGATCGGCATCGTACGCGAGCGGATGCACGACGACCAGATGGACGCAGAGGTCCAGGCGGCCGTCCTGAAGGCGGCCTCCACCCTGGGAGAGCTTGGGGCCTCCGTGGAGGAGGTGTCCGTCTCCCTGTCACCCCACTGCGGCGTCATATTCAACGGCATCGCCTACCCCGAGGGCGCCTCCGTCCACCACCGGAACATAAGGGAGCGCCTCAAGGACTACGACCACAACATCCAGATAAGGAACCTCACCGGGAGCATCCTTCCCGCCCAGGCCTACTACAAGGCCCAGAAGCTGAGGCAGGTGGTCCGGAGCCAGGTGCTGGACGCCCTGGAAGGGGTCGACCTGCTGCTGCTGCCCACCTCCCCCATCCTGGCGCCCCCGATACGCACCCGCGCCGGCGTGGACAGCAAGGAGCACCTCATGGCGGACCTGATGGGGCGCAACAGCTGGACCACCCCCTTCAACCTGGCCGGGGTCCCCGCCATCTCCGTCCCCTGCGGCTTCTCCGCCGACCCGGTGCTGCCCATCGGCCTGCAGCTGGCCGGCCGCCCCTTCGACGAGGCCACGGTCATGAAGGCGGCCCACGCCTACCAGCAGGCCACCGACTGGCATACCCGGCGCCCGCCGGTATAGGTGTGGGGCCCGGCGCCATCGGCCAATCGGAGCAGATAGCGGAGGTCAACCGCCGCATCGTCGCCTGCACCCTCTGTCCCCGGCTGGTGGAGTATCGCGAGCGCGTGGCCCGCACCAAGAGGCGCATGTACCGGGAGGCCGACTACTGGGGCCGGCCCCTGCCCGGGTTCGGAGACCCAGAGGCCCGGCTGCTGCTGGTGGGCCTGGCCCCGGCGGCCCACGGCGGAAACCGCACCGGGCGCATGTTCACCGGGGACCGCAGCGGGGACTGGCTGTACGGCGCCCTTCACGCCTTCGGCTTCGCCAACCAGCCCACCTCCAGGCACAGGGACGACGGCCTCGCCCTGAAGGACGCCTACGTGACTGCCGCGATACGCTGCGCCCCTCCCGCCAACAAGCCCCTGCGCGACGAGCTGCTGAGCTGCCGCCCCTACCTTCTGGCCGAGCTCGAGTCCCTGACGCGACTGGAGGTCGTCGTGGCCCTGGGCCGCATCGCCTTCGACGCCTACCTGGCCGCCTACCGCGTCTTCCTTGGAGGCGACGCGCCCCCCTTCCCCAAGCCCGCCTTCAGCCACGGCGGCGTCCAGCCCCTGCCCGGCGGAGTCACCCTCGTCTCCTCCTACCACCCCAGCCAGCAGAACACCCAGACCGGCCGCCTCACCACCGAAATGTTCCACGGCGTCTTCGCCACCGTCCGCCGCTTGCTGGACGGGGGCGACAGCCAGCCGGCCTAAAGCCCTGAACCCACAGCCCACGGCGTAGACCGATGATAATGACGGTCCCCTTCCCACCGTCATTACGCGACCCCACGCCGTCATTCCAGCCCCTCCCTTACCACCATTCCACCTCCCCAAGCCGTCGTTTCGAGCCATCCCTAACCGCCATTCCGCCCCACGGCCCCCTCTCTGTCATTCCGAACGGAGCGAAGCGCAGTGAGGAATCTATCTACGCCGGCGACTACCGGACCTGTAGCCTCATGGGGTGGCGTGCTTGTTGCCGGGCTCCATAGATTCCTCGCCTACGGCTCGGAATGACATGTGGAGGATCGAATTGCCATGGCCGACAAAGCCGCCGATCCCGATGACCCTGGAGAACCCTTGGTCACGTCATTCCGGCCACCGAGCCGGAATCCAGGGGTGGGGTGGCCCGGCACTCCCACCTGCGTGAAGTGACGGGCGTGGCCGCTGCGGGCTGCTTTCGTTCCAATGACGAGGGGAGTTTGACACTGTATGTCCACTAAGTTAACATGACAAGCCACATCGCAATCACAGGACGACTGTACACGGGGGTATTTTGCCGGATCCCAGACAAGCCATTGATGCGGGTCACGATATCGCCCGGTTGTTAATGGAGTGGCGTCCAAAAATCAATGGCGAGGACGTGGCCTCGGCAATCATGCATGCCCTAGAACGTTATTCTATTGAACTAGAAGGGCCAAGGGAGTCTGGGCTCACTAGCTGACTCAATAGGTTGGAGAAGCAGATTCAACAACGGATTAGAGAGATATAACAGGAGGACCATGAGACCATGCCAATCCCCCTTGTGCCTATATTGATGGCTCTCTCGCCCGTTGCGACTGAAGTCGTCCATGGGCTATTCGAGAACAACAAGAAGACGGGTAGCACGCAAGAGTTCCAGCGTGTATTAGAGATAGCCGAGGCGAATCTGCGCGAGATGCAGACGAGGTTAGCTGCGTCGCAGGCAGAAATTGAACGCCTGCGAGCTGAGCTCGCAGCCGCACGCAGGAAACGGTGGCGGTTGCCATGGTCCTAGACAAGGGAAGCAGACAAAAGGCGCCATCAACCGACACATCCCCGCACCTAGAAGATCACTGCCGACTTGGGCTCTGACCTCCAGGGCAGACGACGGCGCAATTGCACCGCCCCTCCTCCGCCACCTCACACCCCACCCCGTCCCACCCGGGCCCGCGGCGCGGGCGGCGGCTTCGGGTCTCCCAGGAACAGGAAGAGCCCCGACCCCAACAGGCACACCACTGCCACCCCCGCGAAGGCCGTGTCGTAGCTGATGTAGCCGGCCACCACCGGCGCGGTAAACAGGAACACGTTCATTATCACCATGCCCAGCCCTGTTATGGTGGCGTAGTCCTTCCGCCCGAAGTACGTGCCCCTTATGGCCGAGGTCAGGGGGTTGCGACCGCCGAACCCGACGCCCAGCAGCACCGCGAAGAGGAACACCAGTAGCGCGTCGTCGCCGGCCACCAGCAGGACCGCCACCGCCCCGGACTGCAGGGCCGAGAAGCCGAACAGGGCGTACCTGACGGGCACCCGGCTGCCCACGTAGCCTCCCACCAGCACGAACACCGCATTCAGGCCCGTGTAGGTGGACACCACCAGCCCGATGGTGCCCAGCGAGAAGCCCCGGTCGTCCAGCATCAGCCCCAGGTGCACCATTATCGTCACGATCACGATGGACGACGCGCCGTGCCCCATGCTGATGAACCAGAACGCCTTCGTCCGGACGGCCTGCCGCCAGGTGTAGTCTATCTCGCCGTAGCCGGCAGTCGCGGCCTGCGGGCCCTCGGTCCGCCGCGGCTCCGGCGGGGCGCCGTCGGGCACGAGCCCCAGGTCCTCGGGCCGGTCCCTCACCAACCGGGAGATGGGGAAGGCCAGGCCGGCGATTATCAGCCCTATGGCCGCCGCGGTGGCCCTCCACCCGTACCGCTCCGGGTCCTCCACCGCCGTCCCGCCGATGGACCAGGCCATCAGCGGCGGCACCACTATCCCGCCGACGGCAAACCCCTCCTGGACGATGGACATGGCAAGGGTGCGCTTGCGGATGAACCAGGAGTTCATCACCGTCATCATCGGCAGCCAGGTGCCCAGCGCCGCCCCCAGGCTCATCATGATGAACACCAGGTAGAGCTGCCACAGCTCCCGGACCTGGCTGAAGAGGATGAACCCGCCCCCCAGTATCAGGCACCCGGCCAGCACCATGCGCCGGGGCCCCAGCCGGTCTATGAGGAGGCCCTCCAGCGGGCCCAGCAGCCCACCCTCCACCCGGGTCAGGGCGAAGGCCCATACGAGCTGGTCCTTGGTCCACCCCAAGCGGGCCCGGATGACCGGGTTCCATACGGGCATGCCCTGGAAGAAGGGCACCGTCCCCAGGGCCATCACCACCGCGCCCAGGACGGCCAGCCACCAGCCGTAGTACATCCCCCTGGTGCGCCTCAGGAGGTCTGCCGGCCCGCCGGTCCCGATCAAAACGGTCTGCCCATAGGTGGCTAGCATATCCGCGCAGGGCGCGGGCCGCAAGCCGGGGCCTACCCTTGACAAACACAACCCGCTGGGCCAAACTCTCAGTGTCGGCGGCGCCCCAGCCGGCCCCTCTCTCCGGACCGCCGCCCGCCCGGACCCGGACAACCCCCTCACACTGACGGAGGCCGAAAGGCGATGACGACAACGCAAAACTGGACCGAGGAGTTCGTTGACGTGGGCGGCACCAAGACCCAGGTCCTCAAGGGAGGCAGCGGGCCGCCCCTGCTGCTCCTGCACGGGGCCAGGGGCAACCACCGCTGGATGGACTACCACGACGCCCTGGCCAAGCACTACACCGTCTACGCATCCTCACATCCGGGCTACGACAAGACCCCCCGGCCCCCCTGGGTGAGTACCATCAACGACGTGGCCCACTTCTACGTCGGCTTCATGCGCAGCGCAGGCCTGGAAGACGCCGTCCTCATGGGCTTCTCCATGGGCGGATGGATCGCCGCCGAGCTGGCGGCCATGGACTCCCACCGGATCAAGGCCCTGGTGCTGGTCAACGCCGTAGGCGTCCGGCCCCAGGTGGGGGAGATCGCCGAGACCCTGATGGTGTCCCCCGAGCAGACCCAGGACCTCATCTACCACGACCAGAGCAAGGCGCCCGAGGCGCCCTATCTCTCGCCCGAGGAGGACGTCCAGTGGAGGAACCGGGAGATGGCGTCGCGGCTGTGCTGGAAGCCGTACATGCACAACCCGGTGCTGCCCGAATACCTCAAGCTGGTGGAGGTCCCGTCCCTGATAGTCTGGGGCCGCGAAGACGGCATCGTCCCCCTCAACGCCGGGGAGATCTATCACCAGTCCCTGAATGGTTCGACCCTCCGCATCATCGAGGAGTGCGGCCACTCACCCCAGTTCGAGAAGCCCCAGGAGTTCCTCGACGCCACGCTGGAGTTCCTCTCCAAGCTCTGATTGCCGCCGCACCGCGACGGGTAATGGACGCCACGCCCAACGCCACGATAACCGCCACGGCCGACGAAGGAGGGACCCCATGGCCCAGCAGCTAGCCAGGCCGACGGACAAAGTCGAGGTCTACTGGTTCTCGGAGCAGCCCTACGGCCCCGTCACCGACCAGGACCTGGAGCAGTACGACTCGGGCCGCCTCGGCTTCCCCAACCGCTACTTCAACCCCCACGAGGCCCACCGCCTCTACAACGAGTACCACGAGCAGTACGCCCTGGCCGACGAGGTGGGCTTCGACGGCATCATGAGCAACGAGCACCACGCCTCCTATTGGTGCATGAAGCCGTCGGTCAACCTGGACGCGGCGGTCATCGCCAAGCTGACCAAGAACGTCAAGATAGCCATCCTGGGCAACGTCATCGCCATCAACGACCCCGTCCGCATGGCCGAGGAGCTGGCCATGCTGGACTGCTACTCCAACGGCCGCATAATCTCCGGCTTCGTGCGAGGCACCGCCGTCGAGTCGCTCCAGGGCGGCATCGACCCCACGGAGAACCGGGAGCGGTTCGAGGAGGCCCACGACCTCATCCTCAAGTGCTGGACGGAGCCCGGGCCCTTCCGCTACGAGGGGGAGCACTACCACTACCGCGCCGTGAACCCGTGGGTGCTGCCCATCCAGAAGCCCCATCCCGACATCTGGTTCCCCGGCACCGGCAGCCCCGAGAGCGTGGTCTGGGCCGCCACCCACCAGTACCCGTACATGAACCTGGGAGCCCTGGTGGACACCACCGAGTGGCTCAAGCAGGTATACATCGAGACTGCCCAGGAGGTGGGGTTCAAGCCCGGGCCAGGCAACTTCGGCTATCTGCTCCGGGCCCTGGTGGCGGATACCGACGAGGAGGCCGTGGAGATCGGCCGCGAGTTCATGTGGACCATCGGGCACCGCCAGCGCGGCCCCAGGGAGCACAACGACCCCCCCGGCTACCAGTCCAGGGCCGCCGTCGAGGTCAAGGCCAAGCGGCCCATCGGCAACGTGGCCGGCGGCGGCGGGCTGGGCATCGGCATGTCCTACGAAGAGCTCCAGGGCGTCAATAACATCATCGTAGGCAACCCCGACACCGTCACCAGGAAGCTGACGGAGGTCATCCAGCGCCTCAGCCCCGGCTACCTCCACATCTACGGCAACGAAGGGGCCATGGAGCACAAGCACGTGATGCGCTCCATCGAGCTCATGGGCAAAGAGGTCATCCCGGCCCTGCACGAGATCCAGCTCCAGCCCTACGAGTAGCGCCCCCCGGGACCCTGTCCTTCTTCACAGAGTCCAACGCCGCCGCCAGAGGGGAGCAGTTATGGCCCGCAACCTGTCCGATCTAGTATCTCCCGAGGAGCCCCGACTCCTGGCCGGCGGGTTCCAGTTCACCGAGGGCCCCGTGTGGCACCCCGACGGGTACCTGCTGTTCAGCGACATACCCGGCGACACCATATACCGGCTGGCCCCAGGCGAGGCCGCCGAGCCCCACATCCGCCCCAGCCGCCAGTCCAACGGCCTGACCTACGACCGCCAGGGACGGCTGGTAGCCTGCGAGCACGCGGGGCGGCAGGTGTCCCGCCAGGGGCCTGGCGGCGCAATGGAGACCGTCGTCGACACACACGACGGCAAGCGCCTCAACAGCCCCAACGACGTGGTGGTCCACTCCGGCGGCGCCATCTACTTCACCGACCCTCCCTACGGCATCCTACCGGACCCCGGGGAACAGGGCTTCAACGGCGTCTACCGCATAGACCCCGAGGGCAGGCTGTCGCTGCTAATCTCGGACTTCGACCGGCCCAACGGGCTGGCCTTCTCCCCGCACGAGTCCGTCCTCTACATCGACGACACGGCGCGGCGGCACGTCCGGGCCTTCGACGTGGGCCCGGACGGGTCCCTGTCCAACGACCGGGTGTTCGTGGACATGGACGTGGAGGCCGAGGGCAACCCCGACGGAATGAAGGTCGACGTGGAGGGGAACCTGTACATCACCGGAGGGGGCGGCCTGTGGGTCGTCGAGCCCGGGGGCCGCCACGTGGGCACCGTCGCCTTCCCCGAGCTGCCGGCCAACGTGGCCTTCGGCGGCCCCGACAACCTCACCATCTACGTCACCGCCCGCACCTCGGTCTACAGCGTCCAGGGCAGGGTCCCCGGGGTGAGTGTACTCTAGGGGCAGGGAAATGAACGACGCCAATAAGGGCATTGGTGGCGTACCCACCCAGCATCGGGTCGGGACATAGTAGCCGACCCAGAGCCGGCCCCCCCAATATACCGGGGCAGACAGCCATTCAGAAGAAACAACCGTTGGCACCTCAGACACTGGCTGAAAACGGGCGTTTCTCAACTGGCAAACCTGACGGCAGGTGGAAGACAATGGTCAATGGCTGTGATCGCGTTACCTACCAGCCGACGGCATGCGGCTGCTTGGGACGGACCGATGGATCTTGAAGGAGCCGCGCGGCACGTCTCCCGTGCAAGGGACCAATTGAAGAGGGTTCAAGCTGCTGCAGACGCTGAGGCTCCGGATCCGGAGAGTGCTGTCACATGGGCCTTCTATGCCTACGAAAACTGTGTCATAGCACTCGCCAAGATGCACCAGCGAACTTGGACCAAGAGTCATTCCGACAAGGCTCGGCTCGCCCGAGTTTTCTTTGCCGAAGGGCTTGTTTCCCGAGACATTGGAGATGAGCTAGAGGAGCTAAACGGACTGAGAAAAGATGTCGCCTACGACGATCCGGGGACTGAGCTAGACGACCGAGACATAGGGAGGCTTGCCTCAGAACTCGAGGAATTCATAGGCGAGGTCGAAACACGTATGTATGCCTTGAGACAAGGGGATCAAGAATGAAGGAGGCAACAGCGGAAAAGACTGTGCCGGTTCTTGAAGCCTTGGAGCAGGCAGGGATGTCGGACTCCGCGACCGTGGTTCTCGTAGGATCTAGCGCTCGTGGCACTATGCACGACCGCAGCGACATCGACATATTGGTCATCGACGACCACAACGCGCGAATTCGACTCCAACGTCCGGGTGATATACATCTGCAGCAGCACAGTCGTTCGAGGTTCCTGACTAGGCTGGAAGACGGCGACGATTATCCGGCTTGGGCATTGCGGTTCGGGATACCCATCCGAGACCCTGGTGGTTGGTGGGCCAAGCAGGTGGCTGCTGAGCTTGACGATCCCCATTGGCCCGACTGGCAGCCTAAGGCGGACTATGCCAAGAAGCGAATTGCAGTGTCCAGGGAGTTGCTGGATGTCGGCGATATAGATGCGGCATCAGAAGAGATGATGTTTGCCGCGAGCCATGTCGCCAGAGCTGTTCTTCTCAAGCATGGACAGTTTCCGCTGTCTAGGATGGAGTTGCCATCGCAACTGGAATCCATAGCCACAGACCTTGCCCACCTGCTGGATAGGCTAATCCACGGCGATCTGGATCGAGAGGAACTGCGGTCTGGGGAGATACTCCTAGGACGCGAAATAGCCCAACTCCAGTAGTCAGTCAACTGGCCAGTGGGCTGACGGCTGCCAGACCTCTGCCCCGGCCCCACCCCTAGGTCCTGACGCGGCTCCTCAGCCACGCGCTCAGCAGGTCCACGCCGATCACCAGCAGCACGTACCACATGAGCAGCAGGGCCACGTCGGTGTAGTGGAAGAAGCTCATGCTCAGCCGGAAGTCCCGTCCCAGGCCCCCCGCGCTGACGAATCCGACCACGATGGTCGTGCGGATGACCACCTCCCAACGGTACAGGGTGTAGGTGATGAGCTGGGGCAGCACCTGGGGCAGTATTCCGTAGGCCATCATCTGGAAGGGCCGGGCCCCGGCGCCCTGCAGAGACCTGGCCGGGCGGGTGTCCAGGTCTTCCACCACCTCAGCCGACAGCTTGCCCAGGATGCCGTAGTTATGTAAAGCCAGCGCCAGGGCGCCGGGGAGTATCCCAGGGGACAGGAAGAAGACGATGATCATCGCCCACACCAGCTCCGGCACCCCCCGGGTCAGCACGAACACCCCCCTCACCAGGAAGTACATCCCCTTCCAGACCACCGCCCCCCGGCCCGCCGGGACCAGCTCCCCCATGGCCACGTTCCGGGCCGCCGGAAGCACCGTCAGCAGCACCCCCGACGCCGCTAGGACGATGGCGAGGATGCTCATGGCTAGGGTCTCCGAGGCCAGCACCCCGGCTTCGGCCCACGCCCCGGCATCCAGGAACGCCGGAGTCCCGGCGGCGCCCTCCCCGGCCAGCTCGCCAAGGAAGCGCCGGGCCCCGGCCCACGCGGAGCCGGTGAACAGCGCGCCGAACCCCCCGGCGCCGTCTGCCAGGACGAAGGCCCACGACGCCACGGCCAACGCGATGAACCCCACCAGCGACAGCCGTACGGCGCCCGCACCGCGCAGCGTGGCGAGGGGACCGCGCCATCCCGGCCCTGCCGGCAATGTCCACCCCGGCCGTGCGCTCACGCCACCAACCGCCTTCTGACCATGGAGCTCCACAGGTCCACTATAAGGATCAGGCCGGTCAGGAACAGCAGCAGCGTCCACACCTGGCCGAACAGCAGGTCGTCGAGCGATAGCTGGATCTGGTATCCCAGGCCGGCGATCCCCACGAAGCTCATCACGGCCGCCGCCCGGATCGCGCACTCGAAGCGGTAGAAAGTGTAGCTGAGCATGTCCGGCAGCGCCATGGGGAGCCTGCCGTACAGGAACACCTTCCACTCCCCCGCGCCCGAGGCCCGGAGGGCCTGTAGGGGCTCTCGGGGCACGTCGTTCAGGATGTCGGAGTAGATTCGGCCCAGGATGCCCCCGTAGGGGATGGCGAGGGCCAGTATCGCCGCCATGGGAGACAGTCCCACGGCCACCACGAACAGCCACGCCCACACCAGCTCGTGTATGGACCTCTGCACGGCGAGCAGCCCGCGGGTCCCGACGACCAGGGGCCACCGCACGGATCGGGAGCGGGCCAGGACTCCCGAGGCAATCACGCCGAGTGCGAGGCCCAGCCCCACGGCCAGGGTTATCCCCGCCACGGCGTAGGCCACCGTGTACCAGGTGGCCTCCAGCACGACCTTCAGGAACGATGGCGAGAGGTCGAGGCTGAACAGGGCGCCGAAGAAGTCGACGGCCGCGGCCGCTCCGCCCGTGTGGACCACCGACCCGGTCCAGTCCACCTCCCACATGCTCCATCCCAGGGCGGCCAGGAGCAGCAGGCTCAGCAGGCCCCGGCCCTGGAGGAGGCCGGACCTACTGGGCGGAGTCGAGACCCTCGATGTCATACAGCCTCTCCAGGACCTCGTCGGTCACGTCTTCCACGGGAGAGTCGAACTGCACCCGGCCGTTGCGCAGGCCGATGGCCCGGTCGAAGTACTTGCGCGTCAGGTCCACCGAGTGGAGGCTGGCCACCAGCGTCCTGCCCGAGTCGGCGGCCACCTCCGCCAGCAGCTTGGTCAGGTCTTCAGCACGGGCCGGGTCCAGGGAGGCGACTGGCTCGTCGGCGAGGATGGCCTTGGGGGTCTGCACCAGCAGGCGGGCCATGGCCACCCGTTGCTGCTCGCCGCCCGAGAGGGTCGAAGTCCTCTCGTACAGCTTGTCCCCGATGCCTAGCCTGTCCAGGGCGTCCAGCGCCACGTGACGCTCCCTGGGCGACACCAGGGACACGAGGGAGCGCAGGGTTCCCCAGCGGCCCAGGTTGCCCGCCAGCACGTTGTGCACCACCGCCAGGTGAGGCACCAGGTCGAACTGCTGGTGCATGACACCCACGAGGCCCGCCAGCTCCCGGCCCGGGCCCAGGTGGCCAAGGGGCCGGTCGTCGATCGTGATGGAGCCATGGTCCGGCTGGATCACGCCCCCCAACAGATGGAGCAACGTCGTCTTGCCGCTGCCGCTGGGACCCAGCACCGCCACCTTCTCACCGGCGTATATGTGCAGGGACAGCGGCGCCAGGGCGACGGACCGCGGATAGGCCTTGCCCACTCCCTCCAGCAGGAACATGGGAGCCCGTCCGTTCACCTGCCCGTTCACCGGATGATCCCCAAGTCCCGGGCCACGTCCTCTATGGCGTCGTAGTTGGCGTTGTCGCTGGCAACGAATCCCTGGGCCTGGAAGAGGTCCAGTATCTCCTTCTCCTCCTCCTGGGAAGGGCTGAGGGACAGAAGGGCCGACTGGAGGCGCTGGGTGAACCCCTCCCCGAAGGCCTGGTCCAGGTCGCCGCGGACGCTCCAGTTGTAGTCGAAGTAGGGCGGGGTGGTGTAGAACACGCGGACCTTGCCCAGGTCGACCTTCCCGTCGTCCACGGCCTGCTGCCACACCGCCTCGTTCAAGGCGCCGGCCTGAAAGCTCCCGCTCTCCACCAGCTTCCACGTCTTGTCGTGGGAGCCCGAGTAGCCCGGCAGCCCCTCGAAGTCCGAATCGGCGTCGACGCCGGCCTGGACAAGGAAGTGGCGGGGCATCAGGTGGCCGGAGGTGGAGCTCTCGCTGCCGAAGGTGAATGTAAGCCCCTTCAGCTCATCCAGCGAGGCTACCTGGAGGTCCGACCTGACCACGAAGACCGAGTGGAACTCCGTATCCCTGGGGCGCTGGGCGATGGCCCTGGCCCCCGGGGCCGCGTCCCGCGCCTGCACGCCGGTGAGGCCGCCGAACCAACCCAGGTGCACGTCGCCGTTCCTGAACGCCGTCACCAACGCCGCGTAGTCCACGCTGGGGACGTACTCCACCTGGACGTCCAGCTCTTCGCGCAGGTAGTCCGCCACGGTGTTGAACCTGCGGGTCAGCTTGGCGGCCTCCTGGTCAGGGATTCCCCCGATGTGCAGCACCTCGCTTGAACCCTCCCCGCCGCAGCCGCCCAGCGCCGCCGTCGCGGCGAGGAGGAGCACGCAGAGGACCAGGGTCCAGGTGGCCGGTCTTCTTGCTGTGGACATATTCCTTCTTCCTCAGGCGCTCCCCCGGTCATTGTGGAACACGGGGAGCGGCCTCGATGCCGTTGCGCACCCACGGAGAGCATGCCCGGCAAAGGAGGAAGGTGTCCTGGGGAATCAGTTCGGGGAACGGTGCGGTGTGGCGTAACCCAGCGCCGACAGAGGGACCCTCCGCCTCTACCAGGCGCCTACTCAGGTGAAACCGAAACGGGCGGGCCGATGAACCATTCTTGCGACCATCAGTACACAGGGATACTAGTATCAGCCATCGGCCTTGTCAAGGCCGTGACCGGGACCAGAGGCAAGTGCAAAACTCCTGGCCCTGATCTTGGCCCCCATGACAATCATGAAACACTCAAGGAGTAGGCGGCTGGTAATCGCGCCGCACGCCGGCCATGTTGTCAATCCCCTCCGCCATGGATATACTGCGGATAAGGACGGTGGGGAGCGATGACCACTGGTGAGCGATTGGCCCGGGTGGATGAGAATCTGACGCGGGCTGCTAATATCCTGGTGCAGGTGGCAGAGAACCAGCAGCGGTTCGACGCCGACCTGACGCGGATGGCGCAGAACCAAGAGCGGTTCGACGCCGCCTTGACGACGACTAGTGAGCGATTGGCCCGGGCGGAGGAGAGTCTGACGCGGGCTGCTAATATCTTGGTGCAGGTGTCGGAGAACCAGCAGCGGTTCGACGCCGCCATGACACGGATCTCGCAGAACCAAGAGCGGTTCGACGCCGCCATGATGCAGGTGGCTGAGAATCAGCAGCGGTTCGACGCCGCCCAGCAGCGAAGGGATGAGTCGCTGGAGGAGTACCGCCGTGATGCACAGCACATTCAACGGGTGTTTCTACACCTGGCGGAGAAGTACGGCTGGCTCGACGAGGATGGCGCCTAGCTACGCCACCTTGCGGACCGTCCACGGCATGGCGTCCGTCTCCCCGGCTAACACGCGCACCAACGGGGTCGCCTGAACCGCCAGGGCCGACATGCTGGCGTGCGACGGGCGCAACCCCCGGAGCTTCGCCCGGAATCCAACAAGGGGCCACCACAGGAGGCGACATGAGGCTGGACCCCATCAACCTCTTCGATTTCGAGGCGCGGGCCAAGCAGGCGTTGCCCGGGCACATATGGGACTTCATCGAAGCCGGCGCCTTCGACGAGATCACCACGGCGCGCAATCGCCGCGCCCTGGACGCCGTGGCCCTGCGGCCCAGGCACCTGGTGGATGTGCGGGGCCTGGACACCTCGACGACGGTGCTCGGGCACAAGATCAGCCTTCCCGTGATGCTGGCCCCCGCCGGGGGACACCAGTCGGCGCATCCGGACGGGGAGCTTGCCACGGCCCGGGCCGCGGGCAAAGCCGGCACCATCATGTTCCTGAGCACCAGCTCCAACTACAGCATGGAAGAGGTGTCCGCTGCCGCCGGCGGCCCCCTGGTGTTCCAGCTATACCACCGGGGCCACGACATCTCGGAGATGCTGGTCCACCGGGCCGAGGAGGCCGGGTACACGGCCATCTGCCTCACCGTCGACACGCCGGTCCCGGGCCCCAAGGAGAGGGACATCCGGAACCGTTACGTGCGACCCCCGGGCACCGTGCTGGGCAACTTCTACGGCCAGCAGTCCGTCCTCGACAGAATGGCAGGCACCGACGAGACCACCGACTGGAACCCCCCGTACACCGACCCCCTTACCTGGCCTGACCTGGAGTGGCTGCGCTCCATCACGTCCCTCCCCCTCATCATCAAGGGGATCAGGACCGGCGAGGACGCCAGGCTGTGCATCGAGCATGGGGTCGACGGGATCCTGGCATCCAACCACGGCGGCCGGCAGATGGACGGCACCCTATCGGCCATCGAGACCCTGCCGGAGATCGTGGAGGCGGTCCGGGGACGGGCCGAGATCTACATGGACGGCGGCATCCGGCGCGGCACGGACGTGGTCAGGGCGCTGGCCTTGGGGGCCAAGGCCGTGCTCATCGGGCGGCCCCTCTTCTGGGGCCTGGCCGTCGACGGGGAGAGCGGCGTGCACCAGGTCCTGGAGCTCCTGCGCAAGGAGCTGGAGAGGGCCATGGGCTACTGCGGCGTCACCAGGGTCAACGGCATCACCAGGGGCCTCGTGAGCCTGCCCAACGAGCACGGCTGGGTCTAGGGCCGCAGCCTGATGCCCGCCTTCTCCCGGTCGAAGCAGCCGGAGGTGAGGTCCTCCCGCTCCCGGCGCAGCAGGTCCTTTCGCACCCGGAAGCTGGGGGTGCGGGGGAAGTCCTCCCGCATCTCCACGTAACGGGGCACCTTGAAGTAGGCCAGGTGCTCCGCGCACCAGTACACGATCTCCTCGGGGCCCGGCCTTGGCCCCGAGTCCCCTGATTCGGCGCCTTTCGGCACCACGTACGCCTTCACCTCCTCTTCGCCCAGCTCCGAGGGAACGGCGATGACGGCGCAGTCCATGACGCCGGGGTGGCGCTTGATGACGTTCTCCACCTCCTGGGAGGAGATGTTCTCCCCCCGGCGGCGGACCACGTCCTTCTTGCGGTCCACGAAGTGCAGGTTCCCCTCCTCGTCCAGCCAGCCCAGGTCTCCGGTGTGCAGCCAGCCGTCACGCAGGGTCTCGGCGGTGCGCGCCGGGTCCCGCCAGTAGCCGGTCATGACCGCCGGGTTGCGAAGGGTGATCTCCCCCACGGCGCCGGCAGCGGCCTCGCCCTCCTCGCCGCGGATTGTCAGCTCGTTGCGGAACCGCGGGTCCGGGTGCCACCGCGGCCGCCCGGAGGAGCCCGAGCGGTGGCCCTCTCCCAGCCGCTCGATGGTGCCGTAGCAGGTCTCGGTCATGCCGAAGCCGATCTGCACGGCGGCGCCGAACCTCTCCTCGAACTCCTCCAGCAGTTCCCTGGCCAGCGCCGGGGAGCCGTAGAACAGGCGCACCGAGTTGTCCCTGTCCCGGTCGTCGGGAGGCTGCTTCAACAGGACCGGCATCATCATGCCGATGAAGTTCACCACCGTCGCTCCGGACTCCCGGACCTGGTCCCAGAACCGGGAGGCGCTGAACCGGTCCGCCAGCACCAGGCTGGCGCCGGCCGCCAGGGAACCCATCGTGGAGTAGTACTGGGCGTTGGCGTGATAGTAGGGCAGGCAGGTGAAGAACCGGTCCTGGGAGGAGGAATCGGTCCACGTCGCGAAGCCCTGGCCCGCGGCCACGTACATCTCGTGGGTGATCATCACCCCCTTGGGGTCGCCGGTGGTGCCCGAGGTGTAGACCAGCATCGAAGGGTCCTCGGGGCTCACGCGGCCCTCGATGACGCCGGGGGCGCCGGGCTCCAAGGCCGCGGACTCCCGCAGGAGAGTCCAGAAGTCCGTCCAGCCGTCAGGGGCGGACCCGTCCTCTGACACGACCAGCAGCCGCTCCAGTGACGGGCACCGGCCGGCCGCCTGGCGAGCCACGTCCATCAGGGAGTGGTGGCTGACCAGAACCTTGGCCTCGGCGTTGTTCAGGATGTAGGTCATCTCCTCGGCCCTGTAGGCCGTGTTGATGGGCACCGTGATGGCGCCGATGCGCGAGAGGCCCAGCCAGATGAAGGGCACCTCGCGGCCGTTGGGGAGGAACAGGCACACCCTGTCGCCGTGCCTGACGCCCAGCTCCCAGAAGAGCCCGGCGACGCGAAGGCTGTAGTCCAGCAACTCCTGGTACGTGACCTGGTACGGGCCGTAGTACAGATAGACCTTGTAGGGGTCTCGGGCGACGGCCCGGTCCACCAGCTCTCCCAGGGTCATGGACCAGGGCAGTCGACGCGGGTCGTCGGGGAGGATGATATCGCTCATGCCGGGGCCGCCCCCTCCCGCAGCTCGACACGGCGTATCTTGCCGCTGATGGTCTTCGGAAGGTCCGTCACGTACTCAACGGCCCGGGGGTACTTGAACGGCGCCGTGACCCGGCGCACGTGCTCCTGCAGGCTCAGCGTCAGCTCCTCCGAGGACACGTAACCAGGCGCCAGGACCACGAAGGCCTTCACGATGTTGCCCCTCAGCTCGTCGGGGCTGGCCACCACGGCTGACTCGGCGACCGCCGGGTGCTCGAGGAGGGCGCTCTCGACCTCGAAGGGCCCGATGCGGTACCCGGCGGAGATTATCACGTCGTCGGCCCGGCCCACGAACCACAGGTAGCCGTCCTCGTCGGAGTAGGCGCGGTCCCCGGTGAAGTACCAACCGGCCCGGAAAGCGCCGGACACGGCCTCGGGGTCACGCCAGTACTCCTTCATCAGCCCCACGGGCCGGGGCTCCAGGGACACGGCGATCTGGCCCTCCTCTCCCGCGGGCAGCCGGTTTCCCTCGTCGTCGACTATGGCGACCTCGAACCCGGGCATCGGCTTGCCCATGGAGCCGGGCTTGACGGGGAGGCAGCGAAAGTTGGCCGCCAGCAGCACCGTCTCGGTCTGCCCGTAGCCGTCGTAGATGGTCAGGCCCGTGCCCTCCTCCCACACCTTCATCACCTCGGGGTTCAGCGGCTCGCCGGCCGCGGTGCAGTGGCGCAGACCGCTCAGGTCGTACCGGGTCAGGTCTTCCAGGACCATCATGCGATAGGCGGTGGGCGGCGCGCAGAACGACGTGACCCCGGACCGCTCCAGGATGGAGAGGGTTTGGGCGGCGTCGAAGCGGCCCTTTGCGTCGTGCTGCAGGATGGCGGCCCCCTGGGTCCACTGGCCGAACAGCTTGCCGTAGGCCATCTTGGCCCAGCCCGGGTCTGAGATGGCCCAGTGGAGGTCCGTCGGCTTCAGGTCGTGCCAGAACCGGGCCGTCAGGGTGTGGCCTATGGCGTACGACGCCTGGGTGTGGAGCACCATCTTGGGCGGGCCGACGGTGCCCGAGGTGAAGTAGATCACCAGGGGGTCGTCGCTGCGGATGGAGTCCACACCCTCCAGCGTCCGGGATAGCCCCGTACGCTCCACCGCCCAGGAGGTCCAGCCCCTGCGCTCACCGTCCAGCAGCACCAGGCGCTCCAGGCTGGGGCAGGATGCAGCGACCTCCTCCACCTTGCCGGCGCTCTCCGCGTCCACGACGGCGACGGACGCCTCGGCGCGGTTGATCCTGTACTCGATGTCGTGGGACGTGCACAGGGTGGTCGCGGGCATGGGCACCACGCCCAGCTTCGTCATCCCCAGGAACGCCTCGTACCACTCGGGTATGCGCGGCGCCATCAACAGGGCCCGGTCTCCCTTTCCGGCCCCCAGGCCCCGCAGCAGGTTGGCGAACCGGTTGGAGCTGACGGCCAGGTCCCAGAAGGTGCTCTTCCGGGCGTGCTCGCCCGAGGGGTCCACGGAGACCAGGGCCAGCTTGGTGCGGTCCTGGGCCCACCGGTCCACGACGTCGAAGCCGAAGTTAAACCGCTCGGGGACGTCCAGGGAGAAGGTCCGCCGGGCCCCCTCGTAGTCCAGCATGTTGGGCGGGACATCCCGCATGGCAGCCCTCCCCAGCGCCTAGCTCCCGCCCGACTTGGGCAGGAACGGGATAAGCTTCTCGGCCAGGGAGGCCAGGTTGCGGCTCTGGACCCAGACGTGGCCGTTGCCCCGGAACTTCATCACCAGTCCCTCTCCGCCGGCGATGAGAGAGCGGATTCCGCCCACCTTGCCGATGGAGTAGTCGACGTCGTCGCTGAACGCTACCAGGTGGCCGGTGTCCACCACCAGCTCGCTCCCAGGTTGGACCGGGACCTTCTTTATGGCCCCGTAGGAGTTGTAGTAGACCGTCCCCGACCCCTCGGTGGAGTAGACCCTGATGAAGAACAGGCTCTCTCCGCTGAAGAAGCCCTTGAACCCCTGGAACTGGCTGTCCATCTGGACGTTCTCGGTGCAGGCCAGGAACGACCCCGACTGGACGAACAGGTTCGTTCCCGGGTGGAGGTCGAAGGACCCGATGTCCCCCGGGGAGTTGGGGGCGAGGCTCACCTGCCCGCCGCTGGCCTGGGCGGTGAAGGTGTTGACGAAGAAGGACTCCCCGCCCAGCATTCTCCTGAACCCTCCGAACAGGCCGCCGCCCCCGGTGCCCGTCTGCATCTCCACGCCCTCTTGGAGGACCATGGCCCCCGGCTCCGCCTTGATGGCCTCGCCCGGAGCCAGGTCCACGGTCAGCATGGCGTAGCTCGGATCGAACTCGACTGTGGCTTTCACGTTTTCCCCTCCCACCTTGGAATAATGGCTACTCACATCATAAGGCCAAACGTCCTTCGTAGCCACACCCGCCGGCCGCTTCTCGGGTGTAGTTGCCATGGTCTTCGTCAAGCGTCTCGAAACGCCCCCTCCGTCACTCCCGCGAAAGCGGGAGTCCAAGGCCCCCGATATGGATTCCCGCGAACGGAGAATCTTGCGTAACTCCACGTGTGGGCCAATTCGTGAACGTGGACTGCATACGCTCGTGCCTAGAGCCCGAGATTTGGATACCCGCTTTCGCGGGTATGACGGTTATGCAACGGTCTCCGCACACGGGAATGATGATGGCTGAGCCACCCCCGTCTCCCTCAGAACATAGGCCTTTGCCCGGTCCTATCGTAGGGGGGCGGACGCCCACCCGTCGTTCCGGCGCAGGCCGGAACCCAGGGGTGGGGAGGGGCCCATCCAAACAGTAAGCTCTACTGGTTCTTCTTACGATGCGTCCGAAGGGTACTCTGCCCCTGATGCCTACTCTGAAGGCCGGGACGACGGTGGCTTGAGCCCAGGCCCTAGCGCGGCCTGACCCAGGTCTCCGACCAGGCCAGGCAGCACGTGCTCGAGGGCTGCCCGTCCCGCTCCTGCGCAAAGGCCCGGCCCCTGGCGACCTTGCCGTCTATATCAAGCTGGGCGCTCAGCGCCGGCACGAACACACTGTAGACCCCGTGGACCCGTCCCGGCGTGCTGCCGGGGGACGACCTGATGACGAAGGGCTCGATGAAGTCGTACCAGGTCAGGTTGATCTCCGAGTCCCGGGTGACCACCTTCTCCGTGCAGAAGGAGCGGACGTCCCCGTGCCGGGAGAACTTGGCCTCGATGACGGGTACGCTCACGTCGCCGAAGGGCGGGAACAGGGAGCTCTCGATCTCCTCCTGCAGCCATCGGGCCGCAGCCACGTTGTCCGTGTACACCCGCACCTGGTTGTCGGTCAGCTCGCTCTGCAGGAAAAGGGCATGGCCCGGGCCTCCGGGCGAGATGAGCACCCGCCAGTGGCTGGACCGGGTCGTCTGGTCGCCGCCCTCCTTCTCGCCAAGGCGGATGAAAGAGTTCTCGCCGGTCATCCTGATCTCGTTGGGATCGATGGGACTCACCATTTGGACACCTCCTCGTGATACTTGCGATGCTCTCCAGGGCTTTTTTCGCGGACTGTCAGCCGTCGGGCGAGATGCCGTCGAACAGGTCCGCCGGGACCGTCTCGCCGGGCGCCACGGGCGGGTAGGCGCGGATGAAGTGCTCCCGCCCGATGATGTCGGCCACCACGTCCAGTGGCAGGGAGTGGTAGGGCCGGTCGGGGCTCATCTGGGTCCGGTGACAGATAAGGCAACGGACCTTTCGCTCCACCTGGGCCGACGTGTCCATCTCCACGTGGATGTCCCCGGGGGGTACGCCGTCGTTCTGGCGCCGCACGTCTGGCATGGGGGTGTCCACACCCGCAGCCCGGAGCTTCTTAGCCATGCCCACGCGGAACCCCCGGGGGCGCACGCTGTAGAACAGCCTTGCCGGGCGGCCTCCGCCGCCGCCCTCCAGCACCCGGTCGAAGGCCGCCGTCGTGTGCGCGGAGATGGCGATGTGGTCCGGGTGCCCGTAGAGGCCGTCGGGACCGAAGCTCAGGACCACCTGCGGGCGGAAGCGCCGCATCTCCTCCGCCAGGCGGGCCCTCACCGTCTCCCCGTCGGCCCTGACGAAGGCGCGCGGGTGGCCGTTGGCGGGAGTGCCGGCCATGCCCGAGTCCCGGTACTCCAGCACCACCGGCTCCTGGATGCCCAGGGCCCGGCAGGAGCATTCGAGCTCCCGGCGCCGCACCTCGGCCAGGGTCTCCCGCGTCGCCGAACCCTCCTGCCGGATCTCCCCCTCCTCGCCAAGGGTGGCGCATACCAGGCGGATGTCCACGCCCCGGGCGGCATAGGTCGCCAGGGTCCCGCCGACGGGGAACGCCTCGTCGTCGGGGTGGGCGAAGCAGGCCAGCATCCTCAGCCCGACCATGTCCCCGTCAGGCCGCCCCCACGGCCGGGGCCTCCAGCTCCCGGAGGGGCGCTTTGGGCCTCGGCAGGGTCCAGTAGAAGAATGCCGCCCCTCCGTAGATCGCCGCCAGCAACACGATGCCCCAGTAGTAGCTGCCGGTCTCGTCGAATATCAGCCCCACGAGCCAGGGGAAGGGCATGGAGATCAGGTGGTTGGGAACGTGCTGCCAACCCCGCAGCCTGCCGTAGCTGGTCCGTCCGAAGAAGTCCCCCATTATGGCCCAGTTCAGGGGGTTCGAGGTCTCAGAGAAAGCCAGCAGCACCGTGAAGACCAGCAGCTCCCACAGGCGCCCGGTGCCCGCGAGGAGGATCACCAGGCCCACCACACCCGCCGTCATCCCTATGGAGCTGATCCGCTGCTTGGACCAGCTGTCCCCCAGCCATCCCGTGACCGGGTTGAAGAGCAGGGTGCAGAGGGACATGAGGCTGATCAGGAAGCCGGCGGTCCTCAGGCTGACCCCGCTCCACACCATCAGGGGCGCCAGGTGCCACCTCACCCCGGCATGGCCCGCGTCCCGCAGGGCGGCGGCGGCGGTGAACAGCCAGTAGGAGGGCGTGGCCATCGCCTCGTTGACCGTGAAGTCGGCCTCCCTGGACGTCTGCCCGCCCGAGGCCGCCTCCCTGGCCCTTCTGCGGGCCCTCACCAGGGCCTCGGGGGTCTCGGACCGGTCCCCGTCGGGCAGGAGTCCTATGGTCTCGGGGGAGCGCTTCACCAGAAAGGACAGCGGCACGCACACGGCCACTATCACTATGCCCGAGATGATCACGGAGTTGCGCCAGCCCAGCTCCAGGACCGCCAGGGTGACCAGCGGGGTGAAGATGACTCCCCCCAGCCCCTGCCCCGTGGAGACGACGGACATCACCAGGCTCCGCTTTCGACGGAACCACTGGTTCAGGGCCACCGAGGAGGCGTTGTTGAAACCGACCCTCGACCCCACGGACAGCAACGCCACGTAGGCGAACAGAAAGAAGCCGTAGCTGTTGGCATAGCCCAGCAGTATGAACCCCACCCCCAGGATGAGCCCGCCCGCCACCATCATGGGGGCCGGACCCACCCGATCGAACAGGTAGCCCGACATGGGGGCCTGGGCCGCCCCGGCCAGCCGGCCCAGGAGCTCCGCCTGGGAGTATCCCGCCCTGGTCAGTCCCAGCGACCTCTGGATGGGCAGGAAGTATATGCTGAAGGCCTTCTGGAACGCCCCGTGCCCCACGGCGTCCATCACGAGGCACGAGACGACTATCCACCAGCCGTAGAATATCTTCCCCCGGCGTTTCAACGCCGACGTTACTTCTTTACCGGTTCCATCTGGTGGACCTCGATGCGCGCCAGGTGGCTGCGCGCCTTGTCCACCACGGCCTGCCACTCGGAGGAGTCGTAGAAGGCCTTCTCCTTGGCCTTCAGGTCGTCGGCGTCCTCGAAGCTCCTGATCCAGATGAACTGGTTGCCGTCGGAGTTCACCCACTGGCCGCTGACCTTCATGCCGACGCTGGTCATGATGGGCACTATCGTCTCGTTGAAGTAGGCGACCCACTGGTCCATCATGCCCCTGTTTACGGTGTACACCCTAAGCTGCTCGATCATGCTGCCCCTCCGTTTCCGGCTATTGGCCCCCGACGCCGCCCGCCCGGCGGCCTAGTCCACCACCGCGATGGCCTCGATCTCCGCCACGTAGTCCGGACCCGCCAGCTCCGAGACCACCAGCAGGGTGCTGGTCGGCGGCTGGACCGACGCGAACAGCTCGTTCCGCACCTTGCGCACGGCCCCGGCGTGGGCGATGTCGGTGATGTAGGTGGTGGTCTTGACCACGTTCGAGAGTCCGTTTCCACCCACCGACTTGACCGCGGCCTCGATGTTCCTCCATATCTGCCGCACCTGGGCCTCGGCGTCGCCCTTGCCCACGACGCTGCCATCCGGGGCGGTGGATATCTGCCCCGCGATGTACACGGTGTTGCCCGTCTTCACCACGTGCATGTAGCCCGCCGGTGCGGACATGGTATCCGGATTGAGGCGCTGGATGTCCGGCATGGGTCCTCCTTATGTCTTCTCGTGGCCTGGCTGCTCCGGGACATGGTATCAGAGGCCTCCCTTAATTTCCACCGAGCGCCGGGGCCGTGGCGCCCCCCCACGATGACACTCGCCCCTTCCCAACCCGGCAGACGCTGGCTTAGCATAGTATCTGTCCGGTCCCCCTCGCTCAGGCGGGAGGGCCGGGACGGTAGGCCACTCGGCCAAACGTCCGGGAATGGGAGAAAATGAGAGGAAATGAGAGGGAAACACGAAAAAACGGCCCTCCCCTCAAGACTCCCTGGCGTCCATGGCCGGGACGCCCCTGTGTTACAATGCACCAGGCATTTTTCGACTGCCGGAGGGCCGGATATGTTGCCATCGGAGCGCCGAGAGCGGTATCGACGGGTACTGGCGGGGAGGGACTGCGTCTACC
Source organism: Dehalococcoidia bacterium (assembly GCA_965207305.1). Taxonomy (GTDB): domain Bacteria; phylum Chloroflexota; class Dehalococcoidia; order Lucifugimonadales; family JAGWBF01; genus JAGWBJ01. The sequence goes on along the minus strand of CBDBMB010000002.1, from coordinate 114,800 downwards.
CCGCCTCGGTATACGACCCCATGTCCGCCCGTCTCGCCGAGTCGGTGGGCTACGAGATAGGCATGTTCGCCGGTTCCATAGCCTCGGCGACGGTGCTGGGGGCCCCGGACCTGATCCTGGTCACCCTCAGCGAGTTCGCCGATCAGCTGCGCCGCATCACCAGGGCCAGCGACCTGAGCATGATGGTGGACGCCGACCACGGGTACGGCAACGCCCTCAACGTCATGCGCACGGTGGAGGAGCTGGAAACGGCGGGGGTATCGGCCCTCACCATCGAGGACACAATACTGCCCCGACAGTTCGGCGGTCAGGGCGGCCTCATATCCGTGCCAGAGATGCTGGGCAAGCTCCGCGCTGCGGTTGAGGCCCGGCAGGACCCCTCCCTGGTGGTAATAGGACGCAGCGAGGCGATATCGTACGGCGGAGTCCCCGAGATGGTCGAGCGGGTCCGCGCCTACCAGGAGACGGGAGTGGACGCCATATTCCTAGTGGGCATCACCAAGCCCGAGGAGCTGGACGCGGTGCACCGGGTCTCCACCCTGCCCCTGCTTCTGGGCGCGGCCCCGAGCTCCCTGGGAGACGCGGCCTTCCTGGCCTCCAAGGGCGTGCGCATAGCCCTTCAGGGGCACGGGCCGTACTACGTGGGAGTCCGGGCGGTGTACGACGCCTACAGGCACCTGAGGCAGGGCGGCTCGCCGGAGGAGCTGGCTCCGCGGGCGGCCTCGGGAGAGGTGCTGGCCGCCGCCCAGCACAGGGACGACTACGACCGCTGGCTGAAGGATTTCCTCGGCTAGCCCGACGCCGGAGGTCCATGGCATGCCCAGGGTAGCCCTGCTGGACGACTACCAGAACGTGGCCCTGGGCATGGCCGACTGGGCCTCGCTGCCCCCGGACGTCTCGGTCAGCGCCTTCACCGACCACCTCTCCGATGCGACGGAGGTGGCCCGCCGCCTCTCGGGCTTCGACGTAGTGGTCGCCATGCGGGAGCGGACACCCTTCCGGCGGGACCTGCTGGAGGCCCTGCCGGACCTGAGGCTCCTGGTGACGACGGGCATGCGCAACGCCTCCATCGACGTGGAGGCGGCCGCCGGGCTGGGGATCACGGTCTGCGGCACCCGGGGGCTCGGATACCCGACAGCGGAGCTGACCTGGGGGCTGATCCTGGCCCTGGCCCGTCAGATCCCCCGGGAGGACCGGGCGACCCGCCAGGGTGGCTGGCAGGTGACCATGGGCGCGGGCCTGAACGGCAAGGTGCTGGGCCTTGTAGGCCTGGGCAACCTGGGCTCCCAGGTGGCGACCATCGGCCGGGCCTTCGGCATGTCCCTGCTGGCGTGGAGCCAGAACCTGACCCGGGAACGGGCCGAGGAGCTGGGGGCCGCCCTGGTAACGAGAGACGAGCTGATGGCGCAGGCCGACGTGGTCACCATCCACCTGGTGTTGAGCTCCAGGACCCGCGGGCTCATCGGCGCCCAGGAGCTGGGGCTGATGAAGCCCACCGCCTACCTGGTCAACACCTCCCGCGGGCCCATCGTGGACGAGGCCGCGCTGGTGGACGCCCTGGAGAGGGGCGCCATCGCCGGGGCGGCACTCGACGTGTTCGACCGGGAGCCCCTGCCCCCGGACCACCCACTCCCGGGCCTGGACAACACCGTCATCACGCCGCACATGGGCTACGTGACCGAGGAGACCTACCGGGTGTTCTACGGCGACGCGTTGGAGGACATCCGCGCCTTCCTGTCCGGGAGCCCCATACGGGTGCTCGGCGGCCCCGCCGGCCCGGGGCGGTAGCCCGGCCCCGTCATCAGGTGGACGCCCGGCCCCGGCGCACCGCCCTGCCCGGCAGCGCCCCGGTATGCTCGCCGCCGTCCACCACCGGCCGGCCGTTCACCAGCACGTAGTCGATGCCCGTGGGAAACTGCTTGGGATGGTAGCGGGTGGCGGGGGACTTGACGGTGGCCGGGTCGAACACCACGATGTCGGCCTTCATCCCGTCCAGGAGCACGCCGCGGTCGGGTATGCCCAGGCGCAGGGCGGCGAAGGAGGTCATCTTCCTGACGGCCTCCTCCAGGGTTATGGACCCCTCGTCGCGGACGTACTGGGAGAGGAGGGTCGGGAAGGTGCCGTAGGTGCGCGGGCTGGGGTAGTCCCCCACCAGGAGAGCGTCGGTACCCACCATGGTCAGGGGATGGGTCATGAAGTCCGGCAGGGTGGTGAGCTTGGCCCCGGGGGTGACGTAGGAGGTCTGCAGGTCCTCCTCCAGGAGCAGGTCGCACAGTGCGTCGACCTCGCTCTTCCCCGTCATCTCGGCCAGCTCGGCCACGGAGCGCCCCTCGAACCTCTGGTTGTGGGGGTGCTTGAAGTAGGTCAGCCAGTGCTCGCTCCAAGACAGGCCCCTGGGACGGACCTCCTCCCGGAGACGTTTCCGCCCTTCCTCGGAGCGCATGACCTCCTTCAGCTTGGCCGGGCCCCCGTCGTGGGCCCACTGGGGAAACAGGATCAGTGCCCGGGTGCTGCTGTAGTTGTAGGGATAGCAGTCCATCGTCACGTCCAGCCCCGCGTCGACGGACCCCTCGACCAGGTCCAGGAGCTGACGGGCGCTCCCGGGATGGGTGATGCGCTGGTAGAAGTGGGTGAGGTGGCAGGCAAGGGATGCCCTTTCTCCGATCTCCAGCCCCTCCCTGACGGGGTCCAGGAACCCGTCGCCCAGGGTGTTGCGCAGGTGGGTGTGATAGATGCCTCCAAGGCGGGAGGCCTCCTCGGAGAGGCTGACCAGCTCGTCGGTGTTCGCGTAGCTCCCCGGGGGATAGTCCAGGCCGGTGGAAAGGCCGAAGGCCCCCTCCTCCATGCCCTCGCGCATCATCGCCCTCATGTTGGCGATATCGGCCTCGGTGGCGGGCTTGTCGTCCCACCCCATGGCGCAGATGCGAATGGGCGAGTTGCCGATGATGTACGCGATGTTCACCGCCACCTTGTTGTCGAACATGGAGAGGTACTCGGCCACCGTGGACCAGCGGCCCGGCAGGTCGGGGGCGCCGTCCAGGCCGGAGTTGAGCTCGACGAAGTCCAGAAAGTCGTCGTGCGAGGTGAAGGGCGCGTATGAGTTGCCGTCTACCCCGACCAGCTCCGTAGTGATGCCCTGGCGGACCTTGGGATGGTGCTCCGGCTCCGCCAGGATCACCAGACCCGTGTGGGCGTGCATGTCGATGAACCCGGGACAGACCACCTTGCCGGTGGCGTCGATGGTCCGGGCGGCCTGGACATCCGAGTAGTCCCCCCGGAGGATGGTGACCGTCTCGCCCTGGACTCCCACCCCGGCGTAGAACCCCGGGTTGCCCGTACCATCTACCAGCAGTCCGTTCCTGATCAGTATGTCCAGCAAGGCCCACCTCCTAAACAATGCCAGGTGAAACGGGACAGGAGCAGATTAGCACCTGGCGCCGTAGAATGGCAACAAGGCAAGCCCCGTACGACTCCCGTCGTACGGGCAGAGCAGCCTCGGCCCGGGCATGGCGCTATCAGACCTCCTTCTGCCCGTACATTGACAGATAAAGACGCCGGATATACGGTTGACACCATGAAGACGACTCCGGTAATCGCAGTTGCGCCGGGGTTGGCCGCCCTTAGGGGGGTGGTGGAATAGCATCCGTCGTGTTCTACATCGGGTGGCTAGCGGGACGCGCCTTGGCCGGCTACCGGAACAGGCGGCTCGGTGGCGACCCCGTAACCTGGACCCGTTCCGCGAGACGGGGCGGAGATGGAAGGAGGACCGGATGGCTTCATCGTTGATACGAGGGAAGTACGTCATCTGCAGCACGACGGCCGATGGGGACGCCGAGGTCGTAGAGGATGGCGCCGTCTTCCAGCGGGACGGCGACATCGTGGACGTGGGACCGTACAGGGAGCTGAAGGAACGCCACCAGGCCGACGAGGAGATAGGCTCGACGCACCACGTGGTGCTTCCGGGGATGGTCAACGCCCACCACCACGTCGGGATGAAGCCCTTCCAGCTGGGGTCCATGGACCGGTCGTTCGAGCTGTGGCTGGGCGAGCGGATGGGGGAGAAGCAGGCGGACAAGTACCTGGAGACCCTGTGGTGCGCCACCGAGATGATCGAGTCGGGCATAACCACCGTCAACCACATGCACAGCCCTGCCAAAGGACGCCGCAGACCCGGGGAGGCCAGCTCCGAGGTCTTGTCCGACGACGCCCGGCAGGTCATCAGGGCCTACGACGAGTCCGGGATGCGGGTGGCCTTCTCCCTGCCTCTGTGGGACCAGAACCGCCTCGCCTACGATGACGAGGGTTTCCTGGGCACCCTGCCGCCGGACCTGGAAGCCCGGGCCCGCCGGTGGCTGGAGAGCGCGGTCATACCCCACGAGGACTACTGGCAGATCAACTCCGAGCTGACGAGGGACTACGGCGGGGGCCGGTTCGACCGGGTCCGGATACTCCTCTTTCCCGTCAACCTGCAGTGGTGCTCGGACCCGCTGCTGCTGAGCGCCAAGGAGTTTGCCGCCCGGCACGACACGGGGATACACATCCACCTGGTGGAGTCCATGTACCAGAAGCAGTACGGCCTGCGCACCTTCGGCAAGACTCCCCTGGCCCACCTCCACGAGCTGGGGTTCCTGGGTCCCGAGGTGTCCATCGACCACGGCGTGTGGCTCACGGAAGCCGACATAGAGCTGATGAAAGAGATGGACATCATGCTGACCCACCAGCCCAGCTCCAACTTTCGTCTGATGTCGGGGATGGCGCCGTTGAACCAGCTCCTGGCCAAGGGTGTCACCGTGGCCCTCGGCATCGACGAGGCGGGCTTGAACGACGACAACGACATAATCCAGGAGATGCGCCTGGCGATGAGGATACACCGGGTGCCCGGCATCGACCAGGTCGGGCCGTCCGCCGGGCAGATACTCCACATCACCACCATGGGGGGCTCCAAGACCACCCTGTTCGGCGACCGGATAGGCAGCATAGAGAAGGGCAAGGGCGCGGACCTGGTGCTCATGGACCTGGAGCGGTTGTCCAGGCCATACCTAGACGCGGGCCACTCGATAGTGGACGTCGTCCTATACCGCGGAAAGATGATGGACGTGGACACCGTGATGATCGCAGGGGAGGTGGTGTACAAGGACCGGAAGTTCACCAAGCTGGACAAGGACGACATCGCCGCGCGGCTGGGCGAGTCCCTTGCCCGGGACCTGAATCCTTCCGAGCAGGAGCGTCGTACTCTAGGTAAGGAGCTGATACCCCACGTGAAACGCTTCTACCAGGGGTGGGACATGGCCGAGCGGCGACCTCATACGGTCTACAACAGCGCGGTGTAGCATGGGACCCGTCTTTTCGTCCACCCTGCCGCGGCGCAGGCGCGTGTTGGAACGGGCCATGAGGACTGGCATGGTGCTCGCGCCCCTGGCGTCCATTCTGATACTGGCCGCCTGCGCGGGGGAGGACTCTACCCCCACACCGGGGACCGGGCCCGGCCAGGGCACCGTCCCCGGCACCGCCGAAACGGCCGGCACGCAGGCGCCGGACAGAGCCGTGGACGCGGTGACTCCGGGCGTGGGACCCGATGGGCGGGCCGGCACACCCGGCGTCACGGCCACAACCGTTCCCACCCGGCAACCGCCACCCGAGCTCCCGTCGGAGGCGCCCGCGGTCCCGTCGGGAGTGCCCGAGGTCCCGTCGGGGGGAAACGAGGACGACGCGCCCGGGGACAGCCGGTTCGAGGACCTCGAGATAGTCACCCTCCTGCCCTACGACGGCATACCCGCCATCCTCGACCCGGCCTTCGTGTCCGCCGAGGAGGCCTGGTACCAGTACGCCTCCGACGAGACGGTGTTGGGGCTCTCCATCAACGGAGACCACCGGGCCTATTCCGTACCCTACCTAAGCAGTCGGGAGATCGTCAACGACGTGGTCGGAGGGGTGCCCGTCGCCGTAACCTGGTGACCCCTGTGCTTCACGGGCATCGTGTATGCCCGGGAGATAGAAGAGGAGACCCTCACCTTCGGGGTTTCGGGCAAGCTGATCATGAACGCCCTGGTCATGTACGACCACCAGACCCGGAGCCTCTGGAGCCAGTTCCTGGGCCAATCGGTGAGAGGGGAGTACACCGGCACGAAGCTGGAGTTCGTTCCCGCCCTGGTAACCGACTGGGCCACCTGGGCCGAGCTGCACCCCGACACCATCGCCCTGGACGTGGTGGGGAAGGAGATCGTCATCAAGGCCCCAAGGGGCGAGCTCGGGAGCTTCGACCCCTACACCGACTACTACGCCAGCGCGTCGGCGGGCGTCCTGGGCGAAACGGTACGGGACGACCGGCTCTCCACAAAGGAGTTCGTGATCGGGCTGGAGGGGGATGGAGAGGCAACGGCCTATCCCTACCGACTGCTGAACGACACCCCGGTGGTCAACGACACCTTCCAAGGCACCCCGATAGTCGTGGTACTGGACACCGAGTCCGGCACGGGGGTGGTCTTCGATAGAAGAGTCGACGGCCAGACCCTCACCTTCGACGCCGCCGAGGACCCGGGCGGCGGACCTTTGGCCCTGGTGGACCGGGAGTCGGAGACCAGGTGGGAAGCCCTCACGGGCGACGCCGTGCAGGGCCCGCTGGAGGGAGCCGCGCTGGAACCGTTCCGCTCGCTGTTGACCTACTGGTTCGCGTGGACGGACTACTACCCCCAGACCGCGGTCCATGGCCAGGGATAGGGTACTCCGGATGTGAGTGCCCCAACGACTCCACGGGCGTAGGAGCATCAGATGCCGCCGACCAGATATGTCGTCCCCGCTTTGGTAGCATTGGCGGTGACCGCCGGCGTGGTCTTCGCAGTCGCCAACCCCTTCTCCTCTGGAGACCACCCGCAAGAGCCCCTCGAAGACTCCGACGGGACGGCGACGGGTACCCCCACCCCCGCCGCCGTCGGCCTCGACATTCCCACGTTCCCTCCGACCAAGGTCACCGCCAGGACAGGACAGGAGAGGCCGGCGCCCGAGCTGGCTGGCATCAGCGGGTGGATCAACTCGGAGCCCTTCACGTTGGAGAGCCAGAAGGGCAAGGTGGTCCTGGTGGACTTCTGGACCTACACCTGCGTCAACTGCATTCGCACCCTTCCCTTCCTAAGGTCGTGGCACGAGAAGTACGCCGACGCCGGGCTGGTAGTCCTTGGGGTGCATACGCCCGAGTTCCGTTTCGAGAAGCTGCGGGAGAACGTAGTCGATGCCGTGGGCCGTTTCGACATCCGGTATCCGGTCGCCCAGGACAACGACTTCGAGACGTGGAGGGCATTCGACAACCGCTTCTGGCCTGCCAAGTACTTGATCGACCGGGACGGCCTCGTCCGCTACTACCACGCGGGCGAAGGCGCATACGAGAAGACGGAGCGGGCCATACGCGAGCTCCTGTCCGAGGAGGGCGGCGACCTGAGCGGAGTCACCCCGGAGACCCGGGACTCCCCGGCAAGCCACCTGGAGACCGCCGACCCCGAGGGCGGCGCGTCTGGCCGCCTCCGCATCCCGGCCCTTACCGGTCCTTCAGACTTGGGACTCACCAGGGAGCTGTACGCCGGGTACGAGCGGAATCACGAGGCTCTCCTCTCCCAAGGGGGAGGCGAGGCCTTCTCCAACAGCTATTTCCTGCCGTACGTGGCCCACCCCGAATACTACGAGAGCCCCAACACCGATGTCATGTATTCGGACCCGGGGGACCACCGCAACCACTACATCTACCTACAGGGATTGTGGCACAACGGTGAGCAACGCCTGGTGCACGCCCGGCAGACCGGCGACTACGACGACCACGTGGCCATAAGGTTCTTCGCCTCCAGCGTCAACGCGGTGCTGGAGCCGGGGGAGGGCTCGCCCTCTCCGGTCCGCCTGACCCTGGACGGCAGGCCGCTGAAGTCCGAAGAGGCCGGCGCGGACGTAGCCTTCGACGAGGAGGGCAACAGCCTCGTCCTCGTCGACGAGTCCCGGATGTACGGGCTGGTGGAGATGCCCGATTTCCGCGGTGGCGAGCTGAGACTGGCTACGAACACGGTTGGACTGGGGCTGTTCTCCTTCACCTTCGGCGCCTACCGCAGCGGACCGTAGCCGAAGGCCTCAGCAAGGCCCCTCCCGTCCTGGGATTCACGCACGTCAAACGCCATTTCAGACGCGATGCTCCTAGCTGTGTCACGAGTGTTTCGATTACATTATGCGCCAATTGACAATCCAACGAACCTCATGTAGTCTAACGGCTATCAATCCCAAATCCATTCTCAGGAGGCGGAGCATGGCACGTTCGAGGCTCAGCAACTGGAAGTGGCTAGTCATTGGGCCCCTGGTGGCCGCGCTGGTATTGGCGGCCGCCTGCGGAGGTGACGAACCCGAGGAGCCCGCAGGGCTGACGGCCGAGGACGTGCGCTCCGTCGTGGAAGAGGCCGTCGGCGACCAGGTCTCCGCCGAAGACGTGCGCTCCGTCGTGCAGGAGGCCGTGGGGGAGCAGGTAACGGCCGAAGACATATCGACGATGGTGAACGACGCCGTCGCCGGAATCGACATCCCCGAGGGGGTGTCCGCCGACGAGGTCAGCAGCCTGGTGGCCGACGCGGTGGGAGAGATCGAGATCCCCGAGGGGGGGTCACCGCCGCGGAGATCGACCAGATGGTCAAGCGGGCCACCGAGGAGGCCATCGCTGGAGCGGAGGCGGGCGTAACGGCTGAAGAGCTGGCCATGGCCATCGACGAGGCCGTGTCCGAGGCCGTGGCGCTGGCCGTCGAGACCATCATACCCGTGGACTTGATCATGGACCTCGCGGTGACGCCGGTGGCCCAGCCCATCGCCCCCGAGGACGCGCTGCCCTTCGTGAAGGACGCCAAATACGGCGGGACCCCTCCCTTCGCCATCACCGCCGACCCCGGGTTCCTGGACCTCCACGCCGGCGCGAGCTACAACTCCAGCTTCACCGTGAGCATACCCAGGTTCAACCAGCTGGTGGAGTTCAACCCCGACAACTACAACCAGCTCATAGGCGAGCTGGCCACGGGATGGGACATAAGCTCCGACGGGAGGACCTACACCTTCTACGTCCACCCCAACGCCAACTGGCACGACGGCCAGCCGGTCACCGCCGAGGACGTGGTGTTCAGCCTGGACAGGATAGTCGACCCCGACGCCATCAGGCCCCAGGCCGGCGCCGCCCTCAGGCCCTTCTACGAGCGCGGCTCGGCCAAGGCCCTGGACCCGAAGACGGTAGAGGTACCCCTCTACTTCCCCTCGGCGGCCTTCCTGCCCTGGCTGGCCTTCCCGCTGGTCGCCATGTATCCCAAGCACGTCGTAGAGGGTCTGTCCCAGGCCGACGCCAACTGCTGCTACGAGAACCTGGTGGGCTCCGGCCCGTTCATCCTCAAGGACTTCGCCCGGGGCAACTTCATCAAGTGGGAGAAGAACCCCGACTACTTCAGGCCGGGCCAGCCCTTCCTGGACGGCATGGACCACTGGAAGATACAGGACCCGAACCGGGCCATTCTTGGTATGCAGACGGGCCAGCTCATAGCTTTCGCCAACTTCTTCCAGTCCGGCTCCACCATCGACGTGTTCCAGCAGCTCGAGGCGGACACCAACGGACAGGTAAAGACCGTCGAGATCAAGAACGCCATCAACCGGGGGCTGATCATCAACTGGACCAAGCCGCCCCTGGACAACCCCAACGTCCGCAAGGCCATCATGCTGGCCCTGGACCGGGTGGAATACGTAAAGACCATCTGGAAGGGGTTCGGCCGCCAGGGCACATTCATACCCGGAGGGTCCTCGGTGGACCACGCCGAGCAGAACTGGCCCGGCTGGCGCTACGTGGACGCCGACGGCAACCTGCTGACCACGGACCCGGTGCAGGTGGACGGCGCGCAGAAGCACCCCGACGACATAGCCGAGGCCCAGAGGCTGATGGAAGAGGCGGGCGCCATGGGGGCCCAGCTGGACATGCTGGTGTTCACCATACCGGCCTACCAGTCCATCGGGCAGATCACCCAGCAACAGATGAAGAAGTACTTCGACTGGGACGTCACCGTCAGGGCGGTGGACCTGGCAGCGGCCATGGAGGAGTCCTTCGCCGGCAGGTTCGACCTGTACGCCGACGGCTCCCTGGTCCCCCTCGCCGACGCCTCTACGCTGCTGTCGCAGCACTACCAGGCCGGCGGCGGCAGGAACCCCCTGAACTGGTTCGACGAGAGGATAGACAGGCTGGGCGCCGAGGCCTTCAGGGCGACCACCAACGAGGACCGGAAGGCCAAGTACCTGGAGATAGAGCAGATATTCGTGGACGAGGGCCACGCCCAGTTCATTCCCGTGGGCTGGTTCCCCTACGTAGGGGGCGTGAACGTCAAGCTCCGAAACTTCAACCTGCCGATTCCCGGAGACGTCGGTTACTCTCCCATGATCGTCGCGGCCCAGGCCGAGCATTGGTGGATCGACGACGACGCCAACGGCTTCTGGCCTCTGGGACGCTAGACATCGCAAGGCGCACAATCCGGCCGGCCCAGGTTGGCCCGGTAGAGCAACAACGGAGCCGCCGCTCGGCCCGAGCCCAAGGAAGGTCGAGCGGCGGCTGATATGCGAGACCGAAACGGCCCGGGAGAATGGCTTGGACCTCCAGACCAGGGGAGGGTGTCCATAGGCCGATAGCGTCCGCTCTGCCAGGACTGGTCGCGTGGCGACGATAGACGGCCCCCATTGGTGTAGCGAATGAGAGCGTACATACTCAAGAGGCTCCTCCTTCTGCCGCCAACGGTGTTTGTCGTCACCGTCATCGTCTTCTTCATCATGTGGATCGTCCCGGGGGACGCGGCGATGATGATCCTGGCCGGGGCCCAGGGGGAGAGCGGCTTCAGCCAGGAGGCCGTGGACCAGCTCCGGGACCAGCTTGGCCTGTCCAGGCCCGTCTACGTGCAGTACGCCGACTGGATATGGCAGCTCTTGCAGGGCGACCTTGGGGTGTCCATCTACCACGGGTCGCCGATCATCGACGACCTCGGCAGCAGGTTTCTCGTCACCTTGCAGCTTGCCATTATGGCCATCCTTATCTCAGCGTTGGTGGCCATCCCGGTGGGAGTGCTCTCGGCGGTGAAGCAGGACACCCGCCTTGACTATCTGGTCAGGCTGTTCACCATAGCGGGCATAGCCCTGCCCAGCTTCTGGGTGGGCATACTGTTTCTCGCCGCGCTGGCCTACTGGATCGACTGGCTCCCTCCCCTGGGGTTTGCGATCCTCTGGGAAGAGCCCATGAAGAACCTCCAGCAGCTGATATTCCCGGCAATGGTCCTCGCCTACGCGGAGCTTGCCTTTACTGCCAGAATAACCCGCTCCACCATGCTGGAGGTAATGCGAGAGGACTACATGAGGACCGCCAGGTCCAAGGGCCTGTCAGAGTTGAAGGTAATAGCACGCCACGCCCTCAGGAATGCCCTGCTGCCCGTCTTCACAATTTCAGGGTGGCAGTTCGCCCGTCTCATGGGCGGTGTGGTTGTGATCGAGACCATTTTCGTGCTCCCCGGAATCGGTGACCTCCTGATAACTTCCGTACAGTTCAGGGACTACCCGGCAATCCAGGCGGTGATGGTGACGGTATCCGCCCTGATTCTGAGTCTCAACCTGATCATCGACCTGCTCTACGGGTGGCTGGACCCCCGCATCCGGTACGGGTAGACGAGACCCTCTACTCAGATGGCGATATTTCGTCGAACAGGCATAGCCCGGGACGCCTCGCCTGAGGTGACTCAGGCCGCGCGGTACCTGACGTCGCCGATAGACTCCGTCGTCAGGTTCGCCAGGCGGAAGCCCCTGGGAGCCCTGGGGGCCGGATGGATGGTCGCCCTGATCCTCATCGCCATCCTGGCGCCCGTGATCTCACCCTTTGGACCCTACGAGCTGCACGTCGACGACGTGGAGCACCCGCCCTCCATGACCTATCCCCTGGGCACCGACAACCTGGGCCAGGACGTGCTTAGCAGGATCTTCTTCGGGGCCCGCATCTCCCCGTACGTGGGCATCCTCAGCGTGTTGATAGGAGTCACGGGCGGTTTCCTCCTGGGCATCGCCCTGGCCTACGCGGGCGGGCCCGTGGACTTGCTCTTGCAGCGAATAATCGACGCCATGATCTCCTTCCCCAGCATCATCATGGCCCTGGCTATAATGGCCGTGCTGGGGGCCTCGGTGAACAACGTCATCATGGCCGTGGTGTTCATCTTGATACCGCCCACGGTGCGCACCGTCCGCTCCCAGGTGCTGAGCCTGAAGGAGATGGACTACATCATGGCGGCCAAGGCCCTGGGCTGCTCCCCTATACGCACGATTCTTCGCCACATCGTGCCCAACTGCTTCGCCATCTACATTATCCTGGCCACGATCACTCTGGGCTTTGCCATCATAGTGGAGGCATCCCTGAGCTTCCTGGGCGTGGGGGTGCCGCCGGGGACCGCGACCTGGGGAGGGATGCTGACCAGGGCAACCCAGGAGCACGTGAAGACGGCGCCCTGGGTGGCGGTATTTCCCGGCCTGGCCATAGCCTCGGTGGTGTTCGCGGTCAACTGGCTGGGCGACGCCCTCCGAGACATCCTGGACCCCAGGCTGCGGGGAGCCGACTAGCGACCGCACCTTCTCCGGCGCCCGGCATGCCGGGTTGGGGCCAGAGTCACGGCCAGCGCGCACGCCTCCCCTATGCCGCTATGCTTTCGGGAACGAGCTCGTGCTTGTGGGGCGATAACGAGGGCCGGAGGACCAGCCCGAGCTGTCGCCAAGCCGGGCGATCAGCCGCGCTTCTTGAACACGGCCGCCAGGGCGAATATGCCCGTGGCCACCAGGGCCATGGCCGGCCCCGAGGGCAGGTCGACATGGAAGGACAGGTATAGGCCGACGATCGCCGAGAGGGCCCCGATGAGGGCCCCGAGCATCATGACTCCGGCGAACCGCCGCGCCAGGAGGTACCCGGTGGCCGCGGGGGTGATCAGCATAGCCATCACCAGGACGATTCCCGCGGCCTGGATGCCTATGACGATGACCAGCGCCAGCAGCGCGAGAAGGGCGTACTCGGTGACGCTGGTCTTGATCCCGATGACCGCCGCACCCACCGGATCGAAGGTGGCGAACACGAACTGCCGGTGGAACGCGTATAGCCCGGCAATTACCAGGGCCGCCAGGCCCGTGGAGACATAGACGTCCGTGCGGGTGACTCCCAGGACCTGACCGAGGAGCAGGTCCTCGATGTTGACGCCCACGTGGGCGGCGGTGGAGAGCATGACGAGGCCCAGGGCGAACATGCCGGCGAATACGATGCCTATGGAGGTGTCCTCACTAATGCCCGTCCGCCTGCTGACGAGGCCCATGAGGATGGCGATGGCGATGCCCGCCGGCAGGGCCGCCAGGAAGGGACTGATCCCCAGGAGGAACGCCACCACCATCCCTGGCAGCACCGAGTGGGCCAAGGCGTCGCCCAGGAACGCCCGTCCCCGGGTGATGACGTAGGCGCCGAGGACCGGGCACATCACCCCGACGAGCACGGAGACGATAAGGGCCCGCACCATGAAGCTGTATTGAAACGGCCCGACTATGTAGTCAACCAAACAAGCTTCCTACGGGTGGTCGTGACGATGGGCGAAATGCTCCGGGGCGAATTCGATTCCGTGGGAGCCGTACAGCTCCTCGAGCACCTCGGGCGTGAACGCCTGGCTGGGAGGACCGTACGCGCACACGTGGTGGTTGATGCACAGGATCCGGTCGAAGCGCTGGGCCAGGTTGGTAAGATCGTGGGTTGCCAGGAGAACAATCCGTCCCTCGTCTCTGAGGGACTGGAGCACTCCGACGATCTCCTCCTGGGCGCCCACGTCGACGCCGCTGAACGCCTCGTCCAACATGAGGATGCTGGCCTCCTGGGCTAGGGCCCGGGCTATGAAGACCCTCTGCCGCTGGCCGCCGGACAGCTGCGTTACCATGTCGGAGCGGTGCTCCCACATGTCGACCCGATCCAGGCATGCGCGGACTGCCTCTCTGTCCCGCTTGCCGGGCTGCCGGAACCAACCTATCTTGCCGCTTCGGCCCATCATGACCACGTCATGCACGGTGGCCGGGAATGCCCAGTTGATGCTGTCCCGCTGGGGAACGTAGGCCAGAGCGCCCTTTCGGGCTCCGGCGCCGTGCAGGTCCACCGTGCCCTTGACGACGGGCAGCACCCCCGCGACGGCGTCGAACAGCGTGCTCTTGCCCGCGCCGTTGGGGCCGAGCACGCCCATGAGGACCCCGGGACCCACGTCGAAGGTGACGTCGCTCAGTGCGGTGTGGCCACCGCGTACGACGGTTACGTCCCTAACGGTTATACCCGGTCCGGAATCCATCTCCATCGACTCCTTACGGGCCCGCGCCGGTGGAGCGAAGGGTCACCCTGTCGCCCCGGGGCGGTCTTAGTCCGTCTGCCTCGGTCCTCCCCAGCGTCGGGGCCTTCCCGACGCTGGGGAGGACGCCGCCGTCACTTCAGGGCGTCGACTATGCGTTCGACGTTGGTGCGCACCATCTCGATGTAGGTCCCCGCTCCGCTGTCCTCGTCGCCCAGGGAGCCCGAGAACAGGCGGACCAGCTTGGCGCCAGACTCGGTCGCCACGGTTTGGGCCAGACGCTCGCTCACCGTCGTCTCGCCGAATACGGCCCTGGCACCGGACTCTTCTATTTCGTGTATCAGCTCGGTCAGGTCCTCAGCCGAAGGTTCCACCTCAGTGGTAGTGCCAAGAATGACGCCCACGATCTCGAAATTGTACAGAGTCGCAAAGTATCCGAGGCTATCGTGAGACGTAACCAGCAGCCTGCTGTCCTCGGGCACCGCGGCTACCTGCTCCCCCGTCCACTCGTGGAGGTCGTCCAGCAAAGCGCCGTACGCCGAGGCGTTCGCGCGATAGGTGTCGCCCCGGTCCGGGTCGAGGGCCGAGAGGCGTGCGGCTATGTCATCGACTGCGGCCTTTACGCGGATGGGATCGAACCAGAAGTGCGGGTCCAGCGGCCCGTGGCCGTGCTCCTCCGCGTGGACCTCGCCCCCACCTCCGCCTACGCCCACGAAGGCGAGCCGGCCCGGGTTTCCGCCGATGGGCCACTCGTTCTCTATTTCGCCCTCCGCCAGGTGGAACTCGGCGATGCGCCCGCCGGCCCTGTCGGACAGGTAGAGCACTTCGCCGACTACGATGAAGTATGGCGACGTCTCCCGGTCGAACGGGTCCATGAGCTGTATCGTCTCTTCGACCTCGCCCGAGGTCGGGCTGATGACGTTGATCATTCCGTCCGCCGTAAGCGCGAAGAACTCCTCGCCGTGGGCGTCGAATGCGCCGCCGTAGACGCGCTGGTCGGGCTCGGACGGCAGTACGCGCGTAATCGAGCCGCCCTCGACGTCTATCATCCACAGGCCGTCGTACACGGACGCACCCTCGTGCCGGTAGCTGGCCGAGCCGAAGAAGTTCTCGGAGTCGTCGTGACCCCAGACGCTCCCGATGCGGCCCGCCTCGCTCATGCCGGCCGGGTTTTCGATGAACACGTGCTCGAACTCGCCGTCATGGCCCTCGATGAAGAGGACGCCGCCGACGCAGCCAAGCAGCACGCCATCGTGGTTTGGGGCCTCGCCGTGCATTCCCGGGCACGAGCGGTTGCTGGCGTCGTAGACGACCTCGCCGTCCAGCGTCCAAACCTCCGCGCCGAGCGGCAGGCTGCTCTGCGCCGTAGCGGGATAGTCCGGGTTGTTCGAAGTCACCATGAAATAGTCTTCGCCCATCGGCACCACGGCGCCGTGCTGCAGGCCGGCGTCAAACCAGATTGGCTCGTAGTCGTCGCGCTCCTCTTCAAGATCGTGCTCTTCGAACAGCGCCGCGCGGCCGCTGCCGTCGTGATATATCGCGGTCCAGCCGCTGTGGACGCTGGTGTGAATGGGCCTCTCATCAGAGGTGCCCACAGAGAGGAACGACACCGGTCCCGTTACCAGGTCCATGTGCCCTTCGTGGGGTTCGAGGTAGACGCCGCCGTCGATTATGTGCACACGGTCGTCACCGTCCTCCGGGCCGCGCGCCAGTGCGAAGACGAAGCGGCCACTGGGGCTGGTGTAGAGCGTCGCCCCGGGAGCCGCCACCTGCAGGCTGTTCTCGCTCAGGAGCTCGGTAGTGAGGTCGAGCACCGACAGGGAGGCCTGGTCGCGGTCCGCTATCAGCAGGCGGCCAGTGAGCGGGCCTTCCTCTTCCTCTTCCATCCCATGCCCATGTCCATGTCCGCCGGGCTCTTCGAACTCGATGGGGTCTATAGCGTTTCCAAGCGCAACTATGCGCGATTCGTCCGCGCTCGCATTTTCGATGAGATCGTGTAGCCACGACTCTTCCAGTCCCAGTCCGACGGTAAGTACAAGGTCAGCGTCGGCGATTCTGGCAACGTCCTTGGCCCCCGGTTGGTATCCGTGAGGGTCGGCGCCGGTGGGCACCAGGCTGAAGACCTCCACGTGGTCCCCACCGACGTTCTTGACCCAGTCCGCTACGATGCTCGTCGTGGTTACCACGCTGATGGGGGGAGCCATGGACACCGGGGCAGTAGGCTCCGGCATCCACTCGGGCGTGGAGGTCGGTTCCGGCATCGACTCTGACGGGGTGGTCGGCTCGGGCATCGTCTCGGACGGGGCGGTCGGTTCGGGCATCGTCTCGGAGACGGTGGTGGGCGTGGGGCTTGCAGGTGTAGGCCCGTCACCGTCCCCATCGTCCGAGCACGCGGCCAGGGCGAAGAGCAGGGTGAGGGTCAGAACGGCGACCATTGCCATACTGTATGGGAGTTTCCTGGTAATCAGTGTCATCGTTGCGTCAACTCCTCCCGAGATTATGTTGGGTGGCTATCGACCGCAAACCCCGTGGCTCATCTGCTGGTTTCGATATTGGGTCTCACCACAGGCGGCCGAGGGGTTCGGCGTCGGGTTGGGTGGTCCTTCAGCTCTCCTGGGCCTCGATACACCGGGCACAGGTGACGTATATCTCGATACGGTGGCCGACGATGTCACCCGGGATGTCTTCGCCGATGGCCCTCATCAGGCGCTCGATGGTCGTGGCCCGGAACTCGCCAACGTCCCCGCACCCGACACAGACCGTGTGGTGATGGTGCTCGACCCGGGACAGGCTGTACCTCGGGGCCCCGTCCATGAGGTTCAGCTTGCATATGACACCCGACTGGAGGAGAAGCTTGATGGTCCGGAAGATGGTGGCCCGGCCGACGGTCGGCAACTCTCTGCCGATCTCGTCGGCGGTAAAGCCCTCTTCTTTCTCCTCCAGGGCCTCTATGATGGCGCGCCGGGGGGCCGTGGAACGGTATCCTCCGTCCTCCAAGACGGCCATTATGTCACGCCGGGGATTGAGTACGGGGGCCACGATACTGGGTATCAGACTCGCCCACACATAGACTGGCGCCTAAGCCTCAAGCTGGCGTCTGGATGGGCGAAGCTAGGCTAGCAGGAATGGCAGGACTTGTCAACTTTTGAATGCGATTCAGTCCAAGGGCCAGCGTGCTGAATGGTCCCTCGTTTTCCGGGCCGCCGGGAGGGCGAGGCCCCATGCCACGATGACGGTCCCCGCCGTGGAACGGGGCCTTGGAAGGTGCTACAATCAGGGTGCCATGGAGCCCTCCGCCACGCCCAAGAGCCGCGCCGTGACCCGCTCCCGGAAGAAGGACCTTACGGCGCCCCCACGTAACGGCCTGAAACCCGCGGAGGTCCTGGCGGCTCTGTCCCAGCAGTACGCACCCTTCCCCCAGCGCGCCAGGTACGACCCGGCGTCGGAGATCGTGTTCACCATCCTCTCCCAGCACACGTCGGACAGCAACTCCGAGCGGGCCTTCCACCGCCTCATCGACGCTTTCGGGTCCCTGGAGGCCGTGGCCGCGGGAGACGTCGACCTGATAGCCCAGAGCATCAACATTGGCGGGCTGGCCAGGATAAAGGCGCCCCGCATCAAGCAAGTGCTGAATCTGATCTTGGAAAGGGTGGGCTCCCTGGACCTCTACTTCCTCAGGGAGATGCCCCTGGAGGAGGCGAAGGCCTGGCTCCGGGCGCTGCCGGGTATCGGCCCCAAGTCCGCGGGGGTGATCCTGTGCTTCGCCTTGGAGATGCCCGCCATGGCGGTGGACACCCACATCTACAGGGTCGCCAAGAGGACGGGCCTGGTCGGCCAGAAGACCAACTACGAAAAGGCCCATGACATCCTGGAACGGGCGGTGCAACCCGAGGAGATATACGCCTTCCACATGTCCCTGATCACCCATGGCCGGCGCGTTTGCAAAGCGCCCAGGCCTCTCTGCGGTCTGTGCGTACTGGGCGAGAATTGCCCGTCGAAGCACCTGGGCAACGCCAAGACCAAGGCCCGCGCCGCGAAAAAGAAGAAGTCGAAGACAGGCTAGGCACCGAGGTGGCACCAGCGATGAGAGTCGGGATAATAAACGTCACGGGGTACGCGGGAGCGGAGCTGGCCCGCATCCTGTACCACCACCCCGAGGTGGAGATAGCGTCGGTGACGGGGCGAAGCGCGGCGGGCAAGAGGCTGCCCGAGGCGGTGCCCCACCTGTGGAGGCTGGACCTCCCGATCACCAGCCAGGTGGATGAGCCGGTGGACCTCGTCTTCTCCAGCCTGCCCAGCGGCGCCAGCGCCGAAGCCCTGGCCCCCCTGGTGGAGGACGGAGTGCGGGCGGTGGACATTGCAGCGGACTTTCGCCTGCACGACCCCGAAGGATTCAGGGCGGCCTACAAGATGGACCACCCGGCCCCTCACCTGCTGGAGAGGGCGGTCTACGGTCTGCCCGAGGTGCACCGCAAGGCCATCGCCGGGGCCGACGTGGTGGCGAACCCGGGCTGCTACCCGGAGGCGGCGCTCCTGGCCCTGGCACCGGCGGTGAAGGCGGGGCTGGTGGAGAACGACGTGGTCGTCGACGCCAAGTCAGGCGTGTCGGGGGCCGGCAGGGGCAGCATCACGTCCAACCCGATGTACCACTTCGCCGAATCCAACGAGAACGTTCTCGCCTATGGTCTGGAGGGTCACGGCCACCGTCCGGAGATCGCCCAGGAGCTGACAGCGCTCGGGGGGCAGGACGTCCGTGTTACATTCGTGCCGCACCTGATCCCCATGACCAGGGGAATCCTGGCCACCTGCTACGCGGCGTTGAAGGACGGGTCCACCAGCAGGGAGAGGGTGCGGGAGGTGTACCGGGAGTACTACGAGGGGGAGCCCTTCGTCCGGGTGGTGGACACGCCGCCCAGGACGAAGGAGACGACCGGGTCGAACGTCTGCTTGGTCCACCCCACCGTGGACCCGCTAACGGGCAAGCTCATCGTTGTGAGCTGCCTGGACAACCTGGTGAAGGGGGCGGCGGGCCAGGCCGTGCAGAACATGAACCTGATGGCCGGCTTCCCGGAGACCACCGCGCTGGAGAGTCCGGCTGTATACCCCTGAGCCAGGACAGGCAACTGCCATGCCCAACTCCGGTGAACGCATCGTAGCCTGCAAGACCGGGCAGCCGGCCGGGCATCCGGGAGGGGCGGTTTGCGCCAGCCATCGGTGCTTGTCATAGAAGACGAGGAGACCCTGCGAGAGGCCCTGAAGTACAACCTCTCCAACCAGGGCTACGAGGTATCCGTGACCCCGGAGGGCAACGAGGGCCTGGCCCTTGCCCGGGAGCTGAAACCGGACCTGGTCATACTGGACGTGATGCTTCCCGGTTTGGACGGCTTTCAGATATGCCGCGTCCTCCGCCAGGAGAGCAGCGTACCCATACTGATGCTCACGGCCAAGGCCGAGGAGATCGACCGGGTGCTGGGGCTGGAGCTGGGGGCCGACGACTACGTGGTCAAGCCCTTCAGCATGCGGGAGCTGCTGGCCAGGGTCCGTGGGATGTTGAGGCGGTCCAAGCGCGCGGCCGAGCAGCCCGGCCGGGAGGTCATCGCCTCTGGAGACCTGGAGCTGGACCCCAACTCCCACGCCGTGCGCCGGGCGGGCGTACCCCTGGGCCTGAAGCCCCGGGAGTACGCTCTTCTGTCGTTGATGATGACCAACAGCGGCAAGGCGTACACCCGCCACGAGATCCTCGACCGCGTGTGGGGGCAAGACTACATCGGCGACACACGCACCGTCGACGTCCACATCCGATGGCTTCGGGAGAAGATAGAGCCTGACCCGGGTAACCCGGAGAGGCTGATCACCATCCGGGGAGTGGGCTACCGTTTCCAGGGATGAGGCTGCCGCGTTCTCTGCAATGGCGCATCGCGCTGGCCTACACCGCCCTCATCGTAGTGTCCATGGCGGCGGCCAGCACCTACATCTTCGTCTTCGTCCGCGGCACCTACATGTCAGACCTCGAGCTGCGCCTGGAGCACGAAGTGGGCCTGCTGGGCCAGACCTCGGAGCGGTACTTCCGGGGGTGGATATCCCTGGACCAGCTACGTCTTGAGAGCGAGAGAGTGGGCTCCGTCATCGACGCCAGGGTCACCGTCATCGAGGCCGACGGCACGGTGCTTGCGGACACCTGGGAAGACCCGGCGCTGATGGAGAACGACGGCCGCCGGCCCGAGGTCCGGGAGGCCCTGGCCACCGGGATCGGCAGGAGCACCAGGTTCACGCCCACGGTGGGCCAGGAGGTCCTGTACACGGCCGCACCGGTCCACGTGGACGGTGTCCTGGTCGGAGTGGCCAGAGTCGCCGTGCCCACGTCCCAGGTCCGGTCCAACCTGAACGGCATCATCGCCGCGGTGGCCCTGTCGGGTCTGGTGGTGACCCTTCTTTCCGTGGCGCTGGGTTACTTCGTGGCCAGGCGGACCGCCCGCTCCGTCAGGTCGGTCACCGAGGGCGCCCGGCGGCTGGCCCAGGGAGACCTGGAGCAACGGGTTCACGCACGCTCAAGCGACGAGACCCGGGAGCTCGCGGACACGTTCAACAGCATGGCCGCAACCCTGAAGACCACCTTCCAGGAGCTGGCGACGGAGCGCAACCGCCTCTCCGCCATCCTGGAGACCATGGCGGACGGCGTCGTCATGATCGGCCCCAACAGTGAGGTGGTGCTCATGAACCAGGTGGCCCAGGACCTGCTGGACGCCGGGACCTCGGACCCCGTCGGCAGGCGTTACGTGGAGCTGGTCCGGGACTACGACCTGCTGTCTTTGGTTTCCCGCGTCCTGCAGACCGGTCAGCCGGGGTTCGAAGAGGTGACCCACTCCTCGGGAAAGCTCCTGAGCGCGGTGGCCGTCCCCCTGGTGGAGGCCCGGTCGGCAGCCGGAGTGCTGCTCACCCTCCACGATCTGACCCGTGTGCGCCAGCTCGACACCACCCGCCGGGAGTTCGTCAGCAACGTGTCCCACGAGCTGCGAAGCCCCCTGGCGTCGATCAAGGCCGCGGTGGAGACCCTGGAGGACGGGGCCATATCCGAGGGCGATATTGCCCGGGACTTCCTTGGGCGCATACACGGCGACGTAGACCGGATGATAAACATGGCCGGCGACCTGCTGGACCTCTCCCGGCTGGAGAGCGGCCAGGCATCCCTTCACCTCTACCCCATAGACCTGCGCCCCCTGATGGAGGACGTCAAGGACCGGTTCGAGGACCGAGCACTGGCCAGCCAGGTGGCGGTCCGTGTAGGCGGCGACGAAGACCTGCCGTTGGCCGTCGGCGACGAGGAGAAGCTGGGCCAGGTGCTGGTCAACCTGGTGGACAACGCCCTCAAGTTCACCCGTGAGGGGGGGACCGTGACGCTGTCGGCCACGGCCCTGGAGAAGGACGTGGAGGTGCAGGTCCAGGACACGGGCATCGGCATCGGCCGGGAGGACCTGCCCCACGTGTTCGAACGCTTCTACAAGGTGGACCGCTCCCGACAGGACCCCGGCACGGGGCTGGGACTGGCCATCGTCAAGCACATCGTCCAGCTCCACGGCGGCGACGTGAGGGCGACCAGCGAGCCCGGGGTGGGGAGCACCTTCGTGTTCAGCCTGCCCAAGGCCTGACAGTCCCGCCGGCCATGACCGGGCCGGCGAGGGCTTTGCCGGCCGCCCTTTGCCGGTGGACAGGTAAGCTGCTAGAATCGGAAACGGTCTAGTAGGGTAGCCGTCTAGCATCGGATAAGGAGGCGCAGCCGCCATGGACTGGGGAATGGCCAACCGCATGTCTCAGCTAATACAGCCCGACGGCCGTTGCATGTTTCTGCCGGTGGACCACGGCTACTTCCAGGGACCCACCAGGAAGCTGGAGCAGCCGGGCAAGACCATCGAGCCGTTGCTGCCCTACGCCGACGCCGTGTTCCTCACCCGTGGCGTGCTCCGGTCGGCGGTGGACCCAGCCGGGGCCAAGCCCGTCATCCTGCGCGTTTCGGGGGGCACCAGCATGGTGGGCAAGGACCTGGCAGCCGAAGGAGTGACCACGTCGATGGAGGAGGCCATACGGCTCAACGCGGCGGCCGTGGGCATCTCGATATTCGTGGGCAGCGACTACGAGCGGGACTCCCTGCTCAACCTGGCGAAGCTGGTGAACGAGGGCGAGAAGTACGGGGTCCCCGTGATGGCCGTCACCGCCGTCGGCAGGGAGCTGGAGGCCAGGGACTCGCGTTACCTGGCCCTCTGCTGCCGAATTGCCGCAGAGCTGGGGGCCCGGGTGGTCAAGACCTACTGGTGCGCCGAGGGGTTCGACAAGGTGGTTGACGGCTGCCCCGTGCCCGTGGTGATGGCGGGCGGGCCGCGGGTGGACTCGGAGCGCGAGGTGTTCGAGTTCGTCCACGACGGCATCGAGACGGGCTCCATCGGTGTAAACCTGGGGCGCAACATCTGGCAGCACGACTGTCCCGTTGCGATGATGCGGGCCATCCGGCACATCGTCCACGAAAACGGGACCGCGGCCAGCGCCTACGACCTGTTCCAGACCGTCCAGGCCGAGGCGTCCGGGTAAAGCCAGGGCGCCGGGGCCCGTCCCGGGCCGTAACTCCGCAGGCGGCATACCGTCGCTGCTATTTACCCTCTCCGCCGGGTTGGGCTATAATACGGCCAATCCCGAGTGTCCAGGGCCCCATGGCCCGAAAAGGAGAACGCCATGAAGCTGGGAAGCACCAGGATCGACGCAGGTGACGTGAAGTTCGCGATGGAATACCGAGACCTCATGCATGATCAGGGCGTGTGCCTTCAGGTGGGCACGGAGATAGACGGCAGGGATGTCGAGGTCCTGCGGTTCGACTGCTTCGACCACGACCCCCACTACCACTACGGGCCGGAGAAGAACAACGAACGGCTGCACCTGGACACCACCACGGCTGGCAACCCCATCGGATGGACCCTCGACCAGCTCAGAAACCACTTGCCCCAGATGATCCGCCGGGCCGGTTACGACGCCTTGGCCGACAGGCTGCACGACTACCGGCAGGCAAGTTTGGTGGCCAACAAGCTGAACGAGGTGGAGGAGACCGCCCGGGAGATGTCCATGGCCCAACGGGCCATCGTCATCCACAACCGGGGCGACGAGGTGTACGAGGTCGGCAACATAAAGTTCGGACTGGAGTTCCGGGAGCTCAAGGCCGACCGCGGCCTGGCTATCCACGTCCTGAGCGACGTGGCCGGACAGGAGATAGAGATCCTCGCCTTCGACTGCTTCGAGAACAACCCTCACTACCACTACGGCACCAGGAACAAGAACATACGTCTGTACTGGGACACGACCACCGTACCGGACACCCTGGACTGGACCATGGGTCAGTTCACGGCAGGCAAGCTGCCCGCCATGATCGAGCGGGCGGGCTATCCCGCCATAGTCGCCGAGATGGACAACGACCTGATCATGTCCACGGTGTCCAGGGAGATAGCGCCGCGGGCCATGGAGATCAGGGCGGCCAATACCAGATAGGCGGCAGACACACCAGCCACCAAGGAAAGCGGACCGCACGCGCGGTCCGCCTTCTCTTTGCCTTTCAGACCGTCCCCGCGTGCGGTATACTTAGCCCGTGCCCCCATCGTCTAGTCAGGTCTAGGACGCCACCCTTTCAAGGTGGAGATCAGGGGATCGAAGCCCCTTGGGGGCACCAAACTGCTTCTTTAACAGGGGACGCCAAGCACCAGGAGGGCGATTTCAGCAGTGCACAGGGCGGAACGGGATGAGTATGAACACACCGGCTGACAGGGCGAAAGAGGAGAACATCTGGAAGGACGGGGCCCGCTGCGCCGTGATGATGACCTTCGACCTGGACGGCGAGAGCTCGTGGATCAACCGCGACCCCGCCCTGGCTGACCGGCCCCTGCACATGTCCATGGCGGCCTACGGGCCCAAGGCCGGCGCCCCGCGCATACTAGACCTGCTGGACCGGTACGACATCAAGACCTGCTTCTTCATACCCGGCTGGATCATCGAGCACTATCCCGACCTGTGCACCGACATCGTTCGCCGCGGTCACGAGGTGGGCCATCACGGCTACCTCCACGAGAAGCCCTTCGACATGTCCGGGCCCGAGGAGGAGGAGGCGCTGCTGGTCAAGAGCCTGGAGATCTTCCAGCGGGTCCTC
Organism: Dehalococcoidia bacterium; assembly: GCA_965207305.1. Classification (GTDB taxonomy): domain Bacteria; phylum Chloroflexota; class Dehalococcoidia; order Lucifugimonadales; family JAGWBF01; genus JAGWBJ01. The sequence continues at coordinate 90,257 of CBDBMB010000002.1, read as the reverse complement.
GGGGTGCGGCCAATAGGGGCCCGGGCGCCCTCGGCCGACCCCAGCAAGGTCACCATGGAGCTCTACAAGAAGCACGGCTTTCTCTATCACACCAACGCCCTCGACACCGACCTGCCGTACCTTCACCAGACGAGCCACGGGCCGCTGGTGGAGTTTCCCACTGCCTGGTGCAACAACGACGCGCCGTTCTTCCTGTTCAGCTCCGTGCCCCGCGTCGGCAACGGGATCCGGAGCCACCAGGACGTGTCGGAGATCTGGGAGGAGGAGTTCGAGGGCCTGTACGAGGAGGGCAGCTTCTTCAACTGGCTGGGCCATCCCCAGGTGATCGGACGGCCCTCGCGTACCAGGATGCTGGAGAGGCTCATTCAGAGGATTCTCGACAAAGGGGATGTGTGGTGGCCAAAACCGGTGGAGCTGGCCGAGTTCTGGCTGTCCCGGAGCTTGTCGTAGCACTCCACCGACGGCCCGGACAAGAGTACCAACAGGGGCCTGATGCATGAAGATAACCGACGTCACCAGCGAGGTGTTCCAGTGGGAGCGGCCCGGCATCTGGAACGGGGGCCACTTCTACGGCCCCGGGCGGCTCCACAAGGTCACCGTGCACACCGACGAAGGCATCACCGGGTACGGCTGGAACGGCGGGACGGCCGCCGAGCGGCCCATGAACCTGCTGCCGGGCTACGTCGACTACTTTCGACCCCTGCTGAAGGGCCGCGACCCGATGGACACCCGGTCCATCGCCGTGGACCTGGGCGAGAAAATCATCAAGATTCTCGGCCCCGCAGGTCTCAACACCCACGTGCTGGCCGCCATAAACATCGCCTGCTGGGACATCAAGGGCAAGGCGCTGGGCAGGTCCATCCACAGCATGCTTGGAGGGGCCCAGGACCGCATTAGGACCTACATCGCGGGCGGCTACTACGCCGAGGGAAAGGGCCTGGAGGAGCTGGCCGAGGAGGTCAGGTTCAACGTCGAGGAGATGCACGCCTCGGCGGTCAAGATCAAGATAGGCGACCCGACCGTAGGCGTGGCGGGAGACATGCGAAGGGTAGAGGCCGCCCGGGATGCCGTCGGGGACGGCGTCACCCTGATGGTCGACGCCAACTGCGCCCTGGACCTGAAGACGTCCCTGGAGTTTGCCGCGCTGCTTCCCGACTACGACGTGTACTGGTTCGAGGAGCCCATGCCCATACACGACTACGAGGAGCACGGCCAGCTTGCCCGGGCGTCCGCGGTGAAGATCGCCACCGGGGAGAACGGGTACCACCTGGCCCACTTCAAGACGCTGCTGGCCCACGGGGGAGCCTCCATCCTGAACGTGGACGCCACCATCTGCCCGGGCTACGACGTGGCGAAGGACGTTGCGGACCTGGCGGCGGAGTACGGCGTGTCCATCGCGCCCCACGGCTGCCAGGAGCTCCAGCTCCCCCTGGCGGCGGGCGTCCCTCACGGCGAGTTCCTGGAGTACTACCCCGTCGCCGTCGACCCCCTCCGGTCCGAGATGTTCCAGCCCGTCCTGAAGCCCGACAGCGACGGCTTCGTCACCGTGCCGGACAGGCCGGGCATAGGCTTCGAGCTGAACATGGACCTTCTGAACAGATACCGCGTGGAGTGACGGTCCGCCGTTGACGCGGGCCTTTGCTTAACTCCGGGCGTGGGCCAATTGCCAGCGTCGGCTCGATGCGCGCGTGCCTACGCCCGGGACTTGTACACCCGCTTTCCCCGCTATGACGGCCATGACCGCGGCTCACGACGCATAGGTAGGGAGCGCACTATTCTGGTGGAGCGGAGCTAGGCATGCCCCAAGGGCCGGGACTCGTCATCTTCGACTGCGACGGCACCCTGGTGGACACGGAACCGATAGACAGCGAGGTCATCTCCATCCTGCTGAAAGAGCTGGGCTTCGACATCGAGCCCGAGGAGGTCGGCAGGAGGACCATGGGTCTCTCCGACCCCGAGATTTGGGCCGAGTTCGCGCCGGAGATCGGCCGTCCCGTAGCCGACGACGTCGTGGCGCGCCACGAGGCGATGATAAACGAGAGGTTCGAGCGGCGCCTGCTCCCCGTCCCAGGCGTGGTCTGCGCCGTCCAAAGGTTGGTGAGCGCCGGGGTTCCCGTCTGCGTGGCCTCCAACGGCTACCTGAAGAAGATGGAGGTCACCCTCGGACTGACGGGTCTCTCGGGATACTTCGGCGAGCACGTATTCAGCAAGACCCAGGTCCCGAGAGGGAAACCCGCGCCGGACCTGTTTCTCTACGCCGCACAACGCATGGAGGTCCCCCCGGCCGGGTGCGTGGTGATCGAGGACAGCCGCCCCGGCGTCCAGGCAGCGGTAGCCGCGGGCATGGACGTGCTCGGCTACTGTCCCCAGGGAGATGTGTGGGGTCTCGGCAAGCTAGGCGCTGTGACCTTCGACGACATGCGCCGCCTCCCGTCCCTGCTTGGGTTATGAGCCGCCCGGCATGCCAGCCATCCTGACCGCCGGCCGGGCGAGTGCTACTGCAGGTGCTCCAACATCGCGAGGGGCGTGGTGGCCAGGAGGCCCGCGTCCACGGGTAGCACCACGCCGCTGATCCACCGGGCCTCGTCGCTGGCGAGAAACAGGGCGGCCCAAGCCACGTCCCAGGCAGTGCCTTCAGTGCCCAGGGGACCTGCTTTGCGCCGTTGGTCCCGCCGCTCCTCGCTCATCGACCCCGCCACCATGGGAGTGTAGATGTGCCCCGGCGCTATGCAGTTGACGCGGATGTTGTCCCTGCCGTGGGTCACGGCCATGGTCTTGGTCAGCGCGATTACGCCGCCCTTGGAGGCGGAGTAGGCCACACTGGAACCCCTGCTCCCCGCCCGCAGCCCGGCGATGGAGGAGACGTTGATCACTGAGCCCCCGCCGCCCCGGGCCATCTCCGGCACGGCGAACTTGCTGGTGAGCACCATGCTCTTGAGATTGACGTCGACCACCCTGTCCCAGACCTCTTCCCCCACCTCCACCACGTCGCCCGGCCCCAGGATGCCCACGTTGTTGAACAGCACGTGGACTCCCCCGTACCGCTCCACCGCCGCCCGCACCATGTCCCGGCAGTCCGAGGCGCTGGAGACGTCGGCCTGGAACACGGACGCCTCGCCCCCCTCCGCCCGTACGGTCTCCAGGGTCTTCTCCGCGCGGCGGGCCTCCAGGTCCACGAGCAACACCCTTGCGCCCTCCCGGGCAAAGAGCACCGAGGCCGCCTTGCCGGTGCCCACCCCCGGGCCTCCGGACCCGGCCCCCGTTACGATGGCGACCTTGCCCTGCAACCTGGGCTGTCTCTCTTCCATGGCTATCTCCCTCGCGATGGGCTGTCCGTCATTGGCGGCCACCTGGGCCGAACTGGAGACATTATAGCCCACGAGCGGGCGGACGTACCAAAGGCCGGGTTGCGGGGACGGGGCCGATTGACACCCTCCCCGCGGTGTGGGTACCATCGCTGGGTCGCGGGCGTGGTCGCCGGCGGCCAGTCCACGAAAGGCGAGGGGTGAGAGATGGACGTACGAGGGGCCATAGCCCGCATACTGAAGATCGAGGGCGTGGAGTGGGTCTCCTGCTTCCCCTCCAACGAGCTCATCGAGGCCGCGGCCAAAGAGGGCATCCGTCCCATCATGTTCCGGCACGAGCGGGGCGCGGTCATGGCCGCAGACGGATACAGCCGCCAGAAGGACCGGAAGGGGTTCGGCGTCGTGATCACCCAGGGAGGTCCGGGCTCCGAGAACTCCATGGGCGGCATCGCGCAAGCCTTCGGGGACAACGTTCCCATCCTCTATCTCGCCGACGGGCCCGCCCTGCGCCAGTACGCCGTACGCCCCAACTTCTCTCCGGCCAGGACGTACCAGAGCGTCAGCAGGCACGCGGAGACCATCACGGACCCGGCCCAGGTCCCGGCAACCATGCGGCGGGCCTTCCACGCCCTGCGCAACGGCCGCCCCGGCCCGGTCATAGTCGAGACCCCCGCCGACGTGGGCGGGCGGGAGATAGACGAGGACACTCTGAGCTACCAGCCGCCCAAACGGGCCGTGCAGGCCCCGTCCCCCGGCGACATCGACGACGCCGTGAAGCTGCTATTGACCGCCAGGAAGCCGGTCATCTGGTCCGGAATGGGGGTCCTGCTGGGCGGCGCCACCGAGGAGCTGAGGGAGCTGGCCGAGCTGACCGGCATACCCGTCTACTGCACCCTGCCGGGCAAGTCCTCCTTCGACGAGCGCCACCCCCTGTCCTTGGGCGCCGGGAGCGGGGCGACGACGCTGCCGGCGCGGCGCTGGCTCCAGGAGTCGGACGTGCTGTTCGCCGTCGGGTCCAGCCTGACCAGGACTTCCTACGGCCAGCCCATCCCCGAGGGAAAGGTCATCATCCACAACGTGGAGAGCATCGAAGACATCAACAAGGACTACTCCGTCGACATCGGACTGCCGGGAGACGCGAAGGCGACCCTGCGGGCCATGATCGAGGCGGCGAAGGACCAGATGGGCGGGAACGGGCGCGAGGCCCATACCGGGGCCGCCCAGGAGATCGCAAGGCTCCGAGAGGAGTGGATGTCCCAGTGGTCGCCTCTGCTGGCCTCGGAGGAAGTCCCCATCAACGCCTACCGGGTCATCGGCGAGATGGAGCGGGTGCTGGACAAAGAAGGCAGCATCGTGACCCACGACGCCGGGGCCCCGCGGGACATGATAGTGCCCTTCTACACCGCGACGGCCCCTCACAGCTACGTCGGCTGGGGCAAGACCACGCACCTGGGCTACGGCATCCCCCTGATGATAGGCTGCAAGCTGGCCCAGCCGGACAGGTTCTGCATCAACTTCATGGGCGACGGCGCCTTCGGCATGTCCGGGTTGGACATAGAGACTTCCGTCCGGGCCGAGGCCCCCATCACCACCATAGTCCTCAACAACGGCGGCATGGCCACGTATCCCGGCGGCTACCCCACGGCCCGGGAGCTGTTCGGCACCACCCACATGACGGGGGACTACGCCAAGATCGCCGAGGGGATGGGCGCGGTGGGGATCACCGTCACTCGGCCCGCCGAGGTCGCCGACGCCCTGAGACGGGCCCGGCAGCTCAACGCCGACGGGAAGACGGCCTTGATCGACGTACACACCAACATGGAGGGACGCAAGTCCACCTTTCAGTAGCAGCGGCCCCGACCGGGGGCCTGGGAGGCGCGCCATGCCCGAGTCCTCTTCCATAAGGCCCGAGTCCTCTTCTATAAGAGTCGAGTCCAACGTGCCGGTGCCCATGCGCGACGGCACGGTGCTCTACGCCGACGTGTACGCGCCCGACGGCCCGGGCCGCTTCCCTGTCCTCCTCCAGCGGACCCCCTACGACAAGACCACGCCTCTGACTATGGGTATGCTGGACCCCCTGAAGGCCGCCCGGCACGGCTTCGCCGTGGTGATCCAGGACACCAGGGGCCGCTACACGTCCGAGGGGGAGTTCTACGCCTTCCTGGACGACATCCAGGACGGCTACGACACGGTGGAGTGGGCAGCCGCCCAGCCCTGGTCATCGGGCAAAGTCGGGATGTACGGCTGCTCCTACGTGGGGGCGACTCAGTGGCTGGCGGCCATGTCCCGCCCTCCCCACCTGGCGGCCATCGCCCCCAACGTCACCGGCTCCAACTACCACGAGGGCTGGACCTACCAGGGAGGAGCCTTCGAGCTGGGGTTCAACGTGGCGTGGACCCTGACGGCCCTCACCCTGTACAACTTCCGCAACCTCTCCGCATCCAAGGACCTGACTGGGGAACCGAGACAGCGCCTAATCGACGCCGTGGACACCATGGACGAGGCGTTCAGGGTCCTTCCCTTCAGAGAGTTTCCCCACCTCCGGGGGCTTGCCGATTACTTCTACGACTGGCTGGACCACCCCGAGTACGACGAGTACTGGAAGCGTCTCTGCATAGAGGAGGCCCACCCCGGCATCGACGTCCCGGCGTACAACCTGGGCGGCTGGTACGACATCTTCCTGGGCGGGACCATACGCAACTTCACGGGGATGCGGGACAGGGGAGCGACGGACGAGGCCCGGCGTGGCCAGAAGCTGCTCATCGGGGCCTGGCCCCACGGCGCCCGCGGGACCAGCCTGGCCGGCGGCCACTATTTCGGGCAGGCGGCAGACTCCCTGGCCATCGACATGGACGGCATCCACTTCCGCTGGTTCGACCACTGGCTCAAGGGCATCGACAACGGCATCATGGACGAGCCGCCGGTGCGCATCTTCGTGATGGGAGACGACGTGTGGAGGGAGGAGCAGGAGTGGCCCCTGGCCAGGGCCAGGGACACCAGGTACTACCTCCACAGCGGCGGCAAGGCCAACTCCCTCCACGGGAACGGAGAGCTGAGCACCCGCCCGCCGGGGGACGAGCCGCCGGACGTGTTCCTCTACAACCCCATGGACCCGGTGCCAACGCGGGGCGGCCCCCTGGCCGGCGCCAGCCCCTACTGGCTGCCCACCGGGGCCTTCGACCAGCGGGAGGTCGAGTCCAGGCAGGACGTGCTGGTGTACTCGACGCCGCCCCTGGACGCGGACGTGGAGGTCACCGGTCCCATCACGGTGTCCCTGTGGGCCGCCACATCGGCGACGGACACGGACTTCACCGCCAAGCTGGTGGACGTCGACCAGAGCGGGTGGGCGCGGAACCTGACCGACGGCATCATACGGGCCCGCTACCGGGAATCGACGACGTCTCCCAGCCTGGTGGAGCCGGGCAGAGCCTACAGCTACGACATCGACCTATGGGCCACCAGCAACGTGTTCAAGCGGGGGCACAGGATCAGGCTGGAGATATCCAGCAGCAACTTCCCCCGCTTCGACCGCAACGGGAACACGGGCACTCCCGTGGCCCAGGACGCCGACCCCCAGCCGGCCCTCCAGACGGTCCTGCACGACGGCAGCCACCCGTCCCACGTGACGCTGCCCGTCGTGCCCAGGTAGCCGGGGCCAATCCTGCGGTAACCCTACTCGTCATGCTCAGGCAACCGTCCCCAAGCTACGTGACGCAAGACCTGGGTCGGATCTCGCACGAGTGGCACATCCTGGGCATAGGAACTGAACCAATCAACCGATGGATGGAGCGGCGCGCGGGGCACATTATCGGTGCTGCCCACCGAGACTATCGCCATCTTTAGGGGCTATATAGTGTCCGCCGGGGGATGGGTTAGAATGACGTTGGCAGTGACCGGGGTCTGTCTCTTGGCGGCATGCGGCAGTCCAACGGCCACAGGGGTCCCTCCTACGCACACGATACTTCCACCTGACTCGCCATCCTCGCCCTCGCCGACTCCCAGGCTCGGCCCAGGGGAGCCTGAAAGCCCGACCCAGACCACTCGACCGGCGTCCATGGCGCGGAGTCCATCCCCCACCCCGACGTTGATCCCAGAGTGGGAGTTCTATCGAGTTACCATCGATGGTTCGAGAGTGGTCGTCGAGCTGAGAGTGTTCGCGGGCATCGACTTCCGCGTAACCCTGGGTGGACGGAAGGCGGACGAGATCTCCTACTCGGACGGGATATTGAAACACGTTTTCGAGTCCATGCCACCGGGAACGCATCTGGTGCTGGCAGAGGACGTTATGGGGTTCTCCGAGACCCGCGAGATTATCTTGGAGTAGCCAACCGGGCCCGAAGCACCATACAGCCCCAGAAGAAGCGCAGGCGGCCGTCCTCCTGGCGTATGTCGAAGGCGTCCACGGCCCGGGGGGGCGCGTCCAGCAAGTCCCGGCGCAGGCGTTCCACCTCGCCGGCGGGGGTGCCCGACCGGCCCGTCCAGTCGTCGAACTCGTGGTACACCTTGGTCATCGTCTCGTCGGTGATGGCGAAGCCGTGCTCCTCCAGCACCCGCCGCCAGTCCGAGGGCGCCATGTTCCAGGTGTGGCTGGGGTCCCGTCGCACCTCGATGTCGTTCATCCAGAGGGAGAGCTCCCGGTCCTCGGGGGCAACGCTGTCCGACAGCAACAGGGTGCCGCCGGGCTCCAGGACCCGCCGCCACTCGCCTATGGCCCGCAGCACGTCCTGGAAGTGGTGGGCGGCCGTGCGGCACGTCAGCAGGTCTAGGGAGCCGTCGGCGAAGGGCAGGTTCTCCGCGGCGCCCAGCGCGTACCGCACGTTGGCCACGCCCTGTGCCGCGCCCAGGCGGCGCGCCTCGGCAAGCATCTCGGGGGTGACGTCGGTGGCGACGACTTCGTCCGACACCGGGGCCACGGCAAAGGCGGTGAAGCCCGTGCCCGTGCCCACGTCCAACGCCCGGCGGTAACAGCCCCGGGCCGCGTACTCCCGGATGGCCGCCAGGCTCTCTCCCGTCGCGTGACTGAAGCTGTCGACGTAGAGGGCCGCCTGGCGCCCGAACTGCTCCTGGGCGATGGAGGTGTGTCCCCTGTCCGCTGGTTCGGTCATCCTGCCTCCCGGCAAGGGGGCGCCACCCTCGGCACTCCCCGTCTCGCGTGCCAACCCCCCGGATTATACAGCCGGGCCGGGAACCGTCAACACGGGGTTGCCACCGCTCCCCTGGGAGACGTAAACTACCGGGGTAGCGGGCGAGAGTGCACTCCCCAGCCCGGACCCCCACGTTGGAGAGGCCGTGAGCAACGTTCGACCGAAGGTCACCCACGTCTACGCCGGCAGTCCCCTGGACCGGGGAGAGGCCCAGCGCCGGGACGAGCAGTGGCTTAGCGACAGGGCCACGGACGCCGCCAGCCTGTTCCTTCCCATGCGGGAGCTGAACGTCCCCATAGTCGAGAGCTCCGGCGCGCGCCTGGGGTGGCTGGGAGCCGGGGACCTGGACAGGCTGGGAATCGACGGCGACGCCATCTTCCTGGGACTGCTGGGGGACGTGGCCCACTTCGTCGTCGACGTCCCGGCCAACGGCCGCGCGGCCGCCGAGCTGGAGGACGCGCCCGAATGGAGATACGAGGACGCGAGGACGGCCACCGAGTTTCTCAGCGGAGAGGAGTCGGGGATCGTGGCCCACGCCCGGGCCCACCTAGATTGGCACCAGCGCCACGGGTTCTGCTCCGTCTGCGGGCGCCCGACGACCATGGGCCGAGGGGGCCAGGTCCGGCGGTGCCAGAGCTGCGGCTCCGAGCACTTTCCCCGCACCGACCCGGTGGCCATCACGGTGGTGGCCGACGGCGACCGGTGCCTGCTGGGGCAGTCGCGGGGCCGCCTGGCCCGGCTCAGGAGCTACTCGGCCCTGGCGGGGTTCATCGACCAGGCGGAGTCCATCGAGGAGGCGGTGGCCCGGGAGATAATGGAGGAGGCGGGCATAGAGGTAACCAACGTCCGGTACCACTCCTCCCAGCCCTGGCCCTTCCCGTCGTCACTGATGATAGGCTGCCACGCCGACGCGGCGACCACGGACATCCGCATGGACACCGAAGAGATGACCGACGTACGCTGGTTCTCCCGGGACGAGGTGCTCCTTGCCCTGGAGGGAAAGAGCGCCGAGCTCACCATCCCGGGGCCCATCGCCATAGCCCACCACCTGATAAGGGCGTGGGCCACCGGCCACGCGTCCGGGAACACCGGCGCGACGCCCAACACCTGACCCGGCCCAATACCCGACCCGGCCCTATATCCGACCCGAAAGGGAGGTGCCCGATGGCACAGGCAGACCACAACGCTCCCGGAGCCAGCCTCTTTCCCCAGTACGGTCCGGACCTGTACGCCATGGTGGCCTCGGAGGTGGAGGGGCTCACCGACGAGCAGCTTGACTGGCAGTCCGACCAGTGGGAGTGGAGCAAGTGGAGCATCCGCCGCCAGGTCAGCCACATGTCCAGCTTCGTGAAGGGGTGGCTGATACAACGCTGGGGCGACCAACTCTTCCCCAACGGCACGGGCCACCTGGAAGAGATAGCCGAGTTCGACCGGTCTCCCGCGGGGTCGTGGCTGAACGAGGACCGGTTCTGGGACATCTCCGTCCTGCTGGAGCAGTGGGAGAACTCCATCGACGTGGCCCTCCACGTACTGGAGGCAGAGACGGTGGGCTCCATGAGGAGCAAAACGGTGACGGCCCCCGGGGCCTCGGATTTCTGGAGGCTGGCGGTGCCCGCCCATGACACGGGGGTAAGCTACGACCCCGCCGACTCCGACCTCATAGTGCTGACCCTGGAGGGGACCTTCCGCCACATCTACTACGAGTTCACCACCCACCTGCACAACATCCTGCGCCTCAAGCGGGCCCAGGGCCTCTCCACCGCGGTGGACATCCCGCGGGAGGGGTACTGGGTTATGTCGACCTGGGACCGGTCCGAGCCCTAGGACCGCGCCCCGTCCACCCGCATCGCCCCATCCAGCCGCATCGGAGGTAGGTCATGGCCAAGTCCACGATGGCGTCCCCAGCCAGCCGCCCGGTGGTGATGGGCGTCAATGGAATGGTGGCTTCCGCCCATCCCCTGGCGTCGCTGGCCGGCGTCCAGGTGATGATGGACGGCGGCAATGCCTTCGACGCGGCCGTGGCCACCGCTGCCTCGCTGAACGTGGTGGAGCCGTACATGTCGGGCATGGGCGGCATCGGCGTGGCCCTGGCCCACGTGGCCAAGGAGGGCAGGATACGGGCGCTGAACTTCTCCGGGCGGGCCCCCAGGGCCGCGGAGCCCGACCGCTTCACCGACGACACCAAGGAGTACAGCACCCTGGCTTCCTTGGTCCCGGGCAACGTGGCCGGATGGCTCACCCTGCACGAGGCCTACGGCTCACTGGAGCGGGAGAGGCTGTTCCGCCCGGCCATCGGCTACGCGGAGAACGGCTTTCCCATCACCCACCTGAACAGCACCTTCATGGCCCACCAGGCCGCCCTGCTGGGCCGGTACCCCCACTCCGCCGGCATCTTTCTGAACGGCGGCGCACCCTCTCCCGGGTCCCGGCTGCAGATGCCCCTGCTGGCCGACAGCCTCAGGCAGGTGGCCGGCGGCGGTATGGACAGCTTCTACCGGGGAGAGCTGGCCCGCCGCATCGTGGAGGGGAACCGGGCGCTGGGCGGCCTCTTCGCCGAGGAGGACCTGGCCGACTATCGGGCCGAGTGGCAGGACCCCATCAGCGTGGACTACCGGGGGCACCAGGTCTTCACCGTCCCGCCCAACTGCAGCTCCTTCCAGGTGCTCCAGACCCTGAAGCTCATGGAAGCCTTCGACCCGGCGGAGCTGACCCTGCACGAGCCGGACACGATGCACAGGCTGCTGGAGGCCGTCAAGCTATGCGTCACCGACCGCATCCAGTGGGCAGGGGACCCGGACTTCGTGCAAGCGCCCCTGAAGGGGCTCCTCTCAGCGGCCTACGCCGAGAGCCAGAGCAGGCGTATAGATGTCGGGAAGGCCGCCGTCGTGTCCGGCGAGCACTACGCTCTCGCGGGGCCGGCGGGCGCGCTGAGGCCCGGCAACCCGGCCGATTTCGACGGCGGCATGACGACCCACTTCGCCGTGGCGGACCGGGACGGCAACGTGGTCAGCATCACCCAGACCCTGGGCGGCGCCTTCGGCTGCGGGGCGGCGGCCGGGGACACGGGGGTGTTCCTGAACAACATGGCCAGCTACTTCGACCTGGAGGAGGGCAGCCCCAACCTCATCGGGCCGGGGAAGAGGGTCGACTTCGTCGTAGCCCCGACCCAGACCCTCCGCGACGGCAGGTTCTTCCTCAGCCTCAGCACGCCGGGAAGCTGGGGCATCCTCCAGACGACGCCGCAGCTACTGCTGCACGTCCTGGAGTTCGGCTTGAACGTCCAGCAGGCCATCGACGCCCCCCGGTTCCGCTACTTCACCGGGCGGCACGTGAAGATGGAGGAGCGCTTCCCCCTGCAGCTTCGCCGGGAGCTGCAGGAGCGCGGCCACGAGGTCGAGGTGATCGAGGCATGGTCCACCATCGTCGGCGGGGCCCAGGGCATCATGGTCGACACCGAGCAGGGCACCTTCCAGGGCGGCGCCGACCCCCGCCGCGACGGCGCGGCCCTGGGATACTGACCGCCTTGTCACATGCACTGTACGCCAGCTGCATTGACAGGTACCAGCACGTCGTACTAACGTAACGGTAACCATATAGTCTGCTGGTCTACAGTCAAGGGAACGGGTGATGGTTGCTACTGACCGCGTAATGGACATCTTCGCCGATGCACGCCATATGCACGCCGCGGCCCTCTCACGATTGGACGCGGGAGACATTCGGGCCGCCGCGGAGAAGGCTTGGTGCGCTACCAAGCGAGCCACCGACGCCCTGATTCTTGCCCGTACGGGTCATGAGCCTGAGAAATCACCCCGAACGACCATTCAGGTCCGCGCCCTGGCATCCCAAGACAGCTCTCTACAGGCCCTGGTGGACCGGTATGCTTCCAGCCGTGACTTCTTGCACGGTGACTGCTTCTACCTCGGGCTGTGCGATCCTGTGGATGACACCGAACGCCGCATCCGCGATACGGACCAATACATTCGGGATGCGGAGAACCTGGCCTCGTACAGCGTTTGACGCCCTAAGCCCCGAACCGGCCCCAGGCTTTGGGCAGGGCGTCTATCGCCTGGGGGGGAAGGGGCCCGTTGGAGGCGTACTCCACGGCCTTCTCCAGGTGTTCCATGCTGGAGAAGCCGACCAGCACGGTGGACACCTGCTCTTTGGTCAATGCGAACCGTATCGCCCCCTCGACCAGGCTCTCCGCGTGGCCCTGGTCCACCAGGAACCCGAACTCCCCCGCGCGTCTCACGTCCTCGGCGTAGTCGTTGCGGGACGCCAGCGCCGTCGCCTCCTGGTCCGCCACCGGGTGCCTGGAAACAACGCCCGTGAGGGCGCCCTCGGCCAGCACCGAGATGACGACGACCCCCATGTCCCCGGCGCCGGCCCTGTCGATGAGCTCCCCGAAGTCCTGCCCGTCGAACCCGGAGTGCATGGGCCTGCCCGCGCTGGGGTTCAGCAGGTTGTAGCACGCCTGGACCGTCCCCATCTTCCCCGAGTCCAACACCTTGAGGACCGCTTCGGTCTCGCCCAGGCCCGTGATGCCGAAGTGCCTGGCCTTCCCCTGCCGCTGGATCTCCTGGAACGCATCCACCACCTCCCCCAGCACGTCCTCGACGCTCATGGCGTCCTTGGGGACGTCGTGCCGGGCCGTGATGCGGTTGTGTAGCTGTATGAAGTCGACGGAGTCGCGGCCCAACAGGCCGAGGCTGGTATCCATGGACTTGAGGACGTTACCCCGGATGTCGTCCAACTCGCCGCCCAGGAGCCCGACCTTGGTGCTCACGACCACGTCGGCATCGAGCTCCTTGAGGGCCAGCCCCAGGTTCCGCTCGGACACCCCCCCGCCGTAGGCCGGGGCCGTGTCGAAGTAGTTGACTCCCAGCTCGATGGCCCGGGCCACCGTCCTGACGCGGTCCCTCTCGTCGCCCCGTACTATCAGACCTCCCACGTTCCCGCACCCGAACCCTATCTCCGAGACCTTCAGTCCGGTGCCGCCAAGCTGCCTGTATCTCATCGTTCCTCCTTACTAACCATCCCCACTACTGACCATCCCCACCGGCCATCCCCCGGCAGGTTGCGGGGACCCGGCCCGCCGAGGGCCGTCCCGCCTATACTATAATGCCTTTCCTCCAGGGGTTCCACGACCCCCTTTGGGAACGCTCCCCCAAGTTTGACACCGTTCCTAGGCGTTGGTATACTCCGCCAGTCGAGGAGGGGGCAACGATTCTCGACGGCATGACGTGTGTTCGAGAGCTTTGCGTAAGGCTCGCCGAGTTGCCGGACCAACCCAGGCCGGCCCCCCAAGCACAAATCGAGGAGAGTATGGATGAGCACGTACAGGATCGGCGTAGACATCGGCGGCACGTTTACCGACGTGGTGTTCCTGGGCAGCGACGGCTCGGTGCTGGCCAGGAAGATCGCCAGCACGCCCGACGACTATAGCCGCGCAGTGCTAACGGGCATCGACGGCGGGATACAGGAGCTGAATATCTCCTCGGGACAGGTCTCCGAGGTGGGCCACGGCTTCACCGTAGCAACCAACGCCATCATCGAGGGACGGGGAGCCCAAACCGCCCTGATCACCACCGACGGGTTCAGGGACGTCCTGGAGTTCCGCCGCAACCGCATCCCCCGGCTCTACGACCTCTACTACGAGAAGCCTCCCACCCTCGTAAAGAGGCAGAACCGCCTCGAGGTCCGGGAGCGCATGAACTACAAGGGAGAGGTGCTGCGGCCCCTGGACAAGGAGGACGTGGACCGGGCGGTGGACCGAATCCTGAAGTCGGGGATCAGGTCAGTCGCCATCTCCCTCCTCCACTCCTACGCCAACCCGGAGCACGAGGAGTACATAGCCAAAGTCATTCGGGAGCGGGCCCCCGACATCATCCTCACGGTTTCCAGCGAGCTGCTCCCAGAGATGAAGGAGTACGAGCGGACCAGCACCACCGTCATCAACAGCTACGTCCGGCCGGTGGTGGACCGCTACCTGACCCGCCTGGCCGACGGTCTCAAGGACATGGGCGTCACCGTTCCCCTGGGCGTGATGCAGTCCAACGGCGGCCTTGCCACGACCCAGATCGCCAAGGAGAAGCCCGTCTACTGCATCGAGTCGGGCCCGGCGGCGGGAGTGGTGGGCGCCTTCCACCTGGGCAAGCGCCTGGGCATAGACAACATGATGACCCTGGACATGGGCGGCACCACGGCCAAGGCGTGCATGATCGAGGACGGCGAGATGCTGCAGGCCCCCGAGTACGAGGTGGGCGGAGGCATCAGCGCCGGCCACCGGCTCCTGAAGGGCGCGGGGCACATTCTAAGGGTGCCGGCCATCGACCTGGCGGAGGTGGGCGCCGGCGGCGGCAGCATCGCCAGCGTGGACAAGAGCGGGTCCCTCCGGGTCGGGCCCGACAGCTCGGGCGCCGTGCCCGGGCCCTCGTGCTACAACAACGGGGGCACCGACGCGACGGTCACCGACTCGGACGTGCTCCTGGGATACCTGAACCCCGAGCACCTGCTGGGCGGCGCTTTCCCTATCGACCGGGACAAGGCTAGCAAGGCGGTCATCGACCACGTGGCGAATCCGCTGGGCCTGTCGGAGATCGAGGCGGCCCACGGGATACACCTCCTGGTGAACTCCAACATGGGCAGGGCGCTGAGGGCGGTCTCCAGCGAGCGAGGCCGCGACCCGAGGCGGTTCGTTCTTGTGGCCTTCGGGGGCGGCGGGCCCGTCCACGCCGCCGGCCTGGC
Source organism: Dehalococcoidia bacterium (assembly GCA_965207305.1). Lineage (GTDB taxonomy): Bacteria > Chloroflexota > Dehalococcoidia > Lucifugimonadales > JAGWBF01 > JAGWBJ01. The sequence goes on along the minus strand of CBDBMB010000002.1, from coordinate 75,064 downwards.
CGAGATGCTGGACATCACCAAGGTCATAGTGCCTCCCTTCCCCGGGGTCTTCAGCTCCTTCGGCCTGCTGTACGCCGACGTGGAGCACCACTTCGTGCAGACCTACTTCAAGACCTTCGAAGAGCTGGACATGGACGCCCTGAACGACATCCTGGAGGGTCTCTGGGGAGAGGGCCGGAGCCAGCTCCGAGAGGAGGGCTTCGCCGACGACTCCCACGAGGTGGTGACCCAGGTGGACATGAAGTACGAGGGGCAGGTCTCCGAGCTCACGGTCTACCTCCCGCCGGGCAGGGTGACGCCCGAGAACCTGAAGAAGCTCAGCGACTCCTTCGAGGAGGAGCACGAGAGGACCTACGGCTACCGCACCGACGCCACCTTCCAGCTTGTAAACCTGCGGGTAATCGCCCGCGGGCTGTCCAAGGAGTCGCGGATACCGGACAGCATGGAAATACCCTCGACGGCCAACGGCGGCGCGTCGCAGCGCCCAGTGTACTTCGGGCCCGGCCACGGTTTCATGGACGCCCCGGTGATGAGCCGGGGGGACCTTGCCGGTAAGAGCATGTCCGGCCCCCTGATCATCGAGGAGTACGACTCGACTACGGTGGTCCCTCCCGGCTGGAAGGCCTCCATCGACCAGTGGAGAGACGTGGTCCTGGACCGGGAGGAATAGGGGCCAGCCCCTTACCCGGTCCGGCGAGACCCACGGCGACCCGCGCTCCAAGCCCCGCCGGGGCCGTTCCCTTACGCAGGCCAGGAGGAAAACAGGATGCAGCAGACCACGGACCCGGTCACCCGGGAGATCATCAAGAACGCCCTGATGAGCGCCGCCGACACCATGGCGCTTACGGTGGTCCGCACGGCGCGCTCCGCCGTCATCAAGCACGGGATGGACTTCTCCACGGCCTTGTTTACAGCCGACGGTCAGCAGGTGGCCCAGGGCCTGACGCTGCCCGCCCATCTGGGGTCCATGGCACCGGCCCTGGAAGGAGTCATGAAGGCCTTCGGCGACGACGTTCAACCGGGGGACATCTTCGCCAACAACGACCCCTACGAGGGCGGCAGCCATCTGCCGGACATCTTCCTCTTCAAGCCCATCTTCGCCTACGACACCCTGGTGGGCTGGAGCTGCTGCATCGGCCACCAGACGGACATCGGCGGCCGCATCCCCGGCGGCAACGCCTGCGACAGCACCGAGATATACCAGGAGGGCCTCCAGATCCCACCTCTCAAGCTGTATAGCAAAGGCGTGCTGAACCAGGCGGTGTGGCGCATCCTGGAGAAGAACGTGCGCGTCCCCGACAAGGTGCTGGGCGACGTGCAGGCCCAGCTCGCCGCCGTGCGGTTCGGGGAACGGGACCTCCAGCGCCTGGTCGACGACTACGGTGTCGAGGAGATCAAGAGCTACATGTCCGACATCCTGGACACCACGGAGCGCATGACCCGGGCCGAGATACAGGGCCTGCCCGACGGCGAGTGGGAGTTCACCGACCACCTGGACAACGACGGCATCGACATGCGCCCCATCGCCATCCACGCTAAGGTGAAGATAGACGGGGACATGGTCTACGTGGACTTCGAGGGCACCTCGCCGCAGGCCAAGGGCTCCATCAACCCCAACTTCGCCTACACCAAGTCCCAGGTGTACGCGGTGATGAAGTGCCTGATCGACCCCGCCATCCAGTCCAACAGCGGCTTCTTCCGGGCCTTCCAGATAAAGGCGCCCGAGGGCTGCTTCGTGAACCCGCAGCACCCGGCGCCGGTGGCGGCCCGGGGGATGTCCGGCTTCCGCGTGTGCCACGCCCTCTTCGGCGCCATGGCCCAGGCGTTGCCGGGGCGGGTGCCGGGAGCGTGGGGCGGCGGAGAGGCGGGCCTGAGCTTCGGCGGCTACCACCCCGACCGCAAGGCGTGGGTCTACCTGGAGTTCGACAACGACGGCCCCAGGGGCGGCGGCCCATTCGTCGACGGGGCCGACGGGCTGGCCGCGCCCATACACAACATGGCCAATACCCCCATAGAGACCATAGAAGCCGACCAGCCGCTGCTGGTGGAGCGGTACGGCCTGGTGCCCGACAGCGGCGGGCCGGGGACCTTCCGGGGCGGGCTTGGGATGGTCCGGGAGTTCCGCGTGACGGCAGAAGAGGCCACCTTCCAGCTACGCTCGGACCGCCAGAACTTCAGGCCCTGGGGCGCCGAGGGGGGCATGGACGGGACCCCCACGGAGAACTACATAAACCCCGGCACCGACAGCGAGCAGATTCCCGCCAAGTACCTGACCACCCTCAAGAAGGGCGACCTGTACCGGCTCATCCAGGCCGGGGGCGGCGGGTACGGCGACCCCCTGGACCGGGACGTGAACGCCGTGCTGGAGGACGTGGAGCAGGAGAAGATGTCCGTCGAGTACGTCAGGCGGGAGTACGGCGTCGTAATCGACCCCGAGACCCTGAACCTGGACCCCCGGGGCACCGACGAGCTAAGGGCCCGTATGCGGGCCGAGCGGAGCGACTAGCTCCCAGGGGCTCAGAAGGCGCCGACGCCGGGGGTCTTGACCCTCACGCTGTAGAGGGAGTGGCCCCCGGTCACGTAGAGGGTCCGGAAGTCATCCCCCCCGAAGGCCATGTTCCGAGGCACCTCGGGAAAGCCTATGACGCCGATCTTGACGCCCTGGTCGTCGGTGACCCATATGCCCTCGGGGCCGGTGCAGTAGATGCGGCCCTCCCGGTCCACCTTTATTCCGTCGGGAACTCCCGGCTCCGCCGAGGTCATTCGCACCAGAATCCGGTTGTTGGCCAGGGCCCCCGCCGGGCTGACGTCGAAGGCCCTGATGAGCATGTGGCTGCAGACCTCTCCGCGCTCCTCCTCGCCCAGGCACCCCTCGTCCCTGCGGCTGATGGCCACGTAGAGCACCGACTCGTCCACCGAGAGGGCGAGCCCGTTGGGGTACTCACACTCATCGTTGCACAGCACGAGCTCCCCGTCCGGGGTAATGCGGAACACGCCGGAGAAGCCCAGCTCCCGCCTGTCCGGAGGGCACCGCATCTCCGGGTCCGTGAAGAAGATGGTCCCGTCGGAGCGGCAGATTATGTCGTTGGGACGGTTCAGGCGCCTGCCCTGCCATCGCTCGGCCAGGACCGTTATGGAGCCGTCGGCGTCCATGCGGGTGATGCGCCGGATGGCGGCCGCCTCGCACATGATCAGGCGGCGCTCCCTGTCCAGGGTGCAGCCGTTGCCCTCTCCCGTGCCCTCCCGGACCACCTCCACTCCGCCCGTCGGGCGCCAGCGGAGGAGCTGGCTTGCGGCGTAGTCTACGAAGGTGACGGAGCCGTCCGGATGGTACACGGGCCCCTCGGTGGCGCCGTAGCCCGTGGCCAGCAGCACGGGGTCTCCGGGCTCCACGACTGTCGATATGTTCTCGGGCATGGCGTCCTCCTTCAGCGAAACTTCAGGGCAGCGAAACTCAGGGCAGCGAACCCGTAGGGCGGTGGCATATGGGGGTGTTACCGGATTATACCACCGGCCGCGTTGACACCGCCCGGAGGCGTGGCTAACATGCCTCTTGTCCCAAGATCGAGACCCAGGAGCGCCATCATGGACCTGGAAACCGTCGATTCTCTGCTTACCACGACCCGCAGCGTCCGCAAGCGCCTCGACCTGGACCGCCCGGTGGAACCCGAGGTGATCGAGCGGTGCATAGAGATCGCCATGCAGGCGCCCACGGCGTCCAACCTGCAGGGATGGCACTTCGTGGTCGTTAGGGACCCGGAGAAGCGGGCTGCCATTGCCGACATATACCGGAGGGGGTTCGCCGAGTACCGGGCCATGCAGGAGCGCCGGTCGCCTCTCTGGGGACCCGAGGACCTGCGGGCGGTCCAGCGCATGCGCATAGGCCCCTCCAGCGCTTATCTCGCCGAGAACATGCACCGGGTGCCCGTGCTCATCCTTCCCTGCGTGGAGAGCGAGATGGCCGAGGTGCCGCACCTATCGGAGGTCAGGGAGCATGCGTCCCTATACAACGCGACCGTCTACGGGTCGATTCTGCCCGCCGCCTGGTCGTTGATGCTGGCCCTCCGCGCCCGGGGGCTGGGAGCGGCGTGGACCACCCTGCACCTGATGTACGAGGCGGAGGCGGCCCAGGTGCTGGGCATTCCCGAACACGTGATGCAGGCCGCCTTGCTCCCCGTCGCCTACTACACCGGGTCGGGCTTCAGGCCCGCCAGGCGGCTGCCCTCCAGGGAGCTGACCCACTGGGACCGCTGGAAGGGCAGCCGGTAGACCGGTACGGGGGGTCGGCCCGCGACTAGGGGTAGAGTCCGCGGACTCTAATCGCCTCCTCCAGGCGGCTGACGGCAAGGAGCATCGCCGCCTCCCGCAGGTCGACCTTCTCCGCCTGGGACATGGCAAAAATCTCGGCGAAGCTGTCGGCGATGATCCGGTCCATCTTCTGGTTGATCTCACCGATGTCCCAGAAGTAGCGCTGGATGTCTTGCACCCACTCGAAGTAGGAGACGACGACCCCGCCGGCGTTCGCCAGGATGTCGGGGACCACCATGACGCCCTTGTCCTCCAGGATCCTGTCGGCCTCGGGAGTCGTGGGCCCGTTGGCGCCCTCCACCACGACCCGCGCCCGCACTCCATCGGCGTTGTCGACCCTGATCTGGGCCTCCAGGGCGGCGGGGATAAGGATGTCGCAGGGAAGTGACATCAGCTCTTGGGGAGACACGGGCTCCGACCCCGGATACCCGCCCACGGTGCCCGTGGACCTTTCGTGGGCCCACAGATCGTCGGGGTCGATGCCGCCCTCGCAGTAGGACGACCCAAGGCTATCGGCGGCCGCGATGAGCACGCAGCCCTCCTGGGCCAGGAGTCGGGCCGCGGTGGACCCCACGTTGCCGAAACCCTGCACCACCATCCGGGCGCCGCGCAGGTCCATGCCCAGCCGGGCTGCGGCCTCCCTGACGGAGATCATGACGCCCCGTCCGGTGGCGTCTACCCTCCCCAGCGACCCGCCGATGCTCACCGGCTTGCCGGTGACGACCCCCGGTACGGTGAAGCCGCTATGCATGCTTATGGTGTCCATTATCCAGGCCATGATCCGCCCGTCGGTGTTCATGTCGGGAGCCGGGATGTCCCTGTCGGGACCGATGAGGATGGATATCTCCGTGGCGTAACGCCTGGTCATGCGCTCCAGCTCGGGTTCGGACATGTCCCTGGGGTCACAGGCCACGCCGCCCTTGGCGCCGCCGTAGGGGATGCCAGTGATGGCGCACTTCCAGGTCATCCACATGGCCAGCGCCTTCACCTCATCCAACGTAACGTCCGGATGGTAGCGTATCCCTCCCTTGCCCGGGCCCCTGGACAGGTTGTGCTGCACCCGGTAGCCCCTGAAGACCCTCACATCGCCGTCGTCCATCCTGACGGGGATGGCCACGGTGAGCTCCCGCTTGGGAGTGCTCAACACCCGGCGGATGCCCTCGTCGATGCCCAACCTGTCGGCGGCGGCCTGAAACTGCTCCAGGGCCATGCCGTAGATGGATGCCGGCGGCGGCCCGGAGTCATGGCCTGCAGCGGGGTCATCCTGGATCTTCAGCACTGCTTACACCCCCTTGAGTCTTTTGGCACGGGCCCAAGAGCGCCGGAATCGACAGCCCTCTCGCGAAGACCGGACCGTTCGGACGCTACCCTTACAAATAATGATAACACGTACGCGCCGGGTCTTTCCCGAACAGGTGCATACCTACCCACATCAATTCGGTAGTCTTCAAAAGGGCCACGGTGTACAATTGGATGCATCGCCCGGTCTACCCCAGAGATCCTTGGGAGATTCCAGGCCACCGGCGGCGCCACCGCCGCCTGAGGCCAGAAGGAGCAAGGAATGGCTGCCGATCATGAAGGGTTCATGCGGATGGGCCTGGAGGAGGCCGAAAGGGCCGGCGCCGAAGGGAACGACGGAGTAGGCGCAGTGATAGTCCGCGGCGGCTCCGTGATGGCCGTGGGCAGGAACCGGATCTACACGACCAACGATCCGACGGCCCACGCCGAGACCGACGCCATAAGAAACGCCGGGGAGGCCCTGGTCAACGAGCCTGCGTCGGACTACGTTCTCTACACCACCGCGGAGCCGTGTCCCATGTGCTGTGCCGCAATAATGGGGGCCGGCATTGGGACGCTGGTGATGGGGGGACGGTACCAGCCCTCCCGAGGCCGCTGGGGCGATTGGGGTGTGGAGCGGCTGATCGACCTGGTCGGCCGGAGCGACAGCTTCCAAGTCGTTACCGGCGTCCTGGTTGACGAGTGCCTGGCCGTGTCGGGGAAGTGGAGGGAGAAAAACACCCCCGGCCGCAAGAGCCCGTCACTCTAGCGGCCAGCCGTATCCCGGCCCCGGCCTCCATGAGACCCAGAGAAGCGAACGCCTCCCCTATATCGGAGGCCGTTCCTTGTGCCACTCCGTCGCCTGCTCGTAGGCGTGGGCCGCCCTGAGCACCGTCGGCTCGTCGAAGGGCCTGCCCGCGATCTGCAGTGACAGGGGCAGGCCGTCCTGGAACCCGCACGGGACGCAGATGGCTGGAGCGCCTGACAGGCTGTACGGTCCGCGGAAGCTGCCCTCGACCAACGCCGCGTAGGCCTGCTCTTTGCTGGACACCGTGGGATGCTCCACCAGCCTGCCCGCGGGGGCCGACGCGATGGGATGCACCAGCACGTCGACCCGGTCGAAGGCCCCCAGCACCTCCCGCCGTATCATCTCACGGAGCTTCAACGCTTTCATATAAACGTGTCCCGGGAGGAGGTTGGCGGTGGTGAAGCCCACCCTGGTGACGTAGTGGTGCTCCTCCGGCTTCTCCCGCAGCCAGTCCGGGTGGATACTCACCCGCTCCACGTGGCTGATGGTCCGGGTCACCGGGCCGGAAGAGACGGCCATGGGCAGGGACACGTCCGTCACGTCGGCGCCCCGGTCCCTGAGCACCTCCACGGCGGAGAGGACCGCGTCCCTGGTCGCCTGCCCGAGGCCCAGCTCCGGCGTGTCCAGGAACTCCCGTACCACTCCCACACGCAGCCCCTTCACGTCCCCGGTCAGGCCGGCAGCGTAGTCCTGCACCGGAGCGGGGTTGGAGTAGGGGTCCCTGGGGTCGTGGCCGGCGATGGCCCCCAGGGTCATCGCGCAGTCCGCGACAGTGCGGGAGATTGGGCCCACGGTGTCTATGGACCAGCAAGCGCCGTCCACCCCGTAGCGGCTCACCCGGCCCCACGAGGGCCGGAGACCGGCGAGGCCGCAGTTGGCCGCGGGATTCCGAATGGAGCCCCCCGTATCCTCTCCCAGGGAGGTGGCGCAGAGAAAAGCGGCCGTCGCCGCCCCGGAGCCCGTGCTGGAGCCGCCGGGGGTCCGCTCCAAGTCCCACGGATTTCGCGCCGGACCGGTCAGGGAGCTCACGGGCTCGCCCAGGGCGAACTCGCTCATGTTCAGCTTCCCAAGGAGCACGGCGCCCGCTTCCTTCAGCCTGGTCACCACCGTGGCGTCCTCCTGCGGAACGAAGCCCGCCCTGACCCGGGAGCCGTCGGTGGTGAGGATGCCCCTGGTATGGATCTGGTCCTTGATGGCGATGGGGACGCCGTGCATGGGCCCCCGATGCCGGCCCGCGGCGATCTCCGCCCCCGCCTGTCGAGCGGCCTCCAGGGCCTCGTCGGCGCACAGGGTCACGTAGGAGTTCACCTTCGAGTCGACGGCGGCAATCCGCTCCAGGTAGGCCTCGGTGACCTCCAGCGGCGAAAGCTCCCCCGCCTTCATCCTGGCGGATAGCTCGGTGGCGGAGAGAAAAACTATGTCGGATGCGGCCACCATACCCCCTTTTCGATTACGGTTCTGCCAGATACAGGGTGTCTAAAGAGCCCCACGGTCCGCTCGGCGGGCCGGTTACTCGTAGGGCTGGAGCTCGATCTCGTGGAGCGCGGGAACGACCTCTTTGCCCAGCAGCTCGATGGACCGCATGACGTCCTTGTGAGGGATCGGGCCGTCGATGCCGATGAGGATCAGGTACCCGGGGTTCAGCTTCTCGACGGTGTTGGCCAGCTTGCGGGTGACGGTCTCGGGACTCCCCACCACGATGGCGTTCATCTCCTGCTGCTCCTCGTAGGTGAGCGTCCGCCCGGGGCCCACGGGCCTACGCTGCTGCATGGTCCGGGCCACCCGCGACTGGTAGCCCGGCGGGTCGTTGTGCTCCCTTGGGCCCCTCTGGCGGTGCCCGATGGTCCACATGAACCCTCTACCCAGCTCCTGGGCCTTCTCGTCGGTGTCGGCCACCAGCGCGCGGAGCTGATAGCCGAAGTGCTCGGGTCCGGGCTTGAACCCGACCTCGTGGGCCGTGTCGATGTATACCTGCTTCAGGTCCATCGTCAGGCTGATGAGAGCGCCCAGGTTCATGTAGGCATAGCCGTGGGAGGCCGCCCAGCGCACGCTCTCGGGGCTGCTGTTGCCGGGGAACCAGATGGGAGGATGGGGTTTCTGCATGGGCAGCACCCACGGGTTCACGGCGCGGTAGTGGTAGTGCTTCCCCTCGTATCGGAAGGGTCCGGGCTCTGTCCAACACCTGATGATCAGGTCGTGGGCCTCCTCGAAACGCTCCCGGTTCTCGGTGGGGTCGAGGCCCGCCTGGAGGGTCTCCACCGCCCCGCCGCGGACGAACCCGGAGATTATCCGCCCGCCGGAGTAGCAGTCCAGCATGGCGATCTCCTCGGCCAGGCGGACCGGGTCCCCGATGGGGATGATGTTCCCCAGTATCGCGATCTTGACCCTCTCGGTGATCTTGCTGATCACCGCGGCGTCCAGGTTGGCCGACGGCTTCATGTTGCCGTAGTACGAGTGGTGCTCGTTGGTCATGATCCCGTCGATGCCCGCCTCGTCGGCCAGGGCGTACTGCTCGTGGTACTGGTTGTAGAGCTCGTGGGCCTTGTGGGGGTCGAAGTATGTGTTTGGGAACAGCAGGCGGCCCGCGCCGTACCGGTCCAGGTCCTCGTCGGACACGTGCACGTAGGGCTGCTGGGAGTGGAAGTAGACTTCCACGCTATCCCTGGGCGGGTTGAGCTTCACGACCATGGCGCCCTCCTCAGAAGACCCGGGCGGACGAGCCGGGATGCCGTCAGACGGCTGCGGGCAAAAACGGGCTCGGACGGAGCAATTGTAGCACGGAGCCTCAAGATATGGGCGGCAGGCGCTCCCGCCAGGGTCTGGCCCGCTCGAAGGCCGCGGACGCCCTGAGCACGGTGGCCTCCTCACCCCGTCTTCCCACGATCTGGAGGCCGATGGGCATGCCATCGGATGAGAAGCCGCAGGGCACGCTGGCGGCGGCGTGCATGGTCATGTTGAAGGGGAAGGTGAAGGGGGTGTAGCCAAAGAAGGGCTCCACGGGCCGGCCACCTATGACAGCCGGATGCTCCCCTACGGGGAAGGCGGGAACCGCCATCGTGGGAGTGAGCAGCAGGTCGTAGGTCTGGAAGAGGTCCTCCATCTGGGCCTGTAGCTGCTGGACCCTCAGCAGGGCCAGGGAGTAGTCGCCCACCGACCGGGTGCCGCCGTGCTCGATGGCCTCCAGCACGTAGTCCGTCAGCTCCTCGCCGTGGTCTTCCAGCAGGTGCCCGTACCCGGTGAAGCCCCCGATGGCGAACAGGTCCCAAAAGGCCGGGAACGGGTCCTCCACGGCGACTCCCGGCTCGTCCACCGAACACCCCAGCTCCTCGAACACCCGCGCCGCTGCCGCCGTAGCCGCGGCCACCTCTCCATCCACCGGGGCGTACCCCAGGTCCGGACTCCAGGCCACTCGCAGCCCCCGCACACCATCCTCCAGTCCCTCGGAGAAGTCGGGCGGCTCGGCCCTCATGCAGCCGGGGTCCCTGGGGTCGGGGCCGGCCAGCACCTGCAGCAGCAGGGCGCTGTCCCCGACCGTCCGGGTCATGGGGCCGGACTGGGAGAAGGTGTTGTAGCCAGGCTTTCCGACCCCTCCGGCGCGGGGGACGCGGCCCTGGCCCGGCTTGATGCCGTAGATTCCCGTGAAGCTGGACGGGATCCTGATGGACCCGCCCCCGTCGCTGCCGGTGGCCATGGTGCAGAGGCCCGCCGCCACGGCGGCTCCGGCCCCGCCCGAAGAGCCGCCCGGGGTCCGCTCGGGGTCCCAGGGGTTGCGGCCGGCGTCTCCCAGCCGGTTCTCGGTGGTGCCCGAAAAGCCGAACTCGGGGGTGTTGGTCTTGCCCAGAATCACCGCCCCGGCGGCCTTGACCCTCTCCACGACCAGGCTGTCCTGCTCGGGGACGTAGTCGCGGAACGCCAGGCTCCCCATGGTGGTCCGTATCCCGGCGGTCAGCTCCAGGTCCTTGACGGACACGGGGACCCCGTGCAGGGGGCCCAGGGACTCGCCGCGGGCCGAGGCCTCGTCGGCCCTGGATGCCGCCGCCAGGGCCTCCCCGGGCGTAACCGTGAGATAGGCGTTGAGCCGGGGGTTCAGGGACTCGATGCGCCCCAGGAACATCTCGGTCAGCTCCACGCTGGACACCTCCCGGGAGTCCAGGAGGCGCGTCACCTCGGAGGCCGGTGCGAAGGCGAGGTCTTTCGTCATGGGACTATCTCGAACACCGTGGGCATCGCTGGACAGGGGGTATCGCTGGACTGGCGATGCGGTGGGTCGGGTAATCGTAGAGCAGGAGTCAAGAGAGTGTCAAGAACGGGCCGCGGCCACAATGGGTTCCCTTGCCTGACCCTAGACCGCCGCGGCGGGAGTGTGGCATAATATAAGCATCCACTAGGCAATGGGGACGCGCGGGCTCGACAGGGGGATGCTTGGCGGAATTGCAGGCCGAGGCGCCACCGCACCTCGTAAAAAGGTGGCACAAAAGTAACTGGCGATCGTGAACTCGCCCTAGCTGCCTAAGCGCAGCTACGTCCGCCCTGGCTGCTCCCGGAGGCCGGGAAGCGGGCGCCATAAATCCGGGATGCTGCCGGCCCCACGCCGATGAGGCCGGCCCAAGAACAATCGGCTACGTCTCCGGAGATTCGGCCGGCGGAAGCTCCGGCAGGCGAAGCAAATAGCCGGATAAGCCTGTAGTACATTCCAGTTGGGAGCCTTCTGGACGGGGAGTTCGACCCTCCCCCGTCTCCACCATCCACGGGCAATCATGCGCCTCCGGCCCACCAGCCGGAGGCGCTTCACGTTCCCGGCCATCCACAGGTTTCCACAAGGCGGGGCATCGAGACTGCGGCTTGCGGTTTTCGACAAAACCCGGTGCGATTTGTGTGTAATCCAATCCGTATACAAGGCTGCCAGTCGTTACGAAAGGGCTATTTATACATCCCAAACCAAGCTATATTGACATGAGTTAACCCCACGTGATACTTTTGGCGTGCTATCTACCCACGGCCGCCGGCCCATGGACCAGGCGGCCCTCAGGCCGGGGTAGGTTCGCGAGAATACAGCCCGATACCGGAGGTGACGCAATGGGTCGTTCATGGCTGGCTAGCTTCAGATGGTGGATTCTGGCTCCCCTATTGACGTTGCTCGTCCTGGCAGCGGCCTGCGGAGAGGCCGCGACGCCGGAACCCGCACCCACGTCGCCTCCCGCCCCGGCGGGCGTTACCGCCGAGGACGTGACCGCCGCGGTCCAGGCCGCCATGGCGGGTATGCAGCCCGAAGCGGAAGGAGTGTCCGCCGAAGAGATGATGGCCATGGTGGAGCAGGCGGTGGCGGCCCAGGCCCAGCCCGGCGCCTCCGCCGCGGAGATAGACGCCATGGTGAGGGCGGCCACAGCGGCGGCCGCCGAGGGCGCAGTCTCCACCGAGGAACTGCAGGCGGCCATCGACCAGGCCGTGTCCGACGCCGTCACGCAGGCCGTGGCGGCCATCCCCACACCGCTCCCGACCTTTACGCCCGTTCCCATAGCCACGCCGGCGTCGGCCATGATCACGGCCCCCTGGTTCAAGGAGGGCAGACGGGGCGGCGTGATACCCATGTCCAACACCTCGGACCAGGGGTTCACCGATCCCCACGCCGAGCCTGGCACCGCCGGCCTCACCTCCAAAGTGATGGCCCAGGTGCTGAGGTACGACCACGTGGACACCGGGGTCATCATCGGGGACCTGGCCAAGACCTGGGACGTGAGCGCCGACGGCCAGGCCTACACCTTCGTGTTCCACGAGGCCAAGTGGCCCGACGGGCGGGCCATCACCGCGGACGACGTGAAGTTCAGCCTGGACCGCATGGTGGAGGAGGGCAGCCCCAGGCCCAGGGCCGGCAACCTGAGGCCCTACTACGCCGGCTCCGAGGTGATAGACGCCGAGACCCTGAAGGTGAACACCACCATCGCCTATGCCCCGGGCTTCCTCCAGTACCTGGCAATAAACTACATGAAGATATTGCCGAAGCACATCCTGGAGCCCATGGGCACCGACGAGGCCCGGCAGCAGTTCCTGAACAACCCCGACAACCTCAACAGCGTCGTGTCCGGCCCCTTCAGGGTAGAGTCCTACCTGCAAGACAACTTCTGGGAGTACGAGAGAAACCCCGGTTACTTCAAAGAGGGGCTGCCCTTCCTGGACGGAATCCGCGTGTTCATCATCAACAACCTGACCAAGCTCACAACGGCCTTCAGGACGGAACAGGTGCTGATGAACCACAACGCGGACATGGGCCTCACCCTCAGGGACCTGGTCGCTTTCCAGGAAGACATGCGGGGGATCGTCACCATCCACTTCCTGGGCGCCACGGCCTTCGACGGGTTCACCCTCAACCACACCAAGCCGCCCCTGGACAACCCCAATGTCAGGAGGGCCATCTACCTGGCATTCGACCGCCTGGACTTCATAAACACCAACCACCAGGGCCAGGCCAAGATGGGCACCCCCTTCCCGCCGGGCACCTGGATGACCCCGTCGGACGAGGTGGTGGCCACGTGGCCGGGATTCCGGTACGTGGACAAGGACGGGAACCCGCTGACCAACTACTACGACGTGCCGGACGCGGTGAAGGACCCCCGGGACCTGGAGGAGGCCAACAGGCTGCTGGACGAGGCAGGCTTCGACAGGAGCCAGACCTTTACCTGGCTCATGGGGAACGCCCCCCTGCACAAGAACATGGGCACCCTGGCCAAGCAGCAGCTGGAGAAGAACATAGGCGTGAAGATCGAGCTGGAGCTGCAGGACTTCGCCACCATCTTCGAGCGCGCCATCTCGGGCAACTACGACTTCTTCTTCCTCTGGCACGGCATCAACATCTCGGACTCGGACGAGCTGTTCAACCAGATATACGTCACCCCCGGCGGGTCGAAGAACCGGCTCAACTGGGAGCATCCCAGAATACAGGAGCTGTTCTACGAGTCGGCCCGGGAGCCAGACCCGACGGCACGCCAGGCGCTGATCTGGGAGGCGGGGGACATCCTGCGCCAGGGGGAGGACCACTGGTTCGGCATCGACTGGCGGCAGAACTACGTCGCCGTGAACAACAAGGTCCAGAACTTCTTCCCGGCCCAGACATACCAGCAGGGGAACCACCACGAAGCCATCTGGCTGGCCGAGTAGCCCGACCACGGGAAGCCACATAACCGGGAGGACATCCCGGTAAACGACCGGCCTGGGAGAGCGGCTCAGCCGTGCTCCCAGGCCGGTCCTGAGAGAGGCGTACATGGGAGCGTACACGGTAAAGCGCCTGCTGCTCTTTGTCCCCACGCTGGTACTGGTCTCCCTGCTGGCCTTCGGCATGATGCGCATCCTGCCCGGGGACCCCGCGATAATGGTCCTCATAGGGCTGGAGGGGGAGGGGACCTACACGCCCGAGGAGCTGGCGGAGACCCAGCAGCGCCTGGGCACCGACAAGCCCATCTATGAGCAATATGTAAGGTGGGTCGCCGATGCGGTGCAGGGGGACTTCGGCTACTCCTACTTCCGCAACAAGGCGGTCTCCAAGGAGCTGCTGGCACGCTTCCCCGTCACCATCCAGCTCACCATCATGTCCCTTATCCTGGCCGTCGTGACGGCGGTGCCGTTGGGCGTCGTGTCGGCCGTCTACCAGGACAAGTGGCCGGACTACGCGGCCAAGATATTCACCGTCGTTGGAATATCCCTGCCCACCTTCTGGGCGGGGATACTCATCGTGTTTTTTCTGGCCCATCTCTTCAACTGGGGAGCGCCCCTGGGCTACGCCAAGCTTTGGGAAGAGCCCCTGAAGAACCTCTCGCAGCTCATATTCCCCGCCCTGTCCCTGGGCTACTTCAACATGGCCTTTACGGCGAGGATAACCCGTTCCGCCATGCTGGAGGTGCTGAGGGAGGACTACATCAGGACGGCGAGGGCCAAGGGTCTGGCCGAGTCCCTGGTGCTGGTCCGGCATGCCCTCAGGAACGCCCTGCTGCCGGTGATCACCGTCGCCGGGTACCAGTTCAGCATCCTGCTGGGCGGCGCGGTGGTCACTGAGAACATATTCCAAGTGCCGGGAATAGGGCAGGCCTTGATACTGGCCCTTACCACCAGGGACTTCAACATCATCCAGGCGATAGTCCTGGTCGTGGGGGTGTTCACCGTAACCCTGAACCTGATCGTCGACATGCTATACGGGCTGATCAATCCAAGGGTCCGATACGCGTGATGAGACTCCGCATTGGACGGTCGCCGTGTTCGGAGTAAGCGCGACAGGGGAGGCGTTTGGGAGGGTCAGGACCGGGCTGTCGCTGACGACCCCCATCATGAGAGGCGTCGCCGGCTTCTCGAGGAGAAAGCCCCTGGGCGCCATCGGCGCCGCCATACTGCTTGCCCTCATCCTGATTGCCATCCTCGCGCCCCTCATATCTCCCCACGACCCCGAGGAGACCCACGGCCACCAGAACGTACATGTGGCGCCATTCGAGACCACGAACCTCATTCTGGGAAGCGACCAGCTCGGCCGCGACGTGATGAGCAGGCTGTTCTACGGCGCCCGCATCTCCCTGTACGTCGGCGTGGTGAGCGTGCTCATCGGAATCACCCTGGGAGCGCTCCTGGGCGTCTTCAGCGCCTACTATGGAGGAGCTTTCGACCTGCTGATACAGCGTGTGGTGGACGCCTTCATGGCCTTCCCTTCCCTTATTCTTGGACTGGCCATCATGGCGCTTCTGGGCTCGACCTTGACCAACGTGATCATCGCCCTGGTCTTCGTTCTGGCGCCGACCTCGGTGCGGACCGTGCGGTCCCAGGCGCTGGCCATCAAGGAGATGGACTACATGCTCGCGGCGAGGGCCGTGGGCGCCAGAGACTTTCGCATCATCTTCATCCACGTCGTCCCCAACTGCCTGGCCCTCTTCATGATCCTGGTCACTATCCAGCTTGGCTTCGCCATCCTGGTGGAGGCGTCCCTCAGCTTCCTGGGAGCCGGCCTGCCGCCGAACATAGCCACGTGGGGAGGCATGCTCTCCGAGGCGGGGACCGCGTACATACGGGTGGCCCCCTGGCTGTCCATACTCCCCGGCCTGGCCATATCCCTGGCGGTGTTCGGGATCAACATGTTCGGCGACGCCCTGCGGGACGTCCTGGACCCCCGGCTGCGGGGGGCAGGCTAGGGACCACTTCGGGAGGAGTCTGATGAACCGGGACCTCAGGGGTTACGGCAAGACGTATCCGGGAATCTCCTGGCCAAACGACGCGCTCATAGCCGTGTCCCTGGTAGTCCATTTCCAGGAGGGGGCCGAGCGAACTCCGCTGTACGGCGATAATGGGCCCGAGCTGAGCGCCCAGCCGGTGCGGCCTGCGGGATCCGGACGAAGCTGGAGCGTGGAGTCCATCTACGAGTACGGTCCACGCCGGGGTTTCTGGAGGCTGATGCGGATATTCGACAAGCACGACGTGAAGGCTACGTTCTTTTGCTCTGGACAGGCCGTGGAGGGAAACCCGATAGCCGCCCGCAGAATCACCGACGGAGGGCATGAGGTAGCCGGACACGGTTATCGGTGGCTGCCATCCTACGAATTCAGCCTTGATGCGCAGAGGGCCGATATAGCCAAGGCGGTTGAGGCCATCGTGAGCACGTCGGGAGAGCGTCCCCTTGGTTGGAACAGCAGGGCTCCAAGTGTTCATACGCGAGAGTTGCTGGTCGAGGAGGGCGGTTTCCTCTACGATTCCGACTCCTACAGCGACGACTTGCCCTTCTTCGCCCAGGTCAACGATCGACGGTTCCTCACGATTCCCCATAGCCACGACACCAACGACGAGAAGTTCTTGCCAGGTCCCCTTGTACCAGGGTTCACCAGGCCTGACCAGTTTTTCGCCAGCCTGAAGGCGACCTTCGACGACCTGTATGCCGAAGGGTCCAAGACCCCGAAGATGATGTCCGTGGGACTGCATTTGCGGCTCTCTGGGAGGCCGCCGCGAGCAGCTCAAGTAGACAGATTCATCCAATACGCGAAGGGGTTCCCGGGGGTATGGTTCGCCCGCCGCGTCGACATCGCCCGGTGGTGGCTGGAGCACTACGGCGACCTCTAGAGCTCCGGGCCATCGAAGACCCCGGCGAAGCCCGTTTGCGGAACGAGGAGAGCAAGGATGCTGACCTCAGAACGAGATTTCATCGGCTACGGTGACGAGTTTCCTCGGATAAAGTGGCCGGGCGGCGCCCGCATCGCTATCTCGCTGGTCATCAACTTCGAAGAGGGCTCCGAGCTTAACCCCTTGCTTGGAGACCCTGTGGCCGAGCCTACTGGTGAGGCGTTTCCTGACTCCCTTGGTCAGCGCCGGCTGATCAACGAGTCCCTGTACGAGTACGGCAGCCGGGTCGGATTCTGGCGCTTGTTGGAGATCCTTGACAAGAACGACGTTAAAGCGACCGGTTCTGCGTGCGGGATGGCCCTGGAGCTGAACCCGGAATCGGCTCGGGAGATCACGGCCCGTGGTCACGAGATCGCCAGCCATGGGTACCGCTGGGCGCCGGCCTCTATCGACACAAAGGAAGAGGAGCGGGAGTATATCCGCAAGTCGGTCGACGCGGCCCTGAAGACAACCGGAGAGCGCCCGCTGGGTTATCATGCAACGACCAGCAGTGGCCATACCCGGGAGCTCCTTGTGGAAGAGGGTGGTTTCGTCTACGATACTGACTCCTACGCGGATGACCTGCCCTACTTCGTGGACGTCAATGGAAAGAAGTGGCTCGTAGTCCCATACGACGTTACTACCAACGATATGCTCTTCTCACATCTTCCTGGCTACGCACAACCCGAGGATTTCTACTTTCAGCTCAAAGAGGCCTTCGATTGCCTGTACGAGGAAGGGGCCACTCACCCGCAGATGATGTCGGTGGGTCTACATTTGCGCTTCGCTGGGAGGCCGGGTCGGGCCAGGTCTCTCGACGAGTTCATCCGGTATGCCAAAGGCTTCCCAGGGGTCTGGTTTGCACGGCGAATCGATATAGCTCGCTGGTGGCTCGAGGAGTACGGTGACCTGCCTGCCCTCCCCAAGCCACGTCGCTAGGATTCTCGCGGGTATTCCACCGGGCGGGTATTCCACCGGGCGGGTATTCCACGAGAAGGATATTGCACCGGCTCCCGGACCGGTACCCACGGTTGCTCCAACAACCATTCCTACTCATAGGAGGTAAGCAGAGATGAGCGCTAGTCTGATACGGGGCAAGTACGTCATCTGCAAGATAACGGGACCAGACTCTGCCCAAGTGGTGTCCGACGGTGCAGTGTACCAGCGGGACGGGGCCATAGTGGAGGTCGGCCCGTACGAGGACCTGCGGCAACGGCACCCGGAAGCGGAGGTCATCGGCTCCTCCAGCTACGTGGTCATGCCCGGGCTGGTCAACGACCACTTCCACGTCGGGTTCAGCCCCTTCCAGATGGGCTCCCCGGACCTGCCCCTGGAGCTATGGCAGGCGTCGAGGATGGGCGCCCGGCGGATAGACCCGTACCTGGACCAGATCTACGGGGCCATCCAGATGATCGAGTCGGGCACCACCACGGTGCAGGCCATCCACGGGGGCGCGGCGTGGTGGCGGCCCATGGACCTGGAGGTGGCCGACAAGGCGGTCGGGGCCTTCCACGACTCGGGCATGCGGGTCTCCTACGCCCCCGCGGCGGCTGACCAGGACGCCACCGTGTCCGGGGCCAGGGGCGGGGAGGCGGAGCTGGCGGCCCAGATGCCATCCGAGCTGGCGGAGCGGTACCTGGCCCCCCTGAGGGCCCGGTACCGCCCGGTGGAGGACTTGATGGCCGCGCTGGAGGAGATCTGCCAGAAGTACGGCAACGACCGGTACGAGCGGGTGCGCATCACCATGGCGCCCAGCAACGTGCACAGGTGCTCCGACGCTCTCCTGGACAGCTTCCGGCGCATGGCCACCAAGTACAGCACCGGCATCCACATCCACCTCCTGGAGACCATCTACCAGAAGGAGTACGGTGCACGCCTCTGGAACAAGAGCCCCCTCCAGCACCTGTACGACCTGGGGTTCCTGGGCCACGACGTGGTGTGCGGCCACAGCGTGTGGGTGAGCGAGGATGACATCGACATCATGGCGTCCACGGGCACCAACGTGTGCCACAACGCCAGCTCCAACCTGCGCCTCCAGAGCGGCATCGCTCCCGTTGGCCCCCTGCTCCGGAAGAACATCAGGATCGCCATCGGCAGCGACGAGGCGGGCCTCAACGACGACAAGGACCTGTTCCAGGAGATGCGCCTGGTGCTGAAGATACACCGGGTGCCGGGAGTGGAGAACGTGCCGCCCACGTCCTATCAGGTATTCCAGATGGGCACGGAGCACGGGGCCTACGCAAGCTGGTTCGGGGACAAGGTGGGCACTCTCGAGCCTGGCAAGCGGGCGGACGTCGTGCTGCTGAACCTGCGGAACATCGAGGAGCCGTTCCTGGACCCCGACGTGTCCATCGTGGACGCGGTGGTCCACCGGGGACGCAGCATCGACGTGGACACGGTGATAGTGGACGGCGAGGTCGTGATGCGAGACCGCAAACTCACCAAGATCGACAAGGACGCTCTGTACGCCGAGTTCAAGAAGGCGCTGGACCGTCCGCTGGAGCAGGTGGAGGCCGACAGCCGGGCGCTGGGCCAGGAGGTCATCCCGTACATGCGGCGCTTCTACGAGGGGACCCTTCCCGACAACCCGGTCAGCCACTCGATGTACAACGCCCGCCGGTAGACACGGCCGGACGGGAGGCCTAGATGTTCAGGCGGACGTCCTGGTAGCTCGGGTCCTTCTCGTAGAGCTGGAGCCTGTGGTGCCGCGCCTCGACGATGACGATCTTGTAGTCGTCTCCCACGTCCACCGCCACCGGCCTCCGGAGCAGGGTATCGGGGGTCATGTCCACCCTGGCCCTGGCCTTGACCAGGTCCGGGCTGCCCCGCAGGGTTAGCTGGAGCCACGGGGACACCTCGGTCGCCTCGCCGGTGATGGCCACGAGGAAGTCACCGTCCTCGTCGTATACGTTCAGCCTGTCGTTGCCCCAGTCGCAGACGTAGACGTCCCCGTCCTTGTCCACGGCCACGCCCGCCGGGCGCCGCAGCTCTCCCCGCCCCGTACCCGGGCTCCCGATGGTCGACAGGTACTCGCCCTGGGGAGAGAACTTCTGCACCCTGTCGTTGCCCCAGTCTCCCACGTAGAATGCCCCGTGCCGGTCCGTGGTTATGCCCCAGGGCCGGTCGAACCGGCCCTCCTCGGAGCCCGGCCCGCCCCAGGTGGATACGTACTCGCCCTCCCTGGTGAACACCTGCACCCGGTGGTTCAGGCTGTCGACTATGTGGAGGTTCTCGTCGGCGTCTATCGTCACGCCCGCCGGCGCGTCGAGCTCACCCTCGCCGGTCCCATGCCTGCCCCACCGGCCCAGGAAGGCGCCGTCCGTGGCGAACCTGTGCACCTGGTGGGTGGCCTGGTCGGTGACGAAGAGGGTCTCGTGGCCGTCCATGGCCAGGCCTCCCGGCCAGAGGAACTGGCCGTCCTGGAGCTTCTCCACCGTAAGGACGTTGAAGCCCGTTCCGGGGCCGGGCACACCGATGTCCTGGACCCACTCGTGGTCCAGGGTACACTTGGTGATCCGAGGAGAGTTGTTGCGTTCGTCGCTGGCGTTGACGACGTAGAGGACGTCTCCCGACCGTACCAGGTCGGCGGGGTGCTGGAAAGAGGTCATCGAGTTGCCGAAGCGGCCCATGGAGTATAGGTACGTGAAGGCCCGGTTGCCTGCAACGCGAGTGGTGGGCACGTCATCGACCTCCCGCTAGAACCGCCAAGAAGTGCAGCACCGCCTGCCTCTCACCCAGCGGAGAGTGCAGATCGATTTCCTGGCCGCCAACCAACATTACGATGCCATAGTTGAACGCTAGCTCCCCTACCGGAGTCGCGGGAGCCAACCTTCGCGCGAGGCATGGTCTATGGTCACTCCGTAGGCTCTATGACTACCCGCCCGCCGTCCGAGACTTCCACGTACAGCCTGTGGCTTTCCAGCAGGGCCATGCCCACTAGGGGAGTGGCGCCGGCCACGTAGGTATCCACGTATCTCGGCTGGCCGTCCCACAGTACCGTAACACCGCAAACGTCAACGGGCACCTCACTGCCGTCGGCCAAGGTCACACGGACTCCGCTCACGATATCCAGTCCCAAATCCGAGACCACGGCAGAGGGCAAGGCAAGAAACCTGTTGAAGCCGGTGTCTATCACAGCCTCAATTTCCTGCGTCTGCCCCACCGGGCCTAGCAGGGGAAGGGTGATGACGGCCTCGTAGTCGGCCGTCACAACCCCTTCTATGACCCGGCCCTACGCAAGGAGCTTCCCCCGAAACTGCCCATCGTTGCGTACCCGACCCGCACAGACCAGACTTGGGCGTCCGGGCGCCGCTCCCGCAGTCTTTGAGCTGCGGCGACTACACTGTCCCCAATGGCATAGTCGCCGCTGTCTACGTCTATGGCGACGATCTTGCCGTGGTGCGCCGCTTCGACCTGGGACCGAATGTCTCTCTCGTATATCTCGTCGCCCAGGCGTCCAGACTCCTCGGTGGAACGGCGAACTACTATGACGACCCCCCTTGCTCCCATTCGCAGGCACCTATCTGCGGGTGCTATTCTAGCAGAACTGGTACTCCTTGGTCGCGCCGATGAGCTGCAGCACCTTGGTCACCCGGTCCTCGAAGGCGTCGGGGGCGTCCTCGGCGTGCCCGACCACCTCGTCGTATGTCTCCTCGCCCAGGCGCACCGATCCCAGGAGCTCCAGGCAGCCGTCGACAAGCTCCCGGGAGGAGCGGCCCTCTCCCGCCTCGAGCCGGGCGATGATGTCCCGGACGCCCGGCAGGCTGGGGTTGCTGAGGCGGTCCGCGCAGAAGTTGATCCGCCGGACCAGGGAGCCGCCGTCGATCCACTCCTTGCCCGTGTGCCAGCCCTCGACGCTGGGAGGGTTCAGCAGGTCCTGGCCCTGGTATACCGATTCGAAGGCAAGCTCCATTACGCCGTGCTTGAGCTGACCGTACTCTCCCACCAGCCGCACGGTGCTGACCACCACCTCGGCCGGGCTCCTCACCTTGGCGAACCAGACGCCCTCGTCCTTGAAGAAGTCCGAGTTGAATAGGAAACGCAGGGTCTCGGCGATGTCGTAGTCCGAGGAGACCAGGGTGCCGGCTATCGCCTCCACCGCCCCGGGGTCCCGCGGGGGGATGTCGTTCCAGCTAGGGACCTGGACCTCGTCGGCGACGAAGAAGTTGTAGAGGTGGCGGGCGATGAACCGCGACGTGGCCGGGTGCCTTACTATTATGTCGATCACGTCCTCGCCGTTGAACCGCCCGCGCTGGCCGAGGAACAGCTTCTCATCGAAATCGTGGTCCTCGGGCCTGTACTCGAAGCTCCACAGGTTGGCGCCGGGCACCTTGGGCGAGATGGTCCAGCCCGTGAAGGCCCGGGCCGCCTCGAACACGTCCTGCTCGGTGTAGTTGCCCTGGCCCATGGAGAAGAGCTCCAGCAGCTCCCGGCCCCAGTTTTCGTTGGGCGAGCCCTTGTGGTTCTCGTTATTGTCCAGCCAGAAGATCATGGCCGGGTCCATGGCCAAGCGCACCAGCAGCTCCCGGTAGCTGCCCGTGCCGTAGCGCCGGAACATGCCGATCTGGTGGACCATCTGGGTGATGTTGTCCACCTTGGCATCCCCCGTGGCGAAGACCATGTGCCAGAAGAGGGCCATCTTCTCCTCCAGGGGGCGCGGCGTGGTCAGCAGGTGGTACATGAAGTTGGACGCCCCAAGGTAGGGGGAGGTGGGGTATTCGTGTCCAGGGTAGTACCGGTTCATGGCCAGCTCGTCGAACTCGGGCACGCCGTTGGCCCCCGGATATACCAGCTCGTCGACGGTGGCCTCGTAGCCCCGGGCAGCCCGGTCCTCCAGCTCGCCGTAGGACGCACCGAACCCGGCGCGACGCATCAGATGGGCCATCAAGGCGATATGCTTGTCTGCCATGTGCACGACCTTTACCAGCGGGCTTGCCAGGCATACGCTACCCGGCTGCAGCAGCTACACCCGCCGCACTCTATGCGCCTACACTATATCACCCAGGATTTGGCGAATCAAAGAGGTATCCGGAATTCCCCAATAACTTACGAATGGAGATAAAAGGGCGAGCAAACCCGGTCAACCAGCCCCATCACAACGCCTTGTCGGGAAAGGATTTCGGCCCCGCGGGGCCCGTAGATTGACACGGTGCCCGGGAGCAAGTACGCTACCCGCAGACCCCCTTCCGTAGCGCGCGCAAGGAGGTGCGGCAATGGCTTCGTCGCTGATAAGGGGCAAGTACGTCATATGCAAGATCACCGGGCCCGACTCGGCTGAGGTGGTCTCCGATGGGGCGGTGTTCCAGAGGGACGGCGCCATCGTCGAGGTGGGCCCGTACCCGGACCTGAAGGCCCGGCACCCGGACGTGGAGGTGATAGGCTCGCCCAGCTACGTGGTGATGCCGGGGATGGTCAACGACCACTTCCACGTGGGGCTGAGCCCGTGCCAGATGGGGGCTTTGGACAACACCCAGGAGCTGAGGGCCCTGATAAGGATGGGCGCCAGGCGAATAGACCCATACCTGGACCAGCTGTACGGGGCCATCCAAATGATCGAGACGGGCACCACAACGGTGTGCGCCATACACGGCGGAATCACCAGGACGAACCCCGCCGAGATCCCGGATGTGGCGGACAAGGCCCTGAAGGCCTACCAGGAAGCCGGGATGCGCGTCTCCTACGCGCCAACCATCGCCGACCAGAATGCCCACATCGTCGGGCCCCGGGGGGACGAGCGAGATTTCGCCACGTTCATGCCCGGGGACCTGGGAGAGCGGTTCGCAAGCTACGTGGGCCGGGCATACGGACGGGTGGAGGAGTGGATGGAGGCCCTGGAAGAGGTCTTCCGGCGGTACGGCAACGACCAGTACGAACGGATCCGAGTCACCCTGGCGCCCAGCAACGTGCACCGGTGCTCGGACGACTTGCTCGTCGCGTTCAAGGAGCTGGCCACCAAGTACCGGACGGGCATCCACATCCACCTCCAGGAGAGCCCGTACCAGAAGTTCTACGGCATGAACGCCTACGGGAAGACCCCCTTCCAGCACCTGGGCGATCTGGGCTTTCTGGGGCCCGAGGTGGTGTGCGGGCACAGCGTCTGGATCACCGACGAGGACATCGATCTCATGGCGGCCACGGGCACCAACGTGTGCCACAACGCCAGCTCCAACCTGCGCATCCACAACGGCATCGCCCCGGTGGGCAAGCTGCTGCAGAAGGGGATCAGGGTCGCACTGGGCAGCGACGAGGCGACTATCAACGACGACAAGGACATGTACCAGGAGATGCGCCTGGCCCTGCGCCTGCACTACCTGCCGGGCATAGACAACGTTATCCCAACGCCCTACGACCTCTTCCGGATGGGCACCGAGCACGGAGCCTACGCCGCCTGGTTCGGGGACCGGGTGGGGACGCTGGAGCCCGGCAAGCGGGCCGACATCGTCCTGATGGACCTGCGGAACATCGAGTACCCGTTTATCGACCCGGAGATAACCCTCATCGACGCACTGGTATACCGGGGCAGGAGCCAGGACGTGGATACGGTGATTATCGACGGCGACGTGGTGATGCGCGACGGAAAGCTGACCCACGTGGACAAGGAGGCGGTGCTCCAGGAGATCAGCTCAGCCCTGAACAGGCCCCTGTCCGCCAGGGAGATGGAGGCCCGGGACCTGGTGAAGCAGGTCGAGCCATACATGAGGCGATTCCTCGAGGGCACCTTCCCCCAGGACCTTACACCCCACTCGGTTTATAACTCCCGGTACTAGCCCCAGCGGCCAGACAGGTACAGGAGGGAGACCCATGGCTTCGTCATTGGTACGGGGAAAGTACGTCATCTGCAAGGTAACGGGCCCCGACTCCGCCGAGGTGGTGTCCGACGGGGCGCTGTTCCAGAGGGACGGCGAGATCGTCGAGATAGGGGACTACGAGCAGCTCAGGGCCAACCACCCCGACGTGGAGGTCATCGGCTCCCCGCGATACGTGGTGATGCCCGGGCTGGTCAACGACCACTTCCACGTGGGACTGACCCCCTTCCAGCTTGGCGCCCCCGACCTGCCCCTGGACCTGTGGGGTCTGGTGACCATGGGAAGAGCTTACGCCCGGCGCCTGGACCCCTACCTGGACCAGATGTACGGCGCGGTCCAGATGATCGAATCGGGCACCACCACGGTACAGGCGATACACGGGTCGAACAGGGGGGCCCGGCCCATGAACCCTGAGGCTGCGGACAGGGCCATCACGGCCTTCCAGGAGTCGGGCATGCGGGTGTCCTACTGCCCCTCCGTGGCCGACCAGAACTCCCTGGTCTCCCTGGGCACCGAGGCCGGCTTCGCCGCCACCTTGCCCCCGGACCTGGCGGAGCGGTTCACGTCGTTCATGGCGGCCAGCTACCGGCCCGTCGAGGAGACGTTGGAGTCCTTCGAGGAGATAAGCGAACGGTGGGGCAACCGCTACGAGCGGGTCCGGCTCACCCTTGCCCCCAGCAACGTCCACCGGTGCTCCGACGAGCTGCTGGTCGCCTTCAGAGAGCTGGCCAACAAGCACAAGACAGGGATACACATTCACCTGCAGGAGAGCATCTACCAGAAGCTGGAGGGCCTGCGTGCGTGGAACAAGACCCCCCTGCAACACCTGAACGACCTGGGATTCCTGGGCCCAGACGTAGTCTGCGGCCACAGCGTCTGGGTCACCGACGAGGACATCGAGGTAATGGCGGCGACGGGCACCAACGTGTGCCACAACGCCAGCTCCAACCTCCGCATCTCCAGCGGCATCGCGCCCATAGGGAAGCTGTTGCAGAAGGGCGTCCGGGTGGCCATAGGCAGCGACGAGGCCGGCATCAACGACGACAAGGACCTGCTCCAGGAGATGCGCCTGGTGCAGAAGATACACAAGGCCCCCGGGGTGGAGACGGTCCCCCCCACCTCCTACCAGGTGTTCCAGATGGCCACGGAGAACGGCGCCTACGCTAGCTGGTTCGGCGACAGGGTGGGCACCCTGGAGCCCGGCAAGCGGGCCGACGTCGTACTCCTGAGCCTGGACGGCATCGAGGAGCCGTACCTGGACCCCGAGGTGTCCATTGTGGACGCGGTGGTCCACAGGGGCACCAAGTGGGACGTGCACACGGTGCTGGTGGACGGGGAGGTGGTGATGCGGGACCGCAAGCTGACCAAGATCGACAAGGAGGGCCTCTACCGGGAGCTGAAAGAGGTGCTCAACAGGCCCAAGACCGACTACCAGATCGAGATGCGGGACATGACCGACCAGCTCATGCCCTACCTGAGGCGGTTCTACGAGGGCACCATACCCGAGGGCATGACGCCCCACACCATCTACAACGCCAGTCAGTAACGGCCGACGACAGCCGCGGCGCTAATCTTTGATGGTAAGCTTGACGCTCCTACGAACTGTCTGTATCCTAGTACGCGCTTGACTCGGATTCGATTTTGTGGAGGAAGCAATGTCGCGTGTTTTGCGGGCCGGTTGGAAGTGGCTACTGTTGGGAGCCTTGCTGGCTGTATTTGTCGTAGGCGCGGCCTGCGGCGAGGACCCCACTCCGGCGCCAACGCAAGCCCCCGGCATAACGTCGGCGGACGTAGAGTCGGCAGTCAGGTCCGCCGTTGGAGAGGCTGTTGGCGAAGCCGTCGGTGAGGCTGTCGGAGAGGCCGTTGGGGAAACCGTGTCGGCTGAGGAGATCGCGGCGATGGTCAACGAGGCCGTCGCCGGGATCGACATCCCGGAGGGCGTGTCAGCCGACGACGTCAGCATGTTGGTGAACGAGGCCATCCAGGGCATCGATATCCCCGAAGGAGTTTCCGCCGAGGAGATCGACAGGATGGTCAAACAGGCCACCGCCGACGCCGTCGCGGGGGCGGAAGCGGGCGTCACCTCAGAGGAGCTGGCGATGGCCATCGACCAGGCCGTGGCCGACGCCGTGGCCGACGCCGTAGCCCAGGCCTCGGAGATCCAGATAGAGGAGATACTGGACCGCATCGCGACCCCCGTGGCCATGGCCGAGGCGGCCCCGGTGCCCGACTGGGTGAGGCGGGGCAAGTACGGCGGGACGATCAACTTCGCGTCCACCTCGGACCCGGGGTTCATCGACCTGCACTTCTCGGCAAGCATCAACTCGGGCCTGACGGTGGCCGGCAACCGGTTCAACCAGCTGGTGGAGTTCAACCCCGTCAACGCCAGCGAGGTCATCGGAGACCTGGCGACGACTTGGGAGGCGAGCCCGGACGGGCGCGTCTACACCTTTACCATCCACCCCGACGCCAACTGGACCGACGAGGCCCGCACTCCCGTGACGGCTGCCGACGTGGTGTTCAGCCTGGACCGGGTAGTGGACCCGGACGCGATCAGGCCTCGGGCCGGAGCAGCCCTGAAGCCCTTCTACGCGCCGGGCAACTCCAGGGTCATAGACGACAAGACGGTGGAGGTCACCATCAAGTTCCCCTCCGCCGCCTTCCTGCCCTGGCTTGCCTTCGACTACGTGAAGGTGTACCCCAAGCACATCGTCGAGAACCTGACCCAGGACGAGGTCAACTGCTGCTACGAGAACCTGGTGGGCTCGGGCCCCTGGATGTTCAAGAACCTGGAGCGGGGCGTAGTCATCGAGTGGGAGAAGAACCCCAACTACTTCAAGGAAGGCCGTCCCTTCTTCGACGGCTGGAAGGGCATCCTGTTCAAGGACCGGCTGAGGGCCATCTCCGCCATGCAATCGGAGCAGGTGATGGGCTGGACGGCCACCTACCAGAACGCGCCCACGTTCGACGTGTATGAGCAGCTCGAGCAGGACACGGGTGGAAAGCTCAGGGCTTTCCAGCTCCCGGGAGCCGGCGCGCCCGGAATAATGCTCAACTGGACCAAGCCGCCCTTCGACGATCCCAATGTGCGCAAGGCCGTCATGATAGCCTTGGACCGCGTCGAGATAATCAAGACGGTGTTCAAGGGAATCGGGCGTCAGGGGACCTTCCTTCCCGGAGGCTCCTCCGTCTCCGAAGCCGAGGCTAGCTGGCCCGGCTGGAGGTACGTGGACGCCGACGGCAACCTGATCACGACTGACCCGGTGAAGGTCGTGGGCTCCCAGAAGCACCCCGACGACATCGCCGAGGCCCAGAGGCTGGTGCGGGAGGCCGGGTACGAGAACAACTTCGCGGGGGACGTCCTCTCCTTCGACGACGCCGCCAGCGTGAACATGTCCGACCTGATCGCGAGGCAGATGAACGAGACCTTTGGCTGGGACCTTAAGGTGACGGTGCTGGACCTGGCCGCCGCGTCAATCGAGCGCAACGAAGGCCGGTTCGACCTCCACCAGGAGAGCCACGGTGTAGAGCTGAACGACCCCAACGCGTTGCTGGGCCAGATGTACCTGGCCGGCGGCGGCAGGAACTCGCTGAACTGGCACGACCCCAGGATAGACGAGCTGGCCGAGAGGCAGTCCAGGGCCGGGTCAACAGAGGAGCGGAAGGCACTGGTGCTGGAGATCGAAGCGATCCTCAGGGACGAGGGCATCGCCCAATGGGTGCCCCTTGGCTGGATACCCGTCAACGGGGCCCTGAACGTCCAGATCAGGAACTTCCACCTGCCAAAGGCCAGTGACGTAGGGGCGGCCTGGAACGTGATCCACAAGAAGGAGCACCTGTGGTACGACCCCGACGCTCAGCCTGACTGGGGCCTGGGACAATAAGGCAATCCGATCGGTTGGTGGCCGCTGTGGCCGAAGAAGACCGGTCTCAGGGCTGGGGTCGCCGACCCCAGCCCTGTTTGGATGAGCGGCGGGACGGCGTACGCAGCCGTTCGGGTAGAGGGTGGCACAAGGAGCCAAGATGACGACGGAAAGCATCGCTCTTATGGCCCATCTGTTCAGGCGGGCCGGGTTCGGGGCCACCATGGAAGAGCTGGAGAGATATGCGGCCAAGGGATACGAGGAGACGGTCGAGGAGCTGCTCCACCCGGAACGCCAACCCGAGTGGGACGAGGAGCGCCTCTTCAGGGACTTCCCCGAGCTGCAGGACCGCACCGCCATCGAGCCCGGCCAGATATTCTGGACCCACAGGCTGATAGAGACTCGCCGCCCCCTGGAAGAGAAGATGGCCCTGTTCTGGCATGGTGTCCTGTGCACCGGCGCCGGCAAGGCCGACAACGTCCGCCAGGTCACCATCCAGATCGACATGTTCCGAAGGCTGGGGCTGGGCCGCTTCCCGGATATTCTGGTGGATCTGTCCAAGGACCCGGCCATGCTCTACTACCTGGACAACACGGAGAACCACAAGGGGTCCATCAACGAGAACTACGGCCGGGAGCTGCTGGAGCTGTTCTCCCTGGGCGTCGGCATGGACGGCGAGGCCAACTACACCGAGGATGACGTCCAGGCGTGCTCCCGCGCCTTCACCGGGTGGGGCATCAAGCCTCCCCTGCCCACGGACCCCTACGGGCCCCACACGTGGACGTTCTACTACGACGCCACCGACCATGACGATGGGGAAAAGACGTTCCTGGGCGAGACCGGGCGCTGGAACGGCGAGGACGTGATAGATATCCTAGCCCGGCAGCCCGCGACGCGCCGATTCATCGCCCGCCACCTGTACAACTTCTTCGTCGCCGACGAGCCTATCGTGCCCACCTGGAAGGACATCCCGCCCCGGGACCCTCAAGCCATAGAGACACTTGAGGGCGTGTTGGTGGAGAGCGACTACGATATGCGCCAGGTCATGCGGGTACTCCTGAATTCCGACTTCTTCAAGGACGCCCGTTTCCAGAAGGTCAAGAGCCCGGTGGAGGTGGTGATAGGCACGGTCAAGCAGACGGGGGAGTTCGCCGCCAACAAGCCCGGGGCCCTGGACCTGGTCATGGAGATGCGGTACATGGGCCAGGACATCCTCAACCCCCCCACGGTGGAGGGGTGGCACACCGGGAGGGACTGGATCGACAGCGGAACGCTGGTGGAGCGCATCAACTACACCGCGGACCAGATGGGGAACCTGGAGCATCCCGGCGTCCGCTCCATCGTGGACCGATTGGCCTCCACGGGGCCGCTGCTGTCTCCCGAGAGCCTGGTGGACGGCTGCCTGGACGTCCTGGGAGGCTACCGGCTGCCTCAGCAGACCCGGGACAAGCTGGTCGCACACCTGGCCAAGGGCGGAGACCTGGACACCGCCGGCGAAGAGTTCGGCCAACGGGTGGCGCAAACGCTGCAGCTCATAGTGGCGACCCAAGAGTACCAGTTCGCTTAGGAAATCTATGGACGATGAGCGCTTCCTTCCGGACTAACTCGGCAGGGACCTGCTCAGACAATGCCTAGAGGGAGACAGATGGCTACAAACGGCAAAGACCGGGTCCTGGTAGTGCTCCAGCTCTCCGGGGGGAACGACTCCCTCAACACCATCGTCCCGTATGGGGACCCGCTGTACGCCGACAACCGGCCGTCGTTGAGGATAGCCGAGGAGGACGTGCTCCCCATCGACGACTACATAGGGTTCCATCCCGCGATGGCGCCCATCAAGACCCTCTACGACCAGGGAAGGGTGACGATCATCCAGGGCATCGGGTACCCGAACCCCAACCGCTCCCACTTCCGCTCCATGGACATCTGGCACACCTGCGAGCCGGAGAAGGTGGGTACCGAGGGATGGTTGGGCCGCGCCATCCGGGAGATCGACCCGCGTTCGGAAAACGTGCTGACTGGGGTGAACTTCGGACGCGGCCTGCCCCGGGCCCTGGCCGCGCCGGGGATACCCGTTGCGTCGGTGGGCAACCTGGAGACCTACGGCCTGCTGACGGGCATCCAGGGCGAGGACCAGAGGGCGGAGGCGCTGGACGTGTTCGCCAACATCTACACTCCCATGATCGGCAGAAGCGAGGTGTCCGAGTACCTCTCCCAGACGGGGACCGACGCCCTGAAGGGGGCGGACATACTGAGGACGGCGCCCGAGAGCTACACATCCTCCGTGGAGTACGCCGGCAACTCGGTGGCCCAGTACATGAAGAACATAGCCCAGGTGCACCTGGCGGGCTTCGGCACACGCATCCTGTACACAACCGCCCCGTACAACAGCTTCGACACCCATGCGGGGCAGGCCGGGGTCCACGACCAGCTCCTGGAAAACGTTTCCGGAGCCGTCTACGACTTCTACGAGGACCTGAAGGAGCACAACGCCAGCGAGGAGGTCGTGGTGCTGCTGTTCTCCGAGTTCGGCCGCCGGGTACACGACAACGGGTCGGGAACGGACCACGGCTCGGGGGGCACCGCCTTCGTCATCGGCGACGCCGTGGCGGGGGGCCTCTACGGAGAGCACCCGTCCCTGGAGCCCAGCCGGCTGCTGGAGGGCGACCTCCACTTCAACAACGACTTCCGGGGCACCTACGCGTCGCTGGCGGAGAAGTGGATGGGGCTGGAGGCCGCGCCCATCGTCGGCGGCGTCTTCGAGCAACCCGACTTCATCAGAGCTTAGGGGAGAGCACACGGTCGGGAGGGGGCGGCGTGGCAGGGCCTCCAAGAATGGCAGACCGGAGCGAGGGTACGTAGATGGTCAGCGTGCACTTTGGCGTTACGAGCAGGGCGTTCAACTACTCGCACACGGTCGGGCGCATGACCTTCTTCGGCGAGGGGTTCAGGCACCCCATGGACATAGCCGTCGGCAAGGACGGCCGTATCTACGTGCCCAACCGGTCGAGGCAGGACAGACCCAACGGGGTCCGCGTGACCGTGTGCACCGTGGACGAGGAGTTCCTGTACCAGTTCAGCGCCTTCGGCGCCGAAGACGGCCAGCTCACGTGGCCCGTGTCAATCGCCCTGGACAGCACGGAGAACATCTACGTGGCGGACCAGTGGCTGAACCGCATCAGCATCTTCAGCAACGGCGGGGACTTCCTCGGCAAGTGGGGCACTGCGGGGAGCGGCGACGGGGAGCTGGACCAGCCCTTCGGCATGAGGTTCGACTCCCAGGACCATCTGTTCATAGTGGACAGCCGCAACGGCCGAATCCAGAAGTTCACCAAGGACGGGCGCTTCCTGGCGAAGTTCGGGGAGCCGGGGAGCGGGCCCGGCCAGTTCGACCTTCCGTGGGGCATCGACTTCGATGGGGAAGGCTACCTGTACGTAGCCGACTGGAACAACCACCGGGTCCAGAAGCTCACCCCCGAAGGAGAGTACGTCTCCGAGCTCGGCATCCACGGCAGCGGCGCCGGAGAGTTCCACAGGCCCTCGGGAGTGGCCGTGGACGCAGACGGCGACATCTACGTGGCAGACTGGGGCAACCACCGTCTCCAGGTCTTCACCTCCGACGGCCGTCACATAAGCACGTTCACCGGAGACGCCACCCTCTCCAAGTGGGGCGAGCTATCCCTGGAGGCGAACCCGGACAAGGCGTGGCAGCGCAACCTGGTGAGAGACTTCGAACCGGAGAGACGGTTCTGGAACCCGGTGGCGGTGGCTGTCGACCCCGAGAGCCGGGTGCTGGTCGCCGACTGCATGCGCCACCGCCTGCAGGTCTATCGTAAGATATATGCGTCCCGATAGGATGTCCCGGACCGATGGCCGAGGTCCCCGAGACAGCCGTTGATACGGAGAGGCTCCGGGCCAACGTAGAGCGGCCTCCCGATAGATGGACCAACATTGAAAACGTACCTCATCAAACGCCTGCTGCTGTTCCCGCCCACCGTCGTGATAGTCACGCTGCTGGTGTTCTTCATCATGTGGATCGTGCCGGGAGACGCCGCGATAGTCATCCTGGCCGGCGAGGGGGGCGAGGCGGGAGTCAACCAGGAGGACCTGGAGCGGCTCAGACAGCAGCTGGGGCTGGACAGGCCCGTTTACGTTCAGTACGGGGACTGGGTCTGGGACCTGGTCAGGGGAGACATGGGGGACTCGGTCTACTACAAGATACCCGTCATGGACGAACTGAAGGGGAAGTTCCTGGTCACCCTGGAGCTGTCCGTAATGGCCATCCTGATGTCCGCCATCCTGGCCATCCCCATCGGGGTGCTCTCCGCCGTGAAGCAGGACACCATCTTCGACTACGGGGTGAGGACGTTTACTCTGGCCGGCATCGCCCTGCCCAGCTTCTGGGTGGGCATACTCATCGTGGCGGCCCTCACCTTCTGGTTCGATTGGGCGTTGCCTCCGCTGCAATACCAACCCCCGTGGGACGAGCCTTTAACGAACCTCCACCAGCTCATCTTCCCGGCGATGGCGCTGGCCTTCGGAGAGCTCGCATTCGCGGCCCGAATCACGCGCTCCACCATGCTGGAGGTGATGCGGGACGACTACGTCAGAACCGCCAGGGCCAAGGGGCTGTCCGAGCTGGCGGTGATCGGCCGGCATGCCCTGAAGAACGCCCTGCTGCCCGTGGTCACCGTATCGGGCTGGCAGTTTGGCCGTCTTCTGGGGGGCGTGGTGGTCATCGAGCGGATATTCCTGGTGCCCGGGGTAGGCAGCTTTCTCATAGACGCGATAGTCCACCGGGACTACACCGTGATCCAGGCGATCATGGTGATGGTGGCCGGACTGATCCTGGTCCTGAACCTGCTGATCGACATCCTGTACGGCTGGCTGGACCCCAGGATACGGTATGCCTAAGCCGAGCTCACGGTCAGGTTGGCAATGATAGGTCAGAGAGCCGCAGCCCTTCCCAACGCCCGGTCGGCTTTGTCCTGGCTGCCCGGGGCGGCGGGTCAGGTAGCCGCGTTCTGCAAGAGGAAGCCCCTCGGGGCCCTGGGAGGGATCCTGATTACCTCCATGGGCCTGATCGCCATCCTGGCGCCCGTCATATCGCCCCACGACCCCTACGAGGTCTACGTGGACTACGTGGAGAACCCTCCCTCCAAGACCTTTCCCCTGGGCACCGACAACCTGGGTCAGGACGTCCTCAGCCGGCTGTTTCACGGGGCCCGCCTTTCTCTCAGGGTTGGACTGCTCAGCGTGCTGATCGGCATAACCGGCGGCTTCGTGCTGGGCATCGCCACGGCCTACGCGGGAGGGGCCGTCGACCTCGCCTTCCAACGGCTCATCGATTCGATGATCGCCTTTCCCAGCGTAATCTTGGCCATGGCCATCATGGCCGTGCTGGGGGCCTCGGTCACCAACGTGGTCATAGCCCTGGTGTTCGTGTTGATACCGCCCGCTGTGCGGGCCATCCGCTCCCAGGTGCTCAGCCTCAAGGAGATGGACTACGTGCTGGCGGCCAAGGCCGTGGGGTGCTCGCCTCTCCGAGTCATGGTCCGGCACATCGTGCCCAACTGCTTCGCCATCTACATCATCCTGGCCACAATCACGCTGGGGTTCGCCATCATCGTGGAGGCGTCTCTCAGCTTCCTGGGAATAGGCGTACCCGCGGGCACGCCCACGTGGGGAGGCATGCTGACCCAGGCGTCCCAGCAGCACATCAAGACGGCTCCATGGGTAGCCATAGCCCCGGGCATAGCGATATCGGTGGTGGTGTTCTCGGTCAACTGGCTGGGAGACGCCCTGCGAGACGTGCTGGACCCGCGGCTCCGGGGCGCCGACTAGGGCCGGCCTTCCAGCTCCCGAGGCCGCTTGGACTCGTGCTGTAAGGACACGTGGGCCGGGGGCGACGGGCCGGCGGAGCCGGCGCCACCAGGCCATACCAGAGATTGGGGTGTAGCTAGCTCGTGGGAGAGCTCGTCCGCGTCTGCACCCGGTGCAGCCACGTCAACCCCATGGACGGGCCCGACCGGTGCCGCAACTGCTGGTCGGAGCTGTCGGGGGTCGCGCCGGTCCCCCGGGCCGAGGAGAAACGGTCCCCCATACTCGCGTTCCTCAGGAAACGCATGGTCCTTCTGCCCTCCCTTCTCGTGCTGGCCGTGGGCCTGACCGTGTGGGGGGTGCTGGTCTTCTTCGACCTTGGCCCCAACCCGCCGGCCGCCACTACCAGCGCAGCCGCGGAGGTCCTGCAGGGGGTGTGGTCGCAGGTGGGAAGGACCCCCGAGAACAGCGGCTTCACTCCGGAGCACGTCTTCGTGCCCAGAAGGATAGACTGGACCTACGACACGTCCGAGCCTCTTCTGGCCGTCCCAGCCGTGGACCGGGAACGGCTGTACCTCACAACTCAGACGGGCCGCATCATTGCCCTGGACAGGGGGAGCGGCGCAGCCGTCTGGCAGTACGACACCGGCCATCAGGCGGGATTCCCGGCAACGGCCACGCCGGCGGTGGCCGGGGACCTCGTCATCGCCCCGGTGCGTCCCGGCCGGGTGGTCGGCCTGGACCGCCGCACGGGGGAAGCCGTGTGGGAGACGGACATAGGGGCCACGCTGATGGCCTCTCCCATCGTGGTGGAGGGCTCGGTGTACGTCGGAGCCGGAGACGAGAAGCTGTACGCCCTGGACGCGGCCACAGGTCGGGAGAGATGGACCTTCGACGTGCTGGACCGGATAACGGCCCCCGTGGCCTACGTCGACGACGCGGTGGTGGTGGTAAACGAGGAGAGCCTGGTCCACATCGTCGACACCAACACGGGGCGCAAGCGGTTCGTCTACGACGCGGGGGCAGGGAGCCTCGGCAGGAACATCCGGGGCGGACCCGCCATCCACGGAGACGCGGCCTACTTCCACACCCAGGGAGGCGCCGTGTGGGCCCTGGACCGGCGGACGATCACCTACCCGTTCGAGCGGGCGATAGCGTATTGGAAGACCAACTTCTTCCTGTGGGGCATCACCTCCGAGCTCCCCGTCCAGAAGGGCACCGTGTGGATAAAGGGCCTCGGCGGCACCCTGATGCACGGCCCCGCCACGGCCCACGACACCGTCTACGCGGCCACCCTGGAGGGGCGGGTGTGGGCCCTGGACGCCGGGAGTGGAGAGGAGCGTTGGACCGCCCAGGTTGGGGCCGGGGCGAGCTCGGGGCCCACGGTGGCCGGCGACACCGTGGTCCTGGGGACCGAGGACGGCAGAGTCCTGGGGTTGAACGCCCACACCGGGGAACGTGAGTGGGACTTCCGCCTGGGCAGCAGGATATCGGCCCGCCCGGTGGTCGTCGAAGGGAAGCTCTACCTGGCTGCCGAGGACGGCAGGGTCTACGCCGTCAGCGGGTAGACTTGCGCCTGTCCCCCGGCGAGCCCTTCCTCTTGGGGAAAAGACCCGGGGCCGGGGATCACGAGACCGGGGGCCGATGCTGTATCCACGGCCTGGCCCGCTCGAAGGCAGCGGACGCGGCTATGACCGTCTCCTCGCCGCCCCTCTTGCCGACTATGTGAAGGCCGATGGGGAGCCCGTCGGAGGAGAAGCCGGCCGGGACGCTGGCGGCGGCATGGCCGATGGCGTTTATCGGGTAGGTGAAGGGATGGAAGCTGAAGTACCGGTGGGGGTAGGCCGGTCTGCCCGCGATCTCCTCGGGGAATTCGCCCACCGGTATGGCGGGCAGGGCCAGGGTGGGCGACAGCAGCAGGTCGTATTGCTGGAACAGGGCGGTCATCTGGACCTTGAGGGCGTCTATGAGGCCGAGGGCGCGGGCATAGGCGCCGCCGGTGACCCTGGACCCGGCCTCGATGAAGTCCTTAGCATAGTAGGTCAGCCGGTCCCCGTGGCTCTCCAGGTACTGTCCGTAGGAGGCGTAGGCGGCGACCTCGTATATGGGCCCGTAGGCATCGTAGGGCGAGTCCATGACCAGGTCCGACTCCTCGACGTGGCACCCCAGCTCCTCGAACACGCGGGCCGCCCTGGAGGTGACCTCCAGGACCTCTGGGTCCACCGCCGCGAACCCGTAGTCCGGGCTCCAGGCGATGCGCAGGCCGTTGACGTCCCCGTCCACGGCGGCCACGAAGTCGGGGGTAGGCTCGCGCAGGGAGCCGGGGTCCCTGGGGTCGTATCCGGCCAAGACCTGCAATAGCAGGGCCGAGTCCCGCACGGTACGGCTCAGGGGTCCCTGCTGGCCGAAGAAGTTGGGCATCCCCGGGCCTTCCAGGCCGGTGTAGCTGGACACCCTGCCCTGGGTGGGCTTGATGCCGTAGATGCCGCAGAAGCTGGCGGGGATGCGTATGGAGCCGCCGCCGTCGCCCCCCGTGGCCAGGGGGCAGAGGCAGGCGGCCATGGCCGCGGCCGCGCCGCCGCTGGACCCGCCAGGGGTCCGGTCGGTGTTCCAGGGGTTGCGGCCGTGGTCTCCCAGCCGGTTCTCGCAGGTTCCGACCAGGCCGAACTCCGGGGAGTTGGTCTTGCCCAGCATGATGGCCCCGGCCTGCCTGACCCGTTCCACGACGGCCGAGTCCCGGTCGGGCAGCCTGTCCTCGAACACCAGCGACCCCACGGTGGTGCGGACTCCCCGGGTCATCTGGGTGTCCTTGATGGAGATGGGCAGGCCGTGGAGGGCGCCGAGCTCGTCGCCGCGCATCACCGCCTCCTCGGCGGCCCTGGCGGCGCTCAGCGCTTCATCGCGGGTGAGCAGCAGGTATGAGTTGAGCCGGGAGTCCAGCCTGTCGATGCGTTCGAAGTAGAGCTCGGTAAGCTCCACCGGCGAGACCCGCCTGGTCGCAATGAGGCGCAGCAGGTCCGTCGCCGGGGTGAAGGCCAGCTCGTTGTCCGCCATGACATCTCCTCTCCCAACGCCGGTGGCGTCGCACGGCTCACCGGGGAATCCCCAGTGGAGGCCTGCCACCGGTCCCTTGCCCCAGGGCTCCTCCAATTATAGCGCAGTGCGGGGCCGGCTGGCCCGAATTCCCCGCCAACAAGCGAAAACATCTTGTCCTCCACACCGTCATCCCGGTGACATTCGCCTCTTCCCAACCCCCCAACCTCGCCCTACCATAATACCTATCCGTTCTTCCTCTCCTTGGGGAGAGGGCGGGGGTGAGGGGCCCTCCACCCGCACCAATGGGAGAAAATGAGAGGAAATGAGAGGGCAGCTGAAAATTTCCGGCATGGGGTGACCCATCGTCCCACCCGATAAAACCTCATCCAGGAGAACACTGACATGAATGCACTCAGAGCCCGCGTATACGCACTCCGCAGGAAGATGGCCCGCCCACTCGCCGTCCTGCGCCTCTACCGCTTGGCCTACCAGTACTGTATCGACTACTACGCCCCTTGGTCGAGCGCCTCGCCCCGCCCGACGGTCGCGCCTTCATCGACCGTGTGGTCTCCGCCGGCTTCGGGCTCCCCACCTTCATGGCGGTCCACAAGTACCTGGAGAGGTGTCTCAGCCGGGGCGCGGAGCCCGACGTCGATACCCTCCTCCACACCCTCCTCCCCTGGTCCCGGGGCTATCCCACTCCCAGCCTCGGCTAGGTGGGGGATTGGGCTGGGGTCTTTGCTTGTCCACATGCGCCGGGGATGCTATAGAATGGCCGTGACGCGACGGGCGGCGGCCCGCCCGACGGGGAGGGCTGTACATCCGGGCGGCTACAGGAGTAAAATCAGGGTGCTGGACGGCTGTGGTCGTGCGGATGGCTGATGTGCTCAGATATTTGGAGGAGAGCCAGATGGCAGACAACGATATCGCTCTAATAGCCCACCTGATGCGGCGGGCCGGGTTCGGCGCCCGGTACGAGGAGCTGGAGGCCCGGGCGGCCAAAGGGTACGAGGCCACCGTGGAGGAGCTGCTGAACCCCGAGGAGCATTCCAACGGCCTGGAGCTGGACCTGGCCGAACGGTACTTCATCGAATGGAACCAGTTCACCAGGGGCGTGCCCGAGTACTTCGCCTGGCGGATGATAAACTCCAGGGCCCAGCTGGAAGAGAAGATGATCCTCTTCTGGCACGGCATCCTGTGCACCGCCGACAGCAAGACACAGAGCTACGCCACGTCCTACGTGGAGCTGGAGATGTTCCGCCGCTACGGGATGGGAAGCTTCAGGGACCTGCTGGTGGAGATCTCCAAGGACCCGGCCATGGTCTACTTCCTGGACAACTGCCTGAGCCACAAGGGGAACATCAACGAGAACTACGGACGGGAGCTGCTGGAGCTGTTCTCCATGGGCGTGGGCATGGACAACCAGTTCAACTACACCGAGGACGACGTAAAGGAATGCTCCCGGGCCTTCACCGGCTGGACCATCGCCAACTCCATCCCGACGCAGCCCTACGGCCCCTACGAGGCCAGGTTCGTCTACAACCCCCAGGACCACGACGACGGGGTGAAGACCTTCCTGGGCGAGACCGGGCGCTTCAACGGCGAGGACGTCATCGACATCATCTGCAAGCAGCCGGCCACGGCCCGGTTCATCTCCCGGCACATGTACAGCTACTTCGTGGCAGACGAGGCGCAGGTGCCCTTGTGGATGGAGACGCCGCCCCGGGACCCGGACACCATCAAGATGCTGGAGGATGAGTACTTCCGGTCGGGCTACAACATCCGCTCGATGCTGCGGGTGCTGTTCCACTCCGACGCCTTCAAGAACGCCCGCTTCTCCAGGGTAAAGGGCCCCATCGAGACGGTGATGGGCACCCTGCGGCTGATAGGAGACTGGACGTCTCCCAAACCCGGCTTCGAGTTCATCTTCGACGAGATGAAGTTCATGGGTCAGGAGATACTGAACCCGCCCTCGGTGGAAGGCTGGCACACGGGCAAGGAGTGGATCGACGGCGGCACCCTGGTGCACCGGATCAACTTCACGGCCGACTTCGTGGGGGACACGAGCTACCCGGGCGTGCAGAACATAATCAACAGGCTGGCATCCGAAGCGCCCACCCTGTCTTCCGAGGGGCTGGTGGACGGATGCCTGCGGCTGCTGGGACACTACGAGCTGGACGCCGAGACCCGGGAGACGCTCGTGGCCCGGGCCCAGAAGGCCGGCGACCTGCGCACCGACAGCGAGGAGTTCCCCCAGAGGGTCAGGCAGATGCTGCAGCTGATAGTCGCCACGAAAGAGTACCTTTACGCCTAGGCATAGAGCCAGGCCCCCTATATCGGGCCACCATCAGGGCCCCATTAGCGAAGGAGGAGGAGACATGACGGCCAACAAGAAAGACCCGGTGCTGGTGGTGCTCCAGCTGTCGGGGGCCTACGACGCTCTTAACACGGTCATCCCGTACGAAGACCCCCTGTACATGGACTACCGCCCGGTGCTGAAGGTCGAGCCGGAGGACGTCCTGCCGCTGGACGACAAGGTTGGGCTCAACCCGGCGATGGCGCCGGTGAAGGAGCTGTACGACCAGGGAAAGGTGGCCGTCATCCAGGGCATCGGCTATCCCAATCCCATCCGCTCCCACTTCCGGTCCATGGACATCTGGCATACCGCCGTGCCCGAGAAGATGGTCACCGACGGCTGGCTGGGCCGGGCCATCCGGGAGCTGGACCCCAACAAGGAGAACGTGCTGACCGCCGTGAACTTCGGCCGGGGCCTGCCCAGGGCCCTGGCCGCCCCCGGAGTGTCGGTGGCCTCGGTGGGCAACCTGGAGACCTACGGGGTGCTGACCGGGATCCAGGGCCAGGACCAGAGGACGGACGCCCTGGACGCGTTCGCCAGGATGTACTCGCCCGTTATCGGCAACGGCCCGGTGAACGACTACCTGTCCCAGACCGGACTGGACGCCCTGAAGGGCGCCGACATCCTGGCAACGGCCCCAGACGCGTACTCCTCCACAGTGGAGTACGCCGGGGACCCCTTCTCGCAGTGGGTCAAGAACATCGCCCAGGTGCACCTGGCGGAGTTCGGCACCCGCGTCCTCTACACCGCCCTGGACCCGGGGGCGTTCGATACCCACGCCAACCAGGCAACGGCGTTCCCCAAGCTGTGGTCCGAGGTGTCCAACGCGGCGAGCGACCTGTACCACGACCTGAAGGAGCACGACGCCAACCAGGAGGTTGTGATCCTGATGTTCACCGAGTTCGGCCGGCGCGTGCAGGAGAACGGCTCGGGCACGGACCACGGCTCGGGGGGCGTGGCCTTCGTAATGGGGGACGCGGTCAAGGGCGGGCTGTACGGGGAGTATCCCTCCCTGGAGCCCTCCAAGCTGGACGAAGGCGACCTCAGTTGGAACAATGACTTCCGAGGCATGTACGCCACGCTGCTGGAGAAATGGATGGGCCTGGAGCCCCAGCCCATTCTCGGAGGGTCCTTCGAGCAGTTTGACCTCATCAAGTAATGGGGCCCGCTCGGTCGTCCGGCCCGGCTCGGTCATACGGCGCAAATGAAGCACTAGCGAGGCAGAAATGGTCACTCAGATACCGCCTGTAACCTTCGAGTACAGCCACACCATCGGGCGGCAAGAGGTCCGGAGTGGAAACGGGTTCTTCTTCCCGGTGGCCATAACCAGGGACGCGGAGGGGCTGCTGTACGTGCTGAGCCGGGGCACCGAGACCCCGGCGTTCTTCCCGTGCAAGCGTGTGACGGTTTTCACGGCGGATGAGGAGCTGATCAGGGACTACGGCCAGAAGGTCCCCCCTGAGGAGGCGACCAGGGAGATGGCCCCCGACGGCAGCTTCATGTGGCCCACCTCCGTCGCCCTGGACTCGGAGAACAACACCTACGTGTCCGACGAGTGGCTGGACCGGATATCCGTGTTCGACAAGGATGGGAACTGGACCACCAAGTGGGGTACCCCGGGCGACGGCGACGGCGAGTTCGACCGACCCTCGGGCCTGGCGTTCGACAAGGAGGACAACCTGTACCTGGTGGACAGCCGGAACAGCCGGGTCCAGATATTCACCAGGGACGGCCGGTTCCTGGACAAGTGGGGACGGAAGGGCACCGACGACGGCGAGTTCGACATGCCGTGGGGCATCGAGATCGACGGGAACGGGGACGTGTACATAGCCGACTGGCGGAACGACCGGGTCCAAAAGTTCGCCCCGGACGGCCGGTTCCTGATGAAGTTCGGCACGTCGGGCCAGGGAGACGGTGAGCTCAACCGGCCCACGGGAGTCGCCGTCGACGGCGAGGGAATCATCTACGTCACCGACTTCAAGAACGACCGGCTCCAGGTGTTCGACCCCGACGGCGGCTTCATCACCAAGCTGACCGGCGAGGCCACCCTGTCCCAGTGGGGAAGGGAGCGGGTTGAGCTGGACCCGCTTGCGTCCAAGGGCCGGAGGGTGGCCCAGGGCCTGCGAGAACGCGAGAAGGCGTTCCAGGGGCCCATCGCGGTGGAGGTGGACGACGAGGACCGGGTCTTCGTGGTGGAGTGCGCCCGCCACCGGGTCCAGGTGTTCCACAAGCAGTCCGCCATATTTCAGGGCGGCCTGCTGTAGGAGGGGCCTTCCAAGGCCGCCTTGGTACTTTCCCGGATTCCTCGGCTGCGGCTCGGACCCTTCCCACCGTCGTTCCGGCCCCTAGCCGGAATCCGGGGGTTGGGAGACCTCCTTCCTTACATCCACCACGGGCGACCGCTGAAGCGACACGCCTCAACAACCTAGGAATGATTGCCAGCCGGTAAGCTCCCGTGGTGTACTGACGATAGCAAGCTGGACGCCAAGCAAAAAGAGCAAGAACGGAGTCACAACAGTTGGCACCTGACCATGCCGAACAGGGTCTACACCACCTGCGTTTAGCCGTGATGGATGTGCTCAACAGCGGTCAGTGCCTAGGTCCATCGGAGATACGGCGACAATCCGGCATCGACGAGGGACTAGGCCACGGCGCGCGGTGGGGTCAGTTCATGACGGCCCTATTCGACCACATGGAAGAGCAAGGCCACGTGGAACGGTGCAAACAGCAGAACGGTCGCCCCGGTTGGCGCGCCAAAGCGCGTTGAGGAAAGGGGCTGCTGCCGATTTTGTAATCTGAGACCCCCTTAGGTTGTGATACGGCCCCGGTAGTGATTCCCTAACCAGAACTCGTCAACACTACCGGTACAAGACACTGGAGAGCCGGATGCGGTGAAAGCCGCACGTCCAGTTCGGAGGGGGCCCACGAAACGGTGCTCTGAGCAATCAGGGTAACTCGCCGGTGGCCTACCCTACGGAAGGCACTACTGATGCGGCCCTCTCTCCACCCCTGGGTCCCGGCCTTCGCCGGGACGACGGGATGGGTGACTCCACCCCGCGCCAACCTGTAGGCGCGCCTCTTCTGAGCACCCACGAGGGACACCCCTACGATGTGACCGGGCAATGGACTACCTTCAGAGTACTGACACGTGGGACCGGATGACAATCAACGGAGAGCCACCAGCCGCTGAAGCGACGGACCCACGCTAGTCCGGGCCTGCCCTAGGCGAAGGGCGGCCTTCTGGTATGCCATGGAGTGCCCTGCTCGTAGGCGTGTGCGACCCTCAGCACCGTTGCCTCTTCACCGGGACGGCCGGCTATCTGCAAGCCTATGGGCAGGCCGTTCGAGCCGAAGCCGCAGGGCACCGACGCGGCGGGCGTGCTAGCCAGGCTGAAGCCGGCGGTGCTGCTGAAGGGTACCACGGGCGGCGGCTCCCCCACCGCCGGGGGCTGGTCGACCTCCCGGACCGGCGGCGCGGTCATGCCCGAGGTGGGCTGCACCAGAACGTCGTACCTCTCCAGGGCCTCCAGTATCTGGCGCCTGAGCAGGGTCCTCAGCTTCCGGGCCTTGTAGTAGGCCTGGGACGGCATGATGCTCCCGGTGAGAAGCCCTATGCGGTTGTCGTGGCCGTAGTCCTGAAGACGGCCCCTGATCCACTCCCGGTGGGTCGAGGCCGCCTCCACGGCGGACTGCACTCCCGAGATATCGAGCATGTGCCTGGTCAGCGGGACCGATACCTCCTCCACCGACGCGCCCATCTCTCCCAGGACTCCGGCGGCGGTGACCACCGCCTCCCGCACCTCGGGCTCGGCGAAGTCCGTGTCCACCTGCTCGGCAATGAGACCCACGCGAAGGCCAGCGACGTTGCCGTCCAGGGCCTTCCTGTAGTCGGGGACGGGGGTGTCCCACGTGTACGGGTCCCTGGGGTCGTGTCCGGCGATGGCGCCCAGGGTGATGGCCGCGTCCTCGACGGTGCGGGATATGGGGCCGACGGTGTCCATGGACCAGGAGCCGGGCATGACGCCGTAGCGGCTCACCCTGCCCCAACCGGGCTTCATGCCCGCCAGGCCGCACCAGGCCGCGGGCCGGCGCAGGGAGCCGCTGGTGTCCTCGCCCAGGGAGGTGGCGCAGAGGAAGGCGGCGGTGGCGGCCCCGGACCCGCTGCTGGACCCGCCGGGGCAGGTGTTCAGGTCCCAGGGGTTGCGGGGGTAGCTGAAGCGGTGGGAGAACCCCGTGATGGCGAACTCGGTCATGTTCGTCTTGCCCAGGAGCACGGCCCCGGCCGCTTTCAGGTTGGCTATGACCGTGGCGTCCCCCTCAGGGAAGAAGCCGGCCAGAATGCGCGACCCTCCCGTGGTCCGGACGCCCTTGCTCCAGAGCTGGTCCTTCACCGCCACGGGGACCCCGTG
The DNA here is from genome assembly GCA_965207305.1 of Dehalococcoidia bacterium. Lineage (GTDB taxonomy): Bacteria > Chloroflexota > Dehalococcoidia > Lucifugimonadales > JAGWBF01 > JAGWBJ01. The sequence goes on along the minus strand of CBDBMB010000002.1, from coordinate 31,265 downwards.
CATGGGTCCCAGGTAGCCGCCCCGGGCGATGGCGTCCTCGGCGTCCTTCGCGGCCCGGAGGGCCTCGTCGCGGCAGACGGTCAGGTACGAGTTGAACCTGAAGTCCAGGTCGTCGATGCGTTCCAGGTACGCCTGAGTGACCTCGACAGGGGAGACCTCCCTGGTCCGGATGAGGTCCGACAGCTCGGTGACGCTGAGGAACGGGATGTCCCCTCTGTTCATAGCCGGCTCCCTTCCCGACCCCCGGTCACGCCCGGGCCAGGAGGCGCTCACGCACTCCCGAGTCCGCGGCGATGTCGATGGCGGTCCACGCCATGGCGATGGCGCCGTCCATGACGGCCTTGTCGCCGGCGGGGCTGACACAATGGGCCGTGAACTCGGGCTGGTGGTTCACCGCAGGCAGGGAGTCTATCCCGATCATGGGATGTATGGAGGGCAGGGCCAGGGATACGTTGCCCATGTCGGTGGAGGCGGCGGCCCGCTCGAGCGTGGGGCCCAGGTCCGGGTAGCTCCGGCCCAGAGCCTCGCTGTTGCGCCGGTACATGTCGGCGATGACCTCGTCGTGGTGCATCTCTGCGTAGGGCTTGGTGCCCCCGACCACCTCCATGGTGCTGCCGGTGGCCAGGGCCCCGGCCTCGAAGCACCTCAGGACCCTTGGCCTCAGCTCCTCCATCTCCTCCAGCGACTGTCCCCGCACGATGTACTTGGCGCTGGTGAAGGAGGGGATGACGTTGGGGGCGTCTCCGCCCTTGGTTATGATGCCGTGGACCCTCTGGGTGGGCAGGATGTGCTGCCGCAGCAGGCCTATGCTCGTCTGGGCGATGGTCAGGGCGTCGGCGGCGTTGATGCCCCGCTCGGGGAAGGCCGCGGCGTGGGCCTCCTTGCCGGTGTAGTTCACCTCGAACATGGACGCCGCGATGATCCTGGGCATGACGATGTCGAAGGGCGCGGGGTGGACCATCATGGCGGCGTGCATTCCCTCGAAGGCGCCCCGCTCAAGCATCAGTATCTTCCCGCCAGCGTCTCCGACCTCTTCGGCAGGCGTCCCGACCACGCTGACCGTCAGGCCCAGGTCGTCGGCCACTTTGGCGGCAGCCAGCGCGGCTCCGATCGCGGCGGAGGCGATGATGTTGTGGCCGCAGGCATGCCCGATGACGGGGAGGGCGTCGTACTCGGCGCAGATGCCCAGATGCAGCGGGCCGCTTCCGGCCCGGGCGATGAACGCCGTGGGCAGGTCGCACACGCCGGTCTCCACGGCGAACCCCTTGTCGGACAGGAGGTCCGCCAGCCAAATCGAGGACTTGGTCTCCTGGTAGCCCAGCTCCGGGTTCGCGTGAATCCTGTGGCTGAGCTCGATCAGGGAGTCTTGCTCTCCACGGATCAGCTCTCGAGCGCCGTCCTTCGCGTCCATGACACCTCCTCAGGCCGTCCCGCCCCGGCCCCATCATGGATTATACACCAGACCATCGCCGTTGCTCCCGCCGGCCCCGCGGCCCGATGGTATACTACCCCCAACCCGGACTCCCCCAAACCCTGTGCCCGCAGGAGGCGGTGACGTGGCAAGCTATCTGGGACAGTCGCTGCGCCGGTCCGAAGACCACCGGCTCCTCCAGGGCCGGGGCGCCTTCGTGGACGACATCCGCCTCCCCGACGCCCTGCACGCCTGCGCGGTCAGGAGTCCTCACGCCAGCGCCCGCATCAGGTCGGTGGACGCCGTGGACGCTGTGAGCGCCCCCGGCGTGGTAACGGTGCTGACAGGGGAGGACCTGCGCGGCGTCCTCGGCGACGTGCCCACCCGCAGCATGGAGGGGGAGCCGGGAGTGGAGGCGATGCGGGCGGTGGGGCACCCGGTGCTGGCACAGGACCGGGTGTGCTACGTGGGGCAGGCCGTGGCCGTGGTGGTGGCCACCGACCGGTACGCGGCGCGGGACGCCGCGGACCTGGTGAGGGTCGACTACGAGCCAATGGCCCCGCTGGTGGACGCACCCGCGGGCCTGGACGACGGGGCTACGCTGGTCCACCCCGACCTGGGCACCAACGAGGGCATGCGGATCGTGCAGGAGGGCGGCGACGTCGAGGCGGCCTTCGCCCGGGCCGCTCATCGGGTGTCCGAGCGGTTCGACGTCCAGCGCCTTGCCCCCGCACCCATCGAGACCAGGGGCGTGCTGGCCAGGTACGAGGCCGACGACGATACCCTGACCGTCTGGTCATCCACCCAGGAGCCCCACCAGCTAAGGAGGCACCTGGCCGCCGCCATGCACATGCCCGTCGACCGGGTCCGGGTGGTAGCCCCTGACGTGGGCGGCGGCTTCGGCGAGAAGAGCAGCATGTTTCCCGAGGAGTTCTGCATCCCGTACCTGGCAACACACCTGGGAAGGCCCGTGAAGTGGATAGAGGACCGGCAGGAGAACATGCTGGCCTTCCACGGCCGCGGCTACACCGTCGACGTCGAGGCCGCTGTGGCCGAGGGCGGCATCATCGAGGGGATGCGGGTGAGGCTCGTGGCAGACCTGGGCGCCTACTTCCTGGTCTCTACCCCCGCCATCCCCCTGCTCGCCGGTCACCGGGTGGCGGGGCCCTACAGGACCCCGGCGGCCAGGGTGGACGTCTTCGGCGTCTTCACCAACAAGCCTCCCACCGGGGCCTATCGCGGGGCGGGCGGGCCCGAGTCCGCCTACTGCATTGAGCGCACGATGGACCTGATCGCCCGCGACCTGGGGCTGGACCCGGCGGAGGTCCGGCGGCGTAACCTGATACCGCCCGACGCCTTTCCCTTCGACACCCCCACGGGTCTCACCTACGACTCCGGCGACTACCAGCGCGCCCTGGACCGGGCGCTGGAGCTCTCCGGATATGACTCCTGGATGCGGAGGGCCAGGGAGCAAGGCCCCGACGGACCGCTGGTAGGCGTCGGCCTGGCGACGGTGGTGAAGGCGTCGGGCGGCGCCGGGGAGATGAGGACCGAGGTAGCGGAGGTGCGGGTCCAGCCCTCGGGCCGGGTGGTGGCCTACACGGGCGTGTCCCCCCACGGCCAGGGAACGGAGACGACATTTGCCCAGATAGTGGCCGCCGAGCTGGGTGTCACCCCCGGGGATGTGACAGTGACCCACGGGGACACCGACCTGAACCCCCTGGGCGGCGGGACGGCCGCCAGCCGTGGGATGGTCGTGGGGTCCTCGGCGCTGCAGATGGTGGCCCGGCAGGCGCGGGACAAGCTGGCCAGGACCGCGGCCCACCTGCTGGGCTGCGCCGCAGACGACGTCGCCTTTGGCGACGGGAGAGCCTACGTCGGCGGCGACCCGTCTCGATGGGCGCCCTACGCCGACGTAGCCTCGGCGGCCTACGACGAGGAGCGGATGCCTCCCGTCGAGGAGCCGGGTCTGCTCTTCGCCGGGTCGTTCACCCTGCCGGGTCCCGCCTTCGGCTTTGGCGCCCACGTGGCGGTTGTGGAGGTGGACCGGGACACGGGAGACGTGAGGATCGTGAAGTACGCCGCCGTCCACGACGTGGGCCGGGTGGTGAACCCCATGCTCCTGGACGGTCAGGTCCACGGAGCCATCGTCCAGGGCATCGGCCAAGCGCTGACGGAGGGGTTCAGCTTCGGCCCCGACGGTCAGCCCCTGACGGGCAGCCTCCTGGACTACTCGCTGCCCGACGCTGGCGCCACGCCGTGGATGGAGCTGGACACCATCGAGACGCCCTCGCCCCTGACACCCCTGGGGGTAAAGGGCGTGGGGGAGCTACCCACCGTGGCCGCCCCCGTGGCCGTCGCCAACGCCGTCATGAACGCCCTGGCGCCCCTGGGAGTGCGGGACATCGAGACGCCCCTGACGCCCGAGCGGGTGTGGAGGGCTATTCACGGAGGCGGGTGACCGGACGGGCTGAGGGAAATGGCTGTCTTCCCTAGACCCGGTACCTGTCGATGAACTCCCAGTCCAACTCCAAGCCCAGGCCCGGCTTCTCGGACATGGCGATCCGGCCATTCTCCACCATGAAGGGCGGTGAGTAGAGCCTGGACCATATCTGGAAGTCCTCCACGTGGGGGCAGGTGGACACCATGAAGCCGTTGGGCACCGCCGCCACCATGTGGCAGTTGATGTCCGGGTACTGGGCGCCGTGGGGGGCGAAGGGCAGGTGGTACGCCTCGGCCAACGCGGCGATCTTGCGCAGGCCCGTGTAGCCGCCGCCCTCCAGAATGTCCGTCTGCACAACCTGCAGCGCGCCCTCGTTGATCAGGCGGCGGACGCCGAATAGGGTGCCCTCGGACTCGCCTCCGGTGACCAGGGCCTTCGTGTTAGCCTGGACCATGCGCATGTACATGGGCTCGTCGTCGTGGCGGACGGGCTCCTCGATCCAATAGAGACCGTAGGGCTCCAGCTTCTTCACCATGTCCACCGCCAGGGGCCCGGACCAGGCGCGCCACACATCTATCATGAGCCTCTTGTCGGGGCCGATGACCTCACGGCAGAGGCGGACCTTTTCCAATACCTCCTGGGGGTCGCTCCTGTGGAAGTGGAGCTTGAAGGCGTCGAAGCCAAGGGACTGGTGGACCTCTATCTTGGCCGCCACGGCCTGGGGAGACTGGTCCGAGAAGTCTATGCCGTCGGCGTAGGCGGGAACGGTGTCCTTGAATCCGCCCATCAGCCGCCATACCGGCTGCCGGCAGACCTTCCCGTACAGGTCCCACAGGGCCACGTCCACTGCGCCGATGGACCCCATTCCGGCCCGGTTGGGGCCGCGGTAGCGCCACACGGACTCGTACATGCGGTCCCACAGGGACGCGATGTTCCGGGGGTCGCTCCCCACCAGCAGCGGAGCCAGGTCCCCCGAGATGACGCCCTCGTCCCCTCCCCGTCCGAACCCCGTGACGCCCTCGTCGGTGTGGACCAGCACGTTGACCCAGTCCCTGGTCTGGCCGGCCTCCGGCTGCCCGACGGGGCACCGGAGCACGACAGGCTCGACCTCGGTTATACGCACGGCCTACCCCTTGTTCTCGGTGACCTCGATGCGCACGCCGTCGGGACCCTCCAGGAAGGCGCACGGCCCCATGGCGGAGGGAAGCTGCTCCAGCACCTTGGCGCCCGCGGCCTCGAGCTGCTCCAGGGACTCTTTCAGGTCGTCGGTGAACAGGCCGATGTGCTCCAGGCCGGCGAACTGCTCCAGCTCCTGTCCCTGGACGAACCCGGTTATGTTAAGGGGCACGCCGTCCAGGTCCAGGCGGATGCCCACGGTCCCCGCCACCTCTTTCTTGCGGGTGATCTTGGCTCCCAGGTTGTCCGCCCACCACTGGGCCGTCTTCTCGGGGTCGGGGCTCTTGAAGTGCAGGTTGTGGATCCTGTAGGCCACGGGACGCCTCCTTCCTGATATACCCATGCTCATGTCCCCATCCGGCTAATCGTCTTTCTGGGTGATCTCCAGGCGCACGCCCTCGGGGGCCTCCACGAATGCGCCCTTCTGCCCGTAGGGGTTCACGAAGTGCTCCAGCACACGCCCGCCGTCGGCTTCGACGTCGGCCAGTGTGGCCTCGAGGTCCGAGGTGTATATGCCGACGTGCTCCAGGCCGTACCACTGGTTGGAGGTCTGCCCCGTGGTAAACCCGGTGAACATCAGGGGCACGCCCCCAAGCTCCACACGCACGGCGATGGTGCCGATGCTGGACAGCTCCCGCTCGTAGGAGAGCTCGGCGCCCAGGTTGTCGATGTACCACTGGGCGGACTTTCGCGGATCGGGACTCTTGAAATGGAAGTTGTTGACGCTGAACGGCATGAATCACCTCCGGGAATGGGCGCCGGGAGAACACCCGTAGAATAGCCCCCCGGCCGGACGCGGTCAAGGTCTCGACGGGGCCGCGACCCAGGCCGCGCCCTGGGCCGGGCCGCCGTTCTTGACACCCCGTTGGCCCGGTGATAGTCTGCCCACTAGGCCGCCCTGTGGCTGGGCAGCCGGGTTCCGGCGAGGCCCGGGAGCCGGGACGGCGGCCAAGGGGGACGCCCATGAAAGACCAGGTAGAGGTATTCTTCCACTCGCAGCAACCCTACACCCACGTGGAGGACGACGACCTCAAGAACTACCCCTCCCGCATCCAGTTCCCCAACGACAGGTTCGATCCCAAGAAGGCGGTCCAGCTATACAACCAGTACCACGAGCAGTACGTCTGCGCCGACGAGAGCGGGCTGGACGGCATCATGACCAACGAGCACCACGCGGCCTACTGGAACATGAAGCCCTCGGCCAACCTGGACGCCGCCGTCATCGCCAAGATCACCAAGAGGGTGAAGATAGCCATACTGGGGAACATACTCCCCATCAATGACCCCATCAGGATGGCCGAAGAGATCGCCATGCTGGACTTGTACTCCAACGGCCGTCTCATCTCCGGCTTCGTCCGGGGCAGCCCCACGGAGACCCTTCAGGCGGGGTTGGACCCCAGCGAGAACCGGGAGAGGTTCGAGGAGTCCCACGACCTGATCATCAAGGCCTGGACCACGCCCGGGCCCTTCCGCTACGAGGGGAAGCACTTCCACTACCGGAACATCAACCCCTGGGTGCTGCCAATACAGAAGCCCCATCCCCCCATATGGTTCCCCGGCGGCAGCAGCCCGGAGAGCCTGAACTGGGCGGCGACCCACCAGTACACGTACATCAACCTGGGCGCCATCCTGGACCTGACCCTGGACCTGAAGAGGATGTACATCGAAACAGCCCACGAGGTGGGGTTCACCCCGGGTCCCGAGCACTTTGGGTACCAGCTAAGGTGCTTCTGCGCGGACACCGACGAGACGGCCCAGGAGATCGGCCGGAACTTCATGTGGACGGTGGACCACAGGCTCCGGGGGCCCCGCGAGCACAACGACCCGCCGGGCTACCAGTCCCGGGCCGCCTCGGTGCTGATGAAGCGCCGCCCGGGCTCCAGCGCCCGGGGCAGGGCCATGACCTACGAGGAGCTGCAGGACATCAACACGGTGGTGGTGGGCAGCCCCGAGACGGTGACGCGCAAGCTGCGGAACCTGGTGGAGGCCCTGAACCCCGGATACCTGATACTCATCGGCGTCGACGGCCCCATCCCCCACGAGCACATGCTGCGCTCCCTGGAGCTGCTGGGCACGGAGGTCATCCCCGCCCTCCACGAGGTCAAGCTCCAGCCCTACGAGTAGGCCGCACACGCGCCCTTAGTGTCATTCAGAGCGCGCCCCCGTTCTGTCATTCCGAACGCGGCGAAGACGCGTGAGGAATCTCTCCATGCCGGCGACTACCCGCCCTTTTCCTATTGGCGTGGTCGTTCTGGGGTTCCTGGGATTCCTCGCTGCAGCTCGGAATTGGCTAGGGCCTTGCCAAGTCCGCACAAGGGGATGAAAACGAAGAGGCCGCACCCATCGTCATACGACAGACGCAATAGCAACGGAAAACTCAGGTACTCATGGACAGTGGGATTGGGGAACCTCAAGCCTTACAGCAGGTCATGAAATTCGATTCCCATCGACCCGGCCTATCTTGACGATGGACAGAACCGTCTTCGAACTACGGCTGGGAAGTCCAGTTGGTCCAGAGTATAGGCGATAGCTGGTTGGCCTGTCTCCCCCTGTGGCGCCGCCGAGCCGACCGAAGGAAGAGACCGCCCGCCTGGGCAAGGACATATACCAGCGCGACATCCGGCGGCAGGGCGAGGCCGACCACGACGGGAAGGTCGTCGCCATAGACGTGGAGAGCGGTCAATGGGCCATCAGCGGGTATATCCTTGAAGCGGTATGCGGCTCCGCAGCCACAGCCTGTACATGGAAGTAGAGGATGGCGGGCGCGTCGTCATCCAGGCCAGGTGAGCAGGCGAACCCTTTACGTCTCCAATCGCCCGTGCTCTATCTTGACAAACCCGTTCAGACTAACGGACAATCTATACTGACTGTTTACGACACATATTGACATGAGCTAGAAATACTACTGTTCCAGCGCCCGCAGGGGTTGTGGCATAAGTCGGGCGACACAGGAGGTTCGACGACATGACCGACGCGCTGCGGAGCTTCACCCCCCCCCCCCCGCATTTCGTGGGGGTTCTCTCTCATGAGGCGCCCCTGGACGGCGCTTCTTGCCCTCGCGCTGCTGGCGGCGTTCGTCACGCTGACCCCCGCGCAGCCGGCCGACGCGCAGCAGGCGTCGCAGACCTTCGTCGCCAACACCGGTCAGTCAAGCCTAGCTGGGACACATTTGGAATATGATTTCGCCCAGGCGTTCACCACCGGCAGCAACAGCGCGGGCTACAGCCTGCGCAGCGTCGGCGTGGAATTCGCCACTATCCAAAGCGGCTTCAGCTCTTCGTCCCTCACCGCCAGCATCCACGCCGACTCCGGCGGGTCTCCGGGCAATTCCCTCGGGACCCTGACCAACCCCGCCAGCTTTCCCGTCTCCAGCTCGGACCAGACGCTGACCTTCACCAGCAGCGCGGGCATCGACCTTGCGGCGAACACCACGTACTTCCTGGTGATCGATCTAAGCAGTGCCGAGTCTGCTTCGTTGATGCGCCTAACGGGTTCGGACAGCGAGGACGGCGGAGGCCAGGCCGGCTGGAGCATCGGCGACGGTTTCTCGAGACGAGCGTGGAACACAACGGGCGCGTGGAGCACCTTCGCCTCGTCAATGAAACTCAGCCTCGGCGGCGTCAGCAAGCCTTTCCTGGTTTCGAACTTCGGGCAGGCGAACGGCGGCACCGGCAACTTCGTACAGCACGACCACGCCCAGGCGTTCACGACGGGCGCCAACGCCGGCGGGTACACCCTGACGGGCGTCGACTTCTCGTTTCCGCAAATCAACGACGGCGGGCTGGCGGGGAAGCTGACTGCCGAGATCAGAAGCGACACCGGCGGAGCGCCGGGCGCGGTGGTCGCCACCCTGACCAAGCCCGGCACGATCGCCGCCGGCACGAACAGCTTCACGCACTCGGGCGTGGCGCTCGCGGCGAACACCACGTACTGGGCGGTGCTGGACGTCACCCTGGTCCTGTTGCCCGGCGCCAACACCATCCAGAACACCGCGTCGGACGCCGAGGACGCCGGCGGCGCGGACGGCTGGACCATCGCCGACGACGGCCACTACCGGACCTGGAACACCTCGGGCGCCTGGACCTCGTTCAGCCAGTCCCGCAAGATGACCATCCACGGCACGGCCGTCGAGACGGTCGAGACGGAGACCTTCGTCGCCAACACCGGCCAGGCGGACGGAGGCACCTCGTTTCTGGGCAATGACTTCCACCAGGCCTTCACCACCGGCTCCAACAGCTTCGGCTACAGCCTGCACAGTGTCGACGTGGAGTTCTCCACCATCGACAGCGCCTTCAGTTCCTCGGCGCTGACCGCCAGCATCCACGCCGCCTCCGGCGGGTCTCCGGGCAGCTCGCTGGGGACCCTGACCAACCCCGCCAGCTTCCCCGCCTCCACCTCGGACCAGACGCTGACCTTCACCAGCAGCGCGGGCATCGACCTTGAGGGGAGCGCCACCTACTTCCTCGTGATCGACATGGACGCTGGCCAGAGTTCTTCGAGGGTACGCCTGACGGGTTCGGACGCCGAGGACGGCGGGGGCCTGGCCGGCTGGAGCATCGCCGACGGCGCCGGGACGAGAACGGCTTCCTCGACGGGCGCGTGGACCCCCAACGTATCATCACTGAAGATCAGCCTCGACGGCGTCAGCAAGCCGCGGCCGTCGCGGGTGAGCATCCTTGGCGGCGGCGCCGTCACCGAGGGCGTCAGCGCCAGCTTCACGCTGAGGGCGGTCCCGGCGCCCACGGCAGACCTGCCGGTGAGCGTGACGGTGACCACGACCGGGGACTTCGGGTACGGGACCCTGCCCACCAGCGTCACCATCCCGGCCTCGGGCACCGCGACGCTGGAGATCCCCACCACCGGCGACGACGTGGACGAAGCCCACGGCTCGGTCACGGTGACGCTGGTGGACGGGTCGGACTACGACCTCGCCACGTCGCTGGGGACGGCGACGGTCCGGGTGCGGGACGACGACCCGCCGCTGGTGAAGAACACCGGTCAGTCGAGCGGCCTGGTGCAGGGCCTGCACGTGGACCTGGCGCAGGGTTTCGACACCGGCGGCAACCCCTCGGGGTACACCCTGACCAGCGTGGACGTGGCCTTCAACCGGTCCACCGAGGACTTCGGCTCCAAGCTGACGGTCACCGTCCACAGAGGTGCCAACGGGGCTCCCGGCACGGTCGTGGGGACCCTGGCCAATCCCGCCTTCGTGAACCGGCAGGCCGGCACGTACAGCTTCACGCACCCGGGCGTCGCGCTCGAGGCGGACACCCGCTACTGGGTCGTGCTGGACGCAGCCGGACTCACGGAAGGCAACAGCCAGGTGAAGTTCACGCAGAGCAACTCCGAGGACGCGGGCGCCGCGCCCGGCTGGAGCATCAACAACGACGCTCGCATCCGCGCGCAGGGGGGCGGCAACTGGATCACCCTGGTCGGCGGCTCCACTCTGTCGATGGGAGTCAACGGTCGGCTGCTGCCCCACGCGGACGGTTCCTACACCGTGCCCCTGGACTGGCCGCTGAAGCCGCTCGGTCTGGGCGCGGGCGAGACGTTCCGGCTGCTGTTCATGACCGAAGACCACCGCGACGCCACCGCCGCCGACATCGGCGTCTACGACGCCCACGTGCGGGAGGCGGCCCGCGACGGGCACGCCGCCATCCGGCGCTACGCCGATCACTTCCGGGTGGTGGGCTCCACCGCCACGGTGGACGCCCGGGACCACACCCGGACCAACCCCAACAACGCCGGGCACACGGACGCGGAGGTCTGGTGGCTGAACGGCGAGCGCGTCGCGGCGAACAACGCCGGCTTCTGGTCCGACACCTGGGAGAACTGGGCGATGGCGGACCGGCGCTTCGAGAACGGCGAGAGGAGCACCTCGAACGACTGGCCGTGGACCGGCACCCGCACCGACGGTGCGAAGGAGGCGAACCCTCTGGGCGCCAGCAACGCCCGGCGCGGACGGTTCTCGACCACCGACGCGGACACCGGCCCCATCAGCTACAACACCATCGCCAGCACCCAGGACCACGCGTTCTACGGCATCTCGCCCCTGTTCCGGGTGGAGCCCACGCCGGTGAACGCGCCGCCCGGTGAGCCGGCGGTGATGAGCAACCTGGGCCAGGCGGACGGCGCGGCGTTGACCGTGACGACTGCCAGTACCGTACGTGACCGCGCGCAGTCGTTCACGACGGGCAGGAACGGCGGCCACTACCGCCTCAACAGCGTCGACGTCGAGTTTGCCGAGATCGGCGACTCCGACGCCGCCCGTGATCTGAGGGTACAGATCTGGGCCGGCTCCGGCGGCTCGCCGGGCAGTACCGCCGCCGACGTCCTCGCCGACCTGGCGCGCCCCTCCATGCCGGTGGGCAGCGCCGACCGGACCTTCACCTTCACCTACCAGGGCGACGACGGTTCGGGGCTGCGGCTGGAGCCGAACACCACCTACTGGGTGTACGTATACGACGCGTCCGTGCAGCCCAACAGCACGTACACCCTTCGCGCCACCGCGTCGAACTCCGAGCGCCTGCGGGGCCTGCGCCTGCCCGAGGGCTGGAGCATCGGCGACGGCCACAGTTCCTGGTCGCTCTACCCCAACCCCGCCGTCTCCTGGAGCACCCACTCCGAGGCGCTCAAGATCGGCCTGAACCTGGGGGCCGCCGACGCCTTCGTGCAGTTCCGCACCTGCGCGGGCACGATCTCGGGCAACGACTGCGACACGGGCTGGGTGATCGCCAACTACAACAGGCACGACCCGCCGCCCACCATCACGCTGACCGAGGGCGGCCCGGCGGTGACCTACCAGTGGCAGGCGGTGGACCCCCGCGAGCGCCGGCACTTCTACGTCGCCAGCCAGGTGGCTGAGCCGCTCAGCCACTTCGGGGGCTACATCGGGCCGGGCAAACCGGACCGGGACCGGCTGATGTGCCACACCGGGAGCCGCAGCCCCTACAACCTGGGCGACCCCATCGTCGAAGGGCTTGGCCGGGATGGGATCAACTTCGGCTACGGGAGCACCGCCGGCCCGCTGCTGGACCGCCACGACGGCTGCCCCTTCTCGTCGCAGTCCGTCTACGAGAGCGACGCCAACAAGTGGCGTCCGGTGAGCCTCGCCGCGGGGCAGGACAGCGACGCCTTCGACCACGGGACGTTCCTGATCCACCGGCCCCACGCCGTCGGCCACAACTTCTATGAAAATGGCGTGCTGTACCAGGTGGGAGGCTTCGACTACCCCGAGGTGCAGGTGCCGCTCATCATCAGGGACGACGACGAGTGGGAGCAGACCCTGGAGTTCTCCATCGACGACGGGACCACCTGGACGTCCATCGAGGACGGCGGGCTCAATCTGGCCTTCCCGGCCTCGCTGAACACGGGGCGCAAGGCGCACTACTTCTGGGTGCGGACGAAGAACGACCCGCCGGCGGACCAGGACAAGCGCTTCTCCATCAGCGCCGACTTCGCCAAGCCGCTGTTGCGGAGCGGCACGTCGGAGTACTTCCGGTCCCACCGGGTCTGGTTCACCAGCCCCGCCGCCTCGCACCTGCACACCTTCAGAACTGACTCTGCCGTCAGCGCCGGCTCGGTCACGGTCAGCCGCACGCCGGTCCAGGTCGACATCCACGTCGGCGCCAACGTGGTCGGCAACGTGACCTTCCAGGTCGAGGGCTACAAGCTGTACGAGCGCAGCGACAACCAGATCTCGACGGAGACGCCGCCGAAGACGGTGCGCACCGACAGCTTCAGCTTCCACCGCACGCTGGGCTCCTGCGTGGGCTGCCAGCGGCTGCTGGGCGACCTGCCCGACCCGGTGGTGGAGCGCGTGGGCGATTTGAGCTACGCCAACCTGTCCGACACGGGCATCGACCTGAGCTGGCCGCAGGTGGTCGGCGCCGAGGGCTACGAGGTGCGCTACTGGTCCACCACCTCGCCCTTCCCCGGCGTCCCGGCCGACGAGGCCTGGTTCGGGGCCGAGCCCAACGACCCGGCCTGGAACATCCGCCACCTGGAGCCGGACACCGAGTACCGGGCGGTGGTCTACTACGCCGACCACGGCGCGACGCAGCTGAGCACCGCCAGCCCGGTGATTCGCTTCACCACCCTTGCGGCGGGCTCGCCCGTGGAGGCGGAGCCCACGTCGGTGATCGTGGAGCGGGTGCCCGAGGTGTCGATCAGCGCCGCCGGCGGGACGATCACCGAGGGCGAGGACGCGGTCTACACGGTCACCGTGAACCCCGCGCCCGACGCGCCGCTGGACGTCAGGGTGGGCGTGGCCGGCCCCGGCTCCGTGGTCGCCGCCCAGCACCTGGGCGAGCGCACGGTCAACGTGCCCACCGGCGGCAGCGTCTCGTTCACCATCCCCACCGTCGACGACACCGGTTGGGGCTCCAACGGGATGCTCGGCGCGACGGTGCAGTTCGGCGAGGGCTACCGGCTGAACAGGTTCAGGAGCTACGCCTCGGTCTATATCGCCAACAACGACCTGCCGCCGCCGCCGCCGGTCCAGCTCAAGCGCGTCTCCGACACCACGGCGACCGTCGCCTGGAAGCCCCAGGGAGACGGCGCGTCCTACCTGGTCGTCTGGCACGAGAGCTTCACGGGCGTTCCGGTCCTGACGGAAGTCACGACCACCGCCACCGAGCACCAGCTCACCGGCCTCGACCCGCAGTCGCATTACGTGGTCTCCGTCCTTCACGGGACGACCCAGCTGGACAAGATCACCGTGCGGACCCTGGCCGCCGGCGCGACGCCGAAGACCTTCACGGTGGACTTCGAGACGCCCGCGCCCAACACGTCCGTGCCGCTGATCAGCGTGACCGCCGACGGCAACGTGACCGAGGGCGGGGACGCGACCTTCACGGTCAGCGCCAACCCGGCCCCGGCTGCGGACCTGGACGTGAGCGTCACGGTGTCGCAGAGCGACGACTCCGGGATATCCATAGAACATCAGACGGTGACCATCCCGACTGCGGGCTACGCCACGCTGACGGTGGCCACCACCAACGACGAGGTGGACGAGCCCGACGGATCGGTCACGGTCACCGTCGACGCCAGCGCCAACCTCGACTACCGGGTGTCCTCGTCCCAGGGGACGGCCGTCGTGGTCGTGTCCGACGACGACGGCGGCTACACGGTCAACCAGGGAACGATCGCCAGGGTCAAGGAGTTGGCGTCGCAGACCCAGCACGGCGCGGCCCACGTGAACCGCTGGAACCGGGTGCTGCTGGCCTTCGGCGAGCACGACGGGACCGGCGTCACCGGCGGCCCGATGACGGCGGCCGAGGCGCAGGACATGGCCGACAATCACAGCAGCCCGGTGTGGGACCTGGTGGTCGTCGAGCTGACCGCCCTGGAAGCGGCCGCGGCACAGACGCCGCCGCCGCCGCCCACGCCCGAGGTGAGTATCACCGCTGGCAGCGGGGTGACCGAGGGCGGGGACGCCAGCTTCACGGTGACGGCCAGCCCGGCCCCGGCGGCCAACCTGGCGGTGAGCGTAACGGTGTCCCAGAGCGGCGACTACGGCGCCACCACGGGCCAGCGGACGGTGACGATACCCACCTCGGGCAGCGTCACCATCACCGTGGGCACCACGGACGATACTACCGACGAGACCGACGGGTCGGTGACCGCAACGGTGAACGCGGGCAGCGGCTACACGGTGTCCTCGTCCCAGGGCGCGGCCACGGTCGGCGTGGCCGACAACGACGACCCGGTCGTTGAGGAGCAGACGGGCTACACGGTGGACCCGGACGTGATCGCGAAGGTCAGGGAGTTGGCGTCGCAGACGCAGCACGGGACGGCCCACGTGAACCGCTGGAACCGGGTGCTCGTCGCCTTCGGCGAGCACGACGGCACCGGCGTCACGGGCGGCCCGATGACGGCGTCCGAGGCCCAGGAGATGGCGGACAATCACAGCAGCCCGGTGTGGGACGAGGTGGTGACCGAGTTGACGGCGCTGGAAGCGGCCGCGGCGCAGACGCCACCGCCGCCCACGCCTGAGGTGAGCATTTCCGCTGGAAGCGGGGTGACCGAGGGCGGCGACGCCGTCTTCACGGTGACGGCGTGACGGCCAGCCCGGCCCCGGCGTCCAACCTGGACGTCAGCGTGACGGTGTCCCAGAGCGGCGACTACGGCGCGACCACGGGCCAGCGCACGGTGACCGTCCCGACTTCGGGCAGCGTCACCCTCACCGTCGGCACCACGGACGACGACGCCGACGAGACCGACGGCTCGGTGACGGCCACGGTGAACGCGGGCAGCGGCTACACGGTGTCCTCGTCCCAGGGCGCGGCCACGGTCGGCGTGTCCGACAACGACGCCGCCCCCACGCCGGTGGTGAGCATCACCGCTGGCAGCGGGGTGACCGAGGGCGGGGACGCCACCTTCACGGTGACGGCCAGCCCGGCCCCGGTGTCCAACCTGGACGTCAGCGTGACGGTGTCCCAGAGCGGCGACTACGGCGCGACCACGGGCCAGCGCACGGTGACCGTCCCGACTTCGGGCAGCGTCACCCTCACCGTCGGCACCACGGACGACGACGCCGACGAGACCGACGGCTCGGTGACGGCCACGGTGAACGCGGGCAGCGGCTACACGGTGTCCTCGTCCCAGGGCGCGGCCACGGTCGGCGTGGCCGACAACGACGCCGCCCCCACGCCGGTGGTGAGCGTCACCGCTGGCAGCGGGGTGACCGAGGGCGGGGACGCCGTCTTCACGGTGACGGCCATCCCGGCCCCGGCGGCCAACCTGGCGGTGAGCGTCACGGTCTCCCAGAGCGGCGACTACGGCGCGACCACGGGCCACCGCACGGTGACGATACCCACCACGGGCAGCGTCACCCTCACCGTGGGCACCACCGACGATACTACTGACGAGACCGACGGGTCGGTGACGGCCACGGTGAACGCGGGCAGCGGCTACACGGTGTCCTCGTCCCAGGGCGCGGCCACGGTCGGCGTGGCCGACAACGACGACGCCCCCACGCCGGTGGTGAGCGTCACCGCGGGCAGCGGGGTGACCGAGGGCGGGGACGCCACCTTCACGGTGACGGCCAGCCCGGCCCCGGCGTCCAACCTGGCGGTGAGCGTCACGGTCTCCCAGAGCGGCGACTACGGCGCGACCACGGGCCACCGCACGGTGACGATACCCACCACGGGCAGCGTCACCCTCACCGTGGGCACCACCGACGATACTACTGACGAGACCGACGGGTCGGTGACGGCCACGGTGAACGCGGGCAGCGGCTACACGGTGTCCTCGTCCCAGGGCGCGGCCACGGTCGGCGTGGCCGACAACGACGACGCCCCCACGCCGGTGGTGAGCGTCACCGCGGGCAGCGGGGTGACCGAGGGCGGGGACGCCACCTTCACGGTGACGGCCAGCCCGGCCCCGGCGTCCAACCTGGACGTCAGCGTCACGGTGTCCCAGAGCGGCGACTACGGCGCGACCACGGGGAAGCGGACGGTGACCGTCCCCACCACGGGCAGCGTCACCCTCACCGTCGGCACCACCGACGATACTACTGACGAGACCGACGGGTCGGTGACGGCGACGGTGAACGCCGGCAGCGGCTACACGGTGTCCTCGTCCCAGGGCGCGGCCACGGTGGCCGTGGCCGACAACGACGATGCTGCGCCGGAGGTGGAGATAACCGTCACCGTCGAGGCCGCGTCGGCGGTGGAGGGCGACGTGCTGGAGTTCCGGGTGCGGCTGTCCGAGGCGTCCACCGAGGAGATCAGGATCAGATGGAACACCGCGCCTGCGTACCACCTGCTGGACGACCGGGCGCACATGACCGACTATCAGTACGCCGAGGGTGAGCTGGTGTTCGCGCCGGGGGTGACGGAGCTGACGGCGGAGGTGTGGCTGGAGTACGACGACGATGAGGAGCCGGACGAGTACTTCGCGGTGGAGGCGTACCTGCCCGGGACCCTCTACCCGCCCGACGCCGTGGGAACCATGACGATCATGGACGACGACTAGTCCGGCCCGGCCGGACCGGCAAGAAGGTGATCAGCGATGCGTGCAGAGCAGGAAAAACGAACCGGCGGCGAACCGAACAGAAGGCCAGCCCGGCGGATGCCGGGCTGGCTGCGCGCACTGTCCTTGCTCCTGGTTCTGGCTTCCTTTTCAGCCCTCGCCGTTGCCTGCGACGACGAACCCACCGCAACGCCGGTACCTTCGGCCACGCCAACGCTGGAGCCTGCGCCCACCACAGCCCCGGAACCTTCGGCCACGCCAACGCTGGAACCTGCGGCTACCTCGGCGCCGGAACCCGACTTGCCGGACGACGACGCCCTTACCCGCGAATACGTGATGCGGGCTATCGAGCATTATGACCGCGACGGACGGGAGGCCGCCCTCGCCTACTACAACAGCCAGGAGAGCCTCGAAGGCGTTCGGTCGATGTTCATCTTCGACCCCACTACCCACACTACGTGGGCAACCTTGGTACGTCGGGACATAGTAGGAATCCCTCTTATAGGCGTAGATGCAGGTGAATTCACCGCGTTTCTGCTCGGCTGGATCGCTGCGACAGCTGAGGGAGAAGGTTGGTTGGAATACCAATCCACCAACCCGCTTACCGGACAGCTCGAACCCAAACGGAGCTTCGGCATCCGACACGACGGCCTCATCTTCACTGCCGGGCATTTCATCCTTCGAGAAAACATTGGCGACGCCACCAAGAATTACGTGAACAGGGCAATACGGTATTACGATGAGAACGGGCTTGAAGCCACCGTCGCCCACTACAACAGCCGGGACAGCATGGACGGCTTTTTCTATCTGTTCCTGATGGATGAGAACGACATCTACCTGGTGCATCCTATTCGCCATGACCTGCGAGGGACGGACATCAAGGAGGTGACAGGCAAGGACTTCGAGGGGAACTATTACGAACTGGGCAAGGATATAGCAAAGGCGACGGAGGAGGGTGACTGGGTGGAATACCTGTGGCTCAACCCGGTCAGCGGCCGGGATGAAGCCAAGACTACCTGGGCCATCCGACACGACGGGCTGATCTTCGCCTCGGGCTACTACAACCCCCTGCCGGAAGATGAACGCCCGCCCTGGATGGTAGCAGACCCCCGCGAGTACACCCTTGACTACGTGAACCGGGCCATCAAACGCTATGAGGAAGACGGCGTTGACGCCATGGTGGCCTACTATGACAGCGTAGCTTCCTTTGAGGGAGAATGGTATCTGTTCGCTACCGACGCCGACGACATCTACATCGTCCATCCGTTCCGGCCTAACCTGAAAGGAACCGACATCAAAGACGTGGCGAGGGACGGGTTTGAGCTGGGCAAAGCGCTGGCCAAGGCCGGAGAGGGAGAAGGTGTCTGGGTGGAATACCTGTGGCCTCATCCGGCAACCCTCAGAGAGGCCACAAAAATATCCTACGCGGTCCGAAAGGATGGACTGCTGTTCGCCTCCGGATACTACCCGGCCCCCAAAGACCTGCCGGCATTCGCCCAGGATTTCATCCAGGAAGCCGTTGACGTGTACGAGAGCAAGGGGATGGATGCGGTGAAGGAGATTTACGGCGCTGGGGAGAACTCCGGCGGCCTTTGGTTCCTGACCGTGTTGGACGAGAACGGCATTTACGTCGTCAACGGCACCGCTCCCAATCTGGTGGGATTCGACTCCAATCAGTTGCCGCTTGTGGATGTGGACGGGAATCCGGCTTTCCAGGAGGTATCGAAGACAACGGAGGCCGGCCGCTGGATCAACATTCCCTGGGCGGTCGTCAACGGGCCGGAGAACTTGATAGCTCACGCTTGGGTGGTTCGGCGCGACAATCTGTTCTTGGCGACCATTTACTACGACACCCTTTCGTGCGTGCCGAACCCCTATCCCACCGGCCCGTGTCCATGACACTGCGGGCTCGCTCCTGATGGGGATGCAGCCATGGTGCAGGAGAAGCACGGAGTCAGGCTGACGGGACAGGAAAGAGGACGGCTCGGGAGGATGATCAGATAGGCCGGCCCAGGGCTGCGCCGGCCCAGCCGGATTGGCAAGAGGATGCAAGGGGGCCTGCGGCAATGATGCAGGCCCCACTTGCTTTACCCCACGGAATGTAAAGGTGATGGACGGAATCGATTGAACAACAACAGGAACGGTTGATTGCCTTGACACCTCCGCCCAGATTGGCGGACAGTCTAGGTTGGCTGTTTGCGGCAGCTACGTACTTGGGCTTTGAAATACAGTGATCCAGCGCCCGCACGGCGTCGTGGCATAAGTCGGGCGAAGAGGAGGTTCGACGACATGGCCGACGCGCTGCGGAGATTCATCCCCCCGACGTTCGGGAAAACGTGATCAAGCCTCGACGCTGGCTACTCCTGGGCTTCCTGGGGGCGTTACTCCTCGCAGCCCTGCTCCCGCTCGGCGGCCCGCCATCCGGGACGGCGCAGGCGCAGAGCGATACGCTGCCGCTCGTATCGCTCATCCCCCCGAATCCAACAACATGGAGAGAGCAGGGCGGCTCTCTCGTATATGGCATCCAGGTGCGCCACCCCTTCGTCGCCGGCAAGGATATCTACCCGCTTGAAGTCAACTACCACGTCTTTCAGACTGGCGACGCCACGCTTCAGACAGGTGACCGCTTTACGCTCGTCCAGCTCTTTCCTGATCCGCCTCGGGCCGCGGGGGCGTTCTCGGTTGCTCTCAATGACGACGATGTTTTTCATGCCGATAAATCGGTCGTCGTGACCCTTCAGCCGGGCAAGAATTACCAGTTGGACATGGAGAACATCCTGTCGGCACTGATGGTCATAGTGGACGACGACGCCCCCGACGTTGACCATGAGGCGCTTCGGTTACGCCCGATAGCGAGCGTCTACGCCGAAGGGCAAACCAGCACTCGGAGCGCCACCTATCGCGAAGGCGCGCACCCGTGCGCAAGATTCACAGTACGGGTACGCCCCGCCCTGGGAGGGTCGGTCGCTCTCCCGACCAATATCAACTACCGGGTCACCCAGGAAGGCTCCTTCATTACCGAGGAAGCCAGCTCCATAGAATTGCGCGATCCTGAACACGTTAGCAACGGTTACATCAGTAGGGAATTGTGCGTCCCCATCATCGACGACGACGTCAGCGAAGCCGACGGCAAGATTCTGGTGGAGATCCTGCCCGCAACCATTTATGGGAGGCAGTATGTGCCGGACAGAAGGGAAGAAGCCCGGAAGGCATACGCCATCGTGCGGGACGACGACCTGCCGACCGTCAGCTTCGGCGGGACCACCCTCGCGGTGGTGGAAGGCTCCGCCGATGCCTATACGGTCGTGCTGTACGCGCGTCCAGCGCCCTACCAGGACATCACGGTGCGGCTCCGGACCCAGGAGCCGCATCAGGGCCGATGGAGCGCGACCGAGAGCAGCGACTACGACTACGGGTCCACCGTGACCACCGACTACATCGACGTGCCCATATCGGCCGGCACGGAAAACGTGACCGTTGAGGTCAACCGGGACACCGCCACCGGCGTCCAGATCATGGACGACGCCGACCATGAGGACTACGAGCACTTCTACCTGAAGCTCACCGGCGGCCTCGACGGCTACGACGTCGGCGAGCGCGACTGGCTGCGGGTGACGGTCATCGATGACGAGAGCCCGCCTCCGGCGCCCGAGGCGAACGGCGACGGCACCTACACCGTGCCCGCCGACTGGCCGCTGGTGCCCGAGGAGCTGCGCAGGATCGGCGGCGAGTTCCGGTTGCTGTTCCTGACCAACGCCTGGCGCGACGCCACCACCGCCAACATTGCCGACTACGACGCCCACGTCCAGGACTCCATCGTCGGCAGCCACACCGGCGGCTCGCACCCGGCGATTATTCCCTATTCCGACGCGTTCAAAGTGGTGGGATCGACCCCCACGGTCAACGCCCGAGACCACATCGACCCGGGCCGCGACACGGCGATCTACTGGCTGAACGGCCCACGCGTGGCCAAGGACACGGCGGGATTCTTCAGCAGCTCGTGGGAGAACTGGTCCGAACATGACCGCAGGACGGCGGCCAGCGTCTCGGTCGTCGACGGCGACACCCGCGTCGACTGGCACTGGAGCGGCACCCAACCGGACGGGACGAAACATGCGTTGAGCAGCATGGGCAGCAGCGGACACGTCGTCCGCGGCCAGTCCTTCGAAGAAGGAGAAACCCGGAACCCCTGGGTGGGCGCTTCCACCACGAGGGTTGAGGACCACTCAATCCTGGGCATCTCGCCGGTCTTCCGCATCGACAAGCGGCCGCGCCTGGAGATCGTGCAGGCCGATGTGGATGAACCGCTCGAGTGGGGACTACTCCGCTGGCAGGGACGGCAGCGGATGATCGTGGTGGACGAGCCCTCCGCCTGTAATACCGCGCCCAACGACGTCTCCGAGCTGGGCGGCGTCACCCACCCCACGGACCTGGTCACCTACCGCGTGCGTCTCTACGCCGACCCGGCGGGCCAGGCCGAGCTCTACGTCTACAACCCCAAGTACGTCGTCTACCGGCAGGGCAGCCTCGCCACGGGGCCGGTCGACAGCGACCACTGGAACGAGATCTGGAAACGGGAGATCTGGGCCTCCAACTTCTACCGCAACGGCATCACCGTGCGGCCGCCCGGCGAGGACACGACCTACGCGGTCTCCGGCGGGCCGCCCGTCAACACCTACATCTCGCTGGACTTCGACTCCAGCAACTGGGATCAGTGGCAGACGATCAGCGTCAACGTCCACTGCGCCGACCATGAAGATCACAACGCGTACATCATCCAGCACGAGCTGGAGCTGCCCGGCGACAAGTTCGCCGGCCGCGACCGGCTCGGCCGCGGGATCGACTGGAACCTGACCACCTGGCACGACGTGCGGGTCAAGGTGGTGGACACCAAGTCGCCGCAGCCCGCCGACCTGACGGTCGACACGGCCTACACGGGCACGCTGCTGGCGAACGCGGGCGACGCCGTCGGCTACAGGTGCGACAGCTACACGACCGGCGGCGAGTGCGAGTACTACTTCAACATCCACTGGTGGTGGGACCTGCCGACAGGCCCGCCGCTGGTCAGCCCCGGTAAACCGCGCAACGACCTCTACGACGCCGAGGAGCACTTCTCGGAGTGGCGCGTCAAGATCGAGGCCGACAACAGCCTGACGGATACGCCGCCGACGTACATCTACTCGCGGCGTGTTGACCGGGTCATCGCGCACGACGGCGTGGTCAACCAGGAGCCGTACAGAGCGGGCATCGTCAACACCGGCCTGAAGACCACGTACCGCGACCGCTCGAACCCCGGCGACCCGGTCTACCGGATCACGATCACGCCGGTGACCCTGCGCAACGACGAAGTGCCCGGGGAGGCGGTGACGTTCTGCGTGCAGTTGCAGTCGCCGTCAGGCTGGCCGTCGAACAAGTTCAGCGTCAAGGTGGACTGCAACCAGTTCACGCCGCCGTCCAATGCGCCGCCGGAGATCCGCCGCGCGTTCTCGGCGCTGGGGACGCTCAACGACGGCTCCACGATGACGCTCTCCAGCAACGCGCTGTCGGCGCCCGAGGGCGGCGACGTGACCTTCACGGTCAGCGCCAGCCCGGTCCCGCAGGTCGACACGCCGGTCATCGTGAGCGTTATCGAGGAGATGGGCGAGGGTGCGGACCGCGTCGCGCGCGAACAGTTCCTCACGCTGGTCATCAAGGCTTTCGAGTCGTCCGCATCGCAGACCATCATCGCCTACTCCGACGACGACGCGCTGTCCGACGGCACGCTGGTGGCGCAAATTGTGGTCGGCGAGGGCTACACGCTGGGCGACCCTTCCCGCGTCACGTTGCCGCTGCTGGACGACGACGCCTCCACGCCGGTGGTGAGCGTCACCGCTGGAAGCGGGGTGACCGAGGGCGGTGCCGCCGTCTTCACGGTGACGGCCAGCCCGGCCCCGGCGGCGGACCTGGCGGTGAGCGTGACGGTCGCCACGACCGGCGACTTCGGGTACGGGACGCTGCCCACCAGCGTGACCATCCCAACGTCGGGCAGCGCCACGGTGACCATAACCACCACGGACGACGACGTGGACGAGCCGGACGGCTCGGTCACGCTGACGCTGAACGCGGGCAGCGACTACACGGTGGGCGCGCCGTCCACGGAGACGGCCGACGTCGCCGACGACGACCCGGTCGTCGAGGAGCAGACGGGCTACACGGTGGACCCGGACGTGATCGCGAAGGTCAGGGATCTGGCGTCGCAGACGCAGCACGGGACGGCCCACGTGAACCGCTGGAACCGGGTGCTCGTCGCCTTCGGCGAGCACGACGGCGCCGGCGTCACGGGCGGCCCGATGACGGCGGCCGAGGCCCAGGACATGGCGGACAAACACAGCAGCCCGGTGTGGGACGAGGTGGTTGCCGAGTTGACGGCGCTGGAAGCGGCGTCAGCGCAGACGCCGCCGCCGCCGCCCACGCCTGAGGTGAGCGTCACTGCGGGCAGCGGGGTGACCGAGGGCGGGGACGCCACCTTCACGGTGACGGCCAGCCCGGCGCCTTCGTCCAATCTGGACGTGAGCGTGACGGTGTCCCAGAGCGGGGACTACGGCGCGACCACGGGCCGGCGGACGGTGACGATACCCACCACGGGCAGCGTCACCCTCACCGTGGGCACCACCGACGATACTACTGACGAGACCGACGGGTCGGTGACGGCAACGGTGAACGCCGGCAGCGGCTACACGGTGTCCTCGACCCAGGGCGCGGCCACGGTGGCCGTGGCCGACAACGACGACGCCCCCACGCCGGTGGTGAGCGTCACTGCGGGCGGCGGCATCACCGAGGGCGGCGACGCCGTCTTCACGGTGACGGCCAGCCCGGCCCCGGCGTCCAACCTGGACGTGAGCGTCACGGTGTCCCAGAGCGGCGACTACGGCGCGACCACGGGGAAGCGCACGGTGACCGTCCCCACCACGGGCAGCGTCACCCTCACCGTCGGCACCACGGACGACGACGCCGACGAGACCGACGGCTCGGTGACGGCCACGGTGAACGCGGGCAGCGGCTACACGGTGTCCTCGTCCCAGGGCGCGGCCACGGTCGGCGTGGCCGACAACGACGCCGCCCCCACGCCGGTGGTGAGCGTCAGCGCGGGCAGCGGGGTGACCGAGGGCGGCGACGCCGTCTTCACGGTGACGGCCAGCCCGGCCCCGGCGGCCAACCTGGACGTCAGCGTCACGGTGTCCCAGAGCGGCGACTACGGCGCGACCACGGGCCGGCGCACGGTGACCGTCCCCACCACGGGCAGCGTCACCCTCACCGTCGGCACCACGGACGACGACGCCGACGAGACCGACGGGTCGGTGACGGCGACGGTGAACGCGGGCAGCGGCTACACGGTGTCCTCGTCCCAGGGCGCGGCCACGGTCGGCGTGGCCGACAACGACGATGCCGCGCCGGAGGTGGAGATAACCGTCACCGTCGAGGCCGCGTCGGCGGTGGAGGGCGACGTGCTGGAGTTCCGGGTGCGGCTGTCCGAGGCGTCCACCGAGGAGATCAGGATCAGATGGAACACCGCGCCTGCGTACCACCTGCTGGACGACCGGGCGCACATGACCGACTACCAGTACGCGGAGGGTGAGCTGGTGTTCGCGCCGGGGGTGACGGAGCTGACGGCGGAGGTGTGGCTGGAGTACGACGACGATGAGGAGCCGGACGAGTACTTCGTGGTGGAGGCGTACCTGCCCGGGACCCTCTACCCGCCCGACGCCGTGGGAACCATGACGATCATAGACGATGACTAGTCCGGCCCGGCCGGATTGGCAAGAAGGTAGGAGGGGGCCTCCGGCAATGCAGCAGGCCCCCCTTGCACCACGGGGCGGGTGATGGGCAGGTCCTGAGGAGGCACCCGGTTTAGCGGAGGTGAAGGCATTGCAGATGGGCAGGATGGTGGAGCGATTCGCAACCTGGCGAATGACGGTCGCAGCCTTTGTTGGCGTCGTCGGTTGTGTGGCGGGACTCGCCTGGCGGCAGGCGCGGCTGGGAGGACTGGACCTGCTCGACGGTCGGGGCTGGTACACACCCGCAGAGGCGGCGGCCCTGTTCGACGCTCTGGACCGGCTCGACGCCAGCGCAAGGGTCGTCTATGCGACCACCGCGCTCACCGTCGACATGCTCTTTCCGGCCTCGTACGGCCTGCTATTCGCGATTCTGCTGTTCCGGCTCTTTCGAGGCGGGGCGCCGCTGTATCTTCTACCGCTGGCCCTCGCCCTTGCGGATGTGCTGGAGAATACCACCATCGCTGCGCTGGCCCTGAGCTACGATGGTGAGCCCTCTCCGCTGACCTGGCTGGCCGCCGTGTTCACCGTGGTGAAGACGGGCCTGATTGTGGCCACGCTGGCGGCGGTAAGCATCGGCGGGATGCTCTGGATGTGGGCAAGAATCCGTCAATCACGCTGACCATGGCATGTCGCCTTTTTACTGCACCGCGTACGGCTAATGGGCGATCCCCTTGCAGGAGCAGAACGCATGGACAAGAAAACGAGACTGGCAACGCTATCGCCGTCCGTCATCGCGGACCTCCTGTTCGGCGAGGAAACCCTGGACAAATACTTCGTGGATGGCCGGTTGGTCCGTACCTTCCGCCTCCCGGTCGGCGGTCTGGGGCTGCTCACGGTCGGGTTTGGCATCACGGACCGGCCCTAGGAGAAGTGGACCCGCCGCTTCAACCGGTTCAAGTACGGCGAACCTTCCGCCGCCGGGGCGGCCACCCGCACGTTCTGCGCCGCCTTCGAGGACTTCCGCCCCGCCGGGAACCCGCGCGTCGTCGTCTCCTCGGTCTCTTCAGGGCAAAATATTGTGCAAAACGACACGTCGGCGTCGATACTGGCTTCCGCATCACGTTACCAAGGACCGGCATCCCCGGATCACCGGCATCCCCTCTGCGGCCGAGCGGGACGCCACCGTGGACGGGGTGTACCTGGCTGCCCCCATCGGAGGCGAACCCGGTCTCGTGCTCGTCGTCGACGACTTCTGCACCCGGGGCGCGACGCTCGCGGACGTCGCCCGCGCGGTCCGGGAGTCCAACCCCGGATGGAAGATTCAAGCGGCCACCCTCGCCAAGGCCGAGCGCGCAGCCTACTGGAATGGCGAGCTGACCAACGCGCACATCCCCGACTTCCTGGATGCCACCTGGCGCGGGGACCCGGAGGTCGCCTCGCCCTTCCATTGAGACGCAACAAGAGCTGCATACATGGCCCGCACCCCCGGCCGTACACTCCCGCAAACGCAAAAAGCTCCCACATATGGTGGGCGGGGGAGCCTCTAGGCTGCTACCCTCCTATACATGGACGCGCAACCGGCCTGAAACGCAAAAACGCCCCACATATGGATGGGCGGGGGAGGTCGCCGCAATCGCTGCGACGACCTCCTCCGTGCTTCGCGCTCAGGCTTCCTAAAACAGCCTCAGCGTCTGCTGCTGCGTCTCGGTTTCCTGCGTATCCGTCGTTGCGTCCTGCGCCGCCCCCTGCTGGCGCCGGTTGTTGCGACGCTTGGCCGGGGGAGCGGGCCGCTCGTAGGCGGGGTGCTTGGGGGATTCCTCCCACCTGGCCCTGGCCCGCTCGATCACCGCCGGGACCTCCTGCGCCAGGGTGGGAAGGTCTGTGTCCTCGAAGGTCTCGATGTGCGGGTCCGACGAGGGCTGCTGCACCCCGATCACGGCCCTGCTTCCCTTGATGGAGACGACGACCTTCAGCTCGTTCGCGGGTACGTCCTCGCCCGCGTCGGCCTGTGCCTCGCCAGTGCCGGGGTTCTCCTGACCCTGTTCGGATTCTCCGTCGGCGTCCGGCTCACCGGCGTCATCGGGAGCTTGCCAGTCCTGTTCCGTCTCCTCGCTGGTCTCCCGCTCCTCGACGGCCACAGCGGGCGCGTCGTCCGCCTTCTCAGCCGCGTCGCCGAAGATGCTCTCCTCGACGCTCACGGCGTCCGGGCGGGTTGCTTCCGTTCCGTTCTCGTCCGGCATGGTCTTCTCCTTTCCTTTATAGGTGTTCTGGCCGTGTTTTCCCTGAGCCGGTGTCTAGGCCGCCCGGCTCGACGACTTCCTCTTGATCTCGCCCAGGGTCGTCAGCTTCCAGTAGAGGTCGCGCTCGATGGCGGGAATCGTCTCCCCGAGCTCCTTCGTCATCAGCTTGTGCCTGCGCAGCCCGCTGTTCGGGTCCTGCCAGATCGCGGTGGTTCCGTTCTTGTCAGACATGGTTTCTCCTCTCTTGTCGTTGTCCAGGTTCGTTCGCTTGCGCCGATCACTCGGCGTAGGTCCCCACCGTCCGCTCCACCGCCTCCGGCGTGACGTAGGTGGGTGTGACCGTTCCCAGGTCCATGTCCAGATAGAGGGCCATGAAGGGGCAGGTGCCCGCCACCATGCGGCGGACCACCTGTAGCGCCAGCGACGCCATCATCTGGTTGATGGTCGGGTCCTGGTCGATGAGGTCGAGGGCCGCCGCGCAGTCCACGTCCGGCGGTCGGGTGGACACGGCGGTCAGCAGGTCGGGGGCGCTGGAGCGTGGGCGCCGGGGCCAGGTAGCAGGTTTCGCCCTCGAAGGCGGGCTCCTCCCAGTCCACCCTGCCGGAGACGTTGCCGACGAGCACCTGGCCCCAGTTGGTGTCGTTGCCGGCGTCGATGAGCCAGCGGGCCGGGTGTCCCGGCAGGCACTCGGCCATCGCCCGTCGTGCGGCGGCGTTGTCGGCGCAGCCGATGATCAGGCTCTCGCCGTAGTCGATCAGGCCGGGGTAGACGGGTCCGTTCGGGCGTTCGTCGTACTCCTTGAAGGGGTAGACCGAGTAGCCCACGGGCCGGTTGTAGGCTTTCGCCAGCCGGTCCGCCAGGACCTTGCTCTTGAAGCCACCCACGTCGCCAGGGTAGAAATTCTGGCGAAGCAGGTTGTGGGGTTCCACCCGGTCGTGGTCGACCAGGACGATCCGGGCCTCCCGCCCCTGGAAGAGGCGGCAGAGGCCCTCGGCGACGAAGCCGCCCGTCCCGCCGCAGCCCACCACCGTTATCCAGGGGTTGTCCAGCAGGAACTCGTTGTCAAGGCGGTAAGGCATTCGATCACCTCCTCTGTCATTTCATCGGTCAAGTCAGGCCCCTCGCCCGCCAGCCTGACGCTGGGGTTAGGGCCGTCGAAGACCTGCGGCCAGTCCACCGGGGCGAAGTGGCCGTAGACGCCCACGCGGAGGCTCAGCTCCGGCTCGGGGTCGCTGAGGCGTCCGACGACGCCGTAGACGCGAAAGCCCTGCTCGTCGCCGTCGTCGGTCTTGGAGAAGAAGGCGCGGGAGCTTCCGTGGGAGTGGAACTCGGCCACCACCCCTGCGGGCGGCGTGTACTTGAGGCGCGTCGCCGTCCCCTTCTGTTCGGGCACCACCAGCCGGTAGGAGCGCCCGTCCCCAGCGAACGGCGAAGAACCGCTCGGTGGTCGGGGCGTCCTGGAACCAGCGCAACCCGACCTCGAAGAGCCGGGCCGGGATGGGGCCGTGGGCAAGCTCCACCTTCTCGATCACGGAGGCCAGCCCCCGTATCTCGCAGGAAGCGGCGAGCAAGCGCGCCGTCAGGTTTGCGCTCTCGGACTGGACGTAGAGTCCGCCCGCTCCGAGCACGTAGTCGAAGCCGATGCCGTGCGCCCCGGTCAGCCCGTCGCTGTGATTCACGAGGTAGCCCACCGGCTTCGGGCGGGCGGTCGCGGCGGGCCCGCCGCTAGCGGTAGCCAAGCCGCCTCCCCTGGGAGGCCGCGATGACCTGGGCCACCGTGCACTGCGGAACAAGGGTCCTCAACCGGGTACTCAGTCTTTCCATCAATCTCCTCCCATAGCGCGTGCAGGTTGTCGGGATGCTTCTTCGAGCGTTCCTTTGAGTCCCCGGTGCCGGAGAAGTAGGACTGGAAGAAGGACTCCGGGATGAGTCCCACTTCCTCCGGGAACCTGTGGCTTCCGGGGCAGACCCGCCCGTCCCGGAAGACGTTGAAGGCGGGCATCTTGTAGAGCATCTGGTCGGCGTCCGTGGGCCTGCCCTGGGCCGCGTAGACCCAGGGGGCGCGGCCCGGTGAGCAGACGAAGACCAGCCCCGGCATGGGGAGCCGGAGCCGGGCGGGGGGCTTGAACGCCTCCCGTTGCAGGGCAACCGGCCAGACCTGCGGCGGCCGCCAGAGGGCCACCACCTGCCCGGTCTCACCCTGGTTCCACCAGAGGGCGTCCTGGGGCAGCAGGCCCGAGGAGGCACCCATGTGCTGGATGAAGACGTTGGCGATCTCGTCCGCCGAGGACGGTCTTCACCCAGTCGGTGTCTCCCTCGAAGCCCCGCAGCAGGAGCGTCTCTTCATAGACCTCCAACTGGAGCTGGAGCCTGTCCCTGGGAATGTCCGCCGGTCCCGGCAGGGACCACTCGGTCTTCTCTGCGTCGGTCGTCATGGCCGTCGTCCTCCTTTCCTTGTCCTTGTTCAGGTATGCGGGGCAGGATGGTGTCCAGCATCTCTGTGAAGCGGCCGGGGAGGTCGTCCTCTAGCCAGTCGGCCAGATTGCACACCGAGCCCATGAGTTCCCGGGCCTTCCGCCACTCCTCCGTGCCCTCCTTGATGATGTCGTCGTCCCAGGGGTCGGCGAAGCCGTCGTAGCTGCCGTCCTCGTAGTTGGCGTCGAGGAAGAAGTTGCCCGTCTCGGCGAAGACCCAGGAGGCGGCCAGGGGCCGCCCCCTCGAACCGCGTGTCCTTCACCGCCTTGCAGAGCGTCTCGGCCGGTATGCCGCCCTGGGGTATCCGCTCCAGCGTCGATTGCGGGATGCGCTCGGCGGCCGACTCCAGCCAGGCCGTCCGTATCTCGTCGGACTCCCCGTAGAAGGAGTCCGGGGGGTTGACCAGCAGGAGCAGGGCCGAGATGCCGTCCCGGTAGCCGTTCCACAGCTCGTGGACGCCGTCGTAGCCGAAGCCCATCAGGTCGAAGGGGATGCCCCTCCGCAGCCAGGACCAGGGGGGTTCCTCCCCGTCTTCGAAGAAGAACTCGATCACCGGCATGTACAGGGGGAAGTGCTTCTCTGCGAAGAGGTTGGCGAAGCGCTCCACCCTGGCGCCTACGCCGGGGGCCGAGAGCGCCGACTCCGCCTCGTTGGGGAAGAGTCGGCGCATCAGCTCCGCGAACCATGCGTAGTCGTCGGCGTAACCGACGATGACCACCAGCTCCCGCAGCGACGGCGGACGCCGCAGGAGCGTCTGTGCGAGACGGCTCAGGAGCGCCGGGGCCGCAGCTTCCACTGCATGGCCTCCTTCAGCCGCCCCGTGGCCGAGGCGTACTCCTGGGCCTGCGTGCAGGCCATCT
This sequence comes from Dehalococcoidia bacterium, assembly GCA_965207305.1. Classification (GTDB taxonomy): domain Bacteria; phylum Chloroflexota; class Dehalococcoidia; order Lucifugimonadales; family JAGWBF01; genus JAGWBJ01. The sequence goes on along the minus strand of CBDBMB010000002.1, from coordinate 930 downwards.
CTACGTCCTTCTGCCGAGCGGCCGCGGCTTCCAGGTCGAGGGTGCCGTCGGGCCGTGTGAGCTCTGCCGTGAGCTCGATGATGCGCAGGGCCGTTGGCGGCGAGGCCGCCAGCAGCCCTGCAAAGGTGCGGGTGTCCATCAAGGTACCTCCCCTAGCTGCGCGGGCGGTCGAAGGCCCCCTTCGTGCCCACCCGCCGCTGTAACTCGTAGATGGTGTCGTCGCCGCGCTTGGTCTCCTTGACCGAGGCGTTGGCGATCTCGCCGTAGAATTCGGCGAGCGTTCCCTTCACCTGGTCGACGGTCATCTCGGGGTCGGGGTCCGGGAACTCTCTGTCGTCGTAGATGAATACTCTTGCCATTGGTCTTTCTCCTTCCTTTGTCGGTGCTTGTTGTCGTGCGGGAGGGGCCGCCGCTCCGATGGCGGCGGCCCCTCCCGTGCCTCTTGCGGTCTAGCGTCCCGCGCCGACCGTCTCCCTCTCCTTCTCAAGCTCCAGCGCCCACTCGAACATGGACATGCTCGCGGGCTGTGGCTTGCCGTTCTTGCGGTTCGGCTTGACCGGCTCCTCGGCCATGAACTCGGCCCAGGAGAAGAGCGACTGCTGAGGCCCGTCGGCCTCGCCGTCGTCGTGGTGGCCGTTGGCGCCGTTGCCGTTCACAGGGACAGGCGCGTGACCGTTCCCGTTGGCGTGGTGTCCGTCGACCGGCGCCAGTTCGACCGTCCGGCCCAAAGATGTCGGACCCGTGGCCGTTGGCGTGGTGCCCGTTGGCTCCGTTGCCGTTGACCGCTATGGTCTCCGGCTCCATCCCCGCAATCTTCCAGCCGTCGTCCACCAGCAGCTCCTCGGCGGCGGCCTCGGCGTCCCGCGCCTGGGAGAAGACCGTCTCAACCGTTTCGGTCTCGTCCTCCTCGTCGCCGCTGGACGATCTTGC
>CBDBMB010000001.1:0-388739 GCA_965207305.1 Dehalococcoidia bacterium | reverse complement strand
CCACGCGGGAATCCATACCGGGGCCCTGGACTCCCGCCTTCGCGGGAGTGACGGGGGATTCCGGCTCGGGGGCCGGGACCCGTCGTAGGGGCGTCCCTCGTGGGCGCCCACAAGAGGCGCCCCTACGGGTCGGCGTGGGGTGGAACCACCCAACCCGTCGTCCCGGCGCAGGCCGGGACCCAGGGGATGAGAGGGGGCCGCGCCGGTCGTGCCTTCCACCGTTGTAAGGAGGCCCCCCAACCCGCATGTCATTGGAAGCGTGCCAGGCCGCCCCGCCGCTCCGCATGTCATTGGAAGCGTGCCCTGCCGCCCCCCCACCCCGCATGTCATTGGAAGCGGACCAGGCCGCCCCGCCGCTGCGCATGTCATTGGAAGCGGGCCAAGCCGCCCCCCCACCCCGCATGTCATTGGAAGCGGACCAAGCCGCCCCGCCGCTCCGCATGTCATTGGAAGCGGGCCAAGCCGCCCCGCCGCCCCGCAAGTCATGCCGAGCCTTCCCCCGCATGTCATTCCGAGCGCAGCGAGGAATCTCAGGCGCCCTCCAACAAGAATGCCACGCCACAGGGCCCAGAGGCACAGTACTCGCCGGCATGGATGGATTCCTCCCTCCGCTCCACTCCGTTCGGAATGACGGGCGCGGAGACCGTGCAACGGAATGATGGGCGGGGGGACCGCGCAACGGAATGATGGGCGGGGAGACCGTGCAACGGAATGACGGACGGCGGCACCGCACCCCAGGACGCGGGCCACGGCGGGCCCTGGGGCGTGGCATCCTACAAACGCGGACCAGAGATTCCTCGCCTACGGCTCGGAATGACATGCAAGGGAGGCGGCTCGGAATGACGCCCTCCCCTGTCATTCCGAGCGGAGCGAAGCGGAGAGAGGAATCTCCCGTCCGCCTCGACGAGACCGGCGCCATGACGGGCCCTGGGGCGCGGCATCCTCCGAACGCGGACCAGAGATTCCTCGCCGGCGGCTCGGAATGACATGCAAGGGAGGCGGCTCGGAATGACGGTAAGGAGGCCCCCACCCCTGGATTCCGGCTCGGGGGCCGGAATGACGGTGCCTCACCCATCGTCATTCCCGCGCACGCGGGAATCCATATTGGCGCCTTGGACTCCCGCTTTCGCGGGAGTGACGGGGGAGCGGCTCGGGAATGGCAGGCGGAGCCCCACCCTCCCCTGTCATTCCGATCGGAGCGAAGCGAAGAGAGGAATCCTCCGTCGCGACCAGGAAGGGACGGCGCCCCGGTCCCGTACACTACCCCGCGTCTGGGGCGGGGCTACCTTGCCCGCGCGGAGCGCGGGGCCGGGAGGGCGGGCCAAACAACCCGGGGTGGGGCCTCCCCCCACGCGGGAGAGCGGCTCGGAATGACGGCATGCCCCCTCCTCCTATGATAAAGCGCTTATGATAACCCGCTGCGCCGCCGAGCTCCTCGGCACCTTCGGCATGGTCCTCATCGGGTGCGGCAGCATCATGGTCGACGCCATCACCGGCGGCCGCGTCACCCAGGCCGGCATCGGCATCAGCTTCGGCGTCGCCGTCACGGCCATGATATACGCCACCCGGAACGTCTCCGGCGCCTACATCAACCCCGCCGTCACCGTGGGCCTGGCCCTGGCCGGCCGATGCCCCTGGCGCGACGTCCCCCCCTACGTGGCCGCCCAGCTCGCGGGCGCCGTCGCCGCCTGCCTGCTGCTGCTGGCCCTCCTCGGCTCCCACGCCCGGATGGGCGCCACCATCCCCTCGGGGAGCCCCTGGGAGTCCCTGGGCCTGGAGGTCCTGCTGTCCTTCCTATTAATGGGGGTGGTCCTCTGCGTCTCCTGCGGCGGCCGGCGCACCCGGTGGGCCGCGCCGGTCCTCATCGGCGCCACCGTGGGCCTGGAGGCCACCTTCGGCGGCCCCATCTCCGGGGCCTCCATGAACCCCGCCAGGTCCTTCGGCCCGGCCCTGGTGGGGGCGGCCTGGGCCCACCACTGGATATACTGGGCCGGGCCCCTGGTCGGCGCGGCGGGGGCCGTGGGGCTGCTCGCCGTCGCCCGCAGGGCCGGCGGGGGACCCTCCCGCTCCTCCGATGCCGCAGGCTAGGGCTCGGTCACTCCGGCGCGCCGTGAACACGGCTGGGCCGTGACTTCTTGAAATTCTGTCAACAACTCCCTTGCCAACTGGCCCGCGTGGTGGTAATATGCCTTGACGCAACCCTGCGGGGTGCGGAGTTGTGCCATAAGAAGTTGATTCGGGTGGTGAAATCGAAACAAACTCATCCATCGGCACAGCCAGCGTGATCTGGAGGTTGTTCTCCCGGTCGATGGTCACCCCGTCCAGCAGAAGCTCCAAGACCTCGCGGCGGTCCTCGTCAGACAGGTCGTCCAGGCTTCCTCCCATCTTCTCAGCCCACTCTACGATGTTCTCCATCAGGATGCGCTTCTCGTCCAGGGCGGCCTGCTGAGCGCGGTACTCGTCCAGCCTGACCCGGAGCGTCTCTAGTCTCTCGGTGATGAACCTACGCTGGCGGTCAAGCTGCCCCTCGGTTATCTTCCCCGACACGTAGAGCCTGATGGCCCGGTCCTCCTCCATCTGCACGCTCTGAAGGTCCCGCTCCGCCTGGGCGATCTCCTCGGCCAGTCCACCGCCGTCCTCCTGGGCGTCCAGCGACTCGATGCCGGCGACTATAAGGCCCGGGTTCTCCAGGGCGTTCCTGACCTCGGCCCAGACCAGGCTCTCTAACCGCTCCGCCCGGATCATCGGCTTCGGCCGGCACTGGAGGCGCATCTGCTGGTAGCCGTAGCACCTGTAGTACCGGCGCGGAGGATTGAGCTCGTACTTGTAGAGCTTGCCGTTGCGCTTTACCTCCTTCTTGGTATTCGCCGAGCCTCCCATGAGGAAACCGCACTCCGAGCACCTCATCATGTGCTGCAACAGGTAGAACACCTTGGTGTTCCGCCCGGCCTTGGTCCACCGCTTCCTGCGCAGCACCCTGGCCCTCTCCCATGTCTCCTCGTCCACCAGGGGCGGGAACGGGACGCCGATCCACTCGTCCTCAGGCTGGTCGTAGACCTGCATCCCCTCCTCGGTGGAGACGTACCGGGCCCTGCCGTACCACCACGTCCCCTTGTAGGTCTCATTGCTCAGGATGCGCCAGACCTGACCGTCCCACCACCGCTTGCCCTCCCTGGATACCGGCACACCGTCGGCGTTGAGCTGCTTGGTGATTGCGGGCGCTCCCTTACCGTCGCGGACATACATCCGGTAGACGCGCCGCACGACCTCGGCCTCGGCCTCCACCACCTCTGGCCTGCCGTCCTCTCCAACGCGATAGCCGTAGGGGACGTTGCCGATGGGGATGCGGCCCTGCTTGGCCGAGCCGCGCTTGCCCATCGAGGCCCTCTCCCTGAAGTTGTCCAGCTCTATCTTCCCGACCGCCGCCATCAGTCCGAAGGTCTTCATGTCGATGGCGTCCATGACGGCCTCTAGGTTGATCCTGTGGGCCTCGATGACCTCCATGAGAGCGGCGGCGGGGTACATGCCTCGGCTGAGCCGGTCGGACTTCCAGCAGACGATGGTGTCGAAGCGCCCCTGCCGGGCGTCGGCCAACATCTGCTGGAACTCGGGCCGCTTCTTGGACCATCCTCTCCCCACCTCCCGGTAGCGGGCGACGATCGTCAGCCCCCTGCGCTCGCAGTGGGCCTCCATGTCGGAAATCTGCTCGGAGATGGAGGTCTTGTCCTCGGTGTCCTGGCTCTTGTCCGACACCCGGGCGTAGATGGCCGCCCGTTTCCCTTCTGTCCTTCTGTAGGCGATTCTCGCCATGCCTGCCTCCTTTCACATCCTGAGAAACTAAAAAAGACCCGCCTCCTGTCGGGAGCGGGTCTGCGAGTAGTACAATTATCTCGCATCACCTGTTCGCGCAGGTGGCGCCACGGCCCGGGGTGTTAGCGCACCGCCGGGTCAACTTCTCGTTGCCCTCCATTCTACCCTGGCGGACAGGGGGAGTCAAAGCGCGTTTCCGCTCCCTGCGGTACGCCCGTTCACTCCTCCGGGTCGTTCTCCGAGAGTGGGTCACTCGATGCCGAAGCTTCGGGCGTGATGGAGCCGCGCAGGTCCATCGCCTGCCTCGTGCGGTCGAGCTCCGTCGCCAGCAGTTCCTCGTCCGGCAGGGTGACCCGGTACTCCCCGGCCATCACGTTGTTTGGCAGGCCGTCCAGGGCGTAGTGGGCCAGCGCCTCGTCTTTCTCGGAGCAGAGGATCAGTCCCACAGGCGGGTTCTCGCCCTCGCGCACCCAGTGCTCATGCGCGTAGTTCAGGTAGAGGTGCATCTGCCCGGCGTCGGCATGGGTGAACGCCCCGATCTTCAGGTCGATGACCACCAAACATCGCAGGCCACGGTGATAGAAAAGAAGGTCGACTCGGTACCACCTGTTGCCGATGCGCAGCCGCCTCTGCCTGCCCATGAAGCAGAAGTCTCCTCCCAGCTCCATGAGGAAGGTCTCCAGGTGGCGTATCAGCGCTTCTTCCAAGTCGCTCTCGGAATACTCGTCCTTGAGATCGAGGAACTCCAGGACGAAGGGGTCCTTGATCTGCTCCTGGGGTACTGCGAGGTCTTCGGTCTTGGGTCTCCGTCCCGACGTCAGCATGGCGGCCTTGTTCTTCGAGAGGGCCGTGCGCTCGTAGAACTGGGAGCCGATCTGCCGGTCGAGCTGACGGACCGACCATCCTCCCCTCAACGCCTCGGTCTCGTAGAACTCGCGGGCCTGTTCATTTCTGACCGACAGGAGACGCACGTAGGCCGACCAGGGCAAAGGAAAGGCCGCGAGAAGGTCGTTGAAGACTACTTCGACGGAGGTGGTTTGGGAAATGCCAGACGGCGTCTGGCGAATCACACGACCACGGGGCAGGGCCGATTTGCCAGACACTGTCTGGCGAATCCGGTCGGGCGTATAGGCGAGATAGAACAGGCGCATGTGCTGGAGGTTCTGCCGGGAGAAGCCGCGTCCGAACCGTTGTGTCAGGTCCTCCGCCAGCCTTTCGAGGAGGGCTGCTCCATACTCGGCCCGCTCCTCTCCCAACTGCTCGGACTCGACGATGCGATGGCCTATCAGCCAGTAGGCAGCGGTCATGGCCGCGTTCACGGAGCGAGCTGCCGACTCCCTGGCCGAGTCGATGATCTTCGACACGTCCCCGAAGACGGCCTGGTACGGGGCGTCCTGGCTGAGCGCCGAACTCCTCAGCGATAGCTGATTTTGGTTGGAGGGCACCTCAGACGGCATCAGGCTTCCACCTCCTGGTGGCCGTCGGCTTGCCGGTCGTCCAGGGATAACTCCTTCTCGGCAGCCTGCCCGTCGCTTGCTGAGGGCTTGAGCAACAGGGTGAAGAGGCGGCGCAGCCGGTCCTCGGCGTCGGGAGCGGGTTTGGAGAAGACCCTGACCACGCCGAACTCCGAGGCCTCCCCCTGGGGCCTCCCCCGTCCGTTCTGTCTCTTCGTATCTTCCATATCGTCTGAGTTGAGGCTGCCTCGACTAGAGCCTGTGGCGGTCGTTGCGGGGCCGGTCGCGCAGGCCTCTGGCATGGGCGGGTAGTACGAGCGCCCCTGCGTAAAGTGGGCTCTGCCTGCGGCGTGTGCGTCGAGCGCGGACCCGGGTCTGGCTCGCCAATAGGACCGAGGCCATCAGGCGGGTCCTCGGCGACTCGATACAGAGTGTGAACCATCGGGATGAGGCTCGTAACCTCCCGGAAGCTTGTGCACGCGTGCACAACCCTCTAGGAGGTTATGCGGGCGCCACCTCCCGTGGTACAGAAGAGGGCCACGGCTCCGCAGGACGTGTGCGCCCCTATCAGGCCCGGTGCGACGGAAGGAAGGCGTATCGGCCGGACCCCAACCACCGGACGACGGTCTCGGGTCCGGGGAGCGGCAGTCTGGAGCGACGGTCGGTCGGTCCGCGCTAGGGCGTCCGGCCAGACCGTGAGCAAGGGTCCTCAACGCCGTCCAGGCGAGGTCAATACACCATGAAACGAGCACTCTCGGGGGACATTTCTGCGATAAGAGTGGCCCAGTTTGGCCCACCTGTTTGGCGGCAAGTGGCTGTAAATGGGGCGTACAGGGAAAAGAGACTTCGGGGAGAAGCGGACATCCTGGGCCAATCAGCTACGGGAAGACGCGAATTGCGGGGTATATCTGACAACTTTTGTGAACACTTCCCGTAAGGGCGACTTCCGGAAGAAAAGAGGCCCTGATTGCAGGACTGGGCCATCCCCTACAGGAGGTATGACATGAGGGGAGAGACAGAGAAACAGAACGGCAGGCCGGAGGTCGACACCCGGGCCGATGAGCCCGACTTCAAGTGGGCGGTGGAGTACCTGGTGAGGGAGCGAGGGCAGCGACAGGCGGCGGCAATGCTGGGGGTGAACCGTAAGACGGTGGCTCTGGCCCTTCGGCGGGACCGGCTGACGAGCAGGATGAACCACGCCGTCCAGACGCTCATAGCCAGGGACGACCCCGAGACCCAGGAGGCCATGCCGCTGGACCGGATCGACCTGCAGATCAAGTTCTTGTTGGCCTCGATGAGAGAGATCGACGACCTGGTCGACACACTGACCCAGCGGGTGGAGGCGCTGGAAAAAGCGCAGGCTCGGGCACAGGCAGAGGTTCATGCGGAGGCGGAAATGGACGCCGAGGATGACGACACCCCTGCGGTTGACAAGGACGACGTCACGGAGGTGGAGGAGCAGCAGGTGGAGCCCGCCAGGGCGCCTGAGCCTGAGCAGGCCGGACGGCGGTTTGGCTTGTGGCGGCGCTAGGTGCGGTGGCCAGGCGGGGGCTGTGTCGGGAAGGCCCCTACAGGATGTGAAGGGTACGGCCAGACCTGCGGCGTCAGACCTGAATGCGAAGAATCTAGCCTGCGGAGAGTCTACGGAGGAGGGACCCATGGAACAGAGGACACAGAGCATCGACGGCGGCCAGGAGCAAGCGGACCTGCATTATGTGCGGCTCATGGCGCTGCTGCACGAGCTGGAGCGAGACCACGGACGCAAGAGGGCGGCGGCGATTCTGGGGGTGGACCGCAGGACGCTGGACGCCGGCCTTGACGAGAGAGTGCTGTCGAGGCGCATGCGGGGAGCGTTGGACAGGGTGCTCAGGTCGGGCGTGGGCTCCGCGGCGCCCAGTGAGCGGGGCCACGACGACGAACTGGAGGAGAGGCTGGATAAATGGGTGGTCCGGGTCGAGGCGCTGGAGCAGAGTGTGAGCAAGGGGTTCGCTGCGGTCCGGGGCGACGTGAAGGCGCTCAGGGATGAGCTCGCACAGGCGGTGCGCCGGGTGGCGAAGATGGAGACCGGGGGAGCCGTTGGGGGCTCGGCGGACGCGCAAGACGCCGGCGCGCAGCCCAGACGCAGGCCCTGGGTGAGGCGGGATTTTCCTGACCTGGTGACGCGTGAGCCTGCCGACGACGACGAGGACGTGTTCGGGGACGTGTGGCCGCTGATCGTCGAGTGGCGTGAGCTGAAGGCGACGCATCCCAACCGGGGCAGAGGCATCGAGTGGCTGCGGGTCGAGGAGCGGCGGCTGGCCCTGGAGCTGACGCTGTTGGAAGGGCACGGGATGACGCTCCCCCCGGAGACGTATCCGCTGCGGGGGTTCGAGCGGGGCGGCCAGGTCAACTGGCGAAGGACGGCGCTCTTCGACACGCGGAGAGCGCTGAGGAAGGTCGAGTTGCTGCGCAAGGTCAGGCGAGTGCTGACGTTCGGGCTGTGGTGAAGCGGCCGGACGGTGAGCGCTCCGGTCCCTGGCGAACGGGGAGACGTCATGCTGGGGTAGAGCTTGTGGACGGATCATACGCAGAGGAAGAACCGGATGAAACAGAGAAAGTCAGTCATCTACAAGAGCAGGATCATCGAGGACCTTCAACACCTGCAACTCATGATGTTGCTTGAAGAGCTGGTGCAAGACAGAGGAGTCAGGAAGACGGCGCAGATGCTGGGCGTCGACCACCGAACACTTACCAGCAGCATGAGGGCGGGCCATCCCCTACCTCTTTGACCGGCGAGCAACACGGTCATCGTACACGGGCTCACCCATAGCCTTCTATCATGGCGTCAGTCCCGCAGGCCCTGAACCAGACACCGACGCTGACGCCACCGCCCAGAGCCAGCGACGGCAGAAGGATCAGGTATCCCTCCTCACCCGCTGATGCAAAGAAGAACATAAGGCCTGCACCGATGGCAACCCCAAGAACTGTACATCCAGAACCTACCTTACTGCGCTTGGAAATGAAGCACGTTCGCCTAAATTGTTGGACGCTGTCACTCTGCCCCGTCGATCGAGTTTCCTCTTTGAATTCTCGCCGGGGCATGCGGCGGTGTGGTGCTGTCAACCTTTGGGGGACAAGACGCATGTATCGCTGCCTGAACGCGCGGTCGGTCTGAAGACCCTTTCGTTGGTTGCACGGACGACAGACGACCTGGAGATTGCTGATGTCGTTGGACCCACCCAGGACGACGGGGATCATGTGGTCTATGTCGAAGCTCGGCGCTGTTCTGTGATACCCGCAGTAGACGCATGTGTTGCCCTGTCGCCTCATCAACCGGCGTTTGAGTCCTTTCGGCCAAGTCACTCGCTCCGTCGGCGGATGCGACGCTCATTAGATCGGGTGGTGAGTATTACCCGAATTGTCAGGTCTGCCGTCCGCAACGAAGCCAACGCGGTCCATGCGAGGAAGGATGTCCCCACCCTTCGGAATCCATCGCGTTTGCATTCAACGCCATGAATGAGCCTGTCTCAGAAGGCTACTATTGCACGTTGGTATGCTTCGTTCAGTCTCTTCATTGCCCCTGCGAAGCCCTGACCTGTGTTGCTATCCAGTGAGAATGCCCGCCCAACTGGTGATGAGGCCGGCTCGGCCGTGAGGTTAGGCGCAAAGCGCAAAGCCATATGCCAGAACAGCACAAAAATGTAACCCGGCTGTTAAACTTGTGTCGATTAGTTATGACCTATTGTAACCCATCGCCAATTCCGGCATAATTGGCGCCATCGGCGCCGAGTCCTCCAGCCTTGGCGCTGGGCGTGCCGATGCCTTCTCCAGTCCTGTCGAGGTGCCGAGTTGAACCAACCAGACGAGCGAGACCGCGAGATAGCGGAGCTGCGCCAGCGCCTGTCACGCCTGAGCGAGGCCAGCCTCCGCATCAACGAGAGCCTGGACCTCGACACCGTGTTGCAGGAGGTGGTGGACAACGCCCGGGCGCTGACGGCCTCCCGCTACGGGGCGATCACCATCCCGGGCGAGGCCTTCCGGCGCCCCACGTTCATCGCCTCGGGCCTCACCAGCGAGGAGCACCAGGGGTTATGGGACATGCCCGAGGGACTAGGCTTCTTCGAGTACCTCAGCGGGCTGGAGGAGCCCCTGCGGGTGCCGGACATGGCAGGCCACATGAAGGCGTTGAACATGCCGGACTTCCTGCCCTCGGTGCCGTTGGGCTCCATGCTGGTGGCCCCGATCCGCCACGCGGGGGTCGGGGTCGGCACCATCTACCTGGCCCGTGAGGCGGGCGGCGGGGAATTCACCCAGGAGGACGAGGAGACCCTCGTGACGTTCGCCTCCCAGGCGGCGCTGGTCATCGCCAACGCCAGCAGGCACCGGGAGGAGCAGCGGGCCAGGGCCGACCTGGAGACGCTGATGGACACATCCCCCGTGGGCGTCGTGGTCTTCGACGCGGCGACGGGAGCGCCGAAGTCCTTCAACCGGGAGGCCGGCAGGATCGTCGACAGCCTGCGCAACCCCGGCCAGTCACCGGACGACCTGCTCGACACGCTGACCTTCAGACGGGCCGACGGGCGCGAGGTCTCACTCCGGGAGTTCCCGCTGGCACAGCTCCTGCGCATTGGGGAAACGCTGCGGGCGGAGGAGATCGTCATGCGGGTCCCCGACGGGCGGAGCGTCACCGTGCTGCTCAACGCGACCCCCATTCTCTCCGACGAAGGCGCGGTCGAGTCGATGGTCGTGACCCTGCAGGACATGGCGGCCGTCGAGGAGCTGGAGCGCCTGCGGGCGGAGTTCCTGGCGATGGTGAGCCACGAGCTCCGTGCTCCCCTGACGTCCATCAAGGGCTCCGCGGCCACCGTGCTGGACTCGATGGTGGACGTGGACCCCGCGGTGGTGCGCCAGTTCTTCCGCATCATCGCCGACCAGGCCGACCAGATGCACGACCTGGTGTCGGACCTGCTGGACGTGGCCCGCATCGAGACGGGGACGCTGGCGGTCAGCCCGGAGCCGGCGGACGTGGCCATGCTGGTGGACCGGGCCAGGACCGCCTTCATGAGCTCGGGAGGCAGGAACAACCTCGACATCGACATCGAGCCGGACCTGCCCCTGGTGACTGCCGACGGGCGGCGCATCGTGCAGGTCCTGTGCAACCTCCTCTCCAACGCGACCCGCCACTCCCCCGAGTCGTCTGTCATCAGGGTGGCCGTCGCGGGGCAGGACGTCCACGTTGCCGTCTCGGTGTCCGACGAGGGGAGGGGCATCCCGGCGGAGAGCCTGCCCCACCTGTTTCGCAAGTTCTCCAAGGTGCAGTCCGAGGAGCAGATCGGAGATACCGGCCTGGGCCTGGCCATCTGCAAGGGGATCGTGGAGGCGCATGGGGGCCGCATCTGGGCCGAGAGCGACGGGCCGGGCCTGGGGGCGCGCTTCATCTTCACGCTGCCCACGGTGGAGAACGCCGGGGGCGGCGCGGCAGGCGTGCTACAGCCGGTCCTGCGGCGTTCCCGGCGGGCGCACCGGGAACCGGACGCACCGGCGCGGGTCCTCGCCGTGGACGACGACCCCAACGACCTCCGGTACGTCCGGGACACCCTCATCGCCTCCGGCTACACACCGATAGTGACGGGGGACCCCGAGGAGGCGCTCCGTCTGGCTGAGGAGGAGAGGCCGGAGCTGGTGCTGCTGGACCTGGTGCTTCCCGGGACCGACGGCATCGAGCTGATGCGGGGCATACTCCAGAAGACGGACGTGCCGGTCATCTTCCTGTCCGCCTACGGACGGGACGAGCTCATCGCCAGGGCCTTCGAGATGGGGGCCGTCGACTACGTGGTCAAGCCCTTCTCTCCGACGGAGCTTGCGGCGAGGATCAAGGCGGCCCTGCGCCGGCGAGGGAGCCCGGAGCCCTCCGGGCGTTACGTCCTGGGCGACCTGACCATCGACTACCCGGAGCGCAGCGTGGCCCTGGCCGGCCGGCCGGTGCGCCTAGTCCCCATGGAGTACCGTTTGCTCGCCGAGCTTTCGGCCAACGGGGGAAGGGTGTTGACCTATGAGCACCTGTTGGACCGGGTATGGGGTGAGAAGAACAGCGGCGACATACGGCCCCTGCGCACCATCGTAAACAAGCTCCGCCGAAAGCTCGGCGACCATGCCGACGACCCCACCTACATCTTTACCGAGCCCCGCGTCGGCTACCGGATGCCGAAGGGAGAGATGCTAGGTGAGGAACCTCGGGTGGCTCCCTAAGCTGGACGACCCATGTTGCGGGGTTACACCTTAGGGGTGGGGCGCTCTTTCGCCGGTCGCTGACCTCGGCCTTCCTGGGTCGAAGGGGGCGGTCGAGGTCAAGGAGAACCCCATGACACGACCTCTCCTATGCTCTGGATGACCTCCTGTCTCAACCATGAATGAGGACTCGAGAGTCCAAACCTATCGAGGGAGGCGGCTAGACACATCTGCCGGTCAAGGAAGAAGACGTCAAGGGAGAAGAAGTACGCTAGAACCAAGCTTTGTGCTTTGGTCCATAGCCGGCCATCTCCAACCACATAAGAGACACTGATTTTGCTAGGGAGCCGCTAGCCGTTCAATTGACTATCCGCAGCATATGCTCTGGAGCCGGAGCCATCGAGTCAATCGGAATAGGATGGAACGGATTGTCGGGCGAGGCCCATTCAATGCTCAAGCGCGACGGAGGCATCTGTGGGTTGTAGTCGACCCTTATGCCGTGTCTCCCCTCATGCAGGTAGACGTCACCTTCTTCGCCGATTCTGCCGTCAGGGGGTGTTCGAGCAATCGGTTCACCCTCTATGTAAAGCTCAATGGAACCGAAACCTCGCGCTCGGAATCGGTATTGGCCAGAAACTGGCACGTCCAGAAATCCTTGCCAAGTTGCGAAGTACGGTTCAGAAATAACAGGATCGAAGTACGACAGATCCATGGTGGGAGAAATCTGGGCGGCGTCGGGGATTCCAGAAGAGTCTCCCTGCTTGAAAAACCGTCCAGCAAGACCAACCGGACGGACGGTATCCCGGTACAGCCTGCTGAATGGAATAACCTCCGTCGTGCCGCCTGGAGGAGCCCACAAGACTCGAATGAACTCTTCATCGCTCGTGATCCTGCTAGTGATCGTCAGTTGATGGAGGCCGATGGCGGGAACGACTGTGGCCGCAGTCCGTCCTTGGCCAATGATCCTCCTTCCGTCCAACTCCACGACTGCCTGTGCGTTTCCTGCGAGCGTGATCTGGTACTCTCCCTCATCCCGTATATGAAGAGCTCCTTCCATCCTCACGGTGTACGGGTATTCACGCGGCCCTGCGTCCGGATGCCAGACCGACTCGGGTACCGTCTCCCGCAGCCCCTTGATCTCAACATCATTCCTCATATAGGAAACAGAAAGGCCCTGGCGGGCACCCAACTGCTCCCTGCTGACGATCGCAGTGTAGAACAGCGGCTCTCCTCCGCCGGGCGGCGTTTCGACCCCGTAGTCTCCATCAGGATAATAGACCTGCATCGTCTCCCAGAACCCTCTTTCCTTGGGTTCAAAATAGGCGGCGGTGCCGTGCCACACCTCGGATGAGTCGAGTGGAATCGTCTCCGGTGCCTCAATCACCTCGAACCAAGAGGGGTGGGCCAGAAGATCGTGAGTGAGGCTGAGCAGAAACTGGCGCGATACCCATAGCGAGTACCCGCGACCTCGCTGCTCGATCTGGCTTTCCGTCATGAGGGTTTCTTCTGTCGAAAAGGAGCTGTACACCCTCGGGTCGTTCGCCTGCTGGCCGAAATAGAAGCTGATATTGGAGAATGCGATGACACCCAGCAGGCCGAGAGTTAGAGGTATCGTCGCTATCCGGACGATTGCCCACGGCGTTGCGCGTCCGGCACTCCACACCTGATCTACAACGTACGCCGCCAGGCCCGCCACTGCCGGTATCACGACGATCGAGCGCAACGATTGAGGCGATTCCCAGGGAACGGTAAAGACCCCCGGCAGTATCATGACGAACACCCAGAGCGGCAGTGAGAACAGTCTGGTGTCTCGCCAACGAGTGAGGGCGAAAACGAAGCCGAGGGCAAAGAGCGAAGCCATGAAAAAGTCCAGCATCGGCGCGTCTGGAAGATTGTGGCGTCCGTTGGGGTCACCCTGAAGGTTGAACATCAGGCTATGACGAATAAGGCTGGTCCGGATGTCGTCGATCCAGTGCTCTATCGGAGATATCCCGAATAATGACGTGGCTCTGGCACGTTCGAAGAACATCTCCGGTGTCAATAACCAGGAACTTTAGGACAGCAAAGGGCCGAAATAATCAGAGTCTTTAGGACAGATACCCAGAGTCTTTAGGACACTCTGAACGCCTGACCACAGGAGCATCGCGACACACTTCAGGTAGGAGGTGAAGCGATGGCCTACAAGGAGGTGTTCAGAGTGGAGATAGCAGAAGTCATACGGCGCTGGCAGGCAGGCGAGAGCCAGCGTCACATAGCCACGGGCACGGGACTGTCCAAGGACACCGTGGGCAAGTACATATCCTCGGCTGAAGGGTTGGGGATGTGCCGTGACGGACCCGTTCCCAGCGAGGAGCAGCTGAGCAAGCTGGCTGTCATCGGCCGCCCGGGTCCGCGGCAGGTGAAGACGCCTATCGAGGAACTGCTGGCTCCCTGGGCCGACCAGATTCAGCAGTGGCTCATCGGAGACCGGCTGCAACTGACCCGCATCCGGGAGTTGCTGTCGGAGCGGGGCTGCCAGGTGTCCTATTCGTCGTTACAGCGCTTCGTGGCTCGCCGCAACTGGCGGGGCCGCAGTCTCCGGACAGTGCGGATGGAGGAGAGTCCGCCGGGCGAGGTGGCGGAGCTGGACTTCGGTCGGCTGGGGTCGCTTGAGGACCCGGAGACGGGACGCCGCCGGTCGGTGTGGGCGTTGATCGTGGTGCTGGCCTACTCCCGTCACAGCTTCGTCTGGCCCACCCACCGGCAGAAACTGGAGGACGTGGTCGCCGGGCTGGAAGCGGCCTGGGCCTTCTTCGGCGGCGTTCCCAAGTACCTGGTCATCGACAACTTCCCGGCGGCGGTGGCCGGGGCCGACGCCCTGCACCCCAGGCTGACCCGGGGCTTCCTGGAGTACTCCCAGCGCCGGGGCTTCATCACCGACCCGGCCCGAGTGCGCCACCCCAGGGACAAGCCCAAGGTGGAGCGGGGCGTCCAGTACGTGAGGCAGCGCTTCTTCAAGGGAGCCGACTTCAGAGACCTGCCTCATATGCGGAAGGAAGCGGCCCACTGGTGCCGTGAGGTGGCCGGACAGAGGGTGCACGGCACCACCAGGCGCAAGCCGTTGGAGGTCTTCGACGAGGAGGAGCGCCAGGCGCTGCTCCCCTGGGACGGCGAGCCCTACGAGATCACCCACTGGCGCAGCGCTAAGGTGCACCACGACCACCACGTGAACTGCCAGTACGCCCTCTACTCGGTGCCGTCGGCCCTGTGCCCTCCGGGGCAGCAGGTGGAGATCGCGCTGGACAGCAAGCTGGTGCGCATCTACCACCAGGGTAAGCTGATCAAGCTCCATCCCCGTCAGTCCAAGGGCGGTCGCTCCACCGATCCCGACGACTACCCGAAGGAGCTCACCGCCTACACCCTGCGGGCGCCCGACAAGATCACGCAGAGCGCGGCGGAACTGGGAGAGGCGGTGGCCGCCTTCGCCGACCGGCTCTTCGAAGGCCCCACGCCCTGGGCCAAAGTGAGGCAGGGCCACAAGCTGCTCCGCCTCGCCCAGCGCTACACCCCCGACAGGCTGGACGTCGCCTGCCACAAGGCCCTGGACGTGGACCTCATCGACGTGCACCGCGTCGAGCGCATCCTGATCGAAGCCTTGGAGCAGCAGGATGCGTCGCCCTATCCCGATCCGTTGCCTGCGGGACGCTTTGCCAGGCCCGGCTCCGTCTTCGCCCTCGTCAACGGCCATCACCCAACCGAAGGAGGTCAGCCATGACCCGCAACGTCGATCTGGCCCCGCTGCTCAAGACCCTCAAGCTGAGCGCCATGCTGGACACCCTGCCAGAGCGCATCGCCCTGGCCCGAAGGGACCAGTTGGACTACGCCGCCTTCCTAGAGATCATCCTGGCCGACGAGGTCAGCCGAAGGGAGAACCGGCGCATCGAGATCCGTCTGAACCGGGCCGGCTTCGAGGAGACCTGCCGACTGGAAGACTTCGACTGGACGTCCGAAATCACCCTGGACCGCCGCCTCCTCGACGCCGCCTTCTCCCTGGAGTTCATCTCCAGGCACGAGCACGTCTTGCTCATGGGACCGGCGGGCGTCGGCAAGAGCTTCCTGGCCCAGGCCCTGGGCTACGCTGCCGTCAGAGCCGGGTACACCGTCCGCTTCATCCACGCCGACGACTTCTTCAAGGCCATGAACCAGGCCAGGGTGGATAACTCGGTGGACAAGACCTTCCGCTCCTTCCTCTCCCCAGACCTGCTCATCCTCGACGACTTGGGCCTGCACAGCCTGACCGGACCACAGTCGGTGGACCTCTACCAGCTCATCGTCGGCAAGCACCGAGCCTCCAGCTTCATCATCACATCCAACCGGGCCATCGAAGAGTGGCTCAGCCTCTTCAACGATCCCATCCTGGGCAACAGCGCCCTGGACCGCCTGGCCAACACCAGCTACCAGATCGTCATCGAGGGCACCAGCTACCGGGAGAGGCTCTCTCCTCACCGCGCCCTTCTGGGCAAGGTGGCCAAAATCCTCAGCAAGAAGGGAGGTGTTTGACCCGCCAACAGCTTCCTGTCAAAATCCAAATCAGCGGCGTTCAGAGTGTCCTAATGTTCGTGAATACGCTGTCCTAAAGACCCTGGTTATTGACACCTCCGGGTCGTTCGTGGCGACCTGCACAATCGGAGCCGACACGAACAGTGCCACACAGAACATGAGCGCTGCAAAGCAGATGAACCACCGAACCTGGTGGCGATGCACAATCAAGTGGTGGAGAAGAATGAAGGCAATCACTAATGGGAACACCCGAAGCGGCGCATAGAACCACATCCCCAGTCCCATTGAGGCTCCGGCGAAGACGTAGTCCGTGATCCGCCCGGACCGTATCGCTCGGAGCGTAAGCCACGCCGATAGCGCTGCGAACAGGACCCCGGTGATCCCATGCATCCCGATACGGCTCCAGTTAAGATCCCACCTCATCACCGCGATGAAGAACGCCGCGATCAGTGCTGCACGGGCGCCCATAGCATGGCGCACGAACAGGAAGGTTGCGACAATGCCGAGCACTCCGAAAGCGGCTGCCACCAGCCTGGGGGTTGTGATGTCGACCCCGGTCAGCTTGACGAGAGCAGCTATGGGGAGAAGGAACAGAGTTGGAAGGTTGGTCGAAGGTTCATACGGCGGAATCCGACCCGGGTCGTCTGCGTACCTGCTGGCGTGAGCCAAGTTATCAGCCTCATCGAACCACAATCCAGCCGGCAGATCTTCCAGGTTGTACAACCTGATAGCTGTCCCAAGGATCAGGATTGCTCCCAGAATCAACCATGGAACCGCGGCCTCTATGTCGATCGCCAGCCTGGAATTCGACCTGAACTTGGTCGCCAGTTCCGTCCATCGACCTTCAAGTGCAGGTGTCGCCACAAGCAGTAGGCAGACGGAAACTCCATACGTCCACCAGGCGAGCGTATACGTTGTTGACCCCGCTTGTCCGAAGCCTTGGAGCGAGACATACATCAGTAAGACGCTGACAAGGCTCGCCCCCACACCAAGGGCAGGCTCGGTCAGCCATCTCTTGATATTCCGCCGTTGAGTCGGTCGCGGTTCGGCTAGGTCTAGCTTGCCCTGAACCGCCATCTGATATGAGTCGCCACTGGTTCCCTCATCATCCGCGTCCGCGCCTCGCCGTTCTCTCGATACGTATACCAGGCATCCCACCGCTATACCCAGAGGTACCGCAGCCAGCCAGGGCAATCCACCTCCTATAAGGTATTGGGCGACTCCAGCGAGCAACACGGCCAATACGGCCAACGCAAATCGGAGCGCCGAGGCAGACGGGGCCAACGTGAAGGCGAATGCGGGTGGCTGAGTGTCTCTCATGAGGGGCCTTGAAAGGCAGACAGGGACACTACGGGGTTTGAGGCATTGGCCCGGAAACTCTGGGTGGATCCGATAACGGTAGCAGGACTGGAGTCCACCAACGCCTCTGATCAACCTTGGAGCGATTCTCTCTGAACACAAGCCTACCACCATGCGTGTAACCTTGGTGTGATATGTGCGCCAACTTATTGTAACTTTCTGTAATTGGGCTCTAGCTTGGTAACTGAGACCAACAAACATTTTGCTGTCAAGGAGAACTCCTTCAGCGACACCTGCCACCGTCGACGCGCCTGAAGGTCACCACGTCCAGGCGCATCTCAGGCATCTGATCAGGATTGGGCGGGGCTTCCCGCGATACTTCGGGACTCACGGGTTTCCTCCGCAGTGGGAGCCGCTCCCTAAGGGCCTCGTTCTCGCTTGAGTTCGTCGAGTCTCTCGCCATCCTCGGCCGATCAGTCATGGGGCATTGGCTATAGGGGGATCATGTCAGCTTCGGCCAAGAGTAATAGAAGATAATGTCAAATTGGGGAAAAGATTACGTATAAGTTACATTATAGTGGTAATATGAGGTAGGTCTAAGGAATCATGCGTAAGCAGGTGATGGAGTCCATTGTCTGACCGTATTCGGCACCACGGCATAATCGGGATCGCCCTGTCGGTGGTCATACTGGCGACCGTGGGGGTGACGTTGGCGCAGGAGGCGACCCGCACGCCCACAGCCGAGGGGAGGCTGGGGGTACCACAAGAGGTGGTGTTGAGCGAACTGTTCGACGTGGTGGGGTACCAGGTCGTTCCGGCCGACCTAGAAGTGAAGATAGAGCATAGCGAGCACTTTGTGCTCGACGGGGAATCGTGCGACTCCAGGTCGGCTGGAGCCTCGGGGGCGGCCGTCGCTCCCATGTGGGTTACGTTGGATGCGTGCGCCGTGGGGCAGGGGCAGGTGCGGCTGGTGGCGTCGGACACTGGTGCCACCCTCGACGAGGTAAACGTGACTGTCAGCGAACCGGGTGTGACAGGCCAGGCTGCTGGGATAAGGATCAGCAGTCTCGGTTCGTCTCTTCAGGCCGGCAAGACAGACGTGTTCCACGCCCGGGCCAGTGGACTCGACCGGGGGGCAACATATAAGGTGTCCACGACTAGCACTTCCAGCGCCTTGGGCTTCAACGATGACTGCAGCGACCGTGATGAGGATAGTGGGGAGTTCTCTAACAGGGCAGCGAGGACTTTCTCCTACATAGCCCACGGATGCCGCCGAGGCCGGGCGACGGTTCGGTCTAGACTCGTACACAACGGCAATACGTTGAGCACGGACAGCCAGTCAGTGACGGTGACTGCGCCGCCAGAACCCACGCCGACACCGACTCCCACGCCGACACCGACTCCCACGCCCACGCCGACACCCACGACTCCGCCTGCCACGCCGACACCCACACCCACACCCACACCCACGCCGACACCCACACCCACGCCGACACCCACGCCCAAGCCCAAGCCGGCCTCCACACCCACACCCACACCTACGCCCACACCCACACCCACACCCACACCTACGCCGACGCCGACGCCGACGCCCACGCCGACACCCACGCCCAAGCCGGCCCCCATACCCATACCGACGCCGCCCCCAGTGGCCACCCTGCCAGGACGTGTACCGACTCCAGAGGTAACGCCCGGGGACGAAAAGCTGGAGGTGAAGTGGAGAGCGCCCACCAATGACGGCGGCGCTGCGATCAATAGGTACCAGGTCCAGCGCAAGAAAGACTCTGAGCCGGAATCGTCTTGGGCTAACGCCGGAACGGTGTTCCACGGCACTAGCTTGACGCTCAGACACCTGACCAATGGAATACTCTATGCAGTGCGCGTACGGGCGGGCAACGCCGTGGGGTGGGGAGGTTGGTCTGACCCACCAGGTACCGGAACTCCAATGGAGCCGTTGGCCACGCCAACCGGCCTTGACGTGACCCCCCTCCCCCTGCGAAGGGCTGAGTTGAGCTGGTCGACGGGCGACAATCCCAGCGGCACCAGATACGTGGTGGAGAGACGGGACTTCGAGCTTGCAAGCCTGGCGTGGACCTATAAGAGGACAACGGTGGCGCCGGCTACGGGGGCCGCGCCGGCCCCCACACAGCCGATGCTGGCCACTAGCTCAGCCTCTATTCGCATCTTGGGGCTATCGTCTACCTTGATCGTTAGCAGCGACCGCTTCACGGCAAGGGCCGCAAACCTGACCCCATCTTCAAGCTATGTGATGAAGGTGTATACCCGCAGCCCCAATCTGGGGTTCAACGATACCTGCACCGACAGGCAGGAGACGGTGGAGTTCACGGTTGCCCAGAGCGCAAGCGAATACGTCGAACCCTATACCATTTATGCATGTGGCCCAACCAGGGGAACGGTGCAAGCTGAGCTTCAACAGGGTGCCTGGAGCAATACGAAGAATCCAAATGACAAGTGGGACGTCTACGATAGTGGCGACGACATCGACAGCATAGAGATAGAGCTGGACGACATCCTGGTCGACGAGAAGCTGGACCAGTTCAGGATCAAGGCCACCAAGGCTGGCAGGGTCGACAGTGAGTACAGCGAGGAAGTCACCATTATAGACAGTCCCTTGTTGGTGGACGTAGGGCGAGTGGACGGCAGAAGTACCGGGAGCAGCGGTCACGGGACCCTCCAGTGGGAAGAGATACCGGAAGCTGAAACATATACTGTCAGGTATAGACAGCTGCTCCAAGGCCATCAGTCAGAAGGCCCTTACAGGATATACTATCCACCCCATTCACATGACACATGGCCCACTCACAGCAGCTGGCCGTATCCCGACCCCTCTTCTAGCACGGTGGACTTTTCGTCACCGGCACCCCAAGACGGCGTGGTGACCAAGGTGATCAGAGGACTAACGAAAGGTAGTCGGATTCACGCTGTTCAACTCAACTACGTGACCAGCAACGGCAAAAAAGTGTTTTCCGCCCGAGACGTTTACGTATGGCCTTCAAGCGGATTCCCGGGGGACGCTGATCGCCCTGAACAGGTGGCTACGTACCCCTTCTTCGGACACCACAACAACCGCGATTTCACCTACATCATCTGCGAGAGTGACTTTCCGACAGCCGACTGGAGCAGGTGGCAAAGGATCATTGAACACGCCTTCGAGCAATGGGAGTGGGCGACCGACGGGCTCGTGACAGTTACTCGAGATGTATCCGGTACTTGTCCTGAGGACCCGCAAGGTGACGACAGAAGGATGAGGCAGTTCATTATCACCGACGACGAGCAGAGCGAGGTGCGCATGCTCGACAGAACAAGGGCTAGTGTCTGGAGCTTCCCAGAGGTCAAGTCAGACGCGTTCAAGGGCTTCTGCGACGCTGATAAACCCGCATGTGTCACCTCATTCACCGGATACGGTGGTACCAGTTCTACAGATCGGCGCATTCGAATCGCGGGTCTCGTCCAGGCTTACGCGTCCGGCGACATACCCTTCGGGGTTGTGATTGGAGCATTGTTGGCCAACGTCATCGGCGGAAGTCAGGAGGCCAGCAATGCAGTTCAGAGCGTCGATGTGACGTTCAGCTATAAGAAAGAGGATGGCACCTTACGGTTCCACACCGGTGATGCGCCGGGCGACATCAACATGCCCGAAGTCGTGAGCTTCAACACTTGCAACGACCTAGACGACGATGACGATAGCCCCGACAAGGGTTACTACGCCTATACCATCGCGGTGCATGAAGCCGGGCACGCGCTGGGTCTGTCGAGAGTCAGTGTGGCGGAGTTCTGGCAGCCATACGATGTGGCCCATCCAACTATCCCGGATGCGGTGATGAACTATGACCGGCAGATTCGATATCCGGCTGCGGACGATCTCAAGGAGCCCGACTGCTCGCCCCACCCCTTCGACGTGCTGGCTCTCTATGCCCTGTATCAGACGGTGCCCGCCGTGTCCGTTGCGGGCCACGACGAGGGCGTCGAGGGGACTCGCATCCGACTGACAGCCGAAGTATCGGGCGGCGTTCCTCCCTATTCGTTCGACTGGACATCACTAGGCACATTAAGTGGGTCAGGGGCCTCGGTTCAGGTGACACTTCCTGAGATAGATGGGGCACTAGGTACAACGACTGTGTTCGTCAAGGTAACGGATAAGAACGGGACTGGGGCGAAGACACAGCATGTCATCACAGTGAGGTCCCGTCCCTAGGGAGACGTTGTAGCGACGATGAGGGCACGGCGTCATTCTGGCGAGGCCAAGTAGGCCGTGAGGCGGATTTACTCGACAGTTCAGGTGCTTCGGCGAGGCACGTTACCTACTCTGTGGTCGGCTTGGCCGAGCCCTCTTATCGTTGTGCCGGTGTTGATCCTCGCAATTCCGGTGACGTGCGTGGCCTTGCTAGCCAACTCCGTAATTGAAGAAGGGTTTTGGGAAGGGGACCCTGAGCCTCCAACACCCCCAGCGATTCCCGAACTCCGAGACGATGTAATGCCGATCGACTATGTCCCCCATCTCATCACGCCCCACTGGTCGCCTGACGGAAGCTTCATCTTGTTCCCAGAGTTGAAATACTCCAATACCGAACGATTCAGCGGCCACTCCTACGTCATCGAGTCGGACGGCACCCGGCTGCGGGAGATCGCCAAGAACGCCTATTGGCCAAGCCTATCTCCCGATGGCTCGCGCATCGCCTACGGCACCACCGGAGGGAGGTGGGAGGACCTCCCCTTCTACATAGAGACAGTCAACCTTGACGGTTCGGACCGGGGCAGGTTCGGCCGCATCCACAACTTCAACGATGTCACCCCGGCATGGTCGCCGGACGGGCAACACATTGCGTTCTCGAGATTCTCTCTCTCAGAATCCGACAAGCGAGGGATATACACCCTGGACTTGGACGAAACAGCCCTGCAGTGGCTTTTTCGTCCCCGTTCGCGGAGTGGCGGAGATGGCGTGTCCGAGATACACCGGTGGGGGCCTGTGTGGTCGCCCCACGGAGACACAGTGGCTTTTGTCATCGCTCAGGGCACTCACTGGACCGAGCGCCGGGACCTCCTGTACACGGTAGCCCTTGACCGCTCTGGTCTGACGCTACTGTTTGCCACTGAGCCCGGCACGGTTGGGCTCTTCAATAGGGATCGGATAATAGGAAAGCCGGCATGGTCCCAGGACGGCAACAGGCTGGCCTTCATCCGTCATGTCCGTCCTGACTACTACGTGCGTAAAGATCGAGACGCATCCAGGGTTGTTCTGCATACGATAAACGCCGATGGGACGGACGTGCGCGTAGTGGCAGAACTGGCCGCAACAGTCGGCATGCGCGACTCGGCTATCTTGTCGTGGTCGCCTAACGACTCCCACATCCTATTCACCGTAGGACACCTGGGCCTGCACATAGCCGACACGGACGACGGCGGCTACCGTAGAGTAGCGGACGGTAGAGCTGCCTCCTGGTCTCCTAACGGGTCGAGAATAGCGGTGGTCAATGACCTTTCCGAAGCCTACCTCTCGACCATGATTACTGACGGCTCTGACGTGCAGGTCCTGGTGACGAGGGAGCGGGTTCGGTCGAGAGGCGGAGCTATATTGGAGGAAGCGGAATGGGGCGACCTGAAGGCTGCGAGGTGATGGTGAAGTTACGCCGGATGCATGTAGCAATCATCGTCGCCATGGCAGCAGTGTTGGTCCTGGCCGGCGCCTCCATCTACCTAGGACTCGGCGGTCTCAGGGAAGCAGTTGATACAGAGAGGAAGGCTGCCGTGGGCGTAATGGTGCATCCCGTCTCCGGCCCTTCTCCAGAGGCGTCCGTACTCGATCCCAGTTCAGGTGGTTGGCGGCCCAGCGGGACTCTGGCGGGGTCTCAAGAGGAGCCGCAGAGCGGAACAGTGAGTGACGTTACCGGGACCGCGACAGTTGGGCTGTCCGGAGCGTTGAACGGACCATCCACTGACGGGTCGAGGAACACCGGCCTGCCGTGTACCGATGGCCCATGCGAACCGCGGGACGTCAGTATGTTGGACCTGTTTTCCGGGGGCTCGGTTCGAGGGGCGACCTACGGCCATGATGGAGATGCCGCCAGCGTGGAGGACGTGCTGGCCAAGGGCCTGCGGCTGGCCGAGGTGTCTCCGGTGCACCTGGCAGTGCGCGGGATCGCGGACGCCGGCTCCGTACGTTGCGAGTGGCGAGGAGTCGCCCGTACCCCGGAGCAGCGTGAGGCGGCGATACGGTTCTGGCTGGACCTGGATGACGACGACCTGTTGCCGTCTCCGGCCGAGGCCGAGCGACGCTTCGTAACTGAGTTGAAACGCATCAACGCCGTTTATCCGACGACGCTTATATCCAACTTCAGGGCCATAGCCAGTGGCGGACTGTCGACCGGCTACACCTTCCTGACCTGCTACGCCGATTACGCCGTTCAGGAGTACCTACTTGGCTCGGGCGACACTGGCGCGTCAAACGAGTTGAGCGTAGCCTACGACCGGATGGGAGAGTCCAGGTCATACGACACCTACAAGCTTGCGCACGAGGGAGGGGAGTTCGGTGGTGAAGCGTTAATGACCGAAGGGGAGTACGCGGACTGGCGAAGCCAGATAGTCTCCGATGTAGAGCTCGTACTCGGAATCGTATTGGAGGGCCGCGAGTCCGTCGTGTTCCTGGCGCCCATGGGGGCGCACAACGCGATAGCGGTGGAGGCGTGGCAGGCGGTGGCCCAGTGGGACTTGCAGACTGGCGACGAAGGCACGGTGAACGCTGTGCGGTACGGGGCAAGTCCCCGGGACTCGGAACACACGCAGACCCTGGCGAACCTGGAAAGCCGGATCACCGCCGCCACGGCGCCCGAAGGAGGCGCATCAGGCGGGTCATCGGAGGCGACACCCACGCGGATAGCCAGTGTGAGGGGGCTGACCAAGTACTACCGGGACATCGGGGCCTACGGGGACATCACGCCGGACGACGGGAGCACCGCCACCTTCACGCCGGCCCAGCCTCCGGCTACGTACACCTGCGCCAGCGGAAACGCCATTACGAACCCCGGGTCCAACCGCCCCCTGGTCCACGACTGCCAGGCGCTGCTGGGGGGCAAGGACACCCTGAAAGGGACGGGCGACCTCGACTGGTCTGCGACCACCGCGATAGGCAGTTGGGAGGGCATCACCACGGGAGGGACGCCCACCCGGGTCACCAAGGTAGTGTTGCCCAGCGAGAGCTTGAGTGGCAGCATCCCGCCAGAGCTGGGGAGGCTGTTCGAGTTGACCCACCTGAACCTGAGCTCCAACTCATTGACCGGTGACATCCCGGGGGAGCTGGGGTGGCTGCACAATCTGCAGGAGCTCAGGCTGTCTGGCAACAGCCTCACCGGCTGTATACCGCTGTCGCTGCGGAGTGTGACGACGAATGACCTTTCTTCACTGAACCTGCCCTACTGCCAGCCGCCCGCCCCTGGCGCCCCCACGGCAGGGACGACGAGTCTGACCAGTATATCGTTGAGTTGGACGGCGGCGGCCAACACCAGCAAGTACCGTGTGGAGTACAGAGAGGGCACAGCAGGCTCGTGGACGGTGGACGACGAGGGCATCACGACGACATCCCATACTGTGGATGGGCTACGCTGCGGGACGGAGCACCAGTTCCGGTTGAGCGCGTACGGTAGCGGTACGACGTACGCGGCGGCATGGAGCGACCCGTCGAAAGCGCTGACAGCGTCGACCGGGGCGTGCGTTTCGCCGGTGTTCGACGAGGACTCATACGCCTTCTCCGTGCGGGAGAACGCAGCAGTTGGAACGGATGTGGGCGCGGTGTCAGCCACCGACCCCAACGACGACACGCTGACCTACACCATCGCGAGCGGCGACAAGGACGGGCAGTTCGCCATCGGCACCGCCACGGGCGCTATCACGGTGGCGGCGGCCCTGGACCACGAAACCACGCCCACGTATACATTGACGGTGGAGGCCTCCGATGGCACTAACGATGTAAGCGTCTCTGTGGAGATAACCGTCAGGAAGGTCAACCGGCCGCCGGTGTTCCCCTCAGAGGGCTTCAGCTTCTCCGTGAACGAGTCCGTGGGGTCATATGGCTCCGTGGGCTACGCCGTGGCCACGGACCCTGAAGGAGACGCCGTGACCTACGCAATCACCGGCGGTAATTCAGGCAATCAGTTCACCATCGATGCCAACCTCGGCTTGATACTAGTCTTCAGGCCCCTGGACTTTGATGCCAGGTCGTCCTACACCCTTACCGTGAAGGCCACGGATGCACGGGGGAACACGAGCTTCACAGCGGTCACTATCGCGGTCGTCCAAACGGCACAGAATCCTCCTCCGGCTCCCATGGGCCTGACTACATCGTTGGAGGACGTGGGGAATCTCATCGTCACCTGGAACAAGGTCGCCAACGCGTCCATGTACCGGCTCCGGCACCGTACAGACTCGAACGCCGAGTGGACCACATCGGCCGCGGCCACGAGCACGAGCCGAACTCTCAGCAGCGTTACGTGCGGAGCGACCTATGAGCTACAGGTGCAAGCGCAAGGCGACGGCGTGTCATACACGGCCGAGTGGAGCGACCCGTCAGAGTCTATCTCCAGGGCAGCCCCACTCTGCCCTGTCCCAACGTTCGGAGAGACATCCTATGACCTGACTGTGCCGGAAAACGCCCCGGTCGGCACCGTCGTCGGCACCGTTGCCGCCACCCACCCGGACCAGACCAAGCTGACCTACAGCATCACTGCGGGAAACGACGATGGCAAGTTCGCCATAGGGGCTGGAGGCGTCATCACCGCAGTGGGCGCGTTGGACTATGAAGCGACCGCGGCCTACGCGCTCACCGTGCAGGCCACCCACCCCAGAGGGCAGTCAGGCACCGCAGCCGTCGCCGTCACCGTGGCGGACGTGAACGAGGCCCCCTCGTTCGACCCGGGCGAATACACCTTCACGGTGGCGGAGGACGCGGCCGTTGGAGCCTCCCTGGGCAGTCTATCGGTAACGGACCCTGACGAGGACACTCTGACCTACAGCATCACGACCGGAGATGACGATGGCAGGTTCAGCGTCGACAGCAGCGGCGCCCTCTCCGTGGCCAAGGCCCTGGACCATGAAACGACCCCATCATACACGCTGACGGTCGAGGCTACCGATGCGGGTGGTCTGTCGGACACCGCGGCCGTCTCGATCGAGATAACGGACGTGAACGAGGCCCCGGCGTTCGACTCGGAAGAGTACACCTTCACAGTGCCGGAAAACTCGGCCACCGGGGATTCGGTGGGGACCGTTGTCGCTGCCGACCCGGACGATGGCGATTCCGATACCCTGACGTACGGCATAAGCGGGGACGCCTTCGCGATAGACACCAGCGGCGCCATTACGGTCGACGCCGCTCTTGACCATGAGACCACGGAGTCCTACAGCGTGACGGTCACGGTGGAGGACGAGAGCGGCCTGTCGGACACGGCGGCCGTCGCCGTCACCGTGACGGACGTAAACGAAACCCCTTCCTTCGACACTGCTGCGTACACGTTCACTGTGGCGGAGGATGCGGCCGTTGGAGCTTCCCTGGGCAGTCTATCGGTAACGGACCCTGACGAGGACACTCTGACCTACAACATCACGACCGGAGATGACGATGGCAGGTTCAGCGTCGACAGCAGCGGCGCCCTCTCCGTGGCCAAGGCCCTGGACCATGAAACGACCCCATCGTACACGCTGACGGTCGAGGCGACCGATCCCGGCGGTCTTTCGGACACCGCGGCCATCTCGATCGAGATAACGGACGTGAACGAGGCCCCGGCGTTCGACTCGGAAGAGTACACCTTCATGGTGGCAGAAAACTCGGCCACCGGGGATTCGGTAGGGACCGTTGCCGCTGCCGACCCGGACGACGGGGATACGCTGACGTACAGCATAAGCGGGGAAGCCTTAGCGATAGACGCCGCCGGCGCCATTACGGTCGACGCCGCTCTTGACCATGAGACCACGGAGTCCTACAGCGTGACGGTCACGGTGGAGGACGAGAGCGGCCTGTTGGACACGGCGGCCGTCGCCGTCACCGTGACGGACGTAAACGAGACCCCTTCCTTCGACACTGCTGCGTACACGTTCACTGTGGCGGAGAATGCCGTCCTGGGCGAGCTGCTAGGGACCGTCTCCGCCACTGATCCGGACGAGGACGACACCTTGGCGTACTCCATCGACGGGGAGGACTTCACCATAAGCACCGGTGGGGCCGTGACGGTGGCCCGAACACTGGACTACGAGACGGCGAAGTCCTACAGTCTGACGGCCACGGTCGAGGACCAGGACGGCGCATCCGGCACGGCGAACGTCTCCATAACCGTGACGGACGTCGACGAGACCCCGGCGTTCGATGCAGAGAAGTACTCCTTCACGGTGGCGGAGGACGCGGCCGTCGGGACCGTCGTGGGGACGCTCACGGCATCCGACGCCAACGAGCGCCAGGGCGAGACCCTGACCTACAGCGTCGAAGGTGACGCGGCACTTACCATCGACGCCAGCACCGGCGCTCTCAAGGTCGCGTCCGCTCTGGACTACGAGACCGACCTGACCCATGAGCTGACCGTCACCGTGACGGACGAGACTGATCTGACAGATACGGCTACCGTCAGCATCAGGGTGAGGGACGTGACGGAGGTCATGCCTCCTGTCCCGGGCGGCTTGGAGGCGGACCTCAAGATCAGGGAAGGCCGCATCGACCTCTCGTGGAATGCCGTCGAGGGGGCGGACCAGTACCGCATCCAGTACAGAATCGACGGCTCCGCTGGAAAGTGGACTAACCTGGAGGCCCAGACGGGCACGAGCCAGAGGTTCACGCCGGAGGGCGGGCTCAAGTGCGGGGTCAGTCATGAATTCAGGGTGCAGGCCCACGGGGACGGGGAGACGCATCCGGCCCGCTGGGGCTCCCGCTCGACAAGTGTCGCGGCCAATATCTGGGGCTGCTCGGCGCCGAAGGCTCCGACAGGCCTGACGGCCACGACGGCGAACGGCTCCGTTGTGCTCTCCTGGACTGCCCCGGCGGGTTCGGATGTAACGGCCTATCAGATCCTGAGGCGGAGGCCCGGCATTGAGTCCGGGCTACTTGTGCTGGTGGAGAACACCGGAGGGACGGGTACGACGTACACCGACAGTTCGGTGGAGGCCGGGACGCGGTATATCTACCGCGTGAAGGCCATCAACAGGACCATTTCGGGGCCTAACTCCAACCGGGTGGAGGTCAGGATACCGAGGTAGGTCGCGGCTTTGAAGTGCCAGTATCGGGCGTCCCTCACTGCCAGAGGATGCAATGAGGACGCATGTACAGCACTGCCACTCCTTGAGTGGAATGATATCCGCCCCTCGCGGAGCCGCGCCACGGAGGGCTCGCCGCGCCGGGGCTTTCCCATGTCTTCGCCCCTCGGATAGAATGGGACCTTGAGCACCGCTAGAAGAGGCTGCTGTGATTCGGCCCTGCGCGAGGCCGATAACCGCTACCATACCGACCGGGGTTGCCCTCATGGGCAGCGTATCGACACTAGGCGCTGGTGCGCGGCGAGCCGCCCCAGGGTGCCCTGCGACTATTGCCCGCCCCGGAGCGGTCCAGCTAGGGTAAGAGAGAAGGCTCCGGATGTAACAGACGCGTGTCGTCCTCTGCGTGTTGATTCAGGCCATCTATGAGCTAGGCTTGGTCCCCACGTTCACGGCGACTCTTAGAGCATCGCAGGCGTCTGTTTCCAAATGGCTTGCGTATAGGCATTTTGGAACAAGGCCAAGAGTGGTGGATGATTTAACCCGAGACGAGTCGGCACCATGAGGAACGGCCGAGCCGCCTCCTCAGGCTACCATGGCGAAAGCAAGGCCACGATCTACGAATGGGTCCGGCATTATGACCCCACTCACAGATTTTCCGAGGGAATTGGTCGACCATACCAATAAAGCCAGATGATGACCACAATTCGAATGAAGTGAGGATGGTCGACGTCCAAGAGAGGTGCCAGAATCCAGACTCCATCGAGCGCTCAAGCCTTTCGACGAACTTGCTCGTGACATAGGGGTAGCCACTGGGACCCTCGAACCACTGCAGGCCGCGGTCCGGGAGACAGCCAAATCCAACTTCCTTGCCATCGCCCAAGGTGGTCTCTCTACCGAGTACCTGCTTCTAACCTACCATGAGGAGTACGTCGTCAGTCAGTGCCTGCCGGGTACGGGGTACCTTGAGTCCCAACAGGCTGCGTAGCGTACGACAGGATAGACGAGGCACGATCCTATGAGTCTTGTCGGAGAGAGGACGACGCCGAACACTTCGAGCAGGAACCGTGGCGTCGACCCAGTGAACGGCCCTATTCCGGCTGACCCATGCCACGCCCAACTGGTCCATGACTGTCGATTGCAGCCCATGTTGCCCATGAGAATAAGAGGGCATCTGCTGGCCGCTGTGTGGTCCCTGGCGGCTATCATGATGGTTGCGTGTCAATCCCAGCCGCACGTAACTCCGGAGGAGGGGGCTCCCGCATCTCCGGCCGGCTCCCGCCAACCTTCCACTGCGCCACCATTGACACCCATGACGCTGTCGCCCACGCCGAGTCCCCCAATTGCCATGATCCCACCCACGACGCCCATGCTCAGGTCCATGTCCACGCCGACTACTGAGATTCGGACTGCCACGCCAATGCCGACGCCTTCGCCTGCCCTGTACCTGGACTGGTTCGACTCTCCTGAGGACGACCTCCATTCCTCCGCCCGGATGTCCATCGAGGCTATTTGGGAGGCGGACCCGGAGGTGGGCGCCAAAGTGGCCCGGCTGCCCTGGGCCGGCGACGGCATCACTGGACCGGAACGGCAGCTGCTGGAGGAGATTGCCGGCCTGGCGGTGTACCAGCCGGACCTGGCTGGAAGGATTCTGGAATACCCCTGGGTTGCTACGGGTGACCTGGTACGCCCCAATGCCGCGAAGGCCGTCGGGACCATTCGGGCTGCATCCGCGACCTACCCTGATCTGGCGTGGTTGCTGGCCGGGTACGCCTGGTTGCAGGACGACGTCACGTCCATCGAGGCCGAGGCGCTCGACGCGATCGGTGCCTTGGCCCTGGCTGCCGGGCCAGCGAATGCCAGCTCCGTTCAAGAGTTGGCCGAACGCTCCTGGTTGACCGATGGTGTCCACTCCGCCGACCTGGGCGCCCTTGACATTTTTCTCGGGCTGCTGGAGGCTGCCGGGCCCCAGAACTCCGGTATTCTGGAAGAGCTCGTGGATTACTCCTGGCTCACCGACGGCATCACCGAGACTGAACGCAGTGCGCTGTACCATATCCGCCAAATGCTGGCAAACCCATGGGCCGTCGACTTCGGCATCGTCGAAGAGCTGGTGGGTTACTCCTGGGTCGCCGACGGGATCAACTCGGGCGAACTGAATGACCTGCGCTATTTGAGCAAGCTGCTGGCGACTGCCGGGGCCGAGAACTCCGGCCCGGTAGCAACGCTGCTGGGCTATTCTTGGGTCTCCAACGGCATCAGATCGAGAAACTGGTACGATCTTCTCTATTTCACCGAGCTGCTGGAGCGCGTCGGGGACTGGAACGCCGGGCGGGTGGAAACGGTGGTGGGGTACCGCTGGATTGCCGACGGCATCTTCGGCGCTGAGCGGGGCCACCTGCGCCTTGTGAACGAGTTGCTGGATACCCCCGGGGCCGAGCAGTGCGGCGTCGAAGAGACGCTCGCAGGCTACTCTTGGCTTGCCGACCGCATCACCGACATGGAAAGGGACGGCCTGCACGGTTTGATCGGACTGCTGACGGACGCAGGGGTGACCCATTGCGCCAGCGTGGAAGAGCTGGTGGCCTACTCCTGGGTCGCTGACGGCATCACCTGGGATGAACGGGATGCACAGTACGCTCTCTCCGGGTTGCTGAGCACCCGAGGGCCGACCGCTACGGGAGGAGTCGAAACACTGGTGGGCTACGAATGGGTTGCTGACGGGGTCACCGAGGTCGAACGGAGTGCACTGTGGGCTTTCAGAGGGTTGCTGGAGAGTGCCGGAGCCGAGAACTCCGACGCCGTAGAAACTCTGATGGGCTATTCCTGGGTCTCCGACGGAATCACCGTCCCGGAGCCGGATACCATTAACAGGTTCCGAGACTTGCTGTTGAATGCCGGGGGCAAGAACTCCGGCGCCGTAGAAACATTGATGAGCTATCCCTGGCTTGCCGACGATGTCACCGAGGTTGAACGGGATGCGCTGCCCGCGTTCAGCAGGTTGCTGGAGAGTGCCGGAGCCGAGAACTCCGATGCCGTAGAAACTCTGATGGGCTATTCCTGGGTCTCCGACGGAATCACCGTCCCGGAGCCGGATACCATTAACAGGTTCCGAGACTTGCTGTTGAATGCCGGGGGCAAGAACTCCGGCGCCGTGGAAACATTGATGAGCTATCCCTGGCTTGCCGACGATGTCACCGAGGTTGAACGGGATGCGCTGCCCGCGTTCAGCAGGTTGCTGGAGAGTGCCGGAGCCGAGAACTCCGATGCCGTAGAAACTCTGATGGGCTATTCCTGGGTCTCCGACGGAATCACCGTCCCGGAGCCGGATACCATTAACAGGTTCCGAGACTTGCTGTTGAATGCCGGGGGCAAGAACTGCGGCGCCGTAGAAACATTGATGAGCTATCCCTGGCTTGCCGACGATGTCACCGAGGTTGAACGGGATGCGCTGCCCGCGTTCAGCAGGTTGCTGGAGAGTGCCGGAGCCGAGAACTCCGATGCCGTAGAAACTCTGATGGGCTATTCCTGGGTCTCCGACGGAATCACCGTCCCGGAGCCGGATACCATTAACAGGTTCCGAGACTTGCTGCTGAATGCCGGGGGCAAGAACTCCGGCGCCGTAGAAACATTGATGAGCTATCCCTGGCTTGCCGACGGCATCAGCAGAGTCGAATGGGATGGGCTGGGCGCTCTAGGTGAGCTGATGAGGACGGCAGGGGCGGACAATTCCGGCAGTGTGGAAACGGTGCTTGGCTATTCTTGGGTCGCCGATGGGATCACTGTGTTCGAACCGCATGCATTGCACGTGTTGGGCAGGTTGCTGGAGACTGCCGGAGCCAAGAACTCCGGCACCGTGGAAACGCTGATGGGCTACGATTGGGTCGCCGACGGAATCATCGCCCAGGAATCGGACATCATCAACGGGTTCCGCGAGTTGATGGAGGTCGCCGGGGCCGAGGACTCCGGTTTGGTCGGAGCACTGCTGGGCTACGATTGGGTTGCCGACGGGGTCAGCAAGGTCGAACGCGATGCGCTGGACGCTTTCAGAAGGTTGCTGGAGAGTGCCGGCGCCGAGAATTCCGGCTTGGTGGAAACACTGGTGGAACACTCCTGGCTTGCCGACGGCATCACCCAGAATGAAGTGGATGCCCTGCGCGCTTTCAGCAGGTTGCTGGAAGGTGCCGGGGTCGAGGACTCCGGTGCCGTAGCAACCCTCGTAGAATACTCCTGGCTTGCCGACGGCATCACCCGGAGTGAAGTGGATGCCCTACACGTTTTCAGCTGGTTGCTGGAGAGTGCAGGGGTCGACTCCGGCACTGTAGAAACGCTGGCGGGCTACCATTGGGTTGCTGACGGGATCACCAAATTCGAGTCTTCCGCGCTGAGCCGACTCGCTTCCCTGATGATCGACGACGATCCGGAACTGTCCGGGAAGGCCTGGTTCGAGGATGGCATCGATGAACAGGAGTTGGCCTTTATCGCAGTGTTGCACGCGACAAAGAGCCGTTCGACCGACCAATACCGGGACTTGCTGGACTCTCATCATGTCCGGTCCAAGACCATCTCCCTGCCGCTGGCCGGCGATGTCAAGCTGCTGGTGTTCCGACACAGCCCCTTCGCTCCTGACGACAAGAGCATTGAGCTGATGGAAGACGTCGCGGCGGTGTTGGAGGAGTTCATTGAGGTCCCTCTCCCCTGGAACCCAGTCGTGCTCCGTATCATCGAGCCGAGCTTGAGGGCCGGGGAGGAGCCCCGGTGGGGTGTTGGATATGCCCAGCATGACCAGTTGGCGATCACCGGACTGGAATACAACCCTGGCTTTCACTACACGGTCTTTCACGAGATGAGCCACATCTATTGGGGAGGGCACACGGGAGCCCCGGGTTGGTACACGGAAGGCGCGGCGGGATTCCTCCCTGACTACGCCAGGGCGGTCCTCGGCAGGCAGACGATTAATGCGCGACGGCTGATCCTGGAAGAGGACTGGAATTATGAGTGCCGCCTTCGGCGGGTAGGGACCATCAGTGAGTTTCTGAGTTTGTGGGACACCAGACCGGGGATACGTGAGAGCATCAACATTTGCACCTATGCTTTGGGAGAGGTCTTCCTGCTGGACGTCTACCAACTCTTCGGAAGGGACGCAGCATCGGCCGCAATGCGAGAGCTGTATCTGACGGCCGAAGCCACGGGGTGGAGGGAGCGGATTACAGAGGAGCAGATCTACCGGGTTTACCTCTCCAACGCTCCGCCTGGAAAGGTGGAGGCCTTCCGTGAGCTGTACGACCGCATCCACGGCGGGGATGCGGGCTCCGATACTCCGTAGTGTTGGCAACCGGCAATAGTGGAAGACTGTGGACTCGAGAGCACCGGTTCGGGCTTGTGGGGTTGAATGCCTGAGCATCGTGACAGGATAAAATGCAGGAAACCGTAGTAGGGGGTCGGGAATGGTAGAGCTGACGGCGTACTCGGTAAAGCTGAGGAAGATGGTGGCCATCAAGAACCCGGAGCTGGTAACCCTGAAGAACGGTCGGAAGGCTGTCCGCGGTGTCGCGGCGGAAGATCCGTCGAGCAAGGTTATCAGAATTGTGAGTGACGGGCAGGCGGAAGAGATTCGAAAGATGCTCGGCTGATCGGCGCCTAAATTCGATCCGGCGTAGACGAGGAGTCGCGTTGAAAGCCGACGGAGGGCGGATGGCCCGAGAACGGCATGCGGCGCGTTCTCTGGGGCGGCGTGTCCCCCTCTACTCCTCCCTCCGCCAGCACCCGCGCCTCCGCCTGCTCCGTCCGGTCCAGTAGGTCCAGGGCCGCGTGCACCCGCTCTTCGAAATCCTCGGGCATGGCGCGCCGCCCCCGTCCTCATCGGCGCCACCGTGGGCCTGGATGCCACCTTCAGCGGCCCCATATCGGGGGCCTCCATGGACCCTGCCAGGTCCTATGGTCCGGCCCCGGTCGGGGAGGCGTGGGCCCACCACTGGATATAATGGGTCGGGCCCTTCCTCGGCGCGGTGAGAGCCTTGGGGCTATTCGCCATCGCCTGCAGCGCCATCGGGGAAGCCTTCCGCTCCTCCGACGAGGCCGCAGGCTAGGGCCCGTTCACGCCGGGGGGCCGTGTCTACGGCCCCCCGGTTGGCGTGTACACGGCCAAGAGACTATGGCCGTACCCACCCGTGGCCCTTCACGGGGAGCCGGTGGCATGGCCGTGTCAGCCCATGGACCCCGCCGGCCGGGCGGACTCCGTCGCTGCTCGGGGGTCTCTGCGCGACGCGTGGGGAGAGGGACCGGGTCTGTGACTTTCCGAAAACCTGTCAATGATTCCCTTGCCAACTGGCCCGTCTGGTGGTAATATGCCTTGACGCGACCCTGCGGCGTGCGGAGTTGTGCCATAGAAATCGCTCTTTTAGGGAGGGTAGCAGACGTGACTTCCATAGGCAGGCAGGTGCTCAACAAATGGGTCCTACTCGCTGTGGCCCTGGCCGCAGTCCTCGCTGCGGTTCTCGCCATGCAGCCCGTGGCAGCCCAGGACAGCACCATTGAGTATGCGGAGAACGGCACTGACCCCGTGGCCACCTTCACGGCCGATGATCCCGAGGGGTCCACGTCCATTACTTGGTCTCTGGCTACCCCCGCGCAAGTCGGCGCTGAGGACGACCTAGCTGACGCCGACAACGCTGACGTAGAACACTTCGACATCAGCGAAGACGGGAAACTTACCTTCGACATTGGGGGCGACGGCGACGACGCCACGACCGGTAGTGTTTCCCCCGACTACGAGGCGCCCAGGGGAGCGGTCGTGCCCGCTGATACTACTGCGGAAGCCGCGAACACTTACAGGGTGGTCGTGGCCGCCGCTGATAATGCAGAAACTCCGGCGACCGGCTATCACAAGGTTGCCGTCAAGGTCACCAATGTAGACGAGGCCGGGGTCGTAACCTGGACCGTCGACCACGATGCCGACGACACTGCAGACACACCGAAGCTGGTGCAGTTCCAGGTCGGCGCTAGGCTGGTTGCCAGCGTGACCGATGGCGACATATCAGGAACTGAAAAGAACGTACAAGCAGCAAGCGCGTTGGGCACACCAGGCGCAACGGCCCCCATATGGCGGTGGTACAGGTCGCCGAGCAAGACCTCGGACGGGACGCTTATAGACGGAGAAACTTCTGCCACCTACAACGTCAGTCTCGACGACGTCGGCATGTACCTGCGGGTGGTGGCGCAATACGTCGTTACGGGCAATGTAGACCAGGAACCCGCCTCTCTCACCTCGGACTACGCCGTGCTGGCGGCCCGGCTCGGGGGCAACGAGCTCGAGTTCGACCCGGCCGCGGTCTCCAGGGAGGTGGCCGAGGGCGATAAGGGCAGGAACGTCGGTGCCCCGGTGACGGCCACGGACAACCACGGCGCGGTAAACTACGTGCTGACCGGCACCGACGCGGACCAATTCGAGATCGACGGGAAGACCGGTCAGATAACGACCAAGGAGGACCTGAACTACGAGTCGGACACTACCGACACCACCAATCAGTGCGACACTCCGAACGAGTGTTCAGTCACCGTAACAGCCACCGACGCCTCCGGCGATGCCTCCGACCCAGTAGCGACCGTCACGATAAAGATCACGGACGTGGACGAGAAGCCGACGTTCACTGAGGGGGCCGAGACGGTGTCCGTCGCGGAAAACTCGGAGGAAGTAAGAGCCGACAGCGACACCGACGGTGATAACGACAGCGATGACGCTGCGAATCCCTATACGGCGACCGACCCAGAGGGACGAACCCTCACTTACCATCTGATGGGACCCGATGGGGCCAGGTTCGCGCTCAGTTCTAGCAGGAATCTGTCCTTCAGTACGGCGCCCGACTACGAGATGCCGGCGGATGCGAACAGGGACAACGTGTACGAGGTGTCCGTGCGGGCCTCAGACGGCACGATGTACGCCGACCGCATGGTCAGAGTCACCGTCACCGAAGTCAACGAAGCCCCGGCCGTCATGGGCAGGGACAGCGTCAACTTTGCCGAGAACGGCACCGGGAATGTGGCCACCTTCACTGCCGATGACCCAGAGGGCTCCACGTCCATCACGTGGGGCATTGCGCCGGACGAAGCTGATCCCGACGACGCTGGTCCTCTGGCAGCTACCGACGCCGTCGACGGGGCAGACTTCATGATCGACGACGAGGACGGCACGCTCAAGTTCAACATCGCGACGGGCGAGGGTGGTCCGGCGCCCGACTTCGAGAACGGACAGGGCAGCGGCACTGGCAACAACACCTACAATTTGGTGGTGAGCGCCTCCGACGGCGCGCAGACGGGCTACCACAAGATCACCGTCAAGGTCACGAACGTGAATGAGCTGGGAGAGGTGACCTGGACCGTTGATCCGGACGGCACTGGCCCGCTCACAACGGGTATTCTGGACACTACTAACAACACGCCGATATTGCAGTTCCAGGTCGGCGCAGTCCTGACCGCCAGCGCGGAAGATGGCGACATATCGGGGAATGACAAGTCCGTGGGGACCGATGAAACCCCCACTTGGCGGTGGTACAGAGGGGGCACCCTCATCAGCGGCGCGAATACCAACGTATATACCGTCGGCCTCGCCGACGCCCGGAGCACTATCCGCGTGATAGTGACCTACCGCGTGGGTGGCAACACAAACCAGGAGAACGCTTCTCTGACCTCCACCTACCCGGTGCTATCGGCCCGGGTCGCGGACAATGCGCTCAAGTTCGACCCGGTCACGGTCTCCAGGGAGGTGGCCGAGGGCGATGAGGGCGCGAGGGTCGGCGCCCCGGTGACGGCCACGGGCAACCACGGTGTGGTGAACTACACCCTGGCCGGCACAGATGCCAACCGGTTCGAGATCGACCAGAAGACGGGCCAGATAACGACCACGGCGGACCTGAACTACGAGGCGGCCGCGACCACCGATAACAATTGCGCAACCCAGAACGAGTGCTCAGTCACCGTCAGGGCCACGGACGCCTCCGGCGCAGCCACCGCTGCAAGCGCAGGGACCAACATTTTCGTTGACGCGACCGTGACCATCAAGATCACGGACGTGGATGAGAAGCCGACGTTCGCATCAGCAGACCCTGCAATAGGAATGACAGCAATAAGCGTGGCTGAGGGTAACACCGTGCTAGATGCGACCACGCCCGCCAATGTCACCTACGCTGCGACGGACCAGGACGGACTTAACGTCAACCTGACGCTCATGGGAGCGGACGCGGCCAGGTTCACCCTCAGTTCCAGTGCTAACGGTAGCGTCCTCTCCTTCAGGACGGCGCCCGACTACGAGATGCCGGGGGACGCGAACAGGGACAACGTCTACGAGGTGACCGTGCGGGCCTCGGACGGCACGATGCATGCCGACCGTATGGTCAGAGTCACCGTCACCAACGTCAACGAGGCGCCGGTGATCATAGCCGGGGGCGTGTCCATATCCGGCCCCGCCTCGAGGAACTACGCCGAGAACGGCACCGACGAGGTCGGGACCTACACCGCCAGGGGCGAGAACGCGGCCAATGCGAGGTGGACGCTTGAGGGCGCCGACATGGGCGACTTCATCCTCAGCGCCAGCTCCGGCGAGACCACGATGCTCAGCTTCAGGAGCCCGCCGAACTTCGAGGCGCCGGCGGACGCGGACACCGACAACGTCTACATGGTCACCGTGAAGGTCACGGCAAACGGTGATGAGGACAGCCAGGACGTGACCGTCACGGTCACGGACGAGGAAGAAACCGAAGACACCCTGCTGGAGCGGCACGACGCCAACGACAACGGCAAGATAGACCGCGACGAGGTCCTGGACGCCATCGACGGCTTCTTCGCGACGCCGCAGACAGCCACCCGCGAGGAGGTGCTCGACCTGATAGACCTCTTCTTCGAGGGCCTCTCGAGCTAGCTTGACAAGAGCGGAACGAACGGTAATAGGGAGGAAAGCCATTGGTTAGGAATGTAGCGATACTGCCGCCGCTCTTGTTCGCAGCCGCGATAATGGCAGTGGTCCTGGCGATCGGTCTCTGGCCTTCGGGCCAGGCCGGCGCCAGCGGCCACAGCGCCACCAGGTCCTTCTCCCCGACCACGGCTGCCGCCGGGGAAGAGATTACAGTCACGATTACCGCCGCCGGCTACGGCAGCTTCGGACAGGTCGTGGAGACGCTACCCAACGGGTTCTCCTACGTGGACGGCTCCACCAACCCCAGTTCCGTTAGGACCAGTGCCAACGGACAGAAGGTGACATTCACTCTCTTGGGCGCCGTTCCGAGCTTCAGCTACAAGGTTACCGTCGGCGACATGGCAGGCACCTTCCAGGGTACGCTTACCGACGATATGGGCGCCTCAGAGAACATCGGCGGAGCGTCGTTGGTGACGCCCACGGCAGGTCCCGGGCAGACCCCCACACCGACAACCACCGCGCCCACAGGCCGGGGCGCCACAAGGACCCTATCGGCAACAAGCGTGCGGCCGGGTGACGAGATCACGGTGACCATAGATGCCACCGTTGGCAGCTTTGGGCAGGTGGTGGAGACACTGCCTGACGGGTTCGCCTACATGGAGGGCTCATCCCAGACACAGCGTGTTGCGGTGGACGGTCAGACTCTCACGTTCACCCTCGTGGGCAACGCGGAGTTCCGCTACAAGGTCACGGCCAGCGACACCGCGGGCACCTATACCTTTATGGGGAGCCTGAGGGATGACGAGGGCAACACCCATACCATCAGCAGCTCTACCGTCAGGGTGGCCGTCCTGACGCCATCGGCCAGGCGGTCGGTGTCACCGTCCACGGTGAACGTCAACAGCAACATGACGGTGAGCATCAGACCCAGGGACTACGGCAGCTTCGGGCGGGTGGTTGAGACCCTGCCCGAGGGCTTCGACTACGTTTCCGGCTCCGTGAGCCCGTCGGGCATCCGTGTGGCCGAGGACGGCCAGGAGCTGACCTTCACACTGCTGGGCAGTGACCATGACTTCAGCTACATGGCGACGGCCCCCGGCACGGCGGATACCTACACACTCAGTGGAGTGCTCTTTGATGACCAGGGAGCGGAGACCGACATCACCGGGTCGACCAGCGTAAGGGTTCGCACGGCCTCCACGGGCGGTGGCGGCGGCGGGACCACCCCGCGGGCCACGTCGACGCCGATCCCGACCGTGACCCCGATCCCGGAGCCGACGGCTACGCCGACTCCGGCGCCCACGGCAACGCCCATGCCGACCCCCGAGCCGGGCCCGCCCGGCGAGAAGGGCGACCCTGGCGAGAAGGGCGAGCAGGGCATCCAGGGCGAACGGGGCGAGACCGGCCCCGTGGGCATCCGGGGCCCCCAGGGCGAGCAGGGCGACCAGGGCCGGCAGGGCATCCAGGGCGAGCAGGGAGCCCAGGGCGAGCAGGGCGACCAGGGCGAGCGCGGAGCCCAGGGCGAGCGCGGACCCGCCGGACCGCCCGGACCTCAGGGGGACGCGGGGAACCAGGGCTCCCAGGGCAACCCCGGCGCCACGGGCGGAATCGGACCCCAGGGCGAGCAGGGCCCCGCCGGCGGCATCCTGGCCGTCATAGCCCTGATCATCGCCATCATCGTCGCGGTGGGCCTGGGCGCAGGCGGCATCTACATAATGTCGCGACGGTAGGACCAATCATACCCCGAAACAGGAAGGAGCACGGCTCCGGGGCGGTCTCCCCCGCTCTCGGAGCCGTGCTCCCTTTTTGTCGTATTGAACAACCCTTCTCCCGTCGAGCATAATGTCGTGGCAGGGTTGCCTGGACATTTCGTTGTTTGGTGAATGAGCGGACACCGGGGGAGCCATGAAACTGCCAAGACTCGCCGTTCCGGTCATGGCCGTGCTGGCCATCGCAGTCGTGGCCGGGGTCGCCACCACCGCGCTGGTCGCCGCCAGGGCGCAGCAGGCGGCCCCGTCCCCATCGCCCGAGGTCCAGACCGACCAGGTCGGAGAACCGGGCGCGGCCACCCCCGCCCCGGCTGCGACCCCCGCACCGGCTCCGACAGTCGAGGTCCGGGTGCCCCCCAAGCCCACGCCGGCGCCTGACGGCCCGCCCGGGCCCGTGCCCCTCGAGCCCGGCCCTCCCGAGCTCGGGTCTCCCGCCCTCGGACCTCTTAAAGAACACCTCCAGCCCAAGTCCGCTCCCAAGGCCGTCCAGGACCGCGGTCCCAAGGGCAACCGCGTCCCCCCCGGCCCGGTCCAGGCCGCGCCATCCCAAGCGGTCTCGAAGCCGGGATGGACGGCCGGGACGGGCTCCGCGCAGGGGCAGGTGTACACCTGGCAGGACGGTGGCCGCACGATGACCGCCGTGCTCCAGGAGGACCTGGTGGTCCGGGACAAGTCCGCCGCCAACTCCACCGACGTGGTCGTGGCCGGGGAAGGCGACAACAGCATCGTCCGGAAGCGGTACACGGAGGGCGGCGGGGACCAGCCGGTGTTCCGCTCCCAGTCCGGGGGGAGCCTGATGTCCCTGCCCGGCGGGGTCATGCTGGTCCTGGACCCGGGGTGGGACCAGGCCGGGGTGGACAAGTTCTTCGCCGGGAACGACATCCCCGCCGGCCGCATCACGCCCCTGGACTGGCTGGACAACGGGTTCTTCGTGGAGACGGAGCCCGGCTTTCCGTCCCTGGAGCTGGCCAACTCCCTGGCCGCCCAGGAGGGCGTGGAGGTGTCCAGCCCCAACTGGTGGCGGGAGGTCGAGGCCAAGTGACCGCCCTGCCCGTCCGGCCCGGTCAACGGCCCTCCACCCCGGCCGTCATGAGGACGTGAGCCGCTCGTGAACAGGTTCCAGTTTCCGCCGGCGCCGTCACCGGCCAGGGTCATGGCCCTGGCGGTCCCTCTGCTCCTGTGCCTGTTCCTGGTCTCCGGCGACGCCTGGGCGCAGACGCCCGACGACCACGGCAACACCCTGGGCGATGCCACTCCCATCATCCTGGGGACCACGGTAACCGGCGTCATCGACCCAGGCGGCGACGTGGACGTGTTCCGGTTCGAGGTCGCCGCGGCCTCCGCCGATGTTTGGGCCTACACCCGGGGCGGCATCGCCGACACCATCGGGGGCCTCTACGACGCCACCGGGCGGCAGATTGCGGCCGGTGACGACAGCGACTTCTCGGAGAACCCGCTCCACTTCTACATCGCGGCACACCTCGGCCCGGGGACCTACTACGTTGCGGTTTCGGGGTATCAGGACTCCACGGGGCCCTACAGCCTGCACACCAGGACGGCGGCCGACCAGGGCGGGACCGCCGATGCCGCGGCGGACCTTGTGCTGGGCGAGACCGTGGAGGGCATAATCGGCGCCGCCTGGGAGGAGGACGTCTACAGGATCGACCTGTCCACCGCGCCCGGGCCCACCGACGTCATCCTGTATGCGGCCGGCGACGTGGACACCACGGGGGAGCTCGTCGACGAAGACCTCCGGCAGGTCGCGTACGGCGACGACAGCCCCCTCTCGGAAGACACGAGCAACTTCTTCCTGGGAGCGGCCCTGGAGCCGGGGGTCTACTACATCTTCGTGGGCGGTTA
Source organism: Dehalococcoidia bacterium (assembly GCA_965207305.1). Lineage (GTDB taxonomy): Bacteria > Chloroflexota > Dehalococcoidia > Lucifugimonadales > JAGWBF01 > JAGWBJ01. The sequence goes on along the minus strand of CBDBMB010000001.1, from coordinate 346,650 downwards.
CTCGACCGACACGGGGCCCTACAGGCTGCACTCCTGGTCCGGGACCGACCCGGCCGGGTCCCGCGCCACCTCGGCGGACCTGCCCCTGGAGTCCCCGCGGCTTGGCGTAATCGGCTCCTCCGCCGACGAGGACCATTTCAGGATAACCGTGGCCGCCGCCGCCGACCTGCATGTGTACGCGGAGGGTCCCGTCGATACCGTCGGCGAGCTGCTCGACAGCGCCGGGAACAGGCTGGCCTACAACGACGACAGCGATTTCTCCCTGGGCAGCAGCTCCTTCTTCCTGGCCAAGAGCCTCTCGCCGGGGACCTACTACATTGCGGTCAGCGCCCTCGACGGGGACACCGGGCCGTACAGGCTGGTCGCCGCGCCGGCGGCCGACCAGGGCGACGCAGCGGACACGGCGGAGGCGCTGCTGCCGGGCGTGCCGGCAATGGGGCTGCTGGACCCGGGTGCCGACGCCGACCTCTTCCAGCTGCGGATGCACTACGCCGCCGAGGTCTTCATCTACACCACGGGAGACGTGGATACCGTAGGCACGCTGATGGACGGCGACGGCGTCACCCTCGAGACCGATGACGACAGCGGGACCCGTCTCAACTTCCACATCCGGCGGACCGTGGGGCCGGGGACGTACTACGTGCGCGTCGAAGGCTATCTCTCGGAGACGGGGCCCTACGCCCTGTTCGCCGAGCCCGCGCTGGCCTCCCCCCTCGCGCCGGGGACCGGGAGGGCGGGGGCCATCTTCCCCGGCTCCGACGAGGACTACCACAGGATCGAAATGCCGGCTGCCGCCGACGTCTGGATATACTCCTTCGGCCCCCTGGACACCGTCGGGACGCTGTACGACGGCGACCTCAACGAGATCGCGTTCAACGACGACAGCTCCGTTCCGGGCCGCTCCCGGGGCTTCCATTTCCGGGAGACGCTGGAGGCCGGGACCTACTACCTCAAAGTCGGCAGCTTCAACACCCAGGTCGGCCGGTACGCCATACTCGTCCTGCCGGTGACCGAGCCCGGCAACTCCAGGGAGAGCGCGGCGCCCCTGACGTTGGGTCTCCCAACCGCCGGAACGGTTGCCCCGGGGGAGGAGGACGACTATTTCCGGGTGGACCTCGAGGCGAGCACCGACGTCTTCATTATCGGCATCAGCGCCGGCGGCGGCCCGGTCCAGGGAGAGGTGCTGGACGTCGACGGCAACCCCATCGACGTCAACGAGCGCGTCTTGTACTTCGATTACGACTTCTTCATCTGGGACACCTTCGGTCCCGGCACGTACTACGTCAGGGTGGCCTCCGGCGGCTTTTCGAGGACGCCGTACACCATAGCCGTCCTCGGCGACTCGCGGTACACCGCCTTCGTCGCCGGGTGCACGGCGGAGACCGCGGAGCTGGCCGGTCCCCCGGTCGGCGACGACCTGTACGCCTGCCAGTGGCACCTGAAGAACCGCCAGGACAATGGTATGGACATCAACGTGGAGCCCGTCTGGGAGGAGGGCATCACCGGAGAGGGCGTCAACGTCGTGGTGGTCGACGACGGCATAGACCAATACCACGAGGACCTGGCCCCCAACATGAATGCCCCTCTCAACCACGACTACACCGGCAGGGGAGACATATACGATCCGGAGGAGCACCACGGGACGGCGGTGGCCGGGGTCATCGCGGCCCGGGACAACGACGTCGGAGTGCGCGGCGTCGCCCCCAGGGCCTCCATCCATGGGCACAACTTCCTCATAGCGCAGTCGGACTTCGTCTTAGCCGACTCCATGACCCGCAACGCCGTCAAGACGGCGGTATCCAACAACAGCTGGGGGTTTACCGACGGCCCCGGACTGGGCCCGGCGCCCAGGTACTGGGAGCTGGCGGTGGAGCGGGGAGTGAAGGAAGGCTTCGGCGGGAAGGGGACCTTCTACGCCTTTGCCGCAGGCAACGGAGGCCTGATAGGAGACGAGGCCAACCTGGACGAGGTTTCCAACTTCTACGCGGTGGCGGGCATCTGCGCGGTGAACGACCGCGACAGGCGGAGCGCTTATTCCGAGTCGGGCGCTTCCCTGTGGGTCTGCGCACCCTCCGACGATGCCCGGGGAAGCTACCGGGGCATTGTCACCACCGAGAACTCCGACCGGTACCACCGCTACACCTTCGGGGGCACCTCGGCGGCAAGTCCCATCGTGGCCGGCGTGGCCGCCTTGATGCGCGACGCCAATCCGGATCTCACCTGGCGGGACCTGAAGCTGATTCTGGCCGCTTCCGCCCGGAAGAACGACCCCGGCAGCCCCGGCTGGGCGGACGGCGCCCTGCAATACGGGTCGACCACCGAGAGGTATCACTTCAACCACGAGTACGGCTTCGGCGTGGTCGACGCCAAGGCGGCCGTCGACCTGGCGAAGGGCTGGACCACCGTGCCCCCGTTGGAGACCGTGGAAGTGACGTCGAGAAACCTGGGTGCGGGAATTCCCGACCTGCCGTCGAGCGGCACCTCCAACCCCATTGCCCACACGCTCAGCGTGAACACCGGCATCGAGTTCATCGAGTTCGTTGAGGTCCGGGCGTCCTTTGCCCATCCGTCCTTCCGCGACCTGGAAATCGAGCTGGTTTCCCCTTCCGGGCAGACGTCGAGACTGGTCGGCCACTACGACGCCGACCCCCTCGTATCGGTGAACACCGGAGTCCGTTTCGGGGCGGCGAATCACCTGGGGGCGGATCCCAACGGGCCGTGGACGCTGCGGGTTGCTGACAGAATCGATAACGACAGGTCCGGGGTCCTGGAATCGTGGACCATCAAGGTCTACGGCCACGTGCTCACTCCCGCCATGCCCACGTTGGACGCGGTTACGCCGGGCGAAGGCTCTCTGACCGTTTCATGGACGGCTCCCGCCGTGGACCGCGGCACCCGAGTCACCTCTTACGACCTGCGCTACATCCCCACCTCCGCCGACGAGACGGACAGCGCGAGCTGGACCGTTGTCGAAGGTGTCTGGACCGCAAGCGCCGGCGGAGACCTGGAGCACACGCTTACCGGCCTGGTCGGCGACACCCAGTACGACGTGCAGGTGAGGGCCGTCAACTCATCCGGCCCCGGGTCTTGGTCCACGACCTCCACCGGCACACCCACGGCGCTGGCGACCGTTTGCTTGACGGGCGGTGCGCTGGCGGCTGTCGGCGGGGGCATGGAGCTGGCGTCCGACTGCGACGTCTTGCTGGCCCTGCGCGACACCCTGGCCGGCGGTGGGCCCCTGAACTGGTCCGCGGCCCTGGCCTTCGACCGGTGGGACGGCGTTACCGTGGCTTTCCCGACCGGAGGGGGACAACGGCGGGTTACAAGGCTGGAGCTGGGCGGCAGGTCGCTCACGGGGCGGATTCCCCCGGCCTTGGGCAGTCTTGGCGGGCTGGAAGTGTTGGACCTGTCGAACAACAGCTTGACCGGGCTCATACCGGCGGAACTGGGCAACCTTGCTGGGTTGACTGAGCTGCGCCTGAACGGCAACGGTCTGAGAGGACCAGTACCGACGGAGCTGGACGGGATCGCCGGCCTGAGAGTCCTGGACCTGTCGGACAACCGTCTGAAAGGGACCATACCGGTGGGGTTGGGAACACTGGCCCGGTTGGAGGAGCTGCGCCTGAACCGGAACTCGCTGGACGGAAGCATACCGGCGGAGCTGGGCAACTTGACCGGCCTGACGGCGCTGCGGCTGGACGAAAACCGGCTGAACGAAGACATACCCGGGGAGCTGGCAAGGCTCTCTCGCCTACAGGTCTTGGACCTGTCACACAACGGGCTGACCGGCGATATTCCAGCCGGCTTGGACGACCTCACCGGCCTGCGGCAGCTTGCCCTGGCCGGCAACCAGCTCTCGGGGGCGATACCACCCACCCTGGGTACGCGCCTCACCCAGCTGGAGCGGCTGGACCTCAGCAACAACGGATTGGCGGGGGAGATACCCAACCAGCTGACCTACGTGACGGGACTGGTGGCGTTGGACCTCTCCGGGAACCGGCTGTCAGGGACCATTCCGGCGGACATCCAGTTCCTCCGCAACCTGCAGGAGCTGTACCTCGACGACAACCAGTTTGCCGGGGCCATACCCGAGGAGCTGGGCCAGCTCGATCAACTGGAGGCGTTGCGCCTCTCCGGGAACCCGTTGACCGGCTGTGTCCCCAGGGAGCTGCGCCGGACGATGGACAACGACCTCTCCAGCCTGGGCTTGCCCTACTGCGACGTCCTGCTCAGCAGCTTGACCGTCGGCGGGGCGACGGTGATGCCCGGCTTCGACCCGGCCATCACCGAGTACACCGCCGTGGCAGGGCCGGCGCAGGTTACTGTAACCCCCATCGGCGGGACCGGCGTCACCTTCCAGCACCTGGACGGCGAAGACCGCGAGCTCGTCGACGCCGATGAAATGCTGGACGGCTACCAGGTAGACCTGGTTGACGAGGATAGCACAATCAAGGTCAGGGTCATCGCCGCCGATGGCAGGGCCACCCACACCTACGTCATCCAGGTGAGGAGGGCGGGAATACCCGGTGCTCCAGCCGTAAGCGCCGTCACGCCGGGCGCGGCGTCTCTCCACGTTGCCTGGACCCCCCCGGAAGACACGGGCGGGACCTCGATCATCTCGTACGACCTGCGCTACATCGAGACCGCCGCGTCAAGCAAGTCGGACGACGACTGGACCGTGGCCGCAGCGGTATCGACGGGCGAACTCACCGGGGTAATCGGGGGCCTGACTGCGGACATCGAGCACGATGTGCAGGTGCGGGCGTTCAACGGCGCTCACTACAGTCCATGGTCCTCGACGACCACCGGGACTCCAAACGTGGGCGCATGCTCAACCGGGCGTGCTGTGACTGCGGTGGTTGCAGACCCGGCCGCCAACCCGGGACTGGTCTCCGACTGCGAGGCCTTGCTGGCGGTGGAGTACTCTCTGCAGGGGAGCGGCACGCTGAACTGGTCGGTTGACAACCCCATGAGTCAATGGCAGGGAGTGACGTTGGACGGCACACCGAAGCGCGTAATGGGGTTGGACCGTAGTGAGGCAGAATTGGCGGGCCAGATCCCGTCGTCTCTGGACCGGCTGACGGGGCTGCAGACCCTGGACCTCTCGGACAACGAGCTGACCGGGTCGATACCTTCCCGGATTGGCAACCTTACCGGGTTGAAAGCGTTGGACCTCGGCGAGAATGCACTGACCGGACGGATACCGTCTTCCCTGGGTGGCTTGGCCGCGCTTGAGACGCTGGACCTGGGCGACAACGGGTTGGAGGGCGAGATACCGTCCTCGCTGGGCAGCGTGACCAGCCTGGAGAAGCTGGACCTCGGCAAGAACCGGTTGACCGGTCCGGTCCCGTCCTGGTTGGGTGGGCTTACCGGTCTCTCGGAGCTGCGGCTTGACGGCAATTGGCTGGACGGGGAGATACCGTCACTGGACGGCCTGACGGTCCTGACGGTGTTGCACCTGCAAGAGAACGAATTGACCGGCCCGGTCCCGTCGTGGCTGGGCAGCTTGACCATGCTGGAGGAGGTGGACCTCTCTGGGAATGGACTGACCGGGAACATACCGGCATCGCTGGGGGCACTGTCCAGTGAGTCCGGTCAGGCCAACCTCATCAGCCTGAGGGTGCTGCACCTCCACGACAACATGCTGACCGGCTCGGTCCCGGTCTGGCTGGAACAATTGACCGGACTGGAGAGCATAGACCTGAGTGGGAACCTGTTGACCGGTGAGATACCCCTGGGATTGGGTGATCTCTCCAAGCTGGAATACCTCGCCCTATCCGGGAACGGGTTGACCGGGACTATTCCGGGCAAGCTGGCCAGCCTGGGCTACAACAGCAGGTTGACTGCGCTGCTCCTTGCCGGCAACCAGTTGAGCGGAACGATTCCCGCCGAACTGGGCGGCCTGACCATGCTGGAAGAGTTGGACCTCTCGGAGAATGGGCTCTCCGGGGAGATCCCACCTGAGCTGGGCGACCTGACGGCCCTCATCGAGCTGCGCCTTGACAACAACCGGCTGACCGGTGAAATACCGGTTGGGTTGGGCAATCTGACGGCTCTGAAGGTGCTCGATCTCCACGAGAACCAGCTGACCGGGCAGATACCGTGGGGGCTGGGCAACCTGACGGACCTGGAAGAATTGCGCGCTTACAGCAACCAGTTGGCCGGGGAGATCCCGTACCTGAGAAGACTGGTCAACCTGAAAGTGCTGCTTCTATACGACAACCAGCTGACAGGCCCGGTACCCTCCTGGCTTGGAGACCTGACCGCCTTGGAGGAGTTGGACATCTGCAGTAACCAACTGACCGGGCCGATACCGGCATCCCTGGGTAACTTGACAAAGCTGGAAGAATTGTACCTGTCGCACAACCCGTTGAGTGGGGCAATACCACCCGAATTGGGCAACCTGTCCAGCCTGAAGTGGATGTACCTGGTCAATAACCGGTTGAGCGGAGAGCTCCCGGAGGAGCTGGGCAACCTCCGCAACCTGGAGCGCCTGTACCTCAGGGACAATGAACTGACCGGGCCGTTGCCGGCCTCGATGGAAGGCTTGGTCAACCTGCAGCATCTGCTCCTAGACGTGAACCAGTTCACCGGACAGATACCGGCGTGGCTGGGCAACCTCGACAACCTGCAAGCGCTGCTCCTATTCCAGAACCAGTTTACCGGGTGCATCCCCCATGAGCTGTGGGGCGTGATAATCAACGACCTCGACACCATCGATCTGGTCCATTGTGACGTACTGCTCAGCGGCCTGAGCATCAGTCCGGGCCGATTGACCCCCAGGTTCGACCCTTACCACACCGAGTACTCGGTATCTACAGACGCGACCCGGATCACGATCACTCCTATCAGCGAATACGACGCCGTCTTCCGGTTCCTCGACGCAGACGACGCGGAGATCCTGGATGCCGACGACGCTGCGGATGGGCACCAGATACAAGTGGTCGGCGGCGACACTACGGTCAAGGTGGAGGTGCTATCCCAAAACCAGGTGGCCTCCCACACATACACTGTCGTCGTGACCCTGGACGACATAGTCAGCCGGTATGACAAGGACGGTGACGGCGTCATAGACAGAGAAGAGGCCCTCGATGCCGTGGCGGACTTCTTTGCCGGCCTCATCACCCGGGAAGAGGTGTTAGACATCGTCGTGGCCTATTTCGCCGGTTGATGCGATGGCTGGCCGCGCATCGGGCTGATTCGAGCATGCCTTGCGGTGGCATCGCGTAGCCAGTAGCCATTATGGGTCCAGCCGGCTCCGTCCGTAGCGTTGTAAAGAGCTCCTAGCTACTATTCTGGCTGGTGCTGTTCTTCCCAGGTGCCATCCTACTCGTGCTGACCCGTGAGACCCGGACATGGCGGCTGGGCGGGGTGGATGTGTACGACGGGGTAGGAAGGGATGCGAGGAGCTATATGATCAGCGACTACGCCACAATGGGGCCCTTTTGTGTTGTTTGCTAGTGGGTAACCTAAGACGACGGTGTGTGGGGTTCCTCACTCGATATTCCGGGTGAGGTCAGAAGGTTGGCCGCGAATATATCGCTGGACAGGTGCTTTGCGTTTTCGCTCAGTATCTCGACGGCCAGCATCTCTAGGGTAAAGGGATCACCGGTGGATTCCGCCGGGAACGGTATGGCCCAGAGTAACGACGCATTACCTTGCGTGTATTTTTGGGGGACGGACTCCGTTGCAGTAGTTATTTCTCCAGTGTTCGCGTCCATCGCCATGCTGATCGCCAGTTTCCCCATGCAGTGACTCGCGACCTCCTGTACGTCCGTGCCATCTTCGTACACGAGGGCTACCACGTAGTATTGATGTTCCATCAGCGGCTTGTACCTGTGAACTTTGCACTCTACTCGTTCGACTGCCGTTGACGTGATCTCGCCACCATACACCACCTCTACGATAAAACGGAAAGAAGTTGGTAGGTCCGGCGCTACCACCCACTCATAATCGGGTTTCTTCCCATTGAAGTCTGGTTCGTGGTCTAGTTCGCCTCGGCAGGACTCGAGCAACAACCCGACGAAACCCTCTGCGATCCTGCTTTTGGGATGGTGCGGACGGTGAACCGCTATCCGAGCCATGCACTCGTTGTACAACGAGTCTCGTATCTCCAGTTTACGCGTCGCTGATTTCATGCTGTTGCCCCCTATCCCACCAAACCCAACAGGCGCACCGCGACCCCGCCGACTAGCAGGATTGCAACGACGCCCAATCCGATCAGGAGATCATGCAGCTTCTCTTTGGCATTGGCTCGTCCTTCCGCGACCGCCGTCTTGGAATCGGACGAGCCCACGCGAGGTATGCTCAGTCAGGCCCGCCCGAACGGGTCGCTTTTTTGGAACCGGCCGGAACGATCTGGTCGGAGCGCCCAGCGGGTTCCACATTCTCCTACTTCGACTATACTGCCCAGAGTCGTTCCTGCCCAGTCCTCGCGCCTATAGCCGTTACTCAATAGACTAATCCATTTCTCTGCTCCCCCGTTAGGGAGGTGCATTGGTATTGACTAAGCGCAGATGCACTCATACCAGGTCAAACAAACGGTCGTGGCCATTGTCTCGCATCCCTAGATTGTCTAACTGTTTAAACTTGACCGGGGCGGCAGGCACGGCATAGTGGTGCTGAACCGTCTCAAAAGCGCTAAAGATTCACCTGGGAGAGTGCAACGTGGACGCAGTGGTGTTCGGGTATATCCGGGTGTCGGTGACCGATGGCGATGGCCTAGCGGCCCGCTCCACTGTCGGTATCGTGAAGATGAACCGAGCCCCCAGTCCAGGACCGTCGCTCTCGGCCCAGATGCTGCCCCCGTGGGCCTCCACGATCCCCTTGCAGATTGCAAGGCCCAGGCCGGTGCCTCCCCCCTGCTCCCCTGAGTCCAGTCGGGAGAACTTGCGGAACAGGTGGGGCAGGTTCTCTGCCGGGATGCCCCGGCCCTGGTCGGAAACCGCCACGGCCACGTGGACCCCCTCCATGGCGTCGCTCACACGCATGAAGGAAGAATCCGGCGAGTTCCTGGCAGCGTTGGAGAACAGGTTGCCGAGCACCGGTTACCCCTTCTCGGTCAGCCTGCCGGACAGGTACTTGTGGATGACGCTGGATAGCAGGGTCTGGTAAGGTATCCCTTCCTCCCTAGCTCGCGAACGAGCGAGATTGAAGTCTCGCTCGGTTACCCGCAGGTTGACTCGCCTGGTCTTGTTGAACGTGTTGCCGGCCGCCAGACGGGCCGCCTCGGCCTCACCCTCAGCATCAGGAGCGGGCTGGAGCTCTCCTCGCTCGAACCTATGGAGAATGTCACGCTCTTCCGCGCTCATCTTATCGTTCATCATAGACGCCTCCTTCCATACTCTCTCGTAGCCTTCCGGCTGGGAATAATCGTCTTTAGAAAGCGGGCGCCGTTGGCCTGGACCAAGAAGGGTACGAGGTGTATGTACTCGTCGACTTCGACGACATAGATCAGTTGCCCAGGATAGCGGTCTTGGTTCGGGTGCTCCAGCACGTCCACCAGGCCGCCTTGCTCTATGGCAGAGACTACACGCTCGAAAGAGATCCCTCGCTGCTCGATGAGCTGTTTGTTCTTTTCAGCGCTCCAGTCGAACCCGGTGCCCATGCGTCAATTGTCGTACAATGTGTGCTTTTGGGCAACCCACTGCGGTCCAGACGGTTGATGGCAGCTGCCTGACTGAGGGGCAAAGGCGGACTTCGGCCCGCGCGCCTTGCGGAAACTGCCACCGTCAACGGCGGAGGCCTACCACCCGATGATCCCCCGCGAGCACCTGGCAGCTCGCTCCGGTTCGAACCTCATAGGGGCTCGTCGGCGGTAGGGCCCTCAACGAACCTCAAGCTCAACCCCCCAAGTATATCTGAGTTTTTTGTGTTGATTGGATACCCGATGTCTTGTTCTTAGGGAGGGTAGCAGAAGTGACTTCCATAGGCAGGCAGGTGTTAAACAGATGGGCGCTGATGGCGCTGGTCCTGGCTGCGGCCCTTGCAGCGGTCCTCGCCATGCAACCCCTCGCGGCCCAGGACAGCACCTTCGAGTATGCCGAGAACGGCACGGACCCGGTGGCGACCTTCACGGCCGACGATCCTGAGGGATCCACGTCGATCACTTGGTGGATTGCGGGCGCCACGGGGGCACCCACCCTTCCTACCACCGGCTTTACCGCTGCCGACAATCAGGATTCCGATCTCTTCATGATCGACAACGAGGACGGGATGCTCAAGTTCATCGCGTCGCCCGACTACGAGGCTCCCGGGGGCGGCTCCGGCAACGATTCCAACACCTACAATGTGGTGGTGGCGGCCGCCGACGGTGTTGTGGGGGCGACAGGCACGGAGTCCGGCTTCCACAAGGTTACCGTCGAGGTCACGAACATAGACGAACCAGGAAAGGTAACATGGCTCGTCGCTCCGGACGGCAGTACCGACCAGTCGGTGACGCAGTTCGATGTCGGCGGCGCACGCCTGACCGCCAGCGCGACCGATGGCGACATAGCAGGAACGGACAAGGCCGTAACCAATGCCATATGGCGGTGGTACAGGTCGCCGGACGATACCTCTGCGGGGACGTTGATAGAGGGTGCAAACACGAACATCTACGCCACCACGCTTGACGACGCCGGTATGTACATACGGGTGGTGGCGCACTATGTCGTCGCTGGCAACGTGGACCAGGAGACCGCCTCTCTTACCTCCGGCTACCCCGTGATGGCGGAACGGGTCGGGACCCACGATCTCGAGTTCGACCCGACGGCAGTTTCCAGATCAGTGGCCGAGGGCGAGAAGGGCGCGAATGTGGGCGCCCCGGTGACGGCCACGGGCAACCACGGCGCGGTGTACTACACACTGGCCGGCGCCGACGCGGCCAGGTTCGAGATCGACCAGAAGACCGGCCAGATAACGACCGCCTTGGAGTTGGACTACGAGGGAGTGAATCCAGCGGCTGCGGGCCCCCCTGTTGTCGTTGGCTCTTGCGCAGGTGCTGATGGGACTACTCCGGATAGAGAGTGTGTAGTCGAAGTGACGGCGAGGGACGCCTCCGGCGAAGCCACCGCCACGGCGGCGACCGTGACCATCATGATCACGAACGTGGACGAGCCTCCGACGTTCCCGTCAGCCGCACTGACGGCAGTATCGCGTGATGAGAATTCGGCCGACTTGGTCGATCCCACCGATACCGCCGCCGTGGCCACCGTCACCTACATGGCGACGGACCCGGAGCGTCGAAACATTGTCTACACGCTGATGGGAGCGGACGCGGCCAAGTTCAAGCTCAGCGCCTCCCAGGTCCTTTCCTTCAGGGCCGAGCCGGACTTCGAAAGCCCGACGGACGCGGACAGGGACAACGTGTACGAGGTGACGGTGCGCGCCAATGACGGCACGATGACAGCCGACAAGATGGTCAAAGTCACCGTCACCGGCGAAGACGAAGCCCCGGTCATCATGGGCAGGGACAGCGTCGACTATCGAGAGAACGGCGAGGGCGCGGTGGCGACCTTCACGGCCAGGGACCCCGAGGGCGCCACGTCCATCACCTGGGCAATTGCGGGCACGACGGGGGCCCCCACCCTTCCCAGCGACATTCCCGCTACTGACAATGAGGATTCCGCTCTCTTCACGATCGACGAGGACGGGATGCTCGAGTTCAGCGCATCGCCCGACTACGAAAATGCGACGGACCAAGGCGCCAACAACACCTACCAGGTGGTGGTGGCGGCCTCCGACGCTGCCACAGGCGGACAGACGGGCTTCCACGAGGTTACTGTCAAGGTTACCAACGTGCCAGAGGCGGGTAAGGTGACTTGGACCGTCGCTCCGGACGGCAGCACCGTCCAGTCTGTAACGCAGTTCGATGTCGGCGCAGCCCTGACCGCCACCGCGGAAGATGGCGACATAGCAGGGGCGACTAAGACCTTTACTGCATCAACCGACGCCGGCGTCACGAACGTGATATGGCAGTGGCACAGAGGAAGCACTGTCATCCCCAACCAGATAACGAACACATACACCGTGGCGCTCGCCGACGTGGGCCAGCGCATCCGCGCTACGGTGACCTACCAGGTAGGGACCGGCACAACCCAAGAACGCGCCTCTCTGACCTCCGCCTTCCCCGTGCTGGCGGATCGGGTCGGGGCCAACGCTCTCGAGTTTGACCCGACAGCGGTTTCCAGGTCGGTGGCCGAGGGTGATAAGGGTGCAAATGTGGGCGCCCCGGTGACAGCCACGGGCAACCACGGTGCGGTGAACTACACGCTGGGCAGCGCCGGCGGCGACGAGGCCAGGTTCGAGATTGACCAGAAGACCGGCCAGATAACGACCGCCTTGGAGTTGGACTACGAGGGAGTGAATCCAGCGGCTGCGGGTCCCCCTGTTGTCGTTGGCTCTTGCGCAGGCGCTGATGGGACTACTCCGGATAGAGAGTGTGTAGTCGAAGTAATCGCGAGGGACGCATCCGGCGACACAGCTCCCACCAACGCGACCGTGACCATCGCGCTCACGGACGTGGACGAGGGGCCGACGTTCTCGACCGGAGCCGAGACGGTGACCGTCGACGAAGGCGTGGAGATAGTACGAGCCGACAGCAACAATGACGGCGCCTTCGACGGCAGCGACGACGCAAACCTCTACGTGGCAACGGACGAGGATGGACTCAATGTCAACCTGTCCCTGATGGGACCGGACGCGGCCGACTTCAGCCTCGACAACACCGGAGTGCTCTCCTTCAGGACGGCGCCCGACTACGAGATGCCGGCGGACGCGAACAGGGACAACTTGTACCAGGTGACGGTGCGGGCCTCGGACGGCACGATGCACGCCGACCGGATGGTCAGAGTCACCGTCGAGAACGTGAACGAAGCGCCGGCGATCATATCCGGGGGCGTGTCCATAGCCGGGCCCGCCTCGGTGAGCTACCCCGAGAACGACACCGCGGCAGTCGGAACCTACACCGCCAGGGGCGAGAACGCGGCCAGCGCCGAGTGGATGCTTGAGGGCGACGACGCCGGGGACTTCAGCCTGAGCGCCAGCTCCGGCGAGAGCACCATGCTCATGTTCAAGTACCCGCCCAACTTCGAGATCCCGGCGGACGACGACGACAACAACGTCTACATGGTCACGGTGAAAGCCACGGCAAACGGTGACATGGACACCCACGAGGTGACCGTGACGGTCACTGACGACGACACCGAGCCGACGACTTTGCGGGGGCGGTACGACACGGACAACAACAACCAGATCGACCTGGAGGAGGCCCTCAACGGCATCGACGACTACTTTACCGCACCAATCGGGAGCGTGATCACCCTCGACGAAGTGCTGGACCTCATAGGCCTGTACTTCGATGACCTACGGAACTAGGCCTACCAAGAGCGGAACGAACGGTAATAGGGAGGAAAGCCATTGGTTAGGAATGTAGCGATACTGCCGCCGCTCTTGTTCGCCGCCGCGATAATGGCAGTGGTCCTGGCGATCGGTCTCTGGCCTTCGGGCCAGGCCGACGCCAGCGGCCACAGCGCCACCAGGTCCTTCTCCCCGGCCACGGTTGCCGCCGGGGGAGAGGTCACGGTCACAATCGACGTCAGCAACCTGGGCCAATTGGGGCAGGTGGTGGAGACGCTGCCAGCCGGGTTCACCTACGTGGAAGGCTCCACCAACCCCAGTACCGTTAGGGGCAGTACCGACGGACAGGAGGCGACATTCACTCTCCTCGGTGTGTCGAGCTTCAACTACAAGGTGACGGCCGGCGACATGGACGGCACCTTCCAGGGTACGGTGTACGACCAGGGCGGCGATGACGAGGACGTCGGCGGTGCTTCCGTCGTGACGGTCACGGCGGCCCCGGGGCAGACCCCCTCACCGTCGCCGACAACCGGCGCGCCCTCAGGCTCGGGCGGCACCAGGACCCTGTCAGCCACAACAGTTGCGCCCGGCGACGAGATCACGGTGACCATAGATGCCACTGTTGGCCAACTCGGCCAGGTGGTGGAGACTCTGCCTGCCGGGTTCGCCTACGTGCAGAACTCGTCGCAGATCGTGAGCAACGCCCAGAGCGTGCGTACCACGGTGGTGGGGCAGAACCTCACGTTTACTCTCTTGGGCAACACGGAGTTCCGCTATAGGGTCACGGCCAGCGACACCGCGGGCACGTATACCTTCATGGGCACCCTCACGGACGAACCTGGCGACACCTATGACATCGCGGACTCCACCGTGACGGTAGCCACCGTCACACCCTCGGCCACGCGGTCCATGCCGTCCAGTGTCAACGTCAACCGCGACTTGACGGTGAGGATCAGGGCCAGGGACTACGGCACCTTCGGACAGGTGATGGAGACCCTGCCCGACGGGTTCGACTACGTCTCCAACTCCGTGGACCCGTCGGACATCCGTGTAGCCGAGGACGGGCAGGAGCTGACCTTCACACTGCTGGGCACTAACCATGACTTCAGCTACGAGGCGACGGCCCCCGGCACGACGGGCAGCTACACATTTATGGGCGTGCTCGTCGACCAAACGGGGGTCGAGACCACGATCGCGGACTCCAGGATAACCGTCCGCAGCGCTTCCACGGGCGGCGGCGGGACCACCCCGCGCGCCACGTCGACGCCCATCCCGACCGTGACGCCCATCCCGCAGCCGACGGCGACGCCGACACCGGCGCCGACGGCAACGCCCATCCCGACCCCCGAGCCTGGACCCCCCGGCGAGAAGGGCGACCCTGGCGAGAAGGGCGAGCAGGGCATGCAGGGCGAACGGGGCGAGACCGGCCCCGTGGGCATCCGGGGCCCCCAGGGCGAGCAGGGCGACCAGGGCCGGCAAGGCATCCAGGGCGAGCAGGGAGCCCAGGGCGAACAGGGAGCCCAGGGTGAGCGCGGAGCCCAGGGTGAGCGCGGACCCGCCGGACCGCCCGGACCCCAGGGCGACGCGGGCAACCAGGGCGGCCAGGGCAACCCCGGCGCCACGGGCGGAATCGGCCCCCAGGGCGAGCAGGGCCCAGCCGGCGGCGTACTGGCCGTCATAGCCCTGATCATCGCCATCATCGTCGCGGTGGGCCTGGGCGCAGGCGGCATCTACATAATGTCGCGACGGTAAGCAGCAGGGCCTGACGGCCCGAGGCTGCACAGCCTGAGACACGAAGGAGCACGGCTCCGGGGCGGGTTCCCCCTCCCGGAGCCGTGTTCCTTTTTGTTGCAGTCTTGAACGGTCCCCCTCCCGCCGGACCCCCACGGACGGGGCCCTGGCGCGCGGCACCCCACACACGCGGACCGGGGATTCACCCATCGTCATTCCCGCGCACGCGGGAATCCATTATTGGTGCTTGGACTCCCGCTTTCGCGGGAGTGACGGGGGAAGGCGGGGCGGCCCGGAATGACGCCCTCCGCTGTCATTCCGAGCGGAGCGGAGCCCTCCCGCTGTCATTCCGAGCGGAGCGAAGCGAAGAGAGGAATCTCTCGTCCAAACCAGTAGGAGGCGGTGTCATGGTGGGTCCTGGGCCGCGTCATCCCACACACGCGGACCAGAGATTCCTTGCCTACGGCTCGGAATGACAGGCGAGGGACCGGCTCGGGAATGACAGAGTGGGAGAGGGCCTCGGGAATGACGGCTCGGAATCACGGGCGTGGCGGCTCGGCGTAGTAGTCGCGCCCGCCCTCGCGGCCCACGAAGCGCAGGGCCAGTCAGTGCAAGCGCCGGTAGACGGAGTGCTTTCAGTAGGTGCAAAATGGAGGGTGTGTATCCCGCGGCTGAAGGCGAGGTGACAGTATGACGGACTGGAGCAAGTGCTCGGCGGTCGAGAGCGTGCCCGGCAGGGTGAGCGGCAACTGGGTGTTCAAGGGTACCCGGTTGCCGGTCTATGCGCTCTTTGAGAATCTGGCGGAGGGAGCGACCATCTACGACTTCATCGAGTGGTTCGGCGGCGTGGAGGAAACGGAAGTGAAGGCTGCACTGGAGCACGTAGCCCAGGAGCTCCGGGCCAAGGTCACCCATGCGAATCCTGTTCGATAATGGTACGCCTCGGCAGCTGGGCCGTCGGCTCTTTGGCCATGTCGTCGAGGAGGCCAGGGAGCACGGCTGGGATACCCTATCCAACGGGGACTTGCTGGACCGGTCTGAAGAAGCTGGCTTCGAGGTCTTGATCACCACCGACCAGGGCATACGGTACCAGCAAGACATGTCCGCCAGACGCATCGCCGTGATCGTCTTGATGAACACGGCCTGGCCACTCATGGAGTCAAGGACCGAGGAAATCCGCGCAGCCCTGGAAGGGGTCCAGCCGGGAGAGGTGCGGGAAGTCCACTTCCTGATGAGAGGCTAGGAGAGGTAGGAGGGAGAGGGCCGGGCCCGGGTTTGGTCCGGTCCGGTGGGGAAAGCCCCTTGACGTCCCCTCGGCCCACGGGTCACGATATAGACATGGAAGCTGCAGGAGTGAAATAGAGGCGCCCATCTCGCCGGGCGGCCCCGTGTTCCTCGCGGCCTAGCCCAGGCGGACTTCCCTTGCGCACCCCAGGCCCGGAGCATCGCTACGCTCCGGGCCTTTTGCTTTGCCGCCAGGGACCGCCCCTGGGAGGGAGACACCGCCCCTGGGAGGGAGACAAGGAGGTGTGGACAGGACCAGTCGCCACGCTCCGGGCCTTTTGCTTTGCCGCCAGGGACCGCCCCTGAGAGGGAGACAAGGAGGTGTGGACAGGACCAGCCGATGGAGGGAGGTAGCCATGATCCTGCAAGGAACGATAGACCAGATAGTCCAGGA
Source organism: Dehalococcoidia bacterium (assembly GCA_965207305.1). Taxonomy (GTDB): domain Bacteria; phylum Chloroflexota; class Dehalococcoidia; order Lucifugimonadales; family JAGWBF01; genus JAGWBJ01. The sequence continues at coordinate 329,903 of CBDBMB010000001.1, read as the reverse complement.
GCTGCGGGCGGCGTGGGAGTGCGGCCGTTGCGGAGAGATCTACCCCGACGGCGTCCGGGTCCACCTCTGCCGCCCCGGCGAGGACATGATGGCGCCGTCCGAGGTCGTCTTCCGGCCGGCAACGGGACCGTTGCCGCGGGCCGCCTAGCGCCGCTCGTAGACGAACTGGGCCCGGACCCCCGGCGGCGCGCGCCGCCCGTCCCATCGTAGGGGCGTCCCTAGTGGGCGCCCCCTCGCCTGTCATTCCGAGCGGGGCGGCTCCCTCGTGCGTCATTGCGGCGGAGCGGCGCCCTCACCTGTCATTCCGAGCGGAGCGGGGCCCTCCGCCTGTCATTCCGAGCGGAGCGGCGCCCTCGCCTGTCATTCCGAGCGGAGCGGCGCCCTCCACTGTCATTCCGAGCGGAGCGGCGCCCTCGCCTGTCATTCCGAGCGGAGCGGAGCGGAGAGAGGAATCCTCGGTCCAAAGCAGCAGGAAGCGACGCCATGGTGGGCCCTGGAGCGCGGCATCCCACACACGCGGACCAGAGATTCCTCGCCTACGGCTCGGAATGACAGAGTGGGAGAGGGGCTCGGGAATGGCAGACGGGGCGGCTCCCTTCCCGTCGTCCCGGCGAAGGCCGGGACCCGGGGGTAGGGAGGGGGCCGCGCCAGTCGTGCCTTCGGGCGTCTAAGCAGGCCCCGCCGCCCCTGGATTCCGGCTCGGGGGCCGGAATGACAGTGAGTCACCCATCGTCATTCCCGCGCACGCGGGAATCCATATTGCCGCCTTGGGCTCCCGCTTTCGCGGGAGTGACAGGGGAAGGCGGGGCGGCGCGGAATGACAGGGCGGAGGCGGCTATCCCGTCCAGCTCGCCGCCATCACTCTCTCGCGTCCAGCCTGCTCAGAGCGCCGGACCAGCCGAGTATCCGGCTGTCCGATGTCACGAGGTCGTGTCCTTCCAGGGCGGTGGCGACGATTATCCGGTCGGCCGGATCGCCGTGCAGCTCCACCAGAAGGCCGGCCCGAGCCGCGATGCGGCCATCCACCGGTATCTCCACGAGACCGGCTTGGACCAGCTCTTCCCGCCAGGCATCCAGGGGCCTGCCAAGGTCCAGCATGCCTTTCTGCACCCGCATTCCCATTTCCCAGAACGATATGGCGGAAACCGCGCCGTTGCCCCCCCGCAATGCCGTTTCCGCCTCATGGAGGGCCCGCGGCCCCAGCCTCCCGTCCCCGGTCCGCAGCCAGATGACCACGTGCGTGTCCAGAAGTATCAAAACAGCCCCTCGTCACCATCGCTGGAGTCTTCGAACCACTCCGCCGGCATGGGGGACACGATGTCGCCAAGGACCTGGACCTTCCCCCGGTCCGCCCCGAACCAGGCCTTCGGCTTCTCTCTGTAGGGCGCCAGCCTCGAGACGGGCCGCCCGTACTTGGTGATGACGATCTCCTCGCCGGTCTCCGCCACCTCGTCCATGAGCTTGAGACACTTGGCCTTGAACTCCGACGCCTTGATGGTCCTGGAAGCCGCCGCCGCGCCGTCGTTGGACATATCACGCTCCTTGCCGATGATGTGACCATTAATATAGCAGTTTATGACCATGAAAGGCGAGTGTTACCGCCAAAGGACATCACCCATCGTCATTCCCGCGCACGCGGGAATCCATTATTGGTGCTGGACTCCCGCTTTCGCGGGAGTGACGGGGGCGGCTCGCACCCAACCCGTCGTCCCGGCGCAGGCCGGGACCCAGGGGTGGAGAGGGGCCGCGCCGGTCGTGCCTTCCAGCGTGTAAGGAGGCCCCCCACCCCTGGATTCCGCCTCGGGGGCCGGAATGACGGTGAGGAGGGCAGGCGCGCGCCCTCGCGCGTCATTGCGGTGGAGCGGCGCCCTCGCGTGTCATTCCGGCGGAGCCGCGCCCTCCGCTGTCATTCCGAGCGGAGCGGAGCCCTCCCCCTGTCATTCCGAGCGGAGCGGAGCCCTCCCCCTGTCATTCCGAGCGGAGCGGAGCCCTCCCTGCCCGATGACACTCGCTCCTTCCCAACCCCCCAACCTTGTCCTACCATAATACCTATCCGGTCTCCCTCTCCCTGGGGAGAGGGCAGGGGTGAGGGCCGCTCCCTCTCCCTGGGGGAGAGGGCAGGGGTGAGGGCTAAATGGGAGAAAATGAGAGGAAATGAGAGGGAAACTGAAAAATTCCGGCATCGGGTGACCCATCGTCCCACCCGACAAAACTCATCCAGGAGAACACTGACATGAATGCGCTCAGAGCCCGCGTTGACGCACTCCGAAGGAAGATGGCCCGCCCCCTCGCCCTCCTGCGCCTCTACCGCTTGGTCTACCAGTACTGTATCGACTACCACGCCGCCTTGGTCGAGCGCCTCGCCCCGCCCGACGGTCGCGCCTTCATCGACCGTGTGGTCGCCGCCGGCTACGGGCTACCCACCTTCATGGCGGTCCACAAGTACCTGGAGCGGTGTCTCGGCCGGGGCGCTGAGCCCAACGTCGATACCCTCCTCCACACCCTCCTTCCCTGGTCCCGGTCCTATCCCACTCCGTGCCTCGGCTAGGCGGGGGATTTGGGTCCCCCTTCGGCATCCGGTAGCCGACGCGGAGCTCGGCAAAGATGTAGGTGGGGTCTTTGGCAGGGCGCGCGGTCCCTCACCGTCTCCGTAGTATCAGGTAGCTGAAGACCCCAAGGGCGAAGACGCTCACGAGTCCCTGGATGACGATCAGGGTCGTGCGCCGCCGGGGGGTGGACGCGGCCCCGCCCAGGGTGTTGCGGATGCGGGGTATCGCGTCGCCGATTACCGGCATCTCCGGCTGCTCCAGCTCTCGCGGACCGGTCGGCAGCCCAATCCCGGGTATGGCGACGGGCTCGATGGTGGGCCTGGCCGTGGGCTCTATGGTGGGGGTGGGTATCGGCGGGGGCGCCGGCGTCTGAGTGGGCGTCGGCACCGGCGTCGGTGTCGGCGTCGGTGTGGGCGTCGGCGTCGCTGTCGGCGTGGGCGTCGCCGTGGGTGTGGGCGTCGGCGTTGGCGTCGCCGTTGGTGTCGGCGTCGGCCTCGGTGTTGGCGTGGGCGTCGGCGTGGGCGTCGGCGTGGGCGTCGGCACCGGTGTGGGCGTCGGCGTGGGTGTCGGTGTCGGCGTGGCCGTGGGTATCGGCGTCGACGTGGGCCTGGGCGTGGGTGTCGGCGCCGGTGTTGGCGTCGGCGTGGCCGTGGGTATCGGCGTCGACGTGGGAGGAGGGGGCGGCGGCGGCGGAGGTGGCGGTGGTGGTGGCGGCGGGGGGACCGGCGTGGGAGGCAGGGGCGTGGCCGTGGGCGTTGGCGTCGGCGTTGGCGTGGGGTCGTCGGGGCTTATTATCGGTGGCGGCGGCGGGGGCAGCACCATGATGATTACCGAGACGGTGTCGTCGATGGACATGGATGGCCGGTAGCTGGCGTCGAAGTTGTCCCGGACCGACACCGACAGGATGTAGGTATCCTCCTCCAGGTGGTCCAGGACCGTTTTGGAGCGGATCTGCCCGGTGCGGGGGTCGATCTGGAACTTGTCGGCGTCCTTTCCCCGCAGCATGTAGGCCAGGGCGTCGTTTTCCTGGTCGGTGGCGCGGACCGGGGCCCCCACGTTCCGGTTGACCGTGGGGCTGGATGTGATGGTGCGCATCTCGAGGTTTGCGCCGCTCTGCTGGGCGAACATGGGAGCCGTGTTGGTCGCCGGCCTGGTGCTCCCGATGGGGGAGGCGATGGTCGCCGTCAGCGTCTTGTCCGGGTCGGTCTCGCCGGTCCGTCCGTCCCTGTACTCGGCGGTGACCCGGAGCGTCCGGTTCACGTCCGCCGCCGTGGCCGTGTAGTACCTCTCGACGGCCCCGATGATCCGGTCGACGGCCGACCTGGCCCACTGCCACGTGGGGCTCCCGACGATGCCGTCGCCGTCTTCCAGGGTTGCGGTGAACCGCGTGGCCGCCGGCGGGGTCGAGGTCGTGTCGAACCAGCCCCTGGTGGGGAAGATGCTCAGTGTGCCCGTCTCCTCGATGTCGGTCACGGTGACGGTCACGTCGAACTCGCCGGTGAGGGACCCGTCGGAGGCCTCGAGGGTCACCTGGTAGGTCGGGCCGTGGTCGTCCTCGAAGCTGGGAGGCTGGCGGAAGTAGAGATGGCCCCTCTGGGTGATGAAGAAGCTGTCGGCGTCGGCGCCGCTCACCGACCAGGTGACTTCGTCCCGCTCGGGGTCCCTGGCCGAGTAGAACGTGACCAGGGAGGTCCGGTTTTCCGGGAAGTCGGGGCTCTCGTCGCCGGTGATCTTGGGAGGCTCGTTGACGTCGGTCAGGTTGACGGTGACGGTGATCGTGTCGTTGTTGGTGCCGGTGCCGTCGGTGACGGTCAGGGTGAAGCGGTAGGTCCGCTTGGTCTCGTAGTCCAGGGTGGCGCCCTGGGCCACGCTGACCTGGCCGGTGCCGGAATCGACGCTGAAGGACGCGGCGTCGGAGCCGCTGGGCGTGTAGGTGAGCTGGTCGCCGTCGAAGTCCGTCGCGGAAACGGGGTCTCCCACGAGGGTGCCCGCGTCCGAGTTCTCCTCCACCTGGCGTTGGCCGTCCTCCGCGTCCGGGAACACGGGCGGGGAGGCGTTGGCCGGCGGCGCGGCGGCCACCCGCGCCGTCTGCGCCTCGGCGGTCTTGCTCCCCCCGTGCCCGTCGGTGTAGGTGGCGGTGGCGCGGAGGTAGTTGCCGTTGTCGTCCGCCTCCGTGGGGGTGTAGGAGGCGCCGGTGGCTATGTTCGTCCAGTTGGAGCGGTCGGCCGAGCGCGCCCACTGCCATGAGAGGTTGATGACGGAGCCGTCCGGGTCGTCCAGATCGGCGGTGACCGGGACCGTGACCTGGACCCTGTTGGTATCGGTGGAGAAAGTCACCGTCCCCGTCTCGTCGACGTTGGTGACCGTGATGGTCACGCTCTGCACGTCGTCGACGTCGGTGGACGACGCCCCCGCCGCGTCGCGGCGGTCGTGCACCTCGATGGTCACCTCGTACTGGTTGTCACCCGCCGTGCCTCCGGTGTCGGCCGGCATCTCGAAGTCCAGGGGCGCTCTCGTCCGGAGCTGGCCGGTGCTGGAGACGATGGTGAAGGACTCGGCGTCGTCGCCGGTCAGGATGTAGGTCAGGCTGTTGTTCTCCGGGTCCACGGCGGCGACGGGGTCCCCGATGTTCACACCGGGGCCGGTGTTTTCGTCCACGGAGCGCTGCCCCGTCTCGGAGGCCGGGAACTGGGGGCGGGTGTTGGAGGTGCCCATCCGGCCGGCGCCGGCCGCCGCGGACTTGCTCCCTCCCTCGCCGTCGGTGTACTCGACGGTGGCCTGCAGGTAGTAGCCCTGGCCGATGTTGTCGCCCGTGGAGACCACGTCGTTGGTCGCGTCCGGCGTGTAGGTGGTCGACGTCGCCCCCGTGATGTCGTCCCAGACCGGCGTGTCGGCGTCCGGGTCCTCGGACCTCTGCCACTGCCAGCTCTCGCCGGAGACGTCTCCGTCGCCGTCCGTAAGGGTGGCCGTGATCTCCACCCCGGGCTCGGACACCCCCTCGGGGGAGAAGGTGATCTCCCCCGGCTCGTCCACGTTGGTCACGGTGACGGTGACCGCGTACTCGACGTCGGTTGCGTCGTCGTACACGGCCTGGTTGCCACTGACTCCCCTGCCGTCGCTCAGGGTGACGGTCAGGCTCAGGGTCTTGTCGTTGGCAGGCAGGGTCTCGTAGTCCAGGGCCTCGATGGCCCGGAGCTGCGCCGTGTACCCGGGGTAGTCGTTGCCCTGGAAGGTGTGCGTGGTCGTTCCCGACGACGGGATGAGCTCGAACAGGCCGGCATCCGGCCCTTTGATACCCCAGATGAGCGCCTCGCCGTCCACGTCCGTGGCGGTGATCACCGTTCCGGTGTCGCGCCCGGGGTCTCCTTCCGGGATGGTCTGGTCGGCCCCGCTCCGGAAGCGGGGCGGGGCGACCACGCGCTCGTCCACCACCGCGGCGGTGGGATCGCTCTCCGCGGTCTTGCCGGAGCCCCTGCGGTCCTCATAGGCGACGGTGGCGCGGATCTCCTGGCCGGTGTCGTCCTCGTCGATGGTGTAGGTCTTGACCAGCGCGAGGGGGTCGATGCCGTCCACCTCCACCCATGGCCCCGCGGGGTCCATGCCCACGGCGGGGCGGCGGGCCTCCACCGTCCAGTCGATGTCCCCGCTGGTGAGCACTATGCCGCCGTCCGGGTCCGACAGGGTGAACGTCAGCACGTCGTCCACCTGGGGCGGGTCGTGCGGCGAGTCGGTGGCGACGGCTCCGTCCTCCTCCTTGTCCGCGACGGTCACGGTTATCGCGTACTCGCTGGCCTTCATGGCATCGTCGGTGGCGACCACCGTGACGGTGTAGGTGTTGTCCGTATTCTGGTCCTGGGGGTCCTCGAAGCTGGGGAGAGGTCCGACGCCCAGGGCGGCGTCCTGCGCGAAGGTCAGGTCGCCGGTGGAGGCACCGATGGCAAAGTCGGCGGCGTCATCCCCCGCCAGCGACCAGGTAAAGGAGTCCATGTCGTCGTAGTCCGTGGCGGTGAACGTGTGCACGACCGCCGGTGTGCCCGTGAAGTAGAAATCGACCTCGGTGATGCTGAAGGCGTCGCCGGGCACCGCGTCTATGTCCGGCCGCTCGTTGACGTCGGTGACGGTGACCACGTAGTCCAGGGTGCGCTGCTTCGCGTCGGGGTCGGCCGCGTCGGTGATCTCCACCGTGATCTCGTAGGTGTTGTCCGGGTCGCCCCCCGGAGTTGCCGGAGTGCCGGCGGGCATCTCGAAGTTGGGCGAGCTGGCGAAGGACACGATTCCGTCGCCGGTCGAGTTCTCGTCGATGGAGAAGTCCGCCCGGTCGTCGCCGGTGATGGTCCAGGTGATGTCCTCCATCTCTTCGTCGCGCGCCGTGAAGGTCGCCACCACGAGGTCGGGCGTGCCGGTGGCGTCGTACTCGATCTCCGCGAAGTCCCTGTCGGCGGGCGGGTTGGTGAACTCCGGCGTCTCGTCGACGTTGGTGACCGTGACGGTGACGTTGAACGTCCCTTTCTGGTTGTTCGGCGCCACGGTAGTGTTGTCGTCCGTCGCCTCCACTATGATCTCGTAGGTGTTGTCCGGATCGTCTCCCGGCGTGGTCGGGGTCCCGGAGGGCATCTCGAAGTTGGGCGCGCTGGCGAAAGAGACGACTCCGTGGCCGTCCGCGTCCTCGGCGATGGAGAAGTCCGCTGCGTCGTCGCCGGCCAGGGTCCAGTTCACGTCGTCACCGTCTTCGTCTGTGAACGTGTAGGTCCCGGGGACGGTGAGGTCCGGGGAGCCGACCGCGTCGAACTCGATCTCCGCGAAGCTAGGCAACCCATCCCCGCTGATCACCGGCCGCTCGTTGACGTCGGTGACGGTGACGGTGAGGTCCCGCGTTACGTCGAACTCACCGTCGGAGACCTCTATGACCACCTTGTACTGGTTGTTGCCTGGCATGTCTCCAGTGTCGACCGGCATCTCGTAGTCGGGTGCATTCTTGAACTTGAGCTCGTAGCCCGTTTCGTCCATTTCCGCCATGAAGGTGAAGTGGTCGGCGTCATCGCCGGTCAGGGTCCACATCAGCGTGGTTCCGGCGTCTACGTCGGACGCCTCGTAGGTTGCGACCACCACCGTGGTGGCCGTGTTCTCGTTGACGTCTCTGGCCGTTGGGCCGGAGTCTATGGTGGGCGCTTCGTTTACGTTGGTGACCTCTACGGTCACCGGTCGAGTGCCGCTCATGGCCGGTGAGCCGTCGTCGGTGACCTTGACGGTCACCTCATAACGGTTGTCATCTGGCGTGTCTCCCGTGTCGGTCGGCATCTCATAGTCCGGGGACTGAGCGAAGGAGAGCTGCCCGCTGGTGCTGATGCTGAAGGCGCCGGCGTCGTCGCCCGCCAGGGACCAGGACAGTGTGTCTCCCCTGGCATCGACGTCGGAGGCTGTGTAAGTGCCCAGTATCTCGGTGGTGGCCGTGTTCTCGGGTTTGGAGATAGCCGTTGGTCCTGAATCGATGGTCGGCGCATCGTTGACGTTTGTGACGGTGACTACCACATCGATGTCATCGTCGGTCATCATGTCGGGGGTCCCGTCGTCGGCCTTGCTGTCCCGCACGTTGACGGTGACTTCGTAGGTATTGTCGGCGGTGCCCATCGGGCCCGTCCCGGCCGGCATCTCGAAGTCGGGCGATGTCTTGAAGGTGAGCACGCCGTCCTGGTCGCTGTTCTTGTTGATTTCGAAATCGGCAGCGTCGTTGCCCGTGAGCGTCCACGTGAGTACGGCGTCGGCGTCCGGGTCTGTGGCTTCGAACGAGGCGACGGCGGTGGTGGCCAGCGTGTTCTCCGCGAAATCGTAGGCGGTGTCGGTCGTGTCTATTTCGGGCGGCTCGTTGACGTCGGTGACCGTGACTACCACCGCAAGGGAATCGTCAACGGCAGGGTCAGTGTTCCCCTCTTCGTCCTCGCCGTCCGTCACCTGGACGGTGACTTCGTAGGTATTGTCGGGGGGGTCCATAGAGTTGTCGGGCGTCCCGGCTGGCATCTCGAAGTTGGGCGAGCTCCTGAAGGTGAGAACTCCGTTCTGGTCGGTGTCCCTGGAGATATTGAAATCCGCCGCGTCGTTGCCCGTGATCGTCCACGTGAGTACGGCCCCGGCGTCCGGGTCTGTGGCTTCGAAAGTGGCGACCGCGTCGCCGGTCGACGTGTTCTCCGCGAAATCGTAGGTGGAGACCATTGTGCTTATTTGGGGCCCCTCGCTTGCGTCCGTCACCGTTACGGTGACCGGCCGTGTGGCGCTTAGGGCCGGTGTGCCGTCGTCGGTGACCTCGACGGTCACCTCGTACACGTTGTCACCTGCCGTGCCTCCGGTGTCGGCCGGCATCTCATAGTCCGGAGCCTGGGCGAAGGAAAGATCCCCGCCCGTGCTGATCATGAAGGCGCTGGCGTCGGCGCCTGCAAGGGCCCAAGACAGCATATCCCCCCTGGCGTCGACGTCCGAGGCTGTGTACGTTCCGAGGACCTCGGAGGTGGGCGTGTTCTCCGGTTTGGTGATGGCCATCGGTCCCGCATCAATGGTGGGCGCGTCGTTGGCGTCCGTTACCGTTACGGTCACCGGTAGCGTGGCGCTCATGGCCGGCGAGCCGTCGTCGGTGACCTCGACGGTCACCTCGTACTGGTTGTCACCTTCCATCTCTCCGGTGCCAGGCTTGTCAGCTGGCATCTCGAAGTCGGGTGATGTCTTGAAAGTGAGAATCCCGTCCTGGTCGGAATCGTTGGGGTCCTTGGAGATCTCGAAATCGTCTGCGTCGTCGCCTGTGAGCGTCCATGTGAGCACGGCGCCCGAGTCAGGGTCTGCGGCTTCGAACGTGGCGACGGCGTCTCCGGTCGACGTGTTCTCTGCGAAATTGTAGGTGGTGACCATTGTGCTTATTTCGGGCCGCTCGTTGACGTTGGTGACTGTCACGGTCACCGGCAGCATGGCGCTCATGGCGGGTGAGCCGTCGTCGGTGACCTCGATGGTCACCTCGTACACGTTGTCACCTGGCGCGTCTCCGGTGTCGGTTGGCGTTTCATAGTCCGGGACTTGGGCGAAGGAGAGCTGCCCGAGCAGCCCGAGCTGCCCGCCCGTGGTGATGATGCTGAAGGCGCTGGCGTCGACGCCTGTGAGGGACCAGGACAGCATATCTCCCGCAGCGTCGACGTCCGAGGCTGTGTAGGTTTCCAGGACCTCGGAGGTGGCGGTGTTCTCGGGTTTGGAGATGTCGGTTGATCCCGAATCGATGGTGGGCGCATCGTTGGCGTCGGTGAGGCTGATGGTCACATCAATCGTATCGTCGGCCGTAGCGTCAATACCACCCATGCCGTCATTGCCGTCCGTCACCTCGACGGTCACTTCGTACGTTTTCTTGTCGGCCTCGAAGTTGAAATCGAGGTCGTCCCCGGTGGTCTTGATTTGGCCATTCGAGTCGATCTCAAAAAACCCTGCGTCCGTTCCGGTCAGCGAGTAGGTCAGCGTGTCGCCGGTGTCAAGGTCCATGGCGGTAATCGTGCCACCCACCACGTCGACCCCGGCGGCGCTGTTCTCCGGCAACGTGCGGGTGGCTGTTTCGCTATCAAATTCCGGGTCTGCAGCGAGGGCGGGGTCGGGAAATAGCAGCAGCCCAGCCAGCACGGCGAGGGCTGCTATCGAAATGGACAGGAGTATGTGCGGCGCTAACCTGCCGGGGTGCATTCTTCGGGGGAGTCCTCCATCCCCTTTCTACGCAGTGAATTCGTGAAAGTCAAGCTATCCTTGTGTAATTCAGACTTCTCTTGGTCAGACGCTCGTTGGAGGGGGTATCGGGCTGGGTTGTTATTCCCACACGCCGGAGGAGATTGGAAAGGACCAGCAGGGCATGACAGGACGTTCAGGGGCTGATTCCAGCCACGACTTCGGGGTCCCTTGGGAATTACAGAGCACTTGTGGAGAGGAGTGCTGGTGCCGAAGGCCGGAGTCGAACCGGCACGGGGTTGCCCCCAACGGTTTTTGAGACCGTCGCGTCTACCATTCCGCCACTTCGGCTCAGATGCGGTCCGAGGGGGATTCGGACTCGTTGGGCTGTCAAAGCTGCCAGGGCCTCGCTCACGTTCTCGTTTCTGGCGACCTACTGGCGAGTGAGCTCCGGCTCGACCAGTAGCTCCGGGGATTCCATCCCCAAGGCGCCGGCGACCGCCTTCAAGGTCTTGAATCTGGGGGACTGTTCTCCATTCTCCAGCCTCACCAGCGTAACCCTGCCGATCGCCGCAGCCCGGGCCAGCGCCTCCTGGGTCAACCCGGCCGACTCCCGATACCGGCGGACCCTTTCGCCGATGGTCCGCCTCCCCAGTGCGGCCCTGGATTCGACCGTTGGCCGGTAGGTTGCGTCGCAATAGTGCCGCGCGAAGTCCCAGGGAATCTCAACGTTGTCACCCCCGGCCGTTTGCAGGACCATCTCGTAGGGATTGGGCAGCTCTAGACCGGAGATGCCGTTGCGGTCCCTGATTTCGGGAATTTCGCCGTAAGGTATGAGACCCTTGCGCCCGTCAGCGAAGCCCAGCTCGATCCCGTCATCGGACAGGCTGGCCGTGGTCATCATCCGGTTGGCGTTTTTCACCAGGACCACGTCCAATGGCTACCTCCTATGGATGGCGTCCCACGTTTCCCTGATCTCCTCCGCGTGTCTCGCGTACGCCTGCATGATGTCCCGGAAGTTGCCGGGGGGAGGCCGGTCCAGGTAGCTGCCCCCGTTCAGCTCGATCCGGCAGACGTCTTCATTGCCGACCCACACATGCACGTGCGGAGGTTCGAAGCTGTTTTCCCTGGTGTTGACCACGAATCGAAACTGCCCCTCTACCACCACCGTCGGCATTCCACATCTCTGCGAGCGGCGAGCTTTGCCGCGCCGCCACGGTGCATGTAGTGTATCATTAGATGATACACTACAAAAGGTGTCACGACCCTCAGGGGTTCGTAGCTATGCCAACGGTTTTTGAGACCGTCGCGTCTACCATTCCCCCACTTCGGCGCTGGTTAGCCATTGTCGCCGAGCAGGCGTTCCGCCTTCTCAACGAACCGCTCCGCGTCCCTTATCCCGGATTCTACGAACGCCCGGGGATACCAGTTCTCGTAGAAGTTGATATGCAGGTCGCTGGCGGAGCGAAACAGGGTGCCCAGGTCGGCGTCCCCGGTCTCACTCACTAGACCGTCGACGACGGCGTAGAGGGCGCGATGAGTCCGATGGTCCCATCCCCGCTCGTCCGCTATGGCTTTGACGATCTCGGCCGCCGCCCCCCATCCCTTCTCGGAGGCTTGGGCGAAGTCCTGGTCGAGCCCCTGGTACGCCTTGGACAGGAAAGCCCTGCTTTGGGTCCTGTACGTGTCCGTTTGGCGCATGGTCAACGTCCTGGGTCAGAGCATTCCGCCGGTCGATGTTATCGAAACGGTACCCGCTGGTAGTCCCTTTGTCAACGGAGCAGCCGGCCCCAAGTCCCCCACCTAGACGAGCTGGGGAGTGGGACAGGAATTTTTCAGTTTCCCTCTCATTTCCTCTCATTTTCTCCCATTCGGGCGAGGTGGAGGCGGATGCCCCCGTGGGGTTGGCCAGAGGGTGTCCTGGGTGGACTCGGGCTCGGTGTCCTGGCGGATGCCCCCGTGGGGTTGGCGGGAGGGTCCGGGCGATTGGTACTATGATAAAGCGGCGTTTCACGGATTGGGAAGGGGCGATTGGCACCGGGATGACGGTGTGGGAGGGGGAGCTGTGCTGCCTCCCCGTCCTCCATGCAGCCGAGGTGGCCCCCCGGCCCGCACCTCACTATAATCGGGCGTGTGCCCCCCGGCGGCCGCGTCGCCGCCAAGGGCGCACACTGGGCAAGCGACCCCAACGTGGAGGAAGAGAAGTGTCGTCTACCAGAACACTGGCAAGCTACCTCTCCGGCCTGAAGTTCGAAGACCTCCCCCGGGAGGTCGTAGACAAGGCGAAGCTGGCCATCCTGGACGCCGTGGGCAACTGCATCGGCGGCTATCCCCTGGCCCTCTCCCGCACATTCCTGGACGTGGCCGAGGGGCTAGGGGGCGGCAGGCCCGAGGCCACCCTCGTGGGCGACGGCGGCAGGGTCTCCGCGCCCGCGGCGGCCTTCGGCAACGCCGCGCTGACCACCATGCTCGACTACTGCGACTACACCCGCAGCGAGAGCGGCAGGTGCGCCACCTGGCTGGGCGCCATGGCCGTCCCCGCCGCCCTGGCCGCCGGCGAGCTCCGGGGCATCTCCGGCAGGGAGCTGGTGGCCGGCGTGGTGGCGGGGTACGAGGGCGCCGCCCGCATCGTGCACTCCATGGACATGACCCTGGAGCAGTCCCAGAAGGTCGGGGGAGAGACCCTGTCGGTCTTCGCCGCCGTCTGCGCCGCGGGCCGGGCCCTGGGGCTGGACGAGGAAGAGATGCTCTCCGCCGTGGGCATGGCCGGCATCTACACCCCCGTGCCCGGCTGGTACAAGTGGGTGGGCGACGAGGGCCTCACCCCCAGGAAGGACATCAAGCAGGGCTGGGCCTGGATGTGCATGACCGGGACCTTCGCCGCGGTCTCGGCCCGCCAGGGCCTCCGGATGCTCCAGGAGAACCACATCCTGGACGGCGACAAGGGCATATCCAGGATGGTGGGCATGGACATCTTCCACGAGGAGAGGCTGACGGCCGGCCTGGGGTCCACGTACCACCTGCCCCACTTCACGTCCAAGATCTACCCGGGCTGCGCCATAACCCACACCGCCATATCGGGAGTCCTGGAGATCGCCAGGGACCACGGCGTCACCCCCGGGGACGTGGAGAGGATCGAGGTGGTCACCAACGAGCAGGACGGCATAGGCTTCGACGACCGGGACCCCAAGGGCCTGTCGGACCTCCAGTTCAGCATGCCCTACCAGGTGGCCGCCGCCCTGGCCGCCGGCGACGGCGGTCCCGGCTGGTACTCCGACACGGCCGCCGCCAGCCCCCGGGTGCGCGACCTGGCCGCGAGGGTGGAGCTATCCTTCGACGACGAGTGCGAGCGCCTCTTCCGCGAGAGCCACCTCCGCGTCAGCAAGGTGGCCGTGCACACCACCTCCGGGGCCCGTTACACCCGCCGCGTCGACAGGGTCGGGCACGTATCCGAGGCCGCCGACATCAGGAGCAAGTTCACCACCACCGCCTCCCAGGTCATCGACGCGGACCACGTGTCCCGGGTCCTGGACACCGTCGATACCCTGGAGGACCAGCCCGGCGTCGGCTCCCTCATGGACCTCCTGGCCCCCCTGCCGGACCACGTGCGGTGACTCGCAGCCGACGCCTTCTGCTCCCCGGCTTCCAGCCAAGGCCCACCCCCACCGTCGTCCCAGGCGGAGGCCGGAACCCGGGGGCCGGGGGAGCGGGTTCCCGGCTGGCGCAAGCCCTGGTCCCCGCCGTGGACTGACATGGAGCGATTGCAGTCCACAGGGTCAGACATCAGACTGGGTAGACAGTGCCGGGCCATAGTGATAGAGGGAACCCGGCAGCACCTTCATTAGCACCTAAACCGCGATGACTACTGACTCAACGAGAAAGCTGGAATGCGCTTCCTAGAGTAATGCCCGACCCCAGTAGGCGACGGCCAAGAAGGCGTGCGGAACGACTGAATGGCAAAGGGATAGGCATGGAAATCCGAAGAAACCCTGACGGCACTAGAACCGCCATGCTAACGGAGAGCGAGAACCAAGCTTATGTGCTGCTGGGCATCGTCGCGTCACTAGCTGGTCACCGAGAATTGATATTCAACGTCAAGAGGAAAAAGAAGAGTGCTGATGGGCGCATCGGCGCCCCGATGACTCGATGGACTGCAGATACCATTCCTGAAGACCTGCTGTCGGAAATGCGGTGTTTCAGGGACAAGCTCTTCCATGGCCTTTGCATCGTCTTTGAAGATGGCAGCATTGAGATTAGCGACGAGAGTCTCAAGGAGGACGACCCAGACCAGACCAAGAAGTGGTCTTTTGTCGAACTATCAACGATGGTAGACAAGTGGGTGGAATGGTTGGTGCCGTCGGTTGTCATGGAACGGTATGAGGCCGCAGGTTATCCCTCTCCAATTCGTATACGCACAATCTTCCCCTCGCCCAAGGACGAGTAACCCCAGCGCACAAGGAAGTGACCACATTCGTTCCTCCGTTGGAACGAGTCCAGCCCGGCGCCAAGGAGGTGCGACCGCTCTCGCGCCCGTCGCCGAATTGACCCTTGATTGTTCCTCCGGGGGAACAATTCCCGCCCCGGCCCCCCGGCTGCGGGCCTGCCTCGGCATGGCTGCGGGCCTTCACGCCACGGCGCGGCCCAGCAGCAGGCCGGCGAAGGCCGCGGCCAGGCCCAGGACCACGGTGGCCGTGAGGTTCACCGCCGCCCCAGAGACGTTGCCCTCCTCCAGCAGCGTCACCGTCGCCATGCTCAGGGTCGAGAAGGTGGTGTACGAGCCCAGGAACCCCACTGCGGCGAGCATGGTCACGTGGTCCGGCCACCCGGACCGCGGCCCCAGCAGCCCGGCCAGCAGGCCCAGCACGAAGGAGCCCGACACGTTCACGATGGCGGTGGCCACCAGCGCTGGGCCCAGGTGGGCTACCACCACCCGGTCCACGCCGTAGCGGGCCATCGCGCCGGCGGCGCCTCCCAGGGCCACCAGCAGGAAATAGGTCAACGGGACCCCTCCTGATCGCCGAGTCCGGACCGCCCCGTCCCGGCAGACGTGGCGGCGGGGCTGGCCCCGGCGCCGATTCCCCGTATAATGGTACCCGGCACGGCCCTGTCGAGTCGTGGCCCGACGGCGCGGGAAAGCCCGAGTTCGGCCGCGGGCTCGCCATGGGGCTGGAAGGAGCCGATTCAGAGCGCCCGGGAGGACATGTATGGAGTTCGACATAGCGGTACTGTCCGGCGACGGCATCGGGCCGGAGGTGATAGCCGAGGGAGTCAAGGTCCTGGAGAAGGTGGGCGGCAGGTTCGGCCACCGCTTCCACCTCACCTACGACGATGTGGGCGGCATATCCATAGACAAGCACGGCGTCCCACTGCGGCCCGAGACCATGGAGATGGCCCGGGAGGCCGACGCCGTGCTCTTCGGCGCGGTCGGCGGGCCCAAGTGGGACGACCCCAAGGCCGGGGTGCGCCCCGAGGACGGCATCCTGGAGATACGCAAGGCCCTCTCTCTATTCGCCAACATCCGCCCCGTCAAGGTCTTTCCCGACCTGGTGGAGTCCAGCGTGCTCAAGCCCGGCGTGCTCCACGGGGTGGACATGGTCGTCATCCGCGAGCTAACCGGCGGGCTCTACTACGCCCTGCCCAAGAACCGGCGCCGCACCCGCCGGGGGTGGACCGGCGTGGACACCCTCAGGTACAGCCAGGCGGAGATCGAGAGGGTGCTCCGGGTCGGCTTCGAGCTGGCCCGCAGGCGCTCGGGGAAGCTCACCTCGGTGGACAAGGCCAACGTGCTGGAGACCTCCAGGCTCTGGCGCCAGGTGGCCACCGAGCTGGGAGAGGAGTACCCCGACGTGGAGCTGGAGCACATCCTGGTGGACAACTGCGCCATGCAGCTCATCCAGCGGCCCTCCAGGTTCGACGTCATCGTCGCGGAGAACACGTTTGGCGACATCCTCACCGACGAGGCGGCGGTGCTGACGGCCTCCATGGGCCTCCTCCCCTCGGCCAGCCTGGCGGAGATACCCACCGAGGGCCGCAGGGCCCGTGGGCTGTACGAGCCCATCCACGGCACTGCCCCCGACATCGCCGGCCAGGGCATCGCCAACCCCATCGCGGCCATCCTGAGCGTCGCGCTGATGCTGCGCTACTCCCTGGGCCTCACCGAGGAGGCGGCCGTGGTGGAGCAGGCGGTGGAGGGCGCCCTTGACGAGGGCCTGCGCACACCCGACATCGCCCCGGAGCCCGAGGGCGCGACGACCACCACCGAGATGGGGGAGCGCATCGTCTCACGTCTGTGACCCGGCCGCGCCCGCTCCCTTACGGAGGGCCCAGGGCCCCGAGAACGGCGACTTCCAGCGCCCGCCGGTCCTCGTCTGCCTGCAGGGTGGCCGCGGCCTCCCGCACGGTGCGCCGGTAGGCCTCGAGGAAGTCCGGCGGTGCGTCCCCGCGCTCCATCCGCTCCCGGTACAGGGCCGCGCCCTCGGCCATGCGCTCCCGGAGCCATTCGCCGCCCCGCTCCCGCAGCAGGCGGGCCAGGTACTTGGCGTCCTTCTCCAGGGATAGTCCCAGGTTGGGGAAGGCCCGCAGCCGGTCGGCGTCGTAGGCCGGGGCCATGACGGCCTCGACCACCGTCTCATCCCGGGCCCGCCGGTCCATCTCCGCGACGACGGCCGCGGCCAGCTCCGGGTCCACGTGGACCAGGCCGTGGATGAGGACCTGGGGGCTCCTGGCCAGGCCCTCCGGCTGGGACACCAGGTCCGTAGCCGCCCCCACGTCCGACGACAGCAGCTCCGACGCCTCCCGGGGGAAGGCCTCGACGAAGTCGAGCAGGGGCACTCCGGCGTCGGCCAGCACGCCCAGGGCCGCGCCCGGGTCCCGCTCCTCCAGGTCCAGGACCACCCGGTACGCGGCGTGGGAGGAGGGCTCGTCGATCTGGAAGTTGCCCGAGCTCTCCCGCAGCAGGGTCCGGAGGCCCTGGGCTATCCGGTCAGGTTCGTCCTCCGTGGTGATGTCCAGCGCCTCCAGCAGCCGCCGGGGAGCGATGGCCCCACCGCGCACCGCCGACGGCTTGTTGTGGAGCATGCGGAGTATGGCCTCGTCGGTCAGGCGGTCCAGCAGCTCCCGCGCCGTGTCCCTGTCGGCGTCCTGCATCATGTCGAACAGCAGCACCAGGTCCTTCTCCTGGCGCTCGTCGGACAGGCCCTCCAGGAGCTGCTCCAGCCGGGCCGCGCCCGCCCCCGGGGCCTCCCGGCCAAGGGCCAGCACCCGGTCGATGCGCCGGGCGTACTCGGCCAGCCGCCGGGCGAAGCTCCCCACCACCCCCTCCACCGAGTCCAGCGGGACCTCCTGCGATGGCCCGCCGAACAGGTCGATCATCACCCGGTTGGGCACCAGCACGGCGAAGTTGACCAGGAACGGGTCCCGCAGCCCCTCCCGGAAGTGGGCCGTCCGCTCCTCCTCGGGTATCGCCTCCACCTCGACGAAAAGGTCCAGGGCCGCCGCCAGCTCCGGCCCGCGCCCCGGCGCCGAGGGCAGGACGTCCGGGTGCCGGCGGTGGAGGCCCAGCATCTCCCGCAGGTAGCCGCGCCAGAACTGGAAGCTCCGGTCCACGTTCGCCGCGTCCACCAGGCCCAGCTCGTTGCTCAGCACCAGGTCGAACTGACCGGCGAAGTCCCTCAGGCGCTGCCTCTCCTCCCCCTCGATCACCTCGGCGACCTCCGGGAACAGGCCGCCCCCGTGCCCCAGCTCCACGCCCTCGTAGTCGTTGACGGGCCCCTCGTAGACGTCCAGGGGAATATGGGCCACCCCTATGTACTGGTCCGCGGCCCGGCGCTCGTCCCCCGGCAGACCCAGATACCATGCCATGGCCTCCGGCCAGCCCTCGAAGCGGCCCGCCGTCAGGAAGCGGTCGAAATACTTCCTTAGGATGGGTGGGATGAGGGCCAGGTTGCCGCCGGTGGTGTGGAGAAGGTCCGCCTCGCCGAAGTGGTACAGGTCGGGGTAGGCTCCCTTGGACACGTTGGGCAGGTTCCTGAAACGCTCCCTCAGGGGCTCGTACCGGTCCGGGGGCTGGTACATGAAGGTCACCAGGTCCGCCCGGTACTGCTTCAGCGCCGGCGACTCCTCGGGGGTCGGCTCCCAGGTCAGGTCGGGCCTCCCGGACACCGGGAAGGCGCCGAAGTACGAGTGGCTCAGCTCGTGGAGCACCACGTGGGGTATCGCCTGGCCCACCCCCGCCCAGCTCAGGTTGCCGAAGCTGCCGAACCAGCCCGGCTGCCCCACCATCTGCCGCAGGTCGTAGCCCTCCAGCCAGCGCCGCCCCTCGCCGGACACGTGGTACAGGACCGCCACCGCCTCGACCCGGTCCCGGACCCAGGCCGTCTGCCGCTCCGGCGACGTGACGGGAGGCTCCGGCACGGCGACGGGCAGCGGCGGAGGCGTAGCGGTCGGCAGGGGTCCGGACGGCGGTGGCGGCGGTGTGGCAATGAGCGCGGGTCCGAGCGGCGGCGCCGGGGAGGACTCCCTCTGCCGGGGAGGGGAGGTGGGCTGCTGGGTCGGCGTCTCGGTGGCGGTCGGCGTCGCGGCCTCTGGAGTCGCCGCCGGCGTGCCGGCCGGGGGAGTGTGCGTGGGCTGGCCGCCCGTGCCGGGGCACGCGGCCAGAACCGCGCCCAGCAGGACCGGGAGGAGCAGGGTGGCCCAGACCCTCAGACCGTGCGTATCTCCTCTTCCGAGACGGTCCCGTCCTGGATGCGAAAGGCCCTCACCACGGGGTTCTCCTTGTCCATGAGGGACACGATCATGTAGTAGGCCTCGGGCCAGGCCGCCAGCCGGATGTCGGTGGCCGAAGGGTAGGCCTGGGAGTGGGTGTGGGAGTGGTACACCACCCGGTGCTCCCAGCCGTTGTCCTCCATCTCGTTCCACACCTTGATCAGCTCCTTGGAGTCCCAGCTGAACCGGTAGGGGCTGTTGTCCACGTTGGTCATCCGGAACAGCTTGTGGAGAGTGCCGTTGGTCCCCGCCAGCACTCCGCAGCACTCTATCGAGTCGTCCTCCAGGGCGTGGGCTATCATCTCGTCGTGGAACCGCTTGGGGACCTCTATCACTGATGGGACCTCCCCGCTGGAATGGGTATACGTTATCGCGTCCACCCCCAGTTTTCAACAGCCCTCAATGCCAGGAGTCCCCGACATGCCATTGCCATGAGAATACCCGTCGTCCTGGGGAAGGCATGTCCTCGTACTTGATACGGGGGCCGAGACCCATAGGTGGAGACGGACGCCCCGTCCTTGACACCGTCGCGGGGCGGCGCCTAAACTTGGCTATCCCGCGCCCGGCATAGACACGAGGAGGTCCTCTCATGGCGTCAACCGGTCCGTCCCGCAGCGTTGTGTTTTCCAACCGGGGCATCATCTGCTCCACCTCTCCCCAGGCGTGCTCCACGGGTATCATGGTCCTTGCCGAGGGCGGCAACGCCTTCGACGCGGCCATCTCCGTGGCCGCCACCGAGACGGTGACCCTGCCCCCCATGTGCGGCCTGGGCGGAGACGTGTTCGCCCTGCTGTACGAGGCCTCCTCGGGCAAGCTGTGGGGCATCAACGGCAGCGGGGCCGCTCCCACGGGCGCCACCCCCGACTACTACTGGTCCAAGGGATACAGCGCCATGCCCCTGAACGGTCCCCTGGCGGTCTCCGTTCCGGGAGAGGTGGACGCATGGGAGACCATCGTCTCCAGGTTCTGCACCCGGTCCCTCAAGGAGCTCATGCAGCCCGCCATCGGGTACGCCGAGGAGGGCTTCCCCATCTCTCCCAGGATCGGCAGCTCCTTCTCATCCTTCGTGAAGCCCCTCAGCCTCTACCCCTCCACCAGCGCGGTGTTGATGAAGAACGGCCGCGGATACCGGGGCGGCGACCTGCTGGTGCAGAAGGACCTGGCCCGCAGCCTGAGGCTGGTCGCCGAGGGCGGGCCCGAGGAGTTCTACCGGGGCGACCTGGCCCGGCGCATGGTGAAGGCCCTTCGCGACGCCGGCGGCCTGTTCACCGAGGAGGACTTCGCCAACCACACCACCGAGGTCTATGAACCCCCCATATCCACCACCTACCGCGGCCGCACGGTGTACCAGGTGCGGCCCCCCTCCCAGGGCTTCGTGATGCTGGAGATACTGAACCTGATGGAGGGGTTCGACCTCGGCTCCCTGGGCCACAACAGCGCCGAGGCCGTCCACCTGATGGTGGAGGCCAAGAAGCTGGCCTTCGAGGACCGCAACCGGCATGCCGGCGACCCCAGGTTCGTCGACTGGCCCATGGAGCGGTTCATATCCAAGGAGTACGCCGACGAGCGGCGTCGGGACATCGACCCCTCCCGGGTCTCGCAGGAGGCCGTGGCCGTGCCCGAGGCCGACGGGGACACCAGCTACTTCTGCGTGGCCGACGGCCAGGGCAACTGCGTCTCCTTCATCCACAGCCTCTCCCAGTCCTTCGGCTCCCGGTTCCTGGCCGAGGGCACCGGCATCAACTTCAACAACCGGGCCGGCAGGGGCTTCAGCCTCGAGAAGGACCACGCCAACATCATCGCCCCGGGGAAGCGCACCATCCACACCCTCAACTGCTACATGGTCTTCGAGGACGGCCAGCCCGTCATCCTCGGCGGCACCCCGGGGGGAGACTTCCAGGTGCAGGCCAACCCCCAGGTCGTCTCCAACCTGCTGGACCATGGCATGGACCCCCAGGACGCCGTGGACGCGCCCCGGTGGCTGAGCTTCCCATCGGGAGACCCGGAGAACATCGACAAGCCCTTCGTGGTCCAGCTGGAGCCCGGCTTCTCCCAGGAGACCAAGGACGGGTTGGAGTCCATGGGCCACAGGACGGCGTACCTGGACCCCGCCAGCAGCAAGGTGCAGGTCATCGTCCGCGACCCCGAGTCCGGCCTCCTCCACGGCGCCTCCGACCCCCGGGGCGACGGGCACGCCGCAGCTCTCTAGCGGCGTCCGGACCCTACCGCTGTCCAGGGGAGCATGGCCCGGGTGATTTGGTCCGGCCATGTCGCAGATACGCCCCCCGTGCCCCGCGGCGTTATAATGAGTCCATGTGGTCCTGCCTTCTCGTACTATCATCCGACGGCATATGGCGATGAGACATCTCCTTCCAGTCCTGGCCCTGGCCCTCGCGGCCCTCGTGGCGGCGTTGGCGTCCCCCGCCGCGGCGACGGCCGCGGGCGGGGACATAGACGTCTTCACCGACGAGGGCAGCGTCCACTTCCCCGGCGACGTCGTCTTCAACCTGGGAGTCGAGGCCCCGTCGGACATTCAGGAGGTGAAGATATATTTCCGGATCCCGCCCTCCCGGGTATGGATGTACGCATACCCCGACGTGGACCCCTCGCCTCGCGTTGAGACCAGCTTCAGGCTGGACCTGCGGGGCGTCGACTACCTGCCCCCGGGCACGGAGATCGAGTACTACTACCGGATCCGGGACGCCGCCTCGTCGGTGTTCGACACCCAGCCCAACACCCTCTCTTACCTCGACGACCGCTACCGGTGGGACACCACCACCGTGGGACCCCTGACCATCCTCACCCACGATGTCTCCGACCGCCAGCTCCGTAGCCTTGCCGAGGCTGTGGAGGGGCCCCTGCGGGAGATCGGCGACCTGCTGGAAGTGGAGCTGGAGCGCCCCATGCGGGGGGTGCTCTACAACTCCCAGGTCGAGGCGAGGGACGCCTTTCCAGTCCAGAGCCGCACCACCACCGAGAGGGGCGTCTTCGCCGGCTACGCTTTCCCCGACCACGGAGTGTTCATCGGGGTCGGCCTCCACCCAAGGCTGGTCCTCCACGAGTCCGCCCACATCCTCCTGGAGGCCGCGGTGGACTCCCCCGCCGCCAGGATTCCCGGGTGGCTCAACGAGGGGTTTGCCAGCTACGTCGAGACCCCCTACGGGGACTTTCGCCGCAGCATGGCGGGCAACGACGACCCCTCCCGCGTCCCCCTCAGGCACATGCAGTCCGTGACCGGCACCCCCTCCGCCATCTCCTACTTCTACCGCAAGTCGGAGAGCGTCGTCGGATACCTCCTGGAGAGCTACGGACACTCGACCTTCCGGACCCTTCTGGACCACCTCCACTGGGGACGGTCCATAGACCATGCCCTGGAGACCGCCTACGGGTTCGACCAGGAGGGGCTGGACCGGAGGTGGGCGTCCGCCCTGACCGGCGAGGACCTCCCCGAGCCCACGGCGAGCGCCTTGCAGAGAGAGCGGCCTGCCGAGGAGGCCGAGAGGGGCCTTTCCACCGAGCACGAGGGCGAGTCCGGCGGCCAGCCCGATCCGGGACCCCGCAACGGCCTGCCCTTCCAGTTCTTCGACAGCCTGGCCATCGGGGTGCTGGCCGTGGCCGTGGTCGGGGTCATGTCCCTGGCATTCCTGATGCGCCGCCTCCGGGACCACGGCGACGGCCGGGAGGAAGGGGACCGGCTCACCGAGGACGAGTGGCGGGGCAGGCCCTGAGTGACGCCGACCCCCCAAGTCGCTGCCCCCCAAAGTGGCCGAAAGGGGGGTCGAAACTCCTTGAACCCTCCCACCGCCCCGGAACAGAATAGGGTCGCAGTCCGCGCCCCCGCGGTGCGTCTCTTGTTGCGGGGGCGTCGCTGGCCACAACCTACCGGGAGGTCCGTTCGTGTCCTTTGCCGACTTCCTTATAGAGGAGGGGATAGACCTGGAGCTGGAGCTCAGCCTGGAAGACCTCATCTCCTTCTTGGACCGGTCCGTTCCCAGTTTCGACTTCGGGGGCCACGGCTACAAGCTGGAACCCGTCAACGGCGTGATAGGGACCAATTGGAACCTGGCCGTCAAGCCCGTTGACCCTGCGGGTGCCAACGGGATTGACCCCGCCGTGGCCTTCATACAGGTGGGGGAGGGCGAAAACGAGGGCACCGGCCTCAAGGTCCTGTCCAGGGAGATGTGGGAGGAGGGCGACCCGCCCTCCACCGCCACCGAGGAGGAGATGCGGCTGTTCTCCCATTTCGCCTTCCAGCTCCTCAACGCCCTCTCCGCCGAGGGCCTCATCCGTCTGCCCGCGCCTTTGCCCATCGAGTGACACACGGCGCCGCCGGCGTCCATCCGCCCCCTTGTCGGCCCACACCGCCGGTTGTATGATAGCCCGCGGGCATCGCCCCCGAGGCATCATGCAGAGTAGGCCACCCAGTGAGTAGACCCAGGAAAGTGCTGGTCATCGGCTCCGGCCCCATCGTCATAGGGCAGGCGGCGGAGTTCGACTACGCGGGCACCCAGGCATGCAAGGCCCTCCGGGAGGAGGGTGTCTCCACCGTCCTCGTCAACTCCAACCCCGCCACCATCATGACCGACCGGGGCGTGGCCGACGCCGTGTACATAGAGCCCCTGACCGTCGACGTCATGGAGCGGATAGTGGCCCGGGAGCGGCCCGACGGCCTGCTCCCCACCCTGGGGGGGCAGACCGGTCTCAACCTGGCGGTCGAGATGGCCGACGCCGGCCTCTTGGAACGGTACGACCTGCGCCTTCTGGGCACCCCCCTGGAGACCATCCGCGATGCCGAAGACCGGGGCAGGTTTCAGAACCTGCTGGCCGGCATGGGCGAGCCCCAGCCTCCCAGCGTCACGGTGTCGTCCATGGAGGAGGCCAAGCGCGCGGCAGAGGAGATGGGGCTTCCCCTGGTCGTGCGCCCGGCGTACACCCTGGGCGGGACGGGCGGCGGCCTGGCCCGCACCATGGAGGAGTACCTAGCCATCGTCAGCGGCGGGCTGGCCGCCAGCCCCATCAGCCAGGTCCTCCTGGAGCGCTCGCTGGTGGGCTGGAAGGAGCTGGAGTACGAGGTTATCCGCGACGGCGCCGACAACTGCATCACCGTTTGCAACATGGAGAACCTGGACCCCATGGGCGTCCACACCGGCGACAGCATCGTCGTCGCTCCCAGCCAGACCCTTACCGACCGGGAGCACCAGATGCTGCGCAGCGCGGGAATCCGGATCATCCGGGCCCTGGGCATCCAGGGCGGCTGCAACATCCAGTTCGCCATCCCTCCCCACCCCACCGTGGAGGAGTCCCTGGGCGCCAACTGGGAGCCCGAGTCACCCTACTACGTCATCGAGGTGAACCCCCGGGTCAGCCGCTCCTCCGCCCTGGCCAGCAAGGCCACCGGCTACCCCATCGCCCGGGTCGCCGCGAAGATCGCCGTGGGCAAGCGTTTGGACGAGATACCCAACCCCATTACCGGAAGGACCCTTGCCGCCTTCGAGCCGGCCCTTGACTACTGCGTGGTGAAGATTCCCCGCTGGCCCTTCGACAAGTTCCCGTCGGGGGACCGGACCATAACCACCCAGATGAAGGCCACCGGGGAGGTGATGGCCATCGACCGCTCCTTCGAGGCCGCGCTGCAGAAGGCGGTGCGCTCCCTGGAGATCGGCGGGCGCTCCCTCCTGTGGGAGGACCCGGCCTGGCGCCGCGAGAGCGACGGCTCCCGCCTCAGGGACCTGAGGCCCACAGACCTGCGGCTGTGGCAGATCGCCCACGCCCTGCGCAGGGGCGTCCCTCCCGAGGAGGTCTCCCGGCGCAGCCTGGTGGACCCGTGGTTCGTCCACGCCCTGGCCCGCATCGTGAAGATGGAGGCCCGGCTGCTCAGCGAGTCGCTCACCCCCGGGCTGCTGCGGGCCTCCAAGAGGCTGGGCTTCTCCGACGTGCAGGTGGGAGACCTGGCCGACGTGCTCCCCGAGCGCGTCAGGGAGATGCGCAAGGCGTGGGACATCCTCCCCGTGTACAAGATGGTGGACACCTGTGCCGCCGAGTTCGAGGCGGCCACTCCCTACTACTACAGCACCTACGAGGAGGAGAACGAGGCGCCGCCCCTGGAGGGCCCCAAGGCCCTGGTGGTGGGGAGCGGCCCCATCCGCATCGGCCAGGGAATAGAGTTCGACTACTGCAGCGTGCACGCCGCCTGGGCCCTGCGGGAAGAGGGCGTCCGCAGCATCATGGTCAACTCCAACCCCGAGACCGTCTCCACCGACTTCGACACCAGCGACCGCCTCTACTTCGAGCCCCTGGACGAAGAGAGCCTCCGCGACATCATCGACAGCGAGACCCAGGACCACGAGGCGCCCCCCACGGTGGTACAGTTCGGCGGGCAGACGGCCATCGACCTGTCCCAGAGCCTGTCCCAGGCCGGGCTGCCCTTGCTGGGCTCCAGGGCGGATGCCATCGACATAGCGTCGGACCGCCACCGGTTCGAGGAATTCCTGGCGCGGCAGGGCATACCCCAGCCCCCCGGGGCCACGGTCACGTCGGTCGAGGAGGCCCTCAGGGTCGCCGAGGACATCGGCTACCCCGTCGTCCTGCGCCCCAGCTACGTTCTCGGCGGGCGGGCCATGGACATCATCCAGAACGCCAGCGAGGTCATCAGGTACCTGACCACCGCCGCCGACGCCGGCCAGGGCAGGCCCGTGCTCATCGACAAGTACCTGGAGGGCAAGGAGTGCGAGGTGGACGCCGTCTGCGACGGCCGGGAAGTGCTGGTGCCCGGGATAATGGAGCACATCGAGAGGGCCGGCGTCCACAGTGGGGACTCCATCGCCATCTACCCCGGCCTCAACCTCACCGAGGAAGAGGTCGACACCATCGTGGACTACACGACCCGCATCGGCCTTGCCCTGGGCATCCGGGGGCTGATGAACGTCCAGTTCGTCATCGTCGGCGGCCCCACGTACCGCAGTCCCAGGAGCCCCATGGAGCCCGGCGGCGGCACCTCGGTGTACGTGCTGGAGGTGAACGCCAGGAGCAGCCGGACGGTGCCCTTCATCTCCAAGGTTACCGGAGTGCCCGCGGTCAACCTGGCCACCCGGGTCATGCTGGGCCGCAGCCTGCGGGACATGGGCTACCAGGGAGGCCTCTGGAAGAGACAGAAGGTCGTCGGCATCAAGGCGCCCGTCTTCTCCATGTCCAAGCTGGCGGGGGTCGACTGGTACATGGGGCCCGAGATGAAGTCCACGGGCGAGGTGATGGGGGTCGACACCCACTTCCAGGGGGCGTTGACCAAGGCCCTGGCGGCTGCCGACCTGAGCCTGAGGCAGGGCAACGCCGTGCTCATAAGCATCGCCGACCAGGACAAGGCGGGGGCGGTGCCCCTGGTGCGGGAGCTGGCCCAGGCTGGGTTGGACCTGTACGCCACCGAGGGCACCGCCGCCATGGTCCGCGCCCTGGGCCTGCCAGTGACCATGATCACCAAGAAGCTGGGCGAGGGGCACCCCAACGTGGTAGACGTAATCAACGATGGGCTCGTGGCGGGGGTGGTGAACACCGTGTCCCAGTCGCCCTCCTCCCTGAGGGACGGGTTCCATATCCGTCGGGCTGCCGTGGAGCGCAAGGTCCCCTGCTTCCTCTCCCTGGACACGGCCAGGGCCGCGGTGGAGAGCCTTCTCATGGCCGCCTCTCCCAGCGGGTACAACGTGCTGCCCGCCGACGAGTACCTCCGGCTCTCCTGAGCCTGCCGTGCGGCCGAGGTGGGTGCGCCACCGGCCGATTGTCTCCGGCCCGCAGATTTGCTAAACTGCGACACGGAGTGGGCCGCCGGATCTGCGGGGTCCATCGCCCCGCCCCGAACTTGCGGCAGTCCCTCGCCCGGTGCTCGAGGCAATCCCTTGCCCCGCGCTTGAGGCAATCCTTCGAAGGAAACGCCATGATATACGAGATGCGCACCTACCACGTGAGACCCGGCTCCCAGGCCAGGGTCATGGAGCGGGACGCCAAGGCCCTTCCAGTCAGGGAGAAGCACTCCAAGCTGGGGGCCTACTGGTACACGGTCCACGGCCCGCTGAACGAGATCATCCACGTGTGGCCCTACGAGGACCTGGCCGAACGCGCCCGGGTGCGGGCCCAGGCCAAGGAGGACCCCGACATGCCGCCCCCGGTGTCCGACGCCATCGTGGACGTGGATTCGGCGGTGGTCACCCCGGCGCCCTTCATGAGGCCCCTGGGACACCAGGAGCTGGGCAACATCTACGAGATGCGCATATACGCCTTCAGGCCCGGCACCATGCCCCAAGTCCTCGAGAGATGGTCCGAGGCGGTGCCCTACCGGGAGAAGTACTCGCCCCTGGCCGCGTGCTGGTACACGGCCCACGGCGGCCTCAACCTGTTCTACCACGTATGGCCGTACAAGAGCCTGGCCCACCGGGAGGAGGTGCGAGCCCAGGCGGTGAAGGACCCCCACTGGCCCCCGGGCTCCAACGAGTTCCTGGTGGCCATGGAGAACAAGATACTGGCCCCGGCGCCCTTCTCGCCCATGCGCTGAGCCGGCCCGGCGGCCCCCGAGAGGAGCATCTGTTGCGGGTAGGAGTATCCAACTTTCCCACGAGCTACTCCATCGACCCGGCCGTGCTGGCCCGGCGCGCCGAGGAGATGGGGTTCAGCTCCTTCTGGGTGCCGGAGCACCCCATCATACCCGTCCACACCACGTCCCCCTTCCAGGGGTCGCCCGACGGCGTGATCCCCGATTACTACGCTCAGATCGTGGACCCCTTCGTGGCCCTGGCCCGGGCCTCCGCCACGACGACGACCATCAAGCTCGCCACGGGAATATGTCTCGTTCCCGAGCGCAACCCCATCCTCCTGGCCAAGGAGGTGGCGACCCTGGACCGCATCTCAGGCGGCCGGTTCATCTTCGGCATCGGCGCCGGGTGGCTGAAAGAGGAAACGGAGATCATGGGCGGCGACTTCGACCACCGCTGGGGACAGACGCGGGACGCCGTCCTGGCCATGAAGGAGCTGTGGAGCAAGGACGAGGCCGAGTATCACGGCAGGTTCTACGACTTCCCGCCGGTGCGGTGCTACCCCAAGCCCCTCCAGCAGCCGAACCCGCCCATCTATGTTGGAGCCTGGGCCCAGGGCAACGTGTTCAAGCGGGTCGCCAGCTACGGCGACGGCTGGATGCCCAGCCGGAGCAGCCCTGAGGATATACGGGCCGGCCGGGAGTCCCTGGTCCGCGCCGTGGAGGAGGCGGGGCGGGACCCGGCGTCCATCCAGGTGTTGGCCTACGGTGTCCCCGCCGACCGGGAGCTCATCCGAGCCTACGAGGAGGCCGGCACAGACGAGGTCGTGGTCCGTGTCGCCACGGCCGACGAGCATGGGTCCCTGGCCGAGCTGGACGACATCGCCCGCGCCGTCCTGGCCTAGCAGACCGCTGTGGGGCGCTGGCGTACGCGAAGCCCCGATGCTGGGAGTCTGAGGCTGTCCCTCAGCCCCCCTAGCCTCCCTCCCCGGAAGGGGGGAGGGGCCTGGGCCCGGCATAGGCCCCCCAAACCAAAAAAGGAGGACATCCATGACAACGACGGTTGGCTCCGGCAAGTACACCTACGAGATGCACGAGGACTGGGCCAAGGTGCCCGAGGGCTGGAACGTCCCGGCCGCGGCGGTGGCCGGCGACTCCCAGGACCGCGTCTACTGCTTCAACCGTGACCCGGACCACCCGGTGGTGGTCTTCGACCGCGAGGGCAACTACCTCACCTCCTGGGGCGGCGGGCTGATCAAGTTCGCCCACGCCATCCTCGTCGACGGGGACGACAATGTCTGGCTCGTGGACACCCACCACGGTCAGGTCATGAAGTTCACCTCCGACGGGAAGCCCCTCATGACCATCGGCACCAAGGGGTACCGGTCGGACACGGGCGTCGACCCCTCGGACTACGGCTCCGATGCCTACAAGAGCGTCACCCACGGCGGCGAGCCCTTCAACCTGCCCGCCGGCATCGCCCTCAACGCCGCGGGCGACGTGTTCATCAGCGACGGCTACGCCAACTGCAGGGTCCACAGGTTCTCCCCCGACGGCAAGCTCATCCGCTCCTGGGGTGAGCCCGGCGCAGGCCCGGCGCAGTTCCACCTGCCCCACGGCGTCTGGATTGACAGCCGCGGCCGCGTCTTGGTCGCCGACCGGGAGAACGACCGGGTGCAGGCGTTCACCCAGGACGGCGAGTTCATCACCCAGTGGGAGACCGAGCTCATAGGCGCTGCCGTCTTCTGGGTGGACGACGAGGACACCGTCTACGTGGCCGAGCACAACGGCGGCTACGTCAGCATCCTGGACCTGGATGGCCGGCGCCTGGCCCGCTGGGGAGACGAGAGCCACAAGTCGTGCCACGGCATCTGGGTCGACTCCCATAAGGACATCTACGTGGTCCAGCCGGGAAGCTGGACTCCCCGCAGCCGCCGCGTGGTCAAGTTCGTGAGGAAGGGCTGAGAAGGCGACAGGTCCGTCGGTATCAACGGTTCATCGACGTGGCCAGACTTTCTCCCATGCAAAGACTTTTCCCCCGAGAGGATGGCGTGACCGAGGTGGCCGGTGACGGCGGCCCGCGTTTCTCCGGGCCCATTACGATCCGCGTGGACTCGGACTTCACGGCGGACGTTGACGTCTTGGCGGCCCATGGCGATAGTCTGGAGTTTCTCAAGACTGTCCCCAGCGGTTTGGCCAGGCTGGTTGTGGCCTCCCCTCCCTACAATATGGGAAAGGCCTACGAAGACCGCGTCAAGCTCGAACAATACCTGGACGATCAGCTGGCAGTCCTCACCGAGTGCGTTCGCGTGCTGGATTCGACCGGCAGCCTGTGTTGGGAAGTGGGGAACCACGTCGATTCCGGGGAAGTCTTTCCGCTGGATGTGTTCTTCTACGACATCCTCAAGAGAAAGCTGGGACTGAAGCTGCGAAACAGGATAGTGTGGTCTTTCGAGCATGGCCTGCATGCCAGAAAGCGTTTCTCCGGGCGATACGAGGTCGTGTTGTGGTTTACCAAAGGCGATGCGTACGTCTTCAACCTGGACCCCGTAAGAGTGCCCCAGAAGTACCCAGGTAAACGTTACTACAAGGGCCCCAAGCAGGGTCAGCTCTCCGGCAATCCACTCGGGAAAAACCCCGGAGACATATGGCAGTTTCTAAGCTCGGAGTGGGACCGCGAGATTTGGGATATCCCGAATGTCAAGTGGAATCACCCGGAGAAGACCTTTCATCCTTCCCAGTTCCCTATAGAGCTCGTGGAGCGGCTCGTGCTGGCCCTGACCCATCCGGGTGACACGGTCTTGGACCCTTACATGGGTGTGGGTTCGTCCCTCCTGGCCGCCATCCTCCATGGTCGCAAGGCCATCGGCGTGGACAAGACCCAGGCCTACGTGGACCAGGCCATCGACCGTATTGCAGCGGCCTTCGGAGGCACCTTGAAGCGGCGGCCGCTGGGAGCCTCGAAGTACGTGCCAACGGGCAACGAGAAGGTGGCCCAGCGGCCATTGGAGTGGGACAAACAGGTTGAGGATTGAGGCCAGCTACTCACACCTGAATGGACTGGAGTTCCTCATTGTCCACAAGCCTCAGCTATGGGAGGAGATACAGTCCATAATTCTAGACGTCGATGCTGAGCTATGCCGCACCAAGATATCTAGAGAAAAGCGGACGATGGGGAAGGCCCTGTACTCGCCGATTGATATGAACAAGGAGTTCGAGGCCCGGTTCAACGGACACCAGTGGAGGGAGAGCCGAACGGCTTACTGGGTTACGGAGAATGCCCGGCTGGTCAGGCGGACAATCCAGCTATCCCCCAGTGAGCAGAAAGCCGAGATTGAGGCCGCTGGTTTCAATCCCATCTACTCGTACAACCAGACCGACTTTGTGAAGGACCGTGTGGCTGTGGAGGTGCAGTTCGGCAAGTACTTTGCCGTGACGTTTGATCTCTTCGTCAAGCACATGGCGTTCTTCGTTGGGGATACCATAGACGTCGGCATAGAGATGATGCCGATGAAGGAGCTTCAGCAGGAGATGTCGTCAGGCGTACCCTACTACGAGGGTGAGCTCTACAACCTGATACGACACGGGCGGGGCACTCCCGCCGTGCCCTTGGTGTTGATCGGCCTTGCGGCATGAGGACCCGTGCCAAGCTTATCCCACGATACTAGGAGCTGATTCATGGATGTGGCCCGCTTGAGGGAGCAGATACCCGTTTGCCAGCGCTACACCTACGTCAACACCGGCTGGTCGGGGCCGTCCCCGCTGTCCGTGACCCGGGCCATCCGGGACCGCCTGGACCACGAGATGAACGAGGGCCCCACCACCCCCGGCGTATACGAGAGCGGCCGGGACATCCAGGAGCGCGCCCGCGCCGGGGTGGCGCAGCTACTGAACGCCTCTCCCCAGGAGATACTGCTTACGGAGAACACCACCCAGGGGCTGAACATCGTCATCAATGGGCTGCCATGGGAGGCGGGCGACGAGATCATCACCTGCAACCTCGAGCACAGCTCCGTGCTGGTCCCGGCCTACTACCAGCAGCGCCGCCACGGCGCCGTCGTAAAGGTGCTGGACCTGGATGCCGACGAGCCCGCTGACTCCATCCTGGCCAAGGTGGACGCGGCCTTGTCCCAGCGCACGCGGCTGGTGTTCTTCAGCCACGTCCAGTACTCCTGCGGCCTGCGGATGCCCGTAAGGGAGATCGGGCGGCTGGCCAGGAGCAGGGGCGCGCTGATGATGCTCGACGGCGCCCAAACCGCCGGCCAGGTCCCCCTGGACGTGGCGGACATCGGGGCTGACTTCTACTCGATACCGGGGCAGAAGTGGCTGCTCGGGTCCGAGGGCGCCGGGGCCCTGTACATACGGGGGGACCTGGTCTCCCAGGTGGAGCCGGTCCACGTCGCCGGCCACGGGGCGGTCCCCGGCGGCGACCCCCACCGCTTCGAGGCCAGCACCGGCTCCATCGACAAGTTCGCCCTGTCCTCCTCCAGCGCCGCGTTGAGGGCCGGCATGGTCGAGTCCCTCCGGTTCATCCAGGACATCGGCGTGGAGAAGATCCAGGAGCGCAACCTGGGACTCGCGGGAGCCCTCAAGAGCGCCCTGCGCGAGATGCCCCGGGTGAGGGTGTTGACCCCGCTGGACGGCGCCGCCTCGACGGGGCTGGTCTCCTTCGTGGTGGACGGTGTCAACGCCAAGGAAGGCGTCTCACAAATGTGGGAGAAACACCGTATCGTGGCCCGCTCGGTGGCCTACCCCGACTGCATGCGCGTCTCCCTCCACTTCTTCAACACCGAAGACGAGGTGGCCAAGGTGGTGGAGGCGGTCTCCGACTTGGCGTGAGGACGGGGTCTGTTGGTCCCCGATAGGCCGAGGTTCCCTTGTCGCCACTGTGAGTCGATGGGCACATGCCTGGCCGGGCCGGAGCCTCGAACCAGTTGTCGCGCCTGTGTTCTGGACGCCGGCCGGCCCGGCCTCCTGGATGCCATACGGGGACTCATGGGCCGGAAGCGTCCTACCCAGCCACAGGCCCCTCAGCGCAAGAAGCGGGTTCCCTGCGCCATCTGCGGTGGCAGGGGCTACACGTAGGCACGGCGGCTATATGGGCGGCCTGCGCGTGTGCCAGTCGGTGGCCCGTTCGTAGGCGTGGCCGACCCTCATGACCGTGCCCTCCTCGAAGGGCCGCCCCGCGATCTGCAGGGAGATGGGCAGGTTGTCCGAGGTGAAGCCGCAGGGCATGGCCAGGGCCGGCAGGTTCGCCAGGTTGAAGGGGCCCGTGAAGTTCCTCACCCCGAATATCTTGCCGTCGGCCTCCTCGCGGCTGGAGATGCCCGGCCCGTTGGGTATCTTGGGGGCGGGTGTGGGCGACGTGGGCAGGACCAGCACGTCGACCTCCTCCAGCAGGTCCAGTATCTGCTGACGCAGCATGGCCCGCAGCTTCTGGGCCTTGTAGTAGTGCTGGGCCGGGGTCAGGATGGCGGTCAGCAGCCTCACCCGGGTGTTGTGGTCGTACTCGTTGGGCCGCTCCTTCAGGCCCTTGTAGTGGACCGAGGCCCCCTCCATGTCGGTGAGGGCCTTGGAGAAGGCGCCCGCCTTGTCGATGAGGGGCAGCGACACCTCCCGCACCGAGGCCCCCAGCTCGCCCAGGACGCCGAAGGCCGCAACGACCGCATCGCGCACCTGGGGGTCCACGTCGGGCCCCCCAACCTTCTCGGAGACGACGCCCACCCGCAGCCCCTGGATATTGCCGTCCAGCGCGGCCCGGTAGTCGGGCACCGGCACGTCCCACGTGTACGGGTCCTTGGGATCGTAGCCCGCGATGGCCCGGAAGGTGATGGCGCAGTCCTCCACCGTTCGGGAGATGGGCCCCACCGTGTCCATGGACCAGCACGCGGGCAGCACGCCGTGGCGGCTGACCCGTCCCCAGCTCGGCCTGAGCCCCACCAAGCCGCTCCATGCCGCCGGTATCCTGGTCGAGCCCCCCGTGTCCTCTCCCAGAGAGGTGGCGCAGAGGAAGGCGCCCGTCGCCGCGGCCGAGCCGCTGCTGGATATGCCCGGGTTTCGGGTCAGGTCCCAGGGGTTGTGAGGTGTGCCGCCGGGATGGTGAAAGCTCTCCCCCAGGGCGAACTCGCTCAGGTTGAGCTTGCCCAGTATTACGGCCCCCGCCTCCTTCAGGTTGGAGATGACCGTGGCGTCCTCGTCGGGCACGAAGTCCCAGAGTATGGTGGACCCGGCCGTGGTCCGGATGCCCTTGGTGTAGAACTGGTCCTTCACCGCCGTGGGGACTCCGTGCATGGCCCCCCGGTGCTCTCCCCGGGCTATGGACTCGTCGGCCTGCCGGGCCTCCTGAAGGGCCTCGTCGCCGCATACCGTGATGTAGGAGTTGAGCTTGCCGTCCACCTGCTCGATGCGCTCCAGATAGGCCTCCACGGCCTCCACCGACGACACCTCCCGCTTCTCTATCAGGGCCGACAGCTCGGTCGCGGGCAGGAAGGGGATATCGGTCTTGTTCATAGTGCCTCCTCAGCCTTGGCGTAGCGTCATTCTGGCCCTGGAGTCGAGGGATGTCAATTGGGTCCGTGTTCCCGTCGTCGGCTTCTGGAATCTACGTCTGCATTATCTGGATCAGGTTGCCGCAGGTATCGTCAAAGACCGCTATGGTGACGTTGGCCATTTCTGTCGGGTCCATCGTGAAAGCTACACCCAGTGACTTCAGTTTCTCAGACTCTGCATGGATGTCGGTGACGCCAAAGGACGCCGCTGGGATGCCCTGGTCGAATATCCCTTTCTGATATGCTTGTGCCACCGGGTTTTCATTTGGTTCAAGCAGAAGCTCGGTCCCATCCGGGTCATCGGGGGAGACGACGGTAAGCCACTTGAATTCCCCCACAGGCACGTCATGCTTCTTCACAAAGCCGAGGGTCTCCGTGTAGAACCTCAGAGCCTCGTCCTGGTCATTTACGAAAACGCCGGTGAGTGTAATGCGCATATCTGGCCTCCGTTTCCTTTCATAGAGAGCACGCCGGCACGGCCATTGCCATGAATTCCGTGCCCCTGGGCTATGCCGCCAAGCAGGCGACTCACCTCGGCGTCCTTGAGCCTGGCCCGTGGCTGTGCGGAGAGGTCTATGCCGGTACCTTTCTTGCCGCAGCCATTCTCTCACAGGCCCAAAGGGTATCGCCACCATTCGGGATCGGAGCGCCGAAACCGAAACGGCGCGCTTGTGCTAAGATGGGACGAGGCACGCGACGCCTCCGGCCCTTTCGAATATGTCCGGTCCCACTCGACAAGACCCCGCGCCCACCGCCCGCGTGGTCCGGCTTGGCCTCGCCGCCCTCGCCGTATTCCTTGCGCTGGCGCTGGCGGCCTGCGGCGAGACATCCCCTACGCCGACCGCGGTCCCCACCCCGGCTCCCACGGCGACTCCAACATCGGCTCCCACCCCGACACGCACCCCCACTCCGACACCGCCGCCCACTCCGATGCCCACGCGGGACCTCGCGAACCGCGACGGCGCCACGGCGGGCGCGCGCCCTCCGGCGGCGGCCGAGGGCGCCGTCCTCGACCTGCTGGCGGCCGTGCCGCTGGAGTACGGGAACGCGGCCTTCCTGGACCTCAGGCAGATCCTGGCCTCCGATGCCCTGAGCGCCTCCGTGGACCGGCTGGGGGTCCTGACCGTGCTGGGCCCGGCCGCCGACCAGCTCAGGGACAGCGTCGACGCCATCCTCATGGCCCGGGGGCCCGGGGGCGTCCTGGGCGTGCTCGAGGGCGACGTGGACCCCCAAAGGGTGGCCGAGGCCATCGGGTCTCCCGGCGCTCCCATCGAGTCCGAGGGCCACGGGGAGTTTCAGGTGGTCACCGCCCACATGGATACACCCTTCTTCTCCCTCGTGGTGGCCGTGTCGCGGGTGGACGAGGCCACGGCCCTGTTCGCCGTCGGCCCATCGCTGGAGGGCTCCTCGAGGCTGGCGAAGGCCTCCCTGGACACCGCGTCCGGCGCGGCCCCGGGGCTCTCCGATGACCCTGCCATCGCCAGGCTGGTACGGGACCTGCCCGCCGGCTTCGCCCTGACCCTCGACCCCCGCTGCGGTCTGATCCCCGGCGTCGAGGGCTGCACGGGCGCAGGCGTATCGGCGACCCTGGAGGGCGAGCGCGGAGTGGTCCACGGCGTCTTCATGTTCCGCGACCCTGACGCGGCCCTGGCGGCCCTTCCCGCCATCGTGGAGAGTGCCGGGCGGATAGGCGGCATCTCGTCGCCGTCGGAGGTCCGGAGCGCCGTCGATGGCAGCGTCGTCCGCATTGAGGCCGTCGTGGGCTTGGAGGCCGCCTTGGAGTGGGCCCTAGGCCAGGCGGGAGCCTAGACCGGCCCCCGTCCCGTGCTATCTGCCTGCGTTATCTGAGAGACCGGGGCAGCATGGTGGCGCCCATGAGGTACCGGTCGATGTAGTGGGCGGCCTCCCGCCCTTCGGCAATCGCCCACACCACCAGCGATTGGCCCCTGGACATGTCCCCGGCGGCGAAGACGCCCCGGACGCTGGTCATTCGCGTATCGTCCACCTTTACGTTGCCCCGGCGGTCCAGCTCCACGCCCAAGCCGTCGAGCATTCCCTCGTGCTCCGGGTGGAGGAACCCCATGGCCAGCAGCACCAGGTCCACGTCCATCTCGAAATCGCTGCCGGGTATCTCCGTCATGGAGGCCCGGCCGTTGGCGTCCCTGGCGCCCCATTCCAGGCGCACGGCGTGCAGCTTCTGCACCCTGCCGCCGTCGCCGGAGAACCGCTTGGTCGAGATGCTGTAGTCCCGGACGCCTCCCTCCTCGTGGGCCGCGGAGGTCCTGAGGACCATGGGCCACTGGGGCCACGGGTTGGAGGACGGCCTGCTCTCCGGCGGCTCGGGCAGGAGCTCGAACTGGTGCACGCTCTTGGCTCCCTGGCGGTGGGCGGTCCCCAGGCAGTCCGCCCCGGTGTCGCCGCCGCCCAGGATCACCACGCGCTTCCCCTTGGCGGTGATCTGGCGGGCTGGCGGTATGGAGTCTCCCGACACCAGCCTGTTCTGCTGGGAGAGGTACTCCATGGCCAGGTGTACGCCGTCCAGGTCGCGCCCGGGGATGTCCAGCTCCCTGGCCTGGGTCGAGCCGCCGCACAGGCACACCGAGTCGAAGGCGGCCAGGAGGTCCTCCACGGAATAGTCGACGCCCACGTTCACGCCCGTCCTGAACTCGACGCCCTCCTGCTCCATCAGGGCGATGCGCCTGCTCACCACGGACTTTTCCAGCTTGAAGTCCGGTATCCCGAAGGTCAGGAGCCCCCCCGGGCGCTCGTCTCGCTCGAAGACCGTGACCTGGTGGCCGGCGCGGTTGAGCTGCTGGGCAGCGGCCAACCCGGCGGGACCCGAGCCGACGACCGCCACCCGCTTGCCCGTGCGCCGCTCGGGGACCTCGGGGGTGATCCAGCCCTCCTGAAAGCCCCGGTCGGCTATGGCCTTCTCGATGTACTCGATGGTCACCGGGTCCTGGTTGATGGACAGCACGCAAGAGGCCTCGCAGGGCGCAGGGCAGATCCTGCCGGTGAACTCGGGGAAGTTGTTGGTCCCGAGCAACGAGGCGAGGGCATCCTTCCAGCGTCCCCGGTACACCAGGTCGTTCCAGTCGGGGATCACGTTGCCCAGGGGGCACCCGTTGTGGCAGAAGGGCACGGCGCAGTTCATGCACCGGGCGCCCTGGTTCCTGATGTCCTCCTCGGGCCACTCCTCGTAGAACTCGTTGTAGTCCCTGACCCGGTCCTCTACGGACCGCGTCCTGGGGCCCCGGCGCCCGAACTCCTTGAAGCCCGTGGGATTAGGCATCGCCCACCGAGACCGCCTCCCGATGCGGGCCGCCCTTGGCCCTCTCCATGACCTCCTTGAAGGCCTTGGGATACACCTTGACGAACCGGGGGAGCATCGCGTCCCAGTTGTCCAGGACGTCCTTGGCCCTGGGGCTGCTGGTATGCCTGTAGTGGTCCTCCACCAACCCTCTCAGTGTCTCCACGTCCTCCCGCTCGACCATGGGCTCCAGGTCCACCATCTCGGGATTGCATCTGCCGGGGAAGCCGCCGTCCAGGTCCAGCACGTAGGCGAACCCGCCGCTCATGCCGGCCGCGAAGTTGCGCCCAGTGGGGCCGAGAACGGCTACGACTCCCTTGGTCATGTACTCGCAGCCGTGGTCCCCCACCCCGTCCACCACCGCCCTGGCGCCGCTGTTGCGCACCGCAAACCGTTCGCCGGCGATGCCGGAGATGAACGCCTCGCCCCCCGTCGCCCCGTACAGGGCCACGTTGCCGGTGATGATGTTGTCCTCGGGGGCGAAGCTGGAGCTCTTGGGAGGGTGGACCACGATCCGCCCCCCCGAGAGGCCCTTGGCCAGGTAGTCGTTGGTGTCCCCTTCCAGGTACAGGGACACGCCGGGGGCCAGGAAGGCGCCGAAGCTCTGGCCCGCCGACCCCTTCAGCCTGATGCGGATGGTGTCGTCGGGCAGCCCCGCTTCACCATACTTCCTGGACACCTGGCCGCTGAGCATGGCCCCGGTGGTGCGGTTGGAGTTGCGTATCGGGAGGTCCAGGGTGACGGGCGTCCCCTTCTCCAGCGCCGCCTGGCTCCGGGCGATGAGCTCCTGGTCCAGCACCGCGTCCAGGCCGTGGTCCTGGCTGCGGGAGTGGTGGGTGGCGACGCCCTCGGGCACTTGGGGCTTGTGCAGCAGGGCGGCCAGGTCCAGCCCCTTGGCCTTCCAGTGGTCGATGGCCTCCCGGGTCCGCAGCTTGTCCACCCGTCCCACCATCTCGTTGATCGTGCGGAACCCCAGGCGGGACATGATCTCCCGCAGGTGCTCTGCCACGAAGAAGAAGTAGTTGATCACGTGCTCCGGCTGCCCGGCGAACTTCTTGCGGAGCTCCGGGTCCTGGGTGGCTATGCCCACCGAGCAGGTGTTCAGGTGGCACTTTCGGAGCATGATGCAGCCCAGGGTGACCAGGGCCGGGGTGGCGAAACCGAACTCCTCAGCGCCCAGCAGACACGCTATCGCCACGTCGCGCCCCGTCTTGAGGTTCCCGTCGGCCTGGACGACGATGCGGCCCCGCAGGTCGTTCATCACCAGCACCTGCTGGGTCTCGGCGATGCCCAGCTCCCAGGGCAGGCCCGCGTGCTTGATGGACGATTCGGGCGAGGCCCCGGTGCCGCCGCTGTACCCGCTGATGAGGACCACGTCTCCCCGGGCCTTGGAGACCCCCGCCGCGATGGTGCCCACCCCCACCTCGGCCACCAGCTTCACGTGGACCCGAGCGGTGGGGTTGGCGTACTTCAGGTCGTAGATGAGCTGGGCCAGGTCCTCGATGGAGTAGATGTCGTGGTGCGGGGGCGGCGAGATAAGCTCCACGCCCGGGGTCGAGCTGCGCACCCAGCCGATGTACTCGTCCACCTTGTGTCCCGGCAGCTGTCCGCCCTCTCCCGGCTTGGAGCCCTGGGCCATCTTTATCTGCAGGTCCGTGGCGTTGGTCAGGTAGTTGATGGTCACGCCGAACCGCCCCGAGGCGACCTGCTTGATGGCGCTGCTACGGGAGTCCCCGTTGGGGTCGGGCGTGTACCGTCGGTGGTCCTCGCCGCCCTCGCCGGTGTTGCTCCTGGCGCCGATGCGGTTCATCGCGATGGCCAGCGTCTCGTGGGTCTCCCGGCTTATGGACCCCAGGGAGATGGCGCCGGTGGCGAACCGCTTGACGATCTCCTTGGCCGGCTCCACCTCGTCGATGGGGACCGGCTGCTCCAGCTCCTCGAAGTCCAGCAGGCCGCGCAGGGTGGCCAGCCGCTTGCTCTTGCCGTCGATCTCCTCGGCGAACTCCTTGTACGTCTCGTAGCTCTTGGTCCTGGCCGAGTGCTGGAGCAGGGCGATGGAGTTGGGGTTGTACATGTGGTACTCGCCGTCCCGCCTCCACTGGTAGACCCCGCCGGGGTCCAGGTCCGGGGCCGCCGCGCCGGAGTCGGGATAGGCATAGGAGTGTCGTTGCCGGGACTCCTCCTCGATGGTGTCCAGCCCGATGCCCCCGACCCTGGAGGGGGTCCACGTGAAGTAGCGGTCCACCAGCTCCTGGGAAAGCCCCACTGCTTCGAATATCTGCGCCCCCCGGTATCCCCGGATGGTGGCGATGCCCATCTTGGACATCACCTTCACCACGCCCTTGTGGAGCGCCTTCAGGTAGTTCTCCGAGGCGTACTCGGCGTTCATCCCCTCCGGCAGCACACCGTCCTGCGCCAGCTGCTCCAGGGTCTCGAAGGCCAGGTACGGGTTGACCGCCGCCGCGCCGTAGCCCAGCAGCAGCGCCAGGTGGGCCACCTCCCGCGGCTCCCCCGACTCCACGATGAGGCCCACGTTAATCCGCGAGC
Organism: Dehalococcoidia bacterium; assembly: GCA_965207305.1. GTDB lineage: Bacteria > Chloroflexota > Dehalococcoidia > Lucifugimonadales > JAGWBF01 > JAGWBJ01. Next base: position 289,988 of record CBDBMB010000001.1, on the reverse strand, counting down.
CCTCCCGTATCAGGTGGTGGTGCACGGCCGACGTCGCCAGCAGGCTGGGTATGGGGGCGTGGTCCCTGTCCACTCCCCGGTCGGACAGAATGATGATGGAGTACCCGTCCTCCACGGCTCGGGCGGCTCGCTCGCACAGCTCGTCGACGCCGCGCTTCAGCGAGCCCTCACCCCCTCGGACGTCGAACAGTGCGGGGATGGTGATGGTCCTGATGCCCTCGACGTCCAGGGCCCTGATCTTCTCCAGCTCGGCGCTGGTGACCACCGGCTCGTTCAGCCTGAGCTGGCGGCAGTGCTCGGGCGTCTCCTCGAACAGGTTGCGTTGCCGGCCAACGAAGCTCATGGTGGAGGTGACCAGCTCCTCCCGGATTGCGTCCAGGGGAGGGTTGGTCACCTGGGCGAACATCTGCTTGAAGTAGTTGAATACGAGCTGGGGCTTGTCCGAGAGCACGGCCAGCGGGGCGTCGTTGCCCATGGAGCCCACCGGCTCGGCCCCCATGGACGCCATGGGCTGCAGGATGATGCTCAGGTCCTCCAGGGTGTACCCGAAGGCCTTCTGCTGCACCATCAGGTCGGCGCGGTCGCGGCTGGGGGCCTTCGGCGGCGCCTCAAGCTGGTCCAACGTCACGACGTTGTCCTCCAGCCACCTGGCGTAGGGCTTCCTCGTGGAAAGCTCTCTCTTGATCTCGTCGTCGCCGACGATCCTCCCCTGGGACGGGTCGACCAGGAACATGCGGCCGGGCTGCAGCCTCGCCTTGAACATCACGTCCTCGGGCGGGATGTCCAGCACCCCCACCTCCGACGCCATGACAAGGGTGTCGTCCTTGGTCACCAGGTAGCGGAAGGGGCGCAGGCCGTTCCTGTCCAGGATGGCGCCGATGCGGACCCCGTCGGTAAAGACCAGCAGCGCCGGCCCGTCCCACGGCTCCATCAGGGAGGAGTGGTAGTAGTAGAACGCTCTCTTCTCGGGGTACATGTCGACCCCTTCGCCCCAGGCCTCGGGGACGAGCATCATCATGCCGTGGGGCAGGCTTCTGCCAGTGGCCAGCAGCAGCTCCAGGGCGTTGTCGATGGAGGCGGTGTCGCTCTGTCCGGGCGTGATGACCGGGAACAGCTTCTCCATGTCGTCGCCAAACAGGGGCGACGAGAAGGCGGCCTCCCGGGCCACCATCCAGTTGATGTTGCCCCGCAGGGTGTTGATCTCTCCGTTGTGGGCCAGCAGCCTGTAGGGGTGGGCCAGCTTCCAGGAGCCCAGGGTGTTGGTGCTGAAACGGGAGTGGACCAGGCAGAAAGACGACTCCAGATCCGGGTCGTTCAGGTCCCGGTAGAACCCGGAGACCTGGTTGGCCATCAGCAGGCCCTTGTACACGATGCGCGTCGTATACAGGCTGCAGACGTAGAAGGTGTCCGCGCCCGCGATGCCGGACCCGGCCACCGCGTTCTCCACCCGCTTGCGGATGACGTAGAGCTTACGCCCCAGGTGGGCCTCGTCGGCCGTGTCGGCTCCGGCGCCTACGAACACCTGCTGGATGCAGGGCTGCACCTTGTGGGCGTCGGCGCCTATGGCTTCCGGGTCCACGGGCACGTCCCGCCAGCCCAGCACCCGCTGCCCCTCGCCGCCGATGGCCTCCTCGAAGAGCCTCTTGCAGAGGGCCCGCTCCTCCGGGTCTTGGGGAAGGAACACCATCCCGACCCCGTACCGGCCCGGCTCCGGCAGGTCGATGCCCAGCTTGGAGCACTCCCGCTGGAAGAACCGGTGGGGCATCTGCAGGAGGATGCCCGCGCCGTCGCCCGTCTTCGGGTCCGCGCCCTGGGCTCCCCGGTGTCCCAGGTTGACCAGCACCTCCAGGGACTGGCGCACGACGCGATGGGACCGCGTCCCCTTGATGTCGGCGACGACGCCGACCCCGCAGCCGTCGTGCTCGAACCACGGGTCGTAGAGTCCTTGTTTTTGCAGCTTGTCCTGGTGTTTCATGCCTGTCCGCCGGCGCCGAGAGACCCGGTCTTTACGGGGGGCTGCTCGGCAATCTAAGCGGACATTATACTCCAGGTACACCGTTGTGTGTAGTATGTATCGTTGGGGAGTAACCCAAAAAGCCGCCGGGCATCTGCCTTGGGCAGTATGTGGCCCGTCCCTCAGTATGTGGCCCGTCCCTCAGTATGTGGCCCGTCCCTTAAGAGGTTGCCCGTCCCTAGGAGGTCGATGGCATGGGACAGAGGGCCGGGAGTGTCAGCCGTCTCGCTCTGGCCTACCTCCAGAGTTTGAATCTGGTGATGCGGCTTGCAAGCCGGCCAAGCCAGACACTCCGTTTCCTACGGGTCCCATGGCTCGGGCTGTATTCGAAGTGACGACCTCCGCCGAGCATCAGAGGAGCCACTTCGGGCATCTCCTCCACGTCCCAGGGCGGGAGCGCCGCGCCGGTCCGCAGGGACTCGCCGGGAAGCCAGATGGTGCACTCCGTGTCCCACGACCACAGCATCGAAGTCCCTGCCGCGTCCTGGTAACGTACGAAGGGCGCGGTCTGAATGGCCATCAGGGTCAGGTGAACGGCGTCCCATTGGGTTGCGACGCTCTTCCAATCGGGCGACAGCGTGCCAACGCCGGCGGGGCTGTTGCGTGCATCGTTGACGTACGGATGGGAGGCGCACAAGGTGTGCCAGTCGGCCGGGCCCTGGACCTCGAACACCCGTGTCTCATCATCGATGTTGGCCTCGAACCGGCGCCACGGTCCCGGCGGCCAGTCTCCGGTCCCGCTCTGTATTTGCGCGTCAAGGCACGAATACCCGCCGCAGAGGGTGGACGTGACTCGCCCGTCCCCTGGACGCTGTGCGTAGCTCTCCCATGAGATAGGTGGTGGGGCGTAGGGCTCCTCCCGCTCTTCTATCAGCAGCACCTGGCGAGCCCGGTCCATGGGGGCCGTCCACCACTGGCTTGCCGGATGGTCCACCACCTCCCGCGCCAGGTCCACCAGGCTTGGGCCTCGGGCAAGCACCTCGTCAACGGTGCGGTCGAACCCGTCCACCCAGGGATTCATCGCGGTCAGGGCCTCTGCCAGCCTTGCGAAGGCCTGACCGGACGTGACCGCCAGGCCGACGGGGACCCGGTCCCTTTGGATGGTCAGAAGGAAAGCGCAGCCGACGGGGCAGCGCACCAGGCGGGCGGCCTGCTCGCTAAGCATCCCTCTTGCCCGCCTCCAAGATATGAGGCACGCTGGACCTCCTGGAGAAGGGTCATGGGCAGAAGGGTCGTGGTCCAGTCCCGGAAGCATGGACTGTGCCGGGGCCGAGGACGCCGGCGCGCGGGCAGCGTGTCCGGCATCCACCACGGCCCCTGCTCACCCTCGACGATTCTATGCCAGGCTGCCTGCCCATCATGTAAGATAGCAGTGTTTCGACAGTGTTGCGAAATTGTAAACGATCTGTCAACAGAACCGCCTTTGCTTTTTGCACCGGAGTGACTTAATATATAGGGGAGAGGCCGGAACGCCCCTTGGGAGGCCTTGTGGCGGGAGAGGCCTCGTGAGCACATGAGAAACAGCTTCATATACCTGCTGATAATAGTGGCCGCGCTGGCCATCTTCTTCACCATGGTGAGCGGCTGGGGGGGCACTGAAGAGCGGACCTTGACCGAGGTCCTGACCCTGGCCAAAGAGGACCGCATCCAGCGTATCGAGGTCCAGGGCGAGAAGCTGACCGTCATCACCCGGGCCGGCGAGAAGTTCAACAGCCGCATCGGCAAAGAGACGGACATCATGACCCTGCTCAGCGCCGAGGGGGTCGACACCAGCGCCGGCGGCCTCAGCGTCAAGTTCAAGGGCAGCGGCGGGCTGGGAAGCTTCTTCGGGATACTGCTCAACTTCCTGCCCCTCATCTTCTTCGGCGCGCTCATCCTGTTCATGATGCGCCAGGCCCAGGGCAGCAACAATCAGACCCTCAGCTTCGGCAGAAGCAGGGCCCGCATGTTCATGGTCAACCGCCCCACGGTGACCTTCAGCGACGTGGCCGGGGTCGAAGAGGCCAAGACGGAGCTCCAGGAGGTGGTGGAGTTCCTCAAGTTCCCCGAGAGGTTCCTCTCCCTGGGAGCGCGCATTCCCAAAGGAGTGCTCCTGGTCGGCCAGCCCGGCACGGGCAAGACGCTTCTGGCGCGGGCGGTGGCCGGCGAGGCCGGGGTTCCCTTCTTCTCCATCAGCGGCAGCGAGTTCGTGGAGATGTTCGTCGGCGTCGGGGCGGCCAGGGTCCGGGACCTGTTCGACCAGGCCAAGCGCAACGCCCCCTGTATCGTGTTCGTCGACGAGATCGACGCCGTGGGCAGGCACCGGGGAGCCGGCCTGGGAGGCGGTCACGACGAGCGGGAGCAGACCCTGAACCAGATCCTGGTGGAGATGGACGGGTTCGACACCAACACCAACATCATAATCGTGGCGGCCACCAACCGCCCGGACATCCTGGACCCCGCGCTGCTCCGCCCCGGCCGGTTCGACAGGCGGGTCGTCCTCGACCTGCCGGACCTCAACGGGCGCATCGCCATACTCAAGGTGCATTCCAGCGGCAAGCCCCTGGCAGCCGACGTCAGCCTCGACACCCTGGCCAAGCAGACCCCGGGCTTCAGCGGGGCCGATCTGGCCAACCTGGTAAACGAGTCGGCCCTGCTGGCCGCCCGCTCCAACAAGAAGCTCATCGGGATGATAGAGTTCGAGGAGGCCATAGACCGGGTGATCGCCGGACCCGAGCGCAAGGGGCGCGTCATAAGCGACCGGGAGAAGGAGATGACCGCCTACCACGAGGCGGGCCACGCCCTGGTTGCCTGGAAGCTGCCCCACGCCGACCCCGTGCACAAGATATCCATCGTCGCCCGCGGCGGCATGGGCGGGTACACCCGCCTACTGCCCCAGGAGGACCGGTACCTCTGGACCAAGAACCAGTTCGAGGACATGCTTGCTACCTCCATGGGCGGCAGGATAGCCGAGGAGCGTATCTTCGACGAGATCACCACAGGGGCCAGCAACGACCTGGAGAACGCCACCAGGATCGCCCTTCGCATGATCAAGCAGTACGGAATGAGCAAGAGCCTGGGCCCCCGCACCTTCGGCCGCCGGGAGGAGCTCGTCTTCCTCGGCCGGGAGATCCACGAGGAGCGCGACTATAGCGACAAGGTGGCCGAGGACATCGACCAGGAGGTCCAGGTCGTAATCCACCATGCCTACACCCGGGCGGAGAAGATAATAGACGAGAACTCCGAGAAGCTGGCAGAGGTCGCCCACTACCTGATGCAACACGAGTCCGTCGAGGGAGACGCCCTGACCCGGCTGTTCGACGGAGGGCCTCCCCAGGACGACCCGGTGCCCGTGGACCCGCAGCCCACGCCGCCGGCGTCCGCCCCTCCCTCGGTGGTGCCGCAGCCAAGCCCCACCATGTCCAGCCGCCAGGACCCCTCCCCAGCGGACGTGGGCGACGGCGGATAGCCCGGCCCTCCCGGTTCCGGCCTGCCGTCCGCTCTCGGCAATGGTAACAAGACATGGGCCCCGCCTTCGACGCGGGGCCCATCGCGTTGCCTGACCGTTGCCGCCGCTCCGCTACTCCTCGGTCGCGTCCTCCAGGGGGAGCTCCCGGAAATAGACCCCCCAGCGCTGCATGATGTCGGCGACCCTGGGGTCCTCCAGGGCCATCACCTCTCTCAGGAACCCGGCTAGGGCGTGGGCTGGCATCAGCTCCTGGGAGCATACCCAGCTCTTCTCGGCGGGCACCACGTACAGCAGCCCGCTCTGGTGCATGCAGCTCACCTGCAGCCGGGTCATGGCCTGTCCCGGCTTGATGGTCACTCCGTATTCGGCCATCCTTGGTCCTCCCCGGGTCGTCTACTCATCCGCAGCTTAGCATCCCGGCCATGGATGCGCCAGCGCCTCCGCCTCCCGGTTTGAATTGGAACCGAATGGCGCCGGGCGGCGTATCAAGGGAGTACGATTCATGGTACAATCCTATGACGCCGCCGGGAGGCCCCCGCCGGGTAGTGCTTGGCATTCCGGGGCATCCGGCGGCAGCGATAGAGTATGCACCAGCCACCTAGAGGCGAGCCCGAGATCGATCTGGAACAGATCCTGAACCGCATCGGGGCTTCGCTATCCGGTTTTCGCAACAAGTTCGGCGGCAACGCCTTCTCCTACGTCACCTTCGGCATCCTGGGCCTGGCCCTCATCCTCTGGCTGGCCAGCGGCATCTACCAGGTGAGGCCCGGTGAGCAGGCGGTCCACCGCACCTTCGGCAAATGCTGCCGGGTGTCCGACGAGGGCCTCAACTGGTGGTGGCCGGCCCCCATCGGCACCAAGAACATCGAGTCCATCGCCGAGGTTCGCAGCATGGAGCTGGGCTTCCGGACGGAGGGGAACGTCTCCGCCTCCGTCCTTCAGCAGGAGGCCCAGATGATCGCCGGGGACCTGAACATCGTGGACGTTCCCCTGGTCGTCCAGTACCGTATCAGCGACCTCCAGAATTTCCTGTTCAAGGTCGCGGACCCCGGGGAGCTCGGGCGCACCGGGGGGGACGTGGGCGCCAACAGGCCCGAGGGACGCACCCTGAAGGACGCCACCGAGGCCGCCCTGCGCCTGGTGGTCGGGCAGCGGTCCATCGACGACGTGCTGACCGACCGCAAGGAAGAGGTCCAGGTGGATACCCAGCAGCTACTCCAGGAGATCCTGGACACCTACGAGACCGGACTGCAGGTGCTGTCGGTCCGGCTTCAGGAGGTGGCGCCGCCGGCGGAGGTGGTGGACGCCTTCCAGGACGTGAACCGGGCCAGGCAGGACCGGGAGACGTCCATAAACCAGGCCCAGGCCTATGAGAGGGACATCATTCCCAGGGCCCGTGGTGAAGCCCAGCGGATCACCCAGGCGGCCGAGGCCTTCAAACGCGAGCGGATAGCCAAGGCCGAAGGTGAGGCCGGCCGCTTCCTGGAGATACTCGAGGAGTACAATAAGGCCGAGGACGTGACCCGCCAGAGGCTCTACCTCGAGGCCATGGAGGACATACTTCCCGGCATCTCCAAGTTCGTCGTGTCCCCCGAGGCCGAGGGCGCCCTCATCCTCAACGCGGGCGGCATGGGCCAGCAGGCCATCCCGGTGCCGGTGCCGTCCATCTCCGTGCCCACCCAGCCGCCCCCCACCCCCACTCCCGAGGGAGGTTCCTAGGCGTCGCCGCCTGAAGGGCCGCTATGAAGACCCCGTTAGTAGTCTTAGGCTCCATACTGCTGATGCTCATCTTCCTGGGGCCCGGAGGCCAGGGGGCGTTCTTCACCGTGGACGAGACCCAGCTTGTGGTGGTGACACGCTTCGGCGACATCCGGTCCATCCACACCTCTTCGGGAATCAAGGTGAAGCTGCCTTTCGTCGACCAGGTGAACACCTTCGACCGGCGCCTCCTCCGGGTCGACATGCAGCCCGACACCCTGCCCGACCGCGAGAAGGAGTTCCTAGTCATAGACGCCTACACCCGATACCGCATTACCGATGTGCGCAAGTTCTTCGAGAAGCTGGGCGACCTGGACAGGGCCGAGGACCGGATAGGCCGGATCGTCATCTCGGGCCTCCGTGAGGAGATCGCCAAGCGGACCAAGGAGGAGATCATCGGGGCTGAGGTGGAGGAGGAGGTCGACGGCGAGCGGCTGGTCATCGGCACCACCAGCCGCCAGGAGATTCTCGACAACGTCCGCCAGGCCGCCGACCAGACGGTAAAGTCCCCCGAAAACGACTTCGGCGTCGAGATCAAGGACGTCCGGATCAAGCGGGCCGACTTCCCCGAGGCGGCCCAGCAGAACATCTTCGCCCGCATGACCGCCGAGCGCCAGCGGATCTCCAGGGAGTTCCGCGCCGAGGGGCAGGAGCAGCGGGACACCATCGAGGCCTCCGCCAACCGGGAGCGGACCATCATCCTCGCCGAGGCCGACAGGACCGCCAACCTCACCCGAGGTGAAGGAGAGGCCGAGGCCATCAGCATCTTCGCCGAGGCGCTGGAGCAGGGCCCCGAGTTCTTTGCCTTCCAGCGCAGCCTCGAGGCCTACAGGAAGTTCCTCTCCACCAACTCCACGGTGGTGCTGTCCTCGGATGCGGACCTGTTCCGCTTCCTGGAGGACCCCAAGGGCAACGGGCCCGTCTCCACCCCCTGACGCCGCCGCGCCCTGCCAGCCTGTCATTCCGCGCCCCCCCCCCCCCGGCCTGTCATTCCAAGCCCCCCCGCCTGTCATTCCGAGCCGTAGGCGAGGAATCGCAGGCCCCCTCCAACAAGTACGCCACGCCACAAGGCCCAGGGGCACAGTACTCCCCGGCATGGATAGACTCCTCCCTCCCCCCGCTCGGAATGGGGCGCCTCCTTCCGACCCGAGTAATGCCACGGCCTTCTATGCTCCCCCGGTGGCGTCCGAGAGGCCCGTGGCAGTAGGATAATGGCAATGCGTCTCCTGGGCCGAGGGAAGGGGTGGTTGGATACTGCCTCGACGGTCGCCACCGTCGTGGTGCTGGCCCTCCTGGCCGCCGCATGCTCGCCGGGAGACGCGCCGGGATCCCCGGGTCCGCCGCCCGGGTCGGGCCCGGCAACCGAGGCTCCAGCGGCCGCGGCGGGCCTGGCCCGGACCATATACGACCAACGAAATGAGACCCTGACGGGCGTGCGGTTCTTCGAGGACGGCTGGAGGACCGACTTCTCCAGGCACAGCGTGCCCCTTACGGAGATAAGGATGGCGGCCGGGTCCCGGGACTCGACCATCCCCGCCATCGATTCCCCTGTGTTCGTCCCGGTGAAGGAGTCCGTGGACTGGCCCATGGGATACGACCTCGTAGTCGCCCTGGAGCTGGAGGGAACGGCTCGGGCGTATCCAGTGCCCATACTGAAGTGGCACGAGATCGTCAACGACATCGTGGCTGGCGTGCCGGTGGCCGTGACCTTCTGCCCCCTGTGCAACTCGGCGGTAGTGTTCGACAGGCGAGTGGAGGGCGTCGTGTACGACTTCGGTGTCTCCGGCAACCTCAGGAACGGCGACCTGGTAATGTACGACCGGCAGACCCACTCCTGGTGGCAGCAGCTAACGGGAGAGGGCATCGTGGGGGAGCACAGCGGCAAGCGGCTCAGGATACTGCCCGCCGCCATGCTCTCCTGGGCCGACTTCGAGGCATCCTTTCCCGAGGGAGTGGTCCTCTCCCGGAACACGGGATTCCAGCGCGACTACGACAGGGACCCCTACGTGACCGACGACGGCGACGACCTCACCCCCATCCTGGTGGACGAGATAGACGCCCGGCTGCCCGTCAAGGAGAAGGTGGTTGGAGTGACCGTCGGGGGCCGGGCGGCGGCGTTTCCCTTCTCGGTGCTCAGGGAGGAGAGGGTCGTGAACTTCGCGGCAGGCGGGCAGAGGCTGGTGGTCTTCCTGGAGACGGGCGGCCTGTCGGCCGCCTTCTCCACCGGCGCCTTCGACCCCAGGGTCGACGGTGAGGTGCTGACCTTCTCCGTGGACGGAGGCCGGTTCGTCGACGACCTGACTGGCAGCGAGTGGAGCGTCCTGGGCCGGGCGGTGGCCGGTTCCCTGGCGGGAAAGCGCCTGGACCGGGTCCACCACGGAGACTACTTCTGGTTCGCGTGGGCGGCCTTCAACCCCGACACCGTCATCTACCGGGGCCCGTAGGCGTCGGGACCGGCTCCCGGCGGGACGGGGCGGCTCAGGGCACCAGCATGGCCCGGGTCACGTCGGTCTGACGCTGGTCCCACTCGGCCCGGGGGAAGGCCTCGTTGACCTCCGCCAGCTTGAACTTGTGGGAGGTGATCCGGTCGAAGGGCAGATGGTCCTGCTTCTTGACCAGGAAGTCCAGGATGGTGGATAGGGTCCCGGGTAGGTACATGTTCGACCCGATGACCCGCTTTCCGCGCAGCAGCTTCTGGGGGTCTATGGACACCTCCCGGCCCGGCACGATGTCCCCGATCTCCAGGAAGGTCCCCCCGGGCGTGAGCATGTCTATTCCCTCGGCCAGGAGGTCCGCCCTGCCCACCAGCTCCATGACGATGTCCGCGCCCCGCCCCCTCGTCAGCTCCCACACCCTCTGGACGCGGGTCTCCGGGGTGTTGTACTCCTCGACGTTGATGGTGTGGTCGGCGCCGAACTCCTCGGCCAAGTCCAGGCGATTCTCCAGGCGGTCCAGGACGATGATCCGCTCGGCGCCCATGTCCCTGGCCATGGCTATCGCGCTCAGGCCAAGCCCGCCCGCTCCCTGTATCACCACCGACTGTCCCTGGTGGGCCCCCGCGTCCATCAGGCCCTGGGTGACGGTCCCCATGGCGCAGTTCACCCAGCCCAGCACGTCGTCGGGCAGCTCGTCCGGGGCGCGGAACACCGGGTGCCTGGGGGGCAGGTACAGGAAGTCGGCGTAGGTGCCCGTAAAGTAGGGGTGCTTGTCCGCGGGGGGGTACGCCCGGTTTATGCACCAGTTGGTGGCCCCCTTGGTGCACATGTGGCAGTGGTAGCAGGGGAACACCGCCACGTGCATCAGCCGGTCGCCCTCGGCGATGGGGGTTCCCAGGGTGTCCGAGGCCACGCCCTCGCCCATCCTGTATACGACCCCGGTTCCTTCGTGGCCCATGACGTTCCCCGTCGGGTGAAGGGGCGCGTTTATCTGGTCGCCCCGCCAGGTGTGGAGGTCGGAGCCGCAGATGCCAGCCTGGGTTATCCTGAGGATGATCGCCCCGGGCTCGGGGTCGGGCAGGTCGTACTCGCGGATCTCGAAGGGCTTGCCCGACTCGGTGTAGACCACCACGCGTCCTCTCTCAGCCATCTTTCCGCCTCCTGTCCATTGGATACGGTCGGTGGACACGGCCGGCCCCTGGACGCTCCCTCTCTACGAGGCGTGGCCCCCGTCCATCTCGATGCACTTGCCGACGATCATGTGGGCCTCGTCGCTGCAGAGCCAGGTGATCAGGTTGGCGGGCTCCTCGGGGGTTGCCGCCCGGCCGATGGGGATCTGTCTCACCCGATCCTGCCATTTGTCGTCCCGCGGGTAGCCGTACATAAGGTCGTTGCGGGATGTGTCGGTCACTCCCGGGCTGACGGCGTTCATGCGGATGCCGTGGGAGGCCAGCGACCGGCCTCCCTTGGCGGTGAAGGTGTAGAGGGCCCCGCTGGCGGTGGCGTAGGCCACGTCCTGGTCGCGGCTGATCTTGGCCTCGATGGATATGACGTTGACGATGCTGCCGCCCTGGCCCTGGCGGACCAGCACCTCGCTGACGGCACGGGTGCACAGGAACGTGCCCGTCACCTTGATGTCGAACACCCGCTGCCACGCCTCCGGCGGCAGCTCGGGCAACGGGGCCCACGCAGCCATCCGGGGGGCGGCGGCGTTGTTGACCAGGAAGTCGATGCGGCCGAACTGCTCCAGGGTGCCCTCCACCATGCGCTGGACGTCGTCGGCCCGGGATACGTCCACCACCAGGGGTAGCGCGCCGCGCCCCATCTCCCGGACCTCGGCGGCGACGCTGTCCACGTCCCGCCAGCCGGCCTCCCTCTCGTCCAGGGGGAACGTGCCCGGGTCGCGCCCGGTCCCCGTCACCGTCACGCTGGCGCCCTCCCGGGCGAAGGCCAGCGCCACCGAGCGTCCGATGCCGCGCATACGCCCCGCCCCGGTGACTATCGCTACCTTGCCGTCGAACTTGCCCATGGTGCTTGCCCCCTTTGCGTCAGCTGACGGCGGCCGGAGCGGGGGCCGCCAGCAGCTTGCCGAAACCCGGGATGGGTTGGGTGATGCCCGCCTTCCGGAAGGCCGACCAGATGGTCGCTTGGTTGGAGGTGACCACCGGCTTGCCCGTCCGGCGTTCCAGCTCCTCCGCCGCCTCCATGGCCCGCCACCCGGTGCACGAGCAGTAGAGGACGTCCGCCTCGGGCCTGCATATGCGGGCCGCGAACTCGAGGATCGTCTCCGGGTCCTGGTCGTTGGTGCCCTGGTGGCCCTGCTGGGATGCCCAGGGCTCGCCCTCGATGTTGAGCACCTCGAACCCCAGGGCCTCCAGGTACTCCTTGATCTTGTCGTTCTGCCACTTGGCATAGGGCGTGGCCACCGAGACCCGCCTTGCTCCAAGGTATCTCAGGGCCTCCACGACGGCGGCGCTGGTGGCGGCTGCGGGGGCGTTGGCCAGGGACTCTATGAGCTGGATCATCTCCTCGTCGTGGCCAGGTCCCTTCACCATGCTGCCGCTGGTGCACGCGTAGGCCACCGCGTCCATCTTCCCCGTCCCCAGGTACCGGGAGGCCGTCTCTATCTCCTTGTTCATCTGGTCGAAGGCCTCCGGGCCCGAGGAGTCGTTGGTCATCCACAACCTGTGGGTGTGGATGGTGACGTCCCGGGGGGCCGCGAGCTGAAAGTCGGCCTCGCAGGTGGTGTTGGTCGAGGGCATCATGATGCCTATTCGGGTCCGGGTGGACATGTCGGGACCTCCTGTCAGTCTGGCTCGATGGTGCGGGCCACTCGAAGGACGGCGTGCGCCGGGCCGCGTCCGACGGGTACACGCCCATTATACCAGCATATGCGAGGAGCTCGTGGGCCCCGGTCACCCGCCCATCCGGCTCCCGTGGCCCGTGACACGTGCCCGGCTGGCGGGTAAGATACTCCGTATGACCCTCCGGCCCCGGAGGCGGGCCTGTATACAAAGGAGGCCGAAAGCCCATGGACGACCGCGCACGGACCCGGGAGCTAGCCCTGGATATCCTGAGGGACCTTGGGGGCCGTCCCGCGGTGGCCTTCCACGAGGGGCTGGTGGCCGATGGAGTGCGGGTAAGGCTGGCGGCCCAGGGGCTGACGGCCTCGGCGGACGCCTACGGCAACCTGGTCGCCAGGCTCCCGGGACCGGCGGATGGGGTGCCTCCCATCGCCTTCGTTGCCCACATGGACCACCCCGGCTTCGAGGCCGTCCAGGTGTCGCGGCAGGGCGTGACGGCCAGGGCCCTCGGCGGGGTGCCCCAGGTCAGCCTGACCAGCGAGGTGCCGGTGCAGCTCGTCCTGCCCGACGGCAGCCGCGTCTCCGGGAGCACGGCGGGTCGCGCGGGCGACGAGTCCGGTCAGACGGTGTCGGTGCGCCTCCCCGAGACCCCCGCCGTGGAGCTGCCGCTGCCGGTGGTCTTCGACCTCGCGGACTTTCAGATGGACGGCGACCTGATACTCATGAGGGCCCTGGACGACCTGGCGGGGTGCGCCGCCACGCTGGCAGCCCTGTCTATGCTGTCGGGGCTGTCGGACCGAAGCGGCCTGGGCGACGTGTACGGCGTGTTCACCCGGGCGGAGGAGGTGGGCCTGGTCGGAGCGCGCCTGCTGGCGGAGGCGGGGACGCTGCCCAGCGACACGCTGGTGGTCTCCCTGGAGGCCAGCCGGACCCTTCCCGGGGCCGCCATCGGCGGCGGTCCCGTGATACGGGTGGGAGACGCCAGCCTCACCTTCGACGCCGACGCCGAGGCGGTCCTGGTCAGCGCCCGGGAAGAGCTGATGGAAGCTGATCCCGAGTTCGAGGCCCAGCGCCAGCTAATGAGCGGCGGGACCTGCGAGGCCAGCGCCTTCCGGTACCACGGGTATCGCACCACCGGAGTGGCCTTTCCCCTGGGCAACTACCACAACGGCACCCCCCTTGGGGGAGTGGCCGAGGAGTACATCCACGTGGACGACTTCGTGGGGGGTGTCGAGCTCATCGTGCGGGCGGCCCAGTGCGTGTCACGCAGGCTGGAGTGCCGCCCCTGGCGGCGCATGGGCGACCTGTCCCAAGAGCACCGCGGGCGGCTGGAGGCCGGCTGGGTGGAGGCGGGACCGGCCGCCTAGCAGTCGCCCTCGGGCAGCAGCATCCCCTCCCGGTAGACCACCCGGCCGCCGCGTATGGTGAGGTGGGTGTCGAGCCTCAGCGAACCGTCGACGTTGTGCCCTGCCATGTCGTGCCACACGAACCGGCCCTCCCGCTGTTCGAAGACCGCCGCGTCCCCCGCCATTCCGGGGGCCAGGGAGCCGATCTCGCCGCCCATGCCCAGGACCCTGGCGGGCCTGACGGTGCTGGCGGCGACGGCGTCCTCCAGGGGCATGCCCATGGCGTGGAACTTGCTGACCAGGTCGTTCTGCCGGTAGACGATCCTCTCCGGCGGGCCCACGTGGATGTCGGTGCTGATGGTGGTGGGGGGGAGGCCCTGGTCCAGGGCGGCTCGCGCGACCACCGCGTCGCAGTGGACTCCCGCGTGGGCGACGTCCATGACGACGCCGCGGCGGGCCGCCTCCAGCACCTCGGGGCGCACCCTGTCATTCTTGTCCAGGATGTTCTCCGCCCGGCCGTTGAAGATGTGGGTGGCGATGTCCCCGGGCCCCAGCACCTCCAGGATGTCGGGCAGGGGGATGGGGGTGCCGCTGACGTGGACCATCAGGCTCAGCCCGGCCTTGTCCGCGGCCTCCCGCGCCTGCTTCAGGACGCGGTGGGCCTCCCAGTGGGGCATGGAGTCCACGTACATGCGGACCTTGACTCCCAGCAGGAACCCTGGGTTGTCCTTGATGGTGTCGGCGGTGCGGTCCGGGTCGACATAACGGACGTCCTGAAGCTCGCCTCCCACGACGGGGTTGAGGGCCAGCCCGATGGCGCCGATGTGCAGGAAGGCCAGCAGGCGCGTCTTGCGACTGGGGAACACGTAGTCCCTCATGGCCCGGTAGTTGGCCCAGCCGGCGCTGCCGCCGTCGATCCCCGTGGTGACGCCGGCGGGCAGGCACACCTCGTCGGCGTCGGTGGCGTTGTCCAGCCCTCCGTGGTAGAAGTGGCCGTGGATGTCGATCAGCCCCGGCGTCACCAGCTTGCCCGTCACGTCGATGGATGTGGTCGCCGAGGACGGGTCTATCCGCGGAGCCACCTCGGCGACAAGCCCATCTCTGAACGCCACGTCCCGGCGGTCGTTGATCCCCTGGCCGGGGTCCAGCAGCGTGCCGCCCTTCAGCACAAGGTCGTACTTTGGTGGGCCGCCGGAGGGCGTTTCGTTGGAGGGCGACGTCATCTCTCGTTCACTCCTCCTCGGACTCCCGTCCCAGGTAGTACCTCCAACGGCGCAGCTTGGGCAGGACCCGCTCCACCAGCTGGTCCAGGTCCTCGTCGGTGACCCGGGTCTCGTCCTCCAGGTGGATGTGGCCCCACTTCTCCAGGGCCTCCTGGACGAACCGCTCCACGAGCTGGGGGGCCCTGCCCTCCAGCCTGCCCAGGTGGTACGCCATCGTGACCGCAAGCTGGCCGTTGACGATGCGGTCCACCGCGTCCGACGCCTCCAGGTCCTCGGGCACCCCGTCGCATTGGACCAGGAAGTCGTCCAGGACCTGCTCCAGGACCGCGGGGAGATCCGTCATCTCTATCTCGGTCATGTACTCGGTCAGGCGGTCGGCCAGCTCCTTGACCCCCTCCTCGGGGAGCAGGGCCCAGGGTCCTCCGGGTGCGCTGTGTCTCTTGTCCGCCGTGTCCGCCATCTCGGCCCCCCGGTCGCCGTCCTGGCGACGGGCATTATTGTACACCATCCCGGGAGGTCCGGCCTGTCGGCGCGGCCCCACGCCGGCCAGTCCGGGGGTGCTATACTGGCCTCGCCGGCCCGCGGCGGCCGGGAGTCCCGCGACCAAGGAGCCTTGTGATGACCTACCAGGACGCCCTACCCTTCCTCCAGGCCAACCACAACGCGGTGGTGACGAGCACGCGCAGGAGCGGCGCGGCCCAGATGAGCATCGTGACCTGCGGCGTCTACGGGGGCGGCGTCGCCTTCACCACGACCGAGGGGAGGGCCAAGCTGGCCAACCTCCAGCGCGACCCCCGCTGCACCATCCTCGTCGCCCGGCCGGACTGGTCCCGGTACGTGGTGCTGGAGGGGACCGCCCAGGTCCGATCACTGGGGAGCGCAGACCCGGAGCTGCTCCGGGCAACCCTGCGGGACGTCTACCGCGCGGCGTCTGGAGAGGACCACCCCGACTGGGACGAGTACGACCGGGCCATGGTCCGCGACCGCAGGGCCGCCGTCATCGTCATCCCCGAGCGGGTGTACGGCTCAGGCGCGGGTGCGTAAGGGCCGGCTGCCCTAGTTGGCCGGCACCACCTCTACGGTGGCCCTCATCGTGTTTGGGTGTATCTTGCAGAAGTAGGGGAAGGCGCCTTCCTCCCTGAACACGTAGGTGAAGGAGTCGCCCCGGGCCAGCTCTCCGCTATCCCACACGCCGGATGGGTTCCCGGGAGTCCCGGAGGTGGTCGTGTGGGTGACCTCGTCGAGCTGGCTCCAGAGCACCACGGTCCCCACGGGAATGGTCACGTCGGATAGCTTGCGGTTGGCTATGTCCGTGATGATGGTCGGGCCCTCCAGGCCGGGCAGCGGGGGCAGGGTCGGCGTGGGCCCAGGTTCCGGCGTGGGTGTTGGGGGCTGGGTAGGAGGCGGGGCAGTGGGCTGCGGCGTGGCCGTTGGTGCCTGGGTAGGGGGCGCGGCCGTGGGTTGCGGTGTGGCCGTTGGCGCCTGGGTCGGAGGCGCGGCGGTTGGTTGCGGCGTGGGCACCGGCGTCGGCGGCTGTGTGGGAGGCGCGGCGGTGGGCCGCGGTGTGGGCGCGAGTGTTGGCGCCTGAGTCGGAGGCGCGGCGGTCGGTTGCGGTGTCGGCATGGGGGTGGGCGCCTGAGTGGGAGGCGCAGTGGTGGGTTCCGGTGTGGGTACGGCGGTGGGCGCCTGGGTCGGTGGGGGAGTGGCCGTGGGGTCCGAGCCGCAGGCCGCCGCGACGAGGACGGTGAATATTAGAAGCCAGGCAACGCCGTATCTCACTCCCGTTCCCTCCCTATTGCGGTAGCCTCCATGCGGCTGCCGCACCCCCGGATACCGGGCGAACCCCGGGCCGTGTAGCTTTGACAAGGCTGTCGGCCCTATGCTTGAATATTCTACCATGTTCAAGGCAACCGCAATGCCGGCCCCGGGGCGGGCGGCGTTCTGGCCGTTGGTCCTGGCCGTTGCGGCCCTGTGGGTGGCGATGGCCTGCAGCAGCGGCGAGACCCCCACCCCTCCGTCGACTCCCGAGGACGTATCCGGGACGGCCGTGGCCTCGACTCCCGGGCAACGGGCGACGCCGACGCCGGACCTGCCAGACACGATATTCATGGAGGTCGGCAACGCGGCGGGGGTCGACTTCGCCCACTACCGGCCGACGGCGCCCTTCCTGCTGATGCCCTTCGGGGCCGGGGTCGTCATTTTCGACTACGACGGAGACGGCCTGCAGGATATCTTCGTCCCCATGACCTACGACGACGAGCGTCAGGCCAACGCCAACAACGCCCTCTACCGCAACAACGGCGACGGCACCTTCTCGGACCTGGCACGGGAGGCGGGGGTGGTCGACCCCAGGGGCAAGGGCATCGGAGGATGCGCCGCCGACTACGACAACGACGGAGACCAGGACCTGTTCCTCACCAACTACGGCTCCAGCAAGCTGTTCCGGAACTCCGGCGACGGCACCTTCGAGGACGTAACGGGCGATGCCCGGGTCGGCGACCCCGACAGCACCCACCGCTCAATGGGCTGCGCCTGGGGCGACTACGACCGGGACGGCTACCTGGACATGGTGGTCGTCCGGCACATGAGCGAGGCCGAGCTGTCGCCCATGGGCGGGGCCCCGGGCGGCAGCCCCCTCCGGTCCCTGGCGTTGTATCACAACGAGGGGGACGGGGCCTTCACCAACGTGACCTCCCTGCTGGGAGACGACTCCGAGCCCGCTCCCATCGAAGAGGAGGGGGACTTTGCCGGCAACGTCTGGGGCGCGGGCTTCCAGCCGGGATGGCTGGACTTCGACAACGACGGGTACATCGACCTGTACGTGGTCAACGACTTCGGCGCCGACGCCCAGCCCAACGTGCTGTGGCGCAACGACGGCCGCGCCGAGGACGGCTCCTGGACCTTCACCGACATCTCCATCGAGTCCCGCACGGACGTGGGCATATTCGGTATGGGCCTGGCTGTGGGCGACTACAACCTGGACGGCCACCTGGACATGTTCATGAGCAACATCGGCAGGCCCGTGCTGCTGTCCAACGACGGCGACGGCGAGACCTTCACCGACACCACCAGGGACGCCGGCATCGACATAGGCTTCATAGATGACCTGGAGCTGGTGACGTGGGGCAACGTCTTCTTCGACTACGACAACGACGGCGACGAGGACCTGTACGTCTCCGCGGGGTACCTGGACTTCTTTCCCGACGCCAACCCCGAGGTGCAACCCAACGTGCTGATGAGGAACGACGGGGACGGCACCTTCACAGACGTCTCCGAGGACAGTGGCGCCGACGACGCCGGGTACGGCCGGGGCGCCGTCTACATGGACTTCGACAACGACGGCTGCCTGGACCTGTACGTGGCCAACATTGGCAAGGGGCCCAGCGAACCCCAGCGGGCCCGGCTGTTCCGGAACCGGTGCGACTGGGGCAACGGCTGGCTGGTCGTAAACACCGTTGGCACGATCAGCAACCGGGACGGCATCGGGGCAAGGATCGTGGTCGAGGCCGGCGGCAAGACCCAGATCAGGGAGGTGGCGGCGGGGGGCAGCAACAAGTCCCAGAACATGCTGCCGGTCCACTTCGGGCTGGGGAAGGCCGACATGGTGGACTCCATCGAGGTCCGGTGGCCCAGCGGGACGGTCCAGACCCTGGAGGGAGTGGCCCCCAACCAGACCATCACCATCGTAGAGGCGCCCTGACCGTCCGCCGCTAGATGGCCCCCAGCACCACCTGGACTATCCGGCGTTCCAGCGTCAGCCCGATCTCCGCCACCGTCTCCATTCGCACCGCTTCCCCCGTGGTCACCACGTAGGCGACGCCCAGCAGCCTGCCCACCCGAAGGTCCACCACGGTGGAGGAGACCAGGCCCGACTCGGTCATCTGCGAGGTGTGGAGCCCTACCGCCTCATCGGAGAAGCCCTCCACCTTCAGCTCGTCGGCGCGGACCAGCTTTTGGCCCTTGCCTAGCTCCTTGCCCACGAACTCTTTGAACTCCCCCAGGAACTTGTCCCGCATCCACCGGGCCACCTGATCCGAGTCCTCGAACAGGTGCACCACCGTCGCCGCCATCAGGTCCAGGTCCGGCATCTCCAGGCCGGGATTCAGCGGGGTCACGAACTCTCGCAGGTACCCGGTGACCCGGCCCGTCGCCGCCACGGTCTCCGTGGTGCTGCCCGGAAAGCCCTGGGCCGCCATGGTCTCGTTGTCCAGCTCCCCGTGCCGGCCCTCCTGGAAGCCGGCCAGAACCGGGGGCAGGTCCTGCACGGGGACCACCATATATGGCAGGTCTTCCCGGCGGATTGTGCTAGTCGCGGTTTCCAGGGCGCTGGGCAAAACTCTTCTCCCCGGGCGGGAATCGGGCTGCTAGAGCCCCTCGGGTCCTCCGACGGGGACCGCGCCGGGACTGGGCGACGGCGCGCGGTCTCCTTCCCTCCTTGGCTTCTCCCTGGCCATGAACCGGCCCTCTACGCTGCGGACGTCGAAGGCGCCGCTCTCTATGAACGCGCCCCGGGCCAGCATCCTGTGCCTGTCCTTGACCCTGGCTGCCAGGGCCACACACCCGGCGGCCAGGTGCCTCTCGTAGCGCCGGACGCCCCGGGACTCCAGGCCCAGGTCCGCGCCGGCGATGGCTCCGAACAGCCCGCCGAACAGGGTGCCGAATTTCCATAGGGTGGCGGCCAGGAGCACCTGCACTCCCCAGTCGTCGAAGGCGACGAGGACCCAGGCCAGCACCCCGGCCTCCGCCACCAGGGAGCCGATGAGGCCCCACTTCAGGGCGCAGGGCCACATGGCCTCGGGCCGCTCCATGAGCCGGTCGGGCCGGACGAGGCGGAGCAGGCCGCGGCCGGCTCCGGGAGAGGGCTCTCGGGCCACCAGGTCCAGGTCCCGCGGGCCGTATCCGGCGGCGCGCAGCAGGGTGGCGGCCTCCACGGCCGCTGCTTCCCTTGTGAACACGCCCACCACCTGCTCTCCCATGGGACACCTCGTGTCGCGTATGGACGGCCCATACGATAGCATGGGCGTCGGGAGGCGTCAACAAACCAGGGGGCCAGGCCTTCCCCGGGCCCGACGGGACTGCCCAGCCCCGCATTGACCGCCTTCGTTCGTATAAGAAAAAGATTAGAAATTAATCGAAAATCCACCAAATAACCCCTTGAAATCTCCTCCCCTGCGTTGCTAGTCTCATGTCGATGATAGTGCGGTAGGGCAGGCGGGTGTGCTTCCACCTGTTCCCGTTACCCCAACCTTCGGCCGGCCCGCTTGACTCGTCCCGGGGGCTCCGGCCATTCGATAGGCGACCATCTACCCGTAGGCAACATTCGCCTTGTCCGGCGAGGGGCCCGGACATTCGTCTAGTTTGGGGCGTCTAGTTTGGGGGGAACGCGCAAGAGAGTGCTGAGGTTGCAAGGTAGATTCTCCGTTACCCCGGTCCTGGCCCGCAACGAGGAGGTTCCAGCGCGCTCACAGGAAGGAAATATCCATCCCAGCGGGCGTTCGCCCCTGGGTTTCGTGCACCGGCCGGTCCTGCTCCGTGAGACCGTCCACCATCTGGAGGTGAGGCAGGGAGGCGTTTACGTGGACGCCACGGTGGGGCAAGGAGGGCATGCGTCGGCTATCCTTCAAGCCGCCATGCCAGGGGGCAGGCTCCTGGGCATCGACCTCGACCCCGATGCCCGGGAGTACGCCCTCCGCCGGCTGCAACCCTACGCTGGAGCCGCCGTCCTCGTTGCCGGAAGCTACACACAAATGCAGGATCTGGCGGCGTCGCGGGGGTTCGATAGCCCCGACGGGATACTCATGGACCTGGGCCTCTCCTCGGCGCAGCTCGAGGGCAGCGGACGGGGCTTCAGCTTCCTCCGGGACGAGCCCCTGGACATGCGGTTCGACCCGGAGTCCGGCCCGACTGCTGCCGAGATCGTGAACAACCACTCCTACGAGGACCTGGCCGACCTCCTCTACAAGTACGGTGAGGAGCCCAGGGCCAGAGCCATCGCCAGGGCCATAGTGGAATCCCGGCCCCTGGGCGGCACCGCGGAGCTGGCCGCGCTGGTGTCTGGCGTCAGAGCCCGTGCCAGAGCCGGTGTCAGGTCCGGTGCCAGAGGAAGAAGGGGCGGTCGTATTCACCCGGCAACGCGGGTCTTCCAGGCTCTCCGGCTGGCGGTCAACTCCGAGCTGGAAGCGATCGCCGAGGGCCTGCGCCAGGCCGTCGCCCTGGTGAGGCCCGGCGGCCGGATCGCCGTCATCGCCTATCACAGCCTGGAGGACCGCATCGTCAAGAACGCCTTCCAACGGGAGTCCCGGGCGTGCGTTTGCCCTCCCGGCGCCCCGGTGTGCGCCTGCGAGCACGTTCCGTCGCTCAGGGTCGTCACCAGGAAGGTGGTGACCCCATCGTGGCAGGAGGTCACGGAGAACCCCCGAAGCAGGAGCGCCCGGCTCCGGGTGGCCCAACGCCTGTAGGCGGACCGGCTCCCGGGAGCCCGTAAAACTAATGCTCCCCGCCGTGGGCCCGTCGCCGGGGCCAACGTCAGGGACAGAGAGGTGGAAACGGTGAAAGAGATGTTCTACACGGCCATCGATGTGGGGAGCACGAAGATCTGCTCCATAATCGCCAAGATAAGTGCCGAAGGCCAGCTGAAGGTGCTGGGGACGGGCATCGTTCCCTCCCAGGGCGTACAGAAGGGCCGGATCGAGAGCATTCCCGACACTCAGCAAGCCTTGAGGGAGTCCCTGGACGAGGCCCAACGCTACCTGGGCCGCGGCGTCGACTGGGCCTACATGGGCGTGACGGGCACCCACATCTCTTGCGTCAACACCAGCAGCGTCCTCCAGGGAGCCCGCGGCGACGTGGCCATCTCCTCCGAGGACGTGCAGCGGCTCATCCAGTCCTCCTATCCCGACGTCGCGGACAACAAAGAGGTCCTCCACGTGATCCCCATGAGCTACGTGGTCGACGGGCTGGAGGGCGTGCGCAACCCGGTGAACCTCCACGCCGACCACGTGCAGGTCGAGTCCCACGTGGTGGTGGGGGACGCGCCCACACTCAGGAACATGGTCCGGGTGGTGGAGGCTTGCAAGATCTCGGTGCGGAGCCTGGTCCATCAGCCTCTGGCAGCCGCCGAGGCGGTGCTCACCGAGGACGAACGGGAGATGGGCGCGGTGCTGATGGACATCGGCGGCGGTACGACGGACATCATCGTGTACCGGAGCGGAAGCCCCTGGTACACGGCCGTGCTGCCCATAGGCGGGAACCAGGTCACCCGGGACCTGTCCGTGGCGATGGGCGTCCCGTCCTACATCGCCGAGGAGCTCAAGACCAGGTACGGCCACGCCATGGCCGACGCCGTGGCCGACGACGAGGAGATCAACCTTCCCGGGTTCCAGGACCGGCCGCCCAGGCCCATCCGGCGGCGGGACCTGGCCCGTCCCATAAACGAGCGCCTGGTGGAGCTGATCAAGCTGGCAATGGCCAAGATACAGCAGTCGGGCCTGAGGCAGCTGCCGCCCGGGGGCGTCGTGATTACCGGGGGCGTGGCCGAGACCGAGGGTCTCGGGGAGCTCATCAGCCGGGCCACCGGGTCCCCGGTCCGCGTGGGCCAGCCCCGGAGCATTCAGGGTCTGCCGCCCCAGGCCAGGAGGCCGGCCTACTCCGCCAGCGTGGGCACCCTGTTGTGGGGCATCAAGCACCAGGGGGAGAAGCGCACCTACAAGGACGCGAACCATACTCTTCGAGGACGTGGGGGGTTCCTGAGCCGTTTCACCAGGAAACGGGAGGGGATACCCGCCTAGCAGCAGAGCCAAGTCGAGGACATACTGTGGAGGCATATCGAAAGGAGGGAGCAATGGTGTCCAAGGACCAGAACTATCAGGGGGACTCGGGAACTCAGGAGGCCCTGGGACTGGGAGGGAATCTCCTGGATCCACAGCGTCCCCCGGGGGGGCCCGTGATCAAGGTCGTGGGAGTGGGTGGAGGCGGCAGCAACGCCATCAGCCGTATGCCCAAGGAGAAGCTGGGCATGGTGGACTACTACGGGGTCAACACCGACTCGCAGCACCTGTTCCGGTGCGACCTGGGTCACCGTCTGGCCATCGGCCACACCCTGACCAGGGGCCTGGGGGCCGGCGCCAACCCGGACCTGGGCCGGCAGGCGGCCGAGGAGAGCAGGGAGGACTTGGAGAAGATGGTCGACGGGGCTGACATGGTCTTCCTGGCGGCCGGTATGGGCGGCGGCACCGGGACGGGCGCCTGTCCCGTCATCGCCCAGCTCGCCAAGGAGTCCGGCGCCCTCACCGTGGGCGTCGTGAGCAGGCCCTTCGAGTTCGAGGCGGCGGTGCGGAGGAAGAACGCCGAGGAGGGGATAAACCGCCTCAGGGAGCACGTCGACACTCTGATCGTGATTCCCAACGACCGGCTGCTCCAGATGGACCGCAACCGGGAGCAGGCCGCCAGCTGGGAAGACGCCCTGAAGCTGGCAGACAGCGTTCTCCAGCAGGGCATACAGGCCATAGTAGAGGTGGTCACGGTGCCCGGCGAGATCAACGTGGACTTCGCCGACGTCAGGACCATCCTGAACAACGCCGGCCAGGCATGGCTGGCCATCGGCAAGGGCAAGGGCGAGAGCCGGGCCAAGGACGCGGCAAAGATGGCCAGCCAGAGCCCGTTGCTGGACATCGACATCGAGGGCGCCAGGCGCCTGCTCTTCGTCATCACCGGCGGCGCCACCCTGAGCCTGAAGGAAGTCCAGGACGCGGCCGACGTCATCCAGGACATGGCGGACCCCGAAGCCAACGTGATATTCGGCACCTCCAGGGACTCCAAGATGGATGACGAGGTCAAGGTCACCATGGTCGCCTCGGCCTTCCCCGTACCCGAAGAGGACATGGGCGAGCGGGACGAGAGCCTTCGCCGTCTGTTGCAGGACGCCATTCCCGACAGCAGCGAAGACCTGGACGTTCCCAGCTTCATGAGGAGGCAGGTGGCCCAGAAGGGCAAGGGCTTCTTCCGATAGTTGCCGGACTCTCCCTTTATGGGGAGTAATATTCCCGGCATGCCTGGGCAGTATTAGGTCCAATCACCGGTAGGCACGGAAATATGCCGGGAACCCTCGAAGGTCCCCCGCGCGTACGCGCGGGGGACCTTCTTTTTGCTTTCCCCGGTGCGCCGCGTCGGGACCAAAAACCCGCATGACAGCGCCCCCGAGACCTTGACAAGAGGAAGAAGCCGTGTCTAGAATCGTTGCTAACACAACAGATTGTGGTCGCTGGGACCTCCGGTACCACATATAGTGTGTTTAAGAAAGAAATTAGAAAAGTTTAAGACTGAGCGAGAAACTCTAGGCCGTCGAGAGCCTCATGCGCTGCCCTTACTGCAACAGCCCCGACTCCAGGGTCACGGACTCCCGGACCTCCGACAATGGGGTGCGTCGCAGGAGGGAGTGCACCCGCTGCGGCCTGAGGTTCACGACCTACGAGCGGGTCCAGACGACGGCCCTTCTGGTGGCCAAGGCCGACGGCCGCCGGGAGGAGTTCAACCGGCAGAAGCTGATGGACGGCATCGTCAAGGCCTGCGCCAAGAGACGGGTGCCCTACCGGGAGATCGAAAAGCTGGTGGAGGACATCGAGGCCGAGATGCAGGGCCTGGGCCACGCCGAGATCAGGGCCGCCGTGCTGGGCGACATGGTCATGGAGCGTCTGAGGCGCCTGGACCGGGTCGCCTACATCCGGTTCGCCAGTGTGTACAGGGACTTTCAGGACATCGACAGCTTCGAAGAGGTGGTCAAGGACCTCAAAGAGGACACCGAGGACAGCGAGGACACCGCCCAGCTATCACTGATGGAGGGAGTGCCCATCCCACGGGGGAGGCAACGCAGGGGGAGGAGGCCGGGCCGCGCCGCCGGCGCCCCGGGAAGACTCAGCAACGGCAGCTCAGGAGGGTAGACAGCATGTTCGACAGCTCGCAGGATACCTCCCTCAACCGCTGGGCCGGCCTCAGGAACGAGGCGCAGGCCATGCGGGACGCTCTCGGCGGGTTCCCCCTGCTGGGGACCCAAGACCGGGAGAGCAACCACATCGCCGTCATGCAGGACGAGATCGACACCAAGGTCCGGGAGGCCCTGGCCGTCTACTGGATTAGCGAAGACCTCGCCTAGGCGCCCCCCGGCCGTTCCACCTGGGCGGGCAGGGCTCCGGCCCAGCCTGCGGGGGCTTCCTGTCCGTGCCCGGCGCCCCGCCGTTGGACCGGAACGGGACGCTACATATGGTGCAGTGGCCCTTGTCCACCACCATCACTTGTGGTAGAATGGCGCTCCCACGGCGGCGGGTGAACTGGATTAGATTCGATCAGCCGGGACCAACCAGTATGCCGTGACACGGGAATAATTGCCCCGCCGCCGTGGTTTCTTTGGCGACCCGTGGTTTCTTTGACGACATGGAGGCCGCCCACAAGCGGCCCGTTCCCGGCGAACAGGTGAGGGGGGGAATCGTGGCAAGCACCCGGCAGAGCTATGACATGGAGACCGCCGCCGTTCGGCGCAGGGTGATGGAGGCCCTCGAGGACGGCATGCTCCAGCGTCTCACGGACTCTTCGCCCGAGCTGACGGACAACTCCATGGCCGTCCTGAGGCGCCGGTACCTGGCCAAGGACCGGGAGGGCAACGTAATCGAGGAGCCCGACGAGATGTTCCGCCGGGTCTCTCGCAACCTGTCCCTGGCCGACCGGCGCTACGGAGCCACCGACTCCCAGGTCCAGGAGGCCGAGGAGGAGTTCTACCAGGTGATGTCCCGCCTGGAGTACCTTCCCAACTCCCCCACCCTGATGAACGCGGGCCGGGAGCTCCAGATGCTCTCTGCCTGCTTCGTATTGCCCGTCAGCGACTCCATGGAGGCCATCTTCGAGACGGTCAAGGAAGCGACGTTGGTGCAGAAGAGCGGCGGGGGCACGGGCTTCGCCTTCAGCCGGCTGCGCCCCGAGGGGGACATCGTCGGCTCCACCGGCGGCGTGGCCAGCGGCCCCGTCAGCTTCATGCGCGCCTTCGACGGCGCCACCGAGGCCGTGAAGCAGGGCTCCACCAGGCGCGGCGCCAACATGGGCATACTGAACGTCGACCATCCCGACATCCTCAGGTTCATAAGGGCCAAGGAGGACGGCAAGAGCATCACCAACTTCAACATCTCCGTCGCCGTCACCGAGGAGTTCATGGGCAAGGTGCAGCGCGGCGAGGAGTACGACCTGGTGAATCCCCGTACGGGCAAGGTCACGGGCCGCCTCAACGCCGGCGAGGTGTTCGAGCTGCTGGCGGACATGGCCTGGAAGACCGGCGACCCCGGCATCGTCTTCCTAGACCGGATAAACCGGGACAACCCCACCCCCCTCCTGGGCAGGATCGAGAGCACCAACCCGTGCGGCGAGCAGCCCCTGCTCCCCTACGAGTCGTGCAACCTGGGCTCCGTCAACCTTGCCCGCATGGTGCGGTACACCGGCGAAGGCGCGGAGATAGACTGGTCCAAGCTCACCCGCGTCATACGCACCGCCGTGCACATGCTGGACAACGTCATCGACATGAACAGCTACCCCATCCCCGCCATCCAGGAGATGAGCCACAAGACCCGGCGCATCGGCCTCGGGCTCATGGGGTTCGCAGACCTGCTGGTCCAGCTCGGCATCCCCTACGACTCCGAGGGAGCGCTCCACGTCGCCGACCAGCTCATGGCCTCCATCCGGGCCAAGACCCACGAGGCCTCGGCGGAGCTGGCCGCGGCCAGGGGCCCCTTCCCGGCCTGGGAGGGCAGCATCTACCACCAGGCGGGCGGCCCCGAGCTGCGCAACTCGGCGCCCACCACCATCGCCCCCACCGGCACCATAAGCATCATCGCCGGGTGCTCCAGCGGCATAGAGCCCCTCTTCGCCCTCAGCTACGTGCGCAACGTCATGGACAATACCCGGCTGGTGGAGGGCAACCCCTACTTCGAGTCGGTGGCCCGCCGGGAGGGCTTCCACTCTCCCGAGCTCATGCGTAAGCTGGCCGACCACGGAAGCCTCCGCGGCCTGGACCCCGCCGTGCCCGGATGGGTCGAGCGCCTCTTCGTCACCTCCCACGACATCGCGCCCGAGTGGCACGTGCGCATGCAGGCGGCCTTCCAGGCGCACACCGACAACGCAGTCTCCAAGACCATCAACTTCCCCCGCCAGGCCGGCCGCGAGGACGTGGCCGGCGCCTATACCCTGGCCTACGAGCTGGGTTGCAAGGGCATCACCATCTACCGGGACGGCAGCAAGGAGAACCAGGTGCTAAGCACCGGCGACTCCGGCAGCGCCCCCGCCGACGCCTCCCCCGCACCCCCTCGGGCGGAGCCCGTCGAAGCCGGCGCCGGCCGCAGCCTGACTCCCAGGGGCAGGCCCCAGGAGATGTCGGGCATAACCGAGCGCATCCGGACCGGCCACGGCAACATGTACATCACCATCAACTTCGACGAGGATGGGAAGCCCTTCGAGGTCTTCACCACCCTGGGCAAGGCCGGCGGCTGTGACTCGGCCCAGCTCGAGGCCATCTCCCGCCTGGCCTCCCTGGCCCTCCGGTCGGGCATCGACATCAAGGCTGTGGTGGAGCAGATCCGTGGCATCACCTGCTGCCCAGCCTGGGACAGCGGCGTGCTGGTGCGGTCCGGCCCCGACGCCGTCGCCCTGGCCCTGGAGCGCCACTCCAGCTCCGAAAGCCCTTCCCCGGCGGCTTCGCCCCAGATGAAGCTGTTTCCCAAGGACAACGGCAAGGCTGCCTGGGAGATCAACGGGTACCAGCCACGGGGCCGTTGCCCCGACTGCAACACCACCCTGGCCTACCAGGAGGGCTGTCTTCTCTGCGCCTCCTGCGGCTGGAACAAGTGCGGGTAGGACGCCCGGCGGCCGCAGGGCGGTCCTGGGGGTAGGGGCCCATGCCTGACGACAGCGCCAAGCCCACCATCGCCATAACCATGGGGGACCCGTGCGGCATCGGCCCGGAGATCATCGTCAAGGCCCTGGCCTCCGGGCAGGTGCATCCGGCCTGCCGGCCCCTGGTGGTGGGCAGCGCTTGGTCCATGGAGCAGGCCATCGACCTCGTGGGGGCCTCGCTGACGGTCCGTGAGGTGGAGTCGGCCGACGGGGCCGGGATGTCCCCCGATATCGTAGACATCGTCGACCCTCACAACCTGAACCCGGAGGACGTCGCTGTCGGCCGCGTGACCCCGGCTTGCGGCAAGGCCGCAATGGAGTGGGTGACCCGGGCCGCCGAGCTGGCCCTGGCCGGCCAGGTGGACGCCCTGGCCACCGCGCCCGTGAACAAGGAGGCCGCGTCCCTGGCCGGGTACAAGGCCATCGGTCACATGGAGCTGCTCCAGGAGCTCTCCGGCGCGCCCGACGTGGCCACCATGCTGATGACCGGGCGGCTGTGGGTCGTGCACCTCACCACCCACCGCTCCCTCCGCCGCGCCTGCGACTACGTGACCAGGGACCAGATCCTGGGCAAGCTCCGGCTGACCCACGACAGCTTCGGACAGGCGGGCATCCCGAGTCCTCGCATCGGCGTCGCCGCCCTGAACCCCCACGGCAGCGACGGCGGGCTCCTGGGCAACGAGGAGGCCGACGAGATAGCGCCCGCGGTGGAGGAGGCCCGGAAGCTGGGCATCGACGCCCGCGGCCCCGTTCCGGCGGACATCGTGTTCCATCAGGCCATCCAGGGGTCCTACGACGTGGTCCTGGCCATGTACCACGACCAGGGCCACATCGCCGTCAAGGTCCACGGCTTCGAGACCAGCATCACCGCCAACCTGGGCCTGCCCTTCGTCCGCACCTCCGTGGACCACGGCACCGCCTTCGACATAGCCGGCAAGGGGGTCGCCCACCACGACAGCATGCTGGAGGCCATCGGAATGGCCGTCTCCCTCTCCCTTGGCGAAGGGCTCTCCTGATCCTCCCGGCTCTCCTCCCCTTGGCTTCCCCGGGCCGTAAGCGTCGACCGAGTTTTGCGCCTGTGGTTGTCCCGGTACTGTTCCTGTCGCCCATACGGGGCCGTCGTGTATAATTGTGGGCAAATGTGGGGCTCGACCGGGGCATGAAGCTGGCTTTCATAGGCGGAGGGACCATGGCGGAGGCCATCATCTCCGGCGTGCTGTCCAGCGGAGTCGCGGCCGCCGAAGACGTGTTCGTGGGGGAGCCCCTGGAGGAGCGGCGCCGGACGCTTCGTGACCGCCACGGGGTCGTGGTCACCGACGTCAACGCCGAGGCCGCCGCGCCGGCCGACGTGGTCGTCCTGTCGGTCAAGCCCCAGGACCTGTCCCGGGTGCTTGCCGAGCTCAACGGGGACCTCCGAGAGGACCAAGCCGCCCTCTCCATCGTCGCCGGTGCGAAAATGTCCACCATAGTCGAGGGCCTTGGCCACCCCTCTGTCATCCGCGTCATGCCCAACACCCCCGCCCAGATCGGCGAGGGCATGAGCCTCTGGGCCTGCTCCCCCCAGGTATCCCAGGCTGCCCGGGAGGCGGCCCGGTCGGTGCTCGGCACCGTGGGCAAGGAGATATACGTCTCCGACGAGAAGTACCTGGACATGGCCACGGCCCTGAGCGCCAGCGGGCCCGCCTACGTGTTCCTGTTCATCGAGGCGCTGGTCGATGCCGGAGTCCACGTGGGCCTCCCCCGGGACATGTCCCGCACCCTGGCCTTGCAGACCGTCCTGGGCGGCACGAAGCTGGTGGAGGAGACCGGCCGCCATCCCGCCCAGCTGAAGGACATGGTGACCTCCCCGGGGGGCACCACCGTCGAGGGGCTGCTGGCCCTGGAGCGGGGCGGCCTGCGCTCCGCCGTCATCGACGCCGTGGTCGCCGCCTACAAGAGGTCCGTGGAGCTGGGGCGGCAGTGACCGACGGCATCAAGAACTTCGTCGGGATCCTGGCAACGGTACTGACCGTGGCCATCTTCGCCCGCGTGGTGCTCTCCTGGCTGCCCATCGGCAACAGCAACCACCCCATCGTCGCCATAATCTACCAGATAACCGAGCCGATCCTGGGCCCCCTGCGCCGGATAATCCCCCGCGTCGGCATGCTGGACCTGAGTCCCATGGCCGCCATCTTCATACTGTGGGCCATCCAGGTGCTGGTCAACTCCCTCTAACGGGAGGCGATAGTCAGGACCTTCAGGGTATCGGCCAAGGGCGCCCTCTCCCCTCGGGAGAGGGTTGGGTGAGGGCCGTCCAGCTTGACCCTCACTGGGGAGTCGGGATAAAATCGGGACATCCATAAGCAAGGTGCCGCGACGTGTATCATAAAGAGCTCCTGAAGGGCAACACTGAGACCCTCCTCCTGTCCCTGCTGTCGGACGAAGCCATGTACGGCTACCAGATCGTCAAGGAGATTAGGGAGCGCAGCGACGGGTACTTCCGCTTCAAAGAGGGCACCCTCTACCCGGCCCTGCACCGCCTGGAAGCATCGGGCCTCATAGAGGGCCAGTGGAAAGAGACCAGCACCGGCGCTCCCCGGCGCTACTATCACATGACGGCCAAGGGCCGAAGGACCCTGGACGAACGTACCGCGGAATGGAGGCGTTTCTCGTCAGCGGTCAACTCCATCATGCCCGCACTGGTCTCCTAGCGGGCGGAGGATGCCGGTGGACGTCGAGCTCCAAAACTATCTTCGGGCCATCACCCGCAAGCTCAGGCTGGACCCCCGGAAGAACCGGGAGATCACCCTTGAGCTTCAGGGCCACCTCGAGGAGAGGATCCACGAGCTGGAGCAGGACGGCCTCACCTACAAGGAGGCCCTGAACCAGGCCCTGGACGATCTCGGCGGCCCCGACGCCATCGCGAGGGACATGTACACGGTCCACAGCCGGGCCAACTGGCGGGACATCCTCCTGGCGACCCTGCCCCACCTGCTGCTGGCCGGCCTCTTCGCCCTGCACCTGTGGACCGAGTTCATGCTCGTCGCCGTCATCCTCGCAGGGGTGACCTTCGTCACCCTCAAGGCCTGGAGAACGGGCAGGCCCAACTGGACGTACACCTGGCTTGGCTACTCCATGGCCGCTCCCGCCCTCTCCTGGCTCATGGCCCTTGGGTCGCTGGCCTACGGCTCCTGGCAGCTCGTCACCACCGGCTCTCTCCCCTTCAGCTTTCCCATATACATGCTCATGGCTGTTTACGTGCCCTTCTCCCTCTGGATAATGGCCCGGGTGTTGGGCCGGGTCATAAGGCAGGACTGGCTGCTGGTGTCGCTGACGGCCCTCCCCTTCCCCTTCCTGACCTCGTGGATGCTGTTCCTGAACTGGCAGGGCGGCCTCTGGCCCGCCAACTCCCCCATGGTCCGGGCCACGGACACCGAGCGGGCCCTGGTGTTCTTCGCTCTGGCCGTGGTCACCGCAGTCTTCCTCAAGGTGGGCCGCAGGGTCGTCAAGATAGCCCTCCTCATGGCCTCCACGGCGGTGCTGGTCATATTCACCGTTGCGGCCATCCCCTTCAGCTTCGGCATCCTGTTCGGAATACTCATAACTCTGGCCTCCGTCGCCTTCCTCCTCAGCCCGGCCATACTCCAGTCCCGGCTGGACCGGAAAGAGCCCTCCTATCTCTCGGTCGAGGGTGGGCCCTCGGTCGAGGGTGGGCCCTTGGTCGAGGGGGAAGAGGTCGTCACCCATTGGTTCACCAACGCAAGGTAGCGGTCGTAGTAGACAGCAGCAGCAGCCTTCCCGGCGAGCTCCTGGACCGCTGGCGCATCCAGGTCGTCCCCCATGAGCTGGTGATCGGGGACCGCGCGTTCAGGGACGGCGTGGACATTCGCCCGGACGAGTTCTACCACCTCCTGCGCAACGGCTCCGGCACACCCACCACGTCGTCACCCGGCGTCGCACGGTTCCTGGACGCCTTCCGGTCCGCGACGCGCTCCGCCGGCAGCACCGTCTGCATCACCCTGGCCTCCAACTTCAGCTCCACCTACTCCTCCGCCTGCCAGGCGGCCCTGGCGGCCGGGCAGGAGATGCCGGGCTCCGTCATCAGGGTCGTGGACAGCAGGACCGCCGCGGGGGCCGAGGGCCTCATCGCCCTGGAGGCCGCCCGGGCCGCCGACGCCGGGGCGGACCTGGAGGGCGTCCTTTCCGTGGTGCACGGCCTGATACCCAGGGTGAACCTGCTGGCCTTCCTGGATACCCTGGACTACGTGCGCAGAAGTGGGAGGGTCCCCAGGGTTGCGGCGCTGGCCGGCTCGCTGCTGGGAATCAGGCCCCTGACGGAGCTGAGGTTGGGAGAAGCCAGGATGCTGGAACGGCCCCGGTCCCGGGGACGGGCCATGGAGCGACTGGTGGACGTCATGGAAAAACGGGTCGGCCGGCGGCCTGTACACGCGACGGTCATGCACGCTCAGGCGGCCGAAGACGCCGTCGATCTGTCCCGCCGGGTGCGGGACCGGTTCGACTGCCGGGAGGTATTCGTAAGCGAGTTCACTCCCGTCATGGGGGCCCACCTGGGACCGGGGCTGCTGGGCCTCGCGTTCTACAGCGACCCTTAGACGGCTGCGCACACGCGCGCCGGAGCATCGAAAGGCAAGCAGGCGGCCCATGCGGGTCCGGGAACCCGCCGGAACATCGAAATGGCAAGCAGGCGGCCCACGCGGGTTCGGAAACCCGCCGGAACATCGAAAATGGCAAGCAGGCGGTAAGGAGGCGACATGGACATCAAGGTAGTGCGGGGCGACGTCACCAAGACCAAGGTGCCGGCGCTGATTGTCAACCTCTTCGACGGCGTCAAGGAGCCGGGAGGCGCCACGGGGGCGGTGGACCGGGCCCTGGACGGCGCCATCACCCAACTCATCGACGAGGGCGAGATAAAGGGCAAGAAGGGCGAGATCACCATCATCCACACCTTCGGCAGGATAGGCCCCTCCAGGGTCCTGGTGGCCGGTCTGGGCAAGTCCGAGAGCTTCACCCGGGATACCGTGCGGGAGACCACGGCGGCGGCCTGCCGGCGGCTTCGTCGGCTGGGCATAACCCAGGCGGCCACCATCGCCCACGGGGCGGGGATCGGGGGAATGGACCCGGCCGACTCCGGCCAGGCGATAGCCGAGGGCGCAACCCTGGGCCTCTACCGGTTCCGCAACTACGTCACCAGCGACGAGGACGGCTCCGACGGCTTGGAGGAGCTGTCCATCGTGGAGCAAGACCAGGCCAAGGCGGCGTCCCTGGCCGAGGGCGTGGAGAAGGGGCGCGTCCTGTCCCAGGTCGCCATCATGGCCAGGGACATGGTGAACGAGCCCGCCAACGTCATGACTCCCACCCGGATGGCGGAGATCGCGGCCCAGGTGGCCGACGAGGAGGGGCTCGACATCGAGGTCCTGGACCGGGAGCAGATGGAGCAGATGGGCATGGGCGCCTTCATGGGCGTGGCCAGGGGCAGCGACCAGCCTCCAAAGCTCATCGTACTGGAGTACCGGGGCGACCCGGACAACCCCTCCAACAACCTGGGGCTCATCGGAAAGGGCATCACCTTCGACACCGGGGGCATCTCCCTGAAGCCCGCCGGGGGCATGGAGGACATGAAGGGAGACATGGCCGGCGGCGCGTCGGTGATCGGCGCGATGAAGGCCATCGGCCGCCTCAAGCCCAGGATCAACGTGGTGGGAATGGTGGCGGCCACCGAGAATATGCCCGGCGGCTCCGCACAACGCCCGGGAGACGTGGTCAAGAGCATGAGCGGCAAGACCATCGAGGTCATAAACACCGACGCCGAAGGCCGCTTGGTCCTGGCCGATGCCCTCTGCTACGCCCGGCAGAAGGGGGTCACCCGGCTGGTGGACGTCGCCACCCTCACGGGGGCCGTGGTCGTGGCCCTGGGCAACGCCTGCAGCGGCGTCATGGGAAACGACCAGGAGCTCGTCGACCAGGTCATCGAGTCCGGCGCGTCCTCGGGAGAGAGGATATGGCAGCTTCCCCTGTACGACGACTACAGGGAGCAGATCAGGAGCAACGTGGCGGATATCAAGAACACCGGGGGACGGGCCGCGGGCTCTCTGACCGCCGGCCAGTTCCTCGCCGAGTTCGCCGAAGAGACGCCGTGGGCCCACCTGGACATCGCCGGCACCTACTTCAGCTCCAAGGAGAAAGGGTACCTGGTCAAGGGGGGCACCGGCGTGCCCACCCGCACGCTGGTCGACCTGGCCATGAAACTGGGCCGGCGGGAGTAGCAGCCGTCCATCGACAACCTACCGCCGCCCCCGGAACGGCCATCGGTGCATCGCGTTTTTGTTGACTCCGTGGGTGGTTTGCCTTAGACTCGACATGGAGCGCGGTTCCGGCGAGCCCATGGTGAGCGTAGCCAAGTGGTCCAAGGCGCCTGGCTGTGGCCCAGGAGATCGTGGGTTCGAATCCCACCGCTCACCCCATCCACAACCCCCAGGGCGGGAGACCCGCGTTCCGACAACGGGCGCCCGTAGCTCAATGGATAGAGCACTGGGCTTCGGACCCAGTGGTTGCGGGTTCGAGTCCTGCCGGGCGCGCCACCTCCCGTAGGTTTCCAGGGCCCCGGCAGAACGCCGGGGCCTCCCCTTTTTCCGGGACGTGCGAAGACGGTGCAGGAGGCCGGGGCCCCCGACGGCGTTTCTCACCCAAACAGAGGAGGACCATGACATGAGAGGTGTGGTGGCATGTCCCCAGCCCGAGGCCGCGGAGGTAGGGCGCCGCACGTTTCTGGCCGGGGGCAACGCCGTGGACGCGGCCATCGCCACGGGCTTTGCCCAGTTCGCGGTGGACCCCCAGATGTGCGGCATCGGCGGGTTCGGCGTGATGCAGGTGTACCACGCTCCCTCGGGAGACCACGTGGCCTTGGAGTTCCTGGGCCGCGCGCCCCTGGGGGCGGCACCGGACATGTTCGTCGACAAGGTGAAGCGCAAGCTTCGCTTCGACCAGTGGGAGATGGAGGGCCGCGTAAACGAGATCGGGCACCTGTCCGTGGCCTGCCCCGGCACCGTCCTGGGCCTGTGGGAGGCCCACCGGCGGTACGGCTCCCTGCCCTGGGCCGAGCTGGCCCGGCCCGCCATACGGCTGCTGGAGGAGGGGTTCCCGGTCCCCGGAGAGCTGGCGGACCTGTGGCGGCGTCCCCCGACCCAGCCCGGCACCTCCTCCATGCTGGATGTACTGTCCGCCACCGAGGCGTCCCGCAAGATATACGTTGGGAGCGACGGCCAGACCCGGGCGCAGGGCCAGGTGCTGCGCAACCCCGACTACGCCCGTGCGCTGGAGGAGCTCGCCGAGAAGGGGCCTAGTGTCCTGTACACCGGGTGGATGGCCGGCAGGATAGCCGACGACTTCGCCGCCAACGGCGGCCTCCTCTCCCGGGAGGACCTGGCGCAGTACAGGGTGGGGGTCGACAAGACCGTGAACGTCGACTACCGGGGCCACGTCGTCGCGGGAGTGCCCCCGCCCTCCAGCGGGGTCCAGGTCGCCCAGGTCCTCCGCATCCTGGAGGGCTACGACCTGGCCGCCATGGGGTCCGGCACGGCGGGCTTTCTGGACCTGATGGCCCTGGCCCAGAAGGCCTCCTTCGCGGACCGGGCCCGGCACCTTGGCGACCCGGCCTTCCAGGAGGTGCCCGTCGACGAGGTGTTCCTGTCGTCCCGGCGGGCGGCTGAGTGGAGGCGGAGGATCGACGCCCGTGAGCCCTTCGACGTGACGGCCGGGGGCGTGGAGTCCCAGCACACCACCACCGTTTCGGCCATCGACGCAGAGGGTACCGCCGCGGCCCTCACCCACACCCTGGCCACGCCGGCATCGGGTGTGGTGGTCGACGGTCTGGGCTTCATGTTCAACAACGCCATGCACATGTTCGACCCCCAGCCCGGGCGGCCCTTCTCCATAGCTCCCGGCAAGGCCAGGATCAGCGCCATGACCCCGACCATCGTCTTCCGGGACGGGCGCCCCTGGGCCGTGGTGGGAGCGCCGGGGGCCACCAAGATACCCACGGGCGTCCTGCAGGCCGTCGTGAACATGGTGGACTTCGGCATGTCGCCCACCGAGGCCGTGTCCGAGCCCCGCATCCACTGCGAGGGGGGCCAGGTGGACGTGGAGGCCAGGGTGTACTTCGGCGTCAAGGACGAGCTGGGGGCCATGGGCCACACGGTCTCCAAGAGCGGGTACAGCTACGACCCCTTCTTCTCCCTGGTCCACGTGGCGGCGGCGGACCCGGCCACCGGCCGGCTGGGAGGGGCCGCCGACCCCAGGGGCCGGGGCGGGCTGGCGGTGGTGGACTAGGGGAAACTTCTGGGCCTCCCGCCCGGATGGCGGGGGGACCGTGCAGCAGGCAAGCGGCCAAAGGAGCGTCCCATGGACTTGCTGATTACCGGCGGGCTGGTCATCGACGGCAGCGGCAACCCCGGGTTCTACGGCGCGGTGGGCGTGGAGGGGGACCGGGTGCGGGTGCTTCGGGGGGACGTGTCGGGAGTCCAGGCCTCCCGGGTCCTCGACGCCTCGGGCAAGGTCGTGTGCCCCGGCTTCATAGACGTGCACGCCCACTCGGGGCTGATGATACTGACCGACCCGGCCCACGAGGCCAAGGTCCACTAGGGCGTTACCACCGAGCTGGTGGGCGTGGACGGCAACTCCTACGCCCCCTTCCGGTCCCGCGACGACCTCCTCCGGTTCGTGCGTCTCAACTCGGGCCTGGACGGAGCGCCCGACCTGCCCGGCTGGTGGTCCAGCACCGCGGAGTACCTGGACATGTTCGACGGGAAGGTCGCCGTCAACATCGCCTACATCGTCGGCAACTCGCCCCTGCGAATCGACGCCGTGGGTTGGGAGAGCGGGCCCGCCTCCCCACTCCAGAAGGACCGCATGAGGTCCCTGCTGAGGGAGGCCATGGAGCAGGGCGCCTTCGGCCTCTCCACCGGCCTGGACTATCCCCCCGGAGGATACGCCGACACCGACGAGCTGGTGGACCTGGCCTCCGAGGCCGCGGCCATGGGCGGGATATATCACACTCACATGCGCTACCGGCTGGGGGACCGCTACCTGGACCCCGTCCACGAGGCCATCGAGATCGGCAACCGCAGCGGCATCCCGCTGCACATAACCCACCTGTTCCGCCGGGTCACCAACCCTGGCGGGGCCCGCCGTCTGCTGGACCTGGTGGACGGCGCCCGGGCCGGCGGGCTGGACGTCACCTTCGACTGCTTCCCCTACCCCTACGGCGGCACCAGGATACTCATACTGTTCCCGGACTGGGCCCACGAGGGCGGGCCCGACCATCTAGTGGACGTGCTACGCTCTCCCGAGGCGCGGGCGCGCCTCCGAAAGGAGGTCGTGCCCCGGGGCAGGTCCTGGGACGAGATGTGGGTGACCTACTTCCAGCAGCCCCACAACATGGTCTACGACGGCAGGTCCATCGCGGAGGTCGCCGAGATGATGGGCAAGCACCCGGTGGACGCCCTGTGCGACCTGCTGCTGGAGGAGGACCTCCGCGTCTCCTACTTCTCCCTGGTGTCGGACCCGGCTACCATCGCCGACTTCGTGGCCCACCCCCTGCAGATGGTGGGCAGCGACGCCCTGCTCCTCGGCGGGCATCCGCCGCCCATGGCCTACGGCTGCTTCCCCGTGATACTGGGCGAGATGGTCCGGGAGGAGAGGAGGCTGTCCCTCGCGGACGCCATCCGCAAGATGACGTCCTTCCCCGCCCAGCGGCTGGGGATTCGCGACCGGGGCGCCCTGCGGGACGGGGCCTTCGCGGACATCGTGGTCTTCGACCCCGACACCATCAACGCCAACGCCACCCGGCAGGACCCCCGGCAGCCCTCCACGGGCATCGAGTACGTCCTGGTCAACGGGCGGCTGGTCATGGACAGGGGGCGTCACACCGGGGCGCTGGCCGGGCGAGCCCTGCGGAGAGGGCAGAGCTGACCTAGACGATGGCGTCGAGGTCCATCTCCACCAGCATGTCCGGGTGCATCAGCGACTCGATGCCCAGGAGGGTGGAGGTGGGCCGGATGTCCCCGAACACCTCACCGTGGGCCCTGATCACCGCCTCGTGATGGCTGGCCAGGTCCACGACGTACATGCGGGTCCGGACCACGTCGGCCATCGACGCTCCCACCTGTTCCAGGTAGCCGCGCATCAGGTCCAGGATGTGCACCGCCTGGGCGTAGGCGTCGCCCGCTCCGTAGATGGTGCCGTCGGGATTGGTGGAGGCGTTGCCGCACACGAAGATGTGGGCCGAGGCCCCGTCGACACGGATGGCGCGGGAGAAGCCCGCCCGGGCCTCGATGGGCCTTCCACCGCCGATCGCGGTCCTTTCCGCCATGACTCTCCTTCGGCCGTCCCCCGTTGTCGGTCCGGGGCGGCGCGTCCCCAGCCTATCCGGGCCGTCCGGCCGTGTCAATCGGAGCGTTGTGACGGTGGGAGAGCATCCCTAGCCCGGCGCCTCCGGCGTCAGGTCCCGCAGCTCGGGCATCACGTGCTTGGACAGCAGCTCCAGCGACTTCCAGCCCTTCTCCGGCGGGTCCCAGTCCTGGCTTAGCTGGAGCAGCGTGCCGAAGCCGCCCACCGTGTCGTACGCCTCCCGGATCTTCCTTACGCAGTGGTCCGGGTCTCCCACCACCCAGCGGTTGTCCAGCAGGTAATCGACGGTGACGGCCTCGTCGGGCATGGACGGGTCGGGCTTGACCAGGTCCATCATCCCCGCCCGCCTGAACAGGGGGAAGAAGTACTGCTCGAAGGTCCGCCCCATGCCGTGCTCCAGGACGTCGTGGCGGGCCTGCTCAGTGGTCTCGGCCACGTGGATGTCCAGGCAGACGCGCCACTCCCTCCGGTCGGCGGTCTTGCCCGTCTTCGCCGCGCCCCGCGTGTAGGCGTCCCAGTGGGTGGCCACGTCCTCGAGGGGCAGGATGTCGGTGCTCAGCGGGATCCATCCGTGCTCCCCGGCCCACTCGATGGTGGAGGAGTTGCGGCTCACCCCGGCCACGGCGATGGGCGGGTGGGGCCGTGTGTACGGCTTCATCCAGAGCCGGAGGCCGGCCTCGGGCACCGGTTCGGGGGACCTTACGTTGTGAAACTCGCCCCGGTAGTCCAGCTCTCCCTCGCTCTCCCAGATCTTCAGCACCGCCTCGATGACGTCCGCTGCCCGGGCGTGCCTCTTCTCCTCCTCCACGCCGAAGAAGTCGAACTCCGTGGGCACGCCTCCCGTGCCGATGCCGAAGTAGAAGCGGCCCTCGGCCAGGTGGTCGAGCATCGCCATGCGGTGGGCCAGCATCTTGGGGTCGTGGAGCTGGAGGAGTATCACCCCCGTCGCCAGCTTGATGTTCCTGGTCCGGGCCAGGGCCTGGGCTATGAACAGCTCCGGGGCCGGCAGGTTCTCCCAGGTGATGGTGTAGTGCTCCCCGATCCAGGCCTCGTCGAGACCCAGCTCGTCGGCCAGCACGACCGTGGTCATGTCCTCCTTGATGGTGCGGGGCAGCCCCTTGCTGGGGTGGTGCACGGGCATCATGAACAGACCGAACTTCACGCGGCACCTCCACTAACGCCTGGGATGGCCACGATTATAGGTATCGCCCCGGTGGGGGGTCAACCTTGTGCGTCCGGAGGGCCGTCGCTATAATGCCCGGGTACGCCATGTCCCACACCTACCTGACATGCGGCCTCTGCGACTCCTTGGACGCGCCAGGGGACGCCTTGTGGTGCCCCCAATGCGGCGGGCCGCTGGACGTCGCCTATCGCTCGCTGCCCCGGGGGCTGGAGGCCCGTGACGGGCTTCCCGGGGTTTGGCGCTGGTGGGGCAGGATGCCGCTTCACCAGGAGGGCAGCCTCATCTCCCTGGGAGAGGGCAATACCCCGTGCCTGCACCTGGAGCAGACGGGCGCGGGCCTGGGCCTCCGGCGCCTCTACGCCAAGGTGGAGTATGCCAATCCCACGGGGTCCTTCAAGGACCGGGGCACGGCCGTCATGCTGTCCATGGTCCGCGAGATGGGGTTCTCCGAGGCTGTGGACGACTCCTCGGGCAACGCGGGGGCCTCCCTGGGGGCCTATGCGTCCAGGGGCGGGATGGGGGCGGCCGTGTTCGTCCCCGCCGCCGCGTCGCCCTTCAAGATCTCTCAGATAGGCTTCTACGGCGCCGACGTGCGGCCCGTGGAAGGGCCGCGGGAGGGGGTGACGGACGCCGCCCGGGAGTACGTGGCCGAGAGGGGGGCCTTCTACGCTTCCCACAACTGGAGCCCCTACTTCATACAGGGCATGAAGTCCTTCGCCTACGAGGCCGTCCAAGAGGTGCCCGGCGCCGTCGACCACGTTGTGGTGCCGGCGGGGAACGGCTCCCTTGTCATCGGGCCTGCCAGGGGGTTCGCCGAGCTGGTGCGGGAGGGCGCGGTCCCCCGGATGCCCCGGTTCCACGCCGTCCAGTCCCGCTCCTGCATGCCCGTGGTCGCGGCTTGGCGGGAGCAGCCCTGGACCGTGGACGACCTCCGGCCCACGGTGGCGGGCGGCATAGCCGTCAGCACCCCTCCCAGGGGGGCCCAGACGGTGGAGACGGTCAGGTCCACGGGAGGGACCGCCGTCGCCGTCGAGGAAGAGTCCATCGTCCGGTGGCAGCGGGCCATGGCCCGGGACGAAGGCCTCTTCATGGAGCCCACATCGGCCGCTGCCTTCGCGGGGCTGGAGTCCCTGGTCAGGCAGGGCGTGGTCGGACCCGACGACGTGGTGGTGGTGCCAGTCACCGGGTTCGGGCTCAAGGACCAGGTCCCGTCGGCTAGCTGATTCAAGAGGTTGAGGCCCATGGACGGGCGTTTCGCCAAGAACCTGCTCTACGTGCTGACCAGCTGCAAGGACCCGGCCCATGACGCGGAGTTCAACGACTGGTACGACGGCACCCACGTGCCCGACGTCCTAAGCTCGGGGCTCCTCCGCAACCCCCTCCGTTTCGTCAGGGCCGCCGGTACTCCCGGGGACCAGGAGCCCCGCTACCTCGCCACGTGGGAGAGTGACGGCGATGCCCCTGCCGAGCTGCTGTGGGAGGTGAGAGAGCTGGGGCAGGCCCTTCTCCAACAGGGCCGGGTCCACCCCTCTCTCAGGCTGAAGCACATGGGGATGCTGCGGCGCATCGACGACGGGTTCTGGTCTCGAAGGGACGGGCAGGAAGTGGCCGGGGTCATGGTGGTCTCGAGCAACTGCACGGACCCGGCGCGTGAGGACGAGTTCAACGACTGGTACTCCAACATCCACCTGCCCGACATCCTCAGCACGGGCGCCTTCCACACCGACTACCGCTACGAAGACATCGACCCGTCCGAGCAGGTCGGCAAGTACTGGGCCATCTACGAGACGGACATCGACCCCGTGAGGGCTGCCGAGATACTCGATGCCCGCCGGGAGTGGTTCGTGGCCAACAACCGGCGTACCGACACCATCGCCCCGGTGCGCCGCAGCCTGTTCCGGCGCATCCATCCCCGGCCCTGACTCATTACCGACGCGGAGGCGGGCAGATGACCAGTCCACAGGACCCCGGCGGCGAAATAGGGACCAAGGTCCTCTTCGAGAACGACCGGGTCAAGCTATGGGACCTGTCCCTGGCGCCCGGCCAGGGCAGCTCGTGGCATCGGCACGAGAGCTGGTACGTCACCGTGGTGTACTCAGCCGGCCGGTTGCGCGTCGATTTCGTCGATGGCGGCAGCGACGTCGACGACCTTGGGATGGGGGCCGTTCACTACAGGGACAAGGACTCGGTCCACCGGGTGGTCAACGTTGGCGATTCCCACTATGCCAACATCATCGTGGAGCTGAAGGAAGCGGGATAGGCCCCCGCGTTGGTTCTTTCGTCCCAGGCACGGCTTCATTGACACCAATTTGGGCCGAACCTATAATTGGCCCAAATTGCAGGCCGGAGGCCCCATCCCCGTAGCGGCAGGCCTTGGCCGGCATCGAAAGTTCCCCTCTTCCCCGGGGAGAGGGTGGGGTGACGGTGATGACGAAAATCGCCTTCATGGGCGCCGGGGCCGCCGCCTGCTACATAGCCGCCTTCCTGACCCGTGAAGGCGAGGACATCACCCTGATCGACCAGTGGCCCGAGCACGTGGAGAAGATGAGGTCCCAGGGCCTCAGGGCCAGCGGGAGCCAGGGGGACTTCACGGTGCCGGTCAAGGCGATGCACCTGACCGACGTGCAGGCGGTCCACGAACCTTTCGACGTGGCGTTCGTCGCGGTGAAGTCGTACGACACCGTCTGGGCCACCCACTTCATCGATCGCTACGTCAAGCCCACCGGGTACGTCGTGTCTTCCCAGAACTGTATGAACGACGA
The DNA here is from genome assembly GCA_965207305.1 of Dehalococcoidia bacterium. GTDB lineage: Bacteria > Chloroflexota > Dehalococcoidia > Lucifugimonadales > JAGWBF01 > JAGWBJ01. Next base: position 247,687 of record CBDBMB010000001.1, on the reverse strand, counting down.
GGTCATCGCCTCCATCGTGGGCTTTCACAGGCAGGTGCCCTGCATCATGTCCAAGATAGAGGTCGCACTGTGGGAGCCGGCCCACGTCAACCGGGGCGGGCCCGTAGGCCGGGACCACGGGCACGACGTGTTCCGCGTGGGCGAGACCAACGGCAGGATCACACCCAGGGTCGAGTACCTGGTGGGCCTGCTGGACCACATAGACGGCGCCCGCGCCACCACCAACATCTGGGGGGAGAGATGGGCCAAGCTCTCCCAGAACTCCATGGGCAACCCCGTGGGGGCCATATCGGGCCTGGGCGCCGAGGACATGGCCGCGAACCCCAAGGCCCGGTCCCTGCGCATACACATCGCCAAGGAGACCACGCGGGTGGGCCTCGCCCTCAACTACAGGGTGGAGAAGGTGGCCGGGTTCGATGCCGAAGTCTGGACCAGGGCGGACCAGGGCGACGTCTACGAGGAGCTGGAGGCCAGCCTCCTGCCCAAGCCCGGGAGCGTGAACTGGCACTCGTCGATGGCCCAGGACGTCAAGAAGGGTCGCCTCTCCGAGATCGACTACATGAACGGCTACGTGGTCAGGAAGGGCCGGGAGGCGGGGGTCGACACGCCGGTGAGCGCGGCGATCGTGGACATGATGCACGAGATCGATGCCGGCCGGGTCGGCCAGGACCCCGGCAACCTGGACCGCGTGCTGCAGGCTGCCGGCCTGGGATAGTCCGTATGCGCATCAGAGTCGAGCCCAAGGACTTCTTCATGTACGCGGTGTTCCTTGCCTTCAAGAAGGAGGGCGCCGAGCCGGAAGACGCCGCCGTTAAGGCGTATCTCGAGGAACACGAGCTCGTACCGAAGATGCAGGGGACCGACACCGTCGAGGGCGAAGAGCTCGACGTAATGTACTTCGGGGGCTGCTACCTGGGCAGGCATCTTGGCGTCATCGAGGAGATGCAGCGCAAGGCCGTGGAGAGGGAGATGCTGGCCGAGGAGGTCGAAGGCGTCCTTCGGCAGTCGACCGACCCCGAGACCCGTCGGGCGTTCGAGGCCCTGGGGCCCGGGATGGACGCGCTGGTCCTGGGCATGGCGGAGGACCTCCACGACGACTCGTCCTTCAGTCCCGGCGACGACGGTTACCTGAAAGTGACGTTGGAGCCAGAAGTGGTCCGGCGGATGTTCCTGGAAAGGGCCGCTAGGGCGGCCCATGAATAGGCCCCGAGAGGGCCGCCGGGGCGGCCCATGAGTAAGCCCCGAGAGGGCCGCCGGGGCGGCCCATGAGTAGGCTCCCGCCCGGGAGCCTCGACCGGAAGAAGGCCCAACTTTGCGACCCCTGGCAGCCCCCGTCCTCGCCGTCCTGATACTCTTCTGTAGTGCGTGCGAAAGGCCCACGGGCGACAAGGGCCCCCTGACCTCCACGAGTGGCTCGCGGGATTCCGCGTCCGGGCAGGACATCCAGGACCTCGTAGATGCGGCGGTGGACGCTACCGTCGACGCCATTGCGGTGCGTGCAACACTCGAAGCCGAGCCGCCGCTTCCCACCCTGGAGGCCCCGACCAGTACGCCTCCATTGAGTCGCGGGTCGACGGGAGATACGCCTCAATCGGAGACCGCACCCTTGAGCGGTGCCGGTCCCCCAACCATCGCCCCTGGCCCCACGGATGCTGCTTTGCCCTCCCCCACTTCGGGGCCCCGCGCTGGGGTCCCACCGACACCCGCTTCCGAGGGCGTGCCGCCGGGGCCGGCCACGGCGGTCCCCACTGCCGTCCCGACGGAGCGATCCACGGCGGTTCCCACGCCCGTACCGACTGAGATGCCCACGGCGGTCGCCACGCCCGTCCCGACGGAGATGCCCACGGCGGTCCCCACCCCGGTACCAACTGAGATGCCCACGGCGGTCCCCACCCCGGTACCGACTGAGATGCCCACGGCGGTCCCCACTCCTTTACCGACGGCCACCCGCAGTCCAACCCCCACTCCCACCGTACCGCCGCCCGACCCGTCACCGGCGTTGTTCCTCGATATGGTCACCCTGACGTCGCCCATCACCCGTGGAAGCCGGGCCACCCTGGAGGCCAGGACCCTGTCCGGGGCCCGTTGCAGCCTGCGAGTCACGTTGCCCAGCGGCGCCGTCAGCGAGTCCGGCGGGACGGGTGCTCAGCCGGTGGCCCGAGGCGATGGAGTAGTCTCATGGACCTGGAGGGTCGGTGGGGGAACGACTCCGGGCGTGGGCAAGGTCCGGGTGGAGTGCCGGCTAGGGGGAGACCGGGTCGAGGCTACCAGGGACCTGGTGATACAGGCCAGGTCATGAGACCTACCGCTCCCAGGCGAACCGCCATCCCGGCAGGTCCACCTTCCACACTCCGTCCTCCAGGAGCATGGGCACGATGAGGCCCGATTTCAGCGAGGACCTCTCCACCACCTGCTGGTCTTCGGTGACCCCGAAGGGCAGAAACGCGAAGGCATGGTTGTCGTCCACGTAGCTGGTGGGAGCCACCCCCAGGTCCGTCAGGTCCTCCAGGGGCCACAGCTTCAGGATGACCTCCCTCAGGTCCTCCATCATCAGGGGGAACAGGGCATGCCCCGGGTCGTGGGCGGCCCGGTAGACTATCTGCAAGTCCACGTTCTTCTGGGTCGCCCACACACCCTGGCGGACACCCTGTGACTCCCTGGACAGCATCTCCCAGGCCAGGGCCATATCCGTGTCCCTGACGGCCTCGGCGAAGCGGCCGGCCCTTACGCCACACTCGTCGGGAGACGACGTGCGCCTCCGACCGGGTATCCTCATCTTTCGGACGCTCCTTCTTGGGCGGGCGAAGCCTTGGGTGGGCGCCGCTCCGGCGGCGCAGTGATGACGGCTCCATTTTAGCACGCCGCGCCAGTTGCCACCGGATGACCCCGCCGCGGGGGCCCTTGACAATCGCGCGATCTGGGCGTGGAATAGGGGTCTGGCAGATTCAGCAGCCGGGCACACGAAACCCGTGCCCGGCTGGAGGTGCGTGTTAGGATGGGCCTTGAGGGCCTTTTCGGGCTACTGGAAGGGCGCCCGGCATACGTCGAGGTGATGCGGCGGCTCGAGTCCGGCGATGCGGCCGGCAGCCTCGAGGCGCTTGACCCGGCCAAGCCCTATCTCCTGGCCTCCGTCTGGCGCCGGCTGGACGTGCCGGTGCTGGTTGTCGTGCCCCGGCCCGAGGATGCACGGCGGCTCCACGACCAGCTTCTCTCCTACCTGGAGGACGGCAGCCGGGTCTACCTTTACCCGGAGCCCGAGGTCCTGCCCTTCGAGCGCCTGATGGTCGACGCCGGGACCAACAACCAGCGAATGACGGCGCTGGCGGCCCTGTGCGACGCCAGGGCCGGCACCCCCGGGAACGGCAACCCCCTGGTGGTGGCCTCCGCCGGGGCCGCCCTTCGGAAGACCCTGTCCCCCGCTGCCGTCGAGGAGTCGGGGCATTCCCTGCGTCCAGGGGACCGTGTGCAGCTTGGGGAGCTCTACTCCCGTTGGGTCTCCCTCGGGTACCAGCGTGAGGAAGCGGTGGAGGTCCCCGGCGCCTTCAGCCAGCGGGGGGGCATCTTGGACGTCTTCCCGCCCTCCAGCGAGCTGCCATTCCGTATGGAGCTCTGGGGCGACGAGATCGAGAGCATCCGTCTCTTCGACCCCTCCTCCCAGCGGTCCGTTGGCGCGGTGCAGCAGGCGCGGGTCTGCCCCGCCCGGGATACCCTCCCCGCCCTGTCCGACGCGGACCGCGTCTCCCGCCTCATCCAGAGAATGGACCTCAGCACCTGCACTCCCGCGGCGTACGACCGGTACCAGGAGGAGCTTGCCCTGCTCCTCTCGGGCCAGGAGGTGGATGAGCTCCCCTTCTACGACGGCCTGCTCAACGATAGCCACCTGGTGGAGCATCTGGCCGCCCGGGGGCTGCTGGTAGTGGACCGGGAGGGAGAGGTGGAAGCCGAGGTGCAGAAGCTTGCGGACCGGGTCACCGAGCTGCGCCGCGTCCGGGAGTCCAGGGGGGAGCTTCCGGCCAACTTCCCCTCCGCCCAGGTGTCCTGGTCGCGGTTCCATGAGGACGTGAAGGAGCGGCGCAGGCTGTACGTCAGGAGCTGGTCGGGAAGCGAGGAAGGGCTGGAGTTCCGCACCGCACCCTCCTTCGGCGGCCGGCCCCAGCGGTTTGCGCCCGACGTCGCCCGGATGCTCCAGGATGGGGAACGCGTGGTCGTGGTGAGCCGGTACACGCGGCGCGTCTCCGAGCTGCTGTCCGACGGCGGCCTGGGCTCCGGCGTTGCCTCGGCCCTGGAGTCGCCGCCCCCTCCGGGCAGCGTCGTGGTGGTGCCGGGGAACCTGCGGGAGGGGTGGCGCATGCCCGTCGGAGACGGGGGCGCGGTACTGTTCACCGACTCGGAGATATTCGGCGCCGCCAAGGAGCGCCGCCCCCGGCGAAGGACCCCGGTGAAGAGGCAGGCGTTTCTCTCGGAGCTGGTGCCCGGGGCCTACGTCGTCCACGTGGACCACGGCGTGGCCAGCTTCACGGGCACCACCTCCATGGACTCCGGGGGCGAGGAGAGGGAGTACCTGGTGCTGGAGTACGCCGAGGGCGACAAGCTGTACGTGCCCACCGAGCACCTGGACCGGGTCTCCCCGTACCTGGCCTCCAACGACAGGCCTCCCTCTCTCACCAGGCTGGGGACCGCCGAGTGGACACGGATCAAAGAGCGGGTGAAGCACGCGGCGCGGGAGATGGCCGAGGAGCTCCTGGAGCTGTACGCGTCGCGTCAGGTAGTCCAGGGCCGGGCCGCGTCAGCCGACACTCCATGGCAAAGGGAGCTGGAGGACTCGTTCCCCTACGAGGAGACCGAGGACCAGGAGCGGACCATCGTCGAGGTCAAGGGCGATCTGGAGAGGGTCCAGCCCATGGACCGGCTGGTGTGCGGCGACGTGGGATACGGCAAGACCGAGGTGGCGCTGAGGGCCGCCTTCAAGACGGTGAGCGACGGCATGCAGGTCGGCGTGCTGGTCCCCACCACCGTCCTGGCCCAGCAGCACTACGCCACCTTCACCGAACGGCTGGCTCCCTTTCCGGTGCGCGTGGCGGTGCTGAGCCGGTTCCGGACCCGCAAGGAGCAGGCCGAGGTGGTCGAGGGCCTGAGGCTGGGCACGGTGGACATCGTCATAGGCACCCACCGGCTGCTGCAGAAGGACGTGCGGTTCAAGGACCTGGGCCTGGTGGTGGTCGACGAGGAGCACCGGTTCGGCGTGGCCCACAAGGAGCGGCTGAAGCGGATGCGCCGGGAGGTGGATATGCTGACCCTCAGCGCCACTCCCATCCCCCGGACGCTGTACATGGGCCTGTCCGGGATACGGGACATGAGCACTATGGATACGCCTCCCGAAGAGCGGCTGCCCGTCAAGACCTACGTGTCGGAGTACAGTGACGACGTGGTCAAGGAGGCCATCCTCAGGGAGCTCGAGCGCGGCGGCCAGGTGTTCCTCCTGCACAACCGTGTCCAGACCATCCGCCGGATGGAGGCCAACCTTCGGAAGCTCCTGCCCCAGGCCAGGATAGCCGTGGGCCACGGCAGGATGGCCGAGTCCGAGCTGGAGGAGGTGATGCTGTCCTTCTCCGAGGGGGACGTGGACGTGCTGGTCTGCACCACCATCATCGAGTCGGGCCTGGACATACCCAACGCCAACACCCTGATCATCGACCGGGCCGACAGGTTCGGCCTGGCCCAGCTATACCAGCTCCGGGGCCGCGTGGGACGGGGCGGCCATAGGGCCTATGCCTACCTGCTCGTACCCCGGGGGAGGCGGATTACCGAGGCGGCGACCAGGCGGCTGAAGGTCATCCTGGAGGCGACCGAGCTGGGCTCCGGGTTCAGGATCGCCATGCGTGACCTGGAGATTCGCGGCGCTGGAAACATCCTGGGAGCCGAGCAGAGCGGCTATATCCACGCCGTCGGGTTCGATCTCTACAGCCAGCTCTTGAACGAGGCGGTGGCCGACCTCAGGTCCAGCAACGGCTCGGCCCCCGGGTCCGTGCCCTCGCCGGAGGGTGACCAGGAGCGGGCGCAGGCCCGTGTAGACCTGGACCTGGCCGCGTACATTCCCGAGAGCTACGTCTCCCACCTGCCCACCCGGCTGGGCGTCTACCAACGCCTGACCCGGCTGAAGGCCCGGCACGAGATCGACGACACGCGTGACGAGCTGCGTGACCGTTTCGGCCCGCTACCCCAGGAGGTGGAGAATCTGCTCTATCTGGTGGACCTGAAGCTGCTGGCCTCCGGGGGGTGGGTGGAGTCCATCAGCCAGACGGGCGCCACGGCTACCATGGTCCTGAAGGAGCAGGTGGGCGGAGCCAGGCTAGCCCTGGAGAGGGCTCTCGGACCCCTGTGCCGGGTGGGCAACCAGCAGGTCCACGTGAAGTTTCCCCGTCGCTCCCCGGAGGACTGGAAACCGCTGATGGTGAAGGTGGTGGAACGGCTGGCGGCCTTCCGGGAGCAGCTTCGGGAGTCGATGGCGTCGGTGAGGTGAAGGGTCCTGGTGGGGGGGCGGTCGGGCTCACCGGCTGCCGGCGGTCACCAGGCCCTCCAGCTCGGGCAGGCTGGCTATCCTGGAGCAGTCGTTGACCCTCCCGTACCAGCCCTCCCTGTCCAGCAGGACGGGGTGGATGCCCACGGCCCGGGCCCCCTGCACGTCCGCCTGATACTGGTCGCCCACGTGTATCGCCTCGGCGGGGGCCACGTGGGCCCGGTCCAGGGCCGCCCTGAAGATGGGCGGATGGGGCTTCTCGGCGCCCGCCTCCACCGAGGTGACGCAGAAGTCCATGTACGGGTCCAGGCCCAGGCGGGTACACAGCGAGGTCATGTCTCGTCGCAGGTTGGAGATGATCGCCAGGACGACGCCTTGGGTCTTGAGCTGCTTCAGCGCCGGCAGGACGTCGTCGAACAGGTCGAAGTCCTTGGGTACCTGTATGGCCATCTGCCACACGTCCCACGCCAGCCGTGGGGAGACATCCAGGCCGGCCCCCTGCAGGATTCGCCTCTCGTACTCGGTGAAGAACTCGTCCCGCTGACCCTCCGTCCGGTCGGCCAGGGCTGCCTTGGCGTTCTCATCCGCCATGTACTCGTCGGCGACCTTGTATCCCTTTCGTATCCCTTCCTTGCTAACCCTCAACCCAAGCTCCGCGCACGACGCCTGTTGGATCTCGTCGAGGGGGGGCCAGAAATAGACCAGAGTCTTGTAGAAATCGAAAAAGACGGCCTTTATCATCTCTCTGAGCGGGGCAATTGTACCACAGGCTCTCGGGGTTGTGAACGACCGGGGGAGCCGGGCCTGCCCCGTTCCTTGTTCGGCGTACGTGGCGGCTGCTATAATTACGATTCGTCTCATACCTGACCGAGCGAACGGTCAGCTCTAATGCGAAGCGCCGCTGCGCCCTCGATGGAGAGCCGGTTCCCATGTCATCGCGTCCCATCCAGTCCCAGCAAGCCTCCCGTGACCGCCTCCGGTCCCCCGACACCGGCAGCGGACCAGGTACGATGAGGTACCACAGGGTCGTGGTCAAGGCCGGGACCAGCGTCCTTACGGGGGGCTCGGACCGCTTGGACATGGACGTCATGTCCGGCCTGGCAACCCAGATCGCGGGCATCCACTCCGCGGGAGTAGCCGTGCTGCTGGTGACCTCGGGAGCGGTGGCGGCCGGGCGGCACTCCCTGGGTTTTCCCCGGGAGCGTCGGGACATCCCCTTCAGACAGGTCCTGGCCGCCGTGGGCCAGGGCCGGCTCATGCATGCGTACGAGCAGTTCTTCGCCGAGCACGGCGTTAGGGTCGCCCAGGCGGTTCTCACCTACACCGACCTGTCCGACCGCCAGGGTTATCTCAACGTGCGCAACACCCTGCTGGCCCTGCTGGAGATGGGAGTGGTGCCCATCCTCAACGAGAACGACGTGGTGGCCGTGGACGAGATAGGCGAGGTGTTCGGCGACAACGACCGCCTGTCGGCCCTCGTGGCAAACCTGGTGGACGCCGACCTTCTGGCCATCCTGACGGATACCGAGGGGCTGTACACCGACGATCCTCGCACCAACCCCGATGCCCGGCTCCTGCGCCGGGTCGAGAGGGTGGATGCCTCGGTGGAGGCCATGGCCGGAGGACACAGGAACGCCCATGCCCGCGGAGGAATGCCCACCAAGCTGGAGGCGGCGAGGCTGGCAACTTCCAGCGGCATCACCACGATAATCTGCGACGGCCGCCGGGAGGACGTCATCCGGCGGCTGGTCATGGGTGAAGAGGTGGGGACCCTCTTCCTGCCGACGGCCAGCCGCATGGAGAGCCGCAAGAGGTGGATGCTCAGCGGCCTGTCGGCCCGGGGCGAGATCCTGGTGGACGAAGGCGCGGTGGCCGCCCTTCAGGTCCGGCACCGCAGCCTGCTTCCCGCAGGGGTGAAGGAGGTGGCCGGACGGTTCAGCCGGGGGGACATCGTCTACATAGTGGGCCCAGGCCCCGGGAAGGTGGCCTGCGGCATAGCCAACTACAGCTCCGGCGACGTGGAGAAGGTCAAGGGGTTGCGGTCGGACCGCATACTGGGACTGCTGGGCTACCACTACGGCGAAGAGGTAGTTCACCGCAACAACATGGTGCTGCTATGATGAGCAACGCCCGCGGCTCCGCGGGAGACCGGCCCGTAAGCCGGCTTGCAAGCCCGCCTTCAAGAGAATGGCAAGCCCGCCGTTTCCGGGCCGAGGTGAGGCGCACGTGGGCCTGACGAAAGTGACCGCCGGCATGGGTCTCGATGGAGACAACCTGAGGGAGATGGAGTTCCTGGTGGACACCGGGTCGTGCCACACGTTCCTTCCCCCCGACCTAGCCCAAGCCATGGGGATCAGCCTTCCCGTGCGGACCGAGGTCGTGCTCGCCGACAGCAGCCGAGCAACCGTCTCCCTGGGCGTGGCGTACCTCAGGGTCATGGATCGGGAAGGCGGAGTCCTGGTGGGCGCCATGGACTTGCCGATGCCCCTCCTGGGGGCCAGCGCCCTGGAGGCCCTGGGCCTGAAGGTGGACCCTGCGAGGGAGGTCCTGGAGCCCTCGAGGCCCTTCGGGCCGGCGGTGTTATGATGCTTGCAGAGGTAATGGAATGACTACCACGGTCGACATACTACTGGAGAAGGGCGTGGCGGCCCGGACCGCATCTCGGAGACTGGCCAGGCTGCCCTCGGCCGTAAAGGAGCGGGCCCTGAACGGCGTAGCCGACGCGCTGGAGGCCGACCAGGAGGCGGTGCTGGAGGCCAACGAGAAGGACCTGCAGGCCGGGAGAGCGGCGGGACTGGGCGACGCCCTCCTGGACCGGCTCCTTCTCGACCCGGAAAGGCTGCGGGGCATAGCGGCCGACGTGCGCACCATCGCCCTGCTGCCCGACCCGGTGGGGGAGATGTTCGAGATGCGCACGCTGCCCAACGGACTGACCGCAGGCAAGAAGCGGGTGCCCTTGGGCGTCATCGGCGCCATCTACGAAAGCCGGCCCAACGTAACGGTCGACATCTCGGCCCTGTGCCTGAAGTCGGGCAATGCCTGCATTCTTCGGGGAGGCCGCGAGGCGTTCAACTCCAACCTCGCCCTGACGGGCATGGTCCGCCGCTGCATCTCCCAGGCCGGCGTACCCGAGGACGCCGTCCAGTTCGTGGAGAACACGGACAGGGCCCTGGTGGAGCCCATGCTCCGGATGAAGGACCACATCGACCTCCTGATTCCCAGGGGCGGCGCCGAGCTGGTCCGGTTCGTGGCCGAAACTGCCTCCATGCCCGTGGTCACGGGAGGGATCGGAGTGTGCCATACCTACGTGGACAGGTCCGCCGACCTTGACAAGGCGTTGGAAATCGTCTACAACGCCAAGGTCCAACGGCCGACGGTATGCAACGCCATGGACACGCTCCTGGTCCACTCGGGGGTGGCGGCGGGCTACCTGCCCGCCATCGCCCGGGAGCTGTCCAGGGCGGGCGTCGAGCTGAGGTGCGACCGGCGGGCCATCAGCATGGTGGGAAACCTGGACGGCGTGACCGCGGTCCCGGCGGCGCCCGAGGACTGGGGCACCGAGTTCCTGTCCCTGGTGGCTGCCGTGCGGGTCGTGGACTCCCTGGACGAGGCCCTGGAGCACATCGAGGAGCACGGGTCCGGCCACTCCGAGGCCATCGTAGCCGAGGACTACTCCTCGGCCATGCGCTTTCTCGACGAGGTGGACGCCGCCGCGGTGTTCGCCAACGCCAGCACCCGGTTCAATGACGGGGCCCAGTTCGGCCTGGGGGCCGAGGTCGGCATCAGCACCCAGAAATACCATGCCCGGGGCCCCATGGGCCTCAGAGACCTGACGTCTTACAAGTGGATCGTGCTGGGGACCGGCCAGGTCCGCACCTGAGACTCTAACGACGCCGCCTTGGCTCAGCAGGCCGGGGTCGAACCAGCCGGGCGTCGAAAACCAGCCGGGTCGAAAGCCAGAGGGAGGTAACCGTGCCCAACTACTACTTCGAGAGGGACTGTCGCACACCTTACTCCGAGTCCTACACGGTCCTCGACGACGAGCACTCGGTGGGCAGGGTGGACCTCCATTTTACGCCCACCATCGTCCACTGCACCTTGTGCGTGCTGGAGAGCCTCACCCAGGAGGAGGTACAGGAGCTGATAGAGACCGTGGACGACGACCTGGTGGACGCCGTGGGGGTCTTCCGGGAGGAGTTCATCGTCCACGTCTACCAGGGCAGGGACGCCGGCGTGTACAGCGACAACGGCTTCGGCCAAAACGGGGACGCTGCCGAGGAGGCCTAGCTACTAGGCGTCACCAGGAACTCGATCTTCTCGGTCATTCACGGTCCCTTGCGGCTGATGGCCTTCTTCACCGCGTCCTCCACGTCCGACGGGGCCAGGTGATACTTCTCCATTAGCTGAGCGGGTTTGCCCGACTCGGCGTACCGGTCCAGCGCCACCGTCTCCAACGGCGCCGGATGCCCCTTGCCCAGGGTCTGGGCGACGATGCTGCCCAGGCCCCCGTGGATGTAGTGCTCCTCCACCGTCACCACCGCCCCCGTCTCTCGGGCTGCCTCCAGTATGCCGGCCTCGTCCACGGGCTTCAGTGTGTGCACGTTGACCACCCGGCAGCTGGTGCCCTGGGACGCCAGATTCTCCGCGGCCTGCAACGCCGTCGACACAGCCACTCCCACGGAGAATATGGTCACGTCGCGTCCCTGGCGCAGCACCTCAGCCTTGCCCAGCCGGAAGTCGTAGCCCTCGGTGTGTATCACGGGAGTCGCGGGCCGGTAGAGGCGCACGTAGAAGGGCCCGGGGGTCTCGGCGGCGGCGCGGATGGCCGCCGCCGTCTCGGGGCCGTCGGAGGGGGCCACCACGGTGAACCCGGGCAGGGAGCACATCAGCGCGAGGTCCTCGATGCCCTGGGCCGACATGCCGTCCTCCCCGGTGAGCAGCCCCGCGTGGGTGCAGACGATCTTCACATTCAGGTGGGCCTGGGCTATGCTGACCCTTATCTGGTCGAAAGGACGGCAGGTCCCGAAGACCGAGAAGGTGCTGACGAAGGGGATCTTGCCGGCTGAGGCCATGCCCGCGGCCACGCCCATCATGTTCTGCTCCGCCGGGCCGAAGTCGAAGAACCGGTCCGGGATTTCGTCGCGGAACAGGTGCGTGAAGGTCGACTTGTTGAGGTCTCCCCCCAGGCCCACTATGTCGGGGTTTTCCCTGGCCAGCTCCAGCAGCGTCCTGCCGTAGACTTCACGGGTCGAGGCGGTAGGAACGGTGGCTGCCATAGCCCCTCCACTGTGGTTGGGTTGGGTCGATACCGGCTAGGCCAGCTCGGCCATGGCTCTCTGGTACTCGTCGTCGTTGGGGGCGCGGCCATGGAAGTCCGGGTTGTTCTCCATGAAGGTGACTCCCTTGCCCTTGACGGTGCGCGCCACTACGGCTGTCGGCCGCCCCCGGGTCCGCCGTGCCTTGTTTGCCGCGTCCACGATCTGGGTGAGGTCGTGGCCGTCTATCTCGATGACCCGCCATCCGAAGGCCCGCCACTTGGAGCCCAGCGGCTCCAGGTCCATGACCTCGCTGGTGAACCGGTCGTTCTGGATGCCGTTCCGGTCGATGAAGGCGGTCAGGTTGCCCAGCCTGTAGTGGGAGGCCGCCATGGCCGCCTCCCACACCTGGCCCTCGTCGCACTCGCCATCGCCCAGAAGGGCGTATACCCGGGAGGCCCGCCCGTCCAACCTGGCCGCCAGGGCCGCTCCCACGGCGAAGGAGAGACCCTGGCCCAGGGACCCGGAGTTCATCTCCACTCCCGGCGTCATCGTGTGTGCGTGGCCCTGGAGCCTGCTGCCGATGCTGCGGAAGGTGGGCAGCCACTCCCGCGGGAAATATCCGCACCGCGCCAGCACCGCGTACAGGCCCGGGCAGGCGTGGCCCTTGCTGAGGACGAAACGGTCCCGCTCGGGCCACCCGGGGTCGTTGGGGTCGTGCCGCATGACCAGGAAGTACAGCGCGGCCAATATCTCCATCTCGGAGAAGGAGCCCCCGGGATGGCCGCTGCCGGCGGCGTAGATCATGTCTATGACGTCCCGCCTCATCCCCTTGATGATGCGAGACAGCTCCTCCAGGCTCTTCACACCCCCCGCAGACGGAAAAACCTCGGCGGCTGGCTTGGCCGAGGTCTTCTTCTTCCCTTGCTGCAGCCTTGTGGAGGCCAAGGCACACCCCCCTTTCCCGTCCGCTGGTGCGGGCCGATTATAACAACGGGGGGGTGGCGTGTCTACCGGCCCGAAGGCCCCTGGAGTCCCGTCTCCGTTCCCGGATTGGCGGGCCCCGGAGTTGGTTCCTGGTGCGGGGAGAGTGGGCGCAACCGGGGGACGATGGGCTTATAATGGTCCCGCGGTGATAGTCGACTTCCACACCCACATAGTGCCCCCGTGCTTCCTGGAGCGGCGCGAGGAGCTCGCCCGGCGGGACGCCACCTTCCGCGCCCTCTTCTCGAACCCGGCGGCGAGGCTGGCCACCGCCGACGACCTGGTCTCAGCGATGGACGGCGCCGGAGTCGACGTGTCCGTGGTCATGGGGTTCGGCTGGACCGACAGGGACGTGGCCGGGGAAGCCAACGACTACATCATTCAGGCCGTGGAACGCCACCCGGGAAGGCTCGTGGGCTTCTGCTCCGTCAACCCGGCCTGGGGGCCCGACGCCGTGGCGGAGGCTGCCCGGTGCGCCGCTGGGGGCGCTGCCGGCATTGGGGAGCTCCATCCGGACAGCCAGGGCTTCGACCTGGGAGACGCCGAGACGATGGCCCCCCTGATGGACCTCGCCAGGTCCCGGAGATTGATGGTCCTGACCCACTCGTCGGAGCCCGTGGGCCACACCTACCCCGGCAAGGGGAAAACCACGCCGGAGGTGCTCTACGCCTTCGCCCGCAACTTTCCCGACAACACTCTCGTGTTCGCCCACTGGGGCGGTGGCCTGCCCTTCTACACGCTGATGCCCGAGGTGCGGGAGGCCCTGGACCGGGTCTACTACGACACCGCGGCGTCCCCGCTGCTGTACTCGCCCGAGGTATTCTCCGCAGCGGCGGGCCTCGGCATCACCGACCGCGTGCTGTTCGGCACCGACTTCCCCCTGATACGTCACCGGCGCCTGTTGCGGGAGGTGGAAGCAGCGCCCCTCGCCGGCGCGGCCCGGGATGCCATCCTTGGAGGGAATGCCCGGGAGCTGCTTGGCCTGTGATGCGGGCCTTCGTCGCCGTGGATATCTCGTCGGAGGCCCGGCGGACTCTGGCCGAGGCCATCGATTCCCTCCAGGGCCGGGGGATTTCCGGAATACGCTGGGTCCGGCCCTCGGCGGTTCACCTTACCCTCAAGTTCCTGGGGGAGGTGGACCCCTCCCTGACCTCGGACATCATGGACGCGCTGGGGCGGACGGCGTCCGGGCGGTCCCCTTTCAGATTGGGCCTCTCGAGCCTAGGGGCGTTCCCCCGACCGGAGGTCCCGCGGACCATATGGGCAGGGCTGAAGGGCGACCTGGAAGAGCTGGAGGGACTGCAAGGGGACGTGGACCGGGAGGTGTCGCCGGCTGCCGGCGTACCCGTGGAGAGCCGCCCCTTCGTCCCGCACCTGACCCTCGGACGGGTCCGGGACAGGGTCTCCCCCGCCCAGCGGAAGAGCATCGCCGATGCCCTGCGGGGCGCCTCCCTGGCGCCCACGCCTCCCTGGACCGTTGCCGGGCTGCACCTGGTCCGCAGCACCCTGACCCCCGGCGGGGCCGTGTACGACGTGCTGGGGATCTCCCAGATGGCCGGCAAGTAGATGGGGTGGGTGCGGGACGATGGACGCCGCCAAGTGATTTGACAAACCGGGCGGGCCGCGCTAGTATACCGACGTATTCCAAACCATTCATCAGTTAGCGTGACTCCGCCGTCGGGGCCCGAGTTTTGAAGGAGCCCTGCCCGAAGGGCCGGGGAAAACCCAGGCGCCGTCAGGCGGGTCCGGAGCGCGACTACCGAAAGAGTGCAATCCAGGGTCGAGTTGTGGGCCTGACGTTTGAAATCGAGTTGACCGGTCTCATGAAGCCGTGGGCGGCCGACGACCCGAGGGCCGTCGCCACGGAAGGGCGGGCCCGTCCCGCTGGGACCGTCGCCGATCAATCCCGCATAGGCCAGTTCCTCCCCACCGACCCTTAGCGGCGCCCCCCCTTTCTCCCAAGCGACCCCGTGCCACTGGGACCGGTCTCTGTTTGCGACCGGCATCCCGCAAATCCGCGCCGTGTCATTGCGCTTTTCACGATGACTCCGGCCATTGAATTTTGAGGTGAAGAGTTGAGAAACGTTCTGAGGTCCAAGATACACCGTGCATACGTTACGAGCACCGACGCCGACTACATTGGCAGCATCATCATCGACCGTGAGCTCATGGACCGCGCCGACCTGTGGGAGTACGAGAAGGTGCTGATCTGCGACATAAACAATGGCAACCGGTGGGAGACCTACGTCTTGCCGGGAGACCGGGGATCGGGCCGGGTGTCCATGCAGGGCGCGGCGGCGAAACTTTGCGACGTTGGCGATTGCGTCATCATCATGGCTTTCGATGTCACCGACCGGCCCGTGGACCCTAAGATGATCCTGGTGGACCGGGACAACAGGTTCGTGGAGTACTTGGGGGGGGTTCCCGTTGAAGAGCCGGTTCACTGAGCTCAGCACCGAGGAGTTCTACGACGCCGAGGACGCCATCTATCGCTCCTTCTGGGACAGCGAGGGCGGCCTGCACTGGGGAGTGTTCGACGACAGCACCGGCTCCGACTTTCTGAAGGCGTGCGACAACCTTAACGACATCATGGCCGGAAAGGCCCGCCTCGACGAGGAGTCCAGGCTCCTCGACCTGGGCTGTGGCAACGGTAAGACGTCCATGTGGCTCGCCGCCGCCCAAAACTGCCGGGTCACGGGGGTGGACCTGAGCGGCGTGCGCGTCGCCAACGCCATCGAGGCCCTGGAGGACCAGCCCGACGAAATCAGGGCGAGGCTGGGATTCAAGAAGGGCTCGGGGACCGATCTGCCCTTCCCCGACGCCTCCTTCACCCACGTTTGGAGCCAGGCCGTCATCTATCACATCCCCGACAAGGAGAAGGTCCTCGAGGAGGCGTACCGGGTGCTGGAGGACGGCGGGCTGCTGGTGTTCGACGACCTCATCAAGCCCAAACCCAACATCAGCGCGGCCGCCCGGACCTACGTGTACGACAGGCTCCTGTTCGACACGGACTTCAGCTTCCGCTCCTACCAGGAGGCCCTGGCGCGCACCGGGTTCCGCGTGTTGGAGGCCCACGACCTGTCGCCTCATCTGAAGATGAGCTACCAGCGGCTGGGAGAAATGGCGGG
Organism: Dehalococcoidia bacterium; assembly: GCA_965207305.1. GTDB lineage: Bacteria > Chloroflexota > Dehalococcoidia > Lucifugimonadales > JAGWBF01 > JAGWBJ01. Next base: position 231,803 of record CBDBMB010000001.1, on the reverse strand, counting down.
GGCCAAGGGGGAGGCCCTCTCGGGCAAGTACCAGGCCCTCGCCCACGCCTATGGCCAGATGGTCAAGGCTGTGGAGCAAGAAGAGCTGGGTTGGGGCTTCTACGTCTGCCAGAAATGAACCGGGTCCTTTCACGGAGAGCAGCGGCATGAAAGACCAAAACAGGGTCCAGTGGGTGTACTCGTCCCAAAACAACCGTGAGTTGGCCGAGCGGTATGACGAGTGGGCCTCGGAGTACGACTCGGACTTGGCCGAGCAGTTCGGGTGGATAGCCCCCCGGAAAGCCGCGGACGTGCTCTCTCGCTACGTGCCCAAGGATGCCCGCATCCTGGACGCCGGTGCGGGAACGGGCCTCGTGGGAGAGTGCCTGGCCGCCCTTGGATACGGTGACCTGGTGGCCATGGACCTGTCCGCCGGGATGCTGGAGCAGGCCAGGCAGAAGGGGGTCTACCGCGAGTGCCGCCAGATGGTGCTGGGGGAGGTCCTGGACTTCCCGACGGGCTCCTTCGACGCGGTGATCAGCGTCGGTGTGTTCACCCTGGGACACGCCCCCGCCGAGTCGCTCCACGAGCTGGTCCGGATCACCAAGCCGGGGGGCCACGTCCTGTTCGGCCTGAGGCCGGATGTCTACGAGGCCAACGGGTTCAAGGAGGTCCAGGCGGGGCTGGAGTCCAGGGGCGCGTGGAAGCTCGTGGAGGAAGGCCGGGAGTTTCAGCCCCTTCCCAAGGGCGAGCCGGAAGTCTTCCACCAGGTCTGGGTTTACCGCGCCCTATAGCCTACCGAGGCCACAACCTCAGTCGCGTGTACCGTTGAGGGGCCCTTGACAGGGCCCCCTTCTTCTTGGCCGCCGCTGGAGTCACGGGGGCCTGGCTGCTATCATGGAGTGTGTAACGTCGGGCGTGCGGCGTCTCCGCCGCCCGGACAGGAGCGGACCGGCGGTCGTCGATGGCTGAGGGATACCTGGTCCTCGAAGATGGGACAGTCTACCGGGGCGAGCCCTTTGGCGCGCCCGGCCCGGCCCGTGGCGAGGTGGTCTTCAACACCAGCATGACGGGCTACCAGGAGGTGTTGACCGACCCGTCCTACGCGGGCCAGATAGTGGTCCTCACGTATCCCCTGGTGGGCAACTACGGGATCAACGCCCAGGACTTCGAGTCCAGGCGAATCCAGGTGGCCGGCCTTGTGGTCAGAGGCCGTTGCGACCTCCCCAGCCACGGACTCAGCACGGCGACCATCCACGAGTTCCTGGAGTCCCAGGGGGTCCCGGGCCTGGAGCAGGTGGACACCCGGGCCGTCACCCGGCGCCTGCGCACCGGGGGCGTGGTCATGGGCGCCATCCACTCGGACCGGCCCCCCGGCGACGCCGGACTGGCAACGGCGGCGGCGGAGCCCGCGGCCGAGGCGGCCCTGGCGCGGCTCCTGGAGGGGCCGAGCTACGGGGAAGTCGACTACGTTCAGGCCGTGACCACGGGCGAGGCCTACACCTGGGAGCGGACGGCGTCCAACGGGGGGCCTTCCCGGCGCATCCTGGTGGCGGACTTGGGCCTGAAATACAACATACTGCGGCTCTTGGCCCAGCGGGGATGCACGGTCACCGCCGTGCCCGCCGTCACCACCGCCGAGGAGATGCTCTCCCTGGAGCCCGACGGCGTCGTCCTGTCCCCCGGTCCCGGCGACCCCGCCCTGTTGGGCCGGGTGGTGGAGAACGCCCGTGGGCTGTCGGGAAAGGTCCCGATTATGGGCATCTGCCTGGGGCACCAGGTGCTGGCCCGGGCCCTGGGGGCCTCCACATTCAAGCTCAAATACGGCCACCGGGGCGCCAACCACCCCGTCAAGGACCTGGCCACCGGCCGCGTATACGTCACCTCCCAGAACCACGGTTACGCGGTGGATGGAGACTCGCTGCCCGCCGACCTGGAGGTCACCCACGTCAACCTCAACGACGGCACCGTCGAGGGACTGAGGCACAGGGACCTTCCCATTCTCACCATCCAGTACCACTCCGAGGGCTCCCCGGGGCCCCGGGACAACGAGTACCTGTTCGACCGGTTCCTCGAGATGGTCGAGGAGCACGCCTGAGCTCGGAGCCTTAGCGGCCGCCCAGTGCGGTGCCCCTTGTGTGGTCTTGTGTGGTCTTGTGTGGTCTTGTGTGGTGATGAAAGGGTCTTGGGGAGGGGCCGGAGCCCTTGACATGATGGGTCAATTTCATTATAATACCCACAAGCGTCCGCCGAGAGGCGGGCGCGCGGCACCTTAACAACTGGATAGTGGAAGAAAGGTAAGGTTACTTTTCTAGAGAGTTTGATCTTGGCTCAGAGTGAACGCTGGCGGTGCGCCTAATGCATGCAAGTCGAGCGATAGGCTACGATTCGTCGTAGCTGACAGCGGCGGACGGCTGAGTAACGCGTGAGTAACCTGCCCTGCGGTGGGGTAAAACTCCGAGAAATCGGCGCTAATACCGCGTACGGTCTCCGGGTGCAGGCCCGGGGAAGAAAGTCTTCGGATGCCGCGGGAGGGACTCGCGTCCTATCAGGTAGTTGGTGGGGTAACGGCCTACCAAGCCGATGACGGGTAGCTGGTCTGAGAGGATGATCAGCCAGAGGGGGACTGAGACACGGCCCCCACTCCTACGGGAGGCAGCAGCAGGGAATTTTGGGCAATGGGCGAAAGCCTGACCCAGCGACACCGCGTGGGGGACGAAGGCCCATGGGCTGTAAACCCCTTTTCCGAGGGAAGAGCAAGGACGGTACCTTGGGAACAAGCCCCGGCTAACTACGTGCCAGCAGCCGCGGTAATACGTAGGGGGCAAGCGTTACTCGGATTTACTGGGCGTAAAGAGCGCGTAGGTGGCTTGTCAAGTCCCCTGTGAAAGCTCCCGGCTTAACTGGGAGAGGTCAGAGGATACTGGCAGGCTCGAGGACAGGAGAGGAGGGTGGAATTCCCGGTGTAGCGGTGAAATGCGTAGATATCGGGAGGAACACCAGTGGCGAAGGCGGCCCTCTGGACTGTTCCTGACACTGAGGCGCGAAAGCGTGGGTAGCAAACCGGATTAGATACCCGGGTAGTCCACGCCCTAAACGTTGGACGCTAGGTATGGGGGGTATCGACCCCCTCCGTGCCGAAGCTAACGCGATAAGCGTCCCGCCTGGGGAGTACGGCCGCAAGGCTAAAACTCAAAAGAATTGACGGGGGCCCGCACAAGCGGTGGAGCGTGTGGTTTAATTCGATGCTAAGCGAAGAACCTTACCAGGGCTTGACATGCCGGTGGTAGAAACCCGAAAGGGCAACGACTCCGGGGTAACCCGGGGAGCCGGCACAGGTGCTGCATGGCTGTCGTCAGCTCGTGCCGTGAGGTGTTGGGTTAAGTCCCGCAACGAGCGCAACCCTTGTCGCTAGTTACACTCTCTAGCGAGACAGCCCCCCACAAGGGGGAGGAAGGTGGGGATGACGTCAAGTCAGCATGGCCCTTACGCCCTGGGCTACACACACGCTACAATGGCCGGTACAACGGGTCGCGAAAGCGCAAGCTGGAGCCAATCCCACTAAAGCCGGCGCCAGTTGGGATCGCAGGCTGCAACCCGCCTGCGTGAACGAGGAATCGCTAGTAACCGCAGGTCAGCACACTGCGGTGAATACGTTCCCGGGCCTTGTACACACCGCCCGTCACGTCATGGGAGCCGAGAACACCCGAAGTCGCTGAGCTAACCCGCAAGGGAGGCAGGCGCCGAGGGCGGGCTTGGTGACTGGGACGAAGTCGTAACAAGGTAGCTGTACCGGAAGGTGCGGCTGGATCACCTCCTTTCTAGGGAGCCACGGCGCCGCCGGTCCCCCAGGGACTTGGCAGCGTCCAACTCCTAGGTCGGTCGGCGGGTGTTCTGCCCCATCGGGGCCGTCCGGTTGAGCTTCGGCTCTCGGGCCCCGGCAAGGCAGTCCCCTGAGAAAGCCCGCCGCTGCAACAACACGTAGAACCGTAACAACGCCTTCTTCCACTATCCAGGTCAAGGTGCCGCAAAGAAAGCCGGGCTCACAAGGGCCCGGCTTTTGATTTGTACCACAGCGGGGCTGAGAGCGCCTTCACCCGCTACGGCGGAAACGGCAGAAAACGGTCACTTAACTGGTTGAGTCGATTCCCGGACGCTGTGAAGGCCGATTTTGAAGGACTCACCTCGGGAGGCCATACAGTAGTCGTAGTGGACTCGGGAGACTCCTCCAACAACACCTAGGGACCTTCAGTTCGTGCTAAACTGGGAACAGAGAACGTCTACTTGAGGTACCGGTTTCGGCCTCTTGGGGGGTGACGATGTCCGTGGATGTAGCCAGCGTAGCCAAGGAGTTTTCTCTGACTGAGGAAACTCTGACCAGGGAGGGCATCCGAGCCTTTCTCTTGGAACAGTTGCGCCTGTTGGAAACCGAGCGGCAGGCGCGCTGCGCCAAGTTCGGCGTTAAGTCTCTGGCAGAAATGGACGAGCTACTTCAGCAGGGAGAGGTCGATGAGGAGGCGATACTGGAGGACTTCCAGGAAGTTGACTATCTGACCACCCGCGTCGAGCGGGTAAAGGCCATGCTCCTGGATGTGTGATACCAGATCTGGTGAGTCTTGGTCGGCTTGCCGAGGTAGAGTTTCCTGAGATTGTCGTGTCCACGACTGTCATCAGAAACAAGCTGAGGGTAGTGCTCATTGACGGGTCCTACGTCGATTTCTGGTGGTCAGGCCAGATACCAGGACGATTCGCCTATCATTGGGAACGAACCTCCGTTGACGGAACCAGTTACCGGCATGACAACATCCCTCACTTACGGTGGCGAAGCGTGGGTTCGTTCCCCAAGCATTTCCATTCGGGAGAGCACCGTACCGTGATAGAGAGTGATATGGCGGATGACCCTGAGCAAGGACTAAGGCAGTTCCTAGGATTTGCTCGGGGCATGATCAGCCCATGACCACCTGGCCGAAGACCGGGCCATATCAGCTTGTTTCGGCCCGGCTCTCGCACTTCACAGTAGGAGTTGGGGGCGCGCAGGCGTCAGTGGGCCTCCACAAAGAAAGCCCTGATCGAGAGGAATGAGGTCTCTTGGCAATCGGTCGGAGCAGCCGTGCCTGATGCTGTCCTTACACCTACGGGTGCGCGTATCCGCCTCACTGATGAGCGTTGGGCACACATCCTGGACGGACACGGGGAGCTGGCTGGTCGGCGGGTTGAAGTTCTCGAGACTGTGGAGCGTCCGGAGAGAATTGTGTCGGGCCGAGTGGGCGAGCTGCTGGCGATAAGGGAATACGAGCCCGGGAAGTCGATTGTGGTAGTATATAGGGAATTGGGAGACGATGGTTTCGTCATCACCGCTTTTCTTACCAGCAGGATCTCCCCACTACAGCGAAGAAGACAAGTATGGCCCTGAAGAACCTGAATGAGTATCTGAGCCTGGTGCCGGCAGTCCAGTATTCTCCCGCTGGCCGCCTCTGGTCTTCTTACGATGAGGAAGGGGACGTACTGTACATCCACTTCCAAGAGTCCGGGCAGGTAACCGATAGCGAGCTTACCGACGACGACATCATCCTGCGCTATGATGGCGACGAAGTGGTGGGAATCACCATCCTACATGCCAGCCAACGCTAACCCTAATCCCGCACTCCCAGGTGCCATGATTCCCTCGTGCCCAGACGGCTTCCAGGGTTCACCCCACGCCACCCGCGGTCATCCGAATGCGTAACCTCTGGAACGACGGCGACACCTCCGGCATGACGGACCTGGACCTGCTCGTGTACCAGAGCAGGCTCGTCGGGGCCGAGCCCTCCCTGGTGCTTTGGGGCGGGGGCAACACATCCGTCAAGACCACCATGCAGGACTTCCGCGGTCGGGACACCCCGGCCCTGGTCATCAAGAGCAGCGGCGCCGACCTGAAGACCGCCCGCCCCAAGGACTTTGCCGCCCTCCGCCTCGACGACGTGGCTGCCCTCTTCGACCGGGACGACATGACCGACGAGGAGATGGTGGCGTACCTGGCGCACTGCGCCCTCGACCCGGGCGGCCGCAGGCCCTCCATCGAGACGCTGCTCCATGCCTTCATCCCTGCCGCCAGCGTCGTCCACTCCCACTCCGACGCGGTCATCTCCCTCACCAACAGCGGCGACCCGCGGGAGGCGGCCAGGGCCGCCTACGGCGACGACGCCCCGGTGGTGGAGTACCTCCGGCCCGGGTTCCGGCTGTCCAAGCTGGTCGGCGAGGTCGCGAGGGGCGGAAGCGGCCGCCGGGGGGTGGTGCTGTCCAACCACGGTCTGGTCACGTGGGGCGATGACCCCGAGCAGGCCTACCAACGTCACATCGACCTGGTGACCCGGGCCGAGGAGTACGCGGCGAGCAAGGCCCGGGGCAAGACCGTCTTCGGCCCGGCCAACGGGCGGCGGCTGCCCTCCCCCGAACGCCGCCGGGAGGTCGCCGCGGCCTTGGCGCCGGCCCTGCGGGGCCTGGTCTGCGGCACCTCTCGCGGGGTCCTGCGCTACGACGACTCACCGGCCGTGCTGGACCTCCTGGCCTCCGAGAGAGGCGCCCATCTGACGGGCATAGGCCCTGCCACGCCGGACCACCTGATCCACACCAAACGGGTCCCCCTGTGGGTGGAGGTCCAAGACCCGGAGGACCTTCCGGCCGTCCGGGAGGCCCTGGGACGCGGCGTTGACCACTACGTCCAGGCGTATGAGGACTGGTACCGGCGGCACTCGGACGGGACCATCGCCATGCGCGACCCCTATCCCCGGGTCGTCCTGGCGCCCGGCGTGGGGATGTGGACGGCGGGAAGGGACGCGCGGGCTGCGTCCATCGTCTCGGACATGTATCGGCACACCATAGACGTGCTGGCCGCCGCCGAGGCCGTGGGGAGCTACACGTCCCTCAGCGAGAGGGACGCCTTCGAGGCCGAGTACTGGCCCATGGAGCTGTACAAGCTGTCCCTAGCCCCCGGGGAGGGACCTCTGGCCGGGCGGGTCGCCCTGGTCACCGGCGGCGCCCACGGCATCGGCGAGGGCATATGCAGGCGGCTGGCGGCCGAGGGGGCCCACGTGGTCGTCGCCGACCTGGACTCCGGGGGCGCTGCGGCCCTGGCGGAGGAGCTGGTGGGCAGCCACGGCCAGGGGCGGGCCATGGCCTGCCCGATGGACGTGACCAGGGAGGACGACGTATCGGCGGCCTTCGACCGCACCCGGCTGGCCTACGGCGGCCTGGACATCCTGGTGTCCAACGCGGGCATCGCGCCGGTGGGGGCCATAGACCAGCTGTCGCTGGAGGAGTGGCAGAGGGCCTTCGACGTCAACACCACGGGCCACTTCCTGGCCGCCCGGGAGGCCGTGCGGACCATGAGGGAGCAGGGCACCGGGGGCAGCCTGGTGTTCATCGGCACCAAGAACGTCCCGTCGCCGGGCAAGGACTTCGGCGCATACAGTGCCTCCAAGGCCGCCGAGGTCCAGCTTGCCAGAGTCCTGGCCATCGAGAACGGCGAGTTCGGGATCCGGTGCAACGTGGTCAATCCCGACGCCGTATTCCAGGGCTCCAACCTATGGTCCCGGGAGGTGCGGGAGCAGAGGGCCGGCGCCCACGGCATAGGGGTCGACGAGATCGAGGAGTTCTATCGCCGGCGCAATCTGCTGAGGGAGCGGGTCACCGCCTCCGACGTGGCCGAGGCGGTGCTCTTCCTGGCCGGCGACGGTTCAGCCAAGACCACCGGAGCCATGATCCCCGTCGACGGCGGCCTGCGGGACGCGTTTCCCCGTTAGCCCGGGCATCGTTACGACGCCTCAGCTACTCTGCTCCGTGGTATAATCTAGCCCCTCCACGAGAACACGCTACCCGCAACAGGGTTGGTTGTTATGACCGAAGCCAAACTGCTGGAGAGAATCACTGTCAACCCCGGCATCTTCGGAGGGAAGCCGATTATACGTGGCCGTCGTCTGGCGGTGGAGCATATTCTCGGCATGCTGGCCGCCGGGGATTCCCCCGAGGCAATCCTCAGCGGCTATTCCTGGTTGGAGGCGGAGGATATCCAGGCGTGCCTGCTCTACGCCCGCAAGGTCATTGGGCAGGAACGGTTTGACTTCTTGGCCATTGGGCCAAGTGATTGAAGCTTCTCCTGGACAGCTGTGTTTGGGGAGGAGCAGTTGACGATCTGGAAGCCGCTGGGCATGATGTCCGGTGGGTTGGAGCTTGGACCCACGACCCGGGCGACGCCGCCATATTGGAACAAGCTCTTGCAGATAGACGTGTCACAGTCACCTTGGACAAGGACTTCGGTGAGTTGGCAATCTTACATCAGCAGCCCCATGCCGGAATAGTGCGGTTGGTGAACTGGTCAATCTACCACCAGGCGGAAGCCTGTCTTAACGTCCTCAGCCGCTATGGCGATGAGTTGCAACAAGGCGCTCTAGTCACTGTCGAACCAGGGCGCGTCAGGATTCGCCGGTAGTAACTGGCGCGTCATATGTAGGCGAGCCGCTACACGCTCGCCGCAGCATGCATCCCCCGCACGGGTCAGCTGGGATTTGGGTCGCCTCCCCCCTCGTTGCAAACCTCCCCTGATTCGCAGATAATACCCCCGGACAGTTCCTGCGACCACGGCCTAGAACATCTTCCCCGAGGCCATGCGCAAAATAGCGACGAGGTGAGCACGATGCCTGCCGAACATGAGATGAGCAAGGAGACGTTCCTTCAGATAGCCGAGTCCTCGGGGCTGGACGTGACCGACACCAAGCACATGGACGAGCTGTACGCTGTCGTCCAGGGCCTCCTCCCCAACGTGAAGCACCTGCGGGAGATGGACCTTTCGGGAATCGAGCCGGCTACCACGTACACCCCGCCCACGGAATAGGCACCCCGCCCACGGAGTAAGGATTGCCCGGCCCCAGTAGAACGGGGCGTGATAGGAGTGGACCATGGACGCAACCGAGCTCTGTTTCGCCAGCGCAGCTCGTCTGGCCGCCCTCATCAGCAGCAAGGAGGTCTCCCCGGTCGAGGTGGCGGAGGCCCACCTGGCGCGCATCGAAGCCCTGGAGCCCACGCTGAACTCCTTCATCACCCTCATGCCCGAGGAGGCCATGGCGGCGGCCCGGCGGGCCGAGGAGGAGATACAGGCTGGCCGCTACCGGGGGCCCCTGCACGGCGTCCCCCTGGGCCTGAAGGACCTGTACTACGTGAAGGGGGTGAAGAACACCTTCGGCTCCCGGGTGTACGACGACTTCGTGCCCGACTACGATTGCACCATCGCCGAGCGGTTCCGGGAGGCGGGCACCGTCCTCCTGGGCAAGACGAACCTGCACCCCTTCGCCTTCGGGCCCACGGGCGAGAACGACGACTACGGGCACATGCACAACCCCTGGGACCCCCGGCGGATAAGCGGCGGCTCCAGCGGCGGGTCGGGCTCCGCGGCCGCCGCTGGCCAGGCGACCATCACCATGGGCACCGACACCGGTGGCTCGGTCCGCATCCCCAGCGCCCTGTGCGGCCTGGCCGGGCTGAAGCCGACCTTCGGGCGTCTCAGCAAGTACGGCCTCAATGCATTGTCCTGGACCCTGGACCATCCCGGGCCCATGTGCCGCACCGTGGAGGACTGCGCCCTGGCCATGAACGCCATCGCCGGATACGACCCCCGGGACCCCTCCTCGGCCAACGTCCCGGTCCCCGACTTCACCAGCGGGCTGACCGGCGACGTGCGGGGCCTCCGGGTGGGCGTCCCGTCGGAGTACTTCGACGTCCCCGTGGACTCCCAGGTGGAGGCCGCCGTGCGCTCGGCGGTGAACGTGTTGGGGGAGCTGGGCGCCACCGTCAAGGAGGTGTCCTGGCCCACCTATCTCGACTCCGCGGCCATCTCCACCGTCATACTCATGGGGGAGGCCACGGCGGCCAACCGCGACATCGTCGTGACCCGGGGCCCTGAGATATACCCTCCCGCCAGGCTCAGGCTGGAGGCGGGGATGTTCTTCTCCGCCGCCGACTTCCTGCGGGCCCAGCGGGGCCGGACGCTGATGGAGCAGGAGACCGCCTCGCTGCTCCGGGACGTGGACGTGCTCATCGGCCCGTCGGTGCCGATAGTGGCCCACGAGATCGGGGCAACCTCGGTGCAGATCGGCGATAGGACCGTGGGGTCAGTCCCCGCTCTGACCCAGTACAGCCGGGCCTTCAACGTCAACGGGTACCCGTCCATGTCGGTGCCCTGCGGCTTCTCCGATGACGGTCTGCCCATCGGGCTCCAGATATCGGGACGCCCCTTCGACGAGGTGACGGTCCTGCGCGTCGGCCACGCCTACGAACGCGCCACCGACTGGCATACGAGGCGGCCCGCCCTGTAGGCCGGGCGCCCGGGGCCCGGCGATGCGCGCGCCCCGGGCCCTAGCCGTCCCGGGCGCAGCGGAAGCCCGTCACGTCCCTCTTCTCCGAGGGGGTCATGAAGTCCTCCCGGAACCAGGTGTACGCCATGACCCTGGGCGCGTCCCACCCGCCGCCCCTCAGCACGCGGCGCTGGCCCGTCTCGGGGCCAGTGGGGTTCCGTTGGGGAGAGACCTGGTAGTAGTCAGGGTCGAACCAGTCGGCGACCCATTCCCACACGTTGCCGGCCATGTCCATTACACCGTAGGGGCTGGCCCCCTCGGGATGGGAGCCCACGGCCGCGGGGCCCGCCGCGCCCGCGGTGACCGCCGTAGAAGACCGCGAGCCGGTCTCGTCGATCCAATCGGCCCAGTCGTCGAATCCCGCCAGGTCCCGCCCCGAAACCCCGTCCGACGTGCGGAGCTTGGCCGGGTCCCAAGCATTGCCCCAGGGGTAATCGTAGCCCTCCACTCCCCGGGCCGCCTTCTCCCACTCCGCCTCGGTGGGCAGTCTCTTGCCCGCCCAGGAGCAGAAGGCGGCGGCGTCCTCCCAGGAGACCCCCACGACGGGGTTGTCCGGGCGGGTGAGACCCTGGTCGGTTACGAAAGCCGGGGGAGCGAGTCCCATCGTGTGCACGAACCTGCCGTACTGGGCGTTGGTGACCTCGTGGAGGTCGATCTCGAAGGCGTCCAGGTACACGGTGTGAGCGGGCGTGGCGCCCCGGATGACCAGGTCCAGGTGCTCCATCCACCGGGGGGAGAACCCGAACGCGAGCACGGCGTCAAGCTGCTCCTGGGACGCGCCCATGGTGAACTCCCCGGCGGGTATCCGCACCATGGCGTCTCCGGGGAGCACGGGTGGGGTCGGAGAAGGCGTCGGTGCCCGCGTGGGGGACGGGCTCCGGACCTCCCTGGCTGTACCGCCGTCCCCGGCGCAGGCGGCCAGGGCAATGCTCATAAGGAACGCCGAGGTTATGGAGGCCAGGCGGCGTGGGAGAGCCATCGGGACCCCGCGGGGCCTAGACGGTCTGCCAATACCGGCGGCCCTGAAGCCGGACCACGCGGCCGAACTGGTCCCCGGGCCTGAAGTGCCCAGCCGCCACCAGCAGGCCTTCGGACTCGGCCTTGTCCAGGAGGGCCTTCCGGCTCTCCAGGCCCCAGTCCTGGTCTATGTCCGCCCGGGCGCACCAACCGGGCTCCTGGACCTGCACCCTGCTGTGCAGCGCGTCCCCGACCATGACGCCCCTTTCGCCCCCGGACGTGACCAGGACCGCCACGTGGCCGGGAGTGTGCCCCGGAGCCGGCAGCGTCGTCACCTGGGGGGTGACGCTGTGCTCGCCGTCGATCAGCTCCAGGGCTCCCATGGACTCGAGGGGGGTTACCGACTCCTGGATGCAGGGAAACTTCTCCATCACGTCGGGCTGGGTGAAGTAGTCCCAGTCTGCCCTGGGGGCCAGGTACCTGGCGTTGGGGAAGGTCGGCCTGGGGGTCCCCGCCTCCCAGGTGACGTTCCAGCCGACGTGGTCCAGGTGCAGGTGCGTGTGCACCACGATGTCCACGTCGTCGGGGGCAATGCCTTCTCCTGCCAGCAGATTCAGCAGGTTGCCGGTCCGGTTTCCCCGGGAGGGGTGAGGGCCGGGACCCATGCCGGTGTCGACCATGATCACCCGGCCCTGGGACCGGAGGGCGAAACAGCCGTAGTAAAGCTGGAGCGCGCCGTCCTCCAGGCATTCGTCGCGATGGGGGCCCCACGCCTCCTCGGTGACGTCGGGGAAGAACTCCAGGGGAGCGTAGGCCGGCGGCACCATGTCGATGAACAGGAGCACCTCCACGTCGCCGATGGTTACCCTGGACGCCATGGCTTCCTCCTGCGAAAGGATGAGGGGCGTGGCCTGGGCCGCGCGGGCCTAGTACTGGATCAGAGAGAACACGTCGTAGCCCCGGAGCCGCTTCCGGCCTCCCAGGTCCTCCAGCTCTACGACCAGGGCCACTTCCTCCACGCGGCCGCCGGACAGCTCTACCAGCCGGGCCGTGGCGGCCAGGGTGCCGCCTGTGGCCAGCAGGTCGTCCACTATGAGGGCCGACGCTCCCTGGGGAACGGCGTCGGTGTGCATCTCCACCACGTTGGTGCCGTACTCCAGGGAGTAGTCGGCCCTGATGGACTCGTAGGGGAGCTTGCCCTGCTTCCTGGCGGGTATCAGGGGCTTGCCCAGCCGGTACGCGAGGGGTGAGCCGAAGAGGAACCCCCGGGCCTCTACCGCCACGACCAGGTCGAAGGGCCGCTGGGAGTAGCGCTCGGCCAGGGCATCCACGGCGTAGCCGAAGGCGGCGGGGTCCTTCAGAAGGGGGGTGATGTCCCGGAACAGTATCCCCTCGGTGGGGAAGTCGGGTATGTCCCTTACGTATTCCTTCAGGTCCATGGCGCCTGCCTGGTTGTAGGCTGATGGGCGTGCCCGGGGCCCGTTGCGCCCCAGACCCGCAGTCTAGTGCAGCGCCCCGCATGAGTCAAGGCGGCCGCGAGACCCAGCCCCGCCCTGCCGGTCTTTCCGGCGACGGCCGGAATCCAGGGACGGGGCGTGGATTCCCGTCTACCCGGGGAATGACGGAGCAGGCCTGCTTGCTGGGGAGTGGCGGAGGCGGCGCCTACTTGAAGAAGTCGTAGTTCTTGGCGATGTAGGCGTTCCAGTGGCCGGGGACGGAGTACTCGTAGAAGATGGCGGAGACGGGACACACGGGCTCGCAGGCCCCGCAGTCTATGCACTCATAGGGGTCTATGAAGTACATGTCTGCGTCGTCCGCGGTGTGTATGCAGTCCACCGGGCAGACATCGGTGCAGGTTGCGTCCTTGACCCCAACGCACGGCTCGGTGATTATGTAGGTCATCGGCCGTTACCTGTCCTCGCCTAGGACTATGCCTGACCCTAATTCTGGTCTTCACGCCGTCAAGCTGTCAAGAGATATTGTGGAATAACTAGTATCAAAAACTGGGCAGACGGGGCCGCTACTCCTGCTGGCCGGCCAGGAGGGCCGCCGCCGCGGGCGCGGACCTGGCATCCCGCGGCAGCGACTTTTCCCAGTCGGGGATGAGGACCCGGGCGCTGGACTCCAGGTTGAAGATCACCAGCACGCCCAGGAAGCTGAAGACCATGGACATGGTCAGGATGACGCCGAAGGAGCCGGTCACGTAGATGATCAGGCCCGCCAGGCCCGTGGCTACGGCGTGCCCCAGGAGGGCGCCCATAGTCTGGAACCCGTAGCAGGTGGATATGGGCCCGGCGCCGAAGTACTGCCGGTTCACGACAAGGTAGGCGGACATCTCTCCCCCGAACCCGATGCCGAACAGGATGGCGAACAGGTAGAAGGACCACACGTCCTGCGCCCAGAAGACCACCAGCACGGTGATCCCCTGTATGAACATGGCCACGCCCATGATCTGCTTACCGCCGAACCGCTCGGCCAGAATGGGCGTGATGAGTCTCCCGCCGACGCTCAGCAGGGAGATCAGGCTCAGGATAACCGACGCCGTGACGAAATCGATGCCCGCGGCGACGGCGATGGGAATGGTGTAGATGAGCACGATGCCGTGGCCGGCGCAGCCCAGACCGTGAATGAGGGGCAGGTTCCAGAAGGCCTTGGTCTTCCTTATGTGCTGGTTGAAGATCTTGGACCGTATCTGCTCGGCCTGCCTGCTTCGAGGCGGCTCGGGCGTGTAGTCCTTGGACGCCCCGTAAGGGGTCAGGCCGACCTCCTTCGGGCCGTTTCGGAAGATGGCGGTGAGGAGTATGGTCACTCCGCCGCCCGCCGCGCCGACGATCCAGAAGGTCCACTGCCACCCGAACTGGCCCAGGAGGAACGCCACCAGGGGAGCCAGGGTGGCCGCGCCCGTTCCCCCGGCGGCCCAGAGGATCCCCACGCCCAGCCCCAGGCGCCGCCGGAACCATCCGCTGACCGAGGCCATGAGGGGGACCATGGCCAGGGACTGGGTGACGGACAGCAACACGCCGAAGGTGATGAAGAAGTGCCAGGGCTCCTTGGTAAGCCCCAGGAGGACCATGCTGGCTCCGTATATGATCCCCGCCCAGAGCATTACGAGCCTGGGGCCGTACCGGTCGCCAAGCCACCCGCTGACCGGGGCGAACACGGCTCCCACCAGGTAGTAGACCATCAGGGCCGCCCCGATGGTCCCCATGCTCCACCCGAAGCCGCCGTCGGGGTCGTTCAGCGGCGCCACGGTGATTCCCGCGGACATGCTGATGGACTGGCCGATCACCTGGACCGTCGCCAGGATGGCCACTATGACCCAGGCGTAGTGAAATCGTCCGGAGAGCGTCATGACGCGCGCCGGAGCAGAGGAGCTGAGGGTGACGGCCAAGCTCTACGCCTTCCTCAGTGTAAAGGACACGCCTTGAGGAAGGCCGAGCCCCACCAGGACTCATCTGTGGAATCCACGGCGGCGGCCCCGTCGAGGTCGGGGGCCTCGGATGGTGCGACGGTGTCGGCGTCGGGGGCGGGCGCCGTGCCGATTGCGAAGGAGAAGCTCCGGTCCTGGGCTTGGGAGTCCGCCGAGGCCGCCCAGGCGCCGAAGAAGATGGTAAGCATCACGGTCAATAGCAAGATCACCAGGAAGGTGACGGGCATGCCTTTGAGTCTCAGGTCCATCATAGCGGGGCCGCAGTCGTGGGCTGGATTCAATTGTCCGCCCACCCGAAACATAAGTCAAGGGATCGCGCAAATATGATATATTCTATTATTGAACCTGCGCCGGCACGCGGGCCCCGGGGAAAGGGTCCGCCCCAGGGTGTGATAAACATGGAGATTCGTGAGCTAATAAGCTTCTATCACGTGGCACGCCTTCGCAGCGTCTCCCGGGCGGCCGAGCACCTGGAGATAGGCCAGCCCACGGTGACCACCCACCTGCAGAAGATCGAGAGGGAGTTCGGCGTCACCCTGTTCGACCGCATCAAGCGGCCCATCCAGCTCACCTCCGACGGGGTTGTCTTCTACGAGCTGGCGGAGCCCATCGTAGAGGGAGTCACCAACGGAATAGAGGCCCTGAAGATGCAGATGGACTACCCGGAGCACCGGGGGTCCTTCGTCATCGGGGCCTATTCGGACCTGGTCCTGCACCACCTGCCGCCGCTGGTGAAGCAGTTCCGGGACCGGTACCCCCAGGTGCAGATCAAGCTGGTTGCCCGCTCCCACTCGGTCCTGGTGGAGATGCTGTCCGCGGGCGACTTGGACATAATGCTCGGCGCCGACCCCGAGAGTCCGGGGCTGGAGTTCACATACCTGTTCGCTACCGAGTTCGTGCTGTTCGCGCCCCCGGACCACGAGCTCCTCCACCGGTCGGAGATAAGCCTGGCCGACATCGCCTCCAGGCCCCTCATACTGCTGGGCCCTGGCAGCCAGAGCCGCGGCAGCCTGGAGCGGGCGCTGAAGCGGGACGGCCTATCCTACAACGTGGCCCTGGAGATGGACGTCATGGAGATGGCCAAGCGGTACGTGGCCATCGGGATGGGCATCGCCGTGGGCCATGAGTACGTTATCCAGCCCGAAGACGCCGGCATGCTGGGAGTCCGCAGGCTGTCGTCCATCCTGCCCTCGGCTCGAATGGGGCTGGTGACCCTCAGGGGCAAGTTCCTCAGCCGGTCCGTGCGCAACTTCATGGACACCCTTGTGGCGGGCCTGGGCGAGGGCTCCGGCCACTTCGTGGACTCGCCGGTCTAGCTGCGGGCGTTGAACCGGTAGTGGGGCGCCCCCTGGTCCGTCGACCAGCCGTCGTAGAAACGTTGCACGTGGGGTGTCAGGGCGGCGGCCATGGCCCGGGTGCGGAGCACCTCGGGCTCCACGGGCCTGCCGAGCTGCTCGCGCAGCTCCCGGACCACGTCCTCCTTGTTCACCCGGGTGAACCGGCCGTCCCTCATGACGACCTCGCCGTCGATGACCACCGTCTTCACGTCCTGGGCCTTGCCCCTGTACAGCAGGGCGTCGATGGGGTCCACGTCGGGGTCCATGTACGGCTCGGTGATGGAGGCCATGTCCATCAAGACGGCGTCGGCCCGCCTGCCCACCTCCAGGGCCCCTATGTCGTCGTGGAAGAAGGTTGGCTTGGCGGCGTTGATGGTGGCGTTTCGCAGCACCTGGTGGGAGGTGATGGCCGGCGCGTCGAGGCCGGGTTCCCGGTGGAGCTTGGCCACTAGACGCATCTCCTGGATCATGTCGTCGTCGTCGTTGATGGCGGTGCTGTCGGTGCCCAGCGCCACGTTCAGCCCCCGGCCGACCATGGCGTCCACGGGGGCCACGCCGTTCTTCAGCCGCAGGTTGGAGCTGGCGTTGTGGCAGACGGTGGCGCCGGCGCCCGCCAGCAGGTCTATGTCGGCCTCGGTGAGCCAGATGGCGTGGGCGCAGGAGAGCTCGGGTCCCAGGAAGCCCAGGTCTCCCAGGTGGGTCGCCGGGGTGTGGCCCCATCGCCTCACCCCGTAGGCCTTCTGGTACATCGTCTCCACCAGGTGGATGTGGACGCCGGTGTTGTACCTGGTGGCGTACTCCTTGGTCCGCTCCAGGAAGCCGTCGTCGGCCCACTGCACGTTGGCGGGGCTGAGGAGGACCCTGGTCCTGCCGTTGGGGTCGGAGCCGTGGTCCCTGTGCAGCCTCTCGAAGAGGGAGAAGTAGTCGTCCACCGATATGGTGTTGCGGGCCAGGTGGCCTCGGAGCGCGTCTCCCAGCTCCGTCGGGAGGCTGGCTGCGAACTTCTCGTCGTCGTCGTAGACCACCCGGTTCTGGCCGCGGTACATCACGGAGAAGGCCGAGCGCATCCCCACCTCGTCGAAGCCCTTGAGCACCTGGTTGACGTTCTCCTCCAGCCCCGACGAGGGGGTGGTGCTGTGGTTGTACATGACGGTGGTGGTGCCGGACTCGATCTGCTGCATGGTCGTGTAAAGGGTCATCAGGTAGTCGTCCACCGGGCGCCGGCCCCAGCCCGATAGGATCCAGGTCTCCAGGCAGTCGTCGGTGGTGCCCAGCTGCAGCGTCGACAGGCCGCGGCCGTGGTGATGGGAGTTGACCAGGCCGGGGAACACCAGGTACCCCGGCCCCCCGACCTCCTCGTCGGCCTGGTGGCGGGCCCTCACCTCCGTGTAAGGGCCCACGTCCTCGATGACGCCGTCCCTCTGGAAGATGGCGCCGTCGGTGATTACCGTGCTGGACTCGGCGTCGCCGCCCGCCCTGACGATTATGTACCTTCCCCGGAGCAATGAAGACGCCATGACGTTACCTCCTGCGCAGTCGGTGGTCGATATTATACACTTGCCCGGCGTCATTACATAGTGTAACGTGATTCTTGAGATGGACACGGGCGTCGCGACCGCAGGCGGGCTTGCCGAGCGTACCTTGAGCCGGGCCCGGGCCCTCCGCCTCCTGTCGGAGCTCGAAGCGGACACAGGGCCCGGGGCGACGACCGTGTACGGGGAGCCGGGAAGCCCCGTGCCCGACGCAGCGGGCTCCGGCGTCGCGGAGATGGCCTCCAGGCTGGAGACGAGCCCCACCGGATACGTCCTCTTCCAGAGCGGGGACCGGGTGGTGGCGCTGCTGCCCCCCTTCCCGGTCTCGCGGGGCGTCCGGGTAGACGGCTGGGACACCGCCGGCATCCGGGGCCTCATCTCCCGGGACCACTTCTTGGGCGTGGTCCTGATGAGGCTGGGCCGGCTGGCCGTGGGAGTGTTCCATGGGGAGTCCCTGGTCTCTTCCAAGACCGGCTCCCGGTACGTCAAGGGGCGCCACTCCGCCGGGGGCACGTCCCAGAAGAGGTTCCAGCGCATCAGGGAGAAGCAGGCGCGGGAGATGTTCGACAAGACCTGCCGGGTGGTCAAGGAGCAGTTCGATCCGTACCTGGACCGGCTGGACTACGTCCTCCTGGGGGGCGAGCGCCACACCCTCGGCGGCTTCGTAAAGCGTTGCGGATACGTGGACGCCCTGGCCCCCAGGACCGTGGACCGCGTGCTCGACGTAAGGGAGCCCGGCCTGAGGACGTTGCGCGACTGCATCGGCACCGTCTGGGAGACCCGCGTCCTGACCGCCCGCGCAGCCTGAAGGCCCGCTATGATCGAGCCTGCTCCCCCCGGCGCCCGGCCTTCCCCTGACCCGAAAGAGGAGTCCCTGCGCCTGCTGGAGCTCCACCTGGTCCTGCGGAGGCTGGCGGGCTACACCACCTTTCCCGTTGCCCGTGAGCTGGCCCTGGACCTGACGCCGTCCTATCGGTCCGACGAGGTGGAGCACCGGCACCGGGAGACCGCCGAGGCCCGGCGGCTGCTGGAGGCGGGGGTCCACCTGGACATGGGCGAGGCCGCAGACCTGCGGCCCGTGCTGCAGCGAGCGGCCTTGGCGGGCGTGCTCCGGGGAGAGGAGCTCCGCCAGGTCGCCGGCACTCTCCGGTCGATGCGCGGGGTCCGGGGCGTCCTGTCGAGACGCCGTGAGTCCGGCATCCTGCGCTCCGCCGCCCAGGGCTTGCCGTCCCTGCAAGCCCTGGAGGACCGGCTCGACCGCTCCATCGGCACGGCCGGGGAGGTGCTGGACACCGCCAGCCATGCGCTGAGAGCGCTTCGCGTCGACTCCCGCGCCGCCTACCAGGGCCTCATGGACTCCATGGAGCGGGTCCTGCGCCAGGCCCAGCGCCAAGGCATCCTCCAGGAGCCCATCATCACCGAGCGCCAGGGGCGCATGGTCCTTCTCGTGAAGGCTGAGATGAAGGGGCGGCTCCCGGGCATCGTCCACGATGTGTCCGACAGCGGCGCCAGCCTCTTCGTCGAGCCCATGTCGGTGGTGGGCTCGGGCAACCGCTGGAGGGAGCTCCGCCTGGCCGAGGAGCGGGAGGTGGAGAGGGTGCTCCGGGACCTCTCCGCCGAGGTGGAGTCCGCGGGCGGCGACCTGCTGCGGGGCGTGGAGATCATGGCCAGGCTGGACCTGGCCATGGCCAAGGCCCGCTACGCCTCCGCCATGTCCGCCTCTCCCCCTACGTTCCTGGAGACCCTGCCCCAATGCGTCCGCCTGGTTGATGCCAGGCATCCCCTGGTGGGCCCGGACGCGGTGCCCATCACCGTGGAGGTCGGCGGTGACGGGGGGGTGCTGGTCATCACGGGGCCCAACGCCGGCGGCAAGACCGTCGCGCTGAAGACCGTGGGCCTCCTGGCCCTCATGGCCCAGGCAGGGCTCCAGGTGCCGGCCAGGGACGCCACGTTGAGCCTGTTCGACGGGGTGTATTGCGACATCGGCGACCAGCAGAGCATAGAGCGGTCCCTCTCCACCTTCAGCTCCCACATTACGAACCTCAAGGCCATCGTCGACCTGGCCACCTCCCGCTCTTTGGTGGTCATCGATGAGCTGGGGGCCAGCACCGATCCCGAGGAGGGCTCGGCGCTGGCCAAGGCGGTGCTGTCCCACTTCCGTGACCGGGGCGTCACCGTCGCCGTGACCACCCACCAGCGGGACGTAGCAGCGTTTGCCCAGGGAGAGCCGGGCATGGTCAACGCCAGCGTGGAGCTGGCCCCGGTCACCCTGGACCCCACCTACCGCCTGGCCATGGGACTTCCGGGCCGGAGCTATGCCCTGACCATCGCCTCGCGCCTCGGCCTGGACGGGTCCATAGTCGAGGAGGCCCGGTCTCAGCTCACTCCCGCCCATCGCAGCTCTGAGACGCTGCTCAGGGAGCTCCAGGAGGAGCGGCACCTGGCTGAGGAGAAGCGCCGGCAGGCCGAGCAGTCACTGGCCGCGGCGGCCCGGAGGTCCCAGGAGCTGGAAGGGGAACTGGCCCGCCTCCGGGACCAGGAAGAAACGATGATGGAGGAGGCCAGGTACCGCCTCCAGGTCAAAGTGGACGAGGTGCAACGCCGCCTCCGGGAGGCCGAGCGGGCCGCCCGCCGGGCCCGCCGGCGTCACGCCCCGATGACGCCTCCGCTCGCTGCCCCCGGGAACGTGGGCGGTCCTCCCAAGGGGGAGCCGGCCGGGGCGTATGTGGGAGACGAGCTATCCGAGGCCGTCCAGCCCCAGGTCGTACATGAAGAGGAATCGCCCGACACGGACCCCTCGGAGGCCGTCAGGGCCGCCCAGGGCGAGCTTGCCGTAGTGCGAAACGAGCTGGCCTCCTCGGAGTGGAGGCCCCCCTCCAGCGGAAGGGGAGACTGGGTACGGGAGCTGCGGTCGGGGGACCGGGTCTACCTGAAGGGGGTGCCGCAACCCGTGGAGGTGATCACCCCTCCCGACGATGACGGCTCTGTCGAAGTCCTCCTGGGGACCATGCGGGCAAGGCTGCCCGTGTATCGCGTCGACAGGCCTGCCTACGCTTATATGACCCCCAAGGGCGACGGCGTTTTCTACACCCGGGACGCCAGGAAGCCGTCGGTAGCCCCGGAGCTGGACCTGCGCGGAAACCGGGTCGAGGAGGCAGTCGCAAGGGTCGAAGAGTACCTGAACGACGCCGCCATGGCGGGCCTAGCCAGGGTGCGCATCGTCCACGGGTCCGGCACCGGCGCCCTCAGGGAGAGTCTCCGGGAGCACCTGCGAAACCACCCCCTGGTCAAGTCCTTCGGAAGGGACGAGATCACCCCCGGCGACGGGGCTACGCTGGTGGAGCTGTAGCAGCCGGGGGCCGGCCCTCCTGGCCCAGGTCCAAGCCTGCGTTCATCAGATATTACTCTCCCCTGAACCCGGGGGCCCGCTTCTCCACGAAGGCGGTCACACCCTCCTGGAAGTCGGCCGTCAGGGCGATGCCGCTGATAGCGGCGGTCTCGGCGTCGAGCTGGGACCCCAGGTCCGTGCTCCAGGAGGCGTCCATCAGCGCCTTCACGCGCCCGAAGGCGACGGTGGGGCCCGAGGCCAGGCGGCCGGCCAGCTCCATGGCGTGCCTCTCCAGTTCCTCCCCGGGGACTACCCGGTTCACCAGTCCCATCTCCAGGGCCCTCTGGGCGCTGATGGGTTGGTTCACCAGGTACATCTCCATGGCCAGGGCCGGGCCCACCAGCCGGGGAAGGTAGTAGGTAGAGCCCCCGTCCGCCGTGGCCCCGATGCCGGCGTAGGCCATGACAAACCGTGCCCGCTCCGAAGCCAGGCGCAAATCGCAGGCGAGCGCCAGGCCCAGCCCGCCCCCCGCGGCCACCCCGTCGACGGCGGCGATGACGGGCTTGGGCAGTTCCCTGATGGCCATGATCACCCCCCTGTGGAGGCGTCCCGCCTGGGTGCGCAAGTGCGCGGACATCCCCTCCGCCCCGCTTTCCAGGACATCGGCGAAGCCCCGCACGTCGGCTCCGGAGCAGAAGGCTCCCCCGGCCCCCGTGAGCACCACGGCCCGCACGCTGGGACTGCGGCACTCCTCCAGGGCCGACACGAGCTGCTCCATGGCGTCGGCGGAGAGGGCGTTTCTCACTTGTGGACGGTCCAGGGTCACCGTCGCGACCCCGCCCGTCGTCTCGAACCTCACGTCGTTGCCGGCCAAAGGGCTCCTCCTTTCCCCGCATCCCGGCCAACGGGCCCGGGAGCCGGTCGGCGCCAGTATACTATCCCGCCGGGCCCATTAGGAATCGCCGGGCTTATTGGGAAACGCCGGGCTTTCTGGTAGAATTTGGTCGTCCTTTGCCGGAGGGTCAGCATGGCGGACAACGAGGCCGAAGTCGAGGCAGTGAAGGCGGCCAACCTGCGCTTCTACCAGGCCTTCGGGAGCTTGGACCTCGACGAGATGGAGCGGGTGTGGGAGACCTCGGCCCGGGTGATGTGCGTCCATCCCGGGTGGCGGCTGCTGACCGGGTGGCGGGACATCAAGGCCAGCTGGGAGGGGATCTTCTACAACACCACCCTCATGCACTTCAACATCACCGACACGCGGGTGGTCATCCAGGGAGACAGCGCCTGGGTCTCCTGCGTGGAGAACATCAGCAGCGTCATGGACGGCCGCGCCACCAACTTCGGCGTCCAGGCGACCAACGTCTTCGTGCGCAGCGGGGGCGAGTGGCGCATGGTGCACCATCACGCCTCCGCCTGACGCCGGGCCAATTCGCTCTCTGAGATGCGACAGACTATAGCAAATACTGGAGGGTAGACCATGAGACCGAATCTCCTCAGGCAGAAGCTGGCGGAGGGAAAGCCCACCGTCAGCACGCGAATCCACTCTGTCTGGCCCTCGGTGGTGGAGGCCATAGGCCACACGGGTATGTACGACTACGTCGAGTTCGTAGCCGAGTACGGGCCCTCGGACCTCCACGACCTGGACAACCTGTGCCGCGCTGCCGAGCTCCACGGCATGGGCACAATGATCAAGATCGACCAGAGCCTGATGCCGTTCCTGGCCCAGAGGGGCATCGGCGCCGGGTTCGGCAGCGTCCTGTTCACCGACACCAGGAGCATCGAGGAGGTCCGGGAGTGCATCAGGGCCGCCTGGCCGGACCACCCGGACTACGGCGGGCACTACGGAGTCGCCACCAGGCGCAACTCCTACATGGGGTACGGCGGGACGCCGGAGTACGTGCAGTCCATCGGCGATACGGTCCTCGCCTTCATGATCGAGAAGAAGGGGGCGGTGGACAACCTGGAGCAGATACTGGAGGAGCCGGGCGTGGACATGGTCCAGTGGGGCGGGAACGACTTCGCGGTGAACATAGGCCGCCCCGGGGAGACCAAGCACCCCGAGGTGGTTGCCGCCAAGAAGAAGACCTTCGAGACCGCCATCAAGATGGGGGTGCCGCCCCGGGCGGAGATCCAGAGCGCCGACGAGGCCAAGGAATATCTGGACATGGGGGTCAGGCACTTCTCCATACACACCGACATCTCCATCCTGTTCCAGTTCTGGAAGCGCGAGGGCGACCGGCTGCTCAAGTCCCTGGAGGGACATTAGCCCATACCATCGCCACAGGCGGACACATCGCAGGACCATTTGGCCGCAGCACTAGGGGGAGGACTGGACATGCCGCGACTGCCCTTCATGGCCCGGGAGGACCTGGCCCCGGAGCAACGTCACGTCTACGATGACATCGCCGCCAGCCGCGGCAACGTGGACCCCAACTTCGCCGTCCTGCTGAACAGCCCCACGGCGGCCGCCAGGATGTCCCCGTTGGGGGCCTACGTCCGCTTCGACACCCCCCTGCCCGACCGGGTCCGCGCCGTGGCGGTGCTGGTCACCGCCAGGGAGTGCCGCGGCGACTACGTGTGGACCGCCAACGAGCGGCAGGCGCGCAGGGTGGGCGTGGAGGACGCCGTGATCGAGTCGATTCGGGAGGGACGCGCACCCGAGGGGCTCATCGGCCAGGACGCCGACGTGGCCCGGTTCGCCCTGGAGCTGCTGCGGGACCACCGTGTCTCGGAGCCGGTGTTCAGGGCCGTGAAGACCGGGTTGGGAGGGGCAATGGTGGTGGACCTGCTGGTGTTCATCGGCTACTACCAGGCCCTCTCCCACGCCCTGTCCGCGCTCGAGGTGGTGGAGCTGCCCGGCGGGGTCAAGTCGACCCTTCCCGGCTAGCCGTTCTCCTTTTACTGTTCCCGCACCGTTCCCGCGTCCCGCATCCGGTCCACCTCGGCGCTGGTGTATCCCGCCTCCATGAGCACCTCCCGGGTGTGCTCTCCCAGGTCGGGTGCGCGGCGGCGGATGCGGCCGGGGGTCTCCGACAGCTTCACCGGGATGCCTATGTTCTTCAGCGTCCCCACGTCGGGGTCCTCCTGCTCCACCAGCATCTCCCGGGCCAGCACGTGGGGGTCGTTGTACACCTGGTCCAGGTCGTTGATGGGGCCGCATGGGACCCCGGCGTCGTCCAGGACCTTCATCCAGTGTTCCGTGGTCCGGGTGGAGAAGGTCTCCTCCAGGGTCTCCGCCAGCTCCACCTCCCGCATCTTTCGGTCGCCAGGCTCGACGAAGCGCGGGTCCGACGTCAGTTCCTCCCGGCCTATGGCCTTGCACAGGCCCGCCCAGGTGCGCTGGGTCGCGCCGCCGATGTTCATGTAGCCGTCGCTGGTGCGGAAGGCCTGGTACGGGGCCGAGAGACGGTGGGCTGAGCCCAGTGGGCCGGGCACCTCGCCGCCGTAGAAGTAGACCGTGGACTCCCAGAAGCTGTAGGCGATGCCCGCCTCCAATAGGGACGTGTCCACCATCTGCCCCTGCCCTGTCTTGAGGCGGTGGATATAGGCGTTCAGGATGCCGTAGGCGGCGTACATCCCCGAGGTGAGGTCGGTGATGGGCACCCCGACCTTCACGGGAGGCGCGTCGGGGTAGCCGGTGACGCTCATCAGGCCGCTCATCCCCTGGGCGACCAGGTCGAAGCCGCGGCGCTGGCTGTAGGGCCCGGTCTGGCCGAAGCCGGAGATGGCGGCGTATATCAGCTCCGGCTTCAGGCCGCTGAGCTGCTTGTACCCCAGGCCCAGCCTCTCCATGGTCCCGGGGCGGAAGTTCTCCGTCACCACGTCGGCCCGCCGGGCCAGCGTCCGGAACACCTCCTTGGCCTCGTCGGTCCGCAGGTTGAGGACGATACTGCGTTTGTTGCGGTTGATGGCCATGAAGGAGGCGGCCCGGCCGGCTATCCAGGGCGGTCCCTGGCGGCGCACGTCGTCCCCCTCGGGCCGCTCCACCTTGATCACGTCGGCGCCCATGTCCCCCAGCAGGAGGGTGCAGAAGGGGCCGGCCATCACCTGGGTGCAGTCCAGCACGATGACTCCGTCCAGGGGCAGGCGGGCCTGTTGGGACATGGCTCTTCTCCCTCCTCTCACAGGGGTCGGTACATTATACCAGCACTTCCGGGAGGGGCATGGCCGGCGGGTCGTGGGGGCATGGGTGGCCTGGCGGCTTACGCCTCGGCCACCGCCAGCCGCCAGGGGTGCGGGCCGGGGGTTAGGTCGACGGTCCTGGTCTGCTTGAGCTCGGGGGCCGGTGGGTGGTCGCCCGTGTCCATACGGTCCGAGGGGCCAAGGACGACGGCCGCCCTCCCCCCTTTCCGCAGGTAAAGGCCGGCCGCCCGGGCCAGGAAGCCGGCCGGGCTTTGGCCCGGGGACGTCCTGCCCAACACCAGGTCGAACTGACGCCGGGCCAGGTGGACGGGGGCGGCGGCGTTCTTGACCAGGTAGCTCCACAGGATACCCTCGCCCCGCAGGCCCAGCGTGATGATCTGCCGGGCGGTCTCGCACATCACGTGGGCGTCGCGCGGGTCCAGGCCCGGCAGGGTCGTCAGCCCCGCCCGCTTGGGCGACGTGAGGTAGGCGTACAGGGGGCCCATCACCGCGTCGACAGCCTCTGCCTCTCCCTGCCTCGGGGCGCGGAGCTGGGCCCCGTGGACGTACTGGCCCAGGCGGTGGAAGAGCCAGTCCAGGTGCACCGGGTCGGCGGCAACGCTGTCGGGCAGGGGGTGCCCGCCGCCCCCCGGGGACTCCAGCACGAGGTGTGCCGGGGTTTGACCGCCGTCCAGTGCCTTGGGAGGGGCCAGCGCGTCGGCCAGGTACACGGGCACCAGCACGGGGGGATGGGGCTCGCGCACCAGGTCTCCCAGGCCGTAAAGGTATGCCAGCCGCGCGACCACGACCCGTGCCGGGTGCCCGTCGACCCCGGCCACGTCGGAGGTGAGCTGGGTCAGGGTGTCGTACCCGTCCAGCCCCGTGCCCAGCTTGGCTTCCCTCAGCAGCCGGACCGCCGCGCCGATCAGAGACCCAGAGCGGCAGGCGGCGTCAAGCACTCTGGCCGTGGGGCTCTCTTCCAGGCTCAGCTCCCCGGACAGGACGGCCTCCGCCAGCGTTGGCGGCGTGTCCGCCGAGTCCGGGGCGTCTTCTCCGTCCAGGAGGGCGTGGAGCGAGCCCACGGGCCCCGCATCGGGCCCCCGGGGGTCCCACCCGGCCAGGGCGTCGGCCACGTGGCGGCACAGGGACGTGGTCTCTCCGGCGATGAGGGGATGGACGGGCCAGGTGAAGAAGTCCTCCTCGGCGAAGTTGTAGACGTCCCGCTCCCGGAACCACGTGCCCTCCACGACGGCGGCCATCTCCTCGGGGCCGGCCGGAGGGGAGTCGGGGGAGAGGATGCGGGAGCCCAGGACCCGGGCGACGGTGGACAGGTGGGTGTGGCGGACGAACAGGTCCGGGTCTCCCAGGGGGCGGCCGTAGTGGCGGGCCAGGCAGGCGCGCCACTCCCGATAGCGGGCTGCCACCCCCGGCTCCGCCACCACCCGGCGGTACAGGTCCATGAGGCCGTCGAGGGCGCCGCGGAAGGCCGGGCCGGATGGGTCCAGGGCCTCTATGGCTAGAACTCGGCGCTCTTGGGCGTGCGCGGGAAGGCGGTCACGTCGCGGATGTTCTGCATCCCGGTGGCGAACTGCACGGTCCTCTCGAAGCCTAGGCCGAAGCCGGCATGGGGCACCGTGCCGTAGCTCCTCAGGTCGAGGTACCACCAGTAGTTAGCCTCGTCCAGCTCGTGCCTGCGGATCCCCTCCAGGAGCAGGTCCCTGCGCTCCTCCCGCTGGCTGCCGCCGATGATCTCGCCGATGCGGGGCACCAGTACGTCCAGGGCCGCCACGGTCTTGCCGTCGTCGTTCTGGCGCATGTAGAAGGCCTTTATCTCCTTGGGGTAGTCGGTGACGATGACCGGGCGCCCGATCTTCTTCTCGGTCAGGAACCGCTCGTGCTCCGACTGGAGGTCCAGGCCCCATTCCACGGGAAACTCGAAGCTCTCCCCGGACCCCATCAGGATGTCGATGGCCTCGGTGTACGTGAGCCGCTCGAAGGACGACTTGGCGATGTCCTCCAGGGTGGAGATGGCCGTGTCGTCGTAGAACCGGTTGAAGAAGGCCATGTCCTCGGGGCATTGGGCCAGGGTGAAGGAGAATATCTCCTTCAGGAACTCCTCGGCCAGCTCGGCCAGGCCGTCCAGGTCGCAGAAGGCCACCTCGGGCTCCACCATCCAGAACTCGGCCAGGTGCCTGGAGGTGTTGGAGTTCTCTGCCCGGAAGGTGGGGCCGAAGGTGTACACGTCGGAGAGGGCCAGGGCGAAGATCTCCGCTTCGAGCTGGCCGCTGACGGTCAGGTAGGCCGGCTTTCCGAAGAAGTCCTCACCGTCGTCGACCACGCCGTCCCTGACGGGGGGCTTGTTCATGTCGAGGGTGGTGACCCGGAACATGGCCCCGGCGCCCTCGGCGTCGCTGGTGGTGATCATCGGGGCCTGGAGGAAGAGGAACCCCCGGTCCTGGAAGAACTTGTGGATGCCGTAGGCCATGGCGTTCCTGACCCGGGCCATGGCCCCGAAGGTGTTGGTCCTGGGCCTGAGGTACGCCATCTCGCGGAGGAACTCCAGGCTGTGCCGCTTCTTCTGAAGGGGGTAGGAGTCGGGATCGGCGCCCCCCAACACCTCCATGGCCTTGGCGTGGACCTCGTAGGTCTGGCCCTTGCCGGGGGACTCCATCAGGTCGCCGGAGACCCTGACGCTGGAGCCGGTGCCCAGGGACTCCGCCGCCTCGTGGATGGGGAGGCCCCGGTCCACGACCACCTGCAGGTCCTTCAGGGTGGACCCGTCGTTTATCTGCAGGAACGAGACGGCCTTCGATGAGCGGCGGGTCTTCACCCACCCCTGAACTACCACCTCGCCCCCGGCTTCGGCTCCCGCTAGAACGTCCTTGATCTTGGTGCGCCGCATCATCCTGGCCCTCCTGTCCACCAGTCCATTCTAGCATCGGCGGCGGGTGGAACCAACAGGGTCTCTCGCCCCATTCAACCCCTCGTTCGGCCCCCGCGTTCAGCGGCGGGTGATCGGCGGGATAGCGGGCGGCGGGGCCGCCGGTTTCGTCGCGGGCAGGAACAGCAGGGCCCCGATCACTCCCACGACCGTCAGGATGACGAAGGCGATGGTATAGCTGCCCTGCCAGTCGAACATCGCCGCTGCGAAGAGGGGCGCCACGAGCTGCAGGAAGAACATGGGGGCCATCGAGAGGCCCGTGATGGTGGCGAAGGCCCTCTGCCCAAAGTAGTCCGCGCGGATGGCCACGGCCAGGGGGTTGCGGCCCCCGAACCCTATGCCGTATATGATGGCCATCAGCACGGCCAGGGGGATGTTTTCGATGATGATCGCCATTCCGAAGCCCGCCGACTGGATGGCGACGAAGACGAACAGGCCCAGGTGCTTGGGCATCCGGTCGCCTATGTAGCCCGCTACGAGGGAGGATGCCATGGCCGCGCCCATGATCACCGCCCATATGTTTGCCCCCGCCTGCAGGGACAGTCCCTGGTCGGTGAGCAGCGGGACCAGGTGCACGCTCAACGTCTGGTTCACCATGGAGGCGATGGCGTGACCGAAGGTGATGAGCCAGAAGGCCCGGGTGCGCATGGCCTGGGCCGCGGTGAAGTCGATGACGCCGGGGGGCGGAGGGCCGCCGGTGCCGCCCGGTACGGCGGCGGACCCGGTAGGCGAAGGCGTGGGCGCGGGGGCCGGCTGTCCGTCGGGGACCTCGCCGTACTCGTCGGGGCGGTTCCTCATCACCCTGGCGGCGGGCACGGCTATGGCCAGGAACACCACTCCGATGCCCAGGGCCGTGACCTGCCAGCCATAGCTCCCGGGGCTCACCGCCCAGGCGAGCACGGGCACCAGCAGAAGACCGCCCCCGTAGTTGCCCTCGGCCGCTATCGCCACCGCGGTGGCGCGGCGGCGGTCGAACCACCGGCTTACCGCCGCCATGGTCGGAAGCCAGGTGCCCGTGGACGCGCCCAGCATGAACAGGGCGAAGGCCACGTAGAACACGGGCAGGTTGGTGGTCCGGCTCAGGAGTATGAACCCGAGTCCGACCACCACCGCGCCGAACAGCACCATCAGCCGCGGGCCCAGCCGGTCCACGAAGTAGCCGGCCAGGGGCCCTACGATGCTGCCCTCCAGCTGCGCCATGGAGAAGGCGCCCGTCATCTGTGTCCGGGACCAGCTGAAGTGCAGCTCCATGGTCTTGAGCCACACGCCCACGCTTCCCCAGATGGCCCCCGAGGTCATGCCCGTCAGCACCAGCGACAGGCCGACCAGCCACCACCCGTAGAAGATGCGGGGACGTTTCGGGGCTGTTTCGGGTCCGGAGACCATGGACGACGTCAGTCCTTTCCATCCCTCGTGGCCCTTTGGGCGTGCCCTCTTGGGCCACGGTCGATTTGCCGGCGGCCCGGCGGAGCCTCAGAGGTCGGGTCTCAGCCTGTGCCAGTGGGTCGCCTGCTCGTAGGCGTGGGCCGCCCTCAGCAGGGCTGCCTCGGCCATGGGCGGCCCGATGAGCTGCAGCCCGACGGGCAGGCCCTCGGAGAGTCCGCAGGGCACCGAGATGGCCGGCAGCCCGGCCACGCTGGCCGGCACGGTGCAGACGTCGCTGAGGTACATCCGCAGCGGGTCGTCCGTCCGCTCTCCCAGGCGAAAGGCCACCGACGGCGACGTGGGGGTCGCCAGCAGGTCCACCCCCTCGAAGACCGAGTCGAACTCCCGCCGGATGAGGGTCCGTACCTTCTGGGCCTTCACGTAGTAGGCGTCGTGGTATCCCGCCGACAGGGCGTAGGTGCCCAGCATGATGCGCCGCTTCACCTCGGCCCCAAAGCCATGCTGCCGGGTCTTCTCCATGGCGTCCCACACGTCCTCGCCGTGCCGGTACGAGTAGCCGAACTTCACCCCGTCGTACCGGGCCAGGTTGTCCGAGCACTCGGACAGGGCGAGGACGTAGTAGCAGGCCAGGGCGTGGTGGGTGGTGGGCAGGGAGACCTCCTCCAGCCGCGCGCCCAGCCCCTCCAGCACCGACGTCGCCTTCCGCACCGCGTCCCGGACGCCGGGCTCCGTGCTGTCGGTGAAGTACTCTCCGGGAACGCCGATGCGCAGGGGAGAGCGGCCGTCCTCGCCAACCACCTGTCCCGTGAGGGCCCGTGCGTAGTCCACCGGGCGGCCGGGGGCGGAGGTGGAGTCCCGGGGGTCGTGCCCGGCGATGGCGTCGAGGACGGTGGCGCAGTCGGTCACGTCCCTGGCGATGGGCCCCACCTGGTCCAGGGACGAGGCGAAGGCAACGAGGCCGAAGCGGCTGACCAGCCCGTAGGTGGGCCTCATGCCGACGACGCCGCACAACGCCGCGGGCTGCCTGATGCTGCCGCCGGTGTCCGAGCCCAGGGCGTATATCGCCTCCCCGGCGGCCACGGCGGCCGCGCCTCCTCCGCTGCTCCCTCCGGACACCCTGTCCAGCGACCAGGGGTTGGCGGTGGCGTGGAAGGCCGAGGTCTCCGTGGACGACCCCATGGCGAACTCGTCCATGTTCCCCTTGCCCAGCAGCACGGCGCCGCCGGCGTGGAGCCTCTCGGCCACCGTGGCGTCGTAGGATGGCACGAACTGCACCAGCATCCGCGAGGAGCAGGTGGTCCGCACGCCCCGGGTGCACAGCGCGTCCTTGAGCTGCATGGGTATGCCCGAGAGGGGAGAGGATGCGCCGGGCTCGGGACCGTCGTCGAGGGCCCGGGCCCGCGCCATCGCCTCCTCCCCGGTGACGGTGACGAACGCCCCGACCTGGTGCTCGACGGCGTCGATGCGGTCCAGGCACGACCGGGTCAGCTCCGACACTGACACCTCCCGGCGGTCGATCAGGCGATGGGCTTCGTGGGCCGTCAGGGAATACAGGTCCGTCACGACTGCCGCCCTATTCCTCCAGCACCACTTGGACCCGGAACCGGTCCCCAACCCGGTCGGGAGCGTTGGACAGGGCGT
Organism: Dehalococcoidia bacterium; assembly: GCA_965207305.1. Taxonomy (GTDB): domain Bacteria; phylum Chloroflexota; class Dehalococcoidia; order Lucifugimonadales; family JAGWBF01; genus JAGWBJ01. Next base: position 200,765 of record CBDBMB010000001.1, on the reverse strand, counting down.
CGGAGTTGGAGAGGGAGGGCCCCGGCTCATCCTCCCGCAGCACCGTCTCTAGGGAGGCGGCGTGGCCGGTGGGGGGCACTCCCTCGGTGTCCAGCTCTCCCAGGGTGCGAAACATCTCCAGTATCTCCGAGAGCTGGTGGGCGAAGGTCTCCACGTCCTCCTCCGACAGACCGATGCGGCAGAGGGCGGCGACGTGGAGTACCTCTTCTCGTGTAAGGGGCATGAGTAAACGGCCTGAGACCGGGGCCAGTCTAGCAAAAAGGGCCAAGCCGCCTCAAGGCAAGACGGGTGCGGTTTGGGCGTGTTCCGGGCCCGGTCTTCTTGTGTGCGTAGGCGGCGGAAAGTATACTGTCCGTGAATCTGGGCGGCGTACCGCCTTCGTAGACGAGGAGGACCACGGGACCCCACATGGGCTTGGAGAGAGTCACCGTTTGCTGTTGACCCGGCGTTTCTGGCTGGGAATCGTCGTAAGCCTGGGCTTCCTTGTGCTCTTCCTCTGGAAGGTGGACTTCGGCGAGACCGGAAGGGAGTTGGAGGGCGCTGCTTACTCCTATTTCGTCCCCGCCGTCCTGTGCTACTTCCTCTCCCTTGCGGTCAGGAGCCTGCGATGGCGCTTTCTGCTCCTGCACCTGAAGCCCGTGTCCGTTCCCAGGCTCTACCCCGTGGTCGCCATAGGCTACATGGCCAACAACATGCTGCCCGTGCGCCTGGGGGAGCTGGTCAGGGCCCACTTCCTGGGCGAGAGGGAGCGCCTGAGCAAGACGTCGGTGTTCTCCACCATCGCCGTGGAGCGGGTCCTCGACGGGCTGACCCTGCTGCTGTTCGTGGCCGTCGTCTGGCCCTTCCTGCCCTGGACGGGCGTCCTCAGGAGCGACGGGGGCGAGCTCAAGACTGCCTGGCTGGTGGGGAGCATCGCCGTGGCCGCCGTGTTCGTCGCGGCCTTCCTGTTCGTGTGCCTGCTGGCGGCCTCTCCCCGCCTGAGCGGCGGCCTGGTCCGGGTGGCCCCGGTGCTGGTGCCCGCGGCGGTGAGGGGCAGGGTCGAGGAGCTGCTGCGCCTGCTGCTGGACGGCCTGGGCGGGCTGCGGAGCCCCGGGGCGCTGCTGGCCATCGTCCTGCTCTCAGGTCCCGTGTGGCTGGTGGAAGGGGTGGTCTACTACATCATGGCCATCTCCTTCGGCCTGGACCAGCCCTTCCAGGTGGTCCTTCTGGTGACCGCCACCTCCAACCTGGCCACCGCCATACCCGCGAGCATCGGAGGCATTGGCCCCTTCGAGGTCGTCGCCAAGAGCACCTTGGTCGCCTTCGGGGTCGGGGCCGAGGCCGCGGCGGCCTACGCCTTCTCGGTCCACATCCTCGCCCTGTGGCTGCCCGTGAACATCCTAGGCCTGCTGTTCCTGTGGCGGGAGAACGTATCCCTCGCCCAGGTCGCCCGCACCGCGCCCCTGGAGCGCACCTCCGAGCCGGCGACGGAGCCCGGCGTGTCGGCCTTCCACGGCCCCACGGGCACGGCGGCTGCGGAAGAGAGGGACGAGCGGTGAGGGTCGGGGTGATAGGAGCCGGGGCGGCGGGGCTGGCGGCGGCCCACGAGCTTGGCAAGAAGGGGCACCAGGCCCACGTGTTCGAGCGGGCCCCCTTCCTGGGCGGCCAGGCGTCGACCTTCGACGTGGGAGGCGGCCGCCTGGAGCGCGGATACCACCACCTGTTCATGAGCGACACCCACATGGTGGACCTGATCCACGAGCTGGGCCTGGGCGACAAGCTGGCCTGGATCGAGTCCAAGGTGGGATTCTTCCACGGCGACAGGATATGGCGGTTCACGTCCCCCGTGGACCTGCTGCGGTTCGGCCCCCTGCCCCTGTGGGACCGGCTGCGCCTGGGCCTGGTCACCCTGTACCTGCAGAAGGTGAAGGACGGCCTCAGGTACGAGGGCTCCACCGCGGCCGAGTGGCTGGAGAAGCGGGTGGGCAGAAGGGCCTACCAGGTGGTGTGGGAGCCGATGCTCCGGGGCAAGTTCGGCGAGCACTACTCCGAGATCAGCATGACGTGGCTCTGGGGCAAGATATACCTGCGGGTCGCCTCCCGGGGGAAGCCCTGGGAGAGGGAGAAACTGGGCTACCCCATGGGGAGCTTCGGCGAGGTGTTCGACACCCTTGGCGCCAGGGTCTCCTCGGCCCCCGGCTGCGAGGTCCACCTCTCGGCCAACGTGCGCCGGGTGGTGGTGGAGGAGGGCAGGGCCGCCGGCCTGGAGGTGGAGACTGCCGGGGAGGGGCCCCGGGTCCGCGACTACGACGCGGTCATCGCGACCACGCCCTCCTACGTGTTCACGCGGCTGGTCCCCCCTCTGCCCGAGGAGTACTCCCGGAAGCTGACCGAGGTCAACTACCTGGCCGCCGTGCTGATGATCCTGGTGCTGGACAGGCCCCTGACCAACATGTACTGGCTGAACATAGCCGACCGCTCGATGCCCTTCGTGGGGGTAATCGAGCAGACCAACTTCGTCGACCCGTCGCTGTACGGCGGGAACCACCTGGTCTACCTCACCAACTATCCCAGCAGGAGCAACCCCCTCTACCAGATGAGCGGGGAGGATCTGCTCAAGGAGTTCCTTCCCCACCTGCGGCGGGTCAACCCCAAGTTCGACCCCTCGTGGATACTGGAGTACCACCACCACAAGGTGGACGCCGCCCAGCCCATAATAGGCGTCAACTACAGCAGCCGCATCCCCGACATCAGGACTCCCATCAAGGGCTTGTACCTGGCCAACACGACCCAGATATATCCCGAGGACCGGGGCACCAACTACAGCGTGCGTCTGGGCAAGGAGGTGGCGGAGGCGGTCCTGAAGGACTTTTCTTGAAAGCCCCGCACCCCTGTGTTAGTATTTTGAGGCCTCGTTACAGATTTCACGACTCCGGGTGGGCTGCGTAGACCGACCCAGTCCGGGTTTCCTAGGGAGTGTGAATGGCCGCCCAAGAACGTGGGATCAGGCAGCGAATCCTCGGTGCCCTGGAGTCGCAGCCCCAGGCCACGGTGACCCTTCTCTCATCCTTGCTGGCCGTCCAGGACGACCTTGGATACGTCCCCGAGGAGGCCATCGAGGAGGTTGCCAGGTTCACCGGCGCCACCGTCAACGACGTATGGGGCGTGGCGTCCTTCTACACCAACTTCCGCTTCACCCCTCCCGGCGCCCACGTGGTGGAGGTTTGTTGGGGTCCGGCGTGCCACGTGCAGGGCGCAATGCAGACCATCGGCACGGTCCTGGAGACCCTGGGGCTGGAGGGGGAAGGAGAGACGCGGGACGGCAACGTGACCCTGCGGTACAACACGTGCCTGGGCGCGTGTGCCCAGGGGCCCGTCATCAGCGTCGACCACCGGCTCATGGGCAGGCTCTCCCCAGACGGCGCAAAGGCGGCCCTGCGATTCGCCACGCCCCCCGGGGTGAGCGGTGACTAGCTTGCGCCCGCGGGCGTCCGGGCCGTAGGCCATGGCTGCCAGCTTCGAAATGGTCAGGGCCGAGGCCGGCGAGCGGTGGAGCGCCCTCACGGCCGGGAGCGCGCCCTGGATACGCATCGGCGCCGCCCTGTGCGGTAAGGCCGCGGGCGCAGACAGCGTAACGGCGGCCATCCGGGCGGAGCTGGAGAGCCGGGGCATCGAGGCAACGCTCAGCGAGGTGGGCTGCCTGGGCCTCTGCTACGCGGAGCCCTTGGTGGACATAATGCTGCCCGGCGGCCCCAGGGTATTCTACGGCAACATCACCCCCTCCCAGGTGCCGGCCATCGTCGACTCTCACTTGGTGCGTCGGGAGCCCGCGGCCGGCCTGGCGATGGCGTATGATGGAGAGGACGGGCCCGAGGGGACTCCCCGGTTGGATGACCTGGCCATGTTCAAGGGCCAGGTGCGCATTGCCCTGCGCAACTCGGGCAACGTCGACCCGGGGGACATTCACCAGTACATCGCCGGCGGGGGGTACGAGGCCCTCCACAAGGCCGTCACCACCATGACCCCCGAGGAGACCCTGGAGCAGGTCAACGTCTCCGGTCTGAGGGGCCGGGGAGGGGCGGCCTTCCCCACCGGCGTCAAGTGGGGGTTCCTGGCCCGGTCCTCGGAGCCCGTGAAGTACATCCTCTGCAACTGCGAGGAGGGCGACCCGGGGGCGTTCAACGACAAGGGCATCCTGGAGGGCGACCCCCACACGCTGCTGGAGGGCATGCTGCTGGCCGGATACGCCACCGGGTCCAACTACGGGTACGTCTTCATCCGCCACGGCCACGACGGGCCCATCGACCGGACCCGCCGGGCCGTAGAGCAGGCCCGGGAGATGGGCTTCATCGGGGAGGACATCTTCGGCGCCGGCTTCGATTTCCAGATCGAGGTCTCTCTTACGGGGGACTCCTACGTTTCCGGCGAGGAGACGGCGCTGATGGAGTCCATAGAGGGCAGCCGGGCCATGCCCCGGTTCCGTCCGCCCTTCCCGGCCCAGGTGGGGCTCTTCGGCAAGCCCAGCAACATAAACAACGTCAAGACCCTCTCATACGTGCCCGAGATCATCGCCAGGGGTGGCGAGTACTTCGCCGGCATCGGCCAAGAGCGCAGCAAGGGCACTGCCATCCTATGCCTGTCGGGCAACCTGAGCTACACGGGCATGGTGGAGGTGCCCCTGGGAGTGACCCTGCGGGAGGTCATATACGAGGTCGCCGGGGGCGTTCCCAACGGCAAGGCGCTGAAGCTCCTTCAGACGGGCGGCCCCCTGGGCGGGGTCCTGAGCGCGGACCAGCTTGACATACCCCTGGACTTCGACGCCATGGCGCGGGCGGGGGCCATCCTGGGCTCGGGGGGCATCATCGCGGCCGACGAGGACACCTGCGCGGTGGACCTGACACGGTCCCTGATAGCCTTCTGCCAGTTCGAGTCCTGCGGCAAGTGCTTCCCCTGCCGGCTGGGAATGACCCACCTGCTGGAGATGCTGGAGCGCATCTGCCGGTTCGAGAGCAGCCCCCAGGACCTGGAGCTGATGCGCCAGGTGGGGAGCAACATGCAGGCCGGCTCCCTCTGCGGACACGGCCAGCTTGGCTTCAACCCCGTCTCGTCGGCCCTCAAGTACTTCGGGGCCGAATTCGAGGCCCACATGGTGGAGAGGCGATGCCCCACGGGGAGCTGCCTGCGCCCCTTCCACGCTCCGTCTCGAACGCGCAGGTAGCAAGACGGGCAACGAGAGCTCACGAGGGCCGTCCCCCCGCGCAGAAGCGGGACGCCCTGGAAACTGATCCCTTCGGTGGAGCGGATGGCATGGTGGAAAAGGTCGAGCAAGTTACCATAACCATAGACGGTGTGAGGGTGAAGGCCCAGCCGGGACAGATGGTCCTGGAAGCGGCTATCGCCGCGGGCATCTACGTCCCCTACCTGTGCTACCACCCCGGCATGAAGCCTTACGCCGCATGCCGGATGTGCGTCGTCGAGGTCGAGGGGGGACGGGGATACCCTGCCTCCTGCACCCTGCCGGTCCAGGACGGGATGGTCGTCACCAGCGACAACGACCAGGTCTACCAGCTGCGGCGCTCCATCATGGAGATGCTCATCTCCGAGCACCCCCACGGCTGTCTCACCTGCCACCGGATCGAGCTGTGCGGTCCCGAGGACGTGTGCCTGCGCCACGTGTCGGTCAACGACCGGTGCGTCACCTGTCCCAAGAACGAGAGGTGCGAGCTCAAGGACACGACCCGGTACCTGAACATGGAGCTGGAGTCTCCCCTGAGCTACCAGTACCGGGACCTGCCCGTGGAGACGGGCGACCCCTTCTACGACAGGGACTACAACCTGTGCATAGTGTGCGGCCGGTGCGTCCGGGTGTGCGAGGAGGTGCGGGGCGACAACGCCATCACCTTCACCGACCGGGCGGGCAGGGCCCTGGTGGGCACCTCCCACGGCACCTCCCTCCTGGAGTCGGGATGCGAGTTCTGCGGCGCGTGCCTGGACGTCTGCCCCGTGGGCGCGCTGGTGGAGAGCGACAACAAGTGGGAGAAGGCCAGCCGCGTGGGCCGCACCATCTGCCCCCACTGCCCGGTGGGGTGCCAGATCAACCTGGAGGTGAACTCCTTCAACAAGGTCGTACGGGCGGTGCCCGAGCTCAACTCCCCCGCCAACCGCGGCCAGGCCTGCTTCAAGGGCAAGTTCGGCCTGGGGTTCGTCAGCAGCAAGGAGCGCCTCCGGCGCCCCCTGATACGCCGGGAGGGCGTCCTTCAGGAGGCGACCTGGGAGGAGGCGCTGGACCACATCGTCGGGACCCTCCCCCGCTACAAGGGCTCCCAGTTCGCCATTCTCACCGCGCCCGACAGCACCAACGAGGAGCACTACCTGGCCCAGAAGTTCGCCCGGACGGTCATGGTGACCAACAACGTGGACCAGACATCCAACACCCGCCCCGAGATGGTGACGGGGCTCATGGATACCCTTGGCTACGGCGCGGCGACCAACCCCACCTGGGAGCTGGAAGACTCCCGGTGCATCCTGGCTTTCAACGCCAACGTCACCGAGGAGCACAACGTCCTGGGCGTGCCCATCAAGCGCGGCGTCAAGGCGGGGACCAGGCTGGTCGTCATCGACCCCCGGGAGGTGGAGCTGACCCGCTACGCGCACCTGTGGCTGAGGCCCAAGCCCGGGACCGAGCTCCTACTCCTGGGCGGCATACTGAAGACCATCCTGGACGAGGGACTGGATGACGGACCTTGGGTGGAGGAGCATTGCCACGAGGAGGAAGGCTCCCCCGGCGCCGCGCTCCGCAGCGCCGTCGCATCTTTGGACATGGGCACGGTGGCCGGCGAGACCGGAGTCCCGGCGGAGCAGATCGCCGAGGCGGCCCGCATCTACGCGGGCTCCGGCGCCTCGGCCATCGTGTACGCGCTGGACAACGTTCCCCGCCAGCTCCACGGCGGCTGCGTCCTGGGCCTGGCGGACATGGCCCTGCTGACCGGGAACCTGGGCAGGCCTTCGACGGGAATCTATCCCCTCCGGCAGGGGGCCAACGGGCAGGGGGCGTGGGACATGGGATGCGTGCCTCACCTCCTCCCTGGCTACCGCAGGGTAGACGAAGCCGACGACCGCCGCGCCCTGGAGGATGCCTGGGGCGAGATGGTGCCCTTCGAGACAGGCCTGGACCTTCGGGGGATATTCCAATCGGTCCGAGAGGGAGAGGTCAAGGCCATGTTCATCGTCGGGGACAGCCTCAACCTGGCCGAGGGCGGGCTTGTCGAGTGGTCCGACCCCTCTGACGGCTCCGGACCCCTCTCCCTGCTGGACAACCTGGACCTGCTGGTGGTCCAGGACCAGTTCCTGGGCCCCGTAGCCAGTAAGGCCGACGTGGTGCTTCCCCGCTCCAGCTTCGCGGAGAAGACGGGCACCTTCACCAACGTCGAGCGCCGGGTCCAGTCCCTGCGCCCGGCCCTTGCCCTCAAGAACAGCGAGGCCCGCCCCGAGTGGTGGACCATCTCCCAGATCGGGAGCCGGATGGCGCCGTCGGGCTTCGACTTCGCCGGCCCCGAAGCCGTTATGGAGGAGATCGCCGGGCTCGTACCCTCCTACGGCGGCATCTCCCACCAGCGGCTTCAGGCCCAAGGGGTGCTGGTCGCCAGGCCAGACCCCTCCCAGCCGCTGCCCATTCAGCTCCTCTACTCGGACGTGCAGTACGACGGGCTGCAGTGGCCCTGTCCCGACGCCGACCATCCGGGCACGCCCGTCCTGTACTCTGACGGCTTTCCCGGCGGCAGGGCCCGGCTGGCGGCGCCCGACTTCGGGGCGGCCGAGGCCCGGGATGACGCGGAGTTCCCGTTCCTGCTGGTGCCGGGCAGGGTGCTCCTTCAGTCGCAACGGGAGCTGGAAATCGTGAACGGTCGGGCCAACTCCATTCGACGGGAAGAGATCGTGGAGATCAGCTCCTCGGACGCCCGGGCGCTGGGCATCGGGGAGGGCGACCCCGTGGAGGTCCGCACCTCATCGGGGACGCTCCAGGGCCGGTCCACCATAAGGGAGGACCTGCAGAGTGGGATCGTCTCATCCACCGCGCTCTTCGGCCAACTCGCGGTGGACCTGCAGGCCAGCGAAGAGCCCGATCCCATGTCCAGGGTGCCGGGGCTGGACATCACCCCGGCGGCGGTGAAAGCGGTCTCCGCAGCGGAGTGACGTGACTGCGAGAGCCGACGAAACGGGGGGTCCGCAAGTGGAGCAGGCTGACGCCAAGGTGGTGGAGAGAGAGCGGCGGATGCGGGACATGATAGCCCGCCTGCCCAGGGCCAGGCTGGTGGAGAGGAAGGACATCACCGAAGACCTGATCCTCATCAAGCTGGACCCCCAGGTGCCCTTCGACTTCAAGCCCGGCCAGTATTGCACCCTGGGCCTGGAGAGCGTGGAGAGGGCCTACTCCATCGTCTCGGCGCCCCATGAGCCTCATATAGAGCTGTTCGTGGAGCTGGTCCCCCTCCCCGACGGAGTCCTCACCCCCATGATATGGGACCTGAAGGTCGGGGACACCATGAGCATCCGGCCCAGGGCCAAGGGCATCTTCACCATGGACGAGAGCTATAGCCGCCACCTGATGGTGGCGACGGTCACGGGGATCGCTCCATTCATGAGCACCCTGCGCAGCTACCTTCACAGGGGCGCCAGCGGACACAGGTTCTACGTGCTCCAGGGCGCCAGCTACGACGACGAGTTCGCCTACCGGGAAGAGATGGAGGAGATGGCCTCCAGCAGGCCTGATGCAGTCGTGTACGTGCCGACGGTCAGCCGCCCCAACGAGGAGAGGAACGCCGGTTGGACCGGGGCCCGGGGGCGGGTGAACGCCATCGTCGAGGAGTACGCCGACCGGTTCGGCCTGTCGCCCGATGACACCATGGTGTACGCCTGCGGCCACCCGGGGATGATAGAGGACGTCAAGGACCGGCTGGGCCCCAGGGGCTTCCACGTAATGGAGGAGCGCTACTGGAAGCAGTAGGGCCCCTCCCGCGCCCGCCCGTTCACGACGGGACGGGCACGGGTCTCTGGACGTCTCCGGTGGGCTAGAAGGACGGCTGCAGGCCCAGCACCAGAAGCCCGGCCAGTGTCATGATGACGACGGAGAACACCAGGTAGAACCACCCCGTCACCGTCCTCATGGTCGAGGCGGGGGGCTCCCCGGCGCCGGCGGGCTGCAGGGCCAGGTAGAAGAAGAGCAGCGCCGACTGGATGGCCAGCAGGATGCCCGCCGTGCCCAGCAGCCAGCTCACGGGCTCGACGACCCCGGAACCCAGGATCTCGCCGCCCAGGAACATGTAGACCGCGAAGACGCCCGAGCCGATCCACAGCAGCAGGCTGTAGAAGCCGAGGCTGCGGGTGTCCAGGCCCCACAGGTAAACGCCGGCGACCATCGCCTCGTAGACCGCCCACATGAGAATGAACGCCGACAGCGCCGTTGGCACGTCCACGAAGAACTCGTTGACGCCCGGGGCCGGCGTCTGCACCACGGCCGCCACCGGGAATATGACCACCCCCAGCAGGATTACGGCCACACCAGCCGCCATGATCCCCAGGGTCCTGGGGTTGGGGTAGAACCCGAGGAGGTACCAGGACTGCACCCACAGCGCGCTGGATATCGCCAGAAGAAAGATCAGGTCCATGAGAACTTCACCCCCGCATCTTGGGATACTTGCCCCAGGGCAACCCTGGCACTCTGTTCGTACGTTAGATGACGCGGGCCCAAAAGTCAATTTGCCGGCCCGGGCGTTTCTCGGCCTCTCTCCCTGCTGTACAATAGCCGAAAATCCCCTGGCAGAGGCGTAAGTTGACACCCATCCGGCGCCAGTACCTGAGGATCAAGGGGCGCTATCCCGACGCCCTGGTGCTCTTCCGCCTGGGAGATTTCTACGAGACCTTCGACGAGGATGCCCGGGTGGCGTCCAGGGACCTGGACATCGTCCTCACCTCCAAGAGCATGGGCCAGGGCCTCAAGGTGCCCCTGGCCGGCATCCCCGCCCACTCCCTGGAGTCCTACCTGGCACGGCTCATCAAGAAGGGCCACCGGGTGGCCGTCTGCGAGCAGCTCAGCGACCCCGCCGCCTCCAAGGGGCTGGTGGAGAGGGACGTGGTCCGCGTGGTCACCCCTGGGACCGTGGTGTCCCCGTCCCTGCTGGAGCCCAAGTCCAACAACTACCTCACCGCCCTGGCCGTGGACGGCGACGCGGCCGGCCTCGCCTACGTCGACATAACCACCGGCGAGTTCGCCGCCACCCAGATCTCCCTCCCGGACCTCCCCCTGGAGCTGGACCGCCTCTCCCCCGCGGAGCTCCTGGTGCCCCCAACGTCCGAGAACGGCGGCGAGGACCCGCAAGGGCTCTCCCTCCCGCCGGCCCAGTGCCCCGTCACGTCCTTCGACCCGTGCGCGTTCCCTTACCCGGAGGCCCGTCAGACCCTGCTGGACCACTTTGGGGTGTCGACCCTGGAGGGGTTCGGCTGCGAGGACCTGCCCCAGGCCGTGCGGGCGGCGGCGGCCGTAGTCGAGTACCTGGCTCGCAACCAGCGCCCCTCCCTGGCGGACCTGGGCAACCTGGGGGCCTACAGCACCAGCTCGTACATGAACCTGGACCACCAGACCCGGCGGAACCTGGAGCTGTTCCAGGGGGGGCGCTGGGGCCACGCGGCGGCGTCCCTCTTCTCGACCCTGGACCTGACCAGGACCCCCATGGGCGGCCGGCTCCTGAGACGGTGGCTGGGACAGCCCCTCCTGGACCTGGCCGAGCTGGGCCGGAGGCAGGACTCGGTTGCCGCCTTTCACGACGACGTCCTACTGAGGGAGCGGACAAGGTCCCTCCTCTCCAACATCCCCGACCTGGAGCGTGCCCTGAACCGCGTCCGCCTGGGCACGGCGCCCCCCAGGGACCTGGTCTCCCTGAAGGCGGGGCTGGAGGGCGCGGCCGAGCTGCGGGCCCTCCTCTTCGGAGGCGACGCCGCAGGTCTGGCCCACCTGGAGCCCGGCATGCAGCCCTGCGACGACCTGTCGGCCCTGATAGACACTGCGCTGGAGCCCGAGCCCGCGGGGGAACCGGGGGACGGGAGCGTCATCCGGGAGGGGTTCTCCGCCGACCTAGACGAGCTGCGCCTGGCCTCCCGGGACGCCCGCAAGTACATCGCGGGGCTGGAGCATAGGGAGAGGGAGAGCACCGGCATAAGGGGCCTCAAGGTCGGGTACAACAAGGTGTTCGGCTACTACATCGAGGTCAGCAACCCCAACCTGGCCCAGGTGCCCGACCACTACACGAGGCGCCAGACACTGGTGGGAGGCGAGCGGTTCATCACGCCGGAGCTGAAGGAGTACGAGTCCCTGATACTCAACGCCAGGGAGCGGATCGAGGAGCTGGAGCGGGCCCTCTACAGGCAGGTGTGCTCCCAGATCGCCGGCGGAGGCGACAGGGTGTCCGCCCTGGGCGACGCCGTGGCCCACGTGGACGTGTTCGCCTGCCTGGCCGAGGCGGCCTCCAGGTACGGGTACGTCCGCCCCGAGCTGGCCGACACGGCGGGCATCGACATCAGGGGGGGCCGGCACCCGGTGGTGGAGCGGGTCATGCCGCCGGGCTCTTTCGTACCCAACGACACTCGATCCTCCGACATCGACGCCCAGGTGATCGTCCTGACGGGCCCGAACATGGCCGGGAAGAGCACCTACATACGCCAGGTGGCCGTCATCGTCCTCATGGCCCAGGTGGGCAGCTACGTGCCCGCGGACAAGGCGACCATCGGCCTCGTGGACCGGATATTCACCAGGGTGGGCCTTCAGGACGACCTGACCACCGGCCAGTCCACCTTCATGATCGAGATGGTCGAGACCGCCTCCATACTCAACCAGGCCACTCCACGCTCGCTGGTTATCCTGGACGAGATCGGCAGGGGCACCAGCACCTACGACGGCCTCTCCATCGCCCGGGCGGTGGTGGAGCACATCCACAACGACCCGGGCCTGGGATGCCAGACCCTGTTCGCGACCCACTACCACGAGCTCACCCAGCTCGCCGCCACCCTTCCCAGGGTGCGCAACTACACGGTGGCCGTGTCCGAGGAGGAGGGCCGGGCGGTGTTCCTGCACCGCATAGTGCCCGGAGGAGCGGACAAGAGCTACGGGATCCACGTGGCCCAGCTCGCCGGCCTCCCCAAGTCCCTGGTCGCCCGCGCCTGGGAGGTGCTGGGGGAGCTGGAGTCCGGCGGCCGGGGGCCAGGGTCCAGGCCCCGGCGCAGGCGCAAAGACCCGTCCCTGCAGATGGCCCTGTTCGGCGGTCAGCACCCCACCCTGGAGGAGCTTGCCGCCCTGGACGTGCAGAACATGACCCCCCTGGAGGCCATCAACACCCTGTACCGGCTGCAACGGGAGGCCCGGGAGAGCCGCCCCGGCGACGACGGGAGCCGGAGCGGGTAGCGGCCGGCACGGGCCGCCGGATACAGGCAATACGCGCGGCAATACACCCCGGTAATACACATAAGGAGGCTTCCATGACCACTCAGGCGACCCTCTACTGGTGGCCCAGATGAACCCAGTGCCGGAAGGCGAGGGAGTTTCTCTCGCAGAGGGGCGTGGACGTCCAGGACCGGGACTTCTTCAAGGAGACCTTCTCCGAGGCCGAGCTGCGTGAGGTGCTGGGAGACCGTCCCATCCGGGACGTGTTCTCCTTCCGGAGTCCCAGCTTCAAGGCCATGGGGCTGGACCCCGACGGCCTCACCGACGACGACCTAGTCGGGCTGATGCTCCAGGAGCCCCGCCTCATCCGGCGGCCCCTGGTGCGGCTGGGCGGCGAGCTGATAGTGGGGGCCAACGAGAAGTCCCTCACCGCGGCCCTGGACGGGTAGCGGTCTCACCCGTCCCCATCACCCGGGCCCGGCGGGTCATGCTGTATAATGGCATCCGCGCCTCTTCCCATGTGGACGGGCGGCAAGGGCAGCGGCAAGGAGCGTAGATGAACATCTTCTTCGACGTGGACTACACCATCCTGGGCCTGGACGACAGCCTGCGGCCGGGTACGAAGGAGACCTTTCGCAAGCTGATCGACGACGGTCACTCCATATACATCTGGTCCGGGGTGGGCCTGCGTTGGGAAGTGGTCAGGAAGCACCAGCTGGAGGAGTTCGTAAGCGGGGTGTACGAGAAGCCGACCCACCACCACGAAGAGAGGCTGGAGGAGCTGGGCGTAGACGTGACCCCAGAGTTCGTCATCGACGATTACCCCGAGGTGGCCGCGGCCTTCGGAGGCATTTGGGTCCCCCCCTACTTCTTCAGGCGCACCGCCGACGCCCAGATGGACCGCATCTACGGCATCATCTCGGACTTCGTGGCCACCGGGACCTCGGAGGACAAGCAGTTCCGGGCCAAGGGAACTACGGTCCCCCTTTTCTGACCGGGACCCGGAGAGTGGTGGGATGGGGAGCGGCGGATCGAGCCCGGACTCGGAGAGGGGCGGGATGGGGAGCGGCGGTTTCAGAAACGGGTCTCCGGCAACTGTGTCCATAAGGGTGCTCGCGCCCGACGTGGCCGGCAAAATAGCCGCCGGGGAGGTGGCCGAGCGGCCTTCCCTGGTGGTCAAGGAGCTCATCGAGAACTCCCTGGACGCCGGGGCGACCCAAGTCACCATCGAGGTCACCGGCGGCGGCAGCGAGCTGCTCCGGGTGACCGACGACGGCTGCGGCATCCCGGCGGAAGAAGTGGAGCTGGCCTTCCAGCGCCACGCCACCAGCAAGATCACCAGCGCCCACGATTTGGACGACGTCCGGACCCTGGGCTTTCGGGGCGAGGCCCTCCCCAGCATAGCGGCCGTGGCCCGGGTGTCCCTGGTGACCCGCCCGGCCGGGACGGAGACGGGGCGCCGGGTGGAGCTCAAGGGCGGGAGGGTCGTCGGCAACACCGCCGCCGGGTGCCCCCAGGGGACCTCCTTCACCGTCCAGGGCCTGTTCCACGACCTCCCCGCCCGGCGCAAGTTTCTCAAGTCCCCCGCCGCCGAGACCTCCAGGGTCAGCGACATGGTGTCCCGCTTCGTCCTGGCCTACCCCGAGGTCCGGTTCCACCTGCTGGTCAACGGGCGCAGGTCCATATCGTCCCCGGGGAACGGCAGCCTCCTCGACGCCCTGGCCTCGGTGTACGGGGCGGAGACGGCCAGCTCCCTGCTGACGGTGGACTCAGGGGGCCCCAGGGACGGCTACGCGGTCACGGGGTACATCAGCGCCCCCTCCCACCACCGGGCCAACCGCAGCTACATGACCTTCCTGGTCAACCGCCGGTGGGTCCAGAGCGGCCTGCTGGCCTTCGCCCTGTCGGAATCGTACCAGGGCTTTCTCCCGAAGGGACGCCATCCCCTGGGCGTCGTCAACCTGACGGTGCCCCCCGCCGACGTGGACGTGAACGTGCACCCGGCCAAGCGGGAGGTGAGGTTCAGGCGCGAGGACGTGGTGTTTCCGGCGTTGCAGCGGGCCGTGCGCGGCGCCCTGGTCGCCACCTCCCCGGTGCCCCAGGTGCGGGTCGCCCCCGAACCCTGGTCCGGTGACGGCGCGGCCAAACCCTGGAGCGCCGGTGGAAGGCAGTCCCCGGGCCCCGCGGGCTCCGAAATGGCCCTGGAGGCGGCCCTGGAGCTGGGAGGTGCCGGCGCCTCCGCCACCCCCGCCCAGGCTACGGCGGACCTGCGCCTCCTGGGGCAGGTCCGCAACACCTACCTGGTGGCCGAGGGCCCCGACGGGGTCTACCTCATCGACCAGCACGCGGCCCACGAGCGGGTGTTGTTCGAGCGGATTGCGGCCCGCGGCCCGGGCGGCCGGGCCCTCTCCCAGTCTCTGCTGGAGCCCGCCACCGTGCAGCTATCCCCCGGCCAGGAGGAGGTGATCAGGGGCAACGGAGACCTGCTGGAGCGGTACGGGTTCGTGGCGGAGCCCTTCGGCGAGCGGAGCTACCTGGTGAGGGCCGTACCCCAAATGGTGACCGACGGGGACCCGGGCCGCGCTCTCGTCGAGATACTGGATATGATAGCCTTCGAGCGGCTGCTGAAGGAGCGGGAGGAGGCGGTGGCCGCATCCATCGCATGCCATAGCGCGGTGCGGGCGGGAAAGAGCCTGGACATGCGGGAGATGGAGGAGCTGGTGGCCCAGCTCGGCGCCTGCGACAGCCCCCAGACCTGCCCCCACGGACGCCCGACCATGATCCACCTCAGCTCCCACCACCTGGAGCGGGAGTTCGGGAGAAGGTAGCGCCTAGGCGTCCCTGGTCGCGCTCCCCCGGTCCATGGGGTGACCGTCCCGGGGATGGAAGATCGAGTCGGGCCCGGGCAGGCGGGCCGACGTGTCGGGCTCCTCTGCCGAGGGGATCAGGTTCTTCAGGACGAACACGGCGCCGGCTATTGCCGTCAGCCCCAGCCCCAGTTTTCCCAGGACGTTCCGGCGAGAGTACTTTGGCTGCCGCTCCTCGCTCCGGTCCTCTGGCATCTGCGTCCTCCGGTCGTCGTGTTCCGCCCTCATCTACGCGGCCCGTTTTGCTGCGTCGTATTCTACCGATGCGGACCGACCCCGGTCAAGGATGGGCGGCCCCGCTACTTGACACTCGTTTACCGCTGTGATAGTTTTCACGTGCAAATTCGCTGTTTATGTCCAACGCCCCAGAGGAGGCTAGGGAGGCCACTCCCACGCATGCCTGAAGTAGACCCGGCGTCCATGACGGCGGCCGACTGGAGCAACGTAGGCGACTGGCTCCACTGGCTATGGGCCTACTTTTTCTCCATCGTTATCATCGCCTTTACCTTCCTGACGGCCCACGCCCTGATACCCTCGCTCATCGCCTCCGGGCACCTGCCCAAGGAAGCCAACATGCTGCGTCTGCCCATCTACGCGGGCTCGATCGTCATGGTAGGCCTGGCGATACTGTTCATGGTGTGGACCGTGGGCAACACGTACCTCCTCGAGCAGGTATACAACAGGTTCTGGATATAGCATGGGCCGGAGGCCGTATGGCTGACGGCCGGCGCGGACTGATCGGATGTCGAAAGCAGGAGCCGCCAAACGCGGTGACATGGTGGGTGCAGACTGGTGCCCGTAAAGCTTAGCTGGAAGCTGCTGCCCCTGGCCCTGGGTGGTCTGGCGGGAGGGGTCGTCGCGGCACTCGTGGTGGTGTACATACTCACCGCCTGGTGGTCGAAGCCCCTTTTCGGCTTTGGCGCCAGCGGCCCCGACCAGCCCATAGACTTCCCCCACACCGTCCACGTGGAGCAGGCGGGCATCCAGTGCGAGTTCTGCCATCGGAACGTCACCGAGGGGGCCGCCGCTACAGTGCCCGCCGTGGAGCAGTGCCTCTTCTGCCACAAGACGGTCAACGGAATGCCGGTCCAGGGCGAGGAGAACGCGGAGATCGTCAAGCTCCTGGCCCACGGGGGCCTGGGGGCCGACGGCATGGTCAACCCAGAGGTCACGCCCCAGCCCATAGACTGGGAGCGGGTCCACCGGGTGCCGGACCACGTCCAGTTCTTCCACGAGCCCCACATCCGGTTCTTCACCCAGACCGAGGAAGGGCGGGCCGAGACCCTGCAGCGGGCCAGCAGCCACAACCTTCCCATGTCTTCGCCGCCCGAGCCCGGGGAGCTGGTGGAGGCCAGCTGCGCCATCTGCCACGGCAAGGTCCGGGCCATGGACAAGGTCAAGCAGGAGCGCAGGCTCAAGATGGGAGACTGCGTCGATTGTCACCGGGACAACGACGCTCCCACGGACTGCGTCACATGTCACTACTAGGGGCACGATGAAACTATCCCGGCGCGATTTTCTGAAATGGTCCAGCCTCTCGGCGATAGGGGCGGTGTCCTGTATCTTCCCCGAGAGGGAGATGCGGATGTCCAGCTCCGTGGAGATGCCCGAGGACCTGGTCACCGGCAGGGACAACTGGTACGCGACCCTGTGCCAGGAGTGCCCCGAGCATGAGGGCATCATAGTGCGGGTCATGGAGGGCCGGGCCAAGAAGATACAGGGTAACCCCCTCTACCCCACCAACCTGGGGGGCCAGAGCGCTCGGTGTGAAGGGGGCCTCCAGGCCATCTACCACCCCGAGAGGCTCTCCGGGCCCATGCTGCGCGCGGGCCCCCGGGGCTCCGGGCACTTCGAGCCCACCACCTGGGATGACGCCCTGGGCCGGGTCACCGGCCAGCTCCGCCAGCTCCAGGCCGAGGGCGACACCGGGGCCGCGCTGGTGGTCACGGACCCCCTCAGGGGCCAGATGGCCAACGTGGTCGGCCGGTTCGCCTCCTCCTTTGGATGCAGGCACGTGGCCCTGGAGGCCCTGGAGCAGCATGCGCTTGACAGGGCGGTCAGGGACGTGTTCGGCCAGCAGCGCCTGCCGGACCTGGACATCGACAACAGCTCCTACGTCCTCTCCTTTGGCGCGGACGTACTCTCGACCTGGCTGTCCCCGGTGCGGTACTCCCGGGGCTACGGCCGTCTCCGCGACCATTCCAACGGCGGGGGGCGGGGGCTCATGGTCCACGCCGACCCCCGGTACTCCATGACCGCGGCCAACGCCGACCAGTGGATACCCGTCGTTCCGGGCCGGTCGGGGGTGCTGGCCCTCAGCATAGCCCACGAGATCATCAGCCAGGAGATGGGGGACCCCGCGGCGGCCCGGGCCATGACGGGCGGCGCAGGCGCCGTTGCCCTGGAGGCCTTCAGCGCCGACAGGGTGGTGCGGCCCGACAATCCGCTGTACGTGGGAATCCCCGAGAGCATACGAGGCGTGGCCGCCGCGGATATCATCCGGAACGTGGCCCACGACTTCGCCCAGGGCCATCCGGCCCTGGCCCTGGGGGGCGGCGGGGAGGGCGCCCAGAGCAACGGCACCTTCAACCTCTCGGCCATCTACGCCCTGAACTACCTGGTCGGCAGCGTGGGCAGGGCCCCCGGCTCGGGGGGCGTCGTCTTCAATCCGTCGCCGCCCCTGCCCACGGCCACCGCGGACCCGGCGTCCCTCACCGACTGGACGGGAGTGGCCGAGGACGTGCGGGAGGGGAACATCCGCGTGATCATGGTCCGTGGGGCCAACCCGGTGCACAGCCTGCCGGGCTCGGTTGGGTTTGCCTCGGCGATAACGACGGGACGCCCCTTCATCGTGAGCTTCTCCAACTTCCTGGACGACACGGCGATGATGGCCGACTTGGTGCTGCCCCAGCGCCTGTACCTGGAGGACTGGGGCCACGACGTGCCCAACCCCGGCCCGGGATACCAGATGGTGGGGTTCCAGCAGCCGGTGGTGAACCCGCTGCCCGGCCTGGACCCCAGGAGCTTCCCCGATATGCTCCTCACCATGTCCCAGGAGCTGGGGCTGGACGACGGCCTGCCCAACACCTTCCGGGATGTCGTCAGGGAGGAGGCCCGTGCCCTGCACGGCCTGGGACGCGGCTCGGTGGAGGCGGCGACCTTCGAGGGGTTCTGGAACGGCGTGCTGCAGCAGGGCGGATGGTGGGATGAGGAGGCCGTCTTCAGGGGGGCTCCGCCCAATCCGCCCAACCTGGCGGAGATGGTCTCCCAGGGGTCAGTCACGCCCGTGGTGAGAACCGCGGGCGGGGGCGGCAACGTGTTCCGCATGATTCCCTTCCTGTCCAACTCCCTGCTGGACGGGCGCGGCGCCCACATCCCCTGGCTTCAGGCCGCGCCGGACCCGGTTACCTCCGTGACGTGGCAGACGTGGGTGGAGATCAACTCCCGCAAGGCCAGGGAGATGGGCCTCAACGAGGGGGACGTGGTCAGGCTGGTCAACGAGGCGGGCCTCGCCATAGAGGCCGTGGTCTATCCCCACCCGGCCATGCCTCCCAACGTGGTGGGCGTTCCCGTGGGCCAGGGTCACAGGGCCAGCGGGGAGTATGCCATGCGCGATGGCGAGAGGCGCGGCGACAATCCAATACATATACTCGCCCCCGAGACGGACTCGGCCACGGGCTCCCTTGCATGGGGCGCCACCGAGGTCCGGCTGGAGACCACCGGGCGGAACGCCCGCGTCTCCAAGTTCGAGGGCATCGTGCCCGCCTTCCCGATAGGCGTAGAGCACGAAGACGTCGTGCAGGTGACCCGTGGGTAGGGCGCCGGAGCACAGGTATTCCCCGGCGGTCGAAAGGTAGGGCCGGCGATGGCGCAGCGCAAGGAACACAAATGGGGCATGGTCATAGACATCGACAAGTGCACGGGATGTCAGGCCTGCGTCGTGGCGTGCCAGTCGGAGAACAACGTCGGGTTGAATACCGAGGACCGTTTCCACCAGCGTCGGGCCATGCAGTGGATACGGGTCGAACGCTACTGGGACGTCCCAGCCGAGTACCGTCGGGAGGGCGCCGACGAAAACCGGACGGAGCCTGCCGACGCCCCCTGGCACGACGTGAAAGCGAGATTCATACCCATCCTCTGCCAGCACTGCGAGAACGCCCCCTGCGAGCCGGTGTGCCCCGTGTACGCCACCTACCACAACGACGAGGGTCTGAACGTCCAGGTGTACAACCGCTGCGTGGGCACCCGGTACTGCGCCAACAACTGCCCCTACCAGGTGAGGTACTTCAACTTCTGGGAGCCGACCTTCCCAGACCAGTTCAGGAACCAGCTTAACCCCGACGTGACAGTGCGCAGCCGGGGCATCATGGAGAAGTGCAGCTTCTGCGTGCAGCGGATCCGGCGGGGGCAGCTCAAGGTGGAGGGCAGCGAGGGCGGGCAGCTCAGCGACAAGGAGCTGGCCGAGGGCAATTTCCTGCCGGCGTGCGTTCAGGCCTGCCCCACCAACACTCTGATCTTCGGCGACTACGACGACCCCAACAGCCGGCTGCGCCAGTACGTCGAGGTCGACGAGGCCACCGGGGACAAGCGGCTCAAGGACCCGAGGGCCTATCAGCTCCTGAAGAACCTGGGCACCGAGCCCAACGTGATCTATTTGAAGAAGATAGACCCGCAGTACGAAGGCGAAGAGGGAGATGGCCACTAGCAGCCAACCCCATACCAACGGCCACGGGGCTCACCACCCGGACGTGCCGGAGGTGAACCTGACCCCCCAGGGTGTCACGGAGCACCTGAGGCGGAAGGTGTTTACCTTCGACAGGGCGCTGATGTTGGCCCTCCTCGGCCTGGGCGTCCTGGTGGTGCTGGGGATCGTGGGGTTCGTCAGCCGGGCTGTCAACGACGGCTTCTCCGACGAGGCCCGGCCCGCATGGGGCTACTACGCCGCCATGTTCGCCTTCCTGCTGGCCACCACCGGCTCGGCGCCCGTGGTGGCGGTGGCCTTCCGGTGGACCAAGAGCCACTGGCGCAGGCCCCTCTCCAGGGCCTCGGAGCTGTTCGCCCTGGTCGGGGTGCTCAACCTCCTGTGGTTCATTCCCCTCATGTTCCTGCTTCCCGGAATCGACCTGAACCACGACGGGCAGCTCAGCGTGGGCCAGGACCGCAGGACCATCTGGTTCGAGGGGCCCATGGGGGCGCCGCTGTGGTGGGACGGCTTCGCCGTGGGGTTCCTGGTCTTCTGCGCCCTGGCCATCCTGTGGGTCTCGGCTCGGCCCGACATGTGCGCCCTGGGTCAGACCGGCGCCGGGTGGAGGGCCTCTCTCATGCGCCGCCTCTCCATGGGGTGGCAGGGCACCGAGAGGGAATGGAAGCTGCAGCGGGCCTCCCTGGGCGTGCTGGGCGCCTTCTACTTCATGCTGCTGGTCTTCGTCCATATGCTGATAAGCCTGGACTTCTCCCTCAGCCTGGTGCCCGGCTGGAAGGACTCGATCTTCGCGACCCACCACGCCCTCACCGGCCTGCAGGCCGCAGGCGGGACCGTGCTGGTGACCTTGTTCATCATGAGGACCTGGGGCGGCTACCGGCAGTACATAGGGCTGGACCCCTTCTGGTCCTTCTCCAAGGTGCTGCTGGGCCTGACCCTCCTGTGGGGGTACTTCTGGTTCTCCGAGTTCATGACCTTCTGGTACGGCCGCGACCCGACGGAGCAGAGCGTGGTGAAGCTCATCATGTTCGAGTCCTATCGGACCGCGTTCGTGCTGAACCTATTCTTCAGCTTCCTTATCCCCTTCGCGCTTCTGCTCTGGAACGGGATCCGGCGGAGTGTCCTCGGGCCCACCATCGCCGGGGCGTCTGCGATCATCGGGGCGTTCTTCATGATGGTGCGGGTGTACGTCCCGGCATTCAACATTCCCCAGGAGGACCTGGGAAGCCACTCCATAGCCGACTTTCCGGTGGGAGCCGGCGGGATAGCCCCCCAGCTCCTGCCCGTTACCCCCGACGTGTGGGACGTGTTCATCATCCTCGGGGGCCTGGGGGCCACGGCCTTCATATATCTGCTGGGCACGAAGCTGCTGCCCGTGATGTCCATGTGGGAAACGAAGGAGGGACTGCTGTACATCCTCGTCCGGCCTTTCATGAAGGGCCGGTACATGGTGCTGGGAAAGCCGGAGTAGGCCCTGCGGCGGCCGGGGCTGGCAAGTAAGAAGGGCGATGCAGGAAGGTAGAAGTCTTACCGACAGGGAGATAAACAGGGGGCTCCTCAACACCCTGTTCGAGAACCCGAGGTGGTACTGGGCCACCGTGGGCGCCTTGGCCGTGGTCGTGGTGGCCTCCATGTGCGCCGCGGGGTATATGTTCAACCAGGGCCTGGGGGTCACAGGCCTGAACCGGCCGGTGATGTGGGGCTTCTTCATCACCAACTTCGTCTTCTGGATCGGTATCAGCCACGCCGGCGTCATGCTGTCGGCCATCCTTCGCCTGTCCAAGGCCGAGTGGCGCAGGCCGGCGACCCGGGCGGCCGAGGTGCTCACCGTCTTCTCCCTGATGACGGCCATGCTTATGCCGCTGATACACGCGGGCCGTCCCTGGAGGCTCTTCTACTGGGTGTTCCCCTACGACTGGGCCCGGGGCGTGTACCCCAACGTGCGTTCGGCCCTCGTGTGGGACCCCAGCGCGGTGTTCACCTACCTGACCTCCAGCATACTGTTCGTGTACATCGCCCTGCTCCCCGACCTGGCCGTCATACGGGACACCTCCACCGGGTGGAGGCGCAAGATATACGGCGTGCTCTGCATGGGCTGGCGGGGGAACCCCAGGCAGTGGAAGCTCCAGATCATCGCCGGGGTGCTGCTGTCTGCCCTCATCCTGCCCGTGTTCGTCTCCGTGCACAGCATAGTCTCCTTCGACTTCAGCATGGCCATCGCGGTCAGGAGCTGGCACTCCACCATCTTCCCGCCCTACTTTGTCATCGGGGCGGTGCACTCGGGAGTGGCGGCGGTGGTCATCGTGATGGCCATCATGCGCTCCCTCTTCGGCTGGCACGACTACATCCGGGCGGAGCATTTCGACGCCCTGGGCCGGCTGCTGATAGTGGTGGCCACCGCCTGGTTCTTATTCTTCGTGCTGGAGTTCACGTTCGGCCTCTACTCCCTGGAGGCCGACGAGATCGCCGTGAAGCACTTCCTCACGGACCAGGACCCGTGGAGCTGGTGGTTCATCACCTTCGTGGGAACGACCTACTTCATCCCCGTTGGAATGTGGCTCTTCCGAGGGATCAGACGCAACCCGTGGCTCATGATCGTTGCGTGCGTTTCCGTAAATATCGGCATGTGGCTAGAGCGATTCGTCATAATCGTGCCGGGTCTGGCCCAAAAACAGACCTTGAGCTACGTCTGGTACACCTACGGCCCCAGCGCGGTCGAGGTGGTCATCGTCTTCGGCACCTTCTGCCTGGTGTCCATGCTCATGCTCCTGTTCGCCAAGGTGTTCCCCCTGATACCCATCTACGACGTCAAGGAAGGGGAGATACTGAAGCAGGAGATAAAGATAGGCAGGAGAACGGTGCCGGCGGTAATCAGGGAGGAGTGAGTCGGGCCATTATGGCCGTAGGGGCGCGGGGACCATGTTCGGACCCCACCGGTCCCGGCGGCCAGGCTAGCGAGGGTTGAAATGGCAAAGACAGCGGTAATGGGACTGTACGAGGACGCCAACTACGCCGCCGAGGCGGGCGACGCCCTTCAGAAGGTCGGTCTCACCAACGAGGACTACGACTTCCTCACCGGCGCTCCGTACCCCGAGGGCGCCTTCGGCGAGAGGGAGACCCACCACCGTCTCTACGTCTTTCCCTTCGTCGGGGCGCTGTGCGGGATGACGGCCGGCATACTCCTCACCTCGATGACCCAGATGGCCTACCCCCTGGTTACCGGCGGAAAGCCCATACTCTCCCTCCCTCCCATGGCCATCGTGACCTACGAGGGGACCATGCTGGGGGCCATCCTCTTCACGGTCCTTGGGATCATATTCGAGTCCAGGCTCCCGGGGTTCAAGCCCAAGCTGTATGACGACAGGGTCACCCAGGGTCTCATCGGCGTCCACGTGACGTGCGACGAGGCCCAGGTGCCCGAGGTGGAGCAGGCCCTGACCCAGGCCGGGGCCGTCGAAGTGAAACGCGGAGAGGCGGATTGAGAGACCGGCGGCACATAGCCCCTCTGGCGGCGGTCAAGCGCCCCCTCCTTCTGGGCGCCCTTCTCCTGGTGGCTGCGCTCCTGGCCGGGTGCGCCAACGGGACGTACCCGTTGGACTTCTTCTACGAGATGCACTACCAGCAGTCCTACAAGGTCCACGAGCCGCCCCGCGTCTCTGTGCCCGACGGGGCCGTGCCCATCACCGGCAGGGAGCTGTCCACCACCAAGAACCCGATCCCGGGGCAGGGGATCGAAGAGGGCGCCAGGCTCTACGCCGCCAACTGCGCCTTCTGCCACGGCGTCACGGGCAACGGAGAGGACCCGACCCTGCAGGGCCCCGTGCTACGGATCATGAGGGAGAGCTACGGCTATGGGACCGAAGCCCGGCCCTATACCATCACTCCCGACCTGACGTCGCCGGACGTGATAGACGACCCCGACGTGACCATATTCGGCTGGATCACCAGCGGGGTCACCGTCATGCCCGCCTTCGACAAGCTCCTCACGGTGGAAGAGCGCTGGATGCTCGTCAATTACATCCGCACCCTGCAGCAGTAGGGGAGTTCCCCCCTCGCCCCTCGTGCGCGGGCTGTGCCGGAGTTGTCGTGGCCCGGACCCTCCCCAACCTGCCTTATGCCGGTGGCCCCGCCCTGCGGGACGGACTTGGCATTGGCCGAAAGCACCCTTCGATGCGTGATGCCTAGCTCCAGGGCCCGCCTCCTGACCGTCCTGTTTGCGGCCGCCCTTCCGACCGTGCTTGCCGCATGCGCCTCCGACCCCCCTCCCAGCCTGGAGGAGCAGGCCCAGTCCATCGACCGCACTCTGATCTGTCCCGTGTGCCCCGGCGAGACCATCGACCAGGCCCAGGTGGAGCTTGCCAAGCAGATGCGCGCCGTGGTGCGGGAGAAGCTGGCGGAGGGGATGACAAGGGGCGAGGTGCTGCAGTTCTTCGTGGACCGGTACGGGGAGAGCGTGCTGGCCGCCCCGCCCAAGGAGGGATTCAACCTCATCGCCTGGGTCGTGCCCATCGTCGCCGTCCTGCTCGGCGTCGTGGCTGTGGCGCTGGTGGTGAGGGCCATGCGGACCAGCGCGCCGCCCCCGGCCCGGGCCGAATCGGGCACGGAGGAGGGCCTAGAGGAGTACCTGGCTGTGGTGGACATGGAGATCGAGGGCGGCCAGGGCGCCCGCCGTCCCGTGGGACGGGAGTCCGGCGCCGGTCCGGGGACGGCGAATGGCTGACCTGGGCTCCATATCCCTGGCCTTGGCGCTGGCGCTGGCGGCCTATTCGTCGGTGGGATCGGTCTTGGGGGCCCTTCGGCCCGCTCCCGCCCTGGTGGAGAGCGCCCGGGCCGCCACCTACCTGCTGGTGCCGGTGCTGGCGGTGTCGGTGGCCAGCCTCGTAGGGGCGTTCCTGTCCAACGACTTCGAGGTCGCCTACGTTGCGGGGAACAGCAACATGGCCATGGACCGCATCTACACCTGGGTGGCGTTCTACGCGGGCAACGAGGGGTCCCTGCTGTACATAGCCTTCGCCCTGGCCGCCCTCTCGGCCCTAGCCGTTCGGCTGGCCCCGGCGTCCGTCCGGGACACCCTCCCCTACACCACCGGGGTCCTGATGGTGGTCTTGACCTTCTTCCTGGCCGTGCTCATGTTCATGGCCGACCCATTCGCCAGGCTCTCCGTAGTGCCCCCCGACGGCCAGGGCATCAACCCGCTGCTGACCCATCCGGGCATGTTCGCCCACCCCCCGGTGATGATGGCCGGGCTGGTGTCGGTGTCCATTCCCCTCGCCTTCGCCCTGGGCTCGCTGGTGGCCGGAAAGACGGGGGACGAGTGGGTGGACCCGGGACGCATCTGGGGCATCTTGAGCTGGGCGGCTCTGGGCTCCGGCCTGCTCCTGGGCGGCTGGTGGGCCTACACCATCCTGGGTTGGGGCGGCTACTGGGCCTGGGACCCGGTGGAGAACGCCGGGTTCATGCCCTTCGTCGCACTCACCGCCTTCATCCACTCCATCATGGTCCAGAAGCGGCGAGGCATGTTTCGGATGTGGAACATCGTCCTCATCAACCTCGCCTTCGGACTTGCCCTGTACGGCATGTTCATGAACCGGGGCGGGCCTATCCCGTCGGTCCACTCCTTCGGCGCATCCACCCTGGGCTGGGTGTTCCTGATGTTCACCGGCATCGGTGTCGCGGTGCCCTTCGGCATATTCTTCTCCCGGTACAGCAGACTGAAGAGCGCCCAGAACCTGGAGTCCAGCCTCTCCAGAGAGGCGGCCTTCCTGGTCAACAACCTGCTGCTGCTGGCCATCGCCTTCGTGACTCTCTGGGGAGTGGTGTTTCCCCTGATCTCCGAGGTGTTCAGGGGCGAGACCGTCTCGGTGGGGGAGCCCTTCTACAACCAGGTCAACGGCCCCCTGATGTTGGCGCTGATATTCTTCATGGGAGTCGGGCCCCTCGTGCCCTGGCGACGCGCCAGCCTCAGGACGCTGCGGGGGGCCCTCGCGGGCCCGCTGCTGATAGGCCTAGCCGTCGTCGTCCTGGTGGCCGTGCTGGGAGTCCGCAAGCCGTACCCCATGGCGGCCCTGGGCATATGCGCCATGGTGACGGGGGGCATCCTCCTCGAGTGGGCCCGAGGGGTCAGGTCCCGGGGCCGCCAGGGGGACAGCTACCCCGTGGGATTCCTGAAGCTGATCGCCGCCAACCGGCCCCGGTACGGTGGGTACGTCGTCCATCTGGCGGTGGTGATGATGGCCCTTGGCATCGTGGGCTCGTCCTTCTACGACGTGCAGCAGGACGTGATCCTGGCCCCCGGGGAGCGGGTCGAGGTCGGCGGCTACGAGCTCGAGTACGTCGGCACCGACCTCTCCCAGAGATCGGACAGGCTGGAGTCGGTAAGCACCATAAACGCCTATCGTGACGGGGCGTTCCTCCAGACCCTGATCGCCCAACGGGACTTCTATCCCGCCTTCAGCATGTCCTCCACGAGGGCGGGGATTCGCTCGACTCCGGTGGAAGACCTGTACGTCGTCCCCAGCGAGACCCTGGACGACGGCAGGGCGGGCCTCCGGGTGATGGTCAATCCCCTGGTCTGGTGGATTTGGGTCGCCGGCCCGGTGTTCATATTGGGGACGGTCATATCCCTGTGGCCCCGGCGGGCCCCGGAGGCCGCGCCGGTGGCGGAGAGGCTGTCGGCCTCCGTTGGCCTTCCCGCCGAGAGACCCCTCCGCGGCCAGTCCGGCGACGGCTAGGGTCTGCCCGGCCCTCGGCCGGTCTGTGCCCATTGGGGCACAATGCGCGATATAATGCAATCAGAGGGCCCGCCCGTGTCGTGATGGGACCGGGCGGGCCCCGTGTCAGGGGGTCCTCCCGCCGATGCCGGTCCTGATTGGCGCCTTGCTGGCGCTGCTGGTGGTCGGGGTCGTCCTGTATCCCTTCGTCAAGCGGCAGTTCGGGGCCGGCGGTCCCTCCCGGAGCGGTACTGACGATGGGGTGGGCCCCGTGGCGTGGCGGCTTAGGCGGGAGGAGATATACGAGTCCATCCGGAGCTTGCAGCTGGAGTACGAGATCGGGGGCGTTGAGGAAGCGGACTACAGCGAGCGCCTGAGGGCGTACCGTGTCCAGGCGGCCGCCGTGGTCCGGGAGCAGGAGCTGGCTGAGCGGGAGGCGGAGCGTCTCGTCGAGATGGAGGTCGGCGCCCTTCGGGAAGCCGGGCCCCCTGGGCCTGTAACGCCGGTGAAGGACGGCACGGTCGAGCATTCCGTTTCCCAGGAGTCCGAAGAGTGCCCCACCGAGGAGCATGACGGCCCGCGGCGGTAGAGGGTGGCTCCTCTTGGGGACCGCGGCGGCCGCGGCCCTGGCCGCCGTCCTGTGGGCGTCGTCCGCGTCGGGAGAGGAAGGGGGCGCCATTGCCGGGCGGGTGGTGAACGGCACCGCCGGCGGCGAGGCCCCCGCAGGCCTGGAGGTGCTGCTGGTCATCCTCGGTGTCGACGGCACCGTCGACACCGAGTCCGCAACGACCCAGCCGGGCGGGGAGTTTCGTTTCGACGGGGTGTCCCTGGAGGAGGGCTCCACCGGCAGGCTCACGGTCAACTACGAAGGCGTCATGTACTCGGGCGGCCTGGACCCCGGCCCTTCGTCCGAGTCTGCGGAGCTGCTGGTCTACGAGCCCACCGACAGCCTGGAGGCTGTCCGAGTGTCTGGGGACGTGCTCCTGATAAGGGCCGCGGACGGCGACGATGAGGCTCTGGCCGCCTTCGAGATCGTGGAGGTGGTAAACGAGGGAGACCGCACCTTCGTCCCGGACCTAGAGCAGCCCGCCGCCATGAAGTTCCTTCGGTTCTCCATGCCCCCGGAGGCCTCGGAGTTGGACGTGTCGTCAGACCTGGCGGGGGGCGGGATAATCAACGTCGGTTCCGGGTTCGCCCTCACCTCGCCCCTCCCTCCGGGGACCGCCCAGGTGGCCTACACCTATCGCCTCCCCTACCAGGGCAACCGGGTCGAGCTCTCCCGCACCTTCCCGCTGGGCGCCGATGCCTTCCGTCTGTTGATGGAAACCGAGACCGGGACCGTGGTGGAGTCGAACGTCCTTGAGCCCATCGAGACGGCGGAAGTGGACGGCCGGTCTTACACCGTGTCGGGGGCCGGTGGCCTGGAGGCCGGCGCCCGTCTGAGCGTGACCATCTCGGACCTGCCTGTTCCCTCGTGGCTCGACCGCATCGGTGACGGGCTGGCTAGCACGGGCACCTGGAGGGTGGCCATACCCTCGGCCGTGGGGCTGATCATGGCCGCGCTGCTGGTGTACGCCGTGAGGCGGGGCCCGGCCCAGGTCCCGGCCATGGCGGGCGGCGCCGGCCCGGGGGGAGGTGGGGATGCGGAGGGACACCCCGCGGCCACGGCCCTGATGAGGGAGATGGCATCTCTGGACGACTCCCATCAGAGGGACGACATCCCCGAGGAGGAGTACCGGGCCCGCCGCGGGGAGCTGATGGCCGCGCTGGTCCGGCTGAGGCTCGGCTCCGATGCCCCCGGGCGTGGAGAGGCGTAGGGGCCCTTGAGTAAGATGACCGGTGAGGCAACCAGCAAGGCAGCCGCCACGTCGGACGGAGGCGTCGCCAGCGACGCGCGCAAGAGGAACCTGATACTGGTCGCATCGGCCTTGCCGCTGGCCGCCCTCTTCGCCCTCCTGGGATGGGTCGTCGTTGGATCGGGAGGCAACCCCGGGGGTTTCGGCATCAACAGCCGCTTCGGTGAGGTCGCGGTGGACCAGGGGACCGCCCGGGAGTTCCAGGTGACGACCCTGGGAGGCGACCAGCTAAGTCTTCAGGGCCTTCGGGGCAAGGTGGTGATGCTGGACTTCTGGTCCTCGTGGTGCCCCCCCTGCCGCGCGGAAGCCCCCGGCCTGTCCCAGGTATACCGGGAGTACCGGGACCGGGACGTGGAGTTCATCGGCGTGGCCATCTGGGACGACCCCGGGGCCGTGGGGGACCACGTGCGGGAGTTCGACGTCCCCTACCACAACGCGCTGGATGGCAAGGGAGAGATCGCCATCGACTACGGAGTGGCCGGGATCCCCGAGAAGTTCTTCATAGACCGGGAAGGAAAGCTGGTGCGCTCCTTCGTGGGACCCATGGACGCCGGGTCACTTAGAGAGGTCCTGGACGAGCTGCTGGCCGCCGGCGCCCCGCCGGCGTCGGGGGCGGAGATGAGCGATGGCTAGGGCCGGGGAGGACGAGGTGGTCATCGCCATGGACCTGGGCGGCAGCTGGGTCAGGGTGGCCATCGTGGACCTGGCGGGCCGGGTGGTGTGGAGGGAGCGCCGGCCGACGGGTGCCAGGGAGGGCAGGGACGCCGTCCTCCGCAACGTGGAGGCGGCCCTGGAGGAGGGTATCTCCCGGGCGGCTGGGATGCCGGTTGCGGGCGTCGGCCTGGGCCTTGCCGGGCCGGTGGACCCGGAGACCGGGACCATGTACAGGCCGCCCAACATCCCCGACCTGGACGGCGTGTCTTTCAAGGCCCTGTGGGGCGGCAGGCTCCGGTGGCCCGTCGTCACCGGCAACGACGCGACCCTGGCCGCGCTGGGCGAGTACGTCTACGGCGCCGGTGCGGGCGCGGAGATGCTGGTGTACATAACCGTCAGCACGGGCGTAGGCGCGGGCATCGTCGTCGCGGGACAGCCCCTGTGGGGGGCACATGGAATGGCGGGCGAGGTCGGGCACATGACCATCGCCTGGAACGGCGTGCGGTGCAAGTGCGGCGGCTCCGGCTGCCTGGAGGAGATGGCCTCGGGCACGGGCATCGCACGCATGGCCCGGGAGCGCCTGCCGGAAGCGCCCCGGTCCCTCGTTGCCGAGGCAGCTGGCGGAGACCCGGACGGGGCGACCGCCGCCATGGTGTTCGACGCGGCCGGGCGGGGCGACCCGCTGGCCGTGGACATACTGGACGGGGTTTCCCGGGCCCTGGGAGCCGGGCTGGTCAACGTCCTCCACGTCCTGGACCCCGACGTCATAGTCCTGGGGGGCGCCGTCAGCCAGAACTGGGAGTACCTGCGTCCCGCCGTGGAGGACTACATCCGCGGCCACGCCATGCCCCACGTCCACAGCTTGGGCTACAGGCTGGAGGTGAGCCCCCTGGGGGACGACGTGGGCCTGCTGGGCGCGGCCGCCCTGGCCTGGCGGGCGGCGGGCAGGCTCCAGTAGCGGCCGAGTCTTGTCAGGTTGAATAGCCTGGGTCGTTCTGCTAAAATCCCTACAATCCGTGAGGGTTCAGGAAACCTAAACTACGGCGAAAGGAGAATCGGATGGCATCCTTTTGGGAGATCCAGAGAGTGGAGTCCGGAGGCACCCTGCTGGACGACATGGCGACCTACGTCGCCCAGCCCAACGAGCCGGGGAGGCATCCGGCGGTCATAGTGATCCAGGAGGTGTTCGGGGTCAACCACCACATCCAGAACGTGGCCGACCGCTTCGCCGCCGCGGGATACTTCGCCGTCGCGCCCGCCCTGTTCCACCGGGTAGGCGCCAACGAGGAGTACCGGGGCACCAACCCGGAGTACGGATATCCCGGCGCCCCCGACGGCGACGAGAGGAACGCTGCGGTGGCCAGCTGGAAGGACCAGGAGCTCATCCTGGACATTCAGACCACCATCGACTGGCTGCGCAACCACCCCCGGGTGGTCAACGACAAGATCGGCATCGTGGGCTTCTGCGCCGGGGGGCGCATCACCTACCTGGCGTCGGCAGCCTGCAAGGGGCTGTCGGCGGCGGTGAACTTCTATGGCGGCAACACCATGGCCATCTGGGGCACGGGCCCGACCCCATTCGAGCGCACCGCCCAGGTGAGCTGCCCGATGCTGGGCCTGTTCGGGGACCAGGACGCCAACCCCACGCCCGACGACGTGAGCAAGATCGAGGCCGCCATGAAGGCGGCCGGGAAGACCTTCGAGTCCCACATGTACCAGGGAGCCGGCCACGGCTTCTTCTGCGACGAACGGGACAGCTACCACGAAGCGTCGGCGAAGGACGCCTGGGAGAAGACCCTGGGCTGGTTCGCCAAGTACCTGGCTCCGGTCAAGGCCGCGGCCTGATCGCTCGAGGACAGGACGGGAACACACAGGGGCGGGCCTGATGGCCCGCCCCTGTGCATTCAGGTTACAAAATGCTCATCCTGCTAGCTCCCCGTTAGGTACGAAGCCTCACTTTCTCTTCCAGGGCCTGTTTGATCCAGGAGTTCAAGGTCATGCCGTCCTCTTTGGCCGCCAGAGTCACCTGGCCATGCAGGCTAGGTCCCAAACGGAGGAGGGCCTTGCCTGAGAAGGGCTTCTGAGGTGCGATGCCTCGCTCCTTGCACAGGGCTAGATATTGGTCAATGGAGGTACGAAACTCTCGTTTTAGTCCCTCCACGTCGGCGGCCTCAAACGTGGCTACCGGGCTGGCGCCGGCGTTGATGACACGTCCATGCAAAAGGTCTACCGATTCGTCGTATTCGATGGCTGCGATATAGCCCTTATACTCCATTATGGGGTCACTCCTATTGCTTCTAGAAAATCCCTGATGTCCCGAATAGTGGCTCTACCGACCTCGGGTCCGGGATGGGGTCTATGTACTACCAAGACTACTGAGCCGGCTGTGAGGTGAAATCGGGAACCCTGGGCCGCTGTGACCTCCACATCGGCAGCCCTTAGCAGGGACTCGATTTCAGCCCACCGTATGTTCATGGGTGTGGGCCTTCTGAAGACGTTCTGCAGGGTGCGGAGGTGTCTACTCCTCACAAGACTCTGATACCATCAATAGTATCACGTGTCAAGAGGCTCGCCGATCGTGTCCGCCTCCGTTCCGGACGGGGTCTGGCTGGACGATGCGGTTCGATAAGACCTTGTGTCGAGTCGTCCTGGGCTGCCAACAGTGAGGCCGTCCTGGACCGGCGGTGTGTGCCGGGAGACCCCTATCCCCCCACCAGGGCTATCACCCGGGCGGGGGACCCGGAGCCGTCCTCGATCTTGAGGGGGAGCGCTATGACCACCGAGCCGGCCTCGGGTAGCTGGTCCAGGTTGGCGAGGCTGGTCAGCCCCATGCGGCCCGCCCCGTGCATGATGTTGTGGTTGGGAAAGGGCGGGTCGAAGGTGCCGGCCATGCCCGCGTCGGTGCCCACGGTTTCCACCCCCACCCCCAGCACGTCCCGCTGCCCGGTCAGGAGCTCCGCCGCCTCCTTGGAGATGCCCGGCACGTGGGGCATGCCGTCCTCTCCCGCGTTCTTGTAGGCGGCGGGGTCGGAGAAGCGTTCGGCCCATCCCGTGCGGGCCAGCACCCAGGCGCCCGCCGGTATCTCGCCGTTACGGCTCTCCCACCGGTGCAGGTGGTCCGGCGTTAGCAGGGCGTCGGGGTTGGCGCGGCACTCCTCCCGCATCTCGATGACCACCCCGGGCCCGATGAAGCTCGACACGGGTATCCGGTCCACGGTGCTCTTGTCCCGGCCCGTGGCCCAGTGGGCCGGCGCGTCCAGGTGGGTGCCCGTGTGCTCGCCCGTCTCGAAGGAGTTCCAGTACCAGAAGGGCCCCCTCTCGTCGTAGCGGGATATCTCCTTCAGGGTGAACCCCGGGGTCTGGCCCCACTGGGGGGGCAGCTCGATGATGGGCGTGTCGGCGTTCAGGGGCTGGGTCAGGTCGATGACCCGGAGCCCTCCGCCCCGTATGCCCTGGATCAGGGAGTCGATAGCGTCGCTCATTGTCCCGCCCTCAGTGCTTTGATGTAACGCTGGAACTGGAACCGGTTCTCCAGGAGGCCCACGTCCATGGCGAACCCCGGGGGCCCCACCGCCTCCACCTTGGCCACGATCACCGAGGTTGCCATGCCCTCCGCGGCCCGGGAGAAGGCGCCCTTCAGGTCCTCCAGGGTGAGGACCGTCTCCACGTGCTCGATGCCCGACCCCCTGGCCACGTGGGCAAGGTCCGTGCCCGTCGACGTAGCCGTGGGAAAGCCCCCCACCGAGAGGAGGCTTTCGTTGTCGAAGATGACGTGCACCAGGTTGGGCGGCCGGTACCTCGCCAACGTGCTGAGGCCCCCCAGGTTCATGAGCACCGAGCCGTCCCCGTCCACCACCACCACCGGCTGCTCTGGCAGGCACAGGGCCAGGCCCAGCCCGATGGATGAGGCCAGCCCCATGGCGTGCTCCAGGTAGAAGAAGCTCTCCCGGTGCCCCAGGGAGTACAGCTCCACGGCCGCCGCGCCCATGTTGGTGACCACGATGCGGTCCTGGAGCAGCGGGTAGATGGCCTCCAGGGCGTCGACGCGCCGCATCATTCCTCCCACATCAGCTCCCGGGTCATCAGGAGGGCGACGGGCCTCAGGGAGCTCTCGGCCAGCGTCTGGGCGCTGCCGATGTCCCGGGCGAGGCTGTCCGGGTCCGAGAGCTTGCGGTAGGGGATACCCAGGGCCCTCAGGAGCGGCTCGGTCACCAGACCTCCCTCCGTCTGCCACGGGTCCCGCTCGCCCATCTCTCCCCGGTGGCTGATGAGCATCAGCAGGGGAATGCGGTAGAGCTGGGCCAGGGATACGATGCCGTTGACCGATGCCAGGAACCCGTGGTTCTGCATCAGCATGGCCGACTTGACCCCGGCGAAATGGGCGCCCGCCGATACGCCGACGCCCTCCTCCTCCTTGTTCAGCCGTACGAGGGTGACCTCCGGGTCGTCCTCGGCCATGCGGATCAGGTGCACGAGCCACGTCTCCGGCAAAGCCGACACGAGCCTCACGTCCAAGGACTTGAGGACGTCGTAAATGAGCCTTGAATTGGCGACGGATACAGGCATGACGGCGTGGCCGGAGGACGGGCACGGCGATTGTATCGCCGCCCCGAAGGGGCTGTCAATCGAGGCGGCCCGGCCATCCCTTTCCCTGGATGGCCGCCTTGTGGTACCGTATGCGGGTCGCGGTAACCCGGACCAGCCAGCGTTCTTCTTGCAGCGCTGAGGAGGCAGGCCATGGCCGACGTCGAGACCCATCTCAATCACATAGGCGGCAAGTGGGTCGAGTCTTCATCGGGCCGCACCTACACCATCACCAACCCTGCCAGAAAGGGCCAGGTGCTCGGGGAGTTCCAGACTTCTGCCGGGGAAGACGTCCATGCCGCCGTCGAGGCCGCGGCGGAAGCCCTCCCCGGCTGGACCGCCACGCCGGCGCCCCAGCGCGCCGAGGTGCTCTACCGCGCCCTGGAGATCATGCGCCAGCGCGCCGAGGAGATCGCCCGCACCATCACCCTGGAAGAGGGGAAGCCCCTTCCCGACGCCCGGGGCGAGGTGAAACGGGCGATGAACATCACCGAGTACGCCGCAGGCGAGGGCCGCAGGCTGTTCGGCTACACCACGCCGTCGGAGATCCCCGACACCGTCGCGTACACCACCAGGAGACCCCTGGGCGTGGTGGGCATAATCACCCCGTGGAACTTCCCCATCGCCATCCCCGCGTGGAAGATGGCCCCCGCCCTCATATGTGGCAACACCCTGGTGTTCAAGCCCGCATCCTCGACTCCCCTCAGCGCCGTGAAGCTGATGAAGGTGTTCGAAGACGCGGGGATTCCTCCGGGCGTACTGAACATGATAACAGGGCCCGGCGGCGTCATCGGCGATGCCCTGGTGGCCCACTCCAAGGTCAACGGCATCTCCTTCACCGGGTCAACGGAGATCGGGTCGGGCATCTACACCCAGGGGGCCCGCACCCTCAAGAAAGTCCAGGCCGAGATGGGCGGCAAGAACGCCGTCATCGTCCTGGAGGACGCCGACATGGACAAGACCCTGGCCGGCATCGTCCAGGGCGCCTTCGGCTCCACGGGACAGCGCTGCACAGCCACCAGCAGGGCCATCGTGGAGGCCTCGGTCTACGACTCCTTCATGGACGAGCTCATCCGGCGGACTGATGCCCTGAAGGTGGGCGACGGGATGGACGAGAGCGTGACCGTCGGTCCCCTGTCCAGTCAGGACCAGTTCGACACGGTGATGGGGTACATCGGCATCGGCGCCGAGGAGGGGGCCCGGCTGGCCTACGGAGGCCATCCCGTAACGGGGCCCGGGTACGACGAGGGGTACTACGTCCAGCCGACCATCTTCACCGACGTGGCCCCCGACATGCGCATCGCCCAGGAGGAGATATTCGGGCCCGTCCTGACGGTCTTCAAGGCCCAGGACTTGGAGGAGGCCATCGAGCTGGCCAACAACGTCAAGTTTGGCCTCTCATCTTCCATCTACACCAGGGACCTGACCCGGGCGTTCCGTTACGCCGAGCAGGTCGAGGCCGGCATCGTGCACGTCAACGCCCCCACCCTCGGCGGCGAGGTCCACCTGCCCTTTGGCGGGCTCAAGGCGTCGGGGGCTGGCGCCAGGGAGCAGGGCACCGAGGCCCTCAACTTCTTCAGCGAGGTGGTCACCGTGTACATC
Organism: Dehalococcoidia bacterium; assembly: GCA_965207305.1. GTDB lineage: Bacteria > Chloroflexota > Dehalococcoidia > Lucifugimonadales > JAGWBF01 > JAGWBJ01. The sequence continues at coordinate 165,381 of CBDBMB010000001.1, read as the reverse complement.
GACTACGCCGGCGCCAGGGCCCAGGCCAAGTTCATATGAAGGCCCGTGATGGGGCGGGGCGCCCGTGTTAAGATACAGATTAAGATACAGGCCAACCCAGCGAGAGGTGCCCGCGTGCCCGTCCTCTACATAGCCTCGGACCGGCCTCGGTCCGGCAAGACGGCCCTGGCCGCTGCCCTGGCCTCCCGGATGAGGGAGGCCGGGCGGAGGGTGGCCTACTTCAAGCCCCTGTCCTCCTCCGCCGGCGCGGACCCCGACGTGGGGTTCCTGTCCGCCGACGTCCTTCCCCAGGTGGGACCCGTCCCCGAGTCCCTGCCCCTCTCCGGCCAGGGGGACGAGGACATGGACCGGATAGCCGCCTCGGTCAAGGAGCTGGCAGGGAGCGCCGACGTCACCATCGTGGAGGGCCCCAGCCTCTCCATGACGCCGGGAGACGGGGACCCGGCCGTGAGACTGGCCCAGGCCCTTGACGCCGGCGTGCTCCTGGTGGTGCGTTACGAGAAGGAGCTGAGCGGCGACCAGGTCGTTGCCCTGTGCGAGCCCTTCGGCCAAAGGCTGGCGGGGGTCCTCGTCAACCTGGTCACCCGCTACAAGGAGCGAGAGGCGCTGCAAGAGATAGCCCCGACAGTGCGGGCAAGGGGTATCGAGTTCCTTGGGGCCATCCCCGAGGACAGGACCATGCTGTCGGTGACCGTGGGCCAGATCGCCGAGCACCTGGGAGGCCGGTGGGTCTTGGGCCGGGAGCGTGGCTGCGACCTGGTGGAGAACCTCCTCATCGGCGGCAACATAATGGACAGCGGCGACACCTACTTCGGGCGCAAGGAGAGCAAGGCCGTCATCGTTCGGGGCGACCGGCCCGACATACAGATGGCCGCTTTGTCCCGACCCGCCACCTGTCTGATACTGACCGGCGGTCACGAGCCGATCCAGTACGTCTACCACGAGGCCGGGCAGCGGGAGGTCCCGCTGCTGGTGGTCGACCACGACACCCTCTCGGCGGCCCAGGCCTTGGACACCCTGCTGGAGCGCTCCACCTGCCACCACGCGCGAAAGGTCCAGCGGTTCCGGGAGCTGCTGGACCAGAGGGCCGACGTTGCGTCCGTAAAGGCGATGAACGACTGACGGGGGCGCCGCCCTTCTGTTGAAAACGCCCGGCCCCGCTACTATAATTGATGGTACTGGGGTCGGCCCCATCGTCAGGTGAATCGAGACCGGCCGAGGTAGCTCAGAGGTAGAGCAGTGGACTGAAAATCCACGTGTCGGCGGTTCGATTCCGCCCCTCGGCACCAGGACCTCCGGCGCTCAGGCACTGCACGGGCGGAAGTGGCTCAGTGGTAGAGCATCTCCTTGCCAAGGAGAGGGTCGCGGGTTCGAATCCCGTCTTCCGCTCCATAGTCTCCTCAGCTACGAACGGCTGCCCTGTCAAGGCAGAGATCGCCGGTTCGAATCCGGTCGGGTCCGTTACTAAGACCTCGCAAGTCTCGGTCGAACTCTGTCTATTGGCCCATCATCCCTCCCACTCCGTAGGGGAAGAAGTCCCACCACTGACCTGGACCCCCAAGAACTGGTCCAAGGAACCTGTCTTAGAAGGCGGGCTTTTGGTCGTGTGATAATCACGTCTGAGGGTCAGGCGGGGTCAGGTTAAGGCTGCCTCGAGATGTAGGATAGTCGAACATACCTCTTCTGGAGATGGGCTCACCCTCGGGGAAGGGAAGCGTGGGCTATCGTGCAGGGAGGGGTCGTGCTATACTTGCATACCACAAGTCCAATCTATATGGCCCAAACCGCTTAGTGGAGGGAACTGGGAAATGGCGCTACGAATCAATGACACAGCCCCGGACTTTACCGCCAACACGACGCAGGGCGAGGTGAGCTTCCACGACTGGATTGGGGACGGTTGGGCGATGCTCTTCTCGCACCCCAAGAACTTCACACCCGTATGCGCGACGGAGCTGGCGCAGGTCGCCAAGGTCAGCGACGAGTTCGCCAAGCTCAACTGCAAAGTCATCGGTCTGAGCGTTGACAAGGTCGAGGACCACGAGCGCTGGACAAGCGACATCGAAGACCTTGCCGGCACGTCGCTGGACTACCCGCTGATCGCCGACGACGCGCTGGCGATAGCCAAGCTGTACGACATGCTGCCTGCAGACGCGGGCGACTCCTCTGAAGGCAGGACGGCGGTTGACAATCAGACCGTACGCTCCGTCTTCCTCGTCGGCCCGGACAAGAAGATCAAGATGACGCTGACCTACCCGATGAGCTCCGGGCGGAACTTCGACGAGCTGCTGCGAGTACTGAGGTCGTGCCAGCTGACGGCGAGCTCAAAAGTGGCAACGCCGGCCAACTGGCAGGAGGGCGAGGACGTCATCATCGTGCCCGCCGTGGACAATGAGGCAGCCAAGGAGCTGTTCCCGGACGGCTGGGAGACGGTGAAGCCATACCTGCGCAAGGTGAAGTCACCCGAGTAGGACCTCGGCTCTACAACTGTGGCCCGAGTTTACTTCGTCCTTGTCGATGAGCCTGGCAGAGTAGTCCACCTCGCGTGCGGCATCCTATCTGAACGACGCCGGGGTCGAAGACTCGCCCGATGTTGACTGGCCGGAAAACGCGCTGATACAATCGTCCCGACTGGCGCCGGGCAGCGATGTCAACAGCTCGGCCAAGACCTAGCGGGAGGAACACTCCATTGACGACCGACCTGATCGAACGCATCGATGCTATGGTCCAGCGGCGAAGCCTGCTTACCCACCCCTTCTACCAGGCGTGGAACAGGGGCGATCTGCCCCTGGGGTCGCTTCGCAAGTACGCCGGGCAGTACTACCACTTCGAGGCCGCTTACCCGACGTTCCTGAGCGGGCTCCACCACCGCTGCGACGATCCGGAAGTCAGACAGATGGTCCTGGACAACCTGTGGGACGAGGAGCACGGCGAGGACAACCACGTCGAGCTGTGGCTACGCTTCTGCGACGCGCTGGGGCTGGACCGGGAGCAGGTGCGCTCCGGCACAGTCGCCGCCGCAACCAGGTCGCTGGTCGGCAGGTACCGTGAGCTGACGTCGTCCGGCCCGCTGGCGCCCGGAGCGGCTGCCCTTTACGCCTTTGAGTCTCAGATCCCCGCCGTCGCGGCGGCCAAGATCGATGGCCTGCGCCGGTTCTATGGGATGGACGACGATAGGTCTGTGTCGTTCTTCCGGGTCCACCGGACACTGGACGTCGAGCACGCGGGCGCGGAGCGGCAGATGGTGGCAGCGCTGGCGGAGACGGAGTCGAGCCACTCCGAGGTCCTCGAGGCGGTGGACGACGCCACCGCCAGTCTGTGGAGTTTCCTCGACGGCGTCTACGACTTGGCCTAGGGCCTGTTCACGCTATCAACCGCGCGTGGGCGGTCAATTCGGCCCTTCGGTGGTCCTATGCGCCAGACCGTCACGCCACCCCGCGCGTCCAGGGCGGCAAGCCCGCCGCCGTCGGGCCGCCAGTACAGCTTCGCCACCAGGGGCCCCAGATCCTCGGCGCCTATTGGCCCCCCTTTTCCATTTCTCCGCAGCGACCACACAACCACCATGCCATCTCGCCCTCCCGATGCCAGGCGCAACGCGCCGGGTGCGAAGGCAAGCGTCGTTATGGGTTGAACGTGAAACTTCAGAGCCCCCGGCCGTGTGCCTTCGGGCCCCTTTCCCCGGAAGCTCCAGACCGTCACCGCCTCCCCTCCGCCGGTGGCCAAAAGGGTGCCGGTATCATCAAAAGCCAGGGCCGACGGCTTGCCGGCATATCCGAACATCTCCGAGTCCTGCCCCGAGGAGCGGCGCCAGAAATGCACCGAGTTGTCCTGGCTGCCGCAGGCTACGATACCCCCGTCCGAGCTCAGGACCATCGACACCAGAGATCCCTGCCATTCGAGCTTCTGGCGAAGCTCGCCGGTGGCTGCCCGGAAGAACGTCACCCGGCCGTAACAGGCCGTTGCCAGCTCCCTTGCACCCGACCAGGCGATGGCGCTGACCGTGCTGGGATGGTCATCAGACCGCCAGACCTCCGCGCCTTCCGCGTCATACGCGTGGACCCGCCGCGAGCAGGAGGCCGCCAACCGTTGGCCGTCCGGCGACCACGCCACGTTTTCCACCCAATCGCTGCCGACTTCGATGGCCCGGCTTACCCGGCCTTCGGCGGCGTCCCAGATCGAGATACGCCCGTCCTGGCCGGCCGTGGCGAACATGCTTCCGCCGGGGTGGACCGCCACCGCGAGCACACCGCCGTCATGCACCCCCCGCTGCGCCCAGGTCGTCGCGCCGGACTCACCGTCGAAGGCGTAGACACCACCTTCGGTATCGCCGGCCACCAGCGACTCGCCACCCAGCACCCAACCCCCGGCGATGGCGTAGTCGCCGACGGACGCAGACCAGCCCGGGTTGAGGACGCCCATCGGGATGCCGGCACTTAAATCAGGCATGCTTCGAACCCCTCCCGCATACTCTGCCCATCCAGGTTGCGGCCGATGAAGACGAGCTGGTTGCGCCGCGGCGCGTCCCCCCATTCGCGATCCGGCTGGCCGTCGAAGAGCATATGAACACCCTGGAAGACGAAGCGGCGCGACTCTCCCGCCACGCTGATGAACCCCTTCATTCGGAAGATGTCCACCCCGCGCTCCCGGAGCAGTTGGCCAAGCCAGGCGTTGAGCTTTTTGGGATCGGCGTCGCCCTCTATCTCGATGGAGATCGATCCCACCTGGTCGTCGTGCTCGTGCTGGGCGACCCAGGTTCGCTCGGCCTCGACGGGGACCGCCGCTCCCTTGATGCGTTGTGTGTCTGTCTCTGTCTCTGTGCAGGCAGGCTCGGAGCAAAAGTTGCCCGCCAGGGTGAAAGTCTCTCCATCCGCGTTCCTCAGCTGGAGATCGAACTCCTCCGGGAGGTGCTGGGTGAAGAGGCCAAACCGCCCCGGCGTATCGACCTCAAAGAAGAAGGACTTGCGTCCTGGGGAATCCAGCTGGAGGCCCACGTGCTTTCCGACAGGAAACTCCTCCCCGGGGTGAACGGTCTCCGCAGGTTCGGCGTACTGCCGTACACACCACTCCGCGCCCTCCCGGAGTGCGGCGTCGTCCGTACCCTGGTCCGCCACGACGACGAGGGACATCGCCGGATCAGGTCCTTCAGCGAGGCTGAGTTCGTAGCGGCCAGTATCGAGCGAATAGACTCCGGTCCATTCGAAGGGAAATTCCGGCTCGAGGAAGGTGGGACGGCGCTCGAGCACCTGGTCTAGGTCGAAGGCGCCGAGGTCGAGTACAGTGCTGATGGGTACGTTCGCTCGCTCGCTGCGCACGACTCGCGCCATTCTGTTCATGCCTCGGAGCCGCGATTCCAGGCTGTCGAGGGCCTCGCCGTTGACGAGGTCCGTCTTGTTGAGGACGAGAACGTCTGCGAACGCGATTTGCTCCGTGCTTTCGTCGCTTCGGCCGAGCTGCTGGTCGATGTGGGCTGCATCTACGAGCGTGACGATCCCGTCAAGGGCATATTCAGCGCGAAGCTCGTCGTCCATGAAGAACGTCTGAGCGACCGGCCCGGGATCGGCGAGCCCCGTGGTCTCCACCAGCACGTAGTCGAACTTGTCACGGCGCTTATTGAGATTGTTGAGCACCCGGATCAGGTCTCCGCGCACCGTGCAGCAGATACAACCGTTCGACATCTCGAAGACCTCCTCGTCAGCGTTGATGACGAGCGCCTGATCGATGCCGACCTCCCCATACTCGTTCTCGATCACGGCAATGCGCTTGCCGTGCTCCTCAGTCAAGATCCGGTTGAGCAGGGTCGTCTTGCCGGAGCCGAGAAAGCCGGTGAGGATGGTAACTGGTACTCTGCCTTGCGTGTTCATATAGATCCCTCCTTATTAGGTTATAATGCGATGCAGTATCATTAGCTTAGCAACTAACCAACCATAAACAAATATTTAGAAACAACCTTAATTGAGATGACATACCAATTAGATAAAATACACCGCCGGCGCTTTCATTGTCAACCAGTTGGGCGCCATCCGAGGCCGTTAACACCGAGCCGGGGGGCAATAAGGGTCCTCTATCCTGGATGAAGAGGAGCAGGCCGCGGGCCAGCAGGCTAATAGCAGGGGAGTCGCCCGCTGCGTGTACTCCAGCCTGCTGCCGGTGGCGAGGGAACGTGCGCCGCCGCTACATGAGCGTAAAGCAGGTGGAGGACTACGTCATCAGAAGAGTGAGGAAGCAGATATCGACCGAGGGACCATCACCGGGTTGGTGAGCCTTGCGGCCAAGCCGATCGACGCTTTGGCCGGTGAGGTCAACGACCGGCTGACCGCCATCGATGCCGAGCTATACCTACGTGAAGACTGGCTTCTAGAACCGCTCCGGCTTCGAGAGTGTCGCAGACCCTTTGGGGACCAACCGAGACTCGACGATGCCGAGCTGTTCCAGGAACCTCAGCATCGTCGCCGCGCACTCCTCCGGCTTCTCGAGCTGTAGGAAGTGCGACGTACCGGGGATCAGCTCGTGGTCTACACCCGCCGCGTCGGCGTCAGCAAAGTCGAACCTCGGACGATCCGGGTCCAGGGCGGGGTCGGACCCAATGATCTTGGTGGGACATCGAAGTGAGTCGAAGTCGACCGAAACCGCTGGCACCGAGGCCTCATCCCAGATCTGCGCTTCGTACTCGCGCGGACATCGGAGCTCGTAGCCCTGCCCGGCCTCGGCCTCCCGGAGGGTCGTCCTGGCCACGAGCTCCAGTACGCCCGGGACGGCCCGCTGGAAGTAGGGCAGGTAGGTGTGAAGCTCCGAAAGCTCCTCCCTGGTCTGGAACCGCGTTGCACGGTTCCCTAGCATGTTGCCCATACGCCTGCACCGCAGCTCGAATTCCCCGTAGTTGTGGCCACGGTTGCACAGCGGCGGAGTGAACAGCACCAGAGCGGCGTAGTTGCTGCCCCTGGAGGGGAGGTGCAGCCCGGCCAGGGCTGAGATCGAGTGGAATACTCCCACCGTGGGCTTCCGGCCGTAGAGACTGTCGACAGCCTCGGCAATGCGGTCATGGTCTTGGGCGAACGCCTGGACGCTGTGGTTCTCCCGGGCTCCGACTTCGTTCCAGCCGTGGTTTCTGAGGTCGTATACCACCAGGTCGAAGTCGCCGGCCAGGAGGGACCAGAACGGGTAGTATAGGTCGCTGGCCAAGCCGTTTCCATGACTCAGGACGACCCGGGGACCCTCCGGGTTCCCGTGTTGCCTCAGGACTATGACGGTGTCGTCGTCCACCCGAACCCTGTGAGATGAGAGGGGCTCGGGTATCTGCCAAACGGCTGCTGAAGGTAAGGTCATTTCATAGCACCGCGGCGGATTCTAAAGCCTCCCGCACGTGTGGGTCCGGGTGCTCATCACTGGCGAGAGTGCCAACTCGTCGTGACCGGTCTGAATCGCAGGCGACGGAGTGCGGCAGTCCCTTGGCCAGGATCGCATAGTGGAGCTGTTCGACAAGGTGAAGGCGACTTAGACGGCGTAGTACCGTTGGACGCTGCAGTGCCGCTCGTCAGTCGCTCTCTACGATGAACGAGATGCACTTGGCGGCTTTGTCGCGGAGTTCTCGGAGCGCCACGTATTCTCCTTGCAGCTGCGAATAACCGGCCCAGTCCCGGGCCTGCTCAACGGTCTCGAACTCCATGACCGCCATGCGGCTGTGGCTCGTGAGCTCGCCTCCTATGACCTCGGAGATGTCGCCGCGCAGGAGGTATTTGCCACCCTTGGCTTGCAGGAGCGGGCCGACTCTCTTCCGGAATTCAGCGTGCAGGGCTTCGTCGGTTACCTCGGTTGTGTACAGAATCACATATGCCGCCATATCCTGACTCCCTTGGCGCATCATCGCGGCTATCCTAGCACACTGCTGGTGTGATGTGTATCCTTACCGCATATGCGAGTCAACGAACACATACGTTTCGAGCCGGATGATGGTCCTCCTCCCCTGGTAACACTTGGGGTAGCGTTCCAGGGGTGTCTACTCGCATTGTCGAACACCGTCACCCTCGTGACGGTGTTCGCGGTGGCGTTGGACAGGAGCGGAAGTTACCTGTCGTGGGCAGTCTTCGCGTCCCTCGCGGTCGGCGGGGCCGTCACGGCTCTCCAGGCTACCCGGCTTGGACGTCTGGGGTCAGGGTACATACTCTTCATGGGCCCCGGGGCCCCTTTCCTGGCGGTCTGTGTGTTGGTGGGGACCGAGAGCGGGCTGTCGGTAATGTCCAGCCTGATAGTAGGAGCATCCCTGGTCCAATTCGCCATGGCATTCTGGTTGGCCCAGCTGCGCCGAATCATCACGCCAGTCGTGTCCGGCGTCGCCTTCATGGTAATAGCCGTATCCGCTATGCCCATAGCCGTTGCCAGGCTGGATGATGTGTCCATCGGCCTGTCTCCGATTTCGGGCCCGGCAGTGGGAGCGGTCACGTTGATCAGTGCAGCAGGTCTGATGCTGCGTGGTTCGGGCCTTCTGAGGCTGTTCGCGATTCCCATAACCATCGCCGTCGGCTGCGCCGCCGCCGTGCTGTTTGGAGTGTACGAGTTCCAGCGAGCGCTGGACGCCCCATGGTTTGCACTGCCCGAGTTCTCGGCGTGGCCCGGCTTCAGTCCCATCCTGGACGTGGATTTCCTGGCGCTGCTTCCGGTATTCCTGGTGGTGAGCGCGGTGGTGGCCGTCAAGGCCAGCAATGAAGGGTCCGTGATTCAACAGGTCTCCTGGCGCAGACCCCGTGCGATAGACTTCCGCGGGGTGCAAGGAACACTGAACGTCAGCGGGATAGCGATATTGCTGTCAGGAATCGCGGGGACGCTACCCATAATCATCTATCTGGCGTCGACAGCGTCACTCATCGGCTTCACCGGCGTCGCCGCGCGGCGTGTAGGGTACGTGATGGGGGGCATGCTGATAGGGCTGGCACTGCTGCCCAAGATGGTGGCCCTCCTCCTCACGATACCTCAACCGGTGACCGGGGCAATCCTGATGATCGTGATGGGAATGCTTTTCGTGGAAGGAATCCGGACCGTCATCCAGGATGGCCTAAACCAGCAGAAGGCCCTCATCGTTGGGCTCTCGTTGTCTATCGGGGTAGGGCTGCAGAGCCAGAACATCCTAGCGGATGCTCTGGGCAGCCCATGGGGAGTGGCGTTCGGCAACAGCATTGTCCTGGGGGTGCTTGCCGCGGTCTTGATGTCGGCCGCTCTGGATATGACCGGCTTCCGTCGCAGGCGCCTGGAGGCTGATCTGGACATATCGGCTCTGCCCGCTATCGAAAAGTTTCTCCGTGAGCTTGGGGCCAGGCTGGGATGGAACCAGGCTTCGGTAGAGCGGCTGTGCGCTGCGGGCGAGGAGACTCTGTCCAGCATGTCGCAGCTGCGTGATGATTACGAGGGAGACAAACCGCCTCGCCTCGTCCTCATCGCGCGTCCCCGCGTCGGCTCGGTGGAAATGGAGTTTCTGGCGGTATCCCCGGAGGAGAATATCGAAGACCGAATCGCCTACATGAGCGAGCAGGCCGAAACGCCGGACGTCAACGAGATATCGTTCCGTCTGCTGCGCCACTACGCGTCCTCCGTGCGGCACCGGAAGTACCATGGCATCGACGTGGTCACGGTGCATGTCCAGGGCTCGCGGTAGGTCAGTCTTACGCCCAATCTTGAGATAAGTTATCCTTGAACCAGGCGACTGGAGCGATCATATGAACCCGTTGTCCAAGGCCCTTAGCACCGTAGTACGGCCCGTGGCTATGCGGGCCCTCCTGACTTGGGAGCGGATAGAGTCCGGTGTGGCTTACAACCCACTCTCCCCGGCGTTGCGGGCAGACCCTTACTCCGTCTACGAGGAGCTCAGGCTGAAAGACCCGGTGCACCGGATGCGCCTGCAGGACGCTTGGGTGCTGACCGACTACGCCGATGTCGACATGGTGTTGCGGGACAACAGGCGGTTCGGCAATGCGGGAAGGGAGTTCGGCTACATCCCCCAGGTGAGCATGTTGGACCTGGACCCGCCGGAGCACACCAGGATCCGGGGTCTGGTGTCCCATGGCTTTACTCCACGCTCCGTGGCCGCCCTGGAGCCGCGCATCCGGGAAACGGTGGAGGGCTTGCTGGGCAACGTGGAGGGCAAGGAGCGGTTCGACCTCATCGCGGACCTGGCTTTTCCCTTGCCCGTCATCGTTATCGCCGAGATGTTGGGGGTCCCTGCGGAGGACCGGGAGCAGTTCAACGAGTGGTCCAACATCGTTTCCCTGATCGTCGACCCCCTGTTGGACGAGCGGCAGATTGGCCAGGTGCGGCATGCCGTAGACGAGGTGTTCAGCTACTTCGACGCCGTGGCAGAAGAGCGGCGGCGCCATCCACGGGACGACCTGGTGAGCGCACTGGTGACGGCAGAGGTGGAGGGCCAACGGCTGGAGCGCGACGACCTGCTGGTGAACCTGCTCCTGGTGCTAGTGGCTGGGAACGAGACGACACGCAACCTCATTGGCAACGGCACCCTGGCACTATTGCGTAATCCAGACCAGCTCCAGAGACTGCTCGACGACCCTGGGCTTCTCAACGGAGCAATTGACGAGCTTCTCCGTTTCGATAGCCCGGTGCAGCTGGACAGCCGGATAGCCCGAGAGCCGGTTGAGCTGCGCGGGAAGCGGATAGTCCCGGGACAGCGAGTGATCTGCATCCTTGGAGCAGCCAACCGCGATCCGCGGGCCTTTCCCGACGCGGACAGGTTGGACGTGGGACGCGCTGCTGCCAACCATGTTGCCTTTGGACGGGGCATCCACTACTGTCTAGGCGCGCCGCTGGCGCGGCTGGAGGCGCGGGTGGCCTTTGAGACGCTGCTGCCACGCTTGGGCAGTCTTAGGCTGGCGGAAGAGCCCCGTTACCGGGACCAGGTGACGTTGCGGGGGCTGGAGTCCCTGTGGTTGGAGGTGGCCTAGGTTTGCTCCGTATTGAGCGGTTCCAGCATGGTTCGGTCCCGAATGTCGTTCGAGGCCCGAACTTGGTGAGTGTCCAACATGGTCCGCTGACCGGGAACGCGAAGACTCCGAAATAAGGGTAGTGTCTCAGTTTTGAATCCATGTGGTCGATTATCCAATCGAAGCCGTATACACCGGAGACTCAACCCCATGACCATTGACCTGGGCCACGTGCTGATGTTCCTGTCCGGGGTCGCGGTCACGGCGGCCCTAGTTTTGGTGCTGGGCTGATGAGGAGGGCGGCGGTCATGTTGAGCCTGGTGGTTGTCCTGATTTCGGGGCACGAGGCCCAGTACGCGCTGTGGCCTACGCCCACGCCGACGCCCCACGGCGGGGCCACACCTATCCCCACCAACATCAGGCCCCCGTCCCCGGAGCCCACGCTGGATTGCTCTGCATACACGCCGCCACCAACCCCTACGCCACTACCCACAACATCACCGGGCCAGCCCACACGGTCGCCCATGGCGGTGCTGGCCCCGGAATGTTGACCGGACTCAAACTAAGACACTACCGAAATAAGGGTTGGTCTATGCTCAAACTACTTGCTCCGCGAGACCTGGGTCCAATCTCTGCCGCCTCAGCCACGGCCTTCGTGGCCCTGGCTATTTTTGCCTGGACTGAGAGGACCGTCCTCGTCGATCCGGAGCATATGTCAGTCCCCTACTGGCCCTGGAAGCTGTGGCAAATCGGCCCGCTGTTGATGGGGTTCGCTGGCGTTTGGTGGGTCTGGCTGAGTACACGCCATGTCCCCTGGGTGCGCAGCCTCGCTCTGGGCATACTGGCCCTGGTGGTGCTCGCCAACGGGTATGGTGACCTGTTCGGTGACCATTGGGGTAACGTGTGGGGCACGGTCAACCCGGTGTTCATCGGCTCCTCCAGCGTGGCCGCAGTGGCCTTGTGGGGCTGCGGAAGCGTAGCGGGGCGCGTGAGCGCGGTGGTTTCGGCGGCGTTGGGCGCCCTGGTGTTCGCCAATGGCTACTTCGTCGACGACGGGGTCGTCTGGCAGATCCTGAACCCCGTGAGAATGCTTACGGCACTGGCCTGGGCAGCCGGCGCCTGCCAGGCCAACGCTGCCAGACAGGGACATGGTTAGCCGGCCCTACGACGAGGGGTGTCAAAAGCTCGGCTTGGTGGAAAAGGGTGTCAGCTGGAGCTCGTGGGTCCAGCAGGACTTGTCCTGGGTGTGCAGGTAGTAGAATGCCTCGGCGATCTTGACGGGATTCATTAGCGATTCAGGCTGCTGCTGAGCGCGTGGGAGGGCCCGGGTGCCCGGAGAATCGATCATCCCGTCGATCACCACGTTGGCAACGTGCACGCCGTACTCTGAGTACTCCTCGGTCAACGCCTGCGCCAGCGTGCGCATCAGCACCCTGGGATAGTACAGCGACTGTCCGGTGTACCGCTTTCTTCCCCTCAGCGACGACGAGTTGTTGGAAATCAGGATGGTGCCCGCGCCGCGCTCTCGCATGCCCGGCAACACCTCCTTGGCGACCAGAAAAGGGCCGCTGCTGGATATGTGCTGCGCGGTCTCGAACATTTCGAAGGGAATGTGCTCCAGCAGCTCCTTCTCCGGCGGAAGGTCCCGCCCCTCCAGGTAGCCCGCGTTATAGACCAGGACGCTCGGGTCGCCGGCCGCCTCCCGGACCCGGGCGAACGCTTCCGATATGGAGTCACGAGACGCCAGGTCCAGCTCCACTATCATGCCGTCGCCGCCCTGCTCCCGGATCGCTTCCTCCAATGCGGCCGCATTGGATGCTTTGCGGGTGGTCAACACGGTGAAGAAGCCCTCCTTCGCGAACTTCTGAGAGATGGCCCCTCCCACGCCCCAGCGGACCCCTACCGGCAGCTCGCTGTCGTCGACCGACCTGCCGTGGACCAGATGGGTGTTGCGGCCGTCCGACTGCCACTTGGATGTCGCTCCCACCACGACGGCGACCGGTTTATGGCTCGAGTTCATGTCTCATTCCTTCTTCGAAATGTGGGGAATCTCCGAGCTTGCACGTATCCCGGGCCCAATTGTGATGCAACGGGACAGGCAAACGCAAGACTTCGGGACTTCTTCCTCAACACGCGGCGCACTTGACAGCGGATTCGCTTCGGCGGTAACTTTTGACAATATCGGTTCGAGCGCCTGGCGGGAGGGTTAGACGTGGAACGCAAGTGGTTCGACTATTCACCGATCATTGACCGGCCCACCATCCGGTGGCCCAACGATGCCCGGGTTGCCTTTTGGCTCTCCCCCAACGTGGAATACCTGGAGTACGACCCCCCACCCAACAGCGGGACCCCGAACTATATCGGGGCGGCTGTCCCCCACCCGAACCTGGAGCTCTACAGGACCCGCGACTACGGGAACCGGGTGGCCTTCTGGCGGATGCTCGACGTCATAGACAAGCACGACATGAGGTGTACGGCCTCCCTGAACGAAGCGGTCCTGGATCACTTCCCGGAGATAAGGGACGCGATGGTCGAACGCGACTGGGACTATATGTCCCACGGTATATACAACAACCGCACCCTGTTCGGCATGCCCATCGATGAGGAGCGGGAGTTCTACCGGGATATCATCGACACCCTGAAGAAGCACACCGGCAAGACGTTGAAGGGCATGCTGGGGCCCGCCCTCTCGGCGACGGTGAACACGTCGGACCTGATGGCCGAGGCGGGCCTCATCTACCAGACCGACTGGTGCCACGATGACCAACCCTTTCCGCTGAAGGTGAAGAGCGGCAGGCTCATCTCGCTGCCGTATACCCTCGAGCTGAACGACACCGCGGCCATCGGAGATACGTCCGGTGACGCCGAGTACTTCGCCCAGATCTGCAAGGACCAGTTCGACGTCCTCTACGAGCAGGGCGAGGAGAGTGGCAGGGTGATGTGCATCGCCCTGCATCCCTACTGGATCGGCGCTCCCCATCGGGCCAAGTACCTGGACCAGGTCCTGGAATACATCCTCTCCCGGGACGGCGTATGGAAGACCACCGGCGACGAGATCGCCGAATACTACATGGCCAACTACTATGATGTGGTGCAGGAGTACCTGCAGCAGCGGCGGGATGACTTCAACCCGGTGAGCCCTTAGCGCGCAACCGAGATATCTCTTGGAGGGGAACCCATGCCAAGCCCGCGAATGCCGGGGATGGACCACGAGTACTACGAGTACTCGCCGATTGCCGCCAGGCTGCCCCTGAGGTGGCCCGATGGCGCCAGGCTGGCCCTCTGTGTCATCGTCGACCTGGAGTACTTCGAGCTCAAGCCTCCCGACACCGCCTTCACCCTGAACAGGCGATACCTGACCCCTCGGGTCCGCCCGTTCCCAGACATCACCAGGGCCTCCCACCGGGAGTACGGCAATCGCGTGGGAATCTTTGGGATAATGAAGCTGCTGGACCGGTACGGCATAAGGGGTACCGCGGCCATGGACGCCACCATCGCCGCCCAATACCCCTTCCTGGTCAGGGAATGCCAGAAGCGCGATTGGGAGATAATAGGTCACGGCGTAACCGGCAACCGGATGATCACCTCCCGGATGTCGGAAGAAGAGGAGCGTCAACACATAGCGGCTTCCGTGCAGGCCATCGAGGGCGCCACCGGACAGAAGCCCCTCGGGTGGCTCGGGTTGGAGTACGGCGAGTCCACGCGGACCCCCAATCTCCTGGCCGAGCAGGGAATTCGATACGTTTGTGACTGGGGCAATGACGAACAGCCCTATCCCATGAACGTAAAGACCGGCGCCATGTACTCTCTCCCGGTCACCACGGACATGGATGACCACACGGAGCTGGGGTTGCGGCACACCACGATAATGGACTATGCGAAGAGGGCCAACGAGGCCTTTGACACCCTGTACCGGGATGGCTCTCGCAACGGACGCATGCTGGTGCTCCATCTCCACCCGTGGATGATCGGCCAGCCGTTCCGCTTGAAATACCTGGACCAGATCCTGGCCCACTTCTCCAGGCGGAAGAGGGTGTGGAAGGCCACCGGTCGGGAGATCATCGACTGGTATTCCCAGAATTACGGGTAGCAGGCGGCTATGACAACCCAGACTTCTTACAAGCTCATCAAGGCGCGGTACCTCATCGACGGGGCGGCGGACCGGCCCTTGGACAACGGCGCCGTGCTGGTCGAGGGCTCACGAATAGTCCAGGTGGGCAGCGTCCAGGACGTCTCGGCCCCCGAGGGCGCGCCCGTGGACGTCTACGACTATCCCACGGGTACCCTGATGCCGGGGCTGATCGACGTCCACTGCCACTTCAACTACCTGGGCGACGGGACGCTCACCGACGACGTCATGGCCATGTCCGACGACGTTCTGCTGATGCGGTCCCTCAGCACGGCGGCCATCCACCTGAAATCGGGCGTCACCACCGCACGGGAGACCGGGGCCAAGCACGACACGACCTTCTCCCTTCGCGAGGGTATCGGGATGGGGTTGAGCAAGGGGCCGCGGTTGGTGCTGTGCGGCAATCCGGTTACCATCACCGGCGGCCACATGTGGCAAATGGGCTCCGAGGCGGACGGTCCGGATGCTGTGAGGGCCGCCGTCCGCAATCTCGTCAAGAGAGGCGCGGACTGGATCAAGGTGCCGGCCACCGGCGGGAGTACGGCCAGCAGCCTCCCCCTCCGCGCCTCCTACACCGTCGAGGAGCTCAGCGCCATCTGTGACGAAGCCCACAAGCTCGGCAAGCTGGTCGGCGCCCACTGCCGTTGCACCGCCGGCATCGTAAACTCCCTGGAGGCCGGCGTCGACATGATCATTCACGTCTGGTTCAGGGAAGAGGACGGGTCCTTCAACTTCCGCCCGGAGGTCGCGGAACGGATAGCAAGACAGGGAACGCTGGTCAACTCCACTCTTCACACCGCCCGTGAAACGGTCCGGAACCTATCGAGGATTGCGGAAAGCACGAGGGGAAGTGGAACGGACCTCTCCCGTAGAGCAAGTCTGGACCTGGAGGCGGCAAAACGCAGCCAGGAGCTCCAGCTTGAAGACGCACGACGCCTTGGCGAGATGGGAGTCCCGTTGATCCCGGGTACCGACTCCGGGTTCAGCTGGTATCCCTTTGGAGGCTTTGGGTACGAGCTCGAGTGCCTGGTGCTCGCCGGCTTCACACCCATGAGAGCCATTCTCGCCAGTACCAGGGACGCCTCGAAGGCCATCGGCGTGTCGGATATCGTGGGGACCTTGGAGAGGGGCAAAGAAGCCGACATCCTGGTGGTCGACGGTAATCCTGCACAGGACATCGCGGCCATTCGCGACGTCCTCGCCGTGTTCCAGGCCGGCAGCGTGGTAACGTAGGGGAATTATATACTTGTGTCCACCAAAACGCTTGACAGATAGGCCCGAATGGTGTACACTGGTTCCATAAAGCAAGTAGGGGAATCAGTGATATGACCAACGCACCAGGGAAGCACTACCGCAGGGGAATCAGCCTCATTCAGGCCATGCGGAAGTTCGGAGACGACGACAAGGCCGAGGCGTGGCTTGTGGGACAACGCTGGCCCGATGGGATTCGCTGCACGTCCTGCGATAGCGACAACATCAGCGAGCGCCCGCCCAGGCCCCGCCGCAAGACCAAGCAGTACCACTGCAACGGTTGCAAGGGTGACTTCACCGTCAAGACTGGCACCATCATGCATGACTCCAAGCTCCCACTGAGCAAGTGGGCCTTGGCCTTCTACCTGTTCTCGACGAATCTCAAGGGTGTCAGCAGCATGAAGCTACACCGCGACTTGGACATTACGCAGAAGTCCGCCTGGTACTTGGAGCATCGCATCCGGGAGACGTGGAACGACGAGACGGAGCGCATGGCCGGGCCGGTAGAGGCCGACGAGACCTACATCGGCGGGAAGGAAGCCAACAAGCACTCCAACAAGAAGCTCCGGGCCGGACGTGGGCCTGTGGGCAAGACGGCGGTTGCGGGCCTCAAGGATCGCAGCACCAACCAGGTCAAGGCCGAAGTGGTGGCGCACCCCGACAAGCCCACGCTACAGGGCTTCGTTCACCGGAACACCGAGGCCGATGCCCAGGTCTACACCGACGAAGCTCTTGCCTACGAGGGACTGAGGCGGCCCCACGAGACGGTCAAGCACAGCGTCTCTGAGTTCGTCCGGGGGATGGCCCACACGAACGGTCTTGAGTCGTTCTGGTCGATGCTCAAGCGCGGCCATGATGGGACCTACCACCACTTCAGCCCGAAGCACCTTGACCGCTACGTAACCGAGTTTGAGGGACGGCATAACACCCGCCCGCTGGACACCGCCGACCAAATGGCGAGGATGGCCCGTAGGTCGGTCGGGAAGCACCTGCCCTACGCCGAGCTGGTGGGACCGACAGAATCTCGAACGCCGAGGATGGTGTAAACATGAAACCTGCCCCTACTGCCAACGCCACGGGAACGGGTCGGAGGATCGCCTCTAGGCGGAATGGACGTAAGATGATTGCCTTCGGCTGGTATGGCGGTAAGTTCTCCCACTTGGACTTTCTCGCGCCACTTTTGCCCACAGACGCGACGCACTTCTGCGATGTCTTTGGGGGCTCTGCGGCGGTCCTGCTGAATGTCGGCCCTTACCCAGTGGAGACCTACAACGACATTGACTCAGACTTGGTCAATTTCTTTGCAACTCTGCGTGACCAACAGGAGGAATTGCTCCGGGTCATCAGCCTTACGCCGTTCTCACGAGAGGAATTAGCACGGGCCTGTGAACCTGCTTCAGATCTGTCTCCCGTCGAGCGGGCGCGCCGGTTCTACATCCGTGCTCGCCAAACGCGCACGGGGTTGGCGCAGACAAGCAGCGTCGGGCGATGGGCGCATTGCGTGCTTACGTCACGAGCGGGTATGTCTGGGTCAGTCAGCCGGTGGCTCGGTTCGGTGGATGGCTTAGCAGACATAGCGACGCGGCTGCGACGAGTGCAGATTGAGAACGCACCCGCTATTGAAGTGATTAAGCGGTACGACACGCCAGAAACGCTGTTTTACCTTGATCCACCCTATGTCCATGCGGCACGGGGTGATACGGCGTCCTATGGGTTCGAGATGACGGACGCCGAGCACCATGAGCTTGCGGAGTACCTGGGGGTCATCCGAGGGCGGGCAGTCATCTCCGGGTACCGAACCAAGCTCTATGATGAACTATTCCATGACTGGCAGCGCATCGATGCCGATGAACAACGGGTTAGCTCGGTCAACGCAATGCGTCAAGAATCCGTATGGATGAACTTCACGCCGTGATGAACAATGCCCAGGTGCGCGAGTGGCTCGACGGTGAGTGGACCAAGGCGGTCGCGGATAACGACATGACGCCGGATGTCCGCATGGACACCTTAGCCAACTCCAAAACCGTCGCCATACGGTACGCGCTTGTCACGCAGATATTGGGGAAGATTGCTGATCCGTCACGCAACCTTCTGACGCTCCAACTGGCCGCCTCTGGCCCCGGTGCGTGGGATGCGCGTTCATTCGCAACGGCTGTCGTGGTGCCATGGGTAGCCGACAATCAGCACGTCTTGGGAACAAGTCTAGAGCCGTACGCCAGCAAGCCTCTACGCCGTGAGCGATTAGAGCACACCATGCCCAATGTCCGTGACAAGCAGGGATGGACGCACCTAGTGGATCTGTTGGATGAGCTCGAAGGTGCCGAGCACCTTGAAGTGATTGAAGTGTTCCGGCGCGTGTTGCGAGCACTCGTGCGTCGGCTCGCCGAGCAGTCATTCGGGTACGCCATCCCCCAGCGCATCAGCCTCCCAGCCATGAGCACCATGCTAACCACGTTCCTGGGCACGCCGAGCGGCGGCTTGCGCCCCCTTGCCGTGACGACGGCCCTTCTCCGCACTATCGGCACGGCCTTCGGGGTGTTCTCCCGCGTGGAGGGCCAGGGTATCAACGAGGCGGACGCTGCGGGCGGCGCACCGGGCGACGTGCTGTGCTACTGCCATGACGACCCTGACCGGCTATGCCTAGTGGTCGAAGTGAAGGATATTGATCTGACGCTCGCACACGTGCAGTCGTCAACGCGCAAGGCAAAGCAGGCGGATGTAGGGCTTACAAGCCTGTTGTTCGCCGTTCCTGCCGTCCGCCTATCGGACCGTGAGGCCATAGAATCACTGACGCGCCGGGAGTGGGCGGCAGGGCTGAATGTCTACACGACTGGCGTAATCCCCCTGATGGAAGCGACCTTCATGCTGTTGGGGGATGGGTGGCGCATCGACCTTCTGCGGACAATAGGCGCTGAGTTGGATGAACGGCAAGACCAAGCAGCCCGACGCGCATGGCACGATTTGCTCATCAACCTACAGGAAGGAGTTTCGTAGTGCCACGTAAGAAGAAGGCTAGAGGTAGGCCGGAGAAATACCCGCACCCCGAACCCATCGACGCAAGCCCGGAGGAGATCGCCAGGGTCGTCCTAAAGGCCAAACCGAAGGAAGTCTGGCGGTTCGAGCAAGAGCATAACCGGAAGCGACGGCGCGGCCAGGAAGCGGTCTAATGAGCCGAAGTGGTGGACACAAGTATATAATTCCCTAACGTAGCCTGCCTTTGCCCGCAGGCCGGGGCCTCACCCCTGGGCCGCCGGGCTCCGTGCCCCGCCTTTCGGCTTCCGGAATATGAGGATGTACTCGTGCACCTTGTTGACGCGGAAGACCGCGGGGTATCCCAGGGGCCGCAGGTTGTTGTACTCGTGTCCCCGGTCCCAGATGATGATGTCGTCGAAGATGAACCCGACCTCCTCCATGCGGCGGGCCAGGTCCGAGTGCAGGGGATAGAACCTGTCCCTCTTTCGGATGTCCATTACCACGGCGCAGCAGTATTTGCCGGGCCTTAGCGCCGTGTACACCTTCTTGAAGACCTCCGTCAGGGCATCCAGGAACTCGTCGTAGTCGTCGATCTTCCCCAGATCCCTCTCCGAGTCCCCGTAGTGCCGGACCTCCTTGTGGTCCGCCGTGCGCTTCTGCAGCAGAATGTTCCAGTAAGGCGGCGAGGTGACCACCAGGTCCACGCTCTCCGGCGCCAGGTATCGGAGGAGGTGGTTGGCATCCGCACGGTAGATGCGGCGCTCTCCTTTCCCCTCCCCGGCGTCCATCGGGCCGGGGGCATCCATGAGTGGAGACGGCCTCTCCCGCGCCTTCTCGACGTACTCCTCCGAGACGTCGAAGCCGACCCCGGTCTTCCCCAGGGCCTCTGCCGCCAGCAGCGTCGACCCCGCCCCGGCAAAGGGGTCTAGAACAGTCCTGTCTTCTTTGGTCGTGAAGCACTGGATCAGGCGTCCGGCCAGCCGGGCCGGGAACATGGCGGGGTGCTTCAGAGAGAGCTCCTCGGGACTCTTCTGAATGTCGCTCCACACGCTGATGGAGTGCCTGGTCCAGGACGCGCCGTCCAGGTCGTTGGCCCGGCGCGCCACGGGGCGGCGGGAGCGGGCCGGCCTGGAGGTCGACCGTTCTGGTGGACGCTGTACCTGGTCCTTTTGCTCTCTCATGTTGCCCGGACGCCCCGGTCGCGGCTGTGGGACAGTTTACCACGGCGCTCTGCTCCGAAGCCGCCCGTCCCCGAACCCAGCCCGAAGGTGCGCCCGATGGCTATCCTCCATTGGATTGACGGTCATACCCAAGACTAATAGAATGGTTTGTGAAATGATGAGTGCGGCGCGAGGACCGTGGGCCGCGCACACGGAAGGGGTATGGGGCGATGAGCCAGGTTGAGCTGATGGCGCACCTGATGCGCCGGGCCGGCTTCGGGGCGACCCGGGAGCAGCTGGACGCTTGCACTGCCAAGGGGTACGAGGCCACCGTGGAGGAGCTGCTTCATCCCACCAACGAGCAGAGGATGGGCGACGACCTCATCCGCCGCTTCCACCCCGAGTTCTGCAGCATGATGGGTCCCCAGGGCAACGGCGGGAACTGGCTGTACCGCATGGCCACCTCCACGACCCCCCTGCGGGAGAAGGTCTCCCTCTTCTGGCACGGCATCTTCGCCACGGGCTACCCCAAGGTGATCCACGGCAAGGCCCTGTCCGACCAGATACGGATGTTCAGGCGGCACGGTCTGGGCGACTTCCGGACCCTGCTGGTGGAGCTCTCCAAGGACCCCGCGATGATCATCTGGCTAGACAACCAGGACAACCACAAGGGGTCCATCAACGAGAACTACGGCAGGGAGCTCCTGGAGCTCTTCTCCATGGGCGTGGGCAACTACACCGAGCGGGACATCAAGGAGTGCGCCCGGGCCTTCACCGGGTGGACCATCCACAACCGCGAGTACATGGAGCTGCGCTCCCAGAGGGACTCCGACTGGCCCTACGGCCGCATCTCCTGGCGGTTCCGGTACGACCCCGAGGACCACGACGACGGAGAGAAGGAGTTCCTGGGCGAGCGGGGCCGGTTCAACGGGGAAGACGTGGTGGCGATCATCTGCAAGCAGGAGGCCACCGCCCGGTTCATCTCCCGCCACATGTACCACTTCTTCGTGGCCGACGAGCCCTCGGTGCCCCAGTGGCCCTACACGCCGCCGGCGGACCCCCAAGCCATCGAGGTACTGTCTCAGGCGTATTTCGACAGCGGCTACGACATCCGGGCCATGCTGCGGGTGCTGTTCAACTCCGACTTCTTCCGGTCCCGGAGCTGCTGGTACGCCAAGGCCAAGAGCCCCGTGGAGCTGGTGGCGGGGGTGCTGCGGCTGACCGGCGAGCTGGACAGGCCCAAGCGGGAGCTGGAGGAGAGGTTCTTCCAGACCATGTTCATGGGCCAGTGGCTGAACAACCCGCCCAGCGTGGAGGGATGGCACCAGGGGACCGAGTGGATAGACACGGGCACTTTGGTGGAGCGGGTGAACTTCGCGGCCCAGCAGATAGGCGACGGGCGGATGCCCGGCGTCCGCGAAATGGTCGACCGGGTCGTCTCGGCCGGTGGGGACGGCCTGTCCCCCGCGGGCCTCGTGGAAGCGTGTCTCGACGCCATGGGAGCGCTGGACGTATCCGACGACACCCGGGCGGCGCTGGTCGACTTCGCCTCGGCGGCTGGTCCCGGCGCGGCGGGAGACGTCCGCCAGCGCATCGGAGGAGTCCTGAGGATGGTGGCCTCGACCCACGAGTTCCAGAGGCTGTAGGAGGAGTCCCGATGGCAGGCGCTTCCACGGCACGGCAGAGCTTCCTGGAGTATGACCTCACCCTGGGCATGACCACCATGGAGGGGAAGGGGTTCTACTATCCCATCGACACCGCCATCTCCCCCGACGGGCGCATCTACACAGTCAGCCGCTCCCCGACCACCGTCGGGCGAGGAGTGCGGGTCACTGTCCTCAACGCCGAGAGCGAGTATTTCGGCACCTTTGCCACCTTCGGAGAGGGCGAGGGGCAGCTCATATGGCCCTCGGGCATCGCCGTGGACAGCGGCGGGCGGGTCTTCCTATCCGACATCCACCTCCACAACGTCTCCTGCTTCGACCGCTCGGGCGCCTTCCTGCACCGGTGGGGCAGGCGGGGCGACGGGCTGGGAGAGCTGGACACGCCTTCGAGCCTGGCCGTCGACGGCGAGGACAACCTGTACGTGTCGGACACCTACAACAACAGGATACAGAAGCTCACCGCCGGGGGAGAGTACCTCCTGAGCTTCGGCGCCCAGGGCGACGGCCCCGGGGATCTGAGCCTGCCCTGGGGGTTGACGGTGGCGCCCGATGGCGACGTGTACGTGGCCGATTGGGGGAACGACCGTATCCAGAGGTACTCGGCCGACGGGGAGTTCCGCGCGAGCTACGGAGCGTCCGGCAGGGGCGACGGCCAGTTCCACCGTCCCTCCAGCGTCGTGGTGGACGGCGAGGGGTACGTGTACGTGGCCGACTGGGGGAACGAGCGGCTGCAGGTGCTGGACCCCGAGGGTGGGTTCGTGATCAATCTGAGGGGCCAGGCGACCCACTCGGAATGGGCGGCCAACTTCCTGAGGGTGAACGTGGAGGAGGCGGAGGCGCGGGCCCGGGCGGACCTGGAGCCTGACCTGGAGTTTCCCGCCGACGACCCCCACGAGGAGTCGTCCCACATAGAGAAGCTGTTCTGGTCACCGGTGTCGGTGGTCCTCGACGCCGCGGGCAGGGTGTACGTAACCGAGACCAGCCGCCACAGGATCCAGGTGTACAAACGTGGGGCATGAGCTGAAAGGACAGGCCGTATGAGCGCGAACGCGAGGGACCGTAACCTGGTGGTGATAGAGCTGGCCGGGGGCAACGACGCCCTGAACACGGTGATACCCTACAACGACGGGCTGTACTACGACTACCGGTCGGGGGTGGGCATACCCCAGGATCAGGTGCTGAAGATAGACCAGGACCTGGGCCTCAACCCCAATCTGGCGCCCCTGATGGACCTGTGGAACGATGGGAACATGGCCATCGTCAACGGCATCGGGTACGCCAACCCCAGCCGTTCCCACTTCCGGGCCCGGGACATCTGGTACACGGCGGAGCCGGAGCAGGTGGTGCCCGAGGGATGGCTGGCCGGCGCCATCCGGGACCTGGACCCCGTGGCGGAGAACGTCCTGACCGGCGTGAACTTCGGCAGGGGCTTGCCCAGGGCGTTGGTGGGCAAGGGCGTTCCGGTGGCCTCGGTGGGGAGCCTGAAGACCTACGGGCTCTTGCCCGACGTGGTGGACCAGGTGATGCGCGAGAGGTCCCTGGAGGCCTTCCGCCGCATGTACGGCCCCGACGGCGGCAAGGACATCCTGGCCCAGGCCCTGAGCCAGAGCGGCAGCGACGCCCTGAAGGGGGCGGACATCCTCAGGACCGCCCCGGGGCTCTACAAGTCCAGCGTGGAGTACGCGGACACCCCCATTGCCCAGAGCCTGCGAGGCGTGGCCCAGGTGATGTTCGCCGACCTGGGCACCAGGGTCTACTACGCCCAGCACGGCAGCTTCGACACCCACAGCGCCGAGACCCTGGCCCACGCCCGGCTGTGGCAGGACGTCTCCAGGGCCGTCAGCGACTTTTGGGACGACCTGAAGGAGCACGGCCGCGAGAACGAAACCCTCATCCTGGTCTGGTCCGAGTTCGGCCGCCGCATCCAGGACAACGGGACCGGCACCGACCACGGCTCCGGCGGCAGCGCCTTCGTCATAGGAGGCGGCATAAGGGGCGGGTTGTACGGCGAGTACCCCTCCCTGAAGGAGCGGGATCATCTGGAGGGGGACCTCCACTTCAACAACGACTTCCGGTCCACCTACTCCACCATACTGGACGCGTGGCTGGGGCTGGACCCGGTGCCCATCGTGAGGGGCGGGTTCGAGCAGATGGACTTCGTCCAGGCCCCCGCCTAGCGCCCCGGTATCCGGAAGCCCAACGTAGAGGGCCCCGCCGTGAGCGGGGCCTGCTCGTCTTGCCGGCCGTCCCCGACGGCCCTTGGGAACGCTGCCAAGCCCACCCACGGCCCACGTGCCCGGGATGCTGCCCGTGCTTTCCAACTGAAACTGACGGAGATGGTAGAATCTCACTCGTGACGGATGGAACGTCGGGCACGGGGACCACGGCCGCCGCCGGCTGGAAGCGCCCGGGCGCGGGCACGGCGCTGCGCCTGGCGGCCCTCGTGGTGGTCGTTGGGATAGTCGTCGCGGTCTTCCTGCTGAGGGACTTCCTGGACATGGACCGGGTTGGCTATCCCGCCATCGCCGCGTTGTCCTTCTTCGCCAGCGCCGGACTGGTCATACCCGTCCCCGGCATGGCCTCGGTCTGTGCCGGGGGGTGGCAGCTCAACCCGCTTACGGTGGCCCTGGTGGCCAGCGCTGCCGGCACGGTGGGGGAGCTCACCGGATACATGCTGGGCTACAGCGGGAGCGGGATAGCCGGCAAGGGGAGGATATACCAGCGCATCGAGGGCTGGATGAAGCGCAGGGGTTGGCTGGTCATCTTCCTGCTGTCCGTCCTTCCCAACCCCATATTCGACCTTGCCGGGATATCCGCCGGCGTCCTCCGATACCCGGTCAAGTGGTTCCTGGCGTGGATATGGGTGGGGACCTTCCTGAAGTTTCTCATGGTCGCCTACGCCTGCGCCTTCAGCGTCGACAGCGTGATGGAGTTCTTCGGCGTGGGTGGCTAGCCACGGATGGCCCGTGGAGAGGGAATGCCGTATAATCCGCCCGCAATGCAAGATTCGAGGAGCCAGGGGATGCAGACGGTAGAGAAGCCCCGGCGCAGCGTCTGGATGTACGGGTACGAGTCCGAGGAGCCCACGGAGGAGCAGCGCCGCGCCCACGCGCGGGAGATGTCGGCCCGGCTTGGGGTCGACGTGCAGCCGCCGCCCAAGCCCCGGCTGGAGGACCTGCGGCTCCGGCCGCCGCGGGTGACGCCGCCCGACGCCATCGCCGGGTTCTGCTTCCAAGACACCTACGAGCGCGCCCTCCACTCCCACGGCGGCTACCGGGAGCAGGCCCTCTTGGGCCGGTTCCCCAACCCGCCCGACGTGGTGGCCCATCCTCGCTCCGAGGAGGAGCTGAAGGCGGTGCTGGACTGGTGCACCAGGGGCGGCTACGCCGTGGTCCCCTACGGCGGCGGCTCGTCTGTCGTGGACGGCGTCACGCCCCCCGAGGGGTACGACGGCATCGTATCCATCGACATGGACGGCTTCGACCGGGTCCTGGAGGTCGACCGGGTGTCCAGGGCGGCCCGCATCCAGGCGGGGGCCTACGGCCCGGCCTTGGAGGACCAGCTTCGGCCCCACGGCCTGACCCTTCGTCACTTCCCCCAGAGCTTCACCAGCTCCACCCTGGGCGGCTGGATAGCGACCCGCTCCGGGGGCCACTACGCCACCAAGGACACGCACATCGACGACATGGTCGAGTCGGTCCGGATGCTCACCCCCGCGGGCTGGTGGGAGTCCAGGCGTCTGCCGGGCAGCGGCGCCGGTCCCAGCCCCGACCGCCTGGCCCTGGGTAGCGAGGGCATCCTGGGGATCATCACCGAGGCATGGATGCGGGTCCAGGAGCGTCCCAGGTACCGGGCCACCGCGGGAGTGACCTTCCCCTCCTGGGAGCGGGGCTGCGAGGCCGTCCGGCGCATCGTCCAGACCAAGCTGTGGCCTGCCAACCTGCGCTTGCTGGACCCGGACCTGGCGGGCACGAGCGCCGGGCTGGACGGCAAGACCGCGCTGCTGATCGTCGGCTTCGAGTCCGGCGAGATTCCCCAGGAGTGGCCCATGAGCGTCGCCGTGGACATTGCCAGGGAGTGCTCGGGCAGCGTGGATGACGCGGACATCGTGGTCTCCGACGGCACGGGCCGGCCCACGGGCCGTGGAGGCGCGGTGGGGGCCTGGAGGAACGCCTTCATCCCGACCCACCTGGGGATGACGGCCGGCCTGGGAATGGTCGTCGGCACCTTCGAGACGGCCATAACCTGGGACCGGTGGCCCGAGTTCGACGCCCGGGTGCGGTCTCGGGTGACGAAGGCGCTAGAGGAGGTGTGCGGGGGCGGGACCGTCAGCTGCCGTTTCACCCACGTCTACACCGACGGCCCGGCGCCCTACTACTCCTTCGAGGGCCCGCCGAAGCCGGGCTCATGGCTGGACCAGCACGCGGAGATCAAGCACGCCGCGTCCGAGGCGATCATGGACGCCGGGGGCACCATCACCCACCACCACGCCGTGGGCCGCCTGCACAGGCCCTGGTACGACCGGCAGCGGCCCGAGCCCTTCGCGGCCGCCCTCCGGGCCGCCAAACGGGCCCTGGACCCCGGCGGCGTCCTGAACCCCGGCGTCCTCATCGACCCGTAACGGCCCGCCCTTCCGGCGAAGGCCCGGGCCCAGGGGAGGAGAGCGGCATAGCCGGGCACCTCGCGCACCCCACCGCCCGGTGCTACTCCCTGGGTATCACCGGCAGCAGGATGTGGGAGGGGTGCTCGGCGTCGTGGTACACGGTCTGGTGGGCGACCCTGAGCTCCGTGTCCTGGCCGAAGGTGTGCCCCGTGTTGGGGTTGCGGTCGAAACGGGGGAAGTTGGAGCTGGCGATGTCCACCCGCACCCGGTGTCCCCGCAGGAAGACGTTGCTGGTGGGCCATAGGTCGATGGTGAGCTCGTACACCCTGCCCGGCTCGAGGAGTTCCGGGCGGCTGGTGGACTGCCGGTAGCGGCCTCGCACGATGCCGTCGCACAGGTTCACCGCGTAGCCGTCGGGGTGCACGTCCACCAGCTTGGCGGTGAAGTCCGTGTCGGGGCAGTCGGTGCTGGCGTACAGCTTCATGACCACTGGCCCAGTCACCTCCAGGTCCTCGTTGAGGGGCTCCGACGTGTACACCAGCCCGTCGTGACGGCCCTCCACGGGCCTCTGGTCGTAGGCTCCCCAGGCGACGATCTCGGGGTTGCAGCAGTTGCAGCCTCCCCGGGTCGGCGTTGGGAAGGTCGGGTCGTAGGTGTAATGGTCCGGAGTCCCGCTCCCGGGGCCGTGGGGACCCAGGCTACCGTCGCCAGACAGGGAGTTGGCCGACCCGTGGCTGTCCAGGTAGTAGGGCACGTAGACGGTGCGGGCCAGGGGCCACTCGTGCTCGTCGCGCCACCGGTTGGCTCCCATGACGAAGATGCGCAGGGGCGGCTCCTCGTCGATGCCGTTGCGCTCGCCCTTCAGCCAGCGGTCGAACCACCTAAGCTCGAGGGCCCGCAGGTCTATCATGGAGTCCTTCCCGAAGTCCACCTCTCCGGCGTGGGTCAGCGTGCTGGCCTGATGGACCCACGGCCCCATGATGGTCTTCTGGTTGGAGCGGGCCGCCTCCGACCCGCCCCTCTCCATCATGCCGGCCAAGTTGAGGAGCGTGCCCGCGGCGAAGAAGTCGTACCAGCCCCCGATCTGGAACACGGGGATAGTTACGTCCTGGTACCGCTCCTCCACGGCCAGCGCCCTCCAGTAGTCGTCGTAGTCCGGGTGGGAGACCCAGTCGCGGATGTACTGGAGGTCCTTGCCGCCGGCCTTGTCCAGCTCCCTCAGCGGCAGGTGGCTGAAGACGTGCTCCCAGTTGTACTGGTCGATCCTCTGGGCGACCCGCCCCGACATCCTGTAGGACCAGGTCGCCGTCCACCCGAGCTGGAAGGCCCCGCCCTGGTAGTGGGGCGACTCGTACAGGTTGTTGCCGATCACCCGGGGGATGATGGTCTTCAGGTATCGGCTGCCCCCCACGGCCGCCTGCCACTGGACGTTGCCCACGTAGGAGGCCCCGGTCATGCCCACGTTGCCGTCGCACCACTCCTGGGCGCCGATCCACTCGATGGTGTCGTGGCCGTCGTCGAACTCGTGGACCCACGGGTAGAACTCGCCCTCGGAATCGTTGCGGCCCCGGACGTCCTGGACCACGTGCACGTACCCGTGCTGGGCGTAGAAGTACCCGTTGTCCACCAGGAGGTCCGTCATGTTGTCGTAGGGCGTCCTGGTCAGTATCACCGGGTAGGGCCCGCCGCCCCGCCTGGGGAAATAGATGTCCGCCGACAGGCGGACCCCGTCCCTCATGGGGACCATGACGTTGTATCGGACCTCTACGCCCTCGGGCAGGAACGCGCTGCGGGACATGAACGGCCTCCTGGTAAGCTCCTGTGGCCCGGGCGACTCCCCGGACCTCTAGATGCGCCTCTCCCGCCCCTGCCACTCCTTCTCGCGCAGGACGTATTTCTGGATCTTCCCGGTGGCAGTCTTGGGCAGGTCCCCGAACTCCACGTGCTTGGGGGCCTTGAAGTGAGCGATGCGGTCCCGGGTGAACGCGATGATCTCGTCGCCGGAGACCCGGGCGCCGGGCGCCGCCGTGACGAAGGCCTTGGGCACCTCGCCCCAACGGTCGTCGGGGACGCCGACCACGGTGACCTCCAGCACGCCCGGGTGCTCCATTATCACCTTCTCAACCTCCTGACTGGAGATGTTCTCCCCGCCGGAGATGATCACGTCCTTCGACCGGTCTCTCAGCTCGATGTAGCCGTCGGGGTGGCGGACCCCCATGTCCCCCGAGTGGAACCAGCCGCCCCGGAACGCCTCGCTGGTGGCGGCGGGGTCATTGAAGTAGCCGGACATAACGTTGTTCCCGCTCATCACCACCTCGCCCATGGTCTCGGCGTCGTTGGGCACGTCTTGCATCTCCTCGTCGACGACGCGAAGTCCCGGGGCCGTCATGATGAAGGGGACTCCCTGCCTGGCCACGAGCAGGGCCCGCTCCTCGGGGGTCAGCCGCTCCCAGCCTGGCTGGATGGCGCAGACGGTGTGAGGCCCGTAGGTCTCGGTGAGGCCGTAGCCGTGGAGCACCTGGGCGCCCATCGCCTCCATGGTGCGGAGCACCTGGGGGGCCGGGGGCGCGCCCGCCGTGGTTATGGTCAGCCCCGACAGGTCCTGGCCCTCGGCCGCGGGCGATGAGTACATGGATGTCAACACCGTGGGGGCGCAGCACATGTGGGTGACGCCCCTCTCGCCGATCAGCCTGTATATCTCCACCGGGTCCACGCGTCTCAGGCAGACGTGGGTCGCTCCCATGGCCGTGACCCCCCAGGTGAAGCACCAGCCGTTGCAGTGGAACATGGGCAGCGTCCACAGGTAGGTGCTCCTCCAGGTGAGCCCCGCCTCCATCACCTCTCCCAGGGCGTTCAGGTACGCGCCCCGGGAGTGGTACTCCACTCCCTTGGGCAGCCCCGTCGTGCCCGACGTGTAGTTGATGGCGATGGTGTCCAGCTCAGACTCCGGGTCGACGAAGTGCGGCCCTTCCGGCGCCGAGTCCAGGAACGCCTCGTAGTCCGGTCCGGGGATATCCTCCGCCTTGGGGGCGGTGTCCACGACCTGCACGATGGTGGACACTCCCTCGACGCCCTCCAGCGCCTCGCGGACCGTGGGCGCGAACTCCGAGTCGAACACCAGCGCCTTGGCCCCCGAGTGGTTCAGGATGTGCCTCACCTCCCGGGGCGACAGGCGGATGTTGATGGCCACGAGGACCGCGCCGAGACGCATGGGCCCGTAGTGCCCCTCCAGCATCGGCGGAACGTTGGGAACGAGGAAGGCGACCCTGTCCCCCTTCTCCACCCCGGCGGCCTTGAGCGCGCCCGCGAGCCTGTTGACCCGTTGGCGAAACTCCGAGTAGCTGTAGGTGGTGTCTCCGTAGATCACGGCGGGCTTGTCGGGGTATACGTCGGCGCTCCTCTCCAGGAACGTCAGGGGCGTGAGGGGATAGAAGGATACTCCCTTGGTCATGGCGACCTCCGCGGCGGGGTTTGGGGCTACCGGCTCATCCTATTGCCGCGCCGAAAGCCAGTCAAGGGGGTGTCAGGGCTCGCTGCGGTCCCAGTCCGGCAGGGTCCAGTACCCCTCGTTGGGCAGCTCCACGACGGCGGTCAGGCCCTGGGCGCGCTTGAGCCGTTGGACGTTGTACAGGTGGGTGACCACCTCGTAGTACAGGTGCCGGAAGGTGGCCTCGAGGGTCAGGTAGGTGAAGTCGGCATCGGACTCGTGGTAGCGCACCCCCGTGGGATGGGCGCTTATGAACTGGCGCCAGTGGGGAGGCGTGTCGGGCCGGGGGACCTCCCTGGCCCTCAGAGAGCCGGCCGTCTCCCCGGCCAGGACGTGGCCTGCCAGGTCGGAGCCCCGCCCGATGGCCTCGAGCAGGTCTCCCATGGTCGGGTACGTGGCCTCGTCCAGCCACGACCCGTTGGGCGAAGAGACGTACTCCGCCGCCGGCCCCAGGGCCGCGACGCCCTGGGGGAAGAGCTGGTCCCGCCAGCGGCCCAGCAGCCAGGAGGGGACCACGTTGGCTATGTGGCTCACCTGCTGGCGTATGCTCCAGCGGCTCCACTCCCAGCGGTCCGAGGACCAGTCGAGCTGGGCGTCGGTGAGGCCCCGGACCTCCGGCTCCACCAGGTCCCTCAGACCGGCGAACTGCGGGAACAGCGAGGTCCCCGGGGCATCGTCGCGTATATCCGGGCTGGACATGGCGGCCTCCCGTCCGAGGATGAGGCAAGACTACAGGATGCCGGGATGGAGGTCAACCGAGGGCCTGCGGCGCCTGCCAGCCAGGTTGCGGGCGGGCGCCGGCTCTCACTATACTGCGACCACGGCACGATGCCGAGAAAGGGGCCGGAGATGACCATCAGCCAGGAGCTCGCCCGCTTCATCGTGGACACCGAATACGAGGACCTGCCCAGCGAGGTGGTGGCCGCGGCCAAGCGCTTCCTTATCGATACCCTGGGGCTCGCCATGGGAGGGGCAACGACCGCCCAGGGCCGGGCCATACAGGCCTTTCTGGGAGAGTCGAGTGGGACACCCGAGGCCACGGTGGTCGGAACACGCCTCAGGGCCAGCAGGCTTCAGGCGGCCCTGGCCAACGGGACCCTCATGCGGGCCCTGGAGCTGGAGGACACTCTGGAGGAGGCCTTCTTCCACTCCGCGCCGGGGGCCATCGGCTCCACCATCGCCCTCCTGGAGCGCCACCCGTGCTCGGGCCGCGACCTGCTTGCCGCCGTGGCGGTGGCCTACGAGACGGGGGTGCGCATCGCCCGGGCCGTCTCACCGTCCCACGCCAACCGGGGATACCATCCCACCGCCACCATCGGCAGCTTCGGGGCCTCGGCCGCCTCCGCCCGGCTGCTGGGGCTGGACGAGGCCCAGACGGCCCACGCCCTGGGCATCGCGGGCCTCCAGGCCACGGGGATCATGCAGAGCAGCCACCCGGCCTGGCGCTATCTCACGGCCATCAATGGAGGGCGCGCCGCCCATCTGGGTGTCACCGCCGCCCTCATGGCCCGGAGCGGGTTCCCCGGCGCCGACGACATCTTCGAGGGCCCCTTGGGGTTCTGCGCCATGCACTCCGACGCCACGGACCTGTCGGGGATCACCGACGGCCTGGGCTCCGACTACGTCATGCCCATCGTCGGCATCAAGCTGTTCCCCTCCTCCAGGCCCACCCACAGCCCCATCGCGGGCGCCCTGGAGCTGCGGGAGCGCCACGGCATCGACCCCCAAGCCATAGATGCGGTGACGGTGAAGACCTTCGCGGAAGGCCTGGCGTCCGCGGACAAGCCCTCCCCAAGGTCCGAGCTGGACGGGCAGGGTAGCATCCAGTACCTGGTCGCCGTGGCCCTCGCCCGGGGGCGCTACACCCTGGACGACGTGAACATGGATACGGTGGGGGACCCGGCCGTGCGACGAGTCCTAGACCGCGTGACCCTGCAGGGGGACCCTGAGCTCGACGCCCACCGCGCCCGGCATCCGTCCACCTGGCCCGCGGTCGTGGAGGTCCAGGCCGGCGGGCAGGTACACACCGTCCGGGTCGACTCGCCTCCCGGCTCTGCCCAGAACCCTCCCTCGGCCCGGCAGATGTGGGACAAGTACGTCTCGACCTCGACGCGCGTTATCCCCTACGCCCAGGCCGAGGAGCTGTGGCAGACCGTCGACCGTCTGGAGCGCGAGGACGACCTGGCCCGGTTCATCCGGCTCTGGGAGGCCCCCGCCTAGCTGCATGCCCCGGCGATACCCCGCCGGTACCCCTATGTTATAATCAACCGCGCTCGGGCCTCGGGAGGCTTGGGTCTTGGGAGGACCGCATTGACGGCGACCGCCGGGGAGTTGGACCTGGGCACTTGGGTGCTGGGACGGGACTTCGTGGAGGCCTATCTGGCGGCGGTGGGGAGCACGTCGGCCGTCTATGATGAGACCGGCGCCGTGCCGCCCATGGCCGTGGCCGCCAGGGCCCTCGGGGCGTTCATCCAGGCCCTCGACCTGCCGCCGGGCACGATCCACGCCTCCCAGGAGCTGGAGTGCTGTGGAGTGCTCCGACAGGGGGACCGGGTCCGGTGTGTGGGGCGCGTATCCCGCCCCAGAAAGCGGGGGAGCTGGAGCCTGATGACGGCGGAGTTCCGGGCCAGCGGGCCCGGGGGCGGAGTCGTGGTGACGGGGAAGAGCACGGTCCTGGTCCCCGGGTCCGAGGCCGGGGGTGACTGACCCCGGCCTGGGCGGGGAGCTGCCCGTGGTCGAGAGGACGATAGACGCGCAGCAGATCGCCCGCTACTCGGAAGCCTCCGGAGACCGCAATCCCATACACCTGGACGCGGAGTTCGCCTCGACGAGCCAGTTTGGGGGCATCGTGGCCCACGGCATGCTGACTCTGGCCTTCGTCTCCGAGTCCTTGACCCTGGCCTTCGGCAGAGACTGGCTCGAGAGCGGCAAGCTCAAGGTGAGGCTCAAGGCCCCGGCCTATCCCGGCGACGTCGTCAGGTCCTGGGGGCGCGTGGTCAAGGAGGACCTCTCCGGCCCCCGCCGTACCCTAGAGTGCGCCGTGGGCCTCAGGAACGGCAAAGGAGAGGAGCTGATCACCGGTGTGGCTACCGTTACCCTCCCGTAGAGAAGACTCCGGCACGGGCCGCGCCGCCACGGGGACCCATTGGCCCGGACCTTTAGGAAATTAGAAGGGCAGGGCATATGACCATCCAATCGAAGGGCGCTCCCCGGGACCTCATCCGGATCGCCCTCGATGCCATGGGCGGCGACTTCGCACCGGCCGAGACGGTGAAGGGGGCGGTACAGGCCGCCCGGACCCAGCCCGTAAAGCTCCTCGTCGTGGGAGACCGCGATCTCGTCGAGACCGAGCTGGCCAAGGAGGACACCGCCGGCCTGGCCATCGAGGTCATCCCCTCCAAGGGCAGGATCGAGGAGGACGAACACCCGGTCAGGGCCCTGCGCCACAAGCCCGAGGCCTCGGTGGCGGTGGCGACCCACCTGCTGAAGCAGGGCCAGGCCGACGCCCTGGTGTCCATGGGCTCCACCGGAGCCACCATGGCCGGGGCCTCCCTCATACTGGGGACCCTAGGGGGCCTCGACAGGCCCTGCCTGGGGGGGCCGTTCCTGGGGCTGGCGCCCCGCACCGTCGTGGTCGACATGGGCAGCAACGTGGACTGCCGGCCAGCCCTGCTTCTGGGGTTCGCGGCCATGG
The DNA here is from genome assembly GCA_965207305.1 of Dehalococcoidia bacterium. Classification (GTDB taxonomy): domain Bacteria; phylum Chloroflexota; class Dehalococcoidia; order Lucifugimonadales; family JAGWBF01; genus JAGWBJ01. The sequence continues at coordinate 131,501 of CBDBMB010000001.1, read as the reverse complement.
GTTGCGTCTTCGCCCACCGGTTCCTGGGCGTGGAGAACCCCCGGGTGGGCCTCCTGAGCACCGGGGCGGAGGAGGCCAAGGGCAACCGCCAGGTCCTGGAAGCGTCGGACATGTTCAGGGACAGCGGCCTCAACTTCGTCGGCCACGTGGAGGGAATGGACTTCTTCACGGGCAAGGCCGATGTGATCGTCTGCGACGGCTTCGTGGGCAACGTCCTGATGAAGTTCACCGAGGGGCTGGGCGCCACCATGGCCGGCTACCTGCGCAAGCTGCTGGATGGGAAGCTCCCCGCCAACGACTTGGAGGGGTTCGTTTCCCGGGTCTGGGAGGTCAACAACCTGCCCAAGAAGATGGGCGGCCCCCTCTTCGGCGTCAACGGCGCCGTCGTCATAGGCCACGGCGCCTCCAGGGGAGACAGTGTGGCCGGGGCCATCGACACGGCCAGGAGGTGCGTGGAGCTGGACCTCGTGGACGGCATGCGCACCGAGCTGGAGGCCCTGCTCAGCAAAGCCCCGTCCCCGGACTAGGTCCCGGAGGTAGCGTTTGAATCTCGAAGGCCGCGTCGCCCTGGTGACCGGGGCATCCGGAGGGATAGGCAGGGTCATCGCCCGGCGCCTGGGTGCGGCGGGGGCGCGGGTGGTCCTCAACTATCGTACCGGCTCCGAGGCCGCGGCCCAGGCGGCCGACGCCATACGGGCCGCGGGAGGCGAGGCCGTCTCCATCCCGGCCGACGTCTGCGATGCCGATGCCGTGGAGGCAATGGTGTCCCAGGTCGTGGAGCGTTGGGACGGCATAGACATCCTCGTCAACAACGCCGGCGTCACCCGCGACAGGCTGCTGCTTCGGATGACGCCCAAGGAGTGGGACGAGGTGATCAGCGTCAACCTCCGGGGCTCTTTCCTGTGCACCAAGAGCGTCCTCCCCCACATGATGCGCCAGCGCCGTGGCCGCATCGTCAGCATATCCTCGGTGGTGGGGACCTCGGGGAACCCGGGACAGGCCAACTACGCCGCCTCCAAGGCGGGCATCATAGGCTTCACCAAGGCTATGGCCCGGGAGGTCGCCTCCCGCAACATAACCGTAAACGCCCTGGCCCCGGGCTACATCACCACGGCCATGGTGGAGCAGCTTTCGGCAGAGGTGCGCGAGGGGATCCTGGGCCGGATACCCATGTCCCGCTTCGGCACTCCCGAGGACGTGGCGGAGGCGGTCGTGTTCCTCTGCGGCGACGGGGCGTCCTACATCACCGGGCAGGTGCTGGGCATCGACGGCGGGCTGGCGGTGTGATGCAGGCGAAGCGCTGCCAGGGCAAGACCCTGGCCTACCTGATGATCGAGCCCGACGGGTACGATCCCGACGTCGACTACCCCCTGGTGGTCCTGCTGCACGGCTTCGGCGCCAGCATGGACGACCTGGCCGGCCTCTGCCCGGCCATCGGCCGGCGCGGATACCTGTACGCGTGCCCCAACGGCCCGTTGCCCTTCTCCATAGGCCCGGGGATTGCCGGCTACGGATGGACTCCGCCCCGGGGCCAGGCCACCGCCGAGGATGCCGGCAGGGCCAAGGACCTGCTCGACGCCTTCTTCCAGGAGGTGATGGAGCTCTACAACGTGCCCCAGGGCAGGGTGCTCATCGGCGGCTTCTCCCAGGGTGGCGGGATGACCTACAGGTGCGGCCTGCCGCGGCCCGAGACATTCCGGGGGCTGGCGGCCCTCAGCTCAGTCATGCCCGACCCCGAGGAGCTGCGGCCGGTCCTGCCGGCCCCGCGGACCCAGCCCATCTTCATCTCCCACGGCACCCACGACGATATCCTCCCAGTCGAGGAGGGGCGGAGGGCCCTGGAGTTCCTGGAGACCGAGGGGTACGCCCCCGACTATCGTGAATACCCCATGCGCCACGAGATCGACGCCGCCGTGATGCGCGACCTGGTGCCCTGGATCAGGGATCTGCTTCCCCCCGCCGGGCCTCCCAACCTTCCCTAATGCCGTACCTCCCAGCCTCCCTGATGCCGAGCCTCCCACATGTCATTCCGAGCCGTAGGCGAGGAATCCTGGTGCCCTGCAATGAGCACGCCAGGCCGCAAGGCCGACCCCGCACTTGCCCGCATCGACGGATGGCGCCCCGGGCGTTGTGCGAGGCCCTTGCTGTGCGGGCATGACGGTTGCGTGACCACGGCCCGTCCGCCCATCTATTGACCGGCTGGTGCCGTGGTGTATAATAAGTACCGGCGTAAGTTAGGTTACCGTACCAACTTGGCACTGGATGACCTCAACTGAGCTACAAGAACACGGAAAGGAGGTTGTCCAGTGACGTTATCCGACAAGACGCTGACCTGTTTCGACTGCGGGGCTAACTTCACGTTCTCCGTCGGTGAGCAGGAGTTCTTCGCGGCCAAGGGCTACACCAACGAGCCCAAGCGCTGCCCCGCATGCCGAGAAGCGCGTCGAAGCCAGCGCGGCTACGGTGACGGCGGCGCCCGGGAGATGTATCCCGTCGTCTGTGCCGAGTGCGGCATCGATACCACCGTCCCATTCCGCCCCCGGGGCGACAGGCCGGTGTACTGCAGCGACTGCTTCAGCCGTCAGAGGGGCACCAGCCCCCGAGGCTTCTAGAGCACTGTAGACGAGATTCGAGGGCCCCGCTCACGCGGGGCCCTCGGCTTTTTGTTGGGGGGGCTCGGTGGTGCGCCGCTGCCCCGGTCTCCTGCCCGCCGGGGCGCGGGCTCAGCCCCCGGGCTTCCAGCGGCAGCCGCCGCAGATGAACTGGCGGTTGTTGATCCGGAACCCGTTCACCCGCCAGTCGTCTCTCTCCGTCTCCTCGTGTTCTCCCGAGGAGCGGCGGCAGACGCAGCAGACGGGGTGGCAGTCCGGGCAGAAACGATAGCGGGCCGACACCAGGATGGTATCCCCCGAGGAGAGGCCGCACCCGTCACAGGTACACGGGGCCATCCCTACTCCGCCGCCGGCCCCTTCCCGTCCCCCAGGGCCAGGCGGGCCTCGTCGTCGCTCAGCCCGTAGGTCTCGACGGCTGCCCTGCGGCTGATTCGCCCCTCTCTCAGGTCCCGTCCCACCTGCTCCCGGTCCCGCTCCCTGGGGTCCCCGTAGCCCCCGGCCCCGGGCGTGAACACCGCCACCGAGTCCCCCTCCTCCAGGTGCAGGGGCTCCGACCGCAGGGTCACGTCCTCCTCGGTGCCGTCGCCGCGCCGGACCACCAGCCTCGCGGGAGCGCCTCCCTGCCCCCCAAAGAGGCCCCAGGGCTGGGAGAGCCGCCTCGTCATGCTCGGAGACGTGGCGGCGGTGCCCCTCACCACCCTGTAGCTCCGCTCGAATCCCATGCCTCCCCGGAAGCGTCCGGGGCCTCCCGAGTCGGCCACCAGCTCCAGCCGGTCGGCCAGGATGGGGAACTCCATCTCCAGTGCTTCGATGGGCAGGTTAGTCGTGTTGGTGACGTGTACCTGCACCCCGTCCAGGCCGTCCTTGGTGGCCCGGGCGCCGAAGCCGCCGCCCAGGCTCTCGTAGTGGAAGTAGTAGCCGCCAGTGGCGGGGTTCGTGCCGTATATCTCCATCCCTGTCGTGGCCCCATTGTGGGCCGCCGTCACGCCCCCGGGCGCCGCCTGGGCCAGGGCGCCGTGGACCAGGTCCACCACCCGTTGGGCCACCTGCGTGCGCCAGCTCACCGCGGCGGGGGAGACGCAGTTGACGATGGAGCCGGGGGTCGCCGTCACCTGGATGGCCCGGTACATCCCGGCGTTGGGCGGCAGCGTGGGGTCCACCAGGCTCTTCACCGCGTAGTACACGGCTGCCAGCAGCCCCTGCCACAGCAGGTTCAGGTTGGCCGGGACCTGGGCCGGGTTGTTGCGGAAGTCCAGGTGCATCTCGTCCCCCGACACCTGGACACGCACGTGCATCTCCAGCGACCCGGGCAGCTTCTCGCTGTCGAACAGGTCGCCGAACTCGTAGACGCCGTCAGGGATCCGGGAAATGCCCGCCCGGGTCCGCCGCTCGGTATAGTCCAGGAGCTCCTCGATGGCCTGGAAGAGGAGGTCCCTGCCGTACCGTGTGCACAGCTCCACGAACCTGCGGGCCCCCAGCCTGGTGGCGGCGAACTGGGCCCGCAGATCGCCCAGTCTGTCGTGGGGCACCTGGCAGTTGGTCAGGATGATGTCCAGGACCTCGGCCCGCACCTCTCCCCGCTCCATGATCTTCATGGGCGGGATGCGCAGCCCCTCCTGGAAGATGTGGCGGCCCTCCCCCCGGTCGATGAAGTCGGCGTGGTGCCCCAGGTTGGCCAGGAAGGCCACCAGGTCGCCGTCGTGGAACACCGGCGCCACTATCGTCAGGTCGGGCAGGTGGGTCCCCCCGGCGGTGTACGGGTCGTTGCCGATGAACATGTCCCCGTCGGCCATCGTGTCCCGGGGGAACCGCTCCAGCACCGACTCCACCACCCCCAGGAAGGAGCCCAGGTGCATGGGGATGTGCGACGCCTGGGCCAGCGTGCGTCCCTGGATGTCGAAGATGCAGGCGGAGGTGTCCTTCCTCTCCTTGATGTTGGAGGAGTAGGCCGCCCGGATCAGCGCCTCGCCCATCTCCTCGGCGACGGAGAGCACGGCGCTGCCCAGGACCTCCACCACCACCGGGTCGGTCCGTTGGGCGTGTCCCGGGCCATGGTCGGGTAGGGCGTGTGGCTGCATGTCCACGCTCCGCGGCCCTATGCCCGGGCGGGCGCCTTGGGCGGTTGTGGCTTGGGCATGCGGTAGCCCACCCGGGGCTCGGTGAAGACGTAGGCGGGGCTCCTTGCGTCGTCCCTCAGCTTGCGCCTAAGCCGCTTCACCACGGTGCGCACAAGCCGGCCGTCTCCCGAGTTGCCCAGGCCCCACACCCGCCGCAGGATCTGGTGGTGCGTCAGCACCCGGCCACCGTTCACCGAGAGCTCGAAGAGGAGCTGGTACTCGGTGGCGGTCAGGTGCACAGGCCCCTCCCCCACCGTCACGTTGCGCTCGGCGTAGTCGATGGCCAGGTCCCCCAGGACGTAGGGCTCCAGGGGCTCCGACCTGTCCGGGCCAGGCGGCTTGCGCAGGGCCGCCTTGATGCGCGCAACCAGCTCCGTCGGCGAGAAGGGCTTGACCACGTAGTCGGCCGCCCCCATCTCGAAGGCCCTGGCGATGATCTGGTCCTGGCCGTAGGCGGACAGGAACACCACCGGCACGTCGGATATATCGAGGATCCCCTTCATCAGCGCGATGCCGTCGGTCCCCGGCAGCATCAGGTCCAGCAGGACCAGGTCGGGCCGGTTGGTCTTCACCAGGCGGTATACCTCCTCCGGGTCGCCCGTGATGATGGGGACGTAGCCCGCCCGGTCCAGGGAGTCCCGGACGTACCGCAGGGTCTGGGGGTCGTCGTCCACGGCCAGGATGCGCTGCCCGGTGCCGGCGGGCACCTGCGCGTCGTCGGCGGACCCGTTCTCCTCCTCGGGCGCGGCGATGTCCACCACTACAGGGAGGGTGAAGGCGAACCGCGCCCCGAGGCCCGGTCCTTCGCTCTCCGCCCATATGCGGCCCCCGTGGGCGTCCACTATCCCCTTGCATATGGCCAGGCCCAAGCCTGCGTGGCTTCCCTGCTCATCGGGCTCGGCGCGGTAGAGCTTCCGGAACAGGTGCGGCAGCTGCTCCGCCGATATGCCTCTGCCCTCGTCGGATACGGAGACGACAACGAAGGGGTCCTCCTGGGAGGCCGTCACCCGGATGGCCGAGTACTCCTCGGAGTTGCTGGCGGCGTTGAGCAGCAGGTTCACCAGCAGCTGGACGATGCGCCGCCGGTCCGCCATCACCGCGGGCAGGTCCGGGGGGACCTCGATGCTCAGCCTGTCCCCGCCGCCTCCCGAAAGGAACCGGCTCCTGGCGTCGACGACGACGCTTCCCAGGTCGATGGGCTCGGGGTTCATGGACAGAGTGCCCATCTCTATGCGCGCCACGTCCAGCAGGTCGCCGATCAGGTCCTGCATGTGGTCGGCCTGCTCCCGTATGATCTTGAAGAACTGGTTCATCTCGGCGGGGTCCAGCTCCGCCGAGGCCTCCATCAGCGTGTCCGCCGAGCCCCGGATGGATGTGAGGGGAATCCGCAACTCGTGGCTCACCACCCCCAGGAACTCGGCCCTCAGCCGCTCCAGCTTCTCCAGGGGCGACATCTCCTGCACGGTGACGATCACCGACTCGACCCAGCCCTCCTCCGAGCGGACCGGCGTGGCGTTGACCAGGATGTTGACGGACCGGCCGTCGGGCACCTGGAGGACGATCTCCTCCGCCTGTACCGTCTCGCCGCTGCCCAGGGCCTGGGGCAGGGGGGACTCGGTGAGGGAGACCTCGCGCCCGTCGGCCCGCCGGAAGGTCAGCTCATCCAGGAGCTGCTCGGCCTGGCCTCCGGGCGCCAGCAACTCTTCGACTATCCGCCTGGCCTCCCGGTTGATGGAGGTCACGTCCCCGGTCCTGGCGTCGAGCACCACCACGCCCACGGGCGAGATGTCCATCAGCCCCTCCAGGTCCTTCCTGGCCCGCTGCTCCTCCCGGTGCCGGCGGGCGTTGGCGATGACCAGGGCGGCCTGGGAGGCGAAGGTGACCATCGTCTCCTCGTCCTCCGGGCTGAACTCCCTCCCGTCCTCCTTGTCGGCCACGTAGATCCCGCCGATGTGCTGGCCCCGGTGCCGGATGGGCGCCGCCAGGAAGGCGAGGGTGGAGCTCACCGGCATGGGCGGGCGGAACTCGGGGAGGCCCAAAGCCCTGGTGTGGCTGTGGAAGTCCCGGAGCCTCAGGGGGCCGGGGAGGGCGTTCAGGTAGTGGAAGAACCTCATCCCGTCGGACATCTCCCGAACTCCCCGGACCTGCTCCGGGGTCAGCCCCGAGGACAGGAAGTCCTGTACCTGCCCCACGTCGTCCAGGAGGACGATCACACCGTAGCGGGCGGCCGTAAGCGACCGGGCGCTGTCCAGCGCGTCCTGCAGCACTGTGTCAAGGTCGAGGGTCTCGTTGATGCGGAGGCTGGCCTCGCTCAGGCAGTTCAGGCGGTTCCGGAGGGTCGCTATCTCCTGTTGGAGGCTGTCGGGGCGGGTCATGGCCCCTCCCCAACCGGGTCCGGCCCGGGCACGGGCCCGGGGCAGGACCGGCGCCGAGCTGACATATGCCCCGCCCTAAGAATCACTCAAGTCCTGTACGATGCAATGTGACCGGCCCTTCCAGGGGCGGTGCGGCACTGGCCCTGGCTGGTGGAGGCTGCCGTGTAGTGAGTATAGCATTACCGGTAATCCCGCGCACGCCCGGGTCCAAGGCGTGGAAGATATGGAGAGGCCCACGCGCCAGGGGTAATCCCGCGCACGCCCGGGTCCAAGGGGACCGGACCCCGGCCCCCTTTCCCCGGAGAGAAGGGGGATGAGGGTGGCCCGGCCCTCTGGACAACTCCAATGGGTTTTAGTATAAAGTTGGTGTCCCCTTATCAACTCTCAGTGCGGTGGCGTCATGGTTGCCCTGGGTGGAGTAGACGTGTCCCTTGGCTGAGGCGCGCAACAACGAGAGCGTCCGCTACGAGCCGGACGAGAATCCCGCGCCTCTGCTGGCCTTCGGCGTAGGCTGCCAGGCGGCCATGCTCATCGTGGCCCCGGTCGTCCTGACCGTGGTCATCGTGGTCAGGATCGCCGACCAGCCCGACTCATACCTGTCCTGGGGCGTCTTCGCGGCCCTGGTCATCAGCGGCATCACCACCATTCTCCAGGCCGTCCGGGTCGGGCGGGTGGGGGCAGGACACGTGCTCATCATGGGCACCTCCGGGGCCTTCATCGCCGTCTGCGTCGCGGCCCTGGTCAAGGGCGGCCCGTCCACCATGGCGAGCCTGGTGGTCATATCCTCCCTGTTCCAGTTCCTCCTGGCGGCCCGGCTCTCGTTGCTGCGACGGATATTCACCCCCGTCGTCTCCGGCACCGTGATCATGCTGATAGCGGCCACGGTGATGCCCATAGTGTTCGGTACGCTGACGGACGCGCCCGAGGGCACGCCCACCGCCGCGGCCCCGGCGGCCGCTGCGGCCACGTTGGTCACCGTAGCTGCCCTGGTACTGCGAGGGCCCCCGGCATGGCGCCTGTGGTCACCCATCATCGGCATAGCCGTGGGCAGCATTGTCGCCGCCCCCTTCGGCCTGTACGACGTGCAGCAGATAGTAGACGCCCCGTGGGCCGGCGTGCCCGTGGGCTCCTGGCCCGGATACGAGCTGACGCCGGGCAGCGAGTTCTGGGCCCTGCTCCCGGCCTTCGTCGTGGTCACCCTGGTGGGGGCCATAGAGACGGTCGGAGACGGGGTGGCCATCCAGCAGGTGTCCAGGCGCAGGCCCCGGGCGACGGACTTCCGTGTGGTGCAGGGCGCCCTGAACGCCGACGGCGTGGGCAACCTGCTCTCAGGCATCGCCGGGACCCTCCCCAACACCACATACTCCTCCAGCATCTCCCTTGCCGAGGTCACCGGCATCGCCGCCCGGCGCGTGGGGGTCGTCATCGGCGTCCTCTTCATAGTGGTGGCCTTCCTGCCCAAGTTCACAGCCCTGCTGATCGCCATTCCCGCCCCCGTGGCCGCCGCCTACATCACCGTCCTGATAGGGATGCTCTTCGTGCAGGGGATGAAGATAATCATCCAGGACGGCGTGGACCACCGGAAGGCCGCCGTCGCGGGGCTCGCCTTCTGGATCGGCTCGGGGTTCCAGAACCAGTGGATCTTCCCCGACCTGCTGGGAGATGGCTTCCTCAGCGTGCTGCTGGGCAACGGCATGACCTCGGGCGCCCTGGTCGCCGTCATCATGATGGTGTTCCTGGAGATGACCGCCCCCCGGCGCAGGCGCATGGAGGCCGCGCTGGACTCGGAGGCCCTGCCCAAGCTGAGGAAGTTCCTGGGCGAGTTCTCGTCCCGCGCCGGATGGGACCGGGCGTCGTCCCAGCGGTTGCTGCTGGTGGGGGAGGAGACCCTGGCGAGCCTGTCCCCGGAGCCGGCAGACGAGCTGGAGGGGGACGGGGGCCGGCGACTGGTAGTGACCACCCGCCGCAACGTCGGGGGGGCGGAGCTGGAGTTCGTGTCGGCCTCAGGTGGGGACAACCTGGAGGACCGCCTGTCGTACCTGGGAGGGACGCCCGATATCTCCGATGGGCGGGAGATATCCTTCCGTCTGCTGCGTCACTACGCGTCGTCGGTGCGCCACCAGAAGTACCACGACGTGGACATCGTCACCGTGCAGGTGGAGGGTTCGCGCTAGGTCACAATCCGCCGGACCCTCGATGATGGGACTGTGCTACCTCAAGAATGTGTGTGGGGGGGGTGGTATCCGTGCGATTCCTCCCGTGGCCAGCCCGGACGCTGGCTCCGGCCGTGCATTCCTACCCTAGGACGCAGCAATAACGTAGCCAAGCTCTGCGCCCCAGGTGCTACCATGTCAGGTGGAGGAGGGAGAGCATGCGCGGCGAGGGACCCTGGGAGCACGGGGCTGGAGGAGAAGAGACGGACCGGGGCAGGCGAGGATGAAGCAGTCCAGGGGAGCGAAACGGGCCGTCCTCCGACTCCTGTCCAGGTGGATGGCGCGGGAGGTCAGGGACGCCCGCAGGAGGTGGGCGGAGGGGCTGCAGAGGGGGCGTACGTGGCTGATGGTCCCGGTCACCGCCGCCAGCATGTACGTGCTGTGGCATTGGGCCTTCGGCCTGGGCTTCTACTTCGGGATGTCCTTCCTCATAGGGGCCACCCTCACGCTGCTGCGGGGCCACATATTCACCCACCCATTCAGGCTGTTCCTGGTGGCCGTGGCCGTGGTCATCGGCACGCTGATTATACCCAGCCTGAGCGGGGACGCATGGCAGGCGTTCCGCCGGGGCGACACCCTGACGGCCCTGGTCTTGGTGGCGTTGGTACTGCTCTCCTGGCTGGCCAAGAAGTACCTGGAGACGGGGCAGAAGGGCGTGAGCGTCCCCGTGTCTACCAGGGGCGGGGGCAGGACCAGGCGCCCGGCCCGCCGCCCGGCCCGACAGAAGTAGCGGCGCCGGGTGAGGAGGGGCCCGGCGGCTACGCGCCGGGGGGCCGGTACTTGACCTCCCTCTTCACCGCCGCGTCCACCTGCTCAGGCGTCAGGAGGGCTGTGGTGTGGGGGGAGAGGGCGCCCGACGCGCCGATGGTGAGGGAGATGGCCGTCATCGCCTCCTGGTCGGGCACGTCTACGATGGCGTACAGGTCGCCCTCGCCGAAGCCGTAGTGGAAGGTCTCCAGGGTGCCGCCCGCAGACTCTACGGTGGCCTTGATGGCATCCCGGCGGGCGGCGCCCCCCTCCTTCACCAGCCCCTTCAGGCCGTCCGCGGAGTATGAGCCTCGTATCATGAACTTGGGCATATCGCCTCCTGAACGAAATCAAATCTCCGATAACTTAACAATAATAGCAGGCCCCCGCGAGCCGAGGCAACACCGCCGAAGCCGCCGGGGCCGGGTGCAGGGAGTGGCTCTCCCCGCTTGCCGGGCCGGCGCGGCCCGTGGTACAAAGTACCGACGAAGGGAGGATGATGCCTGATTTCACCGACTGTGAGTGGGTCAGTTTCGACTGCTACGGGACCCTGGTGGACTGGGAGATGGGCATCTCCACGGCCGTGGCTGAGGTGCTGAAGCCCCATGGCGTAGTCTCCTCCAGGGCCGAGCTACTGCGGCTATTCTCCGAGGTGGAGCCCAGGGTCCAGAGCTCGGGGGAGTACCTGGAGTACCGGTTCGTGCTCCGCAACGTGGCGGAGGGTATGGGAGCCGAGCTGGGCGTCCGTTTCGCCGAGGCCGACCTGGCCTGCCTGGCCGACACCCTGCCCGACTGGCCCGTCTTCCCCGACGTCGCAGAGGCGCTGACAGCCCTGAAGGCGCACTACAAGCTGGCGGTGATCTCCAACGTGGACGACGACCTGTTCGCCGGGACGGCCCAGGCGCTGAGCGTGGACTTCGACGCGGTGGTCACCTCCCAACAGGCGCGAAGCTACAAGCCCAACCTGCGCAACTTCCACCTGGCCCACGAGCGAATGGGGGTGGAGAAGGAGAGGTGGGTGCACGTCGCCGAGAGCCTCTACCACGACGTGGCGCCCGCCAACCGGCTTGGCGTCCGGTCCGTGTGGGTGGACCGGGCTGACCGGGGAGGGGGCACCCGACGCACCGACGCTGTCCCCGACCTCGTCGTCCACGACCTTGGCGAGTTCGCCCGGACCATGTGCGCGCCATGACCCGTCGCCTGGCGCACCACGGAATCCGAGAAGCCCGTGGTCGCGTATCAATAGAGAGAAAGCCATGGGTCCAATAGAGCGAGGCCGGACGGGCAAGATGGCCAAGAACGCAGCCCACGCGCTTCTGTTCCTTCTGGCGTTCGTCGTGTTCTACGTCGGTCTGGGAGTGGGCCTGCAGCACAACCCGGACCTGGGGACGGTGTTGTGGGTCGTCGCCGGGGCTATCGTGGCGCTGAACCTGTTCTGGATCCAGCGGTCCCGGGGGTAACTGGTCATCGCGTTCGTCCGACATCGCACCATGAACGCCGTCCGGATGACAGTCCTGGTCCTGGCCCTGCTCCACGCAGCCTTTGCGGCGCTCACGGCTTTGGTGGGGGCCTTCGCGGACGGGGGAGACGTCTGGTCACGGCTGGTGATGGTCCTGCTTCATCCCCTTGCCGCCGCCGGGCTGCTCGTCGTGCTGTTCCTGCCACGGCCGCCCGCCGGGACGGTCCTTGGTGTTGCCGCGCTGCTGATGCTGAACGTGGCCGCCGACCTGACCTTCGCGCTGATGATCGCCCGGGGCGCAGTAAAGGGAGACTGGTGGCTGCCGGTCATGTTCTCCGTAGTCCCGGCCATCGGGGTCGTCTACGCGATGGCCCTCGCGGCGGCGCGGCCGCAGGCGAGGGCGTGCTGACCGTTGCCATGATGGAGCGCCTGCCGTGCCCCCCCGTTGTGACCTGCTACGGGCAGTCCGTGAAAAGGAGCAAAGTCCGCCCGGGCAAACGTACGCTTTCATCGGGCCGTGATGGTACCCTTGACATTCCGAAGGCCTATGGGACCTACGACATCGACCGAAGGGAAGTAATTTGAAGACTCTACTCTGTCTGGCAATAGCAGTGTTGGCGGCATCCCTGGCCCTTGCCGCCTGTGGCGGTCCCGATCCCACCTCTACGCCGGTGCCGGAACCCGTCGCTCCCCAAAGCACTCCGGCTGGGCCCGACGACGCTATGGATGACAAGGACAGCGACGCCATGGATGACGATGCCGGCGACGCTATGAAGGACAAGGATGACGACCCCACTGAGCATGATGACGGCGACGCCATGGATGACAAGGACGACGACGCCATGGATGGCGAGGAAAGCGCCCTCTCGTCCGATTGCTTGCCCGGCGGGGTGCTCGATGACGCTGCGACCATCGCTTCGTGCAGCATAGAGGCCTCGCAACAGGTCGAGGGTTTCTCCTTCGACGCCACGTTCAACCTGTTGGCCGTCTTCCCCATAGAAGGGGTCGGAGAAGAGGCGATGCCCGCCATGGAGCTGAGGGGAAGGGTATCTCCTCCGGACAGGTTCGAGTACATGATATCCCTGGGCCCTGAAGGAGAGACGATCGAGATAAGTGGAGTAACCATAGGAGCGGACTCCTATGTGCGGGACCCCGAGTCTGGCCAGTGGTTCAAAGGCGTCCCTCCCGACTCGGAGTTCCTCTCCGTTGTGCCCATGGTGGGCATGCTCCTCTCGCCCAACGACGTTGGCGCGACCCTGAGCGAGACCGTGGACCTGGACGACGGCTCCAAGGCCTACGTGCTCGTGTACGATCAGCCCGATGAAGGGACCGGAATGGAGGGGTTCGGCTTCCCGGGTGGAGACCTCACCACGGTCGTTGGAGCCGATGACTTCCTGACCAGGGAGGTCAGGGTTGGGGTCGAGGGCCTGGACGGCGAGGTGCGGGATGTGGTGACCATCACGTACCACGGCTACGAAGAGATGTACGAGATTGAGCCCCCGGAGCAGTACTTCACCCTGCCTGACTTTCCCGACGATGGATTCGGACCAGGGAGCATGGAAGGGCCCACCGTACTGGGACTTGCCACCAATGAAGACGGCGACGTTGAAGTAACGTTCAGCGAACCCGTCCACGTTCAGGGAGAGGTGGGGCTGTACGTCCTCGATCTTGAGACCGGCGGCTGGGAGCTCCCCTTTATCGGCGGGAGCGGGACGGACACTCTCACCTTCGATGCGGACGCCCAGGGCAGGCCCGCATTGGTCCCTGGAGAGAGCCAGATCGCGGGGATCACCTTCCCGGCCGCGGACTCCGAGATAGCGGACGCGGACGGGAACTGGCCCATCCTGGACTTCGAGCCATGGACCTACGGTCCAGTACCGGGGGCGGGATCGTATGAGCCGTTCGTCATCGGAGCGATGGACGCCCTCACCGGCGTTGCCGAGTCCTACGGCAACCCCCTGCTCCAGGCCAAGCTGCTGGCCGTGGAGGAGATCAACGCCGCCGGCGGCATCCACGGTCGGGAGCTGCAGCTCATCGTGGAGGACTCCAAGTGCGCCGCCCAGGACGCCATCACCGCCTATAACAAGCTCACCGACGTGGACGGCGTCAGGATCATCCTGGGCGCCACCTGCAGCGGCGCGATGCTGGGAGCGGCGCCGCTGGCTGAGAGGGACGGCGTGGTCCTCCTCTCGGCGTCTGCCACCAGTCCCGATATTGCCTTCGCCGGCGACTACATCTTCCGTACCGCCATCAACGACCTGCTCCTGGGTGTCGACATCGGCAACACCCTGTGGGTCGACGGCGTGCGAAGCATAGCCACCATCACCGAGTCCACCGACTACGCGGAGGGCGCCCGCCGCACCGCCGTCGACCGGTTCGAGGAGCTGGGGGGCTCCGTGGTGGCGGCTGAGAGATACTCCTCCAACGTCATCGACTTCCGGAGCCAGCTTGCCAAGCTGCTTGACGAGGGACCAGACGCCATCCTCCTGGCGTCCCAGGGCGAGGCCTCGGGAGGCACCATCGTCAAGCAGGCCCGGGAGCTGGGGTACGACGGCCCCATCTACTCCGAGATAGTCCCCGTGTCACCCGAGGCCCTCGCCATCGCCGGCGACGCCGCCACCGGCATGAAGGCGATCATCCCCAACCCCGAGCTGACCAGCGCCGCCGGCAGGGAGTTCCTGGCGAGGTTTGAGGCCCGCTACGACACAGTAGCCACGTTGCCCTGGTTCCAGGGCTCCGCTTACGACGGCGTCTACATCGCCGGCGAGTGTCTGAGGCAGACCGGAGACGATCAGGACGCCGACGGCTTCCGGGACTGCCTGTACGGACTCACCTGGAGCGGGGCCATTGGTGACGGCTACAGCTTCGACGAATATGGCGACGTGGTGGGGTTGTCCAACGTCGTCGTCCAGGTACTGCCCCCCGGGGAGCGCACCGAGGATAACCTGGGGTACCGCGTCCTGGGGCCGGCGCCCACTCCGTAACCTCCACTGGCCGACCGTCGACGCACCGCAGCCGGGAGGTTCCCGAGGTGGGCCGGGAACGTCCCGGCCCACGAATCGGGGCCTGCCGGGGCGGGTAGTGCCTCAAACTGACACACTACCCCGGGGCGTAGGTGACTGCAACGTCGCGTATGACGTACTATAATGGTTGCGGTTTGGCTATGGACAATCGTTGACATCGTGCCCGGGTCAGGAGGGGTTGTCTCGATGATGCGTTCCGGAGGGGTAGTCCTCGGCGTGCGGAGGCTCGGCCCATGACCGAGTGGTTGGCCCGTGTCTCCGCCCGGAGGCCGGTCCTGGTCATCGCCGTCTGGGCCGTAGCGGCGATCATTGCCGGCGGGCTGGCCGTCGACAGCGAGCTGGGCCCGGGGCCCCAGCTGCTGGACATCCTCGACCCGGCCACCACCACCGAGCTCAAGCTTGGCGGGGGCGCGGAGTCGTCCCGGGCGGAGCGCCTGCTGGAGGACCGGCTGCGGGGCCCCACACCGGTGAGCGAGATAGTCATCGTCCAGTCGGACTCCCACACCGTGGACGATGAGGCGTTCCAGGAACGGGTCGATGCGGTGTTCCGGGAGATCGCCTCCCTGGGAACCGATATCGTGACACCCCTGACCAACTACTATCAGACCAACGACCCGACCCTCGTCTCCCGTGACCGCATGACCACCATAATGCCCCTGCTTATGACCGGCTCCTTCGAGGAGGCCGTGGAGAAGGTCGAGCACGTCGTTGAGGTGGTCGAGCACGCGAACGGCGAGGAGGGCTTCCGGGTGCTGATCGTGGGAGACGCCAGCATATCCCACGAGCAAAACGAGCTGGCTGAGAAGGACCTGAGGAAGGGAGAGAGGATCGGCATTCCCGTTGCCCTCGTCATCCTCGTGGTCCTCTTCGGGACCCTCGTCTCCGTGCTCATGCCCATAGGCCTGGCCATCGTGGGCATCATAGTCGCCCTGGGCATAACCGCGTTGATCGGCCAGGCCTTCGACCTCGTCTTCTTCGTCACGCTGATGATCATCATGATCGGCCTGGCCGTGGGGATCGACTACTCCATCCTCATCATATCCCGCTTCCGGGACGAGATAGCCCGGGGGCTGGACAAGCACGAGGCCATCGAGCGTGCTGGCGCCACGGCGGGACGCACGGTGCTGTTTAGCGGCGTGACCGTGGTGATAGCCCTGTGCGGGATGCTCATCGTCCCCTTCTCCTTCTTTCAGTCCCTGGGCGTTGGGGCGATACTGGTCGTCCTGGTCACCCTGGCCGCCACATTCACCTTCCTGCCCGCGAACCTTGCCATTCATGGCCACAGGTTGGACCTATTGCCGGTCCCCTTCTTGGGAAAGAGGAGGTCCCAGTCCCTGGAGGCCGCCGGCGGCTCCCATCAGGGGTTCTGGGAAGTGACGACCCGCGTGGTCATGCGCTACCCGATCATCAGCGTCATCGCCGTCGGCGCCCCAATGATCGCCGCCATCGTCTTCTATTTCCAGATCGAGACGGGGCTCAACGGGGTCGATGTCTTCCCCGAGGGCTCGCAGACGAGGGAGGCCTTCTTCGTCATGGAGGAGCAGTTCTCCTTCGGCGTGGTCAACCCCACCGACGTCGTCATCGACGGGGACATCGACAGTCCCGCCGTGCAGGAGGCCGTGGGCAAGCTGCAAGCATCCCTGGCAGCCCACCCTGGCCTGCAGGTCTCTCCCCAGCCGGTGGTCAACGGCCCCAGGGACCTGGCCCTGTTGACGGTGCTCATCCCGGGAGAGTCCGGCAGCCGGGATGCCGTGGACGTGGTGTCCACGGTCCGCGACGAGTACATCCCCGCCGCCTTCGACGGGGTTGACGCGGAGGTGCTGGTCGGCGGCGTGACCGCGGTGGTCGCGGATGTCTTCTCAATAGTGCAGACATACACTCCCATAGTCTTCGCCTTCGTGCTTGGGTTCAGCTTCCTGATACTGATGCTGGTCTTCCGGTCGATAGTCATCCCCATCAAGGCCGTTATCATGAATCTCCTCTCCGTGGGCACGGCTTACGGGCTGCTGGTCTTGGTGTTCCAGAAGGGAGTCGCGACGGACCTGTTGGGGTTTCAGCACGCCGAGGTCATCGACGCGTGGATACCCCTGTTCCTGTTCTCCGTCCTCTTTGGGCTGTCCATGGACTATCACGTGTTCCTGTTGAGCCGCATCCGGGAACGGTACGACCAGGCGGGGGACAATGCCGAAGCCGTGTCCTACGGGCTTCGGTCGACGGCAGGCATCATTACCGGCGCGGCCCTCATTATGGTCGCCGTCTTTGGCGCTTTCGCGTCGGGCGACACCATCATCAACCAGCAGGTGGGGTTCGGGCTGGCCGTAGCCGTGCTCTTGGACGCGACTCTGGTCCGGTCCGTCCTGGTGCCGGCGAGCATGGAGATGCTGGGCGCGCGGAACTGGTATCTGCCGCCGTGGCTTCGATGGCTTCCCGACCTGCGGGTGGAGCCGTCCGAAGGGGACCCGACTGATGGCACGGGAGCGGTCCATGGGGCCGGCCGACATACCGACTGACTACATCCCGGGCTACGAGAGGGCCACGGCCCTGGACCCGGAGATGGCGTCTAACTACATCGCCCACACGCGCATCGGCGACCCGTTGGCCGATGAAGTGGCGGAAGCGCTTGCGGGCCTCGGAGGAGGAGAGCTCAACGGTCTCCTCCAGGCTGGCATGGACGGCCCCGAGGACACGACCCCGCGAGACGCGCCGGCTGTACTGCGAGACTTCTTCGCGGACGTGAAAGCCCAGCCCGACTGGGTAGACCACTCGGCGTTCATACCCGGGTACCGGCTTTTCCATAGGAACTCGAAGCTCGTATTGGGGGCGATGGTGGGCGGTACCCTGGTGGAGGGGTTCTCCACCAACATCGCCAAGTCCTTCTTCATAACGGGGAGGCTGCGGGACCAGGGCGTCCGGCGGCTGAGGCAGAACAACCGACACATGGTGGAGATCTTCATCCCCGGCGGCCTTGAGAGGTACGGCGACGGCTGGAAGCTGTCCGTGCGCATCCGGCTGGTCCACGCGATGGTGCGGCGCCTCCTGAACTCCTCCGACGACTGGGACCACGAGGCATGGGGCACTCCCATCAGCTCGGCCCACGTGGGCTACGCCATCACCGCGTTTTCGGCCAGGCTGCTGAAACACCTGGAGAGCCTGGGGGCGGAGTTCGACGACGAGGAGCGGGCCAGCTTCATGCAGGTCTGGCGCTATTCCGGCCGCCTGATGGGGATCCCCGACTCCATCCTGTTCCAGGACGAGGCCAGCGCCCTCAGGGTTTTCGACACCGGCAACGCCTGCGAGCCTCCCCCCTCCCTGGAGTCGGTCTCCCTTGCCCACGCGCTTATCAACTCTGCCCCCCTCATAGCGGGGATCGACGATCCGGTGGCGCGCCGGAAGCTTGCAGGCTACGTGTTTCGGGTCTCACGGGCCCTCATCGGCCCTGCCATGGCCGACCAGCTCAGGTACCCCAGGTATCCCACTCTGGGGGTCCTCTGGTGGTTCCGCATGCAGAACCGCTACGACAACTTCATGAACAGGCTGTTCAAGAGTCGCGTCCGCAACAACAACAAGCTGACGGCCCTGCTGGACGTCTCCATGTTCGACGAGGAGGGCATCACCTACCGGATGCCCGATCACGTGTACGCCGAAGAGTCCCATCGGTGGTGAAGGCCCCTCCGGCCCCGCATGGACCAGAGGGGGCCGGGCTTTCCCTAAAGCGACGTTGAGCGCCGGTCCGCCTTACTCTCCCGGTCGGATGCTGCCCAGGAGGCTCAGGGCGCGGTCCAGGGAAGCCTCCTGGTCCCGCCCGGCCAGGATGACGGACGCCAGGACCTCGGTGGCGCCCATCTCGAAGAGCCCGCGGACCCTGCTTTCCACCGAGGACTCGTCGCCCGACGCCACCACGCCCTCGATCATCGCGTCGCTCCAGCCACCCTCCAGGGCTTCGGGGTAGCTGGCCGCGGCGAACATCCGTTGGTAGAGGCGCAGTCTGGGATACATGGCCGCCTGGGCCCGCACCGCCTCGCGCACCTCGCCGGGGTCCTCGTGCACGCAGACGGGGACGTGGGCGACCAGGGGAGGGGCCGGGCGATCGGCCCTCTTGGCCCCGGCGGCGATGGCCGGCAGGGCCACGTCCCTAAGGTACTGGGGCGGGCACACCCAGCTAATGGCGCCGTCGGCCTCGGCCCCGCACAGCTCGAAGGAAGCGGACCTGAGGGCCGACGCCATCACGGGCACCTCCACCGGCGACGCCAGTGTGGCCCGAGCCCTGTACTGCTGTCCCTCGAACTCCACTGACCCCTCCTGTAGGAGGGGCTTGATCACTTGCAGGTACTCTTTCAGGTTGGTCAGCGGAGTGCCGAAGTCCATGCCGAACATTCCCTCGATGGTCGGGCGGTGGCTGGGCCCGACACCCAGCCGGAAACGGCCGGGTGCCAGCTGCGCGATCACCTGGACCTGCTGGGCAACCGCCAGCGGGTGCCTGGGGTACGTGGGGATGATGGACGTGCCCAGCAGAATGCTCTCGGTCTGCGCGGCCGCCGCCCCCAGGATGGTCAGCCCGTCCAGCCCGACCCCGCCCGTGGTCAGCCAGACGGCGGACACTCCCAGGCTCTCGGCCTTGCTGATGCGCGCCAGGATCGTGCCCGCGTCGGGTCCGGCGATGGCTACTCCAAGCCTCTTCTCAACCATGTTCTCGGCCCCCTTTCAGTACCAAGAGCCTAGCCGGTCGGCTGCGTGGAGTCAACCGGTTGATACACCGGCCGTTGCCCCATATACTTAGCAAATACTGTGATAGGGAGGCGGCCCACACCTTGTTGACGCGAGAAGAGATGCCCAAGGTCCCCGCCCAGGCGCGGGAGCTGTTTCGACGGGGCGAGTGGACCCAGGACACCCGGGCCATCTGCAGGGGCTACACCAACGCCAACCTGGTCATCGTGCCCAGGGACCTGGCCTACGACTTCATCCTGTTCTGCCAGCGAAACCCCAAGCCCTGCCCGGTGCTGGAGGTGCTGGACGAGGGAGACCCCATCGTCAAGCGGCTGGCCGACGGCGCGGACATCCGCACCGACCTTCCCCGCTACCGGGTGTTCGTCCGGGGCGAGCTGGTGGACGAGCCCACGGACGTGGCCGAGTACTGGCGGGACGACATGGTCACATTCCTGTTCGGGTGCAGCGGCACCTTCCTGGACCCCCTGGAGAAGGCCGGCATCCACGTGCGCCTGGGCCACGGGGATGACGACCCCGGCATCGGGGTCTACGTCACCAACATCCCCACGACGCCCGCCGGCCGCCTTCACGGGCCCATGGTGGTGAGCATGCGCTCCGTCCGGTCGGACCTGGTGTCCCGGGCGGTGATGGTCACGTCACGGTTTCCCAACCACCACGGCGCGCCCGTCCACGTGGGGGACCCGGCGGCCATCGGCATCCAGGACCTGTCCACCCCCGACTGGGGTAAGGGCCCGGTGACGGTGCTGCCTGGCGAGGTGCCCATATTCTGGGCCTGTGGCGTGACGCCCCAGACCGTTGCCCAGGAGAGCAAGCCCGACCTGATGATCACCCACTACCCGATGCACATGCTCATCACCGACATCTTGGCGGAAGAGGACGTCCCCATATAGCGCCGGAGTCAGGCCCCCGGGGCTGCCCGTCCCCGATGGGCGGCAGTGGGCGGCGGAGAGCGGAGAAGATGAAGGATACGGCCGAGGCAGTCATAATCGGCGGCGGCATCATGGGGTGCAGCATCCTGTACAACATGGCGGTCCGCGGCCTGACCGACTCGGTGCTGCTGGAGCGGGACAGCCTCGGATCGGGCTCCACCGGCAAGTCCCAGGCCATATGCCGCATGCACTACTCCAACCCCGTCACGGCTCGCATGGCCTGGGAGAGCATGAAGGTGTACAGGGACTTCGAGGAGGTGGTCGGAGGGCCCGCGGGCTACGTGCGCACCGGCTACCTGGTGATCGCCGGCGCCGAGGACCGGGCCGCGATGGAAGCCAACGTGGCCATGCAGGTGGAGCAGGGGATCAACACGTCGGTGGTGACCTGCGAGGACGTGGCCGACATCGCGCCCATGCTCGACGTGTCCGACGCGGCGGGGCTGGCCTACGAGCCCGAGTCGGGATACGCCGACCCCTACTCCATCACCACGACCTACTCCACCAGGGCCCGGGAGATGGGGTGCTCGGTGCTCACGGCCACCGCCGTGACCGGCGTCGAGGTGTCCCACGGCAGGGTGGTCGCGGTCCGGACGGCCGGGGGGCGCATCGAGACCCCCTTGGCGGTGGTTGCCGCGGGGCCGTGGTCCCGGGGCCTCCTGTCGGGCATGGGGGTGGAGGTGCCCCTGAGCACCGTCCGTCACCAGATGATAATAGTACGCAGGCCCCGGGGTGTGCTGGACACCCACCCGGCCTTCGGCGACCTGGTCCAGGAGTTCTCCTCCCGGCCCGACGCCCCGGACATCACGCTGGTGGGCGTGGGTGAGGAGGACGCCGACCTGGACACGTACAACCAGGGCGTCGACCTTTCCATGGTGGAGGACGTGTTCGGAAAGTTGGAACGGCGTGTGCCCGCCATCGCCGGCGGGTTCTTCCAGGGCGGGTGGTCGGGGCTCTTCACCATCACCCCCGACTGGCACCCTATCCTGGACCGGGTGGAGGGAATAGACGGCCTGTACTGCGCCGTGGGGTTCAGCGGCCACGGCTTCAAGCTGTCCCCCATGGTGGGTGCGGCCATGGCTGAGATGGTCCTGGAGGGTGCGGCCACGACCATCGACATCACCCCCCTCAGGCTCTCCCGGTTCGCCGAGGGCGATCTCCTCGGCTCCCGCTACCGGTACAACGTCCTGGCCTAGCCTCCCCCGCCCCCGGCGTGAACGGGCCCGCTGTCCCGGGATTCACGCCCCCGGCGCCCTTGGTATCTCTCCCCCCGTCGCTGTATCATGGTCGCGACCCGCCGTTCTCGCGGCCAAGGGGTGACCGCTCGTGACAACTGCAGGCAATCCGGCCGGGGCCCTGGGTCGTGTCAGGGGCCTCTACTACGGCTGGTGGCTGGCCGTCTTGGGGGCCCTGATCATGGCCGTGGGCCCCGTGCCCCTGTTCTCGGGGATGACCGTATGGAACCCCGTCCTGCGGGCCCGGATGATGTGGACCAAGGACCAGCTCGTCTGGGCCTTCGCCCTGGGCAGGATCGAGGGCGGGCTGTTCGGCCCCCTGGAGGGCTGGCTGGTGGACAACGTCGGCCCCCGCCGCATGGTGCTGTGCGGGATGCTGATTCTGGGCGCAGGGTTCGTGCTCTTCAGCATGATCCAGGAACTGTGGCACCTGTACGCCGTCTTCGTGGTGATGACCCTGGGCGCGGCCGCCGGCACCTGGATGCCGATGATGTCGGTGGTCAACCAGTGGTTCGCGCGCCGCAGGTCCACGGCGATGGCGGTGGTCATGGAGGGTTTCGCCGTAGGCGGAGTGGTCGTCCCCCTGGCGATGGCATGGTCGATAGGCAGCATCGACGCCCTGGAGGCTGAGCGGTTCGGCTGGCGGGCGACGGCCCTGGGCATAGGCGTACTCATCCTGTGCCTTGCCGTCCCCTGCTCCAGGATGGTCAGGAACAAGCCCGAGGACTACGGGCTCCACCCCGACGGCGACCCGGCCCCGGCGGTGCAGCGGACCCCCGCCGCCGGTCCCTCCGGGGGACTGGCCCCCGACGAAGTCGGCTACACGTGGCAGGAGGCGTTGAAGACCAGGCTGTTCTGGTTCATGGCCATCGGGCACGGCTGCTCGGCCTGCGTGCTGGTCACTCTCACGGTCCACCTCGGCCTCTTGCTGGACGACCGGGACTTCTCCCTGCAGACCATCGGGTTGGTGGTGTCCACCTATACCGGGGTCAGCGCGGTGTTCGTCCTCATCGGCGGGTACCTGGCGGACCGGTTCCCGATACGCTTCGAGATATTCGTGTTCTCGGCCCTGCAAAGCGTGGCAGTGTTCGTCCTGCTGGCCGCTCACACCCTTCCCATGGTCTTCCTCTTCGCGGTGCTGATGGGGGCCGGCTTTGGCGGCCGGACGGCCACGACCTCTTCCATCCGCGGCGCTTACTTCGGCCGCAGGGCCTTCGCCAGCATCACCGGGCTCTCCATGGTGCCCATGAACGCGCTGCTCCTGGCCATGCCCCTGTTCGCGGCCTACGTGGCCTACGACATCTCCTTCGTCGTGGTCGCCTTGGTGTGCCTCTTCGGCTCCGCTCTCTACCTGTTCCTGGGCGAGCCCACGTATGGACGGCCTGAGGGACGTGATGGAGGCAGGGGAGCCGGGAGGCAAGGAGCGCCGGATGCTGTCCAGAGCTCCGACGGCGCGGCCGGGGGCGGGGATCAGACCCGGCGGTAGATCTGCAGCCGGTGGCGGGAGACCTCGGTGACGAACAGGCGGCCCTCGTTGTCCAGGTTGACCGAGGTGGGCCCCCAGAACAGGGCCTCGGTCTGCCACGAGACCAGCGACGGGGTGTCGAACTGGGGCGGCAGGTCGGGGGTCAGGTTGGACTCAGATCTGGGCCCGGCCTCGTCGGGGTTGGCCTCCAGGAACTCCCTCGACCACTTGGACAGGGTCGCCTGACCCCTGAGGGTGACCAGGTGGCCGCCGTCGGGCCCCAGCATTTGCACTCGCTCGTTGCCCCTATCGGCCACGTAGACGTATCCCTCGGAGTCCACTGCCACGCTGGAAGGGCGGTTGAGCTGCCCTTCTCCGTCGCCTGGCTCTCCGTAGCTTGCCAGGAACTTTCCCTCGGGACCGAACTTCTGGACCCTGTCGTTTCTCCAGTCGGCGACCCAGACGTTGCCCTCCGGGTCCAACGTCACGCCCCACGGCATGTCCAGCTGTCCCTCGCCGCTGCCGTGCTCGCCGAAGGAGGCCAGGTGCCGCCCTTCCGAGGTAAACCTGTGCACCCGGTGGTTGTGCTGGTCCACTACGTAGAGGTTGTCCTCGGCGTCGAAGGTCAGGCCGGCCGGGCCGTCCATCTGGCCCTCGCTGGAGCCGTGCTCTCCCCACCTGCCGAGAAACCGCCCCGACAGGTCGAACACCGACACCAGGTGGTTGTACTCGTCGGCTATGTACACCCGTTCTCGGCTGTCCAGGGCGATGCCCGTGGGCAGGGTGAGCTGGCCCTCGGCGTCCCCGTGGGAGCTGAACTCGTACAGGAACTCCTCGTCCCAGTCGTACACGCCCACCCGGGTGAGGCCCAGGACCATGGGACCGCGGTTTAGCACCAGTATGTGCCCCTCCCTGGTGAACTCCAGGTCCACCGGGTCGGCGAATCCGCGGCCGTAGGGCTGGCCGCTGATGCCCCCGAAGGTCCTTATGTACTCCAGTGACGGTCTGTTGGTAGCTGTCATGGCCAGGCTGATGTCTTCGGTTAGGCTAGCTGGTACTCGGGGGTGGCGGCGATCAGGCCGAGAAGCTCTCCGATGCGCCGCTCGGCCTCATCCCCGGGCTGGTGGCCCTTCAGGTCGGTGTCGCCAAGCCGGGAGGCGTATTCCACCAGGGACTCGCGCGTGTCCTTGGACACGGTCATGGGGCCCATCAGGTCCAGGCAGCGGTCGACCAGACGCTCCGGTGTGAACGCGCCGCCGTCCTGGGCCGCCAGCCGGTCTATGATGGCCCTGACTCCCGGGTGTCCGGGGTCGCTCATCTCCCTGGACGCGAAGTTCACCCGGTCCACCAGGGACCCGCTGTTGATCCACTCGGCGCCCTCGTGCCAGCCCTCCACCGACGGCGGGTTCAGCAGCGTCTGGCCCATGTATCCCATCAGGTTGACGGGCTCTATGATGTCCCAGGTGGGCCGCGTCACGCTCCCGCTCATCCTCAGGGTGCCGACGACCATCTCCGCGGGGCACTTGACATGCTTGAAACGGGCCTCCTTGAAGAAGTCCGAGAGGAACATGGCCTTGAGCATCGCGCCTATGTTGTGGTCGCTGTCGAAGTAGGCGTCCACCATCGTCTGTATCGCCTCGGGGTCCACCGGGGGCGTGTAGGACCACTGGGGGACCGGCGCCTCGTCGGCCACGAAGAAGTCGTACAGGTGCCTGGCGACGAACCGGGCCGTGGACTCCTGGCGGCAGATGATCTCGATGATGTCCTCGCCGTTGAAGTGGCCCGTCTCGCCCAGGAAGGTCTTCTCGCCGTCGTCGTGGTCGTAGTCCCGGTAGTCGAAGTGCCACCCGATGCGGCTGTAGGGGTGGATGGAGTCCTTGGCGGCCCGGGCGGCCATGTACTCCGCGTTGCCCAGGGTCCAGCCCGTGAAGGCCCGGGCGCACTCCTTGATGTCCTGCTCGGTGTAGTTGCCGATGCCCATCGAGAACAGCTCCAGCAGCTCCCGGCCGTAGTTCTCGTTGATGGCGCCCTTGTGGTTCTCGTTGTTGTCCAGCCAGATGATCATGGTGGGGTCCTTGGACAGCTCCAACAGCAGGGTGTCGAACCTGCCGGCGCCGCACCTGCGGAACATGTCTATCTGCGCGACCTGGTTCTTGGAGGAGTTGGTCTTGGCGTAGCCCGTGGCGAAGATGCCGTGCCAGAACAGCGCGATCTTCTCCTCCATGGGCCTGGCCGTGGTTATCATCCGGTACAGCCAGTAGGCCGTGGAGGCCCCGATGAAGCGGTGGTCGTGGACGTCGGCGTGGTAGCGCTGGATCACGTCGTCGGGCATGTGCCGGGAATCGCCGGGGGCGAACAGCTCCTCCACGACCGTCTCATAGCCCTTGGCCGCTAACCTCTCCAGCTCGTCCCGAGAGGCGCCGAACCCGGCTCTCCGCATCAGGTGGGCCATCAGGGCGATATCGGAGTCAGCCATCTTGCCTCCTTGGGATCGGGGCATTGTATCGGGGGCGCGGGAGTCCCGGTCGCTCAGCGGGGGAGGAAGTCCAGGTGCTCGAAGCTGCCGTTGACGATGGGCGCCGCCTCCAGCCCCAGCCACCGCTCCAGGATGGTGGAGTAGGTGGACCTGAAGTCGTTGTTGAACCGGAGGTCGCCTTCCACCAGCTCACCCTCGTCCAGGGAGGGGTACTCGCCGTACAGGCCGCCGGCCACGGGCTCTCCCACGACGAAGGCCCCGCCGGCCCAGCCGTGGTCCGTCCCCGAGCCGTTGTCCCGCACGCGCCGGCCGAACTCGGAGAACATGAGAATCACCACGTCGTTCTCACGGCCGTGCTCCTTGACGTCGTCGGTGAAGTCCCGCAGGGCCGGGGAGAGCTCCTTCAGCAGCTTGGACTGGACGGGGAGCTGCCCGGCGTGGGAATCGAAGTTGCCCAGTTGAGTGTAATAGACCCTGGTGCCCAGGTCGGCGAACATGACCTGGGCGATGGCCTTCAGGTTCTGGGCTATGTCGCTGGAGCCATACTCGACGCTGGAGGAGTACTTGCCCGGCGCCGTCCGCAGGATGTCGGCGCCCTTCAGCGCGTCGGAGCCCGTCTGCCCGAGGACCTCCCGGACGGCGTCCCCTCCCCGGGCGCCGTACATCTTGGCGAAGCACTCCAGGGCGTAGCGCCGGTTCCACTCGTCGACCTTGTCGGGGAAGAGGCCGTAGGTCTCGAGGTTGCCCACCGACGCTACGGGCACACCCTTGCAGGCCATGGCCCTGGGCAGTCCCCTGCCGAAGTTCACGCCGGTGAGCACGTTCTCGGCGGTGGGGTCCATGTCTCGGACCGCCCGGCCCAGCCATCCCGCGTCGCCGACCCTGTCGGGCTCCGCCGTGTGCCAGATGTCCATGGCGCGGAAGTGGGAACGGCTGGGGTTCGCGTAGCCGATGCCGTTGACGACGGCCACGTTGCCCTGGTCCCATAGCTCCTTGATGACCGGGACGTCGGGATTGATGCCGAGGTAGTCGTCCAGCGGAAGCACGTCTTCCTGCTCGATCCTGACGTACGGGCGCCAGTCGTAGTAGAGCCCGTTGCCGTAGGGCACCACGGTGTTCATGTAGTCGTTGCCGCCCGAGAGCTGTATCACCACCAGAGAGCGTTGGTTGGAGGCCATGGACCTACTCCTATCGAGACTGCCCGGACCGCCGAAAGGGTCCACCCTGCTGGCGTCGTGGACCGGGACGTGCCGGGTTTGGTCAATGTTAGCACGAAAGCCGCCAACATCGCAAAAATCCGGGCCCATTCCTATAAGCAGAAATGCACCCGTGTGAACCCCGCAGCCATCTCCTGCACCTCCCGGCGGACCAGGGCGGGGTCCTCCCGGTCCAGCAGGACGCGCCGCAGCAACTGTGCCACCTGCTTCATATCGTCGTCGCCCATCCCCCTTCTGGTGCAGGCGCTGGCGCCCAGGCGCAGCCCCGGCTTGTCGGGGTAGGTGGACGGCCAGCCGGCCTTGGAGCAGGAGATTCGCGCCGTCTCCAGGTCCCGTATGGCGGTGGTGCTGTCCATGACGTCTCGCAGGTCCACCACCACCACGTGGGAGGTCGTGAAGCCCCGGTCCTTCCCCTGCACCCGGAACCCCTCGGCGTCCATGGCCCGGGCCAGCGCCTGCGCGTTGCTCACCACCTTCGCCGCGTACTCCTTCCCGAAGGCCATCATCTCGGCCAGAGTGACCACCAGAGCGGCGCAGCGGTTGTTGTTGTAGTTGGAGATGAAGGCGTTGGTCTTCCCGATCACCCGCTCGGCCACGTCCTCGTCCCGCATCAGGACCATGCCGCCGACGGGCCCCGGGAGGGTCTTCTGTGTCGAGCCGGTCATCACCGTCGCCCCCTCCGCCAGGGGGTCCTGGAACTGCCCGCCCGCGGACAGGCCCAGGAAGTGGGCCCCGTCGAAGAAGATCCGCGCCCCGACGCCCCGGGCGATCTCCGACATCTCTCGCAGCGGGTACGGGAACATGGACGTGGCGCTGCCCACCATAAGCCATTTCGGCCTGACCCGGTCCACCTCGTCCGCCAGGAGCTCCAGGTTTATCTCGGGGATGTCCTCCCCGTAGCAGGGGATGTCCGTCCACTCCAGGCTCCGCTCAGAGGCGAAGCTGTCCGAGTAGCTGTAGTGGCCCCCGTACCTTTCGGGAAGGCCGATCACCCGGTCTCCTCGGTCCATCGCGCCCAGCATGAACAGCGCGTTGGCCAGGTTGCCCGACGGCGCCCGGTACTCCACGTAGGGCACGCCCCACAGCTTCTTCGCCGTCTCCACCAGCATGGTCTCCACGCGGTCCAGCAGCGCCGTGCCGGTGTGGGGACGGGAGCCGATGGCCCCCGAGGAGATGTTCTCCACCAGGTCCGAGCACAGGATGGCCTTGGCCCGGGGGCTCATGACGTTGTGGGACGCCACCAGGTTGATGCTGTGCTCGTGCCAGGCGTTGTGGGCGTCGGTGAGTGAGCCGGCCAGGTCGGCCAGCCGGTCCGGCGCCTCCTCCCAGGCGGCGCGGACCACATCATCGGAACTGATGGGTTCGGAGCTGATGGTCAGGTCGGACGCCGAGTCGTTGGCCATGGGACCTCCTCGTGTATCGGTTGGTGTGTCGGCGGGTGGGCCTACCTCAATGGGGCGCAGGGGGGGCGGCGGGTTGCTCCCGAGGCAGCGCCGGCATGTCGCCATACTCCTGTAGCCACCACCGGGCGATGTCGATCCGGCGGGCGAACCACGCGCCCGGGAAGCTCCTCGCGTACCGGATGAAGTCGTCCAGTGCCTGGGCCCGGGCCGGTCTGCCGGCGAAGCGCAGGTGAAGGCCCACGGACATCATCTTGGGGTGGGTCGCCCCCTCCTGGTAGAGACAGTCGAACGCCTCCTTGAGCTGGAAGAAGAAGTCCTCGGGTTGGGCGTAGCCGGGGTTATGGGAGAAGAGCATGTCGTTGGTCGTCAGGTCGTAGGGGAGGACCAGCCACTTCTTCCCGTGTACGTTGACGAAATATGGAAGGTCGTCGGCGAAGGAGTCGCAGTCGTAGAGGAAACCGCCCTCTTCCACCAGCAGCTCCCGGGTGTGGCCGCTGCTGGTGGTGCTGAGCCAGCCCAGCGGCCGCTCCCCGGTGGTGTTCAGCCCGGCCTGCACCGTCTTGCGTATGTACTCCCGCTCCTCCTCCACCGTGTCCATGGAGGCCGGCGCCCAACGGTAGCCGTGGCTGGCGGGCTCGTGTCCCCGGGCGGTGAGCTCCCTGGCTGACTCGGGGTTCAGCTCCAGGGCCATCCCGCAGGCGAAGGCGGTCGCCTTCACGTCGTACTTGTCCAGGACGTCCAGCAAGCGCCAGTACCCAACCCGGGAGCCGTAATCGTAGAGGGACTCGCTGACCAGCCTCCGCTGCCCGGCGGGGTCCTGGAACGCCTCCCCCGTCGGCTCCGCTATCGGGTCCCCCACCCACGGGGACATCTCGGAGCCCTCCTCGAAGTTTATGACCAGGGAGATGGCCACGCGGGCGCCGCCGGGCCACTTGATCCTGGGAAAGTCCTCGCCGTAGCCCACGAAGTCTCGTACCGATGTCAGCATGTCCGCTCTCCTGGAGTTGTTGGAATCATGGATGGCGTCGCGTGCTCCTAGAGGTCGCCGTAGTGCTCCGTCCACCAGCGGGCTATGTCGACCCGGCGAGGGAACCAGACTCGCGGGAACCCCTTGGCGTAGCGGATGAACCGGTCCACCTGCGCGGCCCTTGGCGGCCTTCCCGAGAGGCGCAGGTGCAGGCCGACGGTCATCATCTTCGGGTTCCTGGACCCCTCGTCGTACAGGCGGTCGAAAGTCCCCTTCAGCGTCGTGAAGAACTGGTCCGGCCTGGTGAACCCCGGGACCAGGGGCGCCGGCAGGAACTTCTCGTCGTTGGTGTCATGGCTGTGGGGAATGGTGAGGAACCTCCGGTCCTCCACCTGGGCGAAGTAGGGCAGGTCGTCGCTGTAGGAGTCCGAGTCGTAGAGGAATCCCCCGTTCTCCACCAACAGCTCCCGGGTGTGGACGCTGGGCGCCCGGCTGTGCCAGCCCACGGGCCGCTGGCCCGAGGTCTCCTGTATCGCCTGGATCGCCCTGTCCATATCCGCCTTCTCCTGGTCGCGGCTGAGCTCGTAGGCTGGGAGCCACCGGTAGCCGTGCCCCGCGGCTTCGTGCCCCCGTTGCGTGATGCCGCGGGCGGCCTGGGGGTTGGCCTCCAGGGCGGCGCCGGAGCAGAAGAAGGTGGCCTTGACGTCGTGCTTGTCGAAGATGTCCATCAGGCGCCAGATACCGCGGCGTGACCCGTACTCGAAGGTGGACTCGATGGTCCAGGCCCGCCCCGACCCCTGGGGCCTCACCGGTTGGGGGCTGATTTCAGGCCCGTCGTCGCCGTAGAGGGGAGACCGCTCGGCCCCCTCCTGGAACTGCACCACCAGGGAGACGGCCACGAGCGCGTCTCCCGGCCAGGAGATTACCGGGTAATCCTTTCCGTAACCCTTGAGGTCGCGGCCTATCATATTTCCTTGACCTCCCTCTCTGGTAGCCGGACTATTAGCCCCATTATAGCCGCAAAGCAGCTTGGGGGTTAGCTCGACCGTCTATGTCAGCCGTCGGCCCGTTCGACGTGGGCTATCGCCTCTATCTCAACCAGCATTTCGGGGGTCACGAGACCTTGGGCCACGACGGTGGAGGACGTGGGAGGCGTGTCACCGTAGAACTCTCGGCCGGCCTGTGCAGCGGCGGAGAGGTACTCGGGCCGTGTACAGTAGGTGGTGGTCTTCACCACGCTGGAACCGGTCCCGCCGACGGATCTCAACCCCGCCTCGAGGTTGGCGTAGAGCACCCCTAGCTGCCTCTCCACGCCGCCCTTCACGGTGATTGTGCCGGCACGGTCCATTCCTATGAGGCCGCCGATGTACGCCGTGTTTCCCGCCTGCACCACGTGGGTGAAACTCCAGGGTTCGGGCATCTCCTCGGGGTTGAGGCGTCGTTTGGCTCCGCCTATTACGGCGATGGCCTCGATCTCCACAACGGCGTTGGGGTTGGCCAGGTAGGAGACCACGACGGAGGCGCTGTTGGGCAGGACGGAACCATAGTAGGCCTCGCGGGCCGCGCGCAGCGGCTTGTAGTAGAGAGGATGCGTGTAGAATGTGGTCGTCTTCACCACGTCCTGCCGAGTGGCGCCCACGGAGCCCAGGCAGATGTCCAGGTTCCTGTAGAGCTGGTCTGCTTGGGCGGCCGGGTCCCCGATGCCGACGATGTTGCCCTGGGGGTCCCAGGCGCACAGCCCGCAGACGTACACCACGTCTCCTACCCTTACGAGCATGGCGTGGTGCTCCGGCGTGGTCATTTCCGGCGGGTTGATGGACTCCTTCAGGCGTCCGGATTCTCCAACTACGGCGATGGCCTCTACCTTCACCAGGAGGTCGGGGTGTTCCAGGGCCGGTATGATCACGGTGCTGCTGGCGGCGGGTTTGGGTCCGAGGAACCGGGCCCGGGCGTCGACCACGCCGCGATAGTACTCGGGCCGGGTGGTGTAGGCCGTGATCTTCACCAGGTTCTCCAACCCTCCGCCCACCTCCTCCAGGGCCCTGTTGATGGAGCCGTAGACGTGATCGAGCTGTCCATCGATGTCGCCGACGCATACGACTTTATCTCCCTCCAGGGCCGTCTGGCCCGAGATGTACACGGTATCGTCCACGCGGACCACCTGGCTCAGGCCGGGGGACGTGCTGAGGGGGCTGGGGTCGATACGTTGAATGGACATGGGACTTCCTTTCACCCTTGAGGGCCTTGGGTGGTCACTGATAACCTAACCTTCGCCTCGCGCCGTGTCAACGGCGGAGTGGTGTTTGGCCCTCTCGTTGACAGCCCCGCAAGGTGCCCGGTACCATCGCCGGCGTCGAGGCCCGCACCGACTCGGGCCTTGGGAGGAGGGTTGAGATGGCGGGACTTCCCAAAGTGCGCGTGGTGGGCACCGGCGGCACCATATCCTACATGACGGAGGACCGGCTGGACCTGGTGGCCTACAGCGAGCGGGGCCATCAGGTGTCCATTCAGGAGCTCCTGGACCGGATACCTGAGGCCAACACCGTGGCCCGAGTGGAGGCGGAGCAGCTCTACCAGGAGGACTTCGTGCGGCTGGCCATAGGGTCCGAGGAGTGGCCCGTCATCGCCCGCCGCTGCAACCAGATCTTCGACGAGGACCCGGAGCTTTCGGGCATCGCGATGACCCACGGCTCGGCCCTAGTCGAGGAGACGGCCTATTTCCTGAACCTGACCGTCAAGTCCGACAGGCCTGTGGTGCTGACGGCGGCCCTCCGCCCATCCTCGGGGATCAGCACCGACGGGGACACCAACCTGCTGGACGCCGTCCGAGTCGCCGCCAGCCCTGACTCCCGGGGCAAGGGGACCCTCACCGTGCTGAACAGCGAGATACAGGCCGCGCGGGACGTGACGAAGAGCAACACCTACCGGCTGGAGGCCTTCCATCCCAGGGAGCTGGGCTTCCTGGGCTACGCCGACTCCGACGGGCAGGTGGTGTTCTATCGGGCCCCCACCCGGCGCCACACCCTCCAGAGCGAGTTCGACGTATCCTCCGTCGACCGGCTGCCGCGGGTGGACATCGTCTACGTCTACGGCGGGGCCGACGGGGTGATGGTGGACGCCCTGGTGGAGCGGGGCGTCGACGGGCTGGTGATGGCCACCATGGGTGGCGGCGCCATGCCTCCCTCCATGCGGAGCTCGGTGGCCGAGGCCGTCAACCGGGGGGTCGCGGTGGTGCTCAGCAGCAGGGTGGGCAACGGCAGGGTCATGCTGACGGTGGGAAAGCGGAGCGAGGGGGTGGTCGTCGGCGACAACCTCACCCCCCAGAAGGCGAGGATACTGCTGATGCTGGGCCTCACGGTGACCCGCGACCAGGGCCGGCTGCAGGAGATGTTCGACATCTACTGATCCCCGTCCGCCGGGAGAGGCGGAGGGACGCCGCGGCAGCCGGCCCGTTTGACCGTGTGGGGGGGCCGTGATACTCTCAACCTCGCCGGGCGCCTGGCCCGGCAGAGCGGGAGAGGGAGCAGCCATGAGCAGGTTGAAGGGTCGCGTAGCAGTAGTCACGGGCGCCAGCCGTGGGCTGGGCAGGGAGATCGCCAGGGCCTACGCGGCCGAGGGCGCCCGGGTCGCCCTGTGCGCCAGGCCCGCCTCCCCAACGGGGTTGGCGGGCACGGCGCATGAGGAGGCCCAGAGGATCCGGGACGCGGGTGGCGAGGCGCTGGCCGTGGCCTGCGACGTCTCCGACGAGGCCCAGGTGGAGGCCATGGTCCAGCAGGTCGCAGGGCACTACGGGCGCATCGACATCCTGGTCAATAACGCGGGCATCATGATCCCCAGCGAGCCCTTCCTGGACATCGACCCCCAGCGGTGGGACCTGTCCATGGCCGTCAACGTACGCGGCCCCTACCTCACCTCCCGGGCCGTGGTGCCCGCCATGATGGAGCAGGGCGAGGGCAGGATTATCAACGTCGGCTCCGGGGCCGCGGTGAACCACCGGCCCGGGGGCACGGTCTACTGCAGCGGCAAGGCTGCGCTGCACATGCTCAGCTACTGTCTGGCCGAGGAGCTCAGGGAGCACCACATCTCCGTCAACATCCTGGACCCGGGCCCGCTGAAGAGCGAGGGCTCGTCGGTCATCCCCTGGACCCAGCACGACTGGCACATACGCCTCACGCCCGAGGAGGCGGCTCCCAGCGCGGTGGCCCTGGCCCTTAAAGACAACCGGACCTTCACCGGCCAGCTCGTGAGGACCAGGGAGCTGGGCGAGACCTGGGACTGGTAGACGGATAGCCGAGGCATCGACCCGGAGGGAGCCGTATGGCGGCCACGGTCCTGGAAGGCGTAAGGGTGCTGGACCTGGGGCGGGGCATCTCCGCCCCCTACTGCGCCCGCCTGCTGGCCGACTACGGGGCCGACGTGGTCAAGGTCGAAAGGCCGCCCGAGGGAGACCCCGCCCGCCGGATGGGGCCCTTCCCGGGGGACGTCCCCCACCCCGAGAAGAGCGGCCTGTACCTCCACCTGAACATGAACAAGAGGGGCATCACCCTCGACCTGGCGCTCCCGGACACCGCCGCCATCCTGAAGGAGCTCGTCCGCACCGCCGACGTGCTGGTGGAGAACTTCCCGCCGTCCTTCCTGCCCTCCAACGGCCTCGCCTACGAGGACCTGCGCCGGGTGAACCCCAGGCTGGTGATGGTCTCCATCACTCCCTTCGGCCAGACGGGCCCCTACCGGGACCACCTGGCCACGGAGATGGGCGTGTTCGCCATGAGCGGCCGCATGTACACCCATGGTCTGCCCGACGAGGAGCCGCTCAGGTATGCGCCGGACATATCATGGTTCCAGGCGGGGGCCACGGCGGCCGTCCCGGCCATGGCGTCCCTGCTGGTAGCCCAGGCCTCCGGACGCGGAGAGCACGTGGACGTGTCGGCGATGGAGGCGTTGGCCGGGAACGTGGACAACCGCCCCCTGTTCTACGAGTACTCGGGGCTCAAGGCGGAGCGCGGCACATGGCCGGGCGGATACCCCCAGGGCGCTTACCCCTGCAGCGACGGGTACGTGGTGTTCGGGGTGGGGTACGACCGGTTCTTCGACCGCCTGTGCGGGGCCATGGGTATGCCCGAGCTCGGAAAGGACACCAGGTTCGCCACTCTCCGCGCCCGCATGGACAACCTGGACGAGTTCGAGCCGGTCTTCCTGGGATGGATGCTGGAGCGCACCAGGAAAGAGGTGTTCGAGACCTGCCAGGCAGCCGGAGTCCTCTGCTCCCCCATCCTCGATCCGGGGGAGATGATAGAGGACCCGCAGATGGTGGCCAGGGGATACTTCCGGCAGGTGGAGCATCCCGAGGCCGGAACGCTGACCTATCCGGGCCCGGCTTTCGACATGGCCGGGTCCCTGTCCCGGTGGCGTCCGGCCCCCCTCCTGGGCCAGCACAACGCCGAGGTGTACTGCGGCGAGCTGGGCTACTCCCGGGACGACCTGGTCCAGCTAAGGTACTCGGGAGTGATTTAGCGGGTGTCCATCACTCGGGTGCGTGCAAAGTGGGGGTCACCGAAGGGAATCGGGGCCCGTGACGTGGGGCAGGAAACCGGAGAATGAGACTTACAGCTTCGAGTGGCAGCCTACCCTCCTACCGTAGGTATTGGCCGTGGTTGCTTGCGGCTGTGAGTGTCACCCTGCTGATATCGTGCCTTCAGGAAAACGCCTTGCCTTCTGCCACGGCCCCTCCCACCAGTCCTCCAACCACTGCCGTCACACCCGCTCATCCGAGCCCAACCATTACGCCTACGTCTACCGCCACCTCTACACCCGCGCCCACTGCCACCTCTACTCCTACGCCCACCGCTACCTCTACTCCTGTGCCCACCGCCACCTCTACTCCTACCGCACGAGAAATCATCGCCGAGCGGCTTGGCGGAACTGTTCCGTGGCTCGACGAGCCGCCGGGAGACGCTTACGTGAACGCCGCCGAGGAGCTTGTCGCCATTTGGCTATTGGACTCTGACGTTGCCACCTCAGTCGCCGCGTTTCCCTGGGTTGCAGACGAGATCGACGAGGAGGAGATTGAGCTTCTGCGAGGGCTGCGAAACATCTCGACCGTTAATCTGGATCTGGGCCGCCAGCTGCTTGGTTATCCCTGGCTTGCCGATGGCATAAGCTCCCATGAAGCCAACGCAGTGGCCGCCTGGGGCGGCATCGTGTCCAACGATCTCGATGTGGGGAGAGCATTGGCGGGTCTCCCGTGGCTCGCCGACGGTCTGACCTCCCATGAACCGGACGTCCTAGACGCCCTGAATGCCATCTCGTCCAACAGCCCCGAAGCGGCGAAAGCTATGACGGGCCTTCCCTGGTTCGCCGACGGAGTGGCCAACGAGGAGTGGACATTGCTCTTTGGCTTGAAGAGCGTTGCGTCCAACGATGCCTTGCTGGCAAGGACCTTGACAGCCCTCCCCTGGTTGGCCGATAAGCCGACCTCAAACGAACGCCGGGCCCTGGATAGGATTCGTCAGCTGGCATCGACAGACGTCCAGTTGGCAAGAGCACTCGTCGAACTCCCCTGGTTCGTGGACGGTATCGCTGATGAGGAGCGGGAAATACTAGGCGACCTCAACTATCTCGCGACCACGTACCCCCATGTGACAAGAAGGCTGACGAGCCTTGCCTGGATGTCCGATGCCGCAACAGAAATCGAGCAGGGTGTGATCAGGGATATATCATACATCAGTGGAGAAGAACGTCGTGAGTCGATGCGCCAACGGTTAGAATGGATGCTCGAACGACTAGCAGACAACCCGACCGCCGAGGAGTTCGTGCTCATAGCCGTTTTGGGTGGATTGTGGTCAGCCTCTGATAGCACACAAGTTTGGGGCGACCGTTTGAGACAATCTCCCTACATACAGTCAGCGACAGTGGAGCTACCCTTGGCGGGGGAAGTGAATCTCTGGGTGCTCCAAGACGTTCCCTTCCCCAACGGTGAGAATCTCCTTGGCCTCCTGGAAGATGTCGCGTGGGCGTCCGAGGAATTCATGAGAATGCCTTTTCCAATAGATGATATCATTCTGGTGGTTCGAACAAGAGCGGAGTACGCTGGTGGGAGGGGAGGGCACCATGGCGAATTCATGGTGCTTCACAGGCTCGGTGACTCATTCCTTCGGCGTGAGACAGTATACCACGAGGTCGGTCACTATTACTTTAGCGGAACACCTTTATGGCTCTCAGAGGGTGGAGCCGAGTTGATAGAATTCTATACGAGTGACAGGGTCGGCCTGAAAAGCCTAGAAGCCCAGAAGCCCATTACCCGGGAATTGGTCGACAACTGCTTCAACCAGGGAATGCGCAACATTCAGGAGTTGAACGAGGCTCAAGAATCCGCACCACTTCTCGACTGTAACTACTGGATGGGAGCATACTTCCTGCTAAACCTACTCGAAACCCTGGGCGAAGAAGCAATGTCCTCCGCCCTGAGGGAGCTGTCCCTGCTGATGAAACCCGATACAAGGAGTTCACCGAAGCGGAGACGTACGGGACGTTCCTGAGGAACGTTCCACCCGGGTTGGAGGAGGAGTTCCGGGAAGTGTACAGACAGTGGCACGGCGGAACGTTCGCCGATCCTTAACAGGGGTCCTATCCGCGACTTGTGTCCCCCTTCTCGGGTCGCTATGGCCTTCGCTCACGTGGCCAGCCTGAGGGTTTCGTGCGGGGCGAGTCAGGGCCCGGAGCCCGCAAGGTGACCCGGGGGCACCACCGGCAATACGACGTGGGAGGGACGCGGCGCGTCGTGGTATACGGTGTTCTCGGCTACCGCGGTGCGGCGGCTGAGCCCCGGGGCCTCGCCGGTGTTGGGGTTGACGTCCAGGCGGGGGAAGTTGCTGCTGGAGATGTCCAGCCTGATGCGGTGCCCCCGGCAGAACAGGTTGCCGGTGGGGTAGAGCTCGATGGTCACCCGGTACACCTCGCCTGGCGTCATCGGCTCGGGTGACTCGAAGGACTCCCGGTAGCGGGCGCGGATTATCCCGTCGCTGACGTTCATGTCGAACCCCCTGGGATAGTCCTCGTTGGGCGGGTGGCAGTCGACCAGCTTGGCGGTGAAGTCCGTGTCCGGGGCAGACGACGACACCCAGAGCGCCACGGATACCGGCCCCGTGACCTCGACGTCCTCCTCCAGGGGAGGGGTCTGGAAGACGAGCACGTCGGGGCGCGAGCCCAGGGGAAGGTAGGGCTCCCTGGAGCCGAGGAACCGCGGGCCCTCCTCCTGGTGGAAAGCGCCGCCCTCCATCACGTCGGCTCCCGAAGAGACGTTGCCCCCGATGGTTGGGACCGGGGTCGTCGGGTCGAACTGGTACGTGGTCTCCGACGCCGACGCCGTGGGCGGGTCGGTGGTCAGCGAGCCGTCGGCCTGGAGGTAGAAGTTCGTGTACATGGTGCGGGCCAGCGGCCACTCCGCCTCGCCCCTCCAGGACCCGCCGTGCCTCAGGCGTCCCTCCCCGTCCTTGCGCCCGTCCCCACCTCCCATGACGAACACCCGGATGGGAGGCTCCTCGGCGACGCCGTTGTCCACGTCCTTGAGCCACCGGTCGAACCACCGCAGCCGCAGCTCGTCGTAGTCCGTGCCCAGGCCCCGCCCGACTGTGGCGTCGGGGCCGAAGTCCACGTCCCCCGAGTAGGTGACGTGGGAGGCCCCGTGGGTCCAGGGGCCCAACAGCAGCCTCACCGGCCCCCGCTTGATGGGCGACAGGCCCGTGTAGTTGCGCGTGGTGGTGCGCGTGTAGGGGTCGTACCAGCTTCCCATGTGGAGCTGGGGGACGTCCGCGTACCCCTCGAAGTACAGCTCGTTGCACACACCCATCTGCTTCCAGTAGTCGTCGAAGTCGGCCCGGGTCCACATGTCCAAGACGTACTCCTCGTACTCCGGGGCCGATCGTAGGGGGGACTGGCCTCGCCTCCAGGGCATCCGCTGGAACCAGCTCCGCAGGTCCTCGGCCTCCAGGGCGGCGCGGACCATCGGGTCCGCCGTCGCGTCCCTGCCGAGCTTGGCCTGGGTGAAGGCCCAGCACACCTGGCGAAGCTCGAAGGCGCCGCTGTTGCGGCACGAGTTGTCGTAGGCGTTGGTGAACCCGCCCGAGTCCAGGAACATGCACGACAGGTGGGGCGGGTTGGCCGCCGCCAGGGACGCCTGGGTGTGGGCGCCGTAGGAGAGCCCGAAAGTGCCCACCCGGCCGTTGGACCAGGCCTGGTTGGCGATCCACTCCACGGTGTCATACCCGTCGGCGGGGTCGTCCAGGTACTTGACGAAGGCTCCCTGGGAGTCGAAGCGGCCCCGCACGTCCTGGAACACCGCCGCGTAGCCCCGGCTGGCGAAGTACCTGCCAGTCTCCGGGCGAGGTCTGCCGGCCCCGCCGGTCCCCCGCTTGTCGTAGGGCGTCCGCTCCAGCACCGTGGGGAAGGGGCCGGGGGAGATGCTTCCGGACTCCACCGGAAGATACACGTCCGCGGACAAGAGGACCTCGTCCCTCATGGGCACGGTGACGCCCTGCTCCACGTGGACGTCGTACCTGGGCTCGGATGACTTGCTCATAGGACTTCGGCCGGGGTGTCGCCGCGCAGGGAGCTGCGGTACACCCTCCCCTCCTTCATCACCAGCTTGATCCTGCCCTTGTCCTGCAGCAGGGTGATGTCGCCCAGGGGGTCACCGTCCACCACGACCATGTCGGCGGCCTTGCCCCTCTCGATGCTGCCCACCTCCTTCTCCAGCCCGCAGCATTCGGCGGCCCAGCTCGTGGCCGCGACTATGGCCTGCATGGGGCTCATGCCCGCCTCCACCAGGCACTCCAGCTCCTGGGCGTTGTTGCCGTGCACCCAGCCCCCGGCGTCGGTGCCCGCCACGACCTTGACCCCTGCGGCCAGGGCCTGCTGCACGCTCTCGACGTGGTCTTGGCGGAAGTCCCGGGCCTCCATCCGTCCGTGGGGCGTTCCATGCTCCGCGTGGAACTTGAACACCGTAAGGGTTGGCACGAAGAAGGTGTTCCCGTCCGCCATCATCTTCAGCAGCTCCGGGTCCCGGTTCAGGTACGACCCGTGCTCGATGGTGTCCACGCCGGCCTCCACCGACATTCTCAACCCGGCCCCGCCAACGGCATGGCTGGCGACCCTCCTGCCATGGACGTGGGCCTCCTGCACCAGGGCGTCCAGCTCCTCCCTGGTGTAGTCGACGTCCATGGATCCGTGCTCCGGCCGTCCCCAGCCCGTCTGGAACACCTTGATCAGGTCTGCGCCGACCCGCACCAGCTCCCTCACCTTGGCCCGGATGGCGTCGGGCCCGTCGGCGATCCCCCGGGGCAGTAGGGGGTCCGGGGGCGCCGGCGGCCGGTGGCCTGAGCCGCTGCTCCTCTCGGCGTTCCCCACGGTGGATGAGATGGGGCTGGTGGCCACCAGCAGCCTCGGCCCGGCGATCAGCCCCTCTTCCACGGCCAGTCTGAACCCCGCGTCCAGCCACCCGCAGTCGCGCACTGTCGTGTACCCGGTCAACAGCGTCTCCTCCATGACCCTGGCGATGCGCAGGTGGCGCAGGCTCCGGGGCTCCGTCATGCCCCAGCGGCTCATGATGTCATAGGTGAACGAGCTGAGGTGGTCGTGGCAATCGATGAGTCCCGGCAGCAGCGTCATCCCCGCGGCGTCGAACACCTGGGCGTCCTCCGGCGCGGCCACGGCAGGCCGGGGTCCCACCGCCCCGATCCGGCCGCCGTCGTCCACCAGCACCGCCGCGTCCTCCAGGGGAGGCCCGCCGAGGCCGTCTATCAGCATTGCTCCGGATATCAGCTTCATGGGCTCCCCGCTATCGCAGACCGAACGTCCCGACGCCCTCTCACCGGGCACTCACCCATTATATATGCTTGGGCCTCCCTCGGCGCGAGGCGCAAGCCATCCCTGCCCCCGGTGCGGGGCCTCCCGCCGATTGACAACGCATACGCCCTCGCGTAACATCCACCACGTAGGGGAGATTTGCGAATCGCCCTCACATATCCCCGACGATACGGCCCCTGCCCCGGCGGACGGGTCCGCCAGGAGCCGAAACGATTGGTGTGACGATGGCGCAACCGGTTGACATCGACCTGGAGACCCTGGACCGCATGGCCCGCGAGCTGCTGGGACGGGAGTTTCCTCGCGAGTGGCTGGAGAAGTTCAAGGTGCAGCTCGACGGCGTGCTGGAGGAGACCTCCCGGCTGGACGAGCTGGACCTTGCCGGCGTAGAGCCCGCCAGGGTCTTCAGGAACGCCCTTTTTATCCAATAACGGGGGGCCAGCTATTGAATAAACAGGGCAACACCGGCAACGACCTCTGCAGAATGTCCCTCGGCCAGGTGTCCGAGGTGATCCGGAACAGGGAGGCGTCTCCCGTAGAGCTTCTGGAGGCCACCCTGGACCGCATCGACGGCGAGGGCGAGGTCCTCAACGCCTACATCACCGTCTGCCGCGACGAGGCCCGCCGGCAGGCCGGGGAGGCCGAGAGGGCCATCGCCTCCGGCGGCTACCTGGGGCCCCTCCACGGCGTGCCCGTCGCCCACAAGGACATCGTCGCCACCAGCGGCATACGCACCACCTGCGGCTCCAGGGTCTTCCGCGACCAGGTGCCCGACGAGGACGCCACCATCGTCCAAAAGCTCAACGACTCCGGCGCCGTCATGGTCGGTAAGCTGGGCCTCTACGAGTTCGCGTGCGCTCCCCCCAACCCTCTCTTCGGAGTCACCCGCAACCCCTGGGACCTGGAGAGAGACACCGGCGGCTCCAGCTCCGGCTCCGCCGCCGCCATCGCGGCCCACCTCTGCCACGCCGCCATCGGCACCGACACCGGCGGCTCCATCCGCAGCCCCGCATCCCTCTGCGGCATCGTCGGCCTCAAGCAGACCTACGGCCGGGTCAGCCGCCGTGGGGTCTTCCCCCTCTCCTGGTCGCTGGACCACGCCGGGCCCATGACCCGCACCGTGGAAGACGCAGCCATCGTCCTCCAGGCCATCGCCGGCCATGATCCCCTGGACACCAGCACCGTCGACCTGCCCGTACCCGACTACCGCAAAGCCCTCACCGGCGACGTCGCGGGCCTCAGGGCCGGCGTCCCCCGGGACTACTTCTTCAAGGACCTGGGCCCCGGCGTCCGGGAGGCGGTGGACGCCGCCATACGCACCCTGGAGACCGCCGGCATGGCGGTCGAGGAGGTCTCCCTCCCCCACGCCGACTACATCCAGGCCTCCTGGTGGGGCGTCTTCGCCCCCGAGGCCGCCGCCATCCACTCACCCCTCCTGGCCGCCCAGGCCGAGGAGTACGCCGAGCCCGTTCTCAACATGGTCGGCCCCGGCCACTTCCTGCCAGCGACCGTCCACATGAAGGCCGACCAGGCCCGCACCATCATCACCGCCGAGATGAACGAAGTCCTCCGCCGCGTCGACGTCCTCCTCACCCCGACCTCCCCCGTGGTCGCCTGGAAGCCCGAGGACAGCGGCCGCCTCTGGAACAGGGTCACCGACGTCATCGGCACCATAGCCCGGTTCACCGCACCCTTCAACCTCACAGGGCACCCCGCCGTCTCCGTCCCATGCGGCCTCTCCCCCGAGGGCCTGCCCATCGGATTCCAGATAGCCGGACGCGCCTTCGACGAGGAGACCGTCCTCAGGGTCGCCCACGCCTACGAGGCCCGGGCGCCCTTTCCAGGGATATCCCCGGAGCGGGAGTGACCGGACCATGACCACCGACGCCCTGAGGGACAGGTACTGCATCGCCGGCGTCGGTGAGACCGGCTACACCCACGGCTCCGGCCGCAGCACCCGCGCCATGGCAGCCGAGGCCATCCGCAACGCCATGGACGACGCCGGCCTGGGTGCCGACGGCGTCGACGGATTCCTCAGCTACCACCTGGGCGACTCCACCACCTCCAGCACCGTCATGCACGATCTGGGCATCCGCCCCAACTTCTTCATGGACTGCTCCGGTGGCGGCACCAGCACCGAGACCCTCGTCGGCCTCGCCCGGGGCGCCATCGAGACCGGTATGTGCCACACTGTCGCCATCTACCGCTCCATGAACGGCTACTCCCAGTTCCGCATGAGCAGCAAGGACGCCGGCGCCGCCACCCCCGTCAGCGGCCCTGACGTGTTGACCAAGCCCTACGGCCTCTTCATGCCCGTCCAGGCCTTCGCCTTCACCTTCACTCGCCACATGATGGAGTACGGCGTCAAGAACGAGCACCTCGCCCACATCAAGGCTGCCCAGAGCAACCACGCCAGCAACAATCCCAAGGCCTACATCAAGAGACGGGTCACCGTCCAGGACGTCCTCGATTCCCGCTGGATCGTCAGGCCCGTCGCCCACATGCTCGACTGCTGCCTGGAGACCGACAACGCCACCTGCATCATCGTCACCTCCACCGAGCGCGCCCGGGACCTGAAGCAGCCGCCCGTTTACATAATGGGCGTCCAGGGCCGCGGCACCAAGCCCGGCGGCGACTTCCACTACCAGCAGGGCCCCATCACCCGCGTCGCCGGATACCACATCGGCCCCAGGGTGTTCCGGATGGCCGGCGTCGGGCCCGAGGACGTGGACATCACGGGCTGCTACGATGCCTTCACCTACACTGTCCTCCTCCAGCTCGAGAACTACGGCTTCTGCAAGCCCGGCGAGGGGAAGGACTACGTCTCCAGCGGCGCCATCCAGATCGGCGGCAGACGTCCAAACAACCCCAGCGGCGGCCAGCTCTGCGAGGGCTACACCCACGGGATGAACATGGTCATCGAAAACGTCCGCCAGCTCCGGTGCACCGTCGACGACTACTGCGACGGCTGGGCGGAGGGCAACCACACCTACGACTATTCTGAAGGCGGCTGCCGCCAGGTGCGCGACGCCGAGATCACCATGGACATGGGATGGGGCGGCCCCTCGGTGGGCAGCGCCATGATCCTCAGGAGATAACCCCGTGCCCGTCTACGACTACAGGGGCCTGGCCATCGACCTGCCCGAGAACGATAGCGAGTACGCCGGCTACTTCCAGGCCGCTGCGGAGCACCGCCTCGTCGTCAGGAAGTGCGGCGACTGCGCCCTCCTCCGGGCCGAGCCCGGCCCCGGCTGCCCCTGGTGCGCCTCCCCCCGGTGGGAGTGGTACACCGTCAGCGGCGCCGGCACAATCTACAGCTACCAGATCGTCGTACATAGCGTGCTTGCCGGCTTCCGTGACTGGGCCCCCTTCCCCATCGTCCTGGTGGAGCTGGACGAGCAGCGCGGACAACCAACCCCCGACGACGGCCTCCGCTTCACCTCCAACCTCCTTGACGCCGACCTCGGCCCCGAGAAAGAGGAGAACGTGGCCATCGGCAAACGGGTCCAGGTGGCGTTCATAGACCTGGACAACGGCCTGACCATCCCCCAGTTCCGCCTCTCGGGCGAAGCGCCCCATGGACCCCTCTGGAGGCACGAGACGTAACTCCCGGGCCCGACACTTCCCCACCCGTTCATTGAAGAGAGGGCCTCCTCCCATTGGATAACAGACCCCCTATTGGAAAACAGGGCATGAACGGCAAGACGCGCCAGCCTCTACAGGGATACCGGGTGCTTGACCTGGCCGGGCCCCCGGGCGTCTACTGCGGCAAGCTCATGGCCGGCATGGGTGCCGACGTGATCAAGGTCGAACCCCCGGGCGGCGACCCCATGCGCAACGAGCCACCCCTCCTCAAAAAGGCGCCCGGCCTCAGCCTCTCCTGGCTCCACTTCAACGCCGGCAAGCGCAGCGTAACCCTGGACGTCTCTACGCCCCAGGGGGCCGCCCTCCTCCGGCGCCTCGCCCAGGGGGCCGACGTCCTCCTGGAGACCTTCAGCCCCGGGTTCCTGGATGGGCTGGACCTGGGCTACGACTCCCTCAGCGGCCCCAACCCCGGCCTGGTCTACGTGTCCATCACCCCTTTTGGCCGGACGGGGCCCTACAGGAGCTACGCCTCATCCGACCTCGTGGCGTTCGCCATGGGCGGCTACATGTACGTCACCGGGTGGCCCCACACCCCGCCCACCCGGCTGTGGGGCTCCCAGGCCTACCACGCCTCCTCCAACCGGGCCTTCATCGCCGCCCTCACGGCCATCTACCACCGCACGAACACGGGCGAGGGGCAGCACGTGGACGTGTCCATCCAGGAGTCGGTGGCCGCCACCACAGAGCACGTCAACATGTCGTACCTCTACGGCGGCGAGACGGCCGTCCGCTGCGGCTTTCGCCATGGCGGCCAGTTCGTGGCCACCTGGCGGTGCAGGGACGGCTACGCCAGCATCACCACCAACACCCAGAAGGCCTGGGACGACCTGCGCGCATGGATGGCCGAGGACGGCATGGTTGGGGACCTGCTGGACGAGAAGTACGACAGCCTCTTCGTCCTCCGCGGCGACCAGTCCGCGCACATCGAGGAGCTCATCGAACGCTGGACCATGACACACACCCGGGCCGAGATCACCCAACGGGGCC
This sequence comes from Dehalococcoidia bacterium, assembly GCA_965207305.1. GTDB lineage: Bacteria > Chloroflexota > Dehalococcoidia > Lucifugimonadales > JAGWBF01 > JAGWBJ01. The sequence goes on along the minus strand of CBDBMB010000001.1, from coordinate 87,049 downwards.
AGGCCGCCCACCACCCTTGGGCACCCGCCGCCACGCCCGAGGAGCTGCTGGACAACCCCCAGCTCCGGGCCCGGGGCTTCCTGACCGACGTGGAGCACCCCGAGCTGACCCTTTTCAACAAACGGGGCCTCACCCACCCCGGCGCTCCCTACATCCTCCCCCGCTCTCCCTGGGCCCTGGGGACCGATGCCCCCGGCCCCGGCCGGCACAACGCCCAGGTATACCAAGACGAGCTCGGCCTGAGCCCCCGAGAGGTCGAGGAGCTGTCCCGGGCGGGGGTGGTGTGATGGCGATGGCCGTCGACCCGCGACAGCAGGAATCCGGGTACGCCCTCAGGGGCGTCCGCGTGGTGGACTTCACCTGGATACACGCCGGCCCCTCGGCCACCCGCGTCCTCTCCGACCAGGGCGCCGAGGTCATCAAGATAGAGTCGAGCACGGCCCTGGCGGTGATCGGCGGCCCCGCCTCCGCCACCCGCCGGGGCGTCGGCTCCCGCCACAACTGGAACGCCGGCAAGCTGTCCATATCCCTGAACATGAAGACTCCCCAGGGCGTGGACATAGCAAGGCGCCTGGTCGCCGCCTCGGACGTGGTGGCGGAGAACTTCAGCGGAAGGGTGATGACGGGCTGGGGTATGGACTACGAGAGCCTGCGCCGCGTCAGGCCCGATATCATCATGCTCAGCATGTCTGGCCTGGGCCGGACGGGTCCGTGGAGGGAGTACGTCAGCTACGGCCAGACCCTGCAGGCGTGGTGCGGGCTCACCTGCCTGACCGGCTTTCCCGATACCGACCCCAGCGGGCCCGCCAGCGCCTACAGCGACGCCACCGCCGGGATGGCGGGCGCCCAGGCGGTGCTCCTGGCCCTGGTCCATCGGGCACGCACGGGAGAGGGCCAGTGGATCGACCTCTCCCAGTTCGAGGCCCTCTCCTCTATAATGGGTCCGGTGTTCCTGGAGCTCAGCGTCAACGGCCGCGAGGCCCGTGTCGGCCGGTCGGGGAACCGCCTCCCCCACGGCGGCGCTGCGCCCCACGGCGCCTATCGCTGCAGGGGCGACGACCGCTGGGCGGCCATCACCGTGTTCACCGACGGCCAGTGGGCGGCCTTCCGGGAGGCGGCGGGAGACCCGCCCTGGGCCTGGGAGGATCGGTTCGCGACCATGGAAGGACGGGAACGGCACGCCGACGACCTGGACCGGCTGGTGGAGAGCTGGACCACAGGTCTCTCCCCCGAGGAGGTAATGGAGCGGCTGCAGGCGGTGGGAGTCCCGGCGGGAGTGGTGCAGTCGGGACCGGACCTGGCCTCGGACCCCCATCTCAGGGCGAGGGGCTTCTTCAGGAGCGTGCCCGACGCCCGCGGGGAGCCGCAGGTCATCGAGTCCGCCCCTTACAAGCTCTCCCGTACCCCGGGAGGCGCCCGCCGCGCCGCCCCGGGGTTCGGCGAGCACCAGGACTACGTGCTCCGCGATATCCTGGGCATGTCCGACGACGAGCTGGCGGACGCGGCCATCGCCGGCGCCTTCGAGTAGTCCGGCGCGCGCCGGGCCGACTCTACGAATAGCCTGCCCGGCTCTACGAATAGCTGGAGGTCATACCATGGCGAAAATGACGGGAGCCCGGTTCATCGCCGAAACGTTCCAGGGGTACGGCGTCACCCATGTCTTCTTCATGCCGGTGATAATACCCTCGGCCATGATGGAGATGGAGCGCCTGGGCATACGCCGGGTCATGACCCACGGCGAGAAGGCCGCGGCCTACATGGCGGACGGCTACGCCCGCACGGCCAGGAGGGCCGGCGTATGCCTCGCCCAGTCCGTCGGCGCGGCCAACCTGGCGGCCGGACTGCAGGACCCCTACCTGGCCGGGTCGCCGGTGGTCGCCGTCACCGGCCGGGCCGCCCAGTCCAGCCAGTACCGTCACGCCTACCAGGAGGTGGACCATACGGACCCGTTCAACGCTGTGACCAAGTACAGTGCGCTGGTCAACAGCGTGGACCAGCTCCCTCACTTGGTGCGGCAGGCCTTCCGCGAGGCCACCTCGGGCGCTCCGGGGCCGGTGCACCTGGACCTGGAGGGACAGGCCGGCTCTCCCATGGTGGACGAGGAGTCGGACCTCCAGGTCATCGTCGACTCGCCCTTCACCTCGGTCCCGCCCTTCCGCCCTGAGCCGGAGATGGAGCGGGTGCGCGAGGCCGCCCGGGTGGTCTCCCAGGCCAAAAGACCGGTGATCGTGGCCGGGGGCGGCGTGGTGGCCTCGGGCGCCCAGCGGGAAGTCGTCGAGCTGGCGGAGATGATGTCCATACCCGTGGCCACGTCGCTGAACGCCAAGGAGACCATACTGCCCAGCCACCCCCTGGCCGTCGGGGTATGCGGCAGCTACTCCAGGTGGTGCGCCAACCGGGTGGTGGCTGAAGCCGACCTGGTCCTGTTCATCGGGAGCCATACTGGCAGCCAGGTGACCAACACCTGGACCATCCCGCCCATGGGCACGCCGGTGGTCCAGATAGACATAGACCCGTCTGAGCTGGGCAGGAGCTACCCGGCCCAGGTGGCGCTTCAGGGCGACGCGCGGGCCTCCCTCCGGAGGCTGATGGAGGCGCTGGAGCCCCTGGGGCCCAGGGACGAGTGGCTGGAACGGACCGCCCGGCTCTGCCGGGAGTGGAAGGACGAGGTGGCCCCGTTCGTCGACTCGGACCAGGCGCCGGCGCGCCCCGAGAGGCTCTGCAGGGAGCTCTCGGACTTCCTGCCCTCGGACGCCGTCCTGGTCTCGGACACGGGCCACTCGGGCATCTGGACGGGGACGATGCTGGACTTCAAGCATCCGGGCCAGAGCTATATCCGCTGCGCCGGGTCCCTGGGTTGGGGGTTTCCCGCGGCGATGGGGGCCAAATGCGCCGCCCCCGAGCGCCCCGTCGTCTGCTTCACCGGAGACGGCGGCTTCTGGTACCACCTGACGGAGCTGGAGACGGCGTTGAGGTACGGGATTAACACTGTGACGGTGGTCAACAACAACCGGTCGCTGAACCAGGAGAAAGCCGGCAACGAGCGGATCTACGGGGGACAGACGCCGGGCTCCGACGAGCTGTGGATGCTGTCTGACGTGGACTTCGGGAATGTCGCCCAGTCCATGGGCGCCTTCGGCATACGGGTGGAGAGGCCCGGCGAGATTCAAGGCGCCATGGAGCAGGCCTTCGCCTCGGGCAAGCCGGCCGTCGTCGACGTGGTCACCGACGTGGAGGGCATCGCCCCCCGGGCTTGGTCCGGCTAGACGGGCTCCAGCACGATGTTGGACCACTCGTCCAGCGAGGCCTGCCATCCCGGGTTGACCACTGTGAGGGAGCTGTCTTCCTCTATGACCATGGGGCCCTGCTCCGGTGTGCCGGAGAGCCGGTCCCTGCCCACCACGGGCACCGATACCCAGCCGGTGACTCGGCCAAAGTAGGCCATGCGGCTGCTTGCCGACGCCCCGGCAAGGCCCGGTTCCACCCGTATCGCCGCCGGGACCCTCGGTTGGTCGGACAGCCCCCTTGCCGTGCACCGGACCCCCACCGCCTGCACCTCCTCGTGGTCCGAGCGGTAGCCGTAGGTCCGGGCGTGCTCCGCGTGGAAGTCCTCCACCAGCGTGGCTACCAGGCCGGCGTCCAGGGGAGAGAACCGGGGTACTGCCGTCCCGCCTTCCGCTGCGCCCCTGGAGGCGGGAGAACGGCTGGCGGGAAGGAGGACCGCCAGCGCATAGTCCTGGCCGACGTACCGCACGTCGCAGGACAGCTCCAGCGCCCTGTGGGCGGCGTCGTACCCCTCGCGCTCCAGCGTCGCCTCCGCCTCCTCGAACAGGCCCTCCAGCGCCCCGTTCAGGCGGTCCAGGTCCAGGTCGGACATCCGGGAGTAATGGGTGCGGACCAGGTGGTGCTCCACGCCGGCGAACAGCAGGCCCACGGCGCTGAACAGGCCCGGAAGGGGTGGGACCACCACCTTTCGTATGCCCAACTCCGCCGCCAGGTCTACCGCGTGGACGGGGCCCATTCCGCCGAAGGCGAACAGGGAGAACTGGCGCGGGTCCCGGCCCCTCTCCGTGGAGACCGCCCGGAGGGCCCTGATGAGGCTGGAGTTGGCCACCTCGCGGATGCCCCACGCCACGGTGGTGGTGTCCAGGCCCAGGTAGTCGCCGACCCGCTCTCGGATGGCCCGGTCGGCCAGGTCGGCGTGGATGGGCAGGGTGCCTCCGGCCAGGTGCTCCGGGTTGGTCAGCCCCAGGTGTACGTTGGCGTCGGTTATCGTCGGGTCCCGGCCTCCCAGCCCGTAGCAGGCGGGTCCCGGGTTGGCGCCCGTGCTGTGGGGTCCGACTTTGAGCGCGCCGCCCGGGTCGACCCAGGCCACGCTGCCGCCCCCCGCGCCGACCTCCGCCAGGTCCACCGACGGCACCCTCAGCAGGTATCCGCTGCCCTTCACCAGCCGGTGGCCGATGCTGACCGCGCCCCCCACCTCGTACTCGGGGGAGCGGGATATCTCCCCTCCTTCGATCAGGCTGGCCTTGGCCGTGGTGCCCCCCATGTCCAGGGTCATCACGTCGTCCAGGCCCATCCTCCGGGCCAGGCGGTGGCATCCGGTGACCCCCGCGGCGGGCCCCGACTCGATGATGTGCATGGGCCGCTCCCGCGCCAGCTCCGAGGGCATCATGCCGCCGTTGGACTGCATCACCATTATCGGCAGGTCCATGCCCAGGTCCTTCAGGTCCCGCTCCATGGACATGAAGTAGCTCTTGACCACGGGCTGCACGTAGGCATTGATGACGGTGGTGCTGGTGCGCTCGTACTCCTTCATCTCCGGCAGCACCTCGGAGGAGAGGGACACGGACACGTGGGGCGCCGCCTCGTGGACCAGCTCCCGCACCCGTCGCTCGTGGCCGCCGTTGGAGTAGGCGTGGATGAAGCACACGGCTATGGACTCGGCCCCCTCGTCCAGCAGCAGCCGCACCGCCTCCCGAGTGGCGTCTTCGTCCAGGGGCACGGTCTCCTCGCCCCATGGGTTGACCCTGGCGGGCACCTCCATCCTCATGCGCCGCGGGACCAGGGGCTCGGGCTTCTCCCAGTTCAGGTCGTAGAGCTTGTGGACCCGCATCCGCCGTATCTCCAGCACGTCACGAAAGCCCCGGGTGGTGATGAGGCCCGTGTTGGCGCCCGTCCGGGTGATGATGGCGTTGGTCGCGACGGTGGCCCCGTGGGTGTACTCCCGCACGTCCCCGGCGTCGATCCCGTGGGCCCCCAGGGCCTGGCCGATGCCGGTCTTGATGGCCGCGCTGAAGTCGGCCGGCGTCGAGAGCACCTTCCGGTGGTAGGCGGACCCGTCGGACGCCAGGAGGACCACGTCAGTGAAGGTCCCCCCAACGTCGACGCCCAGCCGGTAGTACTGAGTCATTCGGTCGCTCTCATGCTGTACTGGTGGTGTGGCAGCGGGGAGAGTATGGCGACGGGAGCCTGTCCATCGGGGCGGGACGGCCCGGGCCTACCGTTCCCGCCGCAGCCTCTCCCTCAGGTCGGCCGTAGCGGAGGAGTCCACCGCCCTGCGCGACGGGTCCAGCACGACACCGTAGCTGTCCCTGGCCCGCCGGACGCCGATCTTCCCCTCGGTCACGTCGTCGAGGACCCGGTCGGGGTCCCGGTCCAGCGGGTCGCCCCAGCCGCCGGCGCCGGGCCACTCCACCGTCATGGAGTCGCCCTCGTTCACGGTGGTCAGGAACTTGGACGGCATGACCGTCTCCCGTCCCTCGGACGTGATGGTTATTCGGGACTTGGCCGAGGCCTCGCCCCCGCTGAGGCCGTAGGGGCTGCTCTTCATGCGGTCCGAGCGGACCTGCACGACTGTGTCGTCGGACAGGAACCGGTACCGCCGCACCATGCCCAGCCCTCCCCTGTACTCGCCCGCTCCCTCAGAGTCGGGGAGCAGCCCGTACTCCTCGACCTCCAGTGGGAATTCCGTCTCTATCTCCTCGGCCAGCACGTTGGCTATGTTGGTTATCCCGGCGTTCTGGGCGTCGATCCCGTCGAAGCCCCGCTTTCCGCCGGCGGCGATCTCGTTGGCGAAGTCCATGCACACCCACGACTTCCAGGGGACCTTGGTGCGGTCGTAGCCCGCGATGGCCGCGCCGTACTCGCACCCTCCGGGGCAGGCGGGGACGCTGCCGGGCAGCATCTGGGCGAAGGCGCCGAACAGGGCGTGGCTCATCCGCCGGAGCCCCAGGGAGCGGGCGGCCACGGGGGCCGGGGGCACCGGGTTCAGGAAGCACCCCTCGGGGGCCGTCACCTTGATGGGGCGGAAGTAGCCGGCCGTGTTGGGAATGTCGTCGGCGATGGTGCTCAGCACCGTCTTGACCACCGCGTAGACGACGCTCTTGGTTGTGGCGAATGTGGGCTGGATCGCGCCCTTCACCTGGGGCGACGTGCCCGTGAAGTCCACGTGGACCTCGTCGCCCGCCTTGGTCAGGTTGGCCACGATGGCGATGGGCTCGCTCTGGAAGCCGTCGTCGTCGACGTGGTCGGTGAAGCTCCACGACCCGTCGGGCAGCCGCGCTATAGTCTTGCGTGTGAGGTCCTCGTTGTACGCCAGGAGCTCTCCCAGGTACTGGTCCACGTCCTCCACGCCGAAGCGGTCGGCCAGCCGCAGGAACTCCCGCTCCCCGAACTCCAGGGTCGCCACCTGGCCCAGCAGGTCCCCCAGCACCTTGTCGGGCACGCGGACCGCCTTTTCCAGCACCCGGAACAGGGTCTCGTTGGGCTCGCCCTGGTGGTACAGCTTCAGGGGAGGTATGCGTAGCCCCTCCTGGTATATCTCCGTGCTGTCGCAGGCGTTGCCGCCGGGCACCCTGCCCCCGATGTCCGTGTGGTGGGTCATGGCGCACACGTACCCCAGCAGCGCGTCGCCCACGAACACCGGCTTGAACAGGAAGATGTCGGGCAGGTGGCTGGCCCCCTCGTAGGGGTCGTTGCTTATGAGCACGTCGCCCGGCCGTATGCGTCCCTGGTAGTAGTCCAGGCAGGCGTTCAGCGCGGGCGTCATCCCTCCCAGGTGGATGGGCACGCACATGCCTTGGCCCACCAGCTCCCCGTTGGAGTTGAGGACCCCCGTGGAGAAGTCCAGCGCCGACCGTACCACGGCGGACCTGGAGGTCCGCACCACGGTCAGGGCCATTCCGTCGCCGATGCTCTCCAGGGAGTTCCTTAGGACCTCGAGCCGGATGGGGTCGTAGGGAGCCTGCATGTACGTCACCCGCGTCCTGGGAGGTTGGGTCGTGGGAAGGCGACGCCCGGAGGGGCGCCCCTCGCCCGACCAGGGCGATGGTACCAACGCGCCCCTGACGGTGTCAATTCACGCCCCTCGCCCCCCTAAGACTGGTTGGCGGCCCCCGGGGTGGGACTGCCCACGGTCTGGAAGTCACCGGTGGCGTCGGGCACGCGGGCGTAGCTGTCGCCCTCGCCGGAGTCTCCCTCGTTCCAGTCGACCATTGCCACCAGCGTGCCGTCCAGCAGCCAGATCCCCAGCTCCTCGTCACCGCCTAGGGCGAAGCCGGGCCAGCCGTCCTTGTCCAGCTCGAACCGGAGGTACTCGCCCGGCTGAATCTCCGTACCGGGCGGGAAGGCCACCCGCTTGCCGGCGTCGGTCAGGTCGTCGGCCACCAGCATGGCGAAGAGCGCTATGGGGTCCGGCAGCGTGTTGTGAAGCTCGAACCAGTCGAGGGGGTCGCCCTTGGCGGCCACCTCGTTGATGACCAGGCCGACGTCCACGGCCTGGTCGCCGCTTTCCGCAGGCTCCGCCGCGCTCCCGAAGCTGGCGTAGAGCCGACCCGCGACTGCCGCGCCCGGCTCCGTGCCGGCGTTGGTCAGCTCGATGCCGCCGCCGGTGACGGGCAGGAACCCCTGGGGCTCCGTGCCGCCCGGGGGTATGTGCCACACGACTCCACCGACGCGGGGGTCCTCGCCGATGGTAAGCTTGGCGCCGCCCGAGATCCGGTCCAGGGGCAGCCAGATGGTGAACCCCTGGATGGTAGAGTCGGGATAGAGGCCCATGACGGTGATGAGCGCCGCATCCTCCACGCCGATGTCAGCCGCCTCCTGCGGGCTGGCCGGCCCGGCGGTGGCCCCCGCCTCGCCCTTGGGCGCGGCCACCCACTTCCCGTGCTCGCTAAGCTCGTAGGTCGTCCCCTCCGCCAGCGGGTTGTTGCTATCGTTGGTCCCCCACCTGGTCTCGAAACGCACCTCGAAGGCTGCGGGCCCAGTCTCGCCCGGCGACACGGCCTCATCGGCCCCGCCACCTCCGGGTAGATCGTCGTCCCCGAAGACGCCCGCGAACCCCCCTGTCAAGCCCGCGCCCGGGTCCGTCCCCGCCTCCGTCAGCGACAGCGTGCCCCCAGTGAAGGGCGAGAAGAAGCTGGGCTCGGCCGCGCCTGGTGGGATGCTCCAGATCCCTCCCGCGATGGCGCCCTCGCCGATGACCAGCGTGGCCCCGGCCTCAAGCTGTTCCAGGGCCAGCACCAGCGTCATCCCGTTTATGGAGCCGTCGTCGTCCACCCCCAGGACTATTATGGATGCGGTCTCGTCGACGGCCGGCAGCAAGAGCTTCTCCTCCGCGCTGGAGAGGCCGGCGATGGCCCCAAGTCCGTCGACCGGCTCCTCGGACTCGTCCAGAAGCAGACTGATGACCGCTCCCTCCTCCAGCGGGTTGGCGCTCCGGTTGCTCCCCCAGGTGGTCGTGAAGGCCACTTCCAGGGAGCCGAGCTGCGGGCCCTCCGTCGCCGCGCCGTAGTCCGGCTCCGGCCAGTCCGGCGGCTCCGGCGTGAGGTCGGCCAGGATTTCGCCCCTCCGCTTCAGGATGAACTTGCGCACTCGCTCCGTGTCCTTGGCGGCGGCCTGCCTGGCCTCGGGCAGGGCGTGCTGCTGGACGATGGTGGCCATCTGGTCCACGGCTGCCAGCAGCTTGGCCTCGTCCCAGATGGAGTCGAGGACTTCCTTGAGTCGCCTGGCGTACCTCGTCCGCCAGCCTGGGTGGTTGTATAGGCGGTTGGTGATGGCGGTGAGGGCCAGCACCGACGGCGGCGGGTCGCTGATGTTGTCGAAGGGATTGGGATCGTCTTTTGAGTGGAATGTGTCGTCGACACCCCAGGGTATGAAGACGAAGGGGCCGTCGGGCTCCCGGTAGAAGTGGTAGTTGTTGCGGTTGCCGGCGTACCCGTCCCAGTGTCCCACCAGCACCTCCGTCGCCCAGAACGACAGGAAGCGGTCCAGGTCTACGACCTCCGACAGCGCGTCCAGGCCGGCGTCGGAGGGGTCCTGCAGGGCGGCGACCACGGCGTCGACGTCTGACCAGTCGGCTTCGTCCTCGTTGGTCTTCTTCTCTAACGTACCGCGATAATCGGAGGTGAAGTCGCTGACCGTGCCTTCGTACAGGTTGCCCTCGGCGCTCTCGAAGTGGCGGGCCAGGAACGGGGGCTTGATCTCCTCGACGTGAACGTACAGCCCCAGCTCCTTTCCGTTCACCGAGACGGTGGCGAAGTTGCAGCGCGGCGAGGGGTTGCCCGCGGCGGCGAAGACCCGGTACGACAGGCAGGTGTTGACCATGGAGGGGTCCTGGATGCTGTTGTTCAGGGTCATGCGCTCCCTCGGGTATGAAGACACCCTCGGGTAATAGGACGGGGGGGCCCCGCCCAGGGCCTGGCCGTCCACGTACTTGTCGAAGCGGAGCTTGAGGGAGGGCTTGGTGTCGCTCTGAGAGCCGATGAACCCCTTCTTGCGGACGCCTACGTCCTCAAGGGTCTCGCCGTCCACCGTCACCGTCCCGGAAAACCAGTCGTAGATGTCGGCGAAGGGCCGGGAAAGGCCATACTCCTCGATCTCGGCCATCAGGTCCTCGAAGGTCCGGGTCTGGTGGCGCAGGGTGTCCCAGTCCTCGGCGGCGATTTCGATGCTGATGTCCAGCACCCGGTCCAGGGCAAAGTAGGCGTCGCTGGCATCGGCCTCGCCCCTCGTGTCCGGCGTGTCCGGGGGCGTTGGCGCCGCTGTCGCCTCCGGTGGGACGGCTCTGGTGGGCGCGGGCGCGGCGGGGGGCGCAACCGTAGGCGTAGGCGTCGCCGTCGAGGGGGCTTCCGTTGCCGTCCCCTGCGCCGCCGGGGACGGCGTGGGAGCGGGCGTGGCTGTGGCGTCACCCTGGCACCCGAGCGTCAGGGCCGCAACCGCCAGGGCGAGCAGCAGGGCGGCAATGGTTCGCACGGAATTCACCTCTCTTTGGATGTGCGTGTTGGGTCCGGGCTTGAGGTTGGTCTCTTGAGTTGGTCTTAAGGAGGAGCTACGCCGTCGGCTCCGGTGCGTTTCCCGTTTCTATGCTGAGCCCGTGTCTATTATCAGGTTACGGTGCCCGTCGACCCGGGCGCGTTGGTCCGGGAGCACCAGGGTGGTGGTGTCCATCTGCTCGATGACGGCTGGGCCGGGAATCCGGTTGCCCGGCTCTAGGCCCTCGCGGTCGTAGATGGGGCAGTCCCAGTCGCGGCCGTCCAGGTGCACAAGGCGTCCTCCCACGACGGCGGACCTGGGGTCCTCGGGTCCCAGTGGGCTCGCCTGCACTGGCATCCGGGGGACGGCGCCGACGGCCTCGACCCGGAAAGTGACCATCTGCACGGGTTCGTCCGGGGCGGCGTACCCGTAGGACCGCTCGTGGGCGGCGTGGAACCGCCGGGCCAGCTCCTCCATGTCGCCCGGGGCCCTGATCTCCGCCGGCGCCTCGATGGTCAGCTCGTAGTTCTGGCCCCTGTAGCGCATGTCGACGGACCGGTTGAACGCCCGCTGCCGGGGCGGGATGCTCTCCCTCTCCAGCCAGGCGTCTCCCTCCCGTTGGAGGCGGGCGAAAGTCTCCGCCACCATCTCGGGGCCCGCGTCTTCCATCTCCACCAGCCGAGTGTGGGCCAGGTCGCTGCGGATGTCCGATACCAGCAGGCCGAAGGCGCAGAGCAGCCCCGGAGAAGAGGGGACCAGCACGGAGGGTATGTGGAGCTCTCTGGCGACCCAGCCCGAGTGCAGCGGCCCCGCGCCCCCGAAGGACACCAGGGTGTAGTCCCGGGGGTCGTGGCCCCGCTGCACCGATACCAGCCGGATGGCACGCACCATGTTGGCCACCACCACCGAGACGACCCCGCTGGCCGTGTCCCGGGGCGGCAGGCCCAGGCGGCCTCCCAGCTCGGCGATGGCGTCGTGGCTGCGGTGGGCCTCGATGGGCATGCTCCCGCCAAGGAGGTGCCGGGAGTTGAGGCTGCCCAGCACCACGTGGGCGTCGGTGACCGTCGGCTCACTCCCGCCCTTTCCGTAGCATGCGGGACCCGGGTCGGCCCCCGCACTCTGGGGGCCCACCTTCAGCAGTCCGCCCGCGTCCCGCCACGCGATGCTGCCTCCGCCGGCGCCGACGGTGTGGATGTCCACCATGGCGCTGCGCAGCCGGTATCCGGCCACCTCCCGCTCTGCGGCCGTCCGCGGGACGCCGTCCTGCACCAGGCTCACGTCGGCGCTGGTGCCCCCCATGTCGAAGGTGATCAGGTTGCGGAACCCGGCTTCCTCTCCCACCCGGGCCGCGCCCATGACCCCGACGCTGGGCCCCGACAGCAGGATGCGCACCGGCCTGTGCATCGCCTCGTCCAGGGAGATGAGGCCCCCGTTGGACTGGCTGACGTAGGGGCTCGCGCCCACGCCCCGGGCCGAGAGCTGCTGCTTAAGGCTCCCCACGTAGCGGTTGATCACCGGACCGACGTAGGCGTTCACCACCGTCGTCGTGAGGCGTTCCACCTCCCGGAACTCGGGGTTCACCTGTGACGAGATGGAGAGGTAGGCGTTGGGCAGAGCCTCCCGCAGGCGCGCCAGCACCCGCTCCTCGTGGACGGGGTTGACGTAGCTGTGGAGGAAGCAGACGGCCACCGCCTCGACCTCCGCCCGCGCCAGGAGGCCGATGGCCTCGTCCAGCCGGTCCATGTCCACCGGCGTGGCGACGCTGCCGTCGTAGTAGATGCGCTCCGGGACCTGGAGGCGCATGTCCCGGGGCACCAGCGGCTCCGCCCTGTCCACCTGCAGGTCGTACAGGTCCGGGCGTGCCTGCCTACCTATCTCCAGCAGGTCGCGGAATCCCTCTGTGGTGACGAGGCCGACTCTGGAGCCCCGGCGCTCCAGAAGGGTGTTGGTCGCCACCGTGGTGCCGTGGGCGAAGTAGGCCACGTCGCCCATGGCGGCCCCGTGGACCCTGAGGCCCTGGGCAAGGCCCGTCAGGATTCCCACCGACGGGTCGCCGGGAGTGGAGGGCACCTTCGCCCGGACGATCGCCCCGCCCTTGGGGTCCGCCACCAGGGTGTCGGTGAAGGTGCCGCCCACGTCGATGCCCACGCGGACCTGGGTCATCTGGAGCTACTCACGGCGGGTGGACATGGATCAGAAGCAGTACCGGACGTCCGGGAACGACGCCGCGAGGGCGGCCACGTCCCGGCCGACGGCCTCGGGCTCTTCGCCCTCCAGCAGCACCCGCCGTATGAGCCTGGCTATCTCGGCCATCTCGCCCTCCCCCATGCCCTTCTTGGTGCAGACGGGCGAGCCCAGGCGCAGCGCGCGCTTCTCGGGGTAGGTGCGGGGCAGAGCCGCCAGGGAGCTGACTATCCCGGCCCGCCTCAGCTCGTTCACCGACCCGGCCCCATGGGGAGTGGGGTCCAGGTCCACCAGCACCACGTGCGACCGGGTGAACCCCCGATCCTTGCCGGGGACTCTGAACCCCTCCGCGTCCAGGGCCGAGGCCAGGGCCCGGGCGTTGGCGGCCACGGCCGCCGCGTACTCGTCCCCGAAGGCCAGGTGCTCCGCCATGGTGATGGACAGGGCCACGGTCCGGTTGTTGGCGAAGCTGGCGATAAGGTTGGGTATCCGGCTGTTCAGGGCCTGGGCCACGTCCTCGTCGTGCATGAGGACGAGGCCTCCCAGGGGACCGCTCAGGGTCTTCTGGGTGGAGCCCGTCATGACCGAGGCTCCCTCGTGCAGCGGGTCCTGGAACACTCCGCTGGCGGCCAGGCCCAGGATGTGCGCCCCGTCGTAGTGGACCCTGCCGCCCACGCTGTGGACCATCTCGGAGATCTCCCGGAGCTGGTAGGGAAAGAGCATGGTGGCGCCGCCGACCGTCAGCCATTTGGGCCTGACCCGTTGCACCTCGTCGGCCAGGTGCTCCAGGTTCACTGTGGGGTAGTCCTCCCCGTCGCAGGGCACCTCGGTGATCTCCAGACCGTAGGCGCCGGGGTAGCTCACCTCCTGGTAGGTGTAGTGGCCGCCGTTCCTGGCCGAGAGGGCCATGACCGGGTCTCCGGGCTTCATGGCTCCCAGGAAGAACAGGCCGTTGGCCTGGGCCCCCGAGGCCGGACGGTACTCCACGTGCGGCACGTCGAACAGCTTCCTGCCCATCTCCGACAGCACGGCCTGGGCCCGGTCCAGGGACTCGGTGCTGCTGTTTCCCCCGGCCTGGGTGCTCTCCATCAGGTCCGAGGCCATGACGGCCTTGACCTTGGGGCTGAGGAGGCTGTGGGCCGCGTTCAGGTCCAGGATCCGCCGTTGCTCGGCGTTGTGCTCCTCGGTGAGCGACTCCACCAGGTCGACGACACTGCGCGGGTCTCCGCCCGTCACACGTTCCAGGTCGTCGGCGGAGAGGGATGCGCCCGGCCTCTGGTCAGCCATGGCCTGCCCCCTACATGAGGATACCCATGATACGGCGCTATCTTACTCGAAACCCGAAGGGCGGTTCAACATGGGTGCGCGGGCTTGGTGGGCGGGTGTCTGTGTGGACATGCCGGTACATCACAGCTAACATAAGTGGGGCGAAAGGAGGCTGGGCATGGACGTCAATATTCTGAATCTACAACGGATGTTTGCCAATCCCGTACGCTACGAGATCCCGCTGTTCCAGCGCCCTTACGTCTGGAACCATGAAGACCAGTGGGGACCGCTCTGGGAGGACGTTCAGAACACGGCGGAGGGTTACCTGGAACTTAGAGCAAGTGGCATTGATTCCAGTAAGCCATCGGGTCACTTTCTTGGGGCCGTAGTTCTTCAACAACAGCAGGTTCCCACCCCCATGCTTATGACGCGGCTGGTGGTCGATGGTCAACAGAGGTTGACCACGTTGCAGTTGCTTCTCGACGCTGTGCAGGAGGTGTTCGAGAAACGTGGAAATTTGACTGCTGCTCAGCGCCTTGAGCTTCTTGTGCTCAACCCGGAGGCGTTCCTTGGTGACAGCCCCAATCACGCTTTTAAGGTTTGGCCCACAGTGGCCGATCAAGAGGCTTTCCGTTACACGATGCGAAATGACTTGCCAAGCGAGGAATTTGAGGAATCGCTCATCGTGAGAGCTCACGAGTTCTTCAAGCTCCAGGTTGATCAATGGCTCAATGCGGAACCTGAGGCCGTCGAGGCGCGAGCAGGTGCCTTAGAGCACGCTGTCACAAACCTCCTTGAATTGGTCGTCATCGACCTCGAACAGTCGGATGATCCCCACGTCATCTTCGAGACCCTCAACGCCCGTGGGACGCCGTTGCTCCAATCGGACCTGATCAAGAACATGGTGCTATATGAAGCGGACAAGTCTGGTGTTGATCCCGAAGAAGCATCTGGGTTGTGGGAGTTCCAAGGCGATTGGTGGAGGCGGGAGATACGTCAAGGCAGGCTTGTACGTCCGCGTATTGACGTTTTCTTGAATTACTGGATGGTCATGCGTGAGCGCGACGAGGTTGCCGCAAACGACGTATTCTCGGTGTTCCGTCGCTATTTTGGGAAGGAGAACCAATCCATACAGAGTATCGCGTCTGACATAGCCTGCGTGGGAGAATCCTATCGTGCGTTGGAACAGGCTTCTGACCCCAGTATGTCAACGTTCCTTTACCGATGGGGAGTAATGGAAGCAGGGGTCCTGACCCCCGTATTGTTGTGGCTGTTTTCTTCCGGTGTACCCCAAGGGCAACTGGAGAAGAGCCTTCGGGCACTCGAGAGTCACCAGTTGCGGAGGATGGTCTGTCGGATGACCACCAGGGGATACAATCGGCTCTTTATCAGTTTGGTAGATCGACTGGAGAAAGCAGGCCCCGACCATGCCGGTGACGCCGTCGTCCAGTATCTTGCGAACCAAGAGTCCGAGACTGGGCTCTGGCCCAATGACCAACAACTGGAGCATGCCTTTGTGACGGAGCCACTGTATCGGATGCTAACGAGAGGCCGTCTAAGAATGGTTCTTGAGGGCATAGAGGAAGAACTACGGACGAACAAGGCGGAAAGCAAGTCCGCACCGCGTGGCCTAACAATCGAGCACGTTATGCCTAAGCAGTGGCGCGAGCACTGGGATTCGTGCTCCAAGGTGAAAAAGGATCGCGAGGCGGCAGAGAAGCGCGACCGTTTTGTTATTCACACAATAGGTAATTTGACCCTTGTAAACAACCGCCTAAACCCAGTCCTTTCCAACGACCCCTGGGCTAAGAAGAGAAAGACCTTGCATAAGCACGCAACGCTGTATCTCAACAAGAGGCTAGTCGATGAGGCGCCAGACGTATGGAACGAGAGCGCGATTGAGGACCGCGCCAAGGAGCTCTGCAAAGCGGCAGCAAGAGTGTGGCCCCACGCCGACCATATCTAGGGGAGCAAACAATGGAAGAACGTGGCTATCCGCTATTGGTTCTTGCGCCTCATTTACGGTCGTGTAACGCGCGTTCTCCGTTGGCCAGAGGCCTGATAGTAGAAGGTCTGAGAATATGCTGGGTGGCCGCGTGCATCCGCCCAAGCGTGTGAAAGACCCAAGTGAACACGCCATCACGGAGCCCGTCATGAGCATCGAGAGCTTCCGGGGACCCGGAGGCGCCCTCCTCTATTATAGGTACGACGACTTCACGGACCCGTGGGTCGACGCGCCCACGGCGGTGCTGTGCCATGGGCATCCCAGGAACTCCAACCTCTGGTATGCCTGGGTGCCCCTGCTGGCCCGCCGGCTCCGGGTGGTCCGGGTCGACCTCCGCGGCCTCGGCCTCTCCAAGGTCCCCATCGAGACCTTTCACAACTCGGTGGAGTCGCGGATACTGGACGCCCTGGCCCTCTTCGACCACCTGGAGCTGGAAAAGGTGGTCTGGATCGGCGAGGCCACTGGCGCCCTGACGGGCCTGAGTCTGGCCGCCAGGGCTCCCCAGCGGCTTCACGCCCTGGCCGTCATGAGCCTTCATCTGAGGCCGGGCCGGGTCCAGCTTGACAGGAACGCCGCGGACCTGAAGCCCGGCGAGACCGTGCAGGGCCAGGGCAGCATCGACCTGATGCTCTCCAGGGGTATGCGCCGGTGGGCCAATGTCTCGGTACGGGCGCGGCCCAGGATGCGCCAGGCCCCGCACGGTTACGTGGACTGGTACATCGACCAGATATCCCGGAACGACCCGCTGCTCGCCGCGGAGTTCTACCGCGCCATGGGCTCCGTCGATGCCATTCCCTGGCTGGAGGAGATCGGCGTGCCGACCCTCTACCTTGCCGGGAGCGGGGGCGACGCCGCCCTCCGGGACGACGAGCGGGAAGCCCTGGTCAACGCCCCCAACGTGCGCACCGTTACCGTGGATGGTCCCGGCTACGACCTGGGCTATGCCAACCCCGAGGGGTGCGCGGCCCAGGTCCTCGAGTTCCTGACCGGGCTCGGGGTGCTCCAGGAGTAACCTATAGTGCCTTGCACCGGCGACAAGGCCAAGGAGTCTGCTCATGACAGACATCTGCACCCAGGTCTCCCGGTACCTCGGCGGGGTCTCCTTTGACTCACTGCCCGACCCGGTGGTGGAGCGGGCCAAGGCCCATATCCTGGATACCATTGGGGTCATGCTGGCGGGGGTGGAGGTGGAGTCGTCGGTGAAGCTCCGCGAGTCCGGCATCCTGGGCGCCGCCGATCGGGGCCAGACGGTCGTCGGCACCTCCCTTCGGGCCCCGGCGCCGCTGGCGGCCCTTGCCAACGGTGTGAGCGCCCACGCGCTGGACTACGACGACACCAACTTCGTGATTATCTGCCACACCAGCGGCTCCTCCCTGTCCGCTCTACTGGCCCTGGGAGAGGCGGAGCACCTGTCGGGCAGGTCGGTGTTGACGGCCCTGGTGGCGGGCTACGAGGCCGCCGTCCGCCTGGGCGCGGCGGTGATACCGGCCCTCTACCTCCGCGGCTGGCACGCCACGGGGGTGCTGGGGGCCATGTGCGCCACGGCCAGCGCCGCCCACCTTCTGGGGCTGGACGCCTCCAGCACCACCGACGCCCTGGGCACCGCGGCCTCCATGGCATCCGGCCTCAGGGCCAACTTCGGCTCTCATACCAAGGCGATGCACATGGGCAACGCGGCCCAGGTGGGGGTCGAGGCGTCACTGCTGGCCCGGGCTGGCTTCACGTCGTCGTCCCCGGTGCTGGAGCACCACTACGGGTTCTACGCCGCCACCGTGGGCCAGGACGGGGTAGACCTCGAGGCCAGCAGGGCGGCCCTGGCTGAGGAGGACCGCTGGTATTTCGTCGACCCCGGCATCGGGATAAAGCTCCACCCGTGCAACAGCGCCGTGTTGCCCGGCATAGACACCACCCTCGACCTGGTCGACCGGCACGGGATCGCGCCGGACCAGGTGGAGCGGGTCGACTACCTGCATACAGACCTGGCCAGGACCATCGTGCCCTTCGACGACCCGAAGACCAGCGCCGAGGCGATGTACAGCATGACCCACGCCATCGCGGCGGCCTTGGTGTACGGAAGGGCCGGCATTCGCGAGTTCTCGGAGGAGGCTGTGCACGACCCCCAAGTGTCGCAAATGCGCGGGAGGGTCCGCCCGGCCCAGCACCCCGATTTCGCCGCCGTAGCCGACGGGCACGACGCTCCTGCCAGCCAGGTCACCATCCACCTGAAGGACGGCAGGGCATTCGGCGGCTTCCGACGCCGCCCCAGGGCCTATCCTGGGGGCGAGCCCCTGACCCGGGAGGCCCTCCTGGACAAGTTCCGGGAGTGCGCCGCCACCAGGCTCTCCCCCGGCCGGGCCGAGGAGATCATCGACATGGTGGACGCCCTGGAGGACGTCTCGGACGTCGCCGGTCTGGCCGCCGCCCTCAGGGCGTAGGAATAGTCTGAATGGGTCCTCCTGGCCTTCCACCGGCGGATGGGGATTCCTTGCCCGCGCTGAGCGCGGGGCCGGGGTGACTCGATTGCCGGGTGGGCTCAACAGCCCGGGAGGGGCCCGGGGTTGTTCAGAGTATCCCCGGGTCGACCCTGTCCCCGAGCTTGCCAGCCTGCCGCCCTGTGGTGGATGTCTGTCGGGAGGTCGAAAGACGCCTGGGCGATCCAATAATGATTATGAGGAAGGTATGTGGGTAGGGAGGAAACGTTTAGCAGTTGACAGGGGGTATAGGTGTGGGTAGAATTGGGGTCGTCGGGGGTGGGGACTCGCATTGACAGGGGTGTAGCCGGGTAATAGAATTGACCTGATTCGTGGGTGGATGTGCGCGTGGTGAGCGTGGAGCGGAGAATAGAGTAGGAGGACGGCGCAATGGCAGACAGGGACATAGCCCTGATGGCGCATCTGATGAGGCGGGCGGGGTTCGGAGCCAGCCGGGACGAGCTGGAGGAGCGGGTAGCCCGCGGGTACGAGGAGACGGTGGAAGAGTTGGTGGACCCGGACCGGTTCGGGATACCGAAGGTGGACACGGACGTTTTGCTGAGGTACTACCCGAGCCTGGAGATACCGGGAGCGCCGCCCAACGGGCGTTCGGAGTGGATCTACCACATGATCAACACCAAGAGGCCGTTGGAAGAGAAGATGGCGCTGTTCTGGCACCAGGTGCTGGCGACGGGGAACTCGAAGATAGACAACCCCAACGAGATGACGGCGCAGATCAAGATGTTCCGTGAGCGGGGGATGGGGAGCTACCGGGACCTCCTGGTTGAGGTGGCGAAGAGTCCGGCGATGATCTACTGGCTGGACAACAACGAGAACCACAAGGACGAGCCCAACGAGAACTGGGGCCGGGAGCTGTTGGAGCTCTTCTCGATGGGGGTAGGGAACTACACGGAGCAGGACGTATTCGAGGCGTCGAGGGCGTTCACCGGGTGGACCATCTCCCAGAGGATACCGAGGCTGCCGTTGGCGCGGTTCTGGTGGAGCTTCGAGTACCACGAGGAGGACCACGACGACAGCGAGAAGGTGTTCCTGGGGCACCGTGGGAACTTCAACGGGGACGACATCATAGACATAGTGGTGAGGCAGCCGGCGACGGCGCGGTTCGTAGCGCGGCACCTGTACAACTTCTTCGTTGCGGACGAGCCGCAGGTGCCTGCGTGGCAGATCAACCCGCCGTTGGACCCGGCGGCGGTGAACATCATAGGTGACGCGTTCATCAGCTCGGGGTACGATATGAGGTCGACCCTGAGGGTGCTGTTCAACTCGGACTTCTTCAAGGCGGAGTCCATCCGGTGGCAGAAGGTGAAGAGTCCCGCTGAGGTGGTGGCTGGGATAATGAGGCTGGTGGGGGACTTCCAGTTCCCGAGGCCCGGTCTTCAGGCGATAGGAGAGGAGCCCGGATACCAGGGTCAGGAGATCATGAACCCGCCCAGCGTCGAGGGTTGGCACACGGGGGCGGAGTGGATAGACAGTGGGTCTCTGGTGAGGCGGATCAACTTCGCTGCGGACCGGTTGTCGAACCTGGAGATGCCGGGTGTGCGGGCCATGGTGATGAGGGTGAAGGAGCAGGGTGAGCTGGGGCCCGAGGAGCTGGTGGAGACTGCCTTGGACATCATCGGGCCGATGGAGGTGAGCGGGCAGACGCGTGAGGAGCTGGTGACGATGGCGAAGCAGGGAGGCAAGCTGGACTGGGGCAGCGAGGGAGCGGCCCAGTCGGAGCAGAGGGTAGCGGACATGCTGGCGCTGATAGCGGCGTCGCGGGAGTACCAGTTCGAGTAGATCTGGGCTAGACCAAGGAGAGGTATCAGACCAAGGCGCCAAGAAAGGTACAAGGAAAAAGGAGGAGAGTAGATGGCAAAGAAGGATCCGGTCCTGGTGATACTGCAGCTGACGGGTGGGAACGACTACTTCAACAGCACGATCCCGTACAACGACCCGTTGTACAAGGACAACCGTCCTGCGGTGGGCATCAAGGACGAAGAGATGATCGTGGTGGACGACGAGATCGCCTTCCACCCGAGCATGGCTGCGCTGAAGGACATGTGGGACCAGGGGAAGATGGCTGTGATCCACGGGGTGGGGTACGAGAACTCGCCCCGGTCGCACTTCCGGTCCATGGACATCTGGCACACGTGTGAGCCGGACAAGGTGGGGACCGAGGGATGGCTGGGTCGGGCCACCCGGGACCTGGACCCGAACAAGGAGAACGTGCTGACGGCGGTGAACTTCGGCAACGGGCTGCCCCGTGCGCTGGCCCTGCCGGGCGTGTCGGTGGCGTCGGTATCGGACCTGTCGACCTACGGGATACTGACGGGTCTGGAGGCTGACCAGAGGGCCGCCGCGCTGGAGAGGTTCGGTCGGATGTACGCTCCGGCGGTGGGTACTGGCTTCGTGATGGACTACCTGAGCCAGACGGGGTTGGACGCGCTGAAGGGTGCGGACATCCTGAGGACTGCGCCGGACAAGTACACCTCGTCGGTGGAGTACGCGGCCAGCCCGATAGCCAGGAAGATGAGGGACATCGCGCAGGTGCACCTGGCTGGGTTCGGGACGCGGGTGTTCTACACCCAGCACTCCAGCTTCGACACCCATGCCAGCCAGCTGGGGATGCACTCCCAGCTGCTGAAGGAAGTATCCGAGTCGGTGTCGGACTTCTACCAGGACCTGGCCGAGCACGACGCGGCCGACAACGTGGTGGTGTTGCTGTTCTCGGAGTTCGGGCGCAGGGTGCACGACAACGGGTCGGGGACGGACCACGGTGCGGCGGGGGCCTGCTTCGCCATAGGTGACCCGGTTGTGGCCGGGTACCACGGCGAGTATCCCAGCCGGAAGGCCGAGGACCTGCAGTTCGGCGACCTGGTGCCCAACCACGACTTCCGGGGAGTGTACTCCACGATCCTGGAGGACTGGCTGGGGCTGGACGCCAACCCGATAGTGGGCGGCTCCTTCGAGAAGCTGAGCTTCATCAAGAAGGGATAGCCCTTCCGCCGGGAAGGCTCCCGCCGGTACGACTGGCAAGAGGAGGGGGGAATCGGGGCAGCGTTCCCCGGTTCCCCCCAACTTGTCGGCCTCCCCACCGGCTCCTGGGATCCCAAGCACGCAAGGGGGTAGCCATGCTAACCAGGTACATATCCGGCCGCATCTACAACTACGAGTACTCCATTGGGAGGAACGCCAACGCTGGAGCGGGGTTCTCCCATCCGGTGGACTTCGCCATTGGCTCGGGCAGGTCCATATACGTGATCAACAAGGGCAACGAGTTCAACGCCGGGCACGGGCTGACCAAGTGCACCATCGACAGCGAGTTCGTCTGGGAGGACCGTGGCCTGGGCTTCGCCGGGGGCAACTCTCCCTGGCCCTCCTCGGTGGCGGTGGACAGCGGAGAGAACATCTACGTCTCCGACGACTACACCAGCCACATCGACGTGTACGACAAGGACGGCAACCACCTGACCCAGTGGGGGGAGAAGGGCTCGGCCCCCGGCCAGCTCAGCGGCCCCTCGGGGCTGGACTTCGACGCCGACGACAACCTGTACGTGGTGGACGGCCTGAATAACCGTGTGCAGGTCTTCAGCAAGGACGGGGCGCTCCAGTCCGGGTGGGGCAGCCAGGGCAGCGGCCCGGGGCAGTTCGACACGCCGTGGGGCATCGCCGTGGACTCCCGGGGGCAGGTCTACGTGGCTGACTGGAAGAACGACCGGGTGCAGAAGTTCACCGCCGACGGCGAGTACGTGGCCAGCATCGGCCTGGGCTCCGGCGACGGGCCCGGGGAGCTGAACCGTCCCAGCGACGTGGCCATAGACAAGGACGGAGACGTCTACGTGGTGGACTGGGGCAACTACCGGCTGAACGTCTACACCGGGGACGGGGACTTCCTGACGAGCTTCGTGGGCGACGCGGACAAGCTGCCCAAGTGGGCGCAGGACTCGGTGGACGCCAACCCCGACTACGGCAAGGCCCGCCGCCGGGTGGACCTGTCGCCCGAGTACCTGTTCCGCCGGCCCGTGGCCGTGAACGTGGACGACGAAGGGCGCATCATGGTGCTGGAGACCATCTCCGGCCGGATGCAGATATACGTCAAAGAGCAGGACTTCGTCGACGCCCCCGTGAACCTCTAGTCGTCTGGGGTCCCAGTAAGTAGTCCAATCCGGCCCGCCCCCGGGGCGGCGGGCCGGATTGCCATTGCCGTCGAGGCATTCCCGGTACCACCGCGTTCCGGCGGCGGTGTGGTCATGGCGGAGCCGCTGTGGCCCGGCATCGAAGGCCTTCCAAGGGAGTAAGTGCTTGGACCTTGATTTCACTCCCGATCAGGAGAGGTTTCGGCAGGATGTCCGGTCCTTCCTAGAGAGGGAGGTTCCCCCCGAGCGCCAGGCGGTCTTTGGGGTCGAGGGCGAGGACCAGTACCGGTTCGCTCGGTCCATGGACCGGAAGCTGGCCGAGCGGGGCTGGCTGGTGGTTAGCTGGCCCGAGGAGTACGGCGGAAGCGGCCTGACCCAGATCGAGCACTCGATACTCGGCGAGGAGCTTGGCTACCGGAGAGTTCCCAGCACGGGAAACGTCGGCCGGGGCTACGTGGGCCCGGCCCTGATGGCCTTCGGGACCGCCGAGCAGAAGGAGCAGTATCTCCCGCCCATAGCCAGGGCGGAGGTGCAATACTGCCAGGGCTTCAGCGAGCCCAACGCCGGGTCGGACCTGGCGGGCCTGGAGCTCCGAGCCGAACGGCAGGGCGATGAGTACGTCATCAACGGCACGAAGATGTTCACCAGCTTCGCCTATCATGCCGACTACATCTACCTCCTGGCAAGGACGGACGCCGACGCTCCCCGACACCGGGGCATAAGCCTGTTCATCGTCGACGTGAAGACTCCCGGCGTCAGCTTTAGGCCGCTCCCCTACATCAACGGCGACATGGCCGCCCAGACCTTCTTCGACGACGTGTGCGTGCCCGCCTCTTGCCTGATCGGCGAGGAGAACCAGGGATGGTACCATGCGATGACCACCCTGGACTACGAGCGGTCCGGCCTGGAGCGGTACGCCGGCGTCAGACGGACCTTCGACGACTTCGTTGACTACTGCAATACGTCCCCCACGCCTGGTCAGCCAGACCGGACGGTGCTCCGGCACAGGCTGGCCCAGGTGCGTGTAGGCATGGAGGTGTGGAGGCTGCTCTGCTGGAAAGTCGCCTGGCTCCAGAGCGCCGGCGCAGTGCCCAACGCCGAGGCCTCCGTCGCTTTCCTGTATGGGACCGAGCAGCGCCTCCGGTTCGCCGAGATGGCCATGGAAGCCGTGGGCCCTTACGGCGCCCTTGGCAACGAGTCGGACGCGGCGCCTCTGATGGGCGCCATCGAGGGAATACATAGGGAGAGCATGCACCTTCACGGGGCCGGCACCTGCGAGATACACCGCAACATCATCGCCCAGAGGGGTCTGGGCATGCCGAGGTAGCCATACATGGACCTGGGGCTCAGCGAGCGACAGCAGCTACTGAAGAGCACGGCGCGGGAGTTCCTCGAGGCCGAGTGCCCCACGTCCCTGGTTCGGGAGATGGACGGTAGCGACAGGGGATACTCGGAGTCCCTCTGGACCGAGATGGCGGGCCTCGGCTGGCTGGGGCTTGCCCTTCCCGAGGCCGATGGAGGTTCGGGCGGGGACGCCACCGACCTGGTCGTGCTGGCCGAAGAGATGGGCCGGGCCCTGGTCCCAGGGCCGTTCTTTTCGTCCAGTGTCCTCTGCGGCCAGGTCCTGGCCCGATGCGCCGGCCCCTTTCAGAAGGAGACGCTGCTTGGCGGAATGTGCCGGGGCGAGCTGATAGCGGCCATGGCCGGCGCCTTTCCCGGCCACGGCGCGGTGACCGCCGTCAGGTCGGACGGTTGGTCGGTGCTGGACGGCAGCGTGCGCTTCGTGCCCTATGCCGGCGCCGCAGACTGCCTTGTGGTCGTTCCGACCTCGGGCTCCGGTGGCCACGGTGCCCCGATGTTCGTCAACGCGACCTCCCACGGAATCGTGTCCGTACCCATGAAGTCCGTCCCCGCCCACCGGCAGTGCGAGGTCGAGTTTCGCGGCGTGAAGGTGCCCGAGAGCCACCGTCTCTCGGGAGTCGCCGGGGCGGGACGCGGCGCCCTAAAGGAGGCGCTGGAGTGGGCCACGGTGGCCCGGTGTGGGGAGATGGTCGGCCGCGCTGAAAGAGTGCTGGAGATGGTGGTCGACTACTCCAAGTCTCGCGTGCAGTTCGGACGGCCCGTCGGCAGCTTCCAGGCGGTCCAGCACCGGTGCGCGGACCTGACCGTGGCCGTGGACGGCGCGCGGCTCCTGACCCACCAGGCGGCGTGGAAGCTGTCCAGGGGGATGCCGGCCGGGGAAGACGTCTCCATGGCAAAGGCCTACTGTGGGTCGTTGAGCCGCCGGGCGACGGAAGCCGGCCACTCCATCTTTGCCGGCATCGCCTTCGCCGTAGAGCACGACATGCATCTCTACACCGCCAGGTCCAAGATATCCGAGGCTGACCTGGGGGACACGGACGTCCATCTGGGCCTGATCGGGCAGGCGCTGGCCCCTTGACGGCAGCGCCCACAGTCCGCCCGGCTCTGGAAGATGCGCTTTAGAGGTTGACTTGGTTGCAAACATGACACCGGCGGACCTGAACAACATCCGGGACAAGGCGGCCATCGTGGGGGTCGGCGAGACGGAGTTCTCGTGGGACTCGGGCCGTAGCGAGCTTCAGCTTGCCGCCGAGGCCATCAAGGCCGCCTGCGACGACGCGGGGATCTCGCCCCACGAGATAGACGGCATCGTGCGCTATGAGATGGACAGCAACAACGAGACGATGCTTGTGCAGTCGCTGGGGATCAGGAACCTGCGCCACTGGGAGGCCATCGCCTTTGGGGGAGGCGCGGGCAACGCCACCGTCGCCCACGCGGCCGGGGCCATCTCCGCCGGGTACTGCAACTACGTCGTGTGCTTCCGCGCCGCCAACCTGCGCTCGGGAGTCCGCCTCGGCCAGGCCCGCGGCTCCGAACGCATCACGGGCGGTCAGAGGGGCTTTCTGGCCCCCTGGGGAGCGCTGGCGCCCGCCCACTCCTTCGGCATGTTCGCCCGCCGGTACATACACGAGCATGGCGCCACCAGCAGGCACTTCGGCTGGGTGGCCGTCACCCTGCGGCACCATGCCAGCCGTAACCCCAGGGCCCTCCGAAGGCAGCCCATCACCATCGACGACCACCAGAGCTCCCGTCTCGTGGCCGAGCCCCTTCGTCTGCTGGACTTCTGCCAGGAGAACGACGGCGCCGCGGCCATCGTGATGACCACCCCCGACCGGGCGCGGCACCTGCGCCACGGGAATACCCCGATACTGGTGGAGGCGGCGGCCCAGGGCTCCGGGCCCATGAACGAGGGCATCGTGTTCCGTCCCGACCTGGCCGTGGCCGAGTCGGCCCACACCTCCCGAGACCTGTGGGCCCGGGCCCGGTTGCAGGCCCGCGACATGGACGCGTTCATGTTCTACGACCATTTCACCCCCTTCTGCCTCATTGGGCTGGAGGCCTACGGCTTCGTGCCTCGGGGAGAGGCCAAGGACTTCGTAGAAGGGGGAGACAACATCCGTTTCGACGGCGCCCTTCCCACCAACACCCACGGCGGCAACCACTCGGAGGCCTACATCCACGGGCTGACCCACTGCCAGGAGGCGGTGCGGCTCATCCGGGGCACGTCCACCTCCCAGCCGCCCGAGAAGGAGATCAACCGCGTGCTGTCCTGCTCCTCGACCGCGCAGCTCAGCGCAGCGGTGATCATTCGCAGGGGATGATTCCATGAGCCAGACCGACGCCACGACGGAGAAGTCCCGGCCCATGACGGCGCCCCTGGAGGGGCTCCCGCTGCCCGACGTGGGCGCCCTGCCCGACTACGAGCGGGGGTTCTGGGAGGGCACGGCGGAGGGGGAGCTGCGCATCCAGCGCTGCTCGGACTGCCAGGTGTTCCGGCATCCGCCGGTGCCCATGTGTCCCCACTGCCACTCGCTCGGCTATGAGTGGGCCCCCACCACCGGGCGGGGCCGCGTCTACTCGTTCCTCATAGCCTGGACTCCGGTCCACCGGGCGCTGCGGGAGAGGGAGCAGACCCCCTACAACATCTGCCTCGTGGAGCTGGAAGACCAGCCGCAGCTACGTGTGATCAGCAACGTCCTGCACGTGCCCCCCGAGGACATCCGCGTGGACATGCCCGTGGAGGTGACCTTCATGCCCGCCGCCGACGATCCGGGCGTGGTGCTGCCCATGTTCGTTCCCAGGGCCCGCTGACCCGGCGCGGACTAGTCGTAGGACTGAAGCTTCACCTGGTGCAGGGCGGGTATCACCTCGGCGCCGAACAGCTCGATGGAGCGCATGGCGTCGGCGTGGGAGATCTGGCCGTCGCTGCCGCAGAGGAGCAGGTATCCGGGACTCAGTAGGTCCAGGGTCTCGGTCAGCTTTCGGGTGACGGTGTCGGGGCTCCCCACCACGAAGTAGTTGATGGCCCGGAGCTCGTCGTAGCTCACCAGGGCTCCCCCCTCCACGTCCCCGCTGCCCGGCCTGCTTCGCTTGAGCTGCCTCGCCGCCTGGGACTGATAGCCGGGAGGGTCTATGTGCTCCCTGGGCCCCCGGTACTTGTGGCCGCCGGTCCACAGGAACTGGCGACCCAGCTCGATGGCCTTCTCGTCCGTGTCGGCCACCAGCGCCCGGAGGAGGTAGCCGAAGTGCCCGGGCCCGGCCTTGTATCCCGCCTCGGCGGCCGTGTCTATGTAGACCTGCTTCAGCCGTTGGGTCACGTCGGTCAGGGCCCCCAGGTTCATGTACGGATGGCCCCGTCGGGCCGCCCACATGACGCTCTCCGCGCTGCCCCCTCCCGGGAACCATACGTCGGGATGGGGCTTTTGCATGGGGAGCACCCACGGGTTGACCGCCCGGTACTGGTAGTGCTTGCCCTCGAAACGGAAGGGACCAGGGTCGGTCCAGCACTTCAGAATGAGGTCGTGGGCCTCGTTCAGCCGCTCCCAGCTCTCCGACGGGTCCACCCCGGCGTGCAGGTACTCCACCGCGCCGCCCCGCACGAAGCCCGAGACTATCCTCCCGCCGGAGTAGCAGTCCAGCATGGCGATCTCTTCGGCCATTCGCACCGGGTCGTTCACGCCGATGACGTTGCCCAGCATGGCGATCTTGACCCGGTTGGTGATCTTCGAGATGACCGCCGCGTCCAGGTTGACCGAGGGCTTCATGTTCCAGTAGGCGGCGTGGTGCTCGTTGGTCATGATCCCGTCGAAGCCGACCTCGTCGGCGAAGGCGTACTGCTCGTGGTACTGGTTGTACAGGACATGGGCCTTCTCCGGGTCGAAGTAGCTGTTGGGGAAGTCGAGACGCCCCGAGGCGAACCTGGCCACGTCCTCTTCCGCGACGTGGGTGTAGGGTTGTTGGGTAAACCAGTACACCTCGACCTGGTCGACGGGCCGGGCGAGCTGTTGGGACATCCCTATTCCTCCTGAAGCCCCAGGTCGAGCTGAAGCCCTACGTCGGGGACTCGGGGGCGGCGGCGCATGGGCGTCACTGTCCCAGGACGGCAAGTGCGTCCAGCGCCTTGACTCCCTGGCCTCCGGGAAGGACCGTCAGCGGGTTCACGTCCAGCTCCTTGAGGCTGTCACGCAGGTGCACGGCCATGGTGGATACGTTCATCAGCGCGTCGGTCAGGGCCTCCACGTCTCCGGCGGGGATGCCCCTGTATCCCTCGAGGACCCGGGCCCCTCTCACCTCCGCGATCATCTCTCGGGCGTCCTCCCTGGTTATGGGGCACACGCGGAGGGCCACGTCGCGGTAGAGCTCCACCAGCACTCCCCCCATGCCCAGCAGGAGCACCGGGCCGAAGTGCGGGTCCCGGGAGACGCCCACGATGACCTCGGTGCCTCCCGATACCATCTCCTGCACCAGCACGCCGGATACCCGTGCGCCGGGGTGCTTGCTCCGCGCGTTGGCCAGGAGCGTGTCGTACGCCCGCCGGAGGTCGGCCACGCCGCCGACACCGAGCTCGACCAGTCCGGCGTCGGTCTTGTGGAGTATATCCGGCGACTCCACCTTCAACGCCACCGGGTACCCCACCTCCGCGGCGGCGGCGCAGGCTTCCTCCAGGCTGTCCACACGCCTCTCCCTGGTCACCGGGACTCCCCACAGGGCCAGCAGGTCCTTGGCTTCGTGCTCCGAGAGGGTATGCATCCCCAGGGATGACAGCCGCGCTATCTCCCGCCTCTGCTCCACGGAGGGCTCCGCCGCGTAGGGAGCCCCGGCCCCGACGTGAGCGTTCCTCCTGCGGTGGTAGTCGATGAGCGCCTTTACCCCCCTTGCCACGGTGCCGGGCTGGTAGAACACGGGTATGTTGGACGACTTCAGCAGGTCGAGCCCGTCGGTAGCCGACTGGCTGCCTGTCCAGAGGAAGGCGATGGGCTTGCTCATCCGGTCGCGGAGGTCCACGATCTGCTGCGCCTGGCTGTCCGACCCTGCGCTGGCGACGACCACCGTCCCCATCTCCGGGTCGGCGGACATCAGGTCCAGGATGCGGGGAAAGTTGTCACTGTTGGCATGCCCAGTCACGTCCGCGGGGTTGGCCGCCCAACCGAAACCCTTCAGGATCTCGTCCAACCCCTGGACCGTCTCGTCGCTGAGGGGAGGCAGCGAGAGCCCCACCTGGCCGCAGTTGTCGGCGGTGAGGGAGCCTATGCCTCCCGAGTGGGATACCACGGACACTCCCGGCGTGCTGGGAGCCGCGCTGTAGGCCATTAGCTGGGAGACCTCGATCAGGTCGTCATAGTCATCCACGCGGATTATCCCTAGCTGCCGAAAGGCGGCGTCGTGGACGGTGTCCTCGCCGGACAGGGCCGCGGTATGGGACCCGGCGGCCCTGGAGCCCAGCTCCGACCTGCCCACCTTTATCATCACGATGGGCTTGCCCCGCTGGCGGGCGGCCCTCGCCGCCTCCATGAGCTTCGCGCCGTCCTTGAAGCCCTCTATGAAGCAGGCGATCACCCGCGTGTGGGGGTCGTCCACCAGGTACCGGATGAAGTCCGCGGAGCCCAGGTCTGCCTCGTTCCCCGTGCTGACTATGTAGGAGTACCCGACCCCCCTCTCCAGGGCCCGGGCGAGGAACGGGCCGAAGGCCGAAGCGCCGCTCTGGGACACCAGGCCTATGGGGCCGCTCTTGCCGTCGGCGGCCAGGGACGAGGCCGTCGCCCATATTCCCGTCCTCAGGTTGGCTATCCCCAGGCAGTTGGGTCCGCAGACCCTCACCCCCGAGCTGAGAGCGAACTCCCCCATCTGCCTTTGCAGGTCGCTTCTCTCATCTATGCCCCGCTCGGCGAAGCCGGCCGAGATTACGATGGCGGAGCCCGCCCCGCACCTGGCGCACTCGTCCAGCACGTCCATCACCCGATGGTAGGGGACGACTATGCCGACCAAGTCCGGGCCTTCGGGAAGGTCCGACAGGCTCGGGTAGCATCGGACCCCCATCACCTCGTCGTATCGGGGGTTCACCGGGTAGACGCGGACGCCGTCCGGCGATCGGAGGGCCGCCTTCAGGAACCTCCCCCCGTACTGAAGGCGGGGCGTCGCCCCCACCACCGCTATGGAGGCGGGGTTGAGCATGCGATGAATGGACCTCATCGCACTATCAGCGGGGGCACCATCAGCGGGGGCACCATCAGTGGGGGCACTATCGGTGGGGACGCTATCGGCGGAGCTTGCCATCCGCTCCTCCATTCCAGTGACACTCCAACAACGACGTCGGTCCGGGTCTAGGAGATACGGCCCATGTCTATCTGCCGCGTAATGGAGGGCGCGTTGGCGCGGGCCTTCAGCCTCCGGATCAACACGGGCCTGGGGCTGCCCGCGCCGCCTCCTGATAGAATGACCACGGACTCCGGGCCGCTGCAGACGGGCACCATCTCCCCGCCGTCCACGGCTGGAAGCTCCGTGTGGTTGGGGTTGATCAGGGGCCACTCCCTGGCCGGTTTTCGGGCCTTCTCGAACAGGAACTGCCGGACCATGTCCTTGCTCCATGACGCCTCTCCGAAGATGCTGCTGATCTCCGGCGGCATCAGCAACAGCATCTCTCCCTGGCCAGGGCCGAACACCAGCATGCCCGCCGCTATGCGCTCCAGGATCGGCTCGGGCCTGCGCGGGATGCGTTGGAGGTCCATCTGGAAGGGCCCGAGGCACGTGGCTACGGTGACCGTGCTGGCCTCGGGGGCGAAGCCGCGTTCCACGTGCAGGGGCTCCCAGGGGCTGCTCTCCTCGTCCTCGGCGATGCAGTAGCTGTACTTGCCCGGGTGCCCCATGACCGCCCGGTCCAGCACCCCCGGCCGGCTATCCAGCACGTTGAGGAGCATCAGCCGGATGGCCCGGCCCACGGTGGCGTTGGCGCGGCGGTCGTGGGCGGGGCCGAATATGCTGTGGCCGCTGGCGAACCCCAGGGCCCCGCGCACCGGCCCGTTGACAAGCAGGAGGGGAGCGAACCCGCTGGTGCTGGCCAGGCTGGAGTGGAGGTTGAACTCGGGCTGCACCATGCACTCCGCCGCTGCCAGGACCACCGGCATGTACTCGGGGAGGCAGCCCGCCATCACGGCGTTGATGGCCACCTTCTCCACCGTGACCACCCTGGCCCTCACCGGCTCGACGCCGATCACCTCCGACGGGTGGCGTCCCGAGCGCTCCACGAACCGGAGCACCTTCTCTTCCGTCGGCGGCACCACGGGCAGGCCGTCTGTCCACCCCTGCCTATAGCAGTACTCCACCGCGTCGTCGATGGTGCCCGTGACCGCGAACCGGCTGGAGGCGAAGGCGTCGGCATCCAGGGACATGCTACGCGACCCTCTCCAGCACCCTGGCGATGCGCTCGGCCCCCTCCAGGACACGCTCGGCCGGGGAGCGCATCAGGGCGATGCGGAAGTGGCCCTCGCCCGAGTCTCCAAAGCCCGAGCCGGGGGTGACCGAGACCAGGGCCTCGGTCAGGAGCCGCTCCACCAGCTCCGCCGACGTGAGGTTGCCGGGGAAGCGGGGGAACAGGAAGGTGGCGCCCTCTGTCTGGGGGCAGTGCACCCCCGGGACGGCGTTGAGCATGCCGGCCACCTGCCCACGGAGCTCGGCGCACTCGTCCTTCCAGGCCCTGATGTGGTCCTGGGGTCCCTCCAGGGCGGCCAAGCCGGCCATCTGTATGAATGGGGACACGAAGCTGGCCGTGTGCTCCTGTACTCTTACCAGGGGACCCAGGACCTCCGACGGGGCGACCATGCACCCCAGGCGCCAGCCGGACATGGAATAGGCCTTGGTGAAGGTGAAGCTGGTTATCGTACGCTCCCACATCCCCGGCAGCGACGCCAGGCTCAAATGTTGGTTGGAGTCGTATACGAAGTACTCGTAGGTCTCGTCGCATACCACCAGCAGGTCCCGTTCCCGGGCGAACCGGGCCACGTCCTCCAGCTCCGAGCGGGTGTACACCCGGCCCGTAGGGTTCTGGGGGTTGTTCAGGATTACCATGCGGGTCCGGTCCGTGGCGTGCTTCTCCAGGACCTCGTAGGAGAGGTAGTACTCCTCCTCGGCGCTGAGGGGCACGGCCACCGGCGTCGCCTCGGAAAGCTCCACCTGCTCACGGAAGCTG
Organism: Dehalococcoidia bacterium; assembly: GCA_965207305.1. GTDB lineage: Bacteria > Chloroflexota > Dehalococcoidia > Lucifugimonadales > JAGWBF01 > JAGWBJ01. The sequence continues at coordinate 55,186 of CBDBMB010000001.1, read as the reverse complement.
GCCCACGTGGGCTCCACCAGCAGGACCTCGTCTCCCGGTCCGGTGTAGGCGTTGGCGGCATAGTACAGCCCCTGCTTGCTGCCCGGCACCACCATCAGGTCGCCGTCGGGGTCGGCTCGGAGGCCGTTGTCCCTGGAGAGCTTCTCGGACAGGGCCCGGCGGAACTCGGGGACGCCCAAGGTCGGGGCTTGGTTGGTCAGCCCGTCCCGGAGGGCCTTCACCCCCGCCTCTATGATGTGATGGGGTGTCGTGTAGTGGGGGCTGGAGGGGCCCAGGTCGATGACGTCCTTTCCCTGCTGGGCCAGGTCCCTGGCCCGCTGTCCCGCCGCCAGGGTCGCCGGGGGCTGCACCCGGTTGATGCGGGTGGCTGTGGACCTGACCATGCACCTACCTCCTGCCTGGGGCTGGAGGCGAGTCTATCACATCGCCGCAGCCTGTGGTATCCTTCGTCCTGCCGTACAACCCGATGAGGTGATGCCGCGACATGTCCCCAGGGCCGGAGACCTACGTGGTGGGCAGCGACATTGGAGGCACCTTCACCGACCTGGCCCTCCTGAACGAGGCAACGGGCGAGGTGACCATCGCCAAGGTCGTCACCCACCCGGCCGACCCCTCCACCTCGGTGCTGGCCGGCGTGGAGGCGCTGGGCGAGGGCGAGCCCGGCTACGTGTCTGGCACCTCGGAGTTCATACACGCCACCACTCTGGTGGCCAACGCGGTGATCCAGCGCAGGGGCGCAAAGACCGCGCTACTGGCCACCAGGGGGTTTCGCGACGTGCTGGAGCTCCGCCGTCACGTGCGGGTCAAGAACACGGAGATGTGGAACGACCCGCCGGACCCCCTGGTGCCCAGGTACCTGCGGATACCGGTCACCGAGCGCGTCTATAGCGACGGCCGGGTGCTGGTGCCCCTCGACGAGGAGGAGGTCCGGCGTATAGCCGCCTTCCTGGCCGGGGAGGCCGTGGAGTCCGTGGCCGTCGCCTTCCTGCACTCCTACGTAAACGACGCCCACGAGCGCAGGGTGGGTGAGCTGCTCGGGGAGCTGCTGCCCCAGGCGACCATATCCCTGTCGTCCCAGGTGCTGCGGGAGTTCAAGGAGTACGAGCGAACGGCCACCACGGTGGTCAACGCCTACGTCCAGCCCATCGCCCGCCGGTACCTGCACAGGCTGGGCGACGGCCTGGACCGGCGAGGGTTCCGGTCGAGCCTGCTGGTCAACCTGTCCAGCGGCGGTCTGGCCTCGGTGGGCACGGCCGTCGACTTTCCCCTGAGGGTCATCGAGTCGGGGCCGGTGGCGGGGGTGGTTGCCGCCCGGACCTACGCCGGACTCGCCGGGCTGGACCAGGTGCTGTCCCTGGACATGGGCGGGACCACGGCCAAGGCCTGCCTCATCATGGACGGCGAAATCCCCGTCACCTCCGAGCTGGAGGTGGCCCGCTCCGAGCGTCTGCAGAGGGGCAGCGGCTACCCTGTTGGAGTCCCCTCCGTCGACCTCATCGAGGTCGGGGCCGGCGGCGGCAGCATCGCACGCGTCAACGACCTGGGGCTGGTCCAGGTCGGCCCAGAGAGCGCGGGGGCCGACCCCGGGCCCATCTGCTACGGCTTTGGCGGCGAGGAGCCGACGGTCACCGACGCCGACCTCGTGCTGGGCTACCTGGACCCGGACTACTTCCTGGGCGGCGAGATGGGCCTGGACCCGGAGGCTGCCGCCCGGGGGCTGACCGAGCGCCTGGCGCGACCCCTGGACCGGGACCTCGTCGAAGTGGCCAGGACGGTACACCGGGTAGTCAACGAGACCATGGCCTCCGCGGTGAAGATGCACGTCATCGAGAAGGGGGGAGACCCCGCCCGAGCGGCGTTGGTCGCCTTCGGGGGCGCGGGTCCCGTTCATGCCTACAACCTGGCCCGCGCCCTGGGCATGGGGCGCGTGATGGTGCCGATGCAGGCCGGGGTGATGTCCGCCCAGGGGCTCCTGCACTCGCCCCCCGCCTTCGACCTCACTCGCACGTACAAGGCGCCCTTCGACGATCTGGACTCCGAGTCCATGAAAGACGCCTTCGAGGAGATCGAGAGAGAGGTGGCCGGCTTTCTGGGGCAGGTGGACGCCGCTGGGGAGGTCCACTTCAGCCGCTGGCTGGAGGTGTGCTACATCGGACAGGGGTACCAGATACCCCTGAGGGTCTCGGAAGAGGATCTGGGTCCCGACCTCCGGCAGACGCTGCGCGCCCGGTTCGCCGAGGAGTACCGGGCCAAGTACGGCTACTTCTACGACGACGTGCCCGGAGAGGTGGTGAGCCTCAAGGTCAGGGGCGCCCTGTCCGCCCGGACCTTCACGCCCCGTCCCCTGCCCCGCGCCTCCGCCGACCCGGCCCCGGCCCGCAAGGGAGACCGGAGCGCCTACTCGGAGGCGGGCAACGGCATGGTCCCCTTCGCCGTATACGACCGGTACAGGATGGGGCCGGGCATGGTGGTCCACGGCCCAGCCATCATCGAGGAGAGGGAGTCGACCACCGTGGTCGACGCCGGCGGCGTGGTGGAGGTGGACGATTACGGCACCCTGGACATCTCGGTGGCCCAGGCTGCCGGCCCGGACTCGACCTCCGAAGACCTGAACCTGGACGTGGTGTGGCCGAGGCTGATCTCCATCGCCGACGAGATGGCCGTCACGCAGATACGCACGGCCTTCTCCCACGACGTGATCGAAGTCCACGACATGTCCACCGGCATCTGCGACGCCCGGGGCTACCTGATCGCCCAGACCAACCTGGGCGCCACGGGGCACACGGGCACCATGCCCCCTCTGGTCAAGACCATCCTGGAGGAGGTGTCCGCCGAGCGCATGAGGCCTGGGGACGCCTACGTGACCAACGATCCCTGGGTCCAGTCGGGCCACACCGGGGACGTGTTCGTGGTCACGCCGGCCTTTCACCGCCGGCGGCTGGTGGGGTTCGCCGTCACCAGCATCCATCACCTGGACATCGGCGGCCGTGCCGGGTCGGGGCTGACCCAGGAGGTGTACGAGGAGGGGCTCATAATCCCCATACTCCCCATTATGCGGGAGGGAGCGCCCAACGACGATTTCTTCAGCATCCTGCGGCGCAACGTCCGGTTCAGCGAGAAAGTGGTGGGCGACTTCCGGGCCCAGGTGGCCACCGGCTATGTGGGGGCCCGGAGACTGGCCCAGCTCCTGGACGAGCGGGACCTGGAGTCCCTGGAGGGGGTGGCCGACGAGATCGTGGCGCGCAGCGAGGCGGTGATGCGGCGCGGCATCGCCACCCTGGGGGACGGCACCTACAGGGCCGCCTTCGACCTGGACATGCTGGACGACTCGGGCAAGCCCCTGAGGCTGGCCCTGGGCCTGACGGTGAGGGGCGACCAGCTCCACGCCGACTTCTCGGGCACCTCGGCACAGGTCCGCCGCCCCATCAACGACCCCCTCAACCACGTCCGCGCCTTCTTCGTGGAGGCGGTCAAGACGGTATGCGCCCCGGACATCCCCAACAACGAGGGCTCCCACCGCCCCATCGCCACCACCGCCCCCGAGGGTTGCCTGCTTAACCCCACCTTCCCGGCTCCCGTGTTCTGGCGCATTGCCACGGGCACGCCGGCCTCGGACCTTGCCTTCATGGCGTTGAGCCAGGCGGCGCCAGACCGGACCCCAGCCGGATCGGGGTCCCTCCCCATCTGCCAGTTTTACAACTCCGGGCTGCGCCGGTCCGGGGAGCCCTTCCTGCTCCACCAGCACGCCTTCGGCGGCATGGGAGGCCGTCCGGGCAGGGACGGCCTGGCGTCGGTGAGCTTTCCCAACAGCGTCCGGGAGGTCTCCACCGAGGCCGTGGAGACGGAGACGCCCCTCCTCTACGAGAGGAGGGAGATCATCTGCGACTCGGGGGGCGCCGGACAGTGGCGGGGCGGCCCCGGCGAGGTGCTTGTGATGCGGGCGGTCCCGGGCGGCGACGTGGACCCCGGCAGCGCCATCGTCTTCTCAGGGTCGGGAGGCAGGTTCACCGAGCCGCCCCACGGCGTACTGGGCGGGAGTCCCGGCGCCATCGCCCGCATCCTGGTGGACGGGGAGCCGGTGGATCCGGCGTCTTTGGGCAACTCTCCCGAGGTCCACTTCCGGGCGGACCAGGTCCTCACCGTGGAGCTTCCCGGCGGCGGCGGGTACGGTGACCCCCGACGCCGGGACCCCAGGCTGGTGGAGGAGGACCTGCGGGGGGGCTACATATCCCGGGAGAGGGCGCTGCGGGACTACGGCTACCGGTCGGAGGTCGAGACCGGGCCGGGGTGACTCGTCAGTTTGGAACCTTGGGGATGCGAGTTGAGAGCAGCCCCATGATCCAACGGCGTTCGGGTGCAGGTCAGGACTGTGCGGGGAGTCGTTGGCCGATCTCCTTCGCCCAGTGCTCATTGTCCTTCGTCCCTAGGGTCACCGAGTCGAAGTATTCGTCCTTAAGGGCGAGTCTGACGACCGGCTGGTGGAGGGCCACACACCAGAAGTCCTTTCTGCCCCGTCTCCGATAGGTGCCTGCCTTTAGCAGCCAGGGGATGAAGCTGCCGGGAATTCGGAGCTCGCTCCAGTAGGTCTTCACCCGCTCAGTGCTGACACTCTCGACGTGGTCGAGGGGGATCTCCAGGGTGGAAAAGTGGAAGGCCAGCAGCTTCCGCCACCAGCTCAACTCTACTCGCAGGCTGTCGTCTTCGAGGCTTATCCGCATGGCTGGCTCGCCTCTCCAGAGTACAGGGGGCCCGACAGATCGAGCCGAATCATGCGCCCAGCCGATGGGATGTCAGGAGCCGGGCCTGCGGGCCGCCTGGTCGTAGCGGCGGCGGTTGTGGGCCGTGACGGGGGTCGTGCCCGAGGCTATGTCCCGCTTTATCGTCTCCTCCATCTGGTTGAACCTGCGGGCCCAGCGCAGGACCTCCAGCACCGCCTCGGGCGGCACCACGACGACGCCGTTCACGTCGGCGAAGACGAAGTCTCCAGGGTTGACGGTGACGTCCCCCAGCTTCACGGCTGAGCCGTACCCCTCGAACCCGATGCGGCCCCGGACCGAGGTGTTGACCACCCCCCGGCCGTAGACCGGCAGGGCCAGGTCCGCCATCTCGTCCACGTCCCGGGTGGAGCCATCTATCACGCAGCCCTGCATGCCATAGTGCCGGGTGGAGAAGGCGGCGATTCCCCCGTAGCTGTTGATCCCCGGCCGTCCCCCGTTGTCGATGACCAGCAGGTCCCCGGGGGCGCTGGCCTGGACGGCCTCCAGGGTGCCGATGACCGTGGAGTAGGTCGCGCTGGGGCTGAGCTTCATGGTCATGGCGGGGCCGGCCACCTTGGGGCACCCGGCCCACAGGGGCAGGATGCCCTGCACCTGGCCCGTCATCTCGAGACGGTCCAGCGCGTCGGAGAGGTTGCAGGTGGACAGCCCCTGGAAGGCGGCCCTTATCCGTGCGGCGGTGGGACCCTTTGGCATGAGTTTCGCTCCCTTCCTAGGCCCGTTGGGTGTGACCCGCGGGCGGGCCGACGGCGTTGGGCCGGGGCCTTCTCTACACCGTGGCTGGTCCGAGACCGCCCTCTCCGGCCGGTTGCGCTTCGTCCTCCCCGGGCCAGGGGGGAGTCGTGAAGCACAGGAACCGCAGGTCCCCGGAGTCGGACGCTCCGAACTGGAACCTCCAACGCGGCGGTATGACGAGCGCGTCGCCGGGGCTCACCCTCTCGGCTGTCCCCTGCTCAGGCCCTGTGTCGGGAGGGCAGCGCCATACGGACCCCGTGCCCTGCAGCACGTACCAGGTCTCCTCCACCCCCCTGTGCCACACGGGCCGCGACACCTGGCCCGCCTCCAGCGTTACCTCGCACAGGCTGGCCTTGCCCGCGTGGGTCAGCAGGCGTATCTGGGACCCGTCCGGCGCGGTTACGTCCGGATCGGCCTGTACCCGGGCGACACCCAGCGCCGGGTGTCCGTCTTCCCCCAAGTCCACGCGGCCCATGGAGCCTCCTGGCCATTCCTCGATGCCGAGAGTAGCAGCGAGCGCGGACGGTGTCAACGGCGGCCCCGGGCCGCGGGATTGACACCTGGGACAGGCGCCCAATACACTCACCTCGACCCTTGGCCCTCTGGGAGCAGTCGAGCCCTTGGGGTGTGGGTGGTCAAGAAGGAGGTGGCTATGCCGGTCGTAAAGGTGTTGTCAGGGCTGGACCGCATCATGGACTCGAGCCAGGACGTCGAGGAGCTTGGGAGCGGCTTCGGGGGCGAGTATGGGCCTGCCGAGGGCCCGCTGTGGTGGAAGGAGGGCGGCTACCTACTCTTCAGCGACATCCACAACAACCGTCGCATGAAGTGGGCCCCGGGACAGGAGATCACCGTCAACCGGGAGCCCTCCGACCGGGCCAACGGCCTGACCAGGGACGTGCAAGGGAGGCTCATCGCCTGCGAGCACGACACCCGGCGGGTGACCCGGCTGGAGCCCGACGGCAGCATCACCGTGGTGGCCAACAGCTACCGGGGCTGGCGGCTGAACCGGCCCAACGACGTGGTCGTGAAGTCCGACGGCTCCATCTACTTCACCGATCCCATGACCATGAACGTGGTGTCCGAGCTGGACTACGCCGGGGTCTACCGCGTCTCGCCGGACCTCGGCACCATCAACTGCATCGTCCGCGACTTCGTCCTGCCCAACGGGCTGGCTTTCTCCCCCGACGAGAGCGTCCTCTACGTCAACGACTCGCGGAGGGGCCACATCCGGGCCTTCGACCTGGAGGCCAACGGCGTTCTGGCCCTGGGCACGGACAGGGTGTTCGCACCGATGAAGGGAGACCTGCCGGGCGTCCCCGATGGCATGAAGGTGGACGTGGAGGGGAACGTCTACTGCACCGGGCCAGGGGGCGTCTGGATCTTCGACGCCACGGGAAACCACCTCGGCACCGTCCTCACCGGCGCCCCCTCCACCACCAACGTGGCTTGGGGCGGCGATGACTGGAAGACCCTCTTCATCACGACCCGGCACACCCTGGGACGGGTCCGGATGAACATCCCGGGTATGCCCGTGCCCACCTCCGGGTCCTAGCCGGCCGCCTCCCATGCGGAGGAGGGCTGCTGCCTGGGTCGGCAGCCCCGCCCGGGTGTTCCCGGGCGGAGCCCGAGTCTAGCTCCACAGGGCGAGCTGGTAGTCCTCCTGGAAGTTGCTGACCCCGACGCCCACCAGGCGGAACTTCCTGCCGGGCCTGATCTCCCGTCGCAAGAGGGCGCAGGACTCCCGGGCGATGGTGTCCTCGTCGTCGGTGGGCGCGGGCAGGGTCACCTGCCGGGTGAAGGTCGTGAAGTCGGACAGCCGCAGCTTCACCGACACCGTCTTGCCCCTAAGGCCGTTCCGTCGTATCCGTTGGGCCACTCCATGGCCCAGCCGGGAGGCTATCTCCACCAGGGTCTCCTCGTCGCCGATGTCCTCGGCCATGGTCGTCTCGGCGCTCACCGACTTGGTGTCCCGGTGGGTGCTGACGTCCTCGTTGTCCAGGCCCTGGGCCCGCTCCTTCAGCTCGGGGCCGCGCTTGCCGAAGGTCCTGCGCAGCCAGTCGTCGTCGGACCCGGCGATGTCGCCGATGGTGACGATGCCGTTGCGCTTCAGCATCTGGGCCGTTTTGGGCCCCACTCCCCACAGGCTGCCCGCGTCCAACGGGTGGAGGAACTCCCGCTCCCCTCCCGCTTCCACCATGAGTAACCCGTCGGGCTTGGCCATCTGCGACGCTATCTTGGCCACGGTCTTGGAGGTGCCGCCGCCGATGGTTACGGCCAGCAGCGTCTCTCGCCGGACCCGCTCCTTCAGCTCCCGGGCCGTGTCCTTCGCGTGCTCCATCGACTCCACCTGGCCGATGTCCATGTACGCCTCGTCCAGCGACAGGGGTTGCACCAGGGGCGTCAAGTCCCGGAATATGGACATGATCTGCCGGGAGACCTCGTGGTACCTGGGAAAGCGGGCCGACACCCTCATCAGGTGGGGGCACAGCCTGAAGGCCGTGCGCATGGGCATGGCGGACCGCACGCCGTAGGTCCGGGCCTCGTAGGACGCCGCTGCGACCACGCCCCGGCCCTCCGGCGACCCGCCCACGGCGACGGGCTTACCCTTCAGCTCCGGGTTGTCCCGCTGCTCCACCGACGCGTAGAAGGCGTCCAGGTCCGCGTGAAGCACGTAGCGAGGTATCGTACCGCCCACGGTCCCATTGTACCCAAGCTTCGGAGACGGGTCGACTGCCGGGTGTCCGCGCCCATTCTCAACCCCTGGCCAGGGGCGTTATACTGGCTGCGAAAGGAGCGCCATGAACAGATCCGACCTGCCCTTCCTGCCCGCCGCCCAGCTGGCGGACCTGATCCAGCGAAGAGATGTGTCCCCGGTGGAGGCGACCGAGGCGTACCTCGAGCGCATTGACCAGGTGGACCCCAAGCTGAACGCCTACATAACCATCACTCGAGACGTGGCCCTGGCAGCCGCTCGCGATGCTGAGGCCGCCATCGCCGGGGGCGGCTACCTGGGACCCATGCACGGCCTCCCGGTCGCGGTCAAAGACCAGTTCTGGACCAAGGGCATTCGAACGACTGTGGGGTCCAGCATACTGGCTGATTTCGTCCCGGAAGAGGACGCCACGGTCATGGCCAACCTCAAGGCGGCCGGCGCCGTGCTTCTGGGCAAGCTGAACATGAGCGAGTACGCCATGGCGGAGATATTCCATCATCCCCACGGCACTCCCCGCAACCCCTGGGACACATCCCGGAACCCGGGCACGTCCAGCAGCGGCTCCGGGGCGGCTACCGCGGCGTTCCTGTGCGCCACCTCCCTGGGAGAGGACACGGGTGGCTCCATTCGCACCCCGGCCAACTGGAGCGGCATCGTCGGGCTGCGTCCTAGCTGGGGTCGTGTGAGCCGGTACGGTGTGTTCGGAGGCTCCTGGTCCATGGACCAGGTGGGCCCCATGTCCCGTACCGTAGAGGACTGCGCCATTACCCTTCAGGCAATCGCCGGCCACGACCCCAAGGACCCGTACACCTGGGATGTTCCCGTGCCCGACTACCGCCGGTACCTCGATGGCGACATCCGTGGACTGAAGGTCGGCGCCGTCACGGAGCGGGTCCACTCGGACCGTGTCGACCCTGAGTACCGGGACGTGGTAGGCAAGGCCATCGCCTCCCTCGGCGAGCTGGGAGCGACAGTGGAGGAGGTCTCGATACCCCTCACGGAGATGTCCGGCGCCGTCAGCATGGGCATAGCAACGGCGGAGTGGGCCGCGGTACACGACAGGACCTTCCGGGAACACTTCAAGGAGCTGGACCACAACAACCGCATCCGGTATCCCACGGGGCGGGTCCTGCCTGCCCAGGCGTACTACAAGGCCCAGAAGATACGCGCCTTGTTGCGCCGGCAGATGCTCGACGCCCTGGAGAGGTTCGACGTGTTGGTGCTGCCCACCGGGGTCGGCCCCGCGCCGCCGGTGGAGTCGGTCCCCGGCCTGCCGGGCAAGGAGCAGGCGCTGGCGGGCCTGGGCGCCCGGGCCAGCTTCACGGGACCGGCCAACCTGGCCGGTACGCCGGCCCTGTCGGTACCGTGCGGGTTCACGGCCACGGACCTTCCCCTGGGCCTGCAGATCGTCGGCCGTCCCTTCGACGAGGCCACCGTGATGAAGGTGGCCCACGCCTACGAGCAGAGCACCGGCTGGCACAAGCGCAGGCCGCCGGTCTAGGCGGGTCCGCTCCTCGACATGGCCAGTATCTCGTCCCACTCTTCCTGGGTCACCGGCTGGATGGACAGGCGCATGCCCCGGCGGACCAGTAGCATGCCCTCCAGCCTGGGGTTGGCCTTGATCTCCTTGAGGGTCACAGGGCGGGGCAGCTCCTCGTCCGCCTGGATGTCCACCATGCACCAGATGGGGTTGTCGGGGCTGGCCTTGGGGTCGTAGTACCGGGAGCCGGGCTCCCATGCGGTATCGTCGGGGTAGCTCTCCCGCACCACGTGGGCGGTGCCCACCACGGCGGGAACGGCGGTACTGCTGTGGTAGAAGAGGACCCGGTCTCCCACCTTCATCTGGTCCCGCATCAGGTTACGGGCGCGGTAGTTGCGCACTCCGTCCCACTCGGCGGTCCGGTCCTCCTCGTTCTGGAGGTCCGAGAAGGAGTAGGCCCCGGGCTCGGACTTGAACAGCCAGTAGCGTTGGTCGGCCATGGTCCTCCTTTGGCATGAGGGAAGTCGAGAGTGGGGCGGTACCGCTCCGCGCCTTGTTACCGGCTACGGGTACGCGGCCTCGATGACCCGCACCTCCATCTTGGCCAGGTGGTTGCTGGGCAGGTCGCCCAAGGCCCTGCGCTCGGGAGAGGCGAAGTAGGCCTCCTCCTTGGCGGCGATGTCGTCGACGCTGGCGAAGCTTCGGACCCAGATGAACTCGCTGCGCTCCATATTCACCCAGGTCCCCTCTATGGGTATGCCCAGCTTCTCGTGTATGGGGCGTATGCTCTCGTCGAAGAGCTTCAGGTACGAGTCCATCATCCCCTTGTTGATGGTGTAGATTCGGAGCTGAGAGACCACGGCCGCCTCCTGGACTGCTGATTTGTTGGGGTTACGGCAGGCGTGAATGGGCCCCGGCGTGGGACCGTACCACCCTACTGCCCGGCGGCGCCGATTACCAAGGCGCGCCCCTGGGCGGTGACAATGTAGTGTCCGGGCTTCCCCGGCACCCGTTCCAGCCACCCGAACTTGTTCCGGGCGGCGTTTCGCAGCGTCTGCAGGAAGTCGGCCGGACGCATCCAGCCTGCCAGATCGAAGAGCCGACCCAGGTCCTCCCCCGACACCGACGCCGCTCCCAGGTACCGCTTGGCCCCCTCGGCGGCCACGACGGTACGCCGCATGTCCCCCGTGGGAGCGATGCGGCGGCAGAACCGCCCGAAGGCCTCCTCCGCAGCCCGGCTTGTAGCGGCCGGCGGAGATTCCGCTTCCTCTACCGACCCGGGCACCGACCCCGGCACCGGCCCGGGCGCGGGCGCGGCTACCATCGCCCCGGGGCCGCCAACGGAAGCGCCGTTGGCGGTCAGTGGGGCTTCCTTGGGGGAAGCCCCGTTGGCGCTCAGGCGCAGGATCTCCCTGGGCAGCTCTTTGAGGACGGCATCGACCACCTCACGCCATAGCCCGGGCTCGTCGGCCTCCAGGGTGATGACGGTGTCACCTGGTAGGTTGATAGATACTCTGAGGGCCATGACGCCACCCCTCCCGTACGCTGATACGGTACACGAAGCTACCGGAGGGGTCAAGCGGGGCCGTGTAAAAAGGTACCCGTGTGGCCAGGTACCGGAAGGGGGCCCGGGAATCGTGGATGCCGGGGGCTGGGCCTACAGCGACTCCTTCAGCCTCGTGGCCAGCTTGCGGGTCATTCCCGGGACAGCCGCGATCTCCTCGACCCCCGCTTCCCTGATGCCCTTGATGGAGCCGAAGCGCCGCATCAGCAGCCGCTTCCTCTTGGGCCCTATGCCGGGGACCGCGTCCATGGAGCTGGTGATGGTCCGCTTGGAGCGGAGCTTGCGGTGGTAGGTGATGGCGAACCGGTGCGCCTCGTCCCGTATGCGTTGCACCAGGTGAAGGGCCTGGGAGTTCCTGGGGAGCACTATCGGCTCCGGGGTCTCGGGCACGAAGAGCCACTCGTTCTCCTTGGCCAGGGAGGCCAGCGGTATGAAGTCGATCCCCATCTCCAGGAAGACCTCAAGGGCCGCGGAGAGGTGGCCCTTGCCGCCGTCTATCAGCACCAGGTTGGGGACCACTCCCCATCCGCCGTCCGGGGAGGAATCGGGCATCTGGGGGAGCTGGCGGCCGTCCGCCTCGGCGCTGCCCTTGCCCACCATCGACGCCAGCCGCTTGAACCGCCGCCGCAGGACTTCCTGCATGCTGGAGTAGTCGTCGATGCCCTCCACGCTCTTGATGCGGAACCGCCGGTAGTGGGCCGGCTTGGGGAAGCCGTCCTCGGAGACCACCATGCTGCCCACGGAGCTGGAGCCCTGGATGTTGGAGATGTCGTAGCACTCGATTCTCCGGGGGAGTGACGGCAGGTTCAGCGCATCCTGGAGCACCTCCATGCCGCTCTGGACTGCGTCGGTGTCCGACAGCCACTTGGCCCTGGCCTGGGACAGGCCCTGGACCGCGTTCTCCTCCACCATCTTGATCAGCTTCCGCTGGTCGCCCCGCTGGGGGCGGGCCAGGGTCACCGGACCGCCGCGCTTGCCCCTCAGCCACTCCTCGATCAGCGTCTCCTCCTCGGGGACGTGCTGCAGGATGATGCGTCGGGGGACCATGGAGGCCGACTGGTAGAACTGCTTGATGAACTCCGAGATGATGTGCCCGGGGGCCTCGTCCTGGGTGCCCTCCATGATGAAGTGGTCCCGGCCAATGAGCTTCCCCTTGCGGATGAAGAACACCTCCAGCCAGGCCTCGTCCTTGCCCTCTGCCATGGCGATGGCGTCCATCTCTGCGTTGGGGTTGGAGTCGACCTTGATCTGCTGCTCTTCGATGACCTTCCGGATGTTCCGTATCTGGTCCCGCAGGGCCGCTGCCTTCTCGAACTCCAGGTCATCAGCGGCCTGGAACATCCTGGTCCTCAGGTTGTCCATCACGCTATCGGTCTTGCCGTCCATGAACATGATGACCTGCTGCACCACCTTGTGGTACTCGGCGCTGTCCACCAGGCCGATGCAGGGCGCCACACACCGGTTGATGTAGTACTCGAGGCACGGCCGTGGGTCCCTTCCGGTGATGGCCTTGGTGCAGGAACGGTAGGGGAACAGCTTCTTGAGCACGTCCAGGGTCTTTCGGACGCTGCCCGCCGTGGCGAAGGGCCCGAAGTACCGGGCCCCGTCCTTGGCCACCCGGCGGGTGATGTATACCTGGGGGAACTCTTCCTTCAGGTCGATCTTGATGAAGGGATAGGTCTTGTCGTCCTTGAGCCGCGTGTTGTAGGTCGGGCGCAGCTTCTTGATTATGGTGTTCTCCAAAATCAAAGCCTCGGGCTCGGAGTCGGTTACGATGAACTCGAAGTCCGTGACCCTGGAGACCATCTTCTGTATCTTGGTGTTGAGGCTGGAGGGCGAGCCGAAGTAGGAGCTGACCCGGTCGCGAAGGTTGGCGGCCTTGCCCACGTAGATCACCCGTCCCCGGCCGTCCTTCATCATGTAGACGCCCGGCTTCTCCGGCGCGATCCTCAGCCTGTGGGCGAACCCGGTCCGAGCCATGGGGAAGGCTACCTTAGGACGAAGGTGAGAACGATGAGCACGGCCAGCGCCCCGGTGGCGAGTATGCCGATGCGCTGTACCTCGGACTTGACGTAGCCGTAGATGGCCGGCCTGGGCTCTGCGGGTCTGGAGGGGGCGGGCCTGGAGGGCGCTGCCGCCGCGGCCACGGGGGCCGCCTCGGGGTGTCGGGGCTCCGGCTGCTGCTCGGGCGCGAGGGCGACCTCCGCGTCGGTCACCACCGCGGCATCGGGGGCCCGCGCCGTCTGCGTGACGGCCACGGGACCGCGGGACTGTCTCTTCTTCCTCTGACCCAGTTGGGTCTGGCGCGCCGCTGCTCTCTTGGACCTACCTCGTTGGGGCATTGGGCCATACACCTCCCCGGTTCCGTCCCCTATAGTTTAACACGGGACGCCCAGGCAGGTCGTGGTCCGTGGCCTCGCAGGTCCCATGCGGGGTCAGGCTCTGGGGTGGCTCCTGTCGTATTCGTGCCGGACGTGCTCGTCGGTGAGGTGGGTATACACCTGGGTCGTGGTGATGCTGGAGTGGCCCAGGAGCTCCTGCAGGTGCCTCAGGGAGGCCCCTCTTCTGAGCATGTGGGTGGCGAAGCTGTGGCGCAGGACGTGGGGTGTGATGGGCTTGTTCAGCGACGCCTTCTTGGCGCAGCTCTTCAGGATCGCCCACACCCACTGGCGGGTCAGCCGGTCGCCCCTCTGGTTCAGGAAGAGGGCCTTCTCGGCGGGTTCGGTCTTCTTGCCGGAGCCGTTGGTGGATGCCTTCTCCCCGTTCGTCTTCCCGGCGCCCTTGGAAGCCATCATCCGCGGGCGGCCGTTCTCCAGATAGTCCCTCAGCACCTCGACGGCGCGGGGATACATGTAGGCGATGCGCTCCTTAGACCCCTTTCCCATGCACCGCAGGAACCCTTCCTCCAGGTTCACGTCCAGGGTGTTCAGGGACACCAGCTCGGTTACCCGGAGGCCGGTGGCGTACAGGAGCTCCAGTATGGCGGAGTCCCGCAGGGCCTCGGGCGACCGGTCTCCCGAGGCCGCCTTTAGCAGGCTGGCGACCTCCTCCTCTGACAGGAACTTCGGCAGGTTGCGGCCCGTTCGCGGCGCCACCAGGAACTCCGTGGGATCGCTGGAGACCGCCTCCTCCTGGACCAGGAAGTTGAAGAACGACTTCAGGGCCGCCACCTTGCGGGCGGTGGTCGTGTCCCGGTAGCTCCTCTTACCGCGCAGGTTGGACACGTAGTCGGTGAGAAGGTTCAGGTCGACCCGTTCCCATCCGTCTCCCAGCCCGCCGCCGTTGGGCGGGCCGACCCTGCCTCCTGCGAAGTCGATGAACTGGTACAGGTCGTTTCGGTAGGCGCCCAGCGTATTCTGCGAGAATCCCTTCTCGACGACCAGATGATTCAGGAAAGACTCCACTGCTTCTTTCACGATTCTTCCGCCTATCTGGGACTTGGGATCTGCCTACCTGGGGTTGGGAGATTGACTTCGGCTTCGATTCTAGCAGTGGCATCCCTATAGAGCATTGTTAAATGGAAGCGAGATACGGGCATTTATTGGCCCCCGACCTCTCGGGCCGATGCCCTCGCCGGGTTCCCAGCCATGCTATGCTAGTATCTCTACACCCGGTCCGTTGGGACCCTCTCAGAGAGGATGGGACGAAGGCCGGGTTGGGGCCAAAGGGCATGGACGAGATGGACATAACCGTACGGGTGCCGGCGACCACGGCCAACCTGGGGCCGGGGTTCGACTGCCTGGGGATGGCGCTGGACCTGTGGAACGAGGTCCGGGTCACCTCCGCGGACCACGTATCCGTTTCGGTGGAGGGCGAGGGCGCTGACACTCTGCCCACGGGCGCCGGCAACCTGGTCTACCGGTCCATCGAGAGGCTGTTCCAGGCTGCCGGCCTTCCTACGCCGGTCCTGGGCCTGCGCTGCCTCAACCGTATACCCCTGGAACGGGGTCTCGGGAGCAGTGCCGCCGCCATAGTCGGCGGGCTGGTGGCGGGCAGGGCCCTGCTGGAGCAGACCCGACAGGGAGATGCCTCCAGGTTCGGGGACCACGACCTGCTGGACATGGCCGTCGATATCGAGGGCCACCCGGACAACGTGTCCGCGGCCCTCCTGGGCGGCCTGAGGCTCATCGTCAGCGACGACGGCGCCCTCCTAGCCCCGCCGGTGTCACTCCCGCCCGACCTCCGGTCCGTGATATTCGTACCACGCGCAAAGATAGCCACGGAGGACGCCCGGGCGGTGCTTCCCGGGAGCATCAGCGTCGAGGACGCCGTGTATAATATGGGCAGGGTCGGGCTGCTGGTCAACGCCCTGGCGTCCGGCCGCCTGGAAGACCTGGCGGCAGCCACACGAGACCGTCTCCATCAGCCCTACCGCCAACCGCTCTTCCCCGCCATGAAAGTCATCTTCAGAGCGGCCCTGGACGCGGGGGGGCTTGGCGTGTTCCTCTCGGGGAGCGGCTCGACGATCCTGGCCCTGACCCGGGGCAAGGAGATGACCGTGGCCTACGAGATGGCCGAGGCCGCCCGCCAGGCCAACGTGGAGGGCGAGGTGAAGGTGACGAGTCCCACGCCCCGGGGCGCCCACGTGGTGGGCCCCGGTGAATAGCGCCGTGGACCTACGCCCCGGCTCGGGAGACAGCATGGGGAGTGCCCTATGGCGCTGATCGTCCAGAAGTACGGTGGCAGCTCGGTGGGCGACGCCGACATGATCCGGGGAGTGGCCCGGCGCATCGGTCGCGAGAAAGGCCGCGGCGTCGACGTCGTTGCGGTGGTGTCCGCAATGGGCGACACCACCGATGAGCTCATCGAGCTGGCTGCCAGCGTTTCCGGCGGCGCCCCTGACCCCAGGGAGCTGGACCTGCTCCTCTCCACGGGGGAGCTCGTCTCCTGCACGTTGCTGGCCATGGCCGTACGGGCGTTGGGGCACGACGCCGTGGGTCTGAGCGGGTTTCAGGCGGGCATCCGGACGGATACGACCTACGGCCGGGCCCGCATCTCAGAGGTCGACACCAGCCGGATGCGCAAGGAGCTGGAGGAGGGGAAGCTGGTCATCGTGGCCGGGTTCCAGGGCGTCACCGAGGAGATGGACGTGACCACCCTCGGCCGGGGCGGCTCCGACACCACCGCGGTGGCCCTGGCGGCGGCCCTGGGAGCCCAGCGCTGCGAGGTGTACACCGACGTGGACGGCATCTACACCGCGGACCCCAACACGGTGCCCGACGCACGGAAGCTGGACGAGATCGGGTACGAGGAGATGCTGGAGCTGGCCAGCTACGGAGCAAAGATGCACCCCCGGGCCATCGAGCTGGGCGCCTTCTACGACGTTCCCATATACGTGGCCTCCAGCCGCAACGAGACGCCGGGAACTCTCATACATGGAGGGGCAAGGAAGGGCATGGAGCAGCGAGTCAAGGTCACCGGCATCGCCCATGACCTCAACGTGGCCAAGATTACCTTGCAGGGGGTGCCGGACCGGCCCGGGATCGCCGCCGCCGTCCTGGAGCCCCTGGCCGACCAGGCCATCAGCGTGGACACCATCGTCCAGAACGCCAGCGTGGAGAACCTGACGGACCTGAGCTTTACCGTGACCAGGACCGACGCAGCCAAGGCCCTGGAGGTCGTGAAGCCCGTGGCCGGCGAGATCGGCGCCAGGGCCCTCACCGCCGACAACGGCGTGAGCAAGGTGAGCATCGTCGGGTCCGGTATGCAGAACGCCCCCGGGTACGCCTCCCGCATGTTCCGGGCCCTGGCCGACGAGGGCATCAACATCGATATGATCACCACCTCGGAGATACGCATCACCTGCATCATCGGCGACGATCGGGTCAAGGACGCCGTGCGCTGCCTTCACCGGGCCTTCCAGCTGCAGCGGGAGGAGTAGAGACGTCCCTGGCGCGGGCCTCCCGGGCGTGGGGCGGGCTGCTTCGACCCCGGGCTGCCTCGACCCCGGGCTGAGGGAGAAGGTTGCCCTTTCTTTCCATCGTCATCCCCACCTACAACGAGCGGCGCAGGATCGTCGATACCCTGACGGACGTGGCCGGCTACCTGGCGACCCAGGCCTACTCGTGGGAGGTCGTCGTTGCCGACGACGGCAGTACCGACGGCACCGCCGACCTGGTGCGGGAGTTCCGGGAGGACCATCCCGGGGTGCGTCTCCTCCCCCTGTCCCACGGCGGCAAGGGGTGGGCGGTGAGGCACGGCATCCTGGACGCCCAGGGAGAGTTCCGGTTCACCTGCGATGCCGACCTCTCCATGCCCATCGCCCAGATATCCCGGTTCCTGCCCCCGGACAGGTCGGGGTTCGACGTGGCCATCGCCTCCCGGGAGGTCCCGGGCGCCAGGCGCATCGGCGAGCCCGGCTCCCGGCACCTGATGGGCCGGATATACAACCTGGCCGTGCGGGCGTTGGTGCTCCCCGGCCTGGCCGATACCCAGTGCGGCTTCAAGTGCTACAGGGGCCAGGTCGCGGAGGAAGTCTTCCCCCTGCAGCGGTTCGACGGCTTCTCCTTCGACGTGGAGGTCCTGTACATCGCCCGGCGTCGGGGAATGGTGGTCGTGGAGGTGCCCATAGACTGGTACTACCGGTCCCATAGCAAGGTGCGTCCCGTGCGCGACTCCCTGGCCATGGCCAGGGACCTGCTGAGGATGCAGTGGCGCCGCCTGTCGGGCCGGTATGGCCGTTCCCGGCCGCACCGCTGAGCCGGTCGTCCGGGGTTTCCGCTCTTCCGGGCCCTGGAAATGGCGGAGGAACTCGTCCTATGGTGGTGCAAAAGGTACTTGACCTCCATTGGGTTTTAGTGTATCCAGTTATGAACAGGTTGCCGCCGGGCCGCTACGGGCGGCGCCCAGGTGGATTCGGGCCCGAACTACGGTAGGGTGGATGACTCAGATGACGTTAGTGTGCCGGGAGCCGGTCTCATGATGGAGACGGTCAAGACTGAAAAAAAGGACATGGTCCGGCGGATGAAGAGCCGGGAGGCCATCGGCTTGGCTTTGGAGGGGGACTGGGAGCAGGCCGTGGAGGTCAACCGCGAGGTCCTACGCCTGTTCCCCGACGACGTGGAGGCGCTGAACCGGCTGGGCAAGGCCTTCATGGAGCTGGGCCGCTACTCGGGGGCCCGGTCGGCCTTCGAGAGCGCAATCCGCATCGCCCCGTACAACTCCATCGCCAAGAAGAACCTGGAGAGGCTGCTCCACCTGGAGGAGACGGCGAAACCCCCCAAGCAGGGCAAGGTAGTCAGCCCCTACCTGTTTATTGAGGAGCGGGGCAAGTCCTGCATGACGGCCCTGGAGAAGCCCGCGGGCCTGGAGACACTGGGCCGGATGGCCGCGGGCGACTCGGTGAAGCTGCGCGCAAAAGACCACGTGCTCCTGGTCGAGAACCAGCAGGGCGACTACGTGGGCCAGGTGGAGCCTAAGCTGGGTATGCGCCTCACACGTCTGATGAGGGGCGGCAACCAGTACGAGGCGGCGATCATAAGCGTAAACCCGCAGGACGTGTCGGTGATCATCCTGGAGACGTACCGGCACCAGGACACCCGGGGCATCTGCTCCTTCCCCACCGACCGCAGGGACGAGCGCCGCAAGGCCTACTGGACCGACGCGCTCCTGAGGTACGACGTGGACAGCGACCTGGACGAGGACGAAGCCCAGGTCGCCGACTGGAGAGAGAGCTACGGGGACAGCGTGGAGCTGTCCGAAGACCAGGAGCCCGCGGAGTCCCTCTTCGCCGCCAAGGGCGCCAGGTCCAGCTCCGAGGACGAAGAGGAGTAGGCTGCTCCTACGCCTGCGCCGCTTCCTTGGCCCTGGCCAGGGCCAGTTGGAAGATCTCGTACCTCTGGGCGCCCATGAAGAACTGGTTCCCCACCAGGAACGCCGGTATGGCGTTTACCCCCAGGCTCACGGCCTGCTGGTGCTGTGCAAGGATCTCGCCCCGGTGGTGGCCGGACTCCAGCCTCCGGGATAGGTCGGGCCAGTCCAGCCCGCAGCCCAGAGCAATCTCGCGGATCACGTCCAGGTCCCCCAGGTCCTTCCCGTCCTCCCAGTAGGCCTTGTAGGCGGCCAGGTGAAAGGCGTCGAACTGCCCCTGTTGCTGGGCGTACTCCGTCGCCTCCATGGCGTACATCGTGTTGGGAGTCCAGGAGGACCGGCGCATCACCAGGCCGGCCTCCTCGGCGAAGGTGCGCAGGGGCTCGCTGAGCTGGTCGCCCACCTCTCCGGGCCGCGGTTGACGGGGCATCCCTTCCTTGGGGACGTCCGGCCGCAGGATGAACGCCTTGCCCTGCACGGTTACGCCCGAGTCCTCCCTGAGCCTGTCGACCCGCTCCAGGCCGACGTAGCACCAGGGTCAGATGTAATCGTACCAGACCGTTACGTTTATGGGAGTCTCGCCCATCTGTGCCTTGCCGTCCTCCGCTGCCATTACCCCTCCCGTAGAGGTGCCTCGCCCCGGCCGTCTGTCCATTGGCCCCGGCTCGGTTCAAGGATACCCCCGCGGGTAAGGACCGTCAACGGGCCCCCTCAGGTTGTGCTGGCCCCGCCGGTTGGGTAGAATGCACCAGGGTTCCGGCGGAGAGATTCGTGGGAGCCCCCATTCGGTTGCCCCAATCCGGTTTCCAGGAGGCCCCCTTGCCCGGTCTGCTCGAAGGCGTTCGGGTGTTGGACCTGACGGAAGGCATCGCCGGTCCTTACTGCACGCGGCTGTTCGCGACCATGGGCGCCGAGACCGTCAAGGTGGAGCGCCGTCCCGCCGGGGACCCGTCCCGCAGGATGGGCCCCTTTCCCCCCGGCGGCGAAGACCCCGAGGCCAGCGCGACGTACCTGTACCTCAACTGCTCCAAGAAGGGCATCGCGCTGGACATCGAGACCGAGGCCGGGCGCGGGCTGGTCCGGGAGTTGGCCGCGTCGTCCCAGGTCGTGGTGGAGAGCTTCCCTCCGGGCTTCCTGGCCGCCAGGGGCCTGGACTACGGGACCTTGTCCAGGGACAACGCCTCCCTGGTCATGACGTCCATCACCGGCTTCGGCCAGACAGGCCCCAACCGGGACTGGCTTGCCACCGAGCTGACCCTGTACGCCTTCGGCGGCATGATGAACATAACCGGGGAGCCCGACCGGGAGCCCTTGAAGGAGGGCGCTCCCCTGGCCCAGCTTGGGGCCGGCCAGAACGCCTTCGTGGCCGCCATGACGGCGCTGATGTACGCCGAGGAGACGGGCCTAGGGCAGCACGTGGACGTCTCCGTCACCGAGTACGCAACCAACGTGCTGGAGAACGCGTTCATGCAGTACAGCTACTCCGGCATGGAGTTCCAGCGTGTCGGCAACCGAGGCTACGGCCGCGCCGCCTGGGGCATCTACCCGTGCCGGGACGGCCACGCGGGGGTCATCTCCGGGCCCGATCACAGGTGGCCCGCCGTCGCCGAGATCATGGACCGGCCCGAGCTGGCCGACGAGCGGTTTGTGACCCGCAGGGGGCGCATGGACAACGCCGACGAGGTGGACGCCCTCATGCTGCCCTGGCTTCTGGACCACGACAAGGTCGACGTGTTCAAACGCGGCCAGGAGAAGGGGCTGGGGTTCGCCTACGTGGCGTCCATGGCCGACATCCTGGAGATGGAGCAGCTGCGGGAGCGGGACTACTTCGTCGACATGGACCACCCGGTGGCGGGCCGCTTGGCCTACGCCGGGCCGCCGGTCAGGCCCAGCGAGCCCGCGTGGGTGTTCCACCGCGCGCCGTTGCTGGGCGAGCACACGCGGGAGGTGCTGTCGTGTGTCCTGGGCCGCACAGAGGCCGAGCTCGCGGCCCTGGAAGAGGCGGGCGTTATTTGAGCCGCGACTCCGCCGGCGAGGCGCCCCGGTCCATGCCCCTCTCCGGTTTTCGGATACTGGACCTGTCGCGCATCTGGGCGGGCCCGTACTGCACCAAGCTCCTGGGCGACATGGGCGCGCAGGTGATCAAGATGGAGTCCACCGGGGTCTACGACAACCACCGGGGGCCCGTCAACCCGGCCCGGGGGATCGCCGCCTATCCCGACTCCGAGCCGGGGGAGCGGCCGTGGAACCGGAACGGCTGGTTCAACTGCCTCCACATGGGCCAGTACGGCATCACCCTGGACCTGACGGCGGAGAGCGGCCGGGAGGTCTTCGACTCCCTGGTCGCCATCAGCGACGTGGTCATCGAGAACTTCCGCTACGGCAGCCTGGCGCGCCTCGGGTACTCTTACGAGGAGCTGCGCAGGCTGCGCCCGGACCTGGTCTACGTCTCCATGCCCGCCTTCGGCAACACGGGGCCCTGGAAGCGGTACCTGGCCTACGGCATCGGGCAGGAGCAGCTATCGGGCATGGCCCATATCACCGGATACCGGGGCGAGGGGCCCATGAAGTCCGGAATCAACCACGGCGACCCCGTCACCGGCTCCCACGCGGCGGGGGCGATCCTGGTGGCCCTCAGGCACCGCCGCAGGACCGGCAAAGGGATGTTCATCGACGTCTCCCAGCAGGAGTCCGCCGTCGCCCTCATCGGCGCACAGCTATTGGGCTACCAGATGACCGGCGTGGAGCCCGAGAGAAGGGGCAATCGCAGCGAGTTGTACGCGCCCCACAACACGTACCGGTGCCGGGGAGAGGACCGTTGGGTCGCCATCGCCGCCACCTCCGACGGGGAGTGGGGGCGGCTGTGCGGGGCCATGGGCAGGGACGACCTGGCGCGGGACCCGGGCCTTGCTACGGTGGAGGGCCGGAGGGCGCGGGAGGACGAGATAGACGGGGCCGTTTTGGCGTGGACCCGGGATATGGAGCCATACCAGGTGGCGCGCATCCTGCAGGAGGCAGGCGTCCCGGCCTCGCCGGTGCTGGCCGCCCCGGACCTCCTGGCCGACCCCCACTACCGGGACAGGGGCACCTTCGTGGAGATGGGCCACCCGTCGGCCGGCCGGCATTACTACCCGGGCCTGGCGTGGAAGATGTCCAGGACCCCGGGGGACATGGGCTCTCCGGCCCCCGGGCTGGGGGAGCACAACCGCCTGGTCTACCGCGACATGGTGGGCCTGACCGACGCCCAGGTGGACCGGCTGGAAGAGGACGGCGTCATAGGGACGGTGCCCACTGGGTCCCGCGTCATATGACGCCTGATTTGGACCCAACGCAAAGACGGAGCCTGTGAAGTCTGGAGGGAACGATGGCAGAGGTCGAATATGAAATCAAGGACGGCATAGCCTACATAACGTTGAACCGGCCGGAGAAGCTGAACGCCATCAACCCCGAGATGCGCCAGCTACTGTGGGAGGCGTTCCAAGACGTGGACTCGAACCCCCAGGTCCGGGTCGCCATAGTCACCGGAAGGGGTAGGGCCTTCTCCACCGGCCACGACCTTGTCGCCATGGCCGCAGGCCGCGCCGGCGAGGGGCTCAGCACCTCCGACCTGTACGTGGCCCAGCAGCGGATCTGGAAGCCCATCATATCGGCCATCAATGGCATATGCCTGGCCCAGGGGTGCGGCTTGGCCCTTGGCAGCGACATCCGGATAGCCTCCGAGGAGGCCCAGTTCGGCTGGCCCCAGGTGAAGCGCGGCATCGCGTCGGTCAGCGGCCCGGCCCTCCTGGCCCACGTGGTGCCGCGGAACATCGCCTTGGAGATCATGTTCACCGGGGAGTTCATCGACGCCCGGCGGGCCCTCGATCTGGGCCTGGTGAACCATGTCCTCCCCGCCGGCGAGACCTTCCCGGCGGCGGAGGAGATGGCCCGGAAGATCATGAAGAACGCCCCGCTGGCCCTGGCGGCGATAAAAGAGGTGTCCATCAACGGCGCCGCCATGGATCTGGAGCGGCGCACCGCCTACGCCCAGGCCAAGGTGGACCTCATCCGCACCACCGAGGACGCCAAGGAGGGGGTCAGGGCCTTCGCCGAGAAGAGGGAGCCCGTCTGGCAGGGGCGCTAGGAGGCCTCCCCTACTCCACCGTCACCGACTTGGCCAGGTTCCTGGGCTGGTCCACGTCGCACCCCCGGCGCACGGCGATGTGGTATGCCAGGAGCTGCAGCGGCGCCACGGCCAGCATGGGGGTGAACGCCTCGTGGCAGGCGGGAATCTCGATGACGTCGTCCACCTGGGAGGCCAGCTCCCGGTCCCCCTCCGAGACCACGGCGATGACCAAGCCGTCCCGCGCCTTCACCTCTTTGATGTTGTTGGCCATCTTGCCGTAGAGGCGGCCCCGGGGCGCCACGGCCACCACGGGCATGCTGGGGTCGATGAGCGCGATGGGGCCATGCTTCATCTCCCCCGCCGGGTACCCCTCGGCGTGGATGTAGCCGATCTCCTTCAGCTTCAGGGCCCCCTCCAGGGCGATGGGATGGGTTATGCCCCGCCCCATGTACAGGAAGTCGTCGGACCGGTGATACCTTCTCGCCAGGGCGCCGTAGGCCTCCTGCCCGGCCAGGACCCCGCCAAGCTGGTTGGGCAGCCGGGCCATCTCCTCAAGCAGCCGCCGTGAGTCCTCGGGTCTCAGCGCACCCCGGACGCTCCCCAGGTGGATGGCCAGCAGGGCCAGCACCGTCAGGGACGCCGTGAAGGTCTTGGTGCTGGCGACCCCGATCTCGGGGCCGGCCCGCATGTATAGCGTCCCCTCGGCCAGCCGCGTTGCCTGGCTGCCCTCGGCGTTGCAGATGGTGAGCAGCCTGCCCCCCTTCTCCCTCACCGCCGCCATCGCCGCCAGCGTGTCCGCCGTCTCCCCCGACTGGCCGATGGACACGACCAGCGTCCGGGGGTCCACGTGGATGTTGCGGTACCGGTACTCCGAGGCGCTGTCCACCTCGGCGTTCAGCCCCGCCAGCTCTTCCATGTAGTGCCTGCCCACCATGGCGGCGTAGAGGCTGGTGCCGCACCCGACCAGGACGACCCGGCCGATGTCCCGCACCTCGGTGTCGGTCAGGGGCAGCTCGTCCAGGGTCACCTCGCCCTGCTGGAAGTCCACCCGGTCCCGCAGGGCCCCGGCCACGGCCTGGGGCTGCTCCATGATCTCCTTGAGCATGAAATGCCGGTAGCCCCCCTTTTCGGCCCACGAGGCGCCCCGGGGCACCGGCTGGGGCGTCTTGTGGACCTCCCGGTGGTCCCGTCCAAGGTACCTTATCCCCTCCTGCCTCACCACCGCCGTCTCCCCATCCTCCAGGAAGGTGACGCTGTCGGCCAGGGGGAGCAGCGCCGTCAGGTCGCTGCTGACCGCGGCCTCCCCCGGCCTGTGGGCCTCCCCGGGCTTGTGAGAGAGCACGATGCCCCCCGCGTAGCCCAGCCGAGCGGCCATGAGCGTCTTTTCCCCGCCGCCCTCCATGGCGGCCACGATGGCCTGGGAGCCCAGCAGGTGCGCCTTCATGGACAGGAACGCGGTCTCGAAGTCCAGGCCCCCCTCCAGGCCGTCCTCTATCAGGTGGGCGATCACCTCGCTGTCCGTCTCCGAGGTGAAGGAGTGGCCGCCCGCCTGCAGCCGCTCCCGGAGATGCAGGTAGTTCTCCACGATGCCGTTGTGGACCACGGCCACGCGGCCCTTGCAGTCGGTGTGGGGGTGGGCGTTGGCGTCCGTGGGCCTGCCGTGGGTCGCCCAGCGGGTGTGTCCCAGTCCCAGGTGCCCCTTGGGTCCGGGCCCGCCGCCGTGGGCCGTCAGCTCGCGGACCTTGCCCGCGGACTTGTGTACCTCCAGCCGGCCTCCGGGAGTGAGGACGGCGATGCCCGAGCTGTCGTAGCCCCGGTACTCCAGGCGGTGCAGGGCGTCCAGCACCGTGGACCAGGCGTCACGGGGGCCCAGGTAGCCTACGATGCCGCACATGCCGTCCCCTAGGCGCGGACCGACCGCCTGCCGGCGCCCACGCTGTTGAGCAGGCCCATGATGGTCCTGGCCAGGGCGTGGGGGTCGTGGCGGATGTACACCCCCGCGGAGAGGATGGGCGCGCGGACGATCTCGCCCACCAGCCCGGCGCACGCCTCGGGGTCCAGGGTCACCGGGAACTGGTCCTGGGCCGCGTAGCGCTGGAGAAGGCGCTCCTGATAGGGGGCGTCGTTCACCACCAAGTAGTCCAGGGGCTCGGTGGTGCCCAGGTACTCCCGGAGCAGGTTGGCGAAGTCCGATGCCTTGAAGCCGTCGGACTCCCCGGGCTTGGTCATCAGGTTGCACACGCAGATCTTAGTGGCGTTGCTGCTCCTGATGGCCTGGGCCACGTCCTCCACCAGCAGGTTGGGGATGATGCTGGTGTAGATGTCCCCCGGGCCCATGACCAAGGCGTCGGCGCCCTCGATGGCCTCCAGCACCGGCGGGTAGGCGTAGGCCTTGGGCTCCAGGTAGATGTAGTCAATAGTCACGTCCAGGTTTTCCGAGCGCTGGTCGATGTTGGCCTCGCCCACGACCTCGGTCCCGTCCTCCAGGCGCGCCACCAAGGTGGACTTGGTGAGGGTCACGGGCAGCACGGTGCCCTTGATGGCCAGCATCCGCGACGCCTCGGAGATGGCGGTGGCGGTGTCGCCGGTGATCTCCGTCAGGGCCGTGAGGAACAGGTTGCCGAAGCTGTGACCCAGGAGGCCGTTGCCGGCGTTGAACCGGTAGTCGAACAGGCGGGCCAGGAGGGCGGTGGACCTGTCGTCGGGGGCCAGGGCCACCAGGCACTGGCGGACGTCACCGGGCGGCAGGTGCCCCAGCTCGTCCCGCAGGCGGCCCGAGCTGCCGCCGCTGTCGGTCATGGCGACGACGGCGGTGAGGTCGCACTCCTGGTACTTGAGGCCGGTGAGAGTCGTGTGGTTGCCGGTGCCGCCCCCGATGACCACGATCTTCTTGCGATTCATCTCGGTGACCCTAGTGTATGGCCGCAGCGGCCCCCAGTCAAGGTGAGCGGAGCTAGCGCGCCCGGCCCGGGCGACCGCGAACCTCTACGGCTCGGGTTACAGGTGGCTGACCGACGAAGACGGCTCGGACCTGGCGCCGGCCTGCCCACCAACGCCGCACGAAGGAGCGAGGACCCCATTGTCGGGCGTGGGTTGCCCTTCGTGAGAGAATGTGGTTAGGACTTGGAGCGGTGTTCGGAGAGTAGGACCCGTGAACCTTTTTGGCCTTAAGGGAACGGTCAGCCGCACCCAGTTTTGGCTGGTAACGCTGGCCGGATCACTGGCGGCATTCATCCTCGCACTACCGCTTTCCTGGCTGCCGGTGGGTGTGCTGCTTGATACCTGGTTTCTTGCCTATCTGGCGTTCCTATGCGGCTTTTACTGGGTGTTGTTTGCCCTTCATGCCAAGCGGCTGCGCGACGCGGGTCTCAGCCCGTGGCTTTGTCTTCTGCTTTTCGTGCCGCTGGTGAACTTAGTAATCATCCTTATAGCCGGATTCAAGCCAACACACAGAATGGTCCCTGACATCCCATTGGGAGGCAACGACAGTCCGGTCTCGCGGTTCCTCCACCGGGCGGGGGCGGATAAACCGAGCACAGGGGGGGAGGACTAAGACAATCGCTGCTCAAGGGAGGCGGAGGCGACAAGTGGCGAGTGAGGGCTCCGATGGCCTCGGGCCAGCGACGTGGACCTGTCTCCCACAATCCAACTCGCCCCCACCAGCGTATGATGGTTTGGACAACCCTCCACGTCTTCCCTTACAATCATTCTCTAGGGGGCATTCTCTGGGGGCATAGTGTCGAGACCATCGCCTAAGAGAGTCATCACCAGGCTGGCGTCAAAGCGGGCCGCCGTCGCCCTGTTGGCGCTGTCGGCCCTGGCCGCCCTCCTGGCCTTGTCCCCGGCGGCCTTTGCCGAGGGGGATGAGCTCAAGATCGTCTCCAACAACGTCGTCTCGGACTTCCCCGAGAGCGTCATATTCCAGGTCACTGCCACCAGCCCCGACCCCGTGGAGGAGATCCGCGTCTTCCTCCGGCCCCTGGGCAGCGACCGCAGCACCTACGGCTACCTGGACATCCAGGCCGGGACCGAGGTCAGCGGCGAGTATGTCATGCCCATCGACAGCGCCGCCACATACACCCCACCGGGCTCCCTCATAGAGTACTCCTACGAGGTCCGCGACTCGGCGGGCCGGGTCCTCCGCACCGAGGACCAGGAGTTCCTCTACATGGACGAGAGCCTCGAGTGGGAGTCCATCGGCGACGACGACGGGATAGTGACCGTCTACTACTACGGCGACTTCGTTGAGAAGAGGGCCCAAACGGTGCTGGACGCCGCCCTGGAGACCATGGACAAGATGGGCGACGTCCTGGGCATCACGCCCTCCGAGCCCATCCGCATCGTCTCCTATAGCAACTACCGGGACATGGCCCGCGGCCTTCCCTTCCGCTCCCAGGCCGTGCGCGAGGACCTGCAGACCGAGGGCATGGCCTTCCCCGACAAGCGGGTCATCGTGGCGCTGGCCTCCGAGGCCAACGTCACCGGCGTCGTCTCCCACGAGTTCACCCACATCCTGGTCGCCGAGGCATCCGGCCAGGGCTACGCGGCGGTCCCCGCCTGGCTCAACGAGGGCCTGGCCGAGTACGGCAACATCGACCAGACCCCCCAGTACGACCTCGCCCTCCGGTACGCCATCTTTACCAGGCGGCTGAAGCCCCTCTGGTACCTCCAGACCCTGGGGGGAGACCCCGAGGAGATCATCATAGGCTACGGTCACGGAAAGTCCGTCGTGGAGTACCTGGCCGCCCGCTACGGCGAGGAGAAGTTGGCGGAGCTGATGGCGGCCTTCCGCACCAGCCTCTCCGCCGACGAGGCCCTGCGGAGGACCTACGGCTTCGACCAGTACGGCCTGGACTCCGAGTGGCGCGAGGCTCTGGGGCTGGACCCCTTCCCGCCCCCGGGACAGTTGAGGGACCAGGTCGGCGCGGCCCCCGGCGGTGAGGAGGCCTCGGAGCCCGCGCCCGGCCCGACCCCGCTGCCCGAGGCCACGGCCGCGCCGCAGCCCTCCGGGGACCTCCCGGCGACCGAGGATGAGCGGGAGCGCCGCAGGGGAAGCTGCAACGCCTCCACCGGCGGCGCGGCGGACCTGGCCGTGCTGGGGCTGCTGGCGGGCCCGCTGGTGGCGGCAGGAGCACGCGGCGGCATGGGGAGATGGAGGTCACGCGGGACGGCTACGCGGGGCGACTCGGGCGGAAGATAGCCGCCCGGACGAGAACACGGGGCCGGCCCCCATGGAGAGGCCGGCCCTTGACTCTTCCCTAACGGTCCCTGGGTGCCTACCGCACTCTTGGCCCTAGCGTGCCCTGGGCCCTAGCGTGTCCTAGGATTGAACGCGTCGTTCAGCGCGTCGCCCAGCAGGTTGAACCCGAATATCAGCACCGTGATGACTCCCACGGGGAACAGCAGCAGGTGGGGGTCGCTGCGGAGCACGCCGATGTTCCCGTTCTCGAAGAGCATCCGCCCCAGGTCCGGGGTCGGCGGCTGGACGCCGATGCCCAGCCACCCCAGCACCACGGCGGTGAAGACCAGCCCGCCCATGCCCATGGATACCACCACGATGACGGGACTGAGGACGTTGGGCAGCACGTGGGTCGCCAGGACCCTCAGGGTCGATGCCCCGGTGGCCTGGGCCGCCTCCACGTACTGGCTCTCCTTGATGTACAGCACCTGGCCACGCACCAGCCGGGCCATGCCCACCCACGAGAAGGCCGACATGGCGCCGAAGATCACCACGTAGTCCACGATCCCCAGGCCCACTATGCCCTCGATGCCGGTGGCGTCCTCGAAGGCGAACACCCACTCCGTGACCCTGGGCTTCACCGTGGCCGCGATGAGCAGCACCAGCAGGATGTCCGGAAAGGACAGGAACACCTCCCCCACCCGCATGATTACGGCGTCGGCCAGCTTGCCGAAGTAGCCGGATATCAGCCCCAAGGTGATGCCCAGGAGCACGAATCCGGTGGCCATGGCCGCGACTGTAAGTATCACCAGAGTCCGCAGGCCGTAGATCACCCGGGTGAAGATGTCCCTGCCGGCCCGGTCGGTGCCGAAGGGGTGGCTGAGGGACGGCCTCGACTTGATCTCCTCGATGTCGAAGGCGTTGTAGTCGTAGGGCGCGATCCACTGGGCAGTGGCGCCGGCCACGTAGAAGACCAGGATGACCGCCAGGCACACCATCCCGACTTTCTTCCGCAGCAGGCGGCGGACGGACTGGGCCCAGAGGCTCGTCCCCGTCTCCCCGGTCTCGAACAATGCGGCCCGCTCTTCGGTGGCCACGGCCTCAGTACCTGATCCTGGGGTCTATGAACCTGTACCCGATGTCGACCAGGAGGTTCGCCAGCACGAACGCGACGGCTATTATCAGCGTCAGGGCCATGATTATCGGGTAGTCCCTGGCGAAGAACGACTCGATGGCCAGGCGGCCCATTCCAGGGATGCCGAAGAAGCCCTCGACTATGAAGGTCCCCGTCATCAGCGTGGCCAGGGAGAGCCCCAGCATCGTGAAGATGGGGATGAGGGCGTTGCGCAGTATGTGGCGGTGGCGTACGGTGAGCTCGTTGAGCCCCTTGGCCCGGGCCGTGCGCACGTACTCCTGGGACAGCACCTCCAGCGTGCTGGCCCGGGTCAGGCGGGTCAGGAACGCTATGCCGGGGATGCCCATGACCAGCGCGGGCATGATGACCCGCTGGTCGAAGAACCCGCCCCATCCGTGGGTGGGGAGCAGGTCCAGCCACAGGGCGAATATGATGAGCATCCCCGGCGCCGTCAGGAACACCGGCACCGACATGAAGAGCAAGGTGGCGCTGACGGTGGCGGTGTCCAGCCAGGTCCCCTGTTTCAGCGCCGTGAAGAAGCCCAGGGGGACCCCCAATCCCACGGCTATGATCATGGCGGCCACGTTGAGCTGGAACGAGATCCACATCCGGCTCTTCAGCAACTCGGAGACGCCCCGCCCCCGGTACTGGAAGCTCTCCCCCAGATCCCCCTGCAGGGCGTCCTTGACGTAGATGCCGTACTGGACGAAGAAGGGCCTGTCCAGGCCGTACTGCTGCCGGAGGCGCTCGGCGACCTCGGGGTTGTTGTACTGGCCCATCCAGATCTGTACCGGGTCTCCAGGTCCAAAGCGCCCCAGGGTGAACGTCATCAGGGAGACGGCGATGAGGAGTACGGGGGTCCACATCAACCGCCGGACGACGTATGCGCCCATCCTAGCGGCCCAACGTGTAGACGGCGTTCATGGTCCGCCCCGCCGCCCCGCCTGTCATTCCGAGCCGCACCCACATGTCATTCCGAGCCGTAGGCGAGGAATCTCAGGCGCCCTGCAACAAGTACGCCACGCCACAAAGCCCAGGGGCACAGTGTCACATCCAACGGGTTGCTCAAGGGCCTCCTGAGGCAGGGATTCCGGTACGGCGGGCCGGGGGCCCCGCCACTACTCGGTCAGCTCCACGTACCGCAGCAGGGGTATGATGAGCTGGCTCAGGTGATAGTTCTTCACGTTGGGCTTGAGCAGCACGTACTGCTCGCCGCTGTACCATAGCGGCACCCACGGGGCCTCCGCCATGATGACCTCCTCGGCCTGCCGGTACAGCTCGTAGCGGGCCGCCTGGTCCGGCTCGACCCTGGCCTGCTCCAGGAGACGGTCCGCCTCGGCGCTGGAGAACCCGGTGTGGTTGTTGCTACTCTCGCTGTGGAACAGGATGTCCAGGAAGTTCTCCGGGTCGGGATAGTCGGCGATCCAGCCGATCTGGAACATCTGGAACCGCCGCTTGTTCAGGTCCTGCAGGTACGTGGCGAACTCCGTCTGCTGGACCAGCACCTCGATGCCCAGGTTCTGCTTCCACATCTCCAGGATCACTTCCATGTCCAGGTCCACGCTCGAGCCGAAGCTGCCCGCGGTGGTGAGTATGATGCGCGGGAACTGCTCCATGTCGTCGCCGTACTTGGACTCACTCAGGAGCTGGCGCGCCTTGTCCGGGTCGTACTCGTAGCCCGCAAGCCCCGCGTTGTAGGCCGGGAAGTCCCTGGGGAGTATGCCGTTGGCCGGCACCACCAGACCCGCCATGATCTCGCTGGCTATCAGCTCCTTGTCGATGGCGTAGTTCAGCGCCTGCCTCACCTTGGGGTCGTCGAAGGGGGGCTCGGTCACGTTCATGCCGATGTAGTCCGTGCTGAACCGAGGCGGGGCCTTGTGGAGCTCGGGGTTCAGGGGGCTGGAGGGGTCCAGCACCCTGTCCAGGTCCGCCAGGCCCACGCCGGTGATGTGTATCTCGTCGTTCTCGTACATCAGCATGGAGGTGCCGCCGCTGAGGATGAAGCGGACCCTCTCCAGCAGCGGGGGGCCCAGGTGGTAGTGCTCGTTCTTGGTCAGGACCATCCTCTCGCCGGGAGTGTACTCGGTCAGCCGGAAGGGGCCGGTGCCGTTGGGCTCCCGGAACCACCGCCGGCTGCTCTCCACGTTCTCCCGGTCCAGGACGAAGGCCGTGGGATAGGTCAGCTTGGCCAGGAAGTAGGACTTGGCCGCGTCGATGGTTATCTCCAGGGTCTGCTGGTCCAGCACCCGCACCCCGCTGATCTCCGTGGCCTCTCCCTCCAGCTTCTCCCTGACGCCGACGATGTCTCCCAGGTACTGGTCGACGACGGGCGACGCTGTGGACGGGTCCGCGGCCCGCTCCATGGACCACTTGACGTCCAGGGCGGTGACGGGCCTGCCGTCGTGGAACTTGGCGTCCTCCCGGATGCGGAAGGTGTACACCGTGCCGTCCGGCGTCACGTCCCAGGTGGCCAGGTCCGGCACTATCTGCAGGTCTGGGGAGATGGTGACCAGCCCGCCGAACACCTCGACGATGATCACGGCCGACGTCGCGTCGGTGGTCAGGTGAGGGTCCAGGGTGGGCGGGTCGGCCCAGACACGGACGAAGGTCCCTCCTTCTATGGGTGTGGACACCCGGGCCGGGGCCTCCTCCGTCGGGGTCTCGGACCTGGGCGCGGTGGTGGCCGTCGCCTCTGTCGTGGCCTCGCCGGTGGAGGCGTCCCGGCCGCCAGTGCCGGACCTGCCGCCGCTACAAGCCGCCGCGAGGACCAGGATTGCCAGTAGGGGGAGCAAGAGTCTCAAGGTCATGTGCGCCTCGTCGTGTTGGGATTGGGGTGTACGGGGGTCCCAAGCACGCATCTTTCACCGGATTGTCTACATTGTAGATGCGTACCCGTGCAAAATTCAACGGCGGGCCCTCCGCCTGCCGGGGGTTTGGCTTGACATCACTCCTCCGCCGACCATATCCTTTTCCCAGGGCCCGTATTCTTTCCCAGTGTGGGAAGCCGCCCGTGCCGCTCCCGACTGCCTGCCCATGAAGATCACCAGCCGTTCATCCAAAGCCTGCGTTCTCACTACTGCCTTGGTGCTCCTCCTCTTGGTCTCGGTCTTGACGGCGGCCTGCCGCCGGGCCGACCAGGGCCACTCGGGGGAGGCGGACCTGGTCTGGGAGGCCTGGTCCGTGGTCAAAGATTCCTACGTGGAGGCCGATGAACTGGATTCAGAGGCCGTCACGGGCGGAATGATCGCCCGGATGTTGGAGGCGGCCGGGATTTCCCTGTATCCCTTCCTTACGGAGATGGAGAGCGCCCGGGACGGCCCTCCCAGGGGGGTGCCCGCGGAGCTGGCCGACGTATGGACGGCCTGGAGCCTGATACGGGCCAAGGCCCCCGAGGTCGAGGCCGCCCAGCTTTCCCAGGCGGCCATCGCCGGGATGATCGGCTCCCTGGGGGACGACTCGGTGGCCCACCTGACGCCGGAGGCCTATCAGAGGGCGACCCAGCGCACCACCGGTCCATACGGGGGCATAGGCGCCTACGTGAGGATGCAGGAGGGCCGTGTCGTCGTGTCCCCGATGCCCAACAGCCCCGCCGAGAGGGCCGGCCTGGAGGATGGGGACGTGGTGCTGGAGGCCAACGGGCAGCCGCTGTCGGACCGGGGGTTGGAAGAGGTGGTCTCGATGGTCAGGGGAGAGGCCGGTACCAGGCTGAGCCTGCTGGTAGAGCGCCAGGGTGAGCCCGAGCCGCTGGAGCTACAGGTCGTCAGGGGAGACATAGAGGTGCTCTCTGTGGACCGGAGTCTGCTACCCGGCGCCATCGGCTACGTCATCATCGCTAGGTTCAGTGAGAGCACCGGGGACGAGCTGCTGACCGCCCTGGAGGAGCTGTCCCGATACGAAATGCTGGCCGTCATTTTGGAGCTGCGCAACAACGTGGGTGACTCGGTGGAAGCGGCCCAGGCGGTGGTCAGCCAGTTCCTGCCCGAGGGCCTGGTCATGTACGAGGTCGGCAGCGACGGCCGGCGTACCGACTGGAGGGTCAACGAGGGCGGGATCGCCACCGACGACCTGCCGATGGTCGTCCTGGTGAACGAGAGGACTGGGAGCGCCGCCGAGGTCGTGGCCGGCGCCCTGCAGGACGCCGGCAGGGCCCAGGTCCTGGGCGCCGGCACCCTGGGCAGGGGCTCGGCCAACGAGTTCGAAGAGCTGAGCGACGGGTCGGCCCTCTACCTGCCGGTGACCCACTGGTACACGCCCTCGGGAAGGCTGATCCAGGGGCAGGGGATAGCGCCCGACATCGAGGTGGGGATCGTTCCCGAGGACAGGGTGTCCGGCGTCGATTCCCAGCTACTGGAGGCCTACAACTACCTCAACCGGCTGCTGGCCGAGACGGTCCCCTTCCGGTAGCTAGCCCGGCTGCGGGGCATCCCCGTCCCCGGGCTCCTCGCTCTCCGTTTCCTCGCGGCAGCTCAGGCAGACATACCCCTCTGGCTGCGCCTGGGCCGCCTCCGCGGACACGTTACGCCTCCTCCCGCAGACGGTGCACGTCACCGCCTGCAGGGGCTCTGGCTGGAGGGGGTTGTCCTCGTAATATCCCCGGAACCCGCGGTACCTGGGATTCTGGCCCTTGAGGGCCATGAAACGCTCTCTGTCCTTGCGCCGGCTCACGGTTCACCTCGGTGGGGCGCCCTTGTCCGCGGCGGGCCCCAGGCCCGCCGCGACTCAAGACGTGGGACTCTGGACCGGTTGAAGCTATTCTACCTTGATGGTCGCGCCCGAGGCCTCCAGGGTTTCCTTCACCTTGTTGGCGTCGTCCTTGGTGATGCCCTCTTTCACCTTGGCCGGCGCGCTCTCCACCAGCTCCTTCGCCTCCCGGAGCCCCAGGGTCGTCACCTCGCGCACGGCCTTGATGACGTTGATCTTGTTGGCCCCTATATCCTGGAGCACCACCGAGAACTCGGTCTGCTCCTCGTCGGGGGGCGCGGCGGCCTCGGCGGGCCCGGCCGTCGCCGCTGGGGCTGCCGCCACGGCCACCGGGGCCGCGGCCGAGATGCCCAGCTCCGACTCCAGGGACTTCACCAGCTCCGACAGGTCCAGCACCGACATCTGCTTGATAGCCTCGAGAATCTCGTCCTTTGTCATGGCTCCTCCTTCATCCGTTCGAATGTCCGTTAGCCCTGGGTTTGAATGTCCGTTGGCCCTGGGTTTGAATGTCCGTTGGATTGGATGTCGTGGGCCTATTCGGCCTGGCCCTCGAGCTGCTCCACTCTCCGTTGGAGCAGTATCGCCAACGACGCCAGGGGCCCGTTGAGCGTGCCGGCCAAGCGCACCATGGGCGCTTGAAGCTGGGCCATCAGCGTGGCCGCGGGGGACTGCATCCGGGCCATGAGGGTCGCCAGCAGCACGTCCTTGGATGGCAGCGACGTCAGGGCCAGCACCTGGCGCCCGTCCAGGGTCCGTCGCTCCAGCACGGCCCCGGTGATGGACAGCGGCGACCTATTGACCCTGATGTACTCCTCCAAAACCCTGGCGACCCGGATAGGGTCGTCGTACCCGAAGGCCAGGGCCGTCGGACCCTGTACGATGCCCTTCACCTCGGGACGGCCGGCCGCGTCGGCGGCCAGGTACGTCAGGTTGTTCTTGACCACCAGGTACTCCAGGTCGCTCTCCCGCATCTTTCGCCTGACGTCCGTCATGGCGTTGGCGTTCAGGCCCGTGTAGTTGGTGGCCACGGCTACGGTGCAGCGTTCCAGCTTCTCCTTCAGCTCCGCCACCGTGTCTATCTTCTTCTGGGTCGGCATGGTTCACCTCTCGACAAAAAACCCCGCGTCAAAGGCGCAGGGTCTTCTTTGCACTGGCGCTCGGCGCCGGGCCCGACGCCGTTGTCCCGAATCTCCCTGACTGCCTCGGCAGGCGCGTGCTTTAACCTCGAATGGTCGAGGACCTGCTGTCTCTGGCCTTCGCTCTGGGGATGTTCTTCTCTGGGTTCGCGCCTCCTCTAGTCCTCAGCCTTCAGGCTCTGCAGGGCCGCCAGGTCCAGCCTCACGCTGGGGCTCATGCTGGTCGTAAGGTAGGCGGACCGTACGAACGCCCCCTTCACCGCCGCGGGCCTGGCGCGGGTGACCGAATCCATCAGCGAGGCGATGTTGTCCAGGAGGTGCTGCTCGCTGAAGCTGGTCTTGCCCACGGGGCAGTGGATGATCGCCGTCCTGTCCATGCGGAACTCCAGGCGCCCCTTCTTCGCCTCGTCTATGATGCGGGGCAGGTCCTGGGGCTGCACCATGGTGCCCGTCCGCGGGTTGGGCATCAGGCCGCGTCTCCCGAGGACACGGCCCAGCCTGCCGATCTTGCTCATGATATCGGGTACGGCCAGCCCCACGTCGAACTCGGTCCAGCCGCCCTCGATCTGCGCGATCAGGTCGTCGTCCCCCACGTAGTCGGCCCCCGCCTGGCGCGCCAGGTCCGCTCCCTCCCCGGTGGCGAACACCAGCACCCTCACCTGCTTGCCCAAGCCGTGGGGGAGGACCGTAACCCCGCGGACCATCTGGTCGGCGTGGCGCGTGTCGGCGCCGGTCCGCAGGTGCAGCTCAACGGTCTCGTCGAACTTCAGGCTGCCCATGTCCTTCACCAGCGCCACAGCCTCCTCGGGAGGGTAGGTGGCGTCCGGGTCCACCTTCTCCAGCAGGGCCGTGTACCGCTTGCTGCGTTTGGCCATCCTACTCCTTCACCTCGATGCCCATGGTCTTCGCCGTGCCCTCGATGATGGACATGGCCTTCTCCACCGAGGAGGCGTTGAGGTCCTGGAGCTTCAGCTCGGCGATCTCCCGCACGTCGGAGCGCTTCACGCTTCCCACGGAGTTCCGCCGCGCCTGGTCGCTGCCCTTCTCGACGCCGGCGGCCTTGCGCAGCAGCTCCGACGCCGGCGGCGTCTTGGTCACGAAGTTGAAGGAGCGGTCCTCGAAGACGGTGATCGCCACGGGTATGATGGTCCCCGCCTGGGTCCCGGTGCGCTCGTTGTACTCCTTGACGAAGGCCATGATGTTGACCCCGTGCTGGCCCAGGGCCGGGCCCACGGGCGGCGCCGGCGTGGCCTTGCCCGCCTGGAGCTGCAGCTTGATGATGGCTCGTACCTTCTTCGCCAACTTACTCTCCTAGATGCGCTCCACCTGGAGGAAGTCCAACTCGATAGGGGTCTCCCGTCCGAAGAAGGAGACCAGCACGCGGACCTTGCCCTTGCCCGCGTCGATCTCGCCCACAGCGCCGATGAAGTCGGCGAAGGGGCCCGCGGTTATGCGCACCGTCTGGCCTTTCACGAACCCGACGGTGACCTTGGGCGGCCCCGACTCGATCTGCTTCAGGATGGACTCGACCTCTTCGTCCTCCAGGGGCACCGGCTTCGGCCTCTTCTCCACCTCGTCCTCGGAGGAGACGAACCCGCTCACTCCCGGCGTGTTCCGGACCACGTACCAGCTCTCGTCGTCCAGGTTCATCTGCACCAGGATGTAGCCGTGGAATACCTTCTTCCTCTCGGGCCTGCGCTTCCCGTCTTTGAGGACGATCTCCTCCTCGGTGGGCACGACGACCTGGAAGATCTTGTGCTGCATGTCCAAGCTCTGGATGCGCAGGTCCAAGTTCTTCTTCACACGCTCCTCCTGGCCGGAGTAGGTGTGGATGATGTACCAGCGCGTGTCCTTGCTCGTGGTCGTCATGTCAGGTATTCCCTTCTGCGGTGGCCGGCCGCTGGACCCTGTGGCGGATCAGCCTATCACGTACCGGCCGAAGGTGCGGGTGAGCACGAAGTCCAGGAGCCCCAGCAGGGCCCCGGCTATGCTGGAGATGACGATGACTATCCACGTCAGCCGCCAGGTCTCCTCCCGGGTGGGCCAGACTGCCTTCCGCAGCTCCCCGATGGTCTCCTGGAAGAACTGGACGGGACTCCCGCGACGCATCCCGCCGCGGGTGATTATCCGCTGTCCCGACCCTCTGGCCCTGACCACGGCCTACCGGACCTCTCGGTGTACCTTGTGCCCGTGGCACCGCGAGCAGTACTTGCGCAGCTCCAGGCGCTGGGTGTCGTTCCGACGGTTCTTGCTGCTGGTGTAATTGCGCTCGCGGCAGTCGGTGCACTGCATGTTGACCACTATGCGGGCGCCCGTGTTCTTCTTGGCCATGTTCTAGTCCAGCACTTTCGTGAATACCCCGGCGCCCACGGTGCGTCCGCCCTCTCGCACGGCGAACCTCAGGCCCTCCTCGATGGCGATCGGGTAGATCAGGTTGATCTTCATGGTTATGTTGTCGCCCGGCATCACCATCTCCACGCCCTCGGGGAGGCCTATCTCGCCTGTGATGTCCGACGTCCGGATGTAGAACTGGGGCTTGTACCCGTTGAAGAAGGGCGTGTGCCGGCCGCCCTCGGCGATGCTCAACACGTACACCTCGGCCTCGGCGGTGAGGTGGGGCTGGACCGTGCCCGGCTTCACCAGCACCTGCCCCCGCTCGACCTCGTCCCGGTCGACGCCCCGCAGGAGCACGCCAACCGCGTCTCCCGCCTCGGAGCTGTCCAGGATCTTGTGGAACATCTCCAGGCCGGTGGCCACGGTCTTGCGCACCTCCCCGTGGCCGACGATCTCAACCTCGTCGCCCTGGTTCACCGTACCCCGCTCGACCCTGCCGGTGACCACCGTGCCCCTGCCCTTGATGCCGAACACGTCTTCGATGGGCATCAGGAAGGGTTGGTCCTTGAGACGAGCGGGAACGGGGATGTAGTCTTCCATGGCCGCCATGAGCTCGAGGATGCTCTTGCTCCACGGGCCATCGTGGTTGCCGGCCTCCTGCTCTTCAAGGGCCTTGAGGGCGCTGACCCTTACGATGGGCGTGTCGTCCCCGGGGAACTCGTACTGGTTGAGGAGGTCCCGGACCTCCAGCTCCACCAGCTCCAGCAGCTCCGGGTCGTCCATGGCGTCCACCTTGTTCAGGGCCACCACGATGCGCGGCACCTCCACCTGGCGGGCCAGGAGGATGT
This sequence comes from Dehalococcoidia bacterium, assembly GCA_965207305.1. Classification (GTDB taxonomy): domain Bacteria; phylum Chloroflexota; class Dehalococcoidia; order Lucifugimonadales; family JAGWBF01; genus JAGWBJ01. The sequence continues at coordinate 16,672 of CBDBMB010000001.1, read as the reverse complement.
GCTCCCGCGTCTGCGGCATCGGACCGTCGGGGGCGCTGACCACCAGGATGGCCCCGTCCATCTGGGCGGCGCCGGTGATCATGTTCTTGATGTAGTCGGCGTGGCCCGGACAGTCCACGTGAGCGTAGTGCCGCTGCTCCGTCTCGTACTCGATGTGGGCGATGGCGATGGTCACGCCGCGAGCCTTCTCTTCAGGGGCGTTGTCGATGGTGTCGAAGGCCCGGACCGACGTGCCCGTGCCGGCCGATGCCAGCACGTTGGTGATGGCCGAGGTCAACGTGGTCTTGCCGTGGTCCACGTGACCTATGGTTCCCACGTTGATATGGGGTTTGCTCCTGTCAAAACGTTGCTTCGCCATTTGGTCCTTTCCTGTTCAGTGGTATTGGGCTTGTGCCCTCTTATCAGTGGAGCCCACAGGCGGAATTGAACCGCCGACCCCGTTCTTACCAAGAACGTGCTCTACCGCTGAGCTATGTGGGCCCTATCGTGTGACTCGTGCACCAACCTGGTGGTGGAGGGGGTAGGATTCGAACCTACGAAGCCCTTCCGGGCGCCAGATTTACAGTCTGGTGGTTTAAACCACTCACCCACCCCTCCGGTTAGACACTCAGTTTAGCACAGTCGCAGGTAGCAGCCAACACCTCCGGCGGCATCGTCGGCGAGATATGGCGCCTGGGCGGGCAAAGGCTGGAGCCCCAGAGGGGATTCGAACCCACCAACCTGCCGATTACAAATCGGCTGCGCTACCCTTGCGCCACTGGGGCCGCCTGGGACCCGGCCGGTCACGCACAACGTGGCCCCGACGAAGGGGGCCACGCTCGGGCTCTAGGCAACCGGGTATCTAGTATATGAACCGCAACGAAGAAAGTCAATAAGCGGGGCTACTCCTCCCGATGCTCGCAGTTGAGCTGCCAGTTGATGCCGAACTTGTCGGTGCAGGCTCCGAAGTACGCTCCCCAGAACATGTCCGCGGGCTGCATCGTTACCTTGCCCCCCGCTGAGATCTTGGCGAACAGCTCGTCCGTCTCCTCCTTCGTCCGCGTCGAGTAGGAGATGGAGAAGTTGCTGCCCGTCACCGTGGGAGGGCCGAAGGCCGACGGTACATCGCTTCCCATGAGCACGCTGGACCCGATGGGGTACGAGACGTGCATGATGTTGTCCAGCTCCTCCTCCGGGACGCCCATGCCGGGCGGGCCGTTCCTGAACGTCTCCAGGATGGCGAACTCTCCCCCGAAGACCGACCTGTAGAACTCGAAGGCCTCCCGGCAGTTGCCGTTAAAGTGAAGGTAGGTGTTCAGCGTCATGGGTTCCTCCTAGCGTGTTGCGTATCCCGCTGAGAGTATAAGCGACGGAACCCTTGGCAGGGAATTCCCTGCTGTCATTGCCATGCGAATAGCGCGCAGCCCCGCTCTCCGCCATGCCCGCGAAAGCGGGCATCCACGTAACCCCTCCTCCACCCCTGGATTCCGGCTCTGGGGCCGGAATGACAGTGGGGAGGGCGCCGCCGTTTGAGACCCACACATGGCCTTCCCAATGCCACTAGCAATTCGGCCAACGCCGTCCGACCTGCCGGACACAGCGGCTCTGTCCCTTCCCGTAAGGGGCCCCGTGTTATAATCTCCCCGAGCCGTCGAAACGTCCCCAAGGGCCACGGTTCTATCTCCGTTTGGTGCGAAGGGAGTCGCTATGCAGATGGGAGTCGTGTTTCCCCAGACCGAAATCGGCGCGGACCCGGTGGCGGTGCGAGACTACGCCCAGGCGGCCGAGGGCCTCGGCTTCGAGCACATGATCATCTTCGACCACGTGCTGGGCGCGGACACGACCCACCACAAGGGCTGGACCGGCCCCTACACCTCCGAGCACATGTTCCACGAGCCCTTCGTCGTGTACGGGTACCTGGCTGCCCTCACCAAGAGCCTCGAGCTGGTCACGGCGGTCATAATCCTGGGCCAGCGGCAGACGGCCCTGGTGGCCAAGCAGGCGGCGGAGGTGGACGTGCTCAGCGGCGGCCGGCTGAGGCTGGGGATAGGCACCGGCTGGAACCACGTGGAGTACGAGGCCCTGGGAGAGGACTTCCACAACCGGGGACGGCGGAGCGAGGAGCAGATCGCACTCATGCGGGCCCTTTGGACCCAGGAGATAGTCAACTTCGAGGGCCGCTGGCACAGGGTCGACAACGCTGGCCTCAACCCTCTCCCCGTACAGCGGCCCATCCCCATCTGGCTGGGCGGGGGCGCGGAGCCGGTGATACGTCGGGTTGGGCGCATCGCCGACGGCTGGTTCCCCCAGTTCCCCCCCGACGACAAGGCCGCGGGGATTCTGGACCGCATGCGCGGCTACGCCCGGGAGGCGGGCCGCGACCCCGCCTCCATCGGCGTCGAGACTCGGATCAATGTGGGCGGCAGCGGCCCCGACGAGTGGTCCCGGCAGGCGGAGGCGTGGCAGGGGCTGGGGGCCACCCATCTGTCGGTCAACACCATGAACGCGGGCCTCACCTCCCCCCAGCAGCACATCGACGCTATACGCCGGTTCAAGGAGGCGATGGGCGCATAGGCCCGAAGGCCGTCCAGAACTGCCCGAACACCATCCCGGACCGCCCGAGCACCATCCCGGAGGGAATCAAGAGGGAGATAGGAGGGGAGTCATGGCGGATATAACGCACCTGCTGACGGGGTTCCACGTCAACACTGACCAGGGGAACCTGGGGTTGTGCACCATCGCGCTGCTGCGCGGCAGGACCAACATCCTGGTGGACGTCGGGCACCAGGGCCGCGCCAGCCAGCTTGCCGCCGCGTTGGAGCGCGCCAACGTGCCCAGGGAGGATATCCACGGCGTCGTCCTGACCCACGCCCACTGGGACCACTGCCAGAACACCGACATGTTCCCCAACGCCAGGATCATGATACACCCCAAGGAGCTGGAGTACGCCAGGGACCCCAAGAGGCCCGACCTGGCCACCGCAAGGTACTTTCTCAACACCCTGGAGGGCAGGGACGTGGAGCAGGTGGTGGAGGGCGCCGAGATCGAGCCGGGGGTGCGTATCCTGGAGACTCCGGGGCACACCAAGGGGCACATCAGCGTCCTGGTGGACACTCCCGAGGGTCAGGTGGCCATATCCGGGGACGCCCTCCCGTGGGCCAACTCGGTGATCACCGGCCAGCCGATGATAATCTTCTGGGACGAAAAAGAAGCGGCCGAGAGCGTGCGTAAGCTGCTCAGCTCCTCCCGGATATTCTATCCTGGCCACGACCGGGCCTTCCGGCTAGGAGAGGGCAACACCGTCGAGTACTTCAGCGGCGACGACAGCCTGCGCATCATGCTGAGCCACGACGGCGTGGGAGACATGACCCTCCGGGTCGCCCCCGACGGCACCATGGCCCCCACCGTCATCGGGTAGGGAGAAGAACACATTCCGACCGTCATTCCGGCCCCCGAGCCGGGACCTAGGGGTGGAGGCTCCTTGCCTCGCGCGGAGCGCAGGGTGGGAGGGCGGGCTCAACAACCCGGGGAGGGGCCTGAGGGTACAACGGCCCCATTCCAATATTGCCAGCCTTCTACGACTCGAATATATCCAGCGGCAGAAAGGCCGACACCACGAAGTTGGGCACGTCCACCATCTCGCTGAGCTTCAGGTCGACGGCCACACTGCAGATGCAGTAGGCCTGCTCCCGGCTCCAGCCCCGCTCCATCAGCAGCTGGATCATACTGGTCAGGGCGTTCCGTGCCGCCAGGGTGGCGTCCTCCGACTGGTTCTTGCCCTCGCTGTCGATGCACATCCCCGTCGTGGCCAGGAACCGCTGGGGCACCGCCGTCTCCGGGCGGATGAAGTAGGTGTCCCGTTCGAAGACCGGGAAGCGGATATTGCGGCTGACGGCCTCGCCCTTGCGCACCCGGAAGCTCACGTGGAGGGTGCCGTCCATCTCCACCGCGGTGCCGCAGCACTCCGCGTCACCCTGCGCGAAGTGGGCGTCGCCGGCGGAGAACAGCGCCCCCTCGGTGAACACCGGAAGCATCAGCCGGGTGCCCGAGCTGAGCTGCTTTATGTCCATGTTGCCGCCGTTCTCCCTAGGAGGGACGGTCCTCAGGGCCTCCGAGGCGATGGGCTCGGTGGAGGGTACAGCGCCCGCCGGGTCCGGTCCCAGGACGGCTCCGCCCCGGCCAAGCAGCTCCGCCTCCCGGTCGATGGTCTCATGCAGGAGCTGCCTGGAGGGGGCCACGCCGATGACCCCCATGAAGGAGGCCCCGGGCACCCGCACGCCGGGGAGCTGCTCCGACCGGGCGTAGTCCCCGTCGATGTCCCAGTGGACGACGTAGGGTTCCGTGTACAGGTCCCGCAGGAACCCGAAGCCGGGGATGATGGTGGTGAAGCCCCACTTGGCGGGCTCTACGTTCAGGATGTTGCACTCCAGCAGGTCGCCGGGCTCGGCCCCCTTCACGTAGACCGGGCCCGTCAGGGGGTGGACCACCCCCAGGTTGGGGCTCCGCAGGTCCTCGTTCTTGGAGGCGGGGGTGACCTCGCCGTCGAAGGCGTTCCTGGTCTGTATCACCACCTCCTCGCCGGGGTCAGCCTCCACGGCGGGTGGGATGTCGGGGTGCCAGCGGTTATGTCCCTTGGAGGGCTCGTCGGCGCAACGCTTGCTATAGTCCAGCTCGATAGTCTTCATGTCCGTCCTCCTCGAATAGTCCCGCCCCTTGGGACGTGCGGCTCAACGGAAATGACTGCGGGCGGCACCGGGATTATAGCCCACGCCGTGGGGAGCGTCCAGCGGCCCGGACGCCGCGAGGAAGAGACGAAGCCTGGTGTGTCCCGGCCCCGGATAGCCGGAGTCGTACCGGCTACTTGGGCGGCAGCGACCGGGCGAACCGCAGGCCGCGTTCGACCCAGTCCTTCAGGTCCTCGGGGGATTCGAGACCGTCGGGGCCCACGTAGACCATGCCCTTCATGGGGCGGCCCGTGAGGTCCATGGGCCTGGCGTGAGGTTGGCTGACGGCGTCCTCGTGCCCCCCCGGGCCGACCCGCACGACCAGGTCGTCGTTCAACACGCCGCAGGCCATGTTTCCCGAGACCATGAAGCAGAGGCCGCCGAACATCTTGCGCTCCGAGAGGCCCGGCTCCCCGGCCAGGATGCCGCGTACCCGTTGGGCGGTGTCTTCGCTGTAGGCCATCGTCCCCTTAGTCCTGACCTTCTCCTATCAGGGGAGAAGGGGCGCTACAGGGCCGTCCAGCCGCCGTCCACTATGAGGTGGTGTCCCGTGGTGGCCCCGGCCGAGGGGCTTGCCAGGTACACGCAGGCGCCCACCAGCTCCTCGGGCTCCATGCGCCGTCCCAGGGGCATGTGGAACTCCATGTCCTGGGCCACCTCCTCGGCGCTCCGGGTGTCGGCGGCCAGCATCCCGGGGGTCGAGGTTGGCCCGGGGCCGATGGCGTTGACGGTTATCCCGTGCTGGATCCACTCCAGGGCCAGGACCTTGGTCAGGTTCACCACGCCGCCCTTGCTGGCGCAGTAGGCCGCCCGCTGCGTGGCCCCCACCGTGCCCATCTGGGAGGCGATGTTGATGATTCGTCCCCCGCCCTGGTCGACCATGTGACGGGCGGCTGCCTGGGCGCAGAAGAAGGTGCCCTTCAGGTTGGTGTCGATCACGGCGTCCCAGTCCTCGGGCGTCACCTCCAGGGCTAGGCGGCGGACGCGGATTCCGGCGTTGTTCACCAGGATGTCCAGGCGTCCGAAGTCGGCCACCACCTGGTTCACGGTGCCGTTGATGTTCCCCACGTCCAGTACGTCCAAGGCATAGGTCCTGCACCTCTTGCCCTTGCTCTCCACCATCTGCTGGGTGGTCCTGGCCTCCTCCAGCATCGACGGGATGTCCGACACGGCCACGTCGGCCCCGGCCTCCGCCAACCCGATGGCCAGCGCCTTGCCGATGCCCCTCGCCGAACCGGTGACCAGGGCCACCTGGCCCTCCAAGCTGAGACCTGCGTAGGCCATGTCCAACCGCCTCCTCTAGCCGGGATCTGGTAACCCGGGATCTGGGTTAGCCGGTCGCCTCGGCGGCCTGCCCCAGGTAGAACCCTGCTCCATGGGCCAGAAGCTCCTTGGGGGAGACGGTGACCAGGCGCACGCCCTGCTCCTTGTACTTGGCCTGCGCCGTCTTCACGTCCGAGTCCAGCCAGCACACCATGCTCCCCCACCTGCCCGCCTCGGCCACCTTGGCGAGGGACGCGTCTATGATCTTCCACACCTCGCTGCGGTCGGGCATCCCCATGGACTGCCACAAATCCTTGGGGCCGAACTGGATGGCGTCCACCCCGTCCACCGACAGTATGTCGTCCAGGTTCTCGATGCCCTCCTGCTCCTCGACCTGGAGGATGACCAGGGTCTCGCGGTTGGATGCCTCGGCGTACTCCTCCTCGGTCATGCCCAGCCCGTAGCTGCCCGAGCGGCCGGTGGCGTAGAAGGTGCGCTTTCCCTGGGGGTAGAACCGGCTGGCCTCCACCGCCTGCTCGGCGTCCCGCTTGGTGTTCACCCGGGGGATGTGGATGCCCTGGGCCCCGCCGTCCAGCAGGCGCAGGACCAGGTCCGGGTCGTTGGCCAGGCGCACGATGGCGGTCATGCCGAATGCCTCCGCGGCCCGTATGCTGTGCACCAGGGCCAGCTCGTCGTAGGCTTCGTGCTCGAGGTCCAGGGTGACGAAGTCGAAGCCCAACGCGCCCAGCATCTCCACCGTCTCTGGGGAGTGGAACGTCATCAGGGCTCCCTGGGCTATCTGGCCCGCCTGGGCCTTGGCTTTGGTCTTGTTGACCGGTACTCCCCTTCCGCTGGCCATGGCGCCTCCTTGCCTGGATTGCCGCGTTGCACGGAACAGGCCATATTATAACACCGGGCCCTCCCGGCCCGTACCCCCGGGGTCCCATCGTTGACCGGGGCCGCGGGCCCGACCTATAATGTGGCCAGCCCGGGGGCGGGTCCGCCCACATCGTAATACCCGGTGAGGGTCGAAGCATGGCAGACAGGCTCAAGGACAAGGTGGCCATCGTCACGGGAGGTTCCTCGGGGATCGGCCGCGTCACCGCCCTCCGGTTCCTGGAGGAGGGTGCCAGGGTGGCGGTGGCCGACCGCAACCGCCGGGGCGGCGAGGAGACGGTCTCCATGGGAGGCGAGTACGGCGACAAGGTGTGCTTCGTCCCAGTGGACGTGTCCAAGCCCGACAGCGTCAAGGCGATGGTCGACGCCACCGTCGCCCGCTTCGGTCGGCTGGACGCCCTGGTGAACGCCGCGGCCATACTCATCCGCACCCCTCCCCTGGCCGAGGTGGACGAGCGCGACTGGGACCTGATCATGTCCACCAACCTGAAGGGGCTCTTCTTCTGCTGCAAGTACGCCATACCGGCGATGGTCCAGGGCGGCGGGGGCTCTATAATAAACATCTCATCCCAGGCGGGCCTCCGGGGCTACGGCACGTCCCTGCCATACGGCGTGAGCAAGGCCGGGGTCATCCACCTGACGACCACGGCGGCGGCCCAGTACACCTCCCAGGGCGTACGCATAAACGCCATCGCGCCCGGCCCCATCGACACGCCCCAGATGCGCGGCAGCACGGCCAGCACCATGGAGTTCGATAACCGCGGCCGGGAGCACCCCATGGGCCGCGCGGGCAAGCCCGAAGAGATCGCTAACATGGTGCTGTTCCTGGCCTCAGACGAGGCATCATTCGTCAGCGGCAGCACCTTCCTGGTGGACGGCGGAGCCGGGTCGGGAGCACACTGATCCGTGGGAGCGGCAGCATGAGCGCTTTGGTGGAGATCGCGGGAAAGGCCATCGCCGACTACGGCTTTCGCCAGGTCGTCCTGTACAGCCCCGAGGACGTGGTTGCCCAGTGGGGCCTCTCTCCCGAGGAGGCGTCGGTCCTGCGGGGCGCCGTGGTGGACGAGCTGGACAAGCTGCCCATCCCCGTGGAGCCCGAGGACGTCCCCGCCGAGACGGACCGCCTGGCCGGCGTCATCGACGCCGCCCTGCGCTCCGGCTAAGGCGCGCCCTGGCCGGGAGCCCCCCTCACTCCGACCCCCCCTGTGACTCCGAGCCCCCGTCACTCCCGCGAAAGCGGGAGTCCAAGGCGCCAATATATGGATTCCCGCGTGCGCGGGAATGACGGTATGGCAGACGCAATCGCTACAGAATCATCCGTAGGGGATTCAGGTTCGGGAGCATCTGTCCCGAGGGGGTCGTCGTCGATGGGAATGGCCAGGGTAATGTCCACGTTGTTGTCCCTGTCGATGACCACCTGCTCCACCACCATCAGGAGAATCTCCCTGCGCTGCTTGTAGGTCAGGTCGTCCAGGCCCTTGCCGACTTCTCTGGCCCAAACCAGGACACTCTCCAGCATACGCCGCTTCTCGACCCCGCTGGCTTCCTGAGCGCGGTAGTAGTCCAGCTTCGCCCTGGCGCTCTCCAGTCGCTCGGTGATGTACCTGCGTTGGTGGTCGAGCTGGGCCTCGGTAATCTTCCCCGACACGAACAGCCTGATGGCCCGGTCCTCCTCCATCTGGATGCTCCGCACGTCCCGCTCTGCCTGGGCTATCTCCTCCTCCAGCCCGCCGTTCTCCTGGGAATCGAGGGTGTCGATGCCCGCAACGATCAAGTCCGGGCTTTGAAGCATCCGCTTGACCTCGCTCCAGACCGGCTCCTCCAGCCGCTCGGCCCTGATGTATTGACGGTCTCTGCATTTGATGCGGAGACTGTGCATCCCGTGGCACTTGTAGTAGCGCTTGGGAACGGCCATGTCGTAGCGGTACTTCTTGCCGTTGCGAATGCTGGAGGTCCTCCACTGGGCCTTGGCGTGGAAGTTGTGGCCGCACTCGCCGCATTTGAGAAGGTGCTGCAACAGGTAGAGCACCTTGGTGTTCCTCTTGGCCCTTCTGCTCCGCTGCTTCTTGAGGGCCTGCGTCCGCTCCCAGGTCTCGTCGTCGATGATCTGTGGCACGGGCACCTCTATCCAGGTGTCCTCCGGCTGCTGGTAGACCTTCATCCCGTCTTCGGTGGAGACGTGGCGCTCCTTGCCGTAGACCCAGGCGCCGGTGTAGGTCTCGTTCCGCAGCACGTTGTGGACGTATGCCTGGCTCCAGCGCGTATTGCCGGTCTGGGTGGGGATGCCCTCTTCGGTGAGCCGCAGGGCAATGGAGGGAGAGCCCACGCCCTCTTCGAGGTACATCTGGAAGATGCGGCGCACGACCTCGGCCTGCTCTTCCACCACCTCCGGCCTGCCGTCGTCTCCGATGCGGTAGCCATAGGGAAGTCTGCCTGTGGGCACCCGCCCCTGCTTGGCGGTGCCGCGCTTGCCCAGGGTGGAGCGCTCGCGGAAGTTGTCCAGCTCTATCTTACCGATGGCTGCCATGAGGCCGAAGGTCTTCATGTCGATGGCATCCATGACAGCTTCGAGGCGTATCTGGTGGGCTTCGACGACCTCCATGAGGGCTGCTGCGGGGTACATGCCCCGGCTGAGCCGGTCGGACTTCCAGCATACGATGACATCGAATCGTCCACGTCTGGCGTCGGCCAACATCCTCTGGAACTCCGGGCGCTTCTTTGACCATCCCCTGCCGACCTCGTGGTATCTGGCAACGATGGTCAGTCCCTTATCCTTGCAGTAGGCTTCCATCTCGCCCATCTGCTCGGAGATGGAGGTCTTGTCCTCGGTGTCCTGGCTCTTGTCGGAGACGCGTGCGTAAATTGCCGCCCGGTTCGGCTCCGTCCTTCTATTGGTAGTTCTGGCCATCACTCCTCCTCAAGTACGAATCCGACTGGAATCAGGCGACCTTGATGTCGGTCAATTCGAAGTCACTGCCCTTGAATAGGAGAGGCTCCCGCGTAGTTTCTGCAAGGGCGTAGGAGAAACAGTCGCCAAAGTTCAGCCCCGCTGGGTGGTTACGCTTGCCGAACCTCCGCCAGGCCCGTCTTGCCGCGTGCGCCTGTTCAGGGGTGACCGGCTCAAGCTCGATCCCCGCCTCTTGCAGGAAGGCGTCAAGCTCGTAACCGGCGGCTGGACCGCTGCGACTTTCGAGGACAATGCTCGTTTCCAAAAGGGTAGCCGCCGACATGCGACGGGTCGGCGCCGACGTGATGGCCCTGGCGAAGCGCGCAGCGTCCGGCTCGCGGAACAGGATGGCAAGCACTGCCGAAGTGTCTAGGATCACTTGGGCAGCCCCCACTCGTCATACAGGAAATCGCCGTGTTCAACGGCAGAGGGGCCGTCGCCCATCATGCTGGCGCAGCGCTCTCCTATAGCGAGAAGTCTTTCGACCTGTGCCTCGGCGCTGCGCTCACTCCTCTCGCGTTCCAGCCGCTCCCTGAGGGCCACCGTTATAGCGCCAGTCATGGTATCGCCGGTGAGTTGCGCCAACTCGCTGGCCAACCGACACGTCTCTTCGTTCTTGATGTTGATGCTCACCGGCCCCTCCTCATACGGGTAGACTCTACATATATAAGTCTACCATACACCCTATCGCCGCCCTCTGCAACTGGTCCCGGGGCGACTTTGACAGGTCTGGGGACGGCAAGCCTGCATCAGTCATTCGCTCCACATTCGTCCTGCACGTCCTGGGTGGCGTACCTGATTGCCTCGAACAGATCACGCCTCCAGCCAGTTCTCCACCGACAATTCAGGGATGCGCTGAAAGTGCCGGATGTTGCCAGTGACAACCGTCAGACCGCGAGAGAGGGCTATGGCGCCAATTCTGAGGTCCGCCTCCCCCAGAGGCGTTCCCTGGCGCTCCAGCTCCGCTCTCACTTCGCCGTAACGACGTGCTGCATCTCCATCGAACGGGAGCACTGGCAGATTGGGCAGTAGGGCCTTTTCCAGCCGGTCCAGAAGGAGGGTGGTGTGCGTTTGCAGCTTGTAAGCGCCGTAGATCATTTCACCCAAGGTGATGCTGGATGTGAACTGGGCCTCCTGGGGCACCGAAGCCAGCTTGGCGACAAGAGCGGTGGAGGGTGTGCGTTTGGCGATGTTGCTCAGAATGTCCGTGTCGAGGAGGTACATCAGACGCTCATCTCCACCGGGCGTCCCAGGTCGTTGTCCCGCTCGGCATAGATCTCCTCTAGCAGAGACTCCACGTCGGCATCGTCGATTTCCCGCCACGCCCCCGCCAGGGCGAGAGCTCCCTGGGGTCTTTCGGATGTCGTCTGAGCCTGCCCAAGGTATTCCAGGTCGGAGACCCTCACCAAGGCTACCCAGGGTTTGTTTCGCCGTTCGATGATGACGTGCGGCCCCCCGTAGGCCACCTCTGACGCTATGGCCGAAAGTTGAGCCTTGGCCTGCGCTGCGCTCACTCTTCTAACCATTGTTCGCACCTCCTGCTGTATGACTAATTAGCCGACATGACCAATTGTATCTCATATAGACTACAATGACCAGAGGGTCTGTGTGCTGGTATGCACTGGGCTGGGCGAATGTCGGCGCGTTGGTGGATGCGCTCGACGTCTCTTCGCCTACCATGAGGGACATGCCTCTCCGGCGGATTCTATGCGGGTTGGTAGCGCTGGACGCTGACCTCGCTCTCCCTGGCCCGCATCCGCGAGGCGTCGTGCCAAGCCTGCATACGCAGCAGCATGTCCATGTTCACGTCAAACGCCTTTTCGATGCGAAGGGCCATCTCCGGCGACAGTGAGGCGTTGGCGTTGAGAAGGTCGGATAGGGTCGCCCTGCGAACGCCGAGTATCTCGGCCGCCCTCTTCACGCTTAGTCCCAACTGCTCGATGACCTCCGTGCGGACGAAGTCGCCCGGATGGGAAGGCGTCATGCGTACTTTGATATTGCTATCGTCGTTGACCATCAGTGGTAGTCCTCCAAGTTCAGCCGATATATGTGTCCGTCGTCCTCTTCAAAGGTGATCCGCCAGTTGCCGGATACCGAGACGCTCCATTCTCGTCTTCGGTCTCCCGAGAGCCTGTGAACGCGCCAGCCGGGAGGCGCGTCGGCGATGAAGGCGTCCATGCGATCGGCCAGGATGACGACAGTCAGAATCCTGCGGACCCGGTCAACCAGCTCATGGGGCAGGAATCGGCATCATCGTCTTCCAGCAGCCTGCGCAATCCCCTGTGGCGGACGGATCGGACGATCATGCCACAAGTGTACGTCCATACCGTACATTTGTGCAAGTCCCTCCTATAGACAGGCTAGGAGAAGACTGGCGGCGGACATGGAAGAGGGGTTGGCCAGAGGGAATGAAGGTGACAGAAGAGTACAACAGGTGCGCGTCGGGCATTCGCGCCTGTTCGCGCAGTTGGCGCCACGGCCAAGGGGATTTGAGGCATCGCTGGGCCAACTTTCCGGCAGAATGAAACCCGATCGGAAAATTGGCGTCAAATTGCTGCGTGCCGTGGAGGGCGGCGTTCTGGCAACTCACTCACGATGCGGGTTGGAGTTCCTCAATCGTGACCTCTGCGTCACTGTAAGCGTCCATCGTAACCCGGCTACCCCAGATCAGTGCCATGCCCAGCAGCGGAGCGCTATCCGATTGCAACACCAGAACGTCGCTTATGCGGCTATGCCAAGAGACTGAGCCAAGGTAGACCTGGAAATCAAATAGCTCACCGTTGGCCAGCTCGAAAGTCCGCTGACCGACGGACGGCAACCCCAGATCGCTGATGGTTCGTGGGGACAGAGTAAGGTATCCGGTGAAACCGGTGTCGAGGACCACCTCGACTGGCTGGAGACGCCCATAGCCATCCATGATGTCTACGACAATCAGGGCCTGTTGGTCGCCACTTACCCTTCCCCTAATCACGGTGTACAGGCGTCCGAAAACCGCCGACGTGACTGTATGCCGCGCGATGGCCGACGCGCACCCCGTAGGTCACTGCGTTCGGTCTACGCTTCAGCAGCCGTCGCGTGGCGGCAGCGTCTCTTGCGTCGATTTCGTAGTCGCCGGACTCGACGTCGATGACTACGAACGTGCCCCTTTCCACAGAGCCAATTCGGTCTTGGATCTTCTCCTTGTAGATGGATGCTCCAAGGGCCGTTATCTCCCCGGGGCCGTAGTCTCGATGTGCCATAGCGCCCTCCTCCAATTGTTCTTTGGGAAGCGTCCTGACGACTCTAAAGATACGCTTCACAGCGTTCTTCAGTCAATCCAATGCGGTCAGTCTCCACGGCCCCCGTCGACTTCTTTTTCAATCCCGTCCGTTGCCGTGCCACCGGCGTGCGGAAGGTCCGAGGTGGTGTCCTCCCCCTGCGCGTCCTGACAATCCTGGGTGGCGTATCTGATCATCAGGGACATGAGACGGCGCAGCCGGTCCTCGGCGTCGGGTCCCGGCTTGGAGAATACCCTTACCCTGCCTATCTCCGAGGCGTCGCTGCGGGGCTTGGCCCGCCTTTTGTGTCCGTTGCTATCCTTCATATCCGTCTATTCACTCGGCCAATTTCAGGGCGCAGGTGTACCCCTGCGCTCACCCCATCGGCTTTTCGGAAGCAGCCGCTGTGCGGTATCTGCCTCTCTATCGGTCCTACTCCCTTCTCGCGTCGGTGCGAGCGTTCTTCAAAGGCTGGAGCCGTCCTGCGCGGGGTCTGCGGCCCCGCGCCTACTCAGCCCGGATTTGGTCCGTCGGCCCGTGAATGGGCGCGTCCGCGACTCTCATGGCGGGCAGCAGATGCCCCAGTCCCAGGTCTTGGGCGAGGTCGTGCAGGGCCAGGAGATAGCGGTAGCTGGGCCTGCTCAATCCCCTTCGCCATCTGTGCAGCGTGGTAGTGGTCGTTCCGAGCCGCCATGCGATCTCGTCCCAACTCATCCCCGACGCCTCTTTGAAGTTCTCCAGCACCTGGGGGAAGCCGTAATCCGGGAGAGCGTTTCGGCGGACGCTCCTCTGAGGTGTCCGCCCATGCGACATGGGACCGCTAGACCCACCGGATGGAGGCCATGTATCCGTTGCCCATAAGGATGTCGAGGCCGCCCGGAATGAGCGCCGCGATCCTCACGAGGGCGTAGAACCCGTCGCCGTCGGGCTTGATGGGCTTGCGGCCCTTCTTCTTGGGTCTGCGCCACCTGTGCACGCGCTTCTTGTCGATGCCGATGGCGTCGGCGAAGGCGTTCCAGGTGAGGTTGCTGGCCTCCTTGAGCATTTCCAGCCGCTCGGGGAAGTCCTCGGGCAGCACGCCGCTCTGGTAGGGCGCAATGAGTCCCGCGACGTTGATGCCGGTCTCGTCGGGGTTGCCGTTACGGTGTTCCATCTTGCTCCTCCTCTTCGTCGAGCCTGAACAGCTCGCTGAAGTCCTCGATGCCGAGGGCCTTGAGCATCCGCCTGCGGATGCGGCCGGAGGGAGCGCGGCCTGCGGTGACCAGCTTGGACATGTAGCCGGAGCTGATGCCTATCTCCTGGGCGAGCCAGTTCTGGGAGCGGTTCAGCAGCGCCAACCGCTTCCAGAGGGACCGGGCGTCGAGGCGCACGGTCGAGCCTGCGCCCCGCCTCCGGCGGCCTCTCGGTCGGTCTGTCCTGTTCGATGTCATGGTTCGAAGACCTCCTTTCTGGACGGGCCGGGAGCCGCCGCTCCACTCCCGCCCCGTTCCGGGGGATTCATCGGTTCCGCAGGACGTGGGCGGGTTCCCAGTCGTGGGGAGTCCTCCACGTCCTTCCCAGCGGCCCCAGGGACGCGATTGCCTCCCTGTGGGATACCCACAGGGGCACGCCGACGCCGGTGCGGTTTATCTCGCGCCGGGCCACTCTCAGGAAGTTGGCTGCGGCCAGGTCGTCGTCGAAGACGATGAGGACGGCGGGCCGTACTCCGTGGTCGTCGATGGGACCGTGAGATGAGTAGTAGCGCAGATAGGGTGCAAGGCGGGTCGCCATGGTCGAGGGTCGCACGGCCCGTCGCTCCCACTCCAGGAAGAATGCCCACGCAGCCGGACCTCTTCCGAGGAGGCCAAAGGCGTCGGGGTTGACGGAGCGCCTTCGGCCTTCGTGCCTGAAGTGGCGCGATGCCCTCTTGGGCGGGTCGATCTGGACGACCTGCCATCCCAGGGTGTTGGCCTGTCTCGCCAGGGATGCAATGAAGGCGTGAACGGCGTCGGTATGCTGGACGTTCCTGAGCAGTTGACGGGTTCTGCCGCCGGGACACGTTGCGCCACTCGCACGGGGCGTCGCCGTCCTGGAGGGCGACGCTCCATCGCCTTCTCGCCACGGCGACGGAGGTTCGGTCTCTGCGGGCCAGCAGCGCGATCCCCCGGTCAGTGAGGGCCAGGCGTCCGCTGCTCTTGATGGGCCGGGTCACGAGGCCGAACCCTTCCAGGGGGTTCACGATCTGGGAGGACTCGGCGGGTGGAGACGACCATGAGGCTGGCGAGTTCGGTGCGGGACATCCAGGGCCAGTCGAAGATGAGGTCGAGAGCCCGCTTCTCAGCGGGCCTGAGCAGTACGGGCAGCGCGGGGGCCGTGTTCGTGTCTGAGTCTTCCGGCATGAGCGCCGCCGACGGAGGAGCCTCAACGGGTATCTCTCCGCCGGGTCGGAAGTTGGTCCAGGGCGTTCCGCAGATCCGTCGCTGGGCCGGAGGCCGAGGGAAGCCATACCGGGTCTTCGGGCGCGGCGAGAACGGCGTCCTGCTCCAAGGCCAACAGCCCGTTCACCCTGCGGGGCGTCATCCTGCGCGCGTGCCTCAACCGTACCTCGTCGGTGGCGAGGACGAACACCGTCCCGGGCGATTCTCCCTGTCCCAGCTTCCACAGCCGTCGTGAGAATCCCGTCCTGTCGGATGCGTGTCCCTGTCTTGCGATCCCCAGGGTCCTGCCGCCGGGGAGGGTCATGGCGGCGTCGAGGGGGCCGGAGCGGTAGAGCCGCAGGCCGATGGGGAAGGCGACGGCGGCCACGGTGGAGGCCAGGCGGTAGACGACGGCGAGGGCGTCGAGCCTGTCCGTCAGGATGCGCAGCCACTGCGCGGAGACAGGCCGTGAGCGCAGAAGGTCATCGGGGGAAGAGTCCTCGGCTTTTGCAACTGCCCGCAGCCCTGTGCCGGTGATGCGGTAACGACGGGTGGGCGGGGTCAGGTCGGCGGCGTGGGGAATGGAGGCGACAAGTCCCGCGGCCTCCAGCCTTCGGACTGTCTCGTACACCGCGCTCCTGGACATGCCCGACATGGCGGCCAACTCCAGCCGGTCGATGAAGGGCATGTCGACAAGCTCTTGAAGCAGTTCAAGGTCGGCGGGCCTCATTACTTCGCCTCCCCGTCCTTGCGTTTGCGCCCACGGCCGCTGGTGTGCTTCCATCGTTCAGCGCCGTGGGGAGTCTTTCCCTTGGCCTCAGTCGCGGGAGCTTCGTCTCCTTTCAGCTCTCCCAAGCCTCTGCGATACTCGCTCACCTTCCCATGGCCCTCCGATTCGCCGTGGGCGATCTGCTGGGCCGATAGGGTGTATTCGGATGTCGCGGCGCGAACGCGGGCGGCGACGGCGGAGTCTCCCTCCTCGGGCTTGCGCACCTCCATCGAGAAGGCGGGCATCCGCTCGGTGCCCACGGTGGCGCGGACGTAGCAGTTATGGACGGGCAGCGACACGATGTCCTCCTCGGTCACCCGGTCCTTGCCCAGCTCCCAGACGAGGTGGCGGGCGTCGGAGCCCGCCACCTGGAAGACGGCCAGGCACCCTACGTTGGCAAGCAGCGTGTCCCGCATGGTGCGGGAGAGGTCGTCCAGCTT